>NZ_BAAHXX010000001.1:0-2294766 GCF_054657855.1 Thermococcus atlanticus | reverse complement strand
AAATCGACAAGGAGACCGAGAACATCAAGATAACCATTGTGGGGGACAATCTTGATTACGACGAGATAGTCAGGACAATCGAGGAGTTCGGCGGAGTTGTGCACAGCATAGATATGGTCGCAGCGGGAAAGAAGATAGTCGAAGAAAGCGAAACACCTCAGGACAGGCTCGAAGAGTATTGAGGTGTTTTCATGAAGGATGTTATCATAATAACGGAGCCCGAAAGGGTAAAGATTCTTTCGGAGAACACCCGCTTCAGGATTCTGGAGCTCCTGAGGGAGCGTCCGATGACCATAAATGAGCTGACGGAAATTCTTGACAGGGACAGGACAACAATCTACAGACACATAAAAACCCTCGAAAAAGCGGGCTTCGTCGAGGAGATAGGCCAGGAGGGCAATGGACGGATATACGCAAGAACAGCGAGGATTTTTCTTATAAAAGCGGATCCGGATGCCAGTGTGGAGCACTTCAGGCAGGCATACCTGCAGGTGGAGGCAAAAAAGCTTGTCCAGATACTTGAGAAGGTGGGCATCAGGATAAAGGACAAAAAAGGCCTGGTGGCCCTGACCAGGGAAGTACTCGATGAAATCGAAGTAAACGCACAGCCCATAATAAAGAGAATCTCACAGGCGGATATAGATTTGAGCGAAATAGAGCTCTTTCACCTGTTAAACATACTGGTGTTTTTCCAGAGCTGCAGGCTGTGCGAGAAGGCCAGGAGATTAAACACACTCATCGAGCTTTGATCAAAGCGGAATTTTGGGGATTTGGATGGTAAAAGGTGTAATAATAGTTAGTGAGCCGGAAAGGATAAAGATACTCGCTGACGAAACGAGGTTTGAAATTCTCCACCTTCTCAGGAGGGGGCCTATGAGCATAAGAGAGCTCACCATGATGCTGCACCGGGACAGGACAACAATCTACAGACATATAAAAACCCTCGAAAAAGCAGGCTTCGTCGAGGAAATTGGAAAAGAAGGAGCAGAACGCATCTACGCAAGAACAGCGAGAATATTCATGATACGTCCCGAGAAAGACGAGAAGGAAGTTGAGGAAATCAGGGAAAAATATTTCGGCATCGAAGCAGAAGCCATATTGAATCTATTGAAGCATGTGGGGTTCTGGGTGGAGGACGAGTGCAGATTTGTGAAACTGATGGAGAGGATTCTCAAGGAAATCGACGAAAATTCAAAGGAATACCTGGAGAAGCTCAAACAGATCGACATAACCGAGGTTGAGTTCCTTTATTTAATGAACACGCTTGTCCTCCTGAATTCCCCGAAGCTCCAGAAGGAGATAAGGGAAATCAGAAATCTCCTGAAGCTGGAGGATTAGATCAGAACTCCACCACCCACTTAACCGCCTCCGGCACTCTCTTCGCGACCTCCAGTGCGGTGAAGTTATCCCCGAGCTCTTCCTTCACCATGTCCCCGGCGAGACCGTTGAGAAATGCTCCA
This sequence comes from Thermococcus atlanticus, assembly GCF_054657855.1. NCBI lineage: Archaea > Methanobacteriati > Methanobacteriota > Thermococci > Thermococcales > Thermococcaceae > Thermococcus > Thermococcus atlanticus. The sequence goes on along the minus strand of NZ_BAAHXX010000001.1, from coordinate 2,293,306 downwards.
ACGGAGGCTGATCTTAACGGCTCGTTGCCAAGCGCTAAGAGAGAACCAACGATTCCAGCTAAAACGTCTCCAGTCCCCCCGGTGGTCATTCCCCTGTTTCCGGTTCTGTTGTACTTCCAGATTTTTCCATCGCTTATAATGTCGTAGGCACCCTTGAGGAGGATTGCACCACCGATTTCCCCCGCCTTTTCCTCCACAAGTTCGGCTTTCTCCCCAAGTGAACCCTCGGGCTTCACGCCAAAGAGAACCTTGAACTCTCCACCGTGGGGGGTTAAGACGAAGGTCTTTCCCTTTAGAACGCTCAAGTCTTCTGCGAGAGCCTTCAGGCCGTCGGCGTCCATGACCAGAGGCTTTTCGCATCTCCTGATAAACTCCCTCACGAACTCCCTGGTTTCCTCTGCGAGACCGATTCCCGGGCCGATAACCACTGCGTTAACTTTCTCGGCAAGCTTCAAAACATCTTCGAGGTGCTCCTCTGCAAAGTTCTTTCCCTCTACTGGCCTCAGAATAATGTCCGGGTCGGTTATTCTCATTGCGGAGTACTCTGGCATCACCAAATAAACGAGGTCAACGATGTAGGAGGCGGCCTTTGAGGCAAGGTAAGGTGCCCCGAAGTAGTTCTCGCTCCCGCCGATTATCAAAAGCTTCCCGTTCTGCCCCTTGTGCTCGCCCTTCTTCCTTAGGGCGAACTTCGCATCGCCCGGCCCGACGAGGTGGTAGAGCTCCTTCGGATAGCCTATCTTAGTTATCACCCGCTCGAAGTCCTTGTATTCTTCCTTGTCCCACTGGAAGGTCACCGCGAAGTCTGCCTTAACGCGAATAGGCGATGGATAGCCGCTCGGGAGGTCAACGCTCACTATCTTGGCTTTCCCCGCGTACTCGTTGATTTTCTCGATGGCGGATCGTATCGGCTCCCTCGGCTCGCCCCTCGTGCCGGCCCCGAGGAGGGCATCGACGATAACGTCAAAGCCGCTCAGGTCGAGGGAGTTTATGTAAGCCGAGTCCTTGAGGACTTTGATCTTCACGAAGTCAAGTGCCTTCAGGATTTCCCAGTTGTGCTTAGCTTCCTCGCTCCTTATCTTCGCCTCATCCCCCACAAGGAAAAGTGTAACATCGTTCTCGAAGCTGAGGTGTCTGGCAACGACGAAGCCGTCGCCGCCGTTGTTGCCCGTCCCAGAGAAAACCGCTACCCTATGCCCCTTCCCAAAGCGCTCCTCTATAACCCTGGCAACTCCAGCGCCAGCGTTCTCCATGAGCTGGTAAGGAGTTATGCCGAGCCACTTCGCGTTTATGTCCCATATGTAAACGTCCTCGATGCGCATGAGCACCACCATGAGAAATTTCGGGTTTAAGGGTTAAGGGGTTTTCCCCGTCGGGATGAAATCAAAATGAGAAGCAAACCTGAGGGGGCCGTGATGTACCAAGAAAGGGCAAAGAGGAGAAGTCCAACATATCCGCTCTTAACGAGCGCGTAGGGGAACTCAAAAATGATGGCGATGATGAAATAACCCATGAGAAGTTTGAATGGAAACCCTCCCTTTCTGAGGACTATCAGCAGGTGGGCCTCGACGATGCCCATGAGGAAAGGATATCCCAAGATTAGGAACCGGGGGAGATGGAGCAGGAGAGGCGCGTTGTAGAAAAGCACGATGCTGAGGGTGTCCATCACAGTAACGAAGCGAAAGGCAAGCCGGAAGATCAGGATGATGGGGAGCCACGATTCCCAGCTACCCTCCATTTTTGGACCTCCCAAAACCCCCAGTAAATGAGGGAGAATTGAGGGCAAGCGCCACAATGGAGAGCGCTATGGAGAGAGGCGTCCAACCACTCATAGGAGGCCTGAGGACGATTCCAAAAAACAGGAAGTTCACGAGGAGGATTATCACGGCGCAATTCTTCCGCCCTTTGGCCCAGAGAACCGGCGATGCAATCCCCAGTATAATTAAAGCGTAGGAGAGAGTCAAACACAGGAGAGCCATCGCCCCGGAGTAAACTTCTCCACATATCCAAGAGAAGTAAAATACAAAGCTAACGGCCATGAGGAGGAACACAGCGAAGTTGAAAACGTAGAGGACCAAGCCAACCGCCCGGGAAAGTGACCTCGATGCACCCGCCTCCCGGGGAGAGAATACAAAAAGGATGAGGGAAAGAACCAGCCCAGCGAGCGCGAAAAGCCTGGCACTTATTGCCCAGGTCCACGCCTCAAAGAAGGTTATCCCAAAATAGAACGCCGAGAGAATGGAGAAAACCCTGATTCTGCCGGCCAGAAGGAGCGACAGGATTGAGATGCCAAGGGAGAACATTCCGAGGGAATACAGCCTGCAGGGGGTGTTGTAAACCACCGCTCCAAACATGGGGCACTCGCCGATGTCGTAGCTCAGGAGGTTGCCGGGGAGAAAGTAGAGGAGAAAGAAAACGACCGAGATTTTAGTGAGAAAGAGGACTATCCCGCCAGAATTCGCTCTTATGGAGTTCCAGCCACCAACATTCCGTTTAACCGTAACAAAAGACAGGAAAGCCAGGAGGAACAAAAATGCGTCAAATGCCATCAGCCATTTAAGGCTCCAAAATAAGGGGAGAGAAAACAGAAAATACAGCGAAAGCATGAAAAATGCCGGTTTTTCGGCGTTCAAATCCCGGTAGAGATGAAGGGCGAGGAACAGCAGCAGGGTGAGGATGAGAACCAGCAGAACAGAAAGGAGGTAATGAGTATGAAATATACGAGACCCCCCAGTTTGCAGTAGATAGAACTCCTGTATAAACCAGAGGAAAAATGCAGATGAAAAAAGGAGCTTCGCTTTCACGTCCATGAGACATGCCTCCAGTGTCTGTCCATTTGGTACCTTACGAAAAGGTCGATAGCAGTCCATTCATCGACATCTGCCTGTGGTTTTGCACCTACAAGCCCCGAAAAGACAAAAACCAGAATTAACACTCCGGCCAAAAATCCAGCTCGTTTCAAAGGACATCACCATTAGGCATTAAACATTAGGCATTAGGCCTATATATAATTTTCTATCAAAAGTATTGAAAATATTGATAAACCAAAGTAAAAACTAGGATATCTTAAATAAATTCTAACGCCCGCTTGTAATCCCTCTCCGAATAAAGCACCAAATAGACCTTCTCCAAGCTCCCCGCTTCCTCCGAAAACTCCTCCACAACTTCACTGAAAGTTCTCACGACCTCCCCAAGTGGGCATCCATAGATGCCCGCACTTATCGCGGGGAACGCCATGCTCTTAACGCCGAGCTCATCGGCTTTCCTCAGAGCGCCGAGAATAGCCTTTCGCAGCTTTTCCTTCTTATCGTCATCCCATCTGCCGCCGCAGTAGGGCCCGACCGTGTGAATGACGTATTTTACCCCGTGTTTTTCGAGCCTCAGAGCCGGCGTAACTACGACCTCCCCGTGCTCGATGGAGTCCTTTCCGAGCTGCTCCCGCATGGCTTCCCTGCTTATCCTTATGTACTCCCTAGCATCACCTGCGGCGGCCTTCGCTATGGCGTAGGCGACACCTCCGCCGTGCTGCAGGTAGCGGTTAGCTGCATTTACGATGGCTTCAGCAGGGAACTTCGTTATGTCCCCCCCTAATTATCTCAATGTGGATCATGAAAACCACCGCTCAGAATACGGTTCAATGATTTTAATCGTTACGGCCACCGGGTTCATCTCAGACCTACCCGAAAAATGCAAAACCCCGAAACATTATGAAAGCCCAGAATTTCTAAGGCCAAATTTTATACATGTACAATTCAAAACAGTAAAATTTAAAAACATTTGAGAGGAATACCACCGGTGATCGTATGAAAGCATGGGATGCTCTTGGAGAGGCAATCGGCATAATATCCAGAAACAGGTGGCTCCTGACTTTTCCGGTAATAGCCTATGCACTGGAAAGCCTTGGAGAGGTTATCACGGGCTATGGGGATACTGCAAAGCTCATAAGCTATAAACCCGGATTTCCCCAGGTATATGCTCTTCCCCTGCTGATAATAGGAGCATATCTCCAGCTGTCCGCTGCGTACTACACAGTCAGGGGTTATTACCTACTGAAAACAGAGCGGCTTGGAGAAAAATCGGGGCTGCTATCAAAATCGCTGAGATACGGGATAATAATATTCTTCGTCGCATTGATTTATGGACTGGTTCTTGCATTTATGGGGCTTATCGGCGCCGTTCCAGCGGTGATTGCATATTTTGTCCTGCAGAAAACCTCGGAAACTGCTGCAATCGGGGCGGCACTCCTTTTGGGGCTCCCTGTTGCGGGCTTCCTTGCAGGGGTCGTCATGATGATGCTCCCGGCATACATATGGGATGATAGTTTCGAGTCTGGATTCAGTGTTATCGGGCTGGCATGGAGCAATAAAAAGGAAACGGCGGTCTTTGGATTCGCAATGTTCCTCATTTTAATAGCCGGCGGGGCTGTCCTCGGCGGGGCGGCCGAGTTCATCGGCTGGATAAACAGCGGCTTGGCCGGGGCGATTGTCGGGGGAGCAGTCTTCGGGGCAGGCCTCGGAGCCCTGAGTGCTCTCAGCTATATCGCGGGGGTTTTGATGTATATAAATCTGGGAAAGAGACCAGCAGAGGGAAGCCCAATAAGTCCAGACCCTGACTGGCTTGCGGGCCTTTAACCTTCAGGCAAGCTTTTCTATCGCTTTTTCAGCTTTTTTCAAAATCCTCTCCTCATCCAAAGTGAGAACCTCACGGTCGAGCATCAGGATTTTTCCGTCGACTATCATGCTTTCCACATCACCGCCGTTCGCCGAATAAACTATGTGGCTCACTATGTTGTTCATGGGCCTCAGGTGGGGCATGTTGAAGTCTATTATCACCAGATCCGCCAGAGCGCCCTCTTTTATCACACCGGCGTTTAAACGCAGGGCCCTCGCACCGTTCAGCGTCGCCATCCTGAATACCGTCCCGGCATCCGCCACGGTGGGGTCAAAGTTATAGACCTTATGGAGGAGCGCAGCCAGTTTCATCTCCTCAAGCATGTCGAGGTTGTTGTTGCTGGCAGAGCCATCCGTACCCAAAGCCACATTTACCCCTGCTTTCAGCAGCTTTGCGAGGGGCATAACCCCGCTGGCAAGCTTCATGTTGCTTGCAGGGTTGTGGGCAACGGTAACACCGTGTCTCGCCAGGATGTGTATGTCCCTTGAATCCAGCCAGACTCCATGGGCTATTATAACATCCCTGCCCAGAAAGCCTATATCATCGAGGAGCTCCACAGGACTTTTTCCATAGCGTTCAAGAATTCTGCCGATCTCGCTCTGTGTTTCGCTGACGTGAATCGTTATCAGCCTGTTGTGTTCATCCGCCAGCTCTCTAACCTTCTCAAGCAGCACTATCGAGCAGGTGTATGGAGCATGAGGCCCGAAGACGAAGTGAACCCTGTCAGATCGCAGGCCATCAATGAACTCCATAGTCCTGACGGCCTCCTTAAGCTCTTTCTCAGTCCTGTCAGGATCCCCAAGGTCTATCATTCCGTAGGAGAGATATCCCCTGATCCCGGCCTCAAGAACGACCTCCGCAACAGCATCCATGTGGAAGTACATGTCGAGAAAGGCCGTCGTTCCGGTCTTTATCATCTCAAGAACGCCGAGGTATGCACCTGCCTTTGTTAGCTCCCTCGTCAGCTTAGCTTCGCGAGGCCAGATATACTTCTCCAGCCAGTCCATCAGGGGAAGATCATCGGCCAAGCCGCGGAAAAGCCCCATCGGCGAATGCGTATGGAGATTGATGAAGCCCGGCGAGATCACCCTGCCCCTGGCGTCTATGACCTTATCAGCGGCCTCTTTTATGCCTCCGGCCACCCTAGCGATGCGATTCCCTTCGATCAGGATGTCAGCTTTCACAATCTCAAAGTTCTCCCCGTAGATAACGTGACCGTTTTTGATGAGAATGCTCATCGGCACCACCTTTTAAAGAGGTATGTTTCCTGTGGAAGTTAAAAAGGTTGGGGAAGCAGGAGAGAAAAGATCACACAAACATGCTCTTCAGCACGTCGGCACAGCCGCACTTTCTCTCCTCAGGGATTTTTGGAACGCCCTTTCTGAGCAGCTCCTGAACCTTGTAGTTGTTTTCCTTCATCACCTTAACAACTTCCTGTGCATCGACCGGCTTCTCTGCCCAGACGTCGTAGTCAGTAACCGTTGCTATATTGACGTAGCACATTCCAAGCTCTCTGGCGAGGTTTATCTCGGGAACGAGGGTCATTCCGATTATGTGGGCAAATTGGCGGAACATGAAGCTCTCCGCCCTCGTGGAGAACCTCGGCCCCTCTATGCACACATATGTGCCCTTTTCATGGACGGGAAAGCCGAGCTCTCTGGCAGTCTCATAGAAAATCCCCCTCATCTCAGGGCAGAATGGGTCGGCCATCGAGATGTGAGCCACCTTTGGCCCGTTGTAGAAGGTGTAGTCCCTCTTTTTGGTAAAGTCAATGAACTGGTCTGTTATCACTATATCGCCGGGCCTGTACTCCTCGCGGAGCGAGCCCACGGCGGTAACTCCTATCACACGCTCGACACCGAGCTCCCTGAGCGCCCAGATGTTTGCCCTATAGTTCACCTCGTGCGGGGGGATGTCATGGCTCTTTCCATGCCGCGGAATGAACGCAACCTCAACGCCCTCTATCCTCCCGATTTCGATGTGTGCAGACGGCCGCCCGTAGGGAGTGTGCACCTTAACGCTCTTCTCCGGCTCAAATACACCGTAGACGCCTGACCCGCCGATAATACCGATCTTTGGCATTGACATCACCAGGAATGAGATTATCCCTCAACTATTTAAAGGTGTTTTTGGTTTTGGTTTTTCTTTTTCAATCCCCCATACCTTTGGCGAAGCTCTGTACCGGGGAAAACTTTAATTTCCGGTGAACTCAATTTCCTATGGGGTGGGAGCATGCAGAAGCCCGTTGAGCTGATACTTCCGAAAATTGAGAGCCCCATTTTTATTGAGGGATATCCGGGAATAGGCCTCGTCGGTCATATAGCGGCGAATTTTCTGATTAAAGAGTTAAAGATGGACATGATAGGCTACGTCGAGAGCGATTTTCTGCCCCCGATGGCCCTGATTCTTGAGGGAAAACCAAATCCGCCGCTTCGCTTCTATGGAAAGGACAACCTAATCCTGGCGGTGGCGGATATATACACCACACCAACCCTCGTAAATGCCATAGCAAGGGAGATTATATCCTACCTCAAGGAAAACAACGCCCGGAAGGTTATTTCCCTCGGGGGTATGGGTATAGGCTTCTTCAAGGAGCAGATGGGAGTCTGGGGTGTTGGAGCGAGCGACGAGGAGAACAGGGAGCTTGAAAATGCGGGGATAAATGTGCTCACATACGGCTCCATAATGGGAATGAGCGGAAAGATGCTATGGGAAGCGAGCAGGGAAAAGCTGAAGGCATACGTGCTTCTTGGAGAAACCTTCGGGGACAGGCCAGACCCGAGGGCTGCAGCAAATGTCATCGAAGCCCTGAAGAAGTTCGTTCCGGTGGAGCTCTCGACCGAACCCCTGCTCAGGGAGGCGCAGATGATAGAGGAACAGCTTAAGAGGATGCACGAACAGATGGAAGCCGCAAGGAAGAAGGCCGAAAGACAGTACGAGAGCATATATCTGTGAGGTGGGAAGATGGAGGTTATAGTTCTCACCGGAATTTCCCGCAGGGTTCTCGATGATCTCCTGAGAAACCCGTACAAAACCGTCGAGCTCAGAAGCGCAAGGAACATAGAGGCCTTGGAAGGCATGGAGAGAAGGATGAGAGTTTTCCTCACGTATGAGACATTCCATGATGTTACGCGGGGCACGGAGGGCCTGATAGCGGAAATTCTGAAGTTTGAGGAGATGGATCAGAGAATCCTGTGGGAGGAGAGCGACGAGAGGGAGCAGACCATCGTCAGAATCCAGCTGAAGCTCCTCGGACTGGGAAAGGTCATCGAGATAGAGAGGGACGGCATAATCCGGGCAAAGGTGAGGGAGATGCTGCCCCACGAGATGAGGATGGGTTAATCAGAAGGGGAATTAGAAGAGGGTTTTCTGGCGCCCGGCTTTCTTTTTCCCTCTCTTCGGCGGCTCAACCTTCCTGAACTCCAGACCCTCCTCCCGAAGGAGTTTTTTGGCACCTGAGGTTAATGAGGGGGCGACCAGAATTCCCCTTACATTTCCGTGCTCCTCACTCAGGGTATCCACGTACCTCTTCAGCTGACTGATGGCATGCAGGTCAGCCCTCCTGCGCTTGAGCTCAAGGACGACGAGGTTTCCATCTTTATCCCTGCCGAGGATATCAACAATGCCGTGTTTTATCGGCTTCTCCCTGAAGAGGGGTCTGAAACCATCTTCAATAAGTTCCGGATTTTCAAAAATCAAATCAGCCATTTCAGCCTCGCTTCCTGTGAGGGCAAGCTCCTCATAATCCTCGGCCTGGAAATATGAGATGAGATACGTCTCGATCAGGTCAACTTCAAGAACCTCTCTCGGCTTCCTCCTCACACTTCTCAGCCGCACAGCACCATCCTCAATGGAAAAACTCACCATGCTGCCGGGCGGCTGCCAGTTGACGGGCTCGCGCTTGTTCTTCTGGTGAATCAAAAACGATCCGTCTGGCTTGATGAGGATAATTCTGTCCCCGGGACCGAGCTCGCTTTTGGCCCTCCCGTCATAATGAACCCTGCAGCGGGCAAAGAGCGTTAGAATAGCCTCAGCTGCCAGTGCTCTGGACAGTATATCCACCAGTTCTTCCGGGGCAGGATTTATTTTTGCTTCAACCTTCGGCATCAGGAGAAATATTGGAAAGGGGGTTAAAAAGCTAATCTCCCGGGTTCAGTCTTCAATTCCCCTCTCGGTTATCCTGAATATGGCCTCACCCTCAGGAAGGTGCGGGGCGTCAATAAGCCTTGCAACCCTCTTCCCGGCCTTTCCCTTTCTGAGATAAATCCTGACTGTGGCTGAATGAGCTAAGATGTGGCCGCCGATGGGCCTCGTCGGATCACCGAAGAATGCATCGGGCTTTGCCTGAACCTGGTTTGTAACGAACACAGCAACATCGTAGAGGTTTGCGACCCTGTGAATGGTGGCCAGATGCTTGGCGAGCTTCTGCTGTCTCTCAGCGAGGGAGCCCCTGCCGACGTATTCGGCCCTGAAGTGAGCCATCAGAGAATCGATGATTATGAGCTTAACGGGCTTGTCGCTCTCCATTTTCTCCTTTATTATCTCCTCCGCCTTCTCAATCAGGAGCATCTGGTGGTTTGAGTTGTATGCCCTCGCAACGTATATATGCTTCAGGACTTCGTCCGGGTCAAGCCCCCTGTTTTCGGCGATCTGTTTTATCCTCTCGGGCCTGAAGGTGTTTTCGGTGTCAATCCATATAACCGAACCGTTAAGTCCCCCTTCCTCCGGAGGAAGCTGCACGGTGACGGCAAGGGTGTGCGCTGTCTGGGATTTCCCTGAACCGAACTCGCCGAAGAATTCCGTTATGGCCTGCGTCTCAATTCCTCCGCCAAGGAGTTTATCAAGCGATTTGCTCCCTGTCGTAATCTTTCCAACGGTTTTTCGGCGCTCGTAGTACTCGTCCGCCCTCATAAAAGTCCCGATGTTTGCCGCCTCCCTCGCGGCCTGAATGATCTTTAAAGCTGCACCCTCACTTATCCCTGCAATCTCCTTGAGCTCCATCGGGGATGCAACGGCTATAGCTTCTATGCTGTCATAACCTGCCTCCCTGAGCTTCTCCGCAGTTGCGGGCCCGACTCCCGGGAGATCCTCAAGCGTGGCCACGGTCTTCTCTTTCTTTTTCTTTTTTGGAGTCTCCCCATCGGGGTTATCATGAATTTCGAGCTCTTCAAACTCCTCCAGTTCTTTTATTTCATCGGCAGCCTTCTTTTTCTTCGCCATGGTCTCACCCACAAACATACTGCTGATTAGAGTAAAAATCCGGAGGGTTATATACTTTTCTCCCGGGGCAGCAGATTAAAAACCTGCGGGTGAACTTCCAGTGGAAACAGAACTCTGCATCACCACTAATTCACTAAACAATTGACAGTTCATAGACCATAATTTAACACACGTGACCGACCCGTTGGTGATTGCCCATAAGGTCGAAAAACTGATTTTTCCCAATCCAGGTATCGCACACCCATCCGATGAACCGGACATGAAGGTGCATGAATGCACTGTATATTCCAGTGGAAATCAAGCTCCATTTCGATGAACATTTTAAAGACCCCCCCAGAGTTTTATTTCCACTGGAACCGGGGTTTGGAGAAATGGATGGTGGATGCTGCTGGATATTTGGAAACAGGGATTTATAAAGGATTTTACATACACCCACTGCAAATTCTTTCAATGCCTTTTAAATGAATGTTGGAATTTTTGTACAACTATTATTGTTGTTCAACTGTTATTTATATGTTAGTTCATAGAAACATATATATAGAAGTAACACAAGAAAAAGTGGGAGTGTTTGCACTAAAAGAAGGTCGGTATTTTCCTGTGTAGCCACAAACCCCGCTCCACTGGAAATGAAACTCCCCCGGGGTTCGACTTGTTTAACCTAACAATGTAACGTTAGCAAAAACATTTAACCTAAATGGACATTTGCGTTTATTGGTGGACTGATGTGGATATCCATATCTGTGCATAGAGCTTTCAGTGGAAATGCTCAGACGCATCCATCAGGCTATTTAATATGTCAACCTCGAATGCACATTAACGCACAGCACTTCCTCTGGAAGAATAGTGTTTTAAGACATTGTGCCGAAATTACCTGTGGTGGTTCCTGTGGAGGATTCTCTGGAAACTCAGATTATCGGCTGGTTGAGGGAAGGCAGGGATGACGCCAGGGACATCGTCGACCTTCCGTGGACGGTTACCCGGACCGGGCCGACACATTATCTTGCCCAGTACCCGAAAATGCCCTTTGTTCTCAACCTGATCTTCGGGGAGGGCTTTGTGTATCTGCTGGTTCCCCTGGGGGTAGAAACGCTTGCACTTTCAAACGATGAGCGGCTGAAAATATATCATACACTTCTCCGTCTGAATGATAAGGTCAACCTCCTTAAATTCACCCTGAGCGGTATGAATGATGAGATTGTGCTGCGCGTAGACCTTGACAAAAAGACCCTCGGAAAGGGCGAGTTCAACGATGCCCTGACCGTTTTGCTTATCGGTGTTAATGAGGTTGTCCGGGCCCTTGGGCTTGAAGAGGATTTTGCCAGATCCATATTCGAGCACGTTATCGGCATGGTTGTGGAGAGGATTGAAAAAGGTGCAACGAAGGGAGAACTGCTGAAATTTCTAACGGTTAAGGTTGGAATGAGCAGGAAGGATGCAGAGGCACTCTTGGACCAGATATTTGAGGCTGTGAAGTCCGGGGAACAGGATGTGGGCTACATCTGAATTTGCATGTTTTCTCTCACGTCACCATTCTTTTTTTACACCGCTGTGTTCAACAAAGCATATAAATCCTTCGGGTTATCCATGTATTGCGGTTTCCTCTGGATCATGTGGTTCCTCTGGAGTTACGTTCAACATGGTAGAATCATGACGCATGGTCGGATTTTATGTTTTGTTTGGTATGTCAAGACATGTCTCAAATGATGTATTTAGAATAAGAACATAGCAGAATGCACATAACCGGGCTTTGTTTCCAGTGGAGGGGTAGAGCATGGAAGAGAACTACCTGGGTTCAATCTTTGAAAAATACCTTCATGCACGCAAAATATTCAAGAACAAGGAGGTGCTGAGGCACAGCTATACTCCAAAAGAGCTGCCTCACAGAAGGGAGCAGATAGAGAATCTGGCCCATATCCTGGTTCCCGTCCTCAGGGGCGAGACCCCTTCCAATGTCTTTGTGTATGGGAAAACCGGGACGGGTAAAACCGTGACGATTAAGTTTGTGACTGAAGAGCTCAGGAGGATATCCGAGAAGTATGATGTTCCCGTTGATGTTATCTATGTCAACTGTGAGATAGTCGACACCCAGTACAGGGTTCTTGCAAACATCGTTAATTATTTCAAGGGAGAAAGCGGCGTTGAGGTTCCCCTTGTTGGCTGGCCGACGGATGAGGTTTATGCAAAGCTGAAGGAGGTTATAGATGCGAGGGAGCGTTTTGTGATCATAGTCCTGGATGAGATTGACAAGCTCATAAAAAAGAGCGGGGATGACATCCTCTACAGCCTGACGAGGATAAACTCCGAGCTTGTGAATGCCAAGGTTAGCATAATCGGCATCTCGAACGACCTTAAGTTCAAGGATTATCTTGACCCAAGGGTTCTCTCAAGCCTGAGTGAGGAGGAGGTCGTTTTCCCGCCCTATGATGCAACGCAGCTCAGGGATATACTCCTCCAGAGGGCGAAATATGCTTTTTATGATGATGTGCTTGACAGCGGCGTGGTGCCCCTCTGTGCGGCTCTGGCGGCGAGGGAGCACGGGGATGCGAGAAGGGCGTTGGATCTGCTCAGGGTCAGCGGCGAAATTGCCGAGCGTGAGGGAGCCCCCAGGGTCACCGAGAGACATGTGTGGAAGGCCCAGGAGAAGATTGAACAGGATACGATGGAAGAGGTCATAAAGACCCTCCCGCTGCATTCAAAGGTGCTCCTGTATTCCATCGTGCTGCTGGATGAGAACGGCGAGCTGCCGGCAAACACCGGCGACGTGTATTCGGTTTATAAGGGCCTGTGTGATTACATTGATCTTGAGCCTTTAACCCAGCGCAGGGTGAGCGACCTCATAAACGAGCTCGACATGCTCGGGATTATCAATGCCAAGGTCGTGAGCAAGGGGCGCTACGGCAGAACCAAAGAAATCCGGCTTAACATAACACCTTATAAGGTCAAAAACATATACCGGCATGACAATCAGCTCCAGTCCCTGTTGACTGTGAACATGTCCCCGCAGAGGAGGCTGCTTTGATGGATCTGGTCAGGGATTTGCTAATGAACAGGTATCTGATAACCCCATCGGCCTATTTCCTTCTTCAAGACAGGTATAAGAGAGACTTCATGCTTTCTGAACTGATAAAATTTGCCCGGACACGGGGAACATTTGTGATAGATAATGCACTGGCCGAGGAGTTCCTCAAATCGAAGGGGTTGATTGCTGAAAAGCCCCCTCTGCTGGAGAGCATTGAAAAAAGTGTGGTGGTCGAAGGGGCACTGGAAGCCCGGGCCGCGGAGGAGGATACGGTTTCCACCGGAGCCGTCCCGGTGGGAGGGGAGTATCGGACTCCTGTTTCCAGTGGAACTTCCCCCGAAACTTCAGCAGCACCGCCTGATTCTGGAGAAATCCCGGGTTTGGAGTTTCAAAATGAGGCGGGGCAGGGGTATATTTCCACTGGAACTGCCCCTGAAAAGCATCTGTTATCTCCCAGTTCTGTGGAAATTGAGGCCGTAGAAATCCCCTCTAATGGGGGCCAGAGTTCTGTTTCCACTGAAGCTGCCTCCGGTGTGCGGCCCATAGAGGTTTCGCAGGAGGCTGAAATCCCTGAATCTGAAGCCTCTGCACAGGAGTTTTCCAGTGGAAATGGCGATGAGGATGCCCCCCGGGTCGTCTATGGGGAGTACGGTGTTCTGGTGCCCGTGGAGGAGGAGATTATCCCCGAGGGTGAGGTGAAGAGCTACTCGACCTATTCTGACCTGAGCATAAGGCCCAGGGAGGATTTTGAGTTTAGGGCTAAGGAAATTCCCGACGAGTACGAGATTAAATTTGATGTAAAAAATGTAAAGCTGAAGCCCCCGAAGGCAAAGAATGCAAACGGCAAAGAGGGCGAGATAATAGTTCAGGTTTATGCCAACTACTTCAGGAGCAGAATGAAGAAGATGAGGAAGCTCCTGAGGGAGAATCCGGAGGTTTCGGGGGTAATTGACATCGCAAAGCTCGGCTATGTTGCTCCTGAGGGGGAGGTTGCGATAATAGGCCTGATAAATTCAAAGCGGGAGACGAGAAAGGGCTACATGTTCGAGGTGGAGGACGGGACCGGGGTCATCAAGGTTTTCATCGGAAGGGATAAGGAGGACTACAGGAAGGTTTTTGATATAGTTCCCGATGCCGTTGTTGCCTTCAAGGGATACTACTCCAAAAAGGGCATTCTCTTCGCCAACAGCATCTACCTGCCCGATGTTCCCCTCTACAAGAGGAATAAACCGCCACTCGATGAGAAGGTCTATGCGGTGCTTTTGAGTGATATACACGTGGGGAGCAACAAGTTCTGTGAAAAGGCGTTCATAAAGTTCCTGGAGTGGCTTAACGGTGAGGTAAACAGCAGGGAAGAGGAGGAGATTGTGAGCAGGATCAAGTACATAATAATCGACGGCGATGTTGTTGACGGCGTCGGCATCTACCCGGGTCAGTACAGCGAGCTGGTTATCCCGGATGTCTTTGATCAGTACGAGGCCCTCGCAAATCTTCTGGCGAATGTTCCTGAGCACATGACAATGTTTATCGGGCCCGGAAACCACGATGCCGCAAGGATGGCACTCCCCCAGCCCGGGTTCTACAAGGAATATGCGCACCCGATTTTAAAGCTTAAAAACGCGGTGATAATAAGCAATCCTGCCGTTATAGACCTCCACGGGAGGGAGTTTCTCGTCTACCATGGCAGGGGAATTGAGGACATTGTCTCGTTCATCCCCAACCGGAGCCACCACAGGCCGGCGGAGGCCATGGTGAACCTCCTGAAGCTCCGCCACCTCGCCCCGACGTTTGGCGGGAAGGTTCCAATAGCCCCGGATCCGGAGGATCTGCTGGTGATTGAAAGCGTTCCTGACCTCTTCCACACAGGGCACGTGCATGTTCTCCAGTACCAGGTCTACCACGGGGTGTTCCTCGTAAATTCCGCCACATGGCAGGCCCAGACCGAGTTCCAGAAGATGGTCAACATAGTCCCGACTCCAGGCAAGGTTCCGGTTATAGATATCGAGACCGCCCGTCTGAAGACGGTTATAGATTTCGGTAAATGGTGCGAGGGGGTTTAAACGATGCAATGGCTTTTTGGGTCTGATGAGGACATTCTTAAACTTGTCGGTAGGCGAGGTTCGTTCCTTAGTCGGATTGGGGTTGCTGTTGGCATTAAGGATTCAGATTTTCCCGTTTTCAGGGAGCTCCACTACGAGTTTATGGAGCAATTTAAGTCTCGTTATCGTGTCTATATCCCCCGGAGAGTTTTTGCATCAGTAGATATTCGTGGAATTTTGATTGATGGGTCCGAGTTTAAAGAGTACATGCTTTTTTTGAGGGATTTTGTTAATGAGGTTGTGAACACCTCGGGTCTCTATGTTAATTTTGTTTTTGCTTCATTTGGGGCATCTAAGATCTCTCTCCCCGGAAAAGAAAAGCCCATAAGTGTAAAAACGTTTATTGAAAGTGTGCTTAAGTCGTATTTTGCATATGTTCCTGTCTGGACCGTTATTCATCGGACCGGGATTAAACGCGCTAGAGTTTATGTAGACAGTTTTTCAACATCTCCTGAGACTCCTGCATGGAATGAATTGTGTAATAACAACGAGGTTTACGTAGTTCCCAATGGAGATAAGGTTAATCTGCTTATCTCCGCGGCTGATTTATTGTTGGGGTACATTGGAACTATACTAAAGCTGAGAAACAAAAAACCTGATATTAGCGAGCTAAAACAGTATCTAAAACCCTTTGGATTTAACGATGATAGATTTAGAATTTACCACGTCGGAAATCGAGACCTGGGTCATATTATTTATAGGGATCCCTCGGTTAAAATAAATCCCCTCCGCTATCGTCCATTTCCGATTGTTTACCTGATTCCTGAACTGTCCCCTGCGGGTTTATTGGCGGGGAAGGACGAGAGAAAACTGATTGAATCCTCCCATGTTTATGAGTACATTCTTAGATATGTTGAAGAACAAGAAGGTTCCCTCAAGATCATTTCCTTCACTGAGGATTTCAAGCACTTGTCAGCTGGTGGTGTTGTAGTCTCTCTTGGCGAACACAGCAGGCGGATAGCTGAATATCTTCGCCTTTTGGGATTCCCCCTTGAACATCTCAACGCTAGAGAACTTATCCATCTTTATGGGGGTGATCCCCGCTTATGAATGGCTCTCTGGATTTTCGAAAGGTTTTTATTTGGAACAGCATAAAATTAGAATGGAGGTACCGCCAGACTAGGCGGTATCTCCTTGGCCGACTTATGCAGTATCTCGTTTTTTATTTTACTCTCCTTTTGATATCCATTAGACTGTTTTGTAGAGGTGATTTCTATGGAACTTTATTCCGATGAAATGAAATCCTACTTCGAATCCCTCCAGCGCGAGATAGACAGGGCATACAAGATGGCCGAAAAGGCCAGGGCAACCGGTCTTGATCCCTCCAGAGAGGTTGAGGTTCCCCAGGCGACCGATATGGCCGGGCGTGTTGAGAGCCTCGTCGGCCCGAAGGGCGTTGCGGAGAGAATAAGGGTTCTGGTGAAGGAATACGGTAAGGAGCTCGCATCGTTAAAGGTTGTTGATGAAATCATAGCGGGAAAATTCGGGAAGTTTGAGAGCAAGGAAAAGCTGGCTGAGCAGGCCGTGAGAACAGCTCTGGCAATTCTCACCGAAGGTATCGTCTCTGCCCCCCTTGAGGGCATAGCCGACGTTAAAATCAAGAAAAATTCTGATGGGAGTGAATACCTCGCCCTCTACTACGCCGGCCCGATAAGGAGCTCCGGCGGAACGGCTCAGGCTTTGAGCGTTCTCGTTGGCGACTATGTCAGGAAAAAGCTGGGTCTTGACAGGTTTAAACCCACAGATGAGCACATAGAGAGGATGGTTGAGGAGGTCGACCTCTACCACAGGGCCGTCACGAGGCTGCAGTATCACCCGAGCGCCGATGAGGTAAGGCTGGCCATGAGGAGCATTCCTGTGGAGATAACGGGTGAGGAAACGGACAAGGTTGAGGTGAGCCACAGAAACGTTCCCGGCGTCGAAACGAATCACCTCCGCGGCGGTGCAATACTCGTTCTGGCCGAAGGCGTCCTCCAGAAGGCCAAGAAGCTGGTGAAGTACATAGATAAGATGGGTATTGAGGGCTGGGAATGGATTAAGGAATTCGTTGAATCGAAGGAGAAGGGGAAGGTCTCGGGGGAGCTGCCGGAAGCGAGTAAAAAAGCCGAAGAAGCCCCTTCTGAGAGAGCCGGGGAAAAGGTCAAAAAAGGCTTTTACTACGAGCTCTATGAGAAGCTCAGGGAGAACATAGCCCCAAACTCAAAGTACACGAAGGAGATAATCGGTGGCAGACCTCTCTTTGCGGAGCCTTCGAGGAACGGCGGCTTCCGCCTCAGATACGGCCGCTCAAGGACGAGCGGGTTTGCGACCTGGTCCATAAATCCCGCGACAATGCTGATTCTCGACGAGTTCCTGGCTGTGGGAACCCAGATGAAGACCGAGAGGCCGGGAAAGGGATGTATAGTTACCCCCGCCACGACAGCCGAGGGGCCAATTGTCAAGCTCAGGGACGGCTCCGTTCTCAGAGTCGATGACTATGAAACCGCCCTGAGGATAAGGGACGAGCTTGAGGAGATTCTCTACGTAGGGGATGCCATAATAAACTTCGGCGACTTCGTTGAGAACAACCAGACCCTCCTGCCTGCAAACTATGCGGAGGAGTGGTGGATTCAGGAGTTTGTTAAGGCTGTGGAGGATGTGTATGAGCTCAGGCTGAGGCCATTCGAGGAAAATGCGCACGACGTGCTGGAAGAGGCCGCTGATTACCTCGATATGGATGCCGGATTTTTGAGGGAGCTCCTGAAGGATCCTCTGAGGGTCAGACCGACGGTGGAGGAGGCCATACACATTTCCAGAATCCTTGACATACCGTTCCACCCCCACTACACCCTCTACTGGAATACGCTCAGGCCTGAAGAGCTTTCATCGCTCCAGAATATCCTCATAAATGCCCAGATCGAATGGGCCGAGTACAGGGGGGTAAAATATGCCAGAAGAACCCTCATTCCCCTCGATGTTCTTGGAAGTGCAAAGCGCCACCTCGAACTTCTCGGCCTTCCCCACAGGGTGGAGGATGGAAGCGTTGTTGTTGAATATCCATGGAGCGCCGCCCTGATGACCCCCCTGATGAACCTTGAGAAAAGGATAGAGGTCAAAGAATTCCACACGCCGATAGACCTGATAAACGAGGCAGGCGAGATAAAGCTCAGGGACAGGGGCATAAGCTGGATAGGTGCGAGGATGGGGAGGCCCGAGAAGGCAAAGGAGCGGAGGATGAAGCCCCCAGTTCATGTTCTCTTTCCCATCGGCCTTGCCGGGGGCAGTTCGAGGGACATAAAGAAGGCAGCGGAGGACGGAAGGACCGCTTTCGTGGAGATAGCCCAGTTCAGGTGCACCGAATGCGGCCATGTCGACATATTCCCGAAGTGTCCCGTCTGCGGGGCCCGGGCAGAGCTCCTCTATACGTGTCCGAAGTGCGGCTTCCAATCAACGGAGGATACGGTCTGTCCTAAGTGCGGGATTGACATGAAGCCTTACGTAAGGAGGAAAATCAACCCCTCCGAGCTTCTGAGCAGGGCAATGGGCAATGTCAGGGTCAATACCATTGACAGGCTTAAGGGCGTCATGGGAATGACGTCGGGCTTCAAGATAGCGGAGCCTCTTGAGAAGGGAATCCTGAGGGCCAAAAACGATGTCTACGTGTTCAAAGACGGCACCATCAGGTTCGATGCCACGGACGCTCCCATCACCCACTTCCGCCCGAGGGAGGTTGGGGTTAGCGTTGAAAAGCTCCGTGAGCTCGGCTACACCCACGACTTCGAAGGGAAGCCCCTGGTCAGCGAGGATCAGATTCTTGAGCTCAAGGTTCAGGATGTTATCCTGTCCAAAGAGGCCGGAAGATACCTTGTGAGGGTTGCGAAGTTCATAGATGACCTGCTTGAGAGGTTCTACGGTCTTCCGAGGTTCTACAACGTTGAAAAGATGGATGATCTGGTCGGTCAC
The DNA here is from genome assembly GCF_054657855.1 of Thermococcus atlanticus. NCBI lineage: Archaea > Methanobacteriati > Methanobacteriota > Thermococci > Thermococcales > Thermococcaceae > Thermococcus > Thermococcus atlanticus. Next base: position 2,274,355 of record NZ_BAAHXX010000001.1, on the reverse strand, counting down.
CTCGTCATAGGGCTTGCCCCCCACACATCAGCAGGAATCATCGGACGGATTATAGGCTTCGTCGACGCTCTGGTTGGCTATGCTCATCCCTATTATCATGCAGCGAAGAGGAGGAATTGCTTCCCGGGTGATACCAGAATACTTGTTCAGATCAATGGAATGCCCCGGAGGATAACGCTCAGGGAGCTGTATGATCTATTTGAAGAGGAAAGCTATGAAAACATGGTTTACGTCAGAAAGAGGCCCAAGACTGACATCAGGGTTTACTCTCTCGATCCCGGGACGGGCAAAGTAGTTCTGACTGAAATTGGGGACGTCATAAAAGCGCCGAGCACCGATCACCTGATACGGTTCGAGCTTGAGATGGGGAGGAGCTTTGAAACGACGGTTGACCATCCGGTTCTGGTCTACGAGAATGGAAAGTTCGTGGAAAAGCGGGCCTTCGAGGTGAAGGAGGGCGACAGAATATTCGTTCCCAAGCTTGAGTTTGAAGAGGTTAATATTGAAAGTTTCGACTTGCTCAAGGCCTTCTTGGATGAACGGTTCGCACACATATGGGATATTATCATGGTCCGTGGACTCTCTGAGTGGCTGTCCTCGCTTGGAGTGAAAGTTAACGGAGATTACCTCCGCAGAGACTCTCTGCCGCTGGGAGAGCTTTTGAGAATCCTAAAAGAAAATGGGCTTTCGTTCGAAGACGTCCCAGACTGCTGGCTGGCTTTCAAGCGCGATAAGGTTAGAATAAAGAGGTTTGCTCCGATAAAACAGCTGATGCGCGTCCTTGGCTATTATCTGGCTGAGGGCTACGCGAGGAAGAACGACAGCGTCTACCAGATAAGTTTCTCAATAACCGATAGCGAGGTTCGCGATGACTTGAAACGTTCTCTCAGAGAGGCCTTTGGGGATGGCTTTGGAATCTACGAGCGCGGAGAAAAGGTCACGATTGGCTCTCGTATTTTGTACCTGCTGTTTACAGAGGTTCTTGGCGCAGGAAGCAACGCCCACACAAAGCGTGTTCCGTCACTCGTTTACACCCTCCCCAAGGACGTGGTCGCGGAGATGCTAAGGACGTACTTTGAAGGAGACGGAACTATTATTGGCACGAGGCCAATGGTAGTTGTGTATAGTGTTAACAAGGCCCTGTTGGAGGACATTGACACATTGCTAATCTCCAAATTTGGCCTTTACCCGAGCTGGGGTGTGGACAGAGACGCAAATTCCCGTCCCGGCAACGTTGTCCAAAAATACCATCAAGCCAAGGGTGGTACTGTCCCTGTGTCTAAAGTCTATCGTTTGAACCTCTACAGTATTCAGGCGTTGAGTTTCATGAATTCAATTGGATTCATCAGCAAAAGAAAGAATAATGTTGCCGAACAATGGAGAGACTACAACTTCCAACCCTATCGGCGTGCTACGGAAATGGGGGTTCTTCTTAAAGTTCGGTCTATTGGGTTTGTCAGACCTCCTGACGATTTTGTATACTCTCTAAGTGCCACCAAATATCATACTATAATAGTTAGTGATAATATTACTACAGCAAATTGTGATGGCGACGAGGATGCTGTCATGCTCCTCCTCGATGCTCTCCTGAACTTCTCCAGATACTACCTCCCTGAGAAGCGCGGCGGCAAGATGGACGCTCCGCTGGTCGTTACCACGCGTTTGGACCCGAGGGAGGTTGACAGCGAGGTCCACAACCTCGATATCGTGCGCTATTATCCGCTTGAGTTCTATGAGGCAACCTACGAGCTCAAATCTCCAAAGGAGATAAAGTTCATAGAGCGCGTTGAGGATCGCCTCGGAAAGCCGGAAATGTATGAGGGGCTCAGGTTTACGCATGATTCCGATGATATCGCCCTCGGGCCGAAGCTGAGCCTCTACAAGCAGCTCGGCGACATGGTCGACAAAGTGAGGAGGCAGCTCGAGCTGGCCGAGCGCATAAGGGCGGTTGACGAACACCACGTCGCCGAGACGATAATCAACTCCCACCTGATCCCGGATTTGAGGGGCAACCTGAGGAGCTTCACGAGGCAGGAGTTCCGCTGTGTGAAGTGCAACACGAAGTACAGGAGGCCGCCGATGAACGGCAAATGTCCGAAGTGCGGGGGGAAGATTGTCCTCACCGTCTCGAAGGGCGCCATCGAGAAGTATCTGCCGACGGCAAAGATGCTCGTGGCAAAATACAGCGTCCTTGACTACACGAGGCAGAGGATATGCCTGACGGAAAAGGACATTAAGAGCCTTTTTGAGAATGTTTTCCCCGAAACCCAGCGGACGCTCATGAGCCTGAACGCCAATGACATCTGCGATAAGATGATAGCCGAGAGAACCGGAAAGAAAATAAAGGGCAGGGGATACCTTGATGAGCTGAGGGAGAATGGAAAGTTCAAGCGCAGGGAAAAGCCTGTGAGGGTGAAAAAGGAACCGAAGCCGGAGAAAGAGGTTAGGGAGGAAAAAACCCGGATGAAAAAGAAGAAACCGATCCGGCTTGATGAGTTCTTCGGTTCCTGAGTTTTTACCACTGCCCGGCTTAAAAAAGCTCTTGGTAAAATTTATAAGGGTTTTTCTGTTTACTCATGCCGGGGTTACCATGTCACGCACGCTTTTCGTTTTGAGACGTTTCCTTGAAATAATTACAATCAGCCTGATAGTCATGCTCATTCTCTCGGCTTTGATAATACAGGTTTCAAAGAGGAATGTTGTTGAGAGTATAGACAGGCAGGCCTACAGCGTTTTTTACAGAAGCCCCTGGATGCAGGAGGAGGCGAAGAGGCTAAACATGACCCCAAGGCAGTACCTTGAGTACTACTACATCAAAAAGGCCGGGCTATCGGATCCAACCTATGTCCTTGCCCCCCGATATCTGAAGCAGGCTCTGGAGATAATGGTCAGATACCGGAGCAATTTATCGCCGTATATCATAAAAACCATCTCCCTGCTGGCTCTTTCATGGGTTCTGATACTTCTCCTCGGAATCCCCATCGGACTCTTCAGCGGGCTTAAGCGGGACTCTCCAATAGACCATCTTCTGACATTCATGGCGCCTTTTTCGGAGGGAATCCCCGCATGGTGGCTCGCGGGAATCCTCATACTCCTCCTCGGGTTTAAGGTCAACCTCCTCCCGGTTTCCGGCTGGGAATCCCTGCCCCCGAAGGAGGGCATATGGCGGTATCTGGATATCCTCTCCCATCTGGTTATTCCCGTCCTCTCGGTTGCCCTCATCTATGTCTGGGGCTATGCCTTCAGAATCAGAAACCTTGCAATAGAGGAATTTGACAAGGAGTACGTAACGGTTGCCAGGGCGAAGGGCTTCACGGAATGGTGGATCATAAGAAAGCACATATTGAAGAACGTTTTTCCGCCCTTCCTGACGTTCACAACCTACACCCTCCTCGACCTGATTACGGGCACGTTCATAATAGACATAATCTTCGGCCTCAACGGGCTGGGCACCCTTCTCTACTACAGCTTTTCCAGACGTGTTGTCCCGAATCAGGGGGTGGCCATGAGCATCCATCCAATGCTTTTCCTCATCGTGAGCTCCCTGATAGTCATCATCTATGTCGCCGCTGCCGTGATCCTTGAGGCCCTCTACGTGTATCTTGACCCGAGGGTGGGGGTGAGGGAATGAAAATCAGGCTCGGGATTGCGATAATTCTCTTCTTCCTCCTCTTTTCGCTCATCGTTCCGGTAATTGTCCCCGAGAGCGAGCTTTCCGCATGGAATGACATCACCCGCTGGCACTACAACCCGAAATTCGCACCCCCCGAGTGGTACAACTACCTTACCTTTCACGACAGGGCGGTTTCGGAGGTTCTGAAGCCCGAGACCCGGGTGCTGAGGTATTCCGGCGTGACGGCCTACAACACCACGTATGTCTATGAATACAGCTACGATGTTCCGCCCCAGGATATTGTTATACTGTTTGGCCCGAACTTCACGGACAGCTATGTGGTCGATATCTCCCTCCGCAGGCCCGACGGATACACCGTCCACCTCTACAGCAACCCCATCAACTATCCCGAGCTTTTCCTGGGAATAGACAGATCAGTCCGGGAGCAGATTTCGGGAATGGCCTCGTCCTATCTCAACGTTACCATGGATTACTTCACAAACCCCGTTTCCCTGCTGTTTACGGGGAAGAACGGGATGCCCCTCCACGGGAAATACGTCTTTGATATAGTGGTTTATTCCCTCACCAACTCCACACCCCCAACGCCGGAAGTTCGTGTTATAGGCAGCTGCTTCGGACTGATGGGAACCGATTCGAGGGGCAGAGACCTCTGGATAGGCTTCACGTGGTCAATGAGAACCACCCTTCTGATAACATTCCTCGCTGCGGGGCTGCTCTTCCTCTTTGTGATGTTCTTCGGCATCGTATCCGGCTATTACGGCAATTCCGCAGGTAAAGCCGTGGACTTCCTGAACAAGGTTCTCCTTGCCATACCCCTCCTGCCGGCCTCTCTGGCTCTGATTTTTCTTTTCTCAAAGCAGGCATCCGGCCTGGGAATGAGCATCTCAACGTCCTCTCTGGCCCTGATCCTTGCGTCCCTTTTCTGGGGCAGGGATGCTAGGAGCCTGAAGATGATAGTCCTTCAGGAGCTCTCGCAGGAGTACATAGAGGCTGCGAAAAGTCTGGGCGCCGGTGACCGCCACATCATAACGAGACACATCATCCCGAGGGCCGTTGTTGTCGCCACATCGTACATCTCCCTTGCAATCCCGCGCCTCATAGTCTTCATAACATTCATCGGGTTCTTTGGCATGATTCCCGGGATAAACTGGGGCTCATACATGGCGGATGCGTATGTTCAGGGGGCGTTCATAAGCGGCGCCTGGTGGTGGATTCTGCCGCCGGGAGTTGCGATAGCCATCCTAGCTCTGGCATTCGTTCTCATAAGCAGGGGAGTTGAGGAGAGGTTTGCCCTCAGGCAGAAGCTGTAGGCCGGGCCAAGCTCAAGAAAATTGAACAGAAATTACAAACAGATATAAGAATACCAAAAATAAAAAACAAGAAATAAACCAGCAAAAACCATAAATACTTCCTGAGCGTTTCTCAATTTAGCGGTGAAAATCAGTGATAAAACTGGTGCCGAGCGTTGCCTACCTCAGGGTTCAGAAGCAGTTCTTTGTGGGTTACTCCATGGCACTTGCCGGCTGGATCGGTGAATACTATCTGACCTACTCTTCTTATCCCAGACCCGGATTCATGAACCGTGCCCTGAGGAAGCTCGGCTTCCGGCTTGTGGGGGAGGACAGGGAGGAAAACCTGACCCAGTTCTTTTCATCAAAGCACGTCGGGGTTACGGTGAGCTATGAGCCGTACAGCGATTCGATGTTCCTCCAGCTCTATCCCCTCAGGAGGAGGATAGGCGCCGGGATTACGGTAAGGGCCCAGAACATTGAGTTCTACAATCAGTTCGTCGTTTCGATAGAGCCGGCCCAAAGGCTGCCGCACGGAATCAGGAGCCTCGGGATAAATCCCCTTCTGGTGGAGGATGAAGTCCCGGTCTCGACCCCCTACTGGGGTATGGTGCATGAGGACTGGGAGAACGAGCTGAAGCTTCTTGTAATGCTCGATGAGGTCTTTTCGAGGTTTGAAGCCGAGGAGTACCGCTGTCCCATCTGTTTTGCCCCTCTGAGAAGGGAGGGGAGCGTTCTTAAATGCGACAGGTGCGGCTTTGTTTACGCCGCTGAAAGCGACTTCGAGAGCGTCATGAGCGAGTTCTCCCCCGGTGAGAGTGAGGAGTTTGTTTTCTGAGCTGGCCCGATAACTTTTATAAGGCGGGGGAGTTCCATACTATCGGGCAGCCCCGTGGTGTAGCGGCCAAGCATGCGGGACTTTGGATCCCGCGACCCGGGTTCGAATCCCGGCGGGGCTACCATACAGCTCCGCAATTTCTCTAAAAAAGCTCCCATTGCCCTGCTGAACAATTCCATGAAGAATTCGATGTTTTCCGACAAATACTATCCCTTAGGCTCTTCTTCGTAGGGGGTCGCAAGACCAGAAGGCCTGCTTTAAAGCCCGCTCTTCCTTAGGATTTCCCTGTACTCCCTTTCCTTTATGTATCTTCCCGATACTGCGATGAACCTTTGGGGTTTAACGGGTTTCGGGTACTTTCTGATGTTCTTCAGCCTGAGAACCATCCAAGGCCTCGGCCTCCTCCCACGGGAGTGCCACTTGGCTCTTTCGCGATCGTACTCCCTAAGCTCCTTGGGAGTGAGGAAAAGCTCTTTCTCATACTTCTTGAGTATCTCCTCAACGTTCTCCAGAAACTCGACGCTTTCAACCTCAGCCTCCCCGAGCCAAGCTTGGCTTTCTCTGGACGCGTAGAAGACGACCTTCATGCCAGGCTTCACCCTCAGCGTGGAGGGCTTAACAAAGACAGTCTTGCCCTCATTGAGTATCCTCTCAAGGAACCATCTTGGAACGGGGAACGTAGCACCAACAACTTTTTCCTCCATCGTTCTCACCACTCAATGTTTCAGGTTAAAGATTAAATAATGTTCGGAAAAGCAAAATCCTAACTTCCTTTCTCCGTGGGGACTAAGAGTAGCCCTGCAACTATGTGTGGTTTAACTCCTTCCATCCTGCGCTTTCTAATTTCCTCTTTGACCGTCTTACGGCGTGCCGCTATCCCGAAGCGCTCGACGAGATTCCAACAGAGCTCTTCTACCTTGTCTCTTGAAGTATTCTTCTTCACGTTGGCTTTTAAGAGTGCATTTCTGAAAGGTTCATGGTTTAAGTATCCCCAATAGACAAGATCATAGAGCAGACTCAGGGACTCCTTCTCCCCCGGGTTCTTGGCTCTCGCAATCTTCTCTTGAAGTTTACCGAGGATTATTCTGACCTGCCTCGGAATTTTTGACGGCCGCCTATGGGTGTACTCAAGCTCGCTCTCGGCAATCTTTAGAAGTTTCTTAAAGTCAGACAGTGCCTTATTGGCAACAACGCGGTAGGTTTTCATGGCTTCAGTGCTATTGTATGGGGGTGTGTCCTCCTCCAATCCAGTGTCTTTTAACAGCTGTTCGATCGGGACGTTTTGGGGTTTCCACTCACCGTCCACGAGGCGGTAGACGAAATACTGAGCCATCACCCCATTACTGCAGACAAAGAACGCCATCGGGGCACTTTCCTTGGGAATCTTTGCAACGCTTCTCATTGAGTACCTTTTGATGATTTCATTGAACCTTTTCTCATCTGCCTCCTTGTAATCTCTCAAGAGCTTCTCTGCAAACGTTGTAACCGATAATAATGAGCCGCTGAATTCGTCCTCTATTTTCTCTATCTCCTCAGTTCCGTAGATGGCCCTTATTGCCGAGGGATTCCACTCCTCTTCCTCTTGGAGGATTTTTCCATCCGTTCCAAGGGCCCTATTGAACTCCTGAATTCTTCTCTCGACCTTTTGGAGGAGCCCAAGGTTCTCCTCAAGCTTCCTCTCAGGGAAGAAGTTGTAGACCAAAATCTCATCGTGCTCTGTCCCTATTCTATCGACCCTACCTATCCTCTGGATGAGCTTAATTGGGGTCCAGTGAAGGTCGTAGTTTATGACCACGTTAGCATCTTGGAGGTTGAGACCCTCGCTGAGGACATCGGTCGCTATTAAAATGTGAAGTTCCTGAGATTCTTCAATCTCCTCATATCCATTGAATTTTGGAGCGAAGCGCCTTATTTTGTTAGCTATTCCCTTAGTGTTTGAGCTCACATATTCCATCTTTTGGACGATATCATTGGGAAGTATCTTTTTGAGGCCCTTGTAAATCCACTGAACCGTCTCTTCGAACTCACTGAAGACGAGGACTTTCTTACCGTCCTCTCTTAGTTTCACAATTTCCTCCGCTAGTCTTCTGAGCTTCGGGTCTTTCTCAGGGTTCTCATCCAGTTCATTTTTGAGGGGTTCGAGTGCCTTTTTCATGGACTCCAGGATTTTTACGTCGTGCTCCAAGTCCTCAAGAAGTTTCTTAATCCTGAAGCCACCCGCCTTGTAGGTGACTTTGTTCTCCTTCTTGTATTTCTCAATAAGGGCCTTCACTTCATCGTCGTCGAGGACTCTCTCTTTATTGCCACCAATTTTCCCTAGCAGAACATCATCAAACTCGTCTCCAGCAGGAATGAAGCCGTTCTGAACGAATTTAATGAAGTTCTGGGTTTTTATCAGATCCCTCCCCAGGGTCTGATACATAGCATACCAAGAACTCTCCAGACGTTTCAGATAGAGAATTCTCATGATACCCCTGAGTCCTTTACCGGCGGAAGATAAGCTCCTGTAAGGCTCAGCGTCCTGGAACTGGGGCAGAACGTAGTTGTAAAGGTCAAACCTAGTGTAGTTCATTGAGGAAATGCCGTTCAAAAGCAACTCGTAGATGTCTCCTGGATAAACCTCTGATATCGTGTACGTGAGTACGGACAGCTTTCTCTTGGGGAAGCAGAGCTTCTTGTTTTTCTTTACCTTGATGCAATTGCCCTCGCCTCCGTAGAGCTTGAGGATGTCGTATCTAGTTCTTCTTATTAAAACCTCCCTGAATACATATGAGGGGTCTATTTCACCCCGTTCTATGGCTTTTGTAAGATCCTCCCACGTCTGCGGCGTTATCGGGAAGGGATGTCGTCTCTCTGGGAGAAAGAGGCGAATCTGGCTTATTATGTCCTTGTACCTCTTCCTGTACGGTGTCGCCGTGAGGAGGATAAGTCTTTTGCCAGCGACGAGCTCCTGGAGGTTTTTGTAGGATTTCGTGCTTGGATTTGAGTAATGATGGGCCTCATCAACCAAGACCGTCCCAACTCGCTTAAGGTACTTCTCCATTTCCTGGTATTTGTCGGGCGATAACTCCCTGCGTGGCAACAGGCCGGATGAAAACACCCTACCCGGAATGTTGTACTCCCACAATAACCCTTCCCAGTAGCGGACAAGGCCTGGCGGGGCTATTACCGCGACTTCCCTCGGGCGTCCATGGAGAAGATCCAAAAGGGAGAAGTGCTCCAAGAGGGCCAAACCTATGTAGCTCTTACCCAGACCGACAACATCACTTATTAGAACTCCCCCGTACTTGTTAACAATGGATATCGCCCTCATAACGGCATCCTTCTGGAAGGGGTAGAGCACATTTCCCAGCTTCCTCAAGAGAAATCCAGTGTCTTTCTCCAGTATCTCTTTGTAAAGCTCGTACAGGCCCCTAATAAGGACTTCCCACGGTGAGGGCAGGTTGCCAGGAACTTGACCCGCCCAGCTGTTCCTTATTATCTCGAGGAGCTTTGGGTTAAAGAGGAGGGCCTCTTCCCAAATCTCCTCGTACCACTCTTTTAGGCCCTCAAAGTGAGTTGACTGCACAATAGCGTTCAGTTCAGTGTTGCCAGAGAAACCGGCCAGTGTGAAGTTGCTTGAACCAACCAGCCCTATCCGGGTTACCGAGGGCCTTGAGGGGTAGAAGAGATACGCTTTGGCATGCATAAACTCCTTGACGTAGATTTTAATCTCTAGTTTCTCGCTTTGGATCCAGTCCATAAGCCTCCTCAGGAACATCTCGTTCTCCTCTGTCTGCTCCATGAAGTTGGCGTTCTTTTCGATGTCCTCGCTCTGTTGGTCAGGGATCTTTTCCATGCTTTTCTCACGGCGTTTTATCTTTTGAAGGGCCTCAAGGGAGTGGTAGACCATGCTGAGCTGCTCGAAGGTTTCCCTGTTCGTTTGGTTGCCTATCACAATCCTCATCTTGCCCCCGTTTGAGAAGAATTCATCAAGCTCGTTTTGAATCTCCTTCATACCGCTTATGAATAAGAAACCCACGGCAACGTCAATCTGGTTGTAGTCCCCTGAGGTCAAAACTTCCCTGAGAACGTCTATCAGCATCACCCGTTTGTTGTCAACGAGACCGTGTTTGTCGAGAAGATGTATGGCCGATTCAGCCATCGGTTTTCACCCCAACTAAGTCCCCTAGCTCATCAACAATATCCAAGAGTTCTAACCGTAACTCCCCAACGAAGTTCAAAAACTCTTCCCTTGAAAAGGGCTCAACGATGAGTCCAATGTCCCTTCCTATCTCTGGTTCGAGGTTGCTAAGAAAGCTTCCATCCTTGAGAGCCGTTATCGAGTTCTTCAGGTTTTTAGAGGCGGTGGAGCTCAAGTTGAGATACTCCCTGATTTTGCCTTCTATCGCTTTACTGTAACGTGATATCTTGAGACCCCTCTGATGGAGCTTGTAAAGGTCGTAGAGGTCCCTGAGTTTGAACTCTTTCCTCGTCAAGAGAGCCCTAACCTTCTCCACGAGAATCTCTCTGTCAGAATAAGCCACGAGGGAAACTGGATAATAGTTGCCGAGAAACTCAATGTATTTTTTGTATTCTCTTGAAGTGAGCTCAACACGCTTCCGAGATAGGAGAGTATTTGCCGTTAGGGCTTTTGGCTTAAAGGCCAGTCTTTCGGCGTAGTTTATCTCAATTTTTATCTTCTCGCCGAGTGGGGAGTAGAGTATTATCTCCCTGAACCAGCCCGGACCGAGGAGAAAACTGAAATACCTGTGATTGTTGAAGTCGCTGTGATCCTTGTAATGGAATTCAAGGCCCCAATCTCTGGCCATACATCCTAAAATCTCCGCGATTCTACCGGTTTCTTCGTTCAGAAATTTTTTGAGCTTGCTCCTGCTTATCTCTCTGAGCTCATCGCTGTGCCGATACGCGAAGTCCAAATCCCTGCTGAAGCGGTAGTAACCTAAGTGGCACTTTACAAGGCAGGTTCCGCCTTTGAAGACGTAGTTCTCCTTGAAAAGCGGATCCCTCTCAAGCTCCTTCAGAATTGTGTGGATTATGTAATCCCATTCCACAAGGTCTACGGATTTTATTTCGGTTTTCTTTGAAACGAAGTTTGCAAAGCCCCTCCGTTCGTTCCTGCGAATCTCCATTAGAAGTGAATCATTCGCCATTTTCAATCACCTTACGTATTGAACGGGGGTATCTTTTGGAATACTCTTTGAGTTTCGTGGGGTCTGCCATCCCATAATACTCCTTCCATAGTCTCCACGCCAAGCTCTTGGGCAGGGTGCCGTAGTTGGCGAAGTAGAGGAAGTCAAGGAGCGTCTTCTCTAGGTCTGAAAACCGGAGGGAGTCTTTGGTGACTATCCCGAAGTCGAAAAGATTTCTTCTGCTCTGGATTATCCTAACAGGGGTTCCGTTCACTTTGATTGGCTTTGGCCTCGCTATTCTGTCGTTTATCACGAAGACCGTCGTGTAGGTTTCATGGGTGAGACCGCTGAGGATTAAAGCAGTGAAGAGACCGAGGTACCAGTTCTTCGTTATCTTACCCATCCCAAGGGAGAGAAGCCTGTAGATTGAAGGCGAACCCCCGGTCGAGAACTCCACCGGCGTTTTAACGTAGTAGAGGCCCCGCAAAATACGAATAACATAGCCGTACTGGATGAGATAGTTCACAAGGTAATCAACGTCCTCGTTGAAATATGAAGCGAGCCTTTCGAGTTCTTCGCGGGTTATTGCCTCCCCTCCGAACTCTGAGAGGAGGAGCTGAATGATTGGCTTCATGATTTTTAATTTAACTAACAACCCATAAAAAGTTAGTGGTTGTTAGTTAAATCTACGACGTAGGTCATCAATTACATGCTCAGTTCCATTTTCATCCTTGTACTTCCACCATCTCCATCCATTAACTGCTCCTTTAGTTATGTGGCTTGCTGCCTTTGAGAGGCTTGTGTGGACGGTGCCGTCGTTGAAGAGTCTCACCCGACCATCTTCAAGGATCTCTGCCGTGTAGAGGATCCCCTTGTATTCCCTGTAAATCCTAAAACCTGGCCTGATCATTCCCTCCCTCATCAGATCCACAAGTTCGTTTTTGTGCACTCTGTTTTGGAATGGTTTCTCCACTGAAGTGTTTTCCTGTTTAAAAGCGGGGGAGAGTGTTTCAAACAGATGGATGTGATCATCTAGCTCTTTAGAACCCTTCCTTACGAAGGTTTTGAACTCAATTAAGTACGCAGGATAGGAGAGCACTCCCACAGCTTCCCTCACAGCTTCAGTTATTTCATCAATGATTATCACTACATCAGGGGTAGTTTCAAGTATCCTCAATATCTCCCTGTACCTGTCCCTCTCTATCCCATTGGACTCCAAAAGGGCAATCTTGTACGGGTCAGTCTTTATGTAATTGTAAAAGGCATCGGCAAGTTTGTTTTTGGTGTTTGGATTTTTAAGCGCGTTTAGAAACTTCGTTAGCTGGGGAATTATGTGTTCATAAATCCGATGTCTGCTGAGTTCGACCTCAACGATGAACCATCTTCTATTCTTGAAATCAATAACGAACGCGTCTGGAATTGTACCGATGTTAGCCGGACTTTTGATTTTCTTCTTTGGGAAAATCAATGAGTTATCCCAAAGATCACTCGATAGTGCTCGAAGACTATGGCCTCAAGTTCAGCCTCGTTTTTGTATTTATGTGGAACATACCTAACGCAATCTTTAAGGAGAAGTTTCATCGGCAACCCTCCATGAAGTTTCAAATCTAAACTCCAGCACGGCTTTTCTTAGGGGCCTTTCAGGGATCTGATAGATTCCCCTCCTGGGCTTCACAAGAAAACCTCCGTCAACGAGGTTCTTTAACACTTCCTTGGCCCGCCTTTCAGAGATTTTTAAAGTTGAAGTTATTTCAGTTACTATCTCTTCAGTCTCCACCCCGTAAGAGGGACCTTTAGCAATAGTCCTTAGGGCAATAATGTAGGCGGGTGACTTGTAAATCCTGATGAAGTTTCTCAAATCTTCCTTCCAGAGCTTAACTGCGTAATTAATTGTCATCGAGAGGGCGTCCTCGTGGGTTCTTCCCTTGGTTCTAAGCTTACCGTAATATGCTAGAAACCCGGGCACGTTGGAAAGTTCCTTCGCAGCTTCCCTGAGCTCCTCTTCCGGAGAATCTGGGAGGCCCTTTTTTAGGTATTCTACGCTCTCCTTAACGTCCCATCTGGGAATGTTTATCCTCTCAACGTATCTCGCAAAGAAAGGCCTGTCTCCTGTTGGGTTGATTATCCTCTCTAAAAGACCCGGCATTGAGCCTGACAGGACTACAGTAACGTTCTCAAAGCCATCTGAGATAGTCTGGAGCATTCCGAGCATGTTCAAAGGAGTAAATCTCGGAAGGACTTGAGCCTCATCAAAAATGACTACAGTTTTCTTTCCTTGCTTATTGAGGTACCTCAGAAGGTTGAGGAATGCATTTTGGAACTCCGCTATTCCCTTCGGCTTTATGTCCATTTTGACGAGACCGAAGCTTAAGGTTGCCGAGTACTCAAGTTCCTTCTCCGAGATGTTTGTTGATACCGGCGTAAGCTCGGTGTAGCTTATTGCCTCCCTTCCCATTCCAAATGCGAGGTCATAATAGAGGTACCTGTACTTTGAACCGTACTTGTTTAAGAAAACGTTGATAACGCTGGTCTTCCCCACTCTCCTAGGCCCGAGAACTGCCACAAAGTCACCGTCTTCCATAGTCTCCCTCAACTTTTCCACCGCTTCCCGGTGTTGTTCCCCATGAAGGTTCTCCTCCTCCCGAACCGGGCGTGTGCTGAACAAAATGAACACCCCATCACTAGTGATGGGGCTTCACTTATTTAAGATTTTAGGAGGGGGCGACACTCATTAAACTTTTGTGAGAATTCCTTAAGTCCATGTCTGGCAGCTTTTTTTGAAGCACCGCTTGTACCGCCGGTTGATTCCAGAGGAGCAACCTAAAGAAGTTTAAATTTACATTTGAAAGCTCCAATGTTGTATTTTCCTCAATCCCTTTCAGAACGTTTCTTTTTGGTGTCTTTCATGATCCTCTTCATAAGCCTGTCTGCCCCAGTCTCTCGGTTAAACTCCTCCAAAAGCCTGTTTAGAGTGATTTCAAACTCTATTTGCTTCTCGTTTTGGGTTACTTCAACCGATTTGGCAACCTGATAAAGAAAGTCCCAATTCGGCTTGTCCCCTTCAAAGGCAACCATAATTTCTTCCAACAAAAGCCAGTCCTTCGGCTTTAAAAGCCCCTTCAACTCCTCTTTATGGGCAACGAAGAAGAGGATCAAATTTTTGGTAGCATTAATCAGATTCTCATAGTCCTCCCTTAATTTATAAACAATCATCTCAGCCTCTCTTTTTGGATCTTCTGGCTCCAGAATGTAGGAATACAAGACATAATCGCCAATTGCATTAAAATAGTCTCTAAAAAATGTTAAAATTGCCGAGTCCAAATCATCGAAAAAAGGCTGCCCTTTGGTAGCTAATGCCTTTTTCAGATTAATCCTCTTCCATATTCTGTTCAGGACGTTAATAGTGTAGGGAAGGTATTGAAAGGCGTCCATGGTTATCACTTCTTTTTCTTCCCTGAAAACGTCTTCGCCTTAACCAGCCTCGCCTTCACGAGCTCCACAACGGCTTTGTAAACCTCAAGCTGCTCCTCCTCGGTTAGGCAGAGGGCCTCGAAGATGACCCTGTCAAGCTCACGGCGGTCGGGGAGAACCTTGTCAAGGGAGACGTCCTCTGGCTTGATGTTGCTCAAGTCGCGGTTGGGCTTCGGAAGGCCGAGCTCCTCGAAGATGGACTTGATTGGACGGTTTGCCATGCGGTTGAAGGCTTGGAGAAGTTTCTCCATTTGATCTTCTGAGAGCATCTGAGGGTTTATCGTTATGTAGGAAATTATGTCAACACGCTCGTTTTTTATTGGCCCACTACCTCCACCGTACGCTCTTCCCAACAATTCCTTTACTAAGATTTGAAAAGTTCCAATAAGTACGGGGTACAAAGCTACACTCTCTGAACCTATCGGAGTTATGCCAAAGAAGTTATGGTCAAGTTCCACATTACTATCATTGTAATGGATATTATGTCTCTTCGCTTGAATCATTGCCCATGCAATTGGCTCAGTATGAGATGATCCTAAGTCCCACCAGAGTCTCCTCCCACGTAAGGTAGTACGGTTCTGATACCCTCTACTCTCCCCCCACTCGATATACTTCAACGCATGAACTCTTCCCTGCTTCTTAAGCTTCTCCTTCGGAAGGTTGCATAAGAACACCCTGAGCTTAAGGTCTTCAAGTCTAATCCGATAGGTCTTTATCTCCTGTGGGCTCTTAACAACGGGCCTCAAAAACTCCTCCTCGATGTATCCCTCCCATCCTGCCTTATTCTTTACAGCAACTAATCCTTCTTCTGGCTTGTGAACCCTGCCGCAAACTGGACAAACGGGCCACTCCTTGGGGTTCTTTATCGGCTCGAGGTAGAAGAACTCGTTCGCTCCTGTTTTAATCCCAAACCTAACCTCAGCAATCTCCCCAAGCCTCACCAGCTTTCCTTTTCCTTTATCCAGAATCACGTAGAATATTCTTGGAGCCCTGATCAGAATCCCGCCCCACTTCATGCCCTTGTACTCGCCGGAGATGTTGTAGGTTCCGAGGAGTTGGTTCTTCTTTCCGACCTTAAGGCCGCCCATCTTTGCAAGCTCCACCGCTTTAACGCTCCTCACCCTCAGCTCATCGTCCTCGTAGCTGTAAACCTTACCGCCGAACACTTCGATGCCCCTTACCTTTCCAGCGTGGCATTCGAGCAGTTTCCCCACCGTATCGAGGCCGATCTCCTCAAAGCTCCTCTTCAGCAGGACGAAGTTCACGCACTCCTCTCCAGCCGTGTTGAAAAGCTCCTTGGGCTTCCTCGTCAAGACGGTAATCACGGTGTTAACGTCCGCCTGCTCAAAGCTTCTCGTTGTGTAGTCGATGACCGCCTTCAGGTGGGTGAACCTCAGGAAGAACTCCTGCAGGGCCTTCCCGAAATCTACATCCAGCCACGAGTTCGAGGTGATGAAGACCAGTGCACCCTTTGGATTCAGCAGGTTGACGCCCTGGATGAAGAAGTACGCGTAGAGGTCGCTCCTCCCCGGAAGCTTCATCTCATATTTAAACTTGTCCTTGATTATGGACTCCATGTGGTTAATTATCTTCTTTTTGTATGCCTTCTTGAGCTTCTCCTGCTCATTCTTCGGCAGCATCTGGAACTCTGCTAAATCGTAGTACTCGGGATAAATCTTTTCCTGCCTCACGTAGGGAGGATTGGCAATGACGATGTCGAAGCCCCTCTTCTCAAGCATGACATCAGGGAAGTCCAGTTCCCAGATGAAGGGCGGCTTTTCAAGGGCCGAGAAGTCCTCCTTCCTGACGGCCTCAAGGAGCAGCTTTACCTCCTTCTTTTCCCTGGCTTTAAGCTCCTCCTCCAAAGCCTTCTCAAGGAACTCTTGGAGCGCACCCCACTTGGCCCCCTCGATGTCCCTGAGCGTTACAGGCTTCCCATCTATCCTCTCCCCCATGTAGTACTTTCTCACGAGCTCTTTGTAAGCGACTATCGCCTCACTGGCACCTTTCTTGGCCCAGAGAAGCTTAAGGCTCTCCCTGAACTTGGCCAAGGGGATCTCAACGACTTTCTTCTTGTTGCCGATTTTCAGAACAAAGTGTGGCGGGGCGAGAGAATCCCCAATCGCGAGCTTCGTCTCAAGGTTGGGTAGAATGGGCTCGTTTGGAATCCTCCCTTCGCCCTCGATGAGCGCCAGCCAGAGCCTGAGCTTCGCCACCCTTATCGCCCAGTCCTTTATGTCAACGCCGTAGATGTTGTCCCTGATGATTTCGAGCTTCTTTTTGTAAGTAACCCTGCTGTCCTCGGTGAGCTTCTCGTGGAGCTCTATGAGAAGGTGGAACATTCCAACGAGGAACGCACCGCTTCCAGCGGCCGGGTCAACGACCTTAACGTCCTTGAGGGCCTTTTCAAGGGCATCTATCTCTTCCCAGGAGAGGCTCTTTGGATTCCACTCGTAGGATGGTGTGAACACGAACCTCATGAGAAGGTCTTTATCAAGCTTGGTGTTCCTTTCAAGATACTGGTAAACGGCCATCCTGCACATGAAGTCCACTTCGCTCCTCGGGGTGTAGAATATTCCAGAGGCCCTCCTCTCCTCCTCGCTCTCGATCTGCTCCTCCTCTGCAATCAGGGATTCGTAGATTTTGCCGAGCATCGCCGGGTCAACGGCAACCTCAACTTCATAAGGTGTCTCTTCAGTGACGGTGAAGTTGTAGGCCTCAAAGAACCCCATAATGATTTCGGTCATGAGCCTGTCGTCTATCTCCGTAATGACCTCGTCGAGGTTAACGCCCGCTATCTCAACCGGGCTGAAGAGCCCACCGTTGAAGTATGGAACACCGTAGAGAAAGACATCCCTAACTGTGGGAGAGGGAACGCTCTTGATAGCATCGATATCTTTACGGCCGTAGCCTCTCCTCGGACGGTTCATCGCGTAGAGGAAGAGAACCCTGAGGTAGTCCCGATAGAAGTTGCCGCCGTGTTCTTCGTACTGATCGTGGAGCCACCTGACGAAGTTTCTGACATCTACCTCATCTCTAAGATCCCTTCTGAGGGTACTAAGGTCAACTATCCAGCCCTTCTTCTGGAGGAAGTAGACAAACATGAGCCTGTTGAAGAACGTGTGGGCGAAGGTCTTGGTGGCCCTTTCAACGAAAATCTCCTCTCTCTTGGCCTTGGGTATCTCCATCGATTCAGCGGTGAGGAGGTAGTCATCTGGACATAGTGCCCTTAGTTTAGACCCGTATCTCTTTTTAATCCAGTTTTTAAGGTCGTAGTAGTTCCTCTTGTACTCATTAAAGAACTCCTCCGTCAATGGTTTAACGAGCATGTATTTGTCCAGCGCATCCTTGATCAGGCTGGCAGAAAGGCTATCATATTCCCTGAGCTCCAGGGCAACTTTCGCGATGTTTGTTGCCAGCGTCCTGAGCTTCTTCTCCTCTGGGTCGATTACGTAGACGTTGAGCTTTGCGCTCTCAAGCTTTCTCTGGTAGATGGGTATGATGAGCTTCCAGTATTTGTGTTTCTCACTCTCCTGGTTCTCTATCACGTCAAGGATTAGGATGAAGTTGGCGAATGAGATATCCGAGGAATATGAGGTGAAGTTAAGCAGATTCTTCACGAGCTTTTGACGGTATTTGAGCGTGTCCTTCCAAGTTTCAGCGTAGATGACATAGAAGTTCATGCCGAGGTCAGAGGAGGCAACGGAGATTATCCTCAACTCGCCAGTGTTCTCATCCACAAAGTCATCGAGGTAATCCCTCTCAATGTCCTCATCCTCGCGCTCAAAACCCCAGTGCTCGAAAATTTTCCTGAACGTTTCCATAGCATCGCTAAGTGAGGTCTCGGTTTCGAGGCGTTTGAGAAGGGACTCAACGGTTTTGGCCTCGTCCACGAGGCTTTTACTTTCGGTTGTCATCATAATGACCACTCTCCCGATGAGTTTGAGCTACCTTAATCTTCAATCCTGATGCTTTTAAGTTTTAGTAGCGTGTGGGACAAAGTGAAGACCCGTTCACCGGTGACGAACCATCACTTACACTTAGCTCAGAGACACAGGATGTTTGTAAAGTCTAAAAGGCCCAACTGTTTATCAGGTGGTTTAAAATTTTGAAACATAACACCCAACCATGACTCTTTTAACGACGAATTTGAAGTAGCTTGTAATGAACATATCTCAGATTTTCAGATTCAAAATTTCTCAAATAACACTAAACATAAAACAAAAAATGAATGAGTCCAAAGGATTCCAAGTTGAATCCGGTTATTAATCAACCATTAGCTTTTTAAGATAACTCTGAGCATGAAGCTTATCACCAAGTTCATTTTTTCAAAGTACGGGGGCAGGGTAACCACCAGAAAGGAATTGGAGGAAATCTGCAGGAGGTTTGGTGAGAACCTGGGTACATCGTAAACTACTACATAAGCAGGGGCTACCTCGTTAGAATCCTGCGCGGGATTTACTACGTCAGAACCTTGGAAGAGTACAAGCTGGGGAAAACGCCTGACCTGATGAAGCTGATTGCTATGGCCATGGAGAAGATGGGGATAAAATGGTATTTCGGCCTCTACACGGCCCTCAGACTCAACGGGGTCACCTACGAGTACTATTCTCGTCTCTTTGTAGTCACTCCTGCAATAACCCGGCCAAAACCGGTAAAGATTCTCGGTGAGAATGTTCAGTTCGTCAAGCTGAAGAAATCCCTCCTGGGCTTCGGAGTGGTTAAAAGCGGAGAAATTCAGTATTCAGACTTGGAAAAAACCCTGCTGGACTTCATTTATTTAAAGCGGTACAACAAACGCCTTAATGCAAATGCCGTCGTAAGGGAATACATTGCAAGTGCTAAAGCAGAGAAGTTGATAGAATACTCCAGGGCTTATCCAAAGGGAGGTTGAGGCCATTGTTTCCGGGCGATGAGTTCACGGGCTTCATAATCCAGAAAACCGGCATCGAAAAACCTCCACTTGTGAAAAGGGACATAATCCTCCATGCAATCTTTTTGGGCGTTAAACGAGTTTCCTGTTAGAGCGCCCGTTGAATTGTTTGTTGCATCCCCGCCCGGGGCTTTCAAAAGAAAAAATGTAAAATGTTGAAAACCAGAACCCTGCAGATTAAACAATCAGCGAAACTAAGTCCCTTATCGCTTTTTCTGGGTTTTTGGCTTTTGTGACGCCGCTTGCTAGCAGGACGCCGACGCTTCCCAACTCCAGGGCTTTTTTAACGTCCTCGCCTGTGCTTATGCCTGCTCCAGTTAGAACCTTGACGTGTGGGTTGACTTTTTTAACGAGTTCAACCGTGTTGGTGATGACTTCTGGTTTGGCTTTGCTTACTGGAATTCCTGTTCCAATTAATTCGGGTGGCTCTACTGCAACGTAGTCCGGGCCAAGAGCTGCAACCGCGGCACTCACCGCGGGGTTGTTGGAGCACACCATTGTCATGAGGCCGACTTCTTCTGCTCTCCTAATGCTTGCCTCGAGGTCTGCAAGAATCATTCTGTTTTCGGAGTGGTTGAGGAGTGTTCCTGCTGCTCCGGCTTCTTTGACTGCCTCCGGGAGAACGTGGCCTGTGTGGCTGCCCGGCGTTATTGGGTTGATGTGCTGGGCGAAGACTGGAATTTCGACTTCTTGGGCTATTCTGTAGAGGTCTGCGAGCTGTGGTGCGACGACTATGGTTACTCCCGTCTCCTTCCAGACTTTTTCTGCGGCTTTGGCTATTCTCAAAGCCCCCTCACCCGTCGCCTGAGCATAAGCCTTAAAATTAATCGCAATAACAGGCTCACTCAGCATTGATATCACCGCTGGTGTTATCGCTCTTAACCCTTAAACGTCTTTCCCTTTATGGGCCTTGCTTCCACTGGAGACCGGCCTTCCGAAGGGGTCTATGAGACCGGCCCTTATGAGGGAAGAGCTTATCTTCGGTCCTATCCCGCTCCGTACGATTCCTATGGTAACTATCTCCAGGGGCTTCAGCCCCCTCTCCTCCCTTGCGCGGTTGACTATGAGGGCGCCCTTATACGTTTCCTCGCTCACAACGATGGCATCCAGTGATTTGAGCCTGTCCGCAAACCCTATGGCGCTGTTGATCTTTATGATGCGGTAGCCCGAGTATCCGTTGACCTCGAAGAACTTCACAAGGTCGCGAAGGCGCACCCCGTAAGGGAGAATCTTCTCGGCATGGGGCTTCTCCTTTATCATCTCGTCCGAAGTTAGCCCGATATACACGTATCTGCCAACCTCAAAGGCCTTCCTCAGCAGAGCCTTGTGCCCGAGATGGAGCCTGTCAAACGTGCCCCCGACAACGACCTTCCTGTATTTTTTCCCCATGGACAAAGCTTATGCGAAGGAACCAATAAGCTTTTTTATTGCCTGTGGAGATTCTTTCGGGGGTGGTGGTGTGGATTACTTCTTCTACCCTTCAAGCGTCGCGGTCTTCGGGTCATTCAAAAAGGGCGCCATAGCGCACGAAATCCTGAGGAACGTCGTCGAGGGCGGCTTCGAGGGAAAGATAATCCCGGTGAATCCAAAGGGCGGAACCGTTGAGGTTGCAGGGAGAGCCTTCCAAATCCGTGAGCGGCTCGATGAAGCCGTTGACACGGCCATAATAGCCATTCCTGCAAGACTCGTTCCTTCCCTGATCGACGAAATCGGCCCCCTCATCAAAGGTGCGGTCGTTATAAGCGCCGGCTTCTCCGAGGTCGGGAACGAGGAGCTTGAGCGCGAGCTGGTCGAAAAGGCAAAGAGGCACGGCGTTCGCGTTATAGGCCCCAACTGTGCCGGAATCTTCGGCGTTCACGGGAATTTCTTCGGCTCCTTCGAGGTTCGCGTTAATCCTGGCGGACTGGCCTTAATCAGCCAGAGCGGGGCATTCGGCGGGGCTGCACTGGCGATGGGCAACGACGAGGGCATAGGCTTCTCGGCCTTCGTTTCCTATGGAAATGCTGCGGATTTAAACGAGAGCGATTTTCTTGAGTACTTTGCGGATGATGAGAACACGAAGGTCATCGCCCTCTACATCGAGGGTGTCAGGGATGGAAGGAAATTTTTAAATGCACTCCGCTATGCAGCGGCCAGAAAACCTGTCATAATCCTCAAGGCAGGTAAAAGCAAGAGCGGTGCCAGGGCAGCTGCTTCCCACACGGGCTCGCTCGCAGGGAGCTATGAGATTTACCGCGCCGCCTTCAGGCAGGCAGGGGCCATAGAGGTTGAGGAGATGGAAGAGCTGTTCGATGCTGCCAAAGCATTTGAGATGTACACCAGAGCCGGGAAGAGGGTCGCTGTCATAACGAACTCCGGGGGGCCAGGGGTTCTCGCAACGGATAAGCTTGAGAGGCTCGGCCTTGAGATTGCGATGCTGAGCGAGAAGACGGTTGAGGAGCTGCGCTCCTTCCTCCCGCCCCAGTGCTCGGTTAAGAATCCGGTAGATCTCATAGCGGATGCTGATTACGAGCGCTACAGGAGGACGATGGAGGTTGTCTGCAGGGATGAGAACGTCGATGCCCTGCTGGTTATCTGCGTTCCGCCGATTTTCCTGTCGAGCGAAGAGATAGCCAGAGCCATCATCGAGGCCAGCTGTGATAAGCCGGTTATAGCGAACTTCATGGCCGGTGAGCTCACCAGGGACGGCGTTGAGTTGCTGGAGAGGCACGGAATCAAGAACTTCCCGACGCCGGAGAGGGCGGCAAAGGCCATCAGATGGCTGAGCATGAGGGATCTTTAATGAGGGATTGAAAAACTTGGGGCCGTTAGCCCCTGAGAACCTGGGTTCCTGTTTTTCCTTTGAGGGCTTCTTTTGCTTTGTCCAGTGCGGCTATTACTGCTCTTTCGCCGCCCCATTCCACGAATCTCATGGCTGCGAGAACTTTCGGCCCCATGCTGCCTTTCCTGAAGTGTCCTTCCTCGTAATAACGTCTCAATTCTTTAACGCTAACTTTTCCGAGCCATTTCTCCCCGGGTTTTCCGAAGTTTATTGCCGCACCGTTCACGTCGGTGAGTATCATGAAGATGTTAGCGTTTACCTCTTCAGCCAGCTTTTCCCCTGCTAAATCCTTGTCTATAACGGCTTCAACGCCTTTCAGCATTCCGTCTTCCTCTATGACGGGAACTCCGCCGCCTCCGCTGGCGATAACGATGAAGCCCTTCTCGACCAGTTCCTGGATTACCGGGGCTTCAATGTGTCCTTTCGGGTCTGGGCTTGGAACGACCCTGCGCCAGCCCCTTCCTGAGTCTTCTATGACGACCCATCCTTTCTCCCTGGCGAGTTTTTTTGCGGTTTCCTCGTCGTAGAAGGGCCCGACGGGTTTGCTTGGGTTCTGGAAGGCGGGGTCGTTCTTGTCCACGAGGGTCTGGGTGACTATGGTGGCGATTGGCTTCTCCACGCCTCTCCGCTTTAACTCGTTCCTTAAAGCCTGTCCTATCATGTAGCCTATCTGCCCTTGCGTCATTGCTCCGGCCACGTCCATTGGTTGGGCTGGAATTCCGTGGATGGTCTGGCCTGCGTCCATGTGGAGGAGCAAGGCTCCAACCTGGGGCCCGTTCCCGTGCGTGATTACAACCTCGTAATCCCCGTTGAGAATTATGTCTGCAATCTGCCTTGCGGTTTTCGTGACATTCTCCATCTGCTCCCTGTAACTCCCCCTCTGACCGCGCTGAAGAATAGCATTCCCACCCAAAGCTATAACAACACGCTTCATCCTCCCACCTCCGTAAATTGGGGGTGGGCTTTAAAAGATAAAAGCCTTCCTTAGCAATAATGAAGGATTTACAGAAAAAATTTCGGGAAAGAGGGATTGGAGCTTGCATTTTTAAAAGAAAGTCACGCATATGTTTTGAGCGTTTCACACCGAAAACAGAAAATGCCGGAAAGGAATCACAGGTACCACCCATCAAACCTTCCCAGGCCAAGTTTTTCCAGGGTTTTCATAACACCGAGGGCTATGCCGTCTATTTCAATACCTCCCTCCCCCCTGTATGCATCCCCCACAACATAAACATCCTCAACCGGAAGCTCCTCCACAATCTGGCCGGAAGCCACCCGGTTCACCGGATTTCCGTCGAGGTAGGTCTGGATTAACAGAATCTCGCCCTCCCTGTCAAAATCCGGGAAAATCCTGTGGATATCCTCGATGCCGAGCCTCTGCTCTTTTTTGATGTTCTCCGACCTTAATGCATGGTGGAGCATTATCAGGGTGTGGCCTTCTCTGGTTAGCTCCGGAGAAATGCTCGACGGCTCGTTGTAGCCATTTATCCTCTCTGTATCGAGTGTGAAGACGACGGTGTTGCCTATCCTCGGCTTTCCTCTCAGAGCCACGTTGTACTTTATGCCCTCGCTCGGTTTAAGCGAATCCACCTGTTTGAGGTAGCTGCGGTCAAAGTTCCTCCTTCCGATGAGCTCCACGGTTTCTTTAATCCCGATGTTGGAAATCAGAACGTCGTAGTGAAGCTCTTCGTTGTCAGCGGTGATGACCCTTTTTGCCTCGATGTCAACCCCGACAGCTTTTTTCCCCGTGAGGATTCTCCCCCCGCCGGATTCTATGATCCCGGCCAGCTCCCCGGTCAGGGCTTTGCAGCCCCCCTTAATCAGACCGGGCCCTCCCCACCTCAGGGCTGCCTTTATCTCCCTTGCGAGCTCTATTGCGGGGACATCAAGGACGCTGTCAGCCCAGCCGAGAAAACTTTTGATGAAGAGGTCGGTGAACTCGCTGTCCCCTATCCTCTCCCGAATCCATTCGCGCCCGCTCATCCCCGCCTCTTCTCCTGAAGGGAGCTTATTTCTCTTTATTTCGGCCAGCAGCTTAACCGCTCTGGCCTTTTCCCTGAAGCTCAGATACTTCCACCCGTCTCTGTAGGGGAATAGCCTTCCCTCGTAGAGAATCATGCCCTTTGGCCTTGAATTGATGATAGTGACGTGGGCTCCGAGGAGTTTGAGGAGATGCGCAAGGGGGCCGTCGGCACCGTGGGGAATCATGTGGAATGCCCCCGTGGAGAGGCCGAAGCCTTTGTAGTTCAGGTTGGTGCACCTGCCCCCTATGAAGGGGGACTTTTCGATTACGGTGACGTCATAACCTCTTTTCGATAAAAATGATGCCGTCAGGAGCCCTCCGATGCCGGAGCCTATCACCACAGCCCTCATCATATCACCTGAGATTCTGAGGGAGAAGGGGGATATAAGGGTTTGCCCCATGGGCTTTTGATTTAAACCCATGAAAAACACTCAAAAACCGTAAATGCTGAATCTGGCTGAAGAAATTGTGGAAAGGAAGAGGGTTAAATCCGCCAGTCCACATTCAGTATCTCGCTGTATGCCTGCAGGACCCTTCTGAGGTACTCCTTGGCCGTTCCTATTTTGTCCTCCCTGAATTTGGCAGCCCACCTCTCGTTGCCGAACTCCTCGCTTCCCCTGGCCACAAGGTCAATCACCCTCATGCTGTCCCAGAACACCGGCTCATAGCCCGCCTTCTTCGCAAACTCTATGATTCTCCTGAGCTGCTTCCTTGAGTGCTCCTCCATGTCCACATTGACGCCGTAGGCCTCAATGAACAGGGCTTTGAGAACTGACTTCATCCAGCCCCTGTGGAAGCGGCACCAGCCTATGTTGTCGTACCAGAACTCCCACGTCGCGCTGGCAACTATCTTCCCTGCGAGCTCTTCCGGCTCAAGGAAGACCCCGAACTGGTAGAACGTCCAGTATCTTCCCTGAATCGGCAGGGGGATGTAGTTTCCAATCGCCCAGTACATCGTCGGCGTTATCTCCCCGTTCTCGCCGAGAGGGACGAAAACGCCGCAGTCCTTGAAGCTCTCCCCGTAGTTAAGCCTGTCCTTGAACTTCTCATCAAATACAGCACTCGCCTTCCTCTTTCCGAGGCCGATTATCTTCGCAACCTCATTCTCGGCAAAGGCCACGCGGTGTGCTAATTCCGCAACCAGCCGGGCATTGGTTTCACTTGCCTCCACGGGCTTGAGGAGAAGTGATTCCTTTGTGAATTCCGGCTTTCCGCTCAGGCCAACTTCCTCGGGCTTGAGGAGCCCCCTGTGAACAAGCTCAAGAACCCAAGCCGCCGTGCCGCCGAACTCTATCGCATCAAATCCCATCGCATCCGCGGCATGAACGCTGATCTGGCTTGCTCTCAGGACTATGCTCCCGCTGAGGGGACCGTTTGCCTCGAAGGGCTCATATTCGATGTGGTGTCCATCGGCATATTTCTTGCATGCGACGGGGCACGGCTCACCGCAGGTCGTCCAGTTCTTGGTTTCTATGGCCTCTCTGTTGAATGGCTCCCAGTAGTGCTTCATTATGTTCTCGTGAATCTTGATGCGCTCCTCCTTCGGAATGTAGGGCATCCTCCAGTTGAGAATCGGGACAAAGTCTCCCTCGGCGGGGTAGTTTCCTCCAAATGTTCCGCCGGTCTTCAGCTTCGGGTTGTACTTGTACTTCGTGGTCTTTTCGGCTATGACCTCGAACATGGGCTTCTTTAAAACCCCCTCAACTATGGGCCTGGCGTTTCTTATGCTGCTTATATCCTCCCCGGGGAACTTTTTCTTTGCCTTTCCTCCGAAGATTATGGCCACAACGTTGTGGGCCCTCATGAGGACGCTTCCCGGACCGCCCCTCGCGGCCCAGTCCTCGCTGCCGACGACCCTCTCACCCTTCCTGAGGGTCTGGGAGAATATGGCGCCAAAGTTCGTGTTCAGTGCGGCAGGGCCCACACAGGCAATCCTGAACTCGGAATCAAACCTGTCTTTAAAGCTGTCTATGAGGTACTGGGTGAGCGCATAAACACCCTCCTCACCCTTATAATCCCTCCAGATTTCGATAATCTTTTCAAGTTCGATTTCATGGAGCTCGACGTTGATGTTCTCCCCATCGCCGCTGAGAAGTATCACCGTCGGCTTCTCCCGCCTGCCCTTTAGAACAACAAAATCAACGCCGACCCTCTGGAACTGGTAGGCGGCACCACCCATCGCCGAAGGGAAGAGTCCCCCGTAAAGCGGTGAGCGGAACACGAACATCAGCCTGTGTGATCCCGGCAGAACAGAACCCGCAAACGGCCCCTTTCCAAAAACGACAACGTTGTTGGGGTCGTATGGGTCGAGCTGGTAGGTTCTGTAAATTTCGCCGTGAAGGTAGAGCGCATAGTCTATCACGCCGTAGATGTCTTCTTTCTCAATTTCCTCTGCCTTTATCTCCTCATCATCGAGGC
The DNA here is from genome assembly GCF_054657855.1 of Thermococcus atlanticus. Taxonomy (NCBI): domain Archaea; kingdom Methanobacteriati; phylum Methanobacteriota; class Thermococci; order Thermococcales; family Thermococcaceae; genus Thermococcus; species Thermococcus atlanticus. The sequence goes on along the minus strand of NZ_BAAHXX010000001.1, from coordinate 2,247,796 downwards.
TAATTGTGAGAGCCGTAAATTTCATGTTTATCCCCCCGTATCACTCCGGGTGTTATTTACAGTCAATGTATTTAAGATTTTCGAGATATGATTCATATATTCTGAGGGATAAAGAACAAAAGAGGGGGTTTTAGATTATGAGTGATACCAGGTTTCTTATTGCTTTTTCTGGGTTTTTGGCTTTTGTGACGCCGCTTGCTAGCAGGACGCCGACGCTTCCCAACTCCAGGGCTTTTTTAACGTCCTCGCCTGTGCTTATGCCTGCTCCAGTTAGAACCTTGACGTGTGGGTTGACTTTTTTAACGAGTTCAACCGTGTTGGTGATGACTTCTGGTTTGGCTTTGCTTACTGGAATTCCTGTTCCAATTAATTCGGGTGGCTCTACTGCAACGTAGTCCGGGCCAAGAGCTGCAACCGCGGCACTCACCGCGGGGTTGTTGGAGCACACCATTGTCATGAGGCCGACTTCTTCTGCTCTCCTAATGCTTGCCTCGAGGTCTGCAAGAATCATTCTGTTTTCGGAGTGGTTGAGGAGTGTTCCTGCTGCTCCGGCTTCTTTGACTGCCTCCGGGAGAACGTGGCCTGTGTGGCTGCCCGGCGTTATTGGGTTGATGTGCTGGGCGAAGACTGGAATTTCGACTTCTTGGGCTATTCTGTAGAGGTCTGCGAGCTGTGGTGCGACGACTATGGTTACTCCCGTCTCCTTCCAGACTTTTTCTGCGGCTTTGGCTATTCTCAAAGCCCCCTCACCCGTCGCCTGAGCATAAGCCTTAAAATTAATCGCAATAACAGGCTCACTCAGCTTCATGCGATCACCTCATGCGGGCCTCGTTGCCACTATATTCGCCCCGGTGCCGAGGATGTTCTCTATTATGACCTGACCGACATGCACGGGCGCCTCAACCTCCACACCGGCAAGCTTTTTCATTATCTCCCGTATCAGCTCCTTTGGAACTGGCTTATCCGTTTTCACCGAAACCGTGGGGAATATTCCGCCTTTAACCTTCACGACGCTCATGACCACGCGCTTGGGCGCGGTTACCTCCTGAACGGCATATTCCTCTCCTCTGGGACACGTGTATCCCTTAACGCCCGTTATCTTGTCGCCTTCCATGGTCACCTCTATCTCACAGCCGAGGGGACATACTATGCACGTCAGTTTGAACTTTTTGGTTTCACTCATTTGGAACGACCTCCATGGTGATTTTGTCCCCGGCTTTGGCTATATCGGCTTTCCTGAGCTTTATCCTTATCATCTCGGAGGGCTTAACGAAGGGCAGCTTCATTTTCTTCCCTATCTCCGGGAAGCGCAGAATGACGTTTTCCTCGGGCTTTGCCACCCTCGCATATATCATGACGTCCTTTGCATCGGAGACATAATGCGGCACGGCCAGCCTGATGTTCCTGCCCTTAACGAGCTTTTTCCACTTCATGGCAGGCAGCCCTCCGTTTTTGACGAATTCGTAAGCTCCAACCGCCGCCTCCTCACCCTGCTCGACGACGTAATCAACGAGGTCGTTGATAACGAGGGCGTTTCCCGCTACAAATATTCCCGGAACGCTGGTCTCAAGATAGCTGTTTACAACCGGCCCCATTGTTGCCGGGTCAATAATGACTCCCGCCTTCTCTATGACCTTCAGATAGGGCACAAGCCCTGCCGCAAGAACTACCGTATCGCACTCAAGCTCCTCCTCCGTTCCGGGGACTGGCTTGAGGTTCTCGTCGACCTTCGTGATGATGACCCTCTCAACCCTCTTCTTTCCCTCAACCCTCGTCACGGCATGGCTGAGGTAGAGGGGTATCCCGAAGTCCTCTAAGCACTGGACGACGTTCCTCGTAAGCCCTCCGGGATATGGCATCAGCTCTATGACGGCCTTAACATGGGCGCCTTCGAGAACAAAGCGGCGCGCCATTATGAGGCCCACGTCACCGGAGCCCACTATGACAATCTCCTTTCCGGGCATTATTCCGTAGATGTCCATCATCGTCTGGGCCTCTCCTGCTGTGAATATCCCGGCAACCCTGTGTCCCGTAACTCCTATCTCAAACATGTGCCTCTCCCTTGCCCCGGTTGCATAAATAACGGTCTTCGTCATGATATCGAGGAGCCCCTTTTCTGTAACGACCTTCAGAATCTTGTGCCTGTATGAGTGGGGGATAATCTCAAGGACATGGGCGTTTGTGTAGTGTTCGATGTCCATCTCCATGAACTTTTCAATAAAGCGGTATATGAACTCAGTCCCTGTGAGGTCTTCCCTGAAGTAGTGAAGCCCGAAGCCGGGGTGCACGCACTGTATTGGAATCCCTCCGATGAATTCCCTGTTCTCTATGAGGAGAACCCTCATCCCGAGCTCCTTTGATTTTATTGCCGCGGCAAGTCCCGCAGGCCCGCCGCCGATGACAACGACATCATATTCATTCCGCATTCTCCTTCACCTCCTCCCTCAGGAGGACCTTAACATCGCCGATGCCATATTCTGTCCCCTCCCCCTTCAGCGTGACCTTCCAGAGGGGAATCCCGGTTTCCCTGGAGATTATGTTTGCTATCCTTATCCTGCAGTACGAGCCCTGACAGGTTCCGGACATTACGCCGCTCCTCATTTTGATGCCGTCGAGGCTTATCGTCTTTATTCCCATCCTCTTCATTCTGTGGATTATATTCACGATGTCCCCCTCGGTTATCGTGCGGCACATGCAGATAACTCTCCCGTAGGCGGGGTTCTCCCTTATGAGCTCTGCCTGCTTTTCTCTGGGAAGGGCCTTAAACCAGAATGCTCTCCGGTAGGGGTTCCACTTGGACTTTCTGGTGAGTTTTATGTCCAGTTTCCCCTGAATTAACTCTTCAGCTATATACTGGGCTATTGCCGGTGCGGATGTGAGGCCGGGTGACCTTATACCCGCGGCGTTTATGAAGCCCCACGGATCATCGTAGGCCTCTATTATCCATCTGCCGTCAGGGGGCTCCGGTCTCAGGCCTGCAAACGTCCTTATAACCCTGTTCCTTGGCGGGAGCTCCTTCACCAGCTTCTGCGCCCACTCCCACACGAACTCAAGACCCTCTTTTGTTGTTGATGTGTCCTCCTTCGCCTCCTCGGGCAGATCCTGGGCGGTTGGCCCTATCATGAGTCCATTGTTCATCTCGGTGATGACGTAGACACCCTTGGTAATCGGGGTGGGCGTCTGATGCACTATCCTCGTCACCTTCGGCTCGGCATCATCATCAAAAACGAAATACTCTCCCTTTCTGGGATGTATCGTGAAGTAATCTATCCCGGCCATGGCCGAAATCCTGTCCGCGTAGAGGCCGGCGGCATTTATAACGAGGTCTGCCTCAAAAAACCCCCTGTTCGTCTCAACACCCTTAACTTCTCCATTCTCGATTTTTATTCCCCGGACCTCGGTTTCGGGATGGAATCTGACGCCGTTTTCAACGGCGTTCTCAACGATCGCCGGTGCCGCCATGGGAGATGACATCAGGCCTGCTGTGGGTGCCCAGAGCGCTCCCGCGGCGTTCGGGTTGACGTTGGGCTCAAGCTTGAGTAGCTCATCGTGGTCGACCAGCCTGACCCCCGGAACACCGTTCCGCCTGGCGAGCTCAAGGTAGTGCTCCGCAACCTTCATGTCCTCCTCTTCCACGGCGACCATGAGCTCTCCCGGCCATTTGGCGGGTATTCCCAGCTCTCTGGTCCACTGATACCAGAGCCTGTTGCCCCTAACGCAGAGCTTTGCCCTCAGCGGATACTTATCAGGGTCATCTTCATGGCCCGGGTGTATTATTGCCGTATTTGCCTTGCTGACGCCCATTCCTGCGTCGGCATTTTTCTCAAGAAGATGTATCTCAAGCTCATTGTACTGACTGAGGACTCTGGCTATTGAAGCCCCCACAACTCCTGCTCCAACTATAACAACTTTCATTCTTTTTCCCCCGTTGATTGCGTTTGGTATTATGTATGAGAATGCAAATAAAAAAGTTGGGAAGGACAAAATACGGAATCAAATCTCGAATCCAAGGTCCTGCAGAACCTTGGCCCAGCCCAGAGATCTCTTGACAGCCTCCTTCCATCCGCCGTAGAGCCTTTCCCTGGTCTTCTCGTCCATCTTGGGGTCGAACTCCCTCTCGACCTTCCACATCTTTGCAATCTCTTCCTGGTCCTTCCAATATCCGACGGCAAGTCCTGCAAGGTAAGCCGCTCCAAGGGCTGTTGTTTCCTGTATAACCGGCCTGATAACCTTTGTTCCGAGGATGTCTGCCTGGAACTGCATCAGGAAGTCGTTCTTTGTGGCTCCTCCATCGACCCTGAGCTCGGCAACCTTTATACCGCTGTCCTTCTCCATGTCGTGGAGGACATCTCTGGTCAGGTATGCGATTGACTCAAGAACAGCCCTCGCAAAGTGTGCCCGTCTGGTTCCCCTCGTTATGCCTATGACGAGTCCCCTTGCATACTGATCCCAGTATGGGGCACCGAGACCGACGAAGGCCGGGACGAAGTAGACACCGTCGTTGCTTGCCAGGTCGGCGGCGAGCGGCTCAACCTCCGCCGAAACCTCGATTATCTTGAGGGAATCCCTCAGCCACTGGACTGCCGCACCTGTTATGAATATGCTTCCCTCAAGGGCGTATTCAACCTTTCCTCTGAGGCCCCATGCAATCGTTGTAAGCAGGTCCTTCGACTTGTACGGCTTCTCACCGGTGTTCATCAGCATGAAGTTGCCGGTTCCGTATGTGTTTTTGACCATACCGGGTTTGTAGCATGCCTGGCCAAAGAGAGCGGCCTGCTGGTCGCCGGCATCGCCCGCTATGGGAACCTCAGCCCCAAAGACCTTCTCGTCGGTGTATCCGTAGACCTCGCTTGAGGGCTTTGGCTCCGGAAGGATGTCCCTCGGAATGTTCATTATCTCAAGGAGCTCATCATCCCAGTCGAGCTTGTGTATGTTGAATATCATTGTCCTTGAGGCGTTTGAATAGTCAATGACGTGCGTCCTGCCGCCGCTGAGGCGCCAGATCAGGAACGTGTCTATTGTTCCGAAGAGAACCTCGCCCTTCTCGGCCTTCTCCCTGACCCCGGGAACGTTGTCGAGTATCCACTTTATCTTCGTTCCCGAGAAGTATGCATCCGGAACGAGTCCGGTTTTCTCCTTTATCTCGTCGTAGTGCTCCTTCCTGAGCTCGTCCACTATGCCCGCGGTTCTCCTGCACTGCCAGACGATTGCGTTGTATACCGGTTTCCCGGTCTTCTTGTCCCAGAGAATGGTTGTCTCCCTCTGGTTTGTAATACCGACCGCGGCGATATCCTTTGGCCCAACTCCCGCCTTTTCCATGGCTGTCTTGACTGCCCTCATCTGGGCATCCCATATCTCATCCGGGTTGTGCTCAACCCATCCGGGCTTGGGGTAGTACTGGGTAAACTCGTACTGCCCCACACCCCTGAGGTTGCTCTCCCTGTCAAAAACTATTGCCCTGGCCGAGGTGGTGCCCTCATCCAGGGACAGAACAAACTTCTCCAACATCTTCACTCACCAGCCGCTTTTTTTGGCACAAACGGTTTTACCACATATTTGTATATAAGGGCTCCCAATATACCGCCTATTATAGCACCGATGACGGGTGGTCCAATCCAGTACCATCCGCTGAAGAGTCCCTTGGTGCCCACCAGGGTTCCGAAGATACGCGGGGATAAGTCTCTTGCAGGGTTGATTGCATAACCGCTGGTACCGCCGAGGCTGAATCCGATTGAACCCACGAGCATGCCTATGAGCCAGGGAGCCATGTTGGAACCCGGTCCGATATTTTCACGATCCGTTATGGCATAGACACCAAGGAGCAAAATCATGGTTCCAATTACCTCCGCAACGAACGCATTACCTGTTGAGAAGCTGCCGGTGTAATGCGCTGAAATCTCGGATAGGCTATGTCCCCAGGCGGCTTTGTCGATTATCGAACCTGGCCCTGTGCACCAGACGTTGGGCATTCCTGCGCCTTTAAGTCCTTCATAGTAGACAGCATAAACCCCCGCTGCCCCGAAGAAGGCCCCTATAAACTGTCCGATTAAGTAGGAGGGAACCTTACGCCACGGAAGGTCACCATTGACGGCCATTGCAATTGTAACTGCGGGATTTATGTGGGCTCCGGAGATTCCTCCAACTGCATAGACTGCCATAGCCACTGCAAATGCCCAGCCGAATGCTATAAGCAGCCAGTTGTATGCCTGCGGTGCCAGACGGGGTGCCAGGGCAACGTTGGCAACGACACCATCTCCTCCCAGAATTAAGATAGCTGTTCCAACAATCTCGGCAATAATTATTGCCTTGTCGCTTGGTCCATCCGACATACTCTATGACACCTCCAACAAATTTTGCATTAGTATTATAACTTTAAACATTATAAGGATTATTATTTATAACAATTTAATTAATTTATATTGAATAACATCACAAAATATCAAAGTAAAGTGTTATAACAGAAAAAGAACCTCTGGAGTTGTTTATTTGGCATGTAGGGTTCTGCGATATGCAGATATATGGATTGGAGAAAATCACATATAAACCTCAATTTATAGTAAAATGTTATAACATCATAAATCATGCCCAAAAACAACTAAAAATCTCCATTCAGAAGTCCATCACTCGTCATTCACTATTATCTTCTTAAATTCCAGCAGCAATTCCACGAGCTCATCCCAGCTTAACTGGCGGCCAAAATTCTGCTGAAACTTAATTTTTTCCTGTTTCAGATGTAGATAGGTTTCCCTTTTAAGGGGGATTGTCTTATACCTGCTTTTGGATTTGGACACATATCTCTGCAAGGGCACCGGCCCCCTTAAGTTCGATATCCAAAATTTATCCATATAATTATGGAGTTTGGAATACTTAAAGTTTCCTGTATATTTATGCGTATGGCGTAAACAATATTCTGCATTTGATTTATTACTATAGATAATTGTGTTGAAATATTTATATAACAAATTAAATTATTATAACACTAAATTTATAAATATTTGATGCGGAATATATTACAAATAACTGCAGGAGGCAAACCCATGAAAAAGTTGATTAACAGACCGGAAGATGTTGTTAAAGAAATGCTTGAGGGGATGGCAGCGGCACACCCGGACCTCATAAAGGTGCATTTTGAGCCGAACTTTATATACAGGGCAGATGCTCCGGTAAAGGGGAAGGTGGCCCTGATTTCGGGCGGTGGCTCGGGGCATGAACCCCTGCACGGGGGATACGTTGGAAAGGGCATGCTCGATGCAGCCTGTCCCGGAAACGTCTTCACATCCCCAACACCCGACCAGATGTACGAGGCAGGAAAGGTGGTAGACGGAGGCGCCGGAATTCTCCTGATAGTGAAGAACTACACCGGTGATGTCATGAACTTTGATATGGCCGCGGAGCTCTTAAGGGCGGAGGGCTACAGCGTCGAGTCGGTTGTTATAGCTGACGATGTTGCGGTGGAGCAGTCCCTCTACAGCGCCGGGAGAAGGGGTGTCGGTGGAACAGTATTTGCCGAGAAGATAGGTGGAGCCGCCGCTGAAAAGGGCTGGCCCCTTGAGGAAGTGAAGAGGGTCGTTCAGAAGGTTGCGGACAACGTGCGCTCCATAGGCATAGCCCTGACACCATGTACGGTTCCGGCGGCAGGAAAGCCAACCTTCGAGCTCGAGGAGGATGAATTCGAGTTCGGAATCGGCATCCACGGAGAACCCGGGAGAAGAAGGCTCAAGATGAAGCCGGCGGACGAGATAGTGCAGATGATGATGGATGCAATTCTAAAGGACATGCCCCTTGAAAAGGGGGACGAGGTTGCACTGCTGGTCAACGGGATGGGCGGAACACCCCTGATGGAACTTTACATTGTAAACCGGAAGGTTAGTCAGATTCTGGACGGCATCGGCGTCAGAAGATACAGAACCCTTGTGGGGAACTACATAACCTCCCTCGAAATGCAGGGGGCATCGGTAACGGTGCTGAAGCTCGATGACGAGCTGAAGGAGCTGCTTGATGCTCCGGTGCATACCCCTGCCCTGAGATGGGGTCTCTGATTTTCCTTTCCCTTTTTGCATGCAATCCGGTGGTTAAAATGATGTACGACGCGGAATACTTCCTCAGGTTTGTGAAGATATTTGCAGATTACCTCGCCGAGAACAGGGAGTACCTGACACAGCTGGATGCTGCAATCGGCGATGGAGACCACGGCATAAACATGGACAGGGGAGCAAAAGCAGCGCTGGAAAGGCTGAAATCAGCAAACCCCACAACACCCGGAGCGGTTATGAGAACAGTGGGCATGGCAATGCTTTCAAGCGTCGGCGGCGCTGCAGGGCCGCTCTACGGGACGGTGTTCATGAGGATGAGCATAAGCTTCGGCGGCAAGGAGAAGGTCGATGGTAGGGAGTTGGTTTCGGCTCTGGAGCAGGCACTCCTTGGAATAAAAAACCTCGGGAAGGCGGAGGTTGGCGACAAAACAATGGTCGACGTATGGGAGCCCGTGGTGGAGTTCCTCAAGGAGAACATAGAAAACGGAAGAACGCTGCCCGAAATGTGCGAAGAGCTAATATCACTGGCCGAGGAGCGGATGAAGGCGACAATTCCCCTGCGGGCCAGGAAGGGCAGGGCCTCATATCTCGGCGAGAGGAGCATCGGGCATCAGGATCCCGGGGCGACCAGCTCATACTACTTCTTCAAAAGCCTGTGCGAGGCAATCGGGGGGAGGTGATTTGCTCTCGATTTTAATTCTTTCCCACAGTCCGGATATTGCAAAGGGTCTCAGAGAGATGTGCCTGCAGATGGTTTCGGGCGATGTTGTTATTGACGCCATTGGCGGCACAAAAGACGGACGCCTCGGCATTGACGCCGAGCTCGTTTTAAACCGGCTGAAGGTGATAGCGGCCGAGAGCGACGGTGTGGTAATACTCGGGGACATAGGGAGCACAATAATGGCCGCAAAGAACGCCCTCGACATGCTCGGAGTTTCCGGAAAAGTGCGCATAGCGGATGCCCCGCTCGTTGAAGGTGCCATTGTTGCGACACTTGAAGCCTCCATGGGCTCTCCGATGGAGAGGGTTGTCAGAAAGGCAGAGGAGACAAAATTTGTGAGCAAGCTGTAATCCGTGAGGCGGTTCAAATGGGGAAGATAATCAGGAGGGTGACGGTCACGAATCCGGAGGGACTGCATGCACGGCCCGCCGGAAGGCTCGTTAAGCTGCTCTCAGGTGTAAGGAGTTCTGTCACAATAAAGTACAAAGATAAAGAAATCAATGCAAAAAGTGTTCTGAGCGTCATGGCGCTCGGCATAGATCCGGGGGAGGAGGTGGAGGTCATCATCGAGGGCGAAGACGCCGAGGAGGCATGGAGGATAGTTGAGGGTGTTATAGGTGCCGGATGAAATCAGAATATCAGTCAATGCCTCAAATATAATCTCCGAGGGTTATGCTTACGGGATTCTCAGATGTCCTGTTAAATCAGCGGTTTCTTCTGAGGGAGTTATCGGGCTGGATGAGCTGAGAAAAAGGGTTAGCGAGCTGGCGGAAAGAATAGCGAGGGAGTACAGGGGCTCTGCTTTACTTGAGGAACTCGGCGAGGTTTACATCATGATACTCAATGACCCCCTGGTCTGGGAGGAATTTGAGAAAAGGGCACGGGAGGGAAAGCTCTCCGCCGGGGATATCGTGGAGGTGAGGGACTATATAATAAATCTCCTGGTGGAAAGCGGCAATCCCCTGATTATGGAGCGGCAGGATGACATAAGAGACCTCTTCAGCTCCCTCCTCTCCGAGACTGCCTACCCCGAAATCGGGAAGGGCGATGTTGTCTATGTTGATGAGCTGTATCCATCCGATGTCGTGAGATTCCACCGTGCGGGCGTCGGGGCGATCCTGAGCAGGAAGGGCTCCCCCACGGCACATGCATCAATCCTCGCCCAGGCCCTTGAGATTCCGTATATGTGCAACGTGCCTCCCCTCGATGAATACTGCGGCATGCAGGTTTTTGTCGATGCCCTCCACGGGGAGATAAGAATAAACCCCGCGAATATCGAGGACATAAAATCCCTCCTCAGAGAATACGAAGCTGAAAAGGAGAGCCTCAGGAAATACTCGGGGATGAGGTTTGAAAACGTGAAGGTCATGGCAAACATAGGCTTCCTCGCAGAGGTGGATGTTGCGAAGAAGAAGGGAGCCGATGGAGTCGGGCTCTTCAGAACCGAGTTCCTCTTTCTCAACAGGGCACATCCCCCCACCGAAAAGGAGCAGTTCCTCGTCTATAAGAGGGTTCTTGAGGCGTTTTACCCGGACATGGTCATAATCAGGCTGCTGGACGTCGGAGGAGACAAGGAAGTTCCGTATCTCAGGCTTCCGAAGGAAAGCAATCCCTTCCTCGGGGTGAGGGGAATCCGGGCTCTGATGAGGAACGAGGAGATACTGAGGGCACAGCTGAGAGCTTTAATAAAGGCTTCGGCTTATGGAAACCTCGGAATACTGATTCCGATGGTCTCAAAGCCCGGGGAGGTTGAATACGTTAGGCGGCTCATCGAAGAAATATCCGGAACCGTTGAGGCCCGCGGGAGCTTTAAAGTTGGCATCATGGTCGAGGTGCCCTCCGTTGTGTTTTCAATCGAAAAATTCACTGATTACATCGATTTCGCCAGCATAGGCACGAACGATCTGACCCAGTACATCTTTGCCGCTGACAGGATGAACCCCGAGGTTTCGGAGTACTACAGCGACGAGGACGATGCGGTTCTCGCGGCAATAAAGCTCGTGGCTGAAAAAATGGGGGAGGCAGGAAAACCCGTGGGAATATGCGGGGAGCTTGCGGGGAAGAGGCACATGGTCGAGAAACTGCTCGGAACGGGTGTGACATCGCTCTCAGTTGCACCGGCAAAGGTGCCGAGGATAAAGAAGGCAGTATATGAAGCGCTGCGATAAACGCACAGTGTCTGAGTTCTGAGCATTAAGAAAACTTAGATTATGATCGGCAACGGGATATACAGATATGCTAACTAATTGGAAGCGGTGTCTGGGACTATGGGATTATCTCAATTTCCATGACCCTCTTGAAGTCCGAATCGAAAGTGGCAAGCTTCTTAATGCCATACTGAATACACGATGCCATTATCATAGCGTCGTTTGGAAGGAGATTGTATCTGTCTATGAGATCTCTGGCAAGCTCCACGGTTCTTTCAGTTATTTCAACAACCTCCAACCCCGGCAGTACATCAAAAAATTCGTCCAGCACTTTGAGAGCCTTCTTAACTTCCTCAACCTTATCCCTGAGGCCGTACGCTGAGTACCTTCCATGTTTTTTGGCATATTCATTGGCCATAAGCTGGAACCAAAGCTCACCGATAACCGTTGGGTTAACGTAAAATACTGTGTTGGCTTTGAGTAGCTTTTCAAGAGTATCAACGGCCTTCTTATCCCCAAAGAGAAAGTTCAAAATAAAGGATGTGTCAAGGAAGACCCTTTCCCCTGTAGAGAACGTATTCATGGTATGCCTCCTCCAAATCCTTGATATCTATGGCGCGTCTGACCTTCCCAGCCAAACTTAAGACATCCCGTTTGATGATTAGGGTTACCTTTTCACCTTCCTTGAGTCTCACCCTCCTCAGGGGTTTCAGAACCCCGTTTTCATAAACAGCCTCGACGGTCTCCATGTCCTCACCATAGAGAATTTGAAAAAGAGGGTAATAACCCTTTCGTTGATGCAGGATTCTTGAGAGGTGATGGGCCCGCAAACTTTCCTATCAATGGCGCGTTGGAACCCTCGCAAAGGGAGAGGTCGGGGGCAGAACAGGGTAAGATACGGAAAGAAAAAAGTGAAATCACTCCACAGGCTCAAACCTGTCGCTGAGCTTTTTAAGAACTCCCGGAAGGGTTGTGTATTCCATCTCCTCCATTGGGAGCCTGTGGGGCTCGAATGGTCCGTGCCTGCGCATGTAGTCTGTAATCTCAAGCGCCTTCTCCCTGGCCCAATCAAAGGCCGGATCGTCGAAGAGGTCGACCGGACCGATGAGCATTCCCTCGGAGTTTATCTGCCATCCCAGTGCAACGACCCTCGGGGGCCCGTCAAAGCGGGTCGGGTTTGAGTGCCTCAGGGGGACTGGCATTAACGGGCCGTTGTGGGAACCGCGCATCCAGCCGCTTACGAGCTCGGGAAAGGCGAAGGGCTCAAGGACTTCACCCAGGGCCGGGAGCCCGCTCTGAGCTCTCACAATTGCCACGGGGTCATCCTTACCGACGTATTCACCTGCAATCTGGTAGAGCTTCTCGGTGCTTATGACAGCGACCGGCTCGTCCTTCGGTATCCTGTGGCCCTCCTTGGGGAATACCCTCTTGATGACGTAGCGGCTCTTGGCGCCTATGAGGGCGAGGAGGTCGTAGAGCTCCTCAGGAGTGCTGAGAATAACTCTTTTGTGCTCCTTTATGTCCCATACCTCAAAGCGGAAGCCCATGTGCATGTTGGGGTCTATAATCAATCCCGCGGTGTTGAAGGGGTCTGCAAACATCCTGAATATCGGGAGGTTAAAAGCGCCGGGCTCGGTCTTGTCCATGTGGAAGGTAACTACCGGCTCGCTCTTTCTCAGGGTAATCTCCATCTCGGCTATTCCGGGCCCCATTCCCCTTATGTTGCCGCTGAAGGCGTCTTTAAGGAGGTCTTGGCCCGCGCCATAGAGGCCGAGCTCCTTCGCAACCTTCGTGCCCTCCTCAAATGCCTTCCATGCGAGGCCGTGTATCTCGGAGCTGTCCACGCCTTTCCGGTGCGTCATGATGAGCTGAAGGTCATCCCCGCAGTGGGTTACGTGGAAGTCCACGAGAATCCCCTCTTCCTTTGCCCTGGCAAGAACCTCTCTGGCTTTTTCAATCAGGGCTGGATGGACGCTTGAATGCCCCGGCCAGCCGCCTATGTCTGCCTTAATTACGCTAAGGGTTATTTTTTCTCCAACAGCCATTTTGCATCACCTACTCATTTTACTATTTTAGGTTTATAAAATTTTATCATGCTAAAATATATCACCCGTGATGATACATATGCGAACAAAGAAAGAGGTCAGCAGATGTCCGTCCACCCGAACTCCTCTTTTGCCACCTGAATCAACTTTTTGAGCTCCTCCCTTTTGATGTTCACACTGCTGCTTGCCCCGACAAGGGCGATTATGCCGTGAACCTCCTCCTGAACCTGAATGACGTCATCGCTTACCTTGACGACTCTGAGCTCTCTCCTGGCAGTTTCTCCCTCGCCTATGTAGAACTTGTCATGGCCTATCCTTACCGGCTCCTCCACAGCAACCACCTCGTAATATTTTTGTTAGTCAAAGTTAATAAAACTTCCGTCCACACCGGGATGCTCTCAGGACAGGCCCAATAACGGCTCGAAAGGAGCGGAAGCTTTTACATTCTTCTTTTGAAAGCCCCGGAGCGGGGAGGAGGTCAGGGCTATCCTAACGGTATCACACCGGCTGTGCGTTCCAGGTCCCTCTTAAGGACATATTGAGCCCTCCCATCCCGTATCCGAAGTCCAGCACAAAACTTATAAATGCCGGCCCGGTTAGGTGTATTGAATGGGGGCATGGTGTAGCCTGGTCCATCATCGCGGGCTCCAGAGGTATGAGGACTTGCGGGTTTGCTGATTTGGGGATGAGCCTTTGGAGCTCTGACCCGGAGAAACCCGCGGACCGGGGTTCAAATCCCCGTGCCCCCACCATTTCTGCAAACTTTATCTTTGAAAAATTTTAAAAATCTCGACCTTTAACAATAGAAAAGTTATTAAGGACTTTATTCAATATAAAACCAAGGAGAGGTATGATGAAGATTGGCTGGAAGGTTGTGGGTATTTTTCTCGTGGTTTCTGCGGCTGACATTGTCACGACTTTCTACGGAACCTCCCTGGGGCTGGTTGAGGGAAATCCCCTGATCACCTCGGCAGGCAGGCTTATGCTCGGCAGATATCTGATCTTCACGGCGGCGGGTGTCCTGATTCTCCTGCCGTATTCATACTACAACAGGTATATAAAAACAATCCTGGCCGGGATGATAGTCCTTAAGTCCCTCTCTCCTCTGAATAATCTTGTTCTTATTGCCCTGAACCGCCTATGAGTGCTCTCAGGTCGGCACAAATTCCAAATTCCAACCGACTCAACCCAAAAATCAGAAAAGAAAATGCCCGCTAAAGCTCCTCCTTCACAGTGACGAACGAGACCATGGTGACGGTCTGCTCGATCCCCTTAACATCCCTGAGCCTGTCCACGACGATCTTCCCTATCTCCTCGGCCCCCGGAGCCCTGACCTTAATCAGCAGATCCCATTCTCCTGCAATTATATGAACCTCGTAAACCCCCTCAAGCTGTGCGATCCTTTTAGCAACATCCCTCTGACTCAGTCCGGAGTCAGGATCATACCTGGCGAGTATGAATGCTGTCGTCCCGAGATCCAGCTTTTTATAGTTTGGTTTTATCGTGAATTTCTCTATAACCCCCTCTTCGACGAGCTTTTTAATTCTGTAATGCACGGTTGTCCTTGGAATTCCGAGCTTTTTGCTGAGGGCTGCTATATTTTCCCTGGCATTTTTTCTGAGCTCCTTCAGCAGTTTCAAATCGGTAGCATCGAGTGCTGCACCCATCTTCATCCCCATTGTCACTTATCCAATTACTGCCATTATTTTTGACACTGTAGGATTATATAAGGTTTTCTTTTAGCCATTCTGAAAAAGCCTTAAATGCTTTGCCCCTGTGGGATATTCTGTTCTTCTCCTCGGTTGTCATTTCGGCAAAGGTTTTGGTGAATCCTTCGGGCTGGAAAATAGGATCAAATCCAAACCCGCCCGTGCCGCGTTTTTCCCGGGTTATTCTGCCCGCCGTTTTGCCTGTGAAGATGTGGAGCTCCCCGTCATAGTATGCCACGACGCTCTGGAAATGGGCTTTTCTGTTCTCCACACCCTCAAGCAGCTTCAGGATGCCATCGTTGCCGAGGGTCCTGTAGACATATGCGGAGTAGACCCCCGGAAATCCCCCGAGTGCATCTATGAAAAGTCCGGAATCATCGAGGAAGAAGGGCGCTTCAAGTTTATCCTTGAGCCATCTGATTCCAAACCTTGCAACTTCCTCAAGGCTGTCAGCCTGGATCTCGGGATACTCGACTTTCTTCTGGATTATCCTGACCCCGAGAGGCGAGAAATATCTTTCGGCTTCCCTCACCTTGCCCCTGTTTGAGGTGACAAAAATCATCTCCATGAGACCACCGGTAGAAAGGAGGGATGGACAAATAAAAAGCTTTCAGTCAATGGTGTATCCAATCTTCTCAACGAGCTCTCTCCTTTCCTTTCTCTGATCTTCTGTCTCAATTCTGGTTGCGGCTTTGCCGTCCACTATGCCCAGAACAGCCCTTCCAAGCTCGGTCTCGGCAACTATCAGCTGCAGGGGATTCTCACTGGCACCATAGACCATCACAACGGCTGGATGGGATTTTATCGTGTTGAGAACATTTATCGGGAATGCATTCTTCATCAGTATAACGAATACATGGCCGGCGCCAATCTTCAGGGCATTCTTTGCCGCAAGCTCCTCAAGTCCCCTGTCATTTCCGGTGAATCGCGTGAGCTGGGGTTTTGCCTCATTCATGGCGATTCCGAATTTTATCCCCGGAACCGCTGTTAGAAGGGCCTTTGCAAGGTCATCTACTGTAAATATCGAAAAATTTCCCTGCCCTATTATTGCCTCCACCCCTGCGGGTTTCTCTATCTCCACGACTTCTATCCTCATAACCATCACCACAAATATTTTAATAACTGTCTCCATATAACTTTTCCTGTGAGGTTAAATGGGTAATGTGAACCTCAGGGAAATTGAATTCCTCGTTGAACTGTTAAATAAATATCCGATAGAGAGCCTCAGAAAGATAGCCGAGAGTGAGGGGATTGACTATTACCGCCTCAAGCGGATTTATGATAAGTACTACGGAAAGTACATCCAGGTAAATGCCATGTATAACATTTCACGAATAGGCCTGAAGAGCTTTGTTGCTTTCCTCTCGGTGCCGCGGAGTGAGCTCAGGGAAGTTGCATGGAGAATGTTTCAGAATCCATATGTCGTTTATTTAAACGCCATGTTCGGCTTTAAAAACGGAATCTCCGCCATTCTGCACATACCCAGGGATCAGGTCGACCGGGTGGATGATCTGCTCGGAAGATACTCGGATGACTATGAGTACTATTCTGTCCTGTCTTACCCTCCATCAAAGGACAAGAAGGAAACCGGAGAGTGGAACCTGAGCCATGATTATGCTGTTCTGATGGACATTCTGAAGTGGGATGCGAGAACCCCCATGAAGGAGATATCCAGACAGCTCGGAAAGAGCAGGCCCACAATAAAATACATGATGAATCGTCTAAGGGAGGAGGGAATCCTGACGGGATTTACGGCGAACGTGGATACACCGGCGTATGACCGCGGTGTTCTTGGCATAGCAGACGAGATAAAAGGGGATCTGCTGGAGAGATTCAAGGATCACGAGATTATGATAGGGACTCTGAAGCCAAAGGGATACATAATTGAGTGGTTCTTCTCGTCTAAAGAAGACTTGGGCACCAAGCTTTTTGAATTCAGCAGCTATGTGGAAAAGGTGGGCATTGAGTATTTTGACATTCTGGAGGATCTGGAGAGAAGCAGGAAATACTACAGGTTCTCGAAGATGGTAAAAAAGGACGGCAGCGGATACCGCTCAATCTTAGAGTTCTAGGGGACAGAACTCCACACCGAAAGGATCCCCGCTCCCCCTGTACTCAAGAGCCCTGCAGTCGTGGCATATATACTTAAACGGGCATGACCTGCATACCTCAATTCCGTCCTTGGTGAGCTTCCAGAAGCTTTTGAGCCGCTTTTTCCTCATGAGATTTTTTATGCTGGCTTCCCGCACATCCCCTATAACAAAGTTTCTGAGCAGCGGACAGGGGAGTGCGTAGCCGTCAGCGGTTATCGCCAGCGTCCCGGCCAGACAGTCGTGGTATTTTGAATTTGTCGGGTTCAGCGTGCGTTTGAGCTCTATCGTGTTGAAATCCACCTTCCGGAATGAACTGGGGTAGAGCACATCAACATATATCTCTCCGGGGAAGCTCAAACCACTCCTCTCAAGCTCCTCAAACTGCCTGTATGTTGCCATTATCAGCGCTCCATATGCCCATCCGTATTCCCCAAGCTTCCTGAGGTTTTCTCCAGAATATTCAAGCTCCACTATTACCCTGACATCGTCCAGAGGCACAACCCTATCCATGTCCTCAATTCTGACGACAGCGTAGACCTCCGGTATCCCAATGGAGGCGGCGTAATTCGCCATTCTCATGAGGTAATCTACACTGTCATAGTTCGTCAGGTAGATTTCCTTTCCCTTTCTGGCGCGGAACTCCCTTATAAGCTCCTTCATCCTCTCCACGCTGAGCGGTTCTCTCCTGAGGATAAACCTGTTGTTCCCGATGCATCCGATGGATCTCGGAATTCCTGTGACTTCAAAAAATCTTCCTTTTCCCCTGCCAAGCTGGAGAATCAGTCTCTCAAGCCGGCCTGAATGCGCCCTGTAGCTCCACGGGGGTTTTCCAACGGCGGTTATATTCAGCCCGCCCTCCACCTCAACCTGAACGGCACTATCATAGGCAACCCTCTCCATTGCATTCATCACCAGAAAAAGGTCGAGGGCTTTGTATATATACTTTTTCTATACGGATTTTGCTTACTACTTGGTTTAGTTTGCAAAAAATGTAGAGAACAGGTGTGGGCATTCATTCAGCCCTGATGTGCCTGCCGCCTTCAATCCAGAACGTTCCTTCATCTGTTACCTCCTTCTTCCAGACCGGAACCCTCCTCTTAACCTCATCAACCGCCCAGATGCAGGCTTCGAATGCTTCCTTTCTGTGCTCTCCTGATGCTATCACAAGTATCGTGTCCTCCCCGACGTCAAGTTCGCCATATCTGTGCCATATAAGCATATCCTCTATAGGGAACTTTCTCAGCCCTTCCTCCCGTATACGCTCCATCTCAGCAACCGCCATATCCTCATAGGCATCGTAGATAAGCTTCAGCACCTTCCTCCCGTGGCTCTCGTTCCTCACCTTCCCGAGAAAGATCACTATCCCCCCTGCTCTCGGCGATGAAACAAGCCTTACAGCCTCTGAAATGTCAAAAGCATCCCTCGTAATCCTGCACTTCATTCCAACCACCTCAACCCCCGCTCACCGGCGGGAACAGCGCCACGATGTCGCCATCATCGAGAGGTTCATCAAATGATGCATACCTCCCGTTCCTCGATACATTCACGTCGGCGTCCTCATCCTGGGCGAAGACTTCGTTTCCAAGCTCCGGATGCCTCTCCTTCAGCATCTCAAGCAACTCTCCAATCCGGATTCCATCTGGAACCTCAAGTTCCTCCTCTCCAATGCCGATCAGAGATCTGAATCTGGCAAAATAGCGCACTTTAACCCTCATCCTCACCACCGGATAAAGTTCTCGGGAGGGTTAAAAAAGATGATGGATGGAGTTGGCCGAGTCTTTAGATTATGAGTATCGTATCCATATTTTTTGTTTTACATGAAGTCTTGTCCCTATAACACTATATTGTGGGTGTTCTCCCTGCCGGGCAATCCAGTGGAGGTTGAAAGTCTTCCCGGAGTTAGCGTTAATGACTCCTTGAGTACTGTCAACCAAGTTACCGTCAATGTAAAGTTCTAATTCTGCATTCTGACCTGTCGAGTGTGCATTCTTAGCCATAATCCCTTTGATTAAAATCAGCCTGATCATCTCCCTTTTTGTTGTCTTTTCTTTTTACCCCTTTTCAAAGCAATGAAATCGTCTGATGGATATATAAGGTTCCACAGGTAAAAAATGATATAGCCTACTGGGAACGATAAAATGAACACTGCAACTAATGTTTCTGGTTGTAAGTTTCTATTTGTCAACCAAAGTATGATGAATGCGAGAAAATACCCTTTAAAAAGAAAAGAAACAAATGAGTTTCTAGTCATTGCTCATCCCCCACTATCAAATTGTTATCTCCAGCACCTTCATTAATCGGTGTTGTGAATGTTTTATATGCTGACCATATCCAGATTGTAAATATCCAAACAGCTGGATTTGTTTCTGCTGAGATTTTTCCAGTAATAATAATTGCGGCTACTTTGTTTGATGTGCCCCATGGGTCATTCTCAACTTTATTCACAATGTAATCCTTAACTTCTTTGAGTACTCCTTTTTCTCTCGGGTTCATTTGTATTACGTACATTACTGGTTCTTGGAGGGTGTTTAAGTACGTTTTCACTGCTATTGGTGTTCCGGGGTTTATGTCGCTTAAATCTACTGGCACTCTTTCCTGTAATTCATCATTGACTGGAATCGTGAAAGTGAATGTTTCATTGGAATATGGGTCTAGACTCAAACTGCTCGGACTCGGAGTCACCAAATTGTCATCACTGCTCTTATCGTAAATCTCGCCACCAGCAAAGTGAATATTGGTAATCCAGACGTCCTCTGTGGTGCCCCCCAAGTTCTCCACATTAACATGACATGACACTGAATCCACATCCTCCGTAACGAATTCGGGACTACAAGTCATTACCGCACTAATACTACTCTGTGTATTTACCTTTATAGTTTTTTCATCTTTCTCTTGACCGTTGACCATGAGGTAAAAGTCGTAAGTGCCGGGGTTTTCAAGGTTAAAGTCAAACCAGTCCTGATATCCTCCAAGGGGATCAAAGTCAACCACAGCCTCTTTAACCTTAATAACCTCAGTAGAGCCATCCGGCGAACTGTAGACATAATACACCCTAACTGGAATAGAGTACCTTGGAGCATTCTCCACATTTCTGACGTCAATAGCAAACCTCACCCTAGCACCCATTGAAACATCACCGGTGACATTAACGCTCAAAACTCCACTGAAATCACTATTCACTCCAACATTCACCTTTCCTCCCTTTGCGTCCTCCGTGAATTTTTCTCCTCCTACAAGGCTATAAGCTTTGATTGTGTAGGAGTGTTCTCCCTGCCGGGCAATCCAGTGGAGGTTGAGGGTTTCCTCTGAATTAGCGTTAATGACTCCTTGAGTACTGTCAACCAAGTTACCATCAACGTAAAGTTCTAATTCCGCATTCTGGCTTGTCGAGTAAGTGCTCTTAACCTTAACCGTGAAACTCACGTTATCACCGTCCTCTGGTTTTTGGGGTGAAATATTAACGCCGCTGATTTTCAAGCTTCCCGTGTTACCATTATCATCCTCAACGATAATGCTTCCGGCATCTTGCTTTTCATACCCGTTGAACTTGAATGTTCCGGAGTACCCGTAAGTGCCTGTGCTCGCGTATGTGATTGTGGCAACTTGAATCGGGCCGGAATCACTGTTGGAGTCAGCGCTAATGCTGCCTCTTCTCGTGATGGTTCCGGTGGGGGTTGCAATGTTTAACTCGTAACTCCCGCTTACCGGCGCATTATTATCATTAATAATTTTCACGTAAAAGGTTACTGTGTTGTCAGGCTTAACCCTCGAATCTGAGGGCAGGATTTGGAAGTGGATTTTGCTTTTGTCTATGCTCCTCCCGAGGCGGATCGTTTCAGAGTACGGGATTGTGATTGTTTTTGATTGAGTATTACTATCCAACCCTTCTTCGGGAGAATTTATTGATGTTGGCATGTCGTGATTGTTTGGAGTGTAAGTTATGGTCACTGTACCGTTTACGGTTACAATGTCACTCCCCTGAATCCTGCCGCTGGGTTTTGAGTACCAGGTGATTACCCCATCGTCCGGGTGAATTAAATCATAACTCGTTGAATCGCTCAAGCCAGTGCCGCTAACCCTAACCTTAATGTTTGATATGGTGTTGTCCTCGGCTTTTAAATTCACTTCCACCCGGTAAGTTGCGTAATTCTCGGTGACATCATCCTTGACAATGCTGACTCCAGCGGAGAGGTAACCCTCGCTGGATGGAGTGTTTGATTGGGAGGCTGCTATTGGTTTTTTAGGGTTTGTGAGGGGTTCTGACGTGTAAATTCCCTTTAAATGGAAGTTCTCCGAGTACTCTCCCCGCAGTGAGGTTTTGAAGTACTCTCCTAAGTGGCTGGTGATGTTGTGCTCAAGCTGGTTTAATTTTGGGTCGTGATTTCCGAATTCTTCAGCTTTTAAGAGTACTCCCAGATTGCTTAACTCTTCCAATGCTTTGAAGGCATTCCAGTAGTATAATTCGTAGTTTGTTGAGGTGGTTTCTTGGATTGAGCAGTCTAAGGGGATGAGTTTCCAGCGATATGTCCTGGTGATTATCATGATTATGACGTACTCTCCCTGAACCATTATTTTCCTGCTTTTTGTAACGCTTTCAAAGCCAATTTGAGTGGGGTTTGTTAGGTTCCTGGGAATGCGTGGGAGGGTTCTAATCAAACTTTCAGCTGTGTTCTTTGCATCTTCTGTTCTGTCTGTGGTTATTGGGTTGGGTGATGGGTTGATGGAGCATGCTTCGTACTCTGCGGGGTTTTTGGCGTAAGTTGTGCTGGATGTTGAGCTTATGAGTTCTTCCTTTTTGTCTTTGGAGATGTTCATGATTTGTTTTTTCAGGTTCTCGAGTAGGTGAAGCTTCTCTTTGAGGGAGGCGTTCTGGAAGGTTTTGTTGAAGTTTTTAAAGTCCTGCCAGATGAGTGGTACTTCAGTTTTTTCTTTCCATGTTGTGATGGAGGGGAGGTTTAAGCTGGTTGTGTTGGTGTTTAAAAGCTTTTTCCATGCCCATGCTTCATATTGATTGTATTTAAACGCCACTTTGATGAATGCTTGGCTGAAGTTTTCTAGGAATTCTGTTAGGTTGAAGCCTGTGGTGATGTTGTCTTTGTTTTTTGTGATGTAATCCTGTAATGCTTTTATTTCTTCGTCGCTCCATCCCTGTTTTTTGAGTGTTTGAATAGTTTCTTCTGGCAAACCGTTTTTGCTGATGTTTTGGGCAATTTCCTGCAGTTCTTTGGGTGAGTAATAAGTTTTAACTTTGGAGGCTTTCAGTTCTTCTAAGGCCTGCCAGGTTTGGGCTGAAATGTTGGCGGCGTTGAGGGCTCCGAGTTGGGAGTTTTGAATTAATTCTTCGGCCAGTGTTGCATTGTTTGTGGAGTTGAGTTTGACGATTAATCCTGCTTCCCGGTTGAGGATGCTCCAGAAGGCTTGGTACGGACTGTTTGTGGGTTCTGCGAGTGCGAGGTTTTGAGTTACTGCTGTGCTGAAAGTCATTCCAAGCATTAAAACTGCAAGTACTAATCCAATCCTCCTGCTCATTAAACCACCTAACTTTAATTTAGGATAAAATATAAAAACCTTTCCTATACATTTCTAGCACACCACAAAACAACGTAAGCAAAAAACGTAGAGAACAAAAAAGTACATCCAGCCATTCTACCACGGCACGCCCTTCCATCCCATCCTGTAGGCAAAGTAGTTTGCCCCCCAGTGAATGAAGGGCGAGACGACGAGGAGGAATATAATCTGCCCTGAATCTAGGGTTTTTACGGGATAGGCGAAGGCCAGAGCTGATATGAGGAAACCAAGCTGATCAAGACCAATTGCGGGGTATCCTCTGGGCAGATTCGCCCTCCTTTTAAAGAAGCTTCCCACAAGGTCGCCGAAGAGGGCCCCGAATGAGAGGGCAAATGCGAGGAGAAACGCGGTTCTGAATGAGCCGTAAAAGCTTGGTGTCATGAAATACTGAACCATGCCGACGGCCGTTCCAATAGCAACGCCCCCTGCAAAGCCCCTCCATGTTTTTCCATCACCGAGGATCCTCCGTCCGTCCCTCCAGAATCGTCCGCCATCAATCGGCCTCCCTCCTCCGACAAGAACAGGAGAGGCGTTGGCAAAGTAGGCGGGTAGGATGTACCAGAACGCCCAGAGGAGTGATTTCATCAGACCACCGCTCTTTCTATGCTCCCGGACTTTTAAATCTTTGCTCCGCTTTTGATCTTTTCCCCGATGCATTCCAGCAGGGCTTCCAGAACCTCTTCCTCGCGGGCATGCTTGAGGAAGATGCTGATTATTTTTTCGGTTACGGCGTTCCTCCTCAGGGCGAATGCTATTCTCTCCCTTATCTTGTTTGCTTCCTCACTTTCATCGCCCTCAATCGCCTCAAGCGCTTTCAGGAGGCTCTCCCTCGTCTGCCTCACATCCTCCTCGATTTTCTTGTAGTATGCCTCCCTGCGCCATTCCCGGATGTTTTTTATTGCGGTGAAATAGGCCTTCTTGTCCCCCGGCTTTTTAACCCTCTTCACAAGCCCTATGCTCTCAAGGAGCTTTAAAGCTGTGCTAACGTGGGAATGGGAGTATCCGGTTCTTTCAGCTATCTCTCCGAGGCTCAGCGGCTCATCCTCAAAGAAGAGCACGCCGTATATGTACCCGTAAAGCTCGCTCAAACCGAACTTGCGTGCGGTGTTTGCAAAGTGCTCCATCATTATCCTCTTCGCTTCCTCAACACCCATGATGCACCCCTCACATCCTGTTCTGAATCGGCCAAAAGTTTTTTAAAGTTTCACATATAAAAAACTTTCGGAAACTTCCGAAAGTTGGGTGATGAAAGAATGGACATGCTCAGGGCCATTGCGAGGATTATCGTTGAATACAGAATTGCGTTCGGGTTACTTACGATTTTCCTCCTGATAGTCTCCATATACGGACTGCAGAGTCTCCAGTTTGAGACCGACCTCTACAAGGAGCTCCCCCAGAATCTGCAGCCCATCAAGGACTACCAGATACTCCAGAATGAGTTCATGGGCGGGGACAACGTCATCATAGTCGTGAAGATTTCCGGCATCAGCGAAGGGGGAGTTTATGACATCAGAGATCCGAAGGTTATAAAATCGGTCTATGATCTCGAACAGAAGCTCAGACAGCACCCCTATGTAAGCGGAACCTTCAGCATAGCCGATGTCTTCATCCAGAGCCTTGGAAGGCTGCCGAAAAATGAAAAAGAGGTCAGATTCGTTCTGAATGCCCTCCCCGAGAATGTCAGAAGCCAGCTGGTGAGCTCGGACTACACCATGACGCTCATAGCGGTGACAATAAGCAGGGAGAAAAATCAGAGGGCCCTGACCCGCGTGTATAGGGACATCCAGAGGGATATTGAGGATACCAATTTTCCGGAGAATGTTGAGGTTGCGCAGACCGGCTCTATTGGGATAACCTACCGGATTCTGGCCCTTCTCCAGAGTGATTTGAACAGAACAATGGGCATCGCATTCATCATGGTCATCCTCCTGCTCGTCTACTTCTACCGCTCCCCCGTGCGGGCGCTCATACCTCTCACACCCCTCGCATTTGGCGTTACCATGACGCTCGGTTTTATGGGGCTGGCACACATTCCCCTGGGAATCACAACCACCACAGTTGGGGCGATGATAATTGGAATGGGAATAGATTACGGAGTCCACCTGACAAACAGATACTACGAGGAGCGGAGGAAAGGTATGAGCATAGAGGACTCCGCTGAGGAGGCAATAGCCGAGACAGGAAAAGCCCTTCTCGGTGCGGCGCTAACAACGATAGCCGGCTTCGCTGCCCTGAGCTTCTCCGTCCTGCCGGCCCTCCAGAGGCTCGGCCTTGTCCTGGTGATGGGGCTCACGCTCGCCGCTCTAAACGCAGTGATTGTCACACCCGCGGTTATAATGCTTGAGGAGGACCTCATGAGGCTCCTGCGGGGACACTACGAAGTGCCTGAAATAAGGGCACATTCCGGGGTTCTTGCTGCGATATTCAGCACCCTCGGGAGGTCAATCAAACGCCATCCCAGGACATACCTGCTTCTTGTTGTGCTTTTAACCCTGATCTTCACCTATGGAGTCACGCAGGTCACGACCGAGGTCAGAATGGATAAGATGCTGCCCCAGGGGATACCCGAGATTCAGGCCATAAATGACGTGAACAACGAATTCGGGGGAATGGATGAGGTTGATGTGATAATTCAGGCGGATGATGTGAGGAATCCTCTCCTCGTGAGGGACATCTACCGCTTTGAGAAGTCTGTTCTGGCGGATTCCTACTACAACAACGTCTTTGAAGGGCAGAGCATTGCGGATACCGTTGTCAGGGAATATGGATACATACCTGACGACAGGGAAAGGATAAGCCAGGCATTGGAAAATTCAAGCCTCGTGACCGATGATTACTCAATGACCCTCCTGAAGTTCAAGGGCAACTTTATGGGCACAACCCAGGGCGATTTCAACAGAATAATGCGTTACTTCGAGCAGGAGGTCAGAAATGCGGATTTTCCGCCGGGTGTGAGCGTCAGGGTAACGGGGGACAGCTACATCAACTATATCCTCAATGAGCTCACCAACAGGGATATACCGAGAATATCAACTTACGGCACGTTTTTTGTGGTTTTAATCGTCCTGCTCCTCTTCAGAAGTCCGAAAACCTCACTCGCGATGATACTGCCGATGTTTCTGGGCGCCCTCTGGACTGTCGGGTTTATGGGGCTCGTGAAGATACCCTTTGACCAGACACTGGCCGGTGTCATCTCAATGATTGTGGGTCTGGGTGTTGACTATGGCATGCACCTGACCCACAGGTTCAGGGAGGAACTCGATAACGGCAATCCCCATCCCATAGTAACCGCCGTTGAGAATGTCGGGCCCGGGATTTTAATCGGAGCCCTCACAACGGCGGGGGGATTTCTGGCCCTGCTGTTCGGAGCCCTTACGCCGATTCACAACTTCGGCAAGGCCCTGGCTTTTGGAATATTCGCATCAATGACCGCCGCATACCTCGTGACGCCCTCACTGTTACAGTTATTTTATGGAAAGGAGATAGGAGGTGGTGAGGAATGAAAAAGCTCACGGGAATTTTTATCGGATTGCTGCTCCTCTTAAGTTTGGTGAGCCATGCAAACGCTGCTGATAACGTCCTCCTTTTTGAGGGCTACATTGACAGGGGCGACGCCATCCTCGTGGGGCCCCTCGTGATTTCCCTGGTGGACACCCAGAGGGACTACCTTCACGATGAGTACTACGCCTTCATTGCCATCGTTAAGGACGGAAAGGTTCTCAACGCTGAATACAAAACGATATATGTGCCCAATCCGGATAAAATGCAGCAGCTTCTCTCGGATCCAGTATTCCTGATGGCGATGGCGGATACACTGGGCTACAATCTAAGCAGATGCACCCAGTATGAGAACAACACCCTTGAATTCCTGAACTGCGTGTCATCAACGCAGGCCGCTTTTTACCAGTGGCTCCAGAACGCACCCCCCGAGGAGCTCGGGGAGGCTGTCATGAAGACGATAGAGGAGCATCCGAGGCTCGGCATCAGCAAGCAGGATGTGTTGATGCCCATCACGTATCCGAATCTAACCCCCGTAAGGGAAAACGAGACAATAAGGGTAAATGTGGATGACCAGATTGTTGAGCTGACGGTGCTTCAGGTTTATCCAAACGGGGCAAAAATCAGCATAAGCGGGCCTGTGGCATGGAGGGCTTCGACGGCTCCGGCACTGATAACGAGCAACGTTACCGTCCCGGAAACTGTGAACCCTGGGGATACGGTCACGATAAAGGTGCATCTTAAAAATGAGGGGGCATTAAAAGCACGCTACATAAACGTCTTTGTATCTCCGGCGCCCCTAACCGTTAATCAGAGCAGCTCAGTAGGAACTGCGCTCTCCCAGCTTCTGAGCCAGAGCGGAATTTCGCAGGGTGTGTGGTATCCTGAGGGCAGTGCGATTCAGTACGTGGAGTATCTCGATGGAAAGGAAGGGAAGACCCTCGAATTCAAAATCAGGGTGAATGAAAACGCCCAGCCCGGGATTTACCCGCTCTACGTTAGCATTGTGTATTTTGCCCCTGTGGGCATCTCAGGGGAGATAAGGATGATTCAGAGCTTCAACTACGTCGGGATAACCGTCGCCCGGGAGAACGATGCAACCTTCGTTGTGAAGGATGTGGAGAAGCCGGGGGTTGTGCACCCCGGAGACGACTTCAATCTTTCGCTAACCCTGGAGAATTCCGGGGGAGAGGTTGCGAAGGACGTTCTGGTTCAGATTCAGCCATCTCTGGAAGCTCCGAACGACCTCAGCGCCGAAGAGCTGAAGAACCTCGGGGGGACCGTTAAATCCCCGATACTTGTGGAGAGCGGCTCCAGCGAAGTGTATTTTCCGTTAGTAAATCCGCATACCTCTGAAAAGGTCACATTCAGCCTCCATGTGAGTGAGGACGCAAAAACGGGGAGCTATCCCGTGAAGGTGAAGGTGACATATTACAGCGGGGATGCAAAGAAAGGGAAGGAGCAGACTTTTGTGCTTTCCATTAAGGTTGTGGAGAGAAGGGAGGGCTTCATAGAGGTCGAAAAGGTGGAGATAATTCCGAAGAAGATAAGCCCCGGAGACAGCTTTACTGCAAAATTTGTGATAAGGAATGCGGGGGAGGAGCCCGTAAAAGCACTCAGCTTCAAGATACTCTCCTACAAGGTTCCGGTTCAGGGGGAGGTCAAGAAGGTTGACCTGTCTGCCCTCTCGCAGCTTCCGATACAGGGGAGCAGTCAGCTTGCCCAGAATCTCCAGACCGCCCTCAATCAGATCATGCAGGAGCTGGCAAGGCAGAATGTGGATGCATTTCTTCCCGTCGGGGAGGACAACGTCAGGTATCTGGGAGAACTGGAGCCCGGACAGAACGCCACCCTTGAATTCCGCATCAGGGCAAACAGCCAGCTTGAAACAGGGATATACCCCCTGAGGATTGAAATCAGCTATCTCACCTCACCGGATGACCGTCAGGTTAATGACGAAAGGCTCGTGGGGATAGACGTTACGGGAAAGGAAAAGCTCATAATTTCCAAGATTTCAACGTCTCCTGAGAGGGTTCTCCCGGGAACGAGCAACGTTGAGGTGAGCCTTGAGGTTGAAAACATAGGGACGGGCGTTGCTCAGATGGTGCTGCTCAAGCCCCTGCCGGAGTATCCCTTCAAGCTCAGCGGAACCAGCGAGCAGATAATCAACCTCGGCAGTCTGGGGAAGGGGGAGTCTGCAAGGGCCAGCTTCAGGGTGGACGTTGCTGACAATGCGACGAGCGGGAGATATGAGCTCCCTGTGGAGCTAACCTATACCGATGGCGTTGGAAATGAGATGAGGACAAACCTGAGCGTTCCGATAATAGTCTCCTCCAAGCCGGATATCCGGATAGTGCGCGTCAGTTTTTCCCCCGAGCCCCTTCAGGGGCAGGATATAAAGGTCTACCTAACCCTCAAGAACACCGGCGGCGAGAAAGCGGAGAGCGTCATAGTTGAGGGTGTCATAAAGGCAAGCCAGCCCTTCACACTGACGAAGAGAACTGACTATGTTGGAACCCTTGAGCCCGGGAAGGAGGGACAGGGTGTTATAGAGATGAGCATAGACAGCGATGCCATACCCAAGGACTACAGGGTTATTGTGCGCATAAGGGCGGTAGGCGATAAAGCCCAGGGGGATGACAACGTCTATGTTTTCGAGCGCACCATTGACATACCCGTGAAGGAGAACACAAGAACTAAGACCAACCTGAAGCTGCTCGGGGTCATCGTGGGCATTATAACGGTTATTGCGGTGCTCTACACCTACAGAAAGAGGACATGAGTTTCGAAATCTTTAAACACATCAAAGACCAAATTAAAGACAGAGGTGGTAACATGGCTCTGAAATACGTGGCAGCTTTCATAGTGATTGTCCTCCTGGCTTACTTCGGATACGTGGGCTACACCGTCATGACGCTCCAGCCTCAGGGGCGGGCGGAGTGGGGGTATGTGGATGAGAACACCACCGAGGTGTGGATTACGGTCGACCTCGGGAAGCCCCTTCTGGTTCCCCTCAGCGTGGAAAAGCTGGATGCGAGCCTTGAGGGCATAAAGTTCATCCGGGTTGAGCGCTTTGACTACAGCGCCACGGGAAAAACCGCGAAGATGGCTGTTGCCATAGACAACAAAAAGCTGATTAAAGCCCTTGTGGAGTATCTGAACCGCGGAAGCAGGGGCGATATAACACTCGATTTCAGGGGAAAGGTTCTGGGGTTCATCCCGCTCAGCTATTCACTGAAAAAACCTGTTGATGTCGACCCCCTGAGCTATATAAACCTGACAGCAAAGAGCGAGGATATCGGCCCGCTCAAGACCCCGGAGGTTCTTGGAAGCAGAAATGAATGGGGTGGTGTCGAGGGGAACACCGCGATTATCTACACCTACCTGAAGCTCTACAACCCCAACCCGATTCCGCTTCCCGTGACAGGCCTCTCCGCCAGGATTTACATGGACGGAATAACCCTCGGGGAGGGAAAAATAGCGAAGACAGTTGTCATCCCCGCCAAGGGCTACGGAACGGCGAAAATCAGGCTCACCGTAAATCTGGACTCCCTGCCGGAGGTCTGGGTGAGGCATATAAAGCAGGGCGAGGTTAGCACGCTCAGGGCAGACCTCTACCTCGACATAAGCGTCGGCGGCTTCAGATACACCCACGAGGTGAAGGCCATAGAAAAGCAGATCAGGACGAACATAATGGGAGACCTTAATGATATCCTTTCCTCCCTTAGACCTTAGACCTGAATTAGATGAACCTTTTTATACCCTTTTTGTTTTTCCATTTCTGGTGAGGCGAATGAACATCCGGGAGATGCACGATTTTCTGAACTATCTGTGGGAAGGCACATTCATGCTCAACGGTGAGCTCAGGGGCGTGCTGAAGGAGAGGGGTTTTACCGTGGAGCCGGTGGAGGAGGCATTCAACGGGTACATATACATCGACGGTGAATGGAGGCTGATGAAGTATCCCTATCCGGTATTTGAGGTGAAGCCCCACGGGGAGATTGGGGCCACACTTCAGGGCTTCTACTTTGTCTTTGCCGTTCCGAGGGAAAAACTGACCCCTGAATTTGTCCGGGAGTTCACGGAGAGCTTCGAGGAGGCCTTCATCTACGGAGGCAGGGACTTCCTCAGGGACTTCTACAACCCCGATACCGGGGGAGGGGCTGAGGAAATCCTTGAGAGAATAAACTCAAGCTCTGAGGAGATAGTCCAGTTTGAGGTGGAGGCGAAGACTCCGGAGGAGCTGAAGGACGCACTCTTCAGGTTCATTGAAATAGGAGCAAAGCACGGCATTCTGGAGGATTAATATGTGTATGTATCTTGAGGCATTTCCGGAGGAGCTTCGGGAATATTACAGAAGGCTCTTCGGGAGCGAAGCCGGGCTGTTGATGGAAAAACTGAGGGAGCCCGTGGAGAAGTACTACATCAGGGTTAACACGCTCAAAACGAGCCGCTCGAAGCTCATGCAGATTCTGAGGAGGGAGGGACTCAGACCGAAAAGAAGCCCCCACCTGAAGGAGGGGATATACTTCGAGAGGGAGGGGCCGAACTTCCCCGATGACTTTGAGCCCAACCTGCCCGTTGTGAGGGCAAACAAATTTGCGGCTGAGAGCGTATATCAGGGAGCCATGCTCTACGCCCCGGGTGTCCTTCAGGCCGATAGGAGGATAAAGCCGGGCGACGAGGTTGAGATAAGGGATCCAAAAGGCCTCCTCGTGGGAATCGGAAGGGCGAGGATGAGCGCGAAGGAGATGATACTCTCAAAGAGGGGCATTGCTGTCGAGGTCACACTGCCAAAATTCAGGCTTCCCAGTTTAAGCGAGCTTGAGAGCTTTAGAGAGGGGCTTTTCTACGCCCAAAGCCTGCCGTCCATGGTGGTCGCTCATGTTTTGGAGCCTGAGGAGGGGGAGCTAATAATCGATATGGCGGCAGCTCCGGGAGGCAAAACATCCCATCTGGCCCAGATCATGCAGAACCGGGGGGAGATAATGGCCCTTGACAAGTCGAAAAACCGGCTCAGGAAGATGGAGGGGGAGCTGAAGAGGCTCGGCGTGAAGAACGTCAGGCTGATGCACATGGATTCACGGAAGCTGCCGGAGCTCGGAGTTGAGGCTGACAAGATACTTCTGGATGCCCCGTGCACCGCCCTCGGAATAAGGCCCAGGCTATGGGAAAGCAGGACTCCAAAGGATATTGAAGCAACCGCGAGATATCAGAGGCACTTCATAAACGCCGCCATAAAATCCCTGAGAAAGGACGGCATCCTCGTTTATTCAACATGCACCCTGAGCTATGAGGAGAATGAGGGAAACGTTAAATACATGCTCAAAAAAGGTTTAAAGCTGGAGGAGCAGGAAATCTTCATAGGCTCGGGCGGCATCGGGATTGAGGGGGTTCAGAGGTTTTATCCGCACAGGCACCTCACCCAGGGATTCTTCATAGCAAAGCTCAGGAAGGTGTGAACATGGCCGGGAAGGTGAAAAAAGCCGGTGCAGCCGGCCTGACGGCGCTTCTGATTCTGGCCCTCATATGGGTGGCTGGGGTGAGGGAGACGGTTGAAATCCTGAAGAGGGCTAATCCCTCCCTCTTCCTGCTCGCCATCATCGTATTCATCGCCACCATTATCCTGTGGGCGCTGAGGTGGGACGTATTCCTCAAAGGGGTGGGGGTGAATGCCCGCTTCAGGGATGTTCTGAGGGGGATACTCATAGGAATGTTCGTGAACAACGTCACTCCGGGTGCGAGGGGTGGAGGGGAGCCAGTTAGGATGTATTTTATTGCAAAGCGTTCTGAAGGTGACTACGGGCCGATATTTGCAACGATAATGGCCGACAGGCTGCTTGATTTGATTCCCGTCTTCACGATGCTGATTCTCTCCAGCTGGTATGCCTTCTCCATTGGGGCGAGGAAAATGACGTGGATTCTCCTGATTCTGACGTTTTTCCTCTTCCTGCTCCTCACGATAGGGGCGCTTATAATGCTCAGCAGGAAAAGGATGGAAAGGCTGATCAGCAGGGCCCTTGCGTTTGCCGTTAGGCTCTCCCCCGGGCGGGTGAAGAGATGGGAGGGGAAGGTTAGCGACATGATAGAAAACGGCATTCCCCAGTTCCAGATAACTGTGAGGATGATTTTGAGGAGAAAGAAGGATTTCGCAATAGCCCTCCTGCTCTCCTACATCTTCTGGGCACTTGTGATACTGCGCTCCTACCTCGTTTTCCTCAGCATAAACTATTCCATAGATATTGAGAAGGTGATGGTTGTTCAGATGGCGGCGATAGTCATAGGTCTCGTTAGCATAATCCCGGGAGGTGCCGGCATAACCGAGACCATAAACTCCGGCCTCTACCTCGCCCTGGGGATTGACAAGAGCATCGCCATTACGGCGACCCTTCTGGAGAGGCTGATATCATACTGGGGCCCGACGGTGGTCGGGGGTGTTCTAACAACGCATTTTGGCATTGGAATAAAGTCAGGAAGATAGAAGAGAGGGGCATTCAGACGAAGTCAATAGCAGTCGTTGGATGGGTTTTAACAACGCATTCTGGAATGGGCCGGGTATGGTGGTGGTTGGGCCTTAACATGGCGCAAACCCTGAAGGTGTTCAGGACACCAGAGCCTTCGCAGAACACCCAGAAAGACTTAAAATGTCCTGCGCAAAAAGGAGCCATAATGAAGATGAAGGGAAAAAAGAGCCTGACAGTAGTCGCGGGACTTCTCCTGGTTGTGCTCCTGATAGCATGGAGCGGCGTCAGTGAGACGGTAAAGCTGCTGAGCCAGACGAGGCTGAGGTATCTCGCCCTTGCCTGCCTGTTCTCCGCTCTTGAAACGTTTCTGTGGTCTCTCAGGTGGCAGATTCTGCTGAATCAGAGCGATATCCGCATTCCCTTCAAACGGGTTCTTGAGGCCACCCTCATAGGGATATTCGTGAACAACGTCACTCCGGGTGCGAGGGGTGGAGGGGAGCCCGTGAGGATGTATCTGATAAAAAAACGCTCCGAGAGCAGTTACGGCAAAATCTTCGCCACAATAGCCACGGACAGGATGCTGGATGCAATTCCCATAGTGATTTTTACCATAATCGCCTTCTGGTATGCCCTTGATCTCGGAACCCACCTCGTGCTGGTGGTTCTCCTCGTGTCCGTCATCATAGTCGTCTCGGTCATCCTGCTCAGCATCCTCTTCTCGCTGAATGAGAGACTTGCGATGGGGCTTCTGATGAGGATATTCCGGCTTATCAGGAGGATATTCCCGAGGAAGTTTGAGGACAAGGAGGAGAAGGCCGAGGAAATCATCAAAACCCACGTCATGGACTTCAAAAAAACCTTTGTCATGCTCTCAAAAAACAAACTCGCCCTCTTCGGCAGCACAACAATCTCTTTCATGATATGGATTTCCGCCCTCCTGAGAACATATCTCGTTTTTCTCAGCCTCAACTATCCCCTTGCACTCCACAAGGTTCTCATGGTTCAGATGGCCGGGATGGCCGTGGGCCTGATAAGCATAATTCCCGGCGGGATAGGGATTACCGAGGCCATTTTTTCCGCCCTCTATCTGAGCCTCGCCATAGATAAAACCCTCGCTGTCACCGCAACGATGGTCGATAGAACGCTCTCCTTCTGGATTCCGACGCTGGTGGGGGCGCTCATAGCCACTCACCTCGGCGTCAGGCTCACGGAGGAAGGTTAGAAAAGTATTTAATCACGGAAAGGCTATTATATATGCTCGCAGGTGAACGCAATGAAATTTGGAATCGTTGCCAGGAGGGACAGGGAGGCCGCTTTGAAGCTGGCCTACAGGGTTTACGACTTCCTCAAGGTCAGCGGATACGAGGTCTTTGTCGACAGGGAGACCCAGAGACACCTCCCTGAATTCGGCGAGGAGGATGTTGTGCCTCTTGAGGAGATGGATGTGGATTTCATAATCGCCATCGGCGGTGATGGCACCATTCTGAGGGTCGAGCACAGGACAAAGAGGGACATCCCGATACTCGGCATAAACATGGGGACTTTGGGATTCCTCACCGAAGTCGAGCCAAATGAGGCATTTTTTGCAATTAACAAGCTCATCGAGGGGGACTATCATATCGATGAGAGGATGAAGCTCAGGACGCGCCTCAAAGGGGACGTATCCATACCCGATGCCCTCAACGAGGTTGCAATCCTGACGGGAATTCCCGGCAAGATCATCCACCTAAAATACTACGTGGATAACGGTCTGGCGGATGAGCTGAGGAGCGACGGCCTCATAGTCTCAACACCGACCGGCTCAACGGGATACTCCCTCTCCGCGGGAGGCCCCTTTGTCGACCCGAGGCTGGACGTTGTCGTCATAACCCCCATAACCCCCATAGCGCTCAGCTCAAGGCCGATGATAGTGCCGGCGAGCTCAAGGATAGATGTCAGGATACTGACGGTGCACCGTGAGGCCATCCTCTCCGTGGACGGGCAGTACTACACTTACATCTCCCCTGATACCGAAATCTCGATCAAAAAGTCGCCGAGGAGAACCCGCTTTGTGCGCTTCTCCAGCAGCATATACCCGAAATACACCCTGAAAATTAAAAAGAAGTTCTGAGCTTATCTGACTTCCTCTCCTCCCTGAAGGGCGAGGCTTTCAAAATTTGAGCTTACTCCTGACTCGACTCAGGCTCCAGCCGCCTTACCTTCTCAAGAACCTCAGCGGGGTCTCTGCCCAGAATCAGGAGTGAGGATTTTCCGCATATTAAATCCGGTGTTTTTTCCTCCCGCAAGTCATGCTCCAGAACGGTGAAACCCATATTCCGTGCTCTCTCTATGAGCTCCTCACTGTACTCAAGCTCGGCGGCACTCCTGAGCTCGGGATAGGTCTTCATTACCTCCAGGAGGGCTGCCGCACTTTCCGGGGCTCCAAACTCAACGGTTCCCCTGCCGGTCAACACGGCAACGTCATCCCTGCTCCTCGCGTAGAGTGCGGGCAGGGCATAGAGGAATACTCTAGGCCTTACTCCATCCAGCCCCGCCGCCACATTCCTGAGCTCGCTGAGCACCCTCCACCTCTCGGCGGGAATCTCAATCCAGGCGTTCTGGTTGACCGGACAGTGTCCCCTGCCAATCCTTGCCCCGTACTTTATGCCCGTCGTTATGAACTCCTTGGCGATCCCTACGGCCTCCTCAAGGGAATATCCCTTTGCGAGGTTGGCTGTTATTGCCGCCGAGAAGGAACAGCCGGTTCCGTGCGTGCAGCCTTCAACGAACGGCGCCCTGTACTCCCTGAACCTGCCGTCGTGGTAGAGGACATCAACGGCCTCGCTGAGCCCCATATGACCTCCCTTCACGATTGCAGCCTCGGCTCCAAGCTCCTCAGCTATCAGCCTCGCCGCCCTTCTGGCATCCTCAAGGCTTTCTATCCCTATGCCGCTGAGCTTTTCCGCCTCATACCTGTTGGGTGTCACGAGCTTTGCAAGTGGGATTATATGCTTGATCAGCGCATCGACAGCCTCTTCCCTCAAAAGCTGGGCGCCGCTCTTTGCTATCATCACCGGGTCGACAACGAGGGGAAAACCGTGCTTCTTCACGGCCTTCGAAACCGCCCTTATTATTCTGGAATTGCTCAGCATCCCTGTTTTGGCAGCATCGACCCCGATATCGCAGGCAACGGCTTCAATCTGCTCCCTGACGACCTCCGGAGGAATGTCGTGAATCGCACTTACCCCCATGGTGTTCTGGGCTGTAACGCTCGTTATCGCCACCAGCCCGTGGACGCCGAAGGCCGAGAACGTCTTTAAATCGGCCTCTATTCCAGCCCCACCCCCGCTGTCGCTTCCGGCTATTGTCAGGGCAGTCCTCAGCTCAATCACCCCCTCCCGAAGAACCCATCGATTATGGCCTTCAGCTCTCCGGTGGCCCTTCTTACATCGGGAGCCCCCACCACGGCGGATATAACGGCTATGCCGTCCACACCGGTCTCAAGGACATCCCTGACGTTTTCTCTGGTTATGCCCCCTATCGCCACCACCGGTATATCCACAGCTCTCACCACCCTTCTGAGGCCCTCCAGTCCGAGAACCCTCGCTTCCCGTTTCGTGGCCGTGGGAAAAACAGCCCCTGCTCCGAGATAGTGAGCTCCCTCCTTTTCAGCCCTCAGAGCCTCCTCAAGGCTGTAGACCGAGGCACCTATGATCAGGCCGGGTGCGAGCTCCCTCGCCCTTGAAACCGGCATATCCTCCGGCCCGAGCTGAACACCATCCGCATCAACGGCAAGGGCAACGTCGAGCCTGTCATCGACGAAGAGGAGGGCTCCATATTCATCCGTCAGCCTTCTGAGCTTATCTCCAACCATGAGCATCTCCCGTGTTGGTGCATTCTTCAGCCTGAGCTGTATCGCCGTGGCGCCTCCTTCAAGGGCGGCCTCGGCGGTCTCCAGCTCATCCCTAAGCCTTCTGTCGGTTATGACGTAAAGCCTGAGCCGTTTTCTAAGGTTCAACCTTCCTCACCCTCGCCATTTTTCTGATGAGCTCTCCATCTATCCTGTAGAGCCAGTCGTAGAGCCTGACGTGGAAGCTCCCGGGATACTCTGCATCTTCGTGCGCTTTCTCTGCGGCTATCCCAAAGACCGCGAGGGCAGATACGGCCGCATTCAGCGGTTCTTCAACCGCCGCAAACGCTCCAGTCACTGCCGTAACCATGCAGCCCGTTCCGGTGACCCTGCCGAGCATTGGGGTACCGTTTTCAACCGCGTAGATTCTTTTCCCATCGCTCACATAGTCTGTTGCACCCGTAACGGCTGCCACAAGCCCGAACTCCTCCGCAGCCCTGAGAGCAAGCCTTTTTGCAGCGTCCCGTTCATAGACCATCGAATCAACCCCCCTCGTCCTTCCGTGCTCGCCGAGCAGTGCGGATATCTCGCCGAAGTTGCCCCGCAGAACTGAAACATTTCCGCTTTCAAGGAGTTTCAGTGCGATCCCTGTTCTGAGGGATGTTGCCCCTGCACCGACGGGATCAAGAACCAGCGGTTTTCCGAGCTCACCGGCGATTCCAGCGGCCTTTTCCATCGAGGATATCCAGTGCCTGTCGAGGGTGCCTATGTTTATAACAACGGCATCCGCTATTTTTATCATCTCCTCCAGCTCCTCCTCCGCATGTGCCATGACTGGAGATGCCCCGATTGCGAGCAGGGCATTGGCCGTGGTGTTCATCACGACGAAGTTTGTTATGCTGTGCACCAGCGGCCTTCTCCTTCTGAGCTTTTCAAGGGCCTCGGCTACGGTTAGGGCATCAATTTTCATCATATCACCTCCCCAGCAGCCAGTAAAGAATGCTCACAAGGACAAATGTCGGGATGCTGGAGCCGAGCCTGGCTCCGAGAGCGCTCAAAAGCGGAATGTGAATTCCAAACAGCCCTTCAACGGCCAGAAGCATGTAGAACAGGAAGCCCGCCAGCCATATGATCAGGGCTCTGATATTGTAGCCCGCAAATCTGCCCTCCTCATCCAGCAGCTCATCGGGATCATAGCCCTTCTTTACGATGAAGTAGTCCGTGAGCATTATTGCAGCGAGCGAGACAAAAGCTCCCCCTATCAGCAGGAGGAAGCCTTCATACCTGTCGACCGGGAACACGAGGGCAAGGGCGGTTCCGAGCATCCCTATGAGGAGAACCTGCTTTCTGGCATCGGCTTCCGGTAAAATGTTCTTGTATGTTATTGCGGCTGAATAAACATCGAGAAATGTTGTCGTTACCGTTGAGAAGATTATTACCAGCATTGCAGGTATTCCAAGGCCATAGGCGGCTATTATCTTAATCGGGTCGCTCTCACCGACGGCCATGTTTGTCAGCGCCCCGACGAAGTAGAACAGGGATGAGGAGATGAAATAGCCGAGGTATGTTCCCCAGAACGCTCCCTCCCTACCCCTGACAAATCTTGAGTAGTCCGCTATGAGCGGGGCCCACGAGAGCGGCATGGCTATTACAAGGTCGAGTGCGAGCATTGTGCCCATTCCTCCCGTCCCATGCTTCGACAGCAGGGCGGTGAGGGAGAACTGCTCCAGCGTCGTGTATGTGAGCCAGACTGCCAGAAGCAGGAGAAGGGCTGCGGCGGCTTTCTCAATCTTTTCCCAGTTCCTCGGGCCGATGTATGTCCATGCTGTAACCAGAATTCCGAGGACGAGCACCCACACGCTGTAACCCTTTCCGAAAACCGCATTCATGGCGTTTGCCCCGACTATGAGCATTATGGCGGTCCATCCTATGAGCTGAAGGTAGTTAAGGGCCGAGGGAAGAAGCGACCCCCTGATTCCGAGGGCGGCTCTTGAGAGAACCATGGTGGGGAGACCTGTTTCCTCTCCTTCCACGGCTATTAGGCCCATGACGGTGTTTCCAATCAGATGTCCGAGCAGTATAACCCCGAGGGCAGCCCATAGCGAAAGAGCGGGGGTGAGCAAAGCCCCTGCCCAGAACTCGGCGATGCTTATCCCTGCACCGAACCAGATCGCTGAGAGCGTTAAAAGCGTGTATTGCCTTTTTGATTTTGGAATGGGTTTTATGTCGTAGCCTGCCTCCATACTCCCACCCGGCTAAAGCTCTCCGGCATCTTTTATAACTTTTTTGTGAAAATTTATAATCTGGTTATATAATCACAAATACCGCAGAATCTTTAAGCTTGGGCTTCCCTGAGCACCTCATCCCTCAATTGTTAGCTCCTTAATCAGCCGGAATTCCCTCTCAAGAATCGTCAGCTCACGCTCCGATAGCGTGCCTCTTTTAACAGCCACGACGAGGGTGGAGTCCATAACCATCACATAATCCTTCAGGGAGGTCAGGAACTTGAAGACAGTCTCGAAATCGTTGTATAGAATCAGATACTCCACGCAGTCGATGATGACTATGCCCCTGCCGGCATCCTTCAGAAACCTTATCACTGCATCCTGCATCACGTGAAGCTTTGTCGGCGGCACGGCGGTTTCGACGGCCATGCTAACCCATATCTTTTTCACCCTGTCTCCAAACTCGGTGTATAATCCGGGATTTCTGGTAACAGCAAGTATTGCGGCTTCAGTGCCCTTCAGGAGACTTAGAATCTCCTCCTGTGTTCCAAAAGGGAATAAATATGCCCCAGTGCTAACCCGGAGTTCACGCAGCTTCTCTGAAGCAGCGATTGGGATATAATACCTCTCAAGGGTCAGAATCATGGATATAAACACCCACACGAGTCCTCCAATTGAAACCACATGGACCACCGCATGAATCTGTGAATGATGAGGTATCCGTTTGAAGAGTGCAATAATATCCACAAATCTCCCCAAGCTTCCAATGGCTGCGAATACTGTCGCCATGGTCATGAGCTTCCGGAGGTTTTTCGGGTATCTGCGTATCCTAACAGCCAGAAAAACAGTAAATGAGAGTATTAACCCGAAAAGAATTATGCAGTAAATGAGGGGTTCGATGCTCACCATACTACCTCCACCTCATCGGTTCTGAACTTCTGCTTAACCACGGTATCCTCTATATCAAATCTGACGCCTCCGCGGTACATCCTCAGCCCTGTGTATGCTATCATCGCCCCGTTGTCCCTGCAGAGGTCGTAGGGCGGAACGAAGAACTCAACACCCCTGTCCTCGGTCATTATTTTGAGCATCTCCCTGAGCCGGTTGTTCGCTGCAACACCCCCGACGAGGACAACCTCCTCCTTGCCCGTGTGGGCCAGAGCCCTTTCCGTAACCTCAACCAGGGCTGAAAAGGCCGTCTCCTGGAAGGAATAGGCAAGGTCTTCAATCCGGTACTTTCCGGTGCGGTACTTCCTTACAGCCTCGGTCAGAATTCCGGAAAAGCTCAAATCCATGCCCTTGACCGCGTAGGGGAGCTCAATGTATCTCGCACCATTTCGGGCGAGCCTCTCTATCTTCGGTCCGCCGGGGAAGCCTATCCCGATTTCCCTCGCAAACGTATCTATGGCGTTTCCTATGCCTATGTCAAGGGTCTCGCCGAAAACCCTGTATCTGCCTCCCTCAAGGGCAAGAACCTGAGTGTTGCCGCCGCTCACATATAAACCCACGGGGTCTTTAACGCCGAACAGCTTGGTAATCTCAACGTGGGCGATGCAGTGGTTGACGCCGATTATGGGTTTGCTGTGCTTTATGGCAATGGCCCTTGCGGCAGTGGCGACGACCCTCAGGCATGGCCCAAGACCTGGCCCCTGGGAGAACGCAACGGCGTCAATCTCCTCTATGCCTACATGCGCATCTTCAAGGGCTTTCTTCAGAAGCACCTTCAGGAGCTTTGCGTGGTGCTCAGCGGCTTCCTTCGGATGAATGCCCCCTTTCTCTGTGGTAAGTGTGTGAAATACGTTGGCAAGAACTTCCTTCTCGGTCACAATCCCCACACCGAGCGTATGCGCGGTTCCCTCTATACCCAGAACAATCATGAATAAAAGGTTGAATAAAAAGTTTAAAAATCTATTCCCTCCGGTTTATACCATTTTCATTCCGATTTGTGCACTCTTTTCTCAAAGGTTACGAACTCTGTCCACGCGGAATGGGCAAGGAAGTTTGCTTTTCTGACATCCGGAATGCCGCCGGGAAATGCCTCCTCCCTGTACGATGCTCCAACCACCTCACCCACGAACCACGTGTGGTCGCCGTAGTCCCTCGCATCCACGACCCTGCACTCTATGTTTGCAAGTGCCTCCTTTATGCTCGGGGTTTTTATTTTCGTCGATGGAATGAGGGTTATGCCAGTCTCTTCGAGTTTGGCCGGCCCGCTCTTCGTCCCCGCAATCCACACATCGGGGAGCATTTCAAGGCTCGGAACGCTTATTACGAACTCACCGTATCTGCTTATGAGCCTGTGGGTGTATCTCCTTGGAGAGACTGCAACCCCTACCATGGTGGGCCTGTG
Organism: Thermococcus atlanticus; assembly: GCF_054657855.1. NCBI lineage: Archaea > Methanobacteriati > Methanobacteriota > Thermococci > Thermococcales > Thermococcaceae > Thermococcus > Thermococcus atlanticus. The sequence continues at coordinate 2,207,114 of NZ_BAAHXX010000001.1, read as the reverse complement.
GGAGAGCACCGTCACCCAGTCAGCTGCCATGACATCGGCCTCCTCTCCATGGCCTGAAACAATCAGGTATGTCCTCAGGGGATAGAGAAGGTGATACATCGCCACCACCGGGAAAGGGTTGGGACGGGATGTTAAAAGATTTATTCATACAATCAGTGAACCCGGATGAACAAACTGAAAAGCGAAAAAACAAACATATAAATACCTCTGCTGATTATTTATATTGGTGATAGCATGGATCCGCTGAGCGGCTTCTTCGGCTCGCTGATCTGGTGGCTTTTCTTCATGTACATCCTGCTGTGGCCCCAGATGCAGTACCGCAGTTTGCAGGTGGCGAGGGCCAGGCTGCTGAAGGGTCTATCCGAGAAAAGGGGCTCGACAGTGATAACGATGATTCACAGGCAGGAGAGCATAGGGCTCTTCGGCATACCCTTCTACAAGTTCATCAGTGTCGAGGACAGCGAGGAGGTGCTCAGGGCGATAAGGGCAGCACCCAAGGACAGGCCGATAGACCTCATAATCCACACGCCCGGCGGCCTCGTTCTGGCGGCAGCACAGATAGCCAAAGCCCTCCACGACCACCCGGCCGAGACAAGGGTGATAGTCCCGCACTATGCCATGAGCGGCGGGACGCTGATCGCTTTGGCCGCTGACAGGATCATCATGGATCCTCACGCAGTTCTCGGACCGGTCGACCCCCAGCTCGGCCAGTACCCGGGCCCGAGCATAGTGAGGGCCGTGGAGAGAAAGGGAGTTGACAAAGTTGATGACCAGACCCTCATCCTGGCAGACGTGGCTGAAAAGGCAATCAAACAGGTAAGGGACTTCCTCTACGGGATGCTCAGGGACAGGTACGGGGAGGAGAAGGCTAAAGAGCTGGCAAGGGTTCTCACGGAGGGCAGATGGACGCATGACTACCCGATTACATATGAACATGCGAGGGATCTGGGTCTTCACGTTGAAACAGGGGTTCCTGAGGAAGTTTATACACTCATGCAGCTCTACAAGCAGCCGATGAAGCAGAGGGGAACCGTTGAATTCATACCCTACCCTGTAAAGCAGGAGAAGGCATGATTGGTGTGTATCCCTTTTACTTTTTTCATTCTTTGGCCAAAAAGTTTTTATTTAGTTTTAACTTTCACATAGCTGAGGCTTTAATCTGATTGGGAACTATTCTAAAATGAGGGAAGGGGAAGAGACCATGCAAGTGAAAGTGGATCCAGAAGAAATTAAGAGGATAAAGGCAGAGATTGAGACGCTTGAAAAAGAAAAGAAGGAGATTCAGGCGAAGCTGGATGAACTCCAGAAGGAACTGAATATATGGATACAGAAAAGGGATGAGAAGAACAACGAGGTAAAGCAGCTCCGCCAGAAGGCCAGGGAGTTCAAGGCAAAACGGGATGAAATTAACGAGCAGATTCAGGAGCTCAAAAAGAACAGGGAGGAGATAAATGCCAAGCTGGACCTTCTCTATCAGGAAATCCTTGAGTACAGAACCAAGAGGGACGAGTACAACCAGCTCCGCCGTCTGAAAATGCCGGGCGAAAAAATACAGGAGAGAATAGAGAAGCTCGAATGGGAGCTGCAGACGAATCCAACAATAACCCCCGAGAGAGAGAAGCAGATAGTTGATCAAATCCAGGTTCTGGCGACCGAGCTTGAAATAATACAGCAGGCTGAGAGGTTCCACCAGAAACTTCAGGAAGCGAGGAAGAAGGTTGAAAGTCTGAAGAAGGCCAGAAGGGCTATAAGCATGGAGATACAGAAGCTGGCAAACCAGAGCCAGCAGTTCCACGAGCAGATGATTAAGGCCTTCAACCAGGCTGACGAGATAAAGAAGGAAGCCGACGAGTATCACGCCAAGGTCATCGAGCTCAGGGACAAGATGAAGGAGGTCAGGAGAAAGCTCAGGGAAGTCGAGAAGAAGATCATGGAGTTTGACGAGAAGCACAAGGAGCTGATAGCATACAAGATGGTCGCGAGGATGAGGGCGAGAAAGGACAGCAGCTTCGAGAAGGCTGTTGAGGCACTGGAGAAGTTCAAACGCGGAGAAAAGCTAACTCTGGATGAGCTGCTCCTGCTGCAGAGATACAATCTGGTGTAAATCCCATGGAAATCCTCAGACATGAAGGTCCCGGAAGGCTTGGGTTAGTTCGGTTAGAAGAGAAATCATTCAGAACTCCTGCTCTGGCAGGGTTAGATTTTACCCTATCCCCCTTTAACTCCTACTTCCATCCGAAGGATTTTTCGGGTTATGACTTTAATCTTGCCCCTTCAATTCCCATAAGCTTCTACACCCCTCCGGAGGTCATTGAAAAAGCCTTCGGGAGGCTTTACGGGGCTGATTACTCTGGATTCAACACACTCTACGTGCCGATGCTGAGGCATGTTGAATACCTGAAGGAGTTCATTGAAAACGTTCTGGAGACGAATAAGTTTGATGCGGTTTATCTGGGCAACTCCAAGGTTGCGGTCAAAGATTACAGGAGGTTTCTGCAGAACCTCCGCCTGATACGTGAGGTCAACCCCAACATCATGATAATAACCGATCTCGAACCATTTTTTTACCCGCTGGCAGTTTACCTTGGCGTAGATGCATTCGACACCCGCTCCCTGAAGCTCTACGATTTTCATAAAAAGGGCTTCACCCCCTACTCCCCTCTTCTGTGGGAGGAAAAAGCCAATTCCATTGAATATGCTCAAAAAACCATCGCTCTCGTGAGAAAAGCCCTTGAGACGGGAAAACTCCGCTATCTTGTGGAGAACTTTTTCCACACCCAGAGCCATGCGGGAATTCTCAGGATAGCCGACAGGGAGCACTGGGATTACCTCGAAAAATACACCCCCATCCAGAAGGAGACGGTGTATTTCATAAGCGATGCCTCGATTAACAGGCCGGAGGTGCGGAGATGGCATTCCCGTGTTGGGGAACGTTTCATTCCCCCCGGGAACACGGAACTCCTTCTCCTCCTCCCCTGCTCTGCCAAAAAGCCCTACTCATTCTCTCGCTCCCACATCCTCTACAGAAAAGCTGCGAAGGAGGCGCTGGGCTCCGGAATTTACAGGGTTCATGAGCTGATTCTGACCTCTCCCTTCGGCGTGGTTCCGAGGGAGTGGGAATGGCTGGCGAAGTACGATATAGTTGTAACGGGCCACTGGAGCGAGGAGGAGATAAATTCCGCGGCGGAGCTTCTTGCCAAGAGCCTTGAGAAGTATCCTCCGGACACTCCGATAATAGCCCACCTCGACGAGGCATACGTTGAAATTGCGGAGAGGGCGGCTGAGATGAGCGGAAGGGAGATAGTTTTCACCCGTGTTGAGAACGGAACCACGAGCAGAGAAAGCCTGAAATCGCTCACGGAGATGCTGAGGGAGTTCGAGCTTGAGGGAAGTAAGGAGGACAGAACCTACCGCTTCATGGAGAACATCAGGAAGGTCTTTGACTTCTATTTTGGGGCAGGTGCCGGAGAGGCGGTTCTGCCCGGGGACGGCCAGGTGAGGGGAAGCAGGATGCTCAGAATTTTCGTGAATGGCAGGCAGACCGGAACATTCAGGGAGGGCGTGATAAGCGTGACCCCCTTCGGGATGCAGAGGATTTACGAAGCGACCGGAGCTTACTGGGTGAAGGTGGACTTCGAGCTCCGCGGTGATGTTTTTGCTGTCGGTGTTGACGAGGCCGACGAAAGGATAAGGCCGGGCGATATCGTTGGAATTGTGCGTGATGGTGAGGTTGTGGGTGTTGGAAGGGCCCTCCTGAGCGGTGAGGAGATGGTCAGGGCGAGAAGGGGCGTTGCCGTCAAGGTGAGGAAGCGGGCTTAACCGGTACATTTTCAGGGTTTTAAATGGTTATGCTAGAGCATGATTAATCCGAAACCTTTTTACATTCATGTCCAGTAAATTCTACGGTGGTTGGATGAGAAAGTTTTTCCCTGCAATCATGATGCTCATCCTCACGGCGGCGCCGGTCTCGGCCGATGGCTTCGGCTACACCTATTCCTCCATAACCGGCAGCGGGAATGATGTCGTAATACTCATTGACTGGACGCCAACGATGATAGACCCCCTGTGCGCACCCCGGCCGTGCTGCTACAATGAGATTCCAGCTGACTGCTGCCATTACGTTGTTTTCTATGCCAATTCCAGCGGCGTCTATTACCTTGGCTATGTCTATTCTCCGGCGGCGTTTTCATCGGAGAACGGCACGTACCTTTTAATCGGAAACGCTGTCTATAGGGCCCATAACGGATGCTTTCAAAGGCTGGGAGGGGTGACAGGAAAGGCAAAGCTCGTTTTCCCATACCTCGTCGCCAGAACGGCTGATAAGCTCAGCATTTACCACCTTGGCAGCAACATGAGCAGAATAGGCTCGATAAAGATGGCTCAGGAATGCACATTTGACCTGGGCTCCAGAAACCTTATTGTGAGCTGTCCGAACGGCACGAGGAGGTTCAACCTGACCCCATCAGGGCTCTTTGAAGTTTCCTCTATAGACAGATGGGAATTTATGGAGAGCAAACGCCCTTCAATGGCTGAGGGGAAACTGGAAAACGGCACCCTCATCTTTTCAAACGGCAGCAGGACCTACAGGATTTCCGCGAATGAGTTCCTTCCCTATCTCTACGACAGGAGGGAGCTGAAGCTGCTGGTGGGTGTTTTCATGAAGGACTACCTCCTCATCCTGCCGCCGGTGATGGACTATGCATACTGCGTTGAGAACGGGACATTTGGGAGCAGTTTGGGCATTTCCTCGTTCATATCCGGGTCGGGATTTGTTCTGTACGATATAAAACCCGAGGAGTTCAGGCCGGTGTATGCGTTCATATATGGCGGAACACTTAAGCCCGTTCCCCTCTTCCTTCCGACGGGCAGCTACTTCAGACCGCTTGCGATGAATGTAACCATCAGGAAAAGCTGCCCCCTGCCGGCGGAGGTTGAGAAACCCTCACATACGGAAACCTCCCCGGCCGGTGCAGAGACGGAGAATAGAATCTGCGGCCCGGGCATGGTGGTTCTCCTGAGTCTATCTGTTCTGTTTATAAGGGGGGTCTGTCCGTTGTGAGTTTTTTGGGAGGGTTTGTGAGTGAAAACTCTCCCGTTCAAGTCTACACTCACGACGGACTTGGGTTTCATCAGCTTCAACTCCCCTCCGGGTTCATTGGGAAGCAAATCATCAGCCTCACCCCCGCTCAGGGCGACCCCGAGTCCCCGCATCCAGATGTTGAAAGCCCCAACAAACTGCCTATCAGCCTTAAACCTACAGTTAGGACACTCCACCAGCCCGTTTCGGGACTCTAACTTACTCCCACACTTTGGGCAGGTGGTTGAAGTGAAGGCAGGATTAACTAACCCAATTGGAGCACGATAAGAAAGTTTTTGAACGATTTTACCCCAAGTCGAGCGGGAAAGTTTGCGGTTGAACTTTCTCGAACCGTTCTTCATCAATATTGAACTTATTCAAATCCTCGAAGACGAAGACTGTATTTGGGAATTCCCTCGACAACTGGACTGCGAGTTTGTTCAAAAAGTCTTCAATCCTATTTCTCCTCCTTGTCCAATACTTTTTCAACAACTTCCCAAATCTCTTTGGAGCCTTCCGCTGGATGCTCTTGAGTTTGTCAATAATCCTGTCGTAGGTTTCTGCAATTCTGTGGAGTTCGCTCAAATCAACCTTAATCCAACCCCACTCTGGATGATAAACATCAAGGCTCATCAAATTGCAGTCAATCCCAATTTTAATCCTCCCAGAAAACTCGACTTCTTTTGAGAAGGTTAAAAGAACATCGTTCTCCCTGATTATCAGTTCTCCAACCTTCCAACCCTTAATCCTCTCGTAAAACCACTCGTTAGAATAGTCGAGTTTAAGGTATTCTTCACGCGGTTTGACGGTTATTCTGATTTTAGAGCCTTCAACCTTCATCAGGGTTGTTTTCACTCGAACGAACTTTCTCTTCACGACTGGTTTCTTTCTCTTCCGCCTTCCCTTTAGATAATTCTGACGCCAGCTCTCAAGGATTGAGTAGGCTGTCTTTATGGCCGAATCAACGTAGTGTTTTGCGAAAGGCCAGTTTTCGAGGAGCTGGTTCCTCAACGCCCTCTTAAACTCGCTGGATTTGGGAAAGTATGGGATTAGTCGGATTGTTTCGTAATACTTGTATCTTCCTTTTCCGAGGGAGTAGCGGTGTTTTACTTTCTTCTCCTTCCAAGTCGTATTTTCCCAAATCTCGTCAATAGTCTGCTGGAGGAGTTTTTGATAGGCCGTGAGAAGTTCCTGAACGTCCCAATCGTGATTCGTCTTGTAGGTGAGGACGACCTTCAATCCTCAACCTCCTCTATTAGTTTTTTAACTCCCTCCTTGAGTTTTTTGTATTTGTGGGAACGCATTCCATAAAGCTTCCCTGCAAAGTGGCTGATTATGGTTATCAAGTCCTTGATTAGCTCTTCTCTTGGCGATTTTTCTTTCTCATTAAGGATTATTATCTCTGTACCGTGCTGTTGAAAGAAGAATTCGAGGGTTTTGAAGCCGAAACGAGTGAGTCTGTCGGGATAAGTGATGATGACCTTTGAGACTTCACCTTTTACAACTAGTTCAAGCAATTTACGGTAGTTCTTGCGGTTCTCGTTTAATCCAGAGCCAATGTCTTTGAGAATTTTGACTTCCCAACCCTTCTCTCTTGCGTATTCTATTATCGCTTCAATTTGGGTTTGCAAGTCGTCTTTTTGAGCCTGATTGGAGACCCTTGCGTAACCGATGATTAAACCGTTTTCAGTTGTTTCTCCGAGCAATCTTCTGATTTCGCTCTCCGGTATTCTTCTCCTCCCACCGGGAGTTCTAACTACTCTGATTTTTCCTTCTCTGTCCCATTTCTGGATTGTTTTTGGGTGCACTCCGAGAATTTCACTCGCCTGCTTAACTGTGTAAAGTCTCTCTTTCACTACCATACACTCACAATTAATCATAAAAATATTTAAAGATTTCGATTAAAAAGAACAGTTAGTGAAGGCGTTTTCTCATGAACAGTGCATGTCTAAAGTGAGTGTCATGCTTAAGGTTTTTTGCATCGTTGGAGTGCATTTTCCGAAGACTTTACTCTTTCACCATACAAACATCAACAATCCTAAACACGCTAAAAAGCCGGCGGTGAAATTCCTCACATGCCCAGGCATTTCAGGAAAGGACTCAAGAGGGAGCACCACTTCCTCAAGGGGCTGGAGAGGCCGCTTGAGATGATAGCCGCAATTCCGGGCGTGAAAAAGGTCATTCCCGGGAGAATCTATGCCAGCGACTCAAGAGGCTTTGAGATAAAGGTCTCAAGGGAAACGCTAACCGGTCTGAAGCTTATAGCCAAGAGCGATGGCAGTGTTCAGGATGTTTTTCTGGTGGTGGACAGGGCGGAGAGGGAGAGGGTCAGGGAGGCTATACTGAAGCTGGTGAGGGAGTGGGAGAAGGGTTGACCTTTCCCGCTATCGGCTCAAAATTTACGGTTATCCAGTGCTACCATCGAAGCCGGGCGAAATTTTTATATATGCGTCGCTTTCTAACCTATGGTGGTGATATCCATGAACGGGAAGCTTAAGAGGATTCTACGCGGCACCGTGAGGATTCATGCGGGCTTTGCAGTCGTGAGAATCCGCTCCCTCGGCAGGGTCTGGCCAAAAAAGATGGATGTCGACCTCCTCGACTCCGCTGAAAAGCGCCTGAGGAGGTGAATCCGATACGCTCCGGCTTGCGGATGCTCAAAACTCATCAGGTTCCCCGTCGCTGATATCTTCCTCATAGCCAAGCTCCCTTTTCTGGAGCTCTATCAGCCCAGGTGTGAGCAAAAGCCTCCCGTTCAGCTTTGGGACGGCATAGTGCAGCGTTATCTCGCTGAACTCGTCGAGTTTGATCGTGGGATTCTCCTCATACTCGATCTCCGCCAGCCTCCTTCCCTCACTTATCAGCTTTGCCACTATTGCGGCGCCGTCGATGGAGTACTGCGGCCTTCCGATGTGCCTCACCTTCACCCCCTCCATCTTCGAGGTGATGAACTCCCTTGTTCTGCCCCTCGGCACGGCATCCCCCAGGATTCCGCCGACAACTATAACCGTGTCCTCCCCTATCTCCTCTGGCCTGAGCTCCTCCTCAGCCTGTAAATCGAGGACGATTATTTTTGACCTGTCGAAGGGAAACTCTGTAACGCTTTCCGTTAGAACGCTTCCCAGCTCCGCGAGCCTTTCCCTCTCCTCAGGCAGGACATTGGTGAATATCAGCTTATCTTTCCACCACTCGCTCACATGCCTGTATTCAAGCCAGAGCCACTCGCTTATATCCTCAAGGTGTTCTATAACCAGATACGCCACTGTTCCACCCCCTACATAACGCAGCACTCATAGATTATCTCAACGTCCCTCACGGTTTTTGCCCATTCGATAATTTTCCTCGGTGGATTTGTGAGCCTGTCAATTCCGGCCATAACGGCCCCCCTGTCGAACTCCAGCCGCCATTTCCCGAGGGGCCTCATGCACCCTATGCTCAGCTCCCCGTTGAATTTTTCCCTCGCATACCTTACGACTTCAAGGCTTTCCTCAACACCCGGCCTTTCAACATTCTCCATCTCGGTTCCCTTCGTTGGAATCAGGACGTCGAGAACGAGGACATCTATGGGATATTCAACGAGCATGTCTATTGCTCTGTACTCCCACCATATCTTCCCGAAGTCGAGGCCTATGGTTATGTGGGGTGCGATTTTAACCCCCGCCTCCGTCAGGATGTCGAGGATTTTGAGGTAGTCCTCAACGGTTCTGTTTATTTTATAAACACGCCTGATTACTTCATCATCACCCACAAAGTCGAGGGAAACCGCATCAACGTATTTAACCCATTCAATGTCGCTCTCGTCAATAAAACCCACATGGGCGTTGAGCTTGAGGCGGGTGTTTTCCTTTATGGCTTTGATTTCACCGGCAAACCTGTCGAGAGGAACCTTCAGCCGGCTGTCGAGACCTCCACTCAGGAGGCAGCCGCTGTAGCCTTCCTTTTCGAGGCTTTTGCAGTACTCAATCAGGGATGAGCGGGTTAATTTGAGCATGCCTTCGAGATAGTGCCTCCCGCAGTGGGCGCAGTTCAGGGAGCAGTAGCTGCCTGTCAGGGAGATTGAGGGGAATTTGATGCCGGGAATGTAGATTTTGAGCTTTTTAGTCATTTAATTCCCTCCATGGGGGGGTTGTAGGGGGCTTTGTCCCCTCCGGTGTTTAAAGGAGAAGGAAGGGTCTGGGAAACGTAGTTTCCCGGTTTATGTGGAGCGAAGCCCCACCTTCGGGGGGAGGAAGCTGGCAAGGACGTGGGGGGTGAAACCCCCCGGTCCCGCGAGGGGAATTTGATGCCGGGAATGTAGATTTTGAGCTTTTTAGTCATTTAATTTCCTCCATGGGGGGTTGTAGGGTGCAGAGTCCCTATGTGTTCGGAGAAAATGAAAAGAGGGCGGTTCGGTTTAGGGGTCAGAGGAAGGGGTTGTGGAACTTCCTTCCGGGGTAGTGCGCGACTCCCTCAAGCTCTTCCTCTATCCTTATGAGCTGGTTGTACTTGGCGTTTCTGTCCATTCTGGCCGGGGCACCCGTCTTTATCTGGCCGGCGTTGATGGCGACGGAGAGGTCTGCTATAAACGGATCATCTGTTTCTCCCGAGCGGTGCGAGACGACAACGCCCCATCCCGCCCTGTAGGCGGTGTAGGCTGCGTCAATGGCTTCGCTGAGGCTTCCAATCTGGTTGACCTTGAGGAGGAGTGCGTTCGCCGCACCCATCTCAATGGCCTTTCTTATCCTCTTGGGGTTCGTGACGAATATATCATCGCCGACTATCTGTATCTTGCCTCCGAGTTCCTTCGTTATCATTGCAAAGCCTTCCCAGTCCTCCTCGTGGAACGGGTCTTCGAGTGAGACAACCGGATATGTGCTTATGAGCTCCCTGTAGAGCTCCATGAGCTCACCGTTTGTGTACTCCTTCCCGTTGACGACGTACTTGCCTATGTCGGGGTGGTAGAACTCGCTTGAGGCGGGATCCATCGCGAAGGCTATCTCATCTCCCGACTTGTAGCCTGCCTCCTCTATGGCCTGTATGAGGAGCTCAAGCGGCTCATGGGGCTCCTTCAGCGGTGGGGCAAAGCCGCCTTCGTCACCGACGTTGACGGCATCTTTGCCGTATTTGTTTGCTATGACGCTCTTCAGCACGTGGTAGGTCTCGCTCACCCATCTTATGCCCTCTCTAAAGCTCTCCGCTCCCACGGGCATGATCATGAACTCCTGGAAATCGAGCTCGTTGCCCGCATGAACACCTCCGTTGATGACGTTGCTCATAGGAACGGGCATGATGTATGCGTTGGTTCCGCCGATGTACTGGTAGAGCGGCAGGCCGAGTGTGTTGGCGGCTGCCTTTGCAACGGCCAGAGAAACTCCCAGAATTGCGTTTGCGCCGAGGTTGCTCTTGTTCTCAGTGCCGTCGAGTTCGAGCATCAGCATGTCGATGTCCCTCTGAAGTGTAACATCCATCCCGATTATCTCGGGTGCGATTATCTTGTTGACGTTTTCAACGGCCCTTCTCACGCCCTTTCCGTGGTATCTCCTGCCGCCGTCCCTGAGCTCCAGTGCTTCGTGGGTTCCTGTTGATGCACCGCTCGGAACCGCAGCCCTGCCCATTGCCACGGGGGTGTAAACTTCGACCTCAATCGTTGGGTTTCCCCTGGAGTCCAGAATCTCCCTTGCAAGTACAGCGGTAATTTCAAACGGGTCTTCCATATTATTCACCTCGACTGGTGTTGGTTTTTATCTCTTAAAGCTTTTCATCCGCGTGTCTGGTCTGCAGAATGTTGTTTGGATGCTGGCCTCGCAGATCACTTTGCCGGTTTGCATGCTCCAGTGGAAATGAAGCCCTACCCGGGGCTCTCATTCGGCCATGGAGGTGTCACAGGCATAATAAAAAATTCCCCATAACTGAGGGCACAGCTTGGATTAGTTCCCATATCCTCAAATTTTCCTGAAAGCTGCACATTTTTGAGGGAAAAGGCCTAAATATTTCCCATGCATAATAGAGTCTGGTGGTTGGGATGAAAAGGAATATTGCCGGATACATAGATCACACGAACCTGAAGGCATACGCCACTGGGGAGGATATAATCAAACTCTGCAGGGAGGCCATGGAGTACGGCTTCTATGCAGTATGCGTTAATCCCTACCGGGTGAAGCTTGCGAAGGAAACGCTGAAGGGCAGCGGTGTTAAGGTCGCCACCGTCATCGGCTTTCCCCTCGGGGCTACGCCGACTGAGGTGAAGGTCTTTGAGGCGAAGAAGGCACTGGAGGGCGGAGCTGATGAGCTGGACATGGTCATCAACATCGGGGCGCTCAAGGATAAAGACTACGACTACGTTAGGAATGACATAGCCGAGGTTGTAAAGGTCGCCCACGAGAAAAACGCTAAGGTCAAGGTCATCATCGAGACATGCTACCTCACAGAGGAGGAGAAGGTAAAGGCATGCGAGCTGGCGAAGGAAGCCGGAGCGGACTTCGTGAAGACCTCAACGGGCTTCGGAACCGGAGGGGCAACTGTTGAGGACGTCAGGCTTATGAGGAAGGTCGTCGGTGAGGGGATGGGCGTTAAGGCGGCAGGAGGAATCAGGACATACGAGCAGGCATTGGCCATGATTGAGGCCGGTGCGACCAGACTCGGAACATCGAGCGGCGTAAAAATAGTGGAGGGTGCGGGGGATGGATGAGGGCCTGGGCATGAGGGAGGAAGTCGAGGAGCTGCTCAGATCCGCCATAAACGAGCTAACTAAGGAGGGCCTGAATCCCGACATAATGCTCGCAGGCCCGAAGTTTATTTCATACGCGGGGGACTTTCTGTCGGAATATGCCCTCTCCGTCTATAAGGTCGATGAGCTTGAATACGATGCGGTTATAGCTGACTCCCAGTATCTCGGACAGATGAGGAAGGCATCGAGGAGGGTTTCCATAGAGCCTCTCCTAAAAGAGAAAGCAATGTGGGAGGAGTTCCGGAGCATAGATGTTTAAACGAGGTCTTCGACCTCGGGGTATATTCTTTTTATCATATATGCCAGACCGCCGCCCACGATGACACCCGTCACGGCCTGCGTTATGTTGACCGGAACCTCCACCTTTGCATTTCCCAGCCCAACGAGGTATATCTCCGCCACGAAGTAGCCGAGTATCATGACGGTTCCGCCTATTATTGTCGCCAGCATTGTCATCGAGAAGTCATTCCTGCCTTTTGATGCAATGTATCCGACGAGGAGGCCCTCAAGCCCCTTGACCACGAGGGTTATCGGTGCCCATCCAGCATAGCCGCCGACGATATCACCGAGGGCAGAGCCCACACCGCCTGCAAATGCCCCTACGGCCGGGCCGAAGAGAACAGCGGCAAACATGACCATGGTGTCCCCGAAGTTGAGGTAGCCTCCGGTCTGGGCTACGTTGATTTTTATCAGGTTTGTTGCAACCGTGACGAGGGCCGCCATAATGCCGGATATGGCCACCGTGTTTGCCTGTTTGAATTTGTTCTTATTTGCATAGACATAGGTAAGGTAGAGGAGAGTAATCCCCATGAGAATCCATTTTGCATACGGGACGAGGGCTTCGGTGGGATCGCCCATGCTATCACCTCCATTTTCAAGTTTTAGCTTGAGTTTTTTTATTTAAAAGTCTTTGCATATCTGAATGTGCAAGAAAAGCCAAAAATTGCCAAAAATATAGGGGAAGGAGAATCAGCCGAGGGCAGCCTTGAGGCTCTCCTCGAATATCTCCATCGCTACATCTATTTCCTCTTTCTGGACAATGAGCGGCGGGATGAAGCGTATGCTGTTGTCGCCGCAGCCGAGGAGTATGAGGCCCCTCTTGACGGCTTCCTTCACAATCCTGTTCCTGAGCTCCGGAGCTTTCTCCCTGGTGTCCTTGCTCTTGACGATCTCGACGGCCTGAGCCAATCCGAGACCTCTGGCGTCTCCTATGACCTCGTACTTCTCCATTAGCTCTTCGAGGCGTTTGTGGAGGTAGTCTCCGACCTCCTGGACGTGCGGGAGGAGCTCCCTGGCTATCTCGACGACCTCAAGGCCGGCGGCTATGGCAACGGGGTTGCCGCCGAAGGTCGAGGCGTGCCTGCCCGGCTTGTCGAAGGCTATCTCAGCCCTGTGGACGACACCAGCTAGGGGTATTCCTCCACCTATGGCCTTGCCGAACTGGATGGTGTCTGGGGCTATGCCAAAGTGCTCGATGGCCCAGAACCTTCCTGTCCTGCCGACGCCCATCTGAACCTCGTCGTCAGCCAGGAGTATGCCGTAGCTGTCCGCCAGCTTCTTGAGCTCCTTGAAGAAGTTCTTCGGCGGGACGACGTAGCCGCCCTCACCCTGTATCGGCTCGAAGACTATCGCTCCAACCTCCTCGGGCGGGACGTGTCTAAACACGTACTCCTCGATGAACTCTATGACCCTGTTGACGAGCTCGTCCGGTTCGGCGTAGCCGTCTATGTGCCAGGGGTTCCTGTATGGGTTCGGGTAGGGTATGTGCTCGACGCCCGGCATTGTCGGGAAGAACCTGTCCTGCTGAACCCACTTGCTTGCCGTCAGGCTGAGAACGGCCTGACTTCTCCCGTGGAATGCGTGATAAAACGCGATGAACCTCTTCCTGCCGGTGCCGTACTTGACGAGCTTCATCATGGCCTCGTTTGCCTCTGCCCCGCTGTTCTGGTAGACGACCTTCTTCGGGAAGTCGCCCGGTGAAAGCTCCGCCAGCTTCTGGGCGAGTGTTATTGCGTTCTCGTAGAAGAAGTCGTTCAGGGCGAAGTGGGTAAATCTTTCAGCCTGCTTCTTTATTGCCTCGACGACCCTCGGGTGGACGTGGCCGACGTTCAAAACTCCAACGCCGCTTCCGAAGTCGTAGAATGCGTTTCCATCGATATCATAAACGAATATACCTTCTCCGTGGTCTATGACTATCGGAAGGGTTTCCGGATCCTGCGTTGTCGTTGCAAGGAGTTCAAAATTCTTCTCTATAACCTCCCTGGCCTTCGGCCCCGGGAGTTTCTTAACCTCGGGTCTCTTCACCATGACAATCACCGGAGAAACTACACGTGAAACTATATAACTCTATGTTCATCAATGCACATGTTTGACCGAAGAATTTTCGATAAACGTCCGATAAGAGTGAGTTTGCAAAAGATAGCTGTTCATGAGGGCGCAAAGTTAATAAACTTTCAATGGTGTTGTTTTTCGGTGGTTAGGTAGTGAATATGGGTAAGCTCGATGGGATTGAACTTGAAAAGGCTTCACCGTTTGAGGAGCCCCGCGGAAATCGGGTTTATCGTTCTCTGATGGCCATGATGGTCGCTCTTATTTTTGGCGTTGTGTTTTCATATCTCTTTGACGAAAAAATTGGGGTATTCATCTTCATTCAGGCTCTTTTTACTGGGATGGTTTCATTTACGAAGCAGGAAACTCCCAGGAGTGAGCCGTACATAATAGGCAACTCCAGTGGAATAGTGTATTTGACAAAAGAGGAGCTTAGAGAAAGGCTTAAAAAGAAGGAAACCTCACTCAACAACCTTTGAGTTCCACTCCTCCAGCAGTTCCTTCGCTGAGTTTGCAGCGATAGCTCCCTGACCCACCGCCACAGCAATCTGCTTGAAGACGTTGGTTATGTCGCCGGCAGCGAAGATGCCCTTTACTTTGGTGCGCATGTACATATCCACCGGGATGTAGCCGTACTCATCGGTTATGCCGAGGTGCCTGACGAAATCGGTCTTCGGCTCGTAGCCGATGAAGATGAAGACCCCATCAACGGCCATCTCGCTCTCCTCGCCTGTAACGCGGTTCCTCAGCTTAACGGCCTCGACCCTGTTTTTGCCGATTATCTCCGTGACAACCGTGTTCAGTATCGCCGGAATTCCTGCCTCCTTAAACCTGTCCTGAAGTATCTTGTCCGCTCTGAACTTATCCCGCCTGTGGACGAGCGTCACATTAACCCCTATACTCTTGAGGTAGAGGGCTTCCTGTAAGGCCGTGTTGCCGCCGCCAACCACTATTACCTTCTTCCCCTTGAAGAGCGGGCCGTCACAGGTGGCGCAGTAGGAAACACCCCTTCCGGTCAGCTCCTCCTCTCCCGGGATGTTGAGCTTTCTCGGGGAGGCACCGACCGCTATTATTATGGTCTTGGTCTTATACTCCCTGCCGTTCTTCGTCTTCACCACGAACTTGCACGGCCCCTCGTAGTACGCGCACTCGGTCGGGTCTATTCTCTCCACATCGTCGAAGACCACATCAACGCCGAGCTTCTTGGCCTGCTCGTGCATCCTCGCGGTGAGCTCAGAACCGCTTATGCCATCGGGAAATCCCGGATAGTTCTCTATGATGTCGGTCAGCGCCATGTTTCCTCCCAGATCCCTGCTCACTATCCTCGTCTCAAGGCCGAAGCGGGCGGCGTATATGGCTGCCGTGAATCCCGCGGGCCCGGCCCCTATGATAAGGACATCCCAGACTTTACCTTCGTCCTCTTTAGAGCGTGAAAATCCTGTCAAACTGAACATTTTCTCACCTCCAGATTCAGCTGATTTGAGTCATTTAAAAGCATTATGGAACATTTATGGTTAATGAATGGGAGCTCATACAATGGCCACGTCCCTGTCGAGGATTAGATGAAGGGTGTAGCCGCTGAATGCAGCGAAGCCAACCATGAGGGCCTCCCCGTAGCTGATTCCAATTCCAAAATGGGCGAGGGCAAACGCCGTCCCCCCGTATATCAGGGCAAAAAGGAGGGAATGGACTATGCCCCGGTGCTTCGGCATAACCGCTGTGAATGCATACCATGAAGCGAAGGCTGCCGCTGCCGCTATCAGCCAGCTGATTGTCAGGTTCACCCAGCTCCAGGAGGAGACGCTGATATATGGATAACTCCTGATGAAAACCGCACTCCCGACCGCGACGGCAACCAGAGGCTTCGTTCCGCGGTGTATCAGTGCATCTGGATGATCCATGTCCGGCAAATCGCTCCCGAGAACGTAGAATGCATAGCCCAGGATGAGGGCAATTGAAGTGAGCCTGAAGGGGACTCCTGCAGCCGACAGAACGCCGGCAACAGCCACGGCTGCAGGGTAACTGATTATGCCGCTGAGCACGTGGACGTCGTAGTTCGGCATGTGCATCACACTTCTTCCGTCCCTGTCTCCTCCCTTTCGAGGAACTTTCTGACGTACTCCGGAACCTTGTAGTTGCCCTTCGGATCGCCGACGAGGAAGCCGAGCCTTATTAACTCCTCAAGCTGGTCATAGACCTGTATCCCCGGCTTCTTTGCCTCCTTTGCAACCTGAATGTAGCTGACCGGCCCCCCTCTGAACTTGTGCACTATGATCTCCACGAGATCCTTGTACTCCTTCGGAATCCTCGTCAGATACTCCTCAAGGCTCTTGGGCTCCTCAAGGATCGTCGTAACAACGTAGTCGTCTATCGGGTCGAACTTGTGCTTTGCAGATTCGCTGAGCACGTAGTGGAGAAGCCTTAAAATCTGCCTCGGGTTCCCGTGTCCGAGCTCGTGGATGAGCTTTATCGCCTCCTCTGTGAATGGATAGAGCGGGTCGGCAGTGTCCCGGATTCTGACCCTGTTGAGCCTTTTCTTCACGAGCTCATATGCCTCATCAATGCTCATCGGCCTTAACCTGAACTCGTAGTGGAGGCGCATGAAGAATGCGGGGAATATCTTCGAGTATTCCTCGTAGGCCTCGGGGATGCAGGCAAATGCCACGATGCACCCCTGCGGCATGTTGCTTATGAAGTGCCTGAGCATCTCAAAAAACTGGATTTTATCCTGCTCCCTCGCCGTCTGCATGTTCTCCAGCTCATCGAGGAGGAGGGCACAGTAGGGGTATTTTCCCATCTGCTCCGTCAGGAGTTCTGCTATGTCCCTCGATTTGTACTCCTGGGTCGAGCTCAGCATCTTCTCAAGCCTGTCTATGAAGCCCAGCTTTCTGCTGAGGTTCTCAAGGAATATGTTCGTCCTGCTCCTCGGCGGCTTTAGTGCGTAGAAGATGTCCCTCGTGAGTTTGAGTATGTCGTTCGTGTCGACCTTCACGTATATGGCCTTTCCCCTGCTGTCGCTTATGGCCTTTGCGATGCTCTTGAGCCTCTGGGTCTTCCCCATCCCGAGGGGACCGATTATGGACAGTGCGATTGAGCTTCTGTTCCCTATGACCTCCGAAATTATCATGGAGAGGCGCATGTCAATTTCCTGATAAACATGAATGCTCTCAACGTCGCTTATTCCCTCACTCGCGAGCTGCTCGAAGGGATTCCTTGATAACCCATAGATTTCATAACCTTCAATGGGATAAAGTTTAAGGCCTCTTGGCTCCATTTTACCCACCAAGTTTAAATTTAAAGCCACAGACATATAAAAGCTTGTCCATTGGAGGTGTTCTGATGACACTTCTGCTCGTTACTGTTCCGACAGGGAGGGAGGGGGATGCATCCCTTGAGCTTGAGTGGGCTCTGGGTGAAGTCCTGATCAGAAGGACGGAGTGGAAGGGGGTTCTGATAGTCGAAACCCCCCTTTTGAGGGAGGAGGCATTGAGGAGGATTGAGGAATTTGAAACCCAGTCGATTTTCAGGGTCATCCCCATAGATGAGTTCGTGAGGAGCGAGGAAAATGAGATCATTGAAAGGGCTTTTGAGATAGCGGTGGCCAGAATAAAACCGGGCGAGAGCTTCGCGGTAAGGTGCAGGAGGCGGGGGAGCAGAATAAAATCCTGCAGGCGGGTCGAGGTCGAGCTGGGGGCGAGGATAAAGGCCGAGACAGGAGCGGTCGTCGACCTGGGCTCGCCCGTGTGGTACGTTCTCGTGGAGGTTCTGGGCAGGAAGGCAGGGATAGGTGTCGTCAGGGCCGAGGAGCTGGTAAAGAAGGCGGTTGAAGAGTAGGTATGTGCTGGGCCGTTTTCGGGGCATTGCCCGGCTTAACGGCGCACAGCCCTAAAGGCAAATCTAAAATAGGTGAAGGCCGATATATAAATTATGAACTACAGACAGCTTTCCTATGCGGTCGTCCTTCTGGTGTTTGCTTCCTCCCTTCTGATAGTCATCAAGCCGTATCTTGAGATTGAAAGCGGGGGTGGTATCATTTCAGGTGAGGTCATAAAACTCCCGGAGCCCAGACTCCAGGGGAGTATGAGCCTTGAGGAGGCCATAGCGAGGAGGAAGAGCATACGCTCATACAGGAATGAACCCCTGACGCTGGAACAGCTTTCCCAGCTGCTCTGGGCCGCCCAGGGGGTAACGCATGAGAAAAAACGGAGCGCGCCGAGTGCGGGGGCAACGTATCCCTTTGAGATTTACGTCGTGGTCGGAAATGTGAGGGGGCTGAAGCCGGGTATCTATCGCTACGACCCATTTGAACACGCCATAGCTCTGGTCAGGGAGGGGGACTACAGGAAGGCCCTTCAGAAGGCTGCCCTTGATCAGGCATGGGTTGGAAATGCCGCCATAGACATAGTTCTCGTGGCATTTTACGAAAGGACCACCGGCTACTACGGTGACAGGGGAATCAGATACGTGCATATGGAGGCGGGGCACATAGGGGAGAACATATACCTGCAGGCAACTGCGCTCGGCCTCGGAACCGTGGCCGTGGGGGCTTTTCACGATGACAGGGTCGCGGAGGTAATAGGGACGGACGGAGACCCGATATACATCTTCCCGGTGGGGGTGCCGAGATGATAGACCACCACACGCTGGGCTACGCCGTCTTCGTGCTTATGAGCATCACAATGCTCAGCGGGGCCCTTATATTCATTGAGAAGAGGATGAACCGGCTGTGGATTGCACTTCACGTCATCCTGGGTGTTGTGACCTACATCCTGATGGTTCTCCTGATATGGCTGGTCAGGTAGGGGGGTTATTTATGGGAATTGACATGACTGCAATTGTGGAGAAACTCGCTGGTCTCAGCGAAAAAGAGGCATTATCCTACTGGATAAAAGGAGAATACGAAGAGGCCCATCTTTACTGGGGGCTAGCTGAGAGAGCAAAAGAGCTTGGATTGGATGATGAATTAGTAGAAACTTTTGCTATTCTGGCGAAAGAGTCCAAAGGGCATGGAGACAGACTTTTTGAGATATACAGACGGCGTTATGGGGAGCAGCTTGAGAAGGTTGATATTCCCCCGGTTGAGGTGCTTCCTTTGATTGAAAAGTTCAAAAAAGCATCGGATGTGATATCCGTCCTCTATGAAGCCATGAAGAGCGAGCTTTTGGCTAAGGCTATCTATGAGGAGCTGATGAAAAAAGAGGAAAATGGGGACGTTGGAAAGGTGTATGAATACCTCGCACTGATGGAGCAGGATCATTATAACCAGCTCAAGAAGGAATATGAGATTTGCTTGAGGAAATATTCCAGTGGGATTGAGATATCTTCCCAAACATCAATGGAAGAGGAAATTATGATTCATAGATAACTCTGTTTTTGAAAACTCCTTTTACGTACCTGTTCATCCATTAAAAATCTTTCTTAGACGTTTATACCACAAAAAAGATAAAAAGAAAGCCCTATGCTTCACCGGTGGTTGAAATGGAGGATTTTGACGGACTGCTGCTCCAGCTGAAAGAGCTGGATTTGAGGGAGCTCCTGAGCTACTGGATTTTAAATGAGAGAAAGAAGGCCGAGCTATATGAGATGCTCGCCCGGAAGGCCAGGGAGCTCGGGCTCGACGATTCCGCATACGACATCTTCAAGCTGCTTTCACTGGAGGCCATCCGGCATGATAGAAAGCTCATGTCGGTCTATGAGCGGACATTCAATACAAAAGAACTCCTTCCTGTAACGCTGCCTTCCGTGTCGCTGGCTGAGAAGCTTGAGGAGAGCGGCGATGTTTTCAGGGTTCTTGAGGCCGCTCTCCGGCTTGAAGCACTGGCCGAGGAGGTTTATAAAATACTCGCTGGAACGGCAACCGATGAGTACATGAAAGCGGTTTTCAGCTACCTTGGTTCGACGGAGAGGCTTCACAGGAGAACGATTGAGAGCCTGATCAAGGAATACAGGTACGGCCATGCATAGCACTGGCACGCAAAGGCCAGAACAGAATAAAATTAGATGGAATGGGCTGTTTCATAGGTGATAATTTTCGTGACTTTTGTAAGGTTTTTGTTTTGCGTAATTTTTAAATAGTTCTGGAGTTTATTTTTGAATGGTGTGGCGGTCTCCGATATGTGGGGTGCTTAAGCCCGAATGGGGACTGTCAAAGCTTCCGGAGATGTGGGGAGTAACCGTTCCCCCCGAAAGCCCTCCCATGAAGATGGGAGGAGGGAAGGTTAGCCGTAACGACGTTTACAAACCTTACACAAGTTACGGCTAACCAGAACGGCTAAACTCCCCCTTCCTTTGCCTCGGGCGGCTCCTCTATGAGGTTGTCGCTGTACTTGTCGTAGTCAGCCAGCAGGAAGTCCTCGCTCATCCTGAGGGCTTTGACGTTTTTCTTTTCCCCCGGGAACTTCTTGCCCGGGCAGATGTCGACGCAGAGGGCGCAGAACATGCATCTTGAGACGTAGTGCCTTATCTTCCTCAGCTCTGGAATCCACTCCATCGCATCGGCGGGGCACACCTTTATGCACAGCTGGCAGCCTATGCACCTCTCAGGGTCGTAGACCAGCTTCCCCCTGAAGCCCTCCGGAACCGGGACCGGCGGGTTTATCTTCACCTCTCCCCTCTGAACCTTCTCTATAAGCTCGGTTACGTTTTTTGGTGCATGCTTGACCGGGAACGGGTTTGTGGCGGGCTTTTTGACGAGCTGCTTCAGCAGTACGAACATCATCTTGTTGACCATGCTTCACACCCCCATCCACACGAGAGCCAGCCCGACGAGCGCTATGATGTTCACGTAGACCCAGAACACCCTTGATGCCTGCTCTATTCTGAACCTTGCGAATGACGTCCTGACAAGCGTTATTGCCAGCAGGTAGACCACGAGCACCTTGAAGAGGAACCAGAGTCCTTCCACGATGTAGAGGGCCGGGCCGGTAAGGCTCAGGTTGAATATAGAGCTCAGCGTGAAAGGTATGAAGAGCACAACCTCTATTGCCGCCATTGCGAAGCCCCTGACCGCATCCGAGAGGTAGAACAGGGCCAGGTTCCTTCCGCTGTATTCTGCCAGCATACCTTCGGCTATTTCCGTTTCAGCCTCAGCTATGTCGAAGGGGAGCTTTGCGAGCTCTGCAGGTGTTACTATCAGGAGCGCCACGAGGAGGAGCAGAATTCCTATGCCGGCTAAAGGCCCGACCATGTTCCAGACGGGCGTCGTGGCGATGGTCGTCAGCGAAAAGCTCCTGTATACAAGGGCGAAGCCCACTATGACCGTTGCAAGGGGCATCTCGTAGCTCATCATGAGAACCATTTCTCTCTGGGCCCCAACCGATGAGAACGGACTTCCCGAGGCAAAGCCGCCTATGGCCATTGCGAGGGACTGGAGCGTCAGCAGGTAGAGTATGACGACCAGGTCACCGTATCCCTCAAGGGGGGCCTTCAGAATGCCGAAGGGTATGTAGAGCAGCAGCGTCATCGAGGAGGCGAATGCCACAAGGGGCATGGCGTTGAAGAGCCACGCCACAGCATTCTCCGGGACTATCGTTTCCTTGAGGAGGAGCTTTCCTACGTCCCAGAAGGGCTGCCTTATGGGCGGCCCTATCCTCGACGTTAGCCTCGCGGATACACGCCTGTCGATACCCTTGTACACAAGTCCGAGGAAGACCCCGAGGATGGGGAAGGCAAATGCATAGGTTATGAACTCAGGGGTCATTCTCTCACCCCCTCAGCCCCTGCCGCCGGAATTCTGTCTTCAAGACTGGTCTTTCCGGTAGTGGGTGCCTGCTTATTATTGTAATTCCTCATTCTCTCACCCCCAGCTCCCTCTTGAGCCTCATTGTTTTTTCGACCGCCTTCCTGTGTATGAGCGAGTAGTCCATGATCCTGCCATCCCTGTCCCTCACGACAGCGACCCTGTCGTTGCAGCACATGCACGGGTCAATGTATGCCACGACTATCGGGATATCCGCAACCTCCGCCCCGAGGAGCAGGGGCGCCCAGCTGTTGATGTTGTTGTAGCTCGGGGCAACGACCTTCCACACGGCCGGACCGTCCCGGGTTCCGTCGTATTTGAAGTAGTGCACGACCTCCCCTCTCGGTGCCTCGTGCATCCCGATGGCCTCCCCCTTCGTCTTCTTTATTTTGCTCAGCAGGACGACGTAGTTCGGAATCGCCATTATCTTTCCTTCAGGCATGTTCTCGATGCAGAACTCGATTATGTCAAGGCTCTGCTCTATCTCGTAGAGCCTCACGAGGGTTATGTCGTATGCGTCTCCCCTTGCCTCTCCAACTATATCCTGGGGAACTATCGCCCTGACCTCTATGTCGGCATATGCATCGTAGGGGTTGTCCTGTCTGACGTCCATTCTCAGCCCTGCAGCCCTCGCCACCGGGCCGCACACGTTCAGCTTGAGCGCCATCTCCCTTGACAGCTGTGCGACCCCCCTTGTTCTGGCCTTGTAGACCGGGTCGGAGAGGAACACGTTCTTCATTTCCTCTGTGAATATCCTGTAGAAGTCAATCGCCTCCTTTATCGCCTTTATCTGCGACTCCTTGATGTCCCTCCTCACACCGCCTATCATGAAGACCGAGTAGTTGATTCTGTTGCCCGTGAGCAGCTCCAGCAGGTCGAGAACCTTCTCCCTTCCCTTCCATGTCCAGAAGAGGAGGGAGTCAAAGCCCATCTCGTGGGCAACGACGCCGAGCCACAGGATGTGGCTGTGAATTCTCTCAAGCTCCGCTATTATGGGCCTTATGTACTGCGCCCTCGGCGGGGCCTCAATTCCAAGCGCCTTCTCGCTGCCTATGACGAATGCATATGGATGGGAGATGGAGCAGATGCCGCAGATTCTCTCGGACAGGTAGAGCGTCTGTATGGCGTTCCTTTTCATGCCCATGTATTCTATTCCCCTGTGGGCGAATCCCCTCTTGACATCCACCCTGACTATCCTCTCTCCCTCCACCTCGGCCTCGACCCTTATGGGCTCCTTCAGTGCGGGATGAATCGGGCCGACCGGAACATAGTACTGGGTTTTCGCCATCATTCACCCCTCCCCTTCCTTATCTCTTTGACGCTCTTGTGGGTGTGCTTCACCATGTCCTCAACTCCGTACTCATCCCTTCTCCACGGATACTTGCCCTCAGGCCAGTCGTCCGGAAGGAACAGGTGTCTCTTGTTCTTCAGCCCCTCGAACTCAATGCCGAGCATCTCCCTGATTTCCCTCTCGTTGGTCTCAGCTCCGGGCATTAAATCGGTGATTGTCGGCAGAACGAGCTCGCTTTTCGGCAGGTTAAACTTCAGCACGATGCTAACCTGCTCCCACGGGAGGCCGTGGTAAAGCGCAAATCCGTATATCATCTTTATCGTATCTCCGCCGCTGTCCTCCCCCATTATGAAGTGCAGGTGGGGATAGTCGAGCCTGAAAATCTCCTCCACCGCCTTTCTGAATGCCTTTCGGTCTATCTCCATCCATATCTCCCTGTAGGACCTCTTTTTTGCAATTCCCACGGTGTATTCCTTCATTCCATGTGAGAGGATAGCCTCTCCAAGGGCCTCCTGCAGCTTTTCAATGACCTTTTCAGGTGTTAGCGGTTTTCCTCTCATTCCTTACCCTCCAGCTGTTTTTCTAGCTTCTCTATCTTGAGCCACGCCTTGACGACTCCGTCTATGATGGCCTCAGGTCTCGGAGGACAGCCGGGAATGTAAACGTCAACGGGGATTATCTCGTCTATCGGCCCGGCTATGTTGTAGGAGTCGTAGAAGACCCCTCCGCTCGTTCCGCAGCATCCTATGACCACCACTGCCTTGGGATCGGGCATCTGCTCGTATATCCTCTTCAGCTTGTCGGCGAAGTCCCTCGGGATTGCTCCCGTGACGAGGAGGACATCCGCATGCCTCGGGCTGCCGACGAGCCTGATTCCAAAGCGTTCAGCATCATAGCGCGGTGTCAGTGCTGCGATGATTTCGATATCGCAGGCGTTACAGCTTCCTCCTGAGGCATGGAAAACCCAGAGGGAGCGCTTAAAGCTGTAAAGCTTTCCCATCTTACACACCTCCCACGAGGATAAAGAGTATCACGGCCCCTATCCCAAGGTACCAGAGTATGTAGTCCCTCAGGTCTCCCGTGTGCATTCTTCTGAGCACATCATAGTACTCCTTCATGGCCTCTATGAATCCCCAGTAGATGTCCCCTGCCCTGACCATTATCTTCTCCTTTGAGGGCTCCGCATTTCCGCTGAGGTAGGGCTTTACCTGCTCGGTGTTTGGCTTGTAGCCCGGGTTGCCCCTTGAGTAGATGATGTATCCTATGATTCCGAAGAGGATCAGGAATATCAGCCAGAGCACGGGATCCCAGAATCCCGAAGGTGAAAGCAGAGTGAAGTTCATGCCAGACCACCCCATGACTGGTATTGTGCCAGCTTGAGCAGAGCATCAACGGCCGGATAAATCAGATTCTTGAGCACCACATTCGGGAACAGACCGAAGAGTATGCACAGCACTGCGAGGATTATCATTGCTGCCACCATCGGTTTCGGAACCTCCCTGACCTCGTTATACTTCTCAAGCGGCGGGCCTAGGAATGCCGATGCAAATACCTTGACGAACGATGCAAGCGTTAAAACGCTCGTTACCATTGCTATAACCGCAAGGAGCGGATTGAGCTGGTAGGAGGTCTCGTAGATGAGGAACTTGCTGGCGAATCCGTTGAATGGCGGGATTCCGGATATTGCAGCGGCTCCAACTATGAAGGCTATCGTGGTGTAGGGCATCCTTCTCGCCAGTCCGCCCATCTCGTTTAGGTTCCTCGTGCCTGTCACGTAGAACAGAGCTCCCGCGGTCATTAGGAGGAGGCTCTTGTAGATTATGTGGTTTATGATGTGGAATATTCCTCCCGCCATTGCGGTTCTTCCAAATGCAGAAAGCTTGGCCGGGTCGTTGAGAACCGTTAAACCGACGCCAACACCGAGGAGCATGTAGCCCGTCTGCGAGATGGCGTGGTAGCTCATGAGCCTCTTGACATCCTTCTGAACTAATGCCATGGTAACTCCTATGAACATCGTAAGCACTCCGAGGATGCTCATTATCCAGCCCACTCTTGCCATGTTCCATGTGATTGCCCCGAAGAGGCTGAAGCTAACCCTGAACAGGGCGTAGAGGCTTGCATACGTGGCCACCAGCAGCGTCGGGTTTATGCCCGCCGGAACCTCCGTGTATGCATCCGGCACCCAGTAGTGCATCGGAACCGAACCGCACTTCATAGCGAACGAGACGAAGAGCAGTCCGAGGGCTATCATATCGACGGTATCAAAGTGTATCTGCGTGCTCAGGTATGCTATGTTGAGGTTGCCGTACTGGCCGTAGAGGAGGCCTATCGAGAACAGCACCATGAGCGAAGCGACCGCGCTCACGATGAGGTACTTTATTCCCGCTTCGCTTGCCTCCCCCCTGTAGTTCCTGAAGCCCACTAAGGCGGAACCTGCTATTCCCGCTATCTCAAGGAACACGAAGAGGTTGAACAGGTCTCCTGTCAGAACCATGCCGAGGATTCCCACCTCGAGCAGGAGGAGCAGCGCGTAGTACTTCTCAAGGCCGCTCTCCATTCTAACGTGGCTGTATGAATACAGCGCCCCGATGAAGCTCATGAGTGTTGCCGAAAGTGCCATGAACGCCCCTATGGCGTCAATTTCAAATATGATTCTAACGGGAACCCTGTATCCTGAGGGAAGCACCAGCGAGGGGTTCTTTGCACCGAAGACATAGACGATGATTCCCTTGCTGAGAACCTCCTGAACGAGGAGGAGCGACAGACCAAGGGTTGCGGCCGTGATTATTATCGCCCACATTGATGCCAGGCTGTAGCGCTTCTTGAGCAGGGGTGTTGTGAATGCTCCGAAGAGAGGAACGGCTATCATCAAAGCCGGTAGGTGCTCCATCATCCCCTCAGCCTCCTAATCTTTGTAACATCAAGGGTTCCGTAATGCCTGTATATGTTGACGGCAAAGGCCAGCATGAGCGCTGAGACCGCGACACCGATAACGATGCTCGTGAGGGTGAGCGCTTGGGGTGTCGGCAGAACCATGTTCCCAACGGCCTTTTTCGGTGCCAGTGTGTATATAGGCGCATAGCCGCCTTTGACGTATCCCAGTGCAATCAGGAAGAGGTTTACGGCCCCTTCGAGGATTTCAACTCCGATGACGACCTTTATCAGGTTTCGCTTGAAGCCTATCGTGTAAAAGCCCAGTGCAAGCAGGAGAGCCACCACGATGAAGGGGAAGTTTATTGCTATTATATCACCATTCATCTTTTTTCCCTCCCAAGAGCAGGAAGAATATCAGCACTATGCTTGTGAGGCCTGCCAGTACCTTCATTCCGACGAATATGTTCATGTATGCCAGTGTTCCACCCGTGTTCAGGAAGCCCGGGTTTATCCCTATGGGTGTCCTTCCTCCAAATATGAACCCGCTGTTTGCTATGACGTTCCTGAAGAAGGTGTAACCCATCAGGCCGAGAAGCGCCATTCCGAGGAAGCCGAGGGCACCTATGCTCTCAAGCGGGCTTAAGGGAACTTTATCAAACCTCTTTTTGACGACATCGGTTTCGCACGCCACTATCAGCAGGGCCAGTCCGCTTGCAAAGACCGCGCCTCCCTGAAAGCCACCGCCGGGTGTCAGATGCCCGTGGAGGATGATGTATGCACCGAAGACGAGTATCAGCGGTGCCAGTATCCTCGTCGTTGTTTTGATGATTGTGGTTGTCATGAGCTCACCCCCCTCTTGCGGAGGGCCATGAGGACACCCGCAACCGCCGTGAAGAGAACCGTGGCCTCACCGAGGGTATCGAAACCTCTGTAATCGAAGACTATGCTCGTCACAACGTTGTTTGCCGATGCCTGCTCCTGTGCATGGGTTATGAAGTAGTGATCCATCTCGGCGTGAGGAGGAGCACCAAATGGCCTCAGGCTCATTGATGCGGCCAGCAGGAACAGCGTGAATCCAAGGAAAGCAAACAATCCCAGAGCTTTTCTCATTCTATCACCTCCTCATCTGTGGTGTTCTTTATTGCGAGCAGATACATCGCTGTCGTCAGACATGCCCCAACTCCTGCCTCTGCTATCGCAACATCCGGCGCCTGGAGGACGTAGAATTCCAGCGAGAGAATCAGGCTGAAGACCGCCATTGCGATGACCGCGGATATCAGGTTCTTGAACCTCACGGCCGCTATTGCGCTTATGAGGAGCCCCAGCCCGACCAGCACCTGCAGTACCCAGAACAGCTCACCGAAGTTCATAGCCTCCCCTCCAGTTCGTCTATTACCGCTCCATAAGGTCTTATTCCGGATTTTCTTGCCGCCCTTCCCAGGGCATGAGCTCCCACCGGATTCGTCAGGACGAGGAATATAACCACCAGCGCTGAATGTATGCCTATCGTTATCCATGCGGGATCCCTTGCGACCCAGTAGTAGGAGTAGATGGAATAGGTAACCGTGGCGAGCACGATGAATATCGTTCCGAATGTGGTGCACTTCGTTGCGGCGTGGATTCTCGTATACACGTCAGGGAATCTGAGGATTCCTATGCTTGCAAGGAAGTTGAATGCAACTCCTATCCCCAGGAAAAGTCCTATGATGGCCTCTATCATGAGCCTTCCCTCCCGTAGATGACCCCCACTCTTTTCTTCACGAGATACCTCGCTATGTAGAGCGTGGCTATGTAGCTCAGAACCGCATAGACAAGGGCAACATCAATGAAAACCGCCTGCTTTGTTATTACTCCGTAGAGAACCATTGCGCCTGCAGTTGTGGTGGTCATTGAGTCGAGGGCTACAGCCCTGTCGGGAATCGTTGGGCCGAGCAGCAGCCTGATGAGGGTTAGCATGGCCGAAAACATCAGGAGTATCAGCGCCCACATGAATATGCCTATAACCGTCATTCCGCAATCCTCCTTGCCCATTTTGGAAGGTAGCCGCAGAGCTCCTCAGGAGTGGGTTTCTCCTTTCCGGGCGGGACGTTTATC
The DNA here is from genome assembly GCF_054657855.1 of Thermococcus atlanticus. NCBI lineage: Archaea > Methanobacteriati > Methanobacteriota > Thermococci > Thermococcales > Thermococcaceae > Thermococcus > Thermococcus atlanticus. The sequence goes on along the minus strand of NZ_BAAHXX010000001.1, from coordinate 2,179,006 downwards.
CAGTGAACGTAGAAGTTACCCTCATCGTCAATCTCAAGTGTAAACGTCCCCGGTGTCAGGGTTATTGAGTTGGCGAGCAGTGTTTTGCTCTCATCCCTCGTGAGTCCCGGGGAGATTTTGACTATTCCCGGTCTGATCTTGCCTGTGATGACCCTGTAGGCGACGTCGAGGTTTGCCTTTGCCATTGCAAAGAAGAACGGACCGAGTGCATACACTATGAACAGTATCCACCTCTTGGGATTGAAGAAGTAATCGAGCTTTTCGCTCATGATGTTCCTTGTTGCATAGCCTATGATCGCTGCTATCACCACTCCGGCTATCAGCTCTGCCGGGCTCCATGCTATTATGCTTCCTGAGCCTGCTGTTAGTATTAGGTAGACGATCAGAGACCATATGAACGATGTGGCAAATCCCATTTTCCCACCTCAACTTTAAGTTTTAAACCGATAGAGGGCGTATTTTCCCCAAATCTCACTCATAGGTTGTCAGAGACTTTATAAATACGTTTCTAAAACAAAAGGTTGAAAACCTGAAATTTGACAAATATAAAGAGTTCTGAGCTTTACATACCTCCAAAAAAGGGTTCTCCAATGCATAAATCGGAATCTGAATGTACAGAAACGTTCTTCAATGATTCGGGGCGCGTCGGGGGTGAAAAACAGTGGGGGAAGAGGGACAAAATGGAAGAAAGGAAATCACTTCTTCTGAGCTTTCTTCTTCTCCTCGATCATCTTCTCAATCTCCTCTTCCCTGAACCATCTGAGGTTGTCGTCGTACTTGTCATACGTTGCAAGGAGGAACTCATCGCTCATCTCAAGGGCACTGACGGGGCACACATCCACGCACTGCTTGCAGAAGACACACCTGCCAAGCCACAGCGTGACCTTCCTGACCTCTGGTATGTACTCAAAGACACCTGCCGGACAGACGGTAACGCAGAGCCTGCACCCAACGCATTTGTCCACGTGGTAGACGAGCTTTCCCCTGAAGCCCTCAGGAACAGGAACGGGCTCGCTCTCCGGGAACGGGTTCGTCGCTGGTTTCCTGAAGAGGTTTCCGAGGACGGCTGACAGGGTAGGCGGAACCCTCATGCTATCACCTCCATGAGGTCTATCACTATAAGCAGCACCCCTATGACAGCCGCTGGCAGCATTCTGAACCAGAACACCTGAACCGCCTGTGTGATCCTCAGCCTCCCGGTTATGGCCCTGAAGACGCTCATGCTCACGAAGAGCACCGCATAGACCTTGAGCGTGTGGAAGAGCAAGTCCGCCACTACCGCCCCGGCCCCCGTAAGTCCGAGCACACCGCTTATGCCCCACGGGAAGAATATTGCCACGACGAGGCTTGCGCTTATGAACTCCTTCAAAGCGTTGCTGAGCTTGAACAGGGCCAGATGCCTCCCGCTGTACTCCGCCATCGGGCCTTCGGCTATCTCCTCCTCCGCTTCCGGAATGTTGAAGTAGCCGACCTCAATCTCGCTCGCAAGCCATGCGAGGAAGACGAACAGGAGTATTACAGCACCCATGAAGGTCAGGGGAGTTCCAATTTCCCATATGTTGTGCTCGTAAAATGTCCCAAGGCTGAAGGGCTTGCTGACGCCGAGCTTGCTCAGGCGCCAGAGTATTGCGAAGAGGGCAAGCATCATGGGCACTTCCCTTGAGACGAGGATTATGATCTCCCTCTGGGCACCTATCTGGGCGTAGGGTGAGCCCGAATTTACCGCCCCGAGCACCCTGATGAAGGCTATCAGGGTGAGAAGGTAGATGAAGGCTATGACATCGCCCCTGGTGTTGAAGAGGGGCGCAAATCCGAAGGGCGTGTATGCCAGGAGGGCTATTGAGACCGCCAGGGCAAAGACGGGTGCGAGCTCAAACATCCTGCCCGCGTGCCTCGGGATTATTGACTCCTTGCTCACAAGCTTCAGGAAGTCATAGAAGGGCTGCAGGAGCGGTGGACCAATGCGGCGCTGCATTCTCGCCACGAGCTTTCTGTCAAGGCCCTCCCACAGGAGGGAGGCCAATGAGACGTAGATGTAAAGCCCGATTAAGCCGAGTGTGGCGTAAATGAGGTTCATAGCAGATCACCCCTTGGGCAGCTAACCCCAACCACCTCCGGCCTTGCACTAACCTTTGGGTTGATCTCCCTCGTCTTCTCGATTGAAGCCCTGAGGAGGTCTTTCTCGGTCAAAATCTTCCTCTTTCCGGTTCTTGCATCCACAACCGCCACCCTGTCCGTACAGCTCAAACACGGGTCAATTGAGGCTATTGCAACCGGCACATCGGCTAATTGTTCGCCGACCAGAGCCCTTGCAACCGCGAAGAGGTTTGGAAACGTCGGCTCCCTCGCCTTCCACTTTGAGGGTATGTCCTTCCCCGGGTTTGCCCTCACGTAGTGTATGACCTCACCCCTCGGGGCCTCATAACGCCCTATTCCCTCTCCATCCGCCTTCTTCAGCTTGAGGAGAATCAGGTTGTCCTTGGCAAAGGTCTTTATCTTGCCCCCGGGCATCTGGTCAAAGGCCCTCTCTATGAGCTCCATGCTCTGCCAGAGCTCGCCAACCCTGACGACCATCCTGTCGAAAACGTCCCCCTTTATGACGCCCGTGAATTCTTTGGGGGTTACCGGCTTGACGCCGAGGTCGGGATAAACGCCGAGCCTCTCGTTGTAGCGCACGTCCTTTTTGACGCCGCTTCCCCTTGCCGTGGGCCCCTGGGCGCTGTACTCAATCGCTATCCTCTTCGGGATAACACCCGCATCCCTCAAACGGGCCTCGACCGTTGGATCGTACAGGAATATCTCCTCGATCTTCGGCATAATCTCGTTTTTATAATAGGCTATCATGTCGAGGATGGCCCTCTTGTGCTTCTCCTCGATCTCCCTCCTGACACCTCCAATCGTGTTCATGGCATAGTTGACCCTGTTCCCGCCTATGGCCTCAAGGATGTCCATGACCCTCTCCCTCGCAAGCCAGCTCAGGTGGAGAACCGTATCGTAACCTATGGCGTGGCCGATGACCCCAAGGTTGAGCAGGTGGGAGTGAATCCTCTCAAGCTCACCCACGATTACCCTTATGTATTCCGCCCTCTCCGGCACCTCTATGCCGGCCATCTCCTCAACGGCCCTCGTGTAGGTGTGGTTGTGTGAGAAGCTGCATATCCCACATATCCTCTCCGCCAGATACATGAGCTGTATGTAGTTCCTCCTCATCGCAATCCATTCAAGGCCCCTCAGGTTGTATCCGAGCTTCACGTCAACGTTGATTATACGCTCTCCATCGAGGGTTATTATGAACTTCTCGGGCTCCTCAAGTGCTGGGTGAATGGGGCCTATGGGTATTTTAACCCAGTACTCAATCCTGCTGTTCATTTTGAGCCCTCCCTTTTCATTTTGTACGGATGACCCGCGTTCTTCACCATCTCTGGCTTGATGCCTGTATCGTCAAGCCTGAGCGGATAGACTCCCTCCGGGAAGTCGTCCGGGAGGAAGAGCCTTCTCGGGTCGGGGATTCCTTCAAACTCGATTCCAAGGAATTCCCTGTTTTCACGCTCGTAGGGCACTGAGCTCGGGAATACATCACCCAGGCTCGGTATTTTTGGGTCGTCTTTGGGGCATGAAGTCGCGACTATCACGGACAGGCTTGGCTCCTCCTCATAGAACAGCTCCAGGTGGTATTCCGCGCTTAGATACTCTCCCCGGTCCTCGCCTATTATGATTGAGAACTGTGCGTGAGGGTCAACCTCCTTTATGAACCTCATAAGGTCTTTGAACTTTCTCCTGTCCACGTTTATCCAGGCCCTCTTCCTCGGGTGGGGCTGTTTGTTCTCGGAAATGTGAGCGTCAACCTCAAACTTCTCCTTTATTCTCTCAATGAATTCCTCGGGAGTCATTCCTTCTCACCTTCACCGTTTATCTTTTTTATAAGCTTCTCCAGAGCCAGAACAACCCCATGCAGGATCGCCTCCGGTCTTGGAGGACACCCGGGGATGAAGACATCCACGGGGATGTGCCTGTCCAGGGGTGCGTTGGTGAAGGGGCTCTCAAAGAAGACACTGCCGCCTGTGGGACAGGCCCCAATTGCCATCACGACCTTTGGCTCCGGTGTCTGCTCGTAAACCAGCTTAACCCTCTCCAGACTCTGATTGGTGATCGGCCCTGTCACCAGCAGGATATCCGCGTGCCTTGGGGTTCCAACCAGCTTCACACCAAAGCGCTCGGCGTCATACCTTGGAGTCAGCGCCGCGATAATCTCGATATCACATCCGTTGCATGACCCGCTGTTAACGTGAAACACCCAGGGTGATCTCCCTATGTATTTGCACAGCTTTGCAATTCTCTTTTCCAGTTCTCTCCTCTCTTCACTCATCCGCTCACCCCCATATTACCAGAGCGCCCAGCACCAAGGCCGTTGTTATCATCAAATATGCCACATAGTCGGTCAGCAATCCCGTGTGCTCTCTCCTGAATATGAGGAACATCCTGTGTATTCCCCTGATCAGGCCCCACATTGTGTGTCTTCCCGTGTAATAACCGCGAAAGTGCTCGAACTGCGGTATGACCTTCTCCTCGTCCTCACCGCTGATGAAAATCTTTGTGCCGTCGCCCGTTCTCCTCGTCCCCATACTGGACTTTTCGGCCCACCTGAGGAGCATGTAAGCAATGATCATGCCTATCGCCAAAACATAGATGAAGTAAAGGGCATCCCAGTATCCAAACATCTCATGCACCCCCTATAACCGCCACGACGTAGTTGAGCTGGTCCTTCAGCATATCAACGGCTGGAAGCATTATCCTGTCGTTTATCTGCCACGGGAAGAGCCCCATTATGATTATTGCCAGTATTAATATCAGCATCGGGAGTATCATGGCCTTTCCTGGCTCCTTTGCATTCGCAACGACTTCGCTTGGCCTTCCAAAGAACGTGAAGAGGATCCTGATGTAAGCTGCAGTACAGAACGCAGTTCCTATTACTGCCACGGCAGCAAGGAACGGGTTGTACAGAGCAGAGCTCTCGTAGATGAGCCATTTGCTCGCAAAGCCGTTCATGGGCGGGAGGCCAATTATTGCAGCGGCTCCAATCAGGAAGGCAAAGCCTGTGAGGGGCATTTTCTTGGCAAGCCCGCTGAGCTCGTTGAGGTTCTTTGTGCCGAGCTGGTGGAGCACCGCACCGGCGACGAGGAAGAGGAGGGCCTTAATCAGGGCGTGGTTTACTATGTGGTATACCGCACCCGCCATTGCTATGTCTCCAACCTTCGTGCCATATGCGGCGAGTCCGATGCCTATCCCTAGGAGGATGTAGCCTATCTGGCCCACACTTGAGAATGCAAAGAGCCTTTTCATATCCGTCTGAATGACCGCCATGGCGTTTCCAACTACGAGCGTCGCGCATCCGAAGAGGATTATTATCCACCCGACAGTCTTTATGCTCACGCTGGTCGCATAGATGCTGAAGGCAATCCTGGCCAAAGCGTAAACTCCACCCACCTTTATGACCAGACCGGAGAGCATGGCGCTGATTGAGCTCGGTGCTGCGGGGTGGGCATCTGCCAGCCACATGTGAACCGGGACAGCACCGCTCTTAAAGAGGAGCCCTCCTATGAAGAACCCCAACGCCACCCTGCTCACGAGGGTTGGGTTCTGGGCTATCTTCACCGCGAGGTAGCTCATTGTCAGTGTCCCGTACTGGCCGTAGAGGAGGGCTATCGCGAGGAGTATGAAGGAGCTCGCCAGGGAACCGACGAACATGTACTTAATGCCCGCTTCAATGCCCTCCCATGTGTCGTTCCTGAAGGCAACGAGGGCGTAGCTCGCTATGCTCATTATCTCAAGGAACACGTAGAAGTTGAACATGTCCCCCGTGATCACTATACCGAGCATTCCGAGCTCAAGGACGAGGATCAGCGTGTAGTACTTCTCAAGCCCGGTGTCGTGCCTCATGTACTCAACGGAGTAGATTATGGCCATGAAAGCTATGAAGGCCACTATAAGTGCCAGCAGCGCTCCGAACAGGTCAACCTCCCAGAGGATTCTTATCGGGAAGTTCACGCCTTTCCCCAGCGGCGTCTTATCGCCGAGTGTGTAGACAATGAGCTGCCGGGTACTCCACACGTCATAGAACACCTTGGAGGCAACGCCTAGGGTTAATGCACTCACCAGCAGGGCCCATGCATTTCTCGCCTTCTCCCCCAGCAGGCTGATGAGGGGCATTGAGAACGCTCCCAGGAGAGGGATGATAATCAAGAACGGAAGCATCATCCTCTCAACCTCCTTAACTTGTTGATGTCAAGGCTTCCATAGTGCCTGTAAGCGTTAATCGTCAGTGCCATGGCCAGAGCGAGGATGCACACTCCAATGACAATTGACGTGAGCACCAGAGCCTGGGGAATCGGGCCCACCATGGGCGTCCCCTTCAGCGTCTCATAGCCCGTGTATATGGGCGCTGTGGGAAGTGTTCCATCCTCAAGGCGGTAGCCAAAGCTTATTAAAAGCAGGTGTATTCCCGCGTCGATGATGTTCAGGGCCAAGATGAGCTTAATCAGATTGCGCTTGTAGAGGAAAGCGTAGAGCCCCATGAATATTAAGAGGAACGCGGTGATGAACTGAAATGGAATCATTCTTTCCACCTCCTGTACGTTGCAACGGCCATCATGGCGCTTATTAGGCCGGCAAAGACCTTCAGCCCGACGGCGAGGTTCATAATCGGCAGATATCCCGCTGAGAGCAGGGTTCCGGGTTTGCCGTTGAGAAACGGTCCGCTGTGCCACAGCATGTTGTAGAAGAACGCCACGCTGAAGCCGAGCATAGCGATGCCAAGAAATACCAGACCTCCGAGGCTCTCTAAGGCGGAGTAAACGTGATGATCATAGCGCTTCCTGGCCTCGCTCAACCCGAAGGCGATTAAAAAGAGCACGCCCGCTCCCGCTATTGTTGCGCCTCCCTGGAAGCCTCCTCCCGGTGTCAGGTGTCCGTGGGATACCACGTATGCCCCAAAAATCCCTATGAGGGGAATCGTGGCTCTCGCGGTGGTTTTGACTATCAATCCCATGTCCTCACTCATCCTCATCCCTCCTCCAGGGTCTGAGAAGAGCAACGGCTCCTGCTATCGCCGTAAAGAGAACAGTGGCCTCTCCGATGGTATCGTATCCCCTGTAGTCGAAGACTATATCCGTAACAATATTGGTTCCTCCCACTTCCTCAACTCCGTGCTCGATGTAGTACTGGTCTGTGTAGCGGTGGGCCTGCCAGTCCTTTCCGCCGAGGCCGAACTTTAAGCCGTAATTCGGACTGGCAACTATTAGCAGGACTCCAAGTATGAACAGGAGTGACAGGGCTCCGAGGGTTCTCTTCATGGTGCCTCACGCTCCCATCTCTCTGTTTTGGCAATACCGTACACCACTATGGCGGTAACGACGCCGGCACCAACAGCGGCTTCGGCTATTGCAACGTCCGGAGCATGGAGCAAATAGAACTCCAGGCTCAGGAGAAGGCTCATTGCCGCCGAGGCCAGAGCAGCACTTAATAGGTCCCTGAAGGTTATTGTGAGGTAAGCTGAAAGTAGCACTCCGAGCAGAACGCCGAACTGGATGATGGCATCAACGCTCAGAACGTTCATCGGGCTTCACCCCTTTTTATGAGCTTTTCTTCATATGCGTCGATAACCGCTTTGGCCGGCTTTACACCGCTCAAATGAGCCGCTTTTGCTATCGCATGAGCTCCCGTCGGGTTTGTAAGGAGCAAAGCGACCAGAGCAACCACGCTGTGAAGGGCCATCTGGAGGTATTTCGGGTCGCCGGTAATCCTGAGCTGGTTGATCGCGTGAACGACAACCGCCAGAACCGCAAATATTGTCCCGAACGTGGTGCACTTCGTCGCGCCGTGAAGCCTTGTATAGACGTCCGGGAAGCGGTGAAGGGAAAAGCTCCCCAGAAGGTTGAAGATTATGTTAATCGCCAGGAAAGCATAGATTATGTACTCTATCACTCCAATCCCCCCTGCAGGTATCTCGCTATTGCCAGGGTGCCTATGTAGCTGAGCAGAGCGTAAACTATGGCAATGTCAATGTAAATCGTCCTGTCATATGCTGCTCCAAGAAGCACCATTCCCGCAACGATGAGGGTGTTAAGCGTGTCAACACCAACCACCCTGTCGGGCACCGTGGGGCCAAAGAGCACCCTGAGCACGGACAAAAATGCTCCAATCATGACTATCAGCGCTGAATAGAAGAACACGGGTGCGATCATTTTCCTAACCTCCTTGCCCACTTTTCAAATGAGCCCGAAATTGGTTCTGAGCTCTTCGGGTGTTCGTCCCGCACATAAATCCAGTGCACGTAGAGGGCTTTCTCCTCGGGGCACGCGTCGATGGTGAGGGTTCCGGGTGTCAGGGTAATTGAGTTGCTCAAAATGGTGTACTGGGCGTCGTTCTCAAGATCCACCGGAACTCTAACAATTCCGGGCTTTATCTTGCCCGTTATGACCCTGTAGGCGACGTCAAGGTTTGCTTTCACCATGCCCCAGAAGAGGGGACCCAGTGAATAGACTATGAAGCCCACCCATTTTGAAGGACTGAGAAATCGCCCCGCTTTCTCCCCTATGACATTCCTTGTGGCGTATCCCACAATCAGGGAGAACACAACGCCCGCGGCTAACTCTTCCGCGCTCCACACCATTCCCTTGGTGCCCGCGGTGAGGGCTAACCAGAGCACGAATGACCACATGAATACAACGATGAAACTCATTGTTCCTCCCTCCGATGTCCATTTTAAGGGTAATTTAATCTTTTTTCATTAATTGTCGGTGTAAATTTCGTCTGTTATTTATAAAAGGGTTTTGTAAAGCTTAGAATTAGAAACGGAAGTTTTTAACCATGGGTTGTGGATTTTAAAGCTCTCTAACAGCTTTTCTTTTACATCAATGAACCCCATGCATGTACGATGTATGTTAATATACATTGAACCGGAGAATGCAAAGCTTTATAAAGGCCATGAACAAGTAAGAACAGCGCTCTTTTAAGAGTGCTTAAAGTTTGGAAAGTTGGTGTTGGATATGTATGGAGATAGATATGGATTTGGTGAAAGGAGCTATGAGGCTCCGGTTAAGGTTGGAGAAAGATACACGGTTAAGATCGAGAGCATTGGTAAAGGCGGAGATGGCATTGCCAGGGTAAAGGGGTTTGTTATTTTCGTCCCGAACACCCAGGTTGGCCAGGAAGTTGAAATCGTTATCAACTCGGTCAAGAGAAAGTTTGCCTTCGCTGAAGTTATCTGATTTCCCATTTCCTCTTATTCTTCTCTTAGAATGTTTTTAAGTGGTGCCTTATGAACGAATATTCCGCTATGATAGAGCTGCTGCAGGTTCTCCTCATGCTCTACTGGACGATTAGCTTCTTCTTGTGCATCCATAAATTTCGATGTGTATCCTCGTCACAGGTCGCTTTGATGAGGCATTTAAAAAGTTAATTGGACTAAAATTCATGCATCAGATTTTTCTCCGGCTGTCCATCACAAGCAGGAAAAGCCCAAAAAGCACAAGCACACCAAAGGCTATCAATGCGCCGGACATTGGATTTCCTGTTCTCACATAAAACGTCACTATAATGAATTTAATTATCAATGCAACGAGGAATATACCGAGTATTAAAAACAGAATGCTGAACTCCTCTGGGATTAATCCCAACTTTTTCATGAATGAAAATTCTCATGTAGGTTTAATCAATTTATCTTCACAAAAGAAAAGGATTGAAGCCCCTAAGGGCAATGAATGCATGAGTTGAAGCTTCGTGCTGTCCGCGATAATTCCAATCTACGTTCTTACAATTTGGTCGAGGCACTACATCAGGCTACCAGTGGATAAAGAAATGGCTAACTTGTTTTTAATAGATATATTAGAATTATCATGGTCATCAAATAATCTTTATTTATCGAAATCTTTTTATATCATTTGTTTATAATCATTTTGAGGTGAGATTATGCGACCAAGTTGGAGTTATCTGCTCGGAGTTTTTTTTTTGTTAGCCTTTTGGTTAGTAGCTTCGTGGTAGCTTCTGAAAGCAGTGTGAGCAGGGCCGCAGTTCCTCCTGTTAAACATCCCGGTTTGGAGCCAATGTCTTCAACACCTGTCGTATGGGATGCACTGGTAAAAATTTATGTCAAGGGAATATTCCATAAAACCGTGTACTTTACAGCTCATTCCCGCTCAAGAACAAAAGATGGGGATCCCTTTAATATTGACCACATAGGTTTTGAAAGCACCATCAAAGCTTACGACAACCTCGGGTGGCATGTCATACATAGAGGACGCTCTGAGCAGTGGAATGGATGGTATGTAACGGAGAGCTGGAGTGATGGGGCTCACTATGAGAGATATATCGCTACTACCAACCACTGGTTTGAAGATGCTAGGTTCCAAAACTGGTATCCAACCCTAACAGCGAGTGCTGAACGGTGAGGAGGATGCATAACCGACGGTATCTTTTAGCATCTGTTTCTATTTTTTTGATAGTTTTATTGATTGGCGTATTGGAACTTAAACATCAGGATGTGGATAGAGATATCTCAAACTTGGATACTGGATCGGAGATGAAATCTTACAAGTCTCTTCAAGTTAGCACTTCCTTTGGAGCGAGCGTTACGGTTTCTGATAATGTTAGCTTGGAGGATGTTATGCGTTCAAGGCCGAACTATTTTGGGTTCGGTCTTTATTCAAAGCCGGTTTATCCAGCTGGAATTTTTAAGAGCGCTGTTCATTATGTTAATGGATCTTTCTCTGGATATCTTCTTCTTGCAAATGCAAACGGAAATGATTATATCCTCCTTGTTCTCCTCGACTATCGAGAGGTTCCTTTTTACCTCAACGGAACATTAAACCTAACCCACCATATAGCTCTTGGGAACATGAAGTATGAGTTTCTCAGATTCGTAATTCCCAACATCTCTGAGGGGCGGCATGACGTTTTCATAGGGGTTTTTCCCGGCCCTTACTCCACGGAGGAACAGGATCCGCACGTTCTTTATGGCATTCGACTTCAGATTATCTCCGGAAGTCCCTTATTAAGGCTCCCCACCTTTGAACACCCTCAGGTATGTACCAGAAACAATACTGAGCTGGATGCATATGTTCTTCTGACAGATACCCCATGTGATAATACGCTCTGGTATATGGCATCTCTGAAAGCCAATTCAACTCTCCGTCACTTTGCCATATTGGGTAACACCCGAGATAATGTTCAAACCTTTGCCCTTGTCCGGCTCTTAGATTACAGACAGGTTCCTATTGGAAACAGAAGTGTTTACTTTGGTTATCTATATAAAAACGAGATTGTCTCAATCCCACTGAGCATGAATATACCTAAGAGGGGCACGCATCGGCTGATTCTCCTTTACTTCTCTTATCCCTATGAAAATCTTGAGTATCCTCTAGGAATTGAAAATGTGAACCTCCGCTTCATTAACGAGCAGAGCAACGTTTTAATTCTTCATGTTGGCTAATTCCAAATCTTTTTTAAACTCTCTCTCTTAGCCAAGGCTGATGGTTAAGGTTCACATCGAAACTTATGGATGCACAAGGAACAGGGCGGATGCCGAGATTATGGAGGCCCTTCTGGTCAGGGCTGGGTATGAAATCAGCGAGCTGGATAGTGCTGATTGTGTCATTGTAAATACCTGCGCCGTCAAAGACCCCACCGAAAAGCACATGCGCCTCAGGATTAAAGAGCTCATAGATTCCGGAAGGAGGGTCATTGTCACCGGCTGTTTGCCCCACGTCAACCCGGACGCCATTGATCAGCGAGTCTCCGCGGTTTTGGGGGTTAAGAGTATAGACAGGATAGTTGAGGCTGTAAAAGCTGCTGAGACCGGGAAAAAGTTAATCAGCGTCGAGGGCTGGCGCGAGAGGAGCATTGACAAGCTTGAGCTCCCGAGGGTCTGGAAGAGGGGGGTTGCGTTTGTCGTCCCGATAGGCGAGGGGTGCCTGAACGGATGCACCTACTGTGCAACCCGCTTCGCTCGCGGAGTTCTGAAGAGCTACAGGCCGGAGTTGGTGGTCAAGTGGGTTAAAGAAGCCCTGTCAAGGGGTTACAGGGAGATACAGCTTTCAAGCGAGGACACCGGCTGCTACGGCTTCGACATCGGGACAAACCTCGCCAGCCTTCTGGAGGAGATAACCGCCATAGAAGGTGATTTCAGGGTCAGGGTTGGCATGATGAACCCCAACCACGTGATAAAGTTCCTAGACGAGCTGGTTGAGGTCTATCGGGATGAGAAAATCTACAGGTTCCTGCACCTTCCCGTGCAGAGCGGCGACGATGAGATTCTGAGGAGGATGGGAAGGGCATACAGTGTGGAGGAGTTTGAGGAGATAGTTGAGGCTTTCAGGAGGAGGATTCCGGAGCTTAACCTCAACACGGACATAATAGTGGGCTTTCCGGGCGAGAGTGAGGAGGCCTTTCAGAACACGGTGGAGCTTGTTAAGAGGGTCAGGCCGGATAAGATAAACGTCTCCCGCTATTCGCCGAGGCCGGGCACTATAGCTGCCAGATGGAAGGGGCTCCCCGGATGGAAGGTTAAGGAGCGCTCAAGGTACCTCCACAGGCTCAGGCTTCAGATAGCCCACGAAATCAACAGCCGCTATCTTGGCAGGGAGGTTGAGGTTTTAACTCACGGAGCCGGGAAGAAGGGCGGGATCGAGGGGAGAACCATGAACTACAAGGAGATAATACTCCCTGATGGGCCAACCGGCGAGTTCCTGAGGGTGAGGGTTGAAAAGACGAGCGCCACATATCTGCTTGGCAGAATGGTGGAGTGAAAGAATGGAAGGGAACTCTGAAACCGCGCAAAACGGCCTGATCATTCGCCCCATTCTGCCTTGGGTATCGCTTCCCTCTTCGCCGGAATTAGGCACAGGAACTCGAAGGTGTCGCTCAGCGCCTTATAGCTGTGCGGCTCGTTCGGGGGCACGTAGAGGAAGTCGCCCTCCTTTACGTGGAACTCCTCCTCCCCGTTGCCGATTACTCCCTCTCCCTTCAGTATGAATATCTCGTGCTCCCAGTCGTGCTGGTGCAGTGAAATCTCGGCACCCTTTTTGAGCACGAAATAGCGCATTGAGAATGTTTTTGCCCCGAGTCTGGGGGTTATCAGCCACCTGATCGTTACGCCCTCAAAACCAGTATCCTTCTCGGGAACATCCCTGTAGTGTCCGACAAACATGGTATCACCGTAGGAATTTCCATGTCCTGATATTTAAACACTACTAATCAAAAGGGATTTAAGGAAAAAGCTCGATGTGTTCTGGGTGAGCATATGAAAAGGGTGCTGGTTCTGTTTTTAATCGGAATAATGGTTTTCTCAGCGGGGTGTATCGGCAGTGAAAAGGCCTCAACCACCCCCTCCACGACTTCAACCACCACAGGTTCCGCGACATCTTCAACCCTGACTTCGAGTTCAACTTCCACGGCAACGGCCACGGAGTCTGCAACATCCACTTCAAAGACCACCACAACCGCCCGTGAGATAGATTTCAAAGCATACAGACGCGGGGAGCTCCTTCAGAAATGGAGCGAGCTATTTGATTCGAAGGTCATCTATGTGAGCAGGGGCTATGAAGACCTTGCGAGGCACTACTTTCCGAACGCAGAGATAAAACCCGCGGATAAATTCATAGATGGAATTGCGGTGCTTTCTCCCGCCGATGCCCGGCGACTGCTCAGCGGCAAGCCTATAGTTATAACATTCAACGATTACTTCGGCTATGTTGCGTACAAGGTTGGTCTGCGCTTTGTGGGCGGCGATCAGGGAGTGATGGTGATATACAAGGAGATGGGCAGGGACAGGCTGATATTCACGGGAACGGGTAAAGCGGGTGTTGGTGCTGCACTGGAGTATGCCATGGAGGTCAGAAATGGGAGGAGAAAGGTGAATCCCGTCTATGCGCTGAGGAGGGGTGAGTTTGAGGGAATCATAGTGAAGGAGATAGGGGACAACAACTGGAACGGAATCGAGGATAAGGGCGAGCACTGGCTTCTCAGTGAAATTTACTCGAAGGAGCCCTTCCTCTACTACTGGCGGGTTGTGGATGGGGAGAACGTGACGGTTAAAGGCGGATTTATACGGCTTGTGAACGGCTCAACTGTCTACATATACGCCAAGAGCTTCAACATAAGCGTCAGTGTCGGGAACTACAGCGGGGCGAAGATAACCTACGTTATCGAAAATGTTAATCCCTCGGTCATGAACATTCCCCCCGGTGCGGAGGTGGGGAAGACATGGATTAAACTGCGGACAGCGGAGCGGAGCTTTGTGGTGGATGCAAAGCCCGTGGGCAACTTCACATTTCTTGCCGTCGGAGACCACAGGCCCGGGAGCGGCACAAAGCCTCCTGAAGTCTTTCTGAAGATAATGAATTTGATCAACGGGGATAAGGGCGTCTTTGTGATTGACGGCGGTGATCTTGTCTATTCCGGCAGGGCCGATGAATGGGGGGAGCTCTTTAAGGTCTGGAAGTGGGATAAACCGGTATTTGTTGCCCCCGGAAACCACGAATATCAGATGGACGGGAAGAACATCTACCACCGCTATTTCGGGCCGACGGACTACGCCTTCAGCTTCGGTGGCTACAGGTTCATCTTCATGGACAACACGGAGAACGACTATTCCCTCAGCTCCTCCCAGTGGAAGTGGCTTGAGGGGGAGCTTGAGGATGCAAGAAAAGCCGGTGAGAGGCCTGTCATAATCATGCACGCGCCTCCCATCGACCCGAGGCCTCACGGAGACCACTCCATGAGGAGGGATCAGGGGCAGAAACTGCTACAGCTGATGAAGGAATACAACGCCTTTGGAATCTTCAGCCACGTGCACATCTACTGGTACGGTGAAAAGGACGGGGTGCAGTTCCTCGTTACAGGCGGCGGGGGAGCGCCTCTTTACGCCTCACCCTCCTCCGGAGGCTTCTACCACTACGTCAAGCTTGCTGCTGCAAACGGCACGATTTCGGTTGAGCCTGTGAAGGTTCAGCCATGACCTCTGTTTCTTTTTTATTCTCCTATCTCCTATATAGTCTATATAGACTCCTTAGATAAATATATTCTACTTCGGCAAGGTATTTATACCGGGTAATTTAGTTTTCGCCGGTGGTGCAATCGTGAACGGATGGCTTATAATAACTCTCCTCCTTGGTTTCTGGATGGCATGGAATATAGGAGCGAATGATGTGGCAAACTCCATGGGAACTGCGGTTGGAGCAAGGGCAATAACTCCAAGACAGGCTGCGGTTATAGCAGGACTTATGAACTTTACAGGAGCATATTTTTTTGGAAAGGGTGTTACTGAAACTATTAGGAAGGGAATATTAAATACTGGCATGATACATAATCCGTGGGTTATTGTTTATGGTTCTGTGGCGGCCCTGCTTGCGGCGACCACGTGGTTGATTTTTGCAACTTACAATGGTCTCCCCGTTTCTACAACTCACTCGATAATTGGCGGGATAGTCGGTTATGGTTTGGCATATGCTGGAACGAGTATTGTTGATTGGGGAAAACTGGCACAGGTTATTTCAAGTTGGATTCTTTCACCAATTTTTGGTGCCATTGTTGCATATTTTGTATTTAAAGCTCTTCGGGGAAGTATTTTAACGCGTAGTGATCCCGTGAGAAGTGCCCGTATATGGTCCCCATTTTGGATTGGTCTCGCGTTTGTTGTTATAGGGACGATGTTTTATATTAAGGTAATGCATGGAGATTCCCTCCTCTATGGGGTTATATTTTACGGGATTCCAGTGGGTATTGTGATATTTATCTTGAGCTATATTTTAATCAGACTTCACTTTGAACCTGCTGATCCATATCTTGGTGTTGAAAGCATTTTCAGGAAAGTGCAGGTTGTCACTTCAGCCTATGTTGCCTTGGCACATGGTTCAAATGATGTTGCTAATGCTGTTGGACCTATAGCAGCAGTTTACGCAATAGCCACGATGGGCATGGCAGGAATTAAGGTTCCTGTGCCGAGATGGATTTTAGCCCTTGGTGGTGTGGGAATAGCCGTTGGTATTTTTATGTATGGTTACAAAGTGATGGAGACTGTGGGGAGGAGAATAACTGAACTGACGAATACCAGGGGATTTTCAATAGATTTTTCTGCTGCGACGGTGATATTGATGGCAAGCTGGCTTGGTCTTCCTATTTCGACGACCCACACTGTCGTTGGTGCGGTTGTGGGTGTTGGTCTGGCCAGGGGGGTAAAGGCAATAAACAAGGACATCCTTAAGGATATTGTAATCTCGTGGTTCGTCACGGTGCCCGTGGCGGCGATAATTTCGGGGATTATATTCAAGGTTTTGATGTTTGCGGGGTGATAACATGCAGATTTGGACAAAGCTCTTTGCAAAGAGTCCGTTTAAGCCACTCATAAAGCATGCTGAGGTTGTTATTCAGACTGTTGAGACCCTTGAGACCGCCATAGACTACTGGGAAGCGGGGGATTATGAAGCGGCGAGAAAATATGCCGTTGAGGTCGACAGGCTGGAGGACATAGCCGACAGGATAAAGGAGGAGATAAGGGACAGCCTGAGCTCCAAGCTCTTCATGCCTGTTAATCGGGAGGACATCCTGATATACCTCCACATGCAGGACAAGGTGGCGGATGCGGCGGAGGATACGGCCAAGTGGCTTCTCGTCATGGAGCCGAACACGGTTTCGGCCGAGATAAAGGCCACCCTGAAGGAAATGGCGGAGGAGAGCATAAGGGTCGCAAAGCTGGTCTATAAGGCGATTGTTCAGATGGACACGGTTATAGAGAGCGGCTTCAGCGACAGGGAAATCGAGAACGAATACCGGCTGATAAAGGAAATAGAGAGCGTTGAGAACAGGATCGACGAGCTCGATACCCGGCTGATGCGCCTGGTTTTCCAGAACGCTAGGGAGATGAACTGGGGGGTAGGGATATACATCCTCAACATCGCAAGAACCCTCAGCAACATCTCGGACAAAGCCAAGGATGCAGCGGAGAGAATAAGGCTCATGATGAACAAATGAAGCGAAGAATACGAAGAAATGAATGAAAGCCTCAGATGGCTATCATCGTCGAGGTCATCTGTATCTCTGTCATCTTTCTTATCTTCTCTGTGATGAACTGATCAAGCTCCTTGAGCGTCTCGGTTTCAACCTTGACTATGAGATCATATTCTCCATAGACCACGTAGGCCTCCTTAACCTCCGGCATGGCAAGAAGTTTCTCCATAACCTCTCTTTCCTTCCCAGCGGCTGTAACCATCAAAATAAAAGCTGTCACCATTTCCGACCACCAAAAATATTTTATCCCTTTGGGTATTTAAGCTTATCGAAAGGCCATGTTCGAGCATTTATTTCCAAAAGAAAGGCTTGAGAGGTTTTACGTATTTCTGGGGGAGAAGGGGCTTGAAGCTCTGGCTCCATTCTCAAAGGGGACTGCTGGCCTGATCTTCAGGGGAAAAATGCATGAAAGGGACGTCATAATAAAGCTAGCCCGCCCGGATTCTCCAAGACGAAACCTCTTCAGAGAGGCCGAAATTATAAGGGTGCTGGAAGGCAGGGGGATAACCCCGGCTCTAATTGAGTACGGTGTTTTTGAAGGGCTGGAGTACATGATAAGGGAGTTTGCCCCCGGCGAGCCGGTGCTGTATGCTGATATGGAAAAGAGGCACCTCATCGAGATTGTGAAGAAAACAGCCCTGCTCGATGCCCTCGGCATTGACCATGGCCAGATTCAGGGGGGAAAGCACGTGATAATCGGGGAGGAGGTGTGGATAATAGATTTTGAAAAGGCGGGGTTCAGGAAGCCCAAAAATCTGACATCTGCCCTGGCGATGCTGTTCCTGAACGAAAACTCCATCTCCCGCAGGATAAGGACAAAATTCGGTATTGAGGAGGAGTTCCTTGAACTGCTCAGAGGGGCCGCGGCGGAGTATAAAAGGACTGGGGATGTCGGGGGGATAATCTCACTTCTTTCCCGTCTTTAGGTGGTCCATAACATAGAAGATGACGGGTATTAAAACAGCCAGCAGGATTATACCCACCCTCGGATCAGAGAAGAGGCTGAAAACAAGGATTATGATTATCATAATGCCTATCATCATGAAGAGGTCTTTATCAAAGAGCCTTGAGCTCGCCATTATGTTCTGTTCCCTTGAGACGTATGCGAGATAAAGGGGTATCCCGATGGCTGCGATTGCAATTCCGAGATATGTTTTCGCCGCCAGAGAAACAACGAGACTCAGGATGAGTATCAGGCCTATCACGTGCTCTTCCTTCATGTTTTCACCTATCCATGTGGTTTTACATGCGGGATTAAAAACTTTTGCCGCCTGCAGGGGCGTGTCTGAAATTATTTGCGGTTAGTCCTTCATGTGGTTTTTCTCTGAGAGTGCAAAAACTTCAGTAAAGCATCAAACGAAACACTCCCTTTTAGACACGCCCGCCGCCTGCAAAAGCGTTAAATAGTAAAGCACAATTATAACGTTATGAAAATCATCGAATGGGGGGACTTTTTATGAGGGACATAAAAACGGAGGAAATCTTGGAAAGGGCCCGGGCCCTTGAGGACTACGTGGTTGAGATGAGGAGGGGTTTTCATGCGCGTCCTGAGTTGAAGTATGAGGAGGTGTGGACTTCGGGGGTTGTGGTGGGGGAGCTTGAGCGTCTTGGTTATGAGGTTGTTAGGACGGCAGGGACGGGTGTTGTTGGGGTTTTAAGGGGTAAGAAACCCGGGAGGATTGTGGCTTTAAGGGCTGATATGGATGCTTTACCAATTCAGGAGGAGAATGATGTTCCTTACAAGTCGAAAATTCCCGGGAAAATGCATGCTTGCGGGCATGATGCCCACACCGCAATGCTCTTAGGAGCAGCAAGAATACTCGCCGAATTAAAGGACGAGTTAAATGGCACGGTAAAACTCATTTTCCAGCCGGCTGAAGAGGGAGGTTTAGGAGCCAAAAAAATCGTTGAGGACGGGCATCTGAATGACGTTGACGCCATCTTCGGAATACACGTGTGGGCCCAACTGCCGGCAGGAGTCATAGGCGTGAAAACAGGCCCCCTCCTCGCATCAGCAGACGCCTTCAAAACAACCATCAAAGGCAAAGGCGGACACGGCGCTTCCCCCCAGTTTGCCAATGACCCGATTCCCGTCGCCATTGACATAGCGCAGGCTTTTTACAAGGTGCTCGCGAGGGAGATTAACCCGCTTGACCCGGTGGCGCTGAGCGTTACGTCAATACAGGCCGGCAATACCTTCAACGTGATTCCGGAGAACGCTGAGCTCCTCGGGACCTTCAGGACTTTCAGCGAGGATGTGAGGGAGTATCTGGTGAGGAGGATGGGAGAGATTGTGGAGGCCTATGCGAGGGCACATAACGTTGAGGCTAACTTTGATCTGACGATAGAGCCCATCCCTCCCACCATCAATGATGAAAAACTCGCGGAGTTTGCGAGGGAGGCTTTAAAGCCCCTCGGGAGTATAGTGGAGCCGCGGCCGACGATGGGAGCTGAGGACTTCTCGCTTTACCTTGAGAAGGCACCGGGCCTCTTCGTCCTCCTCGGAATCAGGAATGAGGAGAAGGGGATAATTTATCCGCACCACCATCCGAAGTTCGATGTTGATGAGTCCGTCCTGTGGAAGGGAAGTGCAATCTATGCCCTGTTAGCCTACAGATACCTGGAGGGTTCGAAATGAAGCTTGAATGGGATGAAAAGACCTTCGCCAGGTTCTCCTACCTGGGTGATGTAAGGATTTCAGGGGATGGGAAGAGGATTGCCTACGTTCTGACCAAGGCAAACCTCAAAGACAACAGATACGAGAACACGATTGTGGTTGAGGAGCTTGAGAGCGGGGAGAGGAAATACGTGGAGAACGCTTCAATGCCCCGCTTTTCTCCGGGAGGGACAAAGCTAACCTTTGTAAGGGGAAACGAGGAGAAGAAGACGAGCGAGCTTTGGCTTGTTGACCTGAGGAGCATGAGCGCCAAAAAGCTCATGGAGGTCAGGAACATCCTCGACGTGAGCTGGAACGAAGACGACAGGCGCCTGTTAATCACGGGCTTCAGGAGGCGCGATGACGAGGACTTCATCTTTGAGGACGACGTCCCGGTGTGGTTCGACGCAAAGGGCTTCTTTGATGGAGAAAAGACAACGTTCTGGATTTACGACAGCGAAGGTGAGGAAATTCTGGAGGAGTTCACGGCTGAAAAGTTTGCCT
The DNA here is from genome assembly GCF_054657855.1 of Thermococcus atlanticus. Lineage (NCBI taxonomy): Archaea > Methanobacteriati > Methanobacteriota > Thermococci > Thermococcales > Thermococcaceae > Thermococcus > Thermococcus atlanticus. The sequence goes on along the minus strand of NZ_BAAHXX010000001.1, from coordinate 2,158,788 downwards.
CCGGCATCTGGCACGGCGGCGAGGTGCTCTATGCACAGCACCACAGGGAAGAGGGAAAGCCCGCGATGTTCAGGTTCTACGACATCTTCAGGTACAGGGACGGGGAGAGCGAGAGGATATTTGAGAAGGTCTCCTACGTCCCCATGGACTCAAACGGGAAGCTCGTCCTCCTCCGCGGAAAGCCAGAGAAGGAGAAGCTCAGCGAGCACGATTACCTCTACATCTGGGACGGCGGGGAGGTTGAGCCCCTCACGGAGCGCTTTGCATACAACAGCGGCATGGGGAGGCTCGATGCTAAAGGGAACCTGTACTTCACGATGGCAAAAGAGGGGAGGGTTTCACTGTACCGGCTGAGCGACGGGGAACTGACCCCAATAGTCGAAGAAAAGGCGTGGGTCGTGGGCTTTGATGTGAGCGATGATGGAAAGGTTGCCCTTCTAAAGCAGACGGACACCATGCCGGGCGAGGTCTTCCTATGGGACGGGGAGCTCAAGCAACTCACCGACTACAACGGGCCCGTTTTGAGCAGGCTCAGGAGGAGGCCGATAAAACACTTCCGCTTTAAGAGCCTCGATCTGGAGCTTGACGGGTGGTATATAAGGCCGGAGGTAAAGGAAGGCGAGAAAGCCCCCGTTGTGGTGTTCGTCCACGGCGGCCCCAAGGGCATGTACGGCTATTACTTCAAGTACGAGATGCAGCTCCTCGCGGATAAGGGCTTTTACATCGTCTTTGTCAACCCGAGGGGGAGCAACGGCTACGATGAGGACTTCGCCCTTCGCGTTTTGGAAAGAACGGGTCTGGAGGACTTTCAGGACATACTCAACGGCGTCGAGGAGTTCTTTAAACTTGAGCCCCAGGCGGATAGGGAGCGTGTTGGAATAACGGGCATAAGCTATGGAGGCTTTATGACGAACTGGGCGCTAACGCAGAGCGACCTCTTCAAGGCCGGCGTCAGCGAGAACGGCATAAGCTACTGGCTGACGAGCTACGCCTTCTCCGATATAGGCCTGTGGTTCGATAAAGAGGTCATCGGCGAAAATCCGCTCGAAAACGAGAACTACCGCAGATTAAGCCCTCTTTTCCATGCGAAGAACGTTAAAGCGCCCCTGCTTATAATCCACTCCCTCGAAGACTACCGCTGCCCCCTCGACCAGAGCGTGATGTTCTATCACGTGCTCAAGGACATGGGGAAGGAGGCATACATTGCAATCTTCAAAAGGGGAGCTCACGGACACAGCCTCCGCGGGAGCCCGAGGCACAGGGCAAAGCGCTATAAACTCTTTGTGGAGTTCTTCGAACGGAAGCTCAAGAAGTACGAGGAGGGCTTTGATGTGGAGGGGATTTTGAAGGAGAATTCTTAACCCACACTGACGTTTTCCACCGTCAGGGCTGCGGTAACCGTTTTCCTCCCGTTTATTTCTTCAACCTTCCCTCCCAGCCCGAGCGTGAGCGTCAGGTTGTTTTGATGTCCCTCCGGTCTGAGCTCAATGCAGACGCTCCATGTTCCGGGATTTGTGAGAGGCGGCCTGTCTTTTCCTATCTGCTCCGCAATCGGCCCGACGAATATCCTGTATCTGTATCTTGAGGCTGTATCCCCTGTTTGGAGGATATAGACCTGCCTTCCTCCTCCGGTTTTCACCGCGGAATAGCTCTCAAGTTTCCATCCCCGGGGAAGAAGAATGTCCAGTCCTGCAAAGTCCTCTTTCGTGGTGTTCAGAATTCCGATGAGGAGAACTCTCTCTTCAAGGAACCTTTTCTGGAGTATCAGTTCGCCGGTAAAGCTTGAGCCTGTGGTGCTGTCCTTCAGATGAACCGTCCTCGACGAGAGGGTCTCCCATTGCGCGTGTTGAATGGTGTGGTAGAACACTCCCCCAGTGATGATGATACCCAACCCGATGCCGATGAGAATATAATAAAGGGGTCGTTTCGTCCTGACCACCACAGGTTTTAATCTTCGTCTTCTTTAAAAGTTTAACGGGATGCGGATTTCAGCGGCTTCCTCGCCACAACACCCAGCGCCTCCTCAACCCGCTTAATTCCGGCGAAGCCCGCCCTTCTCAGGCGCTCCATAACCCCCCTCTGCAGGTCTTTTCTCCTGTACCTCTTCCCCGGGTTTCCGACGTAGTGGAAGAGCCTTCCCCCATTCTTCAGCACCCTGAAAAGCTCCCTGTAAAACTCCTCGCTGTACAGATGCCCCGCTAAGGAAAAGCGCGGCGGGTCGTGGATTATAACGTCAAACGTCCCATCCCTAAAGCGCTTTACGACATCAAAGGCATCCCCCCGAATTACCTGGATGTTCTGAGAGTGGAAGAGCTCCCGGCTCCAGGGGTTTAGTTTCGCCAGCTCCAGAATGTTTGGGTCCTTTTCAACCGTCATCACGTATGCCCCTCTCTTCGCGGCCTCTATGGCCGTATAGCCGAGCCCCATGCACGTGTCCAGAACAATCTCGCCCTCCCCCGGCTTCACGGCGTTGATTTTGTTTATGGTGTCCTCAAGCGGGGTTACTCCCTTTGTGCGGTGCATCCTGATGCCGTTTATCTCTATAGTGGGCGGGACTGTCGGAACGAGCTTGTAGAAGTGCTCTCCGGCTATCGCCGCTTTAAAAACCCTTCCCCCGGCGATGAAGTAGAGGTTTCCCTCGTCCTTCGCAATCCTTTCAACGATTTCCCTGTCGACCTCGCTCCCGTCCGGAAAAATGAACCTTTCGCCCCTGATTTCTATGAGCCATGTCCTGCCCGTCTTCCGGAGGTCAAGGTTTACTCTTGCTCCACCTCTTGCAAACAGCAGCCTCCTCGCATCCTGTGCCCTCAGGAAATATACATTCATGTGAATCACTTCACTTATAAACTCTTTTTTGCAATAGGTGGTTATATGGTCAACCCATTCGATATTTAAAGATTCAGCCAAACAAAAACATTTTAAAATTATGGTGATTAACCATGTTATATGAAAATGTTAATTCTTGATGTCTGGCAGCCGGATTGCCCGATAGTTAGTCTTTCAGAAAAAATTGAGGAGTCCAAAATTTACATAATAATGCCTCATGTCAGGGGAGATACCACAAGGGTGTTTTTTACGGTGGAGGATGGGGATATCAAGGAGGTTCTGGAGACACTCAGGACCCACAGGGAGGTTAAGCAGGTTAAAGTTCTGTGGAAGGATAACCATAGGGTAGGTATGGAAGTTCTGTGCAACACAACGGATGTAATGGATAATCTCCTGCGTTCCCATGTGGTTTTTCAGCGTTCTTTCTATGCCAGTGCGGGTTTTGAAAGGTGGGTTGTGGTCGTTGAGGACAAGAACTCAGAAAACGAGATTTTAAGCAGGTTGAAGGAGAGAAATGAGATAAAAATCAGGGAACGACAGAAGATACGTGAATTCGGGTCTCCAATGGGCATGTGGCTCATGATGAATCCTGCGAGTTATTTCAGAATAGCGACCCTTCTCGATAATATAGAGCTTTCCAACACTCAAAAAAACATCCTTAAAACGGCGTTAGAGAGTGGCTATTATCAGTATCCCCGTCGTATAAACCTTGAGGGAATTGCAAAAAAGAGTGGGGTTTCCAAAACGACTGTTCTGAAGAACCTCCGGGAGATTGAATCACTAAGTTTGAGAATCCTGTTCAGCCTGATGGAAATAACAGACGTGTGATTGAATATTGTCTACCCTCAATATATATTCTGCATGTTTTACATATCAAACAAAACATCTAAAGCCTTTAAGGAATTATAAAGTATTGGGTGATTTTTATGAGTGGCGAGGAGGTCAGGTTGATTGCGGAGCAGTATGATGTTGACCTGTCGGAGGTTAAGGGTTCAGGGCCTGGTGGTGAGGTTACGCTTGGGGATTTGGAGGCATACATTAGGGAGCATTTCTACCCTAGGGTTAGGGAGGAGAGGAGGGTTTTTGGTATCAGGAGGGTCATTGCGGAGAGGCTTTCGAGGAGTTACAGGGAGGCTGTTCATGTAACTTTGAACATGGAGGTTGGGATGGATAATTTGATGAGAATGAGGGAGAGGCTGGCGGAAAGGCTTGGGGTGAAGCCTTCTTTCACGGTTTTAATGCTGAAGTGCATTGCAAAAGCCATTAGAGACTTCATTGAAGTCAATGCGGCGATGGAGGAGGGGAGGATAGTTATCTATGAGGATGTGAATATAAACGTGGCCGTTGACAGTCCGGTGGGTTTGATAACTCCCGTAATCAGGAATGTTGATAAAAAGAGCCTTCATGAGCTTCTTGAGGATTACATGGACATTGTGGATAGGGCTAAAAAGGGTAGGTTGAAGGAGAAGGACTTTGTGGGCGGTACTTTTACGGTGACTAACCTCGGAATGTTCGGCGTTGATTCATTCACGCCCATAATAAATCCTCCTCAGGTTGCGATACTTGGGGTGAACAGGATTGTGGAGAAGCCTGTGGTGAGGGATGGGAGGATTGAGGTGGCTCACGTCATGACGCTTTCCCTCACCTTTGACCACAGGGCCATTGACGGTGCTCCAGCGGCAAAATTCCTGCAACGCTTAAAACACCACATAGAAAATCCTGTAGATGTTTTGAGGCTATGATATTCTACACTCGTACCCCCTTTGTGATTTCTTAAACTATTTTGAGGGGAGAATAAAGAGTGGGACATCCAGTGTATTTGTGGACGTTGTATTCTAAATTGGGACATGGATGTATTATGATGCCCATGAAGTCATTAAGGTACGTTGAAGTACTTATATGGTTAGGTGCTTATCATGCTGATTGAGCATTTAAAGATATATGTAACATTGTGGGATAAGTTCAACTATATGATTTGCATATATGAAATTTTTTGGCTTAAAGACTTTATAAATATCCTGTTTAACATGTTTCACCAAAACCTAATAAAAATCCTGAGAAATAACTTTAATGAAAATAGGTGGGGGTATGGGTATGCAGGTTGAGGTTGTAATGCCCAAGTTTGGATTGACAATGGAATCAGGTGTTATAATTGAGTGGAAGAAGCATGAGGGAGATCCTGTTAGAAAGGGTGAAGTAATCGCTGAGGTGGAAAGTGAAAAAATCGCTGGGGAAGTTGAAGCTCCTGCTGATGGTGTGCTCTCCAAAATACTCCATGAAGAGGGGGATGTTGTTCCTGTTGGAGAGCCAATAGCCATAATTGAAACGGAGGAGTGAATATGAGACGGGCAGTTTGGGGAATATTTCTGGTGGGGATTTTAGTTTTTGGTGTGTTTGCTGCAGGTTGTATAAGTGGTGGAGGAACCTCAACATCTACGACATCGACCTCCAAGAGTTCAACCCAGACATCGGGCAAGGTCTATAAAATGAGCGTTGTCGTTGGCCCAAATTCCCCATGGGGGCAGGCTGCACAGATGTGGGCAGATGAGATCGAGAAGAGGACAAATGGAAAGGTGAAGATAAAGATATACTTCTCGGGACAGCTGTTTGCAGGAAAGCAAACAAATGAATTCCTTCTTTTAAGTCAGGGTGTTGCGGATTTTGCAGTTGGTTCAACCATAAACTGGGCACCTCAGGTTCCGGAGCTTAATCTGTTTATACTGCCATTCTTTTTCCCGGAGGGCAAGAATAAGGGAGACATATACAAGGCAGTTGATGCTGTTGAAAACGGGAATGCAGGAAAGAAGATATTCAGTATTCTTGAAAAGAAAGGTGTAGTTGGACTGGCATGGGGTGAGAATGGATTCAGGCAGATAACTAACTGGAAGCATCCAATAAAAACACCGGATGATCTTAAGGATCTGAAGATTAGGGTCGTTGGTTCTCCAATATTCATAGATACATTCAAAGCTCTCGGCGCTGACCCGACAATGATGAACTGGGGTGACGCGATAACAGCTTTCCAGCAGAAGGTTGTTGATGGCCAAGAGAATCCGATTAATATAGTCATTATCCCCTATAAAATCTATGAATTCCACAAATACATAACCCTCTGGGACTATGCAATTGATCCGCTGATATTTGCGGTGAATAAGAAAACATGGGAATCCTTTGATCCGCAGACCCAGAAGATCATAAAGGAGGCTGCTATAAAAGCCGCAAAGTGGGAGAAGGCAATGGCAAGGGTTGGCCTTGATGATGGCACCTCACTCAAGATTCTAAAGGACGAATATAACTACACCCCCAAGATACAGGATCCCATAAGATTCCTTGAGGACAAGGGTATGGAGGTAACATTTCTGACACCGGATGAGAGGGCCGAGTTTAAAGCTAGGGTAGGGGGCGTCTACAAGACCTGGGTTCCGAAAATTGGCAGGGATCTCGTTAATGCAGCGGTCTCGGATATTGAAAATGCCCTTGGGATAAAAGTTGAGATTCCTTCATGACGCTTTTTATTTATTTTTTGTTAATGCGAATGGAGGGTGTTAAAATTGAGTGAGAGTATAGAACCGGAGGGATATGCGGCCGCAATCCTCCTGCTGATTATGATAATAGTGGCATTTGTGAATGTTGTTACCAGATATCTTTTTTACATGTCCCTTGCGTTCACCGAGGAGATAGAGGTTGCGTTCTTTGTGTGGATGACATTCCTTGGAATAGCTCTTGCCTTCAAAAGAGGTTCTCACCTTGCCATGGTATTTCTCAGGGACAGACTTCCTGTCAAGAAACACTTGGTGCTCCTTGGACAGGTGCTCAGCATGATACTTTTTGTTGTCGTCATGTACCTCACTGCCAAGTATGTCTACCTTGATATGACAATCTATCACTCAACAACAATGTCTCTCGGGATACCAATGTGGATATACACCATAGGAATGCCCATCATATCCGTTGTTATCATTCTAAGAATACTACAAGTCACTAAAAGGGAGGTCGTCAAAAATGTTTGATCCTGCATTGAGCGTTCTTCTCATCTTTGGCCTCCTCCTCCTTTTGGGAGTTCCTATAGGGACATCCCTTGGGATAGCGTCTATATTTGCGATATGGCATTATCATTATGGCATTGAAATCGTGGGTCCTAATGTATATTCCGCGATAGCCAAGTTTCCCTTGCTGGCCATACCCTTCTTTGTAACGGCAGGAATAACGATGCAGGAATCAGGGATAGCAGAGAAGATAATAAACTTTGCAAAGCTCCTCATAGGGGATATATACGGTGGTCTGGCCATTGTGGGTGTTGTTGTTGCCACGTTCTGGGGAGCGGTTTCAGGTTCAGGTCCAGCAACAACAGCAGCACTTGGTGTCATCCTGATTCCAGCATTGATTTCAAGCGGCTATTCCAAGGGATTTTCTGCTGGGGTAATCTCAACAGCCTCAGGCCTTGCGATTATAATACCCCCAAGTATAGCATTTATAATCTATGGGGTTATTACGAGCGTTTCAATAGGAGCGCTTTTTATAGGGGGAATACTACCCGGACTGCTTATAAGCTTCCTTCTGGTCATGACCACGTACCGGGTTTCAAAAAAGAACAACTGGAGGGGTGGTATAAAGGAAAGAACAGCGGGGGATATATTCAGGGCGTTTAAGGACTCATTACTTGGCCTCATGGCACCCCTTATAATCCTCGGGGGTATATATGGAGGGGTATTCACGCCAACAGAGGCTGCAGTTGTTGCGGTTGTGTATTCTTGGTTTATAGGAGCTGTGGTGTATAGAACCATAACTTTCAGGAAGTTCATAAAGATACTGAGGGATTCGGCCGAGACGTCATCTGTTGTAATGTTCGTGGTAACCTTTGCGACACTGTTTTCTTGGGTTGAACAGACTGCGGGTCTCATAGATAAGGCTGTGACCGCAATTACCGGCTTTTCGACTAATCCACTTGTCGTGCTGTTGCTGATAAATATAATGCTCCTTATTGCCGGAATGTTTCTCGATGCCATTTCCATTTATTATGTGTTTCTACCCATCTTCATGCCGATAATGTTGCACTTCCACTGGGATCCGCTGTGGTTCGGCGTCATGATGACCATAAATCTCGCTATAGGACAGGTAACACCCCCTGTTGCTGTCAATGCTTATGTGGCAGCAAACATAGCCAAAGTTTCCCTCGAGGATATAGCAAGGGAGACATTACCACTTATAATAGCAGCAATAATAGGTCTTATAATAGTCATGATGTTTCCACAGATTGTGTTGTGGCTGCCAAAGCATTCTCACCTTTACTGAGGAGGTGTTGGAATGAGATTTGGATGGGAGGGTATTCCCAAGGAAACCCTGGTCTGGATGTATGAGACCATGGTTAAGATTAGAAAGTTTGATTTAGCGGCGGAACAGCATTTCCTGAGGGGGGAAATTCCCGGTTTTATACATGCATACATCGGGGAAGAGGCGATAGCCACAGGAGTCATGGCCAATCTCAGAGAAGATGACTATATAACCAGCACTCACAGGGGACACGGGCACATGATTGCTAAGGGTGCTGATGTAAAGCGCATGATGGCGGAGCTTTATGGGAAAAAAACCGGATACTGCAGGGGAAAAGGAGGGTCGATGCATATAGCAGACATTTCACGGGGGGTGCTGGGTGCTAACGGTGAGGTTGCGGGAGGTATTCCAATAGCAGTTGGTGCAGGACTGGCAGTAAAATTCAGGAAAAGTGAGCAGGTGGTAGTGTCTTTCTTTGGCGATGGTGCTACAAACAGAGGGGCATTCCATGAGGGCCTTAACTTTGCAGCCGTTTATAACCTTCCGGTGATATTTGTGGTGGAGTTCAATGAATATGCCTCCACAGCACCGGCGAGAGAGATGATACCTGTCAAGAATGTTGCAGTCAGGGCCGCAGGATACGGGATTCCGGGGATAACCATAGACGGCAATAATGTCTTGGAAGTGTATGAAACCGCACGGATGGCCATCGAACGGGCACGGTGTGGTGGCGGTCCTTTCCTGATTGAGGCAAAGACTTATCGGCTTAAGGGACATTTTGTCGGAGATCCTGAACTTTACAGGGACAAGAGAGAGGTTCAGGAATTCTGGAAGAAGGAACCAATAGGCAGATATGAAGCATTTCTCCTTAAGAATGGGATACTAACAAAGGAGGATATTGAGGAGATAAACGAGCGGGTTGATAAGATGATTGAGGAAGCCGTTAGATTTGCAAGGGAAAGCCCATATCCGGAGCCGGAAGATGCTCTTAGAGATCTCTTCGTTGATGATACCGGGTATGATTACTGAGGTGATCCATATGGGTGAAAGGATAATAACATTTTCCCAGGCTCTCTGTGAGGGAGTGCTTGAAGAAATGCTCAGGGATGAAAGGGTAATAACCTACGGTGAGGATATAGCAAAGCAGGGTGGAATATTTGGTGCATACAAATGTTTGCTTGGGAAGGTTGGTGACAGAATCTTTGATACCCCCATCTCGGAGGAAGTGATCTACGGCTCGGCTCTGGGTGCTGCGATGGCAGGTATGATTCCTGTTGTTGAATTCCATTTTGCCGACTTTCTTTTCACAGGAATAACTGCGATAACGAATCAGATAATGAAGATGAGGTATATGACGGGTGGTCAGGTTAGTCTGCCGATAGTTCTCAGGGGCCCAGATGGTGTTGCAAAATCTGCGGCAGCCCAGCATTCCCAGAGCATAGAGACGATATTCATGCACGTTCCTGGCATAAAGGTTGTTGTTCCCTCCACACCCTATGATGCAAAGGGACTTATAAAATCCTCGATACGAGACCCCGATCCGGTAATATTCTTTGAACATAAAGCACTCTACAAGATCAGGGGGCCTGTTCCTGAGGAAGAATATCTTATACCCCTCGGAAAAGCACACATAAAACGTGAAGGAGCTGATGTTACAGTCATAGCTACCTCGCGGATGGTACATGAAGCTGTGAAGGCCGCGGAGCAGCTTTCCAAGGAGGGCATAGAGGTCGAGGTCGTTGACCTGAGAACGCTGGTTCCGTGGGATAGGGACACCGTTATTAAATCGGTTAAAAAGACCGGAAGAGCCGTTGTGGCACATGAGACCTGGAGACGGGCAGGATGGGGTGCAGAGATAGCATCAACAATCTACGAAGAGCTCTTTGACAGGCTTGAAGCACCAATACAGAGGGTGGGGGCCAGAAATGTCCCCCATCCTTTTAGCCCACCTCTCGAACAGTTCATGATACCTAAGGTAGAGGATATCGTAGATGCTGTGAAACGCACTCTCTAATTTCTATTCCCATTTTATCATATAATCTTCCTGAACACCCGCTCGAAGTTTCTGAATGTTATCGCCTCAACCTCCTTCTTTGAAAACCTCTCCCCGAGGAGCTCCAGCAGGGCCGGGATTTTTTCTTCATTCTCAAAGCCCCGGATGCTCTTTCCGCTCCATCCTTCGAGGTAATAGACGAAGTCGAAGCCGAGGCCGACGTGCCTGTGGCCCGCCAGCTCCACCATGTACTCGATGTGCTCAACGTATTTCTCAAGGGTGGGTTCATTCTTATGGACGAAGCTCGGAATCGCGACCGCTCCAACGACGCCGTCCCTCTCCGCTATGGCTTTAATCTGCTCGTCGCTCAGGTTTCTGGGGTTGCTGCACAGTCTTTTCGCGTTGGAGTGCGAGGCTATGACAGGGAAGGATGTCGTCTCCATGGCGTCCCAGAAGCCGGCTTCGTTTATGTGGCTCAGGTCTATTACTATGCCCAGCTCCTCAGCCTTTCCGAGGACTTCAATTCCGAAGTTTGTCAGGCCTCCCTTCGTCCTCTCGAAGACGCCGTCGCCTATGGCGTTTCTCAGGCTCCATGTTAATGTTAGAACCCGGAGGCCGAGTCTGTAAAAAACCTCAAGGAGGTCTGTGCTGTCTTCGATGGGCTCCCCTCCTTCAAGGCCGAGCCAGAGGGCGACTCTCCCGCTTCCGATGGCCTTCCTCATTTCCTCAACGCTTGTTACGAGCTCAAAGTTTTCGCCCTCTGCTATGTCCTTCTTCAGGGAATTCACAACCTCAAGGCCGTATCTGAGGGCCTGATTCCTCCTATCTTCCCTCGTCCATATCGCCATGACCCTGGCCGTTACCGTGTTCCCGAAGAAGCGCTCAAAATTTTCCTCAAGAACCCTGCGTTTTCCTTTTTTCCTCTCGTCGTAGACGAAGGTGGGTAAATCCGAATGGGCATCAAAAATCATAGCACCACCGGGGGAGAATAGGGAAAGAGGGTATATAACCTTCATGCCTCTTCCATCATGCCTCTTCCATGGTGGCTATCTCATCCATGATTCTTTGCCTGAGCTCCTCATCGGGTATCTCCCCGGCAACCCTGTGCGCCGCATTGAACCTTCCTCCTCTTGCCAGTGCAACAGCCAGCGCTCCGAGCGCCTCGCTTCTTTCCCTGACATCCTCTATCATTCCGGCAAATGCAAGGGCCTTTTCAAGGCTTCCAAGTTCTGTGAGCAGCTTTGCTATGTAGTGGATGTGGGCTTCCGAGAGCCGCACGTTGCCTCCCTCGCCGAGGGCCTTTTCAATGACCTCGTGATATTCCTTGCCTTCCATCTTCTTAATCCAGAGCGCTACCTCCAGCAGCCCTATGACCCTTGAGGGGCCGGAGTACATCATTGAGGCCATGCTCACTGCCCTGAGGTCATTCCCTTCAAAGAGTGCGCGCCGGATTTCTGGGGAGCCTGCATGAACCAGCATCGAGGCGAGTTTTGCTTTCTTCTCAAGCAGTATAGCCTTCTGCCCCACGTGGAGCTTCTCAAATATGTCGTATGCCCTCCTGTAGAAGGGGAGTGCCTCCTTTGAATTCAGACGGTCGCCCGCTTTTTCAAGAAGCTCTGCGATTTCGATGAGGTAGTCCACCTTCAGGGTGTATTCTGCCTCTGCCCTGACTATGCCGTCAAATGCAATCTCAAATACATCGAGGGCGCTGGTTACGAAGCCGGCTATGGCGAGGTAATATGCGAGGTTTGCCAGTGCCCTGCTCCTCAGAATCGGGTTCCCTATTTCACCCGCCATATCAATGCCTTCCTCAAAGAGCTCAAGGGCTTCTGCCTCCCTTCCAACCGCCCCATATGTCGAGGCTATAAGGCCATGTGCGGCAACCGCATCCCCGGGGTTCCTTATCCTGCTGGCCAGATACCTTGCATCTTCGAGCAGGGTTTCTATCCACTCCTCATCGCCGTTTTCGTGATGGAGCGCGAGGGCTATTGAGGTCAGGACGCGCACTTTATCAAGGGGATCCTTTAACTCATGCACCTTTCCGAGTGCATCTTCATAGAGACCCCTTGCCACAAGAACTTCAATTTCCTTAAGCTCAGTCATGCCACCTATAAAATTCGTCCAAATCCTTATAAATATTCTTGGCATTCCTAAAACCGGTGCGGCTGAATGCTCACACTTGCACTGTACAACTCCTACGACCCCAAAAGGCTTCACGAGGCACACCTGAGGGCGATTGCGAGAGCCGCTCCCGTGTGCAGGGCATTCAACTTCCATCTTGCCCTGATAGGTTTTCCCATTGAAGGAAGTCCCCGGGAGGTTGCGGAGGGGATAGCGGGAGGCACCACAATCGGTGAGGGCGGCAGATACCTGCTGGAGCTTGCGGAGGGTGGCAGGCTTCATCTTCTGGATTTTCCAAGGAGGGGTTATCCTGCCCAGTTCGGGCATGTGGTCGCCACGACGAGAAAGCCCCTTGAGGAAAAGGAGATAAGTCCCGCGGAGGTTGCGCGGAGAGCCCTGAGAGGAGAGAGCTTTTTCCTCGTGGTGGGGCTCGGGAGGCACGGTCTTCCAAAGGAAACATTTAAGTTGGCGGAGTATCATCTGGATATAACCGATGGGAAAAGGATCAGCCTTGAGACATGCACCGCCATCGGGGTGATCCCGGCAAAAATCAGCACGTTAATGGAGGCGTTAAAATGGAGCTTGAGCTTGAAGGCTGGAAAGGAGATGTGGCGTGGATTCTGATAACGATAGTGGTTGTTCTGGCGCTTAATACAGGGCTCAAGCTGGCCCTTCACACAGACTCCCCGCTGGTCATAGTCGTGAGCGGCTCGATGGAGCCCGTCTTCTACAGGGGGGATGTCGTCCTTCTTGAGGGAGTTTCCCCGCAGAATATTAAGGTGGGGGATGTTGTTGTGTATAAGCGGCCCTACACCAGATATCCAATCATACACCGTGTCAGGGCCATAGAGAGGATTGAGATAAACGGCCAGCAGAGGCTGTGCTTTGTCATTCAGGGGGACAACAATCCTGTTCCGGATCCGGGGCTTGTGGGCTCCCCGTACCTCGACTGCATACCGGGCGACGTTATAGAGGCCAAGGCCCTGCTGGTGTTCCCCAAGATAGGCCTGATACCTCTGGAGATAAGGGAGAAGCTCGGACTGGGATGATGTCGCCGGCATCAACCGCTGGGCTTAAAAACTTCCCCTCCCTTTTAACATCGGTGGTGCTATGAGGTTTATTCCGCTGATATCCGCAGGGCCCGAGGTTCAGATGGCCATCGATGAGGCGATAATGCGGGCGAGGATTGAGGGCAAAGTCCCGGACACCGTTCGTTTATACGTTTTCAGGCCCAGCTCAATAACCATCGGAAGGTTTCAGAGCGTGAGGCATGATGTTAATCTTGAGAGGTGCAGGGAGCTTGGAATTCCCGTCGTCAGGAGGATAACCGGCGGCGGCTCGGTTTTCCACGATGAGTTCGGGGAGATAACCTATTCCGTAATTGCGGGTGAGGAACTTCATCCGGCTTTGAAGAACGTTGAGGAGAGCTACCGCCATCTTGCGGGGCCGCTGGTGGATGCACTCAGGGAGCTCGGCCTTGATGCTGGCTTCTCCGGGCTGAACGACATCGTCGCCAACGGCAAGAAGATCAGCGGCTCGGCCCAGACGAGAAGGAGGGGGGTAATCCTGCAGCACGGCACATTCATGTACTCCACCCGGCTTGATATCCTGGTCTCCGTCCTCAGGGCCAGCAGGGTAAAGCTGAAGGATAAGGGCGTGAGGAGCATATGGGCGAGGGTTACGACAGTTGAGAGGGAAGGAATCAGGCTGAGCAGGGATGAGGCTTATGGACTTCTGATGAGGAAGTTTTTCGAGGCATTTCCGCTTGAGGAGGGAAGGCTGACGGATTACGAGCTGGAGCTCGCGGAAAAGCTGATAGAGGAGCGCTACGGGAACCCGGAGTGGAACGAGATGCGCTGATCATCTGCCCTGAATTCCTCCTTTATTTCATGGAAAAGCTCATCCTCGCCCAGCTCCTCCCTGAGCTTCATGAAGTTCCTCTCAAGCCTTGGAAGCCTGCCCTTTGAGCGCTTCAGCATGCCGTTTCCTATCTCCACGGCGAAGCGGAGGTATTCATCGCTCACGAGGACATTCCCATTCTTTCCGAGCGGAACGGTGAGGTATTCGGTGGCGTTTATCTCGACGAGGTATCTCCTGCCTATCGCCTTGAACGTCGTGTATTTGAAGCCGCTTGCAAGGCCGAGCTCATGAAGCCTCTTTGCCCTCTCAAGGTCTTCCGCAACGACGTGGAAGATGGGTGGCTGGCTTTTGAGGAAGATAATGCCCCTGCTGGCTTTTTTCAGGCTCTCTTTTGCCTCCCAGAACTCAATCGGTCGGTGCACCTTTATCAGCCATCTCGCCAGAGGTTTGGCACCGGGAGCGGGTTCTTCGATGATTCCTATCCTTCCCGAGCAGGAGGATGTGGTGTAAATCCCTCTGATGGAGTTTATGAGCATGAGGAGGGCTGTTATGTCCCCGTCGACTTTTCTCTCCTTTACAGCTGTGAAGAGGCTTTTGAGGGCCTCTCGCTTGGCTTTCATTTTTTAAACCTCCGTTCCGGACTGATTTATTAGAATAAAAGGTCTCAACGCTCTCTCTTTCCGGATTCTGACGAAAACTTTATAAAGCTAACCCAAAAAGTTAAGCTGGACATGGCCGGGGTGGTGTAGCCTGGTTAGCACAGGGGACTGTGGATCCCCTAGCCCGGGTTCAAATCCCGGCCCCGGCCCCAGAAACGAAAGACAAGGGGGCTCCGCCCCCTTATCTCTCTGTACTCTCAAACCCCCGGTAGTGGGGCTTCGCCCCACGACCCCGCTCTTTCTCTAAAAACCTGGGAAACTACGTTTCCCCACCTTCCTTATTCCCTAATCCTCCGGGGGGCTAACGCCCCCACACCCCCAGAACTTTGCCTGCGCAAAGTTTCATCAAAGCTCGTGGCTCTTGAAGCTCGCTTCTAAAGTGTGATTGCTGTTAGATTTGGCCTCTGGAGTCTTGGAATCCATTAGAATCTGCCCTTCTACGAGAAGCTCACTTTTAAACCAACAGGGAGGAACTATTTCTAAATTGCAAAGCGAGAGGGATTCCAAGTCAAAAACGCCCTAACTAGAATAATCACACCCAAATAAGCTGCTTTCCAAGAGCCACTAACTTTTTGTGAAGCAAGATTGAGATTTTTTGAGATCTCTATGGAATCGGGTTTGTCATATTGCATTAGTGAGATAAAATCTTTTCCCTTGGTAAATCCGTGATTTAACTTCTATGCAGATCACTTCGTTGAATTGAGTCTCCAATACCCATTTATTGTTTTTAATAAAGTCCTCAAACGCTTCTTCTTCATTGGATCCTTCACCAAATCCAAGCACTTGGAGGTTTTCCACGTCGGGATACATCTCATCAGGAGACGAGTAAGTTACTCCCTCTGGCGTTATAAACATGAACAGTCTCTTTTTCATTCTATAACCTCCAATGCCAACATTTTTAGGAGTTCTTCATAGCTGTATTCCTCGGAGGGATCTATATCCTTAAAATAATATTTGACAGCTAATATTTTGGGATTATCGAGGATTGATTTTGAGAAGTCCTTGGCAATCAATATCCCTCCAACGGTCTCGTTACTGAATTCATTTATGTACCTCCTTAATTGATCCAAATCTTTACGTTGTGCTTTCCCGGTTTTGACTTCCACAGGCAGGTATTTGTTTGTTCCTTTAGGATGTCTCAGTTTGATAAATATATCAACGTATCCTTCTGGGAGAGCCTTTTCACCCAGCACTTCAAATTCTTCGGGAGCGTTATCAAGACCGAAAAATTCCAAAGCATCCTTGAGAATTGAATATTGAATTTTCCTCCTTACGAGAGATTGAAGTATAAGCTCTCTGAAATAGAACTTTTCAGGGATTTTTTGATTTTCTCTTCTGAAGACAATTTTAGGCTCAAACGTTTTGGCGTTTAACTCTAAATGCTTAGTTTTGCCATTAACTACGGTTCCCATTTCAGAAACGTTATAAAATGTTACTGTATCGGCTTGGAAATGTGTCTTCCTATATCCTCCTCTCAAGAGCAGATTCTCAGCTACGTAAGAAAATTCAGGTCTGACCATTGGTTCGTTAAATTCCCTTTCCTGTTTCAGGAACAGTCTGAATGGAAAATAATACGTTCTTTTTGATCTGAATGTTATTGGCGGCCAAGGGGGCAGACCCTCCGCGTTTTTGTAGGCAACTTTTCCAACAACCTTGTAGAGATTTCTGACTCGTGCTCCGTACAGAAAAGAGACATAGTCTCCAACATTTATGTCGAAAAATGTCCAGAGGCCGTTTATACTATTTGTGAACCCAGCGAGGCCATACTCTATGCAGAGTTCCAAATTCTCCCTGTTTGAGAGTGATATCAAAAAGTAATCCACCATCTGGTTTCACCATCTTGGGATTTGCACCGGCGAGAATTTAATCATTTCCCTATTCCATCCAACACCCTTTAAAACCCCTGGCAATTATATCCATCCGGTGAAGTTAATGTCCTGGAAGGAAAAGCTTGGCTTGGTCCACATCTACACAGGCAACGGGAAGGGAAAGACGACGGCAGCCTTTGGCTTAGCCGTCAGGATGCTCGGCTCCGGCGGAAAGGTCATAATCCTCCAGTTCATGAAGGCAGGGAACGTCTACGGCGAGCAGAAGAAGATAGCGGAGTGCGGTGCGGTCATAGAGTCCTTAGGTCTGCCGAAGTTCGTCCACGGGAAACCCGAACCGGACGACATAGAGGCCGCCAAAAAAGCCCTGAAGCGCGCTAAAGAGCTCGTCTCAAGCGGCGAATGGGATCTGGTAATCCTCGACGAGCTCTGCGTCGCCCTCGGCTTCGGAATGCTCGACATTGAGGAAGTTAAAGAACTCATCAGAAGCAAAGCCCCCCACACCGAACTCGTCCTGACCGGCCGCTACTGCCCCGAGGAGCTCTTTGAGCTGGCCGACTACGTGACGGAGATGAGGGAGGTGAAGCACCCATACATGAAAGGAGTTCTTGCCAGGAGAGGGGTTGAATTCTGAGGCGCTCACAGCTGTTTTCCCTTTAGGCATTTTTTTAACACCATCCGGGCACTCTCCTAACGGCACAAGGACGGAGGCTCCAAATTTACAGCAATTGGACACGGCATCTGAGCCCAACCGAAAAGCTTTTTAGACAGAAAAGTTTAAAATAACACGGGAGGATTTTAGTAACAATTCTTTAGTAAAGGAGGTGATAAAATGTTCAGCACGGAGGAGCGGATTGCCCAGATTGTTCAGGTTCTTAAGGAACAGGTCGTCCAGGACACGGTCGTTCCGAGGAACATAAGGCGTGCTGCCGAGCAGGCCATCGAGGCTCTTCTCGACAGGAGTAAGGAGCCCGCCGTGAGGGCTGCCGATGCGATCGTGATCCTTGAGGAAATAAGCGAGGATCCTAACATGCCTATGCACACCCGGACAATCATCTGGGAAGTTCTCGGCGCTTTGGAGCAGGTTCAGTGAGCTTTTCTTTTGGTTCATTTGTATATTTTAATGCGGGCATGCGTCCTGCTAGCTCCTGCTCAGATACCACAGCTTCGCGCTCTCCTCCACAAGCTCGGCCCTGTAGAAGGCTTCTCTCAGGCTTCTGCCGGCGGTAACTATCCCATGCTTTTCCATTATAACTGCGTCTGAATGGAGCATCGCTTCGGCCACGACATCGGCCAGCTCCTGCGTTCCGGCAGGTTTAAACGGAGCTATCGGGATTCTCCTGAGGTATATCTCGGCTTCCGGCGTTATTACGGGCAGCTCGCCCCTTAGGAGGGTCGAGATAGCTATCGAGTACGGCGGGTGGAGGTGTGCTATCGCCTTAACATCGGGTCTTTCCCTGTAAATGGCGAGATGAAGCCTGTATTCCGAGGAGGGCCTTATACCTGACAGCTGCTTCCCGTTCATGTCAATTACCGCCACCTGCTGCTCGCTTAAGTCGTCCATCACGGCCCCTGTAGCCTTTATGAAAATCCTGTTTCCAAATCTGATGCTCAGGTTCCCTCCGAATGCCGCGGTAAGGCCGCGCTCGTGGGCGAGCCGGGAGTATTTAACGAGCTGCGCTTTGATGATCCTGCTCATCCTCCCACCACCTCGACCCCATAACCGCAGTCCCGGCAGTATGCCCTCTCCCCCTTCCAGCTTAAGCTGCCGCCGCAGATCGGGCAGGTTCCGGTATCCCCCTCTTCCTCCCACCTTTCGTAGGTCTCTCTGTCTATGACAAGAAAGATGCCGCCACCATCCTCCTCAAAGTGCCCCAGCACGGGATTGCTTTTAAGTTCGAAGGTTCTGTCGTCGATTATAACCGGCTCAATCCCTATGTTTCCTTCAAACTCAAGCTCATTGGCGGGCAGAATCTCGACGATATATGCCTCAAGCTTCCTGTCGTGATATGCCATCACCTCAAGGGCATCGCTCAGCTCCCCCGTTGATGAGAGGATGTCTGTTATAAGGTGCTCCCTTCCGGAAAAGGTCAGGGCTATTATGAATCTCCCCCTGTGTATGGCCAGACCTCTGTCGAGGCATATCTCCTCAAGCCCGAACTTCCTGAGCTCCTCTATGACCTCCTCTCCATCAGGGAGTCGTTTACCAGCGGTTATGAGCTCTCCCAGCTTCCTTGCAAGGGGCATGGCGAGCATGACGGGTTCATACAGCTTCATGTTCCCACCAGAGATGGTTGGGAGAAAAATTTATAAACCTACCCTAAACATTAACTACCGAGGTCCCGCGGTAGCCTAGCCTGGGAGCGGCGGCGGACTGTAGATCCGCAGGTCCCCGGTTCAAATCCGGGCCGCGGGACCACCAGAACATGCTTTTTCTGAACCCAGCTGCGAAACCTTCTTATATCCGAAAGTTGAATTTATTAGGGTCGCTCCGGGGGTGGTGGTATGGCGGATGAGAAGAAGCTAACATTTGGAGACGGGTTCAAGTTTGGACTCGGCTTTTTCACGGCAGGGCTGGTGTTCTACATCGTCATAATGATTATAACGCTTCTGATCTTCGGCGGCATGATAGGCTCGATGATGCGTCACTGGTGATCTTTCCATCTTCCAGCAAATATTCCCCCCACAATCAGGAACAGCCCGAATATGGTTGATAACAGTATCCTCTCCCCAACGATGAAGTGTATCAGCACGAGGGACAGGAAGGGCGTAAGGTATATCAGATTTGCAACTTTTGCCGTTGTTTCGGCCGTTTCAAGGGCTTTAAGCCACACCAGAAATGTTATCCCCATCTCGAAGAGCCCCACATAGATCGCCCCGAAGAGAGCTGCTGCATCGGGGATTATTAAACGATGGATTGAGACTGCCAGTACCGCAGTATAAAGAAAGCCAAAGGCAAAGTTCCAGAACATCTTCACCGTGCTCTCCCTCTTATCCCTCAGGTTGAGTATCCAGTATGAGGCCCATATCACGGCACTCCCCAGCCCCAAAGCGGTCCCCAGCGGGTCTCTGAAGCTGAGCGATAGCGGATTGCCCCTTGTTGCCACAATCAGAACCCCCACAAAGCTTATCAGAATCCCTGAAATCTGCCCCGCTGTGATTCTCTGTTTCAGAAAGGGGATTGAGAGCAGAGCGAGCATTATGGGCCATGTGTAGTTGAGGGCCTGCGCCTCCTGTGCCGGGAGAAGGGAGTATGCTTTAAAGAGCACCATGTAGTAGAGGAACGGATTTATCGCTCCGAGGAAGGCCGAACTAAGGTTCTCCCTTTTCCACACGCTCCACAGTCTTCCCTCCATGAGGAGAACAACTGTGAAAACTGTAAGTGAGGTCAGCGAGGCGTAGAAGAGCAGCTGAATGTAGTCCAGACTACGGAGCGAGAGCTTGAATGCCGAGGCTACCGTCGACCAGAGCAAAACTGCCAGCATGGCATAGAGAACGGATTTGCCCGGGCGCATGCTTGAGGAAACGGCAACCAGCTTAAAAATCTTCAGCTCAGACAAAACAATCTGATGAAACCTCCTTGGAATCCCGGGGGAGGAAATATTCATTTCCCATGGAGTGTGAGGAGAAAGAACGGTATCTCGTCTTTCTCCAGCACCTTAACGTTTTTCGGGTATCTTCTATGGGCCTTCCCGGCTTTGACTTCTATTCTCATTTTGCCCGCTATCGCACCCACCTCGTAGCCGTTGCGGTAATAGTAAACCTCCCCGAACCTCCGGTATAAATGCTCCTGCACTATCCACTCATAGAGTGCATCCCCCCTCAGCTCCGCCCCGCTCCAGAGCGAGAAAAGCCTCGCAAGAAGGGGATCTCTGAAGAAAAACTTCTTTTCCCTTCTGTACAGCACCGGTTTTCCCTGCTTCAGGTGAGCGATGCCCAGGATATAGAGCCCGGTAAAAAACTCTATGTAGTCCTGAACAACTTTGTAGGAGTAGCCAGATGTCATCTGGGCCAGCGCTCGAAAGCTCGTGGCAGAGGGGGCGCTTCTGATGATTGCGGAGAACGTTTCCCTGGCTATCTCAAGGCTCTTCCCAAAGCGAACCAGCTCCCCGATGTATGCCCCGAGGAGATCATCCATAGGCAGGCCGTTTATTGATGCCGGAAAGCCCCCGGTCTTGAGGTATTCATCAAAGAGTTCAAGGGTTTTCTCCCTCCGGACTTCTGGATTTTTGAGACCCATTATATGGGCATATTCGGGAAACGAGAGCGGCATTATTTCAAGCGTCTTCCCATTTCCCTTTCTCCTGGGAAAGAGTTCGATGTCCCTTTTAACCTTAAGTGAGCTCGACCCTGTAATTGTGATAACATCGTTTTCCAGAACTCCTGCATCTATGAGGGGTTTTATCCCTCTCCACCAGCCCTCAAGCGAAGATGCCCCATCCAAGAAGATGTAGCCGTTTTTTATGTCCCCCTTCTCTTTCAGCCGCTCAAACTCTCTCAACAGATTTGAGAGCTCACGATAGTCGGGAAGTATCTCGACGTTTATGTAGAGCACGGAGTCGGGTTCCTTTTCCTTAAGGAGCTCATGGATGAGGAGCTTTATCCCCGTGGTTTTTCCCACCTGCCTTGGTCCGAGAACGAAGTTAAGGGAGAAGGGCTCAAGGGAAAGCTCTTTTATCCACTCCGGCATCCAGTGAATGCTCTGCTCCCTCCAGCGCTTCACGTGGTAGTCCTCCCTGCCCTCCCACCATGGGTTCATATAGGCGAGGTCGCGAGCTTCATTCAACCACCTGAGAATTGTTAGTTCTCAACGATTTATAAATGTTGAGAATTATGGATTCTCAGAGTTTATAAAGACAAAGACCCGAATCCTGATCAGGCGTCATGCTTGTGTGGTTAGTATAGTTAGTGAAGTAATTGTTGGGATACAACATCTCCGGAATATTTGGCAAAAAATATATAAAGGTTTGTCAAGACTACGCCCAACTCATAAAAATGATTTGGCCGGGAGGAAATAATGACATGGAGGTTATAATTCTCGGCTCCGGCACATACAGCGGCACCCCAAAGCCCCTCTGTGATTGTGAGAACTGTTCGAGGGCGAGGAAGTTTCCCTCATATAGGAGAACACGCTTTTCGGTCTACATCCCCAAAATCAAAGCCCTGATAGACCCTTCACCTGACCTGCACTACCACTTGGAACGTTTGAACGAAAAAATCGAGCACGTCTTTATTACCCATGCGCACTTTGACCACATAGGCGGTCTCCCCGAACTCCAGATTTTCAGGAATCTCAGACTCTACGGGCACGCCAAGACACTTGAGGTGGCGAAGGAAATGCAGCAGCGCTTTGTGGGGGAGAGCAGGTGGAAGTGGGAGTACCTTCCGCTGGGGTTCAACAGGTGGTATGACTTTGGCTTTAAGGTCTACCACTTTGAAGTTGCCCATCAGCCAATAGAAGCTGCCGGAGGTTTTATACTCGAAATTGACGGGAGAAAAATCGTTGTTACGGGCGACACCGGGCCCGAGATTCTCGACGATAAAAGGGTAGTGGAGGAGATGAAGAATGCCGACCTGCTGATTGCCGATATGACGCACAAACACTCAATCCCAAAGACGCATCTCGGAATTGAGGACGCAGTAAAGCTCGCTCAAAAAGTTAGGGCAAAGAAAACCGTCTTTGCCCATATAAGCCACGCCAGCCACCCGCAGGAAGTGCTTGAGGAGATGGTGAGGCCATACATTGTGGCGAGGGATTTCATGCACATGAGAGTTTAGCTGACCGGGGCCTTAACCGGTCACTGAGAACGAAAATCCGCTGAGAGGCTTTCAAAAAAACATGGGGAAGGAAGCTCATTCCTTCTTGAGCTTCTCGCACTTCTTGACCCAGTCGGCGAGGATGTCCCTGAGCTTCGGCTGGCCGATCTCCTCAAGCTCGTACTTAACGCGGACGGCCGGTTTGTTGAGCTTCATGAATCTGCGGAGGTCGACCGGGGTTCCTATGACCACGACATCAGCGTCTGCCCTGTTGATGGTCTCCTCAAGCTCCTCCATCTGCTTCTTGCCGTATCCCATTGCAGGGAGGATTCTGTCGAGGTGGCTGTATTTCTTGTAGGTGTCTATGATTGAGCCTACCGCATACGGTCTCGGGTCGATTATCTCCTTCGCTCCAAACTTCTTGGCCGCAACGTAGCCTGCCCCGTACTTCATTCCGCCGTGCGTTAAAGTCGGGCCATCCTCAACGACGAGAACGCGCTTGCCCTTGATGAGCTCCGGCTTGTCGAGGTAGAGCGGTGAGGCACCGTCAATGACGATGGCGTTCGGGTTGATCTTCTCAATGCTCTCCCTGACGGTCTGGATGTCGTCCCTGTTGGCGGTGTCTATCTTGTTGATGATTATGACATCTGCCGCTCTGAAGTTGGTCTCACCGGGGTGGTACTTGAGCTCGTGGCCCGGCCTGTGCGGGTCCGTGACGACTATCCAGAGATCCGGAACGTAGAACGGGAAGTCGTTGTTTCCGCCGTCCCAGAGGATTATGTCTGCCTCCTTCTCGGCCTCGCGGAGAATCTTCTCATAGTCAACGCCTGCATAGACAACCATGCCCCTCTCGATGTAAGGCTCGTATTCCTCCCTCTCCTCGATTGTGCACTCATACCTGTCCATGTCCTCATACGTGGCGAATCTCTGGACGATCTGCTTCCTCAAATCGCCGTAGGGCATCGGGTGCCTTATCGCAACCACCCTGTAGCCCATCTCCTGGAGGAGCTGGGCAACCTTTCTGCTGGTCTGGCTCTTTCCGCAGCCCGTTCTTACAGCCGTAACCGCCACAACGGGCTTGTTGCTCTTGAGCATGGTGCTCTTCGGACCGAGGAGCCAGAAGTCAGCCCCGGCAGAGTGAGCCCTGCTCGCGAGGTGCATGACGTGCTCATGTGCGACGTCGGAGTAGGCGAAGACAACGATGTCAATGTCGTGCTCTTTTATGATCTTCTCAAGGTCATCCTCGCTCCATATAGGAATTCCGTTCGGGTAAAGCTCGCCTGCAAGCTCGGGCGGATAAATCCTCCCCTCTATGTCCGGAATCTGCGTTGCCGTGAATGCTACGACCTCATAATCCGGGTTGTCCCTGAAGAATGTGTTGAAGTTGTGGAAGTCCCTTCCGGCAGCCCCAAGAATCACAACCCTTTTTCTCTTCTTTTCAGCCATTTAAATCACCTCAAAAGTTTTTGGTCGGGCACTGGTGTATCGTTTTTGGCATTTATAACGGTTTTTGTTTAATGGTGCAAAGCTCTGGCGGGAATTATTCGGTACAGGCATCAGAGAACTGAAAAACCTTCAAGCAAGGCTGGATAATCCCCGTTTGAATTTACCCGGGGGGTTGATAACCGCGGGCGCAACGGTTAATAAGTTCCTCGCAAATGTGATATGATGCCTATGCCATCGGTGGAGGTTAGGACTCATACGGCTCTGCACGTGGTTAAGGGTGCGGTTGTCAAGGTGTTGGGAGAAAAAGCAAAGTGGACTGCCTCAACGTACGTGGACGGAAACCACGGAAGGTTAACCGTCAAGTTCGACAGGAAGCCAACGCCGGAGGAGGTTGCCGAGATTGAAAGGCTTGCCAACGGGAAGATCAGGGAGAACGTCCCGGTTCGGGTTTACGAGCTTCCCAGAGATGATGCGGAGAGGCGCTTCGGCGAGGACATGTACGACCTCTTCCCGATTCCGCCGGAGATAAGAACCCTGAAGGTCGTCGTCATTGATTACTGGAACGTCAACGCGTGCAACAAAGCCCACACCGCAACGACGGGCGAGATAGGGGAGATAAAAATCGGGAAGGTTAGGTTCAGAAGGAGCAAGGGGCTTTTGGAGCTCAGCTTTGATGTCCTCTGAGCAGAAACTTCCAGAGCGGGAGAACTTCCACGGTGAGGCTTCCCTCGGTAATTGTAGTCTCATCCTCCAGCGTGACCACGGTGAGCTTTTTCACTCCGAGCTTTTTAGCGGTTTTAATGAGTCCCCCGACCTCTCTCCCGTAGTTGGTGGCATTCAGCTTATATGTTACCTGAATCAGCTCATTTATCAGGGGGCCTTCCCGCACCACGAAGTCGACCTCGTTCTTTCCGTCTGAATAGTACGAAACTTCGAGCGACGGATTCCAGTAGCTTTTTTCTCTCAGCAGCTCTATAAAAACAAGATTCTCCAGTTTTCTCCCTTCGGCGTGGCCTTTGAAGAACAAAGAGGTAAATGCTGTATCGACGAGATAGAGCTTCCGGGGTTTTACCATTCTTTCCCTTGTTGAGGGGGAGAAAATTGGAAGCTGGAAGATGAGGAAGGATTCCTCCATTGCCCTGAGGTAGTTCATGATTGTCTTCAGATTTGCATCGACGCCGAGGCCTTTCAGGGCCCTCTGGAGGGAGCGGTAAGTGAAGTAACCACCATAAAGGGATAGAATATGGTAGAACGCTTCTTGGAACTCTTTAATGTCTCTGAAAGAAAAGCGTTCAATCATGTCTCGATAGAACATTGTTTCGAGGATTGAAATTATCTTCTCCCTTGACTTGGTTATCCACACCTCAGGAAAGCCGCCCCACTTTATGTAGTCCTTCAGAATGGCCTGAAGTTTGCCCCTTTCTCTGAATGTCTTTCCGGTTTCTCCTGCAATTTCTCTGAATGAGAGGGGGAGAATTAGCCGTGAGATGTGCCGGCCCCTCAGGCGTGAGGGTATCTCGGAGGACATGAGGGTGGAGGACGAGCCCGAAACATATATGTCAAAATCACCAACATCATGGAGCCACCGAAGTTTGACGTCCCAGTTTTCCCACTCCTGAATCTCATCGAGGAAAAGGATTACCTTGCCCTCTGGAAACTCCCCCCTGATTTTTTCTGCAAGCTCCCGGGCGGTTAACCTCTTCAATTCCGGCTCGTCAAAGGGCAGGTATAGAACATTTTGATTGTTTTTAAGCGATTCTCAGATTAAATTCTGCCATCGCTCCGGGGACAATCAGAGGGTGATTTGAATGGCAGACTCAGGAATACTGCATCCCCGCCCTAAAGGGCGAGGCTTTCAAAAGGTAAAGTTTCATCCTCCCGTGGTTTTGAGGCAGTCTTCAAGCTCCTCAAGCCTGCACCCCCTCACCTTTCCCGGCCCGGTGGCTGGGAGGGCCTTCAAACCGGAACCCGTGAGGATTGAGACGACTTTTGCTCCCTCCTCAATTCTCCCCTCCCCCGCGAGCCGTTTTACCGCGGCTATTCCCGTAGCGCTCGCCGGCTGGACGAAAAGACCTTCACGGGCGAGCTCTTCCCGGGCCTTCAGTATTTCCCTGTCATTCACAGCGGCCGTGAACCCTCCTGTTTCCCTCAGGAGCTTCAGAACAGCGTTCCCGCTCGGGGGATAGGGATTTTCAATGGCATGCGCTACGGTATGCGGGTTCTTAAAGCGCTCCACTCTGCTTTTTCCTTCGATGAAAGCCCTGTGCACAGGGGAGCAGCCTTCCGCCTGAACCGCGATGAATGTCGGGAGCTCCCCGACAAGCCCGCTGTCCCTGAGCTCAAGAAAGCCCTTGATGATTCCTCGGATCAGCCCTCCAGAGCTCGTTGGAACAATAACGTAATCCGGGCTCATTTCCTCCGCTATCTCAAAGCTTATCGTTTTGTAGCCCTCTATCCTGAAGGGGTTGTCGGAGTTTATGAAATATATCCCCTCCTTTTCTCCAGCTTCGAGGCTTTTATAGTAGAGCTCCCCGTAGGGCCCCTCCACCTTTATTATTTCGGAGCCGTATGCAGCTATCTGGGTGATTTTTTCCGGGGCAATGCTTGATGAAACCAGGATATATGCCTTCAATCCGGCCCTCGCTGCATATGCGGCGACGCTAGCCGCCATGTTGCCGGTTGAGACGGTTCCGACCCTCCTGTAACCGAACTTCATGGCCGCCAGAATCCCGAGAAAAGTTCCTCTGTCTTTAAAGCTCCATGTGGGGTTGACCGTCTCGTTTTTGAGGTGGAGCCTTACACCAAGTTCTTTCCCAAGCCTGGACTTCACCAGCGGTGTATCACCCTCTCCGAGGCTCAGGTTCAAATCCGGCTCGACTGGAAGGAATTCCCGGAATCTCTCCCATACGCTCTTTCCTGTGTGAGTCCTCCCCCTGAAGGGCTCGAACTCAAG
Source organism: Thermococcus atlanticus (assembly GCF_054657855.1). NCBI lineage: Archaea > Methanobacteriati > Methanobacteriota > Thermococci > Thermococcales > Thermococcaceae > Thermococcus > Thermococcus atlanticus. The sequence goes on along the minus strand of NZ_BAAHXX010000001.1, from coordinate 2,132,076 downwards.
AGGCTCACCGCAGTCGCACCTCATCTTCCCGTGGTCTTCATATTCCCTCCCGCAGATCGGGCATCTAAGCATTTTCAATCCTCCTCACAGCTTTCAGGAAAACGTAATCACCCCTGAGGGATACGCTTATCTCAGCATACCTGTTATCCCTTGAAAGCCTCAGCAGGAGCTCATAAAACTTCCCGGCGGCGTTTTTATCCGAGAAGAGAACTTTCCAGAGGAGGAGCTCATGGGTGGAGTTTCTGGCAAGGATCAGCCTGTCCCCCCTCCATGCGGAGGAAATCTCCATGGCGGTTCTGTTGTCGTATCCATGGCTCCAGAAGAGCAGGTAAACATAAAACGCCCCCATCCTGTCCTCATGAATGAGGGTGAAGCCTTCCGGGAGTTTTAGGGTGATGTTTGCGGGTCTGAAGTCCTGAAGGTATAGCTCGGGCTCCATAATCTCAATAGCCGAGTCAGGAAGGTTCCTGTAGGCTCTGTTGACAAGGCCCCATCCTCCCCTCTCATACAGGTATCTGACGAAGGGGTCGCCGAAGACGTAGGGGAATATCCCCATATCTATCACGGGATCCCTCGTGTACAGGCTCCTTATCTTGTATATTGGAATCCCCCTTCTTTCGCAGAAGAGGTCTGCCACGAGGTCAGCATCCCCCTCGACCAGGGCCCTTATTGCGAGGGTCTGGTCAAGAGTCTGGCCATTGTAAGGTGCGTGGAACCACTGCCTCTGGAGTACATGGACGAGCTCATGGGAGATGGTTCTCTCCGCAACGGCGGGGCTTCCCAGAAAGTTCTCCCTTATGATGTATATTCTGTCCCCCATCGTTGCCGCTATCCAGCCTGCTGCCTGCTCCTCCTTGGTCTTTATCAGGCTGTAGTTCTCGGGTACCAGGAGGGTCATCTTGTAGATTGCCTCCTTCATCCTTATGGCATTCAGATCAGGATTTGATGCCTTCCACATCTGGACTGCCTGGGCCTTTGTTATCACGATGATCCGCGGCTCCTGTTTAAAGCTCAGGTTTCTGATGGCCTGGTCGGCTTTGATTATGCCCTGAACCTCTTTCAGAACGATGTCGCCCTGGGTAACCTGGGAAGGGCTGTAAAAATAGAGGAGCATGAGGAGAACCACAGCGAGTGCCAGGGACTTTTTAACGCCGCTCATGGAAAAATGTTGTGTAAAGAGTTATAAAGAAATTGTGGTTCACCCGTTAAATGTTAAATAAAAATTAACTCAAAACTCAACGAACTCCTCCTTCATGCCCTCTTTTGTTATGGTCATTACCTGAATCTTTCTGTCTCCTGTGTAGACGTCCCTCTTCCCTGCCGTTCTGACGGCGCGGACGGCGAGCTCCCTAGCTTCCTCTATGTCCATGTCATCCCTGTAACCGTCCTCAAGGATGGCTATTGCAAAAGGTGAGCCGGAGCCTGTGGCAGTGTATTTATCGAAAACGAGGCCGCCCAGAGGGTCGAGGTTGGCCAAAGTCGGCTCGTCAACATAACCCCCTATTATTATCTGAACCAGATAGGGGAACCATTTGTTCTCATTAAGGATGTTGCTGAGCAGGTTTGCCATGGCCTTCGTTGTTAGAGACTTCCCCCAGCTGAACTGGTAATAGCGCGCCTCGGCCTCAAGGAGCCTCGCCAGCATCTGCACATCCCCAACGCTTCCTGCTGTCGTTATCGCTATCCTGTCCGTTATAGGGAGGATTTTCTTTATGTTGAGCGTCTCAACCATGTGATCAAGTGAAGCCTGAGTATCGGCGGCCAAAACGACCCCATCTTTAACCTTTATTCCCACGGTTGTTGTTCCGGTCTTCTTCTCCATATTCATATCTCTCACCCCTGAAGCTATTTTTTTCTCTCCCATGTTTTAAACCTTTGCCAGATTCCTTAGTCCGAGCGATGCTATTAACGTTAGCTCCCCACTGACATTCAGAATCTTCGCTTTGACACCGTAGACCTCCTCCAGAACCGCAGGATTCAGGTCTTCGGGTGTTCCCTCCCACACCTTTTCCCCTCTGTGGAGCAGAACCATCCTGTCCGCATACCGGAGGGCGAGATTCAGGTCATGGAGAACCGCTATAACAATCTTGCTCTCCCTCAGCTCCTTCAGGAGCTCCATTATCCTGAGAACATGGTTGATGTCGAGGTGGCTCGTGGGTTCATCGAGCAGGATAACATCGCTCCCCTGGGCCAGGGCCCTCGCTATTAAGGCCAGCTGATATTCGCCGCCGCTCAGGTTTGTTACCGGCTCTTTCCTTCTCTCCCACAAACCGACACGCTTCAGGGCATTTTCCACGTTGCCCCTCGTTTTATATGTCCCCATCTCGACGAACTCCTCTATTGTGAAGGCGAATTCTGGCAGGGAGCTCTGAGGCACGTAGGTTATCATCTTCGCTCTCTCGCCGGGCTTCATCCTCAGGATGTCCTTTCCGTCGAGCTTAACATATCCGGAGGGCTTCAGAATCCCTGCCATGCACTTGAGCAGCGTCGATTTTCCTGCCCCGTTCGGCCCTATAACCGCCAGCAGCTCTCCTCTCTCCGCTTCAATCTCCACACCCCTGAGAACCTCCTGCCTGCCGTACGAGAAGGAAATCTTCGATTCAAGCCTCATAGTGCGGGCTCCCTCCTGCCGTGCTTTACGGGAAGGGGAGGAAAGCTGTGAGCTCTCAACATCAACGTCATGAGGAAAGCTCCCCCCTCTTGTGCTTCATGAGGAGATAGAGGAAGAACGGGGCCCCTATGAGGGCGGTTATTATTCCAACGGGTATGTCCTGCGGCCTGTTTATTGTTCTCGCTATGAGATCAGCTGAAACGGTTAGAAAGCCTCCGAAGAGCGCAGCTGCCGGCAGGAGCCTCCTGTGATTTGGCCCGACAAGCATCCTCACGATGTGCGGGCTCACGAGCCCTATAAACCCTATTATCCCCGATGCCGATACCGCTATGGCGGTCATCAGGGCTATAACGAAAATGATGAGCTTTCTGTAGAGGTCGACATCGAGCCCGAGGGCTATGCTCTCCTCGCCGAGAAGGAGGAGATTCAGCTCCCTCCACCTCCACAGGAGGAATGAAAACCCGAGAATGGATGATATGAAAACCTTTCCCACTTTCGCCCATGTTGCACCGTTGAAGCTCCCCATAAGCCAGAGCCATGTGGCGTGGGTGTTTTCGGGGTTTATGTATATCAGGTAGGAAGTTGCGGCAGTCGCCAAAAATCCAAAGGCTATTCCCGCGAGGAGAAGCGTATCAACCGGAATATGCCCGTCGACTTTTGAGACGTTGTAGACCAGAAATACGGCGAAAATGGAAAAGAGGAGGGCCGAGCTTTCCACGTACTGCGGGAAGTAGAGGGCCGCGAGGGCCACCCCAACGGCGGCACCCCCGCTTATTCCGAGGATGTAGGGGTCTGCGAGGGGGTTTTTGAAGAGGGCCTGAGAGGCGACTCCTGCGGAGGCCAGGCTGAGACCGACGAGATATGCCAGAAGGACTCTGGGGAGTCTTATATCCCATATTATCGTGAAGTAAACATTTGATGGCTTTTTCACGATTCCCAGGGAGGATTTAATGCCGAGGGCTATGCTCTCCGTTATCCTGCCGAATGAAAGGCTAACCGAGCCGATGTAGACTCCAAGGAGGATGCTGAGGACCGAAAGCACCACTATAACCGGCAGTACCCGTTTCATGGTTTTGGATTATTTGTCCATCGTTTAAAGTTTTCCCTCACTCCGGACGTGTCTAAAAGTTAAAGCTGGGGTGTTTCGTTTGATGCGTTACCTTGCACTCTCAGGGAAAATCACCTGAAGGGCTAACTACATAACCTGACATGCCACCCTCACTCCAGGGGAGACCTCCCGTACTTCAGGAACACCCTCAGATCAGGGTTCTTCCTCTTCAGGTGGTTCAAAAGCGCCTCAAGCTCGGCTTTGAACAGCTTCTGCTCTATCTTCACGCCCTCATGCGCCTTCTGGAGAGGCCTTATGTAGCCGTTGCTTTCGTGCCACAGCAGCCTCGCCAGCAGCTCATCGTCAATCTTTCTGTTTGACTGGAGGAGATATATCACGCCGCCCTTCATGGTTCTTATGTATGCCATCGGGACGCCCTCGGCTATGTATCTATCAACGAGCCTGAAGTGCTTCCTGAGCGCCCTGGGTATTCTGTGGCTTATGGCTCTGCCGCCCTGAGTTATGATGTAGTAACCCGGCTTCTCCTCCCCGAAGGTTTTCCTCAGGTATGCGTCGAGGAAAGGAACATCGACTGCTTTTATGCCCAGCCTCTCGGTTATCTTCCTGTTGTAGAAGCTCTTGGCTATGTATATCAGGTCTTTCTGCAGGAGTCTTTCGAGGGAGTAGAGGTATTCTATGTAACCGAGGACGACATGAATCGAGTTCCTCGCATCCTCGACGGAGAGCTTCTTCTCCTCCCCGTACTCTTCGATCCTTTCGGCTATCTCCATGAGTGTCCCGGCTTTTATGGCCTCTCTGAGCATTTTGAATACTCCATCGTAGTTGGTTACGGGCTTTCCCTCCATGGCCCTGTAGTACTCGGCATAATCATCGAGGGCTTCGTCTGCCAGAAGTACCCTCTCCCTCAGCTCCCTTTTCTCTTCAAGCTGCAGGGACAGCTCCTCATAGTGTCTGTCCAGCCTTTCAACAAAGTCATCGACGAGCTCCTCAAGCTTCTCATCACCGAGGGTCTCGCTTATGGTGGTTATCCCCCTGACGCTTTCGGGGTAGACCGGGGGTCTCGTAAGGGAGCCCGTGAGTGTTCCGTCCATCAGAATCATGTGCTCGTCGCCGGCCAGCGCCCCTATCTTGTTTTCAAGGGTCTCCATCTGAAGCCTTATAATCTGGTCTGAGATGCCCTGATTGTAGAGCATGGCGTTTGTGTGTATCATCCTTACACTCGGCCCGTTCCCGAAGGCGAAGGATGAGACGGTGTAGATTATCGTCCCGCTGAGCCTCTGCTTGCCCTGACTTCCGTCGACTGCATACACCCTGCTCGGCTTTCTCTCCGGAAGCTCCCGCCACTCTATTCTGCCCTTGAGGGCCCTCTCAGCCTCTTCAAGTTCCGCCTCCAGCAGTTCTCCGATTCTATCGGCCTGTGCCCTTGAGATCAACCTGTACATGTTTCCTCCCCCTAAGAGACCTCAACCTCTTCAATCTTTGAAACGCCGTTTTCGAGTCTTACGCGTATGGCTCTGTCCGCAGCATCCTTGAGCTCCTCATCGTGTGAAACTATGATGACCTGGGGTATTCTCCTGAGGTAGCGCTCCATTATGTCGACGAGCCTCCTCCTCCTTTCCTCATCGAGGTACGGCGTTGGTTCGTCCATTATAAGCAGGGGTATCTCCCCGGCGAGATACAGGGACAAGGCGAGCCTGAACGCCAGCCCGAGGGCTATCCTCTCGCCCCCGCTGAGGAAGGATAAATCCCTCTCCTCCCCGTTGTAGATGACGCCGAGGACAACCTTGTTCTCCAGGGCCTTTACGGTTATTCCGGAATATTTCTCCTCGCTGAGCTCCTCAAAAATCTCGCTCGCATATTCCCCGACTCTGGCGAGGGAATCCTCCTTGAGGATGTTTTTGTACTGCCTGACCTTCTCCCTGAGCTCCTGAACCCTTTCCCTTGCTTTTCTGAGGTTCTCAAGCTCTCCCTTTTTGAGCTCTATGTTATCCTTTTCTGCCCTGAGCTCCTCAATGCGCCTCATGAGCTGTTCCTTTTTCTCCATCAGGTGCTTCTGCTCCTCCTCCATCCTCGCAAGCTCCTCCCTCTTTTCGATGTGCTCCTTCCTCAGCGATTCGTGCCTCTCCCTGCTGTATCTCTCCCTGGTCTGCTCAAGCTTCCCCCTTATTTCCCTGAGCTCCCGTGAGATATGTTTTTCCCGCTCCTTCAGGCTCCTGAGTCTCCTCTCCTCATCCCTCATTTTCCTCCTCTCTTCAGGCAGCCTCTCCACAGCGGGCTGGAGCTTGAGGTACTGTTCGTAAATCGGCTTGAGTTCCTCAACCCTTGCCCTGAGCTCATCCATGCTCCCGAATCCCAGCTCCCCGAGCTTTTCCTCATAGCTCCTGAGTTCATCATTCAGCCCTTCGATTTTCCTTTTCAGGTATTCCCTCTTCTTCTCGAATGCGGCCTTCCTCTCAACCTCCTCCCTGAGCTTTCCGAGCTCGCCTAAAAGCCTTCCCCTCTCCTGAGAGAGCTCCTCGTACCTCCGGGCTTTTTTCTCAAGTTCCTCAATGTCCAGCCCCTTCAGCTTTTCTCTGAGCTCCTTTTTCTGCTTCAGCAGCTCCTTCTCCTTCACCAGCTCTCTTTCCCTCTTCAGGGTTTTTTCGACTTCAAAAAGCTCCTGTCTAAGCTTCTTCTCTTTCTCATCGAGGTTTTTGAGCTCTTCCTCGTATTTCTTCAGCTCGACGCTGTACTCCCCGAGCAGCTTCTTCTTGTGGTTCTCCGTGAGCTTTGCACCGCACACGGGACACTTTCCTCTCGCCTTTTTGAGCTCAAGGGTTGCCCTGCTTTTTTCCCTGATGGCGTTCCTGAGCTCCCCCCGTCTCTCGTTTATCTCGTCTATCTCCCTGAGTATCCTCTCCCTCCACTCCTTTGCCCTTTCAATTTTCTTCTCCAGCTTCTCAATCTCCTCCTCACTCAGCCGGCTCCTTTCTTCCAGTGATTTCAGGCTGTTCTGAATTCTCATGGCTTCGTTGTACTCTTCAGCAGCTGTTTTCAGCTCTTCAAGCTCCCCTTCAATCCTCCTGATTTTCCCATCCAGCTTAACTATTTCCTTCTCTTTCTTCTCCAGTTCCTTTATGCGCTCTTCAATTCCCTGTATCTGCCCCTCATATCCCCGGATAACCTTTTCGGATTCCTCCTTCTTTTTCCTGAACTCTTCGTAGAATTCCGATAGCGTGATGTATTCCCTCGCCTGTGGTTCTATTCCCCTGAGTTCCTTCTCCCTGCGCTCAAGCTCCTCAAGTCTCTTCCTCCTCTCCTCCAGCGAGGATATCAGCCCCTCAATCTTCGCCTTAATTTCCTTCAGCGTGCCTTCCTTCTCCTTTTCCAGGGAGGTGAGTCCGTTTATTTCCCCGGCGAGGGAATCTAGCTCCTTCAGCTCCTCCTCAATTCCCCTCACCTCTTTTTTCAGCAGGGGAATTTTCGGCGAGATGTCGTTGAGGGCCTTGAGCGTCGCTCTCAGCTCCTCCTCAGCCTCCTTTATCATGCTGTCTATGTTCTTCATGGACTCCAAGTATGCTTCGATTCCCCTTATCCGGCTCTCAATGGTCTTCCGGACTTCAAGGAGGTTTTTGTATGCATTCTCGTATCTGTCCAACCCCAGAACCTTCCTCACTATCTTCTCCCTGCTCTCATCGCTCTCAAGGATGGCGTCTATCTCTCCCTGCCTGATGTAGATGGCATTGACGAATACATCGTAGGGTATCAACCTCTCCATCCAGTCCCTTACCCTTTTCTGGTTGACCTCAAGCGTGCTCCATTTTCCGTTTTCGAGGTATTTTACATGCGCCAGACCCCGGGTTATGTTGCGGTGTATCTGGTACTTCACACCATCCTTCTCGAAGAAAATGGTGAGCTCGCTGCTCTTCCCGCCGACACGCAGGAAGCTGTCTTTTTTAAGGTCTTTGGGTCTTGTGGGCCAGTACAGGCCTACGAGAATTGCGTCGAGGAGGGAACTCTTGCCGCTTCCGTTCTGACCTATTATGAGGTTTATCCCCTCTGTAAAGCTCACCCTCGTGTATTCATGGGAGCGAAAATCCCTGATGAGAATCTTCTCAATCTTCATAATCTCACCTCTTGGAGAGCCAGAGCGTTAGGTCTGCTTTCTTTGGCTTTTCTCTTTTCTTTTCCTTCTCTATCTCTGTTTTTTCTCTGCCTGTTTTTTCTCTGGTCTCATGACTCTTCTCTGACTTTTCCCCTGCTTTACCGCCTGTCTCTGTCCTGCTCTCCCCCGCCGCCTTTTCCCCCTGGAGAATCAGCCTGATGACCTCATCGAAATCCTCAAAATCCTTCTCCCCGACGAGGCCTATTATTCTCCTCTCAAGAGGTGTGAAGAAGTCTTCAGCTCTTGTCCCCTTCCCCTTTTCGAGCTTCCTTCTACCGAATCTGGTTCTTATGTGAAGGTATCTGACGTTGAATATCTCATGGAGAAATGCCACATCAAAGGGCCTCTCCCATTCGAGACTGATTCTGAGAAATGCCTCCTGCGGTATCTCCCGGGAGAGTCTCCTGAGCTCCTTCCTAACCGTCGCCTCATCACCCTTTATCCTTATGTCATAGAATGGTCTGACATCGAGTTTGATGAACCTCGGCTTGAAGTCCTCGACGATCAGGAATCCCTTATCCTCACCCGCCGTGTGTCTGAACCTGAGCCCGTCCCACCTGTATCTCATCTCATAGTCCCCGAAATCCCATCTCTGGAGCGAGCCGGGGTAGGCCACTATGCCCTGACCCCTGTTTGTTGTCCAGCGTTTGTGTATGTGGCCCATGGCGTAGTACAGAAATCCCTCCGGAAGGTCGTTGAGGCTGATTTCGAAATAGTCCCTCTGGCTCTCAAGGTGAAGCTTTTCCATCATCTCCCTTATGCCCTGATGGAGCATCAGAATGGCATCTCCCTGCGGCCTGAAGTAATTGCCCAGCCTGTTTCTCTCGAACCACGCGGCGCTCATGTATTTGGTTCCATATATCTCGATGGATTTTCCGCCTTTTTCAAAAATGCCCTTAACGAGCAATCTGTTGCCGACCTTTTCCGTCGTCTGATACCTGTTTTCCTTCCTCTCCTCGCTGAATCCGATGAGATGTATCAGGCCGAGGGACTCAAGGAGGTGGTAGGCTGAAATCCTCCTCTGTGTTCTGTCGTGGTTCCCCTCAATGGCAAAAACCGGTATTTTTTCTTTTCTCGGGAGCTCAAGGATGTCAATTGCCTCCTTGATCGTCTGAGGGGAGGGGTTGCTCCTGTGGAACAGGTCTCCCGCTATGAGGATGAAGTCCACCCCCTCCTCAATTGCCCTCCTTATGGCCTCCTCAAAGGCCTGCCTGAACTCCTCCGCCCTGTAGGGAAGGCGGTACTGCTCATAGCCCAGATGGGCATCGGCAAGATGGGCAAATTTAATAGTCAAAGTCTATCCCCTCTTCCTCGTATTCCTCCCTTATCCTTCTCTCCCTCTCTTCATCCTCCGCCCTCTTTCTCCACCTGCTCACAACCCCGATGTCCTCGCCGCCGTAGTCCCCGCCTCTGGCCTTAAAGTTGTGTATCTTTACGAGTGCGGGCAGGCTTATGGCCTGGCCAACTATAACGGCCTCTCCCTTTCCGAGGGAGGTTATATCCCTCAGCAAATCCTCGCTCAGCTGCTCGCTGGCCTTGAGCACGTAGTCCTGATCCTTCGGATTGACGATTCTGAGGATTATCTTCGTGTTGGTCTGGCTCAGAATATCCTCATTGAGCTTGTTCGGTCTCTGGGATACGACACCGAGTCCCACGCCGAATTTCCTTCCTTCCCTTGCTATCCTGCCCAGAATTCTTACAGCGTCGTTTTTCTCCCCCTGCGGGGCGAATATGTGGGCCTCCTCAACGATCAGGAGGATTGGCTCTGCCAGAGCCCTGCTCTTGGTCTCTATCTCCTTCATGATCCTTTCAAGCTCCTCCACTTCACCCTCAACTGCGGATGTCTTCACAGCCCTTCCGGCTCTCAGCTCGTCCCTTATCCTCTCCAGCTTTTTACGGGCCTTTTCATAGTCGACTCTGGCCTCAAAGACCTTCTGAATCAGCTTTCCAACAACCACCTTCATCTGGCCCTCGTCGAGGGGCCCGAGGTCAATGACGTTGACCTTTCCGGGCTCTATCTGGGCCACTATGTCCTCGCTGGTTAGAACATGGCCGTAGTTCCGGAGAAAGCGGGATATGCGCATTGTGAGGCGTGTTATCGTGCCGACTGTGTTTGAGTCTATCTTCTCCAGCTCCCTGTATCCCTGCAGGTATTCGTCCCAGTAGCTCCCCTCCCTGTCCCTCGCCCATTTTTCAAGCTTCAGCCTGAGCTCCTCAATCAGTTCCCTGCCGCCAAGCTGGGGGTTTTCGTGCTTCACGGTCTCCCATGCCTTGAGGAGGAAGTTTCTCTGTATCGCCGCATTCCTCTGAACCTCCATGAGGTCTGCCAGCTCCTCTCCATCCATCTCCTCAGGCTTGATTTTGGATTCTATGATTTTCACATACTCCCTCCCGGTCTCAGGCAGACTCAGCTTTACGTAATCCCCGTGGGGATCGAGGACAACCACCGTGCCCCTCAGCTTTTCAATGATTTCCCCGAGCATTACCGCGACTGCATTCGATTTGCCCGCTCCTGTAACGGCCAAAACGGCGAAGTGCCTTGAGACCAGCTCATTCACGTCGAGGTATATGGGGACAGTTTCCCTCAGCAGGAGGGTCCCGATTTCAATGTAGCCCGGCCCTCCGTTATATATGGCCTTCAAAAGTTCATCATTTACCCTGTAAACAGCTCTTCCGTTTGGTATCGGAACCCTGTTGGGGGCAACCTCGACCCTGCTTCCGTTGCTCACTATCCTTCCCAGAACCCTGACCGTGGCTATCAGAGCTTCATTCGCCTCTATGCTCTCACCGTATTCGTTCAGGTCAAGCTCCAGAGAATAGTAGGTGCTCTTCCCCTCGCTGAGAAGCCAGTTTATGTTCTCCAGCCTCCTTATGTTCCCGATAACCCACTCCCCTTCGCGGTTTCTGGCGGCGACGAACTCACCAAATTTCAGCTTTGAATCGGGATGAGCCGAGAACTGATAGCTTGAAACGCTGGCTTCTCCCCTGACTATACCGACCTGTTCATCCGTGACCCGCATAATCTCACCTTCCATAACTCTGTCCGGGGGAGGATTTAAGTTTTACTATCAAATATAAGAAGGAAAATCACCGGGCTGTGGCCGTTTTTCAGGACAGCGGCGGGGGTCTGCGGGGGTGCCTAAAACTATAAAACTATTGATGTTTGCATGATGGAAGGGTAAAGCCTTCCGGGGCATCTCGGACAGGCAAAAAACTTCAAGCACTCACGAAACAACCCCCAACTTTTAGACACGCCCGGAGTCTGCTTAAACCTTAAAAACTTTCATGAGAAGTAGCTAATATGAGCGTATCTTCCAAGGAACTCGCTGCCCATAAGAGGATTCCTCTGGGCATGGTCATCATAAGACCTGCCAAGCTCTTTGACCTCCCTGAGATAAGCAGGATAGAGGTCAAATCCTTCAGGGAGAAATATCCGCGCGGCATTTTCATGGTCTTCCTTGAGAACAACCCTGACACGTTTCTCGTCGCTGAATACAACGGCAGGGTTGTGGGATACGTGATGGCCTATCTGAGGCCCGACCTTGAGGGTCACATAATGAGCATAGCCGTCGACCCCGAATACAGGGGAAACGGCATAGGAAAGGCTCTGATGCTGGAGGTTATGGAGAGGCTCGTTAAGAAGGGGGCCCAGTATATAGGGCTTGAGGTCAGGGTGAGCAACGAGAGGGCTATAAAGCTCTATGAGGGGCTTGGCTTCAGAAAGGTGAAGAGGATAATAGGCTACTACGCCGACGGGGAGGATGCATACTATATGATGGTACCGGCCAGAGAATGGGGAGGGATCTCATGAAGGAGCCGCTGATATTTTACCTGAGCGGGGACAGGGTTTTCAGCGAAAGGGAGAAGGCCATAAACCGCTTCTACAACAAGCGCTACTTCGGTGAGATAGTGAACGGGAAGCTCTTCCTTTCGCTGATAGAAGCTGCCTATCTGATGGAAAAGGGGAAGATAAGGGTTTTCGACGGTGAAGAAGAGCTGTCCTTCCATGATCTGGTGGAGCTCGGCAGGAGAAGGGATGATCAGTTTGATATAAAGCTCCTCGTTTACACCGATTTGAGGGACAGGGGCTACACCGTCAAGTCCGCCCTGAAGTTCGGCTCGCACTTCCGCGTTTACCGCAGAGGGATGGACGAGCACTCCCAGTGGCTTGTCTGGGTCGTCCCGGAGAACCTCCGCTTTTCCCCCAATGATATAACGGCCCGCGTTAGAGTGGCGCACGGCGTGAGGAAGAACATGGTGATGGCGGTAGTTGATGAGGACAACGATGTTGTTTATTATAAAATAGAATGGGTGAAGTTCTGAGTAATATCATCTTCACTTTTGTTTATGTTCTCTTGAGTGAAATTTAATGAATGTTGTTCTGATAATTGCATCGTCATGCAATTCCGTTACTTGGATTTCTTTTGGTCCCTTCACTTCATAAAACCTAACTCTGAATAAATTTATACTCGAAAAAAAAAGGAAGAATTTTTATTTAAAGTAAAAGGAAAAGTTTATAAACATTAATTTACTATCATATATTGCAAAACTACCCCGGAGGTGAAACCCTGTGAAGTGGAAGGGACTGTTTGCAGTACTTTTGGGACTGCTGATTGTTGGGGTAACTGCCGGAAGTGTTGCAGCAGCACCAATTCACAACCAGCCAAAACCTCAATATGTAATTTATGGTAAAGAATGGAAAATAGATGGGGTTTATTATTACACTACTGAATACACCCCCGAACAACTTGAAACTATTGAAGAATGTGATGCCAGTACTGGATGCTCATTATCAATAACAATAACAAAATGTATCTCTGTAACTGTATCGGGGGATCTTGAAGTTAGTGCAGTAGCTCTTAAAGAAAAATTAGGGGTTTCAGTTGGAGAGCAGATCTGTAAGTCTATAACCTGTACAGGGTCGTGCAAGTATGGAGAAGAAATATGGTTCTGGACCCAAAAGGTAATACCTATCAAGAAAATAGTTCAGAGAGAATACTTAATAACAAATCATGGGGAAATAGCAACATCTAACGTTGCATATGCTTACATTAAAATGAATGTAATACCAAAATGTAGACCGGAGAGTCATCCTCAAGGCTGATGGAGGGTATCAAATGAAGAAGATTTTTTCTATCTTTTTAGTAGTGTTGTTTTTAATGGGAATAATCTTTGTGTGGATGAATTTCCCAGAAAATCCAGAAAAGCTATTCCACTCCTCCAAAAGCCATCTCACAAGCACTTCTATCAGTAACACAGAAAGCCATCCCCCATACACCTCTTCCATCAGTAGCACTACAGGCACTTCTACTAGCAACGCCGGCTTAGAGCAGCCCCCACTTCTTTGTCCACGCTCGATTTGGGGATACGGCTACGTTTATCCAAATGAGACCTTAACCCTGCTTGTATATTCATCTATTGATTACATCAAAAACACCACATTTGTCGACCTTTACCTCGGCAACATTAGTATCTCATACACCACCTCCGATGTTCTCTCAATGGCCAACTCCTCTGGAATAGCAGGTTATGTCCCCCTACCATTGTACCTCAAGTTCCAAACCCCTGAGAGGCAGTTTAGCATCCTTGGTAATGATGCCCTTTCTCTACAGATTTGGAACAAGAGAAAAATCTTGAATGAGACAGGAATAAATATCTGGCTCCATTTCCAAGTTGCCGCCTTAAAGCCCACTGAAGTTCATCTGAAGTTTAAGAGCTATTCCTCTCTTTACATCTCGTACAGAAAGGGAGAAGACACTTTCGAATACACAACACGGCTTACGAACTTATATAATACCTCAATTCTTCTTGAAAATGTTTCCTTTCCCCTCGCCTTAATACAGAAATATCCAAAACCACCGGATATTGAGGTGGTGAACTTTAATCTGATGAACATGACCTCAAACAGAACCCTCGAACAGCTCCCTCCGAACTCAACAGCTCTGCTGAAGGTGCTTGTGAAAGTTCCATCCAACGTTGATGGCCTCTATTTCAAGCCAAAGCTCATGTTTAAAATAGGCAACGAAAGCCTTGCCGTTCCGGGCCCACCGATGGAGTATGTTAGGGCTGAGGATTGTGCATGAAGTTTTAGTCCAGCCTCTCAAACTCCCTGTGCATCAGATGGAGCATCCGCTCCTCAAAGCTCTCATCCTTCACCGGCACGATAACCACGGTGTTGTGGATTATGGCGTGGTCTTTCAGGGCTGTCAGGAACTTGAAAATCGGAACAAAACCATTCTCCAGAATCAGGTATTCAACACCGTCCAGAAGGATCATCTTGGGGCTGTCGGTGCTCCTCATGAAGTCCACTATGGTCTGAAGGAGGAACTCAAGGCGGGTGGGGAAGACCGTATTCTCCTCCCGGGCTTTGCTGATCCGGAGAACGGGGGTTTTCTCGATCCTGAGAGCTTTCCTTATCTCTTCAGGATGCTGGCGGGAAATTATTAATCCAGCCCTTCCCCTGAGGAGCCGGGGGATCATGGAGTAGCACTCTGGGACGCGGCACAGATAGAGGCCGGGCTTCAGGTGCTCGTATTCCTCCCTGAACTCCACAACGGGTATGAGCCTGTATCCCGTCCCGAGGACTTTCAGGAGGTTGAACCATCCCAGCAAAAGTAGGAGAACCGTAAGAAGAAAGAGGAGGTTCCCCGCATAGCTCACGGCTGGCACCCATCTCTCTGGGAGGAGAAAGATACCGTGATCCCTGAAGTCCAGGAAAAGAAAGACCAGCTTGGCCAGGACAGCCATCAGAAATCCCAGAAAGCTGAGGTCGTAGAATCTCTTAAGCTCCGGATAACGGGAGATGAACATCCTCCTGCGGCGAATCATAATGGCGACCATTGTTATGAGCACTGCCTCGACCATCAGCGCCAGTACTGGTGTCACGCTGCATCCCCCATATGATGCTATGTCACTGTGGGTTTATTTTTTTTTGCTGAAGAACTGAACATGCCTCTGGGACAGGGGGCAGAATACTTAAAAGAAACCGAAGCCGCGTGAGAAAAGAGAAAGGGAAGTCACTTCAAAAAGCCCGTCTTCTTTCCGAGGTCTTCAAAGGCATCGATGACATACTGCAAATCCTCTTTGCTGTGGGCGGCGGAAGGCTCAAGCCTCAGCCTCGCGGTTCCGAGCGGAACGGTCGGATAAACAATAGCCTGTGCAAAGATGTTGTACTCGTCGTATAAGCGCTTGCTGAACTCCTGCGCGAGCTTCTCGTCGTAGAGCATGACCGGCGTAATCGGGTGCTTGGTGTTGCCGAGGTCGTAGCCTAACTCGCGGAGTTCATTCTGGAGGAAGTGGGTGTTGTCCCAGAGCTTTCTGACCAGTTCATCGCTGTGCTGGAGTATCTCGACCGCTGCAATGGCGGCGGCAACGTCAGGCGGGTTCGGGGCACTTGAGAAGAGGAACGGCCTTCCCCTCTGCCTGAGATAGTCGATGGCCTCCTCCGGGCCTGCTACATAACCGCCGATGACACCGAAGGCCTTGCTCAGCGTTCCCATCTCGAAGTCGATTCTCTCGTGGAGCTTGTAGTGGTCGACTATACCCCTTCCGCTGTCTCCCAGAACACCTTCACCGTGGGCGTCATCAACGTAGACCATGGCATCGTACTGCTCCGCCAGCTCGGCTATCTCCGGGAGCGGGGCCAAATCCCCGTCCATTGAGAAGACACCGTCTGTAACGATGAGCTTCTTCTTTCTGTCCTTAACCTCCTCAAGCTTCCTCTTGAGGTCCTCCATGTCGAGGTGCTTGTAGATGACCTTGGGCGCGCCGCTGAGGCGCATACCGTCAATAATGCTCGCGTGGTTTAGCTCTTCGCTCACAAAGACAGCGTCCTCGTTCTTCTTTATGAGGGCGCTGATTGCACCGAGGTTTGCGTTGTAGCCGCTCTGGAAGAGTATGGCAGCTTCCCTCTTCTTGAACTTTGCCAGCTTCTCCTCAAGCTCCACGTGGAGCTCCATGGTCCCGGCGATTGTTCTAACGGCACCGGCACCAACGCCGTAGTCGAGAATGGCCCTTATCGCGGCCTCTTTAATCTTTGGGTGGGCGGCCAGGCCCAGATAGTTGTTTGAACACATGTTGAGAACCTTTTTGCCACCGACGACAACCCATGGGCCCTGGGCGCTCTCAAGCTTTCTGATGGTGACGTAAAGGCCCTTCTCCTTAAGCTCCCTCAACTCTTCGGTAATCCAGTCCAGCTTTGCCATAAGAACCACCATGATAAGAATGCTCATGCAGGTATAAAAGTTTTGCACTCCTCGCTTGCATTTTTATTCTGAAAGCCTTGGCCGGGCTGCAGTCCCTCAGGTCGAGAGCCGGAGCAGCAGAGCGGCGAGTGCAACAATAAGCATCGCAACGCTCTCATTTGAAAGGGCAGTGTGGCTCCCCCTTGATCTCTCGGGATAGCCGAGAATGAGTCTATACCTTATTTTCAGCCGGGGCAGGCTCTCAAAAACCACAAGCCCCATGATTTTAATGCCAAGACCCCTCTTTTTTATAGGATACAGGAATGGAATCACGCCGGAGAAGAAATCCAGGAAGATGTGGAAAGCCGCCCCCGCTGTGAAAAGCCAGAGGTACATGCTGTGTGTCCAGAGCGACAGCAGTGAAAGCGGAGTTAGGAAAATCAGGGAATGGAAGTAGCTCCTGTGCTCGTCAAAGAAGACATCGAAATCAGGGAATATCGCCCCAAAAGTGAAGACTGCGAGGAGAAATAGACTGAGCTCCCGGGTTATTGCCAGAAATGCAAGCATTGGAATCGAAATATGCTTCAGGACATCCATTTTCTCTCCCAAAGTTTTTAATATCTCAAGCCATAATAAACCTTTAGCTCACGATGATAGGTGATAACTATGGGCGAAGAGGTTAAAGAGGTTAAAATTCTCGAAAAACCATGGGTTGAGAAGTACAGGCCGGAGAGGCTCGATGATATAGTGGGTCAGGATCACATCGTAAAGCGGCTCAAGCACTATGCCAGAACCGGCTCGATGCCCCATCTTTTATTCGCCGGGCCACCCGGTACGGGAAAGACGACCAGCGCTCTGGCCCTCGCGAGGGAGCTTTTCGGTGAAAACTGGCGCCACAACTTTCTGGAACTGAACGCCTCAGTCTCCAAGGACACACCCGTACTCGTGAGGATTGGGGGCAAAGTCGTTAGAAAGACCTTCGCTGAACTCGACAAGATTTACTTCGATGAGAACGACGGTGACGTTGCCTACAAAGACGCCCCTGACTTGGAAGTCTTGACGGTTGACGAGAGCTACCGCGTCAGGTGGGCTAGGGTAAGCAAGATAATCCGCCACCGCGTTCCGGTTATACTCCGTCTTCACCTTGAGGGCGGAGGAAAGCTCGAACTGACCGGGAACCACTCGGTTATGGTGCTCACAGAGAACGGTCTCGAAACAGTCAAGGCGAGCGAGCTTAGGGAAGGCTCAATCCTTCTCAGCTTTACCGCGAACCTTGAGGGCATTCTCGACTTCATTGACCTGAGCGAGCACAGGATTAAGGAGAGCGCGAGAACGAGAACCTTTGGGGGGCTCCCGGTTAGCGAAGGGCTTTCGTACATGCTCGGCCTCTACGCCGCTGAAGGTGCGGTCGGCTTTAGGGGCAACACCTCCGGACAGGTGATTTACACCCTTGGAAGCCACGAGGGTGAACTGATAGACCGCGTTAGAACCTTTGCTGGAAATCTCGGCGTCAGCGTATACGAGAACTACACGGGCTCGGGCTTCGACCGCTCACGGAAGAGTGCGTACCAGATCAGGCTTCTGAACACCCAGCTGGCTAAGTTCTTTGATGGAAACTTCTACGATGGAAACGGCAGGAGGGCGGAGAATAAGAGGATTCCTGGTTTTGTCTTCGAGTTCCCGATTCAGGACAGAATAGCCTTCCTTAGGGGTCTCGCCGACGGCGACGGGACTGGCGAATGGGGAAGTGTCATCAGGGTTTCCTCCGTTTCGAGGGAACTGCTGATAGACACGGTGTGGCTTGCAAGGGTCTCTGGAATAGAGTCCAGTCTCTTCGAGAGGGAAGCGAGGCTTATCTGGAGGGGCGGAATGAAGTGGAGCAAGGCGGAGCTCCTTCCGGCTGAGCCAGTGGTTAAGATGCTACTGTCGATAGAGGACGCAATCGAGGGGAACTGGCGCTATGAACTTAGGCACCAGCTCTACGAGGGCAA
The DNA here is from genome assembly GCF_054657855.1 of Thermococcus atlanticus. Classification (NCBI taxonomy): domain Archaea; kingdom Methanobacteriati; phylum Methanobacteriota; class Thermococci; order Thermococcales; family Thermococcaceae; genus Thermococcus; species Thermococcus atlanticus. Next base: position 2,114,078 of record NZ_BAAHXX010000001.1, on the reverse strand, counting down.
GAAGCGCTTGAGGAAGGAGACCCTGAGAAGGGTCATAAGTATGGTTAACGAGAAGAAACTTGATGGAAAAGGCAGGAGAATCCTTGAAACGCTGAGGAAGCTCGCCAACACGGATCTCCACGCCCTTATGATACGGAAAGTTGAAGTCGTCGAGTACAACGACTTTGTCTATGATGTTAGCGTTCCGGGCAATGAGATGTTCTTTGCCGGCGAGATACCTGTGCTCCTCCACAACTCAGACGAGCGTGGCATAAACGTCATCCGCGAGAAAGTAAAGGAGTTTGCGCGCACAAAGCCCATCGGCAGTGCGGGCTTCAAGATAATCTTCCTCGATGAGGCCGATGCTTTAACGCAGGATGCCCAGCAGGCCCTGAGGAGAACGATGGAGATGTTCTCGAACAATGTTAGATTTATCCTGAGCTGTATCACAGGAAACATCAAGGTTTACACCCCTGACGAGAGGGAGGTTAAGGTCAAGGATTTCATGAGGCACTTTGAAGAGGGCCTCCTCCGGGAGGTTAGCAACAGGGCTGGAAGGGATACCGTTATAGCCGCGGTTGCATTCAACTCAAAGATAGTCGGGCATCCGGTTTTCAGGCTCACACTTGATAGCGGAAGAACCATAGAGGCCACCGGCGATCATATGTTCCTTACGCCGGAAGGCTGGGCTCAGATATATGACCTGAAGGAAGGCTCGGAAGTCCTCGTCAGATCAACGCTTGAGGGCACTCCCTACGAGCCTGATCCAAGGCCGATACTTGACCTCTATGACTTCTACTGCTTCCTTGAGAAGATCGAGCGGGAACACGGCCTCAAACCCCCTGAAGAGGCAAAGGCCTTCAGGGAGCTAATCACGCGGGGCAAAGAGCGGGTTTTGGCAAGAGCCCTTGAGCTCAAGGCCGAGATGGAGAACGGCCTGACGATGAGGGAAGCGGAAGTTCTGGCGCTGATTTCCAGCGAATGGACAACGAGGGAGGAGCTACAGAAAAAAGTTGGTCTTTCCCGCGTTAGGCTCAACCAGCTCCTCCGGAGCCTTGAAAGGAAGGGATACGTTGAGAGAAGGATTGAGGGAAGGAAACAGTTCATCAGGAAGGTGCGTGACGGGAGGCCAATAAGGAATGCAATGGACATCAGGAAGACCCTTGAGGATGAGTTTAGAATCAGGATAAGCTACTCCGCGGTTAAAAGACTTCTTGCCGGCGAGCTTAACGGAATGGCCTACAACATCCTTAAAGAAGTCAAAGAGAATTGGCTCGTCCGCTACGATGACGAAAAAGCTGGAATCCTCGCGAGGGTTCTTGGATTCCTGCTCGGCGACGGACATCTGGCCAAGAACGGCGTTAGGATATGGTTTAATTCAAACAGGGAAGAGCTCGAAATGCTCGCGGAGGATCTGAAGAGGCTCGGCCTGAAGCCTTCGGAGATCATCGAGCGTGAGGTTACCTCTGAAATTGACGGAAGAAGGGTTGAGGGCAGAACCCACATGCTCTACGTGGACAGCTCGGCGTTCCATGCTTTAATGCGCTTCTGGGGTGTTGAAGTCGGCAACAAGACGAAGAAAGGATACATGGTTCCAGGATGGATAAAGAAAGGCAACCTCTTCGTCAAGAGGGAGTTCCTGCGCGGTCTCTTTGGAGCGGACGGTACAAAGCCCGCAGGAAAGCGCCACAACTTCAACGGTATTAAACTTGAGATGCGCTCAACCAGGGAAAGCCTCGAAAGAACCACCGAGTTCTTCAACGATGTTGCCGAGCTACTCAGGGAGTTCGAAGTTGATTCCAAAATCATGGTTTCGCCTGTGGGAGACAGGTTCATCGTCCGCCTCGTTGTTATGCCGAACGATGCCAACTACCTAAACTTCCTCACGAGGGTCAGCTACGCCTACGCAAAAGATAACTACGCCAGGCTCGTCGGAGAGTACTTGAGGATCAAGCTTGCATACAAGGAGATAATCCTGCCCGCGATTGCTGAGAAAGCCGTTGAACTCGCCACAACCACGAATCCTACTCAAGCCGCCAGAGTCCTCGGCGTTAAGAGGGACTTTGTCGTGAACAGGCTCAAAGGCGTTCCCATCGGTATAACAAGGGATTTCATGACCTTTGAGGAGTTCCTACGGGATAGGGTCCTCGATGGCTACATTGTGGAGAGGGTCATCAGAAAGGAGGAACTCGGCTACCTCGACGTCTACGACGTGACCTGTGCAAGGGATCACAGCTTCATCTCCAATGGCCTGGTGAGCCACAACTGCAACTATTCGTCAAAAATCATCGAGCCAATCCAGTCAAGATGTGCCATATTCCGCTTCAGGCCGTTACGGGATGAGGACGTTGCCATGAGACTTCGCCACATCGCGGAGAGGGAGGGTCTCGAGCTCACTGAGGAAGGCCTTCATGCTCTTCTCTATGTTGCAGAGGGTGATATGAGGAGGGCAATAAATGTCCTGCAAGCGGCGGCAGCCCTCGACACGAAGATAACCGATGAGAATGTCTTTACTGTGGCGAGCAGGGCAAGGCCCGAGGACGTCAGGCAGATGATGCTCCTCGCCTTGGAGGGCAACTTCCTCAAGGCCAGAGATAAGCTCAGGGAGATTCTCCTGAAGCAGGGCCTCAGCGGTGAGGATGTCATAATCCAGATGCACAAGGAGGTCTTCAACCTTCCAATAGCAGAGCCCAGGAAGGTCGCCTTGGCCGATAAGATAGGGGAGTACAACTTCCGCCTCGTCGAGGGAGCGAACGAGATGATTCAGCTTGAGGCCTTACTCGCCCAGTTCACAATAATGGGTAAGTGATTTCCATGCTTCCGTGGGTTGAGAAATACCGTCCGAGGCACATGAAGGATATAATCAACCAGAAGAGCGCAGTCCAGAAGGTCAATGACTGGATCAGGGGGTGGCTTGGAGGGACTCCCAAGAAAAAAGCCCTGCTGCTTGCAGGGCCGCCGGGCTCCGGCAAAACCTCCACGGTCTATGCCCTCGCCAACGACTACGGCTTTGAGGTCATAGAGCTCAACGCTTCGGATGAGCGGACTCTGGAGAAGATAAAAAGATACATAGGGGCAGCTTACACCCTTGATGTTTTCGGGAGGAGGAGAAAGCTGATCTTCCTCGATGAGGCAGACAACATGGAATCGAGCGGTGCCAGGGAGATTGCAAAGCTGATTGAGAGGGCGCAGAACCCCATAATAATGGCGGCCAACTACTACTGGAAGGTTCCGAGGGAAATCCGGAACAAGGCTGTGATAGTGGAGTACAAGCGCCTTACCCGGCGCGACATCCAGACCGCCCTCTACAGAATCCTGAAGGTTGAGGGCATTTTTGTCCCGAAGGAGATCATAGCGGAGATTGCCAGGAGAGCCAGCGGGGATTTGAGGGCTGCCATAAACGACCTGCAGACCGTCGTGAGCGGCGGTGTTGAGGATGCAGCCGAGGTTCTGGCATACAGAGACGTTGAGAAGTCCGTCTTCCAGGTTCTCGGGACGATATTCGCCACTGACAATGTTAAAAAGGCCAGAATGGCGAGCTGGAATCTCGACATGATGCCAAACGAGCTTCTCCTGTGGATAGATGAGAACATCCCCTACGTTTATCCGAAGCCTGAGGACATAGCGGCGGCATATGAAGCCCTCAGCAGGGCGGATATATACCTCGCAAGGGCTCAGAGAACCGGGAACTACGGGCTGTGGAAGTATGCAACCGACATGATGAGCGCAGGTGTTGCTGTGGCGGGCGTCAAGAAGAAGGGCTTCCTCCGCTTCTACCCGCCAAAGACGATTAAACTGCTGACAGAGAGCAAGGAGGAGCGCTCACTGAGGGACTCCATTCTCAGAAAGATCATGAAGGAGATGCACATGGCGAAGCTTGAGGCCATCGAGACGATGAGGATATTCAGATCAATCTTCGAGGGCAATCCCGAGGTGGCTGCACATATAGCGGTTTTCCTTGATCTGGGTGATAAGGAGCTTGAATTCCTGGCAGGAGATAAGGAGAAGGCCGCAAAGATAAAGGGGAGGATGCTTGGCATCCACAGAAAGCTGAAAGAGCGCGGGGAGCTTGAGGAGCATGTGAGGGTTGCGGCTGGGAGGAAGCCTGCGGAAGCTGAACCCGGGGACGAGGAAGAGATTGAGAAGGCCGAGGAGGAAATGGAGGCCATTGAGGAAAAGAAAGAGGAAGGCCAGACAGACAAACCAAAGAAGAAGGGCAAGCAGGCGACGCTGTTCGACTTCCTGAAGAAGTGAGGGCCGGTCTGTATTGTTTGCGATATGGATTTTTGCAATTTTTATATTCCGTGCAATATAAAATTTGGCGAGTTTTATATCCTGTTATGAACTAAGAATTACCTTAACTCAACATCAGCACACACCTTGAAAACCCTCGGCTTGTACTCGCTCACCTTCTTTACCTTTACCCTGCACTCCTTTCCCTGTTTCCTGCATTCTTCAAGGATTCTGCTCTCAAAGCCCCCAATTTCATCCTCATGGACGAAGTCGTAGTAGTGGAGCCAGTTTTTCGCTTTCCCCAGTGCGATGGAGAGAGCATCCACTCCCTTTGGAGTCGGGCTTATGACCCTGTCGAAAGCCGGAAGCCCGGGCACGACCTCAAAAACATCTCCATGGATAAGCCTGATTCTGCCCCTCAGCTTTCCCCTGTTCAGCTCGATGTTTTCAAGACCGAGCTTTACGGCATCTTCGTTCAGCTCCACCGCAGTGATTTCGGCTTTTCTGTATCTGGCTATGACGAGAGCGTAGGGCAGCACGCCGGCAAACATGAGCAGAACCCTCTCGCCGTCGCGAACGAGCCGGGCCAAGCGGTAGCGCTCACCCTTCATCCTCGGGTTGAAGAATACCTTTGAAAGGTCGACCTTTATCTGAACGCCGTTCTCCCTGTGGACTGTTGTCAATCTTCTCTCGCCCCATATTATCGAGTAGTCCCTTATCCTGAAGGCTCCCCTGTGGAACCCCTTCACCGCCACAACCTTCAGGAAGGGATGCACCTTAAGGAGGGCCTCAATGATTTCCCCTCTCCTGTGTTTGAGCTCCGGGAGAATCCGGGTTACAGCTATATCCCCGATTATGTCGTACCTCCTGACGTATTTCATCTCCTCAGGGCTCAGCTTTTCCCTTAGAACGCTCTCAAGGTTCCTGTAAATCTGCCTCTCCGGCCTCATCGGAAGCTCCACATCGAGGACATCGAAGCCCAGTTCAAGGGCTTTATCGGGATCGAGGAGGGGCAGCAGGACGTGATCTCCTTCCCTTACCGGCCTCCTCTTTCCATCGTATATTCCGAGTCTTTTCAGGAGTCTCTTAGTCATCTCCGCTTTTTCCCTGGGAACCATCAGTGCCGGCATTTGATGGGCCCTCCCTCCTCATGATGCCGAAGAGCGCTATCTCCTCTATCTCCGAGAGCAGCCTGCCCTCATCAAGCCATTTGAACTCCCTCATAAGGGTCGACTCCTGGAGTTTATTCACGGTTTGCTCGGGCAGGTGGATGATGAGCAGGGAGGCCTTCATCATGAGGTGATCCTTCAGGTTCAGGAGAAACTTGGCGACACTCCTGAAGTCGTTGTACAGGAGGAGGTAATCAAAGCCACCTAGATAGACAACAATTCTCCCGCCCTTTTTTGCGGCAAACCTGAGAATTTCCTCCTGGAGCATGTGGAGCTTTGCGGGGTCGATGCTGTTAGGGGAGCCGGTTCTGCTCAGCCATATATACCTGTCGGGCTTTACACCAGAACTCCTCACAAACGCCTCCTCTGGCTCTCTCCCGATTACAACAAGCCCGTTGGAATTCTCCTTTAGGAGCATGAGGAGCTCTTTTAGGTCTTTTGCAGATTTTCTTGTTATGTCTCCTCCTGTTAGTGCCCATTTTTCACTCACTTCCTCTTGGCGGTAATTGCCGATATACGTGATGCGTCTTATATAATGAACACCTGCAGAAACAGCGAGGATGTAGGAAATGGTTATTGGGATTGCAGCCAGAAACCAGAGCTGAGATTTGCTCAGTGAGTCTACTATAACCCCTATGCCACCTGCGGAGAAAAGGATAAGGGATAGCAATATTCTCCTTCCTAACTGTTTCACAGGTGAATCCAAGACCTTGTAGCGGGAATACATCAGGCTTATTAATGAAACCCCTATAAAAAGAACAACCACACCACTTGCGACACCAAGTTGGTCAATATACATCGGCTTCCCCTCTCTTCGATATTTCATAAGGGTATAGCACGGCGGCTATATAAATACCTTGGTTTCCCTCAGTTTAATTAGCCTTCTGGTGGATTTCGAAGGGTGCGCTCAAACATGCAAAAAACTCTAACGCCAGTAAGGCTGCCTGATTTTAATGGCTTCCCTGAAAACGTCCACAAGCTCCTCATCTGTGGCTCCTTCTCTCAGAGGTGTCAGGATGTCTATCAGGTCGTCCCTTCTGAGGAGGCAGGTTTTCAGATGTCCGTCAGCGGTGAGCCTCAGGCGGGTGCAGTTGGCACAGAAAACCGTGTTGTGCATTGCCCTGACAACTTCCACCTCGGCGGTTCCGCCATTCACCGGCAGAAAGTACTTCCTCCTCCTGTGCATTCTCCTTTCCCTTATTTCCACAGCTTTCCGCTCGAATTCCTCTTCGAGGGGTCTGAGCGGGTAGAAGTACCTCTTAAAAAACCACGACTCTTCAAGCTCCCTGGGGGCTTCGATTTCAATCAGCTGGAGAACAGCACCGGTTCTGGCGGCGTAGTCTATCATATCCCATATTTCATCATCGTTCAGCCCCTTCATAACGACCATGTTGAGCTTGACCGGATTGAAGAGCCGCACCGATTTCTCAATGCCCCTGAGAACCTGAGGCAGAACATCGAAACCCGTGATACGTCTGTATTTTTCTCTATCAAGCGTATCGAGGCTTATATTTACCCTATCCAGTCCGGCCTCCTTCAGGTCTTCCGCAAGGTTATACATGACCGTTCCGTTCGTTGTGAGGGATAGATCCTTCACGTAGGGCCTTATCCTCCTGACGATTTCAACGATGTCCTTCCTTATGGTCGGCTCCCCTCCGGTGAGCTTTACCTTTCTTACCCCCAGCCTTGAGGCGATTCTGACGATTCTCTCTATCTCCTCAGGGGTCATCTCCCTCCGCCCTTCGTTCTGCCCCTCCCTGTGGCAGTAGAAACAGTTCAGGTTGCAGCTCTCCGTCACGGATATTCTGAGGTTGGTCACTGGCCTCCCGAAGCGGTCAAAGAGCACCATCTTTTCACCGCAGTAATTAAGCTCCATATGTTAAAAAAAGCTTATGGGTAAATGATTTCATTTACATCGAAAAGTAAAAGTAGGGGAAGGGGGGAATATTCTAAGGGGGCGTTCTATGAATATCGAAGAGTTGAAGGATTTGGTGCATAAAGCCGGGGAGCTCCACAGGAAATTTGAGAGGGAGTTCCCAAAACTCTATGAAAGCGATGACATCGAGTCGCTCCATTCTCTGGTCAGGCTCCTTTATTCCCTTGCTGAGGAAAAGTTCAACCTTGCCTCCTCCATACACAGAGAGGTTGCGATTATAGGGGGGACAATTGAACATTATGCAAAGGAGCTGCAGAAGAACGAGCACCAGATGAAGTTCCGTCTTGAGGAGGTTCTCTCGCTCCTGCCCCGGGTAAATGACTATGAGAGCAGAACAAAGCTGAAAACCTCCATAGGCAGGCTCGTGCAGTTTCACCGCTTTTATGATTACACGGTTACCCAGTCCATCCAGGGGCTCAGCTCCGAGATTGAAGGGCTGATTTTTATAGGGTCGACAGGCGAAAAAGAGAAAAAGCCTCCGACGAGTATAATGGAGAAGCTCAGGAAAGTTGAGGAAGTTGATGCCCGACTCAGCACGCTCATAGCACTCACGTATCATCTCTACACTCATCCCTCGTGGGTTCATAAGGTTGAAGAGGCCCTGAGAAGGTGGCACTCCAGGGGTTTGCTCTGGGTCGAGGCGAGAAATGTTGAAAAGGAGAGCGGGGTGCGGGATGCCGCACAGATACTTGAAGGTCTTGCCCTCATCGGAATAGCTGAAAAAAGGTATAGGGGTGGTGAAGTTGTCTACAGACTCAGAGGTTTCGGTAAGGATTAGGGGGATATACAGCACGGCGCTGACAAAGCTGTTCCTTGACAGCGGCCTCAGAATCTCTCAGCCGAGCCAGAGGATCGCTGAAAGGCTGGGAATTGAGAAGAGCTACGACGACTTTGACGTGGACATATACGACAAAAAGGACAGGCAGGGTGTTATCATCACGGGCACGGCTGTTGAGAAGGTCAAGGAGGTTCTTGAGGAGGAGTTCATAGATGTTTTCTTCAGGAAGATGCCCTACCAGCTCTACGGCATATACAAAGGGATGGTCGTCAAAAAGGATGAGAGGTATGTTTATGTTGACATAGGGAGCGCCATAGGTTCCGTGATAATTGAGGAGCTCCCGGATGTTATGGAGGGTGATGAAGTCCTCGTTCAGGTAAAGAAGCACAACGTTCTTCCCCATCTGAGCGTGCTTCTGACCGTGCCTGGGGATTATGCGGTTTTAATACCCAAGCCCGTTGGGAGCCAGAGACATGTGAAAATTTCGAGGAAGATCAGGGACAGCGAGGAAAGGGAAAGGCTCAGGATACTGGGTCTGAGTCTTGACCTCGGGGACTGGGGGGTTCTCTGGCGGACAGCAGCTGCATATAAGGACTGGAACCTCCTGAGGGACGAGCTCGTCAAACTGTCCAGACTCGCAGACAGGCTCAAGGAGGCAGACAGGTATTCAGCGCCGGCCCAGATCATTGAGGGAAGAGACATATACGAGGTCGAGTTCGGAGGGGGGGCAAAGAAGAAGCTCGATGAGATTAGGAACCGGGTTGTTCCGACCATCGAGGGACACCACCAGTTCAAGTCCTACGACCCGGAGTTCAGCTTTGCGGTGGAGATAGCCGAGGGGATACTCTCAAAGCTCCCATCACAGAGGGAGAAAATAAAACAGGGATTCATACAGGCGCTGGTTGATAACAAGGGGCCCAAAGTTGGGTGGCTCTTTGTCCTTGAGCACATGAAGCCGGACGGCCAGAAAATAAGAATAGGCCCGGGGGAAGTTGTGGAGGTCTCGGTCAACCCGCTGAAGATCAAGCTGCGGAGAAGCTTAAAGCCGGGGAAGGGATATGATGGCCTTGAAATTCCAATCGAATACGGGGACTATGCAGTAACCGAGATAGAGGAAGGAAAATGGTGGTTCAGGCACAGCTATTACGATAGAAACGGAAATCTGAAAGGGGAGTACTACAACATAAATACCCCTGTGGAGTTCTATCCCGACAAGGTGCGCTACGTTGACCTTGAGGTCGACATAGTCAAGTGGCCTGACGGCAAGAAGGAGATAATCGACAGGGAGAAGCTGAAGGAGCACTATGAAGACGGAATAATCAGTGAGAGGCTTTACAAAGCCACCCTGAGAATCACGCAGGAAGTTTTCGAAAGGATTTGAATCAGGGCATCACTTCGATGCCCAGCTTTTCTGCATCTTTTTTCAGTTTTTTGTCGTAGGTGGCGAGTTTTCTGAAGTCCTCGGCCGTTGCGAGTATTATCATGTCGTTGAAGCGTTTTGGATTTTTTGTCAGCTCAAGGGCTCTTTTTGTGTGCTTTCCCCTATCTCCAATGATCCTCGTTCTTTGATTGTTGAGTATGGAAGAAATCACGCTCTTTATTTCATCTTCAGTATAGCCCCTCTCCCTGAAGAACCAGTAAAGTTCATAAAGAACGATGCTTGGCACCACCCATCTTTCCAAGGATGCCAGCAATGCCCTTGCTTCGTGATTGAACTCCGAGTCTTTCAGAACGGCGTATATGAAGACATTGGTATCTATAACGGTCACTCTTCCTCACCCTGTCCCCTCAGTATTGCCTCCTCAATGTCCTCAATTTTTAACCCCTCGCCTCCGGGGAGCAATGGGAGCTCAAGCTTGCTCTTTTTGAGTACCACTTTCCCGTCTTCGACTTCAACGAGCAGGATGTCGCCGACTTTAATTCCGAGCTTTCTCCTAACATCGCTTGGTATAGTAATCTGATAGTTCCTCGTTACCTTTGTGAGTCCCATATTATCACCAAGCATAGTTGGATTTTGGGAGATAAAAAGCTTTTGGAAAACCTTTAATCTCCCTCTTCTCTTAACTTCCAGGGAAGGGAGAGCTCAATCCTTCATATCCTCAATCCCTCTCTCGGTTATCCTGAAATACACCATTCCCCCCTCCGGCCTGAAGCGGTGTCTCTCAAGAACCGCCACCCTGATGTTCGGTCTGCTGAACCTGTCCAGCCTGAGTATATCCTTGCATTTGTATCCCAGAACATGCTCCGCCACCGGTTTCAAAGTCCCTGCCTTTGAATCAAAATGCACCTGGTTGACCACTATTACCCCGAGGTTGAATTTTCTAGAGAGCCACAGAAGAATCTGCAGCTGCTTTCCAAGCTCTGTGAGGAGCTTGCTCTTGTTCTCTTCCACCCTGTAGTGGGCGGTAATTGAGTCCACGACTATGAGGGAGAAGCTACCATCCACAATGGTCTTGAGCCTTGCAAGGGTTCTCCTCTGCTCTTTAAAATCCCCGGGCTCGAATACGAGAAACTTCTGAAGGGCTCTTTCAGGTTCAATACCCCGGCTTTCTGCCATCAGTGCGATTCTCTCCGGCGAGAACCCCCCCTCCGTATCAATGTATGCGGTCTTGCCGCTGTTCAGGAGGGCTACCTGTGCTGCGAGGGTTGTTTTTCCGGTTGCAAATGCCCCGTAAACCTGCGTTAGAACCTTTCTTCCGATGCCTCCCCCGAGGAGCTCGTCCAAAGCTCTGCTTCCTGTGCTGAGCGGTCTCATGGAATTCACCGGTGTGGGGCTACAGGATAAATTCCTCCCCTATTTCCATGATTTTAACCCTGACCCAGATTCTTCTCTTTTTAAGCTCCTCCTGCAGCTTTTCGGGGGTTGCCTGGGAGTAGACCCCGTAGTGCATCGGGATGACGATTTTTGGCTTTATATCTTCGATTATGTCTGCGGCTTCCCTCTCGTTGGCTGTTGAGCGGCCGCTTATGGGTATTATGAGTATGTCCACCTGCCCTCTCAGCCGTTTGAAGTGAGGGGAGGAATACGTGTCCCCAGTATGGAAAATTCTCTTCTCACCCGTTATGATGTAGCCGACGGGGTACTGACTTGAGGGGTGCTCCATGTAGATGGCCTTCACCTTTACTCCCCTGCCCAGCTCAATCTCCTGTCCATCTTCAATCTCCTGAACGTCGGTCACACCATCGCTGATTGCCATTAGATAAACCGGTTTCGGCCCTATCACCTTTGCACCTCGAAGCCTTGCCAGAAGGGGTATCTTTCCGTAGTGGTCGCTGTGTTCATGCGTCACGAGGATATAATCCACCTCTCCAATCATATCATCATCAACTTCGGGATACGGGTCAATCAGGATTCTCACACCATTGGTTTCGACCCAAAAGCACGCATGTCCGTACCATATAATCTTCATGATGCTGCCTCCAAATAGGGGGTTGGTCAATATTAAACTTAAAGTTTTCCATTTCGATGCCGTTGGCGGCTCTGAGATTCTATCCTTTAAAGGCATTAGAGGGGAGAATCGCACAGTTAGGTTTATAAAATTGGCCTGACTAGGAGAACATGATTAACCATGAGGGGTTTAATTGTCAGGGAGCCATTCGCTTCATGGATTGTTGAAGGAAAAAAGGTCTGGGAGATTAGAAAGTCCCGGACAAGGATAAGGGGCAGGGTGCTGATTCTCACAGGAGGCAGGGCAATTGGCAGCGTTGAACTGACCGATGTCCTCGGCCCTTTCTCTCCGGAAGAGCTTTCCAGATACGAGGACAGGCATCTCGTTGATTATGGCTTCCTGAAGAAATATTCTAATGGCAGAAAGCTCTACGCGTGGGTTCTGCAGAATCCCGAGAAGTTTGAGAGGCCCAAACCGATTGATGTTCCGAGAGGAGCACAGGTATGGGTCAGGGTGAGATGAGAACATGAGCATGAGAAGGTTCATATTCATCCCGCTGGCTCTTCCATTCCTCCTGATTCTCGTTTTCTTAATGGTAATTCTGTTCATGTTCTACGCTGGCGTTATAAGCGCCGCCTTTCAGAAGCTCAACATCCCTGCCCCGGTGGCATACACGCTCTTTTTTGCCGCGATTATCGGCAGCTTTATAAACCTCCCTGTGGCTGAAACAACAACCTACGCTCCTGTGATGAAGCTCAGGGAAGTCAGGTTTTTTGGAATACCGTATCCCGTACCGTATGTGGACTGGGCCGAGCAGAAGGTTGTCATAGCTGTCAATGTTGGGGGTGCGCTTGTTCCCCTCAGCATAGTCTCCTACGAGCTCATGCTGCTCATAATCATGGGACGGAGTCAGCTCCTCATAAACACCATAATTGCGATTCTGCTGGCCTCCCTTCTCAGCCACATGTTTGCAAGGCCAGTCAAAGGGCTGGGCATAGCGATACCCACCCTCATCCCTCCCCTGATAGCCGTGGCATTAGCCCTGCTCCTCGGGGATGGAAACAGGCCGCTTGTGGCATATGCGAGCGGAACAATGGGTGTTCTCATCGGCGCTGATCTGATGAACTGGAACAAAATCAAGAACCTCGGAGCGCCCATGGTTAGCATAGGGGGAGCCGGAACCTTTGATGGAATATTCCTTGCCGGAATAATTGCCGTCCTTCTGGTATAACGGTGGGTTTATAAGCCGTAGATTGAACATCCTCACGGCAAAAGGGGTGGTGCTCATGTTGGCGGTTGGAAGCGGTGGAAAGCATCTTGAGGAAGAACTCAGAAAGCTCGGCGGCGATCTGGTTGGGATTGAGATAAGGAGGTTCCCCGACGGCGAGAAATATGTGCGTGTTTCCGGTTCTTCCAGAGAGGTTACCGTCGTTCAGTCGACCTTCGCCCCTCAGGATGAGCATATGGTTGAGCTGCTCCTCATAGCTGATGCTCTCAGGGAGAACGGGGCCGAGAGGCTCAGGGCTGTCGTTCCTTACCTTGCATACAGCAGACAGGACAGGGTCACGAAGGATGGAGAGCCTGTGAGCGTGAGGGCGATAATGAGAGCTCTGGGCGTTTATTACGATGAGCTCTATGTCTTTGACATTCACAATCCCGAAACACTGAGGTTCTTTCCGGGAAAGGCAGTCAACCTCTCACCGGCAAGGGCCATGGCTGAATACTTTGGGGAGAGGCTTGGCGATGGAATAGTTCTCGCCCCCGATAAGGGAGCGCTGGCTAGAGCAAAGGCCGTTGCAGAAGAGCTTGGTCTTGAGTACAGCCACTTTGAGAAGGAGCGTATATCACCCACAGAGGTTCGAATGAAGCCGGTCGATGTCGATGTCGCTGGCAGGAACGTGCTCATAGTCGATGACATCATAAGCACCGGCGGAACTATGATTCGCGCAGCGAACCTGCTCAAGGACATGGGTGCGGAGAAGGTTTTCGTTGCCGCAACCCACGGCGTTTTCGCCGAGGGAGCCATAGAGCGCGTTGGCAAAGCCGTCGATGAGCTTGCGGTCACCAATACAATCCCAACGCCTGTCTCAAAGATAAGCGTGGTGCCCGAGATAGTGAAGCTGTGAGGGGAGTTTATGACCCGGCCGGTATCCCTTCTTTCCCTCCTAATTTTTCTAACGTTCTTTGGCGGAGGCTTCATAATACTAACATCTTTTCTGGTGGGTGGTGCTTTGGGCTCAAGGATTCCATCTGCGGAGAGTCTGTCCTTAGTCCTCTCACTTATGCTTCTCCTGCCTCTGGCGAAGAGGTTCTTCCTTGCCGTGGGACTGGACGAGGATTCGTCCAGAAAGCTGGCTTTAATCGTTGGGCTCCTCTCAGTTTTGGTCTTCTATGTGACAATACCAAGGGCCTGTGGGTGGTGCCGTCCATGAGGAGAGCCTTCCTCTACACCGCTGGCTTTACCGTCATGATGCTCATAGCCTCCCTTGACTTCCTTCTCTTTGTTGACCGCTTGCTCCCGCTGAGGGGAAAGGTGTTGCCCTTCTTAGTTTCTCTTTCCATGGTTTTCTTGGGAGGCTACGTCGCGATGAGTGCTGGGAAAAGCATCGGTTTGAATGAAGACGAGATTGAGACCATGGCATTGATTAGCTCCATCTCCACGGGCATGCTACTCATGCTGTTTTTCCTCTTTTAATCCTCCAAAAAATTTTATCATTTTTATGTCTAAAATTATGCATTTTATCGGCGCTTTTTGACAGCTTCTTTTTCAAAAATTCCCTCTGAGGAGGATTTTGCAAAAATTTTGTATCGGTGGGGTTCCCCCCTATTGGATGGAGCGCCCGAACAGGGTGCGACAAAGCCCAGGTGCCAAGACGGCGGCGTCGGGGGGAACGGGTGCAAAGCACCCAGCATGAACCCCGCCCTCCAACCATGGGCACAGCAGGTGCGCTCCCAAGGAAACCCCGAAAGGGGGAACCCTTGGGGGTAAGGCAGGCCCAACATCCCGACTAAACCCCGGACGGAATTTGGTACTTCCCCTTGAGGGAAGTCCCACCGGCCGTACTCCTTGCTCAATTCCGGTTGATCCTGCCGGAGGCCACTGCTATGGGGGTCCGACTAAGCCATGCGAGTCATGGGGCGCCTTGCGCGCACCGGCGGACGGCTCAGTAACACGTCGGTAACCTACCCTCGGGAGGGGGATAACCCCGGGAAACTGGGGCTAATCCCCCATAGGCCTGAGGTACTGGAAGGTCCTCAGGCCGAAAGGGGCTCTGCCCGCCCGAGGATGGGCCGGCGGCCGATTAGGTAGTTGGTGGGGTAACGGCCCACCAAGCCGAAGATCGGTACGGGCCATGAGAGTGGGAGCCCGGAGATGGACACTGAGACACGGGTCCAGGCCCTACGGGGCGCAGCAGGCGCGAAACCTCCGCAATGCGGGAAACCGCGACGGGGGGACCCCCAGTGCCGTGGCAACGCCACGGCTTTTCCGGAGTGTAAAAAGCTCCGGGAATAAGGGCTGGGCAAGGCCGGTGGCAGCCGCCGCGGTAATACCGGCGGCCCGAGTGGTGGCCGCTATTATTGGGCCTAAAGCGTCCGTAGCCGGGCCTGTAAGTCCCTGGCGAAATCCCACGGCTCAACCGTGGGGCTTGCTGGGGATACTGCAGGCCTTGGGACCGGGAGAGGCCGGGGGTACTCCTGGGGTAGGGGTGAAATCCTATAATCCCAGGAGGACCGCCAGTGGCGAAGGCGCCCGGCTGGAACGGGTCCGACGGTGAGGGACGAAGGCCAGGGGAGCGAACCGGATTAGATACCCGGGTAGTCCTGGCTGTAAAGGATGCGGGCTAGGTGTCGGGTGAGCTCCGAGCTCGCCCGGTGCCGCAGGGAAGCCGTTAAGCCCGCCGCCTGGGGAGTACGGCCGCAAGGCTGAAACTTAAAGGAATTGGCGGGGGAGCACTACAAGGGGTGGAGCGTGCGGTTTAATTGGATTCAACGCCGGGAACCTCACCGGGGGCGACGGCAGGATGAAGGCCAGGCTGAAGGTCTTGCCGGACACGCCGAGAGGAGGTGCATGGCCGCCGTCAGCTCGTACCGTGAGGCGTCCACTTAAGTGTGGTAACGAGCGAGACCCGTGCCCCCAGTTGCCAGTCCTTCCCGCTGGGAGGGAGGCACTCTGGGGGGACCGCCGGCGATAAGCCGGAGGAAGGAGCGGGCGACGGTAGGTCAGTATGCCCCGAAACCCCCGGGCTACACGCGCGCTACAATGAGCGGGACAATGGGATCCGACCCCGAAAGGGGAAGGGAATCCCCTAAACCCGCTCCCAGTTCGGATCGCGGGCTGCAACTCGCCCGCGTGAAGCTGGAATCCCTAGTACCCGCGTGTCATCATCGCGCGGCGAATACGTCCCTGCTCCTTGCACACACCGCCCGTCACTCCACCCGAGCGGGGTCTGGATGAGGCTCGATCTCCCTTCGGGGAGGCCGGGTCGAGTCCGGGCTCCGTGAGGGGGGAGAAGTCGTAACAAGGTAGCCGTAGGGGAACCTACGGCTCGATCACCTCCTATCGCCGGAAATCCGTCCGGGGGGTTTAAGGGATGTTGGGCCTGCCTTTAGTGGGCCGGTAGCTCAGCCTGGGAGAGCGCCGGCTTTGCAAGCCGGAGGCCCCGGGTTCAAATCCCGGCCGGTCCACCACGAAGAGGTGCACATCCCGAGCTTTGCTCGGGGTGGAAGGGTCCTAGGCCCCGAACAGGGGTCACGATGAGGACCGTGCATAGGCGGATTGACCCAAAAAATGCCCAGCCCTCTAAGTAGAGGGCAGAAAACCTAAGCCGTCTGGTGGATGGCTCGGCTCGGGGCGCCGACGAAGGGCGTGGCAAGCTGCGATAAGCCCCGGCGAGGCGCAGGCAGCCGTAGAACCGGGGATTCCCGAATGGGACTTCCTGCGGCTTTGCCGCACTCCCGTCAGGGAGGGGGAACGCGGGGAATTGAAACATCTTAGTACCCGCAGGAAAAGAAAGCAAAAGCGATGCCGTTAGTAGGGGCGACCGAAAGCGGCACAGGGCAAACTGAACCCTGAGTCGAAGAGACTCAGGGGATGTGGTGTTGTGGGCCCTGCGCTGGAGCCTCGGGGGTGAAGCCGAAGTCCGCTGGAACGCGGCGCCGGAGAGGGTGAAAGCCCCGTAGGCGTAAGCCCTCAGGCTCCTGCAGGGTTCCTGAGTACCGTCGGTCGGATATCCGGCGGGAATCTGGGAGGCATCGGCTCCCAACCCTAAATACGTCCCGAGACCGATAGCGAACTAGTACCGTGAGGGAAAGCTGAAAAGCACCCCTGGCAGGGGGTGAAAAGAGCCTGAAACCAGGCGGCGATAGGTGGGTGCGGCCCGAAAGGGTTGAGTCTCCCCGAAGGAAACCGCGGCGACGCGGGAGTACGAGGGGAGAGGACCGGGGTTGCACCGTCCGTCTTGGATCACGGGGCAGGGAGTTCATCCGAGCGGCGAGGTTAAGGGGGTTAAGCCCCGAAGCCACAGGGAAACCGACAGGTCCGCAGGCGCTTCGCCGAGGGACGGGGTGTGAAAGCGCCCGGAGTCGCTCGGATGAGACCCGAAGCCGGTCGATCTAGCCCGGGGCAGGGTGAAGTCCCTCAACAGAGGGATGGAGGCCCGATAGGGATGCTGACGTGCAATTCGCTCCCGTGACCTCGGGCTAGGGGTGAAAGGCCAATCGAGGCCGGCGATAGCTGGTTCCCGCCGAATTATCCCTCAGGATAGCCCGGCCGGAGGTAGGCGGTGGGGTAGAGCACTGATTGGGTGTTTAGGGGGAGAAATCCCCCGGCACCCTGTCAAACTCCGAACCCACCGTCGCCGTAGATGGCCGGAGTAGGGGGACGGTGTAAGCCGTCACCCGAGAGGGGAACAACCCAAACCGGGGTTAAGGCCCCTAAGTGTCGGCTAAGTGTTACTCCAAAGGGTGTCCTTGGCCTTAGACAGCGGGGAGGTAGGCTTAGAAGCAGCCATCCTTTAAAGAGTGCGTAACAGCTCACCCGTCGAGGTCAGGGGCCCCGAAAATGGACGGGGCTTAAGCCGACCGCCGAGACCCCGGCGCACGGACCGATTGGTCCGTGATCGGGTAGGCGGGCGTGCCGGTGGGGTGGAAGCCGGGCCGTAAGGTCCGGTGGACCCGTCGGTGTTGTGGATCCTGCCGGGAGTAGCAGCATAGCCGGGTGAGAATCCCGGCCGCCGAAGGGGCAAGGGTTCCACGGCAATGTTCGTCAGCCGTGGGTTAGTCGGTCCTAAGCCAGCCCGTAACTCGGCGCTGGCGAAAGGGAAACGGGTTTATATTCCCGTACCGCGGTGGTAGGTGCGGCAACGCAAGCCCGGAGGGTGACGCCTCGGGGTAGGCAGACCGGTCCAAAAGGCCGGCTAAGCGTATAAGTCCGGGGAGTGCCGTAATGGCGAGAACCGGATGAAAGCGCGAATGGCCTCCCGTAAGGGGGGTTCTGCCGATCCCTGGGGCCCGTGAAAAGCCCTCCGGGAACGATCCACCGCGACCGTACCGAGAACCAACACAGGTGCCCCTGGGTGAGAAGCCTAAGGCGTGTCGGGGGAAACCCAGCCGAGGGAACTCGGCAAATTGGCCCCGTAACTTTGGGAGAAGGGGTGCCTGCGGGTGCGTAACCCGCAGGTCGCAGTGACTAGGAGGGCCCGACTGTTTAGTAAAAACACAGGTCCCAGCTAGCCCGAAAGGGTTTGTACTGGGGCCGACGCCTGCCCAGTGCCGGTACGTGAAGCCCGGGTTCAACCGGGTGAAGCGCCGGTAAACGGCGGGGGTAACTATAACCCTCTTAAGGTAGCGAAATTCCTTGTCGGTTAAATGCCGACCTGCATGAATGGCGTAACGAGGCCCTCACTGTCCCCGGCTGGGGCCCGGCGAAACCACTGCCTGGCGCATATGCCAGGGACCTCCGGTGGGAAGCGAAGACCCCATGGAGCTTTACTGCAGCCTGCCGTTGCTGTACGGCGGGGGGTGCGCAGCGTAGGCGGGAGGCGTCGAAGCCCGTCCTCCGGGGCGGGTGGAGCCGTCCATGAGACACCGCCCACCCTTTGCCGTACAGCTAACCCGCGAATGCGGGGACAGCGGTAGGTGGGCAGTTTGGCTGGGGCGGCACACCCTCGAAAAGGTATCGAGGGTGCCCTAAGGTCGGCTCAGGCGGGTCAGGAATCCGCCGTAGAGTGCAAGGGCAAAAGCCGGCCTGACTGGACCCGTAACAGAGGCGGGTCCAGCCGCGAAAGCGTGGCCTAGCGAACCCCTGAGCCTCCCCGGTGGGGGCCAGGGATGACAGAAAAGCTACCCTGGGGATAACAGAGTCGTCTCGGGCGAGAGCCCATATCGACCCCGAGGCTTGCTACCTCGCTGTCGGCTCTTCCCATCCTGGTCCTGCAGCAGGGGCCAAGGGTGGGGGTGTTCACCCATTAAAGGGGAACGTGAGCTGGGTTTAGACCGTCGTGAGACAGGTCGGATGCTATCTACCGGAGGTGTTGGCCGCCTGAGGGGAAGGTGCCCTCAGTACGAGAGGAACAGGGTGCCGCGGCCTCTGGTCTACCGGTCCTCCTACAGGGGGTAGCCGGGCAGCTACGCCGTGTCCGATAAGGCCTGAAAGCATCTAAGGCCGAAGCGGTCCCCGAAAATAGGCGGCCACTCCCTGGCGCAGGGGGTCGGGCGACCGATCCTTTGCCAGGGACGAGGGCTCGGGAAGAAGACCCGTTTAATAGGGCGGGGGTGTAAGCGGGAAGGGAAACCGACCCGTTTAGCCTGCCGCTCCTAACAGCCCGAGGTTTCTGCCCTCGAAATGAGGGCTGGGCATTTGATAGGTCAATCCGCCTGTGCGCGGTCCCCCCCTGAATTTCTGAAATCCTATCGCAATTGTTAAAACCTGTTTGTGGGGATTATTCTCTGGTGGTGTGATGAAGCTGCTCGTTCTTGACCTTGATGGCACCCTCTGGGATCACGAGGATGCATCGAGACTGGTGCCCCCTTTTTTGGTGAGTTCAGATGGCGAGGGGGTTGTCGATGCTTACGGAGAAGAGCTGGTTCTTTTCCCGGGGGTCAGGGACTTTCTTGAGTGGGCGAAGGAACGTTTTCTGCTGTCAGTAGCAAGCTGGAATCTGGAGGAGTTTGTGCGCCCGATTCTGGAGGCGCTTGGCCTTTGGGACTACTTTGTTTTTCCGAAGATTGAGGGACATCCCGACAAAGCCAGCATGATTGAGAGGACTCTGCTGGAGCTGAAAGCGGCAGGATACACCGTGGATGGGGTTATATACGTCGATGACAGAACTATCCATGTTGATGAGGTGGTAAATGCCATCCCTGATCTGAAATTTATCCACATGTGGACTGATGTGAAGAGCTTTGAGGAGCTGAAAAAGATGCTGGAGGTGCTGTAATGGAGCTGTTTGTTGTGAGGGACAGGCGTATTGATTATGACGGCTCCGCAATAGGGAGCCACTGGGCTTACCGCAACTTTGGAATCCTCGGCAACTCGCTCGTTGTTTTTAGGGGTAGATGTGACGTTAAGGTCGAGGAGATGATTGACATTGAGGATTTAAGGGCGAGCAGGGAGATCAAAAGCGATGACATGGTTCACTACATCATCGAGGTCTTTGACCTGGTGAATACGCTCTTCGCCTCAACGCTCCAGAAGCTTTTCATAGCCAGGCTCTGCGAGGTTCTCGGTGAATACGGTGTAAGAACCATCAGGAAGGGCGACGACATCTATGTCGACGATAAAAAGCTCAGCATCTCCATAGCTACAGTTTCGCCGGTCAGCATCAAAATCCACATCGGGATAAACGTGGAAGCAAAGGGAATCCCAGAGGATGTGAAGGCAATCGGGCTGAAGGAACTTGGAATCACCGACGTTGAGGAGTTTATGGAGAAGAGCGGAAAGGCCCTCGCAGAAGAGTTCAAAAAGGTGAGGAAGGACAGTCTGAAGGTGAGGTGGGCTCAGTAGAGGAGGAATAGAACGCTTCCAACCAGCGGCACCGCCAGGTTATCATCGAGGTAGGGCTGATATTCTGCGAGCATTAGAATTCCTGCCCATGCTATTTTCCCGGTGAGCCCTGCATCGAGGAACAGAAAGGCTATTGCCCCGGCGGTTATGAGATACCCGAGGCTTCCAGTCCAGTGCTTTTTCAGCTTTACATCAAACCCATGTCTCTGGAAATAGAAGTGCCTTATGACTCCTGTAACACCATCACTCACCGCCATCGCCAAAAGCAGAGCGGTTGCGTATTCTCTCGGCAGAAACAGAGCAACGAATGATGCCGAAAATGCAAAAAGCACTTCTCCATAGTTGTGCTTTATCTGGTACCACGAAAATTCCCTTCTGCTTAAATGGGGCCATAACTGGAATGCACCAAAGAGAAATGCCGCTGATGCGAAAATCTCCCGCGGGATGTTCCCTGTGTAGTAGAAGAGGATTGCGGGGACGATGCTGAAGTGTATAATTTTGCGGTTTATCCACGCGTATTTCTCCCCGAGCTTTTTTGTGAGGACTATTGCGGCTATAATGAACGACGCCGCCGTTATTACGTATCCCATCAGGTTCATTGATTCCACCGGAATTAAAAATGAAAGAACATTAATATGCCTTTCGCCTGATGTCTTGGTCAGCTTCACCGACTGCCGAAAGCAGAGCTCACTTCCATGAGGGCCCAGTAGAGGTCGTTTGCATGAACAGTGAAATACCACTCTGAGGAACTGCTGAGCTCTCCCCTGGACTTTCCGGTAAGCTCTCCATAAATTCCCGTTATTCTGATTTTCGGTGCCGTCGTGGAGAGCCTGAGGTTGACCCTCACAGGCCTCCCTTCTTTCCATACAATCCCCACCTTGAGGCCCGCCCTTGTCTCTTTCCTCTTTCTAAGCCCGAGCTTCAGATAGCGGAGCACCTCCGGATTGACGCCGTTTTCCTCTGCCTTTTCACGAAAATACTCCTCCGCAAGCGTGAGACCTTTCATACCGAGGCTGTACCTGAAGACCGGGATTCCGAGGTTTTTGGACTTCCGGCCCTTGTAGCCATAGACCTCAATCTCCCTGCCCGTGCCCCTGGAGGCCAGATAGATGCCCTTTGGTTTCTCGCTGGCATGCCCCTGCAGTGCCTCTGTTATGGACTCAATGCTCTCAAACTTCAGCGAAAAAGCTGCCCACGTGCTCCAGAGCCTCGGCGGGACTGAGGTGAAGCCCAGATCCTCAAGGTGGTATTCCCCGGGCAGAATTTTGAACATCACGAAGCCCTTTTCATTCACCAGCATTTCAACCCATGCTTTCTCCTCCGGCAGGATGCAGTATCTTCCGTCATTTTCAAATTTTCCTGCCTTTAAAACTCTCTCCTTCCGTATCACCCTGCCGCCGGAAAAGCTTGAGACAACCGGAACGGGTGTTCTCGCTTTGCTTTCCTTATCATATGGCACTTTGAACCCTGCTTTCAGCAATTCCTCCTGGATTTCGAGGGAGGCCGGAAAGAAGACCTGCATACTATCAACCGCCAGTTTCATCTTATTAGCCCCCAGCGTTTATATATTACAATCAGTAAAAGTTAAAACTTACGATTTTATAAAGTTTTCCCCTGTGCTCAAAGTTTAAAAAGCATACGGAGGATTAGATGCTGGAGGGTGTGATATGGTTCATTGGGCCGATTACATGGCTGAAAAAATCATCAGAGAGCGTGGGGACAGGGAGGAGTACGTGGTGGAGAGCGGAATAACGCCGAGCGGTTACGTTCACATCGGCAATTTCAGGGAGTTTTTTACCGCTTACATAGTCGGCCACGCTTTGAAGGACAGGGGCAAGAGGGTCAGGCACATCCACATGTGGGACGACTACGACCGCTTCAGGAAGGTTCCCAAGAACGTACCTGAGGAATGGAAAGAGTACTTCACAATGCCCGTCGGGGAGGTTCCAGACCCGTGGGGCTGCCATAAAAGCTACGGTGACCATTTCATGAGCCTTTTTGAGAGCGAGGTTGAGAAGCTGGGCATTGAGGTTGATTTCCTTCATGCACGGGAGCTCTACAGGAAGGGGGAATATGCGGAGGAGATTAGAAAAGCCCTTGAGAGGCGTGATGAAATAAAAGCGATTCTCGATGGGTTCCGCGATAGGGCAAAGCAGCCCCATCTTGAGGAGAGCTGGCAGCCCGTTCAGATATACTGCCCGAAGTGCAGGCGCGAAGCCGAGTTCGTGGCCTGGGACGGTGAATGGAGGATAAAATACCTCTGTAAGCACTGCGGCAGTGAGGGCGAGACCGACATAAGGGACGGAAACGTCAAGTTGAGGTGGCGCGTGGACTGGCCGATGCGCTGGGCACACTTTAAGGTCGACTTTGAGCCCGCTGGAAAGGATCATCTGGCAGCGGGCGGCTCGTATGACACCGGCAGGGAGGTAGTGGAGAAAATCTTTGGCTGGCCGGCTCCGATGACGCTTATGTATGAGTTCGTCGGGATTAAGGGGCAGAAGGGCAAGATGTCCGGAAGTAAGGGCAACGTTATACTCCTGAGCGACCTGTATGAAGTTTTGGAGCCCGGAATAATACGCTTCATCTACGCCAAGGCAAGGCCGAACAAGGAGCTCAAGATCGACCTTGGATTAGGCCTTCTCAACCTCTACGACGAGTTTGACAGGGTTGAGAGGATTTACTTCGGTCTTGAGCATGCGAAGAACCCGGAGGAGGAAGAGGAGCTCAGGAGAACCTACGAGCTTTCGATGCCCGAACTGCCGGAGAGGCTCATCGCTCAAGCGCCCTTCAGGTTCCTGGTTACCCTCGTTCAGATGCCCCACCTTGACGAGAATGGAATAATGCGCGTTCTTCAGGAACAGGGGCATCTTCCAGAGAAGCTTGGAGAAGAGGACATCAGACGCATAAAGTTGCGCATTCGCCTCGCCAGAAACTGGGTTGAGAGGTATGCCCCTGATAATGTCAGGTTTACAGTTCTTCAGAAGCCGCCGGAGATTCGCTTTGAGCCTGAAATCGAAGAAGCTCTCGGGGAAGTTGCGGCCTGGCTTGAGGGGCATGGGAGCTTTACCGTCGATGAGCTCAACAACATCATATTCGATGCTGCAAAGAAGAGGGGAATTCCGAGCAAGAAATGGTTTAAGGCACTCTACAACATCTTCATAGGCAAGGACAGGGGGCCCAGGCTTGCACCCTTCCTGGCCTCCCTTGAGAGGGAGTTTGTTGTCAGGCGCCTCCGTCTGGAGGCATGATTCCCTCGCCATGTTTAAAATCCCGGAAGGTGGTGTTTATGGAGTTCAATCTGATAATCACGGGTGTTGGGGGACAGGGGGGCTTAACCCTCTCGCGCATAATCGGGAACGCGGCGATGGAGGAGGGTTACAACGTTAGAATCGGTGAAACCCTTGGGATGAGCCAGCGATATGGAAGCGTTCTCAGCTATCTCCGCTTTGGGGACGAGGTTCACTCTCCCCTTATTGAGGAGGGTGAGGCCAACCTCATGCTCGCCCTTGAGCCGGCTGAGGCTCTCAGAAATGCCCGTTTTCTGGGAGGGAGAAGTTACGCCGTTGTGAACGCATACCCCATTCATACCGCAACGACGCTTGTCGGAAAGGAGAGATATCCGGAGCTGGGCGATGTTGAAAGGGCACTGGGGAAGATATGCCGCGTGGACCTCAGGGATTTCCAGAGGGAGGCTGATGCAATTAATCCGAGGACGCTCGGCGTTCTCATGCTTGGCTATGCGTGGGTAAGGGGCGGGCTCCCCCTCAAAAGAGAAAGTCTCTATGAGGGAATACGGAGAACACTGAAGGAAAAGCTCTGGGATGTGAACTTCAGGGCCCTTGAGAGGGGAATTGAGCTCGGAGGTGAATGATCCCTTCCAATTCTATTCTCTCTATTGGCTGGAGCATTATTGGGCTTATCCCGCAACAGCCTTCTCTGGGAAAGCCTTATATAGTTCTCCCGGATTTCCTATATAGACGGGGTGATATCTATGGAGTTCAGAAAGATTCAATTTACAGGAAGGAGTTCATACATAATATCCCTGCCAAAGAAATGGATAAAAAATCACGGACTGAAGCAGGGGGATGTTGTTCCTCTCACAATAAATCCTGACGGTTCGGTGACGATATTCCCGAAAGAGCCGAGGGAAATAAGTGAGAAAAAAATCCTGGAGATATCCAGGGAATATTCTCCTGACATGGCAGTTCGCCTGGCTATATCGGCCTATATTCAGGGCTATGACCTCCTTGAGATACGCTTTGCTGGCGAAATGCCCCAGTACAAGGTCAAGCTGAGAAAGATACTCCAGAGCCTTCCCGGAGTGGAGATAATTCTGGACGAACCCCAGAGGATAGTGGCCAAGAGCCTTCTGGCTGAGGAAGAGGTCAATCTCGCGGAGATTCTGAACAGAATTCGCTCGCTTATAATTTCAATGCTCGGTGATCTCGAACTGCTGGTGAGTGCCTCAGAAAAGGAGGAGATATTCAGGGATATAAACGACCTGGAAAATGAGCTTGACAGGTTCTACTTCCTGATAATAAGGGCGGTAAACAGGCTTCTCACGAGGAGGGCCCTGAGTGAGGAGAGCGGAATCATTAAAAGGACATTTGACCTGCTGGGAATACTGTTCATAGTGCGCAACATAGAGAGAATCGGCGACCACATAATCAGAATAGCGGAGAACCCCGACAGCATAGATATATCCTATCTCAAGGGGAAGTTCAGCGAGATGATGGAGCAGATTGAGAAGAGGGACCTGCTGAAGATAGACAGCCTGATGCTTGAGCTGAAGGAGGAGATTAAGGGCATAGACTACAGGCAGTCCATAGCGATGGAGAGCTACAGGAGGATACTGGAGTACCTTGAGAACATAGGGGAGACCATAATTAACATGGCAATAAGCTGATATGCATCTTTTCGTTTTCCCACTCCTTAAGGGCGCACCGAAGTCTCTGAGAACCTAAGGGAGACCATAATCAACATGGCAATAAGCTGATAGGCATCTTTCCGTTTCCATAATCCTTTTAACCGTTCGAGGCTCAGTATTTGTGGTGATTTTCGTGGTGGCGATTATAGTTCACGGCGGTGCAGGCACTGTAAAAAAGGAAGAAAGAATCCCGAAGGTTCTGGATGGTGTCAGGGAGGCCGTGCTGGCAGGGTGGAGAGAGCTAAAAAGGGGCTCCGCACTCGATGCTGTTGAGGAGGCGGTTAAAGCCCTTGAGGACAATCCGCTCTTCAACGCCGGAACCGGAAGCGTTCTGACGCTTGACGGGAAGGTCGAGATGGATGCCGCGATAATGCGCTCAAACCTTGAGGCGGGTGCTGTTGCAGCAATATGGGGGGTTAAGAACCCGATAAGCGTCGCGAGGAAGGTCATGGAGAAAACCGACCACGTTCTACTCGGGGGTGAGGGGGCCCTTAAATTTGCCCGCCTGATGGGGTTTGAGGAGTATAACCCCGTAACGGAAGAGAGGCTGAAGCAGTGGCAGGAGCTCAGGAAGAAGCTCATGGAGAGCGGGGAAACAAGGCACTGGAAAAAGCTCAGCGCGCTGATTAAGGAGTACCCCGAGGTTCTGAGGAGCACAGTGGGTGCTGTGGCCTTTGATGGGGAGGATATAGTGGCTGGAACATCAACAGGAGGGGTTTTTCTCAAGATGTTCGGAAGGATAGGGGATACGCCCATAATAGGCGCGGGAACCTATGCAAATGAATTCGCGGGGGTCTCGGCAACGGGCATAGGAGAGGTCATGATAAAGCTTGTTCTTGCCAGAACCGCCGCGGACTTTGTGCGCTTCGGCCTTAAAGCCCCCGAGGCTGCGGAGGCTGCCATAAGCATAGCCACCGAACATTTCGGAAGGGATGTTGCGGGGCTTATAATGATAGACAGGGACGGCAGAGTTGGTTTTGCCAAAAACACAAAGCACATGAGCGTGGCATACATGAGAGAGGGCATGGAGGAACCCTACACGGGGATCTGAATGAGGAAGGACATCTGGCTTCTCCATTTTTCGGTCTTTTTCTTCTTCATGGGCATGGTATCCCTGAATCCAATAATATCCCCCTTTGCCATGGTGCTGGGCGCCGCTCCGGTTATTGTGGGGACACTTGCATCGATATCATCCGCGGTCTCCCTGATATTCAAGCCCGTGGCGGGGGTTATAGGAGACAGGGGATTCAAGTTTGAGCTCATGATTGCCGGGGCCTCTCTGGCAATCCTCGCGGGGGTAATATACATCGTCTCCTCCTTCACTGGCAGCCTGAGCCTGTTTGCCGTTGGGAGGGGCCTTCACGGGTTTGGGATGGCGCTGTTCTTTCCCGCATCGCTGACGCTGGCCGTCGACCTGGCGCCCCCGGGAAGGGTCGGGGAAACCCTCGGATGGAGGAGCACGATGTTTGGGGTGAGCCAGCTTTTCGGGCCTGCTTTTGGGAGTTTTGTCGCTGATCTGATGGGGTTCACAGCGGCCTTCGGACTGACGGTTCTCTTCTCCTTCCTGTCGGTGGTTATGGTGGTCTATGTCTACATGAGGGACAGGGAGAAGGTGAAGGTGCGTGAAAGGGAGAAGAACCATTCCAGATGGCGTGCCCTGCTTGTGCTGAGCTTTGCTGCGGCCTCAGTGGCTCTCCTGCTGAATGCTACCGCATACAGCGGCTTCCTGACCTTCCTGCCCGCTGTGTATAAGGAGCTGGGCCTCGGAACATCCGCCTTCGGCGTGTACCTGAGCATCGTCGGTGGATTCAGCATACTCACGAGAATCCTCGGTGGCCGGGAGGCTGACAGGAGAGGAGCCGCTCTGGTGGCCTCCATAGGGTTTGTTGCGATGATATCCGGATATCTGCTCCTCAGCGCATTCCTCCTGCCGCCGGGGGCATACATCAGTGCGTTTCTCCTTGGACTGGGTCTGGGATTTGTTGTTCCGGCCCTCCAGCTTCTGGCCCTCGGGAGCCTCCCATCAGGTGTGAGAAACTTCGGGGCGAGTATATACACGATGTTTTTTGATGTGGGCTTCATGGCCGGTCCTGTGATTCTGGGATACTACATTCAGGTTAAGGGGGATTACAGTGTCATTTTTCCGCTGCTGCCGGTTATAGTTAGCTTTGCCCTGATAACAACCCTTATAGCAAAGGTTAAGAAAGCATAGCACGGAGGTCTTATCATGAGGATCAGGGTTTCATATGGAACTGCGGTATCAATGGGTCTCATTCACGCAAGAATGCTTGCGAGGCCAACCACGGCATACCTGATGACATATCATGATGGGAGATGCAGGAACAACTGCGCCTTCTGCCCTCAGGCGAGGGGGAGCAGGGCTGATCTGAAGAAACTTTCGAGGATTACATGGCCTGTATTTGAGCTTGAAACTGTGGTGGAGGGACTGAGGAACGGCGGGTTTGCCCGCATATGCCTCCAGACCGTGGATTATCCCGCCCTTATTGACGACGTCTTTGAGATTCTTGGGGCTTTCATGCCCCTCGGGCTTCCTGTTTCACTCTCGATAACTCCGGTCAAGAGAAGCACTCTCCGGGAGTTCAAAGATCTCGGGGTCGGGTACATCGGTGTCGGTCTTGATGTGGCAAGCGAGGAGCTTTACCCCAGAATCAAGGATTCCCTGTATTCGTGGGATGACATGTGGAAATTTACGCGGGATTCAGTTGAGGTCTTCGGTGAGGGCAGGGCATTCGTGCACGTCATAATCGGCCTCGGAGAAACGGACAGGGATGCAGTTGGAACGATTCAGATGGCCTACGATGAGGGTGCTGAGGTGTCTATGTTTGCATTCACCCCTGTTAAAGGAACCCGGCTCGAAAAAGCCAGCCCTCCCCCGCTCAGCCGCTACAGAAAGCTCCAGATCGCCCACTACCTGATAAGAAGGGGGATTGCGGGCTTTGAGGATATGGAGTTCAGCGAAGACGGGACGCTCCTGTCCTTCGGTGTGGGCAGTGAGAAGCTGAAGGAGGTGCTTAAGGCCTCCGCCTTCAGAACCTACGGCTGCCCCGGCTGCAACAGGCCCTACTACAACGAGAGACCAAAAAAAGAACCGTATAACTTCCCCTTCACCCCGGGCGGGAGCTATGCATCGAGGGTTCTGAAATCAATCGAGAAGGATTCTTAATACCTCCCTGAGCTTTTCTGTTTTGATGTTTCCGGGCACCTCTCTTAGTTCTCCCCTCACGATCCCTATGAGGGCCATCAGAAAGCTGTGCAGTTCTTTATCATTCTTTACCATTGCCAGCGTTGTCTCAAAGTTTTCTCCGAGTTCATCTAGCCTGTCGTTCTCCTTTGCTATCATAACTATCGCTTTAATCCGCTCAGCTCCGAGCAGGTACAGCTCTTCGCTTGGGGCCGCCATCATGGCTCTCATTGCACATTTTATTGCCCCCCTGTAGTTATCCTCCTGCAGGAAGATATCGCCCATCCTGAAGCACGCCTCGAAGTAAAATTCGGGATATCTGTCCTTTGCAAGCTCCAGGATCTCATCGAGCTTTTTCTTGGCCCCATCGAGCTCCCGTCTGTTCTCAAGTTCTATGGCCTCCCTGAAAAGCCTTACAATTCTCTCCTGCGTGGTGTAGGGCTCGTACCTGATTGTCATGTCAACCTCCCCTGCTTCTCGTCCATGCATTATAGAATCTGTTCCATACCTCATTAAAATCTTTCTCCACCCGCCATCTCCTCCTGAAGGAGTTCAGCAGAACTGTGATGTCCCGCTTGAGGTATTCGATGCTCTCGGGATATGCCGTTGGGAGGTACTGCGGCCAGTCTATTATGAGGATGTCGTGATCCTCGGTGAGAACTATGTTGAATTCGCTCATGTCAGAATGAACCACCCCGAACTCCACTATCCTTTCATACTCGTCAAGAACCATGTCGAGAATCCTTTCGGCATCTTCCCTGCTCAGCTCTCCTTCCCTTAAATCTGCAAGCTCAACCCCGTTTATGAACTCCATAACTATCGCATGCCGGTTCCATCCTATGGGCCTCGGAACCCTGGCAACCGGGGAGAGGAGCTGGAGGGCCTCATATTCCCTCTGGGCAACGAGCCGGGAGATGTAAAGCCAGCTTATGTGCCTCTTGTCCATGAAGTCCCGCCGGTAGAGCTTTATCCTTGTGAAGCTCGTTCTCCCTATGCGGTTGAACTTGACGGCGACCCTCTCTCCATCGGGCGTTACAGCGGCGTAAACGTCAGCTTCCTTGCCGACCCCTATCTGTGTGGTGCTTATGGCCTCGATGATGCCCTTCCTTGAGAAGGCCCTTATTGCGAGGACATCGTATCCGTGAATTGTGAGCTGATAGCCTATGTAGCCTATATCGCTCCTCCGCCTCACAAGCTCCCAGCTGTCGAGCTTTCCGAGACGGTGTGAAGCGGTTTCCACATCCGTTCTGGCAAACCTCGCGATGTCCTCAAGGGGAACCCACCTGTGGTGGCGCATATTCAGCTCTACCCCTCTGAGGATGCGGAAGTCCAGATCCTTCAGGTGAGGATATGCTTCGAGGGCTATGAGCTTGCTTACCATCTCCTTCCCTGAAGTTGGTTTTATGGGAGAATTTATAAAAGTAGTTGGTTCCCACATCCTGGCTTTTAGACGTTCAGTAATTCCCCCGTTCCTAGATTCGATCAGCCCGTGCAGCTGGCGGCATAAAACGGCTCAAGCACCACCGCTGAGAGCGTCCCTTGGTATTTGAAGAGGTCATCCCTGACTTCCACGGTAACCTGCATCATGAGCCTCTCTTCGGGTGCCCTGTCCACAAACGTCAGCTCGTATGTTCCATCCCCTGCTTCACCGAGGTCCCTGACCTGGATGATGTATGTCGTTCCCCTGTCTTCCCCTCTGCTGATCTCAACTTTCCCGTACCAAGGAGGTTCGACCTCAAGGTACAGGGCGTTTAGAAACTCTCTTTTTACCACCACTTTTATGTAGAGCGTCCTCGCACCTTCCCTGGGGGTTATCCAGAGGCGTATCTTGTCGAAGCTCCTCGTGATTATGACGTAAAAATGCCCGCTGAAGTTCGCCCTCAGGCTCTCGTCCCTTCCCACCCAGCTAACTGGATTCCCTGAACCGGTGTACGATACCTTGGAGAGCCGGGGTTCGAGGGTTATGGACACCTGGCTCGCGATGGCGAGGACTACCACAATGATAAGGACCGCACTCAGAACATAGGCACGCCTCTTACTCAACCCACCCACCGGGGAGAATACCATAACAAAGGATAAAAAAGTTGCGACGAAAGTCGCCTTCAGCCGTACATGACCTCGTGCATGGCTATCTGCTGGGCGAGCTTCTGCTCCGAGCCGAGGACCTTGTCTATGGCCTTGATGAAATCCTCATGGGTCACGTGCTCCCTCCTCGCCCTTATTGCAAACATCCCTGCCTCGGTTACGATGGCCTTGAGATCCGCACCGCTTGCTCCTTCTGTCATCCCGGCGATTGCGTTCAGGTCGACTTCCTTGAGGTTCATCTTCTTTGTGTGCACCTTCAGAATTTCAAGCCTTCCGGTGAAGTCAGGCAGGGGCACCTCAATCAGTCTGTCAAATCTTCCGGGTCTCAGCAGTGCGGGGTCGAGTATGTCCGGTCTGTTTGTCGCTGCAATTATCTTCACATTGCCCCTCGCATCAAACCCGTCCATCTCCGCCAGCAGCTGCATCAGGGTTCTGTTGACCTCCCTCTCGCCGCCTGTTGTTTCATCCATCCTCTTTGCACCGATTGCATCGATTTCGTCAATGAATATTATTGTTGGAGCTTTCTCCTTTGCGAGGTCGAACAGCTCGCTGACGAGACGGGCGCCCTCCCCTATGTACTTCCTCACAAGCTCGCTGCCGATGACCCTGATGAACGTCGCATTGACCTCGTTGGCGAGGGCCTTGGCCATCAGGGTCTTTCCGCATCCCGGAGGGCCGTAGAGCAGGACACCTTTGGGCGGATCTATCCCAACCTTCTCAAAGAGATCAGGATGTTTTAAGGGGAGTTCAATGGCTTCTCTGAGTTCCCTGAGCTGCTCCTTGAGTCCTCCTATATCATCGTACGTTACAGCGGGCCTCTCAATGACTTCAAATCCCAGAACGCTCGGATCCTTCTGGCTTGGAAGCAGTTCAATGACCGCCATCGTCCTCTGATCAAGGGCAACCCTTGATCCGGGTTTGAGTTTCTCCCTCTCTATCCATGGGGCAATCCTGACGACAAACCTCGGTCCGTTGTAGTTCTGCACTATCGCCCTGTCCTCATCGAGGACCTCCAGAAGGGTTCCGGCAAAGTTTGGCGGCTGTCTCATCCTTGACATTTCCATTCTAAGCCTCGACAGTTCCCTTTCGAGCCTCTCCTTGTCGGCCTCAAGGGTTCTCACCTGGAGCTCAAGTTGCCTGATCCTCCTCTTTAAATACGTGATGTAATCATCATATTCGCCTGATGACTTGAATCCAACTTCATTAATGTCGGTCACATCTTTCACCTCTGTATTAGCCTCTCCTAAACTGCCTTTTAACTCTATCCCTGTTCACAGCAGGAAGCTTTATATCCTTTTGGGAAACTGGCTTGGGTTTTTACTTAACTTAATGGTATTCCTTGATTGAAATCCTTCACGAAATTTTTATAACCAGAAGTGCATAAGATTATGTAAGGGGAGAGATGCAGGTTCTAATCATGGGGTGAAGTCTAATGCGTGTAGAAATAAAGCTCAGGCCGGCAGAGGAAAAGGCTATTCTGCCGTTTAATTACAACTATCAGATTTATGAACAGCTTATTGATAAGATGGCAATAGCCTCCCTTGAGCTCTCGAAGAAAGTTGAGACAAGTCATGTTGATTATTTCACCTTTTCAAGGA
Source organism: Thermococcus atlanticus (assembly GCF_054657855.1). NCBI lineage: Archaea > Methanobacteriati > Methanobacteriota > Thermococci > Thermococcales > Thermococcaceae > Thermococcus > Thermococcus atlanticus. The sequence goes on along the minus strand of NZ_BAAHXX010000001.1, from coordinate 2,081,778 downwards.
TAGTCGTGCGCAAGAGGGAGCTGATTCCCGACAGGGGTATCAGAATACTGTCGGACACGGTTTCGCTGTATATCTCATCATCCGTGGGTGAGATAATAAAGGCCATAGTTGAGGGCTTCAATGACAGTCCAGTCCTGAAAATAGATGACCTCTCGTTTATTGTCGAGGATTTTAAGGTTTTGAAGGAGCCCAGAATCAGGGATGGTGCTCTCTTCTCAACTCTGAGCCCTGTGATGGTCAGAACCGTCAAGATCAGCGGAAATAAAATGAAAATATGGGATCTCTACCCCAATGAAGACGCTTTCTTCGAGAGGCTGAGAAAGATAATGCTGATGCGTTTTTCAGAGCTGAACGGCAGAATGCCCGAGGACAGGGAGTTCTCCCTCGATGTTATAAAATTCAAGCCTGTCAGGATTCTTGTGAGGGATACATACTACAGAGGGTCTCTAATGGTCTTCCGCTATTACGGCTCGCTTGAGATTGCCCGTTTCGGCTATGACAACGGCTTTGGAGAAAAGACGAAGTACGGCTTCGGCATGATCAAGCTGATAGAAGAAGAGAGATGATTCCGAGAATGGCTTCTATCCCCCATACCATGGCCACGAGCTCGTATTCCCTGACCCTTTTTGCCCTCATGATCATGCCAAGAAAACTTGGATACGGGGGTGCCTTCAGGGTTCCATCCTCCAGAACCTGCGTTCTCCCGATGCTCCTTCCTGCAAACCTTATCCTCGTTTTCAGCAGGAAGTCAATTGCATGTGGAAGCAGCAGAATAGCTGTGAAAAGCTCGGCTTTTCCCATTATCCCGACGAGGCCTATGAGCGCACCCAGGCTTAATGTTCCGGTATCGCCCGGAAATACCCTCGCGGGGTAGCGGTTCCACCACAGAAACCCCAGAGCCACGGCACATCCTGTGAAGGCCAGAATCCGGGCATCTCCAGCCGTCATGAGGCCGAGGAAGAAGAGGGCTATTGCGGAGGTTCCGACCTCCAGCCCGTTGAAGCCTGCCAGCATGTTGACAAGGTTTGCTGAGCCGGTTATGAATAGGACGGCAAATACCCCGTATAGAGCACCCAGGCTGAGTGAGAGGAAAATCAGATTAAGTTGCCCTCTGGAGGCAAAGGCCAGCAGGGGGGTTGAGACTAAAAGCGAGAGCAGAACCTTATGGGACTGCCTCATGTTTGTTAGGTCATCGAGTATTCCAACGAGCCCGAAGAGGAGGAAGATGATGAGTGCTTCTGAGGTTTGAGCACCGAGCACGGGGATTAAAGCCAGGGGCAGGGATATCAGGATTGCCAGGCCACCCATCTCCGGAACCTCGGGCAGGTCGGGCTTGTGGATATCCTTTCCGATTATCCCCGCTTTTCTCATAAGTCCCGCTGTGTAAGGTGTGAGCACGAGTGAAAGCAACAACCCTATAAACGGTGAGATCAACACCATCAACACCCCAGAGAGAAAGCTCACAACGTTAAATAAATCCTTCGGTGAAGGCCATGATAAAGCTCGTGGTGCTTGATTTCGACTATACGCTGGTGGGGAGCGAGGCCGGATTCTACGATGTGAAGGGGCTTAAAAAGGAGGAGTTCGAGCGCAGGGGAGTGTGGAGGGTTGCTGAAGGGCTCACCCACGAATACGGGAGTGTTTTCAGGGTGGCGGGGGAGCTCGGCTTGGATGTGGAGGACGTTAAGAAGGTGGCGGAGGAGATAGAGCTTGAGCGCATGAGGACGAGCTACCTCCTTGAAGGCGCTGAAGAGCTGCTGGGCTTTCTGAGGGAGAAGGGTGTTAAAATCGCACTCCTTACAGGTAACTGCAGAAAAGCCGTGCTCTACGCCCTTGAGAAGCACGGGATCAGGGACTTCTTTGACCTGATAGTTACGAGGGATGAGTGTGCTCCCGGGGACATGAAGCCCAGCGCAGGGTGCTATCTGAGGCTTCTGGAAAAATTGGGGGTCAAAGAGGAGGAGGCGGTCTTAATAGGGGACAGTGAAGCTGATATGCTCCCCGTAAAAAGCGTGAGGATAATAGTCAGCGATAAGGTTAAAGGGGACTACAACGTTAGAGACCTCAGGGAAGCGGTAGACCTGCTAAAGGGACTCATGGGTGAAGGAGAATGGACATAAAACTGGCGGTCTTTGATCTCGATGGAACCCTCGTGGGTGCGCACACGGCTTTCTCCGAGATCAAGGAGAGGCTGAGGGAAAGGCTGCTGAGCGAGGGAATTCCCGAGGATTTAATTGGCGACCTTACCCCGATGTACGAAACCCTGCACAGGATTTCCCGGGAGACCGGCAGGGACTTCGAGGAGCTTCACAACCACCTGAGGGAGCTTGAAATTGAGCGCATGGACAGCAGCTATCTTTTTGAAGGCAGCAGGGAGGTTCTTGAGTTTCTGAAGGACAGGGGCATAAAAATAGCCCTCATGACGAGGAGCTGCAGGGATGCCGCCGTAAAGGCCCTCAGGATGCATGGAATCCTTGAGTACTTTGATCTGATGGTTGCGAGGGAGGATGTTCCGGTCGAAGAGCTGAAGCCCAACAGAGGCCAGCTGGAAAGGATTCTGAAGCATTTTGGAATTCCCCCCTCGAAGGCCCTTATGGTTGGAGATCACGGCTACGACATCGTTCCAGCCAACGAGCTCGGCGTTCTGAGTGTTCTGGTTACATCCAATGAAACGGGCAGGATGAGCTTTTCCATCGATGCTCAGGCGCACTTTGAAGTCCCCACGATGAAGGAGCTCCTGCCCCTGCTTGGGAGAGTCCTGAACACATATGTCGTTGTCCCTGCCTACAACGAGGAAAAGACCATCGGGAAGGTACTCGATGACCTGCTGGATTATTTTAAAGCTGAACACATAGTGGTGGTCAACGATGGGAGCAGGGATGGAACAGAGGATATAGCCCGTTCGAAGGGCGTTCACGTTGTTAGCCATCTCGTCAACAGGGGTCTTGGGGGTGCCCTTGGAACGGGAATAGCGTATGCCCTGAGGAGGGGTGCGGAGCTCATCCTGACCTTTGATGCCGATGGGCAGCATCTGATAAGCGATGCCCTGAGGGTCATGAAGCCCGTCGCGGAGGGGAGGGCTGATCTGGCAATCGGCTCCCGCCTGAAGGGCGACGTGAGCCAGATGCCCGCCATAAAGCGCTTCGGAAACTTTGTTCTCGATGCAATAACCGCCCTGTTTGCGAACAGATACGTTAGCGACAGCCAGAGCGGGCTGAGGTGCTTCAGCAGGAGGTGTGCATCGAAAATAAGGATAACCTGCGACCGCTATGCGGTTTCAAGTGAGATAATAATCGAGGCATCCAAAAATGGCTGCAGGATTGTTGAGGTTCCCATCAAGGCGGTTTACAGTGAATACTCGATGAAGAAGGGGACGAATGTTTTTGAGGGTGTTAAAATAGCCCTGAATCTGATGTTCGATAAGCTGAGGTGATGAGGGATGTATGCTGTTCAGTACATTGCAATGGCCATTACTCTGGCCTTGATGCTGTACGTTTTGGGCAAATACGGGAAAAGGGAGTTCGACTGGAGGGAGCTGATATTCTGGGAAGGCCTCCTGGTGGTCATGCTGTTTATTGCCCTGTTCCCGGTGGAAATCGCAACCGAGATCAAGAACATCCTCGGGCTCGGGAGGGGGCTGGATGCACTCTTTGTGGTTGCAATCGGCCTTGCATACCTCATGATTTTCAGGGTGTATCTGGCCGTTGACAGGGCCGAGAGGGAGATAACGGAGCTGACGAGAAAAATAGCAATCGAGCTTGAGGAGATAAACGAGAGGCTCAGGAACATGGAAGAGAAGCTCTAACGCTATTTGAAAAGCTCCTCCAGAAACAGTTTGACCCTCTCTTTCGGCAGTTTGAACTGCCTTATTTTCACTATGCCCTTTTCCTGTGCCTCTTTCAGGAGTATCTCCGTGGCCTCATTGGGATACATCTCCTCATAGACTATCTCCTTTATGCCAGCGTTGATGACGAGCTTGAAGCATGTGTCGCAGGGGAAGTGGGTAACGTAGAGCGTCGCTCCCTCAAGGCTTATTCCCTTCCTCGCTGCCATCGCTATGACGTTCTGCTCCGCATGAACGGCTCTGTGGCAGTGTCCGTCCACCACCAGACATCCCGCATCGATGCAGTGCTCCATGCCCCTGGGTGCTCCGTTGTAGCCTGTGGCGAGGATATAGCCGTCCTTCACGGCAACAGCTCCGACCCTCAGCCTCGGACATGTGGCCCTAAGCGAAACCAGCTTCGCTATAAGCATGAAGTACTCGTCCTTCGTGGGCCGGATTTTCTTTATTCTCTCCGCCCTCTCCCTGTCCAGAACTATCTCGACCTCCATTGTGCATCACTTGAGGAGGCTTCTCATGCTCAGCCCTTCAACTTCTATCATTATCCTCAGGATTCTTTCGTCATACGTGGGGTGGGTGTCCATAATGCCAATGCTCTTGCTCTTTCTCTGCCTTCTCTCTATTGAGGGCTCGATTCCGGGGAGGGCGCTTTCCTTCACATGCGCCCTGAGGTCTTCGTAATATTTCAGCTCTTCCAGGGCATCCTTGAGGCTCATGGGTCTGTCGAGCAGTCTTACAGCGGCTTCATCCGCTTTGAACTCCCTCTCCTTGAAGAACCTTACCCTGTCCGCCTCATACATGATGTAAAGCGTTATCGAGAGTATCTGTATTGGGAGGCTGTGGGAGAACAGGACGCCGAGGGCCATCAGGAGCATCATCAGGTACCTCGCATAGACCACAACCGGGAAAAGGAGGGTGTCGTTGTTTTTAATGTGGCCGAGCTCATGGGCCACAACGCCCAGTATCCCGTCCCTGTCAAGGACCTCAAAAAGCCCCATTGAGAGAACTATTGAGTTTCTGAAGGAGTATGCGTTGGGTATGTAGTCGTCGAGCAGGTATACATTGGGCATTCCTATGCCCGCCTTGCCTGCCATCCTCGCTATGCTGTCGTAGAGCCAGGGCATCTCAGTCCAGTTGAGGGTTATATAATCCCGTTTGAGGCTGTGGGTTGATATCCATGCATATACAAACGTTAATGCCAGAACTGAGAAGCCTATAACCACTAAACCTATCCTGCCGAAGTACCTCAGGATGATCAGCATCTGGAGGAGCACGATTAACCCCAGCATCCGCCTCACTTCTTTATTTTGGAGATGTATGCGAATGTCGCTTCCTTGAAGTTGTTCATCAGGGCGTCCAGTATGCTCTCAACAACCCTCTGTTCGAATTCCTCCCTTGTTGTTGTGATGTTGTAGATGTACCTCATTCCACCCCTTCCCTTCTCGACCTTCCGTTCAAGCAGGCCCCTTTCGCACAGTCTGTTCATCAGTATGCTAACCGTTGAGCGTCTCATGTCGGGATGTCTCTCTTTGAGCCTTTCATAAACCTCTCCGGCGGTTGCTATCCTGACCTTCCACATGTACTCCATAATCTCGGCTTCTAAGGGTGGGAGAACAGCCTTTATACCTTCTTCCGTGAGCTTGAATTCGTGAGGTTCCATTATCATCACCTTGTTTAAACTTCGAAAGCATGTCTAAAAAAGTTTTTGTCTGCTGAAGAACATTGGCACTTGGGCCATTAATGAGACCATCCTGACAGCGCCGCCAGAAGATGGTGCGGTGGCCGGGATTCGAACCCGGGTTACCGGCTTGGGAGGCCGGTGTCCTAGACCAGGCTAGACTACCACCGCAACTGGGCATTAGGAAATAATAAAGAATGGGTTTAAAAGCTTTATCACTTCAGCCTCTCAAGTATCACAGCGGGACACACCTTTGTGACGCCCTCAATCTTTCCAATCTTGTTTGAGATTATGTCCGAAAGATCCTCCCCATTCTTTGCCCAGATTTCTGTCATTATCATGTGGTCTCCGCTGGTCAGATAGATTTCCTTGACGAAATCGAATTCCTTAAGTTTGTTTGCAACCTCAAATATCTTCTCCGGAAGCGTATCCACTCCTGTGAGGCTCACCAGATGGTAGCCGAGCTTTGTGGGGTCAACCTTGACGGTGTACTGTCTTATAACTCCGGCATCTTCAAGAGCCCTGACCCTCTTCCTCACGGCGGTTTCGCTTATGCCGAGAACCTTGGCTATCTCCGTAAACGGAGTCCTTGCATCCCTGGTGAGCATCTCAATTATAACCTTATCCCTCTCATCCAGCATTTTTCCACCTCATTGTAGATATGTCAAACAAGTTTATTAAGTTTTTGAACCTTACGGTTCTAAATCTAAACCTTCAAATGCAGTTTTACCAACGTCTCCACATGGGGGGTGTGGGGGAACATGTCAAAGCCCCTGGCCTCCTCAATGGAGTACATCCCCGAAAGCCCTGCGAGATTGGCGGCAAGGGTTCTGGGATTGCAGGATATATAAATAATGGTGTTCGGTTTTTCTTTTAAGATTTTCCTTATGAGTTTGGGATGCAAACCCGCTCTCGGTGGGTCGACGATTACCGTGTCATACGCCCCGAGATTTTCGACATCCTTATCCCTCCCCACCCTGAATTCAGCCTCAACACCGTTCAGCTCGGTGTTTTTCCTCGCCATCTTCACAGCGAAGGGGTTGACCTCAACTCCCTCAACGGTGAATCCCCGTTTGGCGAGATAAACCCCGAATGTTCCAACGCCCGAATAGAGATCAAGCACCCTTTCACCATCAACAAGCCGGGAGGCCTCTTCCACGAGATTGACGGTCTGGTATGAATTTGTCTGGAAAAAGCTGTTCGGATGTATCAGGTAGGCCACATCGTCTATCCTCTCCATTATGAACTCACTGCCCCAGAACTTCTCAACATCTCCAAACGAGACATCGCTTTTGCTCCTGTTTATGCTCCAGTAAAGCGAGTCTGCAAAGGGGAAATAGCTCTCAACATCCCCGGGAAGCATTCCTTCGGCCGTAACAAGATTCACCATGAGCTCCCCCGTGAACTTTCCTTCCCTGAGGACAATATACCTCAAAAAACCCTCATTCTTTCGTATGTCGTATAGCTGCAGCTTAAAATCATGGATGAACTCTCTCAATGCCTTCAGGGCGGTTCGGCTCCTTTCACCGAAGACCTTGCACTCCTCAATATCAACGACATCCCACCACGTTCCCCTCCTCCTGAAACCTATTCCTCCCGTCGAGGTGACAACATCAATCCTATTTCTGTGGCCGTAAATTTCCGGGGAGGGCAGGACATCAACCTCAAATCCGAGGATGCTGAAGAGCTTCTCCTCCTTGAGCCTAACCTGTTCCCTATAGGGCAGATGCTGAAGAAGACAGCCGCCGCATTTCCCGAAATACGGGCATGGGGGGTTTACCCTGATGGGGGAGGGCTCGACTATCTCATAATCATGGGCCACCAGCTTCTTCTTTTCGCGATGCCATTTTCTGATTTCCACGACATCCCCCGGCGCAGTGAAGGGAACGTAAATTGTCTTCCTCCCAATTCTGGCTTTTCCAAGGCCGTCCGCTTCGAGTTTCTGGATTTCAACCCTCATGTTTTCAGGAATGGCGCCGGCATTTATAAATCTGCACCTGCCATAATGGCAAAAACTGTCCAGCAAGGTTTATTTAGATTGCCTGCATAATCTATATGGTGCATCCCTGATGCTGGGCCGGAGGAAGGATATCGTGTATAAAACCCTTGCCACAAAAAAGAAGGCAACTTCTCTTCAAAAATTAAGCTCCGAGCTTGAAACGCCAATGCACACCCTTCTCCAGACCGTTAAAAAGCTTGAATCCGATGGCCTTGTTGAGGTCTATTACGGAAAGGAAAAGGCTTCAATCATGGTGAGGGCCAAAACCCTTGAGGATTATGTCTGATTTTTTGCTTCTTCTGTATAATTTTAGGCTCAGCCTCCGGATTTTAAGCGTTTTGAATGCTGAAACAGATCGCCAACGGTCACCAGGGGCAGGAACGTGTATTCCCTGCCGATAGCGTCCTCAGCCCCCTCCTCCCTGTCCACGACAACACATATCGCCGCAACCCTCGCACCGTTTTCTTCGAGGATCCTCGCCGCCCTCAGAACACTTCCCCCCGTTGTCGTAACGTCCTCCACCAGCAGAACCCTGTCGCCCGGATTGACGTCTCCCTCAATCTGTTTCCCTGTCCCGTGCTCCTTCTTTTTCTTTCGGATTATGAGGAGGGGTTTTCCGGTTTTCAGGGCCAGCGCCGTTGCTATCGGCACAGCACCCAGTTCTGGGCCTGCAATTTTGTCGAATTCAATGTTCAACCTCCGGGTTTTTTCCTCCATGAGCTCTGCAATGAGCTTCAACGCCCGGGGGTTTGTTATGAGCTTTTTGATATCAATGTAGTAGTCGCTTTCCCTGCCGGAAGTGAGGATGAAATGGCCAAAACGAATGACGTTTTCCTTAAATATCATCCTGATCAGCTCTTCCTTCATCTTTGGCACCTCTGTATCAATTTGCGTATTGCAGGCTGTTTTAAAACTTTGGGTGCCGGGTGGGCTCTTAGGAAAAAGCACAGTTAGCCTTATCCTGCCAGTATATGCCCGGAATAAAGAATAAAACCAGCCATCCCTAGGCAGGTTAATAAACCTTCATGGACAAATGGAACCCGATGATGATTGCCGGAATCCTGGGGGTTTATATCGGAGTTATAGTGCTCCTCGGAGGGCTGGTGGCATTAGACGGCCTTAAAAAGGTTAGGGAAAAATGGGAGGAGCTTCCGGAGACTGTCCGGCTTCCATATGTATTTTTCGGGGGAATTTTGCTGCTGTTTATTTCGGGGATTCTTGAGCTGTCCGTATGGAGGATTTATCGGTCGCCTCTGACCATGGCGCTCTCAATTGGAATCGTTGAGGAGAGCCTCAAGCTCTCTCCCCTTTTAATTCTGCTGAAAAGAGGGGAAAAATCATATCTCTGGAAGCTCACCATTGGAACCGCAGTGGTATTTGCCGTTTTTGAGACGCTCTCGTACATTTCGGCCTTCGCTCTTGCACCGACCCGGAACGGTACCCAGATGCTGCTTTTTGGAGTTAGATTGGTCGTAGTTGCCTTCCACGTGCTGTGGACAGCGGTTCCCCTGAGCTATCTGCTCTATGGAAAGAATAGAGAAGCGCTGGCGGGGTGGGCTTTTGCCGTTTTTGCCCATTCGGTATATGACTATCCCGTGCTGGCGGCATCCGCCGGAGAAAATGAGGGGATGATAGCAGCCGGTGTCCTTCTGAGCGTCATTGCCATCCTTTCACTCAAGATTGCCGTGGACAGAGCGCTGCAGACTGTGAGGAAGGAAATCATCTCCGCCCTGCCTTGAACCGCTCCTGAAGCTCATAGAGCTGGGCTATCCTTTCCAGTGTATCCGCCTCCTCCGGGCTTTTGTCCTCCCTCAAAGCAACGTAGCGGGGGAACCTCAGTGCAAAGCCGCTCTCATACTTCGGGCTTTTCTGAATCTCCTGATAGGTAACCTGGATGACGACTTTGGGCTCTATTTCAACGTTCTTTCCCTCCTCCCTCACAACGAGCGGCTTCAGCAGCTTTGTGAATTCCACCAGATCCTCATCCGTAAATCCGCTCCCGACCTTACCAACCGGCAGGAAGGCCCCCTGTCCGGGATCATAGGCCCCAAGGAGGTAGGATGCGAAGACATGGCTTCTCCTGCCCTCACCCCATTCGGCACCAATGATTACCAGATCAAGGTTCTCCATCGTGGGCTTTACCTTGAGCCACTTTTTGCCCCTGTTTCCGGGTTCATAAACGGAATCCAGCCTCTTCACCATAACCCCCTCATGTCCGAGCTCCAGTGCTTTTTTATAGAACTCCTCGGCTTCTGCGGGATCATCGGTGACGAGCTGGGCTGCCAGCCTTATCCCCTCCGCCTCCTCGACGATTCCTTCAAGGGAGCGCCTCCTCTCGCTGAATGGAGAGTCTATGAGCTCCGAACCGTCTGCATAAAGAACATCGAAGAGGTTGAGCTCAAGGGGTATCCTTTCAATCATTTCATCGATGTTATATTTCCTCCTGAACCTTCTGAGGACAAACTGGAAGGGCCTTGGCCTGTCGTTCTCTCCGACAGCAACGAGTTCTCCCTCTACAATGGCTTTCTCGGCTTTGATGTGCTCCTTTATTCTCTCAACGACTTCCGGAATTGATTTTGTGACGTTCTCAAGTCTCCTTGAGTATATCGTGATTTTTCCGCCATCCTTGTGAACCTGAACCCTCGCACCGTCGTATTTTATTTCAAACGCCGCCCTTCCCCCCATTTCCTTCAGTGCCTCTCCGATGTTTGCCGCGACCTGAGCGAGCATCGGCCTTATCGGCTTCCCCACCTGGATATGAACCCTGCTGAGGCCCTCATTGCCCTCAAGCTTTGCGGTCTTTGTCACGTATCCGAAATCACTCGTGAGCATGTATGCCCTCTCAACAAGCTCCGCCCTGACCTTAAACGCCTCCGCGATGGCATCCCTGAGAATACCCTCCGCCACCCCAGTTCTCATGGTGCCGAGTATCGTTCTGGTGAGGTACTTGCCCTCCTCAGGCTTTGCATCCATGTAGAGGTTTGCGAGGTACTTCAGCTTCCTGTCCTGGCTTCTCTCACCGCTCGTCTCCGCTATTTTGATGAACGTCTCGTATACCCTCCTTATCGTCAGCGTCTGGGAGAAGAAGCTTTTCTGTCTTCTCCTTTTAAGGGCCAGTGCAACGCTCTCCCCTAAATCCCCCGTATCCTTAACGGAGTTTTCAATCTCCTCAGCCCTGATGCCTGTGGCCATTGAAACGGCCCTTATCAGCAGCTTCTCACCCACGCCTAGTTCTCTCTCATCCCAGTCAGGAAAGACCTTCCCGAGGATAAGATACGGCAGAATTTCAAGCAGCCGGGCATCTTCCACACTCCTGAGAAACTCAGCCACATATTTTGTTTTCAGGGTTTTCAGCGTGGTCTTCTCAAGCCTCTGGTATAAGCCTGCAAGCTCGCTGTATCTCACATTCATCACCCTGAAGAGTATCGACGCCGGAGGTAAAAAATGTTTAGCCCGTCCACCTCCCAACCTTCGGCTTCTCGTTGTAGATTTCGCAGATTGAGTAGTTCTCTATGGAGAGATCATCGAGAACCCCTACCGCGCTCTGAACCTCATCCGGGCGGAGCAGGGCAAAGATGCTTCTTCCAAGCATCACCATTGAGGATGGGAGCCTCAGAACTCTGTCCAGCTCCCTCGCTATTTCAAGGAGTTCTCCATCAAGGAGGCCGGTTTTTTCCGCAAAATCCCTCGCCAGGCGCATCATGTTCTCGGGGGTTGGGGAATTCAGGAGCATATCCAGAGCCCGCCTTCCTTCAAACTCGATTTTTTCAATCACATCACCTTTCAGGATTTCTCTCGTGCTCAGCCTGCCGAGCGGTACCGCAAGGACCCTGTAGTCATCGAAGAATATGCTGTCGACAACGCCTATTCCGGGGGCGCCGGCCTTTATCCTCATCTCAATACCTCCGTGCAGCTGGGCTATGACATCCCCAAGGCCACCGCCGTTGATGACCTCATGTGTGTGGGCGACCTGGGCTGCCTGAAGGAGTGTTCTGTTTTTGAAGGAATATGCGAGGGCAAGGGCGGTTCCCAGAGCTCCGCCGGCGCTGTTCCCGAAGCCATGCCCATTCGGGAAATCGAAATACTGCCATACCTCAACATCCCCCCTGAATACCTCCGGGATGATTTCCTCAGCCACACCGTAGCTGATTCTGGCCGCTCTCCTCTTCACGGGTTTGCCGTTAAATGCCACGTGTATGTGATTTTCCATACCCTCCTCAATGCTAACGATGACGTTTGTCCCTCTGTTGAGATTAACTCCAGCCCCGAAGGAACCCGCTTTCATGGGATTCTCGTGAAACCGGGGAAAGAAGAATGCGGTTATATGTGCAGGAATAAATGCTCTCACCAGCATTGAACCCACCGAAGAAAATACATGAGAGGCTTAATAAAAATTGGGGAGGAAGTCACTCCTCCACAACATATATGGGAACCTGGCCGTGGGGGATGCCGTACTTCTTGCCGTACCACTCTGTGAGGACGTACCATGCGCCCACCAGGAGGATAATGCCCACAGGCAGGAGGATTCCCCAGCTCCTTATGCCTATCGCAAACAGCAGGTACAGCACGAGACCGACGGTTGAAGCTGTTACAGCATAGGGTATCTGCGTCGTAACGTGGTCGATATGGTCGCTTCCGGAGAACATAGAGCTCATGATTGTTGTATCGCTTATCGGAGAGCAGTGGTCGCCGAAAATACCACCTGCAAAGACCGCACCGATTGCTGCGAAGACCTCCGGGCCAACGTAGCCGGTGACACCGTAGGCGAGCGGTATGGCTATGGGCATCATGATGCTGAACGTTCCCCAGCTTGTTCCAGTTGTGAATGATATGAACATGGCAACGAGGAACACTATGAGGGGCACAACCCCTCCTGTAACTCCGGCGCTCTTGGCTATATCGACGATATAGGGAGCCGTTCCGACGGCATCGGTGGCGCTTTTGATGCTCCATGCCAGGAGCAGGATGGTGTTTGCTATGACCATCTGTTTCATGCCTTTTATTATGGCGTCCTCGGCCTCTTCAATGTTCATCTGCTTCGTCAGGAGCACGAGGAAGAAGGCAACGACAACCATGGCAAATGATCCCCAGAGCAGAGCAAGGGCAGAATCGGAGTTTCCGAGAACGCCCATAATGCCGTCCGTGGCGTAGGTTTTGCTCCCGCCTCCTGTATACCACATGCCGTAGAGCGTTACAAAGATGAGCGTCAGGATGGGCCATATGAATATGTGGACGCTTCCTCCTTCCTTCGGCATTCCGAGGTCGACTTCAGTTGTCATCAGCGGTCTGGCACCGTCACGGAGAACCTTACCCTCTGTTCTGGCGCGCATTTCGGCTTTAAGCATCGGCCCGTAGTGTCTGTGGGTTGCGGCGACTATGAGAACGAGGAGTATGGCGAGTATCGAGTAGAACCTGAAGGGAACGCTGTGCATCCATGCGACGTATGCACCATAGCTAACGTTGAGGTCTTTAAACGCATCGCCTATTAAACCGACCTCATAGCCGATCCATGTCGAGACTATTGCCAGGCCCGCAACGGGCGCTGCTGTTGAATCGTCTATATATGCAAGCATCTCCCTCGAAACCCTCGTTCTGTCTGTGATTGGTCTCATGGTGTTACCGACGATGATTGTGTTCGTGTAGTCGTCGAAGAATATGAGGACGCCGAGGATCCATCCCATTATGGAAGCCCCTCTGCTGCTCCTCACCCGGTTGGCCAGAGCACGACCTATGGCAAAAGCACCGCCGGACTTGTATATCAGTCCAACACCCGCGCCGATGAGGAAATCGAAGAGCAGTATTTTGACGTTCCAGTCATCAATGGCATTTTTGACAATCCAGTCGAGAGTCTGGGTGGTTCCTGATATCGGGTTCCATCCGCTGGTCATAACTCCGCCGATCCAGACACCTGCAAATAACGCAAGTATAACCCTCTTTGTCCAGATAGCTAAGATAATTGCCACCAGAGGCGGCAGTAACGACAGTATACCGAAGTCAGACACATTTCCACCTCCATATTTCCTCATTCAAAAATCATAGAGGCATTTATAAGAGTTTCTGAATAACCATTGGCATTCTGGCATATATGTCGAAGTTTCTACTGTCAAAATTGGATTTCTAACAACCGAGATGATGCACATTTCTGAACCTCTGTATCCTGCCGTTCTGCCATGAGTAATAATGTCTCAACGATGCATCTTCAAGTACGTTAATGCACGTTTATTCCATAAAAACCTTTCTCAGAAAAAGCTTCAGCATGAAGGCATATAAGCTGAAAAACACATGAGAAACGCCTGCCACTTCGAAGAGTAATTGAAAGATGAAAAAAATTTGTTTTATACTCCAAGCAGAGCCCTGATATTCCTGAAGTCTCTCCTGAGCTCCTCCTTAAGCGCTGGTTTGTAGAGTGCAACCGCGGGGTGATACACGGGAACTATAAGAATTCTGCCGAACAGTGTTCTGGCCTCAAACACCTTGCCGTGAATCCTGCTTATGGGCTCGGGTTCAAACCCGAACTTCCTGAGGATATAGCCCATTGAATGCCGTCCGAGGGGAACGATTATCCTTGGTCTGATGATATCAATCTGCATGTCCAGATAGGGGGAGCATGCCCTGATTTCCTTCTCACTGGGGTCTCTGTTTCCCGGAGGCCTGCATTTGACTATATTGGTTATATAAACCTCCTCCCTTTTAAGGCCGATTTCTTCGAGGAGTTCATCCAGAATCCTCCCTGCCCTGCCCACGAAGGGCAGTCCTTTCTGGTCTTCCCAGTAGCCCGGAGCTTCCCCGACAAACATTATCCCTGCATCGTAGCTCCCGCTTCCGGGAACCGCATTGGTTCTGAGCTGGCCCAGAGGACATTTTCGGCAGCTTTTGATTTTCTCTTCCAGCCTTTTCATAGCCTCATCCTTTGGCACCTTTGACACCCAGCATCTTCTGTGAGAGGTATGCCCTTAGGAATTCGACCCACGCTGTGTAGTATCCCTTCTCGTACTCATCCCTGAATTCATGCTTCAGAATGTTCTCAAAGTGTTTGAGAAGCATCTCTGCTTTCTCTCTGTCATGAGTGCTGAGGAGCTGGACGATAAGGGCATCTGCATCATTGTCCTTCAGGGCGCTTATAAAACCGTTTATGGCCTTTCCGTATCCCATGCCCCATTCATCGGTTCCCACAATTTTCTGCAGCTTATCCAGATGTCCCTTTGCCCTGGTGAAGTCCCTCTTCATGAGTGCCCTGAGGAACATCTCCATCCTCATTTCCCTTGCCGGCATTTCACCACCACCCTAATTTGGTTGAGGGATATTTAACCTTTGTCTGATTAACCTTTGTGCCGCTTACCTATGCAGATAAATCTTCATATTTACGCAAAAGTTTTTATACCCTGGTGGAGAATACCATCCAGAGGCGAAGGGAAAATTTGAGGTGGTAGAGATGGCAGAGACTGTTGGTGAAATCCCCAGCGGGGAAAAAGAGTTTGAAGAGCTCACCCGCAGGGTTAAAAATATTATAGAGTTTCCCGAGATCAGTGAAAAAGAATTCGATGAAATGATTAAAAAAGCAAGCCGCGGTTACGGTGGCCCCCTGCCCCACAAGACGTACTCCCTCTGTCCCGAGACGAGGAGGGTTGTCCCGGCACTGGTATGGGAGAAGGACGGCAAGGTGTGGATAACCAAAAAGTGCCCTGAGGGCATGATCACCGATGTTTATTATGAGAGTGTTGACCAGTACTACCGCTTCCAGAGGTGGAAGTATGATTTCAATCTCATGAGCTTCAATGTTGAGAACAGCGGCGTCAACTGCCCATTTGATTGCGGTTTGTGTGCCAGACATCGCTCACATACGAACCTTTTGAACATAGTTTTGACCAACCGCTGCAACCTGAGCTGCTGGTACTGTCTCCCGGGGGATGAGGAGGTTCTCTTCAGGATTAACGGAAAGCCAGTTATAGCTAAGATGGAAGAGATTGCCAGGTTGATTGAGTTCAAGTACAGGGTTGATATAGACGGCTTCTCCGGGGAGTACGGCACTCCCGGCTGGCTTGAGGTTCTCACCCTCAGGGACGGAAAAGCGGAGTGGGCAAAAGTTACCAAGTTCCTCAGGAGGAAGCACGGGGGCAGGGTTTACAGGATAAGAACACACACAGGCAGGACACTCAAGACCACTCCGGAGCACAAGTTCCTCATTTACTCGGAAGGAAAGTTCGCGAAAAAGAGGGCGGATGAGCTGAAGCATGGAGACGAACTCATTCTCCTCTGGAACTTCAAAGAAAAAGGCGGAAAGTCTGAGATTGACCTTCTCGAAGCCTTCAGGGAGCTACCAGACGCAGAGAAGGAGAAGATCTACGTGCGTGGAATTAAGGAACTCGACTTAAGCCCCCTCAGGGAGAAGCATGGCGACAAAATCCACCGGTGGAAGGGCAGGGATTCGATGCCATTGAAGGCATTCTACGAGCTTAATGCCTCAGGTGAATTCCGCTTGGGACGGGATGCAACCAGCTATGAGCTTCCCTCGAAGATTGAAATCACGCCGGAGCTTGCCAAGCTGATAGGCTACTTCATAGCCGACGGGAACTACACCGACAAGGACATCAGGATAACGGTGGCTCACGAGGACGTGGAGAGGGAAGTAATTGACCTGATAGAAAAGCTCGGTTTGCCCTACAGCTTCCTTGAGTGGGAGGGCAAGGCAAAGCAGATAGTCATAGGGAGCAGGCTCTTCAGGCTCGTTTTCAGGTACGCCCTCGGCATTCCCGAGGGGGCGGAGAACAAGAGGCTTCCAAAAGACTTCCTGAAGTTCCCGTTCGAGGCTAAGATTGCCCTCCTGAGCGGGCTCTTCAACGGGGACGGCTACGTTGTTAGGGGCGAGAGGCACCTGAGCATTGGCTACGCAAGTGTTTCACGTGATCTCATAAGGGACATGCTCTACCTTCTCGCCTCCCTCGGAGTGTTCGCCAGGGTCTACACGGTCAGAAAGGAGAGGATGAAGGGAGCAAATCACGATCTGCACAAGCTCTACATAGCTGGCCAGGACATGGTGAAACTCTTAGAACTCCTCGAACTGAGGGAAGGACACAGGAAAAGGCTCGGCGACGTTGGAAACAGAAAGCCCGCCAGGGTTGAGCGCGTCGGCGACTTCTTCGTAGACACCGTGGAGGAAATAGAGACTGGGGAGTACAGCGGATATGTCTACGACCTTGAAGTGGATAGTGAAGAGCACGCCTTCGTCGCCGGCGATGGAATCCTCATAAGCAACTGCTTCTTCTACGCCAAAGAAGGACAGCCCATCTACGAGCCCACCCTTGAGCAGATACGGATGATGCTCCGCAACGCCAAGAAGGAGTATCCTGTTGGAGCGAATGCAGTCCAGCTCACCGGAGGAGAGCCAACCCTGAGGGAGGATCTGATCGAAATAGTGCGCATAGCCAGGGAAGAGGGTTATGATCATGTTCAGCTCAACACCGACGGAATAAGGCTTGCATTTGAGCCAAATCTTGTGAAGAGAATTAAAAGAGCAGGCGTCAACACGCTCTACCTGAGCTACGATGGCATGACCCCGAAGACGAACTGGAAGAACCACTGGGAGATACCGCTCATCTTTGAGAACGTGCGGAAGGCTGGAGGGCCGGGAATAGTCCTCGTGCCCACAACCATAAGAAACGTCAATGACCATGAGCTCGGGGAGATAATAAACTTCGGTCTCAACCACCTCGACATCGTCCGCGGTGTAAACTTCCAGCCGATTTCCCTCGTCGGCAGGGTTCCGAAGAGGGAGCGCCAGCGCTTTAGGATTACGATACCCGGCGCAATAGCCAGAATAGAAGAGCAGACAAACGGCGAGATAGCCGTGGAAGACTGGTATCCCATCCCAATTGCAGGTCACATAGCGAGGTTCTTTGAGGCCTTTGCGGGGAGCAGGTACTACATGACCAGCCACTACTGCTGCGGTGCCGCAACCTATGTCTTCCTTGACAGGGAAAAGAAGAGGGTTGTCCCCATAAGCAGGTTCCTCGATGTGGAGGGCTTCGTTGAGTACCTTGAGAGCAAAACGGAGGAGGTTCAGAAGTGGAAACACCTAGGAAAGCTCCAGAAACTGAAGCTCGGTGCGGAGATTTTCCTGAAGTTCAGGAGCTTCTATGATGAGAAATACGCCCCGGAGGGGCTCGATGTCCTCGGATTGATTAAGAATGCATTCGTGCATGGAAATTACGACGCCCTCGGCCAGTTCCATGTAAATGCTCTCTTCCTCGGCATGATGCACTTCATGGATGAGTATAACTACGATGTGGAGAGGGTGGAGCGCTGCGTCATACACTACGCAATGCCAGACGGGAGGATAGTGCCCTTCTGCACATTCAACGTGATTCCCGAGCTCTACAGGGATAAGGTGCAGAAGCAGTTCAGCTACACATGGGAGGAGTGGAAGGCCATGCACCCTGACTGGGAGTACAGGAAGGACAAGTACATCCGCACCAGGGAGTTCGTTGAGAAAATGAAGAGGAGCGAGGTCTACAGAAAGACCTACATAGATATAGAGAAATACTTCGGGTGATGGAGATGCTGAAGCTCCGCCTGAAGTTCAGAAAGATAAATCCCGTGGATGCCATGGTTAAACAGTATGAGCTGCTGAACGAGGAAGGGATTTACAGGGCATTTATCAACGGCTACTCCAGGAGAGGCTCGGTTGTTTTCGATGAATCCAGGATATCCAGGGAGGAAATAATGAAGAGGCTTGAAGACTTTGAGCCGGAGATAGTGGGTGCGGAGAGGCTCACCCTCGATGAGCTAATCGAATCCAGCTACAGCTGGAAGGGAGAGGCGGAGGTATAATCCAAAAGAATAGAGGTTAGAGGAGTTCTATCCTCGCCTTTCCTTTCATGTCCTCTTTTTCCAGCTCAAATGACACTATTCCGCTGAAAGAGCTCAGGTCTATCACGTTCTTTCCTGCTTTTATCTCGAATATCTCCTGATGTGCTTCTCCAAGAGGCAGGGAGAGGTCGTATTCATAAACGGTTAGCCTGTTGTCCTTTGAGGCATGGAGTATCATCCTAGGCCTGCGATAGCCGTCCAGTGGAATTCCGCCAAACACCCCGGCTCCATACCTCCCCGCCATGCCCGGCAGGAAGAGGGGCAGGGAGAAGCTAACCGCAGGTGGTCTCTCCTGAATGATTTTCTCGTCCAGAACGACTATGTCTTTGTTCCCTGTATCGAAGGGTGTCGCCTCCTTTGCACCCGTGTTTGGGGTGCTGTTCGTTCCTAGAAGTATCTTCCCGTCCATTTTCTCGATGCTGGTTATCCTCGCTCCAAAGGCACCGACTATCTTTACCATTGGGGGCGCAACGTAAACGAGAACGCTCGGCCCGACGATAACGTTGGTGGTGGCCCACTCAATGCTTTCCCCAGTGTCCGACCTGTATGTTGCGTCGTGATGGGCATTGAACGCTGTCAGAATCCCCCCGCCGACGTTTATCGCATTCACCCTGAATGGGGCATAGAATGTGTAGAACTCGAAGAGCCTTGCAAAGGCAAACTCATCTCCCATGAAGGGATTGCCTATGAAGAGTCCCCCGCGCACGAAGGCAAATGCCCTGTTGTATGCCGATGCCATCGCCCCGAGCCCCGGTCTTATGTAGGGTTTGCCATCAACGCTCCTTCCTGGTTTAAAGCTCTCCCATCTGTTCGTTATCAGATCAAGGGCTTTAAACTCCCCGACTCCGGAGACAAAATTATTTCCCACACCGAAAAAAACCGTGTCGTGGACGAGGGTTCCCTTTGGAGATGGTTCATTCAGCAGGGGTTCGGCCTTCCCGGTTCTCCTGTCGAGGGAGTAAACACCGAGGTTTGCATGCCCGTCCTCCCTCGCCAGAAGCAGCCTGTCGCCGTAGGGGTCGTAGATTATATCGCTCACCTCTCCGGCCCAGTCGGTTTCATGGTGTATTGACTCCTTCCAGATGAGCTTCACCTCATCATTCTCGGTGTCGTATTCATGGACATGGGAGTACTTGTTGACAAAGCTGATCCTCCTGTTATTATACACTGCGGGCGCATGAACCCAGCCGCCGAAGTATATGGAGCCATCAACGGCTTCAACGGCATTGTAGGTGTCCCCTCCGGAGGTGGGTCTCTCCCCAACCAGCTCGAACTCATACACCCTTTCGCTATCCCCGTCTTCCCTCACGAAGTGCGCCTGGGCTTCAAATGCCACGGTGAAGTAGAGAACACCGTTGTGATACCTCAGTCCGAAAATTCCGCCGCTTCCCCACTCGGGCCCGTATCTTGGTGGAAAACGATAGTTCCTCAGCATGGTCACCACCGCTAGGGATACATTCAGGGATTTATTATACTTTCCCCGTTTCCGGACGTGTCTAAAAGTTGGGCGTGAGTGTCATGCTTGAGGTTTTTTGCATCGTTAGAGTGCATTTTCCGAAGACTTTACTCTTTCACCATACAAACCTCAACAATCTTAAACACGTCCCCCCGTTTCGCCAAAGTCCTCCAGAATGCATTCGCTTATCCTCAGCCTGTCCTTGGCGTCGAGGAAGAGCGTGAAGTCACGCTTGGTTATTCTGTCCTCGATAGGCGCATGGTCAACCAGAAAGGCTATAATCTCGGCGGTGCTGTAGGGCACCTTTATATTCAGCTCATCGGCCTTTCTGAACAGCTTTTCGGGAACATCAAAGATGTCCTCTCCCTGTTTAACATCCACGCTTATCTTGGAGTTAATCTGCTCCCATAGAAGGAGGGTATTCCGGGCTTTCTGGATTTTTTCGAGGGCCCTGTGCTCAAGGATGCTTATGTTGGCTCTGCTCGTCCCCAGAAGCTCCGCAATCTCGCTCTGCTTCAGCCCCTTCGCCCTCAGCCGGAGGATCTTAATCTGCTGCTCGGTGAGAAAGCTCTTTCCCTTCATCTTAAACACCTTAATTTAACATAATATCTGATATTAAAAACTTTTTCTCCCGTAGGGATACTGGTGGGCAACTGCAGTGCGCCGGCAGTTGTAAATTTCATAACTGAAAACAGAGCAGCAATGGTGCGGGGGACGGGATTTGAACCCGCGAACCCCTGCGGGACGGGACCCTAAATCCCGCGCCTTTGGCCAGGCTCGGCAACCCCCGCCCGGCTAAAAACTCCAGACCTCTTTTAAAAAACCTTTCGGGGAAAAGCTTATAAGGATGTAAAGGAAGCTTTACGTAAAGGAAACTTTACATGGTGATAAATGTGGAAGGATGGAGGGCAATTGGATATGCGATTCCGGCCACGACCGCATCGCTGTTGGCCGTGGCCCTCTGGATGGGAAACGCCGCACTCGCCTTTGGGGTTCTGGCTGGGGCAATTGCCACGACCTTCTTATATTCCGAGTGGGTTAAGAGGCGCGGTGAGATTGTAAACGATGAGAGAACGCTCCGCATTGAGGAGATGGCATCAAGAAGGACGCTTCAGGTTTTGGTGCTCGTCCTCGCTTTCAGCGTGGTGGGTCTGGCGGTACTTTCCCAGAGTTGCCCGGAGCTGAGGAGCGCCTACTACCTCTCCCTTGCCCTGATGGTTCTCGTCTCGGTTCTAAAGGTCGCGCTGAAACACCACTACTCGAGGGTGATGTGAATGAAGTACGAACACCTGCTTGGGATTCTCATTACGGGCATGATAATCGGGCTGGCTTACTCAACAAAGTCCGGGAAAGCCCTTCTGGCTGTGGGAATTTTTGTGGCGGGCTTTTTGCTCAGCTATCTGCTCACGTGGTACTACAGCTCAAAGGTTGAGAGGATTGAGGATGAGAGGAGCGGCCTCATAGGTGCGAAGAGCGCGAGGAACGGCTACGCGGTGATGAGCTTTTTCCTCTTTGCCGAATACCTCTGGGAATACAGCAGGGGGAACGTCGAGGTGGCGACGAAGCTTATAATTCCCCTCGCCCTCGGGGCGGCGGTACTCTTAATCTCCCACTATTATTACGAGCGGGTGATGTGAATGAGGGCAAGGTTATTCCAGCTCGCGGTGTTTTTAATCATAGGCCTGCCCGTGGCTTTTGCTGTGAATTTCCTCCTGAAGGCGCCGGATGTCTCATTTGTTGCGGCGGCCCTCGTGCTGCTCCTTCTCTCAAACGACCTTCTGCCGTGGGGAGGAAAGGAGGGTGCAAGAATCTTCGTGTATCTATCCGCTGTCGATTCAACGCTTCTCGCTCTGATTTACAGGAAATTCGGAACCTCGGCATGGGTAACATTCACGGCGGTTTTTGGTGTTGTCATGCTGAACTCCCTCGTATCGAAGCGCATCAAGGAAAAGACCGGTGAAGAGGATGAGAAATCGTCTGAGGGAGCTTAGAGAACTGAAGGGACTCACGCAGGAGGAGCTGGCAAAGGCCTTGGGAGTAACGAGGCAGACCATAATAGCGATTGAGAGGGGAAGGTATGATCCATCGCTTAGACTTGCGTTTAAAATTGCGAGGTTTTTTGGGGTTAAAATCGAGGATGTTTTCCTTTACGGGGGTGAAAAAGACGAACATTAGAAAAACTGCCGGTTTCGGGCTTTACTTTACCGGCATTCTTCTTGGAATCCTAAAACCGCCAATTGAAAGACTCGCCTGCATGATACTGCCGAGCGGAGAGGTCTGCACCGGGATAAATACTCCGTTGCTTGCCCTTGAGCTCGGCCTCGTTATGTTCGGTTCAGTCTTAGCTGGGCTCTCACACGGATTCAGGAATACACGGCAGCTCAACGGCTGGCTCGGCCTAACCACTGGCCTGGGTGCTGCATTCATCGGAGGGCACTCCGGAATCTGGAGCCTTTTCCTGTTTGGAGTCGTTCTTTCCACTTTAGGACTCATGCTCTACAGGGTTGGGAGGCAGAAAAATGCCGGCGGTTAAGGTTGAAAACCTTGAGAAGGACTACGGGAAGGTTAAGGCCCTCAGGGGTATCAGCTTTGAGATCAAGGAGGGGGAAATATTCGGGCTCATCGGACCAAACGGGGCAGGAAAGAGCACCACCCTGAAAATCCTCGCAACGCTGCTAACACCAACCGGAGGAAAAGCGGAAATATTCGGGCATGATGTGGTCAAAGAAGCTCCGAGAATAAGGGAACTCATAAGCTATCTTCCCGAGGAGGCTGGAGCCTATAAAAACCTCACCGGAAGGGAGTACCTGGAGTTCATGGCGAGGCTTTACGCAAAGAATGAGAGGGACTCGGCAAAAATGATGGAACTGGGTATAAAGCTCTCAGGTCTCGGTGGGAGACTTGATGATAAGGTTTCCACCTATTCCAAGGGCATGACGAGGAAGCTTCTGCTTGCAAGGGCCCTTATGGTAAGGCCGAAGCTGGCCATACTCGACGAACCCGCCAGCGGTCTGGATATAATCAACGCTTATACAATCAGGAAGACCATCAGGGAGTTTGCCCGGAGTGAAGGCGTGACCTTTCTGCTTTCAAGCCACAACATGCTTGAGGTTGAATTCCTCTGCCACAGGGTTGCCCTGATAGATGGGGGCAGAATAATAGACCTCGGAACCCCCGGGGAGCTCAAGGAGCGCTATGGTGCTGAAAACCTCGAAGAGGTGTTCATGAGGGCGGTCGGCGAGGGAGGTGTTCATTATGAGTGACTTCTGGATTATGGCCAAGAAGGAGATGAAAAACCTCATCAGGGATAAGAAGCTCCTTTTCGGGCTTATCATAGTCCCTCTGGTTCTCTATCCCGCCATGGGGAAGCTGATGCAGGTGGGGCTTGAGAAGGCGCAGGGCGAAACTCATGTCGCCATAGCAAACTTCGATGATGGACAATACGGAGTGGTGCTTGTAAAGACCCTCCAGCGTGCCCCCAACGTTACCGTGACGCTGATAAATGCAGGTTCGGTTGAAAGGGCTCTGGAATTTGCGGCCAAAAAGGATCAGAACGTCCTCGTTGTCATTCCTCACAACTTCAGCGAGAGCATAATAGAGGATAAACCAGCCACGGTTAAGCTTTACGGGATATTCAGGTCCGTGAGCACCGGCATGAAGGAGAGTGTGAGCGAGGGGAGGATAAATGCAGTCATATCTGTTCTCTCCGAGCAGATAGCAAGGATAAAGGTTCAGAAGCTGGGTGTTGAGAGCCCCGATGCCGTTCTCCACCCTGTGAGGGCGGAGAGCATGTCCTACCTGAAGAACAGAATAGTTCCTGTTTCCCCGTCTGTTGTTTCCGGAGTCCTCGCCTCCCAGTCAATCACGCTGCCGATAATAATCTTCCTCATGGTCACGATAACCGCCCAGATGGCCGCGGGAGCGGTTGCCGCAGAGAAGGAGAACAAGACGCTGGAGACCCTCCTGACGTTGCCGGTGAAGAGGACCACAATAGTCGCCTCAAAGATAACAGGAACGGCCCTGATGGGGCTTATAGCCGCTCTGGCCTACATGGTGGGCATGAGGAGCTACATGGGGTCACTGGGAGTCCAGTCCGGAATCAGCCTCAGCGAGCTCGGCCTTCAGATTGCACCGGGGGGAATGGCGCTCTTCGCGCTGATTATATTTCTGACGATAATATTCTCCCTGAGCCTTGCGATGATTCTGGCGATATTTGCCCAGGATGTTCAGAGCGCCAACACGGTTGTTAGCTCCGTAATCCTGCCTCTGGCCTTTCCCGCGTTCATCCTAATGTACACAGGCCTCGGGGAACTTCCAGCGGCGGCCCGCTATGCCCTGCTTGCGGATCCATTCACCCATCCTATAGTGGCATACCAGTACATGCTCTCCGGTAACTACAAGGGAATGCTCACGAGCATAGCGTATCTGGCAGTTTTGGCCGCTCTGACCCTCTACACAACCGCAAGGATATTCTCCACCGAGAAGGTTCTGACGGCAAAGATAGGACGGGGGAGGAAATCGTGATCACTCAACCGGCACGCCGTCCTTTGTCCTCGGAGCGAGCCACCTCATAAGCCTCTTCGGGTCTTTTGTTTTTATTATGATGGTTATCGGGCCGAGCGGGGATTCCTCGTTGAAGTTCACCTTCCCCGCATAGGCCGCCTGCTTGTGAACCCTTATTATGATTTCCTCGCCGAAATACCCCTCCTCCAGAAATGCGCGCGCTGTGTCGAGTATGGCCTGTCCCCTGAAGAGCTCATAGAGTCTGTGGAGTGCTTTTTTGTCTGCAGTTCTCCCCCTCAGGAGCATGTACTCCCCCCTGTCAAATGCCTCAAACTCCAGATCAGGTATCAGATTGAGCATGGCTCTCTTTACCTTCTCAATATCCTCCGTCGGATATACATAGGCTTCAACCTCGACTTCCTCGAACATTTTCTCACCATTTCAAGGTGATTTGGAAGGCTTATAAGCTTCACCTCTGCTGGATTCATGTTAAGATCAAGATTTAGATTTAGACTGAGATTAAGCCTCAAACCTTCTCTCCCATCACGGAAAGCTTATAAGCCCCACAGCCCGAGGCCTAACTATGCTGGGGAACTTCATAACAAACCTTTCCCGCTGGATTCTGAACGTTTCAGGCGGAAGCATAATGTGGGTGGCGGTTTATGCCGGCCTGTTTGTGGCCTTGATGACATCGATGGGGGCATTTCTAGCAATTTTTTCCAGAAAAATTCCGGACAGAGGTGTTGATTTCAGCCTGAGCTTCGCCGCGGGGGTCATGATCGTTGCAGCCTTCACCAGCCTGATTCTGCCTGCAATAGAGAGCACGGGCAGCTTCACGCCAGCAGCCCTCGGTATTGCGCTCGGGGTTCTCCTCATAGCGGCCATCGACAGGTACACCCCCCATGAACACCTTGTGCGGGGTTATGAAGGTCCGGAGGAGTTTAAAAACAGGCTGAAAATGGTGTGGCTGCTGGTTTTTGCTGTCATGATCCACAACCTCCCCGAAGGCCTGGCGGTCGGAACCTCACTCGCCTATAACCTTGAAGTTGGCCTCGTAACCGCGATAGCGATTGGCATACAGGACTTTCCTGAAGGAACCGTTGTTTCACTCCCCCTCGCAGTCCTCCAGAAAAAACGCCTCCAGCCCATCCTCATGGGTGTCCTCAGCGGTGTGGCGGAGATGGTTATGGTGATTTTCGGGGCGTATTTCTTCACCCTCTTCGGCTGGCTCCTGCCGTACGGCCTCGGACTGGCAGGCGGCGCAATGCTCTACGTCACAGTCAAGGAGATGATACCGGAAATCTACAGAAGGAAGGAAAATGATCTGCTGATAACCCTCGGCTTCTTCCTCGGATTCTACGTCATGCTTTTCCTCGATTCAATGCTCGGTTAGGAGCCTTCTCGCTCAGGAGCTTTTTGACCAGCTCCCTGACCTTCCTGTTGTATTCCGCCCTGCTGCGGTCGTTCACTATCATGTAATCAGCCATCGCTATCACGTTACCGATTCCGAACCTGAGCTCCTTCCAGTCCCTCTCCTCAAAGTCCTCCCAGCTCCTCGGATCATCGTGCCTGCCCCTCGCCCTGAGCCTGCTGAACCGCATGTGTGGAGGTGTATGGACTGCAACAATTATTATCCTCTCCTCGGGAAAGGCGCTCCTGAAGGTTCCGACCTCATCAAGGGAGCGCACACCGTCTATGACCACGACAGGGCTTTTTCTGAGCAACTCCTTCACCCTCTCAACGGTTAGCTTTGCCACGGCATTCTGACCGAGCTCCTGCCTGAGGCGGATGCTAACCTTGGCAACGTTTTCCTTGGTTAGCTCAAGCCCCCTCTTCAGGGTCTCCTCCCTCACTATGTCGCCCATAGAAACATGAGGAACCCCGTGCTCCGAAAATTCCCTGACAATCCTGCTCTTTCCAGAACCGGGCATTCCCGTCACGATGACTATCATAGTGCCCACGCTGAGTTACCGAAGAGAGGTTTAAAAATCTAACTCTATACTCTATTTTAAAAACTCATCCAGCGTGCCTTTTCTGGTTTTTTTGGCCTTTATTTTCGGGAGTTCAGCCCCAAAATGCCTGTAAATCGCTTCAAGAACCTTTTTCCCTATCCCCTCAACGGCCAGCAGTTCGCCCGGTCTGGCCCGTATAATGTCCTCCGTTGTCCTGAAGCCCGCATTGTAGAGGGCCCTTGCCCTCCTCCTTCCTATCTGCGGAATCTTAACGAGCTCAAGGAGTTCCTCCCTGACTCCGTGCTTCACCCTGAGGTGCAGATCCCTCAGAAATCTCAAAACCTCTTCATCCGGATCAAATAGCCTGTAAATCTCTATCAGGGAATACATGAGCCAGTCAGCCAGTTCGAGAACCCTGTACAGGTCTCCAAAATCTATCCCATAAGCCTCCAGGATTCTGGAATCCGGAACCTCGTTGACCCAGTCGAGGAGGAGCTTCGCTGTCTTCACCTCCCCGAGGAAGCTCTGAAAGTCATAATCCTCCCAGTAGGGAATGCTTTCATAGAGATGCTCCTCCATCTCGTATGCATAGTCCAGATAGTCCTCCATCTCCTTCTTTTTCACCCTCAGACTCCCCATATCCGGTGTCGATGCGAGGAGCTGAAAAACCCCGAGGGGATTTGGGTTCTCGTTGAGCTTTGGAATGGCCTCCCTGAACCTCTTGGCCGTCACGGGGTCAATATAAAGCTGGGAAGTTCTTATTCCAAAAGGCAGGGCTATAAAGCGGTCATTAAGGTCCAGATCAATGAATTCATTTTCAATTAGGAAATGGACTATTTTCCTGGCCTTTTCCTGAAGCGAGTCCATGTTCCTCCTCTGGTGGTGGTAGAAGGTTTTTTCCAGAAAATTAACCAGCTCGGGAAAGCTTTCCACACCGAAGTTTGTAATCAGGGCAAGAATCTGGCTCCTGAAGGCCATTTCATTCGCCAGCATTGAGAACAGCTTTTCAGGCTTTCCCTCTATGTATTTCTCCATGAGCTCCCCGGGATCCTCGGTTTTTGCCACTATAATGGCCTCTCCCACCTTATCATACTTCGGCCTTCCAGCTCTCCCCATCATCTGCTGTATTTCGAGAACCGGTATATCGCTCCAGCCAAAGTTGGAATAGCGCTTCGTATCGCGGATTATCACCCTGAAGGAGGGCAGGTTGAGCCCCATGGCTAAAGTGGGGGTTGCCGTTATCGCTTTAACCCATCCTTCCCTGAAGGCGTCCTCAATCAGACTGCGCTCTTTCCTCCCAAGTCCCGCATGGTGGAAGGCCACCCCCTTCGTGAGAACCTCCTTGAGCCTGTCGTTGGTCGGGTTGCTCTCAATCGAGGCCGCAAGCTCTTTGAGGTACCTTCTCTCCGGCTTTGTTAGAAGTCTGTAGACCTTTGAGGCCAGATTCAATGCCTCCCTCTCGGCAGAGCGGCGCGTGTTCACGAAAACCAGAGCCTGCTTTCCGATTTTTACGGCATCCAGAACGAGGGAGTCCCACTGCGGCGGAAATCTCTGGACTGTGCCGTCATCCCAGAAGAGCTCGCCGTGGGCAAAAACCCCCTTTTTGAGCTTAACCGGCCTCCACTCGCTCACTATCAGCTCGGCCTTGAGCCACTCGGCAAGTTCCTCTGCATTCCCTATTGTGGCGCTCAGCCCCACTATCTGAGCCTTATCCATTAGATGCGAGAGAATCATCTCAAGCGTCGCTCCTCTGTCATATGATCCTAGGAGGTGGATTTCATCAGCAACGATGAACCTGATATCCTTTATCCACCCCGCCTTATGCCGCAGCAGGGAGTCAAATTTTTCGGATGTGGAGATTATGATGTCATACCTGCCCAGCCAGCTGTCGGCACTGTCATAGTCACCTGTTGTTACGGCAACCCTCAGTCCGAGGCTCTCCCACACCCTGAACTCCCTGTACTTCTCCTCGGCCAGAGCCTTCAGGGGAACCAGGTAAACCGCCTTTCCGCCCTCTCTGAGAAGTTTGTTTATCATGGCAATCTCGGCAACCAGCGTTTTTCCGCTCGCCGTCGGGATTGCAAGAACGAGGTTCTTCCCCTCCAGCACACCCTTCCTAATGGCTTCGGCCTGCGGGGGGTAGAGCTCCTCTATTCCCCTCTCCTCAATCAGCCTTATTATCCTCTCATCAACGGGAAGTTCATGCACCTTCATTCCAATCGAAATGAGTGGGGGAAACCGTTTTATATGCTTTTGGTTAAGTTGGAATGCCATGATGAGCATACCATATCTTGTGTTCGAGGTCAGCGGCAACCGCTATCTCATCGATGCATACTTCACTAAGATAGTCGAGAAAAAGGAGAGGCTTGCGGTTCTGATCCGGCCTTATGACATGGGCATTTACTCAAAAGAACCCCGCAGCAGGCCACTGGAACCCCTCTTGCGGGAGGAAGAACTTGATGCACTTCTCAAGGACGCCTTTGCTGAATCTTTTGAACGCTCGGGGGAAAGGTTCAACGAAAGGCTCCGGCATATGAGGAGATGGAACCTATGGAGGTTTCTGGGGATTCCAACCGGCCATCAGAGACACATTGAGAAGGATGAGAAGCTGGCGGAGGAGAGCAGGGAGGCCATGATGGCGCTGACAATCTTCAGGAAGGTTCTCGGTGTGAAGAAGGTGGAAGAGCTCGACAGAATCTCAATCAGGCCTGTGGAATATGTTTACTACGATGTGCTCCTTGAGGGGGACGAGGTTTTTGACCGGGAGGGGAAAAAGGACAGGATATACACCCAGCTGATGATGTTCGATGAGTCATTCAAGAGGGAATTCCTGAGAAAATGGGAGAACAGATAGGAACAGAAAAACAAAAACGGAATCAGGACTTCGCATAAAGCCAGCAGGCAACATAATGGTCTCTCTCAACCTCGACGAGAGGCGGTTCCTCCTTTCTGCATACATCCTTTGCAAATGGGCACCTCGGATGGAACCTGCATCCCGCGGGCGGGTTTATCGGACTCGGCGGTTCTCCCTTGACCATCTTTCTCTTGGCCTTGAGCTCCTGAGCAAGCTCCGGGTCAGGCACAGGGATTGCGGAAAGGAGCATCTGGGTGTATGGATGCAGCGGGTTCTCGAATATCCTGTCCGAAGGTCCAACCTCAACGAGCTTCCCGAGGTACATGACCCCTATCCTGTGGCTCATGTACTTTACCACACCGAGGTCGTGGGAGATGAAGAGGTAGGTGAAGCCGTACTCAGACTGCAACTCTTTCAGTGTGTTGAGGATGTTTGCCTGAACCGAAACGTCGAGTGCGGAGGTTGGCTCGTCGAGAACTATGAACTCCGGTTTAAGTGCCATGAGCCTTGCCAGAGCAATTCTCTGCCTCTGACCGCCTGAGAATTCATGGGGGTATCTGTAGAGGTGCATCTCGTTCAGCCCGACGCTCTCAAGAAGCTTTATCACGAATTCCTCGGGGTCATCCACTTCAATTCCATGGAACCTGACAGGTTCCATGATTATATTGAAGACCGTTTGTCTGGGATTAAGGGAGGAATAGGGGTCTTGGAACATTATCTGGGCATTTCTTCTGAACCAGAGCAGATCTTTCCCCTTAAGGGACATTACGTCCTTTCCTTTGAAAATTATCTTGCCCTCTGTAGGTTCTATAAGCCTGAGTATAGTCCTTCCAGTGGTGGTTTTGCCGCATCCGCTCTCCCCCACAAGGCCAAATGTTTCACCTGACATTATCTCAAGTGTTATTCCATCAACTGCTTTGACCCATGCTATTGTTCTGAGAAGGCTTTTGATGGGGAAATACTTTTTTAGACCCTCTACTTTAAGTACCGGCTTCATATTTTTCACCTCAGTAAAGATGACATGCAACAAAGTGTCCGTCCTCAATTTCCTTCAGCTCAGGTACTTTCTTCCTGCATATCTCCTTTGCGAATGGACACCTAGGGTGGAATCTGCAGCCTCCTGGGGGTGTTATCAGATTTGGCACAGTTCCAGGGATGGCTTCAAGACGCTCCACTTTTATCATCGGGTTGGGGACAGCTTTAAGGAGACCCTTTGTATACGGATGGAGGGGGTTTTTGAAAATCTGTTCCACAGTTCCTATCTCTGCAACTTTTCCTGCATACATCACTATAACCCTCTGGGCGGTTTCAGCTACAACTCCGAGGTTATGGGTTATCAGAATAACAGTAGCGTTATACTTTCTCTTAAGCTCGTTAAGCAATTCAAGTATCTGGGCCTGAACAGTAACATCAAGGGCTGTCGTTGGCTCATCGGCTATGAGTATCTTCGGGTTGTTTGCTATACCTGTGCCTATGACAACACGCTGCTTCATGCCGCCGGACAGCTCATGCGGGTAGTTCTTCACCCTCCTTTCAGGATCTGGGAGAAGAACCTCGCGAAGAATGCTAATGACCTTTGGTATGCCTTCTTTTATGTTTTTTATCCTTCCATGGACCTCCATGCTCTCGGCTATCTGGTATCCAATGGTATATAGTGGGTCGAGGGAAGAATGGGGATCTTGGAAAATATATGCTATTTCGTTTCCTCTTATCTCCCTTATTTCCTCTTCATTGAGCTTGAGGAGGTCAACCGTGGAGCCGTCATTACGATGATATATTACTTGGCCGCTGACGATTTTCCCGGGACTTTCAATAAGCTTTGTTATGGCTCTTGATGTAACACTCTTTCCACAGCCTGTCTCACCAACAAGAGCAAGAGTTTCACCACGGTAGACATCAAAGGAAACCTTCTCGATAGCCTTAACGACTCCTGCGTATGTGTAAAAATAAACACTTAAATCCTTGATTTCAAGTATGGGCTCAGGCATTTGCTTCACCTCCCTCGGTCTTCTTCTTAAGTTTGAACTCAAGGCTTCTTCTCGTTCTTGGGTCAAGGACGTCTCTCAGACCGTCGCCAAGGAGATTCCAGCCAAGAACAACAGTTATTATCACCAGCCCTGGAAAAGCCACAAGCCACCATGCCTGAGGGAAGTACTGGGAACCTTGATTGATGAGATTGCCCCAATCAGGGATAGGTGGAACTGCACCCAGACCAAGGAAGCTAAGACCAGCCTCGGTAAGGATTATCCCACCAAAGTCCATTGTTATCATTACAAGTATAGGCCCTATTATGTTGGGCAGTATATGTCTGAAAAGTATCGTCCTCTTTGGAAGACCTATCGCCCTTGCTGCCTCAACGTATGGATTCTCCTTCTCTGTCAGGGTAGAACCTCTGGTAACTCTAGCATAACCCGGCCACCATACTATGACGAGGGCCACAAAAACTGCCAAGAGCTTTCCAAGGTTGTTGACATCTCGGGGATGAAGTGCAAAGAGCTTGAGAACGAATGTCTGAGCCCATACATGGGCATTTAGAAAGCTCTGAATTCTGCCGGGTAATACTGCAGAAAGTGCTATGGCAAGTATAAGACCAGGAAATGCCAAGAACATATCAGTAATACGCATTATCAGCTCATCTATTTTGCCACCGTAGTAGCCTGAGATTAATCCCAGTATGATGCCCATAGTTGGCCCTATGAGAATTATGAATATATCGAGTACCAGTGCCGTCCTTGCTCCGGCAAGAAGTATGCTGAGCAGATCACGCCCATATGTGTCTGATCCTAATGGATAGTATACGTTAGTTGTATAATGGATTATATACCCGTTCTGTATTGTCGTTACATTAAGGAAGTATGATGAACCTGGATGTGCTAGTTGTGAGGAAACATTATAATTAACCGGGAAAAAATCATACGGCCATGTAACTAAATATGGCCCAAAAATACCGAAGAAGAGGTAGACAATAACTATAAAAAGTCCTAAGAGTGTTGGAGGCGAACGGTTTATTGAGTATGCCATTAGCTTCCATTCTTTTATCCTGGATTGGTTTTTTCGTTTCCAATCTTTCCTGAAGAGTGTGATAAATGATGCAAAACTCTCAATCAACCTGTCGCTGACTCTATCCAAGATGCCCATTTCATATTCTTCCTTCTCTTCATATTTGACCGTTTTCTCTGTCATTTTATTCACCTCAGAATCTTACTCTTGGGTCTATTACAGCATATAGTATATCTGCAATGAGATTTGCGGTAACAAAGACTATTGCATAAAGGAATGTCACGCCTATTAATGCCGGGAAGTCAAGATACATTATAGCTTGGAGAGCATAACGGCCTATCCCTGGAAGGTTGAAGATAGTCTCGGTTATAGGCGTACCTGCAAGAAGTCCTCCGAACTGGAGAGCAAGGATAGTTATAACCGGAACCAGAGCATTTTTGAGGACATGTTTGTAGAGTCTGCTCTTGGGGACACCCTTTGCCTTAAGAAAGAGAGTGCTGTCCCTGCTATACGCCTCAAGGAAAGAGTTTCTGGTGAATCTCATCAATACGCCAGCTGCTCCGAGACCGAGTGTGAAACCCGGAAGCCAGAAACGTTCTACCTGTTGGACAAAGTTGTTCCAATCAAGAGTTATGATGGAATCTATGAGAGGAATATGGGTTATCTGGTGTGGTGGTGCAGGCGGAATACCTGCGAGGGTTGTTGTGCTCCAGTGGAGGAAAAACAGCCATATAAACAGATACGCCATAACATATATGGGAGTTGAAATGAAAATCAGGGCAAGTATTCTAAGAAACATGTCTGTTACACTGTTCCTCTTCAATGCTGAGATTATTCCGAGAGGAAGACCCATAAGCACGAGGAAGAAGAATGCGAAGAGTGCAAGTTGAAATGTTACCACAAATCTATTACCTATGTTTGTAAAAACGGGCTCCTGATTTAACGGGTCAAGGAGAGTGTTTGTAAAAAGCCCCTTAACGAGGAAAACATACTGATTATACCAAGGCTGGTCGAGATGATACTGCCTCTTTATCATCTCAATAGCTGCTTGGGAGGCTTTTTCTCCACCCGCCCAAGCTCTAACCGGATTGGCCGGAATGATATATGCTATAACAAAAACAATGAGCGTAACACCTATAAGAGTGGGTATGAATGTTAGAGCCCTTCTCACGAGGAATTTGCCAAGTCCTGCCATTATTCTCCCCCCTGAGAGTTTTAATGTCAATAATAAGACACTGAAATAAAAAAAGAAAGAATCAGCTTATAATCTCGTAATTCAAACTGTCAAAGACAACGGCACTCTGGAGGAATGGTCCAATGTAATCATCGGGGTCGAGGAAGTCTGGTGCCCATCCAACGATATAGACTTGGAAGTCTCCCTTGGATGTCTTTCCGAGGAGGGTCGGCCATGAGAGCGGAGTTACAGCCACTTTGAATCCAAGCTGTCCCCAAGTGTTCTGAAGAAGTGTGGCGATCTTCTCACGCTGCGTGTTTCCTGTGTTGTAATAGATGGTTAGAGTGTATTTCTTTGGATCGATTCCTGACTGCTTAATGAGCTGGAGAGCCTTAGCAAGATTGTATTTGTATTTGATGACATTGTACTCCGTATAACCGAGCCATCCAATTGGTATTGGACCGTAGTTTGGAACCATATATCCTCTATAAACCGCCTGATATGCCTGCTGGTATGGAGTTGCCCAGGCCAGCGCCTGTCTGACAAGGTCATTGTTGAGAGGCTCTTTCTGGGCATTGAGCACGATGAAGAGCATGTCCGGTGTGACAAACGAGTCAATCTTTGACTGGAAGCTACCAAGCTTGAGATTCTTCACAGCATCAAGTCTGTCAACAGGGATAGCGGCTATATCTGCAACACCCTTTTGGAAGAGGCTTATTCTTGTGTTGGCATCATTTGACAGGACATAGATAACCCTCTTTGTGACAGCAAGATTTGGATTCTTGGATGCAAGGTCTTTCCAGATAGCGGCATCCCAGTAATAGGGATTCCTCTCCAAGATTATATAGCTGTTTTGTTTGGCCTCTTTTATGTAGAATGGCCCTGTAAAGACGCCGATGAGGTTGTCCTGAAGCATCTTGTGAATCGGGTCATTTGAACCCTGCTGGATGTAATTGTTCCAAGCTTTTGGATCCTTACCCCATTTGGCCGCTTTCATAGCCTCAGTATACTTGTCCCCGAGCATATATTTGGCGGGGATTACCATGAGGTACGGGTCAGCTAAAACGCTGAGAATTCCGCCATATGGGTGTGGGAGAACAAGCTTGTAGACACCTGCGGTTGAACCGCTGTAGCCAAAGAAGCTCAGCAGATCGTTGAGTGAGGTAACTTCCTTAGTGTTACCATTGAAGTCCGCTATCAAACCGTTCTGGAGAACCTTCTTGAATTCACTCTCACTCATGGCATAGCTTGCGCTTAGATTTGTATATGTGGCAAGCATCCAGTTGACAGAGTAACCCGCACGGAGGATACGCCAGAACTCGAATTCAACGTCTGTGGCATTTATCGGATAGAGTTTCCCTGTCTTGGGGTCGTATGCCTTCACGCCTCCTCTGATAACAAAGTACCAGACAGTTCCATCCTTATTGTGGGCCCACGCAACAGCGAGATCAGGTGAAACCTTCTTGGTTTCACTTTCCCAGTATGTGACAAGGGTGTCACCAACATTGTGGTAGAGTGCCCATCCAAAGGTCTCATAGTCAAATGCAGGGTCAAATGAGCTTGGCCATCCGATGGTTGTTTCAACTATAGTCCCAGGCTCGTTTTTGTAATCGCCTATTCCAATGCTCACGCTTGGAGCATTCTTATCCTCCATAACAAGATCCCAGCGTGGAGCAAGGACAGGGTTGTAGTACCAGTTGTGGACCCAATTCCAGTAGACACGGGTTGCCTTGTTGTCTCCAAAGATTATTTCGGGTACTTTCCTGTTCGCCATTATGTACAGAGCATTATAAAGGGCTTCTCTAACCTTAAGGTCAGTTACTTTCCTTGCAATCTGTATAAGGGCATCCATATCTGGATCACGGAGGAATGCAGGGTTTATCTGGCCAAATCCCTGCCCCTCTTTCATCAATTCCTGTATTGTTGGTGTCTTGGCTGAATTTACTTTATAAGACACCACTATGGCAGGTTTATTTGGAAGGTTGCTTACTTTTGCACCGTTCCCCTCAGGGCCAACAACAATAACATAATTCGGTGTGTCTATAACCGTTGCTTTCGAAAGGTGGGATTCTATATATTTGACGGCTTTCGAAGGCTGAACCGTTGTGGTTGTGCTTGTCGTCTGAGTTGATGCACTGCTTGTTGTTGAGGTCTGAGTTGAAGTTGTTGAAGATGCTGATGAACTGCTTACAGGTGTTATTGTGGTTGTTGTGGTGCTTTTGCCCCCAATACATCCGCTTGCTATTACTGAAAAAGCCATAAGACCCACTAAAAACAAAACTAACGGGACATGTTTTTTCATTATAACCACCCCCTTAAATTGGGCAGTTAATAATACCGGAAATCCAATAATAAGTGTTTCGGTTCAACAATCTATATTCAAATCCATGGGTACTCTCTCGGGACATTAACTAATACCATCAGAAAAGCTTGAATGGTATAAATGGCATAACTACAACCGTAAATCTCTCTGGTGGTGAAAAAAATGGTTAGGGCCTATGTTTTATTGACTGTGGAGATTGGAAAGGTTGAAAGGGTTATGGAAGAGCTGAGACAGATTCCCGGTGTTACGAGGGCCGATGCGGTGACCGGACCGTATGATGCAATAGTCCACATCGAGGCAGCAGACCTGGGAGAGCTGACGAGGAAAATCCTGCATGACATCCACAATATAGATGGGGTTATAGATACAACAACCGCAATAGTAGTAGAAATGGAGGAGTGATTACTTCCTTTTCCTCTTCGATCTCCCCCTGGACTTCCGGAACTCCCTAATCTTTTGTGCTATTAGCCGCAGGCTCTTGGATTTGCTGTATTTGCTTTCAATGATGAGCCTTCCATAGCTTCTCAGGTTTTCATCCAGCCCTGCCAGTCTGGGATTCAACCTGTCCCTCTCAATCTTTACGATGCGCATTTTGAGAGCTTCAGCGGCTTCAACTACCTCTCCTATCTTCGGACTCTCCACCGCGAGATTTCTGGGAACCTCCCGTCCATATCTCCGCGGCAGCCTGCTGTCAATTTCACTGGTCCATACAACAAACCTTCCCATGTCCTACACCTAAAAGATTTTAAAAGTGCCACGATTAAAAAATCTTTGGTGGGAGTAATGGATATCAAATCCCTCAGAGACTATCTGCTCCGCGAGATATGGAGGGGGAGCACCGTACTTGTTGAGTATCCCAGCAATTATTCTATCGGAGATTTTGTGTGGGGAACTCTTCTACCTTCGATTCCCGAAGGAGAGCAGGTTATAGTTGATGATTTCTTTGGTATCGGTGATTTAACCTTCAGAAACTACCTGAGGAAGGAGTCGGGAGAGAGGTACAGAGCCCTTCTCGATGCCATCAGAAATATCAAACTCATAAAGATAGGGCCCGGAAGGGGGAGCTATGGAACTGTAATCAATGAGATACCCCTGACATATGATACCCAGGAGTTTATGGACAGATACTACAGCTGTTTAAAGAGGCTGGTCACTGAATTCGGCAAGCCCGCATACTTCTTCACATTTGGTCTGGCCGAGTACCTCTACTTCGGTGGAGAAAAAGCAATCCGCACGATTTTAACACTCCAGAGCGTTCTCCCGATTGAAGACTGGACATCGATATATTTCATAAACGGAAACCTTATGGACCCAAGACATCTTGCAATACTTGAGGAGATATCATCATCCGTTCTGGAAATATCATTGAGCGGGGAGAGCGTGGATGTTGTGATCAAGAAGTAAGAAGGTGGAGCAGGTGATAAAAGAGGGCGACAGAGTTCTCCTGATTGACCCCAGGGGGAAAAGATATCTGATAACAGCGAGGAATGAAGAGTTCCACACCGATCTGGGGATTCTGAGACTGGGTGAGCTCCTTGAAAAGGACTACGGGGAAAGCATTCTCAGCCACAAGGGGAAGGAGTTCAGAATACTGAAGCCCGATGTCAATGACATCATAGCGAAAATGAAGCGCGGGCCCCAGATCGTCCACCCGAAGGATGCAGGCATAATCATCGCCTACGCCGGCATATCACCCGGAAACACCGTGATAGAGGCCGGCGTTGGGAGCGGGGCGCTCACAATTTTCCTTGCGAACATAGTTGGGCCGAGCGGAAGGGTCATAAGCTACGAGGTCAGGGAGGACTTTGCAAAGATAGCCCGTAAGAACATCGAGCTTTCAGGCTTCTCAGACAGGGTAACGATAAAGCTCAAAAACATCTACGACGGCATAGACGAGGAAAGCGCTGACCACATCATCCTCGACCTGCCCCAGCCCGAGAACGTCCTTCCCCATGCGGTGGAGGTTCTGAGGCCGGGCGGCTACTTCGTGGCATACACCCCCTGTATGAACCAGGTTCACCGCTTCTTCCAGGCCTTCCAGGAGTACCGGGAGGAGTTTTACAAGCCGAGGGTCGTTGAAGTCCTTGTCAGGGAGCACGAAGTAAAGAAGGAGTGCATGAGGCCGAAGACGACCATGCTTGCCCACACCGGCTACATAACATTCATCAGAAAGCTATAATTTCTGTTCTCTTTTCGATTTCCGGCATTTTTCACAGAAGGTCTTGTTATGCCGTCGCAGTATTGAACCAGAGGTTATCAATATCTTTATAAACACCAAAGGTTTCAAACCCATGTAGATGCTCATACCTGAACATATGAACGGAGGTGTTCATTGTGTATAAAATCCTTGAAAAAAGGGAAATCGCCATGAGAAACACCTGGTTTAAGATTCACGCTCCCCATGTGGCCAGAAAGGTTCAGCCCGGCCAGTTCGTCATAGTCAGGGCATTTAAAAACGGGGAGAGGATTCCCCTAACACCCGTCATGTGGGATAAGGAGGAGGGGTGGATAGTTCTCATAGTCTTCACCCGCGGAAAGACCACCGCAAGGATGGCGGCCGAGCTGGGGGAGGGCGATGGCATACTCAACATAGCCGGCCCGCTGGGGAACCCGGCGGAGATGGAAAGGTTTGGCAAGATACTGGCGATTGGAGCCTACACGGGAATAGTCGAGGTGTATCCCATAGCCAGGGCCTGGCAGGAGTTTGGAAACGACGTCACAACACTCCACGTCACCTTCGAGCCGATGGTCGTCCTCAAGGACGAGATGGAGAAGGCAGTTGGAAGACACATCCTTGAGACCGTCCCGATAGACCCGAACCTTGACTTTCCAGCCAACATGAAGAACGTCACCAGAAGGCTCACCGAAAGGGTCAGGGAGCTTCTCGAAAAGGAGCACTTCGACCTCGTCTTCATGGTGGGCCCCACGGGAGACCAGAAGGAGGTATTCGAGGTCGTTAGGGAGTACGGGATTCCCATGGAAGCTGACCTCCACCCGATAATGGTGGACGGAACCGGTATGTGCGGAGCGTGCCGTGTTACCGTAGGAGGAGAGGTCAGGTTTGCGTGCATAGACGGGCCGAGCTTTGATGCATATAAAGTTGACTGGGAAGAGCTGATCCACAGGGTTGGCTTTTATGTGCCCAAGGAGAGGATGGCGTTTGAGGAATATCTGAGACAGGTTCGGGGAGGTGTGCAGTGATGCCAAAAAGGAAGCTCATTAAAGAGAGGATTCCAACACCCGAGAGACCCGCGGGAGAGAGGATTAAGGACTTTAATGAGGTCAACCTCGGCTACACCTTTGAGCTGGCCGTGAAGGAGGCTGAAAGATGCCTTCAGTGTCCTGCCAGCTATGCTCCCTGTATCAAGGGCTGTCCCGTCCACATTGACATCCCGGGCTTCATAAGCAGACTCGTGGAGTACCGCGACGACCCTGATAGGGCAGTTAAGGAGGCCCTCGACGTTATCTGGGCATGCAACTCCCTGCCTGCCACCACCGGAAGGGTGTGCCCGCAGGAGGATCAGTGTGAGATGAACTGCGTCATGGGAAAGGTCGGCGACAAGGTCAACATAGGCAAGCTTGAGCGCTTTGTGGCCGATTATGCCAGTGAAAGGGGGATAGATGACGAGCTGTTAGGCGAGATAATTCCGGAAATTAAGAGGAAGCCTCAGAAAGTTGCGATAATCGGAGCAGGTCCGGCGGGCCTCACGGCCGCAGGCGAGCTTGCGAGAGAGGGCTACGGGGTTGTCATATACGAGGCACTTCATGAAGCTGGTGGTGTGCTCATGTACGGTATCCCGGAGTTCAGGCTGCCGAAGAGCATTGTGGAGAGGGAAATCAACAAGCTCAGGAAGCTCGGTGTTAAGATACTCACCGACCACATTGTCGGCAGAACCGTAACCATCGAGGAGCTCCTTCAGGAATACGATGTGGTCTTCATAGGCTCGGGAGCAGGGACACCGAGACTCATCAACGCCCCCGGCATAAACCTCAACGGCATCTACACAGCGAATGAGTTCCTCACGAGGGTAAACCTGATGAAGGCCTATCTTTTCCCGGAGTACGACACCCCCGTTTATGTGGGCGAAAAGGTCATAGTTATTGGGGCGGGAAACACGGCAATGGATGCAGCGCGCTCGGCCAGAAGATTCGGGGCTGATGTTACCATAGCCTACCGCAGGGGGGAAGAGGACGTTTCAGCAAGGGAAGAAGAGGTGGAGCATGCAAAGGAAGAGGGCATAAAGTTCGAGTTCTTCCTGAACCCCGTCGAGTTCATCGGCGAAGACGGCAGGGTCAAAGCTGTGAAGTTCGAGAAGATGAAGCCCCTTGAGGAGAGGGACAGCAGAGGCAAGAGAAAGATAGTCGGAACCGGGGAGTACGTAACGCTCGAAGCCGACACCGTTATCATAGCCATCGGAAAGCACCCCAACAGGCTCATCGTCAGCACGCCGGGCTTAAAGGTCGAGCGCGGAAGGATTGTGGTTGATGATAACATGATGACGAGCATTCCGGGAGTTTTCGCGGGTGGAGACGCGATAAGGGGAGAGGCTACAGTCATTCTGGCAATGGGCGACGGAAGAAGGGCAGCTAAGGCCATCCACGAGTACCTCATGAGGAAGAGAAGAGAGAACGCGTGAGGTTTTCTTTTTATCCTTTTCTGTTCCGAAAGTATTTTTAGTGTTGATTGCTTATTATCACACATGAAAAAACGGGAAGCGGTTGAGTACTTTTCCAGGCTTTTAAAGGAGAGATATGGGGGGAGGATAAGAGAGATAATCCTCTTTGGCTCCGTTGCCCGGGGAGATGCCGGGGAGGAGAGCGACATAGACGTTCTCGTCATCGCTGAGGGGATAAGTCAAAAGGAAATCTCAGAACTAACATGGGAGGTTCTGATGAGAACCGGAGAAGTAGTGTCGGCGATAGTTGAAAGTCCGGGGGAGTTCGAGGAGATGAAGGATACATCGTTCCATCGGACAGTTCTCAGGGAGGGTGTTAGGATTGGATGAAGTTTCACGGAACATCGCCCTCGCGGAGGAGAATCTGGGCGAAGCCAAGCTTCTTTTAGAGCACGGCTATTACCGGGGAGCGGTCTCAAGGGGCTATTACTCCATGTTCCACGCCGCGAAGGCACTCCTCCTGATGAAAAACTACAAGCCGAGAAAGCACGCGGGAGTCTTGAAGACACTCGGACTGGAGTTCGTCAAAGAAGGATACCTTGAGGAAACCTACGCCAAAGCCTTCAAATACGCATTCGACATGAGAAGCAAAGCGGATTACAACGCCATGATTAAGATTGACGAAGAGACTGCAGGAGAAATAGTGGAGGAAGCAGAGAAATTCCTTAATGCCGTCAAAAAGGCTCTAAAGAGGCTTATCTGAGGATCAACGGAAGCACGCCTCCAGTATTGGATCGGGAATGTGGTAGCGGACGTTTCTGCCATCCCTAACCTTCTCAAGGAACGAGGAATCAACGAGGGCCTTTAAAAGCCTCGCTAGTACACTGTCCGCTATACTTTTTCCCTCATTCCTTTCGAGGTGTTCCTTTATCTCCTCCCACGTTCTTTTGCCATAGGCGACGGCCTTCATTATCTCGACGTACCGGTTCCTCGCGGCGGGTCTCTTTGAGAGAAAGTTCTCGAATTCATCCATCGCAAGGGCATTCGCTTCCTCAAAAACCTCGTCAACCAGCTTCTCGGAGAGCCCTTTTTCCATGGCTTTCCTGCCGAAGAGAACCAGCCAGCCCACTATTCCATCGAGCCTCTCAACGGCGAGGCTTATGAGCTCGTCCGGGGGTGTTAATCCCACCTGCTCAAAGCCTTTCTGGAGGAACTCTCTGCTCTGTTCGGGCGTGAATCTCCCCAGGGAAATTTCATGGAAGTACCTGCCGTAGAGGGGAGCCTTGGGGTCATCAACTCCAAGGTAGTCGTGGAGCAGGCCCACCTCTGAACCCGTCATGACCATTCTGAGGTCGGAGTAGTCGTACAGGTGGGCAATTAATCCGGCAAACTCGCTCCCGACCGGCCCGCGGAGGTACTGAACCTCATCAAAAGCTAGGACAACGTCGTACTTTTCCAGCTCACGAAAGAGTGCTATGAGGTCGGTTCTCTCCTCTTTCCAGGAAAAGCTCACTCCGAGGCTCAGAACCCTAAGGCCGGCTATGTTTTTGAGCTCGGTTTTAATCTCCTCCCAGAGGTTACGGTTTTTGCGAAAGAATCCATTGAGGGAGCTTTCTATTCTTTTGTACACGTCCATGCGTGAGTTGGGGTTGACACCCCGGAAATCTACGAGAACGTAAGGGACCCCCAGTTCGTTGAGACCCACCACTAGCAGAGAAGTCTTTCCAAGCCTTCTTATACCGGTGATGACTGTGAGGGGATTACTGGACATAATTGACTTTTCAAACTCCTTCAGCTCCACTTCTCTGTCGTACAAATCTTCCCGTTTTCTCTTTGGTCTGATGTCAAAGTACACAACTACCACCCCAGTAGTTAACTACTGGGGCAGAAGTTATAAGGGTTTCGTGATGTTTATCAGGGAGTAGGTGGAGGTGACTACCGGCGATGACGAGCCTCACGATAGCTGAAGCTGCGCTTCGCGCAGCGGCGTGATGATGCACATACCGGCCGAGCCGCTGGGTTTTTAA
The DNA here is from genome assembly GCF_054657855.1 of Thermococcus atlanticus. Taxonomy (NCBI): domain Archaea; kingdom Methanobacteriati; phylum Methanobacteriota; class Thermococci; order Thermococcales; family Thermococcaceae; genus Thermococcus; species Thermococcus atlanticus. The sequence goes on along the minus strand of NZ_BAAHXX010000001.1, from coordinate 2,039,489 downwards.
CTCCCCTGGAGAAACATACAACGAGCGATGAAGACCTCTAGGGTATCTGATACCGCAATGTAGGTGATGAAAAAAGAGAGCGGAGCTCACTCCTTTTCAACTTCCTCTATTTCCTCAAGGACGTGTTCAAACTTCTTGTAATCCTCGCTCTGGCCGATGAGGGTTATGAAATCGTCTATCTCCTTCTTCTCAAGGAAGGCCCCTGCCAAAAGCTTCCCGGTGTAGCGGTTGTTTTTGATCTCCCAGAACATGTAGAACTCGGGGAAGCTCTCCTTAATTTTTCTGTAGGCCACACCGTACTTTGAATCCTTGAGGGGGTTCTGTTCGATGTAGAAGTGGCCCGGCTCAAGCTCTATCATGTGGAGAATGGCACCCCTCCGGGTTCTCACGAGCTTGACCTTAACGTCCCATTCCTTGAGAACCTTCATGAAATCACCCCCAAGAGAAAGAGTGGGGAGAAAGCTCAGAGCGTCTCAAGGTATTCCGCATAGGCCTTGGCATCCATGAGCTCCTTGAGCTCTTCCTCAAGGTTTTCCGGCTTGAGCTTGGCGATCCAGTTCTCATATGGCTCTTCGTTGATGAGCTCTGGCGAATCTTCAAGCTCTCCGTTGACCTCCACGACCTCGCCGCTCACGGGTGCATAGACCTCGCTTACTGCCTTAACGCTCTCCACTTCACAGAGAACTTCCCCTTTCTTGAACGCTGCCCCGACCTCCGGGAGTTCCACGTATGCTATGTCCCCGAGCTCCTTCTGGGCGTAGTCGCTTATTCCGACAAGGACTGTTCCGTCCTCAAGAACTTTCGCCCATTCATGGTCTTTCGTATAATAAAGACCTTCCTCAACCTTATACTCTCCGACTTCGATCATGAGAACCACCGAGGATTTTACGCCTAAAAAACATTTAAACCTTTCCTCCCCGGATGCCTCGGTGTGCCTGCCAACATAGGCCTCAAAACTGTTATAACATCTGGAATCAATAATAGGAATATGAGCCGGATGCACTTCTACCTTAAGGAGCGCCTTGAGGATGTGAGGAAGAGGGTTCTCTATGAGCAGTACAGAGCCCAGAAAATACCCGTGTGGGAAAGGATAGCACTCACCTGGGGCGTCCTGTTTCCCTTCTGGCTGATAGTGAGCGGGAGCACAGCCCCGGGCAACCTCCTCATAGGGGCCATCACGACCCTTATAATCTCCTCCTTCATGAGGGATATGCTAACAAAGGATATAAGGCCAAAAGGCAGCGTGCTCCAGAAGGCCCTGTATTTTCTTCTGATTTACGCTCCCCAGCTTGCCATAATCATGATGTTCAGAATTCTGGAGAGCAGCGTAAAGGTTGCAAGGAACGTCATATTCATGGACATAAATCCGGGGATAGTCAAGATAGAAACCGATTTGAACTCGGACACCGGAATAGCGGTTCTTGCCAACTCAATAACCCTGACCCCGGGGACACTAACCCTTGATGTTAAAAGGAAGCTCGGGGAGACATATCTCTATGTCCACTGGATTGATGTCGAAACGCTCAACAGGGAGGATGCTGGAGAGAAGATAAAGGGGGATATTGAGGAATGGCTGAAGAAAATCTTCTGGTAGCGGAGGGGTGAGGGATGAGGGATGAATGAAGGAACCATCCTGACGGGAGCGGTGATGGTGCTCACGCTCACCAGCCTGCTCCTCACGTACAGGGTGCTCTTTGGCCCGACGACGCCGGACAGGATAGTCGGGGTTAATACCATAACAACCAAGGCGGTGGTCATGCTCGCAATCTTCGCGGTTGTCCGGGGGGAGTACTACCTCCTTGACCTGGCGATAGTCCTCCTGATGGTCAACTCTGTTGGGGGTCTGATATTTGCCAAATATCTTGAGAGGGGTGGGGCCATTGATTGAGTACCTTCTGCTTGCCTTTGGGGAGGCCATAATGGTTTTTGGAGCCCTCGGAATACTCCGCTTTCCGGATGTTTACACGAGACTTCATGCCGCTACAAAATGCGATACAGGTGGGGCAATGACCATACTGATAGCCCTTGCATTGATGACCAGCGCTCCGAGCCTTATAAAGCTCAAGTTTCTGGTTCTGGCGTTCCTCATAGCGCTAATCAACCCGATGGTTTCCCACGCGATAGCGAGGGGGGCCTACAAATACGGCATAAAACCGAAAGTCGTGGTGGATATGTATGCCTGGGATAATCCATGAGCTCCTCCTGCTCCTCATGATAGTCCTTTCAGTGGCTGTTGTGGAGGAAAAAAACCTCGTTAATGCGGTTATTGAGTACATCCTCCTCGGGCTGGCATTCACCATAGTTCTCTTTCAGCTCAATGCCCCGGATGTTGCGCTCTCGGCAGTAGTTGTGGGGGCCGTTGTGGTTGGCCTCTTTCTCTTCGCCATAGGGGAGGTGAGGAAGTGGGAGTCAGGGAGAGGATAGCCGCGATGATAATCGCCCTTGCACTGGCGCTGCTTCTCCTCCAGCTGGACTACTCACGGAGCGGTTTCGGCAGCTATTCCTACTATGTATCCAGCTGGCGTGATGTGGGGGTTCCCAATCTTGTAACGGCCATAGTCGCCGACTGGAGGGCATATGACAGCCTTGGAGAGGCCACACTCCTGTTCACGGCGGTTACAGGGGTGTATCTCCTTTTGGGAGGGAAGAAAAAGTGAAGATGAGTCTGGTCGTGAGAACAACGACGAAACTGATGAGCCCATTTCTTGTGGCATATGCTGCCTATCTGATGATTTATGGCCAGATGAGTCCGGGAGGCGGCTTTCAGGCCGGTGTAATACTTGCGGTCAGCGTTGTGCTGCTGATAGTCTCCCAGGGATACAGGAGCGTCAAGAAGAGGTTTAAGATGAGGGAGGTGGGAGCGATAGAGGGAGTTTCAGCTCTCGGACTGGTTCTGCTCGGACTGGCGGGAATGCTCTTCGGAGGCTTTTTCTACAACTTCCTTAAAGGCTGGTGGAGCGGGGGGACAGTGGTTCTCTTCAACATAGGCGTGGGTCTGAAAGTCGGGGCGGCCTTTGTGATGGTCTTCTACGTCATGCTGAGGTGGGTTGAGAGTGATTGAGGCCGAAATGACCGGGATAATCATCATGTTAGTGGGGTTCTACGGGCTGATGAGCAAGAGGAATTTAATAAAGATAGTCCTTTCGGTAAACATAGTTTCGGTCGGGCTGGTTCTGTTCTTCGTCGGCACGGGTTATATTGAAGGGGCGAGCGCTCCGATAATGCCCGGAAGAAGTGTTGTTGACCCTCTCCCTGCAGCCCTGATGCTCACCACCCTCGTGGTTGATGTCGCCATAACGGCCCTGGCGCTGACCATAATACTGAGAATGGGGAGGGAAGAGGCGTGATTCCGGTTCTCGTTGCAGTTCCGCTGCTGTTTGCGTTCATGACCGTGCTGGTGGATACGGTCATAAGATCACGGAGAATCCGGGCCGGAATGGTCCCTCTCCTTTACATCTCGGGGTCTCTCTTGCCCTGGCCGGTTCTGCTGGTTTCGTACAAAGGCACGCCTGTGGATGAAATAGTTGGGGGCTGGACAAGGGCGGGGGGCATTGAGGTCGCCCTGAACGGCTACAATTTCTATTTTATTCTGGGAGCGCTGATACTGTTCTCCGCGGTTTCCATTTACTCAGCCGGCCATTTCCGCACGGGAAAGGAATATTCGGTCATCCTGCTGATGGAGGCGGGCGTCCTTGGAGCTTTCATAAGCCGCGACCTCTTCAACTACTACATATACATGGAGATAGCCTCCGTGTGTGCGTTCATCCTGACGGCTCTTTCGGATGAGGAGGGGGCAAGAAAAGCCGCTTTCAGGTATCTGGTGTTTTCCCTCACCGCTTCATATCTGTTCATCTTTGCAACGGGCATTATATATTTGAAAACTGGCTATCTGAATCTGGAGCTTATAAGACAGACTGCAAGGCCTTCGAGGGAAATCATCACAGCTGTCGGGATGGCGTTCTCCGCGCTCCTCCTGAAGGCGGGAATATTTCCCCTTCACTTCTGGCTCCCTGATGCCCATTCCAGAGCATCAACCCCAGCGAGTGCCCTGCTCTCCGGTGTGGTGGTCAAGGTTCCGGTCTACGGAATGCTGCTGCTGTTTTATGCACTCCCCGTGGGCCCTGTGATGAGAAATGCCCTCACGGTCGTTGCGTTCCTCTCGATATTCGGGGGAATCGCAGGGGCTCTGTTCCAGATCAATGCGAAGAGGCTCCTCGCATACTCCACGGTCTCCCAGCTTGGCTACATCCTCCTCGGACTTTCGACCGGCAGCATTTACGGGGCCATATACTACTCCCTCGCCCACATGCTCTTTAAGGGAGGTCTATTCCTGAGTGTGGGCTCGCTGGCGGATGCTCAGGGCACGAAAAACATGAGGGAGCTCAGCTACAGGGGTAACAGGGGGGTTATGGCGGCTTTGCTGCTTCTGAGCCTTGCACTTCCGGGAATTTCACCGTTCATAACGGCCTACGGTAAAAAGCTCATACTGTCCGGCCTCTCATGGCCTGGGGTTCCTCTCCTTTACGCCGCTACCGCAGGCACCATGCTATACATAATCAAGCTCAACTACCACCTTGCGGGCCCCGGAAAAAGGGGGAGCGTGAAAGCTCCGGTTTCGTTGATTCTCGGGCTGTTGACACTGATCTCCGGCATTTATCTGAGCCCATCGCTAAACCCCGCTGACTGGATGCTCCTCCTTTTAACCTCGGTTGTGTTCATGCTCATCAGGAAAACCGGAATTCTGGAAAAAACCCTGCATCTCACGCTCGCTGGAGAATTCGGGAGGGAGGTCAACATGCAGATGATGCTATTCTTCCTCTTTGTGCTCGGGATGATGTTAATACAGGGGCTTCAGTGATACCTCCTTAACCTCCTCAATCCCCGAAAGCTCCTCCTCAAGCTCCTCTATACCAACACCGGCCCCGCTTATATCAACAACGGCGATTATGGCGGCAAATCCTATGTGCTCAAGCTCTTCGGCCTCGTTAAACAGTATGTTGACCCTGTTTCTCCCGAGAACATCGCTTATCTTCGCAAGGACTCCGGGTTTGTCGAGAACAACGAGCTCTATCTCCACAAGCTTTTTCCCGGGCAGGGCAATTCTCTCAAGGTGCATCTCCTTCAGGTCGGTGTCTATCTCAACGAGAAAGTATGCTCCCTCCAGCAGGCCCACCTCATATGCATAATCCGGCGGAATCTCAATCCTGCCCCTCTCCTTCACCCTGATGATTTCATAGTGCCTCATAAATGGGATTTGGAGAAAAGGTAATTAAGGTTTGTGCCGCAGTATTACTGTTACACCGGCACTCAGGAGGGCAATCAGGTGGATGTGATAGGCTATGTTTTCATAATCATTGCATTCGGGAGGATACTGGCGGAGGTATTTGAAAGGATGGGGTATCCCGGTTTTCTCGGGGAGATTTCAGCGGGTTTGATCCTCGGTGTGGCCCTGACAAACCTCCCCCGGAGCGAGATGAGCCTTCTGGCCCAGTTCGGCATCTTCTTCCTCATGATATACTCAGGACTGGAGCTCACACCGGAGGAGGTCAGGCTCGGGGGCAGGAAAAGCTTTCCTATATATGTTGTAACCTATGCTGTCATGCTTTTTGTGACGCTGCCTTTTACAGGCTATTCCCTCTCATATGACAGCTTAGTGGTCGCGGCAATACTGTCTGTGGCATCCGCCCCGATAGTGATAACCCTCGCAAGGTTCTTCGGGAAGGAGTTCCTTCATGTTGCCCTCTCCTATGCGGTTATAAGCGAGGTCGGGAGCCTCGTAATCCTCTACCTCCTCATAAACTTCGAGCTTCACCATCTGAGCTACGCAGGGCTTTTCCTCGAATTCGTCAAGGATATCCTCTTCCTCGGGGTGGTTCTCGGGCTCAACTATGTCATAGGCATACAGCACAAGGTTCAGATAATCCGGGCGCTTAGAAAGCTCAGGAGCGACGAGGCCGTGTTTGGGGTGTTCATGATACTCTCTACATCCCTGGCACTGATAAGCGAGGAAATAGGCCTCCACTTTAGCATTGGGGGTTTCCTTGCAGGTTTGCTCCTCCACAGCGACCTCGTGGGAACAAAGCAGTTCGAAAGGCTCCGCACAATAATATCAGGCATAACCTACGGCATCTTTGCCCCGATATTCTTTGCCTGGAGGGGCATCAACTTTGAGACCGAGTTCTCCCGCGATGTGGTGTATTTCTTCGTTCTGATTTACATGGTGAGGGTGCTCCTGACGACCCTTTTCGTGTGGAAGGATGATTTCAGAAGTTCGGTAGTCAGGGCCACGGGAATAGCGAGCTTTGGCGTCCTCGGCCTGCTCGTTGGGGAGCTCGGTTATGAGCATGGAATCCTGAGCGCGCACATGTATGCCCTCGCTTCCCTTGCGAGCATAATGGGAATATTCATCTCCGCAACAATCGGCCGCATGATATCCTATCTTAACGAAAGACAGAACATTGAGATTCAATGATTTAACCGGCCTTTTCTCCTTTATTTTTGCCCCGGGCCCTGAAAAACAGGCCATTTTCGATTTGGTCAAAATCCGAAAGCTTTATAAGCAATCCATCGAGTAGCGACTAATTGAATTGGAAATTTCGGGATTATCACATACCAAATCAAAATTGGGGAGTTAATAACACTCCAGAGCGGAGGTTGTGAGAGATGAGCTGGACTACGCCCAAACGGGCATTCCTCGGAGCGGCATCTGCTGAAGGCGGGACAAAGTTAAATGCCTTTGACAACGCCCTGCTAAAGCTCGGTATTGGCAATGTTAACCTCGTCAAGCTCAGCAGCGTCATTCCAGCACACATAGAGTGGATGGATGAGGTGCATGACGTCCCAATCGGCATGCTCCTCCCGACGGTCTACGCACACATAGAGAGTGACGAGCCGGGTTCAACGATAAGCGCTGCTTTGGGAGTTGGAATCAGCGAGGGAAACGAGGGCGGCCTTATATACGAGTACTCCGGATACTGCAGCAGGGAAGAGGCCGAGGAGATGGTGCGCAGAATGGTGGAGGAGGGCTTCAGGGTTAGAGGATGGAAGCTCAGGGAGTTTAAGGTCGCTTCGGCTGAGGCTGTTGTCCGGGATAAACCTGTCGCCGCTTTGGCTGTCGTTGTGATGTTCCCGTACTGAGCTAATGGGAGGTGAGCATATGGAGGGTGAGGACGATGAAGGGTGTGGAAAGTCCTCTCGGAATGCACGTTATCCTCGACCTCTACGAATGCGATCCGGCTGTTTTGGACGATATGGAGGAAATAGAGAGAATTCTGACTGAAGCCGCCGAGCTGGCAAATGCCACAATTATTGATAAGCGTTTTCACAAATTCTCCCCGCAGGGCGTTTCCGGGGCCGTTATCGTTTCTGAGAGCCACATAACAATTCACACATGGCCGGAGCATGGCTACGCCTCAGTTGACGTCTACACCTGCGGGGATCACACGATGCCCCTGAAGGCGAGCGAGTTCATAATCAGGGAGCTCAGGTGCAAACGGCCTGCCCTGGTTAAAGTCGACAGGGGTCTGCTCTTCAGGTGATATTTTCCATCACAGGGTTTTTAGCTCTCTTCTCCCCAACTTTATGTGGAGAATCCCTGATTGGAGCCCTGCCCTTCAGGAGTGATGGGGGCGTGTCTAAGATTGTTGATGTTTGTATGGTTAGGGGGTAAACTTTTCAGAAGATGCACTCTAACGATGCAAAAACTTCAAGTAAGCCACTACACCAACTCAACTTTTAGACACGCCCGGGGTGATGGTGAAGTTTTTAAGCTCCCCCTCTTTTCTTCCCAACAGGTGATGCTCATGGGATTCAGCGATGAGGAGAATGCTTTCATCGAGTGGTATCCCCGCGGTTACGGTGTTGGCTTTAAGGTTAAGGCGAGACTCCTTGAGATTCAGACCAGATACCAGAGGCTTGAGCTGTACGAAACGGAGGGGTTTGGAAAGCTCCTCGTCCTCGACGGCACCGTTCAGCTGGTTGAGAGGGGTGAGGAGAGCTACCACGAACCCCTTGTTCACCCTGTCATGCTCGCCCACCCCAATCCGGAGCGGGTTCTCATCATCGGGGGAGGCGACGGCGGAACCCTCAGGGAGGTTCTGAAGCACGGAACTGTGGAAAAGGCCGTGATGGTTGAGATTGATGATGCCGTCATAGACGTCTCCCGGCGCTATCTTAACATTGACAGGGGAGCGTTTGAGGATCCGAGGGCTGAGGTCATTGTCGGAGACGGGGTTGAATATCTCAGGAATGCCGGGGAGAAGTTTGATGTGATAATCATAGACTCAACAGACCCCGTGGGCCCGGCGAAGATGCTCTTCTCCGAGGGGTTCTACAGGGATGTGTATAACGCTCTGAACGGGAGAGGTTTAATGGTAACCCAGGCCGGCAGTGTCTATCTCTTTACAGAGGAGCTCCTCGGTGCATACAGGGAAATGAGCAGGGTGTTTGACAGGGTTTACTACTTCAGCTTTCCAGTCATAGGATATGCATCCCCGTGGAGCTTTCTGGTCGGGGTTAAGGGGGATGTGGACTTCACGAGGGTCGACCTGAGCAGGGCGGAAGGCCTTGAGCTAAAATACTACGACCCCGAAAGACATGAAACGCTCTTCCAGATGCCCAGGTATGTCAGAGAGCTGCTTGAGGCTTTCCCCTCCCTATGAAGATTTTTCTTCATACCTCTTCACATTTTTGTGAAAAGGCTTATAAACGTTTCAGAAGATGTCCAGTGGTGGTGCTATGTTACGAGCAGCGTTCAGAAACACGAGGATAGCTGACGGAAGGTCGTTCATCGGCATGGGAGTCCTTGGCCTTCTCATGAACGTCAGGAATCTTCCGGATTTCAAAAGCATCCCTTTAATCCTTATCTCACTCCTTCTCTATGTCGCCTATGCATTCTCGATTAACAACTGCTTTGATGTCGACACCGATATTCTGAACCCGAGGAAGCGGGATAAAAACCCGATAGCCAGCGGTGAGCTCAGCTTCAGGGCAGGGGCTGTTTTCTCCGCAGCGCTGGCAATCTCGGGGATTCTGCTCGCCTCGCTCCTCGGCAGGGGTGAGCTAATCATATACGTCTCAATGGTATTCCTGGCTACCCTCTACTCGGCCCCTCCAAGGCTGAAGGCACGGCCGGTGCTGGATGTAGTATCCCACGGGATGTTCTTCGGCATGATGCCATTCATCTACGGGGCGTATTCCGACGGCGTGCTCAGTCGATATGAGCTTGCAATCAGTCTGGCAATTCTCATCTACTCCTTTGCACTGGAGCTGAGGAACCATCTTGAAGACTACGAGAGCGACCTCGCTGCGGGCCTGAGAACAACGCCCATACTCATAGGGAGGGAAACCTCGGAAAGGCTCGTCATGGCGTTCTCTGGCATCTCAATAGCGATAGTCCTCATGAGCTTCAGCACGCCTTTCGGAGCCCTTGGAATGATTGCCGGTGTTAGGGTGAGCTACAGGACGCTTGATGGCATGATGGTGTCTCTTTTAGCGCTGCATGCGGTAAAGATGCTGCTGGGTGCATGAGATGAAAAAAAGACGACTGCTGAGCGTTGCAGCCCTCATAATTTCAATCGCCTACCTCTACAGCAATATAGATGCTGAAGAGCTCCTTCTGGACATCAGGGGGGCATCCCCGGAATACCTTCTCGTGGCCTTTATGCTGTCGGTTTCAGCCTTCCTCCTATCCACCGTGAGATGGTATCTCTTTCTGAAAGAGGTGCAAAAAACCAGCTTTAAAAGGACACTGCTGGCTTCAATAAGCGGCTATTACCTCATAACAATCCTGCCACAGACCATCGGGCACATGATAAAGGTCAGACTTGTGGGGGGAGACTATTTCAAGGCCCTCTCCGCCCTCGCAGTTGGAATGAGCCTTGAGGTTCTGGTAATCGTCCTGTTCGCCCTCGTTTTTGAGGGCTTTATGAAATCCAGCATCCTGTGGCTCTGTCTGATTCTCCTGCTCCTCCTGAGGGAGGAGTGGGTATATAAAATTCTGGATTATCCTTTAAGATTTATGGAGATTCGAGGGGCTAAAAGGGTTGCAGCACCGCTCAGGGATTATCTAAAGAGGACATACATCGGATGGAGGATGGCGAAACGGAACAGGCTTATCTTTTTTGTCTCGTTTATCCTTTCAGTTATCATTCTGTTTCTTCAGATATTTTCCATAACGGTGGTTGGGGAGGCATTCGGCATTCATATCCCGATGCGGCGCGCGATTTATGGTTTTGTGATGAGCCTGTTATTTGCCTCGGCAAGCGGCATACCCGGTGGCTTTGGGGCAAATGAGTTTGGACTTGTTCTGGGCATAGGAGCCTCGACAAAAGCCGCCGTAACGGCGTTTGTGTATAAGTTCCTTTTCCAGTATGCATATTCGGTGTTCGGGGCAGTGGTATTCTACAAGGTGGTTTACAGGATGGTGAGCAGGGATGAGGATAGCCCTCGTTAGCGACTGGTATTATCCCAAAATCGGGGGTGTGGCGACGCACATGCATCACCTGGCGCTGAAGCTCAGGGAGAGGGGACATGAGATCACCATCGTCACCAACAGCAGGGGGGAGCTGGGGGAGGAGGGTATTAACCTGCTCAGGATTCCGGGAGTTGTGAGTCCCATCCTCGATGTGAACATCACATACAGCCTCAAATCCACGAGGGAGCTCAATGAGTTTCTGAAGGACTTCGACGTAATACACTCCCATCACGCATTCACACCGCTTGCGCTGAAAGCCGCAAAGGCCGGCAGGAGGATGGGGAAGGCGACGGTGCTCACGACACACAGCATCTCGTTTGCCCATGAGTCGAGGCTCTGGGAGGCTCTGGGCTTAACGTTTCCCCTGTTCAGCAAATACCTCAGATATCCCCACAGGATAATAGCGGTCAGCAAGGCGGCTAAAGCTTTCATAGAGCACTTCACGGATACTCCCATAGAGATTATACCCAATGGGGTTGATGACGGAATCTTCAGGCCGGTTCGGAACAGGGAGAAAATCAAGGAGGAATTCGGTGTTGAGGGAAGGGTTGTGCTGTACGTCAGCAGGATGAGCTACCGAAAGGGGCCGCATGTTCTGCTCAACGCGTTCTCGGGTATCGAAGATGCTGTCCTCATCATGGTGGGCTCTGGGGAGATGCTGCCCTTCCTGAAGGCACAGGCAAAGTTCCTGAGGATAGAGGACAGGGTCAGGTTTTTGGGCTATGTGGAGAGTGGGATGCTGCCGAAACTTTTCGGGATGGCGGATGTCTTCGTTCTCCCTTCGGTAACGGCGGAGGCCTTTGGGATTGTGATACTCGAAGCTATGGCCTCGGGTGTGCCCGTCGTTGCAACAGACGTCGGAGGAATCCCCGAGATCGTGAGGGAGAGCGAGAGCGGTGTGCTCGTTCCGCCCGGCAATGAGCTTGAGCTGAGGAATGCTATTCAGAAGCTCCTTCTGGACGATGGCCTCAGGGCGCGTTTCGGAGCCAACGGCAGAAAGGCAGTTGAGGAGAAATACTCGTGGGACAGGGTGACGGAAAGGATAGAAAAAACTTATGAGGATATCCTCTCAAAATCCAACGGGGATTGAAATGCGCATGGAAGACCTGACCTGGAAGGAGTTTGGTGAAGTCAGGAAGAGCATAAGCACAGTGATTCTTCCGATAGGAAGCGTCGAGGCACACGGCAGGCACCTGCCCCTCGGCACGGATGTTTTTGCACCCGTGGAGATAGCGGAGAGAGTTGAGGCAAAACTGAAGGAGAGGGGGGTGGAAATTCTAATAGCGCCGCCCATATGGTACGGGCACAGCTTTGTTCTCAACGTCTTCCCCGGCACCATAAACGTGAAGGCAGATACGCTCAGGAGATATGTGCGTGATGTCGCGGGTGAATTCGCCGAGGAGGGCTTCGGGAGGATAATCCTGCTGAACGGGCATGGGGGGAACTACCACCCTCTAATCGAAGCCGCTGAGGAGGTTGCTGAAAGGTACGGGGTTGAGGTGTGGCTCATAAACTGGTGGGTCGACTTCAGGGAGGACATACTGAGCATCTGCTCATCGCAGGGGCATGCGGGGGAGGACGAAACCTCCGTGATTCTGGCCATAAAGCCGGAGCTGGTTAAGATGGAGAAGGCTGCTGGGGAGAGGAGAACCTCAAAGGTCAGGGTCATCAGAAAGGACATGGGGCTTGAGCTGTTCCCGGATGGGGTCAACGATGATCCAAGGGGAGCGACTGGGGAGAAGGGGGAGGCAATCCTCGATGTGGTGAGCGAGAAGATTGCCCGTCTGATTTTAGAGGCGGAAGGACATGAAAGAGGTACTCGATGAGATAGACCGGAGAATAAAGCGGCTGGAAGCCGAGATAGAGCTGGCCGAGCTGAGCATGCGGAGAATGGAGAGGAGCCTGAAGGGAGAGGAAGTCCTCAGGAAGGCGGGTTCTTACTCCCTCTATTATCTTCTCTTTGCGGTTGTGTGGATGGTTGCGGGACTGCTCTTTCTCATCGGCATCAGGAACAGACTGCCTGTGGCCGCGAACCTCCCTGTCCTGCGGTACGGCCTGTTTTTCATCCTGATATTTCTCGCACCGGTTGCATACATACTGTGGACGAACAGGGGGGAGAGGGCGACAGAGGGAATCGAGTCGAGGGAGAGATGGGCCAGAATGGTGATCAGGCTGTTCTACACCCCCCTGAAGGAGGCGCTGGAGAGGGGGGATGAGGCGAAGCTTGTTGAGCTTGCGGATTCCCTTCTGGAGAACAGGGAGCTTGCGAGGGCAATTGAGGGAGTCAATGAGGGGGATTCAAAGATGATGGCTTATGCACTCTACCTCTACATAAGGCGCTCCCCGGAGCTTAAGGCGGAGATTGTGGAAACCTCTGAGAAACTTGCCAACAAGCCCCTGAAGAAGCTCCTCCTTCTGGGCATGAAAGATTTATGACATTTTTCTTTTGCAAGCCCTGCCCTTTAGGGTGGGGTACGATGTTCTTCAAACTGGCCATTAAGCAGGAAAGCAACACTCTTTTAAAGCTTAAAATCTGTACCATACATTGAAATGAAGCGTTCAGTAACGGTTAAACTTCAACCCTCAAAAGCTCAAGAAGAAATCCTTTTCGAATTAGCTCACGCTACAGCCATAATCTGGAACAGGCTGAACTATGAAAGGCTCAAACAATTCAAGGAATTCGGGAAAATAGACTTCAACAGGACGGAAAAGGAAGCTTACCACGAGTTTAGGAACTGGATTGGCGGCTCAACAGTCCAGCAATTGGGGAGAAAGAATTCTGAAAGCTGGAGGAGTTTTTCCAGCTCAATAAAAAGAAAAAGAACGGAGAACTGCCGGAGTGGTTCAAGCCAAAACCGCCAAAGTTCATCAGGGAGAATAACGGGCGGAAACTCTTCATAATTCCACTCCGGAACGACCAGTATAAAATTATGGGAAACGTCATCGAGTTGAGGAGGCTCGGAAAATTTGGCAGGCTCAAAATCCAGTTCAAGGGGAGAATTCACTTAAAAGGCAAGCAAAGCAGGTTGGAAATCACTTATGATGAAGTTAAGCGGAAGTGGTACGCTCACATCAGCCTTACGGTTGAGGAGAAACTTGAGAGTGGGGAGTGGGTTGCACTCCCGAGAACTCCAAAAGGAAGCCTTTCTGCTGGAATTGACTTGGGAGTAAACAACTTAATGGCCATTTATGTTGAGAATGGAGAAAGTTTTCTGGTCAATGGAAGGCCAGTAAAGAGTATCGACTTTTACTGGAGGAAGAGAATAGCGGACTACCAGTCCAAACTCAATAAATCGAGAGCTAAAACTAGCAGGAAGCTTAAGAGAATGCACAATAAAGCAAAAATTCAGGCTAAACACTACATTAATACGGCGGTTAGACAGACTGTTAGAAGGCTTTATGAGCTTGGTGTTTCTAAGATTGTCGTTGGTTACCCTAAGGGGATTGCTCGGAATTCCGATAAGGGTAAAAAGCAGAATTTTCTGCTTTCTCACGTGTGGAGGTTTAATTATGTTATCAAACGCTTGAAGGCAGTTGCTGAGGAGTATGGTATTCTGGTTGAGGTTGTTGATGAGGCTTTCACTTCACAGCTTTGCCCTCTCTGCGGCCAGCGGCATTCTAACGCTCGCTTTGTTAGAGGTTTATTCAAGTGCCGCAGGGAGGGTGTTGTTATGAACGCTGATTTGGTTGGTGCTTTCAACATTTTGCGCAAGGTTAAAACGATAACCCCGAGCCTGCCTGCTCTGGCGGGTAGGGGTAACTGGCCTGAGACCGGGCCGGAGGGGTTCGAAGAACCCGTTTTAACGGGTTCTCTGATGAGAACCCCTCAAACCTCCCCGTCACTGGCGAGGGGTTAATTCGCTGGAACCCTCAGCTAAGGCGGGAAGGAGGTCAGACATATTTCCATCATGTTTTGAGTTGTTCATTTTGTTTGTTTTGAATGTTTTCATGCGAGCACTCTCTCAAAAGTAAATTCCCTCAAAAGCAACTCTCAACATCTGATGAGAACCAAGGTTTATAACAACTTTCTCCTCTCTTCTTATGGTGAGGATATGAGATTTGAAGTGCTTACCAGGGAGGATATGATAGAGCTTTCAAGGGAGCTGAGCAGGGCGGGCATAATGAACAAAACAAAGGAGGAAGTGGAGTGGGAGGTGCAGCATTTTCTGGTCATCAGGGAACGCTATTATGAACTCGTCGAAACGGCGGAGAGATACCCCTTCATCTGGGATAAGCTTGAGGAGGTGCGTCAGGCTTTCGATGCAATTCTCTCAAAGTGGGAGCAAGGGGAGGAGAAGAATGTGGAAGAGCTGTTTGATGAAGCCGATATCAACAGGCTTGTGGTTCTGACGGCGCTCATTGAAGGAGGATACATCGAAAACGGGGAAAAGCTCAGGCTCATTAAAAAGCCGGAACTTGATGAGCTGGTTCTTGAACTCAGGTTTTCCCTGGAGGATATAGATGACCTGGAGGAGTTCGAGAGGGAAGCCAATGCAGGGCTCGTGGCCGAATTCACGCTGATGAAGCACTACTACGTTGAAGTGATGGAAATTGAAAAGGAGCTCATACAG
Source organism: Thermococcus atlanticus (assembly GCF_054657855.1). Classification (NCBI taxonomy): domain Archaea; kingdom Methanobacteriati; phylum Methanobacteriota; class Thermococci; order Thermococcales; family Thermococcaceae; genus Thermococcus; species Thermococcus atlanticus. The sequence continues at coordinate 2,024,444 of NZ_BAAHXX010000001.1, read as the reverse complement.
AAGGCGGTTGATATCGCGGAGGGCTACGTAACCGAGGAATCCCTTGTAGATGCCCTTTTTGTTGGAATAGCCAAGTCGGTGCTGGCTGATGTGATACTTGAACTGGCGGAGGAGAAGAGGAAGAAGAACGAGCTAATTGAAGCGCTGCTTTCGAGGGAGCCGATCGTCGTTGAAGGCAGGAGGGAAAAAATAAACCTTTATTTTGATGAAGAGGCCATAGAGGACTTCCTCAAGGAGCTGCAGACCCTTGGATACCTCAAGGTTAAGGGCAACAGAATCTGGGTCTGATGTTGTGGGGTCTGTCCGTCGTGAGTTTTTGGGAAAGCCCTCCTCATCAAGCCAATTCTCACGACGGACTTGGGTTTCATCAGCTTCAACTCCCCTCCGGCGGAGACACCCTGGCCTCGATGGGGATGTGGCATGTCCAGGAGGGCGCGTCTGAAATTAGTGATGGTTGAGTTATGCGGTTAGCCCTTCAGGCGGTTTTTCTCTGAGGGTGCAAAAACTTCAGTAAAGCATCAAACAAAACAGCACCAACTCTTGATACGCCATGTCCGGGAAAAATCTTAAAAATCAATCCTCGAATCTCCAACGGAGGTGGAGGGGATGGCGATGCTCAGGGCCATAAAAATTGAGGACAGGGATGGAGAGGTCTACTTCCGCTGTCCGAGGTGCGGGTTGGTCTTTAAGAAGAGCAGGGACTATGTAAGGCACGTAAACAAGGCCCACATCAGGAAGTCCTGATGCCTCCATTTATTCTGTCCGACCTTTATTTTCTCCTGTATCCTGTATCCGGATTTGGCCTTTTCGCCGTGTCCTCCAGCCGGCAGAAAAGTTTCTGGTGCGGTGGCCGGGATTCGAACCCGGGTCACCGGCTTGGAAGGCCGGTGTCCTAGACCAGGCTAGACTACCACCGCTTTGAGAGAATGGTGGGGCGAGGGGGATTTGAACCCCCGACACCCGGATCTTCAGTCCGGCGCTCTCCCAGGCTGAGCTACCGCCCCGTGCCCAATGGATAGGGTAGAGACCAGATTTATAAATCTTGCGGTATCCATCAAACTTTCGGCTCCACCTCATAAACCGTCCTGTCCTCTCCAATTGCCTCCATAAGTCCGCGGTGCCTCCTGACGCAGCTCTCGCACTCGCCGCAGTGTATGGGCTTTCCATCCCTTGTGAAGCCCTTTGGCATATAGCAGGAGTTCGAGTACTCGTATTTGGCATTCATCTCCTTCAAAAGCCTCGCTATGCCCTTCTTGTCGAGGTCTATGAGCGGTGCGACGACCTTCACCCCGGCCATTGTTCCATATTTCAGCATCTCGTTCATCTTTTCGACAAACTCTGGAGTGTTGTCCGGAAAAGTTGCCCCCTCCTCGGCGTTGAAGCCGACTATTATATCACCCCCGCCGAGCGCATCGAGGAGCGAAGCCGCTAAGCTTATCAGCACGACATTACGAGCGGGAACCCAGACACTCTTTGCAGTCTCTGTTGCTCTCTCGAAATCTTCAATCTCTTCAGCTGTAACCTTCGGCGTCTCGCCGCCGACGAGCGTTGTCCCCCTCAGCTTTGAGAACTCCTCAAGGAAGTCGAGTTTAACAATTTTCAGCGGGACGTTAAGCTCCTTCGAGAAGAACTCTGCAACCCTGTTCGTAACTCTCTCCTCGTTGCTTCCGTAGTTTACCGTCAGCATGATGACCTCTTCGTAGTTCTCCTTAGCCCAGTAGAGGCATGCCGTCGAATCGAGTCCTCCAGAGAACAACACCACAGCGCGCTTCATTCCAACACCTCCGGTAGTAGCTTAATACCCAACTTCGCGGCACGGTTTCTAAGCTTTTTGTCGTAGGTGGCGAGGGTTCCAACCTCCTTAGCTATGGCGAGGATTACGGAGTCGTTGTAGTGCTTCAGGCCAAGGTTTCCAAAGAGCTCAAAGGCGGGAAGTAAATATTGCATGTCATCCACGAGGACAACCCTTTCATTCAGGAGAATTTTTGAGAGCGTTTTTTCTGCCTCTTGAGGAGAAATCCCGGCAGCGGCAAGGTTCCATATGAATTCATACACCACAATCGTCGGCAACACTATTCTGTCAAGGGAACTTATAAGCCCCCTTGCCTCTTCGTATCTGCGGGAGCTTCTGTTGACCGAATAAATGAAAGCATTAGTGTCAACGACCGCTACTCTTCCCATCTGGAAGCCTCCATGAGTGCCTTCTTTATGTTCGTCTCTATCTCCTCGGGTGTAAAATCCCTGCCAAGGTCAAGGCTTGGCCACTCCATTTCAGCCCTCTTGATGACTATCTCCTCCCCCCTGAGTTCAACGCTGAGGTATTCCCCCTCCTTTATGCCGAGCGCCTTTCTAATCTCAGCAGGAATCGTTATCTGGTAGTTGCGGGTGACCTTCGTTATCGGCATAGTAACTCACCGTAGTATAGTAGGCTTTTCTCCTATAAAGTCCTTTTGGCTAAGAAGAGAGGAGGAAAAATCACCCAAGGGCAAGTCCCACTATCTCCCTCACGCTCGAAAAGCCCTCGCTTTCGAGGTATCCTTTGATGCCCTCTTTTATCTCGCGGAAGACCTTCCATCCCCGGAGCGAAACGGCTGTTCCTATCTGGAGGGCCGAAGCTCCGGCCAAAAGGAATTCGACCGCATCCCGCCAGGTGGTTATTCCCCCTATCCCGATAACGGGGATTTCAATAGCCCTCGCGAGGTCGTAGACCGCCCTCAAAGCAACAGGCTTCACTCCGGGCCCGGAGTAACCTCCAAAGCGGTTGCTCAGTATCGGCCTCCTCGCGTAGACGTCTATGGCAATGGCCTTCAGCGTGTTTATCGCAGAAACCGCATCTGCACCGGCCTTTTCAGCGGCGAGGCCGAGCTTCGTAATGTCGTCCGTGTTGGGGGTCAGCTTCGCTATAACCGGCCTGTCCGTGGCGTCTTTAACTGCCCTGACCACCTCGTAGACGTTCTCAGGTTTTTGCCCGATTTCCATGCCGTAGCCCTTTGCATGGGGACAGCTGAGGTTGAGCTCAAAGGCATCGGCAACATCGCTCAGCTTCTCAGCCAGGAATGCAAACTCCTCTCTGCTTCCACCGAATATAGAGACTATCAGCGGGAAGTTGAAGGTATAGCCCTCGACCATCTCAAGGAAGCCCTTCCAGCCCGGGTTTGGCAGTCCCATGGCGTTTATCAGGCCGTAGGGGAGCTCAACGATTGTGGGGTTGTCATAGCCCTTCCTCGGCTCGATTCCGATGGATTTGGTAACGACACCACCGGCACCCTCATGATGAGCGCGTATCCACTGTTCAGGAACCTTGTCGTTTATTCCGGATGCAAGAATGAGCAGGTTTTCAAACCTTATCCCGAAGAGCTCAACTTCAAGGCTCGCCATCTTGACACCTCAGAGGTGAGAGTGATGGTTTGCTATTAAGGTTTTTGCCTTTTTAAGTGAACACGAAGGGGAATAGAGAACCGTTGCTAGTGGCGGCGGACGCGTCCGGAGGTGGGAACCATCCACCGCGGGCATCCACAGGGGCTCGCTCACCCCCGCTACCCCACGAGCGCCGCACGTCCCGCCTACCGCTGCTCCCTTCCGGGCCTGGCGGGGTTCGGCGGGCAAAGAGCGTTAGCGGAGCCCTTCAGCTCCGCCCCGCTCACCGCCGGCCCCGTGGGACGAGGGCTCATCGTTATGCCCCTGCTTCAGCCCGCGGCTTCAGGAGCCGCCCTCCGGACTTCGGCCCCCGCATATCGACGGTTTCGGGTTCCAGGGGACGCCGAACCCCCCAGCCTAGTCCGCCGCCATTTAAGACTACCCGTGCCGGATATATAAAGGTTTGGTATGTCCCTCCATGCTGCTGGGATAAACCCAATAATGGCTCAGGGAAGTGAAAACTTTACATTGTTGCTTCACTACAGTTACCTCATCACCTGCATTGCTTTTACAAATATAAACGTCACTTGAACGTACCGCCACATCAAACTTGAACTGGTGGAAGGTCTCTCAAAGCCCACATTGTATTTCGTTAAGATTATCAAGCACCACGACCTAAACCAAAGGTGCAGAACTTTTCTATCAAAAAAAGCTCATAAAAACTGCCTTCTAATCTACACTGGTGAAATATCATGCGCCTTAATGAACATCCAATTCTGGACTTTTCTCTAAGACGGGGACGGGAGGTTACGATTTATTTTGAAGGGAAGCCAGTAAAGGCCCATGAAGGGGAAACAATATCAATGGCACTTCATGCGGCTGGAATCCGCGTTCTATCCCACAGTAGCGAGAAACACCGGCCAAGGGGGCTCTTCTGTGCAATAGGCAAGTGCTCCTCGTGCCTTGTGAAGGTCAACGGCATACCCAACGTGCGCTCGTGCATAACCCTCGTGGAGGATGGCATGAGGGTGGAGATGCAGAAGGGCAAGGAAGAGCTGCCAAAAACCGCAAAGCCGCCTGAATGGAAGGATGCGCCGAAGTTTGAGGGAGATGTGGTCATCATCGGCGGCGGGCCTGCAGGGCTGATGGCGGCAATAAACGCTGCGGATGCCGGAGCAAGGGTTATTCTGATTGATGAGCAGCCCATGCTCGGTGGCCAGCTGGTCAAGCAGACCCACAAGTTCTTCGGCAAGAGGGAGCAGTTCGCCGGGGTTAGGGGCATCAAAATCGCCGAAATCCTTGAGGAAGAGGCCAGGAAGAGGGAGAACATCCAGATATTCCTTGAAACCTCTGCCGTTGGCGTCTTCCAGGAAGGTGATGAGAAGCTCGTAATCGCCGTAAGAAAGAACAGGGAGCTCCTTGAATTCAGGGGGAAGAGCCTCGTGGTCGCCACCGGGGCAATGGAGAAAATGATACCCTTCGAGAACAACGACCTGCCCGGCATTTACGGAGCCGGGGCAATACAGACGCTGATGAACACCTACGGTGTAAAGCCTGGCGACAGAGTTCTAATCGTCGGAGCCGGCAACGTGGGGCTTATCTTGGCCTATCAGCTCATTCAGGCGGGCGTTGAGGTTAAGGCGATAGTGGAGGCAATGCCCAAAGTTGGAGGGTACTTCGTTCACGCTGCCAAGGTCAGGCGCCTGGGTGTTCCGATACTCACGAGGCACACCATCCTCAGGGCTGAAGGAAGGGAGAGGGTCGAGAGAGCTGTGGTTGCTCAGCTCGACGAAAACTGGAGACCGATCCCGGGAACGGAGAGGGTTTTTGATGTGGATGTAATAGCCCTCGCCGTTGGCCTTCGCCCGAGCGTTGAGCTTCTCCATCAGGCCGGCTGTCAGCTGCTCTACATCAGGGAGCTTGGCGGGCATGTTGTAAGGAGGGATGAGCGGCTTGAGACGACGATTTCCGGAATTTTCGTTGCCGGCGACACCGCGGGGATAGAGGAGGCAACAACGGCAATGCTTGAGGGCAAGGTGGCCGGGATAGCCGCAGCCCTTAAAGCAGGTGTGGCGTCTCCTGATTGGCTCAAAGAAATCGAGAAGGCACAGAGAGACCTTGAGGAGTTCAGAAGCGGGCCCTTTGGAAGGCATGTTCTTGAGGGCATAAAGAAGGTCATGATAGGAGGGAGCGAATGATGGCTGCGGAGATTCCCCGTTATCTGAGGTACGGCTACATAACCCCTGAAGAGCTGGAGAAATATATCGGAGAGCTTCCGAGCGAGGAGAGGCTAAGAAAGAGGCCGGTTGCGATACCAGAGTGTCCTCAGGAGATACCGTGCACGCCCTGCAAGGAAATCTGTCCCGTCGATGCAGTCAGCATGCCCACCCCCAATGACCTGCCAGTGGTTGACTATGATAAATGCGTCGGCTGCTCCCTCTGTGTTCAGATATGTCCCGGCCTGGCTTTCTTCATGATGCACTACGTTGGGGACAGGGCGAGAATAACGCTGCCGCATGAGCTCCTTCCTCTTCCGGAGAAAGGCGAGGAGGTTGTGCTGCTCAACAGGGTCGGTGAGGAGGTTGGAAGGGGCAGGGTTATCCTGGTAATTCCCAGGGAGAAGAGCAAGGGAGACACGCCTATTCTGACCGTGGAGGTTCCGATTGAGCTGGCATGGGATGTTAGGGCTGTCAGGGTGGTGAGAGAATGAGTGATCCAAGGGAGAATATCATAATCTGCCGCTGTAACGATGTAACTCAAAAGGAAATAGAAGAGCTCATTGACAGGGGCATAACCGACATTGAGGAAATCAAGCGCCTTCTGAGGGTCGGTATGGGGCCCTGTCAGGGCAGGACGTGTATTCCGCTTGTCATAGGAATAATAGCCAGAAAGACGGGTAAGAGGCCTGAGGAAATTCCCGTTCCCGCGACGAGGATTCCCACGAGGCCCGTCCCGATGGGCGTTCTGGTGGGTGATTGCGATGAGGAGTGAGGCCAAAACCGTCATCATCGGCGGGGGCATAATAGGCCTGAGCATCGCATACAACCTCGCAAAGCTCGGCGAGAGCGACGTTGTTGTTCTTGAGAAGAGCTACCTTGGAAACGGCTCGACCTTCCGCTGCGGGACCGGAATCAGACAGCAGTTCGGGGATGAGGCAAACATCCGGATGATGAAGCGTTCTGTGGAGCTGTGGAAGGGCATGAAGGATGAGCTTGGCTGTGATGTTGAGTTCAAGCAGAGCGGCTATCTCTTCCTCCTCTACGACGAGGAGGAGCTCAGGAGCTTTAAGGCCAACGTTAAGCTCCAGAACAGATTCGGGGTTCCCTCCAGGATTATCTCACCGGACGAGGCCAAGATGATAGTCCCGCTGCTGAACACGGAGGGTGTAATAGCCGCAGCGTGGAACCACACCGACGGAAAGGCAAACCCCTTCAGGGCGGTTTTTGCATATGCAAACGCCGCTAAAAGGCTCGGCGTCGAGATTTATGAATACACCGAGGCGAGAGACATAAAGGTCGAGGACGGAAGGATAAAGGCCGTCCTGACGAACAGGGGAGAAATCAGGACAGGGAGGGTCATAAACGCCGCCAATGCATGGGCGCCCATCATAAACAGAATGGCCGGGGTTCCTGTCAGGATACCGATAGAGCCCTACAAGCACCAGGGGATCAAGACTGAGCCCATAAAACCCGGCCAGATTGAGCCGATGGTCATCTCATTCAAGCATGGAGGCGTTTATCTGACGCAGGAGGCAAATCAGGGGGGCGTAATAGGGGGATACGAGCTCAAATACGGCCCGACATACGATATATCCCCCACGTATGAGTTCCTCAGGGGAGTTAGCTACCGCTTCACCCAGCTGATCCCCGCCCTCAAGTACGTGAATGTCATCAGAATCTGGGGAGGCTACTATGCGGAAACCCCTGATGGAAACGCTGCAATAGGCCGCATAGAGGAGCTTGATGAGTTCTACATTGCGGCGGGCTTCAGCGGACACGGCTTCATGCTCGCCCCGGCCGTCGGGGAAGCCCTGGCGGAGCTCATAGTCGATGGGAAGACTGAAAAACCCCTGTGGTTCTACGATCCATACCGCTTCGAGCGCGGCGAGCTCAGGGAGCAGGCAATACAGATGGGCTGAGCCTTTTATCTTTATCCCTTTATCTCCCATCCTCATGCAGGACACTCTGTTCTCGGACTCCTGCTAAGACCTGTCTAAGAAAACGTTATAAATCCCTCCGGATTATCATCGAGAGGGTCATCATGAGGATAGTCTTTGACATTGGAGGATCTGTTCTCGTTCCTGATAAGCCCGATATCGGCTTCATCAAGGCGATTGCATATGAACTGACGAAAATCAGCGAAGATCACGAAATAGCGGTGGTTGTCGGTGGGGGAAGGGTCTCAAGGGAGTATATACAGGCGGCCAAAACATTCACTCCCAACGAGACGTTCAAGGACTACATAGGGATACACATAACCAGAGCGAATGCAATGCTCCTCATAGCCGCTCTCGGTGAAAAGGCCTATCCTTTCGTGGTTCAGGACTTCAGAAAGGCATGGGAGGTCATACAGGTGAAGAAAGTCCCGATCATGGGCGGAACGCACCCCGGTCACACGACGGATGCCGTGGCGGCGCTTCTCGCGGAATACCTGCAGGCAGACCTTCTCGTCGTCGTAACCAACGTCGACGGCGTCTATGACAGCGATCCGAGGAAAAACCCGAATGCGAAAAAGCTTGACAGGATAACCGTTGACCAGCTCGTCGAGATAGCCATGCAGGCCGAGAGCAAAGCTGGCGGGAGCAGCGTGGTGGATGCCTTGGCCGCGAAGTTCATCCAGAGGGGTAAAATAAAGACCTACATCGTCGGGAAGAGGGATGCTCTTCATCTCTTTGAGGTCGTGAAGGGAAAGCACGGCGGAACCGTGGTTGAGCCCAGGGAGTGATTTCTAAACCCTTTTATACTTTTTGTGGTTATATTTTAAGGGGGATATTATGGAAGCCAGTCCAATTAATGTCTTGATTCAGGATATTGAAGAAATGAAAAAGAAGCTTGAGGAAATGGAGAAAGCTCTTCTCCAGCTTAAGGCCCAAATGCTTGAGGAGGAAGAGCTGAGTGAGGAGGAGATTAAGGAACTTAAGGAGATCGAAAAAGAATCGTTGGAAAAAGGTAAGAGCTGGGACGAGCTAAAAAAGGAGCTGGGTTTATGAAATACAGAGTCATAGTCAGCCCCAAAGCTGAGAAAAACCTCCGCTCTCTCCCTCCCGCAAATGTTAAAAGACTGGCAGAGCTTCTTGATGTTTTAAAAATAAAACCTATACCTGCAGAGCAATTTGATATAAAAAAGCTTAGAGGATTTAAAAATGCCTATCGTGTTCGATTAGGACAGTTTCGGGTGATTTATACTGCCAGATGGGATGAAAATCTTGCTGTTATCTTGAAGATAGAACCAGGAGAAAGAGCATATCGGTGATTTTATGTGCAGGATGGCGCACTTCGGGAACTGTGACCCTGAAACCGCTGATCAGGAGTACTGTATTTTTCATAAGCCGAACAAGAGCGAGGAGGAAGCGAGAGAGTTTTACAGGAAGTTCTTGGAGAGGTTCAAGCCGAGGATTGAGGAGATTGAGGTTGAAGACGAATCAGGACAAAAAAGAAAAATAAAGAGGTTTGTTTTTGAGGAAAAGCTTGACTGTTCTGGTTACGTCTTCACTGGTATTCCAAGCGAAGATTTTGATTCCCCTTTAATGCATGCATTGTTTCTTGGGGATGTAAATTTATGGAAAGCAAGGTTTGTTAACATAAACTTGACTGGGATTGAATTTCAGGGAAAAGTTGACTTATCTGAGTCTAGTTTTGAAAATGTAGATTTATCTGATGCGAAATTTATTGAGATCGATTTTTCAAAATCAAATGTAGAGAATACCCTATTTGTCCGATCTAGGTTTAAGGAGGCATACTTTATCTCGAGCACACTAAGAGATGTGAGTTTTGTGGATTCCACTTTTGGTGAAGTTCGCTTTTTGGATTCTTATATTTATGATAGCGACTTTGTAGGCTCAGGATTTGGTTTTGCGGATTTTTCCGGGAGTGAATTAATTACTGCCGATTTTACTGATGCCGTCTTTTATGGTAAGGCCTATTTTTCAAGATCATCTTTAAACAGTGTTGATTTTGAATGCAGATTTGAGGGAGGGCTAAGTTTTTCTGGGGCAGAAATTGGAATAATAAATATTGACATTCCTAGTGAACAGTTCAAACTCCTAGAAGCTGAAATAGAAGCCCGCCGTGTTCAACGCCTCAGCTACGAAAAAGAAGGCAAGCGCGACAAAGCCGATAGAATGTTCGTTCTCGAAATGCGCGCTAAAAGACGGGCCAGAATACAAAATGCAAGGAACACCTTAGAACGTATCAAAGCAAGTGTCCATAACTTTGTCGAATGGCTCCTGGCAGATCTGCCCTCCGAATATGGCACGAACTGGATTCGTTTGTTCCTGTTTTCGTTGCTTGTAATAGTTGGAAATGCGATTCCCTACACGGTCTGGGGTCACTATATTAAGGGCTTCCCCTCAAACGCTGGTTATTTCGTTCGCTTCGCCAACGCCCTCTACTATTCCCTCGTCACCTTCACAACCCTCGGCTACGGTGACATGCACCCTACCGGCTGGCTCAAAGCCCTGAGTGCAATTGAAGCTTTAACTGGAGCCGTCTTCATGGCGCTCATCGTCGCTGTGATAGCCCGTAAATGGATGCGCTGAACCTAAGGTTAAGGCCAACTTTTTATACCTCCTCCCCCTTCTATCTCTGGTGGTGCCAATGAAGATCGTTGTCATCGGTTCCGGTACGGCCGGGAGCAACTTCGCCCTCTTCATGAGGAAGCTTGACAGGAAGGCCGAAATCACAGTCATCGGAAAGGAGAGCACAATGCAGTACTCCCCCTGCGCCCTGCCTCATGTGATAAGCGGCACGATAGAGAAGCCCGAGGACGTTATCGTCTTTCCAAACGAGTTCTATGAGAGGCAGAGGATAAAGCTGATGCTCAACACAGAGGTCAAGGCCATCGACAGGGAGAGAAAAGTGGTGGTCACCGATAAGGGCGAAGTCCCCTACGACAGGCTCGTCCTGGCTGTGGGTTCTAAGGCCTTTGTCCCGCCGATAAAGGGCGTTGAGAACGAAGGCGTTTTCACGCTCAAGAGCCTCGACGACGTGAGGAAGATAAAAGCCTACATCGCCGAGAGGAAGCCGAAGAAGGCGGTCGTCATAGGAGCGGGTTTAATAGGCCTTGAAGGTGCCGAGGCCTTTGCAAAGCTCGGGATGGAGGTTCTGGTCGTCGAGCTGATGGATCGCCTGATGCCGACGATGCTTGATAAGGACACCGCAAAGCTCGTCCAGAAGGAGATGGAGCAGCACAACATAGCTTTCCGCTTCGGCGTTGGGGTGAGCGAGATAATCGGCAGTCCCGTCAGTGCAGTCAAAATCGGCGAGGAGGAAGTTAAAGCTGATCTCGTTCTCGTCGCAACCGGCGTCAGGGCCAACGTTGGCCTCGCCAAGGAAGCTGGACTTGATGTGCACTGGGGCATCGTTGTGAACGAGCACCTCCAGACGAGCGACCCCGATATATACGCCATAGGCGACTGCGCCGAGGTAGTCGATGGCGTAACCGGCAAGAGAACCCTCAGCCAGCTCGGAACCTCTGCGGTGAGGATGGCGAAGGTAGCGGCGGAGCACATAGCCGGGAAGGATGTAGCTTTCAGGCCGGTCTTCAACACCGCTATAACCGAACTCTTCGGCCTCGAAATAGGCACCTTCGGTGTAACAGAGGAGCGGGCAAAGAAAGAAGGCATCGATATAGCCGTCGGCAAGTTCAAGGGAAGCACAAAGCCCGAGTACTACCCGGGCGGAAAGCCGATCTATGTCAAGGTCATCTTCCGGAAAGATGACAGAAAGCTCATTGGGGGACAGATAGTCGGCGGCGAGCGTGTCTGGGGCAGGATAATGACCCTCTCGGCCTTAGCTCAAAAGGACGCAACCGTTGAGGATATTGTATATCTTGAGACGGCCTACGCTCCTCCGATAAGCCCGACCATCGATCCAATAACCGTTGCTGCGGAGATGGCGCTCAGGAGGTTCCGCTGACATTTCTCTTTTTTCGCTGGAGCATGCATATCATGAAAAACCTCTTATAACCCGGCGCTGAAGGGTTATGGGTGGAACCATGTGCGACATTCTCGTGGCAACTCCCGAGGCCACCAAGGAGGGGATAGCTCTCTTCGCCAAGAACAGCGACCGTGAGCCGAACGAGGCCCAGGTAATCGAATTTATACCACGAACCCGGCACGAGGAGGATATGGTCAGATTAACCTACTTTGATTTTCCGCAGGTTAAGGAGACCTACGCTGTAATCATCTCCCGCCCCTGGTGGATGTGGGGGGCTGAGATGGGCGTTAACGAGTTTGGGCTGGCGATAGGCAACACGGCTGTCTTCACGAAGGTCAAAGTGCCGGAGAAGGGGATAACCGGGATGGACATGATACGTCTGGCGCTTGAGAGAATGAAGAGCGCGAAAGATGCTTTGGAGTTCATAACCGGCATCGTTGAAGATGGCCTGCAGGGCGGAAACGGGAGCAGAAGCCACAGGCTCTACTACTTCAGCTCCTTCATAATAGCCGACCCCAAAGGGGCCTGGATTCTTGAGACGGTCGGTAAGGAATGGGCGGCAAAGAAAATCGAGGGGGTCTATTCCATCTCCAACGCCCTCACGATTGGGAATGACTGGGATTTGGCTTCGGAGGGCGTTGAGAGGCTCGCGGGAAGGGGCTCCTTCAGCTTTGCGGGGCACTTCTCGGACCGCTTTTACACCCACTTCGCGCACGGCAGGGACAGGAGGGAGTTCACCTTAAGCCGGCTGAAGGAGCGTGAGGGAGAGATAACGCTCGAATACATGATGTCCCTTCTCAGCTTGCACTCCTTTGAGCCCTACCGCCCGGAGAAGGGCTCGATGAGGGACATCTGCATGCACTATGGGGGCTTAACGAGGCCATCCCAGACTGCCTCTTCTCAGGTTTCCGAGCTCGGAAAAGGCCTTCACTGGTTCACGGGCACCTCAAACCCCTGCCTGAGCATCTTCAAGCCGGTGACCTTCGAGGGCGGTCTTCCGGACCTCGGAAAAACTCCCACGGATAGATACGACCCCGAAACATACTGGTGGCGCTTCGAGGCCTTCCACAGGAGGTTTCTGACGAACTACATGGCTTACATCGACGACTTCACCCGCGAGAGGAATGGACTGCAGAGGGAGATAATCGAGAAGGTGAGGGAGATTGAGAAAACTCCCGAGGACCTGGAAGCTTTAACGGAGTGGGCCTTCAGGGAAGAGCTCAGGTTCCTCGAAAGGTGGGAGAAGCTGATAAAGCCCGGAAAGCTTCCCTTCCTCTTCGGGAGGGCATGGAAAAAGGTGAACAGGGAGGCGGGGCTTCAGGTTGTTGAGGCCTCATCATCATTGTAGAGCTCATCCTTGACCTCTATCCTCTCTTCGAAGCCCTTTGAGCCCTCAAGCGTCTGAATCCTGAACATGTAGCTCTTGTACCAGTTGTATGAAGGCTTGACCTTCACAGGGAGGAGCTTCCATGCCCTCGTTTCTTCCTCGTAGCCCCAGTTGACGTACTCGTTGAAGTTCCTGATGATGTCCGTGATGACAACACCGAACTCGTTGAGGAGGAGCCTCTGAATCTCCCTCCACTTGTCAAGGGAGCTCTCGCGCCTCGTTATGCCGAAGTAACCTGCACAGCCGGGCCCTTTAAGCGTCGCTATTCCCCTGCCGACGAAAGCCCTGATGGCCTCAACGGTCTCGGGCGGGTCGGTGATGAAGGTGTTAAACCTGTGGAGCGCGTAATCCGGCAAAGGTTCGCGGAGGTCGAAGGTGAACATCTCGATGTTCCCGTAGCCGAGCTCATCTGCCGTCTTCTCGATGAACCTGACGAGCCTCTCGTCAATGTCGAGGACGGCAATCCTCTTCGGGAGACCAGAGAGCATGAGGGCTATACTGGTAAGGTCATCATCCCCCAAAACAAAGACCTCCTTGTTCTCAAGGTCTCCGCGGGTGTGCATTAGGGCTATTCTCGCCACCGTTGTCTCCGGCGTGACGTAGGCCTGGTCGAAGTCGTGCTTGGGTAGCGGGCGCTCCTTGACTATCTTCCTGAACTGCTGGAGGAGGTCGCTAAAAGCTGAGAGCTCGACCGTCTTGCCCTCGCAGTGGGAGCAGGTGTAGTCTTCCCTCCTTCCTATCCCGTACTTCTCCACCAGCTTCCTGCCGCTCTGGGTGAGAACGATGCTGGCGCCCTCAAAGGTGATATGGCCAAGCTCGTGGAGGGCAGCAATGACAGCCACCACCAGCGGTAGCGGCTCCTCGCTGAGGTCAACTATTCTCCAGACATCCCCGCTCGCTTGGACTGCACTCAGGACGTTCTCAACTGTCCTTTCATAAACCGGAATGCTCGTTTTCTCTCTGACCCTTTCAACAATCTCCCTCATCACAAGCACCTCCAGAAGTCCGTGGAGGCGGTTAAGGTGAGCCTCTTTTAAGGTTTTCCCAGCGGCAGGGCGTGTCTAAAAGTTAAAGTTGGGGTTGTTTTGTAGATGGTAAGAAGTGTAACGTTCGCTAATTTTTGTTTTTCGTAATTTTTATAGGCCTGTGACGTGGTTCTTGATGGGTAGCAGTCTCCGGTATGTGGGGTTTTAAGCCCGAATGGAGACTAAAAACGGAAGATGTGGGGACCACCGATGAGCAGAGGCTGCAAGGTTAGCCATAATGGCATTTACTCCCCCACCATACAAACATTAACAATCTCAGGCACGCCCCCCCAGCGGCAAGTTTAATAAACCGTTCCCCGATTGGTCTTCGATGATAGGCCCAGCAGGAGACGACTTCGTCAAGAGGTACCGTCTTGATTACAATCTGGAGGCCCTTGAAAGGGTTAGGGGAGACATCGGTGAAGAAGCATATTCCCGTCTGAAAGCATTGATAGAGTACCGCCTCTACGGAAGGGACTTCGACCGCTCGCCGGTTGGCGTTAAAATAGCCCTCGCCTTTTCTGCCGGCTCGGACAGCACCGCAACGCTAAAAATACTCAGATGGGCAGGGTTTGACGTGGTTCCCGTTATGGCAAAGCTTCCACAGATGAGGGAGCCGGTTCTCCTAAATGCCATGATGCAGGGTGCGGTTTTTGTTGAAATTCCGGGCTACATGGAGAAGATGAGCGATAGAATAGGGAAGGGAGCCCCCATATGCGGGGTATGTCACTCCATGATAATGGAGGCGGTTGAGAGCTATGCCCGGGAGAACGGGATAAAAATCGTTGCCTCGGGGGATCTTTTGAGCTCCGGGCTGATATCCATATACAGAAAGGGCGATATCGTAGTCCTCAACTTCCCAGCATTTCTCGTCATGGACAAGAAGGAGGCCATAGGGGTCCTGGGAAGGAAATATGCCCTCGGTTTTGGATGCCCGCTCTGGAAGGCCGCTGCCAGAAATGCACCTGTGCTCAAACGCTTTGCCATCCAGCGGGTTTTGAGGGAGCTCCGTGCAAGGGCAATTGACGAGAAGATTGCGGCGGTTTTAATACGCGACATTCTACAGAAATGACCCAAAAGGTTTAAATGTGGTGCTTTGAACTGGGGTTTAGGTGAATGAGAATGGTGGAAAAAGAGGAAGTGCTCGCAAGGCTCAGCGGGATTCTTGATAACAGCCTCATTAAGAGAGCGGAGGTTAAAGAAGACGGCACGCTCTCCATTGAGCTCAGCAGGGAGATTGACGATGGGATGCTGATAAAGCTCCATCAGGAGCTTGGAAAGATTGAGGGCATCAGAAACATTGAGATAAACCTTCCAAAGGCAAAAAAAGAAGCGCCGGGAGATGTTCAGCTGAACAGGGAGATGATACTTGAAAAGCTGAAGGAGGTTATAGACCCTGAGATAGGCGTGGACATTGTAAACCTCGGCCTGATATACGAGCTTGAAATAAGGCCCGATAACACCGTCTACGTCAAGATGACCATGACAACTCCGGGCTGCCCCCTGACGATGTGGATTCTCAGAGCCGTTGAGGACAAGGTTCTTGAGATACCGGGTGTCAGGGACGCTGAAATCGAGCTAACATTCGACCCTCCATGGACTCCTGACAGGATAAGCGAGGAGTACAAAAAGAGGCTCGGCCTTTTGTGATTCCTTCCCTTCCTGCCTTTTGTTGTTAATCGGGTGTTTAACCATCCGTAGATAATTTTGTAGCAAAATGTTCATCACCGTCCCTTATCTGTGTATTTTAACAGTTCTCCATACCCTGCTCCAGCGAAAGGTTTATATTCCTCCCGTTTTAACTATGCTTGGTGATGTTCCATGGCATGGAAGGTTACGGTTGACCAGGATGTTTGTATCGGAGACGCTATCTGTGCAAGCCTCTGCCCGGATGTCTTTGAAATGAACGATGAGGGCAAGAGCGTTGTTATCGTTGAAACAGTTGGCGAAGACCTCATCGACTGCGCCAGAGAAGCTGCTGAGGCCTGTCCGGTCAGCTGCATTTACATCGAGGAGGCCTGAAGCCTCTTTTTCTTACTTTCCTTTCTCCGGTCTCTGCTTGCTGGCTTTTTGTACGTTAAAAGAAAAAAGGATTATTCGAGGGTCAGGGAGAACTTCTCCGCCTGTTCCAGAACGTACTCCCTTATCTCCCTCGCCTTTGGGAGCTCCGCCACTATCTCCCCGTTTTCAATGAGCGGCTTTAGGAGGGGCTCGACCTTTGTCCCGCATACCGGGCAGCGTTCGAGCTTTTTAGTGGCGGGGACTCTGTGGTAGTGCCCCTTCTCGCAGCGGTATATCTGCTTTCTCCCGCTCAGCTTTCCGCGCTTTGTGATGTGCCTTCCCTCTATCTCAACTATGTCGAGGGAGAAGTCAACGGGCTTTGCTGACGCTATGCTTCCACCAACGCCGAAGGCATCGGCAACGTCCGCAAGCTCCCTTAAGCTCTCCTCATTGAGCCCGCCGCTGAGGAATATTTTGACGTGCCCATAGCCCCTCAAATCAAGCTCCCAGCGCACCTCCTCAACTATGCGCTTAAAGTTCCCCCTTCTTGAGCTTGGGGTGTCGAGCCTGACTGCGGTTAACCTCTTACCGAGGGCCTCCGCTGCCATCAAAGCTTCGAATTTCTCATCGCACAGCGTATCAACGAGTGCGGTTCTCGGCACCCCATCGTCCATGACCTCATCGTAGTACTCCCACGCCTTCACCTGGTCGCCCACAACGAGGATGAGTGCGTGGGGCATCGTTCCGACGGGCTTTTCCCCGATCATCTCCGCGCCCAAAACCCCGGAAACGCCGTCGCAGCCGCCTATGAAGGCCGCCCTATCAATCATCGGCGCTATGGCCGGGTGCATGTGCCTTATGCCGAAGGAATAGACCGGCTTGAAGTTGGCCGCTATCTTCGTCCTCAGCGCCGCCGTCGCTATTCCGCTCGCCTGGCTCAGCATCCCGAGTAAAGCGGTCTCGTAGATGCCGAATTCTTTATAATAGCCCTCAATCTGGAGAACCGGCTCGTAGGGATGGAATACCGTCCCCTCGGGCATCGCATAGATGTTGACGGGCATCCCCTCAAAGAGCTTTGCAACCTCCTCCACTCCCGCAAGAACGCCCCACTTCCACCCTCTGGGCAGGGATGTGGTTGAAACGTCAGCGAGAACCTTTCTGTGAATCCCCTTTGCCTCAAGTATTTTCTTCGTCCTGATGAAGTAGACATCGGTAGTCCTTCCCGCCTTGATATCCTCCTCATGGGCTATATAGAAGTCCCTCATTTCCATCACCTGACTGTTAACTTGGCCCTCCTTTGATTTAAGCTTTTCACATAGAGGGGGCGTGTCCAAAAGTTGAGATTGCTTCATTTTACGGGCATTATGTTTGAAGTTTTTGCATATTTAGTAGTGCATCTCCCGGAAGACTTTATTCCTCCATCATACAAACATCAGCAGTTTTAGACACGCCCCACATGGAGGCTTCTGAATTCTGCGGGCTGGCACAAAGGTTAAGAGCATTACAAACAGAATTACAAACCGACCGGTCGGTAGGTGAAAGTATGAGGGTCTGCATAGTTTACGACACCAAGAGGGGCTCGACCGAAAGGGTGGCAAGAGCCATGGCAAAAGCGGTAGGAGGCATTGCCGAGGTTGGAGTATTCAGGGTTACTGAAAATCCCGACGTTGAAAGGTATGACCTCATAGTTATCGGTGCACCCGTCTACTACGAGCGTCCTCTTCCGGGGGTCAAAGAGTTTCTGCTGTCAAAGAACGGCCTTGAGGGAAAGGCGATAGCTGTCTTCATACTCTGCATAGCGGATAAGTTTGGGAAGCTCGGAAAAAAGTACACCGAAAGGAGGTACCTGAGAATGATGACCGAGCATATAAGGGGCAGGATCATCGCCGTCAGGGTCTTCGACGGCTGGATACTCAAGGAGGATCCAAAGACAATAGGGGAAGCAGAGAACTGGATAAAGCGGGTTCTTGATGCCTTTAAATCGGGAGAGGAGCTTGGGATAGAACATCCGGAGGGTGAATGATGAGAAAACTGGAGACCAGAAAACGAATAATAAGCGTTGCCTTTGAGCTGTTCAGCGAGAAGTCCTACCATGACGTCTCTATGGAGGAAATAGCAAGAAAAGCCGGGATTTCAAAAGGGGGACTATTCTATCACTTTCCAAGCAAGTATAAGCTGGCAAGGGCGGTTCTGTTCATGCTCCTCGACGAATGGCTGGAGAACCTCAAGGGGCAGCTGGAAGGACTTTCAGGCGGAGAGAAGCTCAGAACCCTAATCGATGCGGCTTTCGAACTGGTAACGGTCAGCCCAAAGCTCTCACGCTTTTTCCTGGAGCTGTACGAGGAGAGCATCAAACTCAACAAGACCGGCGAATGGGATGAGTTCTATGAAAGGTACATAGGCTCTGTCTCCAGCGTGCTCAGAGAAGCCGGTGTGAGGGAGCCGGAAAAGAAAGCACTCCTCTTGGGGGCGCTGGTTGACGGCCTCGCGCTGCATCACCTTCTCTCGGGCGGTAAACTGTTCAACGTCGATGAAATGAAGAAAGAAGTTTTGAGAATTATGGAGGGGTGAGCATGGAGAAATCTCTGGATGAGCTCCTTTCCCTGAGAGGAAGGCGAGCCCTTATTACCGGTGCTGCCTCCGGAATAGGCCGCGCCACCGCCATAAGGTTTGCCGAAGCTGGAGCAGACCTTGAGCTTGTGGATATAGACGAGTTTGGTCTGGAGGAGACCAAAGCGCTCGCCGAGGAGTTTGGAGTGGAGGTGAACCTCCACCGCGTCGACCTCTCCCGGAAGGTGGAGATAGATGCCCTCTGGGAGGGCCTGAGGGGCAGGGAGCCTACTGTGCTGGTCAACAACGCCGGCGTTTACTGGTTCAGGGACTTTATGGAGGTCGATGAGGAGTTCTATGGTAAAGTCATGACGATAAACCTCCATTCCGTCTTCTGGATGTGCCAGCATTTTGTGAGGCGGAGGAAGGACAGAGGAGGTGCAATCATCAACGTGAGCTCGATAGAAGCTTTTCTACCCTTCGCAGAGGGACTGGTTCATTATGATGCTACAAAGCTCGGCGTGGTCGCTTTAACGAGGGCAATAGCGCGAGAGTACGGGAATAAAATAAGGGCAAACGTCGTCGTCCCCGGAGGGATAGAGACGGAAGGCGTGAGAAGGCTCAAGAAGGAGGCAATAATGAAGCTCGACATGGAGAAGATAGGCATATCCTTCCACTTCAATGCCCGGCTTCCCATGGGACGTTTCGGCGACCCCGATGAGGTTGCGAGGGTCATCCTTTTCCTTGCCAGCGACATGGCGAGCTACGTTAATGGTGCCGTTATCCCTGTGGATGGAGGTTTTCTCTCAACGTAGTTCAAAGGGCACCTTGGCATCTTCTCCTTTTTCGATTTTGTGGAGCTCTTTTCTGTAGGCTTCCAGTGGTTTATCCTCTCTTTTAAGGAAGCGTGCAAAAGTTAAAGGCTCCGTCTCAAGCTCCTCGAAGAACTTCGGATATCTCTTATCCCTTATCAGGTGGTGGTCGAGGATTATCTCGGCGCCGGTCTCCCTTATAATTCTGTTCAGATTACCCAGCCCTTCCTTCCACGCATTCCTGACCCTGTAGCCTTCGAGATACGTGGGGGGCCCGTCGCCTATTATAAGATCAGGGACCTGCTTGATTATCCACTCGGTCGAGGCTTTATTGAGAAACTGGGTGTCGCTCGCGTGAATCAGCCTTCTGGTGCCGTCGTCAACCATAACCATGAGGACGAAGCCGAGCCTTGAGCCCTCGCTCCCGTGAGGAACCGCTGGGGAGAATTCCATTATGAAATCGCCGAAGTCAAGGAACCTTCCGTCCGCGTATTCTATGCCCTCTGCAATAGGCCCCGCATTTTTCAGGAAGGCCCACGCCCTCTTCCGCTGGCTGAAGTTTATGTTCTCCTTCGGGTGCTTGATGAGGAGGAGTTTTCCGGTGTAGATTTCCCTTGCACACTCTTCGCTTGAGCTCTCATAAAGCCCCTTAAAGAAGGGCGTGTGGTGGTCGTAGTGGTAGTGGGAAATCGTTACTATGTCTGCTTTTCTGGCGTAACTTTGAATCCTCAGCCTCGCCTCATCCAGCGCCTCAAGTTCCGCCTTGGCGGGAGGAAGACCGTAGCGCTTCGGGCCGAGGGCGGCACCGGGGTCTATTAAAACGCCCCTTTTTCCGGTTTCAACATAGACCGCGAGGCTCCTAACGCCGAGGCTTTCTGATGCGATGGGAATTATCCTCATGGTCTCCAGTACGTGCCCGGCCTTAAAATTTTAGCCCTCCATGATGAGCCGCCACAGGGGATTTGCCCACACAGTCAGCCACCAAACCCTGAGCTCCTCTCTCTTTTTCCGGTAATCAGGATGGAACTGGCTCACGATGCTCCAGAAGGCTTTGCTGTGGCTCAGCTCGATCAGGTGGGCAAGCTCGTGGACGACGAGGTAGTCGATAAGGTCGACCGGCAGCGAAACCGCCATAAGGTTGAAGCTTAAGTTGCCCCTGGAGGAGCAGCTGCCCCATCTGCTCCTGTTTTTTCTTATGAAAACTCTGCTGGGGGTGCGGCCGATGAGAGGGGAGTAACTGCCTATGAGTTTCAGGAGTTTCTTTTTCAGGAGGGTTCTGAGAAACCGCCCAAGCGGGGATAAATCCCGGTAGCAAATCCTGTTTTTGTATATCCCTGTCTCATCTCCCCTCTCGACCTCATAAAAGCTCCCAAACAGGGGAAATTTCTCAAAGGCCTCCTGAGGAATCCCATCGAAAAGTGCAAGTTTTCTCAAAATCCAGTTCTCCTTTTCCCTGATGACTTCCTCCACATCATCAGTCGGCGAAACAATTCTCAAATAGCCCTCCGGCATCACATGAATCCTCAGATATTTCACCCGCCGCCTGATAACCTCATAGCTGACCTCCCTGCCATTTAGATTTATGCTTCTCATCGAACTCTCTCTGGAAGAACGGGTAGAAAAATTTTCCCATAACCCTTTTAAGAAGAGGGTTTTAGTAGTAACCGAGAACCGATGATGAGTGTCATCCCTACGGAGTGATGAAGACGTTTTATCCCCAGCTGAGGTGGTTCCATGTTTGGATTTGGACTTTTTAAAAGGAGGAAGGAAAAAAAAGGCCCCCTTGTCTATCTCAGCGAGCCCACAATAATCTATCACACCCAGACCGAAAAAGCGATTCTGGAGATAATCGAGGAGAAACTGGGGTCAACCAACGTTATCCTCCCCTCCAAATACGGCCTCAAGGGCACCAGCCACATGATAAAGGATGCGGAAATTTTTGTCGCCGTCGCAATAATCGGTAAATTCACCTCCCTCGTCGTCGAAGAGGTTAGAATTGCCAGGGAGCTTAACAAAAAGATATATACCCTTATTGTGGCGAGGAGGGGAAATGAGGTTGAGTATCTCTTCCAGGAGGGCATACCCGGCGACATCGAATGGCTTTCTCCTGAGGAGACCGAGAGGCTGTATGAGGATTTCAGGGGAGAGGATTTTTCAGGCTTCATGAAGTTTTTCATAGGAGACAGAAGGAGGTCGTGGTGATGGCGAGGTTCATGGTTCCAAAGTCCCATCCGAGATACTGGAGCCTCTACTACAGGCACAGGCTTGAGGAGGCGCTTGAGAATGGAATTCTGGCAAAGGCGGGAATGATCGCCCACGGCAGGGGGGAGGCCTTCGACTATTTAATCGGCGAGAAGACGATTCCCCCCGCTGAGGAAGCCATGAAGGCTGCGGTGGCAAAATTTCTTCTGGCGGAACATCCCGTGGTGTCCGTGAACGGCAACGTTGCCGCCCTCGTGCCAAAGGAGACGATTGAGCTGGCAAAGGCCTTAAACGCCGGGCTTGAGATAAACCTCTTCTACCGCAGCGAGGGGAGGGTCAGGGCGATAGCGGCAGAACTGAGAAAATACGACCCGGATGTGGAGCTGCTCGGCATAAATCCGACAAAGAGAATTCCTAACCTTGAGAGCGAGAGGGGAAAGGTTGATGAAAAGGGGATATGGAGGGCGGATGTTGTTCTCGTTCCCCTTGAGGATGGCGACAGGACAGAGGCTCTGGTGGCCATGGGGAAGTTCGTTGTTACCGTGGACCTCAACCCCCTGTCAAGAAGCGCCAGAATGGCGGATATCACAGTCGTCGACAATGTTGTGAGGGCGTATCCTTACATGGTAAAGCTCGCACGGGATATGAAAAAACTTCCAAAGGAGGAGCTTGAGAGGATTGTCAGGAATTATGACAACGGGAGGACTTTGAATGCCGTGCTGCTCCACATAAGGGACAGACTAACGGAGCTCGCTGAAGGGGGAATCTGGAGGAAGAGGGAGCTCTGAACGTAGGGTTAAAGCTCTTTATCCTTCTTTTCAACGAGCCTTCTCAAACTGTTTATCAGATCATTCTCGTTCTCCACATGGGAGATCACAAGGGGTGCCCTTTCCCTCTCCGCAAGCTTCACAGCCAGCTGATCAAGGTTTTTAACCCCGTGGAGGACAACCACGGCGGGCTTAAGTCCCTGAACCCTTATCGCAATCATCGGGCTTCTGCCTGTGGTGACCTTTGTGAAAACGAGCGCCCTCTCCGTTGTCCAGCCGTAGAGCTTGAGGAACTCCTCGGCGCTCATTTCAAGAATCGCCTGGATGCTGTCTATGACGGTGTAGCCATAAATCCTGCGCTCAATAAGATCAATGTTTGCCACAACCTCCCCCTTAACGGCATCAACGATGTCCTTAACCGTTGCCGGCAGGGCGAATTCCCTTATGTCAAGGATTGCGCTCGTAGGAAACTCGCTCCCGATGGTCTTGCTGAAAGCCCTGATGACATTGCCGCCGCGCCTCTCATCTATCTCAAGGAGTGCCTCGACGAACTTCCTGATTGTAGATGCGCCGGGGCTCTTCCTCCTGCCGCCCTCATAGTCGCTTATAACGGATGAGGAAACTCCGAGGAATTCTGCCAGCTCTGTCTGGCTTATCCCGAATATCTCCCTCCATTTGCGCATGGTTTTCCCGGGATCAGCAGAGAGGGTTATCTCACCGGCTATTCTCTTGGCCAGAGCTTCCTTTTCTTTCTCCAACATGGTAGGAAGTTTTTCGTCCATTGTTATAAACCTTTCGGCAATTGCCTAATCTAGAATGCATCCTGGGGATTTCGCTTTTCTCACCGCGCCCAACGGGCGTCCTTTTAAGTTAAACCCACACTCAAAGAGCAACTTGAAAAGTTCTCACAATTAAAATGGCTGTCTATAAGAAAATCCCCAGAGTTTCAGCCTTTGAAAAGGAGCTACCAACTTTGATGGAACTTTGTGCTCAGCCTTTAGGAAAGGCTGGCGAAAGGATTGCCCTTCTCATCGAACTGGCAGAAAAATCAGTCGTGCACTACTCAAGTGCAACTTTGGCTGGGGGTTTAACACTAAATGAAGCCTTCTAAGTAGTTTCAACCTTATTATTGGCGTCCAAAGGACGCCGTTTGTAGAGTGAAACACTCACAGAGGGGCACATGGAAGAGAAACCAACCTGCAAAATGAACACTTAAGAATTAGCACAATATTTTCCGCCAGCGCTGAAGCTTTTGGAAAAAGCTTCACCAAAAGCACGTAGCTCTTCGTGAAATGCCCAGATGAAGGGATTTCTACCACCAAGTGTTCATTCTTCAGCGAGAACATGTTGAGGATAAACCTCAGAAGGAGTTACTCTCTTCTTGACGCCCAAAGGGCGTCGATTTAAAGTTAAACCCTCACCAGAGGAGCAACTTGAAAAGTTCTCACACTTAAAACGGCCATTCTATAAGAAAATCCCCAGAATTTTTGGCCTCTGAAAAGGAGCTACGAACTTTGATGAAACTTTGCGAAGGCAAAGTTTCTTGTGGTGGGCCCGCGGGGATTCGAACCCCGGACCTTCGCCGTGTGAGGGCGACGTCATAACCAGTCTAGACCACGGGCCCGTTCCCGCCAATAATGAGAGGGACTGGAAATATAAAGCTTTCGCTAAACTTGAGCGTGTCTAAAAGTTGGGATTGTTTTGTCCTCTGACCTCCTCCCCTTTGCGGGGGAGATTTGCGGGTTCATAACCTACTCCCGTCGCCGGTTTCAGCTCAGCCCGCAGGCCCGGTCTAAGGCCAATTACCCCTACGCGGGGTTATGATTCAAAGGCCACCCTTAGAGTTTTGACCGCCCAACGGCGATTTTTGAAAGGACGCCTAACGGCGTCAACCCTCTAAGGGCAGAGGGTAACGTGAAACCCCTCATCTAATCGGGTCGTCTTACGGTGGCCTCTTCGAGGTTTTATTACGCTGGTAAAAACTTAAAAGGGTTTCGGCTATTTAAGGCCCGTTGGGCAGTTCATTGCATCCCCACCCCGAGGCTTTCAAAAGGTAACCTGCCGTTAATCCTTAACCCTTAAAAAGCTCCATGCATATGCATCAGCATGCGGTACACATGGGAAGAATTCGCAAGGAAAATGGGCATCGAGGTCGGGAGGCTCGAAAACAGGGAAGCTAAAGAGCTGAAGAAATTCGTTGATGAACTCACAGCCCCAACCCACTGTCGTTTCTGTCAGGGGCTTGATCTGAGCATTGAAAATCCCGTCCATCACCCGAGCTATGAGCTAACCCCCGCATGCAACCACGACTGCATATTCTGCTACTCAAACGTGGCGGTGAAGCTCGGGAAAGCTCCAAAGCCCGGCTACTACGGCTGGGAGAACCCGAAGGCCATAACTGTTTCGCAGTATGGAGAACCTTTGATTTCCCCCAGAATAGTCGAGGTCAATAAAATGCTGCGCGAGAGGTTTCCGGAGGCGAGGCTTGACCTCCAGACGAACGGCTCCCTCCTCACGGAGGAGCTCTGGGAGAAGCTTGACTTTGACCTCGTAATGATAAGCCTCGACGCATCAACGAGGGAAGGGCATTTTAAAATAACGGGCAGGGACACGTTTGAAAACGTGGTGAATGCCCTCCGCATAGTGGGCCAGGACAAGAGGGTTCGCTCAATCGTAAGGACAATCTTCATGCCCGGAATAAACGACGATGACATCCCGAAAATAGCCGAGCTTGCGGCATCGCTCGGCATCGATGAGATGATGCTCCAGCCGCTCACAATCCACAGGCTCAATGAGGAAAGGCTCAGGAAAGCCGGTCTGGACTTTGACAGGGCTGAAAGCGTGAGGGAGCTGCTAAAGGCTGCAATGGAAGCGAAAAAATACATTGATGTCAGGATAAGGGGCTGTCTTCTCGTTCAGCTCAAGAAAATGGATGCCCTGACTCTCTACAATGTTTATAAGGTCTCAAGGGACGTTGCGCCCCTCGTTAAGAGGCGGAAGCTGGACATTGAGGAAACCTGCGATGGCGGTTTCAGGAGTTTTCTTGAAGATGTGCCGCTCGACAGGCTTGAGTCCTCCCTGAAAAGGAGGGGGATTGCGTATGTTAGAACTGAGGCCTTTATCCGGTTTAGCAGAGGCGGCGTTGAGATAACCGTATTCAAAAACGGAAAGGTCCTGATAAAGGGCGTCTCCGGCAGAAAAGAAGCTGAGGAGATTCTCGGGGAAATAACGGGCTAACCGGTGGTGAAGATGAATCCGGCGGTGATTCTCGCCTATATCCTCCTGATTCCCTTCGTCCTGATAAGCCTGACGGTTTCGATGGCAAGGATCCTTTTTTCCGCAACAGGGAAGGTTATGGCAAGGATTCTCAGGGCCAAGCTTCCCGGGGATGAGAGAAAGCGTTACAGGTTTCTGTTCACCGCGGTGTGGGTGGCGGTGGGGATATATGCCGTGAAGCAGCTTGAAAATACGAATCCCCTCGTGCTTTTTATGACGTTTTTGACCTTCAGAAACGGTGCGGGCATTGTGATGAAGTTCATCTACGGGGTGCATGATGCCGCCATAATAGGGGAGCACACGAAGGACAGCCGGGTTCTGTCGCTGGCGGGCAGGGCTGTCCGGCTGGCCCTCCTGACGGAGGTTCTGTTCCTCCTTGCATGGGCAGTGTCCTACAGGACGATAACCGCGGGTATAAGGGTTCTCTCGGGGCTCGGCTTCAGCAGCTTTCTGCTGTACCTCTGGATTGCTGGGATGCTCTTCGGGGCGGCCTTCGGGATTTTCATCGCCCGCGGCAACAGGGGAATTCTCCTGCAGGATGAGCTTTCAATTGTGCTCCTGTTCACCGGGAAAAAGGGGCTTGAGGCTTCGATTGGTAGATTGAAATCTTTCCCTAAGTAGCGGGTGGTGGGATGATGCTCAGATTTGGAGATAACCTCTATCTGCTCGACCTTCCCCAGAATGTGGAGGGCTTCAGGCGCTTCATAGGCTCGTGGGTGCTGAAAGAGGATGATAGTGCTTTGCTGGTTGATGTGGGGCCGGCAAATACCATCCGCCTCTTGGAGAGGGGCCTCAGGGAGCTCGGCATAAACAGGGTTGAATATGTCCTCCTCACCCACATACACCTCGACCATGCGGGGGGAATAGGACATCTGATTGAGCTGCATCCGGAGGCGAAGGTTGTTGTCCATGAGAGGGGAGCCGGCCATCTGATAAATCCCGCGAGGCTGTGGGCTGCGAGCAGGAAGGTTCTCGGGGAACTTGCACTCATTTATGGCGAGATTAAGCCTGTTCCGCCGGGGAGCATTTACAGCGGAAAAATTGAATTCGGCGGCCTTGATGTGGAAATCCTGCCCACTCCGGGACATGCACCTCACCACCAGAGCTATGTTATCGGTGATTATCTCTTCACGGGGGACTCGGCCGGGGTGTTTATCGGGGGAGAAAAGCCCTATTTGAGACCTTCAACACCGCCGAAGTTCGTAAAGGAGCTTTATGTGGATTCCCTTGAGAAAATGCTCCGGCCTGGCAGGAAAAGGGTGTGCTTCGCCCATTTCGGCATGCATGATAACAGCCAGGAAATAACCAGAAAACACAGGAATCAGATTGAGCTCTGGGTTGAGGTTATGAGGGATGCCATGCAAACCGCAGGGAGCATGGAGGAGGCGGTTGAGGCTGCATGGAGAGAGCTTCTGGAGGTTGATGAGTTGCTCTCGGGGTATTACTCTCTGGAGAGGGGTGTGCAGGAGAGGGAAAGGAGGGGTGCGAGGACTTCTCTGATCGGGATATACCGCTACCTCCGGGGTGTGTCCTGAGATAATCACCACAGGAAGCCTTTTAAGGTGCCTTTCCTTTTTTCAACCATGCTAACGTGCTCCCTCTGCATCCACAATGAAAAAACGGCAAAAATTGACATCATAGACGGAAAGCCCCTGTGCAGGGAGTGTCAGGTCTACTTAAGGCACAGGCCGGACAGGGAGAGGATAAGGGCCGAGCTTGATGACCTGATGAAAAAAGTTAAGGCCGGGAGAGCTGTTGTGGCGTTCTCCGGAGGTAAGGACAGCACGGTTGCCCTTTACTTAGCTGTGGAAAGGTATCACCTCGATGTTGAGGCCGTGATGGTCGACCACGGCTTCATGGCCCGGGAAGCTATTGAAAATGCCCGGAGGATAGCGGAGCATCTCGGCGTTCCCTTCAGGATTCTCCGCCACGATTACTCAGATATTTTCAGAAAAGCCCTCCTTGAGGGTCGCTCGCCGTGCAGGTCATGTTCTAGGAGAACCATGGAGAAGCTCCGCAAATATGCCCTTAAAAACGGCTACAGCTACATCATAACCGGCCACGAGCTGCCCTTTGGCCACCATCCCTACCGCCTGATGTCCGGCGGTGTCCTTCAGATAAGGCTTCTGAGCCTGATGAGCGAGGAGGAGCGGTTTGAAATTCTGAAAAATCTTCCCTTTGAATTCCCGTCACTGGCGGGATACACGACCAACTGCCTCATCCTCGGCCCGGCCCTTGAGAGATACTGGGAGAAGCATGGCTTCAGCTTCGAACACAGGAGGATAGCCGCTCTTGTAAGGTACGGGCTGGTGGACAGGGGAAAGGCTCTGGAAGAGGTTAAAAAGCCGGAGGTTCCGGAGGATGTTAGGAAGAAGGTTTATGAGCGGCTTGGGATTTTTGTGAATCCTTCAGCTTCCTCAGGGCAATCTCAAGCACCCTCCCGGGCTCAGCTTTAAACCCACCTCCCCGGGCAAGAACCTCGCTTCCCCCTCCGCCACCTCCGGTTTCTTTGAGAACCTCCCTCAGAAGGACGTTCATTGAAATACCTTTCACATCACGGTTCCTCGCAAAAATCACGTAGTTTCTGCCGGCGATCAGGGCCACAGTACCGGGATTTTTATCCACAAGATACACCGCAAAAGCCTGAGCATCCTTCATTCCGGTGCTCTCAACGGTGCTGACGACTCTAACCCCGCCGAGCTCTTCAGCTCTGCTCAGAAGGGCCTCGGCCTTCCACCTCCACAGCCCCCTTCTCAGCTCCACCTTCTCCTTCTCCAGTTTTTCGAGCTCCCCTTTGAGCTCCCTGATTCTCTCGGCGAGAGGGCGGTTTTTGTTCGGCATTTCATCCAGGCTCCTCCAGTAATCCTGCAGGAGGGTGTCGAGATACTCCAGAGCTCTGCCGCCGCATGCGAACTCTATGCGCCATATATTCCGGGTTTTTCTGTAGAACCTGAGAACCTTGATCAGGCTAACCTCCTTTGTGCTCCTGACATGGGTTCCGCCGCATGCTATGATGTCAACGCCGGGAATGGAAACAATCCGTATGGGGGGCTTGACCTTCTCCGGCAGGGACTTTCTGAGGGAACCCATGAGCTCCACAGGCAGCTCCTCATAGGTTTCAATCAGAACAGGCAGGTCGCTGGACACGATTCTGTTGGCTTCAAGTTCGGCCCTCAGGATGTGCTCCCACGTTAGCTCCCCATCAAAATCAATCTCAATCTTGCTGTAATCCTCAAAAATCTGAAAGCCGGTGGTGCTGCTGCCGTAGAGGTCTTTGAGGACCGCTGAAAGAATGTGCTGACCCGTATGCTGCTTCATGTTCTCATATCTCCATTCCCAGTCAATCCTGAGCTTAACCTTCTCGCCAATAGCCGGCGTTCGTCCCTCCAGCCTTCCCTCGTGCCATATTTCATCTTTCCCTGAGACACGGGTGACCTCAATCTTGAAGCCCTCCCCCTCAATCAGGCCCCTATCGGAGGGCTGGCCTCCTCCCTCGGGGTAAAAAACTGTTCTGTCAAGGAGGAGCCTTATTTCTCCGCCTTCCTTTAGCTTTACGTCCCTGATTACAGCCGATGCCTCCCTCAGATATGCATCATCATAGAACAGTTTCACCGTCATGCTCTCACCGGGGAGAACTCGGGGCGAGGAAATAAAAGGTTTGTCTATGTACTGATGGCAAATGGAGAAACGGAAGGAGAATCATCTCCTCTTCCACTCGGTGTAGCCGCACCTGCCGCAGCTCCAGCGGTCCTTGTGGTTTGCCATGAAAACTCCGGGCCCGCACCTCGGGCAGTACCTGTTCTTCCTGCTTATCTTTCCGCCCTTAACCTCATAGAGCTTCCACTTCTGCCCCATCATTCTCCCTCCTTCTGAATGATTCCGTCCCTTATGAGAACGTACTCCGGCTCGATGTAGAGGAGCTTCTCCCTGCTCTCATAGGCCTTTGCATAGCCCTTTGAAATGTAGCTTCCGAAGTATGAGCGGATGTACTGGACAACGGTGGTTTCCGGGTCGAGATCAAGCATGGCAACGAGCTTGCCCTTGACGTCCTTCCTCGATGGGGTTGCTTCCCCTTCATGGATTATGTCGAAGTATATCTCCTTCCTCCCGAGGAGCTTGTTCTCCTTAATCTCGGTAACCTTAATCTCCATCGTAAATCACCTCCATTTTTCCAAGTATCTTCGCGCATCTGAGCTTACATTGAGGTGTAACCTTTATAAGCACTACCCCCTCATTCGGCTGGCCGTAGAGCACCAGACTCCCTGCGGGGGCGTAAAGCACGGCCGGTATGGCCGCCAGATCCTCCTCACCATAGACCTTGATATATACATTGCGCCCTCTCCGGGCGGTCTCAAATGCCTTCCTGATTGCATTTAATAAAGCTTTCGTCACAGTGCCGGGGGGATTGTTGACAGTCATTATCACGGCATCGGCCTCTATCTCCGGGTTGTACTCCTCCCTCTTGGTCTTGTGGTCGTAGATTGCTATACTCGGCTTGAGACCGAGCTTTAAAACGTTTTCCGTGACGACATCGCCAACTGTGATTAAATAGGGTGCTTTTTTCATTTTTTCAAGAGAAGCGATGTATGGTTTCGGGAGCTCCCCTTTAATCAGCTCTCCCAGGGGTTTTTTCAGCTCATCCCTTAGAGAGGGTGGAAGTTCAAAATGGAAATTCCTCATAGCTCATCTGACCCTGATTGCATACTTTCCGGGAACCTTGACGCCGAGCTTCTGGGCTATCCTTGAGTTCTCCGGGTCCGTTATGATGACGAGGTCGAACCACTCATCGCTTAAGTCCCTGCTCCCGCAGACGGGACATTTATCCTCGGTGGTGATGTAGTGGCAGTGCCTGCAGGCTCTCTCCTTCATGCCCCTTCACCCTTCTCCCTGCGCTTTTCTTTTTCGATCCAATCGGGCTTGCCAAGCCCCGGCTGTCTCATCGTGAGGCCTATCTTGTTCTCCCTGATAATCCTGCTCTTCACGCTTATGGCTATTATCCTTGCCCTGACCTCATCACCGAGCTTTAGTATGCGGTGCTTCTCCTTTCCGAGAAACTGTTTGTTTTTCTCGTCAAAGACAACGTAATCATCCATGAGCTGTGAGATATGAACGAGGCCGTCCATCGGGCCTATTCTGATGAAAGCACCGTAGGGGGCGACGTCGACAACCTCTCCCTCAACAACCTCATGCATCTCGGGCTTCCAGACGAGCACATCGAAAACCGCCTCATGATACGTGGCCCCGTCCCCCGGGACGATGACACCATCGGTTATCTCTCTAACGTTGAGAACAGCGAGGATAACTCCCTCATCCCTGTCATAAACTCCCTCATATGTCTCCCGCAGAATAATCTTTGCGGCCTCTTCAGGATTCATCTGGAACATCTTCGGCGGAATTCTCACAACATCCTTGACCGTCAGCAGCTTGTACATCCCGCTACCTCCTAAAATAAATTGAAGGAGATCACTCCTTCTTTCCGAATTTTTCTTTGTAGAGCTCGATAGCCCTCAGAATCTCCTTCTTGGCCACTTCAGCGTTTTCCCATCCTTCGACTGTAACCTTTTTGCCCTGGAGATCCTTATAGTGCTCGAAGAAGTGGGCTATCTCGTTGAGGAATGCCTCGGGGACGTCGCTTATGTCCTTCCAGCCCTCGAAGTAGGGATCCTCAACGGGGACTGCGAGAACCTTGTAATCCCTGTCTCCGCTGTCAATCATCTTGAAGAGACCTATCGGTCTGGCCTCAATGATGACTCCCGGGTAAACCGGCTCCCTCATGATGACCATGATGTCGAAGGGATCGCCATCGTCATACCATGTCCTGGGGATTATTCCATAATCCACGGGATAGAAGAACGGGCTGTATAGCACTCTATCGAGCTTGATCAGGCCGCTCTTTTTATCGAGCTCATATTTGTTTCTGCTTCCCTTTGGTATCTCTATCAGGGCGTAAACAACCTCGGGAACCTCTGGTCCTGGCTCCAGATCGTGGAACGGATTCATTTCTACCACCTCTTTAATTTTCGAAAAGATTACTACATTCAGCTTTTAAGGTTAGCTTTTAAAGTTTTGGTCTGATCCGGGGTGCCTGAGATTGTTGATGTTTACATTGTCGGGCTGCACTCACCACCCCACGTTTGGCAACTGTGCAGGCCAGTGCATTGTTAAATTCAACAGTCTTGGGACAAGCAAAAACAAAAATAAAAAAGAAGGGGGTCAGGAGTTTTCTTCAGGCTTCGATCCTGAGGGCTCCCTGTACTCATAGGCCACGCTGCCGTCTATTATCGCATAGACCTCATCCTCACCATCCGTGTAGTGAAGTATGGGCTTATCGATAAGCTCAAAGGTCTTTTCAAGATCCGCCCTCGATGATATGACAATCCTCCGGTCAGCCTTACGGGGCACGCCTTCAACTATATACGGTCTTATCCTCCTGAAGTCGTCGTGGGGCATTGTGCTCTTAAGCGTGTATGCTCCTCCCACGAGAGGTATCAGGAATATCAGGGCGAGCAGGGGCACTACAGTTCTTGCTGTTTCCACGTCGGCCTGAATTCCGAGCATTTTAACGCTGTTTTTCCGGGTAGAGGTCGTTGTAACGGTTTTCTTTGCTATCTTCTCGGGGCTGTCAAAGTAATACAGACCCGCACTTGAGTCCTTCATCAGGGAAATTGTGTGTCTGAATGTTTCAGAGACCGGCTTTCCGTATGCGTTTCCCACTGTCTTCACATTTACTGTTATGGTTACGCTCCTCTTGAGCCGTTTAATTCCGAGCTGGTCCGAAATCTGCTTGTCTAGGTTGCTTAGGGTGCTCATGTTCATCCTGTATTCCACCGTGAACTTTCCATCCTTGAGCTTTCCCTTCTCCTTAAACAGCGTTTCCTTCCAGAGAACGACCTCTTTATCTCCCCTATTTACAGCATAGGTCACAATCCCCGTAATGTCATAGGTTCCTTCCACCGATGTCATTGGAGCAAAGCGGTATGCGTAGGTCAGGATGAACCCTTCCACAAGCGGGGCGGGGTAATAGCTGCTCCGCATTGTTTTTCCGTAAAGGGCATTCTCCCTCAAAATGGCGCTGTGAAACAGCTTTCCTTCCTGTGTGTATGTTCCCACGGTTTCTCTGTTCATGCTGTATGAACGTGCATTCATGAGCTTTACAGAGTAAAATCCGAAAATGAGGAAGAGCACCAGAAATCCCGCCAGCACCTCTTTCCTCTTCAGATATCCTTTAATTTTTTCTTTTTTAATCCTCATCATTCATAATCTCCCATTCCTTCTTTGAGGTTCAGATCCTCTATGTTTATGTCCCCCAGGCTTCCTCCATGGCAGCTGCAGTGCTTTTTAACAAGAACACGTGTGATAGAACCTTTTTTGCCGCAGCCTTCAATCCATGCTCTCCCGGCCACCATGACAAGCTTGTGGTGGCGGTGGCCAATCGAAATGCCGTCCGTGTGGAGCCCCAGCTTCAGTGTCCTGGATTCTCCATGTGCCATGTGAAGCTGCCATGTTACCTCTGTCCTGCCTCCCGGAAGGGGTGTTAGCGTAACGTTGCCTGTGGGTGCTGTATAGTTCATGACGGTAAATCTGCCCGTGATGTTCTGATGTAGTGTTACATCCTTCCCGGCCCCCATGTTGATGACTGTTATTGTTTTTGTGAGATTTGCAGGTTTCTGAGCTTTGATGTGGCCGGGGCTTATTCCGTTGACCACTTTGATGCAGCAGTCATGGGGCTGGCACGTGGCTTCAACTTCGAGGGAGTTGCTCTTTATTCCGAGCTCCTCTATCTCAGCACCGTCATTCAGGGAGTAATTCCCGCATGATGTGAACTCCTGCTTCCCGGCGGGGTTCTCCTTCGTATATACCAGCATGTCGAGGTAGGCGCTCTCTCCGGCTTCGAGACTCACGTTCCACGTTAGCTTTGTTGCTCCATTACTGTTCCCGATTTCCACGAATTCATAGCTCCCTGTGCTTGCACCAGTCCTGTTCAGGTCCACATCAAACTCATTGGGTATGGTGTCCCTTACAGTCAGGTTTCTCGCAATGCCTCCGTTTGTGACCAGAATCCGTATCTTCCACTCCTCATACGTATGGGTGGGCACTGTCGTGTTGCCTTCGAGCAGTATTTTTTCTATGATGGGGCTCTCAACGACGATGAGCCTGAGGGGGCATGTGCTCACCGATGCGTCCCCGCTCGCCCAGTATGCAAACATCTGAATGGGGATTACATACTCCCCCACAGGCACATCGCCAACGCTCACGCTTCCGCTGAAGGTGTAGCTGCTCCCGGGGTTTATTGCTATCTGTGAACCGTTTTCTGTTTCTATCCACATTGTGACTTCACCGGGCAGGTCGGAGTAGTCCGGGGAAAGCGTAACCCATGCCGTCTGAAGCTCGTTCAGGTAGTTGAACACGGTGAGGGCGTTGAATGTGGTGGTGCTGTTCCTCTCAAGCATCACGGTATTGGAGTAATTTCCTATGCAGCTGAATGCCATGTATTCGTTATCATGAGAGGTCACGTTCATCCTGAGCCCCCTCTCCGCAGTGAACTGAACAAACGTCCCGCTTGATCCGATGACCATAACTGACGCCAGCAGGAAGATAATTATCACTGAGAAAATCTCCTTCATATCCTAAACACCTCCTGTTTGATCTGTCTTAGTCTCTTTGTTCTTATTTTTATTATATCCTCATTCCCGATCCCCGAAACCCTGTAGAGCACCCCCAAAAACAGGGATATCTCCATCAGTATTGCGAGCACGGGCATTATGGGATTTATTCTGTGGAGGTATGTCGTGGTTGACCTCGGGAGCAGCGGCAGGTACGAGTTCACGGTCACCTTTGTGGAGTAGACCGAGGTTTCCTCCGGACTTTTTATCGTCACAAGAACGGTTTTCTCCCCGCTGCCCGGGAGCTGGAAGCTGTCCTCAGATAGCTCCGTAACGGGTCTGGGTGCGGACACATAGTAGAACATCGGATAGAAGTTCAGGTTTTTAACAGTTATCTCCTGGGTGAAAACCTCTCCCGGGAGATACCACCCCTCCCTCGTCCCCCCTGCGGATGTAACGGCGTATTCAACCGGAAAAACCTGCCATGATACGAACATTGAGGTGGCGACCATGACCAGCAGGAGAACCGAGGCCAGTATGTAAAGTGTTTTGAACTTTATGACCACGGCCCTGCTCCTTTTCTTTTTCCTGATCCCCTTCTTGCCCTCTCCCGTGAATGCCAGTGTTCCGAGGATTATAAGGAGGCCCGCAACGAGCATCTTGGTTCTGCCCGAGAGGTTGTTCTGGAGATAGTTCCCGGCACCCCTCAGCACCAGGGGTTTTCCGTTGAAGGTTATGACCCTGCCCCCTATCTGCGACCTCGATACAGGTGCGATTTTTTTGCTCTGCTGATCAGTCGCTACGTTGTTGTCTCCCTTCGTTATGTATCCGTCCTCAACAATCCCCACAACTCTGTGAACCGTCCAGGTTCCCCCGGCATTGAAAACGATTATATCGCCCACTGAGGGGTTTCTTGAAAGAGGATTGATGAAAAACACATCCCCCTTGCTTATTGTCGGGGTCATGCTTCCGGAATAGGCATAGGACATGAAAACAGGCCTGTCGAGCAGAGCTCCCGCTAATGAACCAATAATCACAACCGAGACCGCTGTAAGGAGCAGGTACTCTACGGCCCTGTTCATTCACAACTTCCTCCAACAGCCTGTATTGTTATGGCGCTGCTGTAGTCCCCAAGGGTCAGGTTGTGGGTGTCAATGCGCATACCTATATATGCGGTCTCATTGGCGAGCAGGCTAATGCTGATGCTCTGGCTCCATGAACCCTCAAAGTTTCCCTCAAAAACACCTATCTTGGTGGAGTCTGATGTAACAGTCACACAAATCTCCGATTCACCGGTTTCGCTTTCATTGTTCTCAATGGTGAATACATTCTCAAAGACATATACGGTGTCCTTACCGAGGCCATTTCCAAAACCTGGGTACATCGGGCTTTCATTGCTTATCTCCACCTTCAAGAAGCCGTCCTGGAGATATGAGTAGGGGGGTACGGGGCTTTCAATAGAAGGAGTCTCGTTGGCGGCCGTGGCCTCAGAGATTGCGTAAACCACAGGAATAGAATCTTCAGAATTTAAGTTAACGAAGAATAGCCCTGACATTATGATGGTAAACAATCCTATGCCGGCAAGAAGTTTTACTGTCATTTGTGTTCCTCCATGATGATAATAAATTGAAATGTGTTAAAGGGAGCAAATGCTCCAAGATGGAAATTCAATCAATCACACTCGCCGGCTTCAGCATAGAACTGAGCCTGGCCGTTAATCTCGTCTCCGGCGCTGTAGTTGAATCCGTTAAGTATCATACCGATCTTAACGACTTCTCCCGGCATAACCGTGAAGTAGAGACTTGTGCTGCCGACTGTGGTGTTCGTGTAGTCGCCGACAAAGAAGAGCACTCCCTCGTTACCTGAGTAGGTCAGGTGCATACAGATCGGGGTCTGCTCCCACAGGTCGTTGCTCACGCCAAACACTTCTTCGAACACGTATGTGCTGTCCGGGCTTATGCCCTCTCCAAAGCCCTCCTGCCAGTTGGGGTTGTTGTGGCTCAGGTCAATTACCAGCATACCGTTGTCGTTTATGTATGCATAGGGCTGCAGGGGTCTCAGGTCAATGAGCTCCGTGTCATCCGGAACTACCGCGATATGCACATCCCTGTCCGCTTCAAAGTATGCGAAGTTTGCGCTGCTGGCCGCTACTGCTACCAGAAGTCCTGCCATCAGAACGAATAAGCCTATTATTTTTCTCATTTCAGATCCCTCCTCCGCATACGAATGGTGCATCGTCAGCTGGCCATGCCATTACGGTTATTGTCAGGTCGTAGTCTCCGAGTGTGTTCGGTGCTGCAAGCTCCATACCAACACCCAGCTCCTCACCTGGTGCCAAGTAGAAACATACGTCTCCAGCTGCTGTGTCCGAGTTGTACGGGGTTCCATTTCCACCGGTTACGCGCATGTTCTCGCCTGGGTCGTAGAATGAGACTTTTCCGGCATCCGATGAGATAACCTCAACGAGAATAGTCTTGTTCTCCCATAGATCGTTGCTCACTTTAAATACGTGATCAAAGTTGTATCTTGACTGCGGGCTTAGACCCAGTCCCCTGTTTGTCCAGTTTGCATCTTCATGCCCTGGCCAGTTCGGGTTGTCACTTGAGAAATCAATGACTAATTTTCCCCTCTCATTAATGTATGCATAGGGCTGGGCTGGTGTCAAATCAATGAGCTCTGAGTCGTCAGCGACTATTGC
This sequence comes from Thermococcus atlanticus, assembly GCF_054657855.1. NCBI lineage: Archaea > Methanobacteriati > Methanobacteriota > Thermococci > Thermococcales > Thermococcaceae > Thermococcus > Thermococcus atlanticus. The sequence continues at coordinate 1,987,610 of NZ_BAAHXX010000001.1, read as the reverse complement.
AATATGGGTGCTTCTCTGCACTCTGTAGTCCCTGAACGTTGCACTGGTGCCTAATGCAAAGGCCATTGCAACCAAAAGCCCGAGCATACCAAGGGCCAAAATTTTCTTCATGGTCTTTTCCTCCAAACTTTTTCAATTCAGGTGCCCCATATAGAGACACTTAATGAGAAGTTGGAGGTTGTTGTATATAGTAAATGCCGGGTTACTTCACTCTGACCCGGTGGTAATGAGAGGTTACCGGCGTGAATGTCCTTTAAAATACCCTTCTGACCTTCTGGTGATGTATCAGGGCTATGAGGGCATATATCATGGCCGCAATCATGAGGGGAGGGTCGTTGAGAAAGATTCCTGTGGCTATGAAGATGAGGGATGTGCCTATGTAGAAGGTGCTCCAGCTGATGTCATTCTTGCTCACGACCTCCATGTACAGGTTGACATCCAGCGGCACCTTAATCAGCTTGATCATGCCATGTTCGTATGAAATTACCCCCTCACGCTCCATCTTTGGTATGTGTGTTTGCATCAGGCTCACGTAGATGCTCTTCCTGTGCTTCCTCTCGGTGTTGCCCTCTTTTTCTGCTATATACTCGACCACATCCCGCAGATCAGCCTTCCCCTCGCGTTTCTGGAGATATTCGATTACCAGGATCCTTCTGTCATTGCCGAGGATCATGGCTGACGTTCCCATGTTATTCACCTCAGGCGATAATGTCGCCGGTGGTTGTTGTTTGTGTAGAAGAACTCCACAATATTCCTCTCCACCAGCCGTCTGAGGGTTCTCTCGGCCTTCTGTCTCGTGCAGTGAATGCCCCTCTCATTTAGAAATCGTGTTATAAATGACAGCGGCAGCGCTCCATGTTTTTCCAGCAGCTTTATAATCTCGCCTTCAATGGTGCCATTATCCATAAATTATCGCCTCCAAAGTTTCACTATGCCTTAATTGATGAGAAGTAGATTATAGTTACCTTACTTCGTATCATAATTATCTGTCCTTTATCTTATTTAAACCTTCCTATACGGTTTGGATTTCGATAATAGAGCAAATATTGACGTTGAACTGGTTAAAGGAGCTGTTTTCTCTTTTTATCTCCTGCTGGTTCCCTATAATAAAAATGGAGGATGCTGAAATCTCGTCAATAAATTGTATAAATTCCAATACATGAACTGAAAATAATGTGAGCGGGGGCCGAGGGAAGGCGGATGCACAAATTACATTTTATATTGTAAAGTGACCGGGGGATAATCTCCCGGATTGAGCCCAGTCAAAGCAAAAAAAGCCAACCGAAAACTTGCAAAATATCAAGGCAAATGAAATAAAGGGGTTCGAAGTCTGGAGCCCATGTTGATGGTAGCCCCGCGGGGATTCGAACCCCGGTCGCGGGATCCAGAGTCCCGCATGCTTGGCCGCTACACCACGGGGCTGTCCCGTTGATAGGTTAAGGCGTTGATTTATAAATTTTGCCCCTCCCCTTGGGGGAATAGCAGCTTGTCCGGTCTGCCATCCTTCTGGTTCATTATCCATTCTAATCAGCCCAAAGAGGTTTTTAAAGAAATTCTCCACGCTAACCGCCCCAATAATAAGAAACCCATGGAAACAGCATTTCAGGAGGGAGCTACTAATTTTTGCCTGGCAAACTTTGGGGGTTTGAGGGTACAGGACAAGCTTTAGGAAAGCTTGACTAGGGCCCTGTAGCTCCGCAGTAGAGGCGTCATTACAGCATGTTTTTCTGAATTAACCTCTTCCTTTTTGAGCGGGAACAAGTTGGGAGGAGTCCTTTGAGGATTATTTTTTCTCTGACGCCCGAAGGGCGTCTCTTTGAACTAAACCCCCCTAAAAAAGCCCCTGAAAGAGTTCCCAATTCAAGCCACAGTCTCAGGAAGAAAACAACTCAAAAACTCCTTAATAGAAAAGAGCTACAAACTTTGATCAAACTTTTGCTTGGCAAAAGTTTGTAATGGCGGGCCGGACGGGATTCGAACCCGCGACCACCGGGTTAAAAGCCCGGTGCTCTAACCAGGCTGAGCTACCGGCCCTCGCTTATCCCTAAGCAGGGATGGTTTTATAAGCTTTGCCCTGAAGCTTTGCCTGCGCAAGGTTTCATCAAGGTTCGTGATTCTTCTCCTTAAAGTACAGTTGGGGAGAGTTTGCACTGCAGAACTGCCATTTTTTAGTAAGGAATTCACTCTGAAAAGTTCTCAAATTTAAAACAGCCAATTGATAAGAAATCACACAGAACTGAGCCATGAAAAGGAGCTGCTGACTTTGATGAAACTTTTGCTTGGCAAAAGTTTCTATGGCGCCCGGGTCGGGATTTGAACCCGAGTCGCGGGAGTGACAGTCCCGCATGATGGGCCTGGCTACACCACCCGGGCGTTTGAGCGGCCGGCGGCGTCCCCGGTTTCCCGCCCCCTCTCGGAGGGCAGTACACCCGGGATCGCTGGCGGGCTTAACTTCCGGGGTCGAAACGAGACCGGGTGTGACCCCGCCGCTATGACCGCCGTACCGCTATTGACCTATCGGGTTTAGTTTATAAAGATTGCGGTTCCCTATGCTGTGCCCGATGATACCTCCAAGGAACACATCACAGTCCGGCAGTATCAGGGCGAAGAACGGGTGTGTCTAAGATTGTGTAGGTTTGTACGGTGGAAGAGTAAAAGTCTTCGAAAGATGCACTCGGACGATGCAAACACTTCAGGCATGACGCCCACAGAACGAAACAACCCCAACTTTCAGACACACCCGCGAAGAACAAAAAGGTTATAGCTTTCCACATCCAATCCCCTGAATAAGAGGTGATAATCATGGGGTTAATTGAGGATAAGGCTCTGGTTGAGGCGGCTCTTTTTGTCTCGGGCAGGCCTTTAAGCGTTAAAGAGCTGTCAAGGGCGCTGGGGATAAAATCCCAGGATTATCTGGAGAAGCTGATAGAGCTTATAGCGGCCGAATATGCCGAACGAAAAAGTGCCATTGAGGTTGTCCGGGTTCTCGGCGATAAATACGTCATGCAGGTCAGACAGGAATATTCCCAGAGGGTTATACACCTGATGCCGCGGCCGGATTTAAGAACCGGCGAGCTCAAGACCCTTGCGCTGATTGCATACCTCCAGCCAATAGAGCAGAGCAAACTTGTGAAGCTCAGGGGGAGCCAGGCCTACGAGCACATACGGAAGCTCCTTGAGATGGGGCTTATCTACGCTGAGCCATACGAGCGCACGAAGCTCTTGGGAACTACCCCAAAATTTGCAGAGCTCTACGGATTCCCTGAGAATGACCCGCTCATAATAAAGGAGGCTTTCAAGAAGGTTGTTCATGCTGAATATGCAGACCTAATCGAAAAACTTGAGAAAGGCAGAACGCTCTCAGAAGCCGGGCAGTGAATTTTAATCTCCTTGTTTCCTGCGATAAAAGAAATTCCTTCCCATTCTCTTTAATCTCAGGTGTTAAAGAAAAGTTTAAAAACCTCTGAATAAATTACTATTTAGGTGAGTGTATATGGCCGTGCTTACTAAGGAGAGGATAGTTGAAAGGATACGAAAGGAAACCGGCATGAGTGCAAAAGAAATTGAGGAGAGGATAAGGGAATTAAGTGTCAGACACGGGATTTCCGATCACGCTGCCGCTGCAATGCTTGCCGATGAGCTCGGAGTCGGTCTTGAGGAGGCCCCTTCGCTCATGCACATCTCTGATCTGGTTCCCGGGATGAGGGGAGTCAACATAGTCGGGAGGATTCTCCGTAAATATCCGTTGAGGGAGTACCAGAAAAAAGACGGGAGCAGGGGGCATGTGGCGAGCCTCCTCCTGTATGACAGCACTGGAAAGGCCAGAATAGTTCTCTGGGACGCTCAGGCGGCCAAATACTACGGCGAGCTTAAGGTGGGTGACGTCATCAAGGTTATAGATGCCTCGGTGAGGGAAGGCCGCACAGAGCTGCCGGAGCTTCACGTTAATTTCAGGAGCAGGATAATCGTTAATCCGGAGGATCCAAGGGTTGCGGAAATCCCCCCGATTGAGTCGGTGCGCACATACAATTATCAGAGGGTCAGGATAGCTGATCTCATTGGGGGAGAGCGTTTTGTGGAAATCAGGGGCACAATAGCAAAGCTGTACCGCGTTACAGTCTATGATGCCTGCCCCCAGTGCAGAAAGAGGGTTGATTATGATGCATCGACGGAATCGTGGATATGCGTGGAGCATGGAGCAGTTGAGCCTGTGAAGATTACCATTATGGATTTCGGAATAGATGACTCAACCGGCTACATAAGGGCAACCCTGTTCGGGGATGATGCGGCCGAGCTCCTCGGAAGAGACCCTGAGGAAATCTCCGAAAAGCTGAAGGAGCTTGTGGAGGAGGGGCTAACAATTAAGGAAGCCGGCAGGAAGCTTGCGGATGAGGAGTTCTATCCCCTCCTTGGCAGGGAAATCGTGGTCAGGGGAAACGTCGTTGACGATAAGTTCCTCGGCCTATTGCTCAAGGCGTCCTCATGGGACGAGGTTGATTACAGGCGGGAGCTTGCCAGAACAAGGAGGGAGCTTAATGCTGCTCTGAGGGAGGTGGAGTGAGATGGAGGAGATAAGGTTCAGACGCAGAAAGCCCGCTGTTGAGAGGAAGATTGGGGATATATCCGAAGACGACACGAGGGTGGCCCTCATAGGCAAGGTTGTCAAGGTTGATAAGCTCGATTATCTCTTCTGGCTCGACGATGGAACAGGGGTTGCCATAATAGAAAGTGAGGAAAATGTCCTTCCCGAGATTGGGCGCACTGTCAGGGTCGTCGGGAGGATAATCAGGAATGAGGAAATGCACATCTACGGGGAGGCCATTCAGGACTTCAGCGATGCTGATCTTGAAGCTCTGGAGGAAATTCAGGAGCTTGAAAGGAAGATTCTCCCGAAACTTGAAAATGCCCTTGTGTGGTGGTCAGAATGAAGAAGCGTCTGCCTGCTGCCCGTGTTTATCTCAAGGACATAATAGATGGTTATTACGTCAGGAGCGAGGGGGACTTTGAGCCAAACTACCTGATAACGAAGGATGCCCGCAAGGTTTACCGTGTCAAGGTTGTGGCCACAGTCGTCAGGGAGCCCGCGATAAGTGAGGATGAGACCTACGGTAAGTTTCAGATTGATGATGGCACGGGAACCATGTGGGTTCTCGGCTTCAGGGACGATACGAGGTTCGTGCGTCTCGTGAAGAAGGGAGATCTCGTTCAGATCATCGGAAAGGTTGCTGAATGGCGCGACGACAAGCAGATACTTGTTGAAGGCGTCACGAAGGTGCACCCTAATATGTGGATACTCCACCGTTTCGAGACGCTCAAGGAGAAAGTCGAGCATATAAAGAAGGCCAGAACAGCCTTTGAGATTTACGACACATATGGTATTACAGCCAAAGCAAAGGTCATCGCCAAGAACAGGGGAATCAGCGAGGACCTCCTCCAGACGATTGATGAGTTATACACCATAATGCTTGAGCAGAGGAGCCAGGAGTTCATCGAAGAGACTCCTGAGGAGGCATTAATCGAAGAGGAAAAGACGGTCTCCCCGGAGCTGGTGGAGGCCAAAAAGGCCGTTCTGGAGATATTAAAGGCAAAGGACAAGCCGATATCAAGGAAATTCATCGAGAGAAAGCTGAGGGACAGATTTGATCCTGATGTCATAGATGAGGCGATAAAGGACCTGCTGGCTGAAGGGGAAATCTACGAGCCGGAAATTGGCTTTTACCGGATTCTCGAATGATTTCAGGTCTTTTTGTTTTATTTCCCGGCGATAAATGTACAGTGCAGGGGAGCTGGGGTTTAAAATTAAAGCTGCATCAAAAGCTCAGTACTGCTCCCTCATGGTTCTTATCACCGGGTCGTATATCAGGGTTGACGTTATGCTGTCCACCATCTTGAAGAACTCCTCTCTGCCTTTTGCAAGGTCGAGGTTGTCTATTTTTATCAGCCGGCACTCCTTTCCCAGTATCCATTTGCCGAGGATTATCTTTTCCCTCCCGTCCTTTTCGGCATCCACCCTGACAAGCCCGTAGGGTATGTCAGCCGTCCACCAGTTGGCCTTGAAGGTTACCTTCCATCCCGCATCCTCGACAACCCTGACGAGGTTATCAAGGGTCTCACCGGGCCCGTGAGGCGTCTTAAACGTTATTACCGTCCAGAGCCCCTCCCTTTCAAGGTTCTCAAGGATATCCTTCTCAAAGTTCATATTTTCACCTCCAGATTGATGCTATCAGGAAAGTAAATACCGCAAGGAATATGGAAATTTTAAGCATTTTCTGCGTTTTACCTGCAGTTTCAGGTAGGGGATTTCTGATGATGAGGTATGCGGCCCAGAGAATCAGGCCATCGACGAACACCATGGGCGCATATCCTGCCCCTATGCCAGCCTTCACCGGCAGGAAGGAGGCAAGAACCGTGAGCACGGCAAAAAGAACTGCAAGATAGGCCGACCTTCTGATGCCCCAGACTATTGGGAGGGTTCTCGCCCCTTTCGCAGTGTCCCCCTCAAGGTCCTCAATATCCTTCATTATCTCCCTCGAAACATTCACGAGGAACGCACAGATCGCCAGATAGCCTGCGAGGCCGAGCTTGCCGACACCGGCAGCGCCGTAGAGGGGTGTTGCGCCCGTCAGCGCAGCGACGGTCAGGTTTCCAACAAAGGGCATCGGCTTGAGCTTCCACGCATAGAGGAGCATTGTTCCGTATGCAACCGCCGCAAGAATGAAGGCCCACATGTTTATCATGTATGAGAGGAGCAGACCAAGGATGAGGAGTGCAATGGCATAGCGGAAGGCGGTTTTTCTCTCCATTGCCCCCCGTGGAAGGGGTCTTTCAGGTCTGTTTATTTTATCTATTTCGTAGTCAAAATAATCATTCACCGTGTTTCCGCCGGCACATCCGAGGGTAACCACAAGGAATATCAGGAGCGCAGTTCTGAATTCAGGAATGCCTCCCAGAGCGACAACCGAGCCCAGCACACCCACTATTCCGGCTAAGATGCAGTTATGGGGTCTCGTTATCTCAATGAAGGCCTTCAGCTCCATTAGGGACACCTAACTCGATTAGGGTGAGGGCTTAAAAAACTTTCCTAAAGTGCGGGCGTTGTTTGAAGAAGGGTGCTCGGACAGGTGCAAAAGTTCGAAAATTCAAAAATCCAAAATCCAGAGATAGGGGCCTGGCTGAGCCGAAACTGGCGACAGGAGTAGGCTATGAACCCGCAAACCTCCCCACAAAAGGGGGCCAGTTTAAACCTTTAGAACACCTAAAGCGCATTCCTCCTTAAAAGTCCCAGCTCCTCCCCATCTTCTCTGACCCTTATTCTCCCGAATCTTATCTCCACGGCCTTTCCGAGCTCCTCCTGTCTTAGGGGGGTTAAAATCTCCGCTTTCTTCTCCCTGAAGTTTATGAGCTTTAGTATTCCGAGACCTATGCAGAGACCATCCTTATCTATGAAACCGACGAGCAGGTTGCTTAGATTCTCGATGTCTATGCAGTGGATGAGCCTTCTATCGACCCCCCTACAGCTATCCCCTGCCTTAACAACGGTATAGCCCCTGTTCCTCCATCCCGCAAAAATAAGCCATCCGTGGAGCTTTTCCAGAAGCTCCCTTTCTTCACCCTTTATCTCCTCCCCATGGAACATCCGGGTCCCGCTGAGAATGTATTCCGTCAGGTCAGCTGTATATTCCTGTGCGTTCTCGAAATAGCGCCTCCATTTTTCCTTCCGTATGTTCCTCCTTTCGCTCCTGCTGTGTTCAAGGGCTTTTTCGCTTACTTCAAGGAAAATCACCCTCGAAAATCTTTCAAGACTCCTCCCAAGTTCCTCCAGCTCATTCTCCTTTTGGAGGAGGACTGCCAGCTCCGGCCTCAAAAGTTCGGCTTTCAGCCTTTTCAGGTCTTCTCCCGCATTCTCCACATAGCCTGTGGTGTCGATTATTACGAAGTGCGCAAGCCTCTCACCGATTTCCGCAAGCCTCTTAACGCCCGCAATAACCTCGCCGAAATGTGCATCAGGTGTAATGCTGCCCACGAAGTAATGCTTTAATGCCCTGAGCTCGCTGGGGGATTCAAACGGAAGTTCCGCCAGGGCCAGGCTCACCGTTGCCGGGGGGAGGAGGCTCTTCTGCCCGACATCGCTGTCCACCAGTGCCACCCTGAAGCCCGTGGAAACCAGTCTGTTGGCTAAGAAAGTCACAAGCGTGGTTTTGCCGCTGTCGGTTCCCCCGATAACCATAATCTTCGCCGGCCTATCCAGCTGACCTATAATTTTGAGGAGCTCCCTTCTGTCCCCGGGCACGTCATCTGTGTATTTTGCCTTGTTCATCAAATTGCATTATCCCCAAGAAATTAAAAAATTAACTTGGGAAAGGTTTATAAAACTAAAAGAAATGCTACATTTTGGTGTCTCAATTTCCTTTAAAAAATTCAGAGTCTGTATTTAAATCTGTCAAACAATTTTTGATTAAAAGAGGAGGGGAGTGAAATATGAACGGAAGAACGTCACTCACAAACAGACAGATTGAACTCCTGAGAAAACTCTACAAGGAAGGAAAGACGATCGAGGTCCACACGGTGGAAAAGACCCAGGATGAGCTTGCTGAGGAACTCGGGATAACCAGACAGGCTTTGAGCAATCACCTTAAGGTTCTCAAGGAGTTTGGCTATATCAGAACCGGCAGGGGTTTCATTGACCTCACGGACAGGGCTCTTGAGCTTCTTGGGGAAAAGAAAGGCGATGTCTTTGTCTTTGTAAGGATTGAGCCCACAAAGAGAAAGCATGTTTATGAAGCAATCAAGAAGCTGAAAGTCAAAAGGGTTTATCGGGTTACCGGTGATATAGACCTCATAGTTGAGGCGGATAAGACGAGGCTCGATGAGATTCTTGAGGAGATAGCCTCTCTTGAGGGGGTCAGGGAAACAATCACCCATGTCGTTCTTGAGGTTCTCTGAGCCTCTCTTCTATAACCTTTTTGAGTTCATCTATATTCGTTCCAAACTTTGCGGAGATGGGTATGAACACCTCCCTGTAATCCGCCCATGTTCCATTCAGGCCGAACTTTTCTATCAGCCTGTTGATAGTGGCCCCGACATTTCTCATCTTGTCCAGCTTGTTGACTGCAACAATCGTAGGTATATCCAACTCGCGCAGGAACTGGAAGAACTCCACGTCGATGGGAATCTCGCCCCTCCTCTCCCATCTTTCTATTATCTCAAGAGCGCTCTTCCCGTCAATTACGAGGATTGCGAGCTCAATATCATCTGCGTTTTCCTCGATGAAGCGCACTGTCTCGGTCTTTATCTTTTCCTGCACCCTCTTTGGAAGCCCGCTCATAAATCCGAATCCCGGCATGTCGACTATTCTCCTGTTTCTCCAGATGACCTCCACGGGCTTTCTCGTAACCCCCGGTCTTTTCCCTCTCTTCACATCTTTACCCGTGAGCCTGTATATGAGCGTGCTCTTGCCAACGTTTGATCTTCCCACAAAGATTATCATTTTTCCTCCCAGAACTTCAGGAATTTCCACCTTTATAAGGTTTAAGAGGGTGCTGGCATCCAAGCGTTATACATCCATACAAACCAAAAAGACTTAAGTATCTGGATGGCTATTATTTTTGGTGGTGTTTATGGATGAGGCTACTCAGAAAGCGAGGGGAAATCAGCTCATAAACAAGTTCGTGATTTCCCTGACGGACGGAAGGATTCTCGGCTACGTAACCGACATCAATGTTGAGGTTGAGGAGGATCAGTTCTACTTCATACTGAAGATACGCATACTTGAGAACCTCAGCAAGGGAGGCGAGTTTCACCAGGGTATGTTCTCAAATGAGAGGAAGCTGAGGATAAAGCCGAGCGATATAGTGAATGTGGGTCCGGATGCGATAATCCTTGGAGAGGGTAAGGTTCCACCTCTGAAGGAAATTGAGAGGCTGCATGCTATAGCGGAGGAATACAACACCCTTGTAAGGGAAATTGAGGCCAAAGAAAAGATGATTAAGGATCTGAAGGATGAAAACTACAGGCTCACCAGACAGATTGATGAGCTGAACAGAGAGCTCAGGAAGCTGCAGGTGATGAAGGAGGACTTTGAGCACCTCAAAGAGCAGCTTATAAAACAGGAGGGGCAGCTTGAGATGGCCAGGGAGTACATCAAGCTCCTCGAGGGGCTGAGGCATGATGTTGATGTCATAAAGGAGGATGTCGAGAACCTTACCAAGGGATACCTTGAGGAAGCTGTCAGGACAATAATAAACGAAGAACTAAATGCGAGGGGGCTGAAGAAAACCTTCCTTTAACCGAATATTGAGGCCCCGAAGACATTCAGGAGTATCTCAACCGCAACGAAGATGAGCACTATTGCTATGGCCCCCCTGGGGCTTATCTTTATAGCTCTCGTATCCTCGTCGAAGAATCTCATCAAACCGGCACCGGTCGGAGGGAGTGTCGTTTTTTCTCTCGCCATTTTTTCACCTCTCATCAATGAATGCCTGCAGGGATATAAAAAAGTTTTGATTTTGCATTCGGACGATGCAAAAAACTTCAAGCATGACACTCTCAAAGATGAAGTTTTCCCCTCCTGCAGCGATAACAGAAACTTAAACCTAACTCCAGCCGCCTGTCCCGGAAGCATGCCTCTTTTCATGGGAAACTTTTTAAAGGCTGAATCACAGCGCTCACTGGATAAGGGTTATCCCAATGAATCCCGCTAATGACAGAGGAGGTGGGAGGAAATGGCTACATTTAAGCTTGTGATTTCCAATCCAAGGAGCGGAATTGCAAGGCAGGTTGAGATAAGCGGCGATGAAGCCGAGAGGCTCATAGGAAGGAGAATCGGTGAGGAAGTTTCAGCCAAAGAGCTCGGTCTGAACCTCTCCGAGATATTCGGGGAAGAGATTCCTGCCGATGCAAGGCTCAAAATAACCGGCGGGACTGACAAGGACGGCTTTCCGATGAGGCCGGACGTCCACGGGCCGAGAAGGGTTAAAATCCTCGTCTCCAGAGGGCCAGGATTCAGGCCCAAGGAGAGGGGTGAGAGGAGGAAGAAAACCGTCCGTGGGAACGTCATCAGCCCCGATATCGCCCAGATAAACCTTAAAGTAGTTCTCTGAGGGCTCTGCCCTCTTTTAATAATGTTGAGCCGGTTTTTTCTTCCGCACTTCCCGCCATAGGGTAAAGCTTAATAAATGCTCCATCTCTCTAATCTTAGAGAGGTGAGAATCATGAGGAAGAAAAAATTCGGGCAGGCTGAGGTTAATATCGGTATGGTCGGTCATGTTGATCACGGTAAAACCACACTGACGAGAGCTTTAACCGGTATCTGGACTGACACCCACAGCGAGGAGCTGAGGAGGGGCATAACAATCAAGATAGGCTTTGCCGATGCGGAGATAAGAAAATGTCCGCAGTGCGGGAAGTATTCGAACTCCCCTGTATGTCCCTACTGTAATGCCAAGACCGAGTTCGAGAGGAGGGTTTCCTTCATAGATGCCCCCGGCCACGAGGCGCTGATGACGACGATGCTGGCTGGAGCCGCTCTCATGGACGGTGCCGTCTTGGTTATAGCGGCCAACGAGGGGGTAATGCCCCAGACGAGGGAGCACCTCATGGCTTTGCAGATAGTCGGCAACAGGAACATCATAATAACCCTGAATAAAATCGAGCTCGTGAGCAAGGAGAAGGCGATTGAGAGATATCGCGAGATTAAGGAATTTGTGAAGGGAACCGTTGCTGAAAACGCCCCAATAATTCCAATTTCAGCCCTTCACGGCTCGAATGTCGATGTCCTCCTGGCAGCAATTGAAGAGTTTATTCCAACACCGGAGAGGGACACGGGAAAGGATCCCAAGATGCTCGTTCTGAGGAGCTTTGATGTCAACAAACCCGGAACAAGGCCCGAGAAACTCGTCGGGGGTGTTATCGGCGGTTCAATAATTCAGGGCAAGCTCACGGTCGGCGAGGAGATAGAGATAAGGCCGGGGGTTCCGTATGAGGAGCACGGAAGGATAAAATATGAGCCGATTACAACTGAAATAGTATCCCTCCAGGCCGGCGGAAGGTTCGTTGAGGAGGCATATCCCGGCGGTCTTGTCGGTGTCGGCACCAAGCTCGATCCGTTCCTGACAAAGGGCGACCTGATGGCCGGAAACGTCGTGGGCAGGCCCGGACACCTGCCTCCAGTATGGAGCGAACTCCGCCTTGAGGTCCACCTCCTTGAGAGGGTCGTTGGAACAGAGGAGGAGCTCAAAGTCGAACCCATAAAGAGAAGGGAGGTTCTCCTTCTCAACGTCGGGACGGCGAGAACCATGGGTCTCGTTACCGGCCTCGGGAAGGACGAGGTTGAGCTGAAGCTTCAGCTCCCGATATGTGCCGAGCCCGGGGACAGGGTTGCCATAAGCAGGCAGGTTGGCTCAAGGTGGCGTCTCATAGGCTACGGCTTCATTAAGGAGTGATTCTCCTTTCTTTTCGGTGATTTTTATGGGTATGGGCAGGGGCATTAAGGAATGGCTCGTGCTCCCGGACACGAATTTTCTCCTGATTCCGGGGCAGTTCGGTGTTGATATAATCGGAGAGCTGAACAGGGTTTTGGATGTCAGGTTTAATATCGTTCTTCCCACGGCGGTTATGAGGGAGCTTGATGTTATAGAGCGGAAGGCCAGAGGAAGGGACTTAATGGCCGTTAGGATGGCCAAGAAGCTCGCAGGAAGGTTTGAGAAGATAGAAATAGGCCGGTTTGGAGAGAAACCCACGGATGAGCTTATATATGAGTTTGCGGTTAAAACTCCCGGCGTGATAGTGTGCACCAACGACAGGGAGCTGAAGAAAAAGCTCCGTGCAAAAGGTGTTCCCGTCATCTACCTGCGCTCGAAGAAAATCCTTGAGCTTGAGGGCATGCTGGGATAAGGTTTAAATCCTCATCGCTTCCTTTTATTCCGGTGGGAAAAATGTACAGTGAGGATTCTCTTCTTGAGGAAATAAGGGCACTTCTCGGGGATGATGAGCTCTACCGCATGTATGAGGATGCATTCAATGAGTACCGCTACTACTTTGAGACCACAAATTACATCGTCCTGAACGTCTACCGCTTCAACGACCACGGCCCGATCCACGTTCTCCTGACAACGAGGAGGGCTCTTGAGATTCTCAGAATCCTTGAGCGGTTCGGCATAGAATCCACGGCTCAGAAGCTCGGAAAGCCCTTCAGGTGGAGCAAATTTATAGTGGCATTCGGCGCTCTCTTCCATGACGTAGGCAACATGATACACAGGGAGGAACACTACCGCTTCAGCGTTATCCTGGCAGAGCCCATAGTGAACAGACTCGCGGAGGAGTTTGAGAAAGACGACCCGCTCCTCCTGAAGGCTTTAACGCTGAACGCCATCTACACCCACGATGAGGCCGTCCCCTGCACCACACTTGAGGGCAGTGTGGTTACCATAGCGGACGGCTGCGACATGGAAGCCGGGAGAAGCAGGCTCGTTCATAAGAGGGACAAGGTCGACATACACGCGGTTTCAGCCCTTGCAATTGAGCGTGTTGAAATTCAGGAGGGCGATGAGAGGACGCCTGTGGTGGTGAATATATGGATGAAGCATCCCGCGGGCATCTTTCAGGTGGATGAGATACTCACGAAGAAGGTTCAGAGCTCCCTTCTTGAGGGGAGGGTTAAGATAATCATACACGTGGGGGAGGAGCTCCTTGAGAAGGTCGTCTGAGCTGCTTGAGGCCTACCGGGACCTCAAATATCTCCTCAACAGAGGCTACAGGAAGAGGGTGGCTCTGGATTTTGTGGCCAACCACTACAGGCTAACGTTGAAGCGGCGGCACTTCCTCGCCAGATGCGTTTTCTCTGACGCTGAAATTGCGGAGAGGCGGAAAAAGCTTGTGGATGCTAATTTTCTCAGGGGCAGGGTTCTCGGGGTAGACGGGTTCAACGTTCTGATAACCCTTGAATCGCTGATTGAGGGGAGGGCTATACTGTGCGAGGATGGACTCGTCAGGGATTTGAAGTACCAGAGGGGCTACAGGATTTCTGAGAGTACCGGGAGCAGGATTGAAATGCTCGCGTCCTTCCTGTCGAAGCTGAAACCAGAGGAAGTGGTCTTCTTTTATGAGAGGGCAGTAAGCAGAAGCGGGGAGATTGCGAGGCTGACGGAGGATGTTCTGCTGCGGTACGGGGTCAGGGGGAAGGCTCTGGCAGTGAAATCCCCCGACTTTGAGCTGAGAAACTTTGATACCGTTGCCACATCGGATGTGGGGATTATATCAAAAGTGAGCCATGTTTTTGACCTTCCACATGCTGTTGGGGCATCTCTGGGAATGAGATTCACTGATTTTAGGGAGATTCTCACGGGAGCGTCGTTGGATAAATTTTAACATTGAGACCACAATCGAATAACTACGGACAAATTTGAAACTTTAGCAAATCTTTAATAGTTTTGGATACAAACTATATTGATTGGTGCACGACCCGTTTTCTTTTCTTTGGCGGGCAGGAAGGTGGTAAATATGAAAAAAACTGCAGCTTTGGTGCTGGGTCTGTTGATGATCGGCCTTGTGTTTGCGGCCGGATGTATAGGCGGGGGAAGCACCACCCAGACGGCATCTTCCCCGACTACATCCACGGAAAGCCCCCAGCCTTCTTCATCCGCATCGACCACAACACACCCCGCTACCACCTCCACGCATACCGGTACTGCCTCCACACACACGCAGACAACGTCCACACATGTTGAGACATCAACACAGACGGCATCCGGGACGACAACCGAAACAGCAACCGAAACGACAACTGAAACAGTAACCACCACCTCAACCCCCACCGAAAAGGCCTACTGGACACATCCGTGGGAGTACGCGCCGGTCGTGGTGGGGGACGAGAGATACCTGATCACATATTACAAGTATGATTACAGGGTTCAGCCAAACCAGACCGCCCCTGTTTATGAATACATTGTCGAGAAGAGCACTGGAAAGGCGAAGATTCATGTCTACGGACAGGATATGACCGGGAGCAAGGTCGACCTCGGAGAGAAGGAGGTCTATGAGTACGTCACGGTTGTGATGCCGGTTAAGGGGGCGGTTCTCGATGATAAACTGACCATCAGGCTCTGGTTTACGTCAAACAGGAGCGATGCTTTCCTCTACCCGTGGGATGTGCTGTGGATGAGCTACATCTCCCCATACAGCCAGAGCAAGGAATTTGTCGGGATGAAGTTTGAATACAAAGACAGCAGCTTCCTCCTCACGAATCCGGTTCCCTTCCAGAGCGGCCTCTTCCCGTACTTTGAGGGCAATCAGGATGCCTTCAGCGACATCTCCGAAGACCTGGGCTACCTCTACCTGGGATGGGCGGCCACCCTCAACTTCGGCATATGGTATGAATGGGAAAGCTACAACCTGCTGGTGCCCCAGAAGGGCACATGGAGCGATGACCTCGGCCACAGCTGGGAGTGGAGCACTGAACCGGATGGAACTGTCGAATATTCCGGGGTTGTGTTTAAGCTCGTTAACTTTGCATGGAAATACACGGGAACGGCGGAAGGCATTTCAATGAGCGGGAAGGGAAAGGTTTCGCCCTATCTGCCCCTCCTGGTTGAAGGAGATGGCCACTACAGCTACAAAGACCCGAAAACAGGGGACAGCTTAATCATTTACGCCTATCTGAAGCTTGAAGACCTCAGGCTTGAGAAGGTGGACTGATAACCTTTCCTTTTTACTGAAGGCGAGCCTAAAACCAGGAATTGGAATCAGCAAGGAATAGGGAGTTAGCGATGGAGGACGGTGATTTCATGAGGAAGGCTGTTGCCTTGAGTTTGATGCTCGTAATGCTGTTCAGCATAGCTGCCGCTGGATGCCTGGGGGGCGGCGGTGGAGAGAAAACCCCATCGCCCCAGTCGTCCGGGGAATCCGGAACAGCTTCAGGGGAGGAGACTTCAACCCAGACCCAGGTCGCCACCTGGAGCAATCCTTGGGACGCTTACAACCCGATAAGCGTGGGGAGCGAGCGCAGCTACATAACATACATAAAATACACCTTCACCATCAAAACCTCAGAAGGGGAGAAATCGTACGAGGTTATAAAGCAGAGGGGCTACGTTAAGGCCCACATATACGCTGACGACAATGGAAAGAAGGATTTGGGTGAATACAGTCTCTTCGCCTACTACGGTAAGATAACTCCAATAAACGACCCTGATATGAACGGCCCGCTGGAGTATCTCATACTGATAAAGGAGAGAACCAGGGACAGTGATGCATACTTCCTCACCCCCTTCCCTGACTTTGGGGCCATGATGTCGGGAACAACAGCGGTGATTGAGGCTTCCTACAATGGAGAGCACTTCTACTGGAGCAATCCTGCGGTGATAGGACAGTATTCCGAACTGCCATACACGGAAGGGAACTTTGGAACCATATCAAACGGTATCCCAAGCTCGACCGTTCAGGGCTGGATGACCATGGTGGGCTCTGCCGTCTGGGCAGGACTTGAGGATCATGATCTCTCAAAGCCCGATAAGTACAGCTTCTCATTCATGGGGATGAGCTACAGCTACAAGGTCAGGCCGGATGGAACGATAACCTTCAGCGGAAAGAGGTTAAAGGTTAGCGACGTCGAGTGGAGCTGGGCGCTTGGTAACGTGCGGGGACAGGGTAAGGCCAGAATCGCACCGGCTCTGCCAGTACCTATAGAGAGCGAGGGAACCTTCAGCCAGATGGGCGGGGAAAGCTACTACTCAAAGATTGAAATCAAGGATCTAAAGCTCTCAAAGGAATTTGGCGGGATAAACGTTGGGGTAGAGGGGGGCACTTCACCCGGTGAGAACACTGGCACTCAGTCTCAAACCCAGACCGAAACCTCAACGCAGACTCCCTCCCAGGGAATCTCAAACAACTGGAAGCTCGGCTGGGACGCGAGCAAACCAATAACCATCGATGGAAAGGACTACGTGGTAAAAGAGGTAACGTTCAACGTCGATTACAAGCTCTCCGGTGGTTCCCAGGTGAGCATGGTAATCAGGAAGGGCTACTACCCAACAACCCTCGATGGGAACAGAGTTTACGCCCTCTATGCTATCCTGAACCTCAGCGGCGAAACCTATAACTACACAATCTACGTTGACCGGGATTCTCTCGGGGAGTACACCTCAGGGATGCTGTGGGTTCCTTCAGTCTACGACATGATAAACGGCCCCGACTTCATGAAGCTTGTCATAAACGGCCCGAACTGCCACTACTCCATGGATGAAAACGGCAACATTGAAGGCGACATGAGCTGCGGAATGATAGACGAGGCCTTCCGGAAGTACAACATGATATGGAGCTACCCCACCGGGTTCTATGGAGGTATTTACGGTGATGTCCTGACCTACGTAAGTCTAACCGAGAACGGAAACGGATACACCGTTGAAAAGGACGGAGAGGTAACCCTATCCGGTATGGACTTCGAGACCTATAAGGTAACATGGAACGGCATCGTTCAGGGCGGCCTGGCCCAGGGCAACGGGGAAACTTTGGTTGCACCGGAACTCCCGTTCCCTGTGGAGGTAGCTGCATCGCTCACGATGCCCGGCATGGGAGGAATCTACGTCCATGCCAGGCTCACTGACCTGAAACTTGAGCCCTCCTGAGCAAAGCTTATATCCCTCCGTTCCTATTTTTCTTCATGTTCGGAGAGCATGAGCTCAAAACCAAGTTCATCAAAATCCTCGACAGGAGGATACACCTCGTTGAGGAATCTGGGGGGAGAGTTCTCTACAGGCGTGACGATGTCAGGGTTATCATCCCCGGGGGAGATGGGGGCTTTAGAGTGCTCCCAGCACCCGCGTCGGGCTATGGTGTGGAATTTCTGATGATAAAGCTCTCCAGGAAGATAGCAGTTCCCCCGAAGGCCACCATCAGCGGTTACCTATCGGCACCAATCGATGTCGAGGTGAAAGCCGGAAACCTCACGATAGACCGCTTCGTGGTCGGACGGGAGAAGTATGCCCTCTACGGGCAGGATAGCATGGGCGTGATAGCCCGCTACCACATCAGCGACTTTACCGGGGAGGAGCCGGACTCCCTCGGGGTGATGAAGCTCGTGATTGAGAATCCTTCCGATAGATGGAGGATGGTGGAAAAGGTTGTGGTGCCCATAGGGGGAAGTGCGATGTTCTACTCTGAGGAGAGGGCATATTACCCCCTTGTAATCCTCACCACCAAGGGTATATACGAGGTCAACAACACGGGGAACCCCCCTAACGGCAGGCTGAAGGCAACCCGCACTGCAGAGCCGATTCCCAACTTTAGGATGAGGTGGGGATGATGGTTGGGACGGAGCTGTGGAACAGCACCATCATAGGAACGGGGTTTGAGGTTACGGCGGGCACGCTTGTGGAGGCGGTGCTGATTTTCATCGCCGCCATCTTCACCGGCAGGCTTCTGAGGAGGCTCATAATCCGTGCATCAAAGACCACTGGTCTCACGTGGATCATAAATCAGGATACGGGAGATATACTCTTCAGAATGTTCGTTCTCGGGGGGATCATAGGGGCGCTCTACAAAATAGGGGTGATGGCATACTCAATTGCCGGCACCACCATCGGCAACATAGCGTTTGCGGTTGGCTTCTTCTACTTCATGTATCTCATAGCCAGAAAGTCAAAGGACTACCTCCTTCTGAGTGCTGGCAAAAAGCCCTCTCCGGAGCTTCAGATACAGGCGAAGGTCTTCTACTACACCGTGCTGATAATCTCGTTTCTTCTGGCCCTCAACCTCGCAGGAATCGGGACGTATCTGGGGGCAATTTTAGCTGCCGCGGGAATAACAGGTATTGTTCTCGGTTTCTCGGCACAGACCGTGGTTTCAAACTTCATCTCCGGGCTTTTCATGTACTTCGACAGGCCGATGAAGATTGGAGACCCGGTGAAGATAGGCGAGCTCGGGGGTGTGGTCGAGGACATGAGGATACTGTCAACGAGGATTCGCTCGTGGGACGGCACGCTGATCAGAATTCCAAATGAAAAGCTCTTCAACAGCAACATCATAAACCTCCAGCGCTATCCGGCCAGGAGGCTCGATGTGAGGATAGGGGTAGCCTACGGTGAGGATGCTAACAGGGCAGTGAATGTGATAAGAAAAACCCTCGATGAGATGCCCCTCGTGCTTGCGGAGCCGGAGCCCCTCGTTTTTGTTGATGAACTGGGCGATAATGCTGTTGTGCTCTCCATCAGGGTCTGGACGCCGAGTGAGAAATGGTTTGCGGTGAAAACCGAGCTCCTCCACAGGGTAAAGAAAGCCCTTGATGAGGCAGGAATAGAGATACCGTTCCCGCAGAGGGTCAACTGGTTTGCAAACGAGCTGAAGGTGAGGATTGGAGATGGGGAGAGGGGGGATTAGTCTCCCTTCCGGAGCCGGACGGCTTAGGGCATATTCCCCGGTGGGCCTCTTTCGCCGAGTATCTGATCAAGTATGCGAACCGCTATCTTCTGGGTCTCCCTTGGCCCCTCCTCCCCGAGACGCTTCAGTTTCGGAATAAACGGTATCAGCAGACCGATTTTATCCGCCGGAATCTTTGATGCTATGGCTTCGAGGGTCAGAAGTGCATCGAACTGAAGGCTCTCGTCTTTGAGGGCGTGTTTCAGGAAATTAAGCACCTTTTCACCAGTTTCATCGTCCCAGGTGTATGTGAAGTAATAGCTGAAGAATTCAAGGGCTGAAAGGGGATTTGAGTTCAGCAGCTCCAGGGCCTTAGGAACGATTTCACCGTGCTGCAGGGACAGCAGAGCGAGGATTTTGGCGGCCCTGCCCCTCGCCCATGCATTCCGGGAGGACAGCATGCTGAAGAGGTCGGGTATGAGGGGGTGAAGTATCCCCAGTTCGGAGCGGTTGAGGCGGGAGGAAACAGCATAAACCGCCCACAGACCGTCTATTCTTTCCTCGATTCTATCGCTCCTGAGCATCTTCGATAGTTCACCAACTGCTTCGGGGTTTGACCTCAGGAGTTTAAGCAGCAGCTGCACATCTTCATCCTCGATGGCCTTGGGGAGGGCCGTTTTTACATCCTGTACCTCCTCATGAAGTTCAGGTGCTGAGGGCGGCTTCTTGGGTGATCTGAGCTCGCTCAGCGTGGGCAGCCTCATCTTTCTGCCCTTCCGTCCGGTAAGGACATAGGGGACGCCGGAGATAAATCTCGTCCTGAATTCCGGTGCGGTTCCTCCCCTCTTCATAATCTCCTCATGGAGCCACTCAAGGACGTATCTATCTCCAACCGCAATCGCAAGATCTATCGCCTCGTATATGAAGCCGTTCAGGAGGAGTTTGTGTATCTTTTTCTTCGCCTCCTCGGGCCTTGAACGGTAGTACTCGTATATCGCCCTCTCCACAGCTTCGAGGGTTTCCCTCGCCTTCATCCTTATTGTGAAGTCCCTGCTCCTGAGAACCAGGTTTTTGACCCTGACGAGGACTGCTGAGAGTTCCTCAATGATGTCCCCGGTTACCGGCAGCCTCAGGCTGTCCTGTATTATGTTCAGTGAGAACTCCACGAGGGGCACATCATCGCTTGAAAGCAGATCCGAAATTTCTGCGAGCAGGAGCTTCATGGCCTTTGCATCTCCCCCGTACATGCCGAGATTCAGGAGGAGCCTCAGGCCCATGGCTTTTATCCGGGGGTTTCTGCAGGAGATAAAGCGTGCAATCCTCGAACGGAGATGGGGAGATGGGTGAGATACCTGAATGTTTTCTATGAGTGCCGCTATCTCCAGAAGGACGAGCTCGTGCCCGGATTTTCTTATGAGGGGAACCACGGCATCGAGGATTTTCATGAGGTCTCTCTCCTTCAGGGGAAACTCCTTCACAAGCTGGATGAGCACCTGGGCAGCCTTCATGGATATGTTCTCGTTTTTGCTCTTCAGGGCATCTATGATGACATCAAGCCCGTGCTTTACAATGAAGAATTTCGTTCCCTCATCCGCCCGCTTGAGAACCTCACTCAATGCAAGGAGGGCTCTCGTCTTTGTCATCTCATCCTTCTCCTTCAAAAGTTCCAGGAGAGTAAGGACTATCCCCCTGTCCTCAAGGGCCATTTTAACGGCATCCATTATCTCCCAGGAGAGTATCATTTCCCTGATTTCATCTTTTGGGTATTCGTTGTGTGCTTCCATCTCATTCCGGTGTTTTATATCCGGAACATATATCTCTTTCGTTTCTGGTTTTCGAACCGATATATATCCACCAAAATTCTTTCAAGCCTCTTCCTGTGAAAGAAAAACTGGGCGGGAAGCTCAAATTCCACCGGAATTCTGTGGGTGATCCTGAAGCCGTGCTCTCCGGAGAATGCATCTATGAACCTCCTGACTTCTGGCTTTGCGAGGTGAATGGAATAAACGGTGTTGCTGACCTCAAAGGCCTTGAGAAGGAATGGTCTGTCCGCGTGGGGGTTCTGGGAGCCGAAAGGGGGATTCATGATGACGGCATCAACCTTTGTGGTGAAATTCGAGACATTCGAGCACACCAGCTCGATGCAGTTCTCAAGCTGGAGGGATTCAATGTTCTCCCTGGCGATCTTCAGGGCATCCCTGTCTATCTCAACCGCATAGACCTTCTCGGCTCCCAGGAGGCACGCCCCGGCAGCCAAAACTCCTGTTCCTGCACCGAAATCGGCAACCGTCTTCCCCTCTATATCGCCGAGCGAATGGGCCAGCCACAGCAGTTCAGCCGCAACACTCCCGGGGGTTCTGTACTGTTCAAGCTCCACCTTGGGATTTTGAAAGCCCCTGAGCTTTGAAAGTGTGATGGCGAGGTGCTTCTTTTTCATTTTTTTCATTTTTTAATCACCGCCATGTGAAGTAACTCTTCTAATGTTCCGTGGATTTCGTAACCGTGAACATGAAGGGCAGTTCCTAGAATCCCGAGTAGGACGCCACTGGCTATAGCTCCCATGAGGAAAAGCATGAATGCGAAAACCGAAGTTACAAGGGATAGAACGACACCGGTTCTTTCCAGAAGATAAAACACAAAGAGCAATAAAAATGTGATCACAAGCCCCTCCTCCCTGAATGTCAGAGCTGTGATGAGTGAAAGGGGAAGGATTATCCTCTTTAGAGGTATGTATGTGAGGGTTTCAGAGGCCACACTAATCCCCCAGTAGGCTGAGAGAGAAAGAAGAGCAAATTCCAGAAACTTAAAGATGGATTCTAATCCCATGAAGAGCCACCCCAAGCGGTTCATTTCCCGTTTTCTCCATACCAAAAATCTCATCAAGCCTGTAATCCTCCCTAAGGCCAAGGAGGAGCTCGACCTCCGGAGGTGTTAGAACGGGCTTCCTCCAGTTTTCAGCATCATCAATAGGAACCCTCGGACAGGCGACCACAACATAGGCATCGAAGTCAAAGCCCTCGAGGGCGGGATAGTTTATGTAATTCATCGCGATAAGCGTGGCTTCACGGCCGTGATCTCTCAGGAGCTTCATTATCCTTCGGGCCTCATTGAGGCGCAGCTGGCCTTTCTTGGTGCTGATAACGACTCCAAACTTTTGAGCGTCCATTGCCTTTGCAATCTGAGCCCATCTCTTCCTGATGAGGCGTTCCGCCTCCTCGTCCATCCACAGAGCATCACCGCTGTAGGGATTTACGGCGAGGGTGGGTTTTTTGGTTGCCAGGGCAACGCCGATGGGGTGGAAGTAGCCGGCGCCTATGAAGAGAATCCCCTCGGCATCAACCTTCGCTGCGGTAAAGTTGCATCCCAAAACCTGTCCCCTGAATGAAATCCTCCCATCGCCTTCCCCGATGAGCACCGTGAATCCCTTTTCCTGGAGGAAGCTTTTTGCCCTCTCAAGCTGGTGTATGTGCTGGACGGTCGTGACGAGGGCTATCCTCCTCCCCAGCTTTCTTATCTCCTCAAGATTTATTCTGAGGGCCTCTACAACGTTGGCTTCCGCAAATGCGGGAACAAAAACTGTGGGTACCTCCAAATGCAGCTGCATGTAGCTGTGGCCGAGGTGTATCAGCGCGTCGCAGCCGAGGAGCTTTGCCTCCCTGTCGGCCGGATCGCAGGCACCGTAGTTTATATCGCCGTTTACTATCGCCTCAATCCCGTTCTCCTCAAGGAAATAAGCCAGGGATTGAGCTTCTCTCTTCAGCCCCTCAGGCGTCTGAATGAGCACCCGCTCGGCGTTAAGCTCCCGCAGGGTTTTCAGTATCTCGCCCGGTGGAATCTCGTGCATGTTCTCACCGGAGATTTTTCCGGGGCTTCCCTTAAAACCCTTAGCCCTTCCACAAACTTTTTATACAACATTGCCCAACCATACCTCGAAGTCCGATGTATTGGGGGTGGGTGGGATGGAGGACATTGTGGTTGTTACGACCGAAAACATACCCGGATACAAGGTGGTTGAGGTCAAAGGAATCGCCAGGGGCGGTGTTGTGAGGGCAACCCACCTGGGAAGGGATATTATAGCGGGCTTTAGAAACCTTGTGGGAGGGGAGGTTAAGGAATACACCCAGATGATGGCTGAAGCAAGAGAAATAGCCCTCCAGCGGATGATACAGCATGCGAGGGAGCTCGGTGCAAACGCTGTCATCGGGATGAGGTTTATGACCTCCAATGTCGGTCAGAGGATGGCCGAAGTTTACGCCTTCGGAACCGCTGTGGTTGTGGAGCCCGAATGAGCTGCCGGAGGTTGCCCCATGAAGCATGCCCTGTTTTTATTTACTGCTTTGTTAGTTCTGACTTTTCCCATCGTATCCGCTCAAACAGCGGCATCCGGTGCTTTTATAAAATCAATGGAAAGGGGAGAATACTCGTATCTTAAGCCATATTTGACATCTCAAATGCAGTCGGCATTTCCTGAATCCAAATTTACCGAGCTCAGGAGTTCTTTAATTGAGAAATACGGCACGATCATCAATGCCAGTTATTCCGGTTCTGAGGGCAATGCTGAATACGTCAGGGTGAACTTTGAGAGGGCTTCGGTTGTTTTTAAACTCGTAATTGAAAATCAGAAAATAGCCGGTCTTTGGATTGTGAAGGTTTCCCAGCCCCATCAGGAGCCGGGTTTAACACCGCAGGAGGCCATGATGGAGGCCATTGTTACCGGCAACTATTCCCTCGCTGAGGGATATTTCAGTCCCCTTATGAAGAGGGTATTTACGCGGGCGCTTTTTGAAAAGACCAGAAACATGATAATACGGTATAACGGGGAAATCAGGGGGTACTCCTTTGAAAAGAGGGCTGGCACGGTCTACTACTACAGACTTATCTGTGAGAAGAGGGATATCGGGGTGACTGTAACGGTTGAGAACGGCATGATAACGGGCTTTCATATGAGCCTTTCATTCCGCTTATCCGCCCAGGCCTTTTATCCGTTTTTCGGCGCGTTGCTGGCCCTCCTCCTGCTTGGGGCATATCTCAGAAAGGTCAAGTTTGCCGAGCTTCTCCTGGGGATGGTGCTTTTCATTGTAGCCATTGCAGTACAGACCCCGCTTCAGAACCTTCCGCGGCTTTTTGGAGCTGGGACTCTGGTTTCCCTTGTGCTCTGGAGTGGGCTGATGGCCGCCGCTGTGCAGGAGTCCGTCAAATACTATTTCTCAAGGAACAGGAGCCTGAAAGAGGCCCTTTATGTCGGAGCTGGGTTTGGGTTTGCCGAAGGATTGCTGACTGTTGGAATAGTGGCGGCTTTTGGGGGCTCGGCATCTCCGGTGTCATTCCTTGAGAGGTTTATTGTGCTGTTCTTCCATGCATCAACAACCCTGCTCTTCGCCCATGCGTATAAGGAAGGCTGGGGGATAAGGGCTTTTGGCGTGATGACGCTGATTCACTGGATCATGGACAGCCTTACAGCCTACTGGAACATCCATCCCTCTGCGGGTCTTCTGGCCACGATTTACATAATAACCGCTTTAACCTCGGCGGCTGTACTGCTCACACTTGCAGGGAAAGCGAAGAATGAGGTGGAGGAGGTGAAGGTTCTCTGGTGATGGCTAGAAAGCCCGGCAGCTGTGCTGTTTAAACCCAAATAAGAAGGCTGAAAACAGGAGGGAGGAGGTAAAGGCTTGTTCGGTGATGCCAGGGAAAAGGCGGTAAAAAAACTTAAAAAGGATCTCCGCTCGGGATTTTACTCCTATCTGGTCCTTTTACTTCTGGAGCAGAGGGGAGAAATGCACGGTTATGCCATAAGAAAGGAGCTCGAAAGGATCAGCGGGGGAAAGCTCGTGCCCAGTGAGGGGGCCCTGTACGACATCCTTAAGAGCCTGAGGAAATATCATCTCGTAGAGGATTTCTGGGCCGAAGTGGGGGGAAGGCCGAGGAAGTACTACCGCATGACGGAGCTCGGGAGGGAAGTCCTGGGGGAGTTAAAAGCGGAGATAGGGGCGATAATAGAAACGATGGAAAGGCTTGAGGGTGGTGAATGTGGCGTACGAAGGAATTTTTATATCCGCCATAATATTCCTGACGGGCATGCTTACCTACCTCTTCAGAGATAAACCCAACATGGCCATAGGATTCCGCATTGGATACACATTTGCATCCGAGGAGGCATGGAGGAAAACGAACGAATTCGCTGGAAAGGCCTTCATGGGGCTCGGTGTAATCATGGGGCTGATGAGCCTCCTCGGGAACGTTGTGCTCGTTACACTTGTGATGATCATCGGGGTTTCCCTGATAATCTGGAAGGGCTACATCATAGCGAAGGAAACCGTGGAGCTTGAGGACATATCCGAGCCTGCTGAAGGGATCGTCATGCCGCTGGATAAAGTTGATGTGAAACCATACATCCTCTTCCAGCTCGCCCTCATTGCCTCATACCTCATTCTCCTCGCCCTGAGCTGGGGAAAGATGCCGGACACAGTGGCGACCCACTTCAACGCCCATGGAAGCCCAGACCAATTTGAACCCAAGTCCCTCGGAGCCTTCCTCCTGCCCCTCATGGCCTCAGCATTTATACTCGCCCTCACCTATCTCGGGCGCGACCCAATAACCCTCAGGATACCCAGGGGCAACATTAAAGTGGTCAGGATAATCCTCGAGCTCCTGACGATAATCCAGCTCCTCCTGTGGGGTGCCTTCGTTTATTCGCTCCTCTACAACGCCTATAACTTCAGCTCTCCGGCGGTACTGAGCGCGATAACACTCGGAAGCATCGGCTTTATACTAGCCGAGACCATCCGCCTCGTGAGGGAGGTGATATGAACCCCTACACCCTGCTGAGAATGATGTGGGCCACCGCCATCGGCCTGCTCTTAATAGCCGGGGGAATTATGGCCTACAGGGTGAAGGAGGAGTGGGGATATCCGGGCATTGGCTTCCGCATAGGATACACATACATATCAAAGAGGGCGTGGAGGGAGGCCAACCGCTTCTCGGGGGCGGCTTTAACCCTCCTCGGCGTCGCAATCATCGCTTTAAGCCCATTCCTGACGATGCTGCGGCTGATGGCGGTTATGCTGGCCGGGATCAGCGTCATCCTCCTCCTTTCGTACATAATAGCGAGGAGGGCGTATGAGTTCGATGAAATGGGCCAGCCCGCCCCTGAAAGCCCGGGAAGGAGAATAGAGGCCCCGAAGCTCGGCGGGCACCTCGCCTACCAGCTCGCCCTCATCACTTCCCTCATTTTTCTCGCTGTTCGCAAGGGTAAATTCTCTGAGGTCGCCTTTCTGGCCGGCATCATGGCCTTCCTCCTCTTCCTCACCGCCCTCTTCACGAGGCCCCTCGTCTTCCAGCTCGCGCCGGAGTTCAAAGGAAAGATGGCAGGGGGATTTGCCCTAGCCCTTTCGATTATCTCAACGCTCCTGTTCCTCTTTGGCATCATAGAGGCCCTAAACGCCAGCTTGAGCCCTCTATGGGGGGTTGCCCTAACTTTCCTCAGCCTCGCGGTTATATTCTGTGCGGTCTTCAAATCCCTCGTCTCGGCCTACGAGGAGGGTTACTACTGAAGGCCTTGAAAACGGATGGGCATCAGGCTTTCACACTCTTTTCGGGTATCTTCACGTTCTTTTTGATGTTGACATCGAATATACGGATTTCATCATAAATCTTTCCGACTTCGGTTATTTCGCTTCCCTGAATGCTCATGCTGAGCCTGAACTCATACATTGTCCTTTCGCTTATCAGCTTCCCATCCCTGAAGCCGAGCTCAAGAATTCCGTTCCAGACGCTCAGGTTGGATTTTCCAGTCGGTGCAAACCCTGCCATCATGTTCCTCATGTCCTCCGCGCTTATGTTGTAGTAGAGGAACTGCGTGCCGTTTTTGAATTCCTCCCTCTCAGGCTTCCTCTCCAGATAGAGCAGTGCCAGGCTTATGGGATTGTAGTTCCACGTCAGGTTTGCTATGGTGGCGTTTTTCATTTCGTGAGTTATCCCGTTTGCCTCCACGTATATGGTGTCCCCCATAACGACCTGATGGGTTGCGGAGCCCGCCCCGCCCGGATAGACCCTCGTTGTCCCGTTTACCTCTGCTTCTCTGTTTTCGAGGTCTACATATGCCCTCCTGTTAAGCTCGAACGTCATGTTCTGCCTCTGCATCACGCTCCCGTTGACCTCCATTGTGAGCTGCATTATCATCGTTGTGTTGTCGGTGAATGTGAAGTATCTGACGGCTTTAACCCGTTTCAGGAGCTCTTCCCGTGTGTATTTTTTCGGTGGGGGGCTGGTTGTGGTTGTGGTGGTAGTGGTTGTGGTAGGGCTCGGGGTTGTGGCTGTGACCGTCATACCCGCGGTTGAAGATGCGCTCCCGCTGGTCGTGGTGGTTGAAGTTTTGCCGCCTATGCATCCCGCCGTCAGGCTAACGAGGAGTATTCCGATAAGCAGAATTCCCAGTTTTTTCATACCTCCACCTCCCAACATCATGTGATGGCATTTTCATGCCTTCACTATCCAAAGGAGCCCATCTTTACTTAAATTTTTCGTCAGTCCCGGCTCCGCTGCATGTTTCGCGGGATAATCGGGGAACTGTGAATCTTTAGAGAATGCTTTGATCCTTGTTTTTGGAATATTGCTGGAGTAACTCTTTTCTGATGATTCGAGTAAATATGGCGGGGTAATCTTTTATAGGGATAAGTGTCAAGACTTAATAGCAGGTGAAGCGGTTGAAGGTTGTCGTTGTAGGTGCGGGAAGAACGGGATTTCTCATTGCCAAGTGGCTTTCCAGAAACCACGAAGTCACTGTTATTGACAGGAATCGGCGGATTCTCGATGAGATTTCATACATGCTCGATGTGCTTGCTGTTTCGGGGGACGCCACCCTCCCGGAAACCCTGAGGAGGGCAAGCGCCGGTGAG
Organism: Thermococcus atlanticus; assembly: GCF_054657855.1. NCBI lineage: Archaea > Methanobacteriati > Methanobacteriota > Thermococci > Thermococcales > Thermococcaceae > Thermococcus > Thermococcus atlanticus. Next base: position 1,959,366 of record NZ_BAAHXX010000001.1, on the reverse strand, counting down.
GCGGATTACGTTGTGACAACGACGGACAATGATCAGACGAACATAATCGTCAGCGCCCTCTCCAAAACCATGGGGAATCCATTTACGATAGCGAGGGTCAAGAGGATGGAGTACCTCAAAGTCTGGGGGCATGGGAGAAAAACCCTCGGTGTTGACCTGATGGTCTGTGCCGTCCCCCTTGTGGCGGAGGGCATAGTCAGGGTCGTGGACTACCCCCAGCTGGTTTTCTTCAGGAGGCTTTACGGTGACATATACATCGGGATAAGCAGCTCCGGAGCTGAAAATCTGTGGTCTTTCAGGATGAACAACAGAAACATTATCATTGCGACAAAGAGCATGATAGAGAGCTCCTTTGAGATGTCAGAGGCTAAAAAAGTCCTGGTGCTTGGAGTGGGAGAAACAGGAAAGCTCGTTGCAAAAATGCTGTCGGCGAAGGGGAAGACGGTTAAGCTCGTGGAGGGGGATGCGGAGAAAACGGCGGAAGAGCTTGACGGGGTTACCATAATCAAAGGAGACGCCTTCAGTGACTTTTTATGGTCTGAGGAAAATCTCAGCGAGGCTGATGCTGCAATTGTGGCATTTGACAGGGATGAGGAGTGTCTTTTTGCATCAGCCATTGCGAGGGAGAGCGGCATAGACAGGGTTTTCTCCGTGGTTCACCGGAGCTCGCACATGGCCATGTTTGAGAAGCTTGGGGTCATTCCCTTCAGCCCTGAGCTCGAAACCGCCGGAAGGATAACCGCGGCGGTCAGGGGGAATGCGGTTCTCGGGGTGGTTACAAGACCCGAGTTTCAGGTGTATGCTCTCAGCGGGGATGAGCTGGAGGGGACGACCCTTGGAGAGCTTTCAGAAACACCGGGGCCGCTGCTCAGGGACGGAAAGCTCATACCCCCTGATCCTGACCTGAAGCTCAAAAAAGGCGACGTTGCCACCGTGATCACCGAGGGAGGGGGCATGATTCTGTGAGGCTGAGGGAAACCCTGGCTCTTCTCGGTGAGATAATGATGCTTTTCAGCCTCTCATTTCTTGCTCCATTGGCAGTTGCGCTTTACTACGGAACCTCCATTGAACCCTTTCTGATACCCCTGGTGATGAGCCTGCTCTCCGGCGTCCTTCTCCGTTCCCTCGGAAACGGAGAGGAAATTGGGGTCAGGGAGGCGTTTCTCCTTGTTTCACTGGCATGGATGAGCATAGCGGCCTTTGGAGCTCTCCCATACATTATAGCCGGAAAGGGTTCAACGGCCAGCCCCCTCAATGCCCTCTTCGAGAGCATGAGCGGATTCACAACGACGGGGGCGACCGTTATGGCAAACTTCTCAATTCATTCACGGGCCATCCTCTTCTGGCGTCAGCTTACCCAGTGGCTCGGCGGGATGGGCATCGTGGTTCTGGCAATAGCTATACTCCCAAGGCTGAGCGTGGGCGGCTCAGAATTGATGGCTCTTGAAGCACCCGGCCCCCAGCTTGAAAAGCTAACCCCCCGCATAAGGAACACCGCGGGTATCTTCTGGATGATATATACCGGGCTCACCGCCATGGAAATGCTAATTCTGAGTGCCCTGCACTACACCGGACTGGCTCCAAGGATGACGCCATATATGGCGCTCCTCCACTCCTTCACGACCATGAGCACCGGCGGCTTTTCGCCTCTTTCCCAGTCCATCAAAGCCTTCTCCCCTGCGGTTCAGTGGGTCATAGCGGTCTTTATGATACTCGCTGGAGCCAACTTCGCCCTCTTCTGGTACCTCCTGAGAAGGGACTACAGAATAATCAGGAACGAAGAGTTCAGGTGGTATATCCTGGCCATACTCGGCCTCTCGCTCCTCATTGTCCCGTACCTTATGCGGCAGTTTGGGTTTAACATTCTTACAGCGTTCAGGCAGGCTCTGTTTCAGGTTGCCTCAATTGTAACAACGACGGGCTATGCAACGATGGACTTCTCGAAGTGGGTTCTCCCGGCCCAGTTCATGCTTTTCTTTGCGATGTTCCTTGGTGGCTCAAGCGGTTCAACTGCGGGTTCGATTAAGATAATCCGGTGGGTTATAGCGCTGAAAGCTGTAAAGAGGGAGCTCCTCTCTGCATTCCATCCAAAAATGATTGCAAACATCAGGCTTGGCGGTCTGAAGGTTGAGGAAAGCTCGATAAGAAGCGTCCTTGCGTTTATAGTCCTCTACCTGGTGATATTCTTTACATCATCTCTCTTTGTAGTCCTTAACGGGGCTGCGGTAAGGCTCGGCCTGGCGGGTGCCATGAGCGCGGTCGCGGCAACCCTCGGGAACATAGGGCCCGGCATAGGGGCAATAGGCCCAATGGCGAATTACCTCATATTTCCGCCGCAGACGAGGGCGCTCATGATAGTTTTGATGTGGTTCGGCAGACTGGAGGTTGTAACAGTCCTAGTGCTCTTCACGCGCTCATACTGGAGGTGGTGAGTGCTGGCTTTTCCCTTGCTCTATCAACGGCTTCCGATACACTTAAATAATTTCATGCATTCCTCCCCGTGGTGATGCCATGTCCCTTGAGGAGCTCTATCGCTATGAGAGGGGATACATGGAACCGAACAACGAGGGAGCCAGAGAGAGGTTTAAGCAGCTGGTCGGGTTCTTCAAAACCCTCAACCTGCCAATGGGAGGAAGAGTTCTTGATCTCTGCGCCGGGACAGGCATAGCGGGCGTTGCCCTCGCAAAGGCTGCCGGTGCGGAGGCCCTGACCCTTGTGGATGTTAGGGAGGAGGATTTGGAGCGCCATGCAGAGTGGCTCCGGATGGCGGGAATAAGCCCCGAGGTCAGGCTCGTCCGGGGAGACGTCAGGGAGATAGCGGAGCTTGTGGAAGAGCATGATGTGGCTCTCCTCTTCGGGAACACCATGGTGCACTTTGACCCCTTCGATGCCGTGAGGATATTTGCCGGCGTGGCGTTGAGGCTGAGCGATGGGGGCGTTTTCCTGATAGAGGACACCGATAGGGTTTACAGAATCCTCTATGCCCTTGGTTACAAGGAGTTCTTCGTTGAAAGCAGGGGAGAGGGCTATGCCCTGGCTTCGGTTCATGAGGGCTACGATATAGGGAAGGGCGTCTTTAAACGCTCATACTATCTCCTGCCGGGCTTCAGGAAGGTGGGCGAGTTTAATTTCCACCACTGGGATCTGGCAACCCAGCTCGCGATAGGGAAGATATTTTTCTGGGAAGCAGAGCTCATGCGCCCGGGAAGGGAGGGTTTTTCAAGGCTCAGCGACGTGCTCATCTTCAGGAAGCCGAGGAAAAAAGTCGCGGAAGAAGTACTCGAATCTCAGACAGAGTAAAACGCGGGTCTCCTGTCCTTAAATATGTCGTTGAGCTCGTTTATCCTTTTATTTCTTGCCTCCTCCACGTTTATCTCGACGATGCCAACCTCCTCCCCGTCCTCGCTCCCCATTGCAAGAACCTCCGCCCTCGGCGATGCTATGGTGCTCTTCCCTATGAACCTGAGCCCGCGCTCCTCGCCGACCCTGTTGGCCGTTATTGAGAAAACCCTGTTCTCAAGGGCCCTTATGGGCATGGCCCTCGGAGCGTAGGGCATCACGAGGTTGGAGGGGTGCGCTATGATGTCGGCCCCCTTAAGGGCCAGCGTCCTCATGGCCTCCGGGAAGAACCAGTCGAAGCATATCATCACTCCAACCTTCGCCATCCCTATGTTGAAGACGTGGAAGCCCAGATTTCCCGGCTCAAAGAAGAGCTTTTCCCTGTAGAAGAGGTGTATCTTGCGGTACTTCCCTATGTAGCCGCTCCCGAGGGGCCCCACAATTACAGCCGAATTGTAGAGCTTCCCCCTTTCGTCTTTTTCAGCCGTCCCTGCCACTATGAAAATTTCATGCTCCCTTGCCTGTTCAACGAGGAATTCTGTGGTGTCACCGTCGGGTATCTGCTGGGCTATCTCTTCAACCTCCTCCCTGCACTCAAAGTTGTAGCCCGTGTCGAAGAGCTCCGGAAGGACGATGAGCCTGGCGCCTTCTCTGGCGGCGTCTTTTATGAAGCGCTCCGCCCTGCTGAGGTTTTTATGCACCTCCAAAAGCCTCGGCTCCATCTGGATATATGCGACCTTCATGCAATCACCGGATAATGTTGGGCGGCGTGGCTTATTACGTTTCCGTACCGTGTACGGCTCTCCATAGATGCCAGACCTCTGCGGCTGTGTCCCTGCTTGCACCCGTGTAGAAAAACGGCAATCATTTCATGCGATGCGGCTGCAATCGCAACCCCTGTTCGGGCCTGTCTGGTGTGTATCTCATGGATAAGACCTGTGGAAAATTCTGTAAATATCTCGCCATGAAACCGGCCTGAAAAGTGTTGAATTTTTTGAATGAAGGTGCATGCTGCTCCTTTTCAGGTTTGAGATATGGAAAAGCCGGAGGAGAAAGGTTTAAAAAGGGAGGCATGAAAGCCAACTTGGAACGATTACCGGGGTGATCATCATGAAGAGAAGGCCAAGGAAATGGAAAAAGAAGGGCAGAATGAGGTGGAAGTGGATCAAGAAGAGGATTAGGAGACTCAAGAGACAGAGGAGAAAAGAGAGAGGACTTATCTGATATCTGATTTTTCGCACGGGCCTCCGGCCCTCTATTCTCCTCTGAAGGTGGTGGGTTTGGAATTTGAGCTTTTCAGGAAGCTTTCTCTTGAGATAAGGACTTCCCTCGGGAGAACACTTCTAATAGCCGACCCGCACATTGCCTTTGAGGCCTCAAGGGGGCTGAGAATCAGAACCCGCTTTGAGGAAAGGCTTGCCGATTTTATAAACTCCGAGGATCCGGATGTCCTGATAATTCTGGGTGATGTGAAGGAGCCCCTTGGAATGGGAATTTTCACAAAACGCCTTCTCATGGGCTTTTTCTCCGAACTGGGTGATGTCAAAATCCTGATAACCAGGGGAAATCACGACGGCAGGATAGAGGAGGTTGCGGGGAAGTTCAGGAATATAGAGGTCTCAGACCACTTTCTGATAGATGATGTTCTGTTTGTGCATGGAAACCGGAATCTCCCGGACGTTCAGTTCGAAGATGCATACCTCGGCCACATACACCCCGCGGTGAGCATAAAATTCGGGAGCACGCTCAGGAAGACGAAATGCTTTCTGAGAACTGGCAGATTTTTGATTCTCCCCACCATAAATCCCTATATCTCCGGCTTTGATGTTAAATCCGGAATAAAGATGATACCCTTCCTGAAGGATGCGGAGAGGGGTGAGGTGTATCTCCCCGAAGGGGTATATCTGGGTGAAATTTCTCTCATATGATACTTCCCTGCCCGGGAAAAACAACCTGCGTAAGACTTATTAATACGTATGAAGATATACATGCATAGGTGTGAAGACATTTTATGGGTGATACCATGAGCGATATTTATGAAAAACTCGAAAGCCTGCTTCGCTCTCTGGGCTTAAAAAAGACCGAGCTGAAAATTTATCGCCTGCTTCTGGATAAAAATAAGCCGATGAGAATAACCGAGATAAAGGAGGAGCTCGGGATAAGCGAGAGAAGTGTCAGGGAGCATGTTCTCAGCCTGTACAGAAAGGGACTCCTCAGGAGGGAGCTGATACAGAGGGGCTGGCTGGGCTATGTCTACACCGCAACAGCTCCGGCTGAATTCTTAGAAAAGCTGAAGCACAGAATCGTGACGAAGATAAATGAAATTGAGAGGGAGCTAATGGACAGAGATAATCCCTAGGGCCTCCAGAGTCCTCACAGCTTTTTTGAGCTTTTCTCTGTTTATTCTGCCGTATTCCTCCTGCAATGCCGTGAATGCTTCCTCCTCCGGCAGGAGCTCCCCGAGCATTATCAGTTCGTGAAGGTGTGTCATAAATGTCTTTTCCTTCGTCAGCTCTTTGAGCTCTTCATATGCTTTCTCATCGAGCTCCCTTACGAAGCGGAGTGAAATTATCCCCTTTTTCCTCCACTCCAGCCACGGGCGGGGTTCAAAGCTGTATCCGGATTCAATTCCGAGGAATTTTGAATCTCTGGCAAGTCCCATCATCACGAGCCTCTCCGCAATCTCGGTGTTCCCCTCCATCCCGAGCTCTCCGAGGTGCTTCATGGCATAGCCCCGGGCAAACCTCTGAAGCTCCTCCTTTTCTGCCTTTGCCAGGGCCAGGGTGGTTGCCAGAACAGCCCTTCCAATCACCTCCAAACTTGTTTTGCTTATCTTTTCTATGCTGTCCTCGCTTGAGTGGTAGAACCTGTCCGGCCATGTTATTGGCATTACTGAAGGGACTCCAAAGAAGTTGAATATATCGTGGTCGCTTCCCATGGTGTAGGAATAGCTCCTGACCCTGAGCAGCGGAAGCTGTTCCGTGCCGAGCCCTTCTCCGGCTGAATTTGCCCCATTGATGAAGTATTCAAGGAGTCCGGAAACAATTGAGAACCGTGATAGCGGAGTTCTGATGACCATAATGGTCGAGTTGGCTCTGTCCTCACTTCCCCCGACCATATCAAGGTTTATCACCGTGTAGTATTTGCCCAGATCAGCGTATTTCTCTATGAAGGCCTGTGTCCCGAAATGCTCGGGAATCCAGAGGAATGCAAAGCCGAAGCGGAAGGAGGCCTCATAAAGCCCCTTCAGGATTTTTGCGAGTTCCATGAGCATTGCACTGCCGGAGGCGTTGTCATTCGCTCCCGGTTTTGGGTGGCAGAGGTGGGCCGTGAAGAGGATGAAAGGCGGCTTTCCGATTTCTGTGTAGAGAACCGGCAGAATCTGCCTGTCCCTTATCTCGGCCTCGACCTTTATCCTTGCTCTAACCTTTTCACCGCTTCTGAGCTTCCCTATTATCCTCTTTGCCTCCTCCTCACTTAAGGTAACAGCGGGGATTCCTGCCCATTCCAAATCCTTCTTTGTCAGGAACAGGCCGATGTATGGGAACGCCTTTCCTGTTCCTTCCCTGAATGCGATGAATCCGAGGGCACCGTTTTTATTTGCCCTCTCATAGGCCTCTTTCCATTTCCTGTCGACCAGAACGATCTTTCCGCTGACTTTTTTCCAGTCCTCCTCCGATGACACATAGATGACCTCTCCCTCCGCCTCCCCTGCAGGAGAGTGCGCCATTACGATGAGGGGAGTTGCGGCCGCTGTGTATTTTCTGCCCTCAATCTCAACCTCGCCGTGGATTAAGTCCCATGCTATCGGAGACTTCAGAGTGAGGTAATGCCTCTCGCCGTCATAGACCTCCTCCAGAATTTCAGCGTTTATTCCCCAGATTCTGAGCTCTTCCCTTATGTATTCCGCCGCTTCAGGGAGCTCCTTTGACCCCTGAATCCTGTGGAACTGGCTTATCTCGGCTATGTAGTGCAGAACGCTTTCGGTATCAAAAATTTCAGCCTCTTTTAGAAAACGCTTCATAATATCACCGCTTAGGAATAGGAAAAGAGACATTTAAGCTTAGCCCTGGAAAAAGGGCGTGTCTAAAAGTTGGGATTGTTTAATATGGTGAGTGTCATGTTTGAAAATAGTTTTAGATACGCCCCCCGGAAAAATAAAGGTTAAGCTCACCCCCACGTCACGTGTCTGTTCACGAGGAAGCGCACTACGAATGAAAAACCTATGCCTATTAGGTTTGCCAGCAGGTAATAAACCTCCAGATGCACCAGCACTATGTATGCGGCCCACTGAACGAGGGCACCGGTCAGGGCGGCAATGTGGAAGTTCAGAAGGCGTTTGTGGAGCGGTTTGGTTTTGAGGTCTCTGAACGTCCAGAGGTCGTTCCACGTGAAGTTGTTGAGTATTGCCAGCTCCGTGGCGGGCAGATTGGCGCTTATCTTGTCCATTCCGAGGTTGACGAAGAGCCAGAGAAAGGCCTCGTTGACTATGATGCCGGAAAACCCCACCAGCATGAACTTAACGAGCCTGTCCAGCTCCCCCTCCCACCTCATGAGCCTGTAGATGTGCTTCAGATAGTTGAACACCGTCTTCCTGCCCAGCTTGCTCTCTCCAGCACGTCTGAGGCCGAATGTGAAGGGAACCTCCCTGACGTCCCTGTATTTCCCTTTCACAAGAATCTCAAGGAGGATTTTAAATCCAACCGGATTCAGCTCTGCATCTTCAATGACCTCCCTCCTGAGGGCGAAGAAACCGCTCACAGGGTCTTTTATGTCCCTGATTTTTGGCAGGGCGACGCGGCCTATCATTATGGCGCCCAGGGAGATGATCCTCCGGTACCAGTACCAGTTCTCCACCTTTCCGCCCCTGATGTAGCGCGAGGCTATCGCTATATCCGCCCCGCCCTCAATCTCCTCCAAAAGTGCGGGGATTACCTCCGGCGGGTGCTGCAGGTCTGCATCCATGACGACAAAAACCTCTCCCTCAGCCTCCCTGAAGCCCCTGATGACCGCGGAGGAAAGTCCCTTCTCCCCCAGTCTTCTGATGACCTTAACCGGGTATTTTTCTGCAAGCTCCATAGCCCTCGCCCATGTTCTGTCGGGAGAATCGTCATCCACAACCACTATTTCAAAGTCATAACCCTTCAGAGCCCTGCTTATTCTATCAAAAAGCTCCTCAAGGTTCTCCCGCTCGTTGTATGTGGGTATTATTACCGACACCTTCATGATTTCATGCCCTCCTGATGATACTGTAAGTGTGTGTACACAGTGATTCTGTAAAGTCCTTTTCAGTATTTTAATCTTTATCTTAGTTGGGTTTCCTGCACAGTATGCCCCCGATTGAGATAGAATCCCCCGTAACCTTTATAAGCCTTACAAATGCCTTTAACACCGGGGGGCCGTGGGGTAGCTTGGCCGATCCTTCCGGCTTCGGGAGCCGGGGACCCGAGTTCGAATCTCGGCGGCCCCACCAGGCTTATACTTTTAACTTCACTTCTTTATAATAGACTATAGAATAGTTTTAAAATATCTTAGGTTTATACTCCCAGCATGGGAGGTGTTAATTATGGGCAAGGCATGGGGTATAAGGGAATATTTAGGTAAGATTTTGCCTGCAGGAATTCTACTGGTATCTTACAACCAGTATTCACTAGGGTGGAAAATAGGTGCTAAACTTGCCAGAGAAGAACTTGAAAATGGAGGCTTTGCCATTCTGAGTAATGTTGGCCTTCCCTTTAGGAAATTTCGTGCTATGATGATGTCGGCGGGGATTGATATAATAAAAGAAGGGAAAAACGGCAGGTTAGCAGTTATAAACCTTTTTAAAGAGGATTCTTCATATGAATTTGTGTATAATTTAGGTGATGTTGATGAAAGCACATTTATTCCAAAATATGTTGAAGCTAAAAAGCAGCTCGTAAAGAGATATGAGTTGAAAGGAAGGAATATTATCCATATTTTCTGGACATTGGATACATTATATGAAAGATTTGGAGCGGAAATTACAAAAGATCTATTCCTCGCACGTCTCTATGCTGGGGAGAGGCTGGTGAAGGAGGGGTATACCTTCTGGGATGTTCTAATAGTTAACCGGGATAGCATGCCACATGAACTTCATTCTTGGATGACCACAGTTAGTGATTATGTTATAATAACAAAGGGTATACTCAAAGAAAATGAATTTGTAGAGAATATTGCTATTACAAAAAGCCTCTCGGAGGACTTCAAGCCACTCGTATTTCAAATGAGGACGCCAACGATACTTGTTCCCCCAGACAGGATTTATTGACTGGTATTTTCATTTGAGGGCATTTTGTGAAAGTTAAAGTTTATGGGTTATTTTTTATCTTATTCTCCTGTTGTCGGTTTCGGTTCAGTATCATATTGTTCATGGGGAGATTATTGTTTCAGGATCAATTGTGAATTCAAAACCGTTTAAATGGGTTGTTTGAGAGGATGCTTAGCAATATCCCTCCAACAGTAAGGGTAACTTTGGAATTCCCCTTCGTCGGTTGCTTGATGTTGCTCCATCAGAGGGTTATTATGTTGTTAGAAGTTTAACCGGGGTTGTTCTATACCTAAATCACGAAGGACGAGGCTTTCAAAAGAGAAATGTATCTTAGACCTTTTTCAGTCGGGTGTACCCTCACATTTTGAGAGGGGGGTAAGGGAAAACTACTTAAACATTTTTGGCCAACCTAATTCGGTGAGCGCATTGGAGATAAGCAAGAGGGAGGAGGAATATCTCGAAACCATGTACATGCTCCACAAAAACCGGGGAGTTATCCGGGTGAAGGATATTGCAAGGCTCATGAAGGTAAAACCTCCGAGCGTCGTTGATGCCCTGAAAAAGCTCAATGAGAAGGGTCTCGTCCATTATGAGAAGTATGACAGGATTCTCCTGACGGAGAAGGGGAAGGAGATTGCAGAGGCAACATACTCCAAGCACATCCTCCTTACAGAGTTCTTCATTGAAATCCTCGGGATTCCTCCGGAGATTGCGGAGCAGGACGCCTGTCAGTTTGAGCATTACGTGCATGAAATCACTGCCGAGAGAATAAAGGAGTTTGCCAGATTTATTCAGGAGCAGTGCCCCTACGTCCTGAAGCAGTTCATAAAGGAAAAGCTGGCAGGGGAAAAATGAAAAGCCGTTTGTTTTTCTCAAATCTCAAATCAGAAGACCCCTCCGAGGTAGGCAAAGTAGCCGAGGAATACGAGGGTAAGGACGTACATGAGCGGATGTATCTCCTTCCACCTGCCGCTGGCGGCTTTTATTATGGTGTAGCTTATGAACCCCATGCCTATTCCGTCCGCGATTGAGTAGGTGTAGGGTATCGTTATCAGGACGAGGAATGCGGGAATGGCTTCCGTCGCATCCGTGAAATCGACCTCTCTGATGGCGCTGAGCATGTAATAACCGACTATGACAAGTGCCGGGGCGGTTGCAAAGGCCGGAATGGCCCCTGCGAGAGGTGCTATGAAGAGCCCTATGGCGAGGAAGAGGAATCCGGTGACCAAAGCCGTCATGCCGGTTCTTCCTCCCTCCTCAATCCCGGCGGCGCTCTCTATGTATGTTGTTACCGTCGATGTTCCGAGAACAGCTCCAAATGTTGTTCCTATGGCATCTGTAAGAAGGATTTTCTCCGCATCCGGAATCCTGCCCTCTTTTGTCAGGAAGCCGGCCTTTGCGCTCAGCCCCGTAACCGTCCCAAGGGTGTCAAAGAAGTCGACCATGAAGAAGGCGAAGACAACGCCGAGGGCGCCGACGTTTAGGAGGCCCCTGAGGTCCATTTTCATGAACGTGTAGCTTATATTCGGAGTGGAGAACAGCTGGCTCGGCCACGGGGCCGCACCTGTAATCCAGCCGAGGATGCTTGTTGTTATAATCGAAATCAGGAGGGCACCTTTTATGCGTCTTGAGATGAGGACTGCGGCAAGCAGGAGACCAAAGAAAAACAGGAGAACCTGTCTGGTGGCAAGTGCGGGGGCGTTCAGCCCCGTAAACTGCAGAACCCCCTTCTGCACGACGGCCGATAGCAGTCCAACATCGTTAAGCCCAATAAACGTTAAAAACAGGCCAATCCCTGCGCCGACGGCGTATTTCTGGCTCAGCGGGATGGCGTGGATGATGGCACTCCTCACCCTTGTGACGCTCAGTATTATGAAGATTATACCCTCAACAAAAACTGCGGCCAAAGCCACCCTCCAGTTGTAGCCCATTCCAAGGACAACGCTGTAGGTGAAGTATGCATTGAGCCCCATTCCCGGAGCCAGGGCGAAGGGCTTTTTGGCATAGAGCCCCATTATTATGGTCGTTATTCCAGCCGCGAGTGCTGTAACAGCGACGAGGGAATCGAAGGCCTCCTTTCCCATGGCATTGCTTAAAATCGCCGGATTCACAAAGAGGATGTATGCCATCGTCATGAACGTTGTTATCCCTGCCAAAACCTCCGTTCTCATGTTCGTACGGTACCTCTCAAACTCAAAATAGCTCTCGAACCAGCTCATGAGCGCACCCCCTGATTGATTCAAAAGTGATAAAATTTAATATCTTTTAAAGCTTTTTAGACACATACATGTTTATTGGGGGCAGTGCGGATATGAAGGGAATCCAGCTGAGGCCCTATAAAACCGCAAAGCTCCTGACTTCAATACCGACCCTTTCGGGCATCCTATCCGGTGTAAATGGAAGTTCGTTCAGAAATCTCTCGGCGGTTATGGTTCGTCCCTCAATTTCCAGTTTAAGCCTTATTCTACCCGGAAGGAGTTCATAACCCTTTATTTCTGCATCGTTGCCATCTTTGATATAAACGCTCTCCGGCCTGAAAAATATCCTCACCTTTCCAGCTTTTCCGGTTTTGAAACATAGATCACCCAGACATGCCTTTTCTCCGTCTGAGTGGAGCTCCAGAATGTTTGACAGGCCCAAAAACCTTGCAACGAATTCTGTTCTCGGGTTGTAGTAGAGCTCAAGGGGTTTTCCAACCTGTTCGATTTTTCCGATGTTCATAACCGCAATCCTGTCGCTCACGGCCATGGCTTCCTCCTGATCATGGGTTACATAAATCGTCGTTATCCCGAGCTCACGCTGGATTCTTCTTATCTCCCCCCTCAGCCTTTCCCTTATCTTGGCGTCGAGGTTACTCAGGGGTTCATCAAGAAGGAGGAGTTCGGGCTCGATAACGAGTGCCCTTGCGAGTGCAACCCTCTGCTGCTGGCCGCCGCTCAGCTGCTCCGGATAGCGGTTTTCAAGGCCTTTCAGCCCGATTAGCTCTAGCACCCGGGTAACCCTGAGCTCTATTTCCCTCTTCGGAATTTTTCTCATCTCCAGCCCGAATGCAATGTTTTTGAAAACTGTCATGTGCGGGAAGAGTGCATAATCCTGAAAGACCATCCCTATGCTCCTCTCATACGGCGGGACATCATTGACGACCTCTCCGTTGAAAATTATCTCCCCTCTGTCGGGTTTTTCAAAGCCCGCTATCATTCTCAGGGTGGTGGTCTTTCCGCAGCCTGAGGGCCCCAGCAGGGTCAAAAATTCCCCCTCTCCGGCTTTCAGCTCACTAATCTCAAGCCTGAATCCCTCCTTGATTCTAACGATATTTCTGAGTTCCAGAACTACCATACCTCCTCACCTATCCTCTCAATTATCATGAAGCTTATTCCTGAAATGGCCATCAGGATTACCGAAAGGGCTGAGGCGGAGCCGAACTGTCTCGAACCGAGGAAGCGGTATACCGCAACGGTTATCGTCGTGTATTGGGGGGCGTAGAGCATGTATGTGGCTCCGAGCTCCGCTATGCTCATTGCAAATGCAAAAATTGCCCCCACGATTATTCCCCCAAGTGCAAGGGGCAGCTCCACCCTAAGAAAAGCCCTCCACTCGCTGGCACCCAGGCTTACGGCGGCCTCACTGAGACTGGGCTTGATCTTCCTGAGAACGGCTGAAATAGCTCTGAGGACAAAGGGGTATGCTATGATGGTGTGGGCCAGCACTATTATGAGCCAAGTCCTGTAAAGGGGAGTTGCGTGGAAGGCCTTTATGTATCCCATGCCGAGGGTAATTGCCGATGAGCCTAGGGGGAGCATCACAAGGGCATCGAATATGTTCTTTCCTCTGAAATGCCACCTGTGAAGGGAGTATGCCACGATGAGTGCGATGACCGTTGAAAGGATTACCGTGCCGAAGCCAAAAAGCAGGGAGTTTCTGATTGCTGTGAGGCTCGTTGCACCGAAGATGGGGTTGTACTGGGGTGAAAAGACTCTGCGGTACCATTCAAGGCTGAAATGTCCCCGGTATATGAAGGAATCATACACCACAGCCAGCAACGGTGAAATTATGAAGATAAAGACTATCAGGGAGTAAAGAGCTATCAGGATTCCCCTTACACCGGCGAGTTCTCTGGGGGTTAACCTTTCAGCCCTTCTGAAGATTTTCTGCTCCTCGGCCTTTGAATATTCATCCAGGCTTTTGATGTAGATGTACATGAAGATGAAGCTCAGGGAGATCTGAATTATGGCCAGAGCTGAGCCGGTTCTGAAGTCAAGGAGGGTCATTATCAGCATGAATATATCGACCTCTATGGTTGCATACTGGTATCCCCCGAGGATCAGGGGTATTGAAAAGCTCAGAAAACAGAAAACAAATGTTAGCATTGCGGAGGCGAATATTGCGGGCATGAGCATCGGAAGCGTGACCTTTCTGAAGAGGGTGAAGCCCCTCGCTCCGAGGCTCATTGCCATCTCCTCATAATGAGGGTTTATACGCTGCCACAGTGCAGAGACCATCCTTATGACAATCGGGAAGTTGTAGAAGGCGTGGGCAATGAGTATCGCCTTCCAGCTGTAGAGAATTCCCCAGTCCCCAAAAAGCCTCGTGAAAAAGCCCTCCTTTCCAAAGAGCAGCAGGAAGCCCAGAGCCACCATTATGCTCGGCATGACAAAGGGAACGGTCAGGAATGCCTTAACGGTTCTCTTGCCCGGAAAATCGTATCTGGCAAATATATAGGCTCCGGGAAGTCCGAGGAGGAGGGTGAGGAGGGTGGATGCGAGAGCCTGCTCCACCGTGAAAAATATTATACGCCTGTGGTAGCTGTTTGACAGGATTGACAGGATGTATTTGAGTGTGGGCCCGTTATCCCAGAAGCCCTCGTGGATTATGCTGAGTAGGGGGATGTAGAAGAAAAGAAGGAGGAACGTGAGAGGGATGAGAATTATCAGCCTTCTCCACTTCATGCTGAAAACTTGGTTTTGGGGTTTTATAAGTCTTGACTCAAAAACAGCAATCCACTGGTGCTCAAACTCATCCATGCTGGCTGTTAGAAATAGAGGTGCCGTAGGACGGGCTGCAGATACTTGTATCAGATAGTGTCAACAGAAAATATTAAATTTGGAGGATTTATAGTTTTTTCATGCCCCTAACGCGTAGAGAACTCATAAGGAAGCTATGGCATATAACGCCGGGCATTTTGGGGGCTCCCATAATACTATTCACACCGAAATGGGTTACTTTGATGGTTGTCTGGTTTTTAGCGTTATTATATACCCTCCAACACCTTAAATTGAGAAGAGGGTGGAGGATAAAAGTCCCAATTGCTGATATCAGTTATAAGCAGATGGCAAGAAAAGATGAGCTGGAAGGAAATCATTACTTGGGCAGTTTTCTGTTCTGGATCACCATGGCGTTAATCTGTACAGTGTTCCCTAAGCTTATAGCTCTTTCAGCTTTGTGGGTTTCCACCGTTGGAGACTGTTTCAACGCCATAGTTGGCCAGCTTATAAACAGACCGCGAATCCCATGGAACAGAGGAAAAACGATAAGTGGCAGCTTGACAATGTTTGTTCTGGCTTTTTTAATGCTGATTTTTTCCCACATGGCAGTCGGGATGGATTACAACACCGGCTTTTTGATTGGGGTGTCTTTAATCGCAACTCTAATTGAGAGTTTGCCTTTATATTCAGCTTGGGATGAGTTTACAGTTCCGATGGGGACAGCATTGATATTATGGTTATTTTATGGAGGAACGCTTCTGGCTCCAACTTGGTGATGATGCTGTTTTTTGTTGTTGACCTCACCGAATCTCCAGATATTTCCTCTTCATGAGCAAAGCGTCCCCCTCTATGTTGGGGCTCTCGCTTATGACGACCCCTTTAACCCTGAACTCCTTGAGAACCCTCAGCAGATCCTCCCAGTTCATGTCGCTCTCCCGCAGGTTTAAATGATTCCGCTCGCCTTTTGAGGTATAGTTTATGCCGCTTATGTGGATGTGCATGCTGTCAAGTGCCTCCCTTCCAAGGCGGTCTTCTATAAAACCCAGCATCTCCCTCCACTCCCCGGCGGTGTTCATCTTTCCGGCGTTCCTTGCGTGGCAGTGGGCGAAGTCTATCGCTGGCAGAACCATCTCAACATCTTCGCTGAGCTTCACCAGCTCTCTCAGGTCTCCGAACTGGGTGGGCTTGCCGGTGAGCTCGGGCCGCACCCATATCTCAACTCCCCTGTTCTGAAGCTCCCTCACTATGTCCTCTATCTCCCTTTTTATCCGGCTATAGACGCTTTTGGGCGGCTGTTTCAGGTAGTAGCCAGCATGGAAAACAACGCTCCATCCTCCCGCCTCATGGAGTCTTTCGGCGCTCTGGATTATCCTCCTCTTGCTCGCCTCCACCTTTCCCTTCTCGGTCGCATTGAGGTTTATGTAGTACGGGGCGTGGGCGGTCAGAAGGATGTCATGCTTCTGGGCGATGTACTTTATCTTTTTTGCCAGCTCGGGCTTTAAATTAACTCCCCTGACGAATTCAAGCTCCATTGCATCAAGGCCGAGATTTCTCACATGGATTATACCCTCTATTGTGGAGCGTTTGGGGGTTGAGATCGGTATCCCGGCGGTTCCAAAACGGAGCCTGTCTGGTCTGAGCATCGTCACCACCACGACAGAATTAGGCCTCCCTAATTAAAAACCTATCCCCTCTCGATCTTTTTGCCCAGCAGAGCTTCGAGCCTTCTGATGCTCTCGTCATATTCCATTTCCAGCTTTTCAAGCCTCTCCCTGAGCTTTGTAATCTGCTCCTCCTTTTCCCCAAGCTTTCTTTTCAGCAGCTCAATTTCCTCCTGAATATCCCTCCCATCCGAGAGTATTTCCTCCCTCTCGTTTATCAGTTCGCTCAGTTTTTTCTTTACTTTCCTGATTTCTTCAGCTCTATCCTTAAGATTCTCCAGAAGCCACTCCGCGGTCTTTCTGTACTTCCCCTCAAGCCGTGGATAAATGTGCATGAGAAAGGACAGGAACTCGTTCGGATGCTCAACTCCATAATAGCTGTTTTCTATGATCCTCCTGGCGATTTCCTCTCCCGTGCGCATCCTTTTTATCGGCTTCTGGAGCTTGGAAATCTTTGATCTCAGCTCAAGCTCATCTTTCTTCAGCTCACGCTCAAGCTCCTTGATCTCCTTCTCTATATTCTCCAGGTCGGCCTCCCGGTAGAATTTCTCCAGCTCCTTTTTCCGCTGCTCTATGCTTGTTTCTATATCCCTTCTTTCATCGATTAAAAGGTTGATTTCACGGGATATCTTTTCTCTCTCGTTCTCTATGGCTTCAATGTCTATTGATGGAATCTGAGTTTCGCTGATCTTTTTCAGATATTCCTGATATTCCTCTGACATTCGCTTCAGTATCCTGTTTATTGCATAGACATCCTTTTCGAACAGAATGAGGAGGTATTTTCCGTGAGAGACATGCAGCTTGGAAAGCTCGGGCAGGAGTTTTCCAAAGTCCTCCATGCTCCCGACCTTCTCCAGCATCCTCCTCAGCGTTGATACGTACATTCTTTTTTCGGCACCCACAATCTTTTTAATCCTGTCATCCACATCCCTGGGAATCTCCCTCTGCTCCAGAACCTCTATTCTCTTCAGAACTTCTTTTTTGTTCTTGTCGAGCTTTTTGAGGTATTTTTCCTCAATTTTGGTGCGTTCCTTTTTTAATTTCTCTATTCTCTTTTCATACTCCCTCAGAGCCTGTTCCAGCTTCAACTTTCTCCCATCCCCTTATCTTTTCCTTGAGGTACATTCCAATAAGAACGCTTACAATCAGGTCCACGACAGCTATGAGGGCCTTTTTAAACACCTCAAACTCCGAAAGCACTATTATGGACATCGCATAACGCGTGGTCAGGTCTATTGTAATCCAGAAGGCCGGGAGGATGAGTATCCCGGATACGTAATACCACAGGTGGTGATCCTTTTTCATGTATGCCTGGATTACTTTTCCGAGGATCATGACGCTCAGACCCATCACAAAGGGTGTGTTTATGGCGTTTATGTATATCAGCACCTGTAACAGGTCGGTACCCGGAAGGAAGCCCAGCATCCTCTCGGCTATTGACTCGAGGTAGAGATAGACATTTATCGCACCTGCGGCCATGATCAGGAATCCGGCAATAAATGAGATGAGCGGAATGAACTGCTTGGTGACGGTTTCCCTTATGGAAAACCTGACCCTGAACCCTTTGGTGAAGAAATACGCACCCACGAGGAACAGTATCGTCCCGGTTACGGTTGCCGAGATTATATTGACGCTCTGGGGATACCTTATTGAAATCAGCCTCGCTATTCCGTAGAGCAGGAGGATGAGTCCGGGTATTCCGAGAAAGACCTTTGCGGCTTCGGGGTCGCTCAGTATCTCCTTTATGTAGCGGTAGATTATGTAGTATGTGGTCTCTATCCCCTCGCTCTGCTTCACCACAACACGGCGGGAGCTTATTATCGGAAGTCTTGAGGTTATTATCGGAAAAATCTGCTCATCTTCGGCTCCGTCAGTAACCGGGATAACGCCATCTGCAGGGAACTTTTCCAGAATCATATCAAGCTGTCTCGTGAGCTCAAGGTCGCTCTTGACCCCAACATCACGGTGACCTGTGATGATGGCCACCTCCACATCATCAAACTCCCCGCTCTCCCTAAGCTCTTTGTAAAGCTTGACGGCCGCATAAACCACATTCGCATCGCTGTCCTCGGGATCAGCCAGGCTGAGCTTGAGGGCGGCGTCTACACATGCGTCCCTTCCTATAACCGGCCCCTTAACCCCTGCCTTAACACCGAAGTCGTCGTCCCTGTCAATGGCCAGAATCAATACCCTAATTTTCAACCCTCCCGGCTTTTTCGAGGACCGCCTCAACCTTATCCTCCATCCGCCTCTCCTTATCCCGCCTGTCGTCAATTCTTATGCTTGTGGAGACCCGCTTTACTCCCATCCCGAACATCAGTTCGTGGGCTTCCCTTATGATTTCAAGCCCTTCTCCCACGTTCTGGACTTCTATTATCGTGGCCATAGGGGTCAATTGATATTTAACACCTTTTTTCTCTAAAAGCTTTACTACCTCGGCTATGTATCTGCTGAGGCTTATCTCACCAAGCGGAACTATGACGAACTCAATTATCACGCTCATTTCGACATCGAGCTAATCTTAATTCGGCAATTTTTTAAGCTTTGCGGGATAGGTTTATGTATGTCCCGGGGGTATATTCTTCGGTGAGTCAAGGATGTACAGAATCAGGGATGAATTGGGGGAGTTTCTGGTCAGGCTGGCAAGGAAGGCCATAGAGAAGTATCTCAGGGAAGGGAGGGAGATAAAACCCCCTGAAGAGACCCCGAAAGAGCTCTGGGAAAAGATGGGTGTCTTTGTAACCCTGAACCGCCGCAACGCCCCACCGCAGATGGCCCTGAGGGGCTGTATCGGCTTCCCCATGCCTGTATATCCCCTTGTTAAAGCCACAATAAAGGCCGCAATCTATGCTGCCGTCGATGACCCGCGCTTCCCTCCGGTGAGGGAGAGCGAGCTGGACGACCTGATTATTGAGGTGAGCGTTCTGACACCTCCGGAGCTCATAGAGGGACCGCCCGAGGAGAGGCCTGGGAAGATAAAAGTCGGCAGGGACGGGCTTATAATCGAGAAGGGGATTTACTCCGGTTTGCTCCTCCCGCAGGTGCCGATAGAGTGGGGCTGGGACGAGGAGGAGTTCTTAGCCCAGACCTGCTGGAAGGCAGGCCTTCCGCCGGACTGCTGGCTCGAAAAGAGCACGAAGGTCTACAAATTTACTGCCGAGATCTTCGAGGAGGAAAAACCGGGAGGGCCGGTGAGGAGGAAGGGGCTGGTGTGATTTTTATTTTTGCTTCCAGTATCCCTCAGGCACGAGAAATATGCCATCTCTGTATCCACTATAAGGTTCACAATAACGCTACTGTCCAGAAAGGTCCCTGTACTCCTCAATATACTCACGTAGCTCCATTCAGTCGTCTCATGGACTTTTTCCGTAAAAACCTTCCAGTTTTGCGAGTGCAAACACCTCATCAATCTTCGGGACTGCACTGTCCATGTATAAAAATTGGAGCGGTCAGTTTTAACTTCCTCATCGATAAGGAAAATCAAAGTTGAGAAAAATCCTAGTGCATCGGGTATCTGTTGAACGGCCGGTAGTGGACTTTCCTGCCTATCAGAAGGAACAGCCCGGAGAAAGCCAGAATCAGTCCTATCAGTCCAACGGCCCTCGCAGCGTCGCCCATTCTCGTGTGGGGAAATAACAGAACTGCCACGATGAAGCCGACCACAGCACCGATCCACGCGTAGGTAAATGCCGGCATGTTCGGTAAAAGCTCCTCACGATAGATCAGGACGAGAACGCCAGCGCTGAAGGTTATGAAGGTATTTATTGCCAAAGGCAGGTTTGCCGGGGCTATGAGTAGTGAAAACAGCGCTATCAGGCCTAGCATTGTGAGAGCCCGTCTCTTCCTTTCTTCCTTCCATATCCTCACCGAGTTCACCATGAGAAAGATCCCGAAGGAGAGCACCGCCAGCCCGAGGGCGTATAATGTTTCCGTTTTAGCGAGCCTAACGAGATACGCAAAGAAAACCACGGCAAGGATCATTGAGTATAAACAGTTTCTCAGGAGCTTACTCATTGTCGTCACCCCACATCATGGGAGTGTTCATCACTTTCGTTCTCAGCTGGATGAAACCATTTTAAAATATTTTAGGCTACCCTTTCCCCAGCTTCGCTATAAAAAAGCTGTTGCAGTCGTGCCTGTGCGTCCAGGCCCTGAAAACCCTGTCCCCAATCTCAAGAAAACCCTTATCCCCCCAGCTGAACGGATAATTAACCAGCTCAAAACCTATCCGGTTCAGTGCGTAGACGATGTTCTCCTCATTCTCATCCAGCCTTATCGAGCAGGTTGAGTATGTCATCTCCCCGTCATCCGCCAGATTGCGATAAGCATTCCTCAGCATTGCTTTCTGCACCTGAACGACCTTCCGGATTTTTCCTTCATCGAAGCGCCACTTCACCTCGGGGAACTGCCTGTATGTGCCTGAGGAGGAACACGGAGCATCGAGGATGATTTTGTCGAACTTCTCCCTGTCCGTGAACTTCATCCCATCCGCGTGGACTAGCCTGACGTTCCTGACGCCCAGAGTCTTCATCTTCTCCTTCATCCTGTTGAGTCTCTCAAGGGAATAATCAACTGCAACTATTTCGCCCCTGTTCTCCATCAGATGGGCAGTGTGGAATGTCTTCGAGCCAGGGGCTGCGGCGAGATCAAGAATCCTCTCTCCCTTTTCGGGCTTTAAAACGTGGGCGACATAAGCCGATGCAAGATCCTGAATTACGAAGTAGCCTTTTTCATACCACTCAAGCCTCGTTACCGGCGTCCTGTAGTCGAGCACCTTCAGGACGTCCTCAATGGGTGTTCTGGCCGTTCTCACACCATGCTCCTCAAGGTAATCCCTGAGGGAGTCAATGTCCGTTTTCAGCGGATTTACCCTTACGTAGTACCTCTGGCCCCTGTTGTTGCTTAGGAGGAGTCTAACCGCATTTTCGTATCCCAGCAGGTCAATGGCATATTCAACATACCATCTTGGATGCGAGAACTTGATGCTGAGGTACCCGAGTCTGTCTTTTTCCCTGAGCTTTTTCAGGGCTTTTTCAAGATCGAAGCCTTCAGCGCCTCTGAGCAGGGCATTCACAAATTTGGCCCTCGGCAGGTCGTACTTTTCCTTCACAACCCTTACGATGGAATCCGTGGCCAGGGCCGGAGGCGTGCCCCGGAATTTCATCTCAAATATGCCGATTCTTATGAGGTTTGCCAGGTATGCATCCAGATCCTCTATTTCGGAACCCTTCAGGACGGAATCGGCGATGAAATCGATTTTAGCCCTCCATTTCTCAATTTCAAACACGTAGGCATGAGCCAAACCTCTGGCCTTCTCCCTGTCCCTTCCGCTAACTCTTCTGAAGACCCTCTCAAGGGCGTTTTTTGAGGAGAGCTCACGCTCCTCTATGAGGGTCAGTATATCCGCCACGAGCTCGTGGAGGCTTATCCTGTAAAACAGCTCCATGGTCGTTCCTTAGCCGGGGCATTTAAAAAGTTGGTGGAAATCCCCTGCTTCAGGGCTTGGCTGAACCGTTAGAAAGTTTTATCTAAATTGAAATCAAAGTGCTGAACGGTGGGATTATGATTCTCGATACAGACTACATCACGAAGGACGGGAAGCCGATAGTGAGAATTTTCAAAAAGGAGAACGGGGAGTTTAAGATTGAGCTGGATACAAACTTCCAGCCCTACATATACGCCCTTCTGAAGGACGATGGTGCGATTGAGGATGTCAAAAGGATAACCGCCACGAGAGGGAAGAAGGAGGTTAAAATTATCAAGGCGGAGAAAGTCAGGAAGAAATTCCTCGGACGGCCGGTTGAGGTCTGGAAGCTGATATTCGAGCATCCCCAGGATGTTCCTGCCATAAGGGGGGAGATAAGGAAGCATCCGGCCGTTGTAGATATCTTTGAGTATGACATACCATTCGCGAAGAGATACCTCATAGATAAGGGTCTCATTCCGATGGAGGGGGACGAGAAGCTTAAACTTTTAGCATTTGACCTTGAGACCTTCTACCACGAGGGGGATGAGTTCGGTAAGGGCGAGATTATCATGATAAGCTACGCGGATGAGAGCGAAGCCAGGGTGATAACCTGGAAGAGGATAGACCTCCCTTATGTTGAGGTTGTCTCAAGCGAGAGGGAGATGATAAAGCGCTTTATTCAGGTCGTGAGGGAGAAGGATCCCGATGTGCTGATAACATACAACGGCGACAACTTCGACATGCCGTATCTCCTCAAGAGGGCTGAAAAGCTCGGAATAAGGCTTTTCATCAGCAGGGATAAGGAGCATCCGGAGCCCAAAATGCAGCGCATGGGGGACAGATTTGCGGTTGAGGTTAAGGGCAGGATACACTTTGATCTTTACCCCGTGGTCAGGAGAACCATAAACCTCCCGACCTACACGCTTGAGGCGGTCTATGAGGCCGTTTTGGGAAAGAGCAAGAGCAAGCTGAACGCCGAGGAGATAGCGGCAATATGGGAAACAGAGGAAGGCCTGAAGAAGCTGGCCAGATACTCCATGGAGGATGCGAGGGCAACGTATGAGCTCGGCAGGGAGTTCTTCCCGATGGAGGCCGAGCTCGCAAAGCTCATCGGCCAGAGCCCGTGGGACGTGTCGAGGTCAAGCACCGGCAATCTCGTGGAGTGGTATCTCCTCAGGGTCGCCTACGAGAGAAACGAGCTCGCCCCAAACAGGCCAAGCAGCGAGGAGTATCAGCGCAGGCTGAGGCAGGGCTATGCCGGAGCGTATGTTAAGGAGCCTGAGAGAGGCCTGTGGGAGAACATAGTCTATCTGGACTATAAGAGCTTATATCCCTCCATAATCGTCACCCACAACATCTCACCCGATACCCTTGAGAGGGAGGGCTGCAGGAACTACGACACCGCTCCTGGCGTGGGCTACCGCTTCTGCAAGGACTTCAGGGGCTTCATACCTTCGATTCTTGAGGAGCTCATAGAAACGAGGGCGGAGATAAAGAGGAAGATGAAAGCCACAATTGACCCAATCGAGAAGAAAATGCTCGATTACAGGCAGCGGGCATTGAAGATTCTTGCAAATAGTTATTACGGCTATCAGGGTTATCCAAAGGCAAGATGGTACTCAAGGGAGTGCGCCGAGAGCGTTACCGCATGGGGGAGGCACTATATAGAGACCACGATTAAGGAGGCGGAGAAGTTCGGGTTTAAGGTGCTCTATGCTGATAGCGTCACCGGTAATACGGAGGTCATCATCAGGAGAAACGGCAGAATTGAGTTCATCCCGATTGAGAAGCTCTTTGAGCGTGTTGATTATCAGCTTGGTGAGAAAGAGTATTGCCTTCTCGATGATGTGGAAGCGCTAACGCTGGATGATAATGGAAAACTCGTCTGGAGGAATGTGCCTTATGTCATGAGGCACAAGACGAAAAAGAGAATCTATCGCATCAATATCACAAACTCATGGTATCTCGACGTCACTGAGGATCACTCTTTGATCGGCTACCTGAACACCAGCAGGGTAAAGGTTGGAAAGCCTCTGAAGAAGCGCCTCGTTGAGATCAAACCCGCTGAAATCGGGAGGGAGGTTAAGTCTCTTATAACCCTGAATGCTATTCTCAGAGAAGGTGTAAGGTCAAACTTCCTGTCCATTAAGTTATGGGAGCTAATCGGCTTGCTTGTAGGCGATGGCACTTGGGGGGGAACATCTCACTGGGCTAGATATTACGTGGGTCTTTCCTGTGGAGTGGACAGGATCGAAATTGAGGAAAAAATTCTGAAACCGCTAAAAGAGAGTGGCATCATATCCAACTACTACAACAAAAACAGGAAAGGTGATGTCTCCATATTGTCGAAGTGGCTTGCAAACTTCATGGTCAGATACTTCAAAGATGAAAATGGAAATAAACTGATTCCAGACTTCATGTTCAATCTTCCCAGAGAGTATATCGAGGCGTTTCTGAGGGGTCTCTTCTCAGCTGATGGAACGGTGAGCGTACGCAGAGGAATCCCGGAGATAAGGCTAACAAGCATTAATCAAAGGCTTGGTGATTCGGTTAGGAAGCTACTGTGGCTCGTGGGTGTTTCTAACTCAATCTTCGCAGAAAGCAATCCAAACAGGTATCTCAAAAAGGAGAGTGGAACGCACTCAATTCACGTGAGAATCAAAAACAAGCACCGTTTTGCTGAGAGAATTGGGTTCCTCCTTGATAGAAAATCCACTAAGCTCGCTGAAAATCTTGGGGAATGCAAATACAAGAGCAGGGTGTACAAATATGAATTTGACATTATGTATCCCAAGAGCATTGAAGAGATAACATATAGTGGCTACGTTTACGACATTGAGGTTGAGGGAACCCACAGGTTCTTCGCTAACGGAATACTTGTCCATAACACAGATGGATTTTTTGCGACAATTCCCGGTGCGGACGCCGAAACCGTCAAAAACAAAGCCAGGGAATTCCTGAAATACATCAACAAAAAGCTCCCCGGAATGCTTGAGCTTGAATATGAGGGCTTCTACACGAGGGGGTTCTTCGTGACAAAGAAGCGCTACGCTGTGATAGACGAGGAGGGCAAGATAACCACGAGGGGTCTTGAGGTCGTGAGAAGGGACTGGAGCGAGATAGCCAAGGAGACACAGGCTAAAGTTCTCGAAGCCATTCTCAGGGATGGAAGTGTTGAAAAGGCCGTTGAGATAGTTAAAAAGGTAACCGAGGATCTTATGAACCACAGGGTTCCCCTTGAGAAGCTCGTTATACACGAGCAGATAACCCGGGAGCTGAGGGAGTATAAAGCCACCGGGCCGCATATAGCGATAGCAAAGCGTCTCCAGGCGAGAGGCGTTAAGGTCAGGCCCGGGATGATAATAAGCTACATCGTCCTCAGGGGAGATAAGAAGATCAGCGACAGGGTGATTCTGCTGACCGAGTACAATCCCTCGAAGCATAAATACGACCCGGACTACTACATCAACAACCAGGTTCTTCCGGCAGTGCTTAGGATTCTGGAGGCGTTCGGCTACAGGGCGGAGGACTTGAGGTATCAGAAAACAAAACAGCTCGGCCTAGGGGCGTGGCTGAAGCCGAAGGGGAAGGGATGATTGGAATTCATTTGGATGTTCTTAAATGAACCCAGTATTGATGTCTGCCTTTTTTCTTGATTTTGATTTCCCCAGAAGTGCAGTACTTTCTAAACTGGCATTCCCTAAATTTTGGACATGAAGAGGGAGCTGCATTAGTTCTGTAGCTACATCCATTTCTGGAGAGATGCCATAGGGGTCTGTCCAAGTCGAGAGATATAACATGCTTCCCGGAATTCCTGAGTAAGCTTGTGCTTTCCATCCAAGCCTTTGCTACCAAATCTCTGAAGTCATCTAATGTGCCTTCAAACTCTCCCTGTATAACTCCTAAATTTAATGTTGCTCGTGTTATATGGACATCCACGGGAATTGGGATGTTTTCTAGATTCTTTAGATTTATTTTTCCGTTATCCCTGAGCATTCTCAGCCACAGTGATCTGATTTTTTCACCGTTTAGGTTGGGATACTTTGTTTTATTCTTTTTGAGATGTTCTACAATTTTGAGAGCGTCGAATTCCATGCCCTTTAGAAGGT
This sequence comes from Thermococcus atlanticus, assembly GCF_054657855.1. Classification (NCBI taxonomy): domain Archaea; kingdom Methanobacteriati; phylum Methanobacteriota; class Thermococci; order Thermococcales; family Thermococcaceae; genus Thermococcus; species Thermococcus atlanticus. Next base: position 1,933,519 of record NZ_BAAHXX010000001.1, on the reverse strand, counting down.
TCCGTGGGTCATCCTCCCATTCATTATGAATAGTTAATGCAATTGTGAGCCAAATGTTGGTATCTCTATTGGGTCTTAATGCCAGCTTATACTTTGTGAGGGCAGATTTTATTGTATTGACTTGTCCCAAGGGGATAGTAGCGAGTTGTTCTGGGAAGAATACAAACCGCGTTTCTGGGTCTTCAAACGTTTTTCTAGCACTTTCCCACAATGCATCTGCGTTTCTCATGTAATCAATGGCTACTGTGAGAGTCAAAAACAGAAGATGTTCTCTAGACCCTATCTCAACTCCTTGGGGAGGGTAATCTTCTGGCATTGCTTTATTTCCAAAAATACCTGTGGTGAGGTACATCTGGAGTAATCTCTCTGCAAGCAGTGCACCTCTTTGGGCATCTATAGTTACAGAGTTGAGGTTAGTAATCTCTGTGTTGCCCACAATATAGTCGGATTTATCTCTATAACTATACCCTCTCTGTTCAGGAATAAGATTCATTTTATCCCCCTGTTTGTTTACTCGCTTCGTGAATTTAAAGCTTCTAGTTTTCATGGGTCTATTACTCGAAACCCTTATATCCTCGCAATACAAACTGTATTTCGAGGTGTATTACATGGCCATCGTTACCGTTCGCGTTCCCGATGAGCTGAAGCTCAAGATGAAGGAGCTAAACATCAACTGGAGCGGGGAGATAAGGGAGTTCATAAGGAAGCGCATAGATGAGGAAGAGAGGAGACGGAAGATAGAAGAGGCTTTGGAGATACTCAGACGCACACCGGTTTCAGTTGAAAGGGGCTTTTCAGCAAAGAGCGTGAGGGAGGATCGTGATAGTCATTGATGCATCCGTGTTGGTTAAGGTTCTTCTTAAAGAGCCCGGCTGGGAGAGCGTGACCATTGATCCAGAAACAGCAACACTCGACTACGCGCTGGTCGAGGGGATGAACGCCATATGGAAGGCCGTTAAGCAGGGTAGAACTACGAACGAAGGAGCAAAGAATCTTATAACTGTTCTCAAACTTCTCGGTGATGGCATGCTGCTGTTTAGGGCTGAAAACTTCTTTGAAAGGGGGCTGGAAATAGCCCTGAGCGGGAATATCACAATCTATGACGCCCTATACATAGCCCTCGCTGAAGCCCTCAATGCAGAGTTCCTGACGGCGGACGAGAGGCAGTATTATGCGGCTCAAAATTACGTGAAAGCGGGACTTGTCAGGTAGCTTTTCCTTTCTCTATCCTCCCCAGCACCTCTAAAATCCCATCCACCGAGGGCACCTCAAAGCCCCGCCCGTGGATTTTTCTAACCTTTTCGGCCTCAGGGTTTATCCAGACCGCCCACATGCCGGTTCTCAGCGCTCCCTCAAAGTCCTCTGCGTAGGTATCGCCTATGTGGATTGCATCATTCGGAGAAACGCCAAAGACTTCGAGCGGTTTCTGGAACATCTCCGGCATCGGCTTGTAAGCCAAAACCTCATCGGCAAAGAAGCTCCTGTCTATGTAGTCCATAAGTCCAAAGCGTTCGAGCAGGAGACGAGTGTAGGAGCCGGGCCAGAACATTACGTTGCCCGTTACCGTGACCTTCAGGCCCTTTCTCTTCACGCCTTCAAGTGCCTCTTTCGCCCCGGGAAGGACTATCTCATCATCCACGTTAAGCGTGGCCCTCGCCGCCGCCCTTTTCACAATCTCGACGTCAACCCCCAGAATTTCTGCCAAAAGCTCCTGACTTTCCTCCAGCGCCCTTTCAGCCTTTCCCTGTCTGTTCTTCCTCATCCCCTTGATCTCCGCCCTTGCATTCGCCACTGCGAGGGCAACATCCGCCACGCACTGACCGGAGATTTTTGCTATGGCAACGGCAATCTCATCGAGCATGAGGTTTATGTCAAGGAGGGTGTTCCAGACGTCAAATGATACCAGCTTCACGGGATCACCTCCTGCATCACCTCGTATATGCCGCCCCTCCTCAGGATTTTTTCCATTTTCCAGCGCGGGGTTCTCATTATCGTCATCTCGTAGAACCCTTCAAGGTTTCCCCAGAACTTCTTTGCCGCCATTGCCAGGTAAATTACCTCCTTTGGTCTGAGCTTCCTTTTAAGGTCGATGCACAGAATGTTTATAGCCCGCTCAATCTTTTCCAGGGTTCCATCCGCCTGCAGCACCGCCAGCATAAAGTCCTCAACCGCAGGCTTCTGCCACTCTATGCATGGATTCAGCTCGATCTTTGCCCCGATCAGCAGGGGGATTACGGAGGTACCCCCAACAATAAATTTACCTCCTGACTTTTGATGGCTGAAGGAGGACAGCCTGCCGGTTATTGACTCCATCACCTGTTCTCTGCTCTCGTCTATGTCAATTGCCAGCCCTATCTTATCCACCCTGAACTCAAAGACCTCCATCGCCCTGAGGAAGTTCCCGAGGTTTCTGATTACGCCGGAGTTACCCTCGCTTGGGATTACCGCAATGTATGAGCCGTCTTTAACCACCAGCTCGTAGTTGTCCCTCTCAAAAAGGCGTTCTATGAGCTTTAGATTTCCGGGAACCCTTCTTCTTGCCTCCTTAAATCCAAAGACCTTCTTATACGCTGCTTTAAAAAACTTTGAATCCGTTTTCCCCTCAACAAAGAGAACCGAAACCCTTGAGGATTCTCCGGTTTTGCCCCCCCTCAGGTCGAAGTCCAGGTACTTCCGCAGGCCGTGGGCCTCACCGAACGTCAGGGATTTCCCGGTATCTGAATAGACCACTAGATTCTCCTCCCCTCTGAATGCGCCGAGAAGAAGGTCTATAAGCTCCAGGCTGGCCGTCACGATTATTTCGTCTCCTGTTAGGGAAGCCACGAAATCCTGCAGCTGCTCCCTGTTCTTTCCGTATTCTGGGAACAGAATCTTCCTGTGGTTGAATTCCTCCAGAACAGCCTCATATCTTGTGCCCGTTATTACGATCATGCCCGTTCACCGTGCTCAGGTCTGGCTTTCATCACCCATCAGCATTGGATTCACTCATCATCGCAGGGTATTTTTAACCGGGAAAAGTTATAAACCTTCGGGGGAAATTCTATAACTGGTGATTACATATGAGGAAAGGGATTGCAGTTTTAACTGCCCTGCTGTTTCTGGCCGCCACGCTTGGAATGGCACAGGGCTACAGCTTTAAGATCAACTCGGCGAATTCAGTGATAGTTCTCCCGACAACGAAGATAGTCAACGGCGTTCCGCTCCACATAGGGGAGGATGCAATCGCCGGCTCAAAGCTCGGGGCGTTTCTCGTTCTTCAGGGGATAACGGAGGGGTCATATGCCGTCAAGGTTACGGTGCCCGTTGAGTACCACAGCATTCTCATAGAGGATTACGGTCAGTATTACAAGCTCAATGCCATTGATATGCCCGATGTGGGTCTGAAGGTTGGCGACGAGCCCGTGGGACACAACATCGTGGTTGCGGTTAACTTCTCAAGGGTTTTCTATAACTCCACGGCAAAGAAGGCCCAGTTCGATGACAGGAGCATTGAGATAATTTTCAATGAGAACACCACGCCCCTGAATCTCGGTGGCAACAACAACAAAATCGTATCATCAACGGTCAACGGAAAGGACACCCTCTACATCTACAACTACACCTCTGGCAAGGGGATGAAAAAGATTGATGAAACCCTTGCCATCGGAATATGGAGGATAAAGTTCCAGGACATAGACACATCCGGGAACAACATGCTGGTTGAGATTTCAGGCCCGTACAAGAAGGACATCAAGCTCATGTATGAGGGCAGATATTACATCCTCTACCTCGATTCCAGCAACAACGAACACTATGAGGAGTACACCTCCGACCCCCAGACGGAGATTAACGACCTTCTGAAAGCGGGAGTCAAAAACATGCTCGTGTTCAGCCCAACCAACATATTCCAGGGACAGACCACTGACCAGGTCATATACAACTACACCTACTACAAAAAGCTCCGCACATATCAGGACGGCGAGATTTACACCGGGCAGTGGGTCTGGGATATAGACCCCGCAAACAATCTCTTCACGCTCTACCTGCATGTCAATGCCTCTGACAAGAAATTCCCCAAGGTTTTCCTCGGCAGCGGGGGCATGATTGATCTCCCGATCAGTGGAGGTCTCCATATAAGTGCGGTTTTTGAAAAGGACAGCAAGGGCAACATCATCGGTGTTAAGGGCTATAAGTTCATCCGCATGGACACCGTTCAGAAGACAGTTACCATAACCGCACCCAAGGTGGAGGTCACGGGCAACGTTAATGAGCTTATAATCAACGATACAGAACTGACAAAGCTGCCATCAAACAGGAATGTCATCATAGTGGGAGGATGGGTGAGCAACAAGGCTTGGAAGGTTCTCGAAAGTGCATACGGCAGCGAGCTGGTGACCGCCATCAAGAATGAGGTAAACAGCAAGGGATATGTTGTCAAGATACTCCGCAACCCGTACAACTCAAACTACAGGGTTATCATCCTCGCAGGAAAGACGCACGCTGAGACAGAGAAGGCCATTGAGGAGTTCATGAACGGCTTCTGATTTTCCGTTTCTTTTCTCTTTAAAAAGGGAGAAATGCTTTATTTAATCCCCTGATTTGAGCTTTAATCAGCCTTTTTGAATGATTTAAACACTGAGTAATAGAGGATTTCATTAATAAATTTTTTGGTTAGACTATCAAAATTTTCGGAATATGATGCGCCGCTGATTTGGAATGGAGGCACAAGGTCTTAACGTTTCGGGGTGTCTAAAAGTTAAAGTTTAAAGTTTAAGGTTTAAATTTAAAGTTGGAAGTTGGGACTGTTTCGTTTGATGACCACCTGAAGGCTAACCGCATAACTACGCCTTAACGTTTCGGCAGATTTATAAAATAAACCCCATGAATTTTTTCTCATGAGTCTGAAGGATTACAGGGGATTCAGCAGGGATGCAAAGCTTGTCGTTGCTTATTCATTCTTCGGGTGGCTTGGGGGCAATATAACATGGTTTATCCTGCCCTTCTACTTCAGAGCCCTGGGCATGGATTTCACGGATATCGGAACTTTATTCTCGATTTCAACGATAGTGCAGTCTCTCATCCTTCTGGTTTCGGGTCAGGTAAGTGTCAGGCTTGGCTACAAGAGAACGGTGCTCCTGGCGCTGTTTTTATATCTGGCTGCGAGAATGCTTCAGGTTTTCTATCCTGTGTTCTGGGTTCTGATTATAGCGTCTGTACTTCTTGGGATGGGGACGGCGATGGAATGGCCGGCATTAACCGCACTTTTAAGCGGAGAAACCACTGACGAAAAGAGGCACTACCTCTTCACGCTGAACAGTGCGCTTGGAACTGCGGGGGCTGCGTTTGGAATGATCCTCGGCGGAATCCTGCCAAAGCTCCTCGATGGTTCCTCCCCATATAAACACACGTTGCTGTTCGCAATCTCATTTCTGGTGGTTCAGATGATTCTGATGGTGCTGGTCTCGCCGGTTCTTGGAAGGAAGGAAAAGAGGCTCAGAGTTGGAAAGGGTCTGCTCGTTAAGATAGCCAAATTCTCCCTCCCCAACGTCCTCATAGGTCTCGGGGCGGGTGTCACCATACCCTATATGGGGCTCTGGTTCAACCTCCGCTTTGGAACCGGACTGGAGAGCATAGGCGGGTTGTTTGCCATCCAGCAGATGATGATGGCCTTCGGAATGTTCCTCATGCCCCTCATAGCGGACAGGATAGGGAGTGTTAAAACCGTCGTGGGATTTAACGGAAGTGCAACTGCCCTGATTGTTGCCCTGCCATTTGCTCCGGGCTTTTTAGTTGCCGCCCTGATTTATACACTCAGAACCATTCTGATGAATATTGTCAACCCGATATGGGACGCATTTGCCCTGAGGTTTTTCACCAAGGAGGAGAGGGCGACTTCAATAGCTTTAAGGAGCTTTGCATGGACCTCAACCTTTGGTATCGGGCAGTATCTGGGAGGCATGATATTCGACTACTCCCTTACGGTTCCATTTTTTATCACAGGGATTCTATACGGGCTGGCGGTTCTCGCAATATGGGTTCTGTTTGCTGGATATGAGGAGTGAGAATAAAAGGTTTTTAAGCTCCATCTCCACACTCGGTTGGGGGTGAGAAGTATGGTGGTTAAGGACTGTCCGACCTGCGGGGGAACCGGGAAAATAAAGGCCGGCGAGAAGGAATGCCCGGTCTGCAATGGTTGGGGCTACGTTCCCGCTGATTTCAAGCTTGATTCTCATCTAAAAGGCTATCGTAATCTGGATTATCTTGGGGTTGAGGATGAGGTTGATGAGATACCCTGTCCGGAGTGCCACGGCAAGGGTGTGGTTCCGGTTTACGACACCTGCCCAACGTGCGGGGGAACCGGCCGAGTTCTGGCCTGTGATATCTGCGGCAGGGTCAAGGAACCCTGGGAGCCCGGCATGGAAACAACGTGGGTCTGTTCAGACTGCATGAGGAAGTATAAGGTCGTCTACGTTCTCGATAATACCTGCGACGTTGAGGACATAGAGGTCGGAAACGTTTACAGGGGGACTATTGACAGGGTGGAGCGCTTCGGCGTCTTCGTCAGGTTAAACCCGCACGTTAGGGGTCTAATAAGGAGGAAGGACCTCCTTGGCGGCAGGGAGTACAAGCCCGGCGAAGAAATCCTCGTCCAGGTTCTCGATGTCAGGCCCGACAAGGGCGAGATAGACCTCATCGAGTCGGCCCTCAAGCACTACAAGGAAGTGGTCGTCAGGAAGGAGCTGCCGGTTACGCTCATCAAAGACCTCAGCAAGGACATGGCCGGTCAAACGGTCAGGCTTCGCGGCAGGGTTACCCAGATACAGGTCACCGGAGGGCCTACAGTCTTCACTATAACCGATGGAACTGGCATAACATGGGCGGCCGCCTTTGAAGCCCCTGGAGTTAGGGCCTATCCGAACATCAACGTCGGCGACATAGTCGAGATAATCGGCAAGGTGGCCTTCCACTCCGGCGAGATACAGATAGAAACCAGCGACATGGCGAGGCTCTGGGGGCCGGAGGCTGCCGAGGTCAAGAGACGCATAGAGGAAGAACTTGACAGGCGCGCCCAGCCTCAGGACGTGGGCTTCCTAGTGGAGAGCGAGGTTTTGGAGAAACTCAAGCCCAAGATAATGAAAGCTGCCTTCATGATACGCAGGGCGATATACGAGGGCAGGCCCATCCTCCTGAGGCACCACGCAGATGCCGACGGCTACACCTCCGGCCTGGCCCTTGAGTACGCGATAGTGCCTCTCATAGAGCAGGTTTCGCCGGATTCGGGAGCCAGGTGGAAGCTCTTCAAGAGGAGGCCGAGCAGGGCGCCCTTCTACGAGCTGGAGGATGTGCTCAAAGACATTATCTTCATGGTCGAGGATCACGAGAAGTTCGGCGACCCGCTTCCGCTCCTTGTCATCGTCGATAACGGCGGAACCAGTGAGGACATTCCCGCCTACAGGAGAATAAGGGCCTACGGCGTTCCGATAGTGGTCATAGACCACCACGATCCGAGGGAATGGGTGAGCGAGGACAGGGCAAAGGTGGACGACTACGTTGACGTCCACGTCAACCCCCACCACATAAAGCGCGGCTACTATGAACTTACAGCGGGAATGCTGGCAACGGAGGTGGCACGCTTTATCAACCCCGAAGTTGAGGACAGGATAAAGCACCTCCCCGCCATAGCCGGAACCGGCGACAGGAGCAAGGCCCCGGAGTTCTACGGGTACCTTGAGATAGCCAAGAAAGCGAAAGGGCTCGATGAGGAGGACCTCAAGAAGATAGCCGAGGTGATAGACCACGAGGCCTTCTACTGGAAGTTCATGGACGGGCACGGAGTCATAGACGAGATACTCCTCCTCACGGGCAACCTCCAGAGGCACCGCGAGCTCATCAACGCCATCTACCCGGAGGTCAAGGAGAAGCAGGAGAAGGCTTTGAAAGCTTCCCTGCCCCACGTCAAGAGCGTTGTGCTGCCCAACGGGATAAGGTTCAACACGATAGACATCGAGCTCTTCGCCCCGAAGTTCAGCTATCCGAGCCCCGGCAAGCTCTCCGGCCTGATACACGACCACTTCAAGGAGAAGTACGGCGAGGACGCGCCGATTCTAACTCTCGCCTATGGCCCGGACTTCGCAGTTGTGAGAGCCGCCGACGGAATGGCGGCTTACAATTTCGACCTGAACGAGATAATCCCGAAGCTTCAGGAGGCCCTGCCAAGCGCTGGAATTGAAGGCGGCGGCCACAGCTACGCGGGCTCGATAAAGTTCTTCGAGGGTATGCGGAAAGAGGTTTTGGAGGAGTTCGCCAAGCAGGTGCTAAAATTGAAAAAAGTGGGGTGATGCTACCCCTTTCCTCTCAGGCCCAGGCATGCGAGGAGAATAAGCAACAGCATTCCAGTTCCACATATCTTTCCTTCTTCAGGAGCTCCTGTTGGGATCTTCTCAGTTTCCTCTGGGCTGCTGGTCGTTGTTTCAGATGGGGATGTAAAGGTGGGTTTCTCCTCAGATTCGGGTTCTTTGGCTTTCACCGTAATCATCATCTTAGTTTCCGAGCTCAGTCCGTCCGAGTCAACAACTTTGAGCCGGACGATGTAGGTCCCTGCGTTCTGATATTTGTGGGTTGGATTTCTTTTCCTTGATATGTACCCGTCTCCGAAGTCCCACTCCCATGAGACTATTTCCCCGTCGGAATCTGAGGACATATCCATGAACCTAACTTCCGTGCCTACATTTGGATTTTCAGGGGAATGTGCAAATCTTGCCTTCGGTGGTGAAGCAAAGGAGAACCTCAGCACAGCGGGCTTGCTCATTTTTCCATCGTAGAGGACATAACCTTTAACCTCCGCCCCAGATTTTCCAGCATGAAAAGTTCCCTCAATTGTGACGTCTTCCTTTGGATTGAGAGTTACGTTCTTGATTATTTCTTTTCCTCCTGATGTTAGATGAACTTCACCCTTTACGGGCAGGTCTCCAGTGTTGATGACCCTCAAAACTGCGGTAAATTCCTTCCCGGGAGTGGGAGTTTCTGGGACGGTCAGAACATTCTCCACATGTCTGATGCCAAGCTGGAAGTGCAGGAGCTTTCTGTCGAGCAGGTTGCCATCCATATCATTAGCAAGAAGTTCAACGTAGTAGTTCCCTGCTCTCAGGTTTTCCGTTGAAAACTCAAATGAGAATCGTCCTACTCCAGTGAGGTCATTAAGGAGGATGGGCTTGAGTCCTCTAACCGCTTTTCCGTTGGCTCCATTCCTGAGGACAGCTGTCAGAACAACGTCAGCCTTTTCTCCTTCGCTGGTTACTATCCCCGCTACCCTGACCCGTTCTCCAATATGATAACCACTTTTATCGAGCCTCGCCCTCGATATTTCGACGCTTGTTTTCACGTAACTTATGCTGAACTTATGGCGTCCATAAACGACTGCCTTCTTCGTGAGGTTGTTGTATTCCACCGGGAAGATCCTTATGAAGAGTGTGCTGCTTCCGTCGAAGTTCTCGATAACCCGCCACTGGTAGGGTATGAAGGTGAAGTTGACCACAGTCCAGTTCTCCTTTTCTTCACCTAGTTTCCCTACCCTGAATGGGACCATTTCTATGTCCAGAGTCTCCAGAACTTCCCTTTCTGTGAGTTCGACGTTTTGGACGCGCGTACCCTTCGGAATCCGGATACTGTATGTGTAGTACGGAATGGGAGATTGTCCCGGCAAGAGAAGAACGCCTCCGTCTTCGAGTTCTATAAGAGAACCCTCGTCGGTTTTTTGAATGCTGTAAGTTGGAGTATCCAGTTCGAGGCTCTGCGGGGTTCCTTCCGGCTCCCCCGATGGCGTGCCAATCCCAAGACCAAGCTTAGGATCGCCGTAGAGGTGCATGGAGATGACCCACAGCATATCCATATCGTCCTCGAGCTCCCAGGCCATACCTATCCCCATGTCTCTCTTGAGCTTCCTGAGCGCCTCCCCAATGGACATTCCTGATTCCCAGCGGTTGTAGAGCCTCTTTGCCCTTGCCGTCCATGGGGCGGAGTACGTGCTTTCTGTCGACCCGAGATATACTACAGCCCCCGCCTGCAAGAAGGCTTCCGCCATGCTCTTTCCCTTCGTGTAATCCCCCGTCAGACAGGATTCGGCATAGACGAGGGGGCATGTGTTTCCAAAGGGATTCCTCCTGCTGCTCACATCGCTCGCGTATATATCATCGATAACATTGGTGTTCCCGTGGCCCTCAAGGTGGATTATGTCCTTTTCGGGGGTGTTGTTAAAGAACGCCTCAACTGCCAGTCTTCTGCCGTTCACAACTATTCTGTCCCCCTCTTTCACGTCCGGATAGTCCGTGGTGTAGATAATGGTCACCTCTGTACCCTGTTTCTCCAAGGCCCTTTTGACAGACCTGCTGCGTTCTCCAAAATCTTGGTCAGCACAGCCTCCACCTCTGCACTCAGACCATCCGGAAAGTATAAGTGCGTGGGAGCGGTCAAAGGAACATTCTCCCCTCAAGTGTCTTATAGCATTCCTTACAGCTATCTCAAGGTCACTCGCTGTGTCCCCAACTATCCTTCCAACCATGAGCTCTGGATCAAGGACATCACCTTCAGTGTTTGCATACGGGAGGTCTGTCACTCTGACATGCATGACATCTCCTCCCTCCAGCCACAGGGGATCAAAGCTCATCTGTTGGGCAGGGACTATTTCTGTCTCTCCAACAATGAGGAGATATCCTTTAGAGAGCCAGCCGGGCTTCATCATCTGGCCCCAGCGCTTTATCAGCGTTGTTGAGAAAACGCTACCTTCCTTGAGCTCATTCCAGGTGAGGAACTCAAAGTTCTCGCCGTTGATCACTACAACCTCATCTTCAGAGCCTCCTATGATGTCTTCAAGCATTGCTTTGCCGGAATAGAAAAATAGGTGAGTCTCTCTAAGCCCATTGGTGTCGTACAATTCCACGGTGCCGGTGCCTTTCTTGAAGACCACCAGCTCCCCGATGCTGTCCCCATCCACATCTCCCCAGTCGACATCGTCTCCCTGCTGGTAGGATGTCTGGACGCTCCCGAGAAGGTTAATTTCCCCTCCTACAGTGAGCTCGTAGAACTCCAGCGTGCCGTTTGGCCTTAGGATTATTACCTCTTCTGGTTCTCCAGGATAAGCCTCGCCCATAAAGAGAATGCTGTCTCCCGGAATGGGTAGGGGATGTATGGTCCACCCCATTCCACCTGAAACCGGGTTGTAGCCAAATTCCATAATGCCACCATTCGTGGGATACAGGCACACCGGATAGTCGTACTCCTCCAGAACGCCCGCATATGGAAAACCGCAGTCGAGACCTTTTTCTACAGGCGGTATGCCAGAGAGCTCGAACTCCTTTACGTACTCCTCCCGTGGATTCCCTCTTTTATCTGTAATCGTATTCCTTCCATAGATGGCTACCGTCCTGTTTTCAAAGACTAAAATGACTTCATCCTTGCCATCTTTATCGAAATCCACGAGCGCCATGCTCTTTGCTGGCCCAATATTTAGTAGTGAGGGTCCGAACTTCTGGATGGGCTCATAAGTCCTCATTCCGTACGTAATGTTGAAAGGACTACCGTCCCTAACTATCTTGGCATAGTAAGCCACAACTTCCCTACTTCCATCGCCATTCGTGTCTCCTGTGGAAACGAGACGGGGATTTCGGTCTCTCATCCTTATCGATCCGCTGAAATCCACGTATCCAATGATGCCATTCCTGTACACCGCGAGCTCCGCCATTACTGATAGCAGGTTGTGAACGCTTTCTTTGTTGTTCAGGACATATAGGTTTGAGGGGTCAGTAACGATCAGGTAGTCACTCTCCCTAATTGCGTTTCTCCGTGCCTCTGCTATATCCTCAACTCTCCAGACTCCGTTCTCAAGCACCATGGCGTAATATCCTCTGTAGAATCGTTTCATGCTGGACTCGGTCTCGACGGTTATTCCTCCGCATCCCATACACACATATATTGGATGGGGATACATGACAGGAACCGCAAGATAGCTCACCTCAAGACGTTCTCCGGGTTGGAGGGTTACCGAATCGAAGTCTAAGTAAACCGTAGCTACTTCCGTTTCAGAGTCAAAAAGTGATTCCATGTTGTAATTACTGCCGTCGCTCTCAACGGGCTGGAATCCCTTGAGGCGTTGCGTTATCCGTTTCAGATCGATTGGAACATCCCCTGTGTTATGAACCCTGAGGGTAACGTTGAAGTAATTTCCATGGCGCACTGTCCTTATGTCGAGAGAGTAGTCCTCTTCCATCTCCTGCACTTCTACTGTGATAGCCCTTGAAAAATGAACATTACCATCTGTCGAGTTCGCCACGGCCGCTATGAGGTAGAGACCCACAGGCAGGCCACTCATGTCCCATGTGTATGTGAAGCTTAGCTCATCGTCAGTTCTTGGCCTAAATGTCTCGGAAACATTGTAGTCCCCGGGGCCCCAGATGTAAAGGGTGACCTCTCCGATGGCGTGAGGGATAAGCTCTGAGGGGTTGTTCATGCACGCCAACTGTCCCAGCTCGGAGCTTAGGCAGTCCCGTATCCCGAGTTCGTACTCGGCGGCATACACTTCTATGTCCAACGTGGTTCCTGAGGGTACTCCATCCTGTCCGGCCTTTAGTGAGTAATGGTCTGGAGGTGAAGTTATCTCCACATTCACGCTGTGAACCTCATACTCTGGTCTCCAAAGTTCGGAGCCTATCTCACAGACACCGGTCATGTCGCACACCTTTACGGTTATTTCATGGTCACGGAAGAAGCTTGAGCCACTCATACCAAAAGCTGAGGGGTTGAAGCTGATCCCTGCAAGCCCTGTCGGCCGGTAGTGCACTCCGACGAGTTCTCCATCCACGTAAAACTCGACCCGCGAGATACCGCTCTCGTCACTTACAGGAACCTTAATTTCATAGTAGTTGCCCGAGCCTGTTATACTCATCTTTCCGAGCTTTGGTTTGCTACCATCAGGTAGGGATTTGGTTTCGAAGAACATCTCTCTACTGCTGGCAGTGTTGTTACTCCTGTCTGTGACAGTAACAATATAGCGATACAGGGTTGAAGGTTTAAGCCCCTTTATCTTGAGGTGGTGTTTCATAGATAAAACGCCGTCTTCTACTGTTTCTTCAAAGTCCATGCTGTCACTCCCGTATTTGATCTTTACTCTTGTTGGCTCGTTTGTAATTACCATAACTTCAGCATAATCCCCACCAATGTCCTTTAGGCTTATGTTCCGTATCCTCGGTGCCTTTTCGTCACATTTCCACTTTTCCTCCCTGATATTGTTATCTTCCTCAAGTTCCTTAACATCGTTCCTTGAATCGGCCCATATCCCTATCGTAAACGTCAGCCATGGACATTCCGAAAGTTCAAAGCTGCTCTCTTTCCTCTCTCCAGGTTTTAGCCTCTCAAAGAACGCTTCCTTCACTGGCTCTCCGTTTATCATCAGAGCCACTCTGAACTTCCCTGATGCCTCGTCTCCGGAGTTTATTACTTGGAAGTACACTCGGCTACCTTCTCTCCAGATATCAGTTACCCTTAAATCAGGACCGCTGGCAGGCTTTGGAAGAACCAAGGGAAGCCAGTCTCCATTCTTCAGGTTTCCTCCGGATGTGTGAGGCACCTTCGTATCACCAATACCATCTTCATCGGTGTCTTTGCCGTAATAGTCGCTCCAGTAGTTGCCTCCTATGTAATACCCTCCAACTATGTTTCTTCCACTCTTTTTGGTGGTGTTCCAGTAATTTTTACCTAGATCGATAGCGTTCTGGACGTTGGAGAGGTAGTTGTTGTAGAAGAGGTTCCCGAAGGTGTCCGCGGAGTATATCCCCACGCTGTTGTTTGTTATCACATTGCCACGGACGATGTTTCGGTCGCCGAATACGGATATTCCCATCTCGCCCCCTGTTATTGTGTTGTTCTCTATCCAGTTGTCCTCACTGGATTGGATCACAACACCATCGCCGCCTCCGGCAATTTTGTTCTCGGCTATGAGGTTGTCATTTGAGGAGTCCTTGAGATGAATTCCTGCATAGAGGGGTTTGGTTATTGTGTTGTTGAGAATAATGCTTTTAACAGTCGAACTGAGGAATACTCCCCGCTCAGGCCTCTGGATAGTATTGAATGATACCTCAACTCCAGAGGTCTGATACACCATGACAGGAACGGCGACACTCTCAAAATAGTTCTCTGAGACCACGTGTTTAGCACCTTTATCTCCTATGTAAATGCCGCCGTAGCTCGAAACGATTCTGGTTCCTAATACCTTACAGCCTTTGGTTCCGCTCTCTATTACGACCGCGTACATTCCTGTTTTTTTGACTCCGGTTATTGTCAGGGCCTTTATGACTGCCCCGCTAACTTTTATCCTGAAGACAGGCATTCCAGGTTCTGGGGTTTCTACAATAACATCTTTCGGATTCCCAGATGCTGAACGAATAACAACGGCTTTTTCTACTGTGACGCTCTCAACGTACTTTCCGCTGTCAAGGAGTATGACGTGTCCGGGTTTTGTATCTGGGTCGCTTATCGCATCATTTATGCTGGAGAATATCTCGCCGGTGTTTAGGTTCCTTACGACTGGAAGGGCACCTGCACTGGTATGGTTAGGGACATTTAGGATGGACGCCAAAAGAAGCAGCAAAAGGAGAGTTGGAAAAATCCTCCATCGCCTCATCTCCCTTCCTCCCTTGGGGGATGTTTTAATTCAATAAAACCGATTTAATAAACTAAATTCATTCTGGTAAAGAAGCCCCTGAGACCTTAAAGTATCTCAACAAAATATCTCAAGGACTTCCTTTACATAATACACACTTTTTGTATAAATATCTTTTGATATATTCCATATCAATTTGACAAAATTTGTTAGAACTTTTGGAATTCTGCTATTGCATCAACCTTTTAAGATGTTTTAAAGTATCAAGGGGGGAATATTGATTAGAGTGAGTTTGAGGTTACCTTTAGTTTTTACTGCGGTCATCGCTGGTAAGATACGAGCGGAGATCCTGTCGTGATCGTCGAGCTGAGAATGAAGAAAGACTGGGTGATCTTTGGGGCAAGGGGATTGAAATGGTAGAACCTTTAGGTTTTTATAGTTCCCCATCCAACTTTCTGCGGTGATGGGCATGTATCTCGCTGAATTCAAACTCAGGTATGGGAATATGAAGTGGTATGTCAGGAGAATTGTTGAAGCTTCTTCCCTTGAGGAAGCCGGGGAACTGGCAAAACAGTATGCTGAGGCCATGAACAAAGGGGAAGTTTCATGGGAAGTTAGTTATGTTATAGAGGCGGAGCGGCCTCTTATCATCGGCAGGGAGGAGCTTGAAAAGCTCCGCGCATGACCTTCATATTTTATAATCTTTATATCGGAAAATCGGAAATTTTAAGTTTAAAAAGGAAAGCTCACTCCCTCACGAGCGTCATCAGGACCATTGCTGTGGCGCTCATGGCCGCTGCATAGAGGAACGCATAGTTTATGCTGTATGCCTGCCACAGCCATCCCGCTATGAGGGATGCGGGAAATACAAAAACCCCGAAAACCGTGTGGTATGCCCCTATCACCGTTCCCTTCTCGAATTCCCTTGCGAGGTCGGCCATGTATGCCCTCGGGACTGTGTCCTCTATTGCGATGTATAATCCGTAGAGGATGAATGCTGCCATGAGTGTTGCCAGATTCCGGGCATAGGCGAATGTTAAAGCCGCAAGCGTCGCCACACCGAAGCCAATGGTTATCATCCTCTTCTTTCCAAATCTGTCCGAATACAGGCCGAAGGGATACGCCGAGAGGGCATAGATAGCATTGAAAAGGGCATAGAAGCCTATGCTCTGGACAATTGAGTAGCCGAGGGACTGGGCCTTCCATATTGTGAATGCATAGCTGTATCTTCCCAGGGCTCCAATAGCAATTACGAGAAGGAAAAGCCTCAGGTTTCTGTCCTTCAGGGCCGAGATGCCCCTGATCTTTTTCTTCACATTGGTTCCTCTGTCCCTCACGAAGAGCACTATGACGAAGAGCGAGAGAACGCCCGGAAGCGCCGAGAGGAGGAATATATACCTGTATATGCTTTTTGAGGGGAGATTTTTGAGGAGCTCCAGAAGTCCTATGGCGACCAGAGGGCCCGCAACGGCACCGAGGGTATCCATCATCCGGTGGAAGCCGAAGGACTTTCCGGTTTTTCCCCTCTCGCTTGACTCGGCTATCAGCGCATCTCTCGGTGCGGTTCTTATACCTTTTCCTATCCTGTCCAGAACCCTCAGACCTAGGAAATCCCACCAGAAACGGGTGAATGCCAGACCAGCCTTTGACACCGTTGAGAGGGCATATCCGATCAGGACAAAGGCTTTTCTTCTCCTGAACCTGTCGCTTATGTATCCAAAGGCGACCTTAAACAGGGAGCTCAGGCTCTCTATTGCTCCCATTATTGAACCGCTCAGAAGCTTTCCAGTGCCGAGGACATCCCTCAGATAACCCGGCATGACCGGCATTATCATCTCGCTGCTCATATCATTCAAAAAGCTAACTACTCCAAGGAGAAAAACGTTCCAGCTTATTCCGAGAATTTTACGTTCCCTTTCTTCCACCACTCATCCCTCCAGGAGTTCCCTGCAGAGCTCCTCAACCCTTCTCCTTCCATCCTCCAGCGCGATTCTCCCCTTTTCGGTTATCTCATAAATCCTGACCCGTTTTCCATTCCTCACTTCCTGCCTGCTTTTCAGCAGCCCTTTTTCCTCCATCTCATGCAGGAGGGGATATATCGTGCCGGGGCTTATTCTGTATCCGTGGTTTCTGAGCTCTTTCATCATAAACGCCCCTGTTACAGGGCCCTTCTCCGCATGGTGGAGTGTGTGGAGCATCAGGAATTCGTGATATTTCATATCGAACACCGATATCGGGATGCGATATCATGCTATAAAAAAGTTGCGGAAATCATTCAAGGACATGCCTCTCCAGCACATAGCAGTGGAACGTTCCGTCAAAGACCTTCTCATCTCTCTCGTTGAAGACCTCGGCCTTCACGAGCTTCTTCTTTCCGAGGTCTTCGGTTACTTCGGCCCTTGCGATTAGCTTCTCTCCGGCCTTCACGGGCTTCAGGAATTTCACCTCGGCCTTTCCTAAAACAACCGTTGGCTCATTCACTGCCAGCATTGCCGCATAATCCGCCAGCCCGAAGGTAAAACCACCGTGCACAAGTCCGTATTCATCAACTGCCATCTCCTCTGTAGTTAAAAGCTCGACCTCTGCTTTGCCATCCTCAATCTTCGCGGGTTCTCCGACGAGTCTCCTGGATGCTAATACATGCGTCCTCTGCTCCATAATACACCACCGGGAATAAATATGTCCGCGGGGGATATAAACATTTACATTATGGTAAAACTTTTAAACCTTCTTTCAAACTTCCAGTGGTGAGAGGCATGGTGTATTTTGAACACACTCCGGATTACGGTGCTTACCTCCTCATGCTGTTCCTGTATTACGTTGGAGCGATTGCCCTGATACTCTACGGAGCATACATCAACAGGAAGTTTCTGATGAAGAAGAGATTCGTGTGGGTCGACATGAAGCCCGGCGTGGTGCCGTTTTTGAAGAAGTTTCTTCCGTGGCTCCTGATAGGCCTCATGATATGGTCATTTGCAACATTCAAGCTCACCGACTACTATCTCTCCTCATATTCATTCACATTCAGCGGCACACACCTCACGGGGGGCGGTGTTGTTGATGACTTTGCAGGCAACACAAAATACACCTTTGATATTGACGGACTCAAGCGGTTTGGTGTCCCCAAATTCGGGCTGCTGAAGGGCTACAAGCTTGAGGCATCTGAGAGGGAGGGACTGCTGATAAAGAACGTCGACCAGACTGTCGTCATTCAGGGTTATCCCTTCCTGCCGGTTGTGAAGCTTTATATCTACGATATGAAGGGCAACAGGGTGGTGGGTGTGCACACTGCATACATGTACTTCCCGCGGTCACCCTCGGACAGGCTCAGGCAGATATTTGACTTCCCCTTTGCCCTGTTCTACTGGAGCGAGGGAGGAGGGCCTGGAGCTTAGTAAAGCTTTTTTATTTCCTTTGCCTAATTTTATGTGGTGAGCTTGGTGAAATCCCTGAGAAATGCGATTCTCTACAAGGGCTCGAATGAGTTCAACAAACAGGAGCTGATAGGCATACTCGTTTTCACCCTCAAGCTTATGGATGTTAAATCAGCGAAGGAGCTCATTGAGAGGGGACTCAAAAGCGGGGTGATTGAGGAAAGAAATGGAGTTCTGGTTATTAACGAGGAGCTTCTTGAGGGTGAGGAAAAAAGGGAATGCCTGAGGGATGAAATGGCCTCATATATAGCCAGAGTGCTCGGGTGGAGTGCGGAGGATGTCCTTGAGGAGGCGGGAAAACTGAGGGAGCGTTATGGGGAGCTTGATGAAAAAATACTTGTTTATCTGTTTGGCATGGATAAGGGGATTGATATGTCCCGATTCAAGGACAGACTGGAGGTGTGAATATGGAGGCGCTGATAGTTGTTGACATGCAGAGGGATTTTATGCCTGGGGGGGCTTTACCTGTCCCTGAGGGGGACAGTGTAATCCCAAAATGCAATGAGTACATCAGGAGGTTTGAGGAGAGGGGCGCACTTGTGGTGGCCACGAGGGACTGGCATCCGGAGAACCACGTTAGCTTCAGGGAGCAGGGCGGCCCGTGGCCAAAACACTGCGTTCAGGGGACGAGAGGAGCGGAGTTTGTCGTTGAACTGCCTGCAGATGCCGTGATAATCTCAAAGGCCACCGAACCGGATAAGGAGGCATACTCCGGCTTCGAAGGAACGGAGCTGGCGGAGCTGCTTAAAAAACGCGGAGTTAAGCGGGTCTACATCTGCGGGGTTGCAACCGAATACTGTGTGAGGGCCACGGCTCTTGATGCCGTAAAACACGGTTTTGAGGTTTACCTGCTTCTTGATGCAGTTAAGGGGATAAATCCTGAGGATGAAGAGAAAGCTTTAAGGGAGCTTGAGGGGAGGGGTGTTAAACTGCTGAAGTCCGGGCTTTTGTGATTTCCTTCCACTCCCTCAACAACGTTAGCGTAACGTTCAGGACAATCGGGCCAATCAGTACTCCCTTCACCCCAAATGCCCAGATGCCGCCAACCATTCCGAGGAACACTATTGTTTCATCGAGCTTGGCTTCCTTTGCCACGAGAACAGGTCTTATAGTATAATCGGGCAGGGGAGAAACCAGAACAGCCCCATAGATGGAGATGCCGATGGCCTTCCAGAGAGCACCCATTTTGTAAAAGTATATAGCCGCCCCGACCCAAAACATCCAGCCTTCGAGGAGGGGCACGAAACTGAATATGATTGTCAGAAGCCCTGCTATGATTGCGGTGTAGATATCAGAGACCCCAAAAATCAGAAACCCGAGGGTCATTAAAAAGCCCTTGGCTATATTCAGAAAAAGCCACGCCCTTATCAATGCGTGGAGCGTTATGTCGACACTGCTGATTATCTTTTCACCGAGCTCTGCATGCTTCCGCGGAAAGAGGGACTCTATCTGCCTTCTGATCTCGCGGGAATAAAGCAGGGAGTAGTATAAAACGAAGAAGAACACCACGAGCTGCAGGAGGTAGGAGGGGAGGGAAAAAGCCTGGGCCGAAATGTATTTTGAGATGTTCGGGCCAAGCTGGTTAAAAAAGCTGTTTACCACCCGGGATATCCCCATGGGAAAGGGGAAACCTCTGGCCCATTCCGCAAGTGCGGCAAAATCTCCGTAGAATGAGGTGACCAGCTTTCCGAAGATAAGCACCAGCTCCACTGTCAGGAGTGCCCCCAGCATGAGCAGAATGGATGTTATAAGCAGCGCGGAATTTTTGTGCCCTCTTTTCTGCGAAAGCTTCCTGTGGAGTGGATACACGGCATATGCTGTGATAATGCCAAAAAAGATGGATGTTACTAAAGGCTCAACGACTTTCCAGCTTGTATACAGCACAAGTCCGATGAATGCTGTCCATGCTATGGTCTCGGGCTTCATACGACAGACTTATTAACTCCTTGTTTTATAAAATATGCGAAGTGATCCCCCATGGAGAATGAACTCATTGAGAGGATAAGGGAGTATATAAATGCCGGAGACAGATTATCTGAGGAGAACAAAAGCAGACTGGCATTTAAATCCTATATGGAGGCGCTCTATGCCATCAGCGTTTATCTTGTGTACAGGGACCTGGGGATGCTCCTGCCTGCGGGGGCGGCTGTTGGAGTGCTGAGGAGCAGGTATCCTGACATATACAGCATCATCGAAAAGCATGCCGCGGTTCAGGATGAGATTCCTCCCGAAGCCCTCAGGGCACTGAGAGCTGACTTGGAAAAGATATATTCTATGATTTGAGGGGTTTATTCAATGGAGGGCTTTTATAACCCCTCACCCTCGGAGATTGTGCGTTTGATGGTGTTTGCAAATCCCCTGCCTGCCAGCAGAACAACCTCCGCACTCCCATTGAGCGAGCCATGCGGTTCGATTTCCATTACTATTCTTCCTGATCTGTATTCGACGCTGGTCTTCGAGAGGGCGGCTTTCAGCCTGCATGCCCGGGTTTTGCCATTTCCTGTCCAGAATGCCACGAATTCAAGGCTTCCATCTCGGTAAAAGATGTCAATTAAGGGCATGGACTTCCCGGAGGGCGTCATGAGGTGTTTTCCATTCCCGTTTGATATGGAAATCTCCCCTCTTGCAGTTCCGAGGTAAAGGGCGCTGGACAGGTCATCAATATACGCACCCAAAGCTTCATATAATACCTTCCTTGAGCTGTTCATGCAATCACCTGAATATAATCGGGATAAATCTATTTGGGTAATTGCTCCTTACCGGGTGGTTCAGATGAGGATAGTCGCCGCTGATACAGGAGGAGCGCTGCTGGATGAGGAGTACAATCCGGTGGGTCTGATAGCCACCGCCGCGGTTCTCGTGAAGAAGCCGTACAGGACGGCAACTCTGAGCGTCGTTAAGTACGCTGACCCGTTCAACTACGACATGAGCGGAAGGCAGGCCGTTCGGGAGGAGGCTTTTCTGGCGGTTGAGCTCGCGAGAAAGGTAAAGCCTGATGTGATACACCTCGATTCCACCATCGGAGGAATAGAGGTCAGAAAGCTGGACGAGCCGACGATAGATGCCTTGACCATAACCGATCGGGGCAAAGAGGTGTGGAAGGATTTGGCGAAGGATCTTCAGCCGCTGGCTAAAAAGTTCTGGGAGGAGACGGGGATAGAGATAATAGCCATCGGCAAGTCGAGCGTCCCGGTGAGGATAGCGGAGATCTACTCAGGCATCTACACCGCAAAGTGGGCGGTTGAGTACGCAAGGGAAAACGGAAAGGCCATAGTCGGTCTGCCGAGGTACATGACGGTGGAGATTCGTCCCGGGAAAATCCATGGCGAGAGCCTTGACCCCCGCGAGGGCGGCCTCTTCGGGGAAATCGAGGCAAAAACGGAGGGAATCGGCTGGGAGCTGTATCCGAACCCGTTCGTGAGGCGCTTCATGGTGCTTGAAGTTTGGAAAGAATGAGGGGCTAAGCCCCCTTCTCCAGCTCGCTCGGGAACTTTATCGTGTCGTTTATCGGGGCCCTCGTAAGCTCATTATGATCCTTGAGATGCAGAGGGAGTGGGAGGACGTTGACGAATGACGTCATCGAGGTCAAAGGCAAGGAAGCCCTCTCCCCTGAGCTCGTCTTTACCCTCAAGCTCCCTCGCTATGATACCGAACCTGTAGTTTCCCCTCAGGGGCAGGAGTTTTGCCTTTCTCCCAAGGGCTTTCAGAATCCTCCTCGCGTCCTTCAGGCTCACGTTCTTCCATTTGACCTCAAAGAGGACGATGTTCTCCCTGTCGTAGGCGACCACGTCTATCTCCTCTCC
Source organism: Thermococcus atlanticus (assembly GCF_054657855.1). NCBI lineage: Archaea > Methanobacteriati > Methanobacteriota > Thermococci > Thermococcales > Thermococcaceae > Thermococcus > Thermococcus atlanticus. The sequence continues at coordinate 1,911,653 of NZ_BAAHXX010000001.1, read as the reverse complement.
CTTGTGCCACCACCTGCCAACGCGCTCCGGTTTAAAGCCGAGGTCTAGCTTTTTCACGAATTCCTTCGCTATTCTCTCGTAGGCTCCGCCCACGAAGGGGGAGAACTCCGCTCTAAAGCGCTCAAAGACCCTCACAGGGTCTTCCTCAAGGGCCGTGTAGTTATGATAAATAAACCTGAACCAGAAGTTGAAGAACTCGTCGCTTATCCTGTAGGCCACTTTCCTCGTCTTCAGCGGGTTCTCGGTAACGGGTACTTCCCTCGTCAGGTACTCGTAGTGATTGGTCAGCTCGCTGAGGTACTTGCCAACCGTCAGTAACTTCATGCCCGTTTTGTCGCTTATCTCCTTGGGCGTAACGTAGCCGAGGCTGATCGCTTCGAGGATTGAAAAGTAGGCCCTGTAGAACCTGCCGAACTCAAGCTTGAGAACGTTCAGACCCTCTTCCCTGAGCGGGGCGAACTCGTCGAAGAAAAGCCCCCCGAGAGCCTCAACCGAGTCCCCGCGGTAGTAGTGCGGGACGTAGAGGAGATACCTTGGCATTCCCCCCAGGGCAGAGTAGAGCCCAACGAAGTCCCTTGGGTTTATATCGACCAGCGAGCGCACGAAGTCGAAGGCAGTCCAGAAGTCAAAGGGCCTGAGCTTTATCCATTCATCGACCCTGCCGAAGAGGGGTTCCTTTCTGTCCATGAAGATGCGTTTAATCATGCCGACGTACGAGCCTATCGCAATGAACATGAGATTGGAGCCGTCCTTTTTTTCGTCCCAGAGCCTCTGAAGAGAGGAGAAGAAAGATGGCTTAACGGTCCTGAAGTTCTGAAACTCGTCGAAGACCACCACGAGCTTTCTCTCGCGCGAGAACTCGAGAAGGAACTCAACCAGCTCCTCAAGGGATTTGAAGCCCGGCCTCACGTACGAAGGGAGGTAATCGGAAAGCCTCTCCTCTACCTCACGGGCGTACTCCTCAAGGAGGAGCGCCTCATCCTTCTCCCCCACGAAGAAGTAGAGGCCAAGCTTATCACTCAGGAACTCCTTGGCCAAGGCAGTCTTTCCGACCCTTCGCCTGCCGTAGATGACGAAGAGGCTTGAACCGGGGAAAGAATACACCTCGTTGAGCTTTTTAAGCTCACGTTCCCTGTTGTAGAACATATTACCCACCAAGTATATTACCAAATTGGTAATATTTAAGGGTTGCGGGAAAGGAAAAGGAGGGTTGGACTAAGCCCCCTTCTCCAGCTCGCTCGGGAACTTTATCACATCGAACGGGCAGAGCTGGTTGCAGACGCCGCAGCCGGTACAGAGGAGGCTGTCTATCTTCACCCTGTTCGTCTCCGGGTCGTAAACGAGAGCAGGACAGCCGGTTAAGAGGATGCAGGCTTTGCAGCCGGTGCACTTCTCTTCGACGACGAGCGGTATCTCACCTATCTCGCCGCGCCTTATGACCGGGATGACGCACTCCTGCTTCGCTATTATTACCGCCGGCCCTTCAATCTTCATGGCCTCTTTGATGGCCTCCCTCGTGGCCTTGAGGTCGTAGGGGTCAACGGTCTTAACGTACTTCACTCCGAGAGCCTTGACGAGCGCCTCGATGTCAATCTCGTTGAATCTCCTGCCGGTTTCGCTGCCTCCGGTTCCGGGGTGGGGCTGGTGGCCGGTCATTGCGGTGGTTCTGTTGTCGAGTATCATGACCAGAACGTTCAGGTTCTTGTAGACGGCATCGACCAGCGGCTGGATTCCGTTGTGGAAGAATGTTGAGTCACCGATGGTGGCTATCACCTTCTTTTTAAGAGCCACGCTCTGGCCGTTCGCTAGGCTTATACTTGCACCCATGACGTATTCCGTCCAGATGGCCTCAAGCGGCGGGAGGAGCGACAGTGCGTAGCAGCCTATGTCCCCGTGTATCGGGACGGAATAGCGGCCCAGCTTGAGCTCCCTTAAAGCGTCGAGCGCTGCCCTGTATGAGCCCCTGTGCGGACAGCCAGGACACATCACCGGCGGCCTCTTCGGGGCGAGGCTTTCTGCCAGCTTTACTTCCTCCGGCTTTTCATAGCTCTCCCCTTCCTCTCCTATGAGCCTCAGAAGGGCGTTCCTTACAAGGGAAGGCGTCAGCTCACCTTCAAGCGGGAAGTGGCCGGTTCTCTTGCCGTAGATTGGAACGTTCAGCCCGGCCTCGTAGGCGGCTATCTTGACCTCCTCCTCAAGGAACGGGGCACCGTCCTCGATTACTATCGCGAGGTCAACCCCCTTCAGGAAGTCGACGACCAGCTTTCTCGGGAGCGGGTGGGGTGTTGAGAGCTTGAGCACTTTGAAATCTTCCTTTGTCTTTGGCAGAACCTCGCGCACGTAGTTGTAGGGCGCCCCCTCGACGATTATTCCTATCCTTCCCTCTCCCTCAACCCAGTTGAAAGGCATGCCGTTAAACTCCTCCTCTATCCTCGCCAGCGTTTCGTTGAGCCACTTATGGCGTTTTCTGTTGCCCTCCATGCTCGCTCTGACGTAGCGCTCGATGTCCTTCTTGAAGACCGGCTTTCTGTCAAGCTCTACGAACTCGCCAACTTCCACATCTGCCGTCGTATGGTTGACCCTCGTGGTAGTTCTGAAGATGACCGGAACCTTGTAGCGCTCGCTCAGTTCGTAGGCGTACTTTATGAGGTCGTGAGCCTCCTGAGGATCAGCCGGCTCAAGAACAGGCAAAAGGGAGAGCTTGCCGTAGTAGCGGTCGTCCTGCTCGGTCTGGGAAGTGTGCGGCCCGGGGTCATCGGCGACGAGAATAACCAGTCCTCCCTCAACGCCGGAATAAGCTAAACTCATAAGCGGGTCTGCTGCCACGTTAAGGCCAACGCACTTCATCGTGACGAGGGCTCTAAGCCCCGTGTAGGCAACACCGGCCGCTTCCTCCAGAGCCACTTTCTCGTTGGGAGCCCACTCGGCGAATACTTCAGGCTTGAGATGTGCTATCGTCTCTATGACCTCGGTTGAGGGTGTCCCGGGATAGCCTGTGGCGAAGACAACTCCGCTCTCCAATGCTCCGTAAGCTATGGCCTCGTTTCCCATGAGAAGCTTTTTCTCACGCTTTCTGGTTTTCATGATGCCCGTACCAGAATAAACGTCAGCACCTTCCAACATGCACCACCGGAGAGTATTTGTCAAGGATGTTAAAAAGTCCTATTCCAGAATACCCTGAATAAAACCGAAGAATTTTCTATGCTTGGCGGATTTGATTTTAAAAGAATCGGATTATCTTTTCTTTCCGTACTTCGGGTCGTAGAAGTATTTGCCATGGGCCTCTGCATATGCATCCATAACCCTTCTGTTGACAACGAGGGCATAGACCAGAACCGCTATCAGCATTGCCCCTCCAACGTATCCCATCGTCCTCACTGAGAGGATAAAGCCGATTATGGGGATTCCAACGACTACTATGGCCACTCCGACAAAAACAGCCAGCAGAATTTTGTAGCCATACCTCTCCATGAACAGATCAAAATCCATACTCATCACCGTTGTTGCTTGGGCCTCAATCTTTAAATAATTTGCTGTATTTAAACCATCGGTGCATAAAGATGCTGATTAAGGAGCTTATTGAGATGGTGGATGAGGCCATAGCGAATGTTAAGATTGCCATTGTATCAAGCCAGCAGCGGGTCTTTGAGAGCCCCTACACGAGCTGGGAATTCGCTCAGCGCTCTCTGGAGCTTGAAGATGAGCTGGACAGGCTGAAGAAGATCAGGGAGTACCTCGTCAGGTTCGAGCCTGGAGAAACTGCCGAAGGAATCTTCTCGGAGGAGGAATTTAGGGAGCTTCTGAGGTATCTGAGGACCATGAAGGAGATGAGGGCTCATGAATTTTAGGGAGCTTTCGGAAAGGGCCCTTAAATTCAGGGAGGAGCGGAGATGGGGGAAATACCATACGCCTAAGAATCTTGCCATTTCCCTTGCCGTGGAGCTTGGAGAGCTGCTGGAGCACTTTCAGTGGAAAACAAATGGGGAGATAGTTGAGGCCGTTAAAGACCCGGGCAAAAGAGAAGCGATAGCAGACGAAATGGCCGATGTGGTTATCTACCTTGCCCTCCTCGCCCACGAACTTGGCATAGACCTTGATGGTGCTGTGGAGAGAAAGCTGAGGAAGAACGAGAAAAAGTATCCAGTGAACACCGTTCTGGTGGAGGAAATAGCAAAAGAGCTGGGAGGTGGGATAATATATGTCGGGAAAGAAGTTAAAAGCGTTTCACAGGTTGAGAGGCTCCTCGGTGTAAAACCCTCACATGTAATCAAATCCCTGCTCTTTATCGCGGATGATGGCCCGCTCCTCGTCATAGTTGATGGGGAATCGAGGGCAAGTCTGAAAAAACTTGAAAAGCTCTTTGGGAATGTGAGGATGGCAAAGCCTGCCGAGGTGAAGGCGATAACCGGCTACGCGGTGGGCGGAGTCCCTCCGGTCGGCGTTCCGGTAAGAACAGTGGTGGATAGGCGTGTTCTTGAGAGGGATGTTGTCATAGGGGGCGGCGGAAGGATAGACAGGCTCATAAGGATTAAACCCGGGAAAATCGTGGAGTTTCAGAAAGCAGAGGTTCTAGATATTGCTGAATAGGGATTTCAACCTTTTGATTTCGTCCCCATTCATCCTGTTCCTCTCCCACCTTTCCTTTAGGCTCAAATTCTCGTCCTTCATGTCGAGAACAGCCTTTCTGATGCCTCCCCGTGGGAAACGGCAGTCGTTTTCGTAGCGGGGAATCACGTGGAGGTGAATGTGGGGGACGCTCTGTCCCGCCGCCTTTCCGAGGTTGATGCCGATGTTGAAGCCGTCGGGATTCAGGGCTTCTCCGAGATTTTTCATGGCGATTTCGGCACCCTTCAGAAGGGCGGTCTTTTCATCCTCCCTGAGCTCTTCCCAGCTTTCCACATGCCTCCTTGGAACGATCAGGAGATGCCCTCTGCCGGCTGGATATGAATCAATCAGGATTCGGATCAGGGAGTTTTCATAGAGCAGAAGCTCTTCCTCCGGCTCGCAGAATGGACACTTCATCTGGAACACCAAAATCTTAAATGCCCTTCGGGATAAAAATCTGATGGTGATGGGATGGAGAGCGAGGAAAGAATAGAGGTGCTTAAGAGGGAGTACATGAAATACATGAGGATTGGCTTGATACTGATGCTCATAGCCTTCCTTCTGATGATATTCAAACCGTTCCCCCCAGTTGCGTCTTATATCCTCGCCGTTGTTATATTTCTGCTGGCATTTCTGCCCCTTGAAATGGCCCGGCGGATTTCCCACAGGATGGCACTCCTGGCGTTCAGGGAGATGCCCTGAGTGTGATCGGAGGGGGTGAGTACTGTTGGGCAATGATCCAAAAGAAAGCAGGAACCGGGCACACTGCAGTTATACCAGCAGTATTGGGGGAAGGATAGAAAAACTTAATTAGTGCCCCTCAAGATTTTAATAGCGGAGGGTATATAAAGGAAGTACGGAAATTAGGATTAATTACGATAACTTATGAGGTGATGTAAAATGGCGTTTGTACCACCGCAGGCAGGTTATGACAGGGCCATAACGGTCTTCAGCCCTGATGGCAGGCTTTTCCAGGTGCAGTATGCAAGAGAGGCTGTTAAGAGGGGTGCAACTGCCGTCGGGGTTAAGTGTGCGGAGGGTGTTGTTCTGGCTGTAGAAAAGAGGGTAACGAGCCGTTTGATTGAACCCGAAAGCTATGAAAAAATCTTTCAGATAGACGACCATATAGCGGCTGCATCGAGCGGCATAATAGCGGATGCAAGGGTTCTCGTTGATAGAGCTCGCCTGGAGGCTCAAATCTACCGTCTGACCTACGGCGAACCCGTTCCGCTCACCGTTCTGGTGAAGAAGATATGCGACCTCAAGCAGGCCCACACCCAGTACGGCGGTGTGAGGCCCTTCGGTGCCGCTCTGCTCATGGCGGGCGTCAATGAAAAGCCCGAGCTCTTTGAGACCGATCCAAGCGGAGCTTACTTTGAGTGGAAGGCCGTTGCAATAGGCAGCGGCAGAAACACCGCAATGGCAATCTTTGAGGAGAAATACAGGGATGATATGGGTCTGGACGATGCCATCAGGCTTGCAGTGTTTGCCCTTGCAAAGACCATGGAAACACCGTCCCCCGAGAACATCGAGGTGGCGGTAATAACCGTGAAAGACAAGAAATTCAAAAAGATAAGCAGTGAAGAGGTTGCCAGCTGTCTGGAAAAGGCTCTGGCGGAGATGGAGAGGGAGGAAGTCGAGGAAAAGGGCGAGGACTACAGCGAACTTGACAGCCACTACTGAGGTGATGGGGATGCCAATCAGCGTCGACAAAGCAGTGATAGCTCGGTTGAAGACACATGGCGAGACGTTTGAGATACTCGTCGACCCCTATCTTGCCAGGGACTACAAAGAGGGCAGGGAAGTGGAGATTGAGGAGATTCTTGCGGCACCCTATGTTTTTAAGGACGCTCACAAGGGTGATAAGGCCAGCGAGCATGAGATGGAGAAGATTTTTGGCACAAGCGACCCCTATGAAGTTGCGAAGATAATACTGAAAAAAGGTGAGGTGCAGCTCACCCAGCAGCAGAGAAGGGAGATGCTTGAGGACAAGAAGAGGCAGATTGCGACAATAATCCACAGGCATGCTGTTGACCCGAGAACGGGCTATCCCCATCCTGTTGATAGAATTCTCCGTGCAATGGAGGAAGCAGGGGTTCATGTTGACATATTCAGGGATGCCGAAGCCCAGGTGCCTCCCATAATTAAAAGTCTGAGGAGGCTGCTTCCGCTTAAAATCGAAATGAAGGTAATAGCCGTTAAGATACCGGGAGATTACGTTGGCAGGGCATACGGTGAGGTCAGGAAGTTCGGAAACATAAAGCGGGAGGAATGGGCCAGCGACGGCTCATGGATGTTCCTTATTGAAATTCCCGGTGGTGTTGAGGAGGAATTTTATGAAAAGCTTAATGCCCTTACCAGGGGCAATGTTGTAACTAAACTTGTAGAGAGGAAGGGACTATGAGAAGGGTTTTTGTAAAAAATCGGGATTTGGTGGTTCCAGGAACGCTTTTGGCCCAGGGGCCATTCAAAAACGGAAGAGGGACTTTCAAGGAAGGAAACAGGGTTTATTCAACGGTGGTAGGACTTGTTGAGGTTAGAAACGACTTTATCAGGGTAATACCCCTTGAAGGCCCTTATATCCCCGAAGTCGGGGACAACGTAATAGGGAAGATTATTGACGTCAGGTTCTCAAACTGGACAGTGGACATAGGGGCACCCTATCAAGCTGGACTGAGGGTTCAGGATGCCGTTGAGGAGAAGATAGACCTCGTAAAGACGGACCTCAGGAAGATATTCGATATCGGGGACATAATCTATGCCCGGGTGAAGGCGTTCAACGAGGTGAATCAAATAGACCTCACAACGAGGGGCATGCCATTCAACGGCGGGCCGCTGAGGGGAGGCCAGATAGTCGAGATTACCCCCTCAAAGGTGCCCCGCCTCATAGGCAAGGGAGGATCAATGATAAACATGATCAAAAAGCTAACGAATACGAGGATAATAGTTGGACAGAACGGCTGGGTATGGGTGAACGGAAAGAAGGAGGAGCTTGAGAAGCTCGCAATTGAGGCAATCCTGAAGGTCAACAGGGAAAGCCACACCCAGGGACTGACCGACAGGGTCAAGGCTTTTCTCCTTGAAAGACTGAACGAGCTGAAGGAGCAGGGGGTTATTGAAGAAGTACCCAAGTTTGAGGAAGGTGGAGGAAGATGATGGGAAAGCCCGAGGATATTGTACTGCTCGATGAAAATGGTTACAGGATAGATGGCAGAAAGAAGTATGAACTCAGGAAGATTCATATGGAAGTTGGGGTATTAAAAAATGCTGATGGTTCTGCTTACGTGGAGTGGGGGAAGAACAAAATTCTGGCTGCCGTTTACGGTCCGAGGGAAATTCATCCGAAGCACCTCCAGAGACCTGACAGGGCGATACTCCGTGTTAGGTACAACATGGCTCCATTCAGCGTGGAGGAGAGGAAAAAGCCCGGGCCTGACAGGAGAAGCGTGGAGATCAGCAAGGTCATAAGGGGGGCCCTTGAGCCAGCCCTCATCCTGCAGCTCTTCCCGAGGACTGCGGTGGATGTGTTCATTGAGGTTCTCCAGGCAGATGCAGGGACGAGGGTGGCGGGCATTGCAGCGGCATCCCTTGCATTGGCTGATGCGGGAATCCCGATGAAAGACCTCGTTGCCGCATGCGCCGCAGGCAAGATTGAGGGCGAGATAGTCCTTGACCTGAACAAGGAGGAGGACAACTACGGGGAGGCTGATGTCCCTGTTGCAATAATGCCCCTCAAGAACGACATAACCCTTCTTCAGATGGATGGATACCTGACAAAGGAGGAGTTCAACGAGGCCATCAAGCTCGCCATAAAGGGTGCCAAGGCGGTCTATCAGAAGCAGAGGGAGGCGCTCAGGGATAAATATCTCAGGATAGCCCAGGAGGTAGGTGAGTGAAAATGGAGGTTATGGCATCAATTATGAGGGATCACATCATCGAGCTCCTCAAGGAAGGCAAGAGGGTCGACGGCAGAGGACTTGAAGAATACAGGGATGTTGAGATAAAGACAAATGTGATCGAGAAGGCTGAGGGCTCGGCATGGGTCAGGCTCGGAAACACGCAAGTTCTCGTTGGAATCAAGGTTGACATGGGTGAGCCATTCCCCGACCTGCCCGAGAGAGGTGTTATGACGACCAACATAGAGCTCGTCCCGCTGGCTTCACCAACGTTTGAACCCGGGCCTCCGGATGAGAATGCCATAGAGCTCGCCCGTGTTGTGGACAGGGGAATCAGGGAGAGCCAGGCCGTTGAGCTTGAGAAGCTCGTTATTGTTCCCGGGAAGCTCGTCAGGGTAATATTCGTGGATGTGCATGTCTTGGACCATGACGGAAACCTTGTAGACGCTGCCGGAATCGGCGCCATAGCCGCACTGATGACGACGAAGATACCTAAGGTGCAGTACGATGAGGAGAGCGGGGAGGTTCAGGTTCTGGACGAATATGAGCCCCTCCCTGTCAGGAGAATACCCATACCCGTAACATTTGCAAAGATAGGGAGCACAATACTTGTCGACCCGAACCTTGAAGAAGAGCACGTCATGGACGGCAAGATAACGATAACCACGGATGAAAACGGCTACATATCCGCAGTTCAGAAGAGCGAAGGAGGAAGCTTCAAGCTTGAGGAGGTCATGTATGCCGTCGATGTTGCACTTAAAAAGGCGGAGGAAATCCGGGCCGTCCTCCTCGATGCTGTGAAGGATTAACCCTTTTTGTTCTTTTATTCTGGCTGCTGCCCCTATGTTTTCAGAAAGAAATATAAACACCAATGTGCAAAATAATTCAGCATTATGGTTAACTGGGGGGAATGAGATGGGTCTGTTTGATAGCATTACGAAAAAGGAGAAGCCAAGGAAAAAACCTCTTACTCCTATCAAAAAGGAAGTTCAGGGCGGTGCTCACAGAACTGACGTTGATGTTATTCCTCTGGAGGAGGATGTTCTCGCCAAGGAGCTCGTAAAGCCTGAAATAAGACACATCAAGAAAATTGTGGTAACAAGCTATTCTGACCTTGAGCTGATTTCCGAGGAGCTCCAGAACGGCAACATAGTTCTCGTGGACTTAACACCCCTTGAGGCCAAACCTGAAGTCCTCGCAAAGGTTGCGGAGCAGATAAAGGGAATAGTCAGTGCGCTCGGGGGACAGGCGGCCAAGATATGCAAGTATGAGGTGAAGCTGCTCGTAACTCCCAACGACATCAAGATAGTTAGGTGATTCCTTTCTTTTTCTGAAGCTTTTTCTGGCACCATGTGAACCATGCATTTATAAAGCATTGACTTTTTCTATTCTTCGGTGGTGGAAATGACAGGGATTCAGGAAATTTCCCTCGGGGACTGTCCGATTTGCGGTGCTAAGAACAGCCTGAAGGCAATAAATCATGTTCATGAAATTCCCTACTTCGGGAAGGTCATGGAATCAACCATAATATGTGAAAAATGCGGTTACAGAAATGCGGATGTCATGATGCTTGAGGAGAGGGAGCCGAAGCTCTACACCGTAAAGGTTGAAGATGAGAGGGACCTCTTCATCAGGGTCGTGAGGAGCAAGAGCGGAACCATAGAGCTGGAGGAAATAGGGGTAAGGATAGAGCCCGGCCCTGCGGCTGAGGGCTTTATAACCAACATAGAGGGCGTCCTTGAGAGGGTGAGGGAGACCCTTCTGATGACGAGGGACTTCAAGGAACAGGACGGGGAGGAAGAGGCTGTCAGAAAGGTGGATGAGCTCCTGGCTTATATAGAGGATGTTAGGGGAGGCAGAAAATCTCTGACTGTGAGGATAATGGATCCCTTCGGCAACAGCGCACTTATAGGTGAGAAGGTGAAGAGCAGGCTTCTGACAAAGGAGGAAATCAAAAAGCTGAGCACGGGGCCGTATATAGTTTATGAGCCTGAGGAGGGCTAAACTGCCTCGGTTATCCCCCTAAAGGTAAATTGCCTCTCTGCCCATAAGCTCTCCTATCAGATTTCTAACCCATGTTTTTCTTGTCCTGCTTGAAAGGTGTATTATCCCCTCAACACGAACCCCGTATTTCTCCTTCATGTAATCCCTCGTTACGGGCTCCCTGAAGAGGAAAGGTCTCTCTATCGTGAAGGCGTAGCCCGTGTCCCTGATATATTCCAGAAGCCATTTCTTTCCCCTTTCCTCGCCGTGGACAAACGCCAGCCCGCTCCTCTCCTTTGTCAGCTCCCAGAGAGTCTCCACATCGGCCTCTATTACCTCACCCACCTCAAAGCCACCTGCTATTGTCCCCCTCTGCGTCAGTGTGTGCTCTTCGCTTAAGCCCAGCCTTCTCATGGTCTCCCTGAGGGTGTGGGGGTTTCCCCTGGCAATGTATAGAAAGACGGTGTCCCCCTCGCTGAAGGCCCTGGCCTTTCTGATTTCAACGGATTTTAAGCCCCTGAATATGAGCTCTCCGTAGACCTGGTGGAGGGCTATGATGTGCTCCATGGCTTCACCGGCTGAGATAAATCCGGCGGGATTATAAATTTTTGGTTTTGGTTTTAGTTTCAGTTTCTGGGTTTAAGCTCTGGATGCCGCTGGGATAAGCCCGATTCAAATTTTAGATGCCCTGATCATATCGCTAACAACACCGCTGGCAGTCTCTTTTAATCCCGCTCCGGCCCCTCTAAGGAGCAGCTCTCCGAGGAGATCAGTTTTTATAACTGCCGCGTTCTGTGTTTCAGCAACCGCCAGCGGGCTGTTTCTGGGGATTTCCCTGGGCTCCACAATTACATTCCCTTTCTCAATTTTCGCCACGAGTCTTATTGTGTTCCCCCGCCCTCTGGCTTCCATAACCTCCCTGCGGGTTATACCTCCTATTCCCTTGAGAATGACATCCTCGAGGGTTATGGGTTCAAAAGCAACACAGTGGAGGATTGTCGCCTTGTAACCTGCATCCACGCCATTGATGTCCCCTGACGGGTCTCTCTCCGCTATGCCGAGTTCCTGTGCTTTTCTGAGTGCTTCCTCAAAACTTTCGCCCCGCTCCATCCGGCTGAGGATAAATGTGGTCGTCCCATTGAACACGCCTTCTATCCTCTCTATGCGGTCTCCCTTCAGAGACTCCTGGAGGAGGGTTATTATCGGCGTCCCGGCCATTACAGTTGCCTCAAATTTATAGCTGAGTCCTCTCCTATCCGCCTCATGCATCAGCTCCCTGTAGTGGAAGGCTAAGGGAGGCTTGTTTGATGTCACGATGCTTCTCCCTTCTCTCAGGGCCTGCAGGTGCCAGACATGGGCGTTAAGGTCGTTTGTAACGTCTATGACAATATCGCTCTCCACCTCCCTGACGACATCAATCGGCTTTAGATCAAAGACCTCATAATCGTTGGTCCATTTTGAGAGGGAGCCGAGGTTTTCCTTCACCATGAGAGCCTCTCTCAGGTCTATCTCCTCGTCCCATACGGTTGCGGAAGAATCGGTTATGCTGACGGTTTTAAACTCTATCCCGTATCTCTCTTTAAAAAACTGCTTTTTATCCAGCAGAACCCTCGCAACGCTCCTGCCGACATTCCCAAAACCGATAAAAGATAGGGAGAGGGTTTTCATCTTCTGTTCACTATGACCTTTATCAGATCCATGTCCCTTACTATTCCGACGAGATCGCCTTCCCCTCTGATTACGGGCAGCTGCTCTATGTGGTATTTTGACATCTTCTGGGCAACCTCATATATGCTCATGTGGGGCGTTGCTATTATCAGGTCGGGGTTCATTATGGCCTCCACAGGTTTCTTGGGCAGCTGGAGTTCCGCTTTCTCAAAGAGAAGTGTTGGATTGCTTTCAAGTATCCACTCCTCCTCGCTCGATGCTGACAATGCCGTGCTCTTCATGACCCTCACAATCTCGCTGTCCTTCAGGAGGTCGGTCTCATCAACCATGCCCACGAGATTTCCATCGTCATCTATGACAGGAATCGCCATTGCATTGCATAGCAGCAGGGCTTTCAGTGCGGCCTTGAGCGGCGTTCCCTTCCATATCACGCCCACATTTCTCTGGTAGTAATCCTCTATGGTGATGCCCTTCATCTTCTCATTCTTTGCGAGATAACGCCGTATTATGTCCCCAACCGTCAGGATTCCAACGACCCTCTTCTCTTCGTCAACGACAATTACCCGCCTGTAATCCCTTTCGAGCATCGTTCTAACAGCCTTTTTCAGGTCATCGTCCGGTTTTACCAGGGGCACATCCCTTTTAACCAGCATGGCAAGCTGATCCTCGTCAGGATTGACGAGAAGCCGTTTTATACTTATTATCCCGACAAGCTCCCTGGTTTTTCTGTTTATTACAGGGAAAGACCTCACCTTATACTTCTTAAAGACCTCCAGGGCATAGCTCCTCGTTGCGGGCAGCTCCACAACCACAGGGTCACGGGTCATCAGTGTCTTAACCTTCACTTTCACCACCGTCCTAAACTAAACTGCACTCATAGTATTTAAGCTTTTCAGACGGCAGGGCATGTCTAAAAGTTGGGATTGTTTCGTGAGTGCTTGAAGTCTTTTGCCTGTTTGGGTGCATCTTCCAGCGACTTTACATTTTTCTTTTGAAAGCCTCGCCGTTCACAGCGGGGATGTCACGTTACCACTCCAATGTGGAGTGGTTGACGCCGTTAGGCGTCCTTTCAAAAACCGCCGTTGGGCGGTCAAAACTCTAAGGGTGGCCTCTGAACAATAACCCCGCGTAGGGGTAATTGGCCTTAGACCGGGCCTGCGGGCTGAGCTGAAACCGGTAACGGGAGTAGGTTATGAACCCGCAAATCTCCCCCGCAAAGGGGAGGAGGTCTGTCCCGAAACCATACAAATATCGATAGTTTTAGACACGCCCCGGGCGGGCCTTGGGGTAGCCCGATAATGCTCAGGTTTAAAAATATAAACATGGAGATGGGCCAAAAATGAATCCGGATCAGCCAAGGGCTGAAAGTAAAACCCCTGCCGCCACTGCGGTTCCGATAACCCCGGCAACGTTCGGGCCCATCGCGTGCATGAGGATGAAGTTCCCCGGATCCTCATCGCTGGCCATCTTCTGCACCACTCTTGCGCTCATTGGCACGGCCGAAACTCCCGCCGCTCCTATCATCGGGTTTATCTTGCCGCCGCTGAGCTTCATCATGACCTTTCCGAGCAGCACACCTCCCGCAGTGGCTGTTGCAAAGGCCACTATGCCGAGGGCCAGGATTTCGAGGGTCTGGAGCTTCAGGAAGTAGTCTGCCCTCATAGTTGAGCCCACACCGAGGCCGAGGAATATTGTGACGATGTTCATCAGTTCTTCCCTCGCCGCCTTGCTCAGCCTCTCAACGACACCGCTTTCCCTGAAGAGGTTTCCTATCATGAGCATGCCGACCAGCGGGGCTGCCGAGGGAACCAGGAGGCCTATGATTATCATCGCCGCTATCGGGAAGAGTATCTTCTCCCTCTTTGAAACAGGCCTGAGCTGCTCCATTCTGATTTTCCTCTCCTCCCTGCTGGTCAGGGCTTTAATGACCGGAGGCTGGATGAGGGGGACGAGGCTCATGTAGGAGTATGCCGAAACGGCCGTAGCCGGCAGTATCTCCGGGGCGAGCTTTGTCGTCAGGTAAATCGTCGTCGGACCGTCGGCGCCGCCGATAATTCCTATTGATGCGGCCTGCGGGAGCGTGAAGCCAAGCAATACCGCTGTTAGCATTGCGATAAAAACACCGATCTGGGCAGCAGCTCCGAGCAAAGCCGTCTTCGGGTCTGCGATCATGGGCCCGAAGTCCGTCATGGCCCCAAGTCCGAAGAATATCAGCAGGGGAACGATTTCGGTCGAGATAAGGTATCTGTAAATCAGGTCAAAGAGTCCCGGAGAAACCCCCTGAGGAATTGGCCCAACCATTGGCCAGTTGACCAGATGGGAGTTGGGAATGTTGACGAGCACGGCGCTTATGCCGATTGGGAGGAGCAGGAGGGGCTCCATCTGGTATTTAACCGCGAGATAAACCAGTGTCAGGCCCACGATTATCATTATGATGTTTCCAGGCGTCAGGTTCACCAGCCCCATGCCCCTGAAGAATTCGATGACCGCCTGTTCCAGTCCTGTCATGTTCATCACCCGATTTCTATTAGTGGTTGTCCTGTGTCTACGGTGTCGCCTTCTTTTATGAGGATTTTTTTGATTGTGCCGTTTTTTGGTGAGGGTATTTCGTTTTCCATTTTCATGGCTTCGAGGGTTAATAATGCTTGGCCTGTTTTTACTTCTTCTCCCTCTTTCACGAGTATTTTCAGTATTTTCCCGGGCATTGGGGAAGTCACAACACCCTCCCCCGCTGCCGCCGGAGCAGGAGCAGCGGGTGCGGAAGGAACAGGAACAGAGGCAGGCGCTGCGGGAGCCTGTGCCTGAACGGGCACTTCAACAGCATTCAGCGGGATTCCCAGATCCTGGGCTTTAACCTCGTAGCTTTCTCCATCAAAGGTTACCCTGAACTTCCCGGGGCTGAGCTCTTCAACATCAACCTCGTATTCAATTCCATCAACGATGACTCTGACCTTCGCCATTTTACCACTCTCCCATCTCATAATTAAAGTTTTCAACCTCCTCCATCTGGCTGTGGAGTCCGTACAAACGCCATGCATCCGAGGGCTTCCTCTTAAAGGGCAGGGGCCTCAGCTGGGCGGCTTTCTCGGCGGTATATGCGAGAACGGCAGCCGTGATAACCGCCACCTTTCTGGGTTCCAGCTTCGGTTTTTCCTCAATACCCTTCTCTGCCTTAACCTCCTCGGCTGGAACCGGCTTTTCCTCCCTCTCCACGAGGCTAACCTCAAGCTTTCCGATTGCATACATGGCTATTGACAGTATTATGAGAACTCCGAAAACCACGCTAACGCCCAAAATGGTGATGTAGAGGCCTTCCATGAAGGCTGCCATTGAAATCATTTCCCACACCTCACAGCGGAATATTGCCGTGCTTCTTCGGAGGCAGCTTGACCCTTTTGCTTTCCATGGCCTCAAGGGCAAGGATTATCTTTGCCCTCGTCTCTGCGGGGTCTATAACGTCATCGATGTACCCCCTGCTCGCTGCCACGTACGGGTTTGCAAACCTCTCCCTGTACTCCTGAATCTTCTGCTTTCTGACCTCCTCAGGATTTTCTGCTTTTGCTATCTCCTTCCTGAAGATGATGTTTGCAGCCCCCTCAGGCCCCATCACTGCAATCTCTGCTGTTGGCCATGCAAACACAAAGTCTGCCCCGAGGTGCTTTGAGCCCATGGCCAGATAGGCCCCTCCGTAGGCCTTTCTCAGGATTACGGTAACCATTGGAACCGTTGCCTCGGCATAGGCGTAGAGAACCTTTGCACCGTGTCTTATTATTCCCCCGTACTCCTGCTGAACGCCGGGCAGGTAGCCGGGAACATCGACCAGTGTAACTATCGGGATGTTGAACGCGTCGCATGTCCTCACGAAGCGGGCTATCTTGTCAGAGCTATCAATATCGAGAACCCCTGCGAGGTGAATCGGGTTGTTTGCCACTATGCCAACCGTCTGGCCGTTCATTCTCCCGAAGCCGACGACGGCGTTGGGGGCATAGTACGGCAGTATCTCAAGGAAGTCGGGATTTCCGTTTGCGTCCCTGTCCACAATCTCATAGATGACCTGCCTTACATCGTAACCTTTGTTTGGATCATCCGGAACGATGCTGTACAGCCCCTCGGTCTTCCTGAACGGCAAATCGTTCGTTTTAACCCTCGGTGGCTTCTCCATGTTGTTGGACGGCAGATAGCCCACGAGCCTTCTGATGAGTGCTATAACCTCCTCGTCGCTTTTGCCCATGAGGTGTGCCTGACCGCTCTTTTGAGCATGAACCATTCCACCTCCAAGCTGGCTCGGGGAGACCTCAACGCCCGTGACAGCCTTGACCACCTGGGGCCCTGTGATGAACATGAATGTTGCGGGATTGTCCACCATGAGAATGAAATCGCCTATTGCGGGGCTGTAGACGGCTCCTCCAGCGCAGGGGCCCATAATGGCTGTAATCTGAGGAACAACACCGCTCAGGATTGTGTTCATCTTGAATATCTCGCCGTATCCCTTAAGCGAGTCAACTCCCTCCTGTATCCTCGCCCCTCCGGAGTCGTTGATGCCTATTACGGGGGCTCCTGCCTCCAGCGCCAGCTCCATAACACGCTTTATCTTTGCGGCGTGCATTTCACCGAGTGACCCACCCATCACTGTGAAGTCCTGAGAATAGACAAAGACGAGCCTCCCATCTATGGTGCCGTAGCCTGTGATAACACCGTCGGCGGGCAGCTCCATTCTGTCGAGGCCGAAGTCCATGTTTCTGTGCTGGATGAACATTCCTATCTCCACGAAACTTCCCGGGTCGAGAAGCTTCTCTATTCTCTCTCTGGCCGTTAGCTTGCCCTTATCATGCTGCTTCTGGATTCTTGCCTCCCCACCCATCTGAAGAATCCTCTCTTTCTTCTCATAGAGCTCTTCAACCTTCTCCTCCATGCTCATAAGAACTCCTCCTTTTAATATGGCATGAACTTGAAGGTTTGTCGTTTGTAAAGTTTAAAAGGGTTTCCATGGCCCCGGGCTGGCCAGAAGAATACAAATGGGCATTAAAAAATTAAAACCGAAGTGCTCAGAGATGGGCTATCGGCGTCTCGGCACCGCAGGCCTCGCACTTGAGGAAGTGGAATCTTCCCTTCTTGAGAATCTTTGTATCGGGTGAGCCGCATACCGGGCAGATAACATACTCCTTGATGTACTTCTTCATCTTGTTTGCTATCAGGTATGGGGTGAAGCGGCCCTGGAGAACCACCCTCCTGCCCTCAAGAGTTCCTGCGGTTGCAACCTCCCTGAGGATGAATTTCAGCAGGTGGTTGGGGTCTCTGTTCAATGCGTCTGCTATGTCCTTGAAGTTCTCGATCAGCGTCTTGTTGCCCTCGATGTTGACTATTGCAGCGGGCACCTCAAATCTGGATGTGTGGTGCTTCACATTCTCCGGCAGCTCCTCATACGCTTTATCGAGTAAAGCCTCGTAATCGTAAAAGTCAACCTCATCCATTTCAACACCTCCGTAGTCCCATACTCCTCTCCATTTATAATCTTTGGCCTCAGCCAACTATCTTGTAGTAGCCGTTCCGCGGTTCATAAATCCTTGAGTTGGCAATCAGCTCCTCTATAAGCTTCCTCGCTTCCTGTTTGCTGATTCCTGCCTTTCCTGCCTCCTGAAGGATGTCGTCGGCTGGTGCGCCGTAGTCCGTCGAATCCTGAAGCTTCTCTATAATCTCAAGCAGCCTGTCAATCTTGTTTATCTTTCTTGAGGACTTCCCGACTTCAAGGATTGAAATGTCCATTATGCCCTCCTCGTCGATGGCTATCTTCTTCAGGGTCTCCTCCATGATCTTTATGGCCTCCCTGGCGTCGTGCCTCGTCACTATCTCGCTCAGCCTCATCCTTGCGTGGGCCTCGCTCAGGCGGATTAATGCCTCAAGCTGTCTCGCCGTTATTGGGATGGGCTTGACGCCCTCAGTCTCACTCCCTCCCCCGATTCTCTTCCTCATCTTCACGTAGTATCTCTCAAGCTCCTCCATGGCCTCCCTTGTGAGCACGGGGTGTATGTTCTTCCTCGCGTAGGCGATGTACTTCTTGAGGAGATCATAGGGCACCTTGGGCGTAACGGCCTCGCTTTCACCCTTCCTCACCTTGAGGATGTGGCGGGCTATTTCACCGTCCACCCTTTCATCGGGTTCGTCGAGGAGGAGGAATATCAGGTCAAATCTGCTGAGCAGAGTTGGCGGTAAATCCAGCTGCTCCGGCAGTGGCTTGTGCCTGTTGAAACGGCCGTATTTTGGATTTGCGGCGGCTATAACCGTGGTTCTCGCATTTAAGGTGGCTGTAATGCCGGCCTTGGCTATGCTTATGGAGTTGTGGAGGACGAGGCCGTGGGAAACGAACAGGCCGTAGGGCTCAACCGTTACATCATAGGCCCATTTCCAGCGGTCGTTTGGAATAGCCCTGGCGGATTTTACAGTGAGGAAGTTCACGTTGGAGTCTAAAAACTCCCTGACTTCCCGGATGGCGTCCCTTACCTCCCTTGCCCTTGCACTGATTTCACCCTGAACGATGCTCACCGCAATCGGCTCGCCTTCCCTGACCCTCTTTTCAAGCGTTAAAACGCTCATTCCGTACTTGAAGGAAATCGCCGACTTGGGGAGATACCTCAAAGCCTCTGAGGGTTCCCTTTCGGCCAGCTCTTCAGCCATCCGGGTGTGGCGTTCGAGCCTCTCGATAACCTTCCTGATGTATGACTCGGGCACAACATGCCTCCTCACGATATATGAATTTTCCCTCCTGAATTTTAGTCCCCTTCCTGCCCTGAGGAGCTTTTTGAGAAGGTCTGCGGGCAGCTTTCTCTCATCGGGAACTACCTCGTAGTAGTTCGGCCCCCTCCGTATCTTTGAGACCACACCTCTTGAGTAGAGGACATCCTGGTATGCCAGGGCTTCCTCCAGGGATTTAAACCTGCCTCCGCCTTCCGCGGGGAGTTCGAGGGGATACCTCGCAATCCCCAGTACAGCGCTGCCCTCTTCAATTTTTCCCGCCGGCTTCTCCACAATCCTCCCATTCTCCCACACCATGATTGGATGCTCGGGTGTAACCAAAATCTCCCTGCCATTGGAGAACTTTATGTGTATAAACTTCTCCGGGGCTTTATGCCTGCTCACGCGGGATACCTTTGCCTTCACAACATCCTTTCTCTCAAGGTCGTAGGCGAGGATATGAAGGTCATCAACGGGCAGAATCTCGGTGTCTATGCCTTTTATGACCCTTTCACGGTTCCTCTCGATGAGGGAATCAACAAGCTCGCCTATCCTGACCTTCCTCCCGTCCGCGAGGAGGAGTTCGAAGTCGTGGTGGTAGCTCTGCTGTTCGAGAGCTTCGTGTATTGCACTCCTGTCTCTCTCGCTCATCTTATCGAATTCATCAATGCAGTTGTGGACGATTATCCCCTCTGCCAAGAAGTTGTGATTCCCGGGAACGTAGAGGTCGTAAACGTAGCCCTCATATGGAACACGTTCAATGGAGATGATTTCATCGAGGAAATAGTCCCTCATTGCCAGGACCTCCAGCTTAAACCTCAGTTCTGTTGGTAGAAGGTCTTTTAGCTTGTTCAGTATCTTTCTTAGCTGAATCCTGCTTGGCTGATATCTTCCTTTGGCGTATGAGTAGAGCGTGCTCCAGAGACCCATCTGCTGGAGTGTGCTCGCGGGTACACCCTTTATTATCTCCTGTGCGAGGGATTGCACAGGTTTTGCTGGAACTTTATCGCTTCTCGATGAAACGAGATGTTTCTTGAGAGGTATATCCTTAACCTTAACACTGTATTGTCTTATGGCTTCAAGAAGGTTCGAGACGTCTTCCCTGCCTGTTATCCTTATCCTGTTCACACCCTTCCCAAGAACCACTCGGGCATAAACGTCGAATCTGCGGAGGAGCAGTGCAAATGCATTATCCTGTTCTCTGCCGTTGGAGAGCAGGAACTCAATATGAATGACTTCTCCCTTCCTGCTCCTCTTGATTGAAACACAGCCATCGGAATCCAAGGCTCCAGCTATGAAGGCCTTTAAAGCCTCATCATCGAGGGAAAACGCATTTTTAAGATTATCTCCGGTGATATATTCATAGATGAAGGCGAGCAATGGTGAGCTTATATGGAAAATTATGCTGTTGCTCTTTATTCTGTTGCCAGCCAGCTTACTCTTGGTTGTTCTCTCATATTCCCGTAGCCCATCCCGGTAGAAGCTTTTGAATGTCTCCCGTATCCGGTTAATTTGCTTGGGATGGGTCTTTGACTGAACAATGCGCACATGGACTTTCGAACCGTTTCTGTGTATCCATCCATCTCCGTAAAGGAATCCAATGAAGTACGCAAGTTCGGGACTTATATAGGCAACTTTGAGACGCTCTCTGCGGTAATTGGGACCGTAGGTTAGTGGTCTCTCTTTCCATTTGTTGTAGATGCCAAAGTCCTTAAGAATCTTTCTGAACCTTTCAACGCTTATTGCACCCTTTCCTGACAGGAAGTCCTTGGAAAGCTCGTATTTGCGGTTGAACTCTGCCAGGGTTTTAAACCGCCTGAGCACTTCTTTCTTTAGTTCCTCATTCTCTTCTCTCGTTAGCTTGACTTTCCAATCTCCGGGGAGTATATCAAGAAGGTAGATTCTTTCTTTCACGCCCGGAAGCCTTAGAGGTGAGACTATCCTGTCGCCAACCCTAAACTTTTCGGCTTCTTTCCATTCAAGTGTATCGCCATCTATAAGGAAATGATCAGGAGTTAGAGTTATCTCGTTGCCGGAGCGGAGCTTAATCCTTAAAAGTTCGCCCTTCCAAGGCTTTCTCCTGATTATGGTTGCCGGCGATATTTCCGTCTTCATGCTTTCGAGGTTTAAGGATGTAACCCGGATTGTCTTTTCTTGGATGTCCACAAGCTGGCCGTCTGAGAGAGCTTTATAGGATTTCTCGGGCTCAAGGAGTTCTTCAATGCGCATATATTTTCCGTCTACGAGCACCCTTGAATCCGGATGCAGACAGGCAATCCCGCCGTCCGCCAGCACCAGAACACCCGCCTCAAGAACCCATGAACCTGTAAACTCGTCGCGCACTGCTGCGGCGGTGAGCCCGGCTGCGCTTGAACTCTTACCGCTCGTGTATATTGCCCTCGGAGCGAGGTTGGCAACGTAGCGGAGAATCTGACTGTTGTGAACGAAGATGTCGTTGGCTATAAAGTTGTGGTGCTCTGGAATCTGAAGGTCATAGACCCATTGCTGTTTAGGAACATATTCAGTGATTTCCACGATTTTGTCCCAGAATATATCTGACTCGGCAAGGAGCTTTCTAAGGTGTTCATCATATGTCTCTGGAATCATCCCCGGTTCGCTCTTCCCCCGGGGTGTTGCAATAAAGTCCCCAATCTTCAGTTCTTCCGCCTTTTTAGTCTTAAACTGTCCGTCCTCAAAGATGAAAAACGGATGGGTCGGTGTTACTTTTATCTCCCTTCCACTTGCGGTTTTAATTCTGAACATTCTCTCTGGAGCACTCCTCTTCCAGGCGATATTTGCCTTGGCTTTCCGAATCTTTAATGTTTTAGCATCAAGGGCATAGAGTTCCAGCTCGATGGGAGCGTAAAAGCCGTCATCGACGATTCCCAGATTTCCCATCTTCTTAGCCTTTTCAATCGCCCCTTCTACAAGTTCCCCTATGGATTTGAGAGTGCCATCTGAAAGAACAACTTGAGTCTCATAATCGACGCATTTTGCAACACCCGGATCCCCAACCAGCAAAATATGGCTCTCTCCCCTCAGCTTCGTCCCGTCCGGCAGAACCTTCTGCACACCTCCGAAGAGTGCGAGGGCGATTCCCTTCTTGACATCCCGATGTCCCCAGATTGCGGGTGCTATCGAGTCCACTATCACATCGACAACATCCTTCCTCTTGGCCAGCTCCCTGATCCTCTGCTCATCTTCGGGGGTTATTTCGAGCTCCTCAAGCTCCTTGCTCAGGGGTTCTATGTGGTTGACCTCAAGAACCTTCTTGAAAATCGGCCTCTTATCCTTCTGTTCGAGGATGACCCTGAGAACCCCGGTCACGATAACCCTGTCTCCGGGCAGCGCTGTGTCCACGAGGTCATCCAGCAGGATGGCATCTATAAAACGGGGCATCTGACCGCCTCTGAGACTTTCCGGCCTGTCCTGAAGGCGGAAGCTCTGGAAATTTATAAATCTGCTCTTGTCGACATCAAGCTCAAGGTTTCTGCTCCCGCAGGCCTCACATTTCACGGGTTTTACAATATTCTGATACGGTCTCTGAAGCCTTACCATCTCATTCCCGCAGTCCTTGCACACGTAGACCGCCTTTGCAACATAGGGCTTTACCTCGCTCACACGGGTTATTATACCATCAACCTGAACGAACCGGTTTATATGCTCGCTCGCCAGCTCCTTCACAAGGAGGGTGTTGGGCATGTTGAAGAATCTGGCGTGGATTTTGAACTCCTCTTTTTTCAATATGGGCGGCTCTTTGAGAACGATCTGGATGGCGTCTTCGGCTGCAGCGATGCTCTCCTCCGGGTTTTCTATGAGCTCATTTGCAAGCTCGGGGTCATAGGAGTTGAGATGCATCCAGTCTATCGAGAGCGAGCGTTTTGGGGTTATCGTGAGCAGATCCCTGAGCTTGTTTATATAAACCTCTTCCCCCTCATCATCCACATATTCCCTGAAAAAGCGGGCGTATCTCTCTATCATATCCTCCCTGTCCATCAGCTCTCACCCAACCATTCATCCCTTATGCCTGAAAGCTCCAGATAAATTCTCCTCTCCTCCGGTGAAAGGCGTGAGAGGATTTCGAGACTGTTCGGTCTCTGCATCACGGATTCGAGTATCTTCTTGAAGCGTATGATTTTCAGATTTCTCAGCTTTTTCTTGAGGTTGGCCAGCTTTGTTAGCTTGACGTTTATCGTTTCGATGTTTTCACCGGCGTTCATCCTGACGTAGTTCTCCAGATAGTACATGTAGAACTCTGCTCTCTCGTAGAGTCCGCTGGGGAGGGGCATTAGGGGCTCGTTCTGCATCTCCTCCCTTATCGCCCTGTCAATCTCGCCGAGGATTTTGTCTGTTTCATCGAGGATCTCGGCGATGCCGGCTTCCCACAGCTCTTTCGCCTTCCAGTCTTCGATTATTATCCTATCCCCTGCTTTCCAGTCTCTGAAGGGTTTCAGGATTTTAACTGCTATGAGTGCTCTCCCCATGAACATACCCATCATCTCTATGGAGTAGAACATTTATCTCTTAAACTTTCCCACCTCCATACGGCAGCTTTAGTTAAGCCTATAAACTTAAAAGTGAAATATTCCCTTAGGTGGTGCAATGCTGATTGGAATCATGAGTGATACCCACGATAATCTGCCTGCAATAAGGAAGGCGGTTGACCTGTTTAATAAGAGCGGGGTTGACCTGGTGGTTCATGTGGGTGATTATGTTGCCCCGTTCACGGCAGGGGAGTTTTCGAGGCTTAAGGCACCCCTGAAGGGAGTCTTTGGAAACAACGACGGTGAAAGGGCCGGCCTGAAAAATGTCCTTGGAATAGAGGATGAAATCCTCGAGCTCAACGCTGATGGCATGAAGATGGTGCTCATCCACGGGACTGATGAGAGAATAATCAACGCCCTCGCAAGGAGCCACCTCTATGATATCCTCATAAGGGGGCACACCCACAGATACGAAATAAGGGAGTGCGGGAGAACCATACTCATAAATCCCGGGGAAGTATGCGGTTATGTTACGGGAGTGAAGAGCGTCGCCCTGCTCGACACTAAAAAGAGGGAGGTTAGGATAGTCAACATTGATGATGGCACCCTGCTCGGACTCATGAGCCTTTGAGGGAGGGTAAAGATGGAGGACGTTGAGATACCCAAGGAAAGGTACGACTCTCTGGTGTTCATAGGGGTTAGAAGGGACGGCACGGTTGAATTCGTCAAGGTCTACGCTGAAAACAGGGAGAAAGCCATGCAGGTGCTTGAGGGATTTTTCTTCAGGAGAGGCCTCCATCCAGCGGATTTTGTTGTCATTGAGCAGGGTGAGGAGGATGTGAGCGGAAAGGCCATGATAGGCACGAGGACTGAAAAGGAGCTGTCAGCAACTCTGGCCCGACTGGGTTTAAAGCTTGTATCAAACGGTGTCTTATACACCTCTGGAAGGGACACATTCTACCAGATCACAGCCGTCAGCAGGGGCATACTCGCTGAATTGAAGGGTGAGGGTGCAGAGCTGGAAGGTGGTTCCGTTGAGATTGACCTGAGCGGGGTGAAGGGCTACCCGTACATTGAAAAACTCAGGCTCTTCGAGCTCAGGGAGGACGTTCTCGTGGAGAATAAGGCCGGTGTTGACCTTGAGGAGTTCCTTAACACCGTGGTCAGGGGCACCGTCAGGATACCCGCATTCATAGACCTCGATGAGAACAGGATTCTGGTCTACGATGGGATGTTTCACGAGAAGGTGTCAGACCTGCATGATTATGTCCTGGTCAGGGTTCCCGTGATATACTGGGATGCGTATTCGGACGACATTGAGGACTTTAAGCTGAGAAAAGTTGCAAGGAATATCTACTCAGCGCCTTTATTCATGAAGGCACACAGGGGATACCTCATACTGAACGAACCTCCTGTAGGCCTCGTGCAGAGGCTTCTAAGCATCAAAAGGAGAGGATACTTCAGGTTCAGGCTCGAAGGCCGGAAGTATGAGATTCCCGTTGATTTCATGCTCGTTGTCGAGACTAAGGACTCCTCGAAATACGTTGGCATGAACTTCCCGATACTGATACTGCTGCCCGAACTGCACGCCACTGAGATAGGGCGCCTCATATACAACAGGCTTGGCATAAAGCCGTTTATACCGACTGTCGGGAGCATCCCGAAGGAGCTCAGAACCATTCCGGCCGTGGAGAACATCGTGCGCCTCGTTGAAAAGCTTAGGGAGAAGAACCCCCACAGGAGTCTTGATGAGCTTATTGATGATGCAATAGCCATGATGACGGGAGGGGTTTGAGAACCTGCCCCTGTTCTTTTATGGATGATTGCGCACGGTGGTAAAATGATAGTGATAGACGGCTCCCACGGCGAGGGCGGGGGGCAGATACTGAGAACTGCAATAGCCCTCTCGGTTATCACTGGAAAGCCCGTTAAAATCGTCAAAATTCGCGCCAACAGACCGAACCCGGGCTTAAGGCCGCAGCACCTCCACGGAATTCTGGCCTTGAAGGAGCTGAGCAATGCGAAAGTTAAAGGGGCAAAGGTTGGCTCAACCGTTCTTGAGTTCATACCCGGAAGGGCCGAGCCAAAGCACATTCGCGTCCCGATAAAGACTGCCGGCAGTATAACGCTCGTTCTTCAGGCTTTGCTTCCTGCGATGGCCTTCACTGGCGGGAGCTTTGAGGTAACGGGGGGAACAGATGTACCGTGGAGCCCTCCCGTCGATTACCTGAAGAACGTAACGCTTTACGCCCTCGAAAGGATGGGTCTCAAAGCGGAACTCGAAATCAGGCGGAGAGGCCACTACCCGAAGGGCGGTGGGCTGGTGGTTGGCAGGGTTGAGCCCTGGGAGGAGAGAAAACCGCTCGTGGCCCTTGCATGGAAAAAGGTGGAGCGCTTCGCCGGGATAAGCCACGCCACCAACCTGCCGGCCCACGTCGCTGAGAGGCAGGCTAAAGCAGCGATGGAAAAGCTTGAAGAGCTTTATGCCCTGCCCGTGGAAATCGAGAGGGAGGTTTCCCGTTCGCTGGGGCCGGGGAGCGGCATAGTTGTGTGGGCTGAGACCGATTCGCTGAGGCTCGGCGGAGATGCACTCGGAAAGCGCGGAAAGCCGGCTGAAGTGGTCGGCAGGGAAGCCGCTGATGAACTCATCAACCAGCTGACGAGCAGGAAGGCCGTCGATAAATTCCTCGGCGACCAGCTGATACCTTTCCTGGCCTTTACCGGTGGGGAAATCGGTGTGGCGGAGATTACGAACCACCTCGTTACGAACGTCTGGGTCGTGGAGCAGTTCCTCGGCAGAATCTTTGAGGTTGAGGGAGAGATTGGAGAGCCTGGAAAAGTAAAGGTGGTGAAGCGGGCAGAGCTGTAGCGAAGATGTTAAATATGCGCGGAACGAAACACCTTCCGGGTGTAAGGATGGAAGGTGTCGAATATATATATATATATGACGAACACGGACGGATCAAAGGAGTCATAGTCCCTCCCGAGCTCTGGGAGAAACTGAAGGGAGAGCTCTTTGAGCCCTCACGATACAGGGGAATCTACAAGGGCAGAAAAGACCTTGAGAGAAGCCTGAGGGAGCTGAGGGACGAATGGGAGAGGGGTTTCTGATCGACACGAACATTTTAATCTATTATCTCGCCGACGCCATTCCTGAGGAGGAGCTCCCTAAGGTTGAGGAAATCCTCAAGAAGAGCTTTAACGTCTCCATCATCACTAAGATAGGGTTCCTCAGCTGGAAGGGGCATACCAAGGAGGGCTTTGAGAAGTCGAAGGAGTTCATAAGCTTCGCGCATGTTATACCTCTCACCGATGAGATAGCAGATATTGCCATCGAACTCCGGAGAAAGGTTAAAGTAAAGCTCCCCGATGCTGTTATAGCGGCAACTGCATTGAGGCACAACCTCACGCTTGTTACAAGGAACGTTAAGGATTTTGAGAAAATTGAAGGGCTGAGGATATACAACCCCTTCGAAAAGGTTGATAAGAGGTGTTAGCTCTCCTTTGCCTTTTTTATTCCGATTTCGATGCCCTTGGCAATGACTTCTTGGAGGAGCTGTTGATTTTTGAAAAACCGGTATCTTCTATACGCGAGGATTCCAATAACCAGCGCAGTAAATGCGGCAAAGCCGTCTATAATTGCCAGATAAGGACTCTCAGAAAGAGAATATGCCAGCGGATTAAACAGAAAACCGAGAGCCCAGATGCCCAAGAAGCTCTTGTACATTTCTTCCGAATCTTTTAATGACTCTCCAAGAATACTCCCTTTTTCCGCTGGACATCCCAGATGCCCCCAAATACCATAAGCGCATAAACAAGGCCAGATAAATAACCGACCACAGCAGAGGCCATATCGTACATTTCCCTCCTCCCTCCGGGTATTTATGTATTTCCCTCCTTCCGGAGGGTTAATATATGCGAAGGCGTTAAATACCTGGAAGCCCCAATATCTACGGGTGAAAAAATGGAGATAGTCATACCCGATGATGTCCTCGTGTCCATCAAGCTCCCCAGAGCTGAGATGGAGAGGGAGCTGAAGCTTGAGTTGGCGCTGATCCTCTACTCGAAGGGTGCCCTTTCCCTGGGTAAAGCGGCCAAGTTGGCTGGCCTCACGAAGAGGGAGTTTTTGGAAGAGCTTGCGAGGAGAAAAATCCCGAGGCACTACACTGAGAGAGAGCTTGAGGAGGATTTGAACTTTGCCCGTGGTTAGCAACTCCACACCACTTATTCACCTCGCCAAGATCGGAAGGCTTAACCTTCTGAGGGAGTTCTTTGGAGAGGTTTTCATTCCAGAGGCGGTTTACAGGGAGTGCGTGGTTGAGGGCAAAGATTTGGAAGATGCGAAACTCATCGAAAACGC
Organism: Thermococcus atlanticus; assembly: GCF_054657855.1. Taxonomy (NCBI): domain Archaea; kingdom Methanobacteriati; phylum Methanobacteriota; class Thermococci; order Thermococcales; family Thermococcaceae; genus Thermococcus; species Thermococcus atlanticus. The sequence goes on along the minus strand of NZ_BAAHXX010000001.1, from coordinate 1,883,928 downwards.
CGGCTGGATTATGGTTGAGAGGATACGCGACGGGAGGCTTAAGAAGTCCCTCATGATCGAGCTCGACGAGGGCGAGAGCGAGGCGATAGTCCTGGCGATTGAAAAAGGAGCTGAGATGCTTTTGATGGACGACTACGATGGCAGAGAGATTGCCAGGGCTTTGGGGTTGAAAACCACTGGTACAATTGGAATCCTCCTGCGCGCGAAAATTGAAGGACTGATTGAGAGCATAAAAGATGAGCTCGATAAACTTAAGGAAACCGGCTTCTGGCTGAGCGAGGGGCTTTACAGAAGAATATTGGAAGAGGCCGGGGAGGGTTAAATTTCCTTTACTTTCAACCCTTTGGCCATTGACTCGCCGAGCTTTTCACCTACCTTCTCTGCGAGCTTTTCGAGCATCTCCTCCTGTTCGAATCGCTTGAGGCGGCGGTAGGAGATTATTGTTGCAGTTCCGGAGAGTGCGAGTGCTATTGGTATTAAGGTGAGGGCCCATCGGTGTTCTTCCAAAACTCCTCCTAATGCCTCTGGATCAGAGTATAAGAGGATTGATCCAACTATGACGCCTAGAGTTACCCCGATGGCAATACGAAAATCTTCTTCTGCATTCCACTTCGTGATCGGTGTTTGAAAAATAATGCCGACACCACTCAATACGGCAAGGAACTCTGAAATGAATAATATCCAAGTCCCAGCTGTCCCGAGAAATCCCATTTCCCTCCTCTCTCCGGGTATTTATATATTTCCCTCCTCCCGGAGGGTTAATATAGCGAAGGCGTTAAATACTGCCTGTCATAACATTAAACCGGTGGGAGAATGGGGAAGAAAGTAGTTGTCGAGCTCCCGGGAATGGTGAAGATACCCGATGAGGAAATCGAGAAGAGGATCAAGGTCGAATTGGCTATAAGGCTCTATGAGAAGGGCATACTCTCCCTCGGGCAGGCGAGAAGGTTGGCAGGTCTAAGCAAGTGGGAGTTCATTGAACTCCTCGCAAAAGAAGGTGCGGGGATTCCCTACGACGAGGAAGAGCTTGAAAACGACCTCAGCGTTCTTGAGGGACTCTCGTGAGGATCCTCGTGAACTCGTCCCCTCTCATCTTCCTCGCCAAGCTGAAGTTGCTCAATACCATGAAAGAGCTTTTCGATGCGGTCTATATCACCGACGCCGTTTATCAAGAGACAGTTGTAGAAGGCGCTGGGCATGAGGAGGCGATTGACATCGAAAACGCAGGTTTTCTGAAGAGGGCTTCAGTTAGAAACCATAGGCTCGTTAAGTTTCTGCTTGAGATGATTGACTACCGCGAGCAGAGACGATAGCCTTCGCTCTTGAAAACGACGTTGATTTGGTCGTTCTCGACGACAAGGACGCGAGAAAAGTCGCGAGGGGCTTTGGGTTGAGGGTAACGGGAACCCTTGGGTTGCTTCTCCTCGCCAAAAGAAAGGGGCTGATTGATGCTATTGGGCCTTACATCGAGGGGCTCAGAAAGCATGGCTTTAGAATCTCAGATGAAATCGTGCGGAAAATACTGGAAAGTGCTGGAGAGCTTTAGATTTTGATTGACACCTCAGCTCTCCCATTCTGGAGATGGAGGAGCTTCTTGCTGTAGTCTTTCCACGGAATCCTTTAAACCAATGTGACAAAAACAAATCAATGAGAGCGACCCTCCACGATTGCGGCGAGAAACCCCTCGGCCCCTTCAAGGTCCTTCTCGCGGAGGTGGGCTATCAGATTGGCGTAGAGGCCGGCGAGCTCAAGATTTCCATCACTCCCCAATCTCCACCCCGTAGACCTTCCCCGGGTTCTCCACGTGAATCTTATAGACATCTTCTTCCGTGAAGAGGCCGTTCTGGAGGAAGGCTTTGGTTCTCTTCGGAACGGTTTTTGGCCCTAAGACAGCACCCGGCCTTTTCCTGTCGTCTATGTAGTCGGTCTCCATCATGAAGCGGTTCCCCTGCTCTATCGCCGCCTTGATGTTCTTCCTGCTGGCTATTATGCTCGGGAAGACTCCGACCTCTTCTGCCACCTTCACGAGGGGTGGTGAGAAGTGCTTGACAACGCGATAGGGCTTTATCCCGACCTCTTTAATGTACTCCCCAAGCTCGCGGAACTTGGCCTCGTCAAAGCTCTCCGTATGCAGTTGCACGGCGCAGTCGGCTTCCTTGGCAAGGCTCATCCCGTACTTCATCATCTCAATGCTGGCATTCCAGATTTCTTCGCTAACCTCGTAGTGCGGCCTGCCTATCTCGCCTATGGCTACAGCCTTCCCCTCACGGCACAGCTTTTGGGCGTACTCTAAAGCTTCCATGACCTCATTCTTGGCGTACTCGAGGCCCTTCTGCTCCGCGAGGTAAACGAACTCCGCAGGGTGAACACCGACGACGGCATAGGCCTTGACGGGCGTTTCCTCGTTGATTTTCTCGACGAGCTCGATGTGAAAGTCCATCGCCTTCATGAAATCATCGGCCTTAAGGCCCGGAAAGCCGTAGTCGTGGGCCGTCTTGTAGACCACGACGAGGTGAGTTCCTCCTGCTCTGTGGAACTGCTTGACGGCCTCAAGGAAGAGGCCCTTGTAGGGGTCAACATGGAAATGATTATCGAGGATTATCATATTCTCACCGGAGGGACTTGTTCTGAATCCTTAAAAGTCCTATGACTGGTATATCTCAAGTATTTCCCCTTTCCCTGTGGTTATATGACCATCAAGGATCAGGGCAACCCTGTCGTATTCAACGGCAAAGTCAACGCTCTTTCTATCCCGCTGGATGGCCCTGATTGGTGCGGCTCCCTCCCCCTTCACCTTGTAGCCGGGGTATATCACGCCCTCAATGACCTCGCCGACGAGAACCTGCTTTCCAACGATTTCGAGAATCTCCTCCACCCTGAACCTTCCGGCGGCTTTCCTTGAAACCACGGCGGTCTCATCTCCCCCGTGTTTGAAAAACCTTGAGAGGAACGACAAGTGCCTCACCTCAGAATCTCGTCCATTGTGACCTCTACGGCCTTGCCCCTGAAGCTGTGTGCGGCTGATTTCTTGAAAAACAGCCTGGCGGAGATTCCCCTACCTTCGACGTCAATTACGGTGCTCATGATTCTCTCCATTTCTGGGAGGGGGTTTATATATGCCCTTTTTGCGACGTTTTTATCGATTATGTAGAAGGCCTTTCTGGATTTGTTGCCCAGAAACTCCTGCATTGATACGATTATTGTGTAGAACTCCTCTGGGTCGCGCACGAAGTAGAACAGCCTCTCCAGACCGAGCACAATATTGAGGGCTTTGTCACTATCACGAAAAGCCTCCTGGGCCGCCTGCTTGTATTTCTGGATATACGTTGGGGGCGCTTCGGTTATTGATATTCTTCTGATGACATTGCCAACCTCAATCCTGCCTCCGGTCTTTATGACGTTCACATCGCTGAAGTCCTCCTTAACTCCAAAAAGCTCAAGATTGGTCTTTATGGTGTACAGCATGTCCAGATTGTCGTCAATTATAACCGGAAGGTTTCTTCTTCTGGCATACCTTGTCAGGGCAAGCACCGTGAATTCAGGTATGTATGATGGCCTGCACTCTATGAGTATGCTCTCCCCGAATTTCAGCGTATCCAGAATATCCTCCAGCACGTTTTCCCTGATCATACTCACACCTTACTTTTATTCGCATACAGGTAATTAAACTTTTCGTGAAGAGCTGGAGGTTAAACAACATCTTGTAAGAAATTAAGGCAGGTGCTTCACCACCTCATGATTTCCTCGAGTTTCCCTGCAAACTCCTTACCTATAATTTCGACGAAAAGCGCTTTCTTGGGAATCACCACGTGGACTCCGTCCTTTATCCTGATTTCGACAACGGTGCTGGCTATCTCCTCAAGCTCAGGTAGGGGGTTGAACTTTATGCTGGGTATGATGTTTCTGTTGAGGATATAGAACGCCTTCCTGTTCCTGTTTCCCAGCAGCTCCTTGAGGTAGGTTACGAACAGATAGAACTCACGCCTGTTCCCGAGGAAGGCAAACATCCTCTCCATCCCGAGGACTATGTTTATATGCCTGCCCTTGGACAGGATTTCCCTGGTTATCTCCCTGTGGCGGGTTATGTACATGATGGGCTCGCTCTCCACGGGGAGCCTTTCAATGACGTTCCCGACGTTTTCAATTCCGCCCGTTTTGATGACAGACACATCTGAAAAGTCCTCATCAATTCCCAGAAATTTCAGATGTTTGCCCACCAGGCTGAGCGAATCAAGGACATCGTCGATATAAACCGGGATTCCTGCCTCCCTGGCATACTTTACGATAACATATGTCGCTATGGCGGTTCCGTAGGGAGAGTCGTCCTCCATGAGGACTATGTCTCCGAAGGGAGCAAGTTCAAGGAACCTATACGCGGTTTCCTTTGTGGCGGGCCGCACTGCCCATCACCTCCGTCGGGATTTCGAGTTCAGTTCCTGTGAGGGACACAATTGGTGTTTTCTTGAATACAATCCTTCCCGAGAGGGGGGTGGGGATTATCTCGACCACCGTGCTTGCTATGCGTTCCATCTCGGGAAGGGGATTGAACTCCATGGACCTGGCAGTTTCTTTATTGACGAGGTAAAATGCCTTCCTCGGACCGCCGAGAAAACGCTGGATGTGTGTTATGATCAGATAGAACTCTCTGACGCTGCTGACAAAGGCGAATATCTTCTCAAGTCCGAGAACTATGTTGATTGACTCTCCCAGCTGCGGGAGCACATTTTTGCCCGCTTCCTCATACCTTCTCACATAAACCACGGGTTCGGCGCTGAAGCGTATCTTTGCGATAACATTTCCTATGTCCACGCTTCCGTCTGATTTTATTACAAAGACATCTCTGAAGTCCTCCTCTATCCCCCACAGCTTCAGATGTTTGTGTATCACGTGGAGTGCATCGAAGTTGTCATCTATAATCACAGGGAGGCCCCTTTCCCTCCCGTACATCACCAGAGACAGCGTCACGAATTCAGGGATATACGATGGATAATACTCTATCAGAACGGTTTCCCCCGGCTTTACACCATCTATGATTCTAAAAAGCTCGTCCATACTGTCCATGGTGCTGTTCCCCTCCCAGCATATCGGTGTATACCTCACACAGTATATATCCCAGATGATAAATATATATCTTTTGCCTGAGCTGATGAAAAATGTCCGCGAAACCAGAAAAAAGATTAAGAATTAAAATGCAGAAGCTCTCATAATTTGACAATGTGCACCGAGCAGGAGATGCACGGATCGAAAGCTCTTACGACTTCCTCAAGCTTCTGCACAAACTCTGCCTCACTCATTTCACCGTATCTCTTCCCTGCCTCTGTGAAAAGGCTCAGCTCCATCATGGCGTGGTTGAAGGCCGTGGGCGTTATTATGTTTGAGTAGGCTATGTTGCCCTTCTCATCTATGCGGTAGTGGTGGACAAGGACTCCCCTTGGAGCCTCAACGTAGCCTATACCCTCACCCTCCCTGGGCTCTACTGGAATGTTCTCCCCCTTTATGCCGGAATCTAAAAGTTCCTTCGCTATCTCTCCGGCGCGTTCGAGCGCATAGATGAGCTCTATGGCCTGTGCCAGGTTGTTCAGGCTCACGTATCCCTTTGACAGCTTTTCCCTGTGCTCCTCAAAGAGCCTCTTGGCGAGGGGGGTTAGCTTTTCTCCTTTGAGCATGAGCCTCGGCAGCGCACCCACCATGAATACCTCGCCCTTGTACAGGCTCTGCTTCGCGAAGCTGTAGGGCAGGGACTTTTCCTCAATGTGCTCGAAGTAGTCAAAGCTCTCCCCGTCGCTCGCTATGAGCCTGCTCCCGTAGAGGTAGCCGTCCGTGGCCACATGGTGGTTTACCCTTGCTCCCAGAGGTTCCTGGGATGCGAAGATTCCTACAACTCTCTTGGCAAATGTCAGCAGGGCTTCGCTGTTCCTCTCGATCCTTTCAAGCTCCTCCACGCTTGGATACCTTCCGAACCCTCCGGGCTTTATGTTTATGCCGTGTATCTCCCTTCCGCCTATTGTTTCCCTTATGTAGTTGCCGAAGGCCTTTATCGTCAGCCCCTCCTTAACGACCTCGCCGTGCTTGCTCGCCATCCTTATGGCATCGGCGTAGCCGAAGAGGTCAGGCGCAACGAGGAGGTAGAGATGCAGGGCATGGCTCTCAAGGAATTCGCCGATTAAAGCAAGCTCCCTGAGGAGCATTATCTCCCTGGGAACCTCGACACCGAAGGCCCTCTCAATTCCGAGCACTGAGGCAACGCTGTGGGACAGATAACAGATGGCGCATATCCTCGCCTCTAAGTCCGGCACATCGTAGTAGTGCCTTCCGAGCGTAAGGAGCTCAAAGAACCTCGGCCCCTCGAAGATTTTTACCCTCACCTCCTTTACCTCGCCGTTTTCCACGATTATCTCGGCACCGCCGTTTCCCTCAACCCTTGTGAAGGCATCAATTTCAATGCTCACCATCTGAGCTCACCCCTTGCGAAGGTCTTGAACTTCCTCCTGATGTACTCCTCGTCGTAGCCCAGCTCCTTTAGAATCTCAAACTCCCCGGCAGGGTTGGCGTCCTTCGGCAGAGGACCGCGGCACCCGATGCATCCGAGTCCGGATTTTACGCAGATTGCATTGCATCCCCCGAGCGTTATCGGGCCGAGGCATGGTATGCCCTTTTTGACGAGGACGCACTCATACTCGTTGAGCTTGCACTCGATACAAACAGGATAATCCTTCTTCGGAGGCTCGATGCCCTTTGCTATGTCCATCAGCACCTGGTAAATCTCGTCCTTGTCATAGGGGCATCCCGGGAGCGCGTAGTCGACGGCCACATATTCGGTTATGGGTTTTGAATCGAGGGCCCTCATGGGGTTTGCCTTCGTCCCGTAGACCTTCTCAAGCTTTTCCCGGATTTTACCCTCAACTCCTCCCTGGACGGAGCCGTGGGTTGCACACGTCCCCAGAGCTATCAGGTAGTTTGAATGGTTCCTCGCATGCTTCAGGAGTTCCAGGTCCCTCTGCGTCGAGACCGTCCCGGTTACGAGGGCGACATCGAGGTGGCCGTGCTCCTTAAAGCTTGAGGCCATGTGGAACTCCTTAATCTCGTAGAATTTCAGCACGTCGAAGAGCCTCTCGTAGAGGAAGAGTATGTTGAGCGCACAGCCCCCGCAGTCCGTAAGCTCAAAAACACCAAGCTTCAGCATCATATCAACCCCCTCGTGGACAGGGCATCCCAGTATGTGAAGACGGGCCCGTCCTTGCACACGTATTTTATTGAGGTGCTCGTCCCCACGATGCAGTGACCGCACTTGCCGACGCCGCAGCGCATCCTCCTCTCCAGCGTCATGTAAATCCTCCCGGGCGAGAGCTTTCTGTCGAGGAGCTCCCTTATGACGAACTTATACATCACAGGGGGCCCGCAGATGAGGGCGTAGGTGTTGGTAACGTCGAACTCCTCCCCTCTGAACAGGTCGGTGACGACACCCTTGCACACTTTCGGGGCAAAGCCCTTCTCCAGGTAGATGCACGATGGGCTCTCAACCTCATAGGCGAGCTTTACGGTGCAGTTCATCGCTTCTCCATGCTTCAGGAGGTGGGTTATCTCGTCCCTGAAGAGTATGTCCTCATAGCTCTTTGTCCCGTAGAAGAGGTATATGTGCTCGTATTTTCCGCTGTCGAGGGCATACCAGAGCACCGAGCGGAGCGGGGCCATCCCGAGACCGCCTGCAACGAGAACTAGGTTTGAGCCCTCCATGCTTTCCATGGGGAAGCCGTTTCCGTAGGGCCCGCGGATTCCGACTATATCCCCCTCCTTCAGCTCATGCACGTATTTGGTCATCCTTCCCACCCTTCTGATGCACAGCTGGAAGTAGCCCTCCCTCGTTGGGGTGGAGCACAGGCTGATTGGGAACTCGCCGAAGCCCCTGATGTCAACGATAACGAACTGTCCCGGCCTGTATTTGAATCCTCTGCTGACCTCAGGGTCTGTAAACCTGAGCGTGAAGAGCTTTTCCCTCGGTGTCAAATCCCTTACCTCCAGAATCCGGGCGTCATGGGTTTGAAACGTGCTCATTCCAAAGCCTCCCTCACTTCATCCAAAACCTTAACGTGCTCTATCTTGGCCGGGCAGAATTCATCACACCTTCCACAGCCGACACAGTTGAACCCTGCCTCGGGGTCAAAGTAGTTCTTGCAGTAGTAGCGGTGTCTGAACCTGTCCAGACGGGTTGGCCTGAAGTTGTGGCCTCCTGCAACGAGTCCGTGGCTCACCATGAAGCATGAATCGTAGCGCCTCTCCCGAACGGCCTCGTACGCGTTCAGCCAGCGGTCGCACACCTCGTAGCATCTGCATGTTGGACACACCATGTTGCAGTTCCCGCATCCGAGGCATATCCTTTCGTACTTCTTCCATACAGGGCTGTCATAGGCTAAATCCAGCATGTCAGCGAGCCCCTCTTTGTTGAGCCTCTTTTTGAACGCTTTCGCCCTCTTCTCCTCGAAGGCCCTGAAGTTCCTCAGGTCTTCCTCGTTTATCTCTTCGAAAAGCTCCTCGTTTGCCCATGCTATCTCATGTCCCCTGACACTTCCGACCCTCACGAGCCAGCCATCCGGGAGCTCATGGAGGAATAGATCAAAGCCGCTCATGGCAAAGTCGGTGCTCAGGCTCTTGCAGAAGCAGTACTCGTCGGGCATACAGCTGATTCCAATTATTATCGAGTTTTCCCTCCTTTTCCTGTAGTAGGGGTCTGCGGGTTCCTCCAGATAAACTTTGTCGAGTATCTGGAGTCCGTGTATGTCGCAGGAGTGGACTCCGAAGAGGACTATTTTCTCAGCTTCGATGCACTCCTCCCACTTTTTGCCCTTAAGCCTCAGCATCTCGTCCTTCGGCCTGACGAAGAACTTCTTTGGGGGCAGCATGGTTCTGCTGTAATCCAGAGAAACCTCGCTGAGCTCCTCAACGCTCTTAAAGGAGTATATATTTCCCTGCTTTGTTGGAGCATAGACTTTTCCCCAGTTTTTTAGGGAGTTGAAGAATTCCTCAAAATTCTCCTTCGGGAGTTTTACGTATCTCAATATGACCACCAGCCCGATTTCCTTTCATTTTATGTTTGTAAAGGGACCGATTTAAGGATTTTTTAAACGATGAGTGTCCAACTTTAGGTTCAAAACATGTACTTTAATGCACTTTTATAAACATTGACGTAGATAAAGATCTGAGGATACTTAAATGTTCAAGCCGGTGATGAGTATGGATGCAGGATTTGATTACATTCGGCAGTATGAGTCTAATCCGAGTTCGCTGATTCCCCTTCTCCAGCGAACTCAGGAAAAGTTCGGCTACCTGCCCAGGGAGGCACTTGAGGAGATAGCAAACTACCTGGGAATACCGCTCAGCAGGGTCTACGGTGTGGCCACTTTCTACGCCCAGTTCAGGTTTGAACCCCTCGGAAAATACGTCGTCAAAATCTGCCACGGTACTGCCTGCCACGTGAACGGCGCCGTGAACATATCGCAGGCCATAACCGAGGAGCTCGGAATCGGGGAGGGTGAGACAACGGAGGACGGTCTCGTAACGCTGGAGCGCGTCGCCTGTCTCGGCTGCTGCAGTCTGGCCCCGGTCATAATGATAAACGACAAGGTCTTCGGAAAGCTGAATCCTGACAAGGTCAGGAAGCTGATGAGAAAGCTAAGGGAGGGGAAGCTCGATGTCTGAAATCAAGGCCATCGCAGTCGGCATGAACTCCTGTGGAATAGCTGCCGGCGCGAGGGAAACCTACGAGGCTATAAAGGCCGAGATTGAGAGAAGAAACCTCGACGTGAAGCTCAAGATAGTCGGCTGTGTCGGCATGTGCTACCGCGAGCCACTGGTTGACATAATCACCGATGATGAGATAATCACCTACGGTCACGTTGACCCCAAGAAGGTCCCCCGGATTATAGAGGAGCACGTCCTCAACGGAAAGCCGGTCGAGGAATGGATAGTCAAGCGCGACTGGTGGGAGGACGGCGAGAGAAAGACGTGGGACGTTGACGGCTACTTCGCAAAACAGAGGAAGATAGTGCTCGAAAACTCCGGCTACATAGACCCGGAGAACATCGACGAGTACATCGCCGTTGGAGGCTACGAAGCCCTCAAAAAGGCCCTCAAAATGGAGCCCGAGGAGATAATAGACGTCATCATGAAGTCCGGTCTGAGGGGGAGGGGCGGTGCGGGCTTCCCGACCGGCCTGAAGTGGAAGTTCGCCAGGGAGGCCAAGGGGGACGTGAAGTATATAGTCTGCAACGCCGACGAGGGCGACCCCGGGGCATTCATGGACAGGAACGTGCTCGAAGGCGACCCGCACCGAGTTATTGAAGGCATGATAATCGGTGCCTACGCGATTGGGGCAACCAAAGGGTTCATCTACGTTAGAGCAGAATACCCGCTCGCCATAAGGAGGCTGAGGATAGCGCTGAAGCAGGCTAAGGAGAGGGGCTTCCTGGGCGAGAACATCCTCGGCTCGGGCTTTTCCTTCGACATCGTCATCAAGGAAGGCGCCGGAGCGTTCGTCTGCGGTGAGGAAACCGCTTTGATAGCATCGATAGAGGGCAGGCGCGGAATGCCGAGACCGAGGCCGCCTTATCCGGCCCAGAAGGGCCTCTGGGGCAAGCCGACGAACATCAACAACGTGGAAACGTGGGCGAACGTGCCGTGGATAATCAAGCACGGCTGGGAGGCCTACGCCTCGATAGGAACCGAGAAGAGCAAGGGGACGAAGGTCTTCGCCCTCTCGGGCAAGATAAAGCACGGCGGAAACGTCGAGGTACCGATGGGAATGACGCTGAGGGAGATACTCTACGAGATAGGTGGGGGGACAAAGACCGGCAAGAGGATAAAAGCCGTCCAGCTCGGCGGTCCCTCGGGCGGCTGTATTCCCGAGTACCTCTTCGACACGCCCGTTGACTACGAGAGCGTGAACGCTACTGGAGCGATAATGGGGAGCGGCGGAATGGTCGTCATGGACGAGGACACCTGTATGGTCGATGTGGCAAAGTTCTTCCTCGACTTTACCGTGAAGGAATCCTGCGGGAAGTGCACCTTCTGCCGTCTGGGCACTAAAAGGATGTGGGAGATACTGGACAGGTTCACCAAAGGCGAGGCAACGGAGGAAGACCTCGAAAAGCTTGAGAGCTTGGCTTATCAGGTCAAGGCCGGCTCTCTCTGCGGCCTCGGGCAGACGGCACCTAACCCGGTTCTGACGACGCTCCGCTACTTCAGGGACGAATACCTCGCCCACATCAAAGGAAAATGCCCCGCCAAGGTCTGCAAGCCGCTCATCAGGTACGTCATAATAACCGAGAAGTGCACTGGCTGTACAGCGTGTGCGATCTTCTGTCCCGTCAAGGCCATCAGCGGCGAGAGGCTCAAGCCCCACGTCATAAACCAAGAGGAGTGCATCAAGTGCGGGACCTGCTACGAGGTGTGCCGGTTCAACGCCATAGAGATAGTCGATGCGGGGGGTGAGTGAGATGGTTAAGATCATAGTCAACGGGAAAGAGATTGATGCCCCGGAAGGAAAGCCTCTCATAGACTTCCTCCGTGAAATCGGGGAGCACGTTCCCGGCTTCTGCTACACGAGCGAGCTCGACCCCTACGGCTCCTGCAGGCTCTGTCTCGTCTCCACCAGGAGGGGGGTCACCACCTCGTGCACCCTCAGGCCGATGGAGGGGCTTGAGTTAGAAACGCTGAGCGACGAAGTTGTTTCGATGAGGAAAACGGCGCTTGAGCTAATCCTCTCTGACCACTACGGCGACTGTATCGGCCCCTGTCAGGACGGCTGTCCGGCCCACAGCGACGTTCAGGGCTACCTCGCACTCATAGCGATGGGCAAGTACCACGAGGCGGTCAAGCTGATGAAGGAGAAGTACATCCTGCCGGCTGTGCTCGGAAGGGTCTGCCCGGCCTTCTGTGAAGAGAGATGTCGGAGAAACCTCGTGGAGGAGCCCCTCGCGATAAGGCAGCTCAAGAGATACGCAGCAGATTACGACCTTGAGCACGGCCCGTGGATGCCGGAGATTCCGCCTTCTACTGGGAAGAGGATTGCCGTCGTGGGTGGCGGCCCCGCTGGATTGGCGTGCGCATACTACCTCAGGACGATGGGTCACGAGGTCACGATAATCGAGGCGATGCCTCACTTAGGAGGAATGATGCGCTACGGAATCCCGCCCTACAGGCTGCCGAGGGACGTTCTGGACAAGGACATAGCGACGGTCATAAACACGGGAATAGAGGTGAAGACCAACACCGCCCTCGGAAGGGACGTGACCCTTGAGGAGCTCAGGGAGAAGTACGATGCCGTCTTCCTCGGCGTTGGGGCCTGGAGAAGCAGAAAGATGGGGATTCCTGGTGAGGAGCTTGAGGGAGTGATGCACGGCATAGAGTTCCTCAGGAAGGTCAACACCGGCGAAAAGGTCGAGCTCGGGGAGCGTGTCATAGTCGTTGGCGGCGGAAACACCGCGATGGACGTTGCAAGGACTGCTTTAAGGCTTGGAGCCAAGGTTACCGTCGTTTACCGTCGCTCGAAGGCAGAGATGCCCGCCAACGAGAGGGAAGTTGAAGAGGCAATCGAGGAAGGCGTCGAGTTCCTCTTCCTCACGAACCCGGTGAAGATTCTTGGAAAAGATAAGGTCGAGGAGGTAGAGCTCATCAGGATGCGCCTCGGCGAGCCAGATTCAAGCGGAAGGCGGAGGCCGATACCGATAGAGGGTTCGGAGTTTAGGGTTAAAGCCGACAACGTTATCCTCGCGATAGGCCAGTACTGCGACGAGGAGTTCTTAAAGGCCCTCGGTATCGAGGCGAGGCGCGGAAAGGCGGTCGTTGATGAGGTGACGCTCCAGACGAGCGTTCCAGGCGTATTCGCTGGCGGCGACCTCGTCCTCGGGCCATCAACGGTCATCGAGAGCATAGCCACCGGAAGAAGGGCCGCGATAATGATAGACCTGTACCTTAAGGGCAAGCTGGAGAAGGCTAAAGCCGTTCTCACCGAGCCCGAAAAGCACATCGAGGAAGTTCTAAGCGATGATGACCTTTACAGGGTTCTCTTCGACCTCAGGCCCTACAACCACTGGAAGAAAGTCACCGAGAAGGACTACGAGGGCGTTGAAAGAAAGCCGAGGGCGAAGGTGGAGCTCCTCGACCCGGAAAAGAGGAAGAGAACCTTTGAGGAGGTCGAGCCGGCCCTAACCGAGGAGCAGGTTCTTGAAGAAGCGAGGCGCTGTATGAGCTGCGGCTGTATGGAGGTCTTCCGGTGCAAGCTGAGGGAGTACGCAACGCTCTACAACGCTCAACAGCACGCCTTTGAGGGAGAGCAAAACAGGTTCGAGCTCGACGAGAGCCACCCGTTCGTTACCCTCGACAACAACAAGTGCGTCCTCTGCGGCCAGTGCGTCAACTTCACCCACGAGATAGCCGGAGAGGGCGTCCTCGACTACCTGTTCCGCGGGTTTAAGACGAGAATCTCACCGCCGCTCGGGGAGAGCCTCGGAGACATGCATGGTCAGTTTATAGGCGAGATGATAGACCTCTGTCCCGTTGGGGCGATAACCGAGAAGCTTCCGTTCGTCAAGCCCGGGCCCTGGAAGACAACTCCAGTTAAGACCGTCTGCAACGGCTGTTCCTTCGCCTGCGAGATGAACGTTGAAGTTTACGACGGCATGCTCGTGAGGGCTTCAAGGGTAGAAAACTCTTGGAACGGCCACCTCTGTGACGTCTGTCGCTTTAACAGGCCCTGGGCCGAGGATTTAACCGGGCCGCTCCTCAACGGAAAGCCGGTGAGCTGGGAAGAAGCCAAGAAGTTCCTCACCGAGAGGAGCTACGCCCTGATTTTGACGCCGGAGCTTACCAACGAAGAAATCGCCCGGCTCAGGGCCTTCGCTGAGGAGAAGGGCATTCCATTAGGCTCGACAGTTGGTGGAAGCATCTCCACGGCCACACTAGAGGATGTCAGAAACGCCAGGAGGGTTCTCCTGAAGGCAGACCCGGAGAAGTTCCCGCTCCTCAAGGTACTCCTGAAGGGGGAGGAGCTCGTCGAGGAGGACTACGACGCGGCCATTCTGGAGGGCCCGGCAGAGCCGCTGGAGGTGCCGACACTGATTCTCCACGAAGGCGTCAATGCCGCTGGTCTTATCAAGGCAGGAATAACTGGAATCCCGGAGAGCGAGGCCTATGTCGTCGTTGGCCGGCCGGCGAAAGAACTGCCCGGGGACGTCCTCGTGATTCCGGCTGGGGTGTGGGCAGAGAAGAGTGGAACAGTCACCAACGCCTTCGGGATGGAGCTGAAAATGGAGAAGGTGAGGGAAGGCTACTCGCCGGTGGAGCTTTTCTCGTGATTTTCTTTTCTCTTTGATGTCTTGGTTTATTCTCTCATCGCCTCGAACAGCGCCTCAAGGAACATCTCGACGTCATCCAGCGTGTTGTAGAGATGCGGCGAGGCCCTGATCCCGTAGTGGCCAAGAACGCCGCGGTGGCTGACTGAAATCCCCTTTTCGACGAATGCATGGTAAATCCTCTCTTCTTCCTCATAACTCAGGCGGGTTTTTATCGTGACTATCGGTGAGTCCTCCGAGAAGATCTCAAGGCCAGCGCTTAAAACCTCGTCCCTTATCCTGCCGGCCAGCTTGAGGTTGTGGCGCTCTATCTCCCTGATGCCCATCCCGTTTATCAACTTCAACGAGGCTTTAAACGCCGCGGCTATGAGATATGGTGGCCCGCCGCCGAAGTCGAGCTTCTTGACGCCTTCAGCAGGCTTCAGCTCGCCCCAGGGGTTCTTCTCAGGCAGACCCCACCAGGGCCCCCATTCGCCGGTCGGCGGTTCGTTGTTGAGCAGTCCAGTTATAGGCCTGGCCTCCTCAATGAGCTCATCAGAGACATATATCAATCCTGCACCGGTGTCGGGGCTGAGGAGCCACTTTTCACCGCCCGCCGAGAGCGCATCAATGCCCTCCTTTTCGGGGAACAGTCTCATGGCTCCAAGGTGCTGGACGGCGTCAACTATCAGCCATGCCCCGTGTTCGTGGGCAATCCTCGAAAGTTCTCGCAGGTTGAGCCTTTCTCCGGTTACCCAGTTGACCGAACTCAAAACCACCGCGAAGGTGTCGTCGTCTATGGCCTTCTCGATGTCCTCCAGGCTGTGAACCCCGTCCCTGTTCTCCACAACGCGCAGCTTGAGGTTAAAACGCCCCGCGTAGCTCTTGAGGAGTGCTGGAAGGGTCGAAAACTCTGTATCAAGAGAGACGATGTTCTGCCCCTTCTTGGGTTCGAGTGCCAGCAGGATTCTCCTCAGGCCTTCCGTGGTCTGTATGGACAGACCTACGTTTTCTACCCCGGTTCTCATTAACCTGGCCGCCTCTTTCAGCAGGGGCTTCAGAACGACCTCATCCATGTAGTCAACTGAGTTGACTTCCCCGTTGAACTCCATGACATCTTCCAGTAGCTTTGATGCCTCCAGAAGTGCGGTTGAAGGCATCAGGCCGAGGCTTGCGGTGTTCAGGTATGCTTTAAACCTTCCCAGTGCTGGAAACATGCTTTTCCTCATATAAATCCCCAAAGAAGTAGAGAGGGATGGTTTAAATGGGTTTTGAGACTGGAAATGTGAAAATGCCTCAGATGACCGCCGGAACGCCCGGAATCCTCGGGAAGGGCTGCACCTCGGCTATGTGCTTTGCCCCGACCATGTAGCGCACCAAACGCTCAACCCCTATGCCGGCCCCTGCTGTGGGTTTCAGGAGTCCTGCTTTTGCAACTTCGAGGTACGGCTTAAAAGCCTCAAGGCTGAGCCCGCTCTCCCTCAGCTTTCTGATAATCACATCATACTGCCACTCCCTCTCGCCGCCGCTTGAGACTTCTCCGTAGCCCTCCGGGAGGATCAGGTCGTAGTTCCTGAAGTGGCCGGGCCTCTCAGGGTCTTCCCTGTCATAGAACTCTCTTGAGATGTCGGTTATCCAGAAGGGCTCTTCCATGATCCTGCTGGCTTCGTCTTCGTCCCCGAACTCGGCTTTGATCTCCTCAAGCGTGAAGCGCCTGAAGGGCGGCTTGACCTTCGGCACCTCCCTGCCGAGGAGTTCCCCAACCGGGTTCCTCATCTCCTCGAACAGCCCGCTGATGAGTTCTTCAATAAGTCCCATAACATCGTCCATACTGGCATAGGCTATCTCGAAGTCGAGCTGGGTGAACTCGTATGCATGCCTGCCGTCATCCCTGTCCCTTTCCTCAAGCCTTATGTTCGGCGAGAGTACGAATATCCTGTCGAGCCCCATGGAAACGGCGAACTGCTTGTGGAGTATCATGCTGTGCATCAGCTTCAGCTTTGAGCCGTATGCTTCGATCTCCGGCGCCCTCATCTTGCTCGCTGCCGGATCAGGCCAGAGAGGGTCGGTTATTGAGCTGAGCATCACCGGCAGAAGCCATTTAAACCCCCTGTCCACGAAAAAGCCGGTCATGTAATCTATCACCTTTGTCTGCACGGCCATTGCCTTTCCTATATCCCTGCTAATAAGCTGAACCGCATTCATAACTATCACCTGTTATCGGAAAGGCCTCATGCTTTATGTCATTTATGCAGAAAATATTGGAAATAGGACGAATTTTTACATTAAAATACAGATAAATTGGTATAAATATCAAAAATTTGATTTTAAGTTGGCGCATGTTCGCCCCCTGTATCCGATATGATTATAACATCCAACTCCAAGTTTCTATGGTGATGAGCAGTGGGAGGCTATATCTTCACACCGGAGGATTTGCTGAGGTATGGGACCGTAACCCGGGAACAGCTTGAAATCCTTAAGAGGGCTCTCCTTGAGAGAAAGGACATTCTGATTGCTGGAACAAGCAGGGCAGGTAAAACCAAATTCGTGGAGGCTTTGATTCATCTCGTTCCCGCTGACAGAAAAATCGCTGTTGTTACAGCGTATAACGAATTCAAGCAGTTCAGGGAGAACACGGTGGTTATAAACACCGAATTCGGACAGGACAGCCTCAAAAACAGAACTGAACGCGTCATGGAAAAAATCAGAAGGCTAAATCCGGACTACGTTGTCATTGACACTATTCACACTGTCCATGTGCCGACGATTCTAGGCCGGCTCCTCGACGATTACACATTCATCGTCACCTCACTGGCAATGTCGAAGGATATCATTGATGAGGTCAGGCACTGGCTGAGGGCTGACGACGATGTTATAGCCAGGTTCGATGTTGTGGTTGAGCTCAAAAGGGACTTCAGGACGAACACGAGGAGGGTCAACAGGATATACGCTGTTAAAGCGGA
The DNA here is from genome assembly GCF_054657855.1 of Thermococcus atlanticus. Classification (NCBI taxonomy): domain Archaea; kingdom Methanobacteriati; phylum Methanobacteriota; class Thermococci; order Thermococcales; family Thermococcaceae; genus Thermococcus; species Thermococcus atlanticus. The sequence goes on along the minus strand of NZ_BAAHXX010000001.1, from coordinate 1,866,641 downwards.
GGATGGAAAAATAAAGCTGGAGGACATAGCCTGAGGCAGTTGAAAATTTCAAATAAAGAAGGGAATCATCCTTTAAGCTTTAAGCTTTTCAATGACCTCGCGGAGGTTTTCGAGCATCTCCTCAATGTCCTCGAAGGTCATGTAGCCCATGTTTCCGATTCTGAAGGTCTTCTCCTTTATTCCCTCACCGTAGCCCTTTGCGAGCTCGAAGCCCCTCTCACGCATTGCCTTGTATACCTCAACTCCTTTCACACCTTCGGGGGTCAATACTGCTGTGATCGTCGGGCTTTCATGGCCGGGCTCCGCCAGTATATCCAGGCCCATTTCCCTAACCCCGCTCCTTATCATCTCGCTCCTCTTCCTGTACATGTCTAGCCACTTGTATTTGCCGCCCATCTTTTCGATGATTCTGAGAACGACGTTTAGTCCAAACTCCTGCGGCATTGCCGGGGTTGAAGGCGGCCCCTGCTTCTCGTTCTGCACCTTTATATACCTCGAAACGTCGAAATACCAGCCCTTCTCCTCCATCCCACGCGCTATCTCGATGAACTCCTCGCTGAAGGCACCGACCGCCAGCCCCGGTGGAACACCAAAGGCTTTTTGAGAGCTTCCAAAGACGACATCAATTCCCCATTTGGTGACCTTTATGTCGGCACCGCCCATTGCACTCACGGCATCAACGAAAACGAGCTTGCCGTGCTCCTTCGCAACTTTGGCGAGCTCGGGCAGCGGATTGAGAACACCTGTGGATGTTTCGTTGTATGTTATGGTTACTGCTTCAACATTGGGATTCTTCTTTAAAGCTTCGTCGAGATCCTCTGGCTTTGCGGCCCTTCCGGGATCGTATTCGAGGGTCACAGCTTTCCTCCCGTTGGTCTCAACCACCTGTTTGTACCTCTTTCCAAAGGCGCCAATTACGGTTACGAGAACCTTTCCACCCTTGGAGACGCCGTTCCTTATGCTGGCTTCCATAACTCCGGTGCCGGAGCTCGGGAAGAGCAGAACCTCTCCCTTCTCAACTTCGAGGAATTTTTTGAGCCTCTCAACCGTATCAACGTGCATCTCCTTGTATTCGGCCGCACGGTGGCTGAACATCTGCACCTTCATTATCTCAAGAACCTCCGGAAAACATGCAACCGGGCCTGCTGTAAAAAGCCTGTATTTTGGTTTTACAATCTCATAAACTTCCCTGTAAGCGTCCTCGAACTGCATCTGCATGCCAACCACCTCGGTCAACAGTGGTAGGGGCATGTATAAAAAGGTATTCTTGGATGTGTTTCCATGTCCATCATCACGCAGAGAGATAAGTTTTAATACCCTCCCCAATACATCAGATGGAGAACCATGAAAAGGGAGCATCTCGGAATAGCCCTTCTCATCGCATCGGCATTTACCGGGACGCTGGCATTCAGGTTAGCCCTGCCTGCCGTTGCATTCTACACACGTGACGTTTTGAGAGCTTCGATGGCATACCTCTCCGTGATCTCGGCATCATTCATCCTGGCCCGTTCATTCTCCGCACTCTTCAGCGGTCTGCTGCTTGAAAGGAGGAAAAGCCTGGTTTATCTTGGAGTCCTGACGATGGCGGGAAATGCGGTTGCTGTAAACCTGTATCCCTTCACAACCTCCTGGATTCATGTCATGGGAATCAAGCTCCTGAATGGCTTTTTAAACGGTATTTCGTGGCCGATTGCCCAGTTTGTAATTGCCGTTTCCTCCCCGAAAGAAATCCGGAGCAGGGTGACTGCGCTCTACTTTATCTTCGGAAACTTTGCTGGGTTTCTCGGTAACTATACATATTCCCTGACCCGGAGCATAGGACTGAGCGGACAGATGTATCTTTCCTCTGCGTTTTTCTTTCTGACGGCACTACTTATGCTGCTCTCTTACAGGATCCTCTATGAAAGGATAGTTCCCAAAAAAGAAAGGGATACGAATCGGGGCAAAAGCCGGATAAACGTGGGGAGAATCCTCATGCTCTCCGCCTTAATCTCCCTCCTCTCGGCCTTCACGTCCGGTGAGATAACCTATGTCTATGTCGCCGAGACGCTGGGCATGGATAAGGGTACGGCGGCGTTTATGATAGGTCTCATAGGATTTGTTGCAACGCTCCTCGCGTATATCCCCTCAAGATTTGCCGATCTGGGCAGCGGGAGGAGGGTTGTGGTGGCAATCTCGGTGGTGGCAGGACTGTCGCCACTCCTTGCGGCGGTTAAAAATCCCGTGACGGTTTTTCTGGGCATACTGATGGCGATTTTTGCCGCCCAGACGTTCAGACCCATTTCAAGGAGCATGCTGGCTTCGGCAAGAAGGGCCTCGGCGGCCATCGGGGGAATAAATGCTGTCAGGAATATCTCAACAACTGCAGGACAGCTGGCTTTTGGCCTTGCCTATTCCCTGGGTGAAGTTGTGGTGGGCGGCATCGTTTTGAAGGCGGCGCTTTTGATATTCGCCCCTGCTTCGATTCTGCTGCTGGGGGCTGCGGTGAAAATCAGGAAGCTTTCCTGAGCTTGCATGTTTTCCTCAATGCACCATATGGCTCGGGGGGTGTGCATGCTGTTGGGTAACTGTGACGTGCCTGATAATAAACCTGTTCTTTCAAATTTGGGCACTATCAAACCTGCTAACATTATCAAGATGTGCTCCAAAACTTTTATAAGCTGAGTGGATTGGTTAAGTTTAGGTTGCGTTCATCATTGGAGGTGAGATTATGGGATTGAGACCTGCTAAGATTGACAGGAAGGTTAAGAAGCCCGCTTACACGAGGAGGGAGTATATAAGAGGTGCTCCGGGTCCAAAGATCACGATCTTCGACATGGGGAACCTCTCAGCTGAATTTGAATATGAAGTGAGCCTCCACACCGCGGATCCGGTTCAGATAAGGCAGAACGCCCTTGAGGCTGTCAGAATCCAGGTCAACAGGTACCTTCAGAAGAACGTTGGAAGAAGCAACTATCACTACAAGATCAGGATTTACCCGTTCCAGGTGCTTAGAGAGAACCCTATGGCAACAGGAAGGAAAGCCGACCGTTATGGAAACGGCATGAGGAGACCATTCGGTAAGCCGATAGGCCTTGCCGCACGGCTCAAGAGAGACCAGAAAATCCTCACCGTCTGGGTCACCAGAGGGCATCTCAAGTTCGCGATTGAGGCCATGAGAAGGGCCGGAATGAAGTTCCCCTGCAAGACGTACTTCAGGATTTACGATAAGGAAGGCAGAGATATTACGAGCAGGGTTCTCTCAACGCTGTGAGCATCTCTTCTTTCATCTTCTTGCTGTACCCTATATTCATAACTATTATTAACGATGCAGTCCAATTTAAACCGGTGGGATGATGGTAAGCTCGGGCTTTAGGGCAACCCTTCTCAAACTCGGCGTTCCCGAGGACAGGCTGGCGGTTCTTGAGGGCAAGGGTGGAGTTGTGGAGGGGGAATTCGAAGGAATCAGGTACGTTCGATTTCGAGATTCCGCCAAGGGCTTCCGGCGCGGGACGGTCGTCTTTGAGAACGGCGACGTTGTTCTGGGCTTCCCTCACATAAAGCGCGTCGTCCAGCTGGATATGGGGATAAAGAGGGTCTTTAAGAACAGACCCTTCTACGTCGAGGAGAAGGTGGACGGCTACAACGTCCGCGTCGTGAAAGTGAAGGACAGAGTTCTCGCTCTAACGAGGGGCGGCTTTATCTGTCCCTTCACGACGGAGAGGATACTGGACTTCGTAAACGAGGAGTTCTTCAAAGATTACCCCAACCTTGTCCTGGTGGGGGAGATGGCCGGGCCGGAGAGTCCGTACATCGTTGAAGGGCCGCCCTACGTGAAGGAGGACATAGAGTTCTTCCTTTTCGATATCCAGGAGAAGGGGAGCGGGAGGAGCCTGCCGGTTGAGGAGAGACTCAGACTGGCTGAAGAGTACGGGGTTCGCCATGTTGAGACCTTTGGTCTCTACGACCGCTCGAAAATCAAGGAGCTGCATGAGCTCATCGAAAGACTCAGCAGGGAGAGAAGGGAAGGCATCGTCATGAAAACGCCAGATATGAAGAGAATAGCCAAGTACGTGACCCCCTATGCAAACATCAACGACATCAGGATAGGCTCGCACATATTCTTTGACCTGCCCCACGGCTACTTCATGGGGAGGATTAAGCGCCTCGCCTTTTATCTGGGCGAAAAGCACATTAAAGGAGAGGAGTTCGACGAATATGCCAAGGCCATTGGAAAGGCCCTTCTGAGACCGTTCGTCGAGAGCATTCACGAGGTTGCCGGCGGCGGCGAGGTCGAGGAGGTCTTCACGGTCAGGGTGAAGAGCATAAGCACGGCCCACAGGATGGTGACCCACTTCGAGAGGCTCGGCGTGAAGATCCACATCGAGGACATAGAGGAGATGAAGCCCTACTGGAGGATAACCTTCAAGCGGGTATATCCCGATGCAACGCGCGAGATGAGGGAGCTGTGGAACGGAAGGGCGTTTGTGGATTGAAGCCGAAAGGCTTAAATTATTATCCTGCCAAAGATTATCTTGGTGATGATAATGTTTGTCAACCGAAAAGATGAGCTGGCTCTCCTTGAGTCTTTCTACTCTTCTGGCAAAAAGGAGATCCTGATTCTCTACGGGCGCAGGCGAGTTGGAAAGACCGAACTCCTAAAGAGGTTTATTCGGGGGAAGAATGCCCTCTATTTTTTAGCCGACAGGGACGGACTGGAGTCAAATGCTAAAAGATTTTACTTTGAAGCGGTGGAGGTTCTTGGACTTCCTAAGCTGGAGGTGAGGGACTTTAGAGAGGCTTTCGAGTTGATAAAGCTCAGGGCACCCGAGAGGTTTGTCGTTGTCATAGATGAGTTCTCCTACCTTCTCCTCACGGACAAGAACACTCCTGCGGTTTTCCAGCACGTGATAGATGAAATCCTTGACGACCGATTTTTCCTAATTTTGAGCGGCTCGATAATCGGCCTTATGGAAGGGTTGATGAACTATACCAACCCCCTCTATGGCAGAAGAACGGCACAGCTCAAGCTTAAACCTCTGAACTTCTTCCATGTTCGAGAATACTTCAAAAACGCGCCCATCGAAACCGTCGTGAGGATATACTCGGTCACCGGCGGCGTGCCCATGTACTTCAGGCTCTTTGAGGGGAAGAACTTCGAGGAGGAACTCCTCAGGGTGGCATTCTCGCCTACGTCCATACTCTACGAGGAGCCAGAGTTCATTTTGAGGGAGGAACTCGGTGACGTGCACAGGTATTACCTAATTCTTGAGGCGATGGCCCTTGGAAAGCACAGGGTGAGCGAGATTGCGAACTTCGCAGGAATCGAGGCGAAGGACATGCCGAAGTACCTGAGGACTTTAATCTCTCTCGAACTCGTGAGGCGCGAAGTCCCGGTTACAGAGTCTGAGAGGAGCAAAAAGGCTCGCTACTATCTCAACGACAACTTCTTCGCATTCTGGTTCCGCTTCGTAAAGCCGAACCGGGGAAGGATAGAGATTGGGACGTTCGAGATGGACTGGAATGCCTTCAACGCCTACGTGGGCAGGGCATTTGAAGGGATCGCCAGGGAGTTCCTCATACAGCTCAACAAAGCCGGAAAGCTGCCGTTCATATTCACGAAAATCGGCCGCTGGTGGCACAAGAGGAAGGAGATTGACCTACTCGCGCTCAACGAGCAAGAGAAGAGGGCTTTCTTTGTTGAGATTAAGTGGAAAGACCTTAGCTTGAGGGAAGCGAAGGGAGTTTTGAGGAATCTGGAGGGAAAAGCTGAGTTAGTTGGCCTTGATGGGTGGGAGAAGTTCTACGGTTTAGTGGCGAAGTGCCTCGAAGGGAAGGAAGAGCTTAAGGCGGAAGGCTACCTCGCTTGGGACTTGGCGGACTTCGAAAGGCTTATCTCCTCCAAGGACGGAATTTGAGGGGTGGTGCCTTTGTCGCTTTTGCCTTTGGCTGGGATGTTCATCTTTGGGGGGAAGAAGAAAAAGGAGGAAAAGCCAAAGAAGAAAACATGGGATGAAGAACTGGAAGAGTTTGCAAAGAAGTATGGACTTCCAAAGGAGAACGTTAAATACATCGCAGCCACATATCTCAACCCGTCAATCGGTTTCCTGAAGATCCTCGCTCGAGCAAGTCCCGATGGATCATACAAGAGAGTTGCAAAGGCACTCTCAGCAGAAAAGCAGCCAAGATGATATATATTAAGGGGATCCGCGAACACCCGTACCACAAAAAAACAGGGACGAATATAACCCAAAAGCCGTTCATCTCCCACTGCTCCACGGCTTTCTAACACTGGCTCTTGTTCACCATATGGGAGAGAGTTCCCCTTCTATCGGGGATGCTATTGGTGATGCGTTATACGATTGGACAGATATAGGAAAAGGCTGGGAAGAACTCAAGAAAAACCCTGAAGAATTTGCAGAATATGTTTTGAGCTACCTGGAACAAACCGGGAGCGCGCCGATAAACAGGGATGCGACAAAGAAGGTAATTGTGCAGGCAGTCCAGAAATCTGCTAAGGTACTCGACAAGATGATTCCCTCCGTAGAGAGCCTAAAGCATCTGAAAGCAACATCACACGCTGTTTCCGGAGCTGTAGATGACCCCTTCGTCGTTCTCCGAAACGCAGGCATCGATATTGAGCCAGAACTTGAGGAGTTCAGGCAGTTCCTGGCGGAGATGGGCGGAGAGAAGGTGGAACCAGAGGGGCAAATAAACGTGGCGAGAGTTCCCAAACCCTCCGGAGAACTTGCCGGGGCAAAGCTCGAAGTCCTCTCCATTCTTCACGGCCTCGAATTTGCAGGCTTCTCCGAGGAGGCTAAGCAGAAGGCCATCGAGAGACTCTCCGCAAGGATAGGGGAAGTTTCCGCTGAGAAGCTAACGCCCGAGAACCTTCAGCAGCTCGGTCTCTATGCCTTCGCAATCGAGATGATAAAGAGCGGAAACTTCGAGAGGCTGGGAGAGATCGAGAAGCTCTAACTTGCGCCCCCACAAGTTACTTGCACCCCTGCAAGTTAAAGCTCCCTGAAGACCTTCGCCAACACGGGGTCGGGGATGTGGTAGCTTCCCTTCTTCTTTTCCACGTAGCCCGCTTTGACGAGGTTCTCAAGCAAAGCTGAAAAGTTCGAGTCGTTTACGGGGCCGAGCTTCAGGGAAAGGTAGTCTCTAATGTCCTTCCAGCGGGAATAGTTCAACGCTATCGCCTTCAGTATGAAGCGGTATCTTGGGCTGTAGTTGAAGAGCTTCGACAGCTCGTTTCCAGCTATGGCTTTAGCCTCCCTGAGGACTTCCTCAATGGCTTCATGATGTCCGAGTTTCCTCGTAACGCGGATGTACCCGTAGAGGGAGAGCCAGCCGGGGATACCGTCGAGCTCTTCAACGGCCCCTTCGATTTCCCTTTCCGTAACTTTAAACTTTGTCTCTTCGAAGCCCGTTCTCAGGAATTCTCTGCTCAGCTCTGGATTAAAACGCTCAAGGGCTATGTCGTGGTGGTATCTGCCGAAGAGCGGCGCTTCAGGGTCGTTAAACTTCAAGAAGTCGAAGAGAAGACCCACCTCTGAGCCGGTGAGAATGAATGTCAGGTTTTCGAGGTTGTCGATGGCGTAGGCTAAAATTCCATCGTACCTTGTGGCACCCCCAAAGCGCAGGTACTGAGCCTCGTCAAAGGCTATAACGACCCTTCCTGCCTTCTCCCCATATTCGTTGAGTGCCTCCAAGAGCTCGGTTATCGAGAAGTCCTTTGAGGTTATCTCCAGCCTGAGCCCGGAAACGCTTACCCCCTTGACCCTCTCAAGGAAAAGCTTTGCCTCCTCAATCAGCTTTTTCCTTCCGCTCATTCCTGAAAGGAGCATCTTCCCGATTACGTACCTGTTGACGGATGAGAGCTCGGAGTAGGTCTTTCTCACGTCGACTTTTATTGAGGAATAAGGGAGCTCGTTGAGCGCAACGTTGAGGAGTGAGCTCTTTCCAAGCCTCCTGAGGCCGAGAAGGAGGATTAGCCTTTCTCCTCTCCCCACTGCCTCCTTAAGCTCCCTGAGTTCCCTTTCCCTGTCAAAGAGTTCTTCCCTCTTCGTCTTTGGGTACGGTGAAAACAGCATTAGCTTGCACCCCCACAAGTTACTTGCACCCCTGCAAGTTAAAAGGCTTTCCCCGAAACTTTTCTGGCGAAAAGTTTCATCAAAGTTTGTGATTCTTTTTTAAAATACATCGGGGAACGTTTGCGCTCTCAGGGAGGCATTCCTAAATAGGAATTCACTTCCAAAGCGCCTGAAATGAAGGTTTAACTCCAAAAGCGCTCCGTTGGAGCGCAAGAAAAAGTAAAACCCACTCAAACATGGCCCAAAGTGAAGAATTCCAACGGCCAAAGTTACAACTCAAGAAGGCAAACTCTCATAGAAGGAACCGTTTTACGGGGGAATCACTAACCCTGATCAAACTCAACGGGACTGTCGTCCCGTGCGTTGAAGCTCCGCTTCAACGTCGCGAAGGCGAACAAGCTTTTAAAAAAGCTTGACCAAAAAGCCTTAACTGCCTAGAAGCGAGGAGTTAGAAGTTGGTAGCTCTTCTTGAGGTCATGCTCTGAATACAGGGGGTTTCAAGTCAGGTGCCAATGTTTCAAGTGAGAACCGGTTTTGGGTTCCTTTGATGAGGGTTTAACTTGAAAAAGACGCCCGCAGGGCATCAAAAAGGCAAACCTAACCCAAGAGTGAATTTTAGGCAAGTTCTTTATGTTGAACGCTCCAGTAATGATAAACCCCTTGAAAATCGGCACGTCCAAATGGGGCTACAAATTTTGATGAAACTTTGCGAGAGCAAAGTTTCTTTGCAAAAAAATTGTACACCTCCCAACCCAAAAAAGGGTGGAAGGGTTCGAAAGCCTTTTAAATAGTCCTCTTTAACTCCCACTCAGCTTTAGACGGAAGGATGACCCAAAATGGCATGGCATATCTTCATACCTGATTCACTCCTCGAAGAGACCGATGACCCGAAAATCAGGACATACAAGGTTGGACAGATAGCAAGAGCAGCGGCAATCTTTGGAGTCGAGGGCATCTGGATATACAAAGCCGGCGGCAGGGACGGAAGGTTCATCAAAACCATCCTTGAGTACGCGGAAACTCCCCAGTATCTCCGAAAGGAGCTCTTCCCGCTGATGCCGGAACTCAGGCATGCTGGTGTCATCCCACCCCTGAGAACCCCCCACCACAAGCTCAAGTCCAAGCCGAAGGTCGGTGAGCTCAGGGAGGGGTTTGCATTCAGAAGGGGCAGGAGATACTACGCTGATATAGGCCTTGATGAAACGGCAGAGGTCGAGGGAAAAATTGAAGGGCGCGCAACCTTCAGAATCGTCTCAGTAAAGCCCCTCAGGGTGATACCCGCAAAGCCGGTTGAATACTGGGGGTACAGGGTGCATCTCACAAGGAGGAGTCTGGCAAAAACACTTAAAAAGGCAGGGCTGGACTTAGCCATCGCGACCTCACGCAGGGGTGAGGATGTGCGGTATGCAGCTCTCCCTGAACTTGAAGGGAAGATAGGTTTCGTATTTGGGTCTCCGAGGAGAGGCGTGCTGGAGACCCTGAGAGATTACAATGAGGATTATCCCTTTGATTTAATCCTCAACACCATTCCAAATCAGAAAACAAAAACTGTAAGAACGGAGGAGGCTGTCTTAGCCACTCTGGCTGTGTTTAATTTCATAAGGAGGGATTGAAATGGGAAAAATACACAGACCAAGAAGAGGTTCACTGGCGTATTCCCCGAGGAAAAGGGCTAAGAGCGTAGTCCCGAGAATCAAGAGGTGGCCGCAGGACAGTGAGGTCAGGCTTCTCGGCTTTGCAGGATACAAGGCAGGGATGACCCACATCCTGATGGTGGATGACAGGCCGGGACTGACAAAGGGCAAAGAGATATTCATGCCGGTTACAGTAATCGAGGTTCCGCCGCTCTTCGTCTACGGCATCAGGGCATACAGGCAGGGATACCTCGGCCTTGAGACCGCCACGGAGGTCTGGGCACCAAACCTCAGCGAAGACCTGAAGAGGAGGATAAAGACCCTCCCGAAGAACTACGATGAGGATGCATTCAAAGAAAAGCTCGGCCAGCTTGAAGATCTCGTTAGGAGCGGTGAAATAGTCGAAGTCAGGGCTCTGGTCCACACCCAGCCGAGGCTCATCAAGCTCAAGAAGAAGCCGGAGGTCATGGAGTACGCTGTTGGAGGAAACAGCGTTGAGGAGAAGTTTGCCTATCTGAAGGAGAGAATCGGCAGGGAAATCAGAGCCAGCGAAGCCCTCAGGGAGGGGGAGCTGCTCGACATAATTGCGGTTACAAAGGGTAAGGGAACACAGGGCCCAGTCAAGCGCTGGGGTGTCAAGATACAGTTCCACAAGGCCCAGCGTGCCGGAAAGGCCAGACACATCGGTAACCTCGGCCCCTGGCACCCAACGAGGGTCATGTGGACGGTTCCCCTTGCTGGCCAGATGGGCTTCCACCACAGGACGGAGTTCAACAAGAGGCTCATAGCGATAGGCGAGAACGGCAGGCTGAAGCTCGACGATAAACATGAGGTGGAGATTACTCCAAAAGGAGGATTCCCGCACTACGGAATAATAAGGAGCGACTTCCTTCTCATCCAGGGGACTGTCCCGGGAGCTATAAAGAGGATAATCAGGGTCAGGCCTGCGATAAGGCCGCCAGCAAAGAAGCCACCTGTCGAAAGGGTTCAGATCACATACATTAGTAGGGAATCAAAGCAGTGAGGTGAGTTAGATGAAAGTTAAGGTTTTTTCACTCGAAGGCGAGCCCGTTGAGGAGATAGAGCTTCCAAAGGTCTTCAGCACCCCCTACAGACCGGATATCATTAAGAGAGCTGTCATTGCCTCATGGACACACAGAATTCAGCCCCAGGGAAGGGATCCGCTGGCCGGCAAGAGAAGGGTAACCGAGAACATCGGAAAGGGCCACGGCATGGCGAGGGTTGAGAGGATAAAGACATCTCCGAGGTTTGCCGCGTTCGTTCCCTTTGCAAGGGGTGGAAGGAGAACCCACCCGCCCAAGGTCGAGAAGGTTGTCTGGGAGGACATCAACAAGAAGGAGCGCAGGCTGGCAATAATGAGCGCCATCGCTGCCACAGCAAACTACGACCTCGTCAGGGCCAGAGGGCACGTCGTTGACAACGTTCCGCAGGTTCCGCTCGTGGTTGATGATGAGCTTGAGAAGGTCTTCAAGACAGCCCAGACAAGGGAGATTTTCAAGAAGCTCGGCGTCTGGGACGACATCGAGAGGGCAAAGAAGAACACCAAGATAAGGGCAGGTAAGGGCAAGATGCGCGGGAGGAGATACAAGAAGGCTAAAGGTCCGCTCATTGTCGTTGCGAAGAACGAAGGCATCGTCCAGGGTGCGAGGAACCATCCCGGAGTAGACGTTGTCACAGTGGACAACCTTGGAGTTGAGCTTCTCGCCCCGGGAACGCACCCCGGCAGGCTAACGATCTGGACAAAGGGCGCGATTGAAAAGCTTAGAGAGATTTACGGGTGATGGAAATGGATCCGTACAGGGTTATTGTCAGACCGGTCGTGACGGAAAAGGCTGTTTCACTCATTGAAACAGAGAACAAGCTCACATTCATAGTCGACAGGAGGGCCACAAAAAGCGACATAAAGAGGGCTGTTGAGGAGATATACAGCGTCAAGGTTGCAAAGGTCAACGTGGTGCTTACAATGAGGGGAGAGAAGAAGGCTTATGTAAAGCTTGCTCCTGAATATAATGCAAGTGAAATAGCCGCAAGGATAGGATTGTTCTGAGGTGAGTGAGAATGGGTAAGAGTTTGATTCAACAGAGGAGAGGAAAGGGGACGACCACATTTAGGGCTCCATCTCACAGATACAGGGGCAGGGTTAAGTATGTGCCCCTCAACCTGACGAAGGAGAAGACCCTTGTGGGGAAGGTCGTCGAGATACTCCACGACCCCGGAAGGACAGCACCGGTTGCAAGGGTTAAGTTTGAGGAATTTGAGAAGCTCATAATAGCCCCGGAAGGCATACTCGTTGGCGACGAGGTGGCAATCGGGCCGAACGCTCCAGTGAAGATAGGCAACACCCTTCCTCTGGCAATGATTCCCGAGGGTTCCTATGTCTATGACATCGAAGCGGCCCCAGGTGACGGAGGAAAGTTCGTGAGGGCAGGCGGTGCCTACGCCCTTGTCGTCAGCAGGGAGAGGGATAAGGTCATAGTCCAGCTCCCGAGCGGTGAGCTCAAGCAGTTCAACCCGATGTGCAGGGCGACGATAGGTGTTGTCGCCGGCGGCGGAAGGCTTGAGAAGCCCATCGTTAAGGCCGGTAAGGCCTACTACATCGCCAAGGCAAGGAACAGGTTCTGGCCGAAGCCGAGGGGTGTCAAGATGAACGCCGTCAACCACCCGCACGGTGGTAAGGAGCACCACATAGGTAGGCCGAGCACGATCTCAAGGAGAGCCGCTCCGGGTCAGAAGGTCGGTCACATAGCTGCGAGAAGAACTGGCAGGAGGAAGTGATGGAGATGGCGAGAAAGAAGGAGTTTAAGTATAGGGGTTATACGCTCGATGAGCTCTTAAACATGTCACTTGAGGACTTCGCAAAGCTCCTCCCATCAAGGCAGAGGCGCTCCCTGAAGAGGGGGCTTTCACCGGAACAGAAGAAGCTCCTCAGGAAGATAAGGCTGGCAAAGAAGGGCAAGTACAGGAAGCCAATCAGAACGCACAGCAGGGACATGGTGATTCTCCCGGAGATGGTCGGACTGACGATTCATGTCCACAACGGCAAGGAGTTCGTGGCACTTGAGATAAGGCCCGAGATGATAGGGCACTACCTGGGAGAGTTTGCCCTGACGAGGAAGATTGTCCAGCACGGCTCACCGGGTGTTGGTGCTACAAGGTCATCAATGTTCGTGGCGATCAAGTGAGGTGGTGTGAATGGCCAGGTTTTCCTACTCTTTCCAAAATTATGATCCAGAGAAAATGGTGAGGGCGAGCGGAAGGGACTTGAGGATTTCACCGAAGTTTTCAATTGAACTCTGCAGGGAGCTCCGGGGGATGATGCTCAACGATGCTCTGAAGTACGTTGATGACATCATAGCCCTCAGGAAACCTGTTCCGCTGAAGCGCTTCAATGACAGTCAGGGCCACAAGCCGGGCAGGGGCTTCGGTCCTGGCAGATACCCGGTGAAGGTTGCAAAGGCCATGAAGAAGATACTCCTCAATGCCAAGAACAACGCAGAGCAGAAGGGTCTTGATCCGGACAGGCTCAGGATTATACATGCAGCAGCCCATAGAGGCCCGGTTCTCAGAGGTTACATACCCAGAGCCTTTGGAAGAGCGACGCCATTTAACCAGCAGACAACCCACATAGAGATAGTGGTTGAAGAGGTAAGGAGGTGAGCCCATGGCTATTGAGAGATACTTCATTAAGGAATCCGTCAAGGAGATGCTCATCGACGAGTACCTTGAGAAGGAGCTCAGGAGGGCCGGCTATGGCGGTCTGGACATCAAGAAAACCCCTCTTGGAACCAAGGTCGTCATCTTCGCCGCCAGTCCCGGCTACGTCATAGGCAGGGGCGGAAGGAGGATAAGGGAGCTCACCAGGATACTTGAGAGGCAGTTCAATCTTGAGAACCCGCAGATCGAGGTTGAGGAAATAAAGAACCCCTACCTCAACGCCAAGGTTCAGGCCGTCAGGCTTGCCCAGGCCCTTGAGAGGGGCATACACTTCAGGAGGGCAGCATACGCAGCCATAAGGGCCATCATGAGGAACGGGGCAAGGGGCGTTGAGATTCGCCTGAGCGGAAAGCTCACCGGTGAAAGAGCCAAAAGCGTGCGCTTTTATCAGGGTTACCTCGCCAAGGTCGGAAATCCAGCTGAAACACTCGTCAGCAAGGGCTACGCCCAGGCAAAGCTCAAGCTCGGTGTCATAGGCGTCAAGGTCTCAATAATGCCCCCTGAAGCCAGACTTCCGGATGAAATCGAGGTTCTTGAAAAGCCCGCTGAAGAGGTCGTTGAGGTGAGCTCACAATGAAGGCAAGTGAGATTAGAGAGATGAGCATAGAGGAAATCGAGGAGAAGATCAGGGAGCTCCGCCTTGAGCTTGCCAAGGAAAGGGGCATGCTCACCATGGGGACCTCTCTTGAGAACCCCATGGTCATCCGCGATTTAAGGCGCGATATAGCGCGCCTTATAACCATAAAGAAGGAGAAGCTTAGGGAGAAAAGGTGATGTTTGGTGCCGAGGATTGTGAACCCGCTGGATGAGATGCTCTTTAAAGAGGTGCTGAAGGAGCAGCAGAGGATTAGAGTCTATATCGAGAAGGCCCGCTACGGGAAGCTCAAGACAATAATCGAAGGAATAGATGAGAAGGAGTTCAACCTTGAGGAGATTGCAAAAAAGCTGAAGGCGAAGCTGGCATGCGGCGGAACCGTAAAGAAGGGAAGGATAGAACTGCAGGGAGACCACAGAGAAAAGGTCAGGCACTTGCTGGCAGGCCTTGGATTTTCAGAGGACTTAATAGAAATCGAGTGACGGCGAGGAGCATAGTATGGCATGAACTGATAGGGCTGAAAGCAAAGATTATAAGGGCATCTCATCCAGAGCTGGTTGGCATCGAAGGCCACATCATCGATGAGACGAGAAATACACTCACGATGGTGGGAGATACGGCTGAAAAGCTCTGGGTAATCCCGAAGAGCGTCGTTGAAATTGAGTTTGAAATTGACGATAAAAAGATACGGATCCACGGAAGGGATTTGATTGGAAGACCCGAGATGAGATTGAAAAAGAGGTGGAGAAGATGAGAGACATCGGATTGAAGATTCAGCCTCCTGCTGAGAAGTGTGATGACCCGTACTGCCCGTGGCACGGGCACGTTAAGATTCACGGCAGAGTATTCGAAGGAATCGTCGTCAGCGACAAACCGAGGAGAACCGTAACCGTCGAGAGGCAGCACTACCACTATCTCAAGAAATATGAAAGATACGAGCTCAGGAGGAGCAGGATACACGCACACAACCCCCCGTGCATCGCTGCAAAGCCCGGTGACAGGGTCATTGTCGCTGAGACAAGACCACTCAGCAAAACGAAGAGCTTTGTTGTCGTTGCCATAACGCAGAAGGCTGGGGAGAGGTGATAGCGATGGCAAAGAAAGGTGCCGGTGCAACGAGAGGTGTGAGTCCGGTCAGGCCAACGAGAGCTCTGCCCATCGGGGCATATCTTAGGGTCGCAGATAACAGCGGCGCCAAAGTAATCCAGATTATAGGCGTCGTGGGCTACAAGGGCACCAGGAGGAGGCTTGCTTCCGCTGGCGTTGGCGATATGGTGATTGCAACCGTAAAGAAGGGAAGGCCGGATATAAGACACCAGGTTGTCAGAGCGGTGATAGTCAGGCAGAGAAAGGAGTACAGAAGGCTCGACGGAATGAGGGTTAAATTTGAGGACAACGCTGCTGCAATAGTAACTCCTGAAGGCGTTCCGAGGGGAACTGAAATTAGAGGTGCCATAGCGAGAGAAGCTGCTGAAAAATGGGTCAGACTCGGCAGCATAGCGAGTATAGTATTGTGAGGTGAGAAAGATGGAATTAAAAACAAGAAAACCCGGAAAGCAGAGGAAGTTTTTATATAACGCTCCCCTTCACCTCAGGCAGAAGATAATGAGCGCCCCTCTCTCAGGGGAACTCAGGCAGAAGTACGGCATCAGAAACCTGCCCATCAGGGAGGGCGACAAGGTTAAGGTCGTTAGAGGTGACTTTAAGGGCACGGAGGGCAAGGTCACGGAGGTCGACCTTAAGAGATACAGAATACACGTGGAGGGGGTTACCCAGAAGAAGGTGGACGGGACAGAGGTATTTTATCCGCTTCACCCATCAAACGTTGTTATTGTCGAATTGAACCTCGATGATGAGAGAAGGGAGAAGATAATTAATAGGAGGGCCTGAACATGGCGAGGAAAGGTGCGAAGAGGCACTTGAAGAGATTGAGTGCTCCTACTCAGTGGTATATCGAACGCAAGACGTACAAATGGGCTGTCAGGCCCAGACCGGGACCGCACAGCATGAAGACGTCTATTCCACTGCTCTACATAGTCAGGGACTATCTCGGCTATGCAAAGACGGCGAGAGAGGCAAGGAAGGTGCTTAACGAGGGGAAGGTTTTGGTTGATGGTATCCCGAGGAGAGACTACAAGTTCCCTGTTGGAATCATGGACGTGGTTTCCATCCCCGAGACCGGCGAGCACTACCGGGTTCTTCCAAACAGGCTCGGAAAGCTAATACTCCACCCGATAACCGACAAGGAAGCGGGCCTCAAGCCGCTCAGAATAAGCAACAAGAGGATGGTAAAGGGAGGCAACCTGCAGCTGAACTTCCATGATGGAACCAATCATCTCATAAAGCTCAGCTCGCTCACGGACGAGGCCAAGGACAGATTCAAAACCGCATACACGGTTATCATGAAGGTTCCCGAGAAGGAGATTGTGGAGATAATCCCGTTCGAGATTGGGGTGCAGGTGTTTGTTACCCAGGGTAAGAACGTTGCAAGAATGGGCAAGGTGGTTGAGGTCAGGCAGTTCCCTGGCGGCTGGCCGGATGTCGTTACGATCGAGGACAGCGAAGGGGAGCTCTTTGACACGCTGAAGGAATACGCATTCGTTGTTGGGAAGGAGAAGCCAGAGATTTCACTTCCATGAGGTGAGAGGAAATGAATAGAGAGGCCATATTAGCGGATTGGGAAGCTCATCCAATGAGGAAGCCAAGGATAGCAAAAGTTACAATCAACATTGGTGTTGGTGAGAGCGGGGAGCGTTTGACTAAGGCTGAGAAGATGCTTGAGCAGCTGGTCGGCCAGAAGCCGATAAGGAGAAGGGCGAAGCAAACGAACAAGGACTTCGGTATCAGGAGGGGAGAGCCCATAGCGGTCAAGGTTACCCTCAGGGGCGAGAAGGCAGAGGAGATGCTCAAGAGACTCCTCGCTGCGGTTGACAACAAGCTCAAGGCAGGTAACTTCGACGAGCACGGCAACTTCTGCTTTGGAATTCAGGAGCACATCAACATCCCCGGCGTTGAATATGACCCGGAGATCGGAATATTCGGCATGGATGTGTGCGTAACCCTTGAGAGGCCCGGTTTCAGGGTCGCCAGGAGGAAGAGGCGCAGGAAGAAGATACCGAACAGGCACAAGCTCACGAAGGATGAGGGTATAGTTTTCGTTCAGGAGGAGTTTAACGCCGTCGTGGAGGGATTGTGATGGCAAAGGCTGATTACAACAAAAGGAAGCCCAGGAAGTTTGGTAAAGGTGCGAGAAGATGCATGCGTTGCGGCCAGTATGGGCCGGTCATCAGAATCCACGGATTGATGCTGTGCAGACACTGCTTTAGAGAGATGGCCCCCAGGCTGGGCTTTAAGAAGTACGAGTGAGGTGAGGGAGGATGACTTTACTTGACCCATTGGCGAATGCCTTATCACATATATCAAACAGTGAGAAGGTTGGAAAGAAGGAGGTTTACTTAAAGCCCGCATCAAAGCTTATAGGAGAGGTTCTAAGGGTTATGCAGGAGAACGGCTACATAGGTGAGTTCGAGTTCATTGACGATGGAAGGGCCGGGATATACAGGGTTCAGCTCATAGGCAAAATCAACAAAACAGGTGCAATAAAGCCGAGATTCCCGGTAAAAGCCAGGGAATACGAGGCATGGGAGAAGAGATTCCTTCCGGCATTTGAGTTCGGTATCCTCATAGTATCGACATCACAGGGTGTTATGACCCACAAAGAGGCCAGGGAAAAGGGGATTGGTGGAAGGCTTATAGCATACGTCTACTGAGGTGAGAGAGATGCCAATCGACGCGTGGGTAAGGGAAGAGGTTGAAATTCCAGAAGGAGTCGAGGTTACTGTTGAGGGCAACCTCGTCAGGGTTAAAGGCCCGAAAGGGGAGCTTGAGAGGGAGCTTAAGTACCCGGGTGTTAAAATATTCGAGGAAGACGGTAAGGTCGTTGTCTTCAAGGAATTCCCGAGGAGGAGAGACATAGCAATAGCCAGAACCTTCAAGGCCCACATAGCCAACATGATCAGAGGAGTTACCGAAGGGTTCCAGTACAAGCTTAAGGTGCTCTACAGCCACTTCCCGATGACCGTCAAGGTTCAGGGTGACGAAGTCCTTATAGAGAACTTCCTCGGTGAGAAGAACCCGAGGAGGGCCAAAATCCTTCCGGGGGTTACAGTAAAGGTCATGGGGCAGGAGATTATAGTTGAGAGCATCGACAAGGAGAAAGCAGGGCAGACTGCAGCAAACATTGAACAGGCCACAAAGATAAACAAATGGGATAGGAGAGTTTTCCAGGATGGAATCTACATAGTGGAAAAGGCTGGTAAGCCGATAAAGTTCTGACCGTGAGGTGTGAGAAATGAACGAAAAAGCGAGACTCCTGAGAATAAGGGCAAACCTCAAAAGGAAGAAGCCGAGATTTTTAAGGCAGGAATGGTGGCGCTTTCCAAAATTCAGGAACGATCCGAAATGGCGCAGGCCGAAGGGAATTGACAGCAAGATGAGGCTCAAGAGGAAGGGCAAGGCCAGGTCACCGAGCATCGGCTGGAGTTCACCCAGAGCCGTCAGGGGACTTCACCCGAGCGGCTACGAGGAGGTTCTCATTCACAACGTCAGGGAGCTTGAGGCAGTTGACCCGGCAAGGCAGGCGGCAAGGATAGCAGGCACAGTTGGTGCAAGGAAGAGAGAGATGATAATTGCGAGAGCCAAGGAGCTGGGGATTAAAATCCTTAATGCGAGGTGAATATCATGCTCAGGATGCAAAGAAGGGTAGCCGCTGAACTTTTGAAATGTGGGGAGAACAGGGTCTGGATAGACCCTGAGAGGATTGATGATGTCGCTTCCGCTATCACAAGAGAGGACATAAGGAGACTCATCAACGACGGCGTTATAAAGAAGAAGCCGGTTAAGGGACAGAGTTCCTATAGAGCCAAGATCAGGAAGGAGGCGAGGAAGAAGGGACGCCACCGCGGACCCGGAAGCAGGAAGGGTAAGAAGACAGCGAGAATGGGCAGGAAAGAAAAGTGGATGATGACAATCAGGGCACTCAGGAAGGAGCTCAGGAAGCTCAAGGCCGAGAAGAAGATAGACGAGCACACCTACAGGAGGCTCTACATCAGGGCCAAGGGCGGTCAGTTCAAGAACAAGAGACAGCTCTACCTCTTCATGGAGGAGAGGGGAATATTGAAGAAGTGAGGTGGGAAATATGGCACATGGACCGAGATATAGGGTTCCATTCAGGAGGAGAAGGGAAGGTAAGACTAACTATCACAAGCGCCTGGCGCTGCTCAAATCCGGAAAGCCCAGGCTGGTTGTTAGAAAGACACTCAACCATCACATAGCTCAGGTAGTGTTTTATGACCCGAAGGGTGACAGAACAATTGTTTCAGCTCACACAAGGGAGCTAATGAGGGACTTCGGCTGGAAGGGGCATGGAGGAAATACCCCCTCTGCATACCTCCTCGGCCTGCTCATAGGTTATAAAGCTAAGAAGGCGGGCATTGAGGAGGCCATCCTTGACATAGGTCTCCATCCGCCGACAAGGGGGTCAAGCATATTCGCAGTCCTCAAGGGTGCGGTCGATGCAGGCTTAAACGTCCCGCACAGCGAGGAGATTTATCCGGAGGACTACAGGATAAGGGGCGAGCACGTTGCGAACTATGCCAGAATCCTCAGGGAAGAAGATGAAGACCTCTACAGGAAGCAGTTTTCAGGTTACTTCGTCAAGGGACTCGAACCCGAAAAGCTCCCCGAGCACTTTGAGGAGGTTAAAGCGAGAATAATCGAAAAATTTGAGGAGGCGAGAGAATGAGCGATCCAAGGGAAATGGCCCAGAGGGTTCTGGAAGAGTGGGAGCCCAGAACAAAGCTTGGCATTCTGGTCAAGGAAGGCCAGATAACTGACATTCATGAAATATTCAGAAAGGGCTATCAGATCAAGGAGCCCGAGATAGTCGACGTCCTCCTCCCGGAGGTCAACATGAGGGAGAATCAGGAGATCCTGGATATAGCCCTGACAGTCAGAATGACCGACAGCGGCAGACGTATAAGGTTCCGCGTTTTAGCTGCCGTCGGCAACAGGGACGGCTACGTGGGTCTTGGAATAGGACATGGAAGGGAAGTGGGCATTGCCATCAGAAAGGCCATAAACTACGCCAAGATGAACATCATCGAGATCAAGCGCGGCTGCGGGAGCTGGGAGTGCCGCTGTAGAAGACCGCATTCAATACCGTTCGCAGTTGAGGGCAAGGAAGGCAGCGTCAAGGTAAGGCTCATGCCGGGGCCGAGAGGCCTTGGTCTGGTCATAGGTGACGTTGGCAAGAAGATACTTGCACTGGCGGGTGTCAAGGACGTGTGGTCGCAGACCCTCGGTGAAACCAGAACCACAGTCAACTTCGCCAAGGCGGTATTTGATGCCCTCTACAACACCAACAAAGTTGCCGTGCAGCCCGATATGGCTGAAAAATACGGCATCGTCGTTGGGAGAGAGATGTCAGCCAACTTTGAGCTGGAGTGAGGTGAGCAAAGATGACAAAGGTCGCACTCATCAGGATTAGGGGAAGGGTCGGCGTGAAGAGGCCCGTTAGGGACACCCTTGCAATGCTCCGCCTTCACAAGGTCAACCATCTCGTCATAGTCGATGAAAACCCGACATACAGCGGAATGATTCACAGGGTCAAGGATTACATAACATGGGGCGAGATCAATGCGGAAACACTTGCAAGGCTCATAAAGAAGAGGGGAAGGCTAACTGGAAACAGAAAGGTTACAGAGGAATATGTGCAGGAGAAGCTCGGCATGGGCATTGAGGAGTTTGCCGAGAAGGTCATTAAGGGCGAAATGAAGCTCAGCGACCTGCCCGGCATCAAGCCCGTGTTCAGACTCCACCCCCCGAAGGGAGGATTCAAGGGCAGCAAGAAAAGGACATTCAAGGAAGGCGGCGCCCTTGGTTACAGAGGCGAGGCAATAAACGAACTCATTGATAGGATGCTCTGAGATATGAGGTGAGAGGGATGATTAGGAGAAAGAGGAAGGTGAGAAAGCTCCGTGGAAGTCACACTCACGGATGGGGCTGTAAGAAGAAGCACCGTGGTGGCGGCCACAAAGGCGGAAGGGGAATGGCAGGGACAGGAAAGAGAAAGAACACCAAGTGGACATGGGTAATCAAGTATGCGCCTGATCACCTCGGCAAGAGGGGCTTTCACAGGCCGAAGGCTGTACAGTGGATTCCCAGCACCATGAATCTCAGGGATATCGAGGAGAACCTCGATGACTTCATGGCGATGGGCATTGCATACGAGGAGGAAGGGAGGATCATAGTCGACACAACCCAGCTCGGGATTGACAAGGTTCTCGGTGCCGGGAAGCTCACAAGGCCGCTGGTCATCAAGGCCCGCTACATATCCCCCAAGGCTCAGGAGAAGATAGCCGAGGCAGGGGGAGAGGCTCTATTCGCTTGATTTCCCCTTTAATTTATTATATTCATAAAATCTCCAAAGGTGTTGCTCATGGGAAAGTTAAGGGATCTGACATTTGCTATTGAGAGATGGTTCCCGGAGATTGAGAGGCCCAAAAAACATGTAGCTCTCAGGGAAAAGTTCATATGGACGGGAATTGTTCTGGTGCTCTACTTTGTGCTTGCTGAAATTCCTCTCTACGGTGTTCCACCCAAGGTACAGGACTATTTTTCCACTCTGAGATTCGTTCTTGCAGGCAGGAGCGGAACGGTTTTGACCCTTGGAATAGGCCCTCTGGTCACTGCGGGTATTATCATGCAGCTCCTTGTGGGATCCGAGATCGTCAAGCTTGATATGTCAAATCCTGAGGACAGGAAGTTTTATCAGGCAGCTCAAAAGCTCTTCTCAGTGTTTATGTGCTTCTTTGAGGCCGCGATATATGTCTTTGCCGGGGCATTCGGCAGCCCTGAGCTCGGCATAAAAATACTCCTGGTAATTCAGCTTGCCCTCGGCGGTATAGTGCTGATGATAATGGACGAACTCGTCAGCAAATGGGGAATAGGCAGCGGTATCAGTCTCTTCATTGCGGCCGGTGTCTCCCAGCAGGTTATTGTGAAATCGCTGAATCCCCTGACAACCAAGAGCTATATTGACCCCGTTACCGGCGGACCCGCCATAATCGGTGCTGTTCCGGCTTTCATACAGCATCTGCTCCACGGGGACATCACAGGGGCTCTCTACAGGGGGAGCATGCCCGACATGATGGATCTCATGGCAACAATCGTCGTTTTCCTCATAGTTGTCTACCTTGAGAGCATGCGCGTCGAGATACCCCTCAGCTATGGAAGGGTCACCGTCAGGGGAAGGTATCCCATAAGATTCATGTACGTTAGCAACATCCCCATCATCCTGACATTCGCCCTTTATGCAAACGTCCAGCTGTGGGCAAGAATGCTTGAGAGGCTCGGCCACCCATGGCTCGGAACATTTGATCCCCAGACAGGTGCCGCCTTGAGCGGTTTCGTTACCTATGTCATTCCTCCGAGGGATATCTATCACGTCATGGCGGATCCATTCAGGGCACTGGTTTTTGCTCTAATGACAATATTCTGGGCACTGATCTTCGGGTTCCTCTGGGTCGACCTGACGGGGCTGGATGCCAAGAGCATAGCAAGGCAGCTCCAGCGTGCCGGCCTCCAGATACCGGGTTTCAGGAGAGACCCGAGGATTCTTGAGAGGGTGCTCAACAGGTACATCCCCTACGTAACATTCTGGGGGTCATTTACGCTGGCAATAGTTGCCGTGCTGGCCGACTTCCTCGGGGCCCTCGGTACGGGAACGGGCATACTGCTGACCGTGGGTATCCTGTACAGATTCTACGAGGAGATAGCCAGAGAACAGGCGAGCGAAATGTTCCCCGCATTGAGAAGGTTCTTCAGCACCTGAAGTTTTTCTTTTTATTCCAATAAACCTTTTAAACCAAGCCTCTTTTATTATTGCGGGACTCTCATTTTGGGTGATCTCAATGCCGTTTGTAGTCATCATAACCGGAATTCCAGGGGTTGGGAAGAGCACGATAACAAGACTTGCCCTGAGAAAGACCAGGGCTAAGTTCAGGCTGGTTAATTTCGGGGATTTGATGTTCAATGAGGCGGTCAGGCTGGGGCTTGTGAAGCACAGGGATGAGATGAGGAGGCTCAGCTTCACGGTTCAGAGAACACTCCAGATGAAGGTTGCAAAAAGGATAGGGGATATTGCAGAAAAGGAACCCGTCCTCCTGGATACCCATGCCACAATCCGAACGCCCGCCGGCTATCTCCTTGGATTTCCGAAGGAGGTTATCGAGGCCATAAACCCCAACTTCATTGTCATTATAGAGGCCACACCGAGCGAAATACTCGGCAGACGTTTAAGGGATCTTAAGAGGGACAGAGATGTTGAAACAGAGGAGCAGATAGAGAGGCATCAGGACTTGAACCGGGCTGCCGCAATAAGCTATGCCATGCATTCCAATGCACTTATAAAGATAATTGAGAATCATGAAGATAAAGGTCTTGAAGAGGCTGTAAATGAACTGGTGGAAATACTTGATCTGGCGGTGAGTGAATATGCTTGAGGGAATATATGAATTTCTGGACAAGGTGTTCGGGCCGATGATACTCAATTACCATCCCCTCTGGGTGGTTACAGTATCCGGCATCATCCTCGGTGCCTTCTTCACGCTCCTGAACTACGTCCTCGTCGACCAGGAAAAGATGAAGAAGCTCCAGAAGATGAGCAGGGAATTCCAGAAGGAGTATAAAGCGGCTCAGGCTGCAAAAGACGAGAAGAAGATGAGAAAGCTCCAGCAGAAACAGATGGAGCTCTTAAAACTGCAGAATGAGGTAATGAAGGACTCAATGCTCAAACCAATGATATTCACGCTCCCGATATTCTGGATATTCTTCGGCTGGCTGAGGAGATGGTATGTTGAAGTCGGTGTCGTTAAAGCTCCGTTCAACTTTTTCATCTTCGACTGGTTCCATAAGATGTATCACTCGGGACTTCCTGCAAACGAACTCGGCTACATCGGGTGGTACGTGCTAACATCAATGGCGGTCGGCTACATCCTGAGGAAATTCCTCGACATGGCTTAGTTAAATTTAAAAATGAATTGCAAAAAGCTAAAGCAGGTGATGAGAATGAAGCCAATGTACAGGTCAAGATCATGGAGAAGAAAGTACGTTAGGACTCCAGGAGGAAGGACAGTCATACACTTCGAGAGAAAGAAGCCCAAGGTTGCCCACTGTGCTCTCTGCGGAAGGCCGCTCAACGGCTATCCCAGGGGCAGACCGAGTGAAATCAGGAGGCTCTCAAAGACCCAGAAGAGGCCAGAAAGACCATATCCAAACCTCTGCCCGAGCTGCATGAGGAAGCTCATAAAGGCCCAGGTAAGGGCAGCTCTTTGAAGGGATTTCCATGCCAAAGAACTGCCTCGTAATAACCGTCAGCGGCTTAGCAGGCTCTGGAACAACGACGCTGTGCAGAAACCTTGCAAGGTACTACGGCTTCAAGCACATCTATGCGGGGCTCATCTTCAGGCAGATGGCAAGGGAGATGGGCATGACACTTGAGGAATTTCAGAAATATGCCGAGCTTCATCCCGAAGTTGACAGGGAAGTCGACAGGAGACAGGTAGAGGCGGCTGAGGAGTGCAACGTCGTTATTGAGGGCCGCCTGGCCGGGTGGATGGTTGAAAAAGCAGATTTAAAAATCTGGCTTGATGCTCCCATAAGGGAGAGGGCCAGAAGGGTTGCCCGCAGGGAGGGCATCTCCGTGGAGAAGGCCTTCATGGCCATAGCCGAGAGGGAAAAGCAGAACAGAAAAAGATATTTAAACCTCTACGGCATTGACATAGACGACATGTCAATTTATGATCTGGTAATTGACACTTCGAAATGGGGTCCCGATGGGGTCTTTAGCATAGTAAAGGCCGCCATCGACCACCTTTACCCCGACGGTGACGCGGGGTCGGGTGCAAACCCGGGCAACAAAAAATGAGGAGGTGGAATGAAATGCCTGCAATTGAGGTTGGAAGACTTGCTGTTATAATCGCCGGAAGGAGGGCCGGGGAAAAGGTAGTGGTCGTTGACGTCATCGACAGGAACTTCGTCCTCGTTACCGGTGCCGGGCTGAACAAGGTCAAGCGCAGGAGGATGAACGTCAAGCACCTCGAGCCCCTCCCGGAGAGGGTCAGCATCGAGCGCGGCGCCGACGACGAAGCCGTTAAGGCCGCCCTTGAGCAGGCCGGAATCAGCCTTGAGTGATACGAGGCCTTCTGGCCTCTTCTTACTTCTCAACGCTTTTAAGTCCCGTTTCCTAAATACTTCTGGTGATCTCATGAAAACTGCACTCCTTACAGGTGCCACAGGTGGCATAGGAACGCTTCTCGTTGAGGGCCTCATCGAGAGGAACTACCGTGTTGTTGGGGTGGCCAAGAACGAGGAAAAACTCCGTGAACTTCAGAAAAAACTGCCGGCTTTTGAATACATAGTTGCCGACCTGAGTAAAGAGGACTTTTCCAGCACGATTTTGGAGGGGCTTGAGAGGCTCGGTGTGGAGAAGGTTGACCTTCTCATAAACAACGCCGGCCTTGCGGTGAGGAAACCTCTTCTTGAGCAGTCTGCGGAGGAGATGAAGACTCTGTTCCGGGTGAATGTATTTGCACCCCTGGAACTTACAAGGACACTCCTTCCAATGCTCCCCAGGGGTTCGACCCTGGTGTTTATAATCAGCGGCGTTGCATTTATCAACGTGCCGGAGATCCCCTCCTACTGCGCCTCCAAGGGGGCCCTGCATTACCTAGCGATAAACCTCGAACGCGAGCTGAAACCTAGGGGAATCCACCTCATGCGTGTCTACCCGAAGCAGGTCAAGACCGGATTCTGGAACGGAAAGGTTCCGAGGGGCTCGATAGAGCCGGAAGATGTTGCACAGGCCGTGTTTAAGGGGCTTGAAAAGGGCAAGAGGGAGGTTTTTGTGCCGGGCTACCTGAAGCTCGTTAAATACCTCCCGAACTGGCCGGTTTTTACCTACATGTTTAGGTATTAGGTGGTTTTATAAAATGTTGCACCTTTGTATTATTCGGAGGTGAGCTGAATGGAGCTTCATGCGGTCATATGGGAAGAAGGGGGTGTCTATGTAATCAGAGAGGTTTTTACTGGAGTCACAACGCAGGGGGAGACACTGGAGGAGGCTATTGAAAATCTAAAGGAGGCCGTTGAGCTTTATCTTGAGGAATTTCCGGAGCTGAGAGAGGAACTGGAAAAAATCAAATTTGTAGGCGATTTCAATGTCCAGATTGCCAAAGCTATCGGGTGAGCAAGTTGTTAAAATCCTTGTCAAAAAGTTCGGTTTTGTGGTTTCCAGACGAAGAGGAAGCCACATGGTTCTGGTTAAATATAAAGATGGCAGGAAGATTGGAACCGTTGTCCCCCTTCATAAAGAGTTAAAAGCAGGAACACTTATGGGTGTTCTAAAACTGGCCGGAATCGAAAAGGATGAGTTTATAGAAGCTTTGAATGATCCATAGGTGATGCTCATGGCTAGAGATGAAGTGCAAAAACTTCCGGCTGACATAAGGAGAGAGGTTCTGGTTAAAGACGAAAAGGCCGAGACGAATCCGAAGTGGGGCTTTCCGCCGGAGAAGAGGCCCATGGAGATGCACATGCAGTTCGGAATAATAAACCTCGACAAACCCCCGGGGCCGACGAGCCACGAGGTCGTTGCCTGGATTAAGAGGCTGTTCAACCTGAACAAGGCCGGCCACGGAGGAACACTCGACCCCAAGGTCAGCGGTGTTCTCCCGGTGGCACTTGAAAGGGCGACGAGGGTGGTTCAGGCATTACTCCCGGCGGGAAAGGAGTATGTGGCTTTAATGCATCTTCACGGCGATGTTCCGGAGGATAGGATTAGAGCAGTCATGAAGGAGTTTGAGGGTGAGATAATCCAGAGGCCGCCGCTGAGGAGCGCGGTCAAGAGAAGACTGAGGACGAGGAAGGTCTACTACATCGAGATTCTTGAGATAGACGGCAAGGACGTGCTCTTCCGCGTTGGAGTTGAGGCCGGAACCTACATAAGGTCGCTTATCCACCACATCGGCCTTGCCCTCGGGGTTGGAGCACACATGGCCGAACTCCGCCGTACCAGAAGCGGTCCCTTCAAAGAGGATGAAACTTTGGTGACTCTCCACGACCTCATAGACTACTATCACTTCTGGAAGGACGATGGAATAGAGGAGTACTTCCGCAGAGCGATTCAGCCGATGGAGAAGGCCGTTGAACACCTGCCGAAGGTCTGGATTAGAGATTCGGCTGTTGCGGCAGTAACCCATGGCGCTGATTTGGCCGTTCCGGGAATAGTCAAGGTCCACAAGGGCATCAAGAGGGGCGACTTGGTTGCCGTCATGACCCTCAAGGATGAACTCGTTGCACTCGGAAAAGCAGCCATGACGAGCGGTGAAATGCTCCAGAGGAGCAAGGGAATAGCCGTTGATGTCGACAAGGTCTTTATGCCGAGGGACTGGTATCCGAAGATGTGGTAGCGGCCCTTGCTTCGCATGTTGAGGCAAAGCCTCAACACCTCGGAAGCTTCGCTTCCCAAGGAGCGCCGGCGGAAGGTTGGGTGCTTTTTTGATTTTCAGTTTTTTAGTGGGTTTGTTCTCAACTTTGCTTTTTGGTGAATGTTCCACTTTAAAACGGCGTCCTTCGGACGCCAATAATGAGTTGGAACCGCTTTAAAGTTTTCATTGACGTTAAACCCCTACCTGGGATTATTCAATCAGTGCACAACTGATTTTCTGCTCCTTGGAATGGGAAGGTGCTTTTTTCGCCAGCCTTTTCTAAAGGCTGTGCGCGAAGTTTCATCAAGGTTTGTGATTCTCTCATTGATCTCTCTTCTGTGTGTTTGCCTTTTGAGATTTGTTTCTTGGATTTAGAATTCTACCCAAGTGGGGATAGTTGCTAGGTTTACTTTTCTCGCGCTCCGAAGGAGCGCTTTTGGGTTAAACCCTTGTTCGGAAGTTATGGGGGTGAATTCTCGTTTAAGGAGCTTGTGGGTGAGAGTGCAAATGCTCTCCAAATTGCACCTTAAAAAAGGAATCACTATCCTTTGGTCAAGCTTTCCTAAAGCTTGCTCTGTACTCTCAAACCCCGAAGTGGGGCTTCGCCCTACGGAAAGAAACTTTACCTTCGCAAAGTTTCATCAAAGTTTGTACGTGCTTTTAAGGTGCCGTAATTCTGGAGGCTTTTTCTTAAGCGGATTTTTCTAAGAGGGGTTACTTTCAGTAGCGCCCAGAGGGCGCGGAAAGAATAAACCCAGCAAATATTGACCCCCCCACCTAAGAAAGCCCACTAAAACTCCCCCTACTACAAAGCACGTACGAACTACCCAAGATGATTAAATAGTGTTGGAACCATTTGGTCAAGCTTTGTGCAAGCAAAGATTGATAAACCCCCTTTCTTATCCCCACACATGAGCCACTACTACTCCGAAGAACCGAAAGTCCCGCTGAGGACGAAGACCATAGAAGTCTGCATCAGAGGCCACTGCTTCAGGTTCATCACAGCGAGCGGGGTCTTTTCCTTCGGGAAACTCGATCGCGGAACCGAGCTTTTAATCGAGAGCATGATTCTCAATGAAGGCTGGCGCGTCCTCGATTTGGGCTGCGGCTACGGGGCGGTGGGAATAGTGGCCTCCAGGTTTGTCGGGCAGGTTGTAATGACGGACATCAACAGGAGAGCAATAAGCATAGCAAAGAAAAACTTAAAAATCAACGGCGTTAAAAACGCAGAGGTAAGGTGGGGAAGTCTCTACGAGCCCGTTAGGGGTGAGAGGTTCCACAGCATAATAACAAACCCGCCTGTGCACGCCGGCAAAGAAGTGCTGAGGGAAATAGTTATAAATGCTCCCCTGCATCTTCACGATGAAGGCCTGCTTCAGCTCGTGATTAAAACGAAGCAGGGCGCAAAATATATTAAGGGTTTAATGGAGGAGAACTTCGCCGAAGTGAGAGAGCTGGCAAAGGGCTCTGGTTACAGGGTGTATGCCGGGATCGCCTAGCCTGGGATGGCGCGGGCCTTGAGAGCCCGTGGGCGTCCTGCCCACCGGGGTTCAAATCCCCGTCCCGGCGCCAAAATCCTTGCACAGGATTTGGAGGTGTATTCGTAATGACGGACAATTTCAGGCACATAGTGCGTGTAGCAGGTGTTGATTTAAACGGAAATAAACAGCTCAGATGGGCGCTCACAGGAATTAGAGGGATAGGAATAAACTTCGCTACAATGGTGCTCAGAATAGCAGGAATAGACCCGTACATGAAGGCAGGGTACCTCACAGCGGAGCAGGTTAAAAAGATAGAGGAAATCTTGGCTGACCCAATAAAGCACGGCATTCCTGCCTGGGCGGTCAACAGACCCAAGGACTACGATACCGGGCTTGACAGGCACCTCATCACGGCCAAGCTCGTCATGGCATGGCGTGAAGATGTGAACAGGCTCAGGCGCATAAGGGCATACAGAGGAATAAGACACGAACTCGGTCTGCCTATGAGAGGGCAGAGAACAAGATCAAACTTCAGACACGGTGCTACCCTCGGTGTTAGCAGAAGGAAGAAGTGAGGTGATTTGAATGGGAGACCCAAAGAGGCAGAGGAAGAGGTATGAAACTCCCTCTCACCCGTGGATTAAGGAGAGGCTCGACAGCGAGAGAGTTTTGATGAGGAAATACGCCCTCAAGAACAAGAAGGAGCTCTGGAAGCACGAAACCCAGCTTAAGGAATTCAGAAGAAGGGCCAGAAGGCTGCTGGCAGCGAGAGGAAGGCAGGCCGAGGTTGAGAGGCAGCAGCTCCTCCAGAGGCTTGCAAGACTTGGTCTCCTCCCAGAGGGAGCGGCTCTCGATGACGTTCTCTCTCTGACCCTTGAGGACATCCTTGAGCGGAGGCTTCAGACCATGGTCTTCAAGAAGGGCCTCGCGAGAACTGTGAAGCAGGCAAGACAGCTTATAGTCCACGGACACATAGAGGTTGCAGGTCAGGTCATAAGATCACCGAGCTACCTTGTCCTCAAAGAGGAGGAAACGGGCATAACCTATGCGAGAAACTCACCGTTCACAAAGGAAAGCCACCCTGAGAGAATGGTTATTGAACAGGCAAAGGGTGAGGCACAATGAGTGAAGGTCAGGTCAACCTCAGGAAGAAGGAGAAGTGGGGTGTCGCCCACATATATTCCTCCTACAACAACACCATAATCCACATCACGGATCTCACAGGTGCTGAGACAGTCTCAAGATGGAGCGGAGGTATGGTCGTCAAGGCTGACAGGGATGAGCCATCACCTTACGCCGCCATGATAGCTGCAAAGAGAGCCGCCGAAGAGGCCATGGAGAAGGGCTTCACCGGAGTGCACATCAAGGTGCGCGCCCCCGGAGGAAGCAAGAGCAAATCCCCGGGACCAGGTGCCCAGGCGGCAATTAGGGCTTTGGCCAGGGCAGGTCTCAGGATAGGCCGCGTTGAGGATGTTACACCGATTCCCCACGACGGAACAAGACCAAAGGGCGGCAGAAGGGGCAGGAGAGTCTGACCCCTTTAAAACTTCTTTTTTGGTGAGAAGGTGAGAAAAATGGAAGTTAAAATTCTTGAAAAACGGGAGGACTCGGTTCGTTTTATCCTCGGAGGGGTTAGTCACACGTTTGCAAATGCCCTCAGGAGGGCCATAATTGGCGAGGTTCCGACGTTTGCTGTTGATGAGGTTGAGTTCTTTGAAAATGACTCTGCTCTCTTTGATGAGATTATCGCCCACAGACTGGCCATGGTGCCGCTAACGACCCCTGTTGATAGATTTGAGCTCGATGCGCTTGATCTCGATGATTACACTGTAACACTGGGCCTTGAGTTCGAGGGGCCTGGGATGGTTTATTCGGGAGATTTGAAGAGCGACGACCCGGATATAAAGCCCGCCAATCCCAGCATCCCGATAGTCAAGCTGGCTGAGGGGCAGAGGATAACCCTCAATGCATATGCAAGGCTTGGAAGGGGCAGGGACCATGCCAAATGGCAGCCGGGTTATGCATACTACAAGTATCTGACAAGGATACACATAAGCAAGGAAATTCCGGGATGGAAAAAGCTTAAAAACCTTGCAGAAAGAAGAAAGCTGCCGGTTGAAGAAACCGGGAGTGAAATCATAATAACCACGTACAAAAGCTTTTACTTCCCCAGAGAATTTGAGGGCTACATGGGGAGTCTGATAAAGGAAGAGGTTATACCTGATACATTTGTCTTCACGGTTGAAAGCAATGGAGAGCTGCCTGTTGAGGAAATGGTGGCCATAGCGCTCAAAATCCTCATGAGGAAGAGCGATAGGTTTATAAACGAGCTTCATAAATTAGCCGTCTGAGCGGGGGTTGCCGAGCCTGGTCAAAGGCGCGGGATTCAGGGTCCCGTCCCGTAGGGGTTCCGGGGTTCAAATCCCCGCCCCCGCACCATAATGATCACCCCGTCCCTCGGTGCGAGAAATTTAGGAGGAATGATCATGAAGAGGACAGGTCCGACTGATATTAATTTGAGAAGGCTCATTCGCTATCTTAGAAAAAAGTCAAATGAGGAAGGAGTAAGGATATGGAAGGATATAGCCTGGCGTTTGGAGAGGCCAAGGAGACAGAGGGCTGAGGTAAATATAAGCAGGATTAACCGCTATACCAGGGAAGGCGACACGGTCATCGTCCCAGGAAGCGTCCTCGGCGCAGGGAAGCTCGGCCACAGGGTTACCGTTGCGGCATGGAAATTCAGTGAAAAGGCCAGGGAGAAGATAGTTGAGGCTGGCGGCGAGGCGATAACGATTGAGGAGCTCATGGAGAGAAATCCCAAAGGTAGTGGAGTAGTTATAATGGAGTGATGGGCTATGAGGATAATTAACGCTGAAGGTTTGATCCTTGGAAGGCTTGCATCAAAAGTTGCCAAGATGCTCCTTGAGGGCGAGGAGGTCATCATAGTCAACGCTGACAAGGCCATCATCACCGGCAACAGGGAGGACATTTTTGCAAAATTCAAGCAGAGGACAGAGCTAAGAACCAGGACTAACCCAAGGAGAGGTCCGTTTTATCCGAAGAGAAGCGATGAGCTTGTAAGGAGAACTATAAGAGGAATGCTGCCGTGGAAGACCAACAGGGGAAGAAGGGCATTCAAGAAGCTCAGGGTTTATGCGGGGATTCCAAGGGAGTTCGAGGGAAAGGAGTTTGAGACGATAGCGGAGGCCCACATGGCAAGGCTGGCAACTCCGAAGTACGTCACTGTTGGAGAGGTTGCCAGGTTCCTCGGTGGAAAGTTCTGAGGTGGTAGAAATGAAGGTTATCCAGACATCCGGAAAGAGAAAAACAGCCGTTGCGAGAGCCACGATAAGAGAGGGGAAGGGCAGGATCAGGATCAACCACAGGCCGGTGGAGATCATTGAGCCGGAGATGATAAGATTCACAATTATGGAACCTCTGGTTCTGGCAGGTGAAGAGATAGTCAGCAAGGTCGACATAGACGTCAAGGTAGAAGGCGGTGGAATCATGGGACAGGCTGAGGCCGCCCGTGTTGCAATCGCAAGGGCCCTTGTGGAGTGGACAAACGACATGAACCTCAAGGACAAGTTCGTAAAATACGACAGAACGATGCTCGTGGGAGATTCAAGAAGGACGGAGCCGCACAAGCCGAACAGATCAACAAAGGGTCCGAGGGCCAAGAGGCAGAAGTCATACCGTTGAGGTTTTCATTTAATTTCCTTTGAAAGTTTGAGAAGGTGATCTGGGTGATAGTGCCCGTAAGATGCTTCACATGCGGGAAGGTCATTGGAGATAAATACTACGTGTTCAAAGAGCGGGTTGAGCAGGGTGAGGATCCCGAGAAGGTGCTCGACGACCTCGGGATTGAGAGATACTGCTGCAGGAGAACATTCCTCAGCCATGTTGAGCTGATCGACGACATAATGAAGTACAGGGTGTATTGAAAAACCACATTTCTGGGGGGGCCGTGGGGTAGCTTGGCCCATCCTCCCGGCTTGGGGTGCCGGAGACCCGGGTTCAAATCCCGGCGGCCCCACCATACTGATGTGGAAACGACGGGGATGGGTTGGACTGGAATGGGTGGTGACTATGTTCAGATATACGAGATTTGAAAAGGCGAGGATTATAGGGGCAAGGGCTCTGCAGATCGCCATGGGGGCGCCGGTGCTCATAGACGTCCCGGAGGGCATAACCCCCTTGGATGCCGCAATGCTTGAGTTTGAGAAGGGTGTTGTGCCGATTACGGTAATAAGGCCGAGTTGATGACCATGACAGTAATAGAGAACGTGATTGGAAGGGTTGCTGTCCTCAAGGGTGGGAGATACTCCATTGAGGTCGACGTTGTAACCAGCTCCGGCTTTGGAAGATTTGCCGCTCCCGTTGATAAAGACCCTTCACTTTATATCGCAGAGGCGCACAGGGCTGTCAGTGAGGTTGATGAGATTATAGGGCCTGAGCTGATAGGTTTTGATGCCCAGGAGCAGGAGATTATTGACAGCTACCTGTGGGAAATAGATGGCACGGATAATCTGAGCCACATAGGTGCAAACACGGCATTAGCGGTGTCCGTTGCAGTGGCAAAAGCTGCTGCGAGTGTTAAAAAACTGCCCCTTTACAGCTACATCGGCGGGACATTTACAACTGAACTGCCTGTTCCCATAATGAGCGTGGGCAGTGATGGGATGTTTGATTACTATATCCTGGTAAGGGATCTGATGGAGATTACCGACATTGTGGATGCTCTCGTGAAGGTTGAGGAGCATGCGGGGAATATCTCACTTGAGAATCTCTCCGTGGCGTCAGAAAAGGCGAGCGATGAACTCGGTCTTGAAGTTGCCGTGGGAATAATCCAGAAAAGTCCCCTTGAGATGGAGAAGGTGCTCAGTCTGGTTGAGGACAACAACATCGCATACATAAAGCCAATGGGGGATGAAGAACTCTTCCTTGAGCTGATTGCCGGAACCCACGGTGTTTTCATAGATGGGGAGTACCTCTTCAAGGAGAAGGACATACTTGACAGGCGCTATTACAACGCGCTTTCCATAAAACCCATAAACCTGGGCACGCTCACCGATTTATACAATCTTGTGAACGATGCCAAATCGGAGAGGATAACTCCGATTCTGGCCGAGGCAGAGTTTGAATCTGCGGATGGGGCTCTGCCCCATCTGGCCGTGGGGCTTAACTGCCCCGCTTTAATGCTCCACAGGGATTCGATTGCCAAGATAAATGAGCTGATTAGAATCGCTGAAGATTTGGGTGAAAGGGGAAGAATAATAACATTTGAGGGGTGAAGAAGATGGAAGAATATTTAGTTCCACTTGACCAGTATCTGGCAGCCGGAATACACATCGGAACCCAGCAGAAGACTAAGGACATGAAGAAGTTCATCTACCGCGTTAGGCAGGACGGTCTCTATGTCCTTGACGTCAGGAAGACCGACGAGAGGCTCCGCACGGCAGGGAGATTCCTGGCCAAGTTCGACCCGCAGAACATTCTTGCTGTTAGCGTCAGGCTCTACGGGCAAAAACCCGTGAAGAAGTTCGGTGAGGTCACGGGTGCCAGGGCAATACCCGGCAGATTCCTTCCGGGGACGATGACAAACCCTGCAGTCAAGAACTTCATGGAGCCCGATGTTCTCATAGTAACCGATCCGAGGGCGGATCATCAGGCGCTGAAGGAAGCCGTTGAGATAGGCATACCCATAGTGGCCCTCGTGGATACGGAGAACTTCCTCAGCTACGTTGACCTTGCGATCCCGACAAACAACAAGGGCAGAAAGGCCCTCGCGCTGATATACTGGATACTTGCGAGGGAGATACTCTACAACAGGAAGGAAATTGAGACCAGAGAGGACTTCAAAATACCTGTTGAAGACTTTGAAATGAGGATTATAAGAACCTGAGCGGTGCTGTTGGGATAAGCCCGACAACGCCCTGAAAAGGCCACCGAAACCTTTTTAATTTTCCCTAGTGGGCTTATTCATGAGCGGGGGTGCCCGAGCCTGGCCAAAGGGGGCGGACTTAAGATCCGCTGCCGCAGGGCTGCGCGGGTTCGAATCCCGTCCCCCGCACCAGCGGATTCAAGATCATGAGGTGATTAACATGGCGAGATTTCCGGAAGCTGAGGCAAGGATATTTAAGAAGTACATCTGTATGAGATGCGGCGCCACCAATCCATGGAAGGCGAAGAAATGCAGGAAATGCGGCTACAAAGGACTCAGGCCAAAGGCAAAAGAGCCGAGAGGTGGAATGGGCCGCTGATGGCTCATTCTTCCAATTTCTCTATTGTGTTTCTAAGGAACTTCAGACCTTCATCAAGAAGCTTTCTGCCATCCTCTGTGAGCCGGTAGTATTTCCTTGAGGGTTTTCCAGTTTCACTCTCCTGCCATTCCGCTGTTACGTATCCTTCCTTTTCGAGCTTGTACAGGACGACATAGGAGCTCACGGTTGCGGGCTCAAACCCGAATCTGTCCTTTATCTTCTCCTTGAGCTCATAGGCATACATCGGTCTCTTCTTCAGGAGG
Source organism: Thermococcus atlanticus (assembly GCF_054657855.1). NCBI lineage: Archaea > Methanobacteriati > Methanobacteriota > Thermococci > Thermococcales > Thermococcaceae > Thermococcus > Thermococcus atlanticus. The sequence continues at coordinate 1,831,048 of NZ_BAAHXX010000001.1, read as the reverse complement.
GTCAGTATGTATATCCACAAAACTTCCTTGGTTAGCTTGTCCTTCAGTCTCTCCATAGGGCCAGTCATAAATATCACCGGTGGCATTCATATGCTGTAAATATTTTCATGCCGTGAAATTTAAACGTTTTGGAGTCCTGATGTTACGGGGGAGGATAAACTATTTATTCTCTCACTCCAATTCTCTGTGGTGGTGAAACATGGCAACGCTTGACATGAACGGCATGCTTGGTGATGTCGGGGTCGGAGGTGTGGTGGGCTTTATAACGGGCTTTGCCCTGAAAAAGCTGATGAAACTAGCAATGGCTTTAATCGGAGCCTATGTCCTGAGCCTCTTCTGGCTTCAGCAGAAGGGAGTAATAACGATTAACACGGACAAGCTCTTCAACCTTGCGGGGAGCGTGACCTCCCAGATCACAACCATCGGCGAGAAGGTCCTCGGAATACTGCCCGGGACAGGTGCCTTTGTTGCGGGGTTCTATCTGGGATTCCACAAAGGTTAAATTTCCTCTCCCCTTTACAGATTTTATGAGCTATGAAAGGAACCTTATCATCAGGCATTCTATTGCCTCTGTAGTCGCACTGGCAGTCTTCGGGAGCACGCGCTTCCTCTACAGCGTCATGATTTCACGGAGATATGGCATTGAGGTTCTCGGTTCCGCCAATTCCCTCATCTCCCAGGCGTTCCTGCTTGCAATTCCCCTGAGCTTCTTTGCGGTTGCCCTCGGGAAGTATTCCTCGGAGTTCCTCGGGCGGGGCGATGAGGAAAGGATAAAGTCCATAACCTCGGTTGCATTTCTATTCCCCCTTCTGGGGCTCTTCATAATCCCCTTTAATGCATACATCGGTCTGATCTCGGTTCTTCGGGCCCTTCAGCTTACTGTGAGAAATTTCTTCTATGGGATACACAGGGGCGAGGTTTATGCCTATGTTGTCCTGCTGGCTTTTGCTGGATTTCTGGCGGGATTTATGGGCTCCCTTGTGTACCTGCCGTACCTCCTCTTCCTGGGGGTGATATCTGCAGCCGCAGGGACATATCTGATTAAAAACCGCCTTGTTAGGAGACCTGGAGCCCGGGACATCCGGCTCCTCATTTCGTATTCATCCTTTGCATTCCTCGGAACGCTCTCGGGTGTTTTTCTGATTCAGGGCCCGTATTTTCTGAGCGAGAAGCTTGGAAGCGCCGGTATAGCGGGCAGGGTTTCGGCCTCCCTTTCGGCCGCTTTCCTCCTCACATACCTTCCTCAGGTTCTCCAGTCTGCCATAATGCCCCTGTATTCCTACAAATACGGCAGGGAGGAGATGGGGTATGTTAAAAACCTGTCCGAAAGGCTAACAGGGGTTCTGATTCTGGCAACCGCCATCATCGTATTCCTCCTGCTCCTCTTCGGCAGGGAGGTGCTTTCGATTTTCTTTGGCTTCTCGCTGGGAGATGAGTTCTACATTGCGCTCATTGCGGTTGAGGTTTACATTGCCTATAACCCGAGCATAGTCGCTTTAAGTTCAACAAAATATGTTAAGAGGGCAAGCATGGTGGCATTGCTTGGTGCGCTCGCTTCTCTTATTTCCTGGTTTTTCCTGATACCTTCCTCGGGGGAGTACGGCACGATGATTGGACTATTGGCAGGGTATTCATTGATTCTGCTGGGAACGGCATACGTTTCGATGAAGACCCTGGGTGTATCCCCCTCGGTCTATAAACCTCTCCTCCTGGCAGCTATCCTCCAGATGTCTGTATTCATTTCAAAAACCGCCCTTGCCGTGGCATTTCTTGTATTTCTGATGGTCTTAAGGGGGGAGCTGATGGATCTTATCAGACTCTTCCGTGGTAGAGAATTTTAACCAGCTCGGCCGGCAGTCCTTCATTCCTTATGCGTTCTTCTATGATTTTTTTATCGTACTCGACTTCCACGAACTTCGTGTGGAGCGTGCTAACATCTATGAGCGCGAATGTTGCCCTGTGCTCCCTCCCCGGAGGGAGCCCTATGCTGCCGGGGCACACAACCCTTCCGTATCTCGTCATGGCATTCACAGGATATTTCGGCGATGAGACAAGCAGAATCTCGTAATCCTTTACCGGCCGCATTATGGCCTCGTAGTATGAAGTTGGCTGTTCCGGCAGCACCCTTCCTTCAAATGGGTTCAGAGGACTGCCATAAACCCCGAATATGCTGTTCTTTCCAATCCTGTCCACGAGGTATATCGGGATGTCTCTGATGAATTCCCTTCCTTCATGGCCCAGCTTCTCCCACGTGTATTTAAGCGCCCTCCTGAGATAGCCGGGAATGCCCAGACTGTCAATATAATCAGGCCTCTCAGCTTGGGCGATGATCTGGTCATACTCACCGCGGATAATCTTTACGCTGCTGTTCTTGATGAGGCTTTTTACGCTCTTCACAATCTCCCGGGGGTATGGGAATGTCCCTGTGATGTTGCCGAGGATGTAGTATTTTTCTATCTCATATCCTTCCTCTTTGAGTTCTTCTATCCTTTCCAGGGCCTTTATCAGTGCGGGAAAATTCCCGTTTATGTTTGCAAGAACAGCCACATGGGTCATCGGCTCACCCCCCGATATTTTTCTTACCCAAATTAACTAAAAGCATCAAAAATATTTAAAGGTTTCGGGGCCCGGGGTGAGAAAAGCTCTCCTCTCACATCCCTCCAGAGCGCTAAACTCCTAAAACCAAGCTTTTTAACAGCACGTTTAGATGTGAAATCCTTCTGGAGAAGTTCTTAACTGAGAATCACATTGATGGCGGACCGGCGGGGATTTGAACCCCGGACCTGCGGCTTAGGAGGCCGCCGCCCTGTCCTAGCTAGGCTACCGGTCCACTGCCCGCTATCTCCTCAAGGAGAAGGATATTTAAACTTTGCGGTGGATTTGGGAATGGTGATGCTTTTGGTGGATGAGCTTGACAGGAAGATATTATCCCTGTTGCAGAGAGATGCCCGGCTTTCATACAGGGAGATTGCGAAAGAGCTTAAAGTTGCTGTTGGGACGGTTTACAACCGCCTCAAACGGATGGAGGAGAGAGGAATTATCCTGGGCTTTGCACCGAAGCTTAACTATGAAAAACTGGGCTATGAGCTAACCGCGATAATAGGAATAAAGGCCCAGGGAAAGAAGATCATAGAGATTGAAAGGGAGATAGCGAAGAACGAGCACGTGACGTGCGTCTATGACGTTACGGGGGAATACGACATCATAGCGGTGGCCAAGTTCAGGGGACGGGAGGACATGAACAGGTTCGTCAAGTGGCTGCTCTCAATTGATGGAGTGGAGAAAACCAACACGCACGTTGCCATGGATATAGTAAAGGAGGATCTGCAGCTTCCCCTTTAGCCTGTTAAGACAAAAACCTCCTTCATAAACCTCTCCGTGAACTCCTCCATGGATTCTGCGGGCAGTTTTACATTTTCTCCATTCACACTGCCCTCAAAAATGAAGGAACCGTGTATATCCTCCAGCCCGGCGAATACGCTGTTCCCTTCTATCGCAGCCTTCAAAACCCTCCGGAACTCCTCCCCGCTGACCCTCTTTATGGTTCCCCGGAGCATGATTTCCTTTCCGCATTCCTCTTCGGGACAGTGGAGAGTAAACAGGGTTCCCTCCTCGGCATCCACGGGAATGCTCATTCCGAGAACGTTATAAATGATAAAGCTGGGGATTTGAATCACTCCCCTATCTCAACGAGGGCATCAACGGGGATTTCATACTCCCCCTTCAGATGCTCGATAACATTCCCAACGCTTATGAGGAAGAACATTCCCACGGGTGTTGCCCCCGCCTGACGGCACATCTCCACAAGGGCCTTCTGGGTCTCCCCGCTCCTTATAACGTCATCGACGATGAGAACCCTCTCTCCTTTTTTGAGTGCCCAGTGCGGCAGGTAGAGCGTGGTAACGCTTCCGGAGGCGCTTGGAACATAACTAACCTCATAGAACTTCTCAACACCCACCTCTTTCTTTTTCTTGGCATAAACAACATCGGCATTTAGTTCCTTTGCTATATGGACGCCCAGGGGAATTCCGTCGGTTGCTGCCGTGAGAATCTTGGTGACGTTTTTATCCATGTATCTGGAGGCGACCTCCTCCGCAATCAGGCTCATAAGGGGGGTGTCGCTTAGAACCATCATATTGTCAAAGAACCCCATTTCATCGAATTTTATCCTCTTTCTGACTTCCTCTTCCAGGTTCACATACGGGGAAAGCATCTTCAGGAGCTCCTTTGTTCTCTCGGTGCTCGGGAGGACTTTTCCCCTCACGTATCTGTTCAGCACGGTTATCGGGAGACCCGTCATCTTCGAGAGCTCCTCGTAGGTATATGACTTTTTCAGTATCTTCAGCACCCTGACAAGCCTCAACTTCTCCTGTACTGCTCTTATCTGACTCATGCCCTTTCACCTCCGAGTAACCCAAATTAACAAGAAAATGTATAAATAGGTTTCGGTTCCCTGAATCTTTCTCAAAAACGGAATACTTCAGATTCCGGAGGACTTGAGTTTCCGCCCGTACTCCTCGATTATCTCGCTGAAATATTCTCTGATAAACTCCTGGTCTATCGTCTCTCCCTCCGGGTGGTTTATGCCCGGGCAGAACTCATCATTCCTGATGTAAACCTCCATAACCGAACCGTTTCTGATGAGAACAAATGGGTAAAGCCTGCATGCTCTGGGCCTGTGGGGGTATATCCTGCATCTGCTGTTCTCATCCAGGAAGATGCACGCATCATCGAATGGCCTCTTCTTCAGGGCATACCCGAGGAATCTGTCACCCCTGTAGAACATCTTTTCATAGTCCACAAACTCCCAGGCACTGTATCCGAGGTCTTCAATGGCGGCTATGTCCTCATCCCTGAGGGGGATGTCAAGCTCCATGCAGCACTTCCCGCAGTTTTTAACACATTTAAATTTAAAAGAAGAGCGCACCTCAATTTCCATCGTGTCCAGATGGATGACCGCAACGAGTGTTCTTTCCAAGCACCTGCCCCCTAGCTCCCGTAAGAGCTGGCTATTAAGGTCTCGGTCATTTCTATCTCCTTAATCCTCCTCAGGACACTGTCGTGGAACTCATCGAGCTCCCTGATGCTGTTAACCTCTATCCTGACAACGATGTCATACTCCCCATAGAGCCTGTATATCTCCCTGACCCGGGGATTGTCCTTGAGTCTGTTGAAAACCTTCTCCTCATTCCCGGGCTTCACAACAATAAGGATGAAGACCTCCATCATTTTCAGATACCTCCCAGATTAAATCCCCTTGCAAGTTTAGAAAGTTTTCTCTTGTCCATGCTCTTGAAGAACTTTTTCATCTGGTTGTACTGGTTCAGGAGTTCCTTCACGTCCCTGGGGGTTGTCCCGGAACCTCTCGCAATCCTTTTTATGCGTGAGTAGTTTATAATCTCCGGGCGCTCAAGCTCCTCCTCCGTCATGGAGTCCATTATTATTTTGAACTTCTTCAGCCTCTCCTCGCTAACCCTCACCGCATCGTCGGGCAGGGAATAGCCCAGGCCGGGGATCATCTGGAGTATCTGCTTCAGCGGCCCCATTTTGCTCATGGCCTCAAGCTGGGCATACATGTCCTTCAGGTTGAACTTTCCTTTGAGGAACTTATCTACATCCTGTTCCCTGATCTTCTGCTCCTTGCTCAGCTCCTCGAATTTCTCAAGGAGACCTTCTATGTCCCCCATCCCGAGCAGTCTTGAGACGAACCTCTTGGGGTCAAAAGGTTCGAGGTCATCAATTTTTTCCCCCGTCCCTATGAACTTTATGGGTGCCCCGGTGGCCGCGACCGCCGAAAGCGCCCCTCCTCCCTTGGCCGAGCCGTCCAGCTTGGTTACTATTATTGAACCCAGAGGGGTTGCCTCCTTGAAGGCCAGCGCCTGATTGTGGGCCTGCTGACCGATTGTTCCATCCACAACGAGGATAACCTCGTGGGGGTTTATTGAGCTGCTTATCTGTCTCATCTCCTCCAGGAGGCCTTTCTCTTCCTTGTGTCTTCCGGCGGAGTCAACGATAATTATGTCGACACCCTTCTTTCTGAAGTACTCAACCCCCTCCCTCGCAAGCTTCACGGCGTCCTTCTCATCCGGATCTCCGAAGACCTCAATTCCGAAGGGCTCCACAAGCTGCTTCAGCTGCTGGTAGGCACCGGGACGCCAGGTGTCGGAGCACACCAGACCGACCCTGTACCCCCTTTTCTGGAAGTATCTGGCCAGCTTAGCTATGCTCGTTGTCTTGCCCGAACCCTGTATGCCGACTGCCAGCAGAACCGTGGGTTTCTCCCTTATCTCAATCGGCTTGGCCTCCCTTCCGAGAAAGTTTGTGAGCTCTTCATAGACGATTTTTATTATGTGTTCCTTCCTTGAAACACCTGCAGGGGGCTTCTCCTCCAGCGCCCTCTTTTCAATCTTCTTGGTCAGCTGAAGGACGAGACGGACGTTAACATCAGCCTGAATGAGGGCCCTCTGAATATCTCTCACAACTTCCCTGATGAGAGCCTGGTCAACGGTGTTTGAACGGGCCAGCTTCCTTAATGCATTATTGAGTGCCTTCCCGAGGTTTTCTAAAGCCATTTTCACTCACCATAAGAAACAATGCTCGGGAGTTTATAATCCTTAGGGGTCTGTCCGTCATGTTTGCTGTCCCGGAGGGCTTAAAAATGGACATGCCCAGATACCTCTGGTGATCTGGATGAAGGTTCACTACGAATGCTTATCCTGCATAGTAACCCAGTCACAGAGGGTGGCGGAGCTGAGCACGGAGGATGCCGGGAAAAGGAGGGAAGCGATGATAAAGGCTGCAAAATTTCTGGGGGAACATTTTAATCATGATGCCATCCCCGCTATCCTCGGGAGCGAGGTCTTTCTGATGCTCTATGACTATCTGGAAAATGATGATCCCTTTAAGGCGTATAAGGTGAGGTCAAACCTTCTGGCAAAATCCCTCGTTGAAGACCTCAGGAAAAAGCTAACCATCGACCTTAAGTGCGCACTTAAGCTTTCAATAGCTGGAAATGTCATAGACTTCGCTGTGGGATATGATCCTGAGAAAATTGAGGAGGACATCATGAAAATGCTCGATGAGGAGCTTTACATAGATGAGAGCGGGGAGTTATTTGAAAGGCTCAAAAACGCCAAAACTTTGCTCTACCTTACCGACAACTGCGGCGAGATATACTTTGACAGACTTTTCATCGAGAGGATAAAAGAGGAATTCCCTGAGCTCAGGATTTATATCGCCGCCAAGGAGGGACCGATAATCAACGATGCCACCGTGGAGGATCTCCTGGCTGCGGGCTTTGGGGATGTGGGAATTGTGATTTCCACAGGCAGCAGGATCGTGGGGGTTCCCTCCGGTGGCCTGAGCAGCGAGTTCATGGAGGCATTTAAGGAGGCAGACCTCATAATAGCCAAGGGTCAGGGCAATTTTGAAACCCTGAGTGAATTTAAGGACGGGAGGGTGTTCTACCTCCTGAAGGCGAAGTGCCCTCCCCTAGCCAGGGAACTGGGGGTGCCCAGAGGGGCAATGCTGTGCCTGAGGCGGTGAATTCGACAATCAACGATATTATCTTTAACGAACGACGATTAGAAAGCTTTTTATATTTAAAGGTAGTATATAGTACCGGTGATGTCTATGCCAACGATAGTTAAGAAGGATATTGATAAGTTTGTCAGGGAGTTAAAGATGCATTACAGCGATGTCTGGAAGATGCCCAGGAGTGAATACCTGAAAAAGCCAGACTTCGTGGTTGTTGACCCCAAATCGGGCAAGAAGATAAAGGTGAGCTATGTATCCCTCGATGACGGGGAGATTATCAGCGTTGTCTATGACGACCTGAGCTGATTTTCGTTTTTTGTCTAATTCAATCTCAACACATTTCTAATTCCGCGGCTATTTTGAAAATTATTAAATACCCTGAGGTTTCAAAAAGTAATGGTGGAAATATGGATAATCCCGGTATCTACCGTGAGGTTCTTGAGCTGGCATCCCGGATAAGCGACAGATATCTCCGGGCTATAACATATGCCAGAATAGGGTATTACCTGCATAAACTGGAGGATGAAACGTATAAGGACGCCTTCAAGCAGTCCTTTGATGCAGTCAGCAGGATAGAGAGCCCCATCAGTGCTGTGCGGGCTCTGATTGAAATAGGGGGCTATCTGTATAAGTCCGGGCTTGTGAAGGCATCAAACAAGGTTTTTTATCAGGCATATGAGATAGTCAGGGGCTTTCCCCAGCCCCTTCATGATGAGATGATAGAGGCACTCGTCAACCGGCTTATGGGGCTTGGACTGCTGAACGATGCTCTGTTCTATGGCAGAAACATCAAAAGCAATGTTAAAAGAAATGACGTGCTCCTCAAGATACTCAGGGAATATCTGAAGGGCCGGAACATAAAGAGGGCATATGTTACCCTTAAATACATTCAGGGCGAGCCGTGGCACTCGATAGCGGCGGTTGAAATCCTTAAGGTTCACCTGGAGCGGGAGGAATTTGGAAGTGCAATAAAAATCCTGAGGAACCTCACCAGCGAATACTGGCTGTCCGAAGCAATGCGTGAAGTGGCGGTGCACTTGAAGAACGCGGATGTCCCGAAGGAGACCTACGAGAAATTTGTTGACATAGCCCTCAGCATGCCCAAATCAGTAAGCCCCGAGGTTCTGAGGGCTCTCCTCATAGGACTTGGCAGCTACGGGGAAACATCATTTGTGCTCGGGATTATACGGAATCTCCCTGAAGAGGAGAGGGTGAAGATTCTCTCGGGTCTGATTTCGAATATAATTGATCAGGAGAAACTTCTGGAGAGCATTGTGGATAATCTGCACGGGAGCGAGCTTGATCTTGTGGCGAAGATAATCCTTGATGGGCTTCTCTCCAGGCCCGCAAATCCGAGGTATAAGCAGCTTGTTGAGCATGTGGGATTCAAAGCGGGTGATGATTCCATCAAAGCGAAGGCGGTCACATACCTCGCAAAAATCGGGGAATATGAAGATGCTATGAAGCTCGCAGGGGAAATAATGGACACCCACGTGCGCTCCCTTGCATTCGGCAGCATAGCGGTCAGCAGGCTGAAGGAGGGCGACATAGATGGTGCCATAGATGCCGCACTTGAGGTTAAAGACCCTAAATGGGGCTCATGGCTGCTGAGCGAAATCCTGACGAAGATACTTGAGCTACAGGCGGGTGAAAGCGTCAGGGATGATCTGGAGGACAAATCCCATAAGCAGAAGAAAATCTGGGAAAAAGAATAATGTTTTAAACATGCTGCTGAACTCTTTTAAGGTGATGATATGCCGAGGATAGCCTTAATCGGTGGTTCTGGAGTTTATGACCCAAAGCTGCTGGAGAATATCCGGGAGGAAGAGGTGAAAACACCCTACGGAACTGTCAGGGTGAAGATTGGGACATACAGGGGGGAGGAGATAGCCTTTCTGCCAAGACACGGTGAGAAACACAGCGTTCCGCCGCACAGAATAAACTATCACGCGAATATATGGGCACTTCATGAGCTCGGGGTTGAGAGGATTCTTTCAACGTCAGCCGTTGGCTCGCTCAACGAGGAGATGAAGCCAGGAGACTTCGTAGTCCTTGACCAGCTTCTCGACTTCAGCAAGAGCAGGCACTACACCTTCTATGACGGCGATGAGAGTCCCCATGAGAGGAAGTTCGTGGCTCATGTGGACTTCACGGATCCCTACTGTCCGGAGCTCAGGAAGGCGGTTATCAGGGCAGCGAGGGAGCTTGGGTTCAGGTATCATCCGGTTGGCACCTATGCCTGCATGGAGGGGCCCCGATTTGAGACGAGGGCGGAGATTAGAGCATTGAGAATACTCGGAGCGGATGTCGTTGGAATGACCCAGTGCCCTGAGGCTATACTTGCGAGGGAGCTTGAGATGTGCTACTCCAGTGTCGCCATAGTTACCAACTTTGCCGCTGGGATAAGCAGCACAAAGCTAACGCACAGCGAGGTCGTCGAACTGATGGCGGAGAAGAGCGAGGAGATAAAGTACCTGCTGATGAAGGCCGTTGAATACATCCCGAAGGAAAGAAGATGCGCCTGCAAGGATGCCCTGAAAGGAGCAACGGGTGAGTGATTTTTCGAACCTGGGATGCAGTCTGCCGGAAAATCTGGTGGCGCCCCGGCGGGGATTCGAACCCCGGATCTCGAGGTCCGCAGCCTCGCGCCCTATCCAGACTAGGCCACCGGGGCAAACCAGTTAATTCTTCAGGTGTGGATTTATAAATCTATCCGTGGAAAAGAGCGAAAAGCTTATAAATCACCCCCAGCTCATTAACTAACGGCAGCAGAGCGGTGGTAGTCTAGTCTGGTCTAGGACTGCGGCCTGCCACGCCGCAAGCCCGGGTTCAAATCCCGGCCACCGCACCATTCATGTTTCTAACCCTGAAAGCTCATCAATGAGTTCCTTCCATCTGAGTTTTCCCTGATTCAGAATCGGTCTGCCGTGGCTGGGCAGGACATGCTCAAAATCCAGCTTCAGGATGTTTTTTATGGCTCCTCTGTTCATTTCAGGATCCATTGAGTACCTGTGAGGGATTTCATGCAGTTTGCCCCCTTCCTCGTGGACCAAATCTCCCGGAAAAACTGCCCTAAGCTCCTCTGAATACAGGACTATGCTGCCCGGTGTGTGCCCCGGCGAGTGGATCACCCTCAGGCCGGCAATCTCGTCCCCATCTTTGAGGGGAATATCCACCCCGACAGGCTCGCTGCTCCACCTTTCACCCATTATGTACGGGATTTCCTCCCTGTGGGCCGCCACCTTAGCACCCGTAAGCTCTTTCAAAGCCTTAAGCGATCCTATGTGATCATGATGTCCGTGGGTCGCTATTATAACCTTGACATCCCTTGGGGCAAACCCGAGCCCCTTAAGATATTCCAGAACTTTCTTATGCTCCCCCGGAAGGCCGGCATCTATAACCGCCACCCATCCCTCCTGCAGGATAAGATAAACGTTTGCCGTCGTGCCATCAACGAGGTGCACGTTTTTAAGAACCCTCATGAGACCACCGGAATAATCTATGCTTTGAACTTAAAGAAATTTTCCCGTGATTCAGGAGTACTGGAACAAGACTAACAGTGTTTGAAAGCCTGTGATACCGATTTAGAGAAAACAGAAAAGCGAAAACCGCATCAGGGCTTTTTCAGCCCCGGGAACCACACTTTCTTCCCTGCCTTCTCCTTCTCCTCATCCCACTCGGCGAGTATCTTCACAGCCTCACTGGCAACCAGTGCTGCCTCCTTTTCCCCGGCCTTCCCGAATTCGTTCGTAACGCGGTTGGCAAAGACCGCACACACACATCCTGCACGCAGTCCGTAGATGCCCGCAAGGGTGAAGAGCGTCGCTGCCTCCATCTCGAAGTTGGTGACGTTTGCCTGCCTGAGGTCATTCACTATGTTTCCGGCAAAGCTCGGGAAGTAGCCTTTCAGCCCGGGCCTGCCCTGACCGAGGTAGAAGCTGTCGGTTGAGGCCGTTATGCCGATGTGGTAGCGCACGCCGAGGGTTTCGGCAGCCTCTATTAGGGCCATGGTAACCTCCAAATCCGCAGCCGCCGGATACTCGACCCTCACATACTGCTTTGACGTCCCCTCAAGCCTCACCGCCGCCCTGGCTATTATCAGGTCTCCTATCTCCATTCCCGGCTGTATCGCTCCGGTCGAACCGACGCGGATGAAGGTATCCGCACCTATCGCCGCGAGCTCCTCTATGGCTATCGCCGTTGATGGGCCGCCTATCCCTGTCGAGGTAACGCTTATGGGAACTCCCTTATATTTCCCGGTGTGTGTCCTGTACTCCCTGTGGAAGGCTATCTCCTTAGCTTCGTCCCAGAGGGAGCTTATCTTCGGCACCCTCTCGGGGTCGCCGGGGAGCAAAACATACCTCGCCACATCCCCGGGTTTGCATGCTATGTGGTACTGATAGCCTTCTTTAGTCTGCGGTCTATCCGCCGATACGAACTTCATATCCCTCACCTGATATCGGTTCTCAAAAGATAAATAAAAGCCTTTGCGTAATATCCAGGGGTGGGAAAATGCTCAGATGCATAAAATGCGGCAGGGCATATCCGGGGTTCCGGCTTGTTTGTGAATGCGGCGGACTTCTTGATGCCGTCAGCAACTTTGAGAAACCCTTTGGAGACCTCCTCAGGAAGGAGTATCTTGATATCAGAAGGTATCTCGGTTTCCTCCCGATCAGGGAGGAGCATGCTCCACGTTTAATCCCTCCGGTAACCCCAATTGTGGAGAGGGAGATAAAGGGGGTCAGGGCTCTTTTCAAGCTCGAATATCTGATGCCATCAGGCTCGTTCAAGGACAGGGGCACTTACGTAACCGTTGCCAAGCTTAAGGAGGAGGGAATATGGGAGGTTGTCCTCGATTCCTCCGGAAACGCCGCGATAAGCCTGGCGATGTTTGCGAAATCGGAGGGGCTGAAGGCACATCTATTTATTCCGAAGTCCACAGGTGAGGGAAAGAAGAGGCTGCTTGAGATGCTGGGTGCGGAAGTTCATGAAGTTGAAGGCTCAAGGATGGAAACCCATGAAGCGGCTTTGGGGTTTGATGGTGGAACCTACATCTCCCACTGGCTCAATCCCTACTTTCTGGCGGGGACGAAGACGGCGGCCTATGAAGCTTTCGAGCAGATCGGGCATGTTGACTACGTCATCTCGCCGGTCGGGAGCGGTTCGCTTTTCCTCGGCCTCTGGAAGGGATTCTCTGAACTGAGAAAGATGGGTGAAATCGAGAGGCTTCCTGTCTTTATCGCTGTTCAGGCGGAGGGATTCGAGAGTCTCTGCACCCGGAGCCGGGAGAGGAGCAGACTGGCGGAGGGCATAGCGATTCCCGAGCCTCCAAGGAGGGAGCAGATGCTGGAGGTTCTCAGAGAAACGAAGGGTGTGTGCGTTTCGGTTGGGGATGGGGAGATAGGGAATGCCCTCCACGAGCTCTGGAACATGGGCTTTTTGGTTGAGCCCACCTCTGCGGTGGTTCTGGCTGCACTGAAAAAGCTAACGGCTTCAGGCAGAATTGAAGAAAAATCGAGGGTTCTTCTGCCCCTTACGGGTTCGGGACTGAAAACTGGTTTTGGGCACTGAGCATGTTGAAATCAGCTGCTGCTGGGATAAGCTCAACAGTGCCCCAAAAGACCTGCGGTGTCTGGGCTCAAACACTATAAATATAAATCCTGAAGCGGAATTAAGAGGGGGTGAGAACATGAGGTATCCTGTGGTTGCAGGGCAGTTTTATCCTGCTGGTGATGAGCTTGTGGCAATGCTTGAGGGGTTTTTCAGGGATCTGGGCGGAGAGGGCAGCGGGAGAAAGATAACGGCGGGAGTTGCTCCCCATGCGGGCTACATCTTTTCGGGATACACCGCTTCGAGAACGTATAGGGCGATATTCGAGGATGGTCTTCCGGAGACATTCGTTATAATAGGGCCGAATCACACGGGACTGGGCTCTCCTGTGGCGGTTTATCCTTCCGGAAAATGGAGCACACCCCTCGGTGGGGTTGAGGTGGATTTTGAGCTTGGCAGAGAAATTGCAAAACGTTCTGAAATCGCTGATCTCGATGAGCTTGCCCACAAATACGAGCACTCCATAGAGGTTCAGCTGCCGTTCATCCAGTACCTTGCCGGGAAAGCCGGAAAGGAGGTTCGGATAGTGCCGGTTGCCCTCGGCCTGCAGGATGCTGAAACCGCAGAAGCCCTTGGAAAGGCCATATTTGAAGCTTCCAGGGAACTCGGCAGGGACGTTGTCGTTATTGCAAGCACAGACTTCATGCACTACGGCTATGCCTACGGCTACGTGCCCTTCAGGGCGAGGGGGGAGGATCTGCTGGGCAGGATAAAGGAGTGGGACTTCAGGGTTATTCAGAAGATCCTTGAATTTGATTACAGGGGCATGTTCAGCGAGATAAGGAAGATGGGGCACACGATGTGCGGCCCGGGAGGAGTGGCGGCTGCAGTGGTGTTTTCAAGAATGCAGGGGGCGGTTGAGGCTGAAATCCTGCACTACACGACGAGCTATGAGGTGAGCCGTTCGACCGATGCAATAGTAGGATATGCAAGCATCGTGATGAGGAAGTGAACGAAAGAGTGATAAGGGACTTTTCCCATTTTTCACACATGAAACTGGAAGACGCCGTGGAGAGAATCCTTGAGCTCGGCGGGAATAGGGTTAAGTTCCTCATTCTCTTCGGATCCCATGCACGCGGTGAGGCAGGGAAGGACAGCGATATAGGCCTCTGCGTTTACTATGAAGGAAACCCAAAAGGTTCAGGGAGCTGGTTTTTGGATACCTGCCGGATGAATACGACGTCCAGATTTTCCAGCTCCTTCCGATTTATCTCAAAAGGGAGTGCCTCAGGGGAAGGGTTCTCTTCTGCAGGGATGAGACCTTCCTCTACGACCTCGCGTATGAAACGCTCAAGGAGCGGGAGGACTTTAAGAGGTATTACTACGACTACCTCGGGCTGGAGGCGATAGAATGAGGGGAAAAATTAACGACGAGCTGGCTTTTGAGGTGCTCCATGAGCACTTGGAGGACATTTACGAGTTCGTTGCACTGATTGAAAAATTCTTGGAGGGTCAGAAATGAGGGTTTTAGCTTCTGCACCCGCTAAAATTATACTCTTCGGCGAGCACAGCGTCGTTTACGGAAAGCCCGCGATAGCCGCTGCCATAGATTTGAGAACCTACGTTAGAGCGGAGTTCAACAGCAATGGGGCGATAAAGATTGAAGCGAAGGACATACGCGTTCCTGGTTTGACCGTTTCCTTCTCCGAGGATGAGATATACTTCGAGAGCGACTACGGGAAAGCTGCTGAGGTTCTCAGCTACGTCAGGCAGGCGATAGAGCTGGTGAGGGAGGAAGCTGGCAAGGACAAGGGTGTAACGGTCTCGATAACGTCCCAGATTCCTGTTGGAGCGGGCCTTGGAAGCTCTGCGGCGGTAGCTGTTGCCACCATCGGAGCCGTTTCGAGACTCTTCGGCCTGGAGCTTACCAACGAGGAGATAGGAAAACTCGGCCACAGGGTTGAGCTCCTCGTTCAGGGGGCATCGAGCGGGATAGACCCGACCGTCTCGGCCATAGGCGGCTTCATCCACTACGAGAAGGGGAACTTCGAGCACCTCCCCTTCATGGAGCTGCCCATAGTTGTGGGCTACACCGGCTCAAGCGGCTCCACCAAGGAGCTCGTTGCAATGGTGAGGAGAACCTACGAGGAGATGCCGGAGGTTATAGATCCCCTTCTCGTTGCGATGGGCAAGATAGTCGAGAAGGCTAAGGAGTTCATAATTTCCGACCTCGACGAAGAGCTCCGCTTAGTCCAGCTCGGAAGGCTCATGAACATCAACCACGGCCTCTTAGACGCCCTTGGAGTTTCAACAAAGAAGCTCAGCGAGCTGGTTTATGCCGCGAGGGTTGCGGGGGCGATAGGCGCTAAAATAACCGGTGCCGGCGGTGGTGGCTGTATGTACGCTTTAGCCCCGGAGAACCAGAGCGAGGTTGCAACGGCCATAACGATAGCCGGCGGGACGCCGATGATAACGAGGATAAGCCGTGAAGGGCTTCGCATAGAGGAGGTTCTGCCATGATAATCGTCAAGGTCGGCGGCAGCGTCTTCAGCGATAAGAAGGGTGAGCCCGGGAACTTCGACCGTGAAACTGTGGGGAACATAGCTAAGGAGATAGCGGGCTTTTACCCCCGCGAGAGCTTCATCATCGTCCACGGAGGAGGGAGCTTCGGGCATCCTGAGGCGAAGAAGTATAAGATACGGGAGGGCCTTCCTGAGGACTGGGAGAGGGCCAGCTTCCGGAGGATAGGCTTTACGCTCACCCACCAGGCCATGCTCAGGGCCAACGCTCGCTTTATAGAGGCCTTCGTGCGCGAGGGCTTGCCGGCTTTTTCCGTCTCAACTTCCTCCGTTTTCATAACCGAGAACGGCGAGGTAACCTACGGGGACCTTGAGGTCGTGGAAAGACTTCTGGAGCTGGGCTTCATCCCCGTTCTTTTCGGGGACGTCTCGATAGACCTCGCGAAGGGCATCGACATCCTTTCAGGCGATCAAATAATAACCTACCTCTCCAAGATGCTCGAACCGGAGAAGGTGATCTTCCTTATGGACGTCGACGGAATCTACGACGGAAAGCCCGGTGAAGGGGGGCTGATCCAGAACCTCTCGAAGGACGAGATACCCGCTCTCCTCGAAAGGCTCCACTGCACCGCTGCCGGAACCGATGTCACCGGCGGTATCTGCAACAAGCTGAGCGAAGCTGAGAAGATAGCCGAGCACTCAGAGGTGTGGTTCGTAAACGGCAAAGTCCCGGGGAGGCTGAGCGGGGCGATAAGGGGCGATGGCTTCGGGACGAGGATAAATCCTGAAAGTTAGTCTCTTACTCCTCTTTCTGGTGGGTTTAGCTGCTTTGATGTTGGTTTGGATAAACTTTGCCATAAAGATATTCTGGAAAAGAGTCAGCCGATAGAAAACGAGCATCCAAAAACCTCTTAACTTTTCCCGCCATTCTTCCGTTGGTGGTATGAATGCAGGCGTTCGATAGGGAAGAACTCACGATCATCAGGAAGTTCGAGCACATAGAGCACTGCCTTAAAAGAAACGTCCAGGCCCACGTTTCCAACGGTTTTGAAGATGTCCACTTCGTCCACATGAGTTTGCCCGAGATAGACAAGGACGAGATAGACCTGAGCGTCGAGTTCCTAGGGAGGCGCTTTGACTATCCGATTTTCATAGCCGGCATGACCGGCGGAACAAGGGGCTCCCAGCTGGCCGGAAAGATAAACAGGACTTTAGCGAAGGCCGCTCAGGAACTGAACATCCCGATGGGCGTCGGCAGTCAGAGGGCAATGATAAGGAAGCCCGAGACCTGGGAGAGCTACTACGTTAGAGACGTTGCCCCCGACGTTTTTCTCGTCGGAAACCTCGGCGCTCCGCAGTTCTCGGAGACCATTCCGGGGCGCTACGGCATAGAGGAGGCGTTAAAGGCGGTGGAGACGATTCAGGCCGATGCCCTCGCTATACACATGAACCCCCTTCAGGAGAGCGTCCAGCCGGAAGGAGACACGCAGTATCGGGGTGTTCTTAAAGCTTTGGCGGAGCTTAAGGCCGAGTTTCCATACCCGATAATAGCTAAGGAAACGGGGGCAGGGGTTTCAAAGGAAGTCGCGGTAAGGATTGAGAGCATCGGCATTGATGCCATCGATGTCGGCGGCCTCGGAGGAACGAGCTGGAGCGCCGTTGAGTACTACCGTGCCAAGGACGGGATGGGAAGGAATCTCGCCCTTAAGTTCTGGGACTGGGGGATTAAGACCGCTATAAGCGTCGCTGAGGTTCGCTACTCAACGGATCTGCCCATCATAGCCACCGGTGGCATGCGCGATGGCATAACGATGGCAAAGGCACTGGCGATGGGCGCGAGCTTTGCAGGCGTTGCTCTGCCCCTTCTAAAACCAGCGGTGAAGGGCGACGTTGAGGGCGTCATCAAGGTTCTCAGGCGCTACATCGAGGAAATAAGGAACGCAATGTTTTTAGTGGGAGCTAAAAACGTCGAGGAGCTCAGAAAGGTTCCTCTCGTGATTACGGGATTCACACGGGAGTGGCTTGAGCAGAGGATTTATTTGAGGGGGTATCTGAGGAGCCGATGTGCCCCTTGCGGTTCTTAATGTCTTGTCCATGGCTTTTTATTTTATTGTGAGCACATGATTTTTGGCGGGACGACGGCTTCTGTCTGTGTTGCATTCCAGCGCGGCCTCTTCTGTTTTCTTTTTCCCTTTTGTCTGGAACACCGCAGTTACCGGGCATACACCGGTTGTCCTAACAATTATGCAACTCCAAAATGCACACCTTTTTAAACCCCGCCCTCAACTATTACTCAGCGTGGCCTTATGCTCGTCTGAGCTTAGAGGCCAGAAGGGAGGATAAGATATGATAAAGATACACACACTTAGCGGTTACGAGGAAGTAGGAAAGAACATGACTGCCGTTGAATACAACGGAGAGGTTGTTATAATCGATATGGGGATCAGGCTTGACCGTGTTCTGATCCATGAGGATGTTAGCATTCAGCACTTTCCGACAAAGGAGCTCCAGAAGCTTGGAGCTATCCCGGATGATAGATCAATCAGAGATAAGAAGGTTGTGGCGATAGCTTTTTCTCACGGCCACCTTGATCACATCGGTGCGGTGGCAAAGCTTGCCCCCCACTACCCCAATGTGCCAATTTACGGCACGCCCTACACAATAAAGCTCGCCAAGAGCGAGGTCAAAAGCGAGCAGTACTTCGAGGTTAAAAACCCCATGTATGAAACCCACTACGGCGAAATCGTGCAGGTGAGCGAGAACCTCGCGATAGAGTTTGTCCAGATAACCCATTCGATTCCCCAGTCTTCCATGGTTGTCGTGCACACTCCTGAGGGAGCCGTCGTCTATGCATGCGACTACAAATTTGACAATAACAACCCCCTTGGAGAGAGACCCGATTATAAACGCCTGAAGGAGCTCGGGAAGGAGGGTGTTAAGGTTCTGATTCCGGAATCCACCCGCGTTGCCCAGCCGACAAAGACACCGAGCGAGGCTGTTGCAAAGATGCTAATTGAGGATTTCTTTCTCTATGAGGGAATGGAGGAGAACGGTCTAATAACAACGACGTTTGCCTCTCATATAGCCCGTCTTCAGGAGCTGATTGAGGTTTCAAACGCCATGGGCAGGCAGGCCGTGCTGATAGGCCGCTCGCTCGCAAAATACACCGGAATAGCCAAGCAGCTCGGCCTCATCAAAATGAAGGGTTCGCGGGTTCTGAGGAGCCCGAATGCCATCAAAAAGGTTCTCAAGGAGGTCTCCGGAGCGAGGGAGAACTACCTCCTCATAGTCACAGGCCACCAGGGGGAGCCGGGAGCGGTTTTAACGAGGATGGCAAACGGTGAGCTCTATGATATCGGCAGGGATGATACTGTTGTCTTCTCCGCAGGGGTTATTCCCAATCCCCTCAACGTGGCCCAGCGGTATGCACTGGAGACAAAGCTTAAAATGAAGGGTGTGAGAATGATTAAAGACTTACATGTTTCAGGCCATGCGAGCAGGGAAGACCACCGCTACCTGGTCAGAATCCTCAATCCTGAAAATATAATCCCGGCACACGGCGACTTCAGAATGCTAACCCACTATGCCGAGCTTGCTGAAGAGGAAGGTTATTTAATAGGAAGGGATGTCTTTGTATCGAGGAACGGGTACTCTGTGGAAATAGGGTGAGGTGATAAAATGGGAAAGTTTGATGCTCTCTTCAGGAGGATAAAGGAGCAGGCAGGGATTGTTGATGATGTCATATTCAAACTTATCCCTGAAAAAGACCCCGAAGAGCTCTACAGTGCGGTAAGACACTACCCCCTTGCTGGGGGGAAGAGAGTCAGACCGTTTGTCGTCCTCAGGGCGGCTGAAGCTGTTGGCGGCGACCCTGAAAAGGCGCTCTACCCGGCAGCTGCGGTGGAGCTCCTTCACAACTACTCCCTTGTTCATGACGACATAATGGACATGGATGAGTTGCGCAGAGGGAGGCCAACCGTGCATAAGCTCTGGGGAGTCAACATGGCGATTTTAGCGGGAGACCTGCTGTTCTCAAAGGTTTTTGAGGCCATAGCAAAGACGCCTGTGGAACCTTCAAAGGTGGTCAGGATTCTGGACGTCATGGCAAAGACCTCAAATGAGCTCTGCGAAGGGCAGGCACTGGATATTGAGTTCGAAACCCGGGAGGAGGTTTCCGTTGAGGAGTATCTCAGAATGATAAGCGGGAAAACGGGGGCACTTTTTGACGGTTCGGCGACGATAGGGGCTATAGTTGGGACGGACAACGAGGAGTACATACAGGCTCTGTCAAAGTGGGGCAGAAACGTGGGTATAGCATTCCAGATATGGGACGACGTGCTCGACCTAATAGCCGACGAGGAGAAGCTCGGGAAGCCCGTGGGGAGCGACATAAGAAAGGGCAAGAAGACGCTCATAGTCAGCCACTTCTTTGACAATGCGAGCGAGGAGGACAAGGAGGAGTTCCTGAAGGTCTTTGGAAAATATGCGGGAGATGCAAAGGGCGACGCTTTAATCCATGAGGACATCATGGGAGAGGTGGCCAGAGCCATAGAACTCCTGCGGAAGTACGGCAGCATTGACTATGCGGCGGAATACGCCAAGAACCTCGTGAAAGAGGCCAACGAAGCATTAAAGGTTCTTCCGGAGAGCGAGGCGAGGAAGGATTTGGAGCTTCTCGCGGAATTTTTGGTGGAGAGGGAATTCTGAGCTTTATCCTCCATTGCTTTTGAGTTTGTTAAACTTTAACAAGCATCCACAGAACTTTGGCAGGTTTATCCGTTTTGTTCACCGTGTAATGGGGGGTGTTGGGTTCGTTGTATATGAATTCTCCACTCCTTGCTGGGAATTCCCCCTTATCTGTAACCAGCGTAACTTCGCCTTCGATGATATAGGCAAATTCATGATGCTCCTTATGGAGGCTGAGTCCTTCCTCCGGAAGTCTGGCGTGTGGGGGCATTGTGAGTATTCCAGCTTGAATTTTCTCATTTACGTTGAGAATCTCCACTGCCTGTCCAGCATTCTCCATCCACCTTTTATTAAGATTGAACACTTTAACCATATCAGTTACCTCCTTTAAAATTTCAAATTTTTGTCAAATCTGGTTCTATAAAAGGGTTATGTGTTAAGTTTTAACTCAAATAAATGCACAAATTTAGCTTTAACCGTTACTATAGTCAAACTCTGTATAGGTATAGTAGTTAAATATTGCTCAAAAATATTTAAATAATATCAGCGTATTTTCGTATTTGTATATAATTTGGGCGCATAATATGGAAAATTTAAACATACACTCCAGGAGGCGAAACCATGGGGTATAGATTGGGTGTTGATATCGGCGGTGCTTTTACGGACCTAGTTGGGTATGACGATGAGAGCGGTGATTTCGTATGGGTAAAAGGAGAAACTACGCCCTTTGAACCTTCAGTGGGTGTTTTAAATACCGTTAGGAAGAGCCAGCTCGACATGTCCAATGTGACAATGGTTATTCACGGCCAGACCCTTGTCATAAACTCCATAATTACGAGGGATGGTGCCAAAGTTGGATTGCTAACCACATGGGGCCATAGGGACGTTCTGGAACTGCAGAGAGCCAACCGGAGGGACATGTATAACTTCAGATACAGAAAACCCAAGCCATTTGTACCGCGGTATCTGAGCCTTGAGATTAATGAAAGGATACTGGGTGATGGAAGTGTGCTCAAGCCATTGGATGTTGAAGGGGTAAGGGAAGCCGTCAAGAAGCTCCTAGGTGAGGGTGTTGAATCAATATGCATCAGCTTTCTCAACTCATACGCAAATCCAGAGCATGAAATTGAAGCGGCTAAAATTGTTAAAGAAGTTTTGAAAGAGGAAGGCAGGGAGGATGTGCCCGTAACACTGGCCCATGAAATCACGAGGGAATGGGGTGAATATGAGCGCACCAGCACAGCTGTGCTCAATGCCTTTGTTAAGCCCAAGATGGTGCGTTACCTATCGATACTTGAAAAGGAAATAAGGGGCATGGGGTATGAGGGTTCTTTCTTCTCTATGCTCTCTAACGGTGGAATGGCCTCCTTTGATTTTGTCAAGGAGTTTCCGATATACTCGATAGAGTCGGGGCCGATTGCGGGAGTTATTGGAGGCATAGCAATAGCCGAACTTTTAGGTGAAAGGAACGTGATCATCCTCGATGGGGGAAGCACCACGACAAAGGCCAGCCTCGTTGAGAATCTGACACCAAAGGTTCACAGCGAATACTTTGTGGGACGTGATAAATTCAACCCCGGCTATCCCGTGAAGGTTCCTGTAATAGAGATCGAGGAGGTTGGAAATGGAGGGACGAGTATAGCATGGATCGATGAAGTTGGAAATCTGAGGGTAGGCCCGAAGGCTATGGGTGCCGACCCCGGCCCGGCATGCTACGGAAAGGGGGGAGAAGAACCAACGGTTACCGATGCGTATGCTATAAACGGCCTCATCAATCCTGAATACCTGCTGGGTGGTGAGATGAAGATATACAGGGATTTGGCTGTGAAGGCTGTGAAGAAGATAGCCGATTACTATAACATCTCTGTTGAGGAAGCCGCTGAGGGCATCGTTAAGATTGCAAATGAAAACGCCGCCAATGCAATAAGGATAATCTCCGTGCAGAAGGGTTATGATCCCAGGGAGTTCTCCTTGATAGCTCACGGTGGTTCTGGGCCGATGTTTGCCCCGTTCATAGCCGAGGATCTTGAAATCAAAAAGATAATAATCCCAACCATCCCACCCGGGGTTTTCTCGGCATGGGGAATGCTTCTGACGGATATAAGGCACGATGTTATTACAACAAACGTCCTTAAGGTTGGGCCTGAAAGCGTTGAGGCCATCAATGAAACGTATTCCCAGGTCGACAGCAGGCTAACCAGAATTTTTGAGGAGGAGGAAGGTTTTGGTGTTGAGGATCTGGTAATATTCCACTATGCCGACATGAGGTACAAAGGACAGGAGCACACCGTTAAGGTGCCGATAAAGAGTGGTGTCATTGAAGAGAAGGACATCCCGGACATTATAGAGAAGTTCCATGTGTATCATGAGAGAGCATACAGCTTCAGGCTTCCAGACAGTCCTGTTGAGATAGTGAACTTCCATGGGGTTGGTGTCGTAAAAGTCAAACGGCCGGCAATAAGGGAGATTAGGAAAGCGGAATTCTCAGTGGACGATGCTATAAAAGAACAGAGGGATGTTTTCATACACGGTGATTTCATTAACATGCCCGTGTTTGACAGGAGGAAGATACCTGTTGAAAAGAGGATCAGAGGACCTGCTATTCTTGAAGATCCAACATCAACAGTGCTTGTCCTCGAAAATCAGGAGCTTATGAGGGATAGATACGGAAACATCATCATTTATAGGGGGTGATTGAATGAGTGTGGATCCTTTCACTCTGGAGATAATAAAGAACGGTCTTGTCGTTGCCAATGAGGAGATGTTCCAGGCCTTTGCAAGAACGGCCAAGAGTCCGGTTATATATGAAGTCTTGGACTTTGCAGTTGGCATGACAGACTCCGAAGGAAAACTCATTGCCCAAGCTCCCGGTGTCCCGGCGTTCTCGGGAGTCCTGGATTTTGCCGCCAGGGAGGTGCTGGAGAAATGGGGAAGCGACCTTCACCCGGGAGACGTCATTGTGAGTAACGTGCCCTATGAATCAGGAACCCATCTGAACGACGTAACCTTGGCTTTGCCTGTTTTCTATAGGGATGAGCTCATTGGAATGATACTGAACAAGGGGCACTGGACTGAAGTTGGGGGCATGGCTTTTGGAAGCTGGAACCCCAACGCCACGGAGATATATCAGGAAGGAATTCAGCTCCCCTGTGTTAAGCTCTACAAGGAAGGAAAGCCAAACAGGGATGTTATAGACATAATCCTTGAAAACTCAAGGATGCCTGAGTACACGCTCGGGGATATGGAGGCGCAGGCAGCATCAATGAAGGTTGCTGAGAGAAGGATACAGTCCCTGATTGAAAAATACGGCGTTGATAACGTGTTGCTGGCGATGAAAAAACTCCTTAGAGATGGGGAGAAGTATGCACTCCTGAAGCTCAAGGAACTGCCGAAGGGAGTGTTTGAGGCGGAGGATTACATCGACAGTTCAATTGCCGGGACTGAAGAGCCCGTCTATGTGAGGGCGAAGATCACAATAACGGATGAGGAGTTCATTGTCGACTTCACGGGAAGTGCTGAGCAGGTCACGAGTCCCATAAACTCTCCTTACCCGGCAACGGTTTCAGGCGTTAGGGAGGTTTACATGGCCCTAACCGACCCCCATGCCTATCCAAACGGTGGGTTCTTCAGCCCCTTGAAGGTTATAGCCCCTGAAGGCACCATATTCCATCCAATAAAACCTGCCCCCACGTCAACAGACTGGGAGGCCATAGCCTTTGCAACTGACTTGGTCTGGAAAGCACTGGCACCTCACGTCCCGGAAAAACTAACAGCGGGTCACTTCCTCTCGATAATAGCAACGATAGTCGGTGGCATCAATGACAGAACAGGAGAGCCATTTGCCATTGTTGAACCTCAGCCCGGAGGATGGGGTGCAGGCTATGACATGGACGGAACAAGCGGCCTCGTGGCCTGTGGAGATGGGGAAACATACATAGCCTCGTCTGAGGTCTATGAGCGGAACTTCCCGATTCTCGTTGAGAGATATATGCTGAACGTTGAGGATGGGGTTGGACATGGAAAACACAGGGGTGGCTTTGGTGTCATCAGGGAATACAGAATCCTGAACAGCCAGGCCCTGGTTACAATTCAGGTGGGCAGGCATGACTTCCCGCCGTGGGGTGTTGATGGCGGCCTTCCCGGACCCGGTAACAGGGTTATTGTATACCGGGACGGAAAGGGAGAGGAGATACGCAGGATCTCAGCAGAGCTGCTGAAGAAAGGAGATCTGATAAGCATCAGAACCTCTGGTGGCGGAGGCTGGGGCGATCCCCTTGAAAGGGATCCGGAGCTTGTTCTTGAGGACTACAGAAATGACCTGATTTTCCTTGAAACTGCGAGGGAAGTTTATGGTGTCGTTATTGATCCAGAACGGATGGAGATTGACTGGGAAAAAACAAAATCCCTGAGGGAACGGAGGAGGAAGGGCTGATGGACTATTGGAGGAGGCTCTTGAAACTTCAGGAGATGATGAAAGAAAGGGAAGCCGGTGGGGCCCTCATCGCCCCTGGCTCCAACTTCTATTACCTCACGGGAATAAACCCTCTTGGATCACTGGAGCGGCTTTTCCTTTTGCTCATTCCTGCGGAAGGGGAACCGGTCATAATAGCTCCCAAGCTGTATGAAAATGAGCTCAGTGAATGGGAATTCGGCAGAGTTTTCCTCTGGCGCGACGGGGAGAACCCTTACACAATCTTCGGCAAAATCTTCGCTGAGAGTATTCCAAGGAAAGGCAAAGTACTTGTGGATGACAACATGCCTGTTGGAATACTCTTAAAAGCTGAGTTTCTTAAAAACTACGAGCTAGGCACCCTTAACTCGCTTCTCTCAAAGCTCAGAATTATTAAAAGCGGTGAAGAGACCAGACTCCTAAAAAGAGCAGCTGAGATTGTTGATAAAGTCTTCTACGCTCTAATAGATGAAAAGATCGAGGGAAGGAGTGAGAGGGAGCTCGCCGCATGGATCGAGTATCTCATAAAAAGCCTCGGAGCCGATGGGGTTTCTTTTGAACCAATCGTGGCATCAGGGCCGAATGGTGCAAATCCGCATCACAGACCAAGCGATCGGAAGATCCTGCGGGGAGATGTTGTTGTCCTCGATTATGGTGCCAGATACAAGGGCTACTGCTCCGACATAACGAGGACTGTGGTGATTGGAGAACCTTCTGAAGAAGTGAAGAGGGTCTATGAAACGGTTAAGGAAGCTCAGGAGAGGGCTTTCCAAACCGTAAGAGATGGCATAGCTGCTGGAGATGTTGACAGGGCTGCGAGGGAGACTATAGTCAAAGCGGGTTATGGAGAGTACTTTACCCACAGGACAGGACACGGTCTTGGCCTTGATGTGCATGAAGAGCCATACATTTCACCGGGTGCTTCCACAGTTCTCCGTGAAGGTATGGTTTTCACAATTGAGCCGGGGATTTATCTTCCGGGGAAATTTGGGATTAGGATAGAGGATGATGTTCTTGTAAATGGAATGGGGGTCCGGCTTACTGGAGCTGAAAGGGAGCTGATGCGTATTTGATTATCTTTATAGCTTTGTGGAGGTGTGAAATTTGGGAATAGTAGAAAAGTTGAAGACATCGGAAGAGAAAGATAGAGCCATAGATATGGTGCCGCTGACAAGCAGAGAGTCTTGGATAAGCCCTGCAGTAGTATATGCAGGTGTTGAGTTCTGCCTTCCTGTTGTTATGGTAGGAGCGGGACTCATAAAAGGCCTAAGCGTCAAAGAAGTTGCGGCAGTTGTGGCATTAGCCCTCTTTATTACGTGGATAGGAGATGCACTCCAGGCATATATCGGCGCAAAAGTCGGAAGACCATCTACAGTTATAGCCCGACAGGCTTTTGGCAGTCTTCAAGCAAGGACTTTAATAGCACTTGCAGTGATTCTAATGGGTCTTGGATGGTGGGGAATTCAAACCGCAGTTATGGGGAATGCAATATGTGCAGCTTTGGGCATTAACTACCAGGCAAACTGGGCTGCGTGGGCAGTTATAACCTTAATACTCGGGATAATCTTTGCAATTCCAGCAATTATCGGGTATACGTCAATAAAGTGGACTGACTATCTGGCGGTTCCAATAGGACTGTTCATATTTGGTCTTGGTGTCTATCTCTCAATAAGGCTTCATGGCGTTTCAGGTATAGCAGGCTGGAAGCCATCACATGCCATGGCGTGGACATTGGCTGTTTCAACAGTCATAGGTGTCAATGTATGTCAGTGGGTTATGATATCGGACTATAGCAGAATGTGCAAACCAACATGGAAGGATGCAGCGCTCATGCCATCATTGACTATGATAGTGGGCTTCGTTCTCATGATCGTTGGTGCTATAATGGCAGTGGGCGTGGGATCGTGGGATATAGTTGCTGTTATGGTTGCACTGGGTTATCCCTTCTGGGCATACTTCATGATGTTCATTGCTCAGTGGACTACACAGATTGTCAATGTTTACACGCCAGGACTGGCTCTTTCCAACATGCTTAACCTTAGAACGGGCAGAGGGAGAGCAATAGCAACAGCTGCCTTAACTGTGATAGGCATAATCCTTGCTCTTGCAGGTATTCTCGGCAGATATATGCAGTTTCTCCTGCTGCTTGGCATTGTTTTTCCGGCAATGGCTGCAATTATAATGACAGACTTCTTTGTACTTAGAAAGGAGGAGTGGGAGGACATTGAGGGATGGAATTGGATAGCAACATTAACACTTGCTATTGGCATTGTAGTTGGATATTACATGCAGTACAGGCATTTTGTCGGGATACCCCCGGTACAGACATTCATACTGACAGGGATCATTTATTACATCCTAATGAAAATAAAGGCCTCAATAGCTCCAGACCAGTTCACACCAAGGCACTGGGTCTCTTGAGTCTTCTTTTTGGTCTTCTATCTTTTTGTGTTCCTTTATGGTGAAAATTGATTTTAGGTTCTAAAATCACGAAAAATTTATTTTAGTATAGCGACAAAATCATCCACATGGAGGGCCATATAATGGAGATAGAGAATGAGGAAATTCTGGTGCTGAAAAGCGTATTCAAGAACAAACTGGATGATATTGACCTTAAGATATATCAGGCACTGAGGGAGAACGGCAGAATGAGCGACACCGAGATAGCAAAGAGAATTGGGGTGTCAATAACAACCGTCCGACGCCGCAGGCTCAGGCTTCAGGAAAAGGGTTACCTGCAGATTATCGGACTTTTGCTGCTGAGGGCTGCAGACGTGGCTTATGCTGATGTGATGGTAAAGCTAAATCAGCATGCAAGAGTGGAGGAGATAAATGAGTTTCTCACAGAGGCCATTAACAATCCGAGAATATATGAGGTAACTGAGTATCTCGGAGGGGATTATGATGTTCTTCTCAGATTCCTCGAAAGTAACAACGAAAAGCTCAGATACCACATAGACAAGTTCCTGAGGAATAATAACGCCGTTGAGCGGTATATGGTTTATCCTGCAATTGGCAGTCCTAAAGCGTGGTACAAGTCATTCAAGATAAAGTTTTAATTTTGGTTTTTTAGTTTTAGTTTTAGTTTCAGCCCTCTGCCACCAGCCAGCCGATCGGCGGATGCTCCGCCCCCCTCTTCCACATTTCGTATGCTTTATCCCACCGCTCCAGAAGTTCGGTGCGCTTTTTCTCGTCTTTTATCTGCGCAACGTACTCCCTCGGGATGTATGCGAGGTAATGCGGTAGAGCCGGCTCGAAGGTTCCACTTTTGAGGAGATATCCCCCGGCCTTCTCCACGAGCTCTCCCAGCTTTTCCAGCGGGAAATAGTGCAGGTCGTCCTTTCTCCCAAAGAGGACTTCAAAGATTTCCTCGCGCAGGTTGTAGAGCTCAAGGTGGGCTTTCTGGCGCTCGTTGTTCACTATGGGAAGGCTCTCAGCTATGAAAACCCTCTCCGAAACGCGGAGCAGCTCGGAGAAGACCTTAACGATGGTTTCCTCACTCCTCAGGCTCCTCACGCCGTGGACGAGGACTGCCAAATCGAAGGCTTTAAAGGGAAAGGGAAGCTCACTGGCGTCCACCTTAAGCGGGATTATCCTGTGTTTTAACCCTGCGGCAGTGGTTACCTCCTCAAAGAAGCGCCATCTGCTCAGCTCAACGGCAACAACGCGGCCGGTTTCTCCAACTGAATAAGCTAAAGGAACAGTTGTTAGGGCATGTGCACCGCAACCCACCTCAAGCACGTTCATGCCCTCTCTAATCGGCGCAAACTGAAGGACGCGGAAGCGTTCGAGCATTTCCACATGCAACCAATCTGGTGGTAAAGGCGGCTCGTTTCGAAGCGGAATTCTTGAAAGGATTTCTCTCTTAGACCTTTCCTCTCCAGCAGGCATGGAAAACACCAAAAAATGTTAAAAACGTTCTCTTTAAGGCTTTTTTGGAGAAAAAGATTTATAAGATGGGGTTGAATTAATGGCAGGGTTGAAATTCTTCTTATTGTGGCCTCTGACGCTGGTGAGTCATCATCTTAGTTACATATTGCATGATTGCATCGTCATGCAACTCTTTTACTCGGGCTTCTTTTGAACGGTTCTAAGTGTTAAACTTATGTTGGAATAAATTTATACTCGAAAAAAAGAAAGAACAGTTACAATAAGTAATAGGAAAAATTTATAAAGCAAAGTTGCACAGTATTGAGTGCAGACAACCTCATGGAGGTGAACCATGTGAAGTGGAAGCCACTGTTCGCAGTCCTGTTAGGACTGCTGATGGTTGGAGTGACTGCTGGGAGTGCAAGTGCAGGCCTCTCAAACCTCCCCTCCGGGAAAGTGGGGCATGTAGCTTTGAATGGAGTCTATGACCCCACACCTAAAAACGGAAATGGTGTTACTTATGGAGCATCAGGAAAACTTGAATTTGATCTAAACAACCATAGGTTATATGGATGGATAGCATACAATGGCAGGAGAGTTCCGATTTTTTGGAGGTATAATGTGATTAAATCCACGGATTTCGATGGATATGCCATGTTTCCGGCAAGCAGTAGAGCAGGGAGATTAAACGTTTTGGAATTGGTTGTTTACGCCAATGGTACCGTCTGGCTTTTTGCTAGGGATTCAAATGGTGGCTTGGTGGCCCTAAAGGGTATCTCCAGAGAGCTTATTAATGCGCTTAATTGTGCGCAAGTGTCAACTTCCTCAGTCTCGGACAAGGAGTGGCTTTGGATGATATTCACACCACATGTTGAGAAGAGAGAGATACCAGTACCACC
Organism: Thermococcus atlanticus; assembly: GCF_054657855.1. Taxonomy (NCBI): domain Archaea; kingdom Methanobacteriati; phylum Methanobacteriota; class Thermococci; order Thermococcales; family Thermococcaceae; genus Thermococcus; species Thermococcus atlanticus. The sequence continues at coordinate 1,801,538 of NZ_BAAHXX010000001.1, read as the reverse complement.
GATATCACTGCATCCGGATCGCGTGGGAACTATGTCAGCTCCAGAAACATCAACCTCACAGGAGACTTTTGAATACATATACACCGTGGGATGGTGGATTTTTAAGAGTACCCTTTACATCGATGTCGCATTGGAACTCCATGGCCCCACTATTTTGAAAGATAACGGAATGTACGGCTTTGATATCAGGATTTTGGATGAGGGAGAGATCTCCAATGGGCAAAAACACTCAAAATTTACCCCCCTCTTTGTTGGGGATGATGGGACATCTTTAACCGAACCTGTGGAGGTGGGAATAGTTGTACCACATGCCAGTTCCCTATCCTTAGAAATTCAAAAAATCTTCTTTGATTATGTTGGAGATGTGGTCCCGTCCCTTGGTAAAATAGGATTGGGATGGGACATTCTAACCGCTCCCTTTGACGGCTCTGGGATAAATCCAATAAATGCCGTGTCTCTCTTCACAAGTACAGAGCCTAAGGTGCTGTATGATAAGTTTCCACCGGCTCATCCACCAAACGTGCTTCATGCGGCCTATAGGAACATCAGGATATCTTCAAAGTCTCAGTGGCTGGGTGGGGATGTATACGTACAGCGTGCTGGGGGTAGCGGTTTAGGGGCGATTAGAGTGTATTTCAAAGCCCCGGTATATTACAGGATATCAGTCACCCAAAGCGGAGGATTCAAACGGGTGGGTCTTTTGCAGGACAGTGTGTCTCTTTCTGTTTTCAATCCATAACTCCTTTTAATTATTTACTCTATTGGTACTTCGGGGAGGTGATACAATGAAAAAGCTATGGATACTCCTGATCGTGCTCTACGCGGCTGGATTCCTGTCTGGACTGGCTCTTGAGAGTCATTACTCCACACAGCGAATCATAAACGCGCGGAATCACGCTGAAATCTCGTGTGTGAGGGAAAAGACGTTCATGGAACTTCGTGACATGGAATTCCATTCGGGGAATTCCTTGAATGCCCTTAAAACTAACTCTCCTGGAGTGTTTAACCTTTCCATGATGGAATTGGAGGGGGATCTTAGCCGGTTGTCCACCCAGCTGTCGGAGGCGGCTATATATCTCTATCCCGGTAGAAGGCCGACTGACGAAGAGATAACAAACCTCACGGATACATCTCCATGCATCAATTTCGTTGAAGCCTCTCGCGCGGCCGCTCTCGAAGGAGAAGTCAATGTATCTGCCGTTGAAGAAGGTCTTCAAATGATTCAGAGTTTTGCAAGCGAATGGCTTGATAGCGGTGATTATCCAAGTAAAGAGCTCCTCAACGCCAATAGAGAGCTTCAGGAGCAATGCAGGTTGCTACTTCCAGGGATAAAAGAGAAATAGGCGGAGGAGACTTCTCACTCCACAAACACCGCCGGCTTCAGCGGCATCGCCTGCTTTTTCTTCCCTCCCTTGTCTTCCTCCGGGTTGATGACTATCTCGACCCCGAGCTCCTTCTCCATGAAGTCCTTCGCCTCCCTCAGGGCCTTCTCCTCGCTGATGCGCTTGACGTCAAAGGCCCTCTCCTTTATCAGCCTCTGGATAAGCCTGCTGACCTCCTTGCTGTGCTTCCTCATCTCTGGGTCCTTCATCAGCTCTGTCATGGCCCCCTTGAAGTCCCTCTTTTCAGCAACAACCTCAAGGACGCGCCACTTCCACTCCGGAGCCGTGTAGATGTATGCCCTCTTGGCGTCCTCTATCTTTGCCACGCGGATTATCTCCTTGATGTCCTCTATCAGGGATTTGACGAACTCCTCCTCTGCCTCAATCGTCTCGTTCCACCACTCCGGAACCGGCTCCGGCCACTTCGCCAGGCTGACGAAGCCCTCTCCGCCGAGCTTCTCCCAGAGCTCCTCGCTGATGTGCGGTGTGAACGGAGCCATGAGCCTGACCCATACGTCGGCGAGGGTTCTCAGGACGTAGCGCTTGGCCTCGTCGTCCCTGCCCTCGGTTCTCCTCATGTACCAGCGCAGGTCATTGAGGACGCTGTAAAACGCCCACTGCACGGCAGTCCTCGTCCTGAACTCCTCCAGGGCCTGGGTGGCTCCCTCGATGGCCCTGTTCAGCCTGTGGAGCATCCACCTGTCTATGTCCTTGAGTTCGACATCCTCCTTTGTCTCATAGCCCGCGAACTCGCTCACCAGCTCGTAGAACCTTTCGACCTGCCTGCGGAGCTTACCCACCTCCTTCCTGCGCCAGTCGAAGTCGCTGTCGTGCTCGGCCAAACCCATTATGTAGAGCCTGACGACATCTGCACCGTTCTCCTCGATGGCGTCGATGAAGTTCAGCACGTTGCCCTTGCTCTTGCTCATCTTGGTGCCCTCGAGCGTTCCGAAGCCGTTGACGGCTATGCCTTTCGGCCAGTGCTCCTTTCTGAATATGGCCGTGTGGTTGAAGATGAAGAACGTCAGGTGGTTCGGGATGAGGTCTTTCGCCGAGCAGCGCCAGTCGAGCGGGTACCAGTACTCGAACTCCTCCTTCATCTCGTGGATAACCTGGGCCGGGATTCCGGTCTTCTCCTCAAGTTCCCTCTCGCGTTCCCCGCTGAACTCCTCCAGGAACAGGTAGTCGAAGAACTCCCTGTCGAGCTTCTCCGGGTCGAGCCTGCCCTCCTCCCTCAGCCTGTTCATATGTCTGCTTATCGTGTAGTAGGCCATGTAGATAGTCGAGTCGCTCAGGCTCTCGATGACCCAGTCCGGGTCCCACGGGAGCGGGGTTCCCAATCCAACTTTCCTCGCGCAGGCCTTCTTGTCGAGCCAGTCTATCACCGCCTCGAACTGGTTCCTCCTTGACTCCGGATAAACCGTCATGTTTGCCAGAGCTTCCCTAGCCTTCTCCTTCCACTCGGGGTTGCCGTAGTCGATGAACCACTGGTCGTGGATTATCTTGATGACCGCCTGGTTGCCGAACCTTGAAATGACCGGCTTCTCGGCGAACTCGTACATTATCTCGGCCTTCCCTCTCTCAAGCAGCTCCTTGGCTATCAGGTCCTTCGCCTCCTGGACGGGCTTGCCGGCGTAGGGCTCTATCTTGAAGACTCCCTTGTGGTATTCCGCTTTATAGATGTTCTTGGTGGCCTCTTCGAGCTTCCCAACGTCTCTCTGGCTTTTCACGCCGAGCCTCTCAGCCTCTTCAACCGCCGGGAAGTCGCCGTAGCCCTCAAGCTTTATCAGAGAGATGTAGCTTATCTCTTCAACAACGCGCGGGTCGATGTCGTATTTGAGCAGGATTTCGGTCTCCTTCTTGAGGTCTTCAATGGCTACATGGTCGAAGGGGGCATGGGCCGGAACGCTCATGACAACTCCGGTCGCGTTGTCTGGGTCAACGAACTCAGCCGGCAGGATTATGACCTCGTCGCCGGTGACGGGGTTCTTCACGTATTTTCCGATCAGCCTCTCACCCCTGAACTCCTCGATGACCTCTATCTCCCTGTCCTGGAAGGAGAGCTTGTACGCAGCCTCTTTGCTGATTATCCACGTCTCTTCCCTTCCGTTGCGCCGGACCTTGGCCTTTACGTAGGTTGCCTCGGGGTTCAGCCACATGTTGGTTACGCCGTATACTGTTTCAGGCCTCAGCGTTGCGGCAGGCATGTAGACTTCCTCGCCGTTCTCCTCCAGGATGAACTTGATGATGACGTAGTCGAGTATCTGAACGTCCTCACCCTCCATTATGTCGTGGTCTCCCAGGGGAGTTCCAACGACCGGGTCCCACCTCACGCGGTGCGCTCCCTTGACGACCAGTCCCTTGTCCTTGAGCGTCCAGAACTGCCACTCTATGAACTTGCTGAAGGGCGGGAAAAGAGAAGTCGTGTGGAATTCCCTGCTCCAGTCAACCGAAAAGCCCGCTCTTATGAAGGTCTCCCTTGCGGTCTTCATGAAGTATTTAACTATGTTCTTCGGGTCTTCGAATGTCCACAGGATTTCCTCCGGCACCTTGTAGACATCCCGGTAAATCCAGATGGTCTTCGGGTCACGGTGCTTTATCCTCTCGGCGATTCCGACTATCGGTGCGCCGGTTATGTGCCAGGCCATGGGGAACAGCACGTTGTAGCCCTGCATGCGCTTGAAGCGCGCTATGACGTCTGGAATCGTGTAGGTTCTCGCGTGGCCGACGTGCAAATGCCCCGATAGGTACGGGAACGCGACGGTTATGTAAAATTTATCCCTCCCATCTATTTCCGGTTCAAATGCCTTCTCCTCAAGCCATTTTTTCTGCCATTTCTCTTCAATAGCTCTGAAATCTACCATACTCCAACCTCCCTGGAGCTGTTGAACAAATGGGAGCACCAGAAAGAGCATGCATGAAAGTGCCATCTAGGGGGATTATCGAAGAAATCAGCAGCCGATGAAACGAAGGAGAACTCGATCCCCCCTCATAGGCATCGGGCTTAATATGGAGCTTGAGTATTTAAAAGTTTTGGCATGAGCTTTTTATATCCTTTCGATGAGAATCTCAACGGTGATCCCATGCCCACGGTTATTGTTGAAGGCCCGAAAATAGATGTTGGGAAGAAGAGGGAGCTCGTCAGGAGAATAACGGAGGTCATTAAAGAGGTGTATGGAATACCCCATGTTACCGTTCTGATAAAGGAGAACCCGCCCGAAAATGTCGGCATTGATGGTGAGCTCCTTCTGGATAGGAAGAGGGGTGAAGAAGTTGATTAGGGCATTCGTGAACGGGAAAATCTACGTCTCATTCAACCCCAAAAGGACTGCTGAAGCCATCTTGGTGGCTTTCGGCAGGGTTCTTTATGCGGGTTCCCGTGAAAAAGCTGAGAAAATCGCCGGAGAGCTCGGCGGGGAAATCATTGACCTCCGCGGTAAGGTCGTCCTCCCGGGGTTCATTGACTCCCACCTCCACCTTGAGGAACTCGGCATGTACCTCAACATGGCTGACCTGAGGGGCGTTGGGAGCATAGAGGAGCTCAAGGAGAGGGTTAGGGAGCACGCTAAAAAGGGCGGCACATGGATTCTCGGCCACGGCTGGGATCAGGAGCTTTTTGAGGAAAAAAGGTGGCCCACGCGCTGGGATATTGATGAAGTCGTCAAAGACAGGCCCGTGATGCTCTCACGTGTTTGCCTTCATGCCGCAGTTCTCAACACAAAGGCCATGGAAATGGCGGGGCTTTTGGATCTGGACTCCCCGGGCATCATGAGGGACGGGGAGGGAGAAGCAACGGGAGTTGTGAAGGAGGAGGCCTTTGAGCTCGCCAGGGAGAAGTTCAAGGAGACGCTGACTTTGGAGGACTACGAGCGCTTCATAAAAGACGCCGTTGAACACGCCGCTTCCCTCGGTGTCACCGCTGTGGGCACCGTGAGCGTTGAGGAGAGAACGCTGAAGGCCCTGTCGAATCTTGAGGCAAGGGGAGGGCTGAAGGTGCGTGTCTTTGCATACCTCGACCCGGGACGAAGGTCGGGGGGTATGTACGGCAGCACCGACATCCTCCGGGCCCTCAAAAAGCTTGGGATGAGATGGGGCTTTGGCGGTGGGATGCTCAAAATAAACGGCATCAAAATCCTTGCGGATGGCTCCCTCGGGGCAAGAACAGCCTGGCTTTCAATGCCTTACAGCGATGCCCGAACCCGGGGCTATCCAAACATCTCAAAGGAGACCCTCGAAGCCATCGTTAGAGAGGCTCATGAAGCGGGGCTCCAGGTTGCGGTTCATGCCATAGGGGACGCCACAATGGACATGGTTCTCGATGTGTACGAACACCTCGGAAATGCCGGGAGGCACCGCATAGAGCACGCCTCCATTTTAAGGGAAGAGCAGATTGAGCGCATTTCAAGGCTCGGCGCTGTCCTGGCTGTCCAGCCCCATTTTGTCATTACGGACTGGTGGGTTCTGGAGCGCGTTGGTGAGGAGAGAGCTGGGTGGGTGTATCCATTTAAGAGCGCCCTGAAAAAGGGCATTGTGCTCGGCCTGAGCACGGACTCCCCGATAGAGCCCCTCAACCCCTGGGAGACGGTCTATGCCGCGGTAACGCGCGGAAAATTTGAGGGAGTTCCTCTATATAAGCGTACTCCAGATGAAGCCCTGACACTGGAGGAGGCCCTGCACGCCTATACCCATGGCTCAGCCTGCATTCTGGGAGAAGAAAGGGAACTCGGCACGCTGGAGGAGGGGAAGTTTGCGGACTTCATAGTCGTGGATAGGGACCCCTTCGAGGTGGATGAAAGGGAACTGAGGAGCATAAAGGTGCTTGAAACATATGTGGGCGGAAGGAGTGTCTTCAAAGCTTAAAGCTGTATGAGCTCCCTATCCGCCTTTGTGAGCCTCCTCCCTTTTCCCTCAACGACAACGTCATCCTCAATTCTAACGCCGCCGATGCCGGGAATGTAGATGCCGGGCTCTATGGTAAATGTCATGCCATTCTCCAGCACTGTCCCGCTGTTCTGCGCTATGTATGGCTCCTCATGGACATCAAGGCCAAGACCGTGCCCTGTCCTGTGGATGAAGTACATCCCATAGCCCGCCTTTTCTATGGTCTCCCTCGCGGCCCTGTCCACCTCTCCCGCTTTGATGCCCTTCCCAACCGCCCTAAAGGCGTTTTCCTGTGCCTCCCTAACGACCCCGTAAATTTCCACAAGCCTCCCGTCGGGCCTTCCGAGGGCTATGGTGCGCGTTATGTCGGAGCAGTAGCCTTTCCACCTCGCCCCGTAGTCAAGTATCACCATGTCGCCCTTCCTTAGCCTTCTGTTTCCCGGCTCGTGGTGGGGATTGGCCGCGTTTTCACCGCTCGCCACTATCGGCGGGAAGGAGATTCCATCGCTGAGCTCCCTGATGGCGAGCTCTATCTTCAGGGCAAGCTCCCGCTCGCGCATGCCAAGCAAATCCCAGCTCAAAATCTCCTCGAAAACCCTGTCTGCTACCTTTGCCGCATGTCCCATCATCTCTATCTCGTGCTTATCCTTCCTCATGCGGAGCTCCCTCACGAGCGAGCTGAGCGGATAGAACTCGAAGGGGCCGAGACGCATGACGTTCATCAGCCAGTCCGCCCTCATAGTGTCCTCCACCAGGAGTCTGCCGTTGGAAAGGTGGAGCTCTGCCAGAATCCACGCGAGCTTGTCGTAGGGGTTCTCCCAGTCGCGCCAGAAGGTAACAGGGAAATTCATTATGGTGTTCTCGTAGAGGCTCGGCGCCAGAAGCCTGTAGTCACCGTCGGCACTTACAACCAAAACCGTGAGCCTCTCACCAGCCTCGTGTATACTCAGCCCCGTGAGGTAGTAGAGGTTCGTCCCGGGGCTTATTAGAGCACCGTCGAAGTTTTTCTCATTCATGAGGGATACGAGTCTTTGAAGGCGCATCGGTTTCACCAAGATGCCTTCTGTGCATAATATTTTTAACACATTCGGGGGATTGAAATTAATAGGTGGGGCCTATGTCTGAGGAGAGTGTAACCCTGGTAGACATTCTCGAGTGGTACTTATACAAAGAAGACTTACAACGGCTTCTTGAAGATGCAGGGCTAAAGAAATCTGGCAATAAACGAGAACTAGCTGAAAGACTAGTTTTTGAATCAGATTATGATCCTGTGTATCTGTTGTCAAAATTGACAAAAGACGAGCTATTTCTAATTTTGGATGAGGAATTTGGTATAACTCTTCCAAAGTCCACGCCAAAGCAGGCATTAATTGAGACACTATTAGAGCAACTTGATGAAACCGAACCAATAGATGAAACTCCTTCGTATGTCTCAAAAACAAAGAACAAAGGATATTCAAAAAGAAACTTGCAGAGAGAAAAGAGAGAGTATATCTTTGAGTCTATTTATGAAGCACTTAAGTCATTTAAACCTTACAGAATTGAAGGCGAGTCAGACCTCGAAAAGCAAGTTGTCGCTTATCTTAGAGGCAGTATTTCTGTTGAAGTCACACCACAAAAAGCCGGGGCAAGATATGGTGCCCTTTCTATTCCGGATATTGTTGTAGAAGACATTGCAGTTGAGATAAAATTCTTCAGAAGAGGGAGCAATCGAAGTGAGTGGGATAGAGCTATAGGGCAAATTATACGATATTATATCGAGGGGGATTATCGTGCGGTCATACTATTTGTATTGGATAACGCTGGAATAGTTCCAGAACATTCTCTTGAGGAGTACGAGAGGCTACTGCCCTGGCTTAGCATTATTGTGAAGCGATAACTCAAAAGCAAAATCCTTAAAAACTCAACCTCGAACTCACCACGACTTGGCGGGGCAAACCCGCGGGATGTTCCCGTAAGGGAGAACCACAAGCTAAGGAGGGAGCAAGATGGGAATGTACAAGTACATTAGGGAAGCCTGGAAGAGCCCCAAGAAGAGCTACGTCGGGGAGCTTCTCAAGCAGAGGATGATAAAGTGGAGGAGAGAGCCGGTCGTTGTGAGAATCGAGAGGCCGACGAGGCTTGATAGAGCAAGAAGCCTCGGCTACCAGGCCAAGCAGGGCTATGTTATGGTGCGCGTTCGCGTGAGGAAAGGCGGAAGGAAGAGGCCCAGGTGGAAGGGCGGAAGGAAGCCGAGCAAGATGGGTATGGTTAAATACAGCCCGAAGAAGAGTCTCCAGTGGATTGCCGAGGAGAAAGCGGCAAGAAAGTTCCCGAACCTTGAGGTCCTCAACAGCTACTGGGTCGGCGAGGACGGAATGTACAGGTGGTTTGAGGTCATCATGGTCGACCCGCACCACCCGGTCATCAAGGCCGATCCAAAGATAGCCTGGATTGCCGGAAAGGCCCACAAGGGCAGGGTCTTTAGAGGACTCACCTCAGCGGGCAGGAAAAGCCGCGGATTGAGGAACAAGGGTAAGGGCGCCGAGAAAATAAGGCCAAGCATTAGGGCCAACAAAGGCAAGGGCAAGTGAAGCTTCCCTGCCTTTTCTGTTGAATTTTGTTCATTTTCATTTCACATTTCATTCTGTGCAGTTTTAATAGCCCTGCTGGTCATTATCAGCGGGCGTTTAAGTGCTCTCTAACCATCTGAGACATTGCAATCTGGGCAGGAGCTCCGGCTCCCTGAGAAAAGCTTATAAACGAACCCCCCAAAGAGGCGTTAGAGTTAAGCTCATAAGAGGTGAGAGAAATGAGTATATGGCAGGGAAGGTCACTTAAAAAGCCTTCAGGTGGAAGGATCATCTTCGCAAGGAAAAAGAGAAAGAGGGAGCTCGGAAGAGAGCCGGCTTTCACGAGGGTTGCCGAGGAAAATGAAAAGAAGAAGTTTATCAGGACATACGGTGGAAACAGGAAGGTGCGTCTGGTTGAGGCGCTCTATGCCAACGTCTTCGAGAACGGCAAGGGCAGGAAGGTTAAGATACTCAACGTCATCGAGAACCCGGCCAACAGACAGTACGTCAGGAGGAACATCATCACAAAGGGTGCCATAATCGAGACCGAGGCTGGCAGGGCGATAGTTACATCAAGGCCCGGCCAGCACGGCGTTGTTAATGCCGTTCTCATAAAGGAGGAGAACGCCTGACTTTTCTTTCACTTTTAAATCCTACCGTTAAGTACCGTTAACTCTCCGAGGTTTACGGTGTTAACGGTAAAAAGGCATCAGAGCTCAAGCTCCTCCCGATACTTTCTCAGTTCCTTCTCCATTATTCTCCTCGCCTGCTCCTCGACCATGGGCTTTACGAGCTCTATTACCTTCGCCTTCAGCCTGTCCAGCCCGTAACCGTTCAGTGCTGAAATCCGGAATGGTTCGAGCCCCTTGGAGCGAACGAGTTCCTCAACTTGTTTGATCTTCTCCTCCTCTGCAATGTCCACCTTGTTGAGAACGACTATGAACGGGAACTCGCCGAACTCGGCATAAATTTCCTCAAAGAGGTGCATCTGTTCCTCTACCGGGTATCCGCAGTGCTCGCTCGGGTCGAAGATGTAGATGATAACCTTCCCCAGGTGCTTCAAAGCTAAGATTGCCTGCCTCTCCACCTCGTTCCTCTCGCTCAGCGGCCTGTCGAGTAAACCTGGCGTGTCTATGACCTGATACCTGAGGTAGTGCTCCTCAAACTGGCCGACGTTTATGCCCTTGGTGGTGAATGGGTAGCTCGCGACTTCGGGTTTTGCATTCGTCAGGGCTCTGAGCAGCGTTGATTTGCCAACATTGGGGTGGCCGGCTATGACAATCGTCGGAAGCTCAAGCTCAATGACCGGCAGCTCCTTGAGCACATTCCTCGCCTGATTGAGATACTCAAGATTATCCGCAATGTCCTTGATGATGCTGGCAGCCCTGCCGTAGAACTGCCTCCTGAGCCGGGCAATCTCATCGGGGTCTTTTGAGTACCTTATCTTCTCCGCATACCTCTGCTCAAGGGTTCGTATGGTCTTCACGGCCCAGTTTACGGAGGCTAGGGCTCTGTGAAACTGATCCCTGTCGACCAGCGTATCCACCAGCTCCTTATAAAAGTCCGGCAGAGTTGAAACGCCCGGTGTTCTGTCCAGAATCTTTTTCAGGCTGTCCCTGAGGATGTTTGAGACTGTTCTTACCCTCAGCTCCTCTCTCTGTCGTGCCTTACTAACTCTGCTGCCCCTCGGCGTAAAGGCGGAAGCAGCTTTCTCTGCCCTCCTGAAGGCCTTATCGATGAGTTCATCCGCGGTAAGAACCGTCGGCATTTTTTCAAAGGGATTTTTCATACTCTCACCTCTCCTTTCTCTCGCATTAGCTTCCTTTGCACCTTGGTTTTTAAAGCCTTCTCCGCTGAAGTTGTGTCTCCCGGCAGCCGTGAGCTTTCAAGCCCATGCCGGGGCATAACCTGAAATTAATGCCCCTCAATAATACCAAAATAACACCAACAAGCGCACCGCGGACAGTATGCAAAAATTAGATGGCGAAGGGGACTAACCGAAGAACGCCCCCATCATGTCCATCTGCTCCTCGCTGAATGCCCGGACTTTGAATTCCGGCATTTTCTCAATCAGGTCTCTGTACTCCTCCTCCGTTATCTCCCTGACGGAACCCTCTTTGACATGGAAGTATCTCCCGGCTTTTCCGTTCTTATATGCGATGAGAAATTCTCCGCTCTCTATATCCTCGAACTTTACGAATATGGCGTTTCCCCCGGTATAGGGCCTTTTGCACCTGAACGGAAAGCTTGATGAGTTGAGCATGGCATCTCCAAGGGCAGAGTTTGCCTTCTCACCGTTTATCTCGGTGAAAAATCTGCTGCCCTCGAAATCCCCCTCAATAACGACGAGGAATTTCTCATCATCCAGATCAACTATCGGGCTGCTCAGAATATTGAACAGCTCCTCTATGGTTCCTGCATTTCTAAGGCTTGCAACAAATCCCTCAATTTTCATGTTTATTCCTCCGGTCTTTCGTTCCGTCCAACAGCTTAAAAAGTTTGAGCTGGGATAGCTTTTTATTGGCTGGCTGCCATCACTCAGTGTGAGGGCCGGAAGGGTTGATTACGTAAGGAGATGGGCAGCAGTCCTGACACTTTCAACGGTGGTGGGCTTAGCTGGAGGATTGGGGGCAGTTCTATTCAGGCTGTTCATCAACCAGAGCAGGCATATATTCTTCGGTCTCATACTCCCCAGGATAACCCTTGAGGTTTACGGCTATAATCTCGGATACATTCTCCTCCCGGCTATTGGGAGTCTTGTGGCGGCCCCTTTTATAATCAAGTTCCCGGAGCTTCAGGGAAACGGAATTCCTGAGGTAATGGAGTCCGTAATATTCAAGGGGGGACACATGAGCGGTAGCTTTTCCCTCATGAAGATTCTTGCAACCTCCATAACAATAGGCTCCGGGGGCAGCGCAGGAAGGGAAGGTCCGATCGGTTCCATAGGGGCATCCCTTGCATCCCTCATCGGAAAATGGTTTGGACTGTCCCCCGAAATGAGAAAACTCCTGACCACGTGCGGTTTGGCGGCCGGAATTGCCGGGACATTCAACACCCCCCTCGCAGGGGCAATGTTTGCCCTTGAGGTTGTCTATATGGGAGCATTCTCCATAAATCTCGTGCCGATATTCTTTGCGGCCATCACAGGGCACGCGGTCACCAGAGCCATTCTCGGGCGCTCCTTTGAGGTTACACTCCCGTGGCTTCTTTCATACTCCCACACGGAGCTTATCTTTTTCTTCATTCTCGGTGTCCTCCTCGGTATTTTATCCGCCGCGTATGTGAAGTTCCTCTATGCCCTCAGCGACCGGCTAGGCGGAAAAGGGGTAAGCACGCTCGTTCTCGCGGGGCTTGGTGTTGGAGCGATTGGCATGTTCTTCCCGCAGTACGGTATCTTCGGAATCGGCTACGATGGGATGACCCTTGCCCTCTACGGCCTTCTCCCCCTCTCCTTTCTTCTCATCCTCGGAGTTGCCAAGATGATAGCCACCGCCCTGACCCTCTCTTCGGGCAACAGCGGGGGAATTTTTGCCCCCAGTCTGTATATCGGCACGGTGTTCGGCATGGCATTTGGAATGATACTCCATCTTTTGATGCCCTCACTCAGCACCAATCCATCGGTCTATGCACTGGCAGGGATGGCGGCGTTCTTCAGCGGGGTTGCCCAGGCGCCTCTAACCCAGATTCTGATGATTACCGAGCTAACGAGGAGTTACGCACTCCTGCCCGCCATAATGACGTCAGCTACGGTGAGTTTTTTGGCTGCGAGATTCTTCCTCAACGGCGATTCCGTCTACACCCTGAAGCTCAAGCGCAAGGGCTTTCACCTGAAGACCGGGAAGCCAATCATCCTTGAAACGATACCCGTGAAGGAGATCATGACAGATGAGCCAGTTTATGTTCATGAGTGGAACACTCTGCTGGATGTTGAAAAGCTGGTTGGAGAAACCGGTCACGACTGCTTTCCGGTTGTTGATGAGAAGCTTGAAGTGGTGGGGGTGGTTGGCATAAAGGATCTCATAAGGCGGAGGGATTCCATGAAAGGGCTGCAGGTCAGGGAGGTGCTCGAAGGGCCATATGCTGTGGTCTACCTGGATGAAACTGCCGAGACAGCCTTCAGGAGGCTGATGGAGTACAGCCAGAACCTTCTTCCGGTTGTCGAAAGCCCCGAAAGTAGAAGGCTTGTGGGTGTTGTGACCAAGAGGGATATCTACAGGGCATATTACATGGGAATAGAGGGTATGTATCTGGAATGATGATGAGAGCCTGTAATACCTCTAAAGATTTGCCATCTGCCGGGCGCACGGCAGTTATCGCAAAGTATTTCCCGCCCCAAAGGACGGGCTTGGAAAAGAAAAAAGTCAAGTTTTTAATTGCCGGCGACAACTTCCATCGGTGATGGAATGCTGGTGGATGCTGACCTTCATATTCATTCGCATTATTCAAAGGCGGTCTCAAAGCTCATGAGGATTCCTGTACTGGCTGAAAATGCCCGGTTCAAAGGGCTTGGAATCGTAGGAACCGGGGATATCCTCAACCCGCACTGGGAGGCGGAGCTGCTTAAATACACCGAAAAGCTCGATGAGGGCACATATGAGCGAGGAGGAACCGTATTTCTGCTGACGGCTGAGGTTGAGGACATAAGGAGGGTTCACCATCTCCTTATATTTCCGGGAATCGATGCTGTCAGGGAGATGAGGGAAAAACTGGGGCGGTATTCAAGCGACATTGAAACCGAAGGACGTCCCCGTGTAAATCTTTCAGCCGCTGAGATAGCGGAGATTGCGGATAATCTCGGTATTCTGGTGGGGCCCGCACATGCTTTTACTCCCTGGACGGCCCTCTATAAAGAATACGACTCCCTGAAGGAGGCGTATGATGGCGCAAAAATCCATTTTCTTGAACTGGGGCTCTCCGCTGATTCATACATGGCGGACAGAATAAAAGCCCATCACGGACTAACGTATCTATCAAACTCCGATGCCCACTCACCGCATCCCCACAGGCTTGGAAGGGAATTCAACCGCTTTGAAATTCAGGAGGCATCTTTTGATGAGGTCAGGAAGGCGATTCTGAAACGTGGCGGGAGGAAAATAGTTCTGAATGCGGGTCTTGATCCCAGGCTCGGCAAGTATCATCTCACAGCATGCTCAAGGTGCTACACAAAATACCACCTTCAGGATGCCATAGCCCTGAGGTGGAGGTGCCCCAGGTGCGGCGGAGCGATAAAGAAGGGAGTTCATGACAGGATTATGGAGCTGGCCGATACGGATGAGAGGCCGGATGACAGACCGCCCTACCTGCACCTTGCCCCTCTGGCGGAGATAATCGCGATGGTGATGAACAGGGGCGTTGATACCAAGGGTGTTAAAAGGGTATGGGAAAGGCTGCTGCGGGAGTTCGGCTCTGAGATCAGGGTTCTCGTCGATGCTCCTGTGGAGGCCATAGGAGAGGCTGTTGATGAGGGGATAGCCAAGGCTATCTGGGCGTTCAGGAATGAAAAGCTGGTTATAATCCCCGGAGGAGGCGGCAGATACGGCGAAATTAAGCTCCCTGATGAAATCAGAAATGCAGAGCTGGGAGAGCTTGAATCCATTGAATTTGAAACATCCACGGGGGAATACAGACCAAAGCAAACTTCCCTGATGAAATTTCTGAGGGGGTAAAACATGGAGAGGGAAATAATCGAGATGTTCCTTAAGCATCTAAATCTTCAGGGTGAATTGCCCCTCGGAGATGATGCCGGGGCACTGAGAATAGGGGAGGAGTGGCTCGTTGCTACGAATGATATGCTGGTCAGGAAAACTGATGTTCCCGAAATAATGACACCTGAACAGACCGGTTTCAAGGCCGTTACGATGAATGTGAGCGATATTGCTGCAATGGGTGCGGAGCCAATAGCCTTCCTGTTCTCCATAGGGATTCCAAGCGATAGCGATATAGAGTACCTTGAGGGCATCGCCAGAGGCATCGGCAGAGGTTCAGAATTCTATAGAATTCCCGTAATCAGCGCTGATACGAATGAGGCATGCGACCTGATAATAGACGGCATAGCCCTTGGAAAAACAGCACACCTGCTCAGGAGAGATGGAGCAAAGCCGGGCGATCTTGTTTGTGTTACCGGGGATATAGGAAGGGCCCTGGCAGGGCTGAAGGTTTACTCTGAGGGCATAGAGGTCGACGGAAAAACACGCAGAGCGCTCTATGAGAAGCTGCTTGAGCCGAGAGCGAGGGTCAGGGAGGGTTTAATGCTTGGCCCGCATGCCAGCTCGGCCATAGACATAAGCGACGGACTGAGCAAGGAAATTCATCTTCTCGCGGAGATGAGCGGAGTCAGGATAATAATAGACTCTGAGAGACTTCCCGTGAGGGATGAGGTGTTTGAGGTTGCTGGAATGCTGGGTATGGACCCTTTGGCCATTGCTCTTGCCTCGGGTGAGGAGTTTGAGCTCCTCTTCACGATCCCGCAATCAGAGCTCAGAAGCATTGATTTTGAATTTTCGGTTATAGGTGAGGTGAAAGAGGGGAGCGGGGTGTATATCCTGAGGAATGGCGTACCCGAGGAGATGCCCGTCCTCGGCTGGGAGCATCTGGGAGGCAGGTCAGATGAAAATCTACACGTTTAACCAGTTCTCTGAGTTAGCTTTAAAACCGCTGAGTTCAATCGAGGGTTGGGGGTTAATTATTTCACAGAATCGTATTCCGCCCGATACTTTGATGGTGTTACCAAGAGGTTTATATTGGGCATCCTGAACTCCATTTAGGCCGGTGATATTCAATGAAAATAGCGATTGCCAGTGACTGGTTTTACCCCAAGGTGGGTGGAATCGAAGCACATATGGATGAGCTTGCACGGCATCTGCTGGATGCAGGGCATGAACCTCACGTAATCACCCACGACTACCGGTATCTTACTCCCTATAATGATGGCTTTCCCTATCCCGTTCACAGATTCAGGGGCTCGGTTTACCTGAGGGATTACCATATAAGCCTGAGCCCGGGTCAGCTCTGGAGGATAAACGGGCTTTATAAGAGTGTGGATTTTGATGTGACCCACGTGCACAGCATATATTCACCTTTCTCAATCGCCGTTGCAAACCTCTCAAGGGGGATAAGGGGCGTGCCTGTGGTTGCCACTAACCACTCTTTTTTTGGAGAGCCGAGACTGGGAGGGGTCATAAAGTCCCTTCTCAGGTATTACCTCAGGAGGATGGATGCATTCGTAGCCGTGAGCACCCCTGTTGCGGAGGATACGAGGAAGCTCCTGGGGAGAAGTCTTGGAAACCGTATTGTGACGACGATTCCCAACGGCATTGATGTCGAGTACTGGCGCCCTCCTGAAGAGGAGGAGAGGGAAAAGGCAAGGGATATGCTGAATCTCGGAGGTAATGAGATTGCCCTCCTGTACGTTGGAAGGATGACGGAAAGAAAGCAGGCCCACAGGCTGCCATTTGTTATATCAAAGGCCCTTGAAATGTCAGGCACGCCGAAAGACCGTATAAGGATCATAATAATCGGGAATGGTCCCATGAAGAAAGCCTTAGAAAGCAATCTTGATGCGACGGGACTCAAGGAGAGGGCAATCCTGATGGACTTCATTCCCAGGCAGAATCTGAGGGAAATATACTGGGCTGCGGATGTTGTTCTGATGCCCGGTATGCTTGAGGCCTTCCCCATAGTCGGACTTGAGGCGTCTGCAACAGGGAAGCTGATAGTCGGGAGGAACGAAAGCGGGCTGTCGGATTTAATAGTTGACGGTCAGACAGGTTTTCTCTCCTACAGCGAGGAAGAGCTCTCCCAGAAGCTTGCTGCTGTTCTATCCCGCACCGAGCTGATACCGAGGATGGGAAAGGAGGCGAGAGAGAGGGCCGAGAGGGAATTCTCGTGGGATGTCATACTGAAACGCCTTCTTGAAGTCTACAGAACTGCAATAAACAGGGCGGAGGAATTTGATGACAGGTATCTCCTCTACAGAGCAATCAGGAGGATTGCGGGATGATCGTTACGCTGAGTTTCGATGTCGAACACGACTGTCCCCCCTATCTCACCACAACGAGGGGAATGGAGGAAGGGCTGCCGCGTATTCTTGACCTCCTAGCCGAAAAAAGGGTTAAGGCGACATTTTTCTTCACTGCTGAGATGGCGAGGCGCTTCCCCGGGCTCGTCAGGAGGGTCGTTGATGAGGGGCATGAACTTGGAAGCCACAACTACAACCACGAGAGGCTTGACAGGCTTTCCAGGGAGGAGGGGAAGAGGGCCATAGAGAAATCGCTGGAGGTTCTGAGGCAGTATGACGATGTCCTCTCGTTCAGGGCTCCCAACCTCCAGCTTCCCGATTACTACTATCCGATACTTGAGGAAAACGGGGTTCTGGTGGATTCCTCAAAGGCCACATATAAGGGATACAGGGGCGGAGTGAGATTCTTCGGCGGCGTTCTGGAGGTTCCGGCTTCAACGACCTCCTCGGTTATAAGGCTCCCGTGGAGGATTCAGAGTATTATTCACGGCAGGCTGTCAGAGCCACGCGTTTACTTTGCTCATCCCTGGGAGTTCGTGCCGATGCAGGGAGAAAGGATAAGGTGGGACTGTAGGTTCAACACGGGGGATAAAGCCCTTGAACTTCTCGGACAGCTTATAGACCAGTACAAAAAGCAAAAAGCCCGGTTTCTCATGATGAGGGAGTATTATGGAAAGTATGGGAAAGCCTAATTAACAACCTCCCCGATTCTTCCAACGTGAGAGGTGATGGTTATGGGAGAGGCTGTTAAGGGGAGTGCTGAGAGAGGTATGAGGGGCCTATTTGATCCCTGGAGCGTAGGAGGGTGGTTATCATGAGGGAAGCAATGGGTGGAGTTATGTACTGGAGAGGGCAGGAAAGCCTAATTAACAATCCGCGACAATTTAACTGTGAGCTGTGAGAGGTGATGCTCATGAGGGAGGCCATGTACTGGGAGAGGATTGGAGATGACACCGTCAGATGCAGACTGTGCCCTCTCAACTGCATCATCAGCGAGGGAAGGAGGGGTTCGTGCAGGGTAAGGGAGAACAGAGGCGGGAAGCTCTACACGCTCAACTACGGCCTTGTGTCGTCCATAGCATCCGACCCCGTGGAGAAAAAGCCCCTTTTCCATTTCTGGCCGGGTTCATGCGCCCTTTCCATAGGAACTGTTGGATGCAACATGCACTGCAGGCACTGTCAGAACTGGGAGATAAGCCAGGCTGACGAGAAATTTCCCTATCTCCAGAAGGCAGCCCCCGAATCCATTGTGGCCATAGCAAAACGCTACGGCTGTGAGAGCATAGCATACACATACAATGAGCCCACGATATGGTATGAGTTCGTCCTCGATACGGCAAAGCTTGCCAGAAATGAGGGCATCAACAACATCCTCGTTACAAACGGATACATAAACGAAGAGCCTTTCAGGGAGCTTGCACCCTATGTTGACGCCATGAATATCGACATTAAGGCCTTTGATGATATATTCTACATGAAGATAGCTGGTGTGCCCGGGGGGGAACCGAGCAGAAAAACTGCGGAGATTGCGAAGAAGGAGTTTGGAATCCACGTGGAGCTAACGTATCTCATCATACCAACGCTTAACGACAGGGAGGAAGAGTTCAGAGAATTTGCGAGATGGGTCGTTGGGGAGCTCGGTGATGACACCCCGGTCCACTTCTCCCGCTTCTTCCCGCACTACAGGCTCACCAATCTTCCGCCGACTCCCTTGGAAACCGTTGAAAGGGCTTACAGGATAGCCAGGGAGGAGGGCTTAAAGTTCGTTTATATTGGAAATGCACCCGGACATCAGGGGGAGAACACATACTGCCCGAAGTGTGGAAAGCCTTTAATAGTAAGATGGGGCTTTGAAATTGAGGAGTACCATGTTAAAGATGGAAGATGTGAATACTGCGGGGAGCCAATTCCCGTTGTTGGCACATACACAAAAAAGAGATATAAGGGAATATGGTGCTGACCTCCTCCCCTTTGTGAGGGGGGTTTGCGGACCCATCACTTACTCCCGTCGCCGGTTTCAGTTCAGCCCGCAGGCCGGGTCTCCGGCCCGTTACCCCTAGCACGGGGTTATTGCTCCAACTGCCCGGGAGGGCAGTTTTCAAAGGGCGCTCCCCGGCATCCGTTTTGGGGCACGGTGAAAAGCCCCAAAAGGACTCTTTCGGAGTCCTTACCACTCCAAAACTTAAAAAGCTTTCGGTGATTTAAATGACAGACTCAGCGAAATTGGGTGAGGTTGAGGTTATATTCTATATTGAGGCCATGGGAAACGAGAAGAAAGCCTTAGAAATGGCTGTAAGGGAGACTGTGGAGTCACTGAAGAAGGAAACCACGGTTAAAGTGAAGCGTGTTAGGGCTGAAGAGGTTATCGAAAACGAAGGGGACGACCTCCTTAAATACTCCAGCATGATAGAGGCTGTTCTATCGGGGTCCTTTGAGAACGTGGTTAAAGCCGTTCTTAAATACGCTCCGGCTGTGGTGGAGGTTCTCAGGCCCGGCAGCCTTGAACTCAGGGCCAATGATCTCATGAAGCTTATGGGCGAGGTGGCCTTCTTCATGTCGAAGCTTATGGACACATACGGCGGGCTGGCGGCATATCCGAAGCTCGACGATGTTCCGATGCCGAGGATAGGGTACGAAGAGGAGGAAATAGAGTCCGCCATCATGGAGGACAGGTACATCCGCTACCGTTTTGTTATAGAAACCTTCGGAAAGGAGCTTGAAGAGGTAAAAGAGAGCATGGCAAAAGCCTTCTTCCTTGAGGGATGCATGATAAACACGATCCTCGTCCAGGAACAGGGGGAGGGAGAGAGTGAGGGAAGCAGATACTTCCTCGTTGCCGCAGAACTCCTCTCTGACTTTGAGACGATGTTCCAGCTGAATGCCAAGTACTCCCCGGTTGCGATATCCATTGTGGAGCCGGAGATCATTGATATCAATGCCAACGAGCTTCAGGGTGCCCTTACTGATCTGGCGGGTTTTGTCCACTCACTCATCCACCGGCCGCTCCTGAAAAAGCTGAAAGAGGAAGGCATGCTTAAATCCGGGCAGGAATAATATCGTCAAATGGCGAATTGAGTGTAGGCATTTAATTAAGCTCCCTTTCATTTTTACGGCAATAATCGAGCTTTTTTAATCGTTAGAAAGGGTCTGAAAGCGAAAAGTATATATACCCAAACCCGATATTAAGGTATTGACAACACTGTTAGAAAGGGGTCTAACCCCCAACAAATGTGGAGGTGTTGAAGAAATGAAGGTTAAGAAAATCGCGGCCCTTGCAGTTGGTGCCGCAATGATAGGAGCAACTCTTGGCATGGCCAGTGCTGGCGGAACCCTTGTAAAGGATGACAGCGCTAACATTCCAAAAGACTTCTTTGTTAAAAATGGAGAGCCAAACGTTAAAATTGTGATTGGTACCCAGGCAGCTGCCCAGGATGTTGCAGGTGCTGCTGACATAGCCGTTGCACTTGGAAGCTTACTCTACACCGAGAAGGAGGTTACAACAGCTCCCCTCACGGATCTCTCAGTCGTCGTTAAGAAGGACGTTAGCCACATCGGCGACATACCGGTTTACTCAAACTACTACGAATACACAGGCACTCAGCCAACAGCCCAGAAGTGGGAAGACCTCACAGGAAACTACTGGTACAACGGCGCCGCCTACAGCACGGACTACAGCGGATGGGTGACAAACAACTTCCCGTACGACCTCGCTACTCTCACAAACCAGAGCGATATTGTTGTTGGAGGTCACACCTACGGAGTCTCATGGAACTTCATCATCGACAAGATACAGTTTCTAACTGATGATGGCAAGGAGTGGAACGAAACCTACAGTTACCCACCATCAGCGAGCAACGTCCTCATGGAGATACCGGCAAACGCCTTCAAGATCGTCATGAACTATGAAATCTACAAGTGGACAAAAACCGAGAACACCACCGACCCTGTCTGGGGAACAACCGAGACAACCACAGACACAGTGGTCTCAGATGCTCCTGTTGCGGGATACACCCAAGATGGCACAGTCATTGACGGTGTTGGCGTCGGCGACACCATCCAGGTTCTCGACAAGACCCTCAACATAATTGACATCGGAAGTGACACCAACGGCGACTTCGTTAAGGCCGGCGAAACTGCAACAGAATGGATACCAGCAAACAGCTCAAAGACATTCGGCGACTACCAAGTTAGCGTTGTTGATATTGACATGATCAGCAAGGAGATCCTCGTCGAGGTTAAGAACCTCAAGACAGGTGAATCAGAGCAGAACGTTCTTTCAGACACAAGCACGAACGTTCCGTTCCTCAACGACCAGGTTGAGATAACTGTTGAGGGAGTCTTCACAGGTCTGAACATCCTCAAGGCCAAGCTCAAGGTTACATACAATATCCAGACGATCTACGACGGCGACAAGATAAGCGGATGGGTGGTGGACTGGACAGGCGTGAACACCACAGCCAAGACCCTCAAGGGTGTCGTTCTCACGTACCCGGATGCCATCAAGGGCAAGGTCCTTAACATAGAGACCCCTGCAGTCAAGTACAAGATAACCTACAACGTTGAGAAATATTCAAAGGACATCAATAACGATGGCACCAACGAGCTTGCTGTTGACATCTGGCTCTCAGTCGACTACGCCCAGCCGAAGTACGAATACAAGGATCTTTCAGATGTCCTCTCAGGATGGCAGGTCGACCTCGGAAAGAGCAAGGCCACATTTGAGGGCATCAAGACCCTCGAGATTGTCCCACCAGCAAGCCCGATAACAGTCCTCGACACCAACGTCACACTCAGCAATGTTACCAGCAACCTCATCCTCGTCGGCGGTCCGGTTGTCAACAAGGTCACAGAGGCCCTTGCAGACGCCCTCGGCGTCCCGAAGGACTACAACGGCTGGAAGAGCGAGATTGGCGAAGGCAACGGTGTAATCGTCTACAAAGCCCAGTGCGACAAGATTGGCGGACACGGCGTTGTACTCGTTGCGGGTACCGACAGGGACGGAACCCAGGTCGCAGCTGAGGCTCTCATGGCAAGAATCGCCGAGCTTGCCAAGGCCTGAATTCTCTTTTCTTTCTCTCCTGCTTTCAGCTTCTTGGAGGGATTCCATTGAAGAAGAGAACTTTCTATGCCCTGCTTGTTATCGTCCTTCTGGTTGTGGCTTCTCTGTCTGTTGCGGTATATGCATATAACAGCTTCTCAAATGTCGTTAATCCGGGAAAGAAGCCCCTGACTGTAAAACCTGTGGGGGCTCCTTACGAAGGAAAGCTGTACAGAATTGATTTTGAGAGCTATCTAACCGGTGATCCTTTCATTGACCTGAACATGACGCTTCGCACCACATACGATAAAATAACCATAATAGTTGGAAATCCGGACTTTAAAGGTTGCTCGGGTATGGAGTGTGCCCTCAGGAAGAGGACAGCAATGGAGCTTGGCCTCATGATAGGAGCGCTCTATGGCGTTAAGCCATATATCGAGAACATCCAGAAGGGGGCAAACAACACGAGCGCACTCTACAGGGCGGCATACGAGACAATGAAGAACGTGAAATCGGATTATCTCGGCATAATGCAGAAAATCAACATAGGGCTCGGAAGGATAGGGAACAGAAAGCATCTGGTTATAATTCTCATCGGTCCTGCAGAGGGTGCCACTGAAAACAGAGTTTTCTGCCCGAGGCAGGGGGTTCTCGTTATTGAAGGGACAAGTGAAGAGGCTCTGTTTGTTGAGGTGCTAACAATTAAAAGGCTCATAGGCTCTGCTGTAAAGTGATTCTGCCCCTGTACATCTCTCTGTATTCCTCCCCTATTATTTCCAGGAATTCCTCCTCATTCTTAAAGGGCCTCTTTGAGAGGATTCTCATCACCCTCCTCTTTCCTATTCCCGGAAGATAGCTGAGAACTTTTGAGCTCTCTTTGTTCACGTTTACGGGTATTGGGATTCCCGTTATGCTCCTGAACCCGTGTCCCACTATCAGGACGTCATAAAAACGGTTTAGCCCGATTTCTTTTGGAATCCCCACTATAATGGGGTAGCTACCTATCTGACGCCCGTAGGTCAATCCGCTGTCATAAACCTCCGCTCTCACATCCCTTAGAACAGTCCCCACAGGGACCAGCCTTTTCAGCATTGGGAGGTCAATCTCGTGCCTTATCTTATACTTGTAGTGTCTAGTGAGCGCTCTGTGTTTTTCGGTCTTTACCTTCTCCCTCATGTGCCACAGGGGGGTGCCCGGAAAGACCACAACCTGCCTTATGTTTATCCTCCTCACAAGAAGGCCGTCATCCAGGAGGCGCTTTAAAAACTGGAATGTTATTTCATAGCTTTTCTTGGTTTCCCCGGGGAGCCCGAAGAGGATATTTATGCCCGGGAGCAGCCATGGCATCCCGTTATGGCCCCTTCTGGCCCCAACCTCGTTCAGGATTTTAACGGCTTCGTACGTCTCATCGGCGGTGGCGTTGAGGTTGTTCTTTCTGGCCACCTTTGGATCAGCGCTCTCAAGGCCAAAGGCGACGACATTCCCGGGCGTTCCGTATTTTATCAGTGTCTTTGCTATCCTCCTGCCCTCCTCGGGATGGTTTGCTATAACAGCGGGGTTCGCGTTATCAACGTGCAGGGTTTTGAGCTCCGGGGCGACGCTCCTTATGCCTTTGAAGAGCTTTTCCAGCGCATCGGGATTCGGAATTGGGACCCTTCCATCCGGTTTTGCCATATACGAAAAGATGCAGCTCTGTCTGCCCACCCTGAAGTGTCTGACCCCCAGGCTGTAAAGAACACTGACCTCCTCCACGATGTCCCTGATAGGTCTGTCCTCAACGGTTCTGTACCTCAGAGGCTCTGTACAGAAGGAGCACCCCCCAATCCCCGCCGCTTTGGGGCATCCCCTCTGGGTCTCGATTTCCACTATGAGGAAGTCCGGATAATCCGGGAACTGCCTGACCACCTCGGCCCCCAGAAGGGCGTAGTCCCTAAGCTCCCCGTAGGTCCTAAAGCGGAAGGGGCCGGCATCTTTGGGGCCGGTCAGATAGTCGTAGAGAAAGGCTTCCAGGTCTCCATAGGCTATGTAATCAAAAATCTGAGCGGCCAGCATGAGCTCTCTCGACCCTATCCTGGTTCCCCCTTCGTGAGCGGAGCCCATAAAGGCCGGCCCACCCAGAATCTTGACGCCTTCAAAGGGCTTTAGGAACCTGGCCACCTCCTCAACCTGGGAGGGCACCGCGGATAGGTATTTCCCGGGCGTGTGCAGGCCTCCTATGTAAATTATTAACTCCGCTTTTTGGAGGATTTCCCTGGTTTTAAATGCGTTTGGGGTCCTGTTCTTTGTCCTTATCCCCTGCTCGCCTTCAAAAGTGAACCTCAGGTCATCAATGGTCA
Source organism: Thermococcus atlanticus (assembly GCF_054657855.1). NCBI lineage: Archaea > Methanobacteriati > Methanobacteriota > Thermococci > Thermococcales > Thermococcaceae > Thermococcus > Thermococcus atlanticus. The sequence goes on along the minus strand of NZ_BAAHXX010000001.1, from coordinate 1,777,332 downwards.
GATAAAATATATTAGCCCCTGGATTGGCCTTCTTCACTGCCCCGTAGGCATAGCGGGGGTATATCCCCAGGTAAGGCGGCACCCCAAGGCCGGCCGGCTCATCCGTGTAACCATCAATTATGGCGACTATCATGGTATCACCTTAAAGGCTGGAGCTTAAAAATTCAGCGAAAAGCATATTACCCCATGTGTCTATCTGTTTTCTGGTGTTAGTAATTGGCTATGAAACTTGGTGAGTCTTCCAGGAACAGACTCAGGGAAATTATCAGCGAGCTCCTTAAAATGGATTCCAGGGGGATAATGTCCTACTGGGTCAGCAGCGAATTCAGAAAGGCTGAGATGTATTACCGGCTTTACAGGGTGAGCAAGGAAACCACGTGGGATGAAAGGATTTCCGAAGTTTTCTTCAGCCTCTACATGGAGAGTATAGGGCACGCGGAGAAGCTCCTTGGTCTCTATAAAAAAATGTTCCCCGGAGAAAAACCGGTCCCAATTCAGCTGCAATCTCTGGAGGTCGAGATGTCCGAATACAAGCTGGAGGAGATGCTCAAGCGGGGGAGAATCAGCGACCTTTTTGGAATCCTTATCGGGAGTGAAGAAACTGCGGCTGAGCTTTACAACTACCTCATGGAACACGCGGGGGACTCTGATCTGAGGGAAATACTCGCTCATCTCGCGCAGAGCGCGGATGGATATTCTCAGAGGCTCAGGGAGATTTACGCCGCATTAGGTTAATATGCCGTTTTCCCTCAAAAACTCTTCAATTTCTTTGATATCGATGACATCAAGATGGAAGACCCTCTTCCTGGCATGGGGAACGCTGTCAAAGATTCTTTTAATCCCCTTAAACTCCTCCTTTGTGAGGCCGAGCATGTGGTATGAATCCTTCAGTGCTCTGGATGCTGTTTTGCGCCTGTGCTGAAAGAGGGCCTTGACCAGGTCTTCATTTAAACTCACCTGCTCATTTTTCGGCTTCGGCTCCATAACTATTACAGCTGAATCAACCTTGGGCTTTGGATAAAATGCACCCCTGCCTATTTTTTCAACCAGTTCTGCGCGAGCTTTCGCCTGAACCATTACGGACAGGCGGGAGTAGTTCCTATCGCCCGGCTTCGCCACCATTCTCTGGGCAAATTCGAGCTGGTATATCAGAACGGCCCTCTTAAAGTCATGCTTTAAAAATTTGAACGTTATCGGGGATGAAATCTGGTAGGGAAGGTTTGAAACTATCCTGTCAAAGGGGGGAAACTCAATTTTTAGAGCATCCGCGTTGATAATCTCGACGTTGCTCCACCTGTACTCATTTTTCAGGATTTCAATTACCCGCGGGTCCTTTTCCACCGCGTATACCTTTTTCGCCACCCTGCTCAGCTCATCGGTAAGAACACCCAGACCGGGGCCGATCTCCAGAACAGTCTCGCTCTCTTTTATCTCTGCCCGCTCAACTTCCCTCTTAACCACATCCTCCACTATAAGGAAGTTCTGGCCCATGTTAGAATCGGGCCGTATTCCGTATTTTGAAAGAAGGTAGAAAAGATTCGACTTCATTTCGACTCCCTGAAGAGGCGCCTTGAGCCTACGAAGAGGCGGTACTTATCTCTTCCTTCCAGCTCGTCAAGGATTCTCTTCGATATCATCTTGACTGGGTCAGGAAGCCCCTTGACCCTGTGCTTCAGGTCCTCAAAGCTCTTAAACGGCTCCCTCTTCCTTTCATCGAGTATCTCCCACATGTGCTTCTTCCCTATGCCCGGAAGGAGCTCAAGGCTGTGGAGACGGTTGGTTATGGGTGGGGCTATGTTGAAAAACTGAATGAATCTGTTTTCGCCCTTCTTCACGATTTCCTCAATAATGTAGGGAAGCTCTGCCTTTGCAGTGGCTGTGAGATCGTCATAGTGGAGCTTTCTGTTTATCATAAAAACCTTATCCCTCTCCCCTTTTCCGATAAACACCCTCTCATACAGCATTAAATCTGTCTTTGGGGTCACCTCAAGGAGTGTAAATGCCTTCTCACCGAGCACCTGGGCGACAGGCTTTCCGCTTTCCCTTCCGGTATTTATATCGATGTAACCTCTGGGCAGATAATCAAGGACATATGCATACTCCTCATATTCAACATTCCTTCTCCTCTTTTTATCCAGACTTTCCCTATAACTGTGTCTCCTATAGTAATCCATGCTCTCTCCCCCAGAAAATATAGCATACAACTCTTTTTATACTTTTGTCTCCGAGAAGAGTTCAGGAAATAAAAATGAAAGTTAAGCCCGGTATTCATCAATCAGCTGGATGATCCGCTCTGCCTCCTCCTGTGTCGGCATATAATCCTCCTTGGCAAAGATGACCCGGATGTCGAAGTAGTCCCCGGGCATAAGGTCAATCAGCTTGGCTGCCAGTCTTTCATCGAGCCATTCAAACAGTCCCATCAGCTTCTCCTTAAGCTCCCTCGCCTGCTCCGGGCTGAGCTTTGCAAACCTCTCCGAGTACTCAAGGCTGATTCTGGCTTCATAGAACATCTCTTCCTCCTCACCGTCCTCCTTTCTCCTGTGGAGGAGTTCTTTTGTCTCTGCAACGGTAATGTAGCGTTCCTCAATCTTCTTTCTTCCTATCATATTCCTCACTTCTGGGGCCTTAAATGAACCGGATGAATGAAGAAGGTCTTAACCTTTCCCCCATCGAGGAGCTCCACGACGTATGCATCGCCTCTCCTTCCGACGACGGTTCCAGTCCTTCCGTGGAACCGCGGGTCGGGCATTCCCCTGTGGTAGCTTGGTTCAATTACGATATGAACCCTCTGACCCACCTCAAATTCCTGGAGGAACCTCGTGAGAGGCGGAAGGCCCCTTCTTCTCGGGGATTTGCTGAGCTTACCCCTCGTCTTCCTCCTAAAGCTGTGTGCCTTTTGAACCATTTAAATCACCTCGCATCTTTCCGTTTATCCCGCAACACTCATTTACACGAACCTTTTCGGCATATAGACTAAGCCTGTTATGGCTTCGTAACCCAATCGGGGAGAATCATTTATAAAGTTTTCACTTAAATGGAGGTCAGTCCAGCTCCTCCACATCAAATATGCCAATCACATCAAGCAGCTCACACCATGCTTTTTTACCGATAATTGAACTTACGGAGGGTACGGTTCTCCCGTCATCACCGGAGATAAGCTCTTTTATGTAAAGTCCTCCATCCGTTAAAAGCCTGAGCCTGAAGTGATTTTCGTCGATGAGCTCCCCTTCCGCCCGGTATACCCTTCTTTCCCTGATAATATCCGCCCGTCTTCCAAGAACCCTCTTTGGGGTCTTCTGCCTGATTAAAGCACCGCTTAGGGCTTCCTCAACCCTTCTTATATCGCCGATATTGGCGCCCCCATCAACGCGCACAACGGCCTCGTACATTTTCCTATGGCTGCCGGCGAGGATTTTTTCCATCTCCTCCCTGCTGGAGAACCTCAAATCCAGAACTTCAACCATCCCGCTTCTGTTTATTTCCTTCGCTGCTTCCTCCAGGTTTATTCTTCTCCGCTTCGGATTCTTTATCTCCAGGATGAAAGGCCTCCCGTTCCCCAGCATCCTGACATCTATGTCCTCCCTGCCCGCACCGTGGAAGACGCATCTGCCCCCCGATGCCTTCGAAAACGGCCTGCATATTATGGACGCAACACTCTCCCTGTATCCCCTGAGGGGAGTCTGGGGAATTCCCCGCACGAGCTTCCGGTATCTCCCGTATACAAGGAGGGGCTTAATCTGAAGCTCGATTCTCATGGCATATGGGTCTACTATAAACACGACATCGGGAGTTTTCCTGTCCACGGGCTTTCCCAAGATTCCCTCGACACTCTTCCCCGCTTCCCTGTTGAACTCCCGGTTTATGGGCTCCATGTATTCAAGCCCGAACTTATCCGCAATCTCCCTCTCCCTTTCAAGCACTTCCTTCGGAAACCTTGAGCCGATCAGAAAGCTCTCAAATTCTATCTTTTCTGCCGTCCTTACGATGAGCCCTGCAATCTCATCCACCCTGTCAAAGACATTCAGACAGAGCACACACTCCTCCGGCTCTTCAAACGGTGGTAGCCCCTCTGCCTCCCTTTCCATGTTAAGCACAAGTCTGATGGCTTCTCCCCGTTTTCTGTTTTCTCCTTTTCCAAGCCTGCCGAACAGCCTCCCGAGGCAGCGATCGCACAGAGCATATTCCTCAAGCACTTCTTCCGCTTTTTTAAGTATCATACCTCTCACCGGCAAATCCCGCAACGTTTATATCCCGGGCATCTGATCAAGTGCCGATGATGACTCGCAGGCAGCGCATAATAAAGCTTTTGGAGGAGAGGGACTACTCACCGGGAGAGCTTGCACTAGCCCTCGAACTGAGGGGCAGGGGGGCGAGGAAGGTTATCATCGAGGACCTGAAGGTCATCCAGAGAACCCTCAAGCGCGAGGGCAAGGTGCTCCTCATAAAGCCCGCGGAGTGCAGGAAGTGCGGCTTCGTTTTCAGGCCAGAGATTCACATCCCCTCACGCTGTCCGAGGTGCAAGTCGGAGTGGATAGAGGAGCCGAGGTTTAAGATTGAGGCCAGATAGCTGTCATTCTGACGGGATTCACTCATAATTTTAGCCCGATTTCGTCACTTGTCCAGACCGAAGGTTTATATTGGATTGGGTGCACTATTCCCCGGAGGGAGAGCTATGCGTAAAGTTGAGAGGTTTATGAAGGAAAAAGGCCTTGAAGTCGGAGATTACGTCCGGATAATCGAAAAGGAGAACGGAAACACGAGCGTCTATGAGGGCATCGTTATGAACCCTTACGAGCTCTCCAGCGGCGAGACCCTCACGCTGAAGCTCGACAACGGGTACAACATCGGAATACTGGTTGATCAAATCCTCTCCGTTGAAATCATAGAGAAGGCCGCTCCAAAGGAAGAGCTCCAGTTTGAGGAGGTCTTTCCCAAAAAGCCCGGCCTTCCAAGCGTCGCGATAATAGGAACCGGCGGAACCATAGCGAGCAGGATTGACTACAAGACCGGCGCCGTTCACGCGGCCTTCACCGCAGAGGAGCTCGCCAAGGCCGTTCCCGAGATATTCGAGATAGCGAACATAACGCCGAAGCTTCTCTTCAACATAATGAGCGAGGACATGCGCTTGGAGTACTGGATTAAAATAGCCCACGAGGTTGCGGGAATGCTGAACAGCAGTGAGGATGGTGTTGTGATAGCCCACGGAACGGACACGATGGCCTACACCGCCTCGGCGCTCAGCTTCATGCTCAGGGATTTGGGCAAGCCGGTTATTCTCGTCGGCTCCCAGAGGAGCTCCGACAGGCCGAGCAGTGACGCCGCTATGAACCTGATATGCTCGGTCAGAATGGCAACTGCCGACTTTGGGGAAGTTGCCATAGTCATGCACGGCGAGACCGGCGACACCTACTGCCTGGCCCACCGCGGGACAAAAGCAAGAAAGATGCACACGAGCAGGAGGGATGCCTTCAGGAGCATCAACGACATCCCTCTCGCGAGAATATGGCCAGACGGCAAAATCGAGTTCCTCAGGAGCGACTACAGGAGAAGAACCGATAGCGAGGTCTGGGTGGACGATGAGATGGAGGAGAGGGTAGCCCTCGTCAAGGCATTCCCCGGAATCCAGCCGGAGGTCATAGACTTCTTCGTCGATAAGGGCTATAGGGGTCTGGTCATTGAGGGCACCGGACTGGGCCATGTGCCTACTTACCTCATAGACTCCATAAAACGCGCCACCGAGGAGGGTCTTGCAGTCTGCATGACCAGCCAGTGCCTCTACGGGAGGGTGAACCTCAACGTATACTCCACCGGCAGGAGGCTCCTCAAGGCCGGCGTGATTCCGTGCGAGGACATGCTTCCTGAGACCGCCTATGTTAAACTCATGTGGGTTCTCGGCCACACCGACGACCCGAAGGAAGTGCGCGAAATGATGCTGACCAACTATGCTGGCGAGATAACACCCTACACGAGATTTGACACTTTCCTGAGGTGATAAGTATGGGGATTAAGGCGGTTTACAAGAATGGGGTCTTCAAGCCCCTTGATAAGGTGGACTTACCTGAGGGAATCAAGGTGGAGATAGTCATAGCTGATCCCCAAGAGGCCATCAGGAGGTACGCTGGGGCGCTTAGGGAGCTGAAGAACCTCAAGAACATAGACTGGGAGGAGGCTTACCATGAGTACATTCTCAAAAGAGCCGGTGATGGTTGATTCAAACGTCTGGATAGATTACCTACTCGGGGAAAAACGTGGAATTGAGCTAATGGAGGAACTGGCTAGGAGATACCTTCTTGCAGTGATCCCAACAATATACGGGGAGGTTGCCTTTCAGTTGCTCGCAAGGAACTATACGAAACTAACCGGAAGCTACAAGTTCTACTCTCTTAGAAAAGAGCTCGCCAAGAACCCTGAGCTATACAAGCCTGTGAAGACCTTCGATGAATTCCTAGATTCCCTTCTTGCCTCTGAGGTTTTGATTTTCCTCGACGAGAACTGGGAGATAATGCGCATCTCCAGAAATATACGCAAGAAGTTTGGCCTGCTCCCAAACGATGCCATGATAGTGTCCGCCTGTGAGTACTATGGAATAAGCAAGATAGCCACATTTGATGACGACTTTTTGAGAACCCCACTGGAGGTGTTAAGATGACTGAGAAGTTCAACTACGAAAAACTCGGCCTCAAGGTTGGCCTTGAAATCCACAGGCAGCTGGACACCAAAAAGCTGTTCTCACCAGTCCCAAGTGAGTTCAGCGATGAGGTTGATTTCACCTTCCGGAGGAGGCTCAGGCCAACGATAAGCGAGCTCGGTGAGGTTGACCCCGCCGCGCTGGAGGAATTCAAGAAGGGAAGAACCTTTGTCTATGAAGGAAATTACAGGTTCAGCGATCTGGTCTATATAGATGAAGAGCCGCCCCACATGCCGGACGAAGAGGCTCTGAGGGTTTCCCTCCAGATAAGCTACCTGCTCAACGCAACATCTGTTGACGAGGTTCACTTCATGAGGAAGATAGTCATTGACGGCTCGAACGTTTCGGGCTTCCAGAGAACGGCGATAATAGCCATGAACGGAAAGGTTGATACCCCCTGGGGAAGCGTAGGGATACCGACGATATGCCTTGAAGAGGACGCCTGCAGGATAGTTGAAAGAAAGGACAAAGAGGTAATCTACCGCCTCGACCGCCTTGGAATACCTCTCGTTGAGATAGCCACAACACCAGATATACACCACCCGGAACAGGCAAAGGTCGTCGCCAAGTACATCGGCGATGCTCTGAGGGCGACGAGAAAGGTCAAGCGCGGCCTCGGAACCATCAGGCAAGACCTGAACGTCTCCATCAGGGGTGGGGCAAGGGTCGAGATTAAAGGTGTGCAGGAGCTGGACATGATACCGGTCATCATCGAGCACGAGATTGAGAGGCAGCTCAACCTTCTCGCGATAAGGGACGAGCTCAGAAAGCGCGGCGTTAAACCCGAAGAAATAAAGGAGGAGTTCCACGACGTCACGGATATATTCGAAAACACCGGCTCGAAGATAATAGCGAGAACCATAAAGAGGGGCGGAAAGGTTCTGGCAATAAAGCTTCCCAAGTTCCGCGGACTTATAGGTAAGGAGATACAGCCCGGAAGGAGACTAGGAACAGAGATGGCCGACAGGGCCAAGAAGTACGTGAAGGGCATCTTTCACATCGATGAGCTGCCGAATTATGGAATTACCGAATTAGAGGTTAATGCGGTTATCGAAAAACTTGGCCTTGGAGAGGAAGATGCATTCGTTCTCGTTGCTGCGGAGGAGGAGACCGCAAAGAACGCCCTCCGCGAGGTTCTTAAGAGGGCGAGGGAAGCCATTGAGGGCGTTCCTGAAGAAACGAGGAGAGCCCTGCCGGACGGAAACACCCAGTACATGCGCCCCCTGCCGGGCAAGGCCCGGATGTACCCCGAGACGGACATACCCCCGATACTGATAACGGACGAGATGAAAAGTGAGATACTTGCAAATCTTCCCGAACTGCCGCAGGAGCGCGTTGAACGCTATGTGAGGGAGTACGGAATAGACAGAAGCCTTGCTGAGACCCTCGTGAACGACGAACGCGACGAGCTCTTTGAGGAGCTAATCGGAAAAGGTGTCAAGCCGTCCCTAGCTGCCTCAATTCTCGTAGTTGTGCTCAAGGGACTCAAAAAGGAAGTGCCCATTGAGAACATAAGCGATGAACACATCAGGGAAGCCTTTGATCTCTACCTCAGCGGAAAGATAGCGAAGGAGGCCTTCGAGAAGATATTCAAGGAACTGGCGAAGAGCCCGGAGAAGACCGCGAAGCAGATCGCGGAAGAGAAAGGCCTGACGCTCCTCAGCGAGGAGGAGGCCGAGAGGATAATAGATGAGGTTGTTCAGGCCCACATAGAAGTCATAAAGGCCAAGGGAATGGGAGCGATGGGCATGATCATGGGAAGGGCCATGGCAAGGCTCCGCGGAAGGGCGGACGGAAAGCTCGTCAGCTCGCTCGTGAGGAAAAAGATTCAGGAGCTGAGCAGTTGAGTTAAGTTTTTAAATTTCTCGTTTTACCTTTTATCGTGGGAACCATGGCAGAAAAGATGAAAATCATCTATTATCTCTTTGAGCTCCGGAACCAGCCGATGAGTGCATATGCAAGAGAAATGGAGAGGCATCTGAAGCACTTCGTCAGGCTTGTGAATCCCGATGAGTACAGCCTTTTTGAAAATTCCAGGAGTATTCTGAGAAGTTCCGGAAAGGTCTATATTATAGAGCTCCGGGATGAGCTGAGCAGGTGGTTCTACATAGCTCCGGTCGTGGAAAACATTGAAAAACCGGAAGCGGCATACGAATATGAAATCGGGAAGGAGAAGGGTCTGGAGGCGGTTCTCAGAGAGATTGCGGAGGGAAAGGCTCACAGGAAATGGAGCGTAAATAAAATCTCCACCGTTCTTCAGATTATTCTGTGGGGAGGCTTTTTTGTGTTGAGCTACTTCGGCTATAAAAATGATCAGGCCGGATGGGTCAGTAATCTCCTTCCTCTGGTTTTTCTGCTTTCAGGTCTGATAGAGGGGTTCAGGAGAGGGTACAAAAAGAAGAAACGCTGAGATGGTGGGGGAATATGAGAAGCATTGGAAGAAAGTTCCGCATTTTTCGCAAAAAGAAGAGGTGTGTTTACGCCTGCTTTCGATTTGACCACGTCTCCACCGGCATGCGGGAGGTGGAGGCCTATTTGTCCTCAAAGGGAATTAGCTTCAGGAGGCTGGCAGACCCTGATCCGGATTTCATTAACCCTGATCCGGGTATCCTTTACAGGGAGGGCAATTTTATCACAATTCTGGAAGTCAGGGGTGAGCTCGGCAGGGTATTCTACATCTTTTCAACAGGAGAAATCTTTGATGTTGAAGACCTGATGAGGCCCGAGTTTGCCATCGGTTTTGAAGTGGGCAGCGAGGAGGGATTTGAGGCCCTCCTGCGGATGATATTTGAAAAGAGGATCTCAGGGGCCAGGCACAAACACAGATCCCTCGTGAACTTCATCATCAGCTTCATTGGAAGCATGGTGCTCTCAGCCCTCATGGGGTTTGGGAGCGTCATTGTGCAGAGCATAGTTGTGGGCGTGATGGCGTTCGTTCTCTTCATGATAGTAGATTACCCGTTCTCCGTGCTTTACCTCAAGGGAGTTAAAGTCATCCCTGTTCCAAAACCCGGCGGAAGAATCATGGTGGTAAGGATAAAGCGCGCAGGAGAAAAGAGTGTTTAGCGGTGGGGCGCTCCAGATCTTACCCGGATTGATCAATAAAATTTTTAAGGTATGAAGTTGTTTTCTTTTCCATGGGGCTCATAAACGTCGTGCCTGTTTTCTACTACGAGCTGAATGTTCCTCCGGAGAGGGTTAGAGAGTCCTTTCCTTCGGTCCTTGAGTTCAGGAACCCCTCTCCCGGGAGCTTCTCCGTCATTCAGCCTCCGGAAAGGAACGGGGGACTTCTCGTTATTGACCTTAGGAGCGAAAACCGCCATGTATTCGTCCTTCCAATTGGGGAGGAGCTCGTCCTGATCAACGACGCCTTTCCGGGGGTTTTCGTAGTTCCCAGACGGGGACTCAAAAAGTTCTTCGATGCCCTTGCTGAAAACGACATTGAGAGGCTCACCGGAGGGGGCCTCAGGAGGAAGGGCAGGAAGTGGCGCTTCATCATAGATGCTATAGCATCCCTCATCATCGTTTCCGCTGGGGATTATTTCCATCTCGGCCTCTGGGCGGTGGTTCTTCTTGGTGCGGTTGTTTCAACCGTCGAATACCTCTTCGGGCCGAAGCAGGTGAAAACCTACATCAACGGATTCGATGAAAAGACCGTCAGAAAGATGTACAGAGCTTCAAAAAGGAAGGGGAAGGTGATTGAGGTCTCCCTTTAGCGTCCGAGCTCCTTGTGGGCCTTTGCCAGGTGCTTCGCCGCTATTGCCGCCAGAAGTGAGAGTTCTCCAGCTAAAACTGCACCGGCTATTATCTCCGCGAACTTCCTGGCGTTGGTTCCCGCTGGCTCCCCACCGCCGGCGACGCCCATTATGCTCAACGCTTCCCTCTGGGTCGGGACGCGGGTTCCTCCGCCGACTGTGCCTATCTCGAGGCTCGGCATGGTGACGCTTACGTAGAGGTCTCCCTCGGGAGTGACCTCGGCGAGGGTTATGCCATGTGAGCCTTCGGTAATCTGGGCCTCGTCCTGGCCGGTGGCGAGGAATATTGCCCCGACTATATTGGCGAAGTGGGCGTTGAAGCCGTAGGAGCCAGCCTGAGCGGAACCTACGAGGTTCTTCCTGTAGTTGACCTCGGCTATGAGCTCCGGCGTCGTCTTCAGCTTCCTCTCAACGATCTCCCTTGGTATCACCGCCTCGGCAATAACGGTCTTCCCGCGGCCGTTGATGAAGTTCATGGCGTTCGGCTTCTTGTCCACACACAGGTTGCCCGAAAGCGCGAGGTATCTCACGTCCGGAAAGTGCTCCTCGATGACCTTCATTATCTCCTCACTTGATATCGTCACCATGTTCATGCCCATGGCATCGCCGGTCTCGAACTCGAAGCGGAGGTAGAGGTTGTTGCCGACGATGTAGGGTTTAACACCCCTGAGCTTCCCGTGTCTGGTGACCTTGCTCACGGCCTTCTCCTGGAGGTAGTCGATGTTGGCCTTGACCCACTCCGCAACCTCCCTCGCCCTCCTCGCGTCGGGGCACTTGAGGAGCGGTGCCCGGGTCATCTTGTCGTCTATGATGGTGGTCTTGACGCCCCCAGCTTCCGTGAGGGCGGAACAGCCCCTGTTCACTGAAGCAACGAGAGCACCCTCCGTGGTCGCGAGCGGAATGTAAAATTCGCCCTTCGCGTACTCGCCGTTGATTTTAAGCGGTCCAGCGACGCCCATCGGTATCTGGACGACGCCTATCATGTTCTCGATGTTCTTGCCTATGACCCTCTCCGGGTCTATGGAGTAGTGCCCTATGTTCTCAAGCCTTACACCGAGCTTCTTTTCAAGCGCCTTTCTCCTTATTTCAGTGGCGAGTTTCTTATCTCCGTTTGTGTACTTTTCAACCTGGTGGAGCTTTATCTCTCCGCCGGCAACTTTCTCAACAATCTCCTCGATCTCCATAGAGGCACCTCCTCATCCAAACATCCATTCCTCAAGAATCTGCCCCGCTTCTTTAAATGCAATCCCCGCATAACTCCTGGGCCTGTACCGGATCACGGGAACTCCCACGTTTATTGAAGAAGGAACCGTATCATCGAATGGAATTGCGCCCAGAACAGGGACGTTTAAATCCTCCTCCACGGCCTCTATTATATCATTCACAACATCCTGTGATTCCCTTATTTTGTTCAAAATGACTCCGATTTTAAGGCCGTATTCATCTCCAAGTGCCTTCAGTTTCTCAACTTCATTTTTCACCATAATCTCAAAGGAGTAGATGGGGGATCTCTCAATCTCCACGACTATGAGCTGGTAGTTTGCCACCTCGAAGGTTGGCAGTGTATCGAAGGGAACACCCGTTGGAGAATCCACGAATACGACACCGAACTTATACTTCATGTCCTCCACTATGTCCCTGAGCCTTTTGGGGGAGATTCCAAGGACATCCTGGAGATTTGTGCTGCCCGGCATAACATAGACCCCTGTATCGGGGTGTTTATAAATTGCCCACTCTGGATCCATATTGGGATCCTTCAAAAGCGAATGAACGGTGTATTTAACATTCTCAAGTGCAAAATGAAAGCCAAGATTGGGCAGGTACAGGTCTCCATCAATTGCGAGTGCGCGGTATTCCCGGCCGGCAAAATAGGCACTCAGATTGGCTGTTGTTGTGGTTTTTCCTGCACCCCCCCGGCCTGTTACAATAACAACCGCCATTTAAGCTCCCTCTCAGTGCTCCTCCCTAGTCCACGTGATTTTTTAACCTAAACAGAATATAAGGTTTTCTGATAAATGAGACAATATTAAAAGAACAAGAACATAAAACCCCTTTAACCAATGACCTCTGCGAATGCAAATTTCTGCTTCACATTATTTATAACAATCTCAACCTCATCTCCAATCTGAGTTTTCGGCACAAAAATAACAAACCCTTTAATTCTGGCGATACCATCCCCGGCCTTTCCCATGGCCTCAATTTTTACCCTGTATCTTTCACCAACCTTAACGGGGGGCTGGGAAGTGAATCTTTTCCTCGGTCTGTCTTCAAACCTTCTACCCTCCAACTCAGACACCACCGGTAAGGGGTTGCATTATAAGAGATGCCCTTGAGGTATTTAAAGCTTTGGTGCCGATGATGCCTGAAAAGAGGGGCGCGGTCTTCTTTATCTTCTGAGAGCCTCAGGGTATGGGGGATTCGTTCAAAAGATTTATATCGGATGTCCATTTAGATACTCATGTAATCGTTTTATGGAGATGATAAAGATGGATGAAAAGATGCTCGCAATTATGAAAACAAAGCCTGCCTATGGAGCGGAGCTCGTTGAAGTTGATGTTCCAAAACCCGGGCCCGGAGAGGTTCTGATCAGGGTTCTGGCAACCACCATCTGTGGAACCGATTTGCACATCTACGAGTGGAACGAGTGGGCACAGAGCAGAATTAAGACCCCCCAGATAATGGGGCATGAGGTGGCCGGAGAAGTCGTAGAGGTTGGTCAGGGTGTCGATAACCTTGAGGTCGGCGACTATATCTCCGCAGAGACGCATATAGTCTGCGGCAAATGCTATCAGTGCAGGACAGGGAACTACCATGTCTGTCAGAATACGAAGATTTTTGGCGTCGATATGGATGGTGTATTCGCCGAGTACGCAATAGTCCCCGCCCAGAACGCATGGAAGAACCCCAAGGGCATGCCTCCGGAATATGCCTCGCTTCAGGAGCCCCTTGGAAATGCAGTCGACACAGTCTTAGCAGGCCCAATAGCGGGCAAAAGCACGCTCATCACAGGGGCCGGACCGCTGGGGCTTCTGGGAATAACCGTCGCAAAGGCCAGCGGTGCGTATCCTGTTATAGTAAGTGAGCCGAGTGAATTCAGGAGGAAGCTGGCCGAGAAAGTTGGGGCTGACTACATAATCAACCCCTTCGAGGAGGACGTTGTCAAGGAGGTCAGGGATATAACGGACGGCAACGGTGTCGACGTGTTCCTTGAGTTCAGCGGTGCTCCAAAAGCCCTTGAACAGGGTCTGCAGGCGGTAACTCCCGGTGGGCGGGTTTCCCTGCTCGGTCTCTTCCCGAGGGATGTTACGGTAGATTTTAACAACCTGATAATCTTCAAATCGCTGACCATCCACGGTATCACAGGAAGACATCTGTGGAACACATGGTATACGGTTTCAAGGCTCATACAGAGCGGCAAGCTGAATCTTGAGCCTGTGCTTACCCACAGATACAAGGGATTTGATAAATTCGAAGAGGCCTTCGAGCTGATGCGGGCGGGCAAGACCGGAAAGGTTGTTTTCTTCCCACAGAAGGCCTGATAATTTTTCTATCTTTTTCAACCGCAATTTTTAAGTAACTTCTATCCGTATTCAACCCGGGAGGTGACTTTATGGACCTGAGCTATCAGGAAAAGATAACTCTCATCAGACTCAAAGACCTGAGGAAGGTAAAATTTGATGAGCTGGTTAAAGAAACTGGTCTGGATCAGGTTGCCGTTATGAGAGCAGTCCTCTGGCTTCAGAGCAAGGGGCTTGCAAAGCTCCATGAGAGGGAGAAAAATTTTGTCAGGCTCACAGACACAGGGAAAAAGTACCTTGAGATTGGACTTCCTGAAAGGAGGGCCCTTAAAGTTCTCAGGGAGAAAGGCAAGGTCACGCTGGATGACCTGAAGGAGGTTCTGAGCGAAGACGAGCTCAGGCCCATTGTGGGAATCCTGAGAAAGGAGGGCTGGGTATCTGTAAGGAAGGAAGACGGAAAGCTTGTCCTTGAGATAACCGATAAAGGCCTGAAAGCTGGGGAGCGGCCGATTGATAAAGCGCTGAAACTCCTTTCCGAAAAAGGCGAGGTTGAAACAGGCGAGATTTCAAAGCTCCTGCCTGTCAGGGAGCTTAAAAGGAGGAAGATTGCGGAGGAGGAAAGCAGAACCGAGAGGGAGGTTGAGATAACCGAGGAGGGTCTGAGAATTGCTGAAAAGGACCTGAAAATAAAAGAGGAGATTTCCTTCCTGACCCCCGAGCTGATAAAGTCGGGAAAATGGAGGGAAGTTGAGTTCAAACGCTTCAACATAGAAGCTCCTGTTAGGAGAATTTATCCCGGGAAAAAGCAGCCTTACAGAGCGTTTCTCGACAGGATCAGGAGGAAGCTTATAGAGATGGGGTTCATCGAGATGACGGCTGAGAGTCTCATAGAGACCCAGTTCTGGAACTTCGATGCCCTCTTCCAGCCCCAGAACCATCCTGCGAGGGAATGGACAGACACATATCAGCTTAAATATCCAAAAACGGGGCACCTGCCCGGAAAGGAGCTTGTTGAGAGGGTTAAGGCGGCTCATGAGAACGGGTGGATTACAGGTTCAAGAGGCTGGGAGTATGTGTGGAGCCCTGAGAGGGCGATGCTACTCATGCCGAGGGCTCATGGAACCGCACTGAGCGGGAGGCAGCTTGCCGGAGGGGTTCAGATTCCGGGCAAATACTTCACGATACAGAGGGTTTTCAGGCCCGATGTGCTTGACAGGACTCATCTCATCGAGTTCAATCAGGTCGACGGCTTCGTTGTCGGTGAAGACCTGACTTTCAGGCACCTGCTCGGCATACTGAAACGCTTTGCCGTTGAGATAGCTGGAGCAAAAAAGGTCAAGTTCCTGCCAGACTATTATCCCTTCACGGAGCCCAGTGTCCAGATGAGTGCATACCACGAGGAGCTCGGCTGGGTGGAGTTCGGCGGTGCCGGAATCTTCCGCGAGGAGATGACCAAAGCTCTCGGCATAGACGTTCCTGTCATAGCATGGGGGATAGGGATAGACAGGCTGGCCATGTTTAAGCTTGGAATAGACGACATCCGCTATCTGTTCAGCTACGACCTGAAGTGGCTCAGGGAGGCTAAGATAATCTGGTGAGGTGATGAGGATGCCGAAGTTTGATGTGTCCAAGGATGATCTGGAAAGGCTCGTCGGGGAAACATTCACGGTTGAGGAATGGGAAGACCTGTTTCTCTATGCCAAATGCGAGCTGGATGACATGTGGGAAGAAGATGGAAAGATTTACTTCAAAGCTGACTCCAAGGATACCAACAGACCCGACCTCTGGAGTGCCGAAGGAATAGCGAGGCAGATAAAATGGGCTCTCGGGAAGGGCCGCGGTCTCCCCAGATATGATGTGGAGGAGAGCGGCGTCGAGGTTTATGTTGATGAAAAGCTCGCCAGCATAAGGCCCTACGGTGTCTATGCGCTTGTTGAGGGACTCAGCCTCGATGAGGAAGCTTTGAGGCAGATGATAAACCTTCAGGAAAAGGTTGCTCTAACCTTTGGGAGGAGAAGGAGGGAGGTCGCCATAGGAATATTTGACTTTGATAAAGTAAAACCTCCGATATACTACAGGGCCGCCGATAGGAATGAGAAGTTCATACCCCTTGGATTTGAAGAGGAGCTAACCCTCGATGAGATTCTTGAGAAGCACGAGAAGGGAAGGGAATACGGTCACCTGATTAAGGACAAACCATACTATCCGCTCCTCGTCGACAGCGAGGGTAATGTCCTCTCAATGCCGCCCGTGATAAACTCCGAGCTTACAGGAAGGGTTACGGAGAATACCAGAAACGTGTTTGTTGATATCACCGGATGGGATCTGAAAAAGATAATGCTGGCACTCAATGTTGTCGTCACGGCCATGGCAGAGCGCGGCGGAAAAATCAGGAGCGTTAGGGTGATATACAAGGATTTTGAAATCAGGACACCGGATTTGACCCCTAAAAGCTTTGAGGTGGAGATTGATTACATCAGAAAGCTCACGGGTGTTGAGCTGAGCGATGAAGAGATTAAGGGGCTCCTTGAGAGGATGTTCTATGAGGTTGAGCTCGCGGACGGAAAGGCCAGGTTGAGATATCCCGCCTTCAGGGACGACATAATGCATCCGAGGGATGTTCTTGAGGATGTTCTCATTGCGTACGGCTACAATGAGATAGAACCGGAGGAGCCGAAGCTTGTTGTTCAGGGGAAGGGGGACGAATTTATCGATTTTGAAAACGCAGTCAGGGAGCTTATGATAGGCTTTGGCCTTCAGGAGGTCATGACCTTCAACCTGACGAATAAGGATGCTCAGTTTGCCAGGATGAACATCCCGTATGGGGACCTCGTGGAAATTGAAAACCCGATAAGTCCCAAATGGAGCGCCCTGCGCAGATGGCTTCTTCCAAGCCTGATGGAGTTCCTCAGCTTAAACACTCATGAGGAGTACCCCCAGAGGATATTTGAAGTCGGTAAGGCCACGCTGATAGACGAGAACAGGGAGACAAAAACCGTTAGTGAAAGCAAACTGGCAGTTGCCATCGCTCATCCGAGGGTTACATTCACGGAGGCCAAGGAAATCCTCGATAGCGTGATGCGCCATCTTGGGGCTGACTACAGAATAGAGGGGATTGAGCACGGTTCGTTCATCCCGGGAAGGGCAGGAAGGATACTCGTGGGAGATAAAGAGGTTGGAATAATCGGAGAGATTCATCCGCAGGTGCTGGAGAACTGGGGTATGGAAATGCCTGTGGCGGGGTTTGAAATCTTCCTCAGGTCTTTTTACAGGCCTTCCCCATAAGACCCGGTGGTGCAGATGAACTTCAACTTCGGTTTAATCTTTTTAATAGCCCTCGCATTTCTTCTGGGCTCATATCTCCCCAAGCTGATGAGCGAGCACAGGGACTGGGGCAGGCTTCTGGTTATACTCCTGCTGGTGGCGCTGACGATATTCAACTGGAAAACAAAAGGGCCGAGGGAGGCCTATGTCTACTTTGAGATAGTTATACTGCTCCTTTTCGGTATCGTGGATTATCTCAGGGAGTTCTGGATAAAGGTGCTCATGTTGCTCGTTCTGATAGCCACGGGGATTCTGGGTCTCACCCTCTACAGATTTGAAATGACCGTGACGGATGTAATGGGGGTGGTGATAAGTTCAGCGGTGGCCCTTTATGGCTTTGCCTATCTGGGCTATCTTGTTGTCGAGAGAAGAGAAATGAGAGCTAAGAGAGGGAAGGCTTCTTAATCTTGAGCCTCTTTTCAAGTCTCTTAATCAGCTGGGTTAGCATTATTTCAAAATTCTCAACCGCACTGAGCACCTCTTTATCATTTATACAGCTGTTCTCCATCTCAACCCCTCCATGTGTGCATCCTGCACGTGAGTATTTAAAGTTTGTCTCACTGTTCTTGTCAATGATTCGAAAAAAACCGGGCGTATCTTAAATTGGCTGAATATTTTCCTTTTACGTTTGTAAATTTTTACATAGGGAAAGGCATCAATGCTTTTCAGGGGTGATGGAGGCTGTTTTGTGTGCATTGATGCCCCTGAATTTCTGATAAAAAAAGCACGGAAACAGTATATCACCCCCAAAAATCTTTTATAATGGACGGCCAATAGATTATCCGGGATTGTAAATGAGAATTGCCCTAAAGATAGCCTATGACGGGAGTAAATTTTACGGCTTTCAGCGACAACCGGATGTAAGGACTGTTGAGGGGGAGCTGTTGAAGGCCCTCAGAAAGCTGGGGGTAATAGGGGATCCCAGAGAAGCCGGGTTTCAGGGGGCTTCCAGAACTGACAGGGGGGTTTCGGCGTTTTTTAATGTCGTTGCATTCAACACTGAAAATCCGAAACTGGCCATGCCCAGAATCCTGAACCACCAGCTCAGGGATGTGTGGGTTCTCGGGATAGCGGAGGTTCCTGAGGACTTCCACCCGAGATTTTACGCCAGGGGCAAGACCTACAGGTACTATCTTCCGGATGAGGGATTTGATATTGACTCCATGAGAGATTGCGGATGTCTCTTCATCGGAGAGCACAACTTCTCAAATTTCGCACGCCTTGAGAGGGGTAAAAATCCTGTGAGGAGGATAACGAACCTGAGGATTATGAAACAGAATGACATCGCTGTGATTGAAATCTCAGGAGAGAGCTTCCTGTGGGAGATGGTCAGGAGGATTGTAACGGCGCTAAAGCTGTGCGGTCTCGGGGTTCTCGGAATGAATGAAATAAGGGAAATGCTGGAGCTGAAGGTTAAAAGAAAGCTTCCCCCTGCACCTGCTGAAAATCTGGTGCTCTGGAAGATTGAATACGAAAATCTGCGCTTTGAGATTGATGGGTACTCACTGGAAAAGGCAAAGAAAGAGTTCTTTGAAAGATATAAGCTTGCCGCTGTCAGGGCATCACTCTTCAGGGATTTTTATGCCGGACTTCCTTGATCTCATTTCCCTGTCATAGAAGCTCCCGTAGTACTGCTTAAGGGCTTTTTGTCTCTCAATGAAATGCGTGAATAGCAGGGGATCGTCGTCCTGTATATCAACTATAACGGCTTTCATGCCCCTTTTAGGTCTCAGAGCCCTTCCTATGGTCTGGATTGTCATTATGTCGCTTTTTCCTCCACCCGCAAGGATTATCGTTGATATCTCGGGTATATCAACGCCCTCCTTTAGCAGCGTCGAGACGAGAATGCTGATCTCGCCGTTTTTGAACTTTTCGAGAATCTCCCATCTGTCAGGGCTCTGTGAGCTCAGGAATTCAACATTCACGCCGTTTCTTCTGAGCATCTCAACGAGAATTTTGCCGTGCTCTATCCTCCTCACGTCAATCAGAACCCTGTGCCCCTTTTTTGCGAGCTCAAGGGCTTTCTTCACAATCGCCCTGTTCCTCTCCTCGTTGTTCATTATCATGTCCTCATAAAGCTCCTTGTAGCGCTCGCTGAAGGAGGGCATTTTCGATTCATAGGTTATGATGTCAAATTTTGGCTTTGCGAGGAAGCCCTCCTTTATCAGATCCTCGGCCTTGACCTCATAGAGAGTCGGTCCGACAACAGCCTCAATCTTTATCTCCTCCCCCCTGATCCTCCTCCACGGGGTTGCGGAAAGGCCGAAGCGGTAGACCTGGGGCAGGGACATTCCCAACCTGTAAAACTTCTCCGCGGCTGATGTTCTGTGGCATTCATCAAACAGAACTGCGGCGTATTCAAGCTCCAGCTTATCGACTCCCCTCGACAGGAGGGTCTGTATCATGGCTATTGTGACGGGTTTTTCGTTCCATTTATTGTCCCCGACTATACCTGCCTCCAGACCCAGCACATCCTCAACCTTTTCCGCCCACTGATAGAGGAGCTCCTTTGTGTGGACAACTATCATGGCCGACAGGTCGAGTTCATGTATTATCCTGAGTCCAACTATGGTTTTCCCGCTGCCTACCGGCAGTGCCAGAACACCCATTTTGGCCTTCAGGGCTTTTTTAACCGCCTTCTGCTGGTATTTTCGAAGGCTGTATTTCGGGTTCCATTTTGAATTCAGGGGTACCCCCATATCATCCCTCTCGTCTATTATCCTCACCCTGTACCCCTTACAGTTCAGAAATGTTTTCACACGTGGCAGGAGGCCCACGGGGAAGGTTTTTTCATATGGGTCGTACAGGCTTTCCGGCTTTTCCCATTTGCCATAGTCCTTTTTGTAGCTGAGCAGGTCATATATCTGGAAATATATCTTCGGGTCAGCTTTCTCAATAATGACCTTTGCAGAGCCCTTTGGAATGCGAAGCCTTACCATTCCCATTGGCAATCAAATTGAAAATTTGGAGAAGCCCCTTTATAGGTTTTTTGATTTCAGGGGGCGTGTCCAAAGTCGGGGTTGTTTTCGTTTGATGCTTTATTGAAGTTTTTGCACCCTCAGGGAAAACCACCTGAGGGGCTAACCGCATAACTCAACCATCAAGACATGCCCTGATTTCGAAATGGTCTCGCTAACAGCGGGAAAAATACAAAATGCTAAAAAGGCCGGGGAGTATTCTCTACGGTGATATCATGCTCAGGGAGATTATTGAGGGTTTTGGAGATGAGGTTGTCAGGGTGAGCACCCCCGTGCGGAAGGAGCTTGAGATAACAAAATACCTGCTGAGATACAGAGACAGGCCTGTCCTTTTTGAGGATGTGGATGGCTGGCAGGTTGCCGGCAATATATGGAGCACCCGGGAGAGAATAGCCCGATACCTCGGGGTGGGTAAGGAGGGCATCCTCCATATTCTGGCGGAGGGCATGGAAAATCCGCAGCCATACCGGGCTGTGAAGGATGCCCCTTTTCTGAAGAATTCGACAGAGGATTTCTCGCTGCTGGAGCTGCCCGTTCCCAGATATTTCCCGGAGGATGGAGGCAGATATTTTACATCGGCGGTTATAGCTGCAAAAGATGATGATGGCTTTGTCAATCTCTCATTCCACAGAATGATGGTTGTTGACGAAAGGAGGGCGGCAATACGTCTCGTCCCCAGGCATCTCTACTCCATGTGGCGGGATAAAGTGGAGCGGGGGGAGGAGCTGGACATAAGGATTATGGTCGGAAATCCGGTGCACATTCTTCTGGCCGGAGCAACAAGCGTGGCCTATGGAGTCAGCGAGCTTGAAATCGCATCATCCCTGAGCTGGAAAGCCTTCGGAAAGCCGCTGGAAGTGGTTGAGGTTGGGGGTATCCCGGTTCCGGTGGAGACAGAATTTGTGTTTGAGGCCAAAATCCTGCCCGAACTCACGGATGAAGGGCCCTTTGTGGACATAACCGGAACCTACGATTACGTCAGAAAGCAGCCCGTTGTGGTTTTTGAGAGGATGTATCATGCTGATAACCCGGTTTTCCATGCCCTCCTTCCCGGAGGCTACGAGCACTACATGCTCATGGGCCTGCCCAAGGAGCCCCAGATTTATGCAGCGGTTAAGAGGGTTGTGCCGAAGGTTCACGGTGTAAGGCTGACTGAGGGGGGAGCGATGTGGCTGCATGCCGTTGTGAGCATTACAAAGCAGCATGAGGGGGATGGCAAGAACGCCATCTTAGCGGCATTTGCCGGCCACCCGAGCCTGAAACACGTCACGGTGGTCGATGAGGATATAGACATCTACGACGACAGGGATGTTGAATGGGCTGTGGCCACGAGATTTCAGG
Source organism: Thermococcus atlanticus (assembly GCF_054657855.1). Lineage (NCBI taxonomy): Archaea > Methanobacteriati > Methanobacteriota > Thermococci > Thermococcales > Thermococcaceae > Thermococcus > Thermococcus atlanticus. Next base: position 1,755,728 of record NZ_BAAHXX010000001.1, on the reverse strand, counting down.
CCGATAGAGACCTGGTTTTAATTCCCAATGCCCGCGGAAGCTCTCTTGATCCCTCCTCTGAGAAAAGCCTTACCGCCAAATGGGGCATAGATGCCACAAAGCCTCTTGAGAGAAGGGAAGAATTTGAAAGGGCAAAGCTTTAGCTCTCGCTCCTCTTCAGAGAAGAGCCTGGCTGCCAGATGGGATATAGATGCAACAACGCCCTTCAGCAAAAAGAAGAATTTGAAAGGGCAAAGCTTAGCCCCTATTCAACCATTTTCAGGAAAATCTCCTCTAAGGTGGGCTCTCTGACCTGCATCGTCAGTATTTTGGCTCCCTGAGATGCCACAAAGTCGTGAATTTCCTCCCTTATGTCGCCCGGGGCCGCGATTCTGTATTTCTTTTCTCCGAGGGGGCTCACCTTCCATTCAACTCCATCAAACGACACCGGTCTGCTTGTCTCGACTATTATTGTATAGCCAGCCCTCCGGAGGAATTCGCGCTTGATGCTTTCGAGGTTGTCCTCAACTATAAGCTTTCCCTTAACGATGACCCCCACGGTATCGCATATCTCCTCCACATGGGCCAGTATGTGGGAGGAGAAGAATACGGTTTTGCCCTCCCTGTTCAGCTCCCTGATTATGCCCTTGAACTCTGCGATTCCCGAGGGATCGAGGCCCGTCATGGGTTCATCGAGGATTAGGAGCTCCGGGTCGTTGATGAGGGACTGGGCCAGCAGGAGCCTCTGCCTCATCCCCTTTGAAAACTTGCCCACTTTCTTGTTTCTTACATCCCAGAGGTTAAGGAGCTTCAGAAGCTCCTCGGAGCGCTCTGCCCTTTTTCCCTTCGGAATCCCAAAGGCCTCTCCGATCATGTCCAGGGTCTGCAGGGGTGTCAGGAACTCCCAGAGGGTGGCGTGCTCGGGCATGTATCCTATTTTTCTCTTGACCTCAACGAGGCTGCTCTCGTCATATTTCCCATCCCTGAAAACCTCAGTGTCGAAGAGCTCAATTCTGCCCTGCTGGGGAAATATAAGGCCCAGTGTGCTCAGTATCGTCGTGCTTTTGCCTGCCCCGTTCGGCCCCAGGAATCCATAAATCTGCCCCTTTCTGACTTCGAGATTGAGTCCATTGAGGGCCTTCACATCACCATAGGTCTTGATGAGGTTTTCTATGTGCAGTATCATCGCCATCACCTCAAATCCATCCTGAGGAAGCGGTAAAATCCAACGAGCAGGTACAGGGCCGTGAGCCAGATTATGTGGGCAAGGTTTGTGAGGTTGTGCCTGATGGCGTATGCAACGCCGTTGTATCTGATGTTCCCCACCCTCCCTGAATTCGAGGAGGACATTGTGGATACATCGCCTGTTATTACCTTGACCTGCGATATGGGGTCATAAAACAGGTATTTTGTTGTGTATTCCTTCTGAATCTGCTGTACCTCCTCCATGCTGGTGTGGGGGTTGTTCATGGTGTCCTTGATTGCGAGGAATCCCACCATGCTCGGGACTATCATAAACACAATGAACATCACAGCCAGTGCCAGTCCGAGGGCTGTGGTGGCCGATTTTATGAGGGTCGAGATAATGTATCCGAGGGCCACGAGCTGTATCATGGCCAGAAGGAGCAGCAGGTTCAGGAGGAGGACATCGGTTACGAGCTGGGTCGTAAGCGAGCCCCCTATGTAGAGTATCCCTGCTATGCTGATTACTGTTGAGAACAGGATTGCTATGAGGAGGACGAGGATATGCGCCAGGAATTTCCCTCCTATGTAATGGAGCCTCTTTATCGGCTTGCTCATGGCTATCCTGAGGGTTCCCTTCTCAATTTCGCTGTTTATGGCGGTGGCACCGATTAAAAGGGCCAGAATTGCGACGAAGAAGCTCGTCATCCCCGTTATTGAGCTTATGAGCATGCTCATGGCAGCTTCATTTGTTATTTTCTCTCCGGACTGCAGGAAGAAGGACTTCATGATGTAGAATGAGGGTATGTAAAGCAGGGCCATTATGCCTATTATAACCCAGAACTTTTTTGTTCTCAGATTCTGCTTGAACTCCAGCCTGAATCCCCACATCATAAGCAACCACCCCTGTTACGGTTTCCAGAGATTACTAACATTGGAGATATAAAAACTTTTCTCCCAATAAGGGTTTAGCCAATAAATCTTAAAAGAGGAAGAAGGAGATTCAATGAAGGATTCTCAGTGCATAGGCCAGCTCTGCGTTAAGGATCGAGCCTCCCGCAGCGCCCCTGACAAGATTATGGCCGAGTGCGACGTATTTTATCCCGCTGTCTGCATTCTCCACCCTCCCAACTGTAACCGTTAAACCCCTTCCCCTGTCTCTGTGGAGCCTCGGTTGAGGAACCTCGCTGTATGCTATGGGCTTTTCGTATGAAGGCAGGCGATAAGCTCTGAGGGGGTCGAACCGTTCAAAGGCTTTCTTTATTTCGCTGATATCGGGGTTTTCAAGCTCAACAAAAACTGCTTCGGTGTGACCGTGGAGGACTGGAACTCTTGCTGCTATTGCCGATATCCCGAATTCGGCGGGTTCGATTTTTCCATCAATTATCTCTCCGAATATTTTCCTGCTTTCGTTTTCAATCTTCCATTCCTCTCCCTCTATGAGCGGAATCACGTTGTCCTGTATGGCAAACGCAGAAAGCCCGGAGAAGCCGGCACCGCTTACAGCCTGCATCGTCGCCACCCTGATTTTCCTGATTCCGAATTCCCTCAGGGGTGCCAGTGAAAGCGCCAGTATGGCCGTTGAGCAGTTTGGGTTTGCAACTATAAACCCACCCCACCCGCGGTTCCTCTTTTGGGTCTCCACAAGCGCAAGGTGCTTCTCGTTCACCTCTGGGACGAGAATCGGCACATCGTCCTCATATCTGTGGCTCCTCGCATTTGTAAACACGGGAATCCGTCGGGCCAGCTTTTCCTCAACTCTGCCAGCAATTGAAGCCGGCAGCGCCGAGAACACCAGCTCCACATCAGGATTTCTCAGAAATTCCTCAAGGGACGTCAGTTCCATATCTGCAAACTCGGGAGGAGAGTCCTCTACCAGCTCCCCGTATTTTCTTCCGGCGGATCTCTCGGATGCGACAAGCTTCTCCACTTCAAACCATGGATGGTTCTGGAGGAGGGCAACAAATTCCCTCCCCACAAGCCCGGTCGCTCCAAGCACAGCTGTTCTCATTCCATCCTCCTCCTGAAGGCTTCCATGGTGGGTTCTATCGGTTCGGGAAGGGTGAAGTTTTCAAGGATTATATTTGGATCCTTCAGCCCGTGCCCCGTGGTTATGAGGACGGTGCTTTCGTCGGGGCCAATTTCATCCCCCATCTTTATCAGCCCCGCCAGTGAGGATGCCGATGCGGGTTCAACGAATATTCCCTCCTCCGACGCCAGGAGCTTCTGGGCCTTCAGTATCTCATCATCGCCAACGCTCTCAAATGTACCGCCCGATTCTTTCACGGCGCGCCATGCTTTGGGCCAGTTTGCTGGATTTCCTATCCTTATTGCGGTTGCCACCGTTTCGGGTTTTTTCAGAGGTTTGAAGGCCTGACCTCCCTTCCACGCCCTCACTATCGGTGATGCCCCTTCAGCCTGTATTCCAATCATCCTCGGCAGACTGTCCGTAAATCCGGCTTCATAGAGCTCCCTGAACCCCTTCCATATGGCCGATATGTTTCCTGCGTTTCCCACCGGCAGAATAATGTTTTCAGGAACAAATCCGAGCTGGTCATATATCTCGAATGCTATCGTTTTCTGTCCCTCAAGGCGGAAGGAATTTATTGAATTGAGCATGTAGACACCAAGCTCTTTACTTGCTTCCACCACTAATCCGAGAGCATCATCAAAATTCCCCCTCACGGGAACGACCTTTGCTCCATAAACTATGGCCTGAGCAAGCTTTCCCAGCGCTATCTTTCCCTCAGGAACGAGAACATATGCATCGATACCCGCCTTCGCAGCATATGCGGCCAGAGAGGCCGAGGTATTTCCCGTCGAGGCACAGATAACCCTTTCCATCCCGAGCTCCAGAGCCTTGCTAACACCGACCGTCATGCCCCTGTCCTTGAACGAACCGGTGGGATTTGCTCCCTCGTTCTTGACATAAAGTTCCTTCATTCCGAGCTTTTTTTGAAGGTTCTCCAGCCGGTAAAGGGGAGTTCCCCCTTCATTGAGGGAAACCCTCTTTTCAACCGGAATAAACCCCCTGTATTTCCAGAGAGTTATATTTCTCCCATCGAATACGTTTTCAGACCCATCCAGATTCACAATGACTTCAAGCAGCCCTCCACATTCGCACCTGTACCTTACCTCGTCTTCCCCATATACCCTTCCGCATTTTATACATCTGAGCATTTTGCTCCACCTCCCACCTTAACTACCCGATAATCCGCTCTGATTCCGGCATCCTCAAAGGCCTCCTTCATGGCCTTCCCTATGCCCTCCAGCCCCTCACCCAGGGCAAACATTGCGGGCCCTGAACCCGAGATAGAAACACCGTATGCCCCGCTCTCCAGTGCGGCATTTCTTACCCTGTCAAACCACGGCATGAGGGACTTCCTGTACGGTATGGCCAGATGATCATCCAGAAGCCTTCCGGCAGTCTCGATGTCGCCGTCTTTGAGGGCCGAGATGAGAGCGCTGGCAAGCGCAACATTCCTGACCGCATCCTTCAGCGGCACGTACTCCGGCAGCACTTTCCTCGCCCTTTTTGTACTTATCTCAATCTCCGGCAGGACGACGACGAGCCTGAAGTCCACATCGAGCCTGAACACTTCGAGAGGTGAGAGTGATTTTGTTATTGTGAACCCTCCAAACAGGGAGGGAACCACGTTGTCCCCGTGTGCACTCCCGGATGCTGCTTTCTCCCCCTCAAGCGCCGCTTTTATTATACGCTGCCTGTCCTCAATCCCCAGAAGCTTTGCCATTGCCAGCGCCCCTCCCAGAGCGGAGGCTCCGGAGCTGCCGAGCCCGCTTTTCGGCCTTATTCCCTTGTGGATGCTCATTTCAAACTTGACTTCAGCTCCCGCCATCCTGGCAAGCCTGAGAGCGGCGATTGAGGCGACGTTCCTCAGGGGGTCTTCAGGGATTTTGAGCCTGAATCCATGCACCCTGAGCGTGAGACTGCTGCTCTCCCTTATTCTGATGACGTCAAAGGGTTCATTCAGGCACAGGCCAAAGACATCGAATCCCGGCCCGAAGTTTGCCACCGTCGCCTGGGTCAATACCTTCATCCAAAAATCACCTCATGAATCTCATTCAAGGCATGGCTTAGTTCGCTTTTATCGACGGAGAAGCACACATAATGGGAACCTCTCCTTGAGACCCTGTATTCCCCTATCCCGGGAATCTCCGTGGTGTTTATAACCGAAATTTCCGCCCTTTCCTCAAGCTCTCTGTGCACGATTATCGGCCATCCCGAACCCGTCCTGGAAATCAGGGTTCCGAGCTTCCAGCTGCTTGTTTTCCCGAGTATTAAGGGAATCCTATCCTGGAGGGGCTCTACTGCTTTTTCGTGCAGGGCTTTCATTCCAAGCGCTGAAGCCATTGAGGCTTCATGATAGGAGACAAAGGGTATGAGGAATGCATCCCTCACCAGCTTTGGATCTGCCGTGTAAATCCCGCTTACATCGCTCATCACTGCGACGGCTCTTGCATTCAGAAGCAAACCCATGACTGAAGCCGTGTAATCGCTGCCCCCTCTCCCGAGTGTTATCCTGAACCCACCCCTGTTCCCCAGAAATCCCGTTACAACCGGAACCATTCCGTTCTCCAGAAGCCTCTCTATCGGGTGGATTTTCTCCGCGGTCCTTTCAATATCAACTTCACCGCAACCGAACCTGCCCCTGGCTTCAACAACGTGGAACGCATCAACCGGAACCGAGGGTATTCCTTTCCCTTCAAGTGCCCTTGAAAAGAGTTCTGCAGAAAGTCTCTCTCCGAAGGAGAGGATATGATCTTTCCATGCATCCCTTGAAGGAAACATCTCCGGGTTTTCGAGGATGAATTCAAGCTCCCTGAAGTAGCCCGAGATATCCGCCCCCACCCTTCTGGCAGCCCTCTCATGGAGCCTCTCCATCTCATCCAGGATGCGGGGTTCATGGCTTCTGGAGAGCTCCAAGAGGCTGTCTGTAATCCCTTTCAGGGCCGAGACAACAACCACAACGCTGTTGTTTTCCCTGAGATGCTGAACGAGCTCTAAGGCTTCTCCAAAAGAGTTCTTAAGGGAACTTCCCCCGAATTTAACCACTATTCTTCTGGAGAGTTTGTAAACCACCCAATTGAATCACCTGTCTGGGAGAGTCCTCATTCAATATAAGGCTTTCTGAAGGTTTTTTGGAGTTTTGATAATAACAGGCTGTTTTTGATAAAGAATTTTGATGAAATAACAGCGATCCGGTTAAATCTCCCTCAGCATGAGCACGAGATCCGCCTGCGGGCAGTGTTTTTTCACCCTCTCCCTTACCTCAGCATGCTTCCCGAGAACAGGCCATAGAATGGAGTCTATATGCAGGGGAGGTATGCCAACATCCCGGGCCAGTCTGTTCCAGAAGATGACCGGCGGAGCATCCGTGAACCTCCTCGTGTATGCGTTTATCCTGATGTCATCGGGTATCTCAACTTCCATCGGATACGGGATAAAATGGCCGAAGACAATTCTGCAGGCATAACCGAACATCTTCACGCTGAAGACTATCGTCTTTGCAGTCCTCTTTGAACCCAGAACCCCCGAGAGGTCGTTTCTGAAGCCCGACATGTTCCCGTAATAGTTTTCCATCTCCCGAAGGGTTAATTCCCGGAGAAAAGGCTCAATCCTCTGGAGCCTCTTAAGTTTTCCGGTGATAAGGCGTCTGTTTGTCCTTGAAGTTCGCAGAAACTCTGCATAGGCATTTTTTATGCTCTTCCCGGGCGGATTTCTGGAGAAATATTCTGAAAATTCCCTCCACCACTCTTCCCCGGTTGCGTTCAGCTGGTAGGATATGAGTGCGTTGGCAATCACGAGTCTTATGAATGTCTCATCGTCCTCAAGGCTTTCCCTGAGATGTAACAGGGCTGAGAACTGCAGGTCGACCTTCTCCTCTATTGTCCTGGCGCATTCTATCCCCAGCTCCCTCAACATTTTCCTGAGTCTTTCCGTTCTAGCCCTGTCCTCCCTATACTGAATTTTGATAAACCTGTCGAGGGTCATTCACCCACCAGCCACATCTTCAATCTCGGCCCCCCGGTTTCTCGGGACTCCAACCTCTATCCTGGCCCTTATTCCATGCTCCTTCATGTAATCACGGGCTTCGTTTATCAGTTCCGCCCCCATCTCCCTCAGGATCAGGCCGTAAACCGTCGGCCCCCATGAGCTCTGACCGCAGCCATAGGTTTTTTCAGCCAGAAACTCAATGGCAAGCCTTACATCCTCCCTGAACTCCCCTCCCTGATATGCCTCAAAATGCTTCCCCACAAGCCTCTGAATTGCGTTCAGATGGGAGCCGAATTCTTCAATGTCCCTCTCCTTCAATGCGGGCAGGAGACCGAGCAGAATTCTGTGGGAAATTTCCATGGCAATCTTTCCGGAACCTGTTATATTTTCCATAATCGGTTTTTCCTCTTTCTCGTCCAGCCCCGCTTTAACATCCGGTATTATAAGGAGGAACCCCCACTCCTCCGGAAAGTCTTCCCTGAAAATCATGGGAGGGACTCCCTTCTTGGCTCCCCCATCGACTATAAACCCGCCGTAGGCAAAGGAATAAACTCCAGCGCCTCCATTTTTGCCTCTTCCGAGGATTTCCGCGAGCTTCTCCACAGAGATATCAATGCCGTTTATCTTTGCAATTGCCGCCCCGACTGCGAGGGTCAGCTGGGTCGTGGAGCCAAGCCCGACATGCCTTGGAATTGCCCTCTCCACCTTTATATGGTATCCAAAGCCCGTGTTAAATCTGGAATCCATCCTCTCGATGGCATCACGTATGGTATCCCTGTCCTCTTCCCGGGCCGCTATCCTGAGCCTCTCCCCCCGAATCACATCAACCTCATACCCTTCCTCAAGAGCAACTCCCAGTGCCCCAAACCTTCTGCCCAGAGTCGCTGAGGGGTCTATAAGACCGAGGTGCAGCCTCCGCGGAGTGCGCACTATCATGTATACCCCCTCTCCGTCATGCTCTTCCACTCCTCAATCAGGGTTGCTGCGAGGCCAAGCGTCACGGGCCCTATGATAATGCCAACCGCTCCGAAGGCAAAAAGCCCGCCAAAAATTCCAACCAGGGCTATGATGGCATTTACCCCGCTTTTGCTCGGGGCGAGCCTGTGCCTGAGGAAATAATCCGGCACCGGTGATACCAGCAGGAACCCGTATACACTAAACAAAACGGCGAGCAATGCATTTCCTCCCTGAAACAGATACACCGCTCCGGCGAGCCACATCATCCAGCCACCCACCACGGGCAGCAGCTCCAGGATTATGGTGAATATACCGGCCGCAATTGCTCCGCTTATGTTTGCGATTCCAAAGATAAGGAAGGCAAAGGCCAGTGAGGCTCCCTTAATGACGCTGAATGCAAGCCACACCCTCAGGAGCATGCTGAGTGTCTCCTCCCCCTTCTTGAGAAGGCGCAGTGCAAGCTCCCTTCTTTCGGACGGCATGAGGCTGTATACCTCCTTTTCAATCGCCTTTGCGTTCAGCAGTATTCCATAGAAGGTGAATATCAGGACAAAGACCTGCAGTGTGAGCTTCGGCAGGGAGTATGTGTATGCCTGCAGGTAGTCCTCAAACCGTCTCAGGATATCGCCGGCAACCCTCTGCAGAACATCGTAGAGGCTGGGCGGCAGATTCTGATTCAGGAGCCACCTGAAGAAGACATCCAGATAGAGGGTCAGGTACGTCTTAACCTCGTTAACCCACAGGGCAAAGCCGATTACAAAGAGCATCAGGAAGACGGTAAGGATACCCGTAAGAACCAGCCCCGAATTCCTCTCCCCGATTTTTTCAGCGAGGTTCTTATGCCAGGGATGGAATATGTATGCTATCGTCAGTGCGAATATCACGGGGGTTATCACCGGACGTATGGTCTCCCATGTGAGAAGCAGTATTATGAGGGAGACAACAATCCATACAGCGGTTTCAGTCCTCATCAGAATCTCCTCAGATATTTGAGTATGAGCTCCCCTGCGGAGGGTTTGTTGAATACAAAGAGCCTTTTTCTGCCCTCATCCAGCACGAAATTCCTCCCCAGGGCAATAAGCCCATCCCTGAGCTTCTGGACATCCGCCTCCTCAAGCTCTATGGCCACGGGGGCATCGATTTCCGCCAGTGCCCTCTCAAGCCTTCCTTTTATGGAGCGGTTTATGAACTTCACCCTTCCTGTTTCGAGCTCTTCGGGTACCACCTCGCCGGGATCCATGTAAATGCCCCAGAACTCCTTGGCGCACTCGAAGGGATACACGTATTCGGGAGTGTAATCCTGCAGGTAAAGCTCGTAGATAATCGCAAGGAGAAGCTTTCTGGAGTCGCTGCCGTAGAACCGTATTTCAAGGTTGAACCTCCCATCTTTAAAGCCGTTTTCAAACACCTCAAGCTTCTCCTCGCACTGCATAACCTCACCCCTTTATGTATGCGGTTATATACCTCGGATCCATGTAAAGGGCAGTGCTCTGATACACCCCAAAGTTTACCCTGGTATTCCCCTGATAGATAATAACCTTTGCGCTCGAAACATTTGCCATGTTCTCCAGAACCTTGATGGAGTAATCGAGGTCTCCGGTTTCATCAACGAGAGTCCCGGTGACGTTCAGCGCAAACCACGTTCTTCCGGTTGCGAATTTCTTTGTTTCGTTTATTGTCATGTTCCTTCCCGTGCTCACGGCGTTAAGGAAATCCGTGAAGTATGCATCCACCATGTTGGAGATAATTTTCCTCTCCTCATCCGTGAGGCCCCTCCACTCCGCCCCCATGTCCTTGTAGGGGCCGGTTTTGAAAACCTCGACCTTTATTCCGTTTCTCTGATAGTTCTGCTCAAGGTCGTAGTGGACATAGAGAACCCCTATGCTGCCAACATCCGCCAGAGGATCCGCGATGATTTTATCCGCGCCGCATGCTATGAAATAGGCACCTGACGCCATCATATCCCCCGTGTATGCAACCACGGGTTTGTTATAGCTGAGCTTCCTGACCTCCCTGTAGAGCTCTCTTACAGGCCCCACATACCCACCGGGACTGTCTATCCAGAGAAGAACCCCCCGGATTGAGCTGTTCTTTGCGATATCCCTCAGCTTCGGAATCAGGCTGAGGGCCGTGTATTCGTCTATCGGCCCGAATATTGGAACTATTGCGAGGGTGGCGTTGCTTACGTTTCCGGATATCTGCCTCTCCCTGAGCTGCTCCTTCAGATAGTCAATCTCCCTCTGGAGCTCATCAATTCTGGCCTGCAGTGCGGTTGTATTCCCGGTTGAAACTATCACCGTCTGGTTTCTGACCTCAACCTTTGCCTGTGCCGTCCTGTTAAACATGTAGCTCTTCTGAAGCTCGGAGTTCTGGATGTAGAGAAGTGAGGTTGCAATTATCGACGTCGCAAGCAGGAGTGCGAGGATGAGTGCGAGGTACTTCCAGATTTCCCTTTCCCTCTCTTCCATTATACCACCAATTTCAGTATTCCTCCGGGATTTTTAAATATGCCCCTGCTAAGATTTTTATAGTTGGCGCTACAGATATCGCAATAAGGTGAGGATTATGGAAATAGGAGTAAGCGTGTATCCGAGTTTTATCAGCAAAGACAAGACGCTGGCCTCGCTGCTGGCGGATGTGAAGATAAAAAACTACGATTTTGTATCGATTTTCCCCCACGCACTCGGCCTGATAAAGAACGGTCATGTCATAGAGAAGGCCATGAGGGAGGTTGAGATTACCCTGAAGGGCGTAGGCATTGACTACATAATACGGATGCCGATATCTGTCAACCTCAGGGATCACATCTACTACACCCGGCATTTCAGGGTCGCGAGGGCGATTGCGGATGTGGCGATAAAGCTCGGTGCAGGCGTAATAGTGATGCAGAGCGGGAAAACGGGAAGGCTTGACCTCGAAATAGAGGCCATCCAGCAGCTGGCAGACATGGTGAGGCCTTTCAACATAAAGATAGCCCTTGAGAACACCTTCAGCGTTAAAGATACGCTCTACGTTGTCGATAACGTTGAGAGGGAGAACGTTGGCTTCGCCCTCGATGTCGCCCACGCATTCCTCAGCGCCCAGGGAGATGAGCACAAGCTTCTCGACGATGTCAAGCTCGGCACGGAAAAGACGATCATCCTCATGATACACGACAACTTCGGAAAGCTCTTCCCCCAGGTTGAGCCCGAGGATGCCCTTGCCTACGGCGTCGGTGATCTGCATCTGATGCCCGGAGAGGGCAGGATTCCCTTCGGCAAGCTGCTCAAGCTCTTTGGAGATGTTCCGATCCTCCTTAAGATTAAGGATCCTGAGAAGTTCAGGAAGATACCCACAAAACACGGCCTGATAGAACTCCTGACCAGCCTCTAATCCCTCTAAAGCTCCAGCCTTTCCTTTATGACCTTAAAAACCTCACAGAAGGCCCTTCCAATCGCCTCTTTCTTTCTTGCGAAGTTCATGACGTCATCCGTGAGGTTCTTCCTCAGAATTTCCGCAGCCTCATCTATCGTTATTTTCCTTTCAAGCCATGCGTATGCAAAGACCGCCTCAGCTATGTCTCCCTTCCCGTGTTTGTCAGTCCTTGGAGGAAACAGATGCTTCAGGCCGGCCAGCTCAAGCGCCATCGCAAGGGATGCGTTCGGAACCCTCCCAGCGGAGGGATGGCCTAGATACTCGCTCAGAGCCAGGGAGAAGACGAAATTGATAAGGGAGTCGCCGAATTTTGAGAGGTTCTTATCCCTAAAGTCATTCGGGTATTTCATAAAATTCACTTCCCGCAGTGAGAAAAGGGAAAAGTCACCGCTCTGCGGCTTCCTTCCAGAGGTTCAGGACTTCCCTGGCCTTGTCAAAAATCCTCTGGGCGGCCTCCTCAAGGGCCTTTTCGGGGGTTATCTTCCCGTCCGTAACCACCTTGAACCTCGGCTTCCTCGCCATGAGTATAGGGTGCTCGATGGCATAGCTTGCAAACACCACATGCCTGTTCTCATGGAGCACCTCATTGAGTAATCCTGCGAAGGTGTGGTCTTCCCCCTCAAGATAGAACTCGAGCACGTTGGCTTCACGCTTTATGACCTCAATCCTCATCAACCTCACCTTTTAGATGTTCTAACAGCCTTTTCAATGCCTGCTCCTTATTCTTCACGAGTTCGTATTTAAACTTATCCTCTTTATACTCTGCCAGCCCGAGTTCCACAAGCAGGTCAAGCACCTCTTCCGGATCGAGGCTGAAGGCAGCTGCAACGGGGAGGACGACCTCCCTGATCTGCCTGGTGGTCTGGAGGGAGACCTCAGAGAGCATTCCTCCCAGATTCCTGACAAGCTCGACAATATCATTCCACGGGAGGGAGGTTTTGAGACTTTCACCGTTGAACTCCGCATATTCGCCCTCAAGCTCAAGTGTCTTCAGCAGGATCTGCGCTGAGACACTCACCCCCGCCTCCCTGAAGATATCCTCGATGCCGTACCTGTAAAGCCCTCTCCTGTTTGTGTATAGCCTCGCCCTGACCCTGTGCTGTATCTCCCTTATCCTCCTGAGGGCATCCCTTATCTCATCTTTTGTGCCCTGAACGGTTATCTTCAGGGAGTTCAGCTTTCCGTGGACATATATAAAGGCAGGAACGCGAAGCCTCTGAAGCTCCTTCATGAACTCCTCCTTTTCAGCATCATCCCTTACATGTATAACAATGACTTTTTTTGCCACCATATTTCACACCGTCAGCTGAAGCTTTCTGTAGAGGGTTGAAGTCTTTCTTGTCTCGACGTTTCCGCATTTGGGACATATGAGCTGGCTTCCCCTTCTGACAAGCGGACTCCTGCAGCGGGTGCAGAGGGCATAGACGACCCCGAGGTCAGGATTTCTTGTTGTGAGCTGGATTGGACTTTTCTCATCCGTTAATACCCTTGCCCGTATTATGTCGCCGATTTTGAATTCCTTCCTCATATCCTCAACATACCCCTCCCTGACCTGCGAGATGTGAATTCCGGCCAGTTTGGAGGTTGCTATTTCCCTGTAGCCCCCTCTGCCCTCAATTTTTGAGAGCTGGACTATGGCCGCCTGTGGCTTCACCTCTATGACCTTGCCTATCACTATGTCCCCGACCCTGGGCAGGGGAGGAACGTCAGTTACGGGCTCAATGCGGATTTCCATCTTTTTTTCGTTTATTCTAACCCTTCCGGGTATCATTGCATACAGTTCCCCGTTCTCCTCTATGACCCCCTCCCCCGGAAGATACTCCTCTATAACCCCAAGGTAATCGCCCGGGATAACAAGCGTGCCTTCCCTGATTTTTTTCTTTTTATCCATCCGCCACACCTCAAAAGGTTTCCGTGATCTAATCTTTTAAGCTTGCCGCTGGATTTATAAGGCTGAAGAAAAAGGTTTTAGTAATTGAATATGAGCTTACGGTGGTGGTAGAGATGAGAATGCTCCTGATCCATAGCGACTATCTTGAATATGAGGTTAAGGACAAGGCGATAAAAAGCCCGGAGCCGATAGGCGATGAGATGAAAAAGGGAAGGCTTGAGGAGGTATTGGCTGTTTTCATAAGCGTTGAGAAGGTTGATGAAAGCGGTCCGGAGGAGGTCGTTCGAAAGGCTGTTGAGGAAATAAAGGGTGTTGCTTCTCAGGTTAAGGCGGGGAACATATTCATCTATCCCTTTGCCCACCTAAGCAGCGAGCTTGCAAAGCCCGCCCTTGCCCTCGGCATTCTGAAGGAGCTTGAAGAAAAGCTCAGAGAGGAGGGCTACATCGTAAAGAGGGCTCCGTTCGGCTACTACAAGGCCTTCAGGCTGAGCTGCAAGGGGCACCCTCTGGCCGAGCTTTCAAGGACGATAGTGCCGGGCGGAGAAAAGGCCGAGGAGGAGGTTTCGGAGGCACTGAAAAAAGAGGAAGAGCTGGTAAGCTACTGGTACATCCTCACGCCCGAAGGCGAGCTGGTTGAGGTGGATAAGTTCGACTTCACCGGCCACGAGAACCTCAGGAAGTTTGCAAACTACGAAATAAGCAAGAGCAGGATCGCCACCGAGGAGCCTCCCCACGTCAGGATAATGCTTGATCAGGAGCTCGTCGACTACGAACCGGGAAGCGACCCAGGAAACCTGCGCTACTACCCGAAGGGCAGGCTCATCAAGTCCCTCCTTGAGCGGTACGTCACGGAAAAGGTCATCGAGTACGGTGCCATGGAGGTTGAGACGCCGATCATGTACGACTTCGAACACCCGGCACTTGAGAAGTACCTCAACCGCTTCCCTGCGAGGCAGTACGTCGTCAAGAGCGGGGATAAAAAATTCTTCCTCCGCTTTGCAGCATGCTTCGGCCAGTTCCTCATCAAGAAGGATGCAACGATAAGCTACAGGCATCTGCCGCTGAGGATGTATGAACTGACGAGATATTCCTTCAGGAGGGAGAAGCGCGGTGAGCTCTCCGGACTGAGAAGGCTGAGAGCGTTTACAATGCCGGATATGCACACCGTTGCTAAGGACTTAAAGCAGGCCATGGACGAGTTCAAGAAGCAGTACAGGCTCAGCATGGAGGTGCTCAGGGGTGTGGGGCTCACCCCGGAGGACTATGAGGTTGCAATACGCTTTACCGAGGACTTCTGGAACGAGAACAGGGACTTTATTATCGAGCTCGTCAGGATAATAGGCAAGCCCGTCCTCATAGAGATGTGGAAGCAGAGGTTCTTCTACTTCATCCTGAAGTTTGAGTTCAACTTCGTGGACAACCTCGATAAAGCCGCCGCCCTCAGCACGGTTCAGATAGACGTGGAAAACGCTGAAAGGTTCGGCATAACATACTACGATGAGGAAGGCAAGGAAAAGCACCCGCTCATTCTGCACTGCTCCCCGAGCGGAGCCATTGAGAGGGTCATGTATGCGGTTCTTGAAAAGCAGGCAAAGCTAACGAAGAGGGGCACAAAGGCGATGCTCCCGCTCTGGCTCAGCCCGATACAGGTTCGTGTCATTCCGGTCAGCGATGATGTTCTGGACTATGCCCTCTACGTTGCGGGGAAGCTTGAAGGGGCAAAGATTCGTGTGGATGTCGATGATACTGGCGACAGGCTCAACAAGAAGATAAGGAAGGCCGAGAAGGAGTGGGTGCCCTACATCATTGTCGTGGGCGAAAAGGAGAAGGAGCAGGGCACGGTTACGGTGAGAAGGAGGGCAGGAGACCGGTCGGAGATGCAGCTTGAAGACCTCATAAGGGAGATAAAACAGAAGACGGAAGGCTTTCCGTACAAGCCGAGGCCATTACCGCTGCTCCTCTCAAAGAGACCGAAGTTCAGAGGCTGATTTTTCTGCTTTTATTTCCATTCTCCTTTTCAGCCTCTCAGCTCCTGCGCCTGTATGTGACACCAATCCATTAAAGGGTGCCTTTGTTGAGGCCGATTTTCCTTATTTTAAGCCTCTCTGCCCTTTCCCCCGTTGCCCTGAGCCTGTATGCAGTGGGTTCAAAATCCTCAAAGGGCGCTTTTACAACGTGAAGTCTCTCTTTAAGGCCCTCATCGGTCAGTTTTGACGAAGCGACAATGACGTAGTCGCTCAGGCTCGCCACCCATGCCACAAACCGCCTGGAAACCACATCCCTGTTAACCGGCAGCACCAGCACGGATTCGGGCATTGTTCTCGTCTTTTCGGCGATTGTGGCGTTGAGGAGCCTCAGGGTGACCTCCTCTCCGAGCATAAAGGCCGCCCCATCGAGGGTGTGCACCAGCCTTATAACAGTTCTGTGATGCATTTTCGGCAGCACAATCCTCTCATAGAGCACGTTGATTTTGGGGTTTATCGTCTCGGGGTCAACGTTCTCAAGATAGAAGAGGTTCTTCATATCAAACCTCACGTTGTATTTGGAGCCGAAGACATCTATGATTATAAGATTGTCCTTTTCAAGCTCATCCATTATGTCAAGCCCGACCCACGCTCCCGCCCGCAGCAGGTTCAGGAACGGGAGGTTGTAGTTTGATATGCTCCCGAATCCGCCCGCATCCATCTCCCTCTTCAGAAACGCAAATCCCAGCATCCATGCTGAGGAATAGGTGTCGTATATTATCGACACTATTGAATTGTGGGGGAGCTGGTTCCTGAAAAGCGCACTCACTATTTCCTCCTCTTTTGATGACATTCTTCTCCCCCAAACTGGTGATTATTTATAAACTTAAAAATTTTTCGCCGATAAAATGTAAAAACATCAGTCCCTGAAATTATCAAATGTCTCCCTGATGAAGTCCCGGGCTTCATCGCTGAACTCTTCCATCGAAACCTCCTTGCCGAACTTGTCCCTGACCTTGCCGTCCCTGAAGTTGATTTCAAACACTTCATAGCGCTCCTCGCTTTTTTCGTGAATTCTTATTCCGTGCCATTTCAGGTGGGCCGCAACGCTGTCCATGTCCACATACTTTCCGCACTCTTCACACCTGTAGAACTGCCAGAAAACATAATCCTGTCCCGGCATCATGTTTGCCTTCAGGTGCTCTATCAGCATGCCGCCGAGGTACTCATAGAAGTCCTCCTGAAGCAGCTTTCCATCCTCCTCGATGGTCTTAAACCCGCTCCAGATTATATGGTCGTTTATATCCGTCAGCGTTGCCCTCACATATTTGAATGTAAGTATAAACGCTCCGTTGTGGATGTAGAATACGTTCTTGTCCGGAACCACTATCAGGTCAATCCCCTGCCCCTCCTTAACCTCGCTGAGCTTTTCCGCCTCTCCCTTATCTCCCGCAATCCTGATTCTAACAACCATGTTGCTCCTCTTATGTATCCCCAGAATTTTATCCTCATAAAGCTCCCAGTGATAGTCATCGAGGGTTCTTACCCTTGCATACACCTTTCTTATCCTATCGCCCAGCTCCTCGTATTTCATTCACACCACCTGGTGAAGAATCTCCGGGAACCTTAATAAAGGTTAGCGGAAAAGTTTAAAAAGAGTTGGAATCTGTCCTCCGGCGGGGTTTTCAAAGAAAAGACGGAATCACCTTCCAAAACGCCTTTCTCTCCTCTGATACTCCCTGATTATCCTGAGGAAGTCAATCTTCCTGAATTCAGGGAAATAAACATCAACGAAGAAAAGCTCGCTGTATGCAATCTGATACAGAAGGAAGTTGCTTATTCTGATTTCCCCGCCGGTCCTGATCACTATGTCCGGGTCGGGCATGTTGGGAATGTAGAGGTAGCGTTTTATCAGCTCCTCTGTTATGTCCTCCCTCCTTATCCTGCCGGCCATGACGTCGTCGACGATTTCCTTAACGGCATCTGCTATCTCGCTCCTGCCCCCGTAGGCAATCGCCAGGTTGAGGTGGTAGCTGTCATATTTTCTGGTTGCCCTCTCCGCCTCTTCGGCCGCCTCTCTAACGTTATCGGGGAGGAGCTCCTTTCTCCCTATCACGTTTACCCTTATGCCGTATCTGTGAACCCTTTCATCATGAACGAGCTCCCTGAACTTCTTCTCAAAGAGATCCATCAGCGCGTTAACCTCCTCCTGAGAACGCCTGAAGTTCTCGGTTGAGAATGCATACACCGTTATTGTCCTTATACCAAGCTCCCGCGCCCACTCCAGAATCTCCTCAAGCTTTTCAGAGCCGAAAAAGTGGCCGTACCATGGGGGCTTCTCATATTTTCTCGCCCATCTCCTGTTGCCGTCCATGATTATGGCCACATGCTTCGGAACCCTTCCGCATGATTTAACCTTCTCAAGCAGGTATCTCTCATATAAATCATACACCGGCCGGAACAAAATATGGGGGATGTGAGAAATAACACGATAAAGCATTTCGGGTCACTCTATCCTCTTCCTTCCCCTGAGATGCATTTCGGCGAGTTCCATATAGATTTCGGCGTTTTTCTTCGTCATTTCAATTTCCTTTTCATTTAGCTGTCTGACGACCTTCCCCGGGACTCCAACCACGAGGCTGTAGTCAGGAATCTCCTTCCCGGGAGGCACCAGAGCCCCGGCTCCGACTATCACATGCCTGCCTATCTTTGCGCCGTCAAGGACTATCGCACCCATTCCTATGATGGTGTAGTCCCCTATCCTCGCTCCATGAACAACCGCGTTATGTCCCACTGTGACGTATCTGCCGATTATGGTTGGAAGGCCGTGGGAGGTGTGTATGCTAACGTTGTCCTGTATATTGGAGCAGCAGCCGATATGAATCCGCTCTATATCTCCCCTTAAAACGGCAGATGGCCAGACGCTCGTCTTTTCTTCGAGAACGACGTCACCTATGATATATGCATTTTCATCCACAAAAGCCGTGTCGTGAATCACAGGCCTCTTTCCGTTTAGCTCGTAAATCGCCATGAGCATCACCAACTCAAGCTCATCCAGAGCCTTTATAAATTTTTCATGGATAGAATTATGGGGAAGAATCATGAAGTACCGCAGGGGAGCGAGCGCTGAAAGAGAGCTGATAAAGATGCTTGAGAAGAACGGATTTGCTGTGGTGCGCTCTGCGGGGAGCAAAAAAGTTGATATCGTTGCCGGAAACGGGAAGCTCTTCCTCTGCATCGAGGTCAAGAGCACGAAAAACAACTGCGTGTATTTCAGCCAGGAGGACATGGACAAGCTCCTTGAGTTTTCTTTTCGCTTCGGCGGAAAGCCCATCATAGCTGTGAAGTTCATCAACAACGGCTGGTATTTCTTCTATCCGGAAAAACTAACGAAAAGCGGTAAAAACTACAAGCTCAGCCTGCAGAAAGCCAGACATACTGGAAAGAGGTTTGACGAGGTTATAGGAAAACAGAAGTCCCTGAGCGAGGTGATAAAAGGTGAGATTTAAGGGCATTCTGCTGCTGATGGTTCTTATGTCCGGCATGATGGCTGTCCATGTTTTCGCCTATCCATTGATCTCTGTTCAGGCAATGCGTGATAATTTTGAGGTCAGGCCAGGGGATACGATTATCATTCCTGTCAGAATAACAAACCTCGGAAATGAGAGCATCAGCAACGTTACACTCTACGTCACCGGCCCTGCGTCCGGTTTTAAATATCAGACCAGAACCATAAAAACCCTGCCTGCGAATCAGAGCACCCTGGAGACGCTAATAGTCCGGGTGCTGTCTCCCGATGCAGGCACATATTCCCTGAAGGTTGTTGCATCCGCAGGTTCGAGCTTTGCACAGGACACCGTCAGCGTCCGGGTTCTGGCGGAGATTGATTACTCCCTTGCCATCAACGTGAGCGATAAATACTCCTATGGCAGCGATGTTGTGGCAAAGCTCCTCGTTAATTCAACATCCAACACCCCCATAATAGGAACCATAAGCTTCTACCTCTATCAAAATAAAAGAATCATCAAGTCGTATTCCTCCACCGTGTATATAGGGAGCAGGGACAGCTGGAAATACCGGCTCTTTCTGCCCAAGCCCGAACCCGGAAAATACACGCTGGTGTTGAAGGCAAACTTCTACGGCAACAGCAAGATGATAAACAGGAGCTTTGAGGTGTATCAGAGAATCCTCAGATACAGGGCAGAGTTCCGTGATGGCGCGGTAGTGGTCACGGTAACCGATGGGAATGGAAACGCTGTGCCGGGCATAAACGTCCAGATAAACGGAATCCAGTTCACAACCGATAGCTACGGCAGGGTGAGCTACGCCGTTGATAAACCGGGCACCTACAGGGTAAAGCTCAATCTGGATGGAAAAACAGTCGAGACGCTCGTTGAAGTGAAAAAGCTCTTCATTCGCACAGTGCAGCAGAACGAAACCCTGCTCGTTCATGTTCTTGAACCGACCGGGAGGGGGGTTGGGAATGTTAGCCTGAGAGCAACGGGGCCCCTTGGAACAGTTTACGCCATTACAAATTCGAGCGGATGGGCGGAGATAAAGCTTGGGGATACGGGATTTGGAACCATACTGCTCACTGCCGAGAACCCGTTCTATCTTCCCGCAAGGGAGACCGTGCAGGCTGAAAAGCCAGCACCCCCCGAGACCCGGACAGAAAGCCCGGCAACAAGCACAACCTCCACCATGATGCCGGCACCCCCTGCCCCTCCTGCGGGCAGAACAAACATGCCATACATTGCACTTATCATTCTCTTTGCGGCTTTAATATTTGCGGGAACATCCTATATGGCTTTCTTCATGCCGGTGAAACTTGAAGAACAGCTTGACAAATATTATTTCGTTAAAATCAAGGCTCCAAAGCTGAGGGGGTTAAAGAACTTCAGGTATGAAAAGATCATCAACGCGACCGATGCGAGGGCCACCAAAGGAACCGTTCAGATAGAGGGAAACACCGTCGTATGGGAGATCGGGGAACTGGAGCCGGACGAGGAGGCATTCCTTCAGGTTCTCCTCTGAAGAGAACAACCGAAAACCTTTAAATGTCCCCGAACATAGCATTCAGATAGAAATCTAAACGAGGTGGTTGCTGTGGTTGATACTGAGCTGCTGAAGAAGATTGTGGAAGCTCCGGGTGTCAGCGGGTATGAGTTTATGGGAATAAGGGATGCTGTAATCGAAGCCTTGGAAGGCCACGTTGACGAAATTAAAGTTGATAAGCTCGGCAATGTTATAGCCCGCAAAAAGGGCGAAGGGCCGAAGGTGATGGTTGCGGCCCACATGGATAAAATCGGGGTCATGGTGAATCACATAGACAAGAACGGCTACCTTCACATAGTTCCCGTTGGGGGTGTCGACCCCAGAACCCTCGTCGCCCAGAGGATAAGGTTCTTCACAGATAAAGGCGAGCGCTACGGTGTTGTGGGGCACATCCCGCCGCACCTCCAGAAGCCGGAGGACAGAAAAAAAGCGGCGGACTGGGACACTCTCGTCGTGGATGTCGGGGCTGACAGCGATGAGGAAGCCGGGGAAATGGGCTTCAGAATTGGCACTATAGGAGAGTTTGCCCCCTCATTCACGAGGCTCAACGAAAACAGGATTGCAACTCCATATCTCGATGACAGGGTTTGCCTGTATGCCATGATTGAGGCTGCGAGGGCCATTGAGGAGCACACCGCTGATCTGTACTTTGTTGCGAGCGTCCAGGAGGAGGTGGGCCTCAGGGGTGCGAGGGTTGCCTCGTATGCTATAGACGCTGAAATAGGCATCGCCATGGATGTTACATTTGCCAAACAGACTGGGGATAAGGGTAAAATAGTTCCAGAGCTCGGGAAAGGCCCGGTCATGGACGTTGGGCCAAACATAAACCCCCGGATAAGGGCATTTGCTGATGAGATTGCTAGGAAATATGACCTCCCCCTTCAGGTCGAAGCGAGCCCGAGGCCAACGGGCACCGATGCAAACATAATGCAGATAAACAGGGAGGGAATGGCAACGGCGGTGCTCTCGGTGCCGATCAGATACATGCACAGCCAGGTTGAACTCGCAGACCTCAGGGATATTGACAGCACGGTAAAGCTTGCAAAGCACCTTCTCGAAGAGCTCAGACCCATGGACCTAACCCCGTGAGAGGAAAGTTTATCTTTTCTTTTTACATAATTTATCTGAGGCGTATGGCGGAGATTCTGATAATCCCTGTAGAAATGAAGTCCGTGGAGAAAAGTGTCCTGAGAGCAGTGGCGGCTTATGTTGGGGACTTTTATTCAGGGTTCGGGCTGTCGGTGGGGATTCTGCATAAAATTGGCATCCGGCCTTTCAGGGATGGCTACAATGAAGCTCGGGGGCAGTTCCTCGGGAGGACATTTATTCTGGGTCTCAGCGGTCTCAGGAGGGCTGCGGCCGTTCTGGGAATTACGGATGCTGACCTCTATGAGGAGGGTATGAACTTCATATTTGGCCTGGCCCATCCCTACTTCAGGACAGCGGTAATCTCGCTGCACAGGTTGAGACCCGAGTTCTATGGGGAACCCGGGGACAGGAATCTCCTGAAGGAGAGGGCCGTAAAGGAAGCCATGCACGAGCTCGGACATGTTTTCGGACTGACTCACTGTCCTGACCCGAAATGTGTTATGCATTTTTCAAACTCCATTCTCGATACCGATCTCAAGGGGATGGATTACTGTGGTGCATGCCGGAAAAAACTGGAGGAGATGCTGAGATGATAGAGATTGAACTGAAAGGATATGCGGATGACAGGATTTTTGAAAGGGTGCGCGAAAGGTTTGAGTTCATGAGAAAGGAGAGACAGGAGGACTTATACTTCCAGCACCCGTGCAGGGATTTCGCTGAGACGGATGAAGCCCTCAGGATAAGGATTAAAAAATTCAACGGCCATTTTGAGGCTTTTCTGACCTACAAGGGGCCGAAGCTTGACAGAATTTCAAAAACCCGGAGGGAAATAGAGGTTCCCATAAACGATGTGGATGCATACATTGATATTCTCCACAGCCTCGGATTCAGGGAGGTGATTTCCGTTGAAAAAACCCGGGAAAAGTACTATGTGGAAAAGGGCATAACGATAACCCTTGACGAAGTTGAGGGCCTGGGTAAGTTCATTGAGATTGAGGAGCTTGCAGGAGGGGACGTCAGCATAGATCAGGAGGTTGAGAACCTGAAAAGGCTGCTGCTGGATCTGGGAGTGAGGAAATTTGAGAGGAGATCCTATCTTGAACTCCTTCTCCAGAGGGGCATGAACGATGGGCAAGCTCGATGAGCTGTTTGAACCAGAGAAGGAGCCGGAAAGGGATAGTGACAGGATTGAGGTTATTGAAGAACTTGTTAATCAGTGGGAGTTTAAGGAGGCCTTAAAGGAACTTGACCGGGTTAAGCTGGTTCCCAACATGTTTCTGGGCCTCAGGGTGATTGTCAGGGGAGTTCTGACGGCAGTTAAGGAGAGCATGAAGGAAGGAAAGCTGAACGAAGACATCAGGAAGGCCCTGGTGGATTATGTTGAGAGTCTTATCCCCATAGCCAACGGGATTACAAACCTCAGGCTGAAGGCCCTTGCATTTGCGGATATCTCCGTGGCCTTCTACATGCTGGATGAGAATCTGAAAAGCGATTTGGCGCTGAAGACTGCACTGAACATCGCCACCGAAATTGGGGACGACGACATCACAGTTGAGATTGTGAAAACCCTGATAGACAGCGGAATCCTGGCAAAGGCAGCATACGCCATGAACCTCGTCAGAAACAGGAAGAAGCTTGATCTGATTCTCTCCCAGCTCGCGGTGATGTTCTACGCCTCGGGGGAGCAGGAAAAAGCCGAGGTCACCCTGCAGCACATAGAAAGCCGGTTCCACAGGGCGAATGCTCTCTACTACATGGCATCAATTGAGGCCAGCCGGGATCAGGAAAAGGCCCTCAGGCTTCTCGATGCCGCCTTCAGGATTGTGGAGGAAATTGAGAATCCCGTGCTCAGATTTGAAATGTTTCTGAAGCTTACTGAGTTAAAATCCAAAATAACGGGAGAAGGCTCAACTAAAATCGATTTTTCAGGGCCTCAATAAGCTCTTCTTCAGTCATGGCGGCTTTCTCAAGTATGCCCCTCCGTTTAAGCTCGGCCCCGATTTTTATGCTTGCAGGTAGCCTGATTCCGAGGCTTTTCAGGAGTTCCGCCTCCTCAAAAATCTCCTCAGGTTTTCCTTCCATGATTATCTCCCCGCGATCCATGACGATAACCCTGTCCGCAAAGCTCAGCATGTAATCCGTGTTGTGCTCAACCAGAATTATTGTAATGCCCTGTTCCTTGTTCAGCAGGGTAATCAGGCTGAGAACCTGCTCCCTGCCAAGCGGGTCGAGCTGGGCGGTCGGCTCATCGAGTACTATAATCTCCGGCCTCATTGCCAGAACACTCGCTATGGCAAGGCGCTGCTTCTGTCCTCCGCTCAAATTCGGGGGGAATTCATTCTCAAGACCCTGAAGCCCCGTAATCTTGAGGGCCCAGTTTATCCTCCTCCTTATCTCATCAGCCTCGATTCCGAGGTTTTCAAGCCCGAATGCTATCTCCTCTTCGACGGTCATGTTGAAGAGCTGGGACTCCGGGTTCTGAAGGACGAGACCCACAGTCGTGGAGAGCTTTGCAGGGGAAACCTCACGCGTGCTTACCCCTTTCACATAGACATTTCCCTCAAACTTCCCTTTTATTGAATTGGGGATGATGCCGTTCAGTGTAAGGCACAGTGTTGATTTGCCGCTTCCGCTTGCCCCCAAAATCCCGAGAAACTCCCCTTTTCTAACCTTCAGGTTTATGTTTTTTATTGCATACTCCCTTGCCCTCCGGTATTTGAAGCTCAGGTCTTCGGTTTCCACCACTATCATTTTCTCTCCACCAGTCTTGGCACGATTAGAAATGCACTCACAATGAAAACCAGCGTTGAGAATATCTCAAGCCTCCCTATCCACATGTGGAGTATCAGGAGCACTTTGACATCAGCCGGCAGTGAGGGAGAGGTTATCCCGACGCTCAGTCCCACATTCCCCTGGGCGGATGCAACCTCAAAGAAGGCATTCACGAGGGACGTTCTCAGCCTGACCATCAGCCAGATTGTTCCGAACAGGAGGAATGCGAAATACGTCATAGTGAAGCTGAGCACCTCCTGAATTTCCTCGTCCGAGAATATGTAATCCCCGACCTTCCTCTTGATAACGGCTCCTTTGGGCAGGATGGCCTGTTCAATTGTCCATTTCAGGCTTTCGTACATAAGCGTAATCCTGATCAGCTTTATGCCGCCCGCTGTGCTTCCTGCGCCCCCTCCAATCACCATCAAAAACCCGAGCATGAACTTGGCGAGTTCGGGGTATTTTGCCAGATTGTCAATCCCGAATCCGGTACATGTTATCGCGGAGACGGAATGGAAGATGGCCTCCCTGAAGGCCCTCCCGACTGGCATGTTTATCTGCATCAGACTGTATGCGATGAGTATTATCGTTGGAATCAGGAAAAAGAACAGGTATCTGACCTGAATATCCCTGAAAAACCTTCCAAGGGAGCGCTCTTTAAACATGCGGTAATGCACTGTGAAGTTTGTGGCACCCATTATCATGAGAAAAATTGTAACCGCCTCTATGCTGAGGCTGTTGAAGTAGCCTATGCTCAGGTCATGGGAGCTCATACCACCGGTTCCGAGACCCGTCATTGAGTGTATAAATGCGTCGAAAAGCGACATCCCGTTTATATAGTAGAGGTAAACACCGACGAGGGTCAGGATGAAATATATCTCAAAGATAATCTTTGCGGTGTTGACCAGATTGGGCATTATCCTCTCGCTTCTTGCCTCGGCTTTATACAGACGGGCTGCCGCCACTCCCGGCCGGATAAGAACGGTCAGTGCCACGAGGACAATGCCGATGCCGCCGAGCCACTGCATCCAGGCACGCCAGAAGAGGATGATATGGGGGTAGCTCTCCAGATGGCTCATCATGGTCAGGCCGGTTCCGGTCCATGCAGACATGCTCTCAAAATATGAGTCGAGGAAGCTCATCCTGGCGATATACACGAAGGGAACAACGCTTATCAGGGACGCAAAGAGCCATACAAAAGCCGCAGAAACCATCGCCTGCCTGAGATTAACATCCTCGATTTTTCCTATATGCCTTCCCATCCAGGCCCCGAGGAGTATGCTGATGAATCCGGGGACTGCAAAATAGTATATGTACCTCATCTCACCCCGGTAGACCCACACGAGAAGTCCGGGTACGAGATAGGCGAGGCCTATACCCTGAAGGATTGCTCCTATGAGGTTTTTTACAACAAAAAGGTCATCGGAGATGTTTATGTATTTTCTGAGCTTTAGCATTGCCCCACCACAGAGGTAGAACCCCCTTGGGAAATAAAAGGTTTTCGAGTGAGAGGAGCATGTTTGGAATTGTTTCTCCACCTGCCGGCATCAGTTCCCAGTTTCTCCAGAGCAGCGGAAACACTATAAAGGAAGGATGCATTACTTTTTTGGTGGTGATAATGCCGGATGAGATGGAACTGCTCCTCCGGGCAGGGGAAATTGCGAAAAAAGTTAAATCCGAGGTTATAAAGCTTGTTAAACCCGGGGCATCACTTTATGAGATTGCAGAGTTCGTGGAAAACCGTATAGCTGAGCTCGGCGGAAAGCCCGCCTTTCCATGCAACCTCTCAATAAATGAGATTGCCGCTCATTACACCCCGTACCGAGGGGACAGCACAGCGCTCAGGGAGGGGGATTATCTGAAAATTGACATAGGGGTTCATGTGGAGGGATATATAGCGGATACAGCGCTGACCATCAGGGTGGGCATGGACGAGGATGACCTTATGGAAGCCTCAAGAGAAGCCCTCGAAAACGCCATAGCGACAATCAGGGCTGGAATTGAGATCAGGGAAATCAGCAGGGCGATAGAAGAGACGATAAGGGGCATGGGCTTCAACCCCATAGTGAACCTGAGCGGTCATAAAATAGAGCGCTACAAACTCCACGCAGGGATATCTGTTCCCAATGTCTACAGGGCCGCCGACACATATGTGCTGAAGGAGGGGGATGTGTTTGCCATAGAGCCCTTTGCGACCACTGGAGCCGGGCAGGTCATAGAGGTTCCTCCTGCGCTGATATACATGTTTATTAAAAATAAGCCCGTGAGAATGCCCCAGGCGAGAAAACTTCTGAACCATGTAAAGACGAACTACTCCAGCCTCCCGTTTGCATACCGCTGGCTTCAGAAGCTGATGCCCGATGCCAAGCTGAAGCTTGCCCTGGTTCAGCTTGAGAGAGCAGGGGCAATATACAGCTACAACATCCTGAGGGAAATCCGGGGAGGTCTCGTTACCCAGTTCGAGCACACGGTTGTTGTTGAAAAGGACGGAGCGCTCGTGACCACATAGGGAACCCCGCGAGGGCTCGGCAGTATGGCGCCGGGGCAGGGATTTGAACCCTGGCGGGCACACGCCCAGTGGATCTCGAGTCCACCGCCTTCCCTGGCTAGGCTACCCCGGCGCTCCAAATTGAACACATGATTTGGGGTTTATATCTTTTGTGCTGCTCTCATGATGTCCCCGGGATAAGTTCGATAACGGCTTAAAATTTACCATCCACGGCCTTTTCTCATTCATACACCTCTCAGCAAGGTTTAAATGGTATGAGAAACATAGAATATATTGAACGGAGGTGGACAGCAATGGTAGGAATTCTGGTTGAGGAGGTTGTAACAGACAGGTTTTCTAAGATTGACATCAACGCCCCGATTTCTGAGGCGATTGGAATTTTTGAAAAGGAAGACCCAGATTTAATTTTGGTGTTTGACGGGAAGATGTATAAGGGTGTGGTAACCCAGGATCTGATTATAAGGTCGCACCTGAAATGGGATCCGACAAAGGCCAAGGTCAGGGATGTGTATAAAGCTGCCCCCATCATAACGCCAAAAGAAGACCTGAGCAGGGCCGCAAAGCTCATGCTTGAAACTGATTTACGTTCTCTCCCTGTTGGTGAAAATAAGAAGGAGATTTACGGTGTAATAAGTGATATTGTTCTCCTTGAGCGCGTTGCCAAAGACCAGTTCGGGAAGAGGAAGGTTGAGGACTTCATGACAGCGGACGTTATAAGCCTGAAACCCGATGACACCGTAGCAAAAGCCCTCGCCACGATGCGCGACCACGCGATTTCAAGGATACCCATAGTGAGCAATGAAGGCAAGCTTGAGGGGCTCGTAACGCTTCACGACCTTATAATCCGGTTCATAAAACCGAGGTTCAGGGCCCAGACAGGTGAGCTGGTTGGTGAAAAGATTCCTCCATTTTCCACCCAGCTGAGGGAGGTTATGATCAGGGGGGTAATAACAATACACCCGGGGGCAACCGTAAGGGATGCGATTGACCTCATGCTCAGGAACGGCATTGACGGCCTTGTTGTGGTCAGCGAGGAGAACAGGGTCAGGGGAGTTCTGACAGTGAAAGACCTCCTGCTTCCAATCTCCAGGATGGTGGAGAAGGAGACCAGGTTTTATCTCCAGCTCGGCGGGGATGCTGCAATACTCAGCGATTTCACGAGGGAGAGGATAATCAGCGATATCAGGAAATTCGTGGATGGCTATGAGGAAATACTGGGCAGCGAGGGCATAATATACCTGTACATACGGAGATTTAACGAGAAATTCCGTGGCGTCCATCTTTATCAGGCCAGAATGAGGATTGTAACCGATAAGGGCATCCTGATAGCAACCGGAGAAACCTGGGGGGCAATCCAGGCAGTTCATGATGCTCTCAGGGCGGTTGAGCGGCAGCTGCTCCAGAGGGTTGAGCTCGCTAGGGATGTCAAATATACAAAGAAGTTCCTGGAAAAGCTCGAATTCTGAGTCCTAAATTTTCAAATTTCAAATTTTTATTTTAAAATATTTTTAATTAATAATTAAAAAATTTTAAAAATTTAAACCAAAGCCCTGAATCATTCAACAACCTCGAACTCCCTCATAAGTATGGCCTTCTGCCTCTCATCAAGGATCTTTATGTTCAGTATCAGAATCAGTGCGGCATTGTGCGAGAGCACCCTGTCCCTGAGAGAGAGGAGGAACTTAAGTGCAGGTTCGAAGGAGTTTTCTATGACGAGATATTCGAAGGCGTCAATGTAGACAACGTTGTAGCCCTGTTCGAGCTCCCTGTTCACAAGGTCAATTAAAATTTCAATTTTCGTTGGGGAAATTGCGTATATTGGAGTTCCCTCAACATCACCCTCCCGAGCTTTTGTGATCCAGAACACAACGTTGTGCTGGTTGATGTGCTTCTTCACCCATCTGGGGTCCTTCCTTGTTATCAGAATAACATTTGCCCTGTGGAAGAGGTCTGGAAACCTCTTTATGAATGCCTCCTCCCTGGTGAAGATTAATGCCCTGCTCTGCAGAACCAGTGTGGGCTCTCTCGAAGGGGTCTTCAGGGGGTAGAAGATGAATACCAGAGCCCCAACGGCGGCCATAAGGCGGAATATCGCGGCGGCAAAAAAGGCAGGATGAGCAAACCATTCGAGGGGCCGCGTTATGGGATAGGTCAGGTTTAAAGCCCCAAGCAGAATCAGGCCCCATGGAAACAGCTCCTCAAGGCTCCTCTTTGAAATAACGTAGTCCCTGAGGACGTATCCAAAGAAAACCATTGAAAACCCCAGGGCAAAGGAGGGGTATATGGACTTCAGGAGGAAGCTGTGCGGGAATCTATCAAACAGCTGGGTCGCCAGGAGGAACACCCAGAGGTAGGCCGTAACCACGAAGAGGCCGATGTAGAGTGTGTCCCTGAACGTTGTTTTGCGTCTCTTGAGCTTTAATGCTCCCCATCCAAGGAGGGCGGCGATGAGAAAGTCTGGAATCTTGCTGGCTATATCATACGCATCGGGTTTTATTGTGAGCCCGAGCGGCGTTAGGATGTAGCTCTCTATGTTGAGTGCATCAACGAATGTTGCAAAGCTGAGCAGAACCCAGCTCTTTTCCCTTGTTGTGACAGCCTTGTATGCTATTGCAAAGAAGAGAACCCAGCGGGAGAAAAAATTCAGATAGGGAATGAAACTCATCCTCTCACCTCTTTCTGATGACCTTTTCCTGCTTCACCGACACGATGGTGTTCGGGGGAATGTTTTTATCGACTATAACCCCCGGTCCGACAAATGCGTTGCTTCCTATCTTTCTTCCCGGATATATTGTTACATTTATGCCTGTCTTGACGTTGTGTCCTATTATCGCCCCGAGCTTATGTCTCCCGCTGTCCTCCAGCTTCCCCTTTATCTCCACCTTTATGTTGCCTCTGTCATGCCTCAGATTGGCCGTTATCGTTCCAGCACCGAGGTTTGTGTGCTCTCCTATCACAGAATCGCCCACATAGTTCAGATGGGGGGCATTGGAGTGATCCATGATGATTGAGTTTTTGACCTCGACGGCGTTTCCTATGTGGCAGCCATCCCCTATGCTCGTATAGGGCCTGATGAAGCAGTTGGGGCCTATTTTTGAGTTTCTGCCTATTTTTACTGGCCCGATGATGTATGCCCCGCTCCTGACAACAGTCCCCTCCCCTATTTCAACGGGCGGGATGAGCGTTGCACCCTCCTCCACAACGCCTCTGATGTCCTGCTTGAGATATTTCTTCAGGATGTACTCATTGAGCTCAAGCAGGTTCCACGGCCTCCCGATATCGTTCCAGTAGCCCTCGTAGACTGCGTATGCTATCCTTTTTCCCCCTTCAATCATTAGGCTCAGAGTATCGGTTATCTCATACTCCCCGCGTGGGCTTATCCCTGTCCTTTCTATGAACCCGAAAACTTCGGGCGTAAAGGCATAGACGCCCAGATTGGCATAACCCCTGAGTTTTCCGGGTTTTTCCCTGATTTTCCTTACAAGCTTTCCTTCAACCTCCACCATGCCAAAATGGCTCAGGTCTTCAAATTCCTTGACCAAAATGGCCGCATCCGCCTTCTGTTTTTTGAATTCGTGAATTAGAGCTTTGATGCCCTCAAGCTCGAAGTAAATATCCCCATTGGCCACGAGGAAAGCTTCCTCCTCAATGTAATCCTTTACGGAATAAATCGCCCTTGCTGTCCCCTCACCCTCAAGCTGCTCCACGTAAAGCACCGGCTTTCCGTTGAACTCATCGCCGATGGTGTGCATGAGCTTCTCCTTCTCGTAACGCACCACGATGATGAATTCGTCCACAAACGGGGAGAGGTTCTCCAACACGTATTCTATTATCGGCCTGTTTGCGACTTTCAGGATGACCTTCGGCCTGTCATCCGTAAGAGGTCTCAGCCTTTCACCCTTTCCTGCGGCAAGCACAACACCAATCACAGCAACACCCCCATTACAGCTGCTATGAGCGCCACGGCACCGAAAAGCATGCAAAATCTGGAAAAATCAAGCTTTTCCGCGAGCCTGAGAATGACCTCCATCATGAGGAGGCTCACAGCAAACGATGACAGGACTGCAGTCAGCGAAAGGGGCACGGGCTGAGCAACGCTTTCCCCTTCAATGAAGAGGGCTCCGGTTATTGCAAATATCGCCATCAGAAAGCTCATCCTGACTGCCTTCCTCCTGTCCACACCGAGAAACAGCAGCACCCCGATTGTCATTCCGGAGCGTGATATTCCGGGTATGAGGGCAGCTCCCTGGGCCACCCCTGCAATGATGGCATCTATTACAGTGACCTCCTCTTTCCCGCGCCTGATACCCCGTTCCACCCTCTCAAGGGGAGCCCTCATCATCAGTCCGGTGGCTATGAGCGCAGCCCCTATGAGGCCGTTTATTATCTCCGGGGTTGATGAGTCTGAAAAGCCGCCGAATGCCCTGTATAACGGGAGCCCGACTGCGGCTGTAAACAGTGTGGAGTAGAACAGGAAGCTTTCCTCCTCTCCCCAGCGGAGGGTTAAAAGATTCATGAGGATTTTTCCAAAGTCATAACGGAACCTGTAGAACAGCGCCAGCAGGGCTCCCATCTGAATCAGAATGGTGTAGGAGTGGGCTTCCTCAGGGGTTATGCCAAAGGTATTCATCACTGTAAGCATCGCCTGACCCGAACTGCTCACAGGAAGCCACTCCGTTATCCCCCTGAGAATGCCGATGATAGCCGCCTGCACATAATCCATGCCAATCACTGAAAGGTTTTAACCCTCTTTGAACATAAACTTTTCGAGGGATGTGCATGAGGATAAAGGTTACGGTTATTGTTGAAAACCACAGCGGATTTAAGAAGGGGCTCTACGGTGCCCATGGATTTTCAGCTCTCGTTGAGGGCAAAGTCAGGGTGCTTGTGGATACAGGTGTCGAGGGGGATGTTCTCCTGAGAAACATGAAGGAGCTGGGCATAGACCCCGATGACATCGACTATCTCTTCTTAACCCATGGACACTACGACCACACCGGAGGACTGAAGGCTCTACTTGAGGCAAGGAGCAGGGAGTTAAGGATAGTGGCACATCCGGGGGTATTTGCAAGGAGGGTCGCTTTAAAGCCCCATCTCAGGGATATAGGCATTCCCTTCAGAAGGGAGGAGCTCAGGGCGGATTTCATACTTTCAAAAGACCCTCTTCAGTTTGTGGAGGGAATATGGAGCAGCGGGGAGATTGAAAGGGTCACATGGGATCGGGCTGTGGGTTATCTCCTCAAAGACGGGAAGCTAATCAGAGACCCGGTTAAAGACGACATGGCTTTAATCATTGATGGTGAGGATGGCATTACTGTGATAACAGGCTGCGGCCACAGCGGGATACTGAACATCGCGCGGCATTCCCGGAACCTCCTCAACAAACCCGTAAAAGCTCTCATAGGGGGTTTTCACCTGGCAAATGCCAAGAAGGGCGTCCTTGAGGAAGTGGTTCGGAATCTTGAGGCGGAGAAGCTCTATGCCGGGCACTGCACGGGTATGGATTCCTATGCATACCTTAAGGGGAAACTCGGTGGAAGGGTAGAGCCCCTCTATGCCGGCAGGGTTATTGAAATTTAGGAATGCAAATCAGGGCTTTCCCTTCATCCCTATAAAATAGAACAGCAGCTTTGCAGCCGTCAGCGCGGTAACATCCCCGAGCCCGCTCCCCCCTACCTCCATGATGTCAAAGCCGGCAATCTCCTTGCTCTCAACAAGCCATTCAAGCGCCTCGATGACATCCCAGAACCTCAACCCGCCGGCCTCTGGCGTTCCGGTATTCGGCACCAATGAGATGTCAAACGCATCAATATCCACCGAAAGGTAGACCGGCTCGGGAAGCGGCTCCACAAGCTCCACGAAGGCATCAAAGGAGTAATCCCTTGCATGAATCCATGGTATGCCATGTTTTTCAGCATACTCAACCTCCTCCCTTGTACCGCTCCTTATCCCGAACATGGCTTCCCCTATCCCCAGCTCTGAGATTCTCCTGGCCACACAGGCGTGGTTGTAGGGGTTGTCCTCATACCTGTCCCGCAGGTCGAGATGGGCATCAAAAACCACATAGCTCTCAGGTCTGAGGGCTTTAACTGCTCCAAAGGTTATGGAGTGCTCCCCGCCGAGAAGGATTGGAAGGGCTGAAGGGTTGATGGACTTCAGTTCTCCAATGGTTTCTTCAACCCTTTTTATCGTCTCACCGGCATCCCCTGCCGCAATCGCCAGGTCTCCTATGTCTGCTATCCTGAACTCCGCTATATCAACATCATAATCGAGGATGTAACTCTCAAGGTTCAGCGTGGCGTGCCTTATCAGGGTTGGCCCGAACCTCGTTCCGGGCTTGTATGAAGTTGTGCCGTCAAAGGGGACCCCCAGGAGAACAAAATCTGCATTTTCCGGCTTGCTCAGAGGGAATTCCAGCTTGAGAGTTTCATACGTATAGAGGAACTCCATTCTCTCACCCCCTGTGTACCTCCGGCTCGGCCAAATTATTTAAGGGTTTCCGGATATAAAAATATGTGAAAACTTTGAAGGGCGTACCAAGAGGTTTTTAAAAGCCCTGAATCACGGAAAGCAGCGGAAGGTGATAAAAATGATTGAGATCAACATGCTATCTCTTATCTTAATGCTGGTTTTGAGTGTTGGCGTGATATCACTGATGGTTAGTAGGAAGTTCAACATTTCGTATATACCCCTCTTTATATTGTTTGGGATTCTAATAGGGCCCATCCTGGGATGGATCAACCGCGCACTTGCCCACGAGCTCTTCTATTATGTAAGGGTCTTCGGCCTCGTGATAATCCTCTTTACCGAGGGGCACAACCTGAGCTGGAAGCTTCTTAAGAAAAACTTTGGCACAATAGCGGTTCTCGACACTGCAGGACTTCTGGTTACAGCCATTATCGCCGCTGTGGTGTTCTCATACATATTTAACGTTCCGTTCCTGGTGGGATTCCTCTTCGGGGCGATTATCGGGGCAACCGACCCCGCCACACTGATACCCCTCTTCAGACAGTACCGGGTTGAGCAGGACATCGAGACCACGATTGTTACGGAGTCCATATTCAATGACCCCCTTGGAATAGTCCTGACCTCTGTGGCGATAGCCCTCTTAGTTCCCCAGGCACCGTCCGCCAAGTTTCTTGAAAGCATTGCGAGTTATATTTCCCTATACCCTGCTGCTGTTATATTCTTCATATATGAGCTGATGGTATCTATAATAGCAGGGGTTATTCTGGGAATCGTGGGATATTGGATAATAAAGAAAAGTGACATAACGGGGCTCCCAGAGATTGAAATATTCACGCTCGCGCTTGCGCTCGGGGGTTTTCTTCTAGGTGAGTACATCCATGCGTCGGGCTATCTGGTAGCGACCGTTACTGGCATAGTCCTCGGAAACCACAAGATATTCTTCAGGAAGGATGATCCGAGAACCGTGAAGAGGATTATGAGGGCCATCTCAAAGGAGGTTCACTTCAACGAGAGCCTCGCCACCATAGCCACAATTTTCATATTCACACTCCTCGGGGCAAGCATCAGCACCGGGGTAATAACATCAAATCTTGGGAAGGGTGTGGCAATTGCCCTCAGTGTGATACTGGTTGCAAGACCCATTGCAGCCCTGCCTATCCTGAAGTGGTGGAGCCCGAGGGAGTACCTCTTCATAGCTTTTGAAGGCCCGAGGGGAATAGTGCCCGCAGCGCTGGCAAGCCTGCCCCTGGCAATTGGACTGAACTACCATAACACCCGGCTTATTGGATGGGGAGAGCTTATCCTGAGTGCAACGGTCGTAACGGTTCTTGTTTCGGTTGTAGTGGAGACCCTGTGGCTGCCGTTCCTGAGGGACAGGCTGCTCATAGGAGAAACCGCATCCGACAGGGTTTCAAAGAGCGAACTGCTGAAGGAGAAGACGATCAAGAGGCTTGAGGATATTGAAAGCATGCTGGGGAGAAAAGGTTAAAGGGCTCACTCGCCCTTGAGCTTCATTATTTTAATTCTCCCGAGGGTTTCCCAGTACTCAACGTTTATTCCTTCCCTGAGCTGATCCTTGATGCCATCCTCCACGCCGCTTTCTATGGGAACATCATAGAGTTCGTAGGTCTCCATGTCCATTATCTGCACGGTGTCTGGGGTTATTGCAATAATCTGGGCTGTTCTCTTGTCTATGATTGGAACATCGACCTCAGCGCTCGTGGGCTTCACGATGCTCCTGACCTTCTTATCAAAAATGCCGACCGCTTCAATTCTCGCCTTGGCCGAGCCGTGTTTTCCGGGTGAGGAAACCGTTATGTTGCCTATCCTGCACGGCTCTCCGTCAATAAGTATGTATCTTCCCGGTTTGAGCTTGCTAACCTGAACCTTGGTCTTATCTCCCATTTTTCAAACCTCCAATCAGCGTTCTAAGGGGGTTAGATTGGGGGAGTTTAAAAAATTTTTGAAGTTAGCCCCTCGTTTTGAGGAGCATGCCGTTCAGGAGAACCGGAAGCACGAAGATCACACCGACCATCACACCGAGCTGCTGGCCTACGGTGCCCCTGACAAACTTCATGATGAAGACCGCCGCGACCAGCAGGCCGAGGACTGCGATGGCCGAGCCGTAAAGCCTGGCATCCTGTCCCAAAACGTTCCTGTTCCTTATCAGGGGAATCATCTCAAGGGCGACCATGAGGGGGAGGTAAGCAAAGAAAGCCGCCAGAAACATCCTCCTCAATGTATCAACCGCGAGGATCATGGAGAGGAAGAACACCATGCTCAGGGCGATTGAGAGTGCGGTATTCCTTGAGCTCTGTGTGGATTCGCTGATTACGTGCCCCACGGTCTCAATTAACGGTATGAAAGTGGTCATGCCGGCAAAGTATATCGAGAATACAAGGAGGTACAGCACCCTGCTGGCTTCAGGTGACCTTGCCGCCACGAGGGCGCCTATTATGTCCTTTGTGAACTTCAGAGCGTCAGCTATGCCGGACTCAGCATAGCGCAGGGCCGTGCCCGGGAAGGTTGCGGCGAGGGCATAGACAAAAATGTAGGTCACGAGAATTCCAATGAGGAGCTGGAGAATATAGCCCGCCCCTATCATCTTTCTGGAGTCAGCTTCCTTTGGAAGGAACGTCCCCATGACCATGAAAAAGCCGTAGCCCAACCCGAGTCCAAGAAATCCTAAGAGCACTATTCTGATCCCATCCCGGAGCGTTAAAGGGGCGTTTGTTGCGGTGATATGCGTCATCAGGGTTTCAAGAGCGAGCTGAACGGAAAGCGACTTGCCGGACGCCGTCAGGCTGTAGTCCCTTATTATGAAGAAGGAGATAACAACAAAGATTATGAACACGGTCGAAAACCAGGTCATCAGGACAAGTGTCTTCTCTTTGGCATGGAAGAGGATGATGGAGGCCAGAATGAGGGAAACGATGAGGATAAGGACGAGATACAGGATGTCCGAAGCTGCAAATGCTGCGGCAAGAACCGAGGCTGAATAGTAGAGGATCAGGGAGCCTCCGATTATGGCGAAAATGGCGAGGCTGATGGCGATCCCCGGAAATCGCGAAATTTTGGTGAGATATTCAACAAAGAGGTATCTGGTTCTCTTGGTTGCCTCGACGCTGAAATACGGGGCCACAACAAGGACTGCCGTTACAATGAGATACAGCGCAAGCCCCTTGAGCCCGTTCTTGATCAGGATCTGCGGAAACAGCAGAAATGTCCACACACCAACCATGTATCCGACGATCAGGAGCGTCATAAGAGCTATTAACCGCTTCATGGTTTTACCCCCCTAATTTTCAGGTGTTACTCTTAAATTAGCTCTGTTTTACGATATAAATTTTTCCGAGGGAAGTGCGTTTTCATAACTCACCACAACTTCATTTAAAACCGTCCACGCCATGAGGGGCTTTTTATACAGGCTTATCCTTCTCCCCTCAGCTCTGCTCCTGAAATCGCCATGGGGAAATCCTCCGATAATCACGAGGGGGTTTGTATATCCTGTGAGCTCCCTTCCAAAATCGGCCGGCCTGCGGGATTCCCCCCTTTCATGCATCACGAAAATGGCATCTGGATTTATTTCGGCGATGAGTTCCTCAAGGGATTTGCTTTCAATCCTCAGAAGGGACAGATCCGGTGGAACGGCCCCCTTTCTGAACAGGCTCTCCATCAGCCCGACGAATCTGTTGTAATTCCTTGGAATCCTCGTCTCCGGTTTAACATAAATCACCTCATCATTTCTTGTGTGCACATAGACCCTGAGCCTCCCCTCCTTGTTCAGTATGCTCTCAAGCGCATTTATCAGGCAGAAATGCACTATATCCGGCCGCCCTCTTCTATCACCCTCTTCAAGCTCTTTCATGGCCGAATGGTGATACGTCGCGTCAAGCAGAACTTCACCCGGCTTCCTGCCCCTCCTCCGTGCATAGCTGAGCACTGCCGGATGTTCCGCTATTTTTTCCGGGACGAGCTCAAGCTCGGCATCGGCTATCACAATGTGGAGCACTACCCCCACCTCTGAATCTTTATCCCTCTCTCATCAAGCTCGCTCATTATTCTCGCATACGTGTCTATTCTCATACCGAGCATCTCGGGCGGGATGATGCCGGGTATACAGCTCCCCTCAGCGACGATATGTGCTATAACGGCTGCCGTGAAGCCCGTTACCCTCGCCATCGAGGTAAATCCTCCCTTCTCCTCGTCATACAGGAGGTATCCTATTTCTCTCTCTTCCCCGTCAAGGATGCCCTTTCCAATCACCTGCATTATTGAAAAGTCCGGGCTCTCATAATTCATAAGGGGGGCTATAACTTCGAGGGTTTTGTCCACGTGTTCTGGCCTGAAGAATCCGAGCTCCCTCAGAACCTTCATCCTTTCGAGATGACCCGGCCACCTGAGCGTCCACTCCTCAAGCCTCTCGGCTTTAACGTTTTCAAGGAGCGAGCGCAGGCCATCGCTGATGAAGGCCTCGAACTCAAACTCCCCGACGGTTACCCTTTTGATATCCTCGAAGGGGTCAACGGATGTAACCCTCCCATCCCGTATAACCCTCGCGGGTCTGGTGTATTCCTCAATAAGATCATGGGGGGACCACGTGATGCGGTAGTAGAGGGGAGGTTTGGGCTCCTTTGGCAGGCCTCCAACGTATATATGGCCCTCTTTGAGCTCATCCACCTCCTGCCATATCCGCCCCATCAGAATGTTGCTCAGGCCCGGAGCAAAGCCCGCATCAAAGATGACCGTAACCCCTGCCCTCTCCGCTTCATCGCGAAGCTCAAGCGGATTCTCGGGCATGAAGGAAACATCAACCATATCAACGCCCGCCTTTATGGCAGCTCTGACCGAACTGTATCCGAACCTTCCTGGCAGAGCGCCTACGACAAGCTCGAAGCCCTTCATTGCCTCCACAAGTCCGTTGAAGTTTGAGGCATCAATCTCCATCGGCACGGCAAACTTCTCAACCGCCCTGAGCCTTTCCCGGTTTGCATCACCGACATACACATCAAATTTTCCTTCCCTGGCCAGATCATATGTGATGGCCCTACCGACATTTCCGGCACCAAGAACGAGAACCTTCATGACATCACCGGAAATGCTTCACCAAAGGTATATATAAAATGTCCTCCAATAATGCTGAGATGAGACTCAAACTGCCAAGCTTCTTCAGAAGAAAAAAGCTTCCAGAGGCTCTGATATCCTCAGGGGAAAGAAAGATTATGCACATAAGCGATACTCCCGACAACATATATCCCTTTATCCTCAACCTGATCGAAAAGGTCAGGCCGGACTACACAATCCACACCGGCGACCTGGCCGACAACTTCAAAATAGAGAGGAGACCGGAGCTCAAGCCAAAATATGCGGACTCCGTGAGGAGGCTGCTTCACATACTGGAAAATGCAGAATGTGAGGTCTATATAGTGCCCGGCAATGAGGACGATGTTGAAATACTCAGGGGGCTTGTTGGGAGGAGCCACATCATAGCTCCGGGGAGCATCATAGAGATTGAAGGCCTCAAACTTGCGGTCGGACACTCGTACAGGGATGTTATCGCTGTGAAAAATGCTGATTTCAAGCTCTACGGGCATAACTTCAGGCTAATTCAGGGAGGGCTCAATGGTGTGCTGAATATAAATTTCATTTTACTGCCCAGCAAGCGCATCATAAAAATCCAATATCCCCACGGAACAAATTTTGAGAGGGGATACAGGATGTGGAGGGGTATGTGATGGATTCAGTGGCAGTGGTTTCTTATCAACCCGCCGGAGGGGTGTGTTATGAGGGTTTTAAGATTTGGACCGTCAATAGTTTTTATTAAGCCGAAGGAAGTAGGCAGGGAAATTGAAAGCCTTTTTGGAGTCGAGCCGGTTCCATTCGAGAGAGCACTCGGGGAGAGCCAGGAGTTTGAGACCATACTGGTTCCCGCAGGGAGTGAAGAAGGAACGCCATTTGATGCCGGCAGGGATGTGTATCTGATAAAGGAGAGGGCGGATATTGTCTTCAAGGAGATTATAAACGCAGGAGTTCCGGTTGAGAGGATAATCGTTGAGGCCAAGCATATAATCCTGAGGGTTCCGGCAAATCCGGAGAAAGCCGCTGAGGATATAATCCGGAGATATGGAGGGAGGAGAACCGGCTTCGCGGGCGGGCTGATGGAGGGTGAGGAGAAGGATACGCTGATTCTCATCACGACAAAAAAACTGAACCTCGCATTGAAGATGGAAGACATCAATGAGGGAATCCTTGTAAAAAAGCCCTTCATGGAGCTTTACAGGGATCTGGTTGTCCACCTGCCGATTATAATGCACAGAACAATGCCGGAGGGATGGAACGAACTTACCGTGAAGGTATACGACACCGGAAAACATTATGAGGAAAATCTGGAAAGGCTCTTCCTCGTCATTGAAGACCTTGACTGGGGCTTTATCGTGAGTGAGGGATGGGACTGGGA
This sequence comes from Thermococcus atlanticus, assembly GCF_054657855.1. Taxonomy (NCBI): domain Archaea; kingdom Methanobacteriati; phylum Methanobacteriota; class Thermococci; order Thermococcales; family Thermococcaceae; genus Thermococcus; species Thermococcus atlanticus. Next base: position 1,715,975 of record NZ_BAAHXX010000001.1, on the reverse strand, counting down.
CTACCCGAGACCCTTCATGCGCGTCCCGGTCTACAAGCTCAAGCTGATAACGTGGGAGAAGCCAGAGAGAGTGAAGTTCCTGCTCAAGGGGCTGGAATATAAGGGCTACAGAAGGTTCTGCGACATAGATGTGTTCCTTGAAGGAAAGAAGATAAGCTGGGTGTCGGTCGCTGAGGGTCTGGAAAAGTTTGAACTCGCAAAGAAAGCGAGGGAAGAGCTTGAGTCTCTTTTAACCCCTGAAGTTCGCAGAAGCCTCCACGAAATAGAGGATAAACTCATATCTTCAGAATCTTAGCAACGAAGAAGCCGCTCGTGCCGTGCCTGTCCGGGTAGAACCGTCTCGCCTTTTTTATTTCTTCATCCAGCTCAATTCCGAAGGGGCTGGTTAGAGCAGGTTCGCCGTATCTTAACGGCAGAAGTTCGACGTCGAAGCTATCAAGAACCCACTGGATGACGAACTCGTTCTCCTCGGGCTCAAGGGAGCAGGTTGAATAAACCAGAACCCCGCCCTTCTTGAGGACGTCTAGACCTTTCTCTATGAGCTTCATCTGCAGATTCTGGCAGAACCTGATGTCTTCCATAGTTCTGCTGGCCTTCCGCTCGGGGTTCTTGTGTATCGTCCCGGAACCCGTGCATGGAGCGTCGAGGAGGATTTTATCGAACTCCACCCCAAGCTCATCTATGTGGAGCGAGGACTTGTGGAACAGGACAGCATTGGTAACTCCCAATCGGGAGAGGTTGAGCCTCGTCTCCTTCAGGCGCTCCTCACCAACATCGAAGGCGTATATTACCCCCTCGTTCTCCATGAGCTGGGCTAAATATGAGGTTTTACCGCCGGGAGCGGCCGCCATGTCTGCTATAGTTTCGCCGGGCTTCGGCTCCAAGGCAATGGGCGGATACATCGAGCTGGCCTCCTGAATGTAGAGCAGTCCGCTCAAATATTCGGGTGTTGAGGTTATTGAGAAAGGTTCTCTCGTGAGGCAAAACCCCTCCCTCGCCCATGGAACCCGCGTGAACTGAAATCCCTTTTTGTTGAGGAGTTTTGTTAATGCGGGAACCTGTATCCGGAGGGTATTTACTCTGAAACATCTCGGTAAAGGCCTTTCCATGGCCTCAGCTATGGCCAAAGCCCTCTCGCCCCAGAGCTCGTAATAGCGCTCCGCAAAGGTCTTGGAGTAGCCGAGGGCAAAGAGTCTTTCCAGCATGGTGGTGAATAGGGAGAGGGGTTTAAAAGGTTCTTCGTTGTGAAAGTGCACTTCCACAAAACAGCCATTTTATGAAACTCTACTTTCACAAAGAAATCATAACCTTTGCGCGAACTCCTATACATCACGGAACAGCCATATAACAGAAAAAGGAGAAAAAGCCTTCAAACCTTTATTCCTCCCATGACGAGGGCCATTAAAGCCTTCTGGGCGTGCAGGCGGTTCTCTGCTTCGTCCCAGACCACACTGTTTGGCCCGTCTATAACATCATCGGTGACTTCCTCACCTCTGTGGGCAGGCAGGCAGTGCATGAAGATGAAGTCTGGCTTTGCGTGCCGGACGAGTTCCTTGTTAACCTGGAACGGTTTGAATACCCTCCTCCTCTCCTCAGCCTCTGCCTCCTGTCCCATCGAAGTCCAGACATCGGTGTAAATAACATCCGCATCCTTGACAGCTTTAACCGGGTCGTGGAGAAGCTCGAAGCTACCGCCGCTTTCAGCTGCATTCTCCTCTGCCCATCTGATTACCCTTTCATCGGGCTCGTAACCTTCCGGTGTCGCCACAACGACGTGAGCACCGAGCTTGGTTCCGGCTATCATGAGTGAGTGAGCAACGTTGTTCCCGTCTCCAACGAAAACCACCTTGAGGCCCGCTATACGGCCCTTCTTCTCAAGGATGGTCTGGTAATCCGCCAGTGCTTGGCATGGATGACTGAAATCGCTGAGGGCGTTTATAACGGGAACCCTTGCATACCTGGCGAGGTCCTCAACGTCCCTGTGTGCGTAGACCCTCGCGACGATTCCATCCACATACCTGCTCAGAACCCTTGCGGTGTCGGCTATCGTCTCTCCCCTGCGGAGCTGTAAATCATTGGCACTGAAATACAGACCAACGCCCCCGAGCTGGTAGATTCCGACCTCAAAGCTAACGCGGGTTCTCGTGGAGGGTTTCTGGAATATCATGCCGAGGGTCTTGCCTTCAAGAAGCCTGTGGGGCTTGCCTATCTTGTTCCATATCTTCATCATCTCGGCTGTTTTGAGAATTGTTTCAATTTCCTCCCTTGTATAGTCCTGAAGACAGAGCATATCCCTTCCGGCTAAGCTAACCACCATCTGCATCACCGTTTAAAGCTGGATGTTGATTTTAATAACCCTTTCGTCAGAAAATATTTGAGAAAAGCGAAAAATTTTGGGAGATTTAAGGCTGAAGCTTTCTGAAGTGAATTATATGCGGATATCTGCCCGGGGATTTGCCATAAGTTGCATTCAACTTCTGCAATATTGTCATCCATTCAGCGGGCCGGGGATAATTACTATAAACATCCATGAGCTCTCCCGGAGGTGAGGTAAATGGGGGGCGGAATCAGGGTCAGACTTGTCAATTATACAAAAAAACCTCTTGAAACTGTCACATGGGCAGCCCTCATAAGCTACTGGGATGGCTGGGAGACGGGGGCTTTTGAAAGGATGAGCGAACTGGATGTGGAGAGGCACCTTCCTAAGATTCTCGGCTACGGCCATGAATCCATACTGGAGCACGCTGTTCTGACTTTTGCGGTCGAGGGCATAAGCCGGATCACGAGTCATCAGCTCGTTCGCCACAGATTGGCGAGCTATACGCAGCAATCAATGCGTTATATAAAGCTCGACACAGAGGACGTCGGGGAAACCTTTGTGATTCCTGACTCCATAGGGAAAGACCCGGAGCTCCTTGAGGAGTGGAGAGAGCTTATGAAAAGCTCGATAGAGCTGTACAAAAAAACCGTTGAAAGCGGCGTTCATCAGGAGGATGCCCGCTTCATCCTTCCTCAAGCGGTAAAAACCAAAATCGTCGTCACAATGAACCTCCGCGAGCTGAAGCACTTCTTCGGTTTAAGAGCCTGCGAGCGGGCCCAGTGGGAGATAAGGGAAGTGGCATGGAGGATGCTTGAGGAGATTGCCCGGAATGATGAGCTGAGACCGATAATAAGGTGGGCGAAGCTCGGGCCGCGCTGTGTGCAACTCGGCTACTGTCCTGAAGGCGAGCTCATGCCCCCCGGATGCTGGAAGAGGACACGGGAGAGGTGGAAAGCCCTGACAGGTTCTAAACAAGAGGTTTAAGAAATCCTTTTTTGTCCTTTTTATTAACTGGTGTTGGTGAGTGGTCATGAAAATGAAGAGTTTCACTGTCGGGCTCCCCTATGGCTGGGAGACCCTGAAGCTGCTCCTGAGTGAACCCGAGAAGACCCTTCCATTCTTCCCCTACTTTGAGAGTTTAACCGGGAGAAGTGTCAGGTTCAGAGTTCCCAGATTCATCTTCAATTTTGGTTATGAGTTCAAGCTTGACGTTGGATTCAGCGAAAACGAGGCAATCTATACCTTCCGGGGGGACAGAGGAATCCTGACTGTCACCTTTCTGATGGAGGGAAGGAGCCTGACAGTAACAGCGAGCTGGGCCGGCTTCGGCGAGGTGTTGATGGGGAAACCCCTGGAGAACTTTGCGAGGGGAATAGCGGAGGCCGTGAAAGAATTCTGCTCGGCAAAGGCCTGTCCTGTGCTGAAATCGGAAGAAAGCGGAGGTGAAGTTGAGAACATAACACCTGAGACCGCACCTGCCCTGATAAAGCACTTCGCTCTTGAGCTTGGAAAGGATTTCAGCCTTGAGGGAACCGCCGATGACGGAACGTACCTCTTTGTGAGGGTCGAAAATGGGAACCTGAAGGAGATACGCGTTAGGGAAGGGATGAGGGAATCCGCTATTGAGACCAACGTTCCGGTGGTGGAGATTGAAGGTGAGCTTTTCGAGGGGCTTCCTCTTAACAAAAGGTTCAGAATAAAGGCAAAGAAGAGTTAAATTCCTTTCTCAATCTCCTCTATGGCCTTCCTCAGCTCATCGTAGGCCTCCTCAAGGGACTCCGGAATGACCTTTGTGTCATCTATAACTGGCATAAAGTTGGTGTCGCCGTTCCACCTCGGCACAATGTGGAGATGAACGTGATCCTCTATTCCGGCTCCGGCAACTCTGCCGATATTAACCCCCATGTTGAAACCATCAGGGTTCATGGCTTTTTTTAGGGCCTTTATCATAAGCTGGGAGAGCTGCATGATTTCAAGAAGCTCCTCATCGTTCAGATCCTCCCACCTTCCCACGTGCCTGTAAGGTGCAATCATGACATGACCCGGATTGTAGGGGTAGTTATTCATGATTATGAATGCGTGCTTTCCCCTGTGAAGTATAAGCCTCTCCTTATCCCTCTCCTCTCTGGGAAAATCGCAGAATATGCACCCGTCGTACTTGGGTGCCCGTATGTACTCGATCCTCCACGGTGCCCACAGCAGCTTCATCCCTTCACCTCCATTGGGAGAAATGCCGCAGCGTTAAAAAGTTTTCCTAAAGGTTTTTTAATTGAGATGCTACTCCCTTTAGGTGATACAGATGAAGCGTAAAGGAATACTGGTGATTATCGACGGCCTTGGAGACAGGCCAGTGGAGGAACTTGATGGGAAGACCCCGCTTGAGTATGCAAACACCCCCAGCATGGACAGACTCGCTAAGATTGGAATACTGGGCCAGCAGGATCCGATAAAGCCCGGACAGCCGGCCGGCAGCGACACAGCTCACCTCAGCATATTCGGCTACAATCCGTATAAGGTCTACCGCGGGAGGGGCTTCCTTGAGGCGTTGGGGGTCGGTCTCGAGCTGAGCGAGGATGATCTTGCATTCCGCGTAAACTTCGCCACCCTCGAGAACGGCATCATAACCGACAGAAGGGCTGGAAGAATAAGCACGGAGGAAGCCCACGAGCTTGCCAAAGCCATTCAGGAGAAAGTTAAACTGCCGGTCGATTTCATATTCATCGGTGCGACAGGCCACAGGGCTGTTCTCGTTCTTAAGGGCATGGCGGCTGGCTATAAAGTCGGCGAAAACGACCCGCATGAGGCAGGGAAGCCACCGCACGAGTTTGCTTGGGAGGATGAGGAGAGCAAAAAAGTTGCGGAGATCCTCAAAGAGTTCGTCGGCCAGGCCCACGAAGTTCTTGAAAAGCACCCAGTAAACGAGAAGAGGAAGAGAGAAGGCAAACCTGTCGCAAACTACCTCCTCGTTCGCGGTGCCGGAACCTACCCCGACATACCCATGAAGTTCACCGAACAGTGGAAGGTGAGAGCGGGGGCAGTTATAGCGGTCTCGCTCGTTAAGGGCGTCGCAAGGGCGATAGGCTTTGACGTACACACGCCGGAAGGAGCCACCGGCGAGTACAACACCGACGAGATGGCGAAAGCGAGGAAGGTTGTTGAGCTCCTCAAGGAGTACGACTTCGTTTTCCTTCACTTCAAGCCGACTGACGCTGCAGGCCACGACAACAATCCAAAGCTAAAGGCCGAGATGATAGAGAAGGCCGACAGGATGATAGGCTACATAGTCGACAGCATTGACCTTGAGAACGTCGTTATAGCCATAACAGGCGACCACTCAACGCCCTGCGAGGTCATGAACCACAGCGGCGACCCCGTTCCGGTTCTCATCGCAGGTGGAGGAGTCAGAGCTGACTACACCGAGAGCTTCGGTGAAAGGGAATGCATGCGCGGCGGCCTTGGAAGAATTAAAGGCCACGACATAGTGCCGATAATGATGGACCTCATGAACCGCTCCGAGAAGTTCGGGGCTTAGCTTTCTTCTTTCACCTTTCAGGATTTTTCCTGCTTTTTAAATGCTCCTTAAGCTTTTGTATTCCCTTCTCCATTTCCCTGCAGTTCAGCCTGCGGTTGAATTGTCCCGAATGTACCGGTTTTTAAACTCCCCTATCCCTGCATATTCCCAAAACCGAAAACTTTATAAAGTCTGCATGCATATGTAATATTGAAGTTACATATGCAGGAGGTTGAAAACATGAGAAAGAAAATATTTGGAATCGGGTTGCTGGTGCTGGCCCTGTTCGGGCTGGTGATAGGAGGGGCAGCCGCCTACAGAGGAATGCCCGGGCCAAACCCCGAGGCACCGCAGACATATGCGGAGGAATACAGCATGCCGCTGAGCGACGAGGAGGCCAGCGGGCTTATTTACATGGTCGAGGAGGAGAAGCTCGCAAGGGACGTCTACCTCACGCTGTACAACGAAACCGGTCTGAGCGTGTTTGAAAAGATAGCCCGGAGCGAGCAGATGCACATGGATGCAGTGCTTTCACTGATAGAGAAGTACAATCTAACCGCACCCCAGACGCTTGAGCAGGTCGGCGTCTTCCAGAACGAGGAACTTCAGGCGCTCTACGACAGGCTCGTTGAAACAGGAAGCCAGAACACAACGGAGGCCCTCAAGGTGGGGGCACTCATAGAGGAGACTGACATAAAGGATCTTCAGAACTGGCTCGCCAAGACCGACAACGAGGACATCGAGCAGGTGTATGAACACCTAATGGCCGGCAGCGAAAACCACCTGAGGGCCTTTGTGAGGAACCTTGAAGCCTACGGCGTTGCCTACGAGCCCCAGGTGCTTGGAGAGGAACAGGTTCAGGATATACTGAGCTCAACCGGCGAGCACGGTCATGGTATGATGGGTGGTAAAGGAAAAGGCCACGGCAGGAACGGCATGGGAAGAATGGATGGAGAACACAGAGGAATGCACGGCACGGGGCAGAAAGCCCACAGAGGAGACGGCATGAGGGGCGAAGCCTGCGGCATGGGCTTTGAGGACTGATGCCCCTCCGGTATTTTCTTTGTTTTTCAAGCTGACTAATAACCAAAACACAGTAAAATGTGTGGTGGTCGAAATGGAATTCATTATCAGACTCATACCTGTAATGAAGACAGAGAATATTGATCCCGTACCCGCTGAATCAATTATGAGAGACGAGGAATCTGTCAATAAGCCTCCTGATATGAGAAATCCCTGAAGAGTCTGAATACGGAGGTGAAGGGTATGAGGGTTCCAAGATGGCTGAAGCCCGTGCTTGATCTGTTGTTGCTGATTGATTTTATGTTTGAGGGCATTTCCGGAATAGCCCTCTATTTGGCTCCAAGCGGGAGAATTGTCAGAGAAGCGGGATGGACATTCCTCGGTCTCAGTAAGGATGCATGGGAGGCCCTGCATATCTACTTTGGTTTTGCCATGATAGCACTCATAGCCATGCATCTTGCTGTGAACTTCGGCCCGATGGTGTGTATGATCAGAAACCTCACAATGAAGAGGAGAGAAAACTCCATAAACTGGCGTGCTCTGGCCGAACTGACAGCTATAACTGGACTGTTCATTAGTGGCGCTGCTGTCTATGTACTGTTTGGATGACGGGAACAGCAGCAGGCAATGGAGAGATCTTCCTCTTTTATGTTGTCCATTTATGCTCTTAGTGGGCTTTTTTGTTTTTCCGTGGAAACCGGAACAAAAATATGGAAAGCTTGAGCCGCTCAGCTCATCAGAAATTCTATCTCTTTTTTCAATATGTTCCAGTTCATGCCAAGATGGATTATTATAAGGGCAGTCATTATGAGGCCATAGCGAGACCGGAGCCTGAGGAAATCAAGCTGGGTCATTCCTATAAAACTTCCGTGCTTGCTGGCCAGTATAGTTCCAACGGTTATGAATATAACTCCCAGAAACATCACGGACAGCAGGAGTGTGAAAGCCGCCTTCATCTTCAGTTTTTTCCTCATCTTTGGGTTTCTCTTTGCTTCCTCAAATATCTTTGACATGGGATCCATTGTATCACCAATATAACCTCCGGAGAGTGTTTAAAAACTATTTCCTCTGAGTGTTGTATAACCTAGTTTCCATTTTGGATTGTGCATTTTGTTTGCTTGAATGTTCCCGGGTGAGCACTTTCCTAAGAGCAAATTCCCTCAAGGACACCCTCCAATATTTGATGGGAACCAGAGTGTTGTATAGTATCAGGAGATTTTGGTGGGCCCTGCAATTAGCGCTAACACAGAAACCTTAAAAGAACTCCGGCCGATCGTCTATAGGTGGGTATTATGCCGGTTTTCGATGATCTTAAAAGGATAGGCGATTTCAGAGTCACATCCATCGGCATGGGGACGTGGGGCATAGGCGGACGGGAACGGCCAGACCGCAGCCGCGACAGGGAGAGTGTTGAGGCTCTCCGCTACGGCCTTGAGCTCGGGATAAACCTAATAGACACGGCGGAGTTCTACGGTGCCGGACACAGCGAGGAGCTCGTTGGGAAAGCCATAGAAGGCTTCGAGCGTGAGGAGCTCTTCATCGTCAGCAAGGTGTGGCCAACACACTTTGGGTACGAGAGCGCAAAGAAGGCAGCCAGGGCGAGTGCAAGGAGACTGGGCACGTACATAGACCTCTACCTCCTCCACTGGCCGGTTGACGACTTTGGGAGGATAGAGGAGACGCTTCACGCTCTGGAGGAGCTCGTTGATGAGGGGCTTATCAGATACATAGGCGTGAGCAACTTCAACCTTGGGCTTCTCAAGCGCTCCCAGGAGGCCATGAGGAGGTATGAGATAGTTGCCAATCAGGTCAAGTACTCTCTGAAGGACAGGTGGCCCGAAAATAGCGGACTGCTCGACTACATGAAAAGGGAAAAGATTGCTTTGATGGCATACACTCCCCTTGAAAAGGGCTCCCTCGCCAGAAACCGGTGCTTGGCTGAAATTGGAAAACCCTACGGCAGAACCGCCGCCCAGGTGGCCCTGAACTATCTAATCTGGGAGGATAACGTTATTGCGATTCCGAAAGCCGGGAGAAAGACTCACGTTGAAGAAAATGCCGGAGCCATGGGATGGAGGCTCTCGAAGGAGGACAGGGAGAAGGCGAGGGGGTGCATGATGCAGTAATGCACATCTCTCATTTAACCTGCATGAAGCTCATCAGCATGTAGAACATGAAGTAGCTAGCAAAAGCTATCCGGGCTAAAGCCATCCTTATCCATGGATTGGGCTTTTTGAGAAGCTTCATAATACTTGCAAGGATACCGCAGAGTATTAACGTGGGAATAGAAGGTGCATAAGATAAAAGAGCATGCCAGGAAGTGCTCTATCTATGCCAAGGGTATCCAATACAGCTATAGTAAAAAACAGCATAAAAGGGGAAAAGATAAACAAAATAATCCCGAAAGCCACAATTATTATGGTATCTCTTTCCATGAGATTCACCTGAGGGTGCATGTTTCCACGGCAGCTGAGCAGTTCCCCACCAGAATACTATTGGGAATGGGTTTAAAAAGTTATAAAGTATTGTGAGAGCATTTACCCCTTCAGAAACGCCTCGACCAAATTCCTGGTCTCGTTGAAGGCCTCAAGCGGGATTCCCTTCGGCAGGCCGCCTATTTCTCCCTTCACATCCTTGAGGACACCCTCCCCCGCACCGAGGAACATTCCCTCGCTGACGATTCCGCGGAAGTTGGCCGGAGGGAGCAGTGCAACAGCGACGCGGTTCCCCTCTTTTACGCTCAAATCGTTGGTGACGACGGTAACAGCTCTCTCGCCGAGGTTCACGTTGGTAACCAAAAGCCTGTTCGCGTTCGGATGCTTGGCCACGCTCATCACCTCTCCGACCTTTATATCAACGGCTATAACTGGATCGTTTATCCTGCCGAGCCTCAGGCGTTTATCGAGGTTAAGTATGGTGTTGAGGAAAAAGCGCACTTTGGCGACGGCCTCTTCGACCTTCTCGCGCTCGCCCTTATCCGCCAGGCTGATGAATTTGTGGTGCCACTCCTCACCGCCCAGAGCCTCGATTATGCCCAAAGCCTTCTCCTTCAAGGCTTTCATCTGCGGTGTTTCTATAAGCTCATTCGGCTCGATGTAGGAATAACGCATCGCCTGAAGTTCCGGAATCATCTCCTTCGCCAGCTGAATAGCTCCCTTCTTGTTCCACTTCCCCTTGAACTTCGCGTGTTCCACCGTTTTCAGGAACAGCTCCACGCTCTTCTCCGCCACCAGTAAGCGGTAATCCTTACTCGTGTCCCACATTCCTCTCACCCCATATGGCCTTCAGGATTTTGCTCTTAACGCTTTCGTTTTTTATAACGTCGAGTATCTGCTCCGCCCTCAGTTTATCTCCCCTCCGGGCATACATGAGTGCTATCCTTCCGAGAACCCTGTCGCTTATCTCCTCATCCTTTATTATTCCTGCAATATTAAGTGCATCATCCAAGAGCCCGAGCTTTATGAGGCGGTATGCCACTCCTTCCAGCGCAATATCCTTAGGTCTGATGTCCTGAAGGAACATCATATCATAGGCATCTTTAAGCAGAACCCTGGCCAGCCGCTCCTGCCCGTGGAGGAAAAGCCAGTATGCGACGTTCATCAGCGCCACGGGCTTTTCCTCATCCTGAAGGTATCTGACGGCAAAGACTGCCTTATCTATATCCCCGATTTCCAGGAATTTTGTCACAGCGACGCTTCCCTCTTTTAGAACGTCCTCGATTGTCCTGATCTTTTCATTAACCATCGAGGCTGTGAGCCGTTTGTTTATGATGAGATGGATGTCCCTTGCCAGACTGTAGAATTTCAGTGCCCTTCTGTCATGGATATGATCCGCCCCCTCCATTATGGCGTCAGCGAGCGCGGAGAACATGGAGACAACAGCTGAATACGGCTCTCCCGACCTTTCAATAACCTCAACCGCCCGGGTGTAATAATGATAAGCATCATCCACGAGGCCCGCAAGGATCATCATGCCCGCTATATGGGCAAGGGCATCGGCACGCCATTTAAAGAGCTCCATTCCCTCCGCCAGATGTACGGCCTCCTCAAAGTAGTGCCATCCCGTCATTTCTGCCCCCGTGCTGTAAAGCGCCTCCGCAGCAGCGCTCAGTGCCTTAACCCGGTCAATGGGGTCTGTGATGCCGTTTATTGCATCGTTTATACAGGCCAGCACGAGGTTGTAATCCTCCACGTTTCTCACGTATTTCAAAATCAGCGAGAGTATCTCCACGGTGATGAGGGGATTCCCCGCATCGAGGGCAAACTTCAAAGCCCCCTCAACATCCCCCTCTTCCAGGCGCTCCTTTACAATGTCCAGCATACCACCCACCGTTATGTGAAGTACGGCCCCATCATAAAAAAGGGTATCGGAAGTTAAGTCTCTCCGGACTTCAGCTCCTCCAGAACGCTTATTCTGGTTTCCTCATCCTGAATGCCCTCAGCAATCGACAGGGCTCTATTTATCTCGCCCCTCCTTGCGTAGGATATGGCAATATCCCCCAGCAACCCGGATGCCCTCTTTTCGTCCTGAATTATCCCTGTTATCGTGAGGGCTTCCTCCAGAAGTCCGATTCTCAGGAACCGCCTCCCGACACTTTCAAGCTCGCTGTCATCTGGTTTGAATTTTCCAACCAGGATTGTGTTAAGGGCATCTTCAAGAACCGACCTGCCAAGCCTCCTGTAATCATGGAGAAAGAGCCAGTAGGATATTTCGAGGAGTGAGAATGCCTTCTCCCGTGGAGGCAGAAAGCGGGTCATCTTCATTGCCCTCTCTATATCCCCCATGTTAATCAGGTCAACGATTGCCGCACTCTTTCTCTTGAGAACATCCTCCACAAGCTCCATTTTCTCCTCCAGCACCTCCACCTGGAGGGTGAAGCGTATTGAGGCATAGAGCTCCCTTGCCAGTCTGTAGAAGTCGAGGGCTCTCTCCGTTGGGGTTTCGTCCCCGGTTTTTTCTATCAGGCGGGCAATCTTTATAAGCGCTGATATTACCTCGGAGTATAGCGCCCTTGAAAACTGGAGCTGCTCTACAGCGAGCCTGAAATACTCGTAGGAGTCGCTGTATCTGTCGGAGAGGGCAAGATTCCGCGCTATGGCCGCAAACACCTCTGCCTTGACCCTGGGCGACCTCAGAGACTCCGCCATCTGAACCGCGGATTCAAACGCTTTTTCGGCATCCCTGTCCCTGTCAAGGAGGTAGAGGGCACGGCCCAGAAAGGACATGGCGACGATTTTTTCGGGTGTTGAGGTTATTTCATCCAGTGCATCCAGCATCGGGGGAAGTACATCCTCCCTTCTGGAGATTTCGATAACAGCAACCAGAGCTTTCAACCGCTTCACGGGATCCCCTATTTCCCCTGCCTTTTCCACGGCTCCCCTTACATCACCGACCTCAGCGAGATGGATTATCTCATCCACCCCTCGACCTCCTGTCCCATTCTTCAAGCATGAGGTCAAGAGCGAGGAGATTCGTGAGCTTAAGCCTGACCCTCCTCTCCTCCCAGTCTATGCTGCCCTTAAAATCGTTGAGGAGGTCAAAAACCTTCTCCGCTTCCCTGGCCGGAAGGTTCCTTCCGTAGAACTCCTCACCGCAGTGAGGGCATTTAAAAACAAAATCCCCGAGACTTTCCATAAAGGCATTTCTGTCCTTCAAAATCTCCCTGAAATCCTCAAGTTCAAGCATCTGTTCAACAAGCTCCTCCCATTTAAGGGCCCTTCCACACAGCGGACACCTCGCCATTCATATCCCCCTCAGAAATTTTTCAACCTCTTTAATCAAAAACTTTAGGGCATCATCGAGATTGGATCTCCCGTTGGCCCCTGCGGCTCCGGCATGTCCTCCTCCCGAGCCATCAATAATCGGCCCCACCATCTCCATTATTCTACCGAGGTGGAGGCCTTTCTTCACGAGATTTTCCCTTGCCCTTGCCGAAATCCTTACGCCTTTTTTTTCGCTTCCGACTATGGCAACGTCGGCCCCCAGCTGGAGAAATGTTTTGCAGGCTAAGGATTCATACGCGGAAACCTTTGATACCGCTATTATATACCTGCCTGCCTTTTTAAGCTCCATCCTCTGACAGGCCTTCAGCACCGCCATTCTCCTGGCGCTGTCTATGTTTTCATCGCTGACGGGACTCACAAGGCCGTATATCTCCCCCATCTGAATGTCGAATCTCTCAAGAATCTCACCAACCGCTTTAAATGTCATGGAATTGGCAAAGCGGAAGTTCGCGGTATCCGTCACTATCCCTGCCAGCAGAGCCTTTGCGGCAGTCTCATCGTAGAACCCGAGGTATTTAAAAAGCTCCCAGACAATCTCTGCCGTTGAGGTTCTTGAGGACTCGATGAGGGTTATGTTTGCCCTGATGGGTTTCTTCTTCTCGGCATGGTGGTCAATAACGATTACGAACTTCTCATGCGGAATCTCAATGGGTTCGAGCTGCTCTATTGATGACGTGTCAAAGATTACCACCACATCCTCCCTGACATCGGGATTTATCTCAACCTCCGCAAATTGGAGCAGCCTTTTTGCATAGGAGGAAATGCTCTGAGAAACCCCTATGCGGTTTTTAATCCCCTTTGAGGTGAGATAGCGGGAAAAGGCTATTGCACTACCCAGTGAATCGGGATCGGCATTGTGATGACAGAGGAGAAGAAATGACCTATCCTTTGAGCCATCAAGGAAGCGCCTGAGCTTAAGCTTTCCCCTCATTCCAGCTCCTCCAGGGCTTTTTCCATGCGCTCGATAAAGCGTTCGGCATCAGCGAGGGTAGAGTGTTAGCACAGTACCTTTCAGCGATCCCCCCACGATTGGATTTGGCAACACTCCGAATGTCTCTGGCAAAGGCCTTTGCAATTTCCCTCTGTCTCATAATCCCACCGGCGTGAAGCTGGATTTAACCATTAACCCTTACCAGCGATCTCCCTGAGCCTTTCCTCGACCTTTCTGTAGGCCTTCTCAAGGGCCTCCTCCACGAGGGCGTCAACGTCCACTTTAACGAAAATCGGAACCTCGATGTAGAGCTCAAGCTCCAGATTGAGGGTTTCATCCCGGGTTACCCTCACGACAGCCTCGATGTCCTTCACCTCGCTCTTTGTAAGGTGAGCAAAAACATGGTTTATAGCTGTCTCCTGTGCCAGCTCTCCGATGGCCGCAAGCTCCTCCTCGCTCATCTCGGGGAGACCTATGTGTATGACCCCTGTTTTCATGTCCATCCCTCAAATAAATAAGAAAGATCAGCCAGCGGTGGGCCTCAGTGCGGCCTGTATCCTCTGGGTTAGCTCTTTGAGCTTCTCGTTGAGCTTCTTCTCCTGCCTCTCAAGGGCGTTTAACCGGATCTCAAGCGTTTCGACCTTTTCCCTGAGTTCCTCAACAGCTTTATCCTTCCCGGTTTTGACTATGAGCGTCCCCACTGTCCTATAAACGGGAGTCCCGGCCTCTATTCCCTCAATCTCTTCCAGGGCCTTTTTTGCGTCGCTGAGCTCCAGCTGGACTTTTTGCTTCTGCTGTATGACGAGCTGAAGCTGCTGCTGGTAGCTTTCAAGCTGTCCCAACATGGCCTGAACCTGTGGTGGAATATTCTGCATTTGCATCCCCCAGAAAATACTTGAGAGGGGCATTTAAATAGTTTTAGCTCTACCCGTGGGTTGGAGTTTGGCCTTTTTTTGGAAGTTCCTCCCCGAATTCCTGTGTGAGTACAATATCTAAAAATTTTAATACTCCGACAACCAAAATAAATAAGGTGGATCTCCATGGAAGATCCTGAACTTCTCATGGAGGAACTTCAGGCAGCGACTTCCAGAATGCGGCAGCTTATATCAAAGTTCGAAGACCTGAACACCCAGATTCTTGAAATCAAGAAGGAACTGTCGGCTATCATGGAAGAGCAGAAAGCACTGAAATTTAGAATAGACGACCTCGAAAAAGCTCTTAGCGTTAAAACAGATGCTATTGAAAGAGATATCAATAATACGGACTTAAAAATTGAGGAAGCAAAGGAAGAGCTTGAATCCCTCAGGAATGAACTTAAAACCCGGGCTAAAACCCTTGAGAGTTCCATAATGAACAGCATGGAAGGGCTTAAACTTCATATAGATGGAAGGAGTGAAGAACTCAGTTCCGGGCTGAGCGAGACAATGAGCCTTATCAAAAGCTTGGACAGTTCTGTGGCCATAACAAAGTCCCTGGTGGTGGATTTAAAGTCAAATCTCAGAGTATTTTCAAAGGAGATATCCGAGAATCTTAAACAGATGGACGAGAAGAATTCTATGAGGCAGCAGGAAATCATCCAAACACTGAAAGAAGACATGGGGGATTTGAAGAAACTCCTTGATGAGCACAGCGGTCTCCTGAGCATACACAGCGAAAAACTGCTGGTTCTGCAGGGGGAAGTGATCTCCCTGAGGGAGTCCATGCTCCGGAATTTTGGTGAGGTTTTCACGAAACTTGAGGGCATTGCGTATCTGCTCCGGGAGGGAATGGAGAATGAGTGAACGGATAGATTTTGAAATGCTCGAGGAATATGTGAAATACTCCTCGGACGCCAGAAAGGTTATGGACAAGGTAAAGCGTGGAAAGGGGCTGTCCAAGGAGGAGCTAACACTTGCAATAGCCTCAAATCTCCTGGCCGCTCAGGAGGAGAGCCTGAAAAAATACGTTGAAAGCCTTGAGAGGATAGAGAAGGTTGTAAGCAGCTCTGAGACAAATGAGGAAAGGATAAGGAAAACAATTGAGGAGCTCGGCAAACTTATATCCGCCCTTCAGGAGGACATAGATAGATACTCAGCCGCTTATTCAAAGCTGGTGAAAATCTCCGATGAGCTTGAACCCTCGATGTATAAGTTTAATGAGGTTATAGGGCAGCTCAATGAATCCGTTGTTATTCTGAGGGATGAAAAAAAGAAACTTGACGAGAAAAGAAGGGAGTTCGAAGAAAAAATTGCCCAGCTTGAATCCCTCAGAGAGCAGAAACTACAGCTGGAGGAGGAAGTTACCAGACTTAAGACAGACGTCCATTCTCTGGAGGAACAGAAAGCCTCGTTAGAAAGGGAAATCGAAGAGATGGAGAGCAAAAAGACGTGGTTCCAGGAAAAAGAGGAGCACCTCACACAGCTGGAAAACCAGCTTAATTCAAAGATGGGAGAGCTCATGGAAAAGGAGAAGATGCTGGTAGAAAAGGAGCGGGAGCTCGCAGAAAAGGAGCTTGAACTGAAATCGGTGTCCGAGAGGCTGGCTGAAAAGGAGAAGGAGCTCGCTCACATTGAAGACCTGAAAAAGGAGCTTCTGAAAAAAGAAAGGGAACTGGAAGAGAAGAAGGAAACACTGGAAAAAATGCTGGCACAAATTACGGAGAATTTGAAATATCTCGAAGAATCCGGAAAACAGCTGCAGCGGAAGGAGGAACTCCTGGAGAAAAAGGCCAAAGAGCTCAGTGAAATAGAGTCAAAGCTGAAGACATGGAGGGAGGAGCTGGATTCCTTTGAGAAGCAGCTGAAGGAGAAAGAACTCACCCTGCAGATTCTGGAGGATTCTCTGGAGAAAGAAAAGGAAGCCGTAAAAATAGAGAAATCCAACATAGCGAAGGAATACTCGAAGCTTGAGGAGGAGAAAAAGGAAATCAGCAAGAGATTTCTGGAGCTGGCAAGCCAGGAGAGATATCTCTCTGCCATGATACGGGATTACACAGAGAAACTCCAGAAAATCAGTGAGAAGGAAACTGAACTGCTCAAGAAGGAAGATGAGCTGAGAAAGCTTGAGGAATACCTCGCCACCAGGGAGAAGGAGCTGATGCAGCGCATAGAGAACCTCAAGAAGGAGAACATAACGCTAAAGGACAGCCTCAGCAAATGCCGTGAGAGACTTAAAGAGCTCTCCAGCTGAGTACGTTATACTTCAGCTGCATCCATGGCGGCTTTGATCCAGCGGAGGTAGGAGTTCAGAGTCCCCCTGAGGGCGGAATTGTCCGCAGCAGAAAAGCGCATTACTATCTTTTTTCCTTTAAGAATGAAATCCACCCGGCTTCTCCTGTACGGGACGGTGAGATGTTCATAAAGAACGCTCTCGTAGACGATTCTTGCGGTATTCTCATCAGGAAATTCAATTTCCACATATCCCTCAATGTCACTCATGGACTTCCCTCTTCCTGATGCCAATTTTTTCCTTATAGTCCCATCTCCGGCCATCTTCCATAATCCAGATTTTAACGCTGATTAACGGCCCGACAGCCCGCTCCATGGTTATGTCGAGGCGATGGAAGTTGAGTGCCATCCCCCTCGGATGCCTTTCAACCACACCGAGGACATCGGTGTTGTTTTTATCCGCTATCGTCTGAAGGCTTCTGTCCCCTCTGGGAACGAATTTGCCCCCGGTTAGCTCGGCAAACACCTGGGCAAAGGCGACATGGTCAAGACCCACGCGCTTGGCCGTCGTAACGACGAAGGGCATCTCCTCGCGTATGGGACGGATATCCCTAAAACCAATCTCACGCTGTAGCTTTATCCCGTGGAGATAGAGATAACCGAGATAGCCCCAATCATCCGGAGAAACCTTAATGAAGGTCATCTTGAGGGGATTCCCCTTCCAGACATTGATTATCAGAAGCCTCTCGTAACCCCTGTCATAGGCTTCCATGAGAAGGTCCTGGAGGGTCTTCTTGCCCCGGGTCAGATAGAGGGCATTGGGAAAAACCTTCTCCAGATCATGCCCAAAACTTCTCGTCCTTCTCGTGGGCCTGTGAGAGGTGGTTATCAGCATCATAGATATCACTCACTTGAAGGTAAATAAAAGCTTTTTGAAGAGAATCAGATTGCTTTGACCCGTCTCGCCACTTTGGGGCGGGGTTTGTAGAGAATCTTGCTGCCGCAGTACGGGCATCTGACTTCCCTGGTATTCTCAAGGTCAATCTCAACCTCTCTACCACACTTTGCACATCTATAAATGCCTTTCGTCATTTTCCTCACCAAAAATAATTAGATTCAGGCCCTTGAAGAGGTAACCCTCTTCGCGACCTTTCCGGCAGGGGTAACCGGCAGATAAGCCCCACCTGCGAAGGTGGCACCGCACTTCTGGCACTGCCATATGCCGGTGCTTATCCTTCTGACTGCCTTCCTTCCGCATACAGGGCATACATGTTTCTGCCTCATCTTTGCCTCAACGGCTGCAACCCTTCTCCTGATCTTGAGACCGTACCTCGGACCGAATCTTCCGGCTGAACCAACCTTGGTAGTTCTTCCCATGAGCATCACCTCTAATGATATTGAACCTGAAGGCTTATTCTAAAGACGTTTTATAAATCTTTGCATAATTCCGGACATCGGGGGAGGGTTCCTAGTAAACCTTCCGCTGGAGCACAGCCTTTGGAAGAGGCCGGCGAAAAGCCCTTGCTTGGCAAAAAGTTAGAGGTTTTTGAGTTAAACCTCTTTAAAAGAGTCCTTAAGTGAGTTCTCACCCAAAACAGTTAATTTTAACCAGAAACCACCGAAAATCACACTCCAAGAAAGAGCTACAAGCTTTGATCAAACTTTCGTTCGGCGAAAGTTTGTACTGGTGGGGCCGCCGAGATTCGAACTCGGGTCCCGGGCTCCCAAAGCCCGAAGGATAGGCCAAGCTACCCCACGGCCCCCGTTATTCACATAGAACATTAGCTGGAGCCCCGGGCGGGGTTTGAACCCGCGACCTGCCGCTTACCAAGCGGCCGCTCCACCAGGCTGAGCCACCGGGGCACCGTTGGATTGGTATCTGGATTAGCTTATAAATTTTTCTATGGATTTCTCCATCCATTCAGGCACCTATTTCGAGAGTTTGCCCGTCAGCCCCTCCAGAACCTCCCTGAAGCTGGCGGCATCTATCCACCTTATGCCCATCTTCTGGGCCCATGTGAGTATCCCGATATCGGCGGAGACTATGGTGGCATCAAGTTCCTTTGCAAGGAGAATGAGCTCAAAGTCCTCCTTGCTGTCGACTATTCCCTCCCTCAGGGCTTTGCGGTAATTCCTCCGCAGCTTCTGGATTATTTTATCAACGTTATCCGTTTCGATGACGCTCTCCCTCACGGCTTTTTCAGCAACGCGCAACCCCTTGTCTATCCTCCTCCTTATATCCTCAATGAGCTCGTACACAACAAAAGCCGGTATTCTGATATCATGGAGGTTGGGAGGTTTTTTTATGATATAAAGCTCAATATTCGGAGAAACCTCCTCCCTATCCACGAAGTTCATAACCTCCCTGTAAATGCCGGGGGGCATGTAGAACTCCACCTTCCCGAAGAGCCGCTCGGCATACACCAGAAAGGATTTCATGGCCTCTGTTGGGGTCTCCCCGAACTCCTTTCTGACCTCGGGATTGACAAAGATGCTGGTATCAAGAACAAACTTCATCCCGACCACAAGCTTATTTAGTCCCCAGAGTTTAAAATCCTTGGGTGATGAAATGAAGATTGGAGTGGTTTTTGGAGTCAGCGAACTTGCAAATCCGAAGGCATTTGAGAAAAAGGTCTCAAAATTTCTGACCCTGCTGGCCGGTGAATTCGAAATCAAGGGCGGTCTGATAGTCTCAACCCGGGATGAGGCGAGGAGCGAAGAGCTTGATTTTAAAGATGTCGATGCTGTCCTTATCTATCCCCTCACGGGAGGGACGGAAAACACGCTCAAGGGCTTTTCCTACTTCAGAAAACCGGTAATCCTCTACGGGGACACGTTCAACAACTCGATAGCGGCGGCCTTGGAGCTCAGGGAGTATTTCAGGGACAGATTGATACCTTCTGCTCTGGTAAAGAGCCTTGATGAGCTTAAGGCGGCTTTGCTGGGCTATGAAGATATGAAGGAGATGCTGGAGAGGTTCCTGAATCTCAGACTCGGCCTCATCGGAAGGGTCTCCCCATGGCTCATAAACGAAAAATTCGAGCTGCCGTATATCCATATAAGCCTGAAGAAGTTCTATGAATACTACGAGGCAACCACAGACGCGGAGGGCTGGAAAGCTGTGGAGGATATAGTGGCCAAGGCCGTGGAAATAAAGGAACCGCAGAGGGAGGATCTGGTAAAGGCCGGCAGGATATACCTGACATTAAAGAGGATTGTGGAGGACTACAGGCTTGATGGCTTCACGATTGGATGCTTTGACCTGCTTCAGAAGCTGAAGGGTACGCCATGCCTCGCACTGGCCATGTTCAATGCTCAGGGTATTCCTGCGGCATGTGAGGGCGAGCTCAACTCCCTCCTTGGAATGGCGATAGCGAGGATTTTCTTCAACAAACCCGCCTTCATGGGCAACATAGCTGATTACGGGGATGATTATGTAATACTTGCTCACTGCACAGCTCCTCTGATAGCCGGTTACAGCCTCAGATCACACTTTGAAAGCGGCATCGGTGTCGGTGTGGAGGTGGGCCTGCCGAAAGGGAGGGCATCCCTTCTGAAAATCAGAGGAAGAAAGGTGGTGGTGGCAGGAGTTGAGGTCGCAGGAAGGGAGAGGAGCGAAAGCAGATGCAGGACACAGCTCAGACTTAAAATAGAGGAGGCAAAGGATTTCATGGATGGAACCCTTGGCAATCACCATCTGCTGGTCTACGCGGACAGCGAGGAGCTGGCGGATCTGCTGAGCGAGCTTGGCTTTGAGGTCATGCTCTACTGATATCTTTTTTCTCTGCAATCTCAAAGAAAAGTTAAAGATAAAAATACAGGTTGCTGGAATCTGTTCCCATTCTAAAGGGCAGGGCTCCCGGCGGATGACGATTTTCTCTGGTAGAGGTAGAGCACCGCCATAACTATGACTCCTGCACCCACGACAAAGTGGTTCAGTGTAGCGCCTGAAACGCCGAGGATTACAAGGACAACCCTGAATACCTTTGGCACTGACCCCTTAAGATGCCCCGTTATGCCAACCGCCATCATGTACATTATGAACACAGTGGCTATGAGGTAGTAGATAACCTTAATTGCCATCTCAGGCGTCCAGTGCTGCACGGTTATGAGGAACATCTCCGGGTGTGTGAAGTATATGTAGGGCCCGATATATCCTGCAAGGGCGTATTTTACTGCATTTATTGCAGTTTTCCAGAAGTCTCCCCCTGCCAGAGCAGAGCCAGCGTATGCAGCCAGCGCCACCGGAGGCGTCAGGTCTGCGAGAATTCCAAAGTAAAACACGAAGAAGTGAGCTGCGAGCAGGGCTATTGCAGTGCTGTATCCCGGGACAGAGGCAGCGTAGACCGGATTGTTCTGAACAGCGGTATATACCGCCGGAGCTGCTACCAGAGAGGTGATAACATAATTCGCTGTTGTGGGGACTCCCATACCAAGGATCAGGCTGAAGATCATTGCCATTATGAGGAGCAGGAACAGGCTTCCTCCCGCAAGCTCCACAAGTCTGAAGCCCAGACTCGTAACAAGCCCTGTCATTGTGAGCACTCCCTGGATCAAACCGGCGCTTGCGGCTGCGAGCATGACTGTGGTGCTTGTTTTACCTGCATCGATCATGGATTCATAGGTTGCCCTGTACATTTTTCTGCCGCCCTCTGTCTGTGATTTGTAACCGACTATAAGGGAGAATATGATGCCGAAGACTCCTGTAAGCAGGAGAATCTCCTCTTTTCTCAGGTAAAGCAGCTTCCCCCATGCCACGAGGATTATGAAAAGGATGCTTATGTAAAATTTCTCGTTGAACTCAACCATATCCGTGGTGAATTTAAGGATTATGAGCAGAATTCCAAGGGAGAGGACTATCAGTCCCACTGGTTTTGCTATTGTCATTGAGCCCACCGTGCTTTCTCTGCTTGTGAACATCAGGAGTGTGGTTGCGAGCATCACCGCAACATAGAGTTTTTCATTTCCCGGAATTTCCTCCTTTGCAATCCACGCCACCCATATAGCCACCCCAAGGGACGAGACGGCTGCGATATGCGGTGCTATTCCCCATATGAGGGCTACGGTAATCACCAGAATCGGCAGGAGAATGTAGAGCTTCCGCAGGAAGTACCTGATTGGCTTGAAGTGTTCTCTCGGCATGCCTTTTAGGCCCAGGCGCTTTGTTTCGAGATCTATGAAGAGATAAACTCCCGAATAGTATATCAGCGCTGGCAGTACTGCTGCAATTATGAGTTTGTTGTATGGGATTCCAAGGAACTGGGCCATAATGAATGCGGCTGCACCCATAACGGGGGGCATCAACTGGCCACCTGTGGATGCGACAGGCTCAACAGCCCCCGCTATCTCCTTGGGGTATCCCGCTTTCTTCATCAGGGGGATTGTGAATGTGCCCGTTGTCAGAACATTGGCAACCGAACTCCCGCTTACGGTTCCCATCAATCCACTTGATATAACAGCCGACTTGGCCGGTCCCCCCGGCCGTGTTCCAAAAACCGTTATCATGAACTCGGTTATGTAATCGCTGACTCCAATCTTCAGCAGGAATGCTCCGAAGAATACGAACGCAAACACATATATCGTCATGACATAGTAGGGTATGCCGAAAATACCCTGATCAAGGTAGAGGTACTGAGCAATACGCGTCCAGTTGTAGCCGGCATCCCTGATTCCATACAGGATGAACACCGTGACAATGGCCGGCAGAATCCATCCAATTGTTCTCCGGGTGGCTTCCAGAACCAGGAGAATTGCCAGAAATCCGAATATGACGTCCATCTGGTTCACGTTGTAGTAGACCATGTACGTGGGCCATCTCCAGAACTTATAGAAGGCGGCTGCGAGACCGAGCAGTATGAGTAGATAGTCAATGATATTGACTTTTTTCAGATATTTCTCACGTTTTAGCAGGGGATATCTGAGGAATGCGATTACAAAAATCATGCCCAGCACAAAGGCCATTACCTGCTGATCCTGGAAGTCGAACTTCAGGAACTCAAGCTTTATTCCCATCTTCTCAAGCAGGGAATATACCGAGAAGTTAAAATTGAAGATGAACAATATCTCAAAGATACCTATCAAGATGGCTGCAGCTTTGACAGCATTCTCAAGCCTCGGAGATAGGGTTCTCGTGGTTTCCAGTTTTATCTGTTCCT
Organism: Thermococcus atlanticus; assembly: GCF_054657855.1. Taxonomy (NCBI): domain Archaea; kingdom Methanobacteriati; phylum Methanobacteriota; class Thermococci; order Thermococcales; family Thermococcaceae; genus Thermococcus; species Thermococcus atlanticus. The sequence continues at coordinate 1,693,106 of NZ_BAAHXX010000001.1, read as the reverse complement.
CTAATTTCTCAAGGTTTTCTCCCATTTCTAACACCTCCTTATCAACATCAGGATTAAAGGCGTTCTTCCAACATTGATCCGCAGAATACCCTCCTCAGGGGGCTGAATAAATACCGTCCTGCCATTAATTTTCAGGGTAGCCTTATTCAGAGGGATGAACCAGTATTCCCACGATCTGCCGAGGTACATGTTCATATCCTTGACATAAAAATCCCCGGAGCGGTATTGAACATCGGTGGGCTGCCCGGCAAGAAATTCCTGCCATTTCTCCTGAATGGCATATATACCCTGGTCCGTGATTCGATATACGTCCACGACTTTGGTGAGCGAAACACTATGCGTATAGTCAACATCAAGCGTTTGGGTGGAAGAGAGGGGATAATAACACTCCTTTCCATCAAATTTTATCCCGACTGTTTTGACAGGGAAAATCATGGAAGCGACTAACAGCAAAAGCAATAACAATAAAAAAAGAAAGAATTTCTTCAAAAAATCCACCTCCTCACTCCTTGGGCTTGTATCTATCCGGCACTGTTATGCCGTGCTCCTCGTAGTATTTAATGGCCCCGGGGTGGAGGGGTATCATAAGACCATCAAATGCGTGGTTTATGTCAATCTGCTTTGCGACCTGGTGTGCCTTTGCGAGTTCATCGAGGTTCCCGTAGAGAATCTTTGTTATTTCGTAGACGACCTCATCGGGCACGTCCTTGTGGACTATCAATGTTGACTTGACGGCAACGGTCTGGGCATCCTCCGTCATTCCGTTGTAGGTGCCCTTGGGTATTATGACCTTGACGTAGAAGGGATATCCCTGGTCATGAAGCTTCTGGATAACATCATCTGGAATTGAGAGAATTCTCACCGGAACCTTAACGGCTATCTGGTTAACCGCGGGGGCTGGGTATGCGATAACTGTAAATTCAGCATCAACCTGTCCGAGAACCAGGCTCTGAGCAGCCTCTTCAAAGGTCTGATAAATCTTGTCTATCTTATCCCAGACACCTGCAGCTTTAAGAACCCTCTCAGCTGTCGCGGCAGTACCGCTTCCAGCGGCACCAACAACGACCTTTTTGCCGGCTAAATCCTGCAGGGTCTTTATATCGCTGTCAGCTCTTACGACGATCTGAACCGGTTCAGGATACAGGGTGCCTATTGCCCTGAGAACCTTAATTGGCTTTCCTTCAAACTGGAATTTCCCTTCCCATGCATACCATGTGACATCGTTCTGGGCAATTGCCACCTGGGCTTCACCCTTCCCAACTGCCTTACAGTTGGCAACACTGGCGCCGCTCGTAACTGCTTTGGCGGCTATGTCATTGCTCTTCTTGTTTATAACCTTGGCGAGCATTGAACCGATGGCAAAATAGACGCTGCCCGGCCCCGAGCCTGTATAGATGGTAATTTCCCACTTGCCCTGGTCGTTTTTCTGAACAATCGGCTTGCTGGTGCTTGTTCCGCTCGTGCCGCCGCTGATACAGCCCGCTGCAACTACCCCAACCAAAACAACAAACAAAACTCCAATTGCTTTCCATTTCCTCATTCTTTATTCACCCCATACGCGTTCTCAAACAATACCCATGCATGTATATACATCCTAAATATTTGTAAAGTCAAGGATTATATATTTTTCGGCCATTTGGAAGATTTACAAATCAGTAAATAAATTGAAATGCAGGAGAGCGAAGATTTTTCAGTAGTAGTACCAGATTGTCCAGTAGTCGTTTGAGTCCTCTCCGATGCCCTCCAGATATTCGAGATACTCCTTAATGGGAACGTCCGGGTAGGTGTATAATTTGGTTTCACTGATGCCCTTCTCCCACGGGTGCATTAGGTATATTCTGCTGCCATCGGGTCTTATGCCGACGAGTTCCCTGTCCTGCCATGCTCTGAGATGGTTCTTGCCCATCCTCGGAACGTTGAAGACCGGTTCATCCGGCCTGAACTGTCCCGGGAGAAGCCTTGCCTCTTCCTTTCTCTCCTGGACAACCCTCGCTATCGGCACGAGGTAGTCCTTCTGTTCTATCTTGCCCTTCGGATAGAAGGTGTAGTACGGGTCAATGCCAACCTTTTTGAGGGCAATCCTAAGTGCTACATTCTCAAAACGCCTGCTGACGTTCCTCTGGTAGACCAGCTGGTTGTAGATGTAGATGCCCTGACGTCTTATCTTGTATGCCGCCTCCCCCATCTCTGGTGTTACCTCATAGGCGCTCTCGACGTGAGTTGAGATGGAGACATTCCTCCTGCCCGGCTCTATGTATGAACCGAGTATCTCTGCCAAACTGTCGGTTATCCTCATAGGAACGGTCACGAATATTCTGCTGCCCCACCGGATGTTAACAACGTGATCCATCTCCGCCAGGCGGGCCATTATCCTGTCGATTATCTTGTCGCTTAAAGCGAGTGGGTCGCCGCCGGTTATGAGGACATCCATCATCGAGTCGTGCTCGGCGAACCAGTTTAAGGCTTCCTCGATCTTCTCCAATCCAGGGAATGAGCCTGCCATGAAGGGCTCAAGAACCTCCCAGTTCCTCTGGCAGTAGACGCATATCTGCGGGCAGGTATCGTAGGCCTTGAGAATCGCTATTGTAACGTACCTCCTCGTTACCAGGTCTATCGGCGAGGTGTCATGCTCTCCCATGAAGTCGAAATAGTATTCCCTGTCCTCGCGGTGGATTATCATGTTCTTCATGTACCAGTCGGGGGGCATCACCTGCCTCCTGACCTGCCTGTCATGCCTGTACGGCTCTTCGAAGTCCCAGAGGTGCAGGTAGTAGGGTGTTATCCCCCATGGAATGTGGTACTTGACGGCAAGTTCGACCTGCTTGAGGTCATCCTCCGGAACCTTGACTATGCCGAGCTCATTGAGCTCCCTGAGCGTTTCGAGGCCCTTTTCCCTCTTGAGGACGTGGGAAAACTGCCACTTGTAGTCGAACCATTTCTCCTCGGTTATGCCGAAGTATTCCATAAGCTGTTCTCTCTGCTTCTTCCTCTTCTCGATTATCTCCCTGTCGAGGCCGCTTGGATACCTCTTGAGGTAGCCCCTGATGTAGTTCCACTCCTTGTCCAGATACTCAGAACGGGCAAGGGCCGCTTTTCTTCCCTTTATTTTGCTGAAGTCCACAAATTTTATGCCAGCTGCCTCAAGCTTTGGCCCGAGCCACCCTTTGGAATAGCCGCTAACACCGGCTATGGCTTTAAAAAGATGCCTGAACTCCTCGACAAAGCCCTCTGTAATTATGCTGAGAACATGGGCATCACCCTTAGCAGCCTTCAGCAGATACTCCAGGGTGCTGAAACCGGCGGCTTTTTCTCCGTATTCGGAAATAATATTGAGGAAGACATTTATTGACTCAATGGCAAGCCACCTGTCGATTGGGTCGACCTTAATCCTGCCGTTCTTGTACCTCCAGAGAAGCTCCCCGAGGAATTCCGAAAGTTTTCCTCTGGCCTCTTCGAGGCTTTCGCTGGTGAGCAGGATGTTTTTGATTTCCGGAAGGGGCTCAAATATTTCCAAAAACTTTTCATGCTCTATCCCCTGTTTGAGTCCCCAGGGGGATTCCTCCACATTAAATGTGGAAATGGCGCTTTCCATCTGTTTTTCCATATCAGCACCTCCATGTCCATATTTGGACATATACACCTCTCAGGACATTGCTGTACTCTTTCCATCATCGAGGTTTCATTACAGTTCTTAGTGAATATCAATGGCGTTATATATTTTGCTTTTACATAGAAGTAAAACATTACAAAATTCAAAATTTATTGGAAAAATAGCGAAAAATTTTACATATTTTGTAATTTAATCCGAAACCTTTGCTAAATAAATACTTAACTTATGTATCATCACGAAGATTTGACTTTCTAAACATAAAGATTACCTTTATCTTGGACAATACGGGGTATCCGGGAGGTTGCTTCATCTAAACACAAGGCTTTTTAATGGGGCCTGTTTGCACTCTATTCGAGGTGTTAAAATGAAGGTCATAATGACGACAAAAATAGACTTGGCATCCATGAATATAATGGACAGGCTTATTGAAAATTTCGGATTTAAGGAATACGGGCGCTCATTCGATAATAATCCAGTATATTATAAGAATGACACGTTAATACTGACAACGAACGGAGAGATGATATACTACGACAACCTCGACGAGAGTGTAGCAAAGCAGCTTGGATTTAAACCCGAGATAATTGTATTCGCCTCACGTCATTCCAGCAGGCAGAAGATGCCAGCGCTGACCACGCACGTCACGGGTAACTGGGGGAATGCGATGTATGGTGGAAGGGATGGGAGCCTTGCAGTGGCACAGCCGAACGCCATGAAGCTCGCTTTATTGAAGCTCAGCGAGCTGAACGACCTCGGGTGGACCGTATGCTACGAGGCCACCCATCACGGGCCGAGCGAGCTTGAAGTTCCATCCCTCTTCATTGAAATCGGGTCAGGTGAGGAGGAGTGGAAGAATGAAAGGGCGGGGGAAATAGTGGCCGAGACGATAATGCACGTCCTCAGAGGATACCAGAGAGCAAAATTCAAAATTGCGATTGGAATTGGCGGCGGACACTACGCACCGAAGCAGACAAAGAGAGCGCTTGAAACAGATGTGGCCTTCTCGCACATAGCCCCCAAATACACCCACCCAGTATCAAGGGAGATGCTCATCAGGGCCATTGAAAGAACCAGCGGGAAAGTCGATGCGATTTATGTGGACTGGAAGGGGAGTAAAGGAGAAACCAGACAGATGGCAAAAGCTCTGGCCGGAGAGCTCGGACTGGAGTTCATAAAGGACTGATCATACCAGGATAACCTGTTAAACGCTGGGTTTAAAGCTGAGTTTCCGGACATTAATTAAGGAAAGAAGAGGAGGCACGGAGATCGAAATCATCATATACCAAATCGAAACGTTTAAAGCTGTTGACCTTAAATTCTAAAAATAGCAGTGTCTCTTTGGCTAAAATTTATATACCATCTGAATACAAACTGAAACAGATGTTAAATTGCTCCCCGGAGGGTGAAAGGATGTTGAAGCTGATTGAAAATGCGATTGAAAGAACCTCTTCAGAGATGAGCAACGCACCCGAGATTCAGGCTCCGCAGACGGATGTTGATGAGGAGCTTAGAAGGCTTTTAGAGCAGATTCAGGCAAAGATTTATGTCATCGGTGTCGGCGGTGCCGGCTGTAATACCGTTAACAGGATGATGCAGGTGGGAATTCAGGGTGCCAGAATTATAGCTGTTAATACCGATGCTCAGGATCTTTTAAAGGTTAAAGCTCACAAGAAGATTTTAATCGGTAAGGAACTAACAAGGGGTCTTGGAGCTGGAAACGACCCAAAAATGGGTGAGGAAGCTGCAAAAGAAAGTGAGAGAGATATAAGGGAAGCCCTTGAAGGTGCCGACATGGTTTTCATAACATGCGGTCTCGGCGGTGGAACCGGAACAGGTGCCGCTCCAATAGTTGCGGAGATGGCAAAGAAGATGGGAGCACTTACAGTTTCGGTTGTTACACTTCCGTTCACAGTTGAGGGCATTAGACGCATCAAAAACGCCGAATACGGCCTTGAAAGGCTCCGGAAGAACAGCGACACGGTTATAGTCATCCCGAACGACAAACTCATGGAGGTAGCTCCGAACCTGCCGATACACATGGCGTTCAAGGTTTCCGATGAAATTCTCGTTCAGGCTGTAAAGGGTATAACGGAGCTCATTACGAGGCCGGGACTTGTCAACCTCGACTTCAACGACGTCAGGGCGGTCATGAAGGACGGCGGTGTTGCGATGATAGGCATCGGTGAGAGCGACAGCGAGAAGAGGGCGCTTGAAGCGGCCCAGCAGGCCCTGAACAGCCCGCTGCTTGATGTCGATATCAGCGGGGCTAAGGGAGCATTGATAAGCATTGCGGGCTCGGATGTGAAGCTTGAGGAAGCCCAGAACATAATTGAACTCGTGACGAGCAAGCTTGATCCTGAAGCCCAGGTAATCTGGGGAATTCAGCTTGACGAAGAGCTCGGAAAGATGATAAGAGTCATGATAGTGGTTACGGGTGTGAGCTCGCCTTATGCCGTTGCCGAAGAAGAGCTCCCGAGCTTTGGGGAGGAGGGTGAAAAGAGAATAATCAAGCTCGATCTTGAAGAGCTTTAATCTCTTTTTGCCATTACAATTTTAGCGAGGTGTTGAAAGTGGCAGAGAGCTACACAGAAAAGCTTAAAAAGTTCCTATCGGAGTCGAAGAGGGTTTTGATGGTCACAAAAAAACCCGGTGGGAAAGAGTATAAAATGGCTGCAAAGATCACCGGGCTCGGAATGCTGCTAATAGGTCTCCTCGGCCTTATTACCCGTATCCTGGGCTACCTCATTACAGGACAGTGAAATATTGGTGATTGGAATGGACGGCAAGATCTACACAGTCAGGGTTACAGTTGGGCAGGAGGAAACAACCGCAAAGCTGGTCTACAGCAAAATTAAGACCTACAACCTTCCGGTTTATGCCATTCTGGCACCGTCGAAGGTTAAGGGCTACATATTCGTTGAAGCTCCGAGCAAGAGTGCGGTTGATGAGGCTATAAAGGGAATCAGACACGCCAAGGGGACACTGCCGGGTGAGGTGCGGTTTGAGGAGATAGAGCACTTCCTTGAGGAAAAGCCTGCGGTTAGTGGTTTTGAACCCGGTGATATTGTGGAGCTCATCGCCGGGCCCTTCAAAGGCGAGAAGGCCAAGGTTGTCAGGGTTGATGAGGCGAAGGATGAAATCGTCGTTGAGCTCATCGGGGCCATAGTGCCAATCCCCGTTACGGTCAGAGGGGAATACGTTAGACTTATAAGCAAGAGACAAAAGGAGTGAAGGGGTGAGATTATGCCACAGGTTGTCGAGGTACTTGTTGAAGGAGGTAAAGCTACTCCGGGTCCTCCGCTTGGACCTGCCATCGGTCCCCTGGGATTGAACGTTAAACTGGTCGTTGACAAGATCAACGAGGCGACGAAGGACTTTGCAGGGATGCAGGTTCCGGTTAAGATTATAGTCACCGACCCGAAGAAGAAAACCTTCGAGATTGAAGTCGGTGTTCCACCCGTCAGCCAGCTCATCAAGAAGGAGCTCGGCTTAAGCAAGGGATCAGATGCTCCCAAGAACAACATCGTTGGAAATCTCACAATGGAACAGGTGATCAGAATCGCCAAGGCAAAGGTCGACCAGATGCTGGCGGCCGATTTAAAAGCGGCAGCAAAAGAGGTCATAGGGACAGCTCTGAGCATGGGCGTTACGGTTGAGGGCAAGGATCCAAGGGAAGTCCAGAAGGAGATAGATGAAGGCGTATATGATGAGGTTTTTGCTGGCGCTGAGGAGTGAGGGAAAAGTTTAAAAGCTCCTCTTTTTACGCATTTTTGACTTTTCCGCAGGCTTAAATCAAAAAAGAAAGGAGGGCTGTAAATGGCCTTTGACAAGCAAAAAATCGTGGAAGCGGTGAAGGAGGCTAAGGCCCGGGCTAAGCCGCGCAACTTCACACAGACCGTCGAAGTGGCAGTGAACCTCAAGGATATTGATTTGAGGAAACCTGAGAACAGGTTCAAGCTTGAGGTTATACTGCCACATGGTAGGGGTAAGGAACCCAAAATCGCGGTCATAGCTGATGGTGCGGTCGCTGAAGCGGCCAAAAAGCTCGGGCTGGATGTTATTAGTGGAGAGGAATTGGAGGAACTGGGCAAGAATCCAAGGCAGGCCAGAAAACTCGCAAAGAGCTACGACCTTTTCATAGCAGCAGCTCCGCTGATGCCGAAAATCGGTAGATACCTCGGTCGCTATCTGGGTCCGAGGAACAAGATGCCTCAGGTCGTTCCGCCAACAATGACGAACCTGGAGCCGATAGTCGGAAGACTCAGGAGAACGGTCAGGATTCAGCTCAAGAACAACCCGGTTGTCCATGCACCTGTTGGCACTGAGAAGATGGAGGATGAGAGCATAGCGGAGAACATCGAGGCAGTTCTCAATGCCGTCATAGGAAAGCTTGAGAGGGGCGAAAACCAGGTAAGGTCAGTGTACGTCAAGACAACAATGGGACCCGCTGTGAAGGTGGAGAGGTGATTCGAATGGCTCATGTTGCTGAATGGAAGAAGAAGGAAGTTGAAGAGCTTGCAAAGATACTCAAGAGCTATCCAGTGATCGCCCTCGTGGATGTAGCGGATGTCCCGGCTTACCCGCTTTCAAAGATGCGTGAGAAGCTCCGCGGGAAAGCTTTGCTGAGGGTTTCAAGGAACACACTCATTGAACTTGCCATCAGGAGAGCAGCACAGGAGCTCGGAAAGCCTGAACTTGAGAAGCTCATCGAGTACATAAGGGGTGGAGCTGGAATACTCGCCACGGAGATGAATCCGTTCAAGCTCTACAAGCTCCTTGAGGAGAGCAAGACACCCGCTCCAGCCAAGCCAGGAGTCCCAGCTCCGAGAGATGTGGTCATACCAGCCGGCCCGACATCAATTGCACCAGGCCCGCTTGTGGGTGAGATGCAGTCTCTTGGCATACCAGCGAGAATTGAGAGGGGTAAGGTTTCAATCCAGAAGGATTACACGGTCTTAAAGGCCGGAGAGGTTATAACCGCCCAGCTCGCGAGAATCCTAAATGCCCTCGGAATTGAGCCGCTTGAAGTGGGTCTCAACCTGCTGGCAGCTTACGAGGACGGACTCGTATACACGCCCGAAGTCCTCGCAATAGACGAGAGCACGTACATAGAGATGCTCCAAAAGGCTTATATGCAGGCTTTCAACCTGTCAGTCAACACAGCATACCCGACGAGCCAGACAATCGAGGCAATCCTCCAGAAGGCATATCTCGGAGCAAAGAACGTTGCGGTCGAAGCGGGCTACATCACCAAGGACACCGTGGAGGACATACTCGGCAGAGCTTTCAGGGCTGTCCTGCTCATAGCAGGGGAGCTGCCCGAGGAGCTGCTCGACGAGAAGACCAAAGAGCTTTTAAACCAGCAGGCACAAATAGCCGTTGCCGCTCAGCCTCCACAGGAGGAGAAGGTTGAGGAGGCTGAGGAGGAAGAGGAAGAAGAGGAAGCAGGTGAAGAGGAGGCCCTCGCAGGACTGGGGGCACTGTTTGGATAAACCTTTCAATTTCCCGCGTATCGAAAATAAGTGAAAATAAAGATAATTTGGAGGTGCGAAAGATGGAGTACGTGTATGCTGCTTTGTTATTACACGCCGCTGGAAAGGAGATAACCGAGGAGAACATCAAGGCAATCCTTGAGGCTGCCGGTGTTAGCCCGGATGAGGCAAGGATAAAGGCCCTCGTTGCTGCCCTTGAGGGCGTCAACATCGAGGAGGTCATCGAGAAAGCCGCCATGCCGGTTGCTGCTCCGGTTGCAGTTGCGGCTGCTCCAGCAGAGGCTGAGGAAGCCCCGGCAGAGGAGGAAGAGGAGGAAGAAGAGGAGGAGGCAAGCGAAGAGGAGGCTCTCGCAGGACTCGGAGCCCTCTTCGGCTGAATCCCTTTTCTTTATTCATTACTGGCTTCAAGCGCTGTTCTAATTGCTATTTCAATTGCCTTTCTTTCCAATTCCAAACACATGCTTGGTGTGTTTTTCCCGAGGAGGAAGAACTTGTTGATGACTTGATCCGGAGTGTATGGGACGTGAATGAAACCGGCTTTTTTAGGATATCCATGAAGTTTTGAATAATGGAGTGTTTTGAACATAATGTAATTGCACAGGTAGGTTCCAGCACTGTAAGAAATCACTGCTGGAATACCGTTATCTCTGAGCTCTTTCACTATCGCTCTAACAGGGAGTGTAGCGAAGTATGCTGCGGGAGCATCTTTTTCTATGGGCTCATCAATCGGCTGATATCCATCGTTGTCTGGAATTCTGGCATCCAAAATGTTCAGGGCAACCCGCTCGACTGCAATGTTGCTGTAAGTTGGTGCCAGTCCAAGATTTATCACAATATCCGGTTTCACGTCCTCAAGAATCTGCTCCAGTTCCGGTCCAGCACGTTTGACTGAGACCGGCAACACTTTTCCAGTTATCTGTGCTCCATGTATATTCCTCCCGTTGAGGGTTTTGGATATAATTTCTGTTGGGTTTTTATCATCTCCCCCAAATGGCTCAAAGCCTGTAACCAAAACTTTCATTTCGAACCCTCCAGGTATCTGTAGGCTAACAGGGCGTAGGTTGCACTTCCCTTCCACAGGACGGACTCATCAACATCGAACTTCGGATGGTGGTGCGGATAAATTATCCCCTTCTCCTCATTCCTGATTCCTAGGAAGATAAACACTCCCGGAGTTTTTTGGGTGTAGAACGCGAAGTCCTCAGCCCCGAGAGTAGGTTCTGGTTCAACAATCCTGCCGAGGGGCTTTAAAGCCTCCCTCGCAAACTCCGCGAGTTTTTCATCATTGATGGTGGGAGGGATGTGCTCCATTGTGAGTTCAAACTCCCCATCACACCTCATTGATTCTGCATAACCCTTGGTTATCCGCTCCATCCGTTTGATTATGTAATCTCTAACATCCTCGTTAAACGCTCGTATGGTTCCCAAGAGTTCTGCGGTTTCTGGAATGACATTAAAAGTCGTTCCTGCTGCAATTTTTGTGACGCTTATAACTGCAGGCTCCAGCGGGCTTATTTCCCTTGAAATTATTTTCTGATAAGCATTCACGATGTCAATCACCGCAGCAACGGGGTCAACTGCCATGTGTGGCACTGCGCCGTGTCCGCCTTTGCCTTTGATGGTTGTTTTGAAGGCGTCTGCTGATGCGAGGAGGGGGCCTGTTTTCACGCCTATGACTCCTGCCGGCAGTTGGGCCCACACGTGTATTCCGAAGATGGCGTCAACGTCATTCAGATGCCCGTCCTCAACGATTTTTTTGGCTCCTAAACCTCCCTCTTCAGCCGGCTGGAAAATGAGTTTTACCGTGCCATTTAACTCGTCCTTTAATTCGGCGAGTATTCTTGCTGCTCCTAAGAGCATTGCGGTGTGGGCATCATGCCCGCAAGCATGCATTTTCCCGGGAATTTTCGACTTGTAAGGAACATCATTCTCCTCCTGAATTGGTAAAGCATCCATATCAGCCCTTAAAGCCACAATCCTCCCGGGTTTCTTACCCCTTAAAACCCCAACAACACCCGTCCCTGCCGTCCTAACAACCTCATAACCAAGACGCTCAAGCTCCCCCACCACAACCCCCGAAGTCCACACCTCCTCATACTTCAACTCAGGACGCGCATGAAAACCCCTCCTCATCTCAATGATATATGGTTCTAATTCCTTAGCCTTTTTAATCACAGACTTCACAACATCCATGGAATCACCTCCAGATATCATGACACAAAACACAAAAAAGGGAATAAATGAAATTAGGCAAATGCGAGCCTGAACTTTTCAAAGTTTTCATCAGGCTTTGTTGCATATGCCACTATTACTGTCACAATGAAGTTCACAAGCAGACCCCAGAGGCCGAAGTGGATTCCCAGAGGATTGTGTTTGAGTCCGAATTTCAGGTATGTAACCGTTATCAACCCTGCGATTATGCCCGCCCCTGCGGAGTATTTGTTCATTCTCTTCCAGAATAGCCCAAGAACTGCTGCAGGGAACATCTGCGTTATGCCGGAATATGCCAGGAGTAAAAGTGCGACAAGCCTTCCCGGAGCAAAGAGAGCTAAGAGCATGGCAGTTACACCGAACAGTATGACCGAAATTCTGCTTGCAAGCACGAGTTCTTTGTCGGATGCTGTTGGCTTTATTATCGTATACAAATTCTTTGAGAGTAATCCTGCCAGTGTTAGTATTATTGCACTTGCTGTTGATGCCGCCGCTGCAAAACCCCCCGCACCGACTATTCCCAGAACCCACGATGGGTATGAGACTTCAACAGCTTTCAGCACAGCCTCATCAGGAGCCGCTAATTTAAGACCCATTGCAGCAATTGTGAAGCCCGCCAAGATGACAGGTATCATGAATATGGAGTAAATCGGTAGAAGGGTGTAATTCTTTTTCAGTGTCTTTAAATCTCTGGCACTGTATATGGATGGGTACATCTGGGGGTACATGAAGAATCCAAGCCCGCACAGTATAAGCGTCGAGACATACCATGCCATGCCAAGCGGTGGGTGAAGTATCAGATGCCCGGGTTTGGCTTGGGCCAGTGCCTTAAACATTGCACCAACGCCTCCAAACTGCTTGAACGGCACGGCAAAGAGAATTGCCCATGCAACTATGAACATGAGCGTTGCCTGCAGAAGGTTTGTCCAGGAGATTCCCCTAAGACCACTGGTATAGACGTATATCATCATTATAACCATCCCAATGACGATTCCGGCTTTTATTGAAATTGTGTTGAGCGAGCCAACGTTAACGATGTATCCAAGTCCCTGAAGCTGAAGCTGCAGATAGGGAACGTTGAAAACAATTCCGATGAGTGCAACAAGTGCTGCCAGTGTTCTGCTGTTATATCTCACATGGAAGTAGTCGGCTTGGGTCACGCATTTAAAGTACTTACCGACCTTCCATACATACTTTGCATAGAAGTAACCAAAGGCATAGGCTAGGGCTCCATAGCCTATTGCATACATTATCGGCATTCCGTATGAGTATGCCCAGCCACCGGTTCCCAAGAATGCATAGGCACTGTAAATTTCTCCTGCCATCAGGACGTAGAGGAATATCAGCCCCAAGCTTCTTCCGGAGACAAGGTATCCCTCCAAGGTAAACTTCCTCTTTATTCCGGCGTAAACTCCAACAGCCAAACTCAAGAGTACCCAACCTATGATTATTGCTACTGGAAGTGCGGCGCTACTCAAGGAGACCACCCCCCAATTCGAGCTTATATGCTCCATAGAGGCATATTGAGGTTAATATCAGCCACAGCGTGTTCCAGAACATCAATGGTGGCATTCCAAGGATCAGGGGCTCTGGTTTGTTGAATGCTGGTGAAATTACTACGTATGCTACCCAAGGTATTATGCCCAGAACAAGGGCATACTTCCTGCTTTCATCTTTCTCCACAGTAGGCACCCCCAATGGGTGTTACAATGTACATTAACATGAGAAGTATGTATATATCTTTCCGTTAATATTTTGAAAATAGTATATGTTGAAATATGCATATTTTGTGACATAAATTCCCGGTGATGGGCATATACAGAGTGTAACTTTTAACCAAAGTAAAAAGTTATAACGAAGCCTATGGTCAGTTCATAAAAGTCATCCCCTGCGTTTTGAGGGTGTCAGGTGCTGGCTTCCCTGATAGCTCCCCCTGTACGGGTTCTGTGCAGGCTCCTCCAGGCGAATAAATGCAATCTGAACGAACCTTTCTCCATACTCAAGCTCTATTTCATTATCAGAGCCGTTAAAGACAGCCAGGGTCAGGTTTCCGTCCCATCCCGGGTCGACCCATGCAAAAGACCCGAGAAGCCCTTCCCTTGCAAGGGAACTTCTCAGCTTCATGTCCCCCATAACGTCATCCGGGAGCTTGATCCTCTCAAGGGTCAGTATCAGGGCATATTCCCTGGGCGGAATAACCACCTTCCCCTCGCCCTTAACATCCACAAGCCTGCCGCTGACCATGGCCTCTCTGCCGACCCTTAAGTCATAGCCTGCAGGCTGGAGGGATTTCTCATTAAACGGCTCAATCAGAATTTCTTCCCTGATTTTCCTGTCTGACAATATCATAGAACCACCGCAAGGTTTATTTTCCCAAGCTTTAAAACCCTTTTGAGGGCCCGTGGCCTAGGGGATATGGCGCCGGCCTTCGGAGCCGGTAGTCCCGGGTTCGAATCCCGGCGGGCCCGCCATAGCAAACTTTTCTAACGAAAAGTTTGATCAAAAGGTCGTGATTCCTCCTTAGCGTTGATTCCTTATGAATTGGTTTTGAGTTTAAAGTTTGCTTTTGAAACTTTGGATTAGCTCAATGGCTTTCTCTCGTGAGGGTTCAACTTCAACATGCGCTCCTTCGGAGCGCTAAAGCCCCGAACCCTTCCTAAACAGGCCATAGGGAACAGAATCCAATTTGGCCAAAAGGACAATATCTAAAGAAAACCCCTCCTAAATAGACTGTATCGGGGAATCACAAACTTTGATGAAACTTTGTCTGCACAAAGTTTCCTGTACTCTCAAACCCCCGTAGTGGGGCTACGCCCCACGTTAGGAAACTTTGCCCAGCAAAGTTTCTCTGGTCAAACCTTTTCCAAAAGCTTCAGCGCATGCAGAATTTGCCGGCTCTTTATAACAGGGTTATTTCCCTCGGGGAGGTTTTAACAGACTGCCGGCATTCTCCCGGCACCTCTGAAAGCCTGTCTCAATTATCCCCGCCCCCATCTGGGGGAGCCCTCCTATTTGTTAGCTCGCCCTACATGTAACCCGGGGAAAGCTCAGAACCGGAGAGTTTTTCTGATTTTCAAACCTCTATATTTTCCGCTCCCCAGAGGCAAAAAAATCCCGTAAAATGCCGCCGTTTACCAAAAAGCTTATATACCTCCAATGCCTTAAATAAGACTGAAAAACTTTGTATGGAGGTGTTGTGAATGGCTGAGTTGCCAATTGCTCCAATTGACAGACTGATTAGGAAGGCCGGTGCTGAGAGGGTCAGCGAGGAGGCCGCCAAGGTTCTTGCCGAGTACCTCGAGGAGTACGCAATCGAGCTTGCCAAGAAGTCAACCGAATACGCCAGGCACGCCGGCAGGAAGACCGTCAAGGCCGAGGACATCAAGCTCGCCATCAAGGCTTGATGTTGCAGTCTGTTTTTGCTCCCTAGCTTTTCTATTTTGGTTTCAAGCAATTTTTAAAAATCCATTCTGAAAGTTTCTACCATGCACGAAATAGCAATCCGCATGACGAAAAGGAATCATAATGCCTTTGTTCACCTCCTGGGAGCTCTGGAGAGTCAGGGATTCGAGATTGGTGAGCTTTTGATAACCAGAGACTTTAACGAAATCCTCAAAGCAAAGCCCAGAGCTGTTCTGTACTCATTCTTCACCGAAGAAATCTGGGAAGTTGAGAAAGAGGTCAAAATCCTGAAAGAAACATTTAACCCTCTCTTGGTTGCAGGGGGTTATCATGCCACTGCAATGCCGAAGCACACCTTGAAGGTTCTGGGCTTTGATATCGCGGTTATAGGGGAGGGCGAGGAGGTTGTTTACCAGCTATTAACAGCTCTAAAACAGACTAACTTTAAATTTAAAATTACAAAAGACCTGCTCTCTATCCGGGGACTGGCATTCTACCTGAACGGGGAATTCACCTTTACCGGATTTGCCGGAGTTGAGGACTTCTGGCGCTTTCCGCCCTACCCTGAAGGATTACGCCTGATAGCTCCGATAGAGATAAGCAGGGGCTGTCCTTTTGGCTGTTACTACTGCCAGACGCCCTACATCAAGGGACTGAGGATGAGGCACAGACCGATTGACCAGATCGTAAAATACTCCAGAAGGATGAGGGACATGCGTTACATAACCCCCAACGCCTTCGCCTATGGCTCACCGGGAGCGATACTGAGGCTCAACAAGCTCGAAGCCCTTCTCAGAGCTTTGCAGCCCCTCAGAAAAGAGGGAAGGAGGCTCTATTACGGTACGTTTCCAAGTGAAGTGCGCCCGGAGTTCGTCCTGCCGGAGACGCTGGAGCTCCTCCTTGACTACGCAGACAACAGGAGGCTGGCTATAGGTGCCCAGAGCGGCGATGATGACATGCTCAGGGCCATGCACAGGCTTCACCGGGTTGGGCATGTTAAAAGGGCAGTAGAATACATGATTGAATACGGGATAGAACCTGTTGTGGATTTTATCGTAGGCCTGCCCAATGAAAGCAAGGAGAGCCAGCGCAAGAGCATCGAGCTTATGAAGTGGATAATGTCCAAAGGAGGAAAAGTCAGGGCGCATTATTTCATGCCCCTCCCGGGAACGCCGTGGGCGCGCTGCAAACCGAGCCCTCTGAGCGAGGAGATGAAGCGTTTTTTGGGCAGAATGGCAGCTAAGGGCAAAATAGAGGGCTCATGGGGAAATCAGATCCTTTTATCAAAGAGGCTTCAGAGGCTCATTGAAGAGTTCTATGAGGAGCCAATGAGTTATGCTGGCGGGATCAACAAGGCATGTTAAAATGAACATGAAGAGGCAGAGAATCATCCAAAACTTTATAACCGCATCTTCCTTTAACCAGCACGACGGCAAGATGTATGCCGAAAACTATAAAAGATTTGAACTACTCATAGACAAATTGCGAGAGTTTGATGGTGTTATCATTGTGGAAGGTGTGCGAGACGAGGTGGCTTTACGGAATCTGGGGGTCAGGGCGGAGATAATAAGGCTATCCCGCTTACCTTTGGCTGAAATCGCTCTCATTGCCTCTCAGCATCATGATGTCATGATATTAACCGATCTGGACAGGGAAGGGGAAGAGCTGGCAAAAAAGCTAACCCGGTATTTGGAAGGCTACAGATGCAGGGTTGATACAGAGACGAGAAGAGAGCTCAGGAGAATCGCCAGGAAGGACATCAAGGGCATTGAAGACCTCTATGGTCTTTATTTAAAGCTCCGTTTCTGACCCCCTTAAGAGGAGGGGATTTCCTTGAAGAGGAAGAAGACAGTGCTGCATCACATACTGTCTGAAAAGCAGAAATTTGAAAAAAGGAAAGAAGGTGATGGTATGTCTGCAAAGGACGATTTTGGGACGACGAAGTATGTAATCTACGCGGAGTTTGAAGCCAGCGGAATAGTTGAAAGACCCGACGTTGTCGGTGCTATTTTCGGTCAGACTGAAGGTTTACTCGGGGATGATCTGGATTTAAGAGAGCTCCAAAAAACCGGCAGAATTGGGAGGATAAAGGTTGATGTTCATACAAAAGCCGGGAAAACCTACGGAACGATAACAGTCCCGTCAAGCCTTGACAGGGTGGAGACGGCAATTCTGGCGGCAGCTCTGGAGACCATAGACAGAGTCGGACCCGCGGAGGCAAAGATAAAGGTTCTGAAGATTGAGGATGTAAGAGCAACGAAGAGGAAGTACATCATTGAGAGAGCAAAGGAGATACTCGAAACACTCATGGAGGAAGAAATTCCCGAGACACAGGAGCTGACTGACGAGGTTAAAAAGGCGGTGAGAGCCAAGGAGCTTATCGAATACGGGCCCGAGAAGCTGCCAGCCGGGCCGCATGTGCCCTTCTCGGATTCAATCATCGTAGTCGAGGGCAGGGCGGATGTTCTCAACCTGCTCAAGCACGGCATAAAGAACGCCATAGCCGTTGAGGGAACCTCAGTTCCCGAGACAATCATAAAGCTCAGCAAGGAGAGAATTGTCACCGCCTTCACGGATGGCGACCGCGGCGGTGAGCTCATACTCAAGGAGCTTCTCCAGGTTGCTGACGTGGACTACGTGGCAAGGGCACCGGAGGGCAAGGAAGTCGAGGAGCTGACCAAGAAGGAGATAGTTAAGTCTCTTAGGAGCAAGGTTCCGGCCGAGCAGGTCATAAACGAGATTTTCTACAAGGGCAGGAACTTCTATCAGGTTATGAGGGAGAAAGAGGCTGCAAAGGCAGAAAAGCCGGAGCCAGCCCCCAGACACGAGGTAAGGCATGCTGAAAGACCTCCGGCGAGGGAAAGGGAGGAGAAGATAATAAAACCGATTCAGGCTCCACGACCCTCGGCACTTGATGAGTTCAGGGAATTCGTTGAAAAGGTCAAGGGCAACTCAAACGCCGTGCTCCTTGATGAAAAGAGGAACATAATAGCGGAGATTCCTGTAAGGGACTTACTCAGCTCGCTCAGCGACAGGGAGGGGATACACGCTGTAATATTCAATGGAATAATAACCCAGAGGCTCATCGACATAGTCAGCGAGAAGGGCGTCAGGTACCTCATAGGTGCCAGAAAGGCAAATGTCGTCAGACGGCCTGTTGAGCTGAAGATAATAACATTCGCGGAGTGACTTCCTTCTTCCTTCTCTTTGCTTTTGAGTACTGTTGGCGCCTCAGAGCACAGCTGCCAAACATCTGCTTTTGAGGACTAACTTTATAACCCATCCCTCGTTTTTCCCTTTGGTGGGAAAGATGCACGTTGAAGAGGTCATCCTGAAGTATGCGCTCATCAATGCGGTTCAGCACGGAGGAAAGGCAAACCCCAAGGCGGTTATAGGGAAGGTTCTCGGAGAAAACCCCGAACTCAGACCCAGGGCAAGGGAGATCATACCCCTTGTCAACGAGATAGTGAACAGGGTTAATTCCATGGGCGAAGGAGAGCAGAGAGAGGAGCTCATGGAAATTTATCCGGAATTCTTTGAGGCGAGGAAGGGGAAAAAGGAGGAGAAAAAAGGCCTTCCACCCCTCCCGAAGGCGGAAAAAGGGAAGGTGGTTACGCGCTTTGCCCCCAACCCGGATGGAGCATTTCATCTCGGCAACGCAAGGGCCGCAATACTGAGCCATGAATACGCCCGTATGTACGGGGGAAAGTTCATCCTCAGGTTCGATGACACCGACCCGAAGGTCAAGAGGCCTGAGCCGGTTTTCTACGACTGGATAATAGAAGACCTCAAATGGCTCGGCTTTAGGATCGATGAGATACACTGTGCAAGCGACAGGCTTGAGATTTACTACAGATACGCTGAGGAGCTCCTTAGGATGGGGAAGGCATACGTATGCACCTGCAGGCCTGAGGACTTCAAAAAGCTCAGGGACGAGGGCAGGGCCTGCCCGCACAGGGAGCTGCCTCCGGAAGTCCAGCTCAGGGAGTGGAAAAAGATGTTAAACGGCGAGTACAGGGAGGGGGAGGCCGTTGTCAGAATCAAGACAGACCTCAGCCATCCAAACCCTGCTGTGAGGGACTGGCCGGCTTTGAGGATCATAGATAATCCAGACCACCCGAGAACGGGCAATAAATACCGTGTCTGGCCGCTCTACAACTTCGCCTCGGCCATAGACGACCACGAGCTCGGCGTTACGCACATTTTTAGGGGCCAGGAGCATGCGGAAAACGAGACGAGACAGCGCTACCTGTACAGCTACTTCGGCTGGGAATATCCCGCCACGGTCCACCACGGCAGGCTCTCGATTGAGGGGGTAATCCTGAGCAAATCAAAAACAAGGAGGGGCATAGAGGAAGGCAGGTACCTCGGATGGGACGACCCGAGGCTGGGGACGATCCGGGCACTCAGGAGGAGGGGGATAAGGCCGGAGGCTATAAAGGAGGTCATAATCGAGGTGGGCCTCAAGAGGAGTGACACGACGATAAGCTGGGATAACCTGGCGGCTATAAACAGGAAGCTCGTCGACCCCGTGGCCAGCAGGTACTTCTTTGTCGCGGATCCCATTCCGATGTATATAACCGGCTATGAGGAAGAGTTCACAGCGAGGGTTCCGCTCCATCCAGACCATCCGGAGAGGGGATACAGAGAGCTCAAATTCGTGCCGGGGAAGCCCCTTTATGTCTCGAAGGATGACTTGGAGCTGCTCGGGAAAAGCGAATACATAAGGCTCAAAGACCTGTTCAATGTTAAAATCCTTGAGGTGAGCGAGGAGGGCATCAGGGCTGAATTCGACAGCATCGAGTATGAAAAAGCGAAGGAGCACAGGTGGCACATGATACACTGGGTTCCCGAAGGAAAGCCATGCGAGGTTCTGGTTCCTGAGGGTGATGAGCTCATAACGAGAAAAGGACTCATCGAGAAGGATGCTGATGTTAAAGTCGATGAAGTCGTCCAGTTCGAGCGCTTCGGCTTTGTGAGAATCGACGAGGTCGGGGAGAGGGTCGTGGCGATTTTCGCCCACAAGTGACCCTTTGCGTTTAATCTTTTTACTTGATGCTGTCAAAGTCGATCCTGAAGATTACCCCGGGTTTAAGGGCGGTGTTGGAGGAATATAACTTTTCTTTGAGGGAGGGAGATAAAAGAAAGGAGAAATCATTCAAGCAGTCCACGCCACTTGACGAGTCCCAGCAGGAACTTGTGGGGCAGCTTTTCGTGATGGGCATACACCCTGATGGCATAATGCCAGCACGGGCTCCCGATGTTCTTAAGGGCGGAGCCTTCGTATCTGTAGAGCCACCTGCCATTTCCGAGCTCCTCCGGATGCCTGAGCTCAATTATATACGCCTTCTCAACATTGTAGCCGGATGATGTTAAACCGTAGTAGAGCTCCACCCTGACGTCCTCGGGGAAAAGGCCGTCCAGGTTGATGACCGCCTCAAACGCCCTCGCATCCTGAAGGAGAACCTTCTCTATGGAAACCCTGTCCCATGCATCGAGTATTCTCTTCTTCCATGAGGCTATCTCCTTTGCCCCGCGGTAATCCTCCCTCGTCACCCATATGAAGTTGCTCATTGCCTTTGAGTAGAATTTGTCCATGTACTCTTTGACCATCCTGTGTGTGCTGAAGCGCGGTGCTATGCTCTTTATGCTCTCCTTCATCATGTAAATCCACTTAGCCCTGTTGCCGTAATATGTCGGGATTACCTCCTTTTCGAGCAGCTCGTACAGGCTTTCGGCATCTTTGAGGTCGTCCTCCTCGGTCTCAGGCTCGGTGGTTTCATCACCGATAACCCAGCCGTTCTTCCCGTTGTAGCCCTCAACCCACCAGCCGTCGTATATGCTCAGATTGAGGACGCCGTTCAGGCCGGCCTTCATCCCGCTCGTTCCGCTTGCCTCCATGGGCCTTCTGGGATTATTGAGCCAGACATCAACGCCGGCAACCATCAGGCGGGCAGAACCGATATCGTAGTTTTCAAGGACGAATATCTTTCCCCTGAATTCGGGCATCTGGGATATCTCATAAACCCTCCTGAGAAACTCCTTTCCTGCCTCGTCCATCGGGTGGGCTTTGCCTCCGAAGATTATATAAACCGGCCTCTTCGGGTCATTCACTATCCTGCTGAGCCTGTCGAGGTCGCTCAGGATGAGGGTCGCTCTCTTATATGTGGCGAATCTCCTTGCGAAGCCAATTATAAGGGCGTTCTCATTTATGTCGGGAATCGGGTCATCTATACCCAGCCTCTCATTCCTGCGCATTATCTTCCTTCTCAGAAGCTCTATCAGCTCCTTCTTGGCGGCAAGGTGGGCTTCCCAAAGCTCTTCATCGGGAATCCTTTCAATCCCATACCATATACCCTCAATGTTTGCATACTCCCTCCATATCCTCCCGATATATCTGTCGAAGAGCTTTTTAATCTCGTTGTGGAGCCAGGTCTTTGTGTGGACGCCGTTTGTTATACCGTCAATCGGAATCTCATCAGGAGGCACTCCTTCCCATATGTCCTGCCACATCTTCTTCGTGACCTCTGCATGAAGCTTGCTGACGGCATTCACGTAGCTGGCCGTTCTTATTGCAAGAAGGGTCATGTTGATGCTGTCCCCCTCAAGTCCGAGATTGAGGAACTCCTCCCTTGGAAGGCCCTCAAAGAACTTGTTCAGCCTCTTCTCGACTTCCTCCACGGGGAATCTGTCATGACCTGCCGGAACCGGTGTGTGGGTTGTGAAGACGGTCGTTCCGCGCACTATGCTCAGGGCCTCAAGAAACGTTAAACCCCTCTCCATATACCATGCGATTCTCTGGAAGCTGGCAAAGGCAGGATGACCCTCATTGAGGTGTATAACACTCGGCTCTATTCCCATCTCCCTTAAAAGCCTCATTCCGCCAATTCCAAGGAGTATCTCCTGCTTTATCCTCTTGTCAGTCTCGGCGTTGTAGAGGTAGTCGCATATCCTCCTGTCGTCGGGTCTGTTCACTTCAACATCGGTGTCGAGGAGGTAGAGCTTGACCCTCCCGACCCTGACCTCAAAAACACGGGCATAGACAGTTCTGTCCTCAATCGGAACCTCTATGAGAAGGGGCTCTCCTGAATCTTTCTTTACAGGGGTTATGGGCATCTCCTCTGGCCTGTGCTCCGGAAAGACCTCAATCTGCCTGCCGTTCCTGTCTATCTCCTGTTTGAAGTAGCCGTGTTTGTAGAGGAGCCCCACAGCGATGAAGGGCAGGCCAAGATCGCTGGCCGTCTTAACATGGTCTCCGGCGAGTATTCCAAGGCCACCGGAGTATATCGGGAGGCTTTTGCTTATTCCATACTCCATACAGAGATAGACAATGGGTTTATCCCATTTTGGATAATTCGTGGAGAACCATGTGCTTTCCGGGTTCATGTATCCTCTAAATAGCTCCCATACGAGCTCGTAGAGATCCATGAAGTTGTCATCCCTGACCAGCTCCTCCAGCCTCTCCCTGGGAGTATCGAGGAGAAGCTTAACCGGATTTTTGAACTCCGCCCAGTGTTCGGGGTCTATATACTCCCAGAGCTTCGTAGCTCTCCTGTTCCAGCTCCACCAGTAGTTGTATGCCATCTCAGCAAGATTCTTAATCGGCTGAGGAAGCTTTTTCCTGATTAGAACTTCAACAGCTCTGGCCATGCTTTCACCTCATAGTATCATTTTGAGTGATATGAGAAGTTTAACATTAAAAGAGTTTTGGAACGGCATTTAACGAAATTAAGAAAAAGAAAGGTTACACATTCAACCTGAAGGGGCTTATATAGTCCCCGTATCTTGCCCTTGCATCCATAAGTCTCTGCCTCTCCTCCCCGAGGATTCTGTAGAACTCCCCGGGAACCTCTCCAACCTGTTCGCGGTATATCCTCTCTATGCGCTCAATCTTGGCCAGAAGCTCGGGAACCCTTATAGTGAACTGCTTTTCATAGTCCTCCCTGCTGTATTCCTTGCCGAGAACCTCCCTGAAGAGCCTCTTTAGATCCTCGTACTTCGGAATGTAACCTATGGGCGTTTCTATGGCCTCCACATCGCCGTGAACTCTCAGCTCCATCCACTTGAGCCAGACGGCCTTGTCGAGCTTGTGGTTGAGCCAGTTCCCCTTCTCGTCGCGGAGGAAGTAGTTGACCGCAAAGATTTTTGGCTCCTCGGTTATTTTTTCCGCGAATTTCAGGTAGTTGTCAATGTATTCTCCCAGATGGACGCTCATGAAATCCAGAATTGCCATTGGATTGAATGCCCTGACACCTTCCTTTCCAAGGGTTGCGGCTGTGGTTTCGCTCTCAAGCGCGGCTCCCATCGTAACGACTCCGTGCTTCCAGTTAAAGGCCTCTCTGACGGGGGGCCACGTATCCTTATCACGGCCTCCAAAGATCATTCCCCCTATCTTGACGCCGCAGGGAGCGTTCAGGGCTTCGAGGTCGACGTTGGGGAAGGCCTCAAGACTAACAGTGAAGCGCGCATTTTTATGGCTTGGAGGGATTTCATTGCCTTCTTCATCCTTCTTACCCCTCCACCACCGGCCGCTGTGGTTCTCCCCTTCATCGGGTATCGGAACTCCCATGTCATTCCAGTAGGGCTTTCCGTCCTTGACGAGCACGTTCGAGAATATTATCTCATGCTGGGAGTGGAGCACCTTCCATATTACCGGGTCATCCTCGGGATTAACCCCCTGAATTATGCCGAATACACCCTTCTCAACGTTTGCACCCCTCGCTTCCCCCTTCATGGGCACTATGAAGGCAAGGTCATCGCCGACGATGTTCTCCCATGATATCATTGCCGTTGAGGTCTTTCCGCACATGCTCGGATAGGCTCCGGTGAAGTAGGTCTTTCTGCCGTTGGGGCCGTTGACGCGCATCAGGAACATGTGCTCGCTGAGCCATCCCTCCCTCACAGCCCGCCGGATTGTTAGCCTGAAGGCGAGCTTCTTAAGGCCTATCGTGTTTCCACCGTACTGGGTGTTTACGGAGTAGACCGTCTCATCCTCAAGGTCTATGTATATCCTTCTCTTATCGAGATTTTTGCTCGTTTTTCTCTCATCGAGCTCGCCCTCGCTGTGCACGAATTTGAGGAACCTTGCCTGTCTTCCAAGACGTTTGAACTCCTCGTAGCCCTTCCTGTAGAGGATAAACTCGGAGTGGGCCACGTAAGCGGAATCCGTGAGCTGAACCGCTGGAATTGTGAAAACAGACTCTTTCGGTCCAAGAACAAAAAAGCACACAAACAGCTCCTTCCCCTTCATAACGTCCTTCATGAGCTCATGAATCTCCCTGAGCCCCTCTTCCCTGTCAAGGGTGTTCAGGAAGGGCAGTTTTTTTCCTCCGGGAACCAAGAGCTTGGTATTTGCTTTATCCCTTGCTTGGTCATAGTAGCTGTCATAATGCACGGTGTGCCCCGGTGTTTCGAGGAGCCTCTCCTCCCCGTAATAAAGCGCCTTCCACCTGACGTAAAGCTCGTCCTCTTCGCTGTCTGTGCATACAAAAACCCGGTCAGGGTTCAAAAGCTCAATATACCTTGCCAGAAAGTCATGGAGTTTCGGGTTATCTATCGCTTTAATCTTTTCAAACTGCTCTTTTTCAAGCCTTTTTTCGAGGTATTCGAGCGCGTTCATAAACATCGCCCCCTTCAGATAGTTATCCGGCGACTTAAAAATACTTCCCCACATGCCGGGCATATCCGCGATTGTCGATGTTTGCGGGGTTAGGTGGATAAACTCTTTTTCTGAAAAATCTGACCTCCTCCCCGCCCCGAGGCTTTCAAAAGAAAAATGTAAAAATCTCAAGCATCATCACCAGCTTTCCAAACTTTCAGGCACGCTCCTGCATGCGGGGCGTGTCTAAAAGTTGGGGTTGTTTCATGAGTGCTTGAAGTTTTTTGCCTGTCCGAGATGCCCAGGAAGACTTTACTCTCCATCATACAAACATCAATAGTTTTAGGCACGCCCTGCCATTATCCAGCGATAATCAAATGTTTCACAGTTTTTATCCCGGTTATAATCCACAGGGCAAAGAGCAGCCAGTAGAGTGCAAAGCCAAAGTTTATTATGATGTTAAGCCCCAAAATCTTCCCGACGTTGAAGGTGGCACTCACATATGCCCCCAGCGGAAATATGAAAGCCCACCATGAGAGGCTGTAGGGAAGGTTGAGCCTTCTGAGGTAGTGGAGTGTCATTATTATCGCCATTGCCAGCCACCATACACCAAAACCCCAGAATATGAAACCAAAACCGAAGAATGGCTCTTTTACCGTAATGAACTCAGAGTTCTTTATGAGCATGTATAGCGTTGACGTTCCGGCTCCTATGGGGCCCAGATTTATCCAGATTGCGGGGGCAATTCCGCAGGGCAGGGGTTCATGGGCAATGAAGCGGTGCATGACAATTGCAAAGAGTGCAAGATAGAGGAAGAATCTGGCTCCCCATGCAAAGTAATTAACCGTGACCGCAAATTCCTTCCAAAAGCCCTGGAATGTCCCCATCAAAGGAGCTCCGCTGAGAGGAATGACTATGAGACCCACGGGGGGTATAAACCACGCGGGGGTAACATTCTTAATATCTATCCTCTCTTGGATGAACATTAAATAGGGTATCAGGAAGGAGAAGAATATCGTGAGAGGCATTCCCATAAGCCAGAAAATCCTCGCAATGGAACTATCCCCAAGTATGAGGAGATAATCGGCAGATAGAACGAGCATGGCTATTGCTATGGTTCCGTAGAAGTGACACACGAGAGGGTGATAGAGATCATCCATGGCGTTTTTTCTGTATTTGAGCCATCTCAAAACCCATGGTATCAGGAGAATAAAAAACAGCGCTGTGTTGAAGTACGTAAGTCCCCGGGCAACGCTTCCGAGGATGGAAAGCTTTGAGGAGTAGACTTTACTTACAAGCGCCAGAGCTCCCGTTCCCATAACACTTGCAAACCAGCTCGGGGCAAAATCTTTAATGTTTATCTTCATTTCATTTCACCTGAAAAAATCACCATATGAAGATTTTTAAATATTTTCTGAACCTATGCTTTCAGTTATCATCCTTTCTTTTTGCTCTCTTTATTCTCAGGACAGATATACTGTCCTTCTCCTACTTCTCCGTTCTTTTGAAGTTTTTTCCGTATCTCTTCAAGCTTCCTGCGGGACTTTGCAACCACCAATGCTTCATCCCTGTACTTCCTCAAAACTCCAATGTGGGGGAATATTATGGCATCCCTCGGGCACATCTTTGCGCACGTATCACAGCCCACCATGCAGTTGTAGGGCCTCGCTATTACGGGCCGCATCTTTTCAAAGTCCCAGTCATAAACGACCCTTCCCCCGCACGTCATAAAGCAGATTCCACAGCCGATGCATCTCTCGTAGTCTATCTGGGGATACCACGGTATCTCCTTCCTCTCAATCCCCCACCATTTCATGCCGGAGAAATCCTTCACCGTTCTTCCGAGGATATCCTTCCCGATCACCGGAGCCTCTCCACCCATTTCGGTCACCACATTATATGAGAAAAGATTCATATAAAAATTTTTTCAAAATTAAAAATTGAAAACCTCAGGTTATGGACGGACATGGTACCACAATCAGCGGGCTCCCAGAAGCTCATGCTCGACCAGGGCGACTATATCATTGTGTATATCCTCCAATGGAGCCAGCGCATTAACGATTTTCATCTCAGGGAACATTTCGGCCAGCCTGAGGTAGTTTTCCCGGACCTTTTTCTGAAGTTCGGCTATCTTATCAAATTCCGTTTTTATGCTTCTGCCGTTGATGCGCTTCATGCTCTCCTTTGCCGGCAGGTCGAGGAGAATAACCAGGTCAGGTCTGATTGCAAACTTGTTCAGGTCAATGAGCCATTCAAGGTCAAGCCCCCTCGCCCACTGATATGCAAGGGATGAGTAGAAGTAGCGATCAGAGATGACAATCTTTCCGGCCTTTAATGCGGGCTTGATGAGCTTGTGCACATGCTCCGCCCTGTCAGCGGCAAAAAGGAGAGCCTCCGCCTCATGGCTTATCCTGGCACCGTCAATTATTCCCTCCCTGCCCCCTGTAAGGACAAGCCTCCTTATCAGCTTTCCGAAGGCCGTATCTGTGGGCTCTTTTGTCAGCATTACATCCTTTCCTTTCTTTTTGAACCATTCGGCCAGCAGCCTTGCCTGGGTTGACTTTCCTGCACCATCAATGCCCTCCATCACAATGAACATCGGGACACCTCCAAAGCGGATATGCTGAAATAGACTCCGGAGGAGGATTTTTAATGCTTTCCATTGGATTTTTCTCTGCCGGCCGGCGAAAGCCGCTTCGATTTTATTAACAGCAGGGAACCCGGAAAGGGAAAAAGAAATTTAAATTTCAGAGGTGCTTCCTCATGTATTCGAGGAGCATCCACATGCTGCCGAACTCCCGGGTTTCATCATCATGATAGATTTCCACTATGCCCTCGGGTCTGAACCTCATGCCGAAGGAATAACCTCCTTTCTTCAGCTTCTGGAGGAAGACCTCCCGTGGCTTCGGCGGAAGATAGCTCGTCATCATATCGTTGATAAGCTCTGCCTCAAATCCAAAGTGTTCGCTCATTCTCGGGAA
Source organism: Thermococcus atlanticus (assembly GCF_054657855.1). Taxonomy (NCBI): domain Archaea; kingdom Methanobacteriati; phylum Methanobacteriota; class Thermococci; order Thermococcales; family Thermococcaceae; genus Thermococcus; species Thermococcus atlanticus. The sequence continues at coordinate 1,665,812 of NZ_BAAHXX010000001.1, read as the reverse complement.
GAAAAGAACCGCCGGGGTGTTCATGCAGTCAACCAGTGCCTTGCCCTCAAGTTTGAAGTGGTAGTGCTTGAAGACCTCATGGAGGAAGTCGTCTATGGCGTTTGGATAATACACGGTCGCACCGATGTCGTTGGGATGTGCCTCTATAAAGCTCCTGCCCCTGAGGATTGCCTCTATTTCGTCGGCATCAATGCCGCTCACCTCAACCCTCACCCCGCTGTAGTAGTAGACGTAGGCCAGCGGGAGGCCCTTCTTATGGGCAAAGTCCTTGAGGGCTATGAGCGGAATCAGCCTGACATCCATAATCGTTGAACCGGTACTTACAATTCCAACGACCATTGCCCTCTTTCCGTAGCGGGATATTGCCCTTCCATCCCTGCCCACTATAATGGTGCCCTGAGCCACGGTTCCTATGGCCCTTCCAAGAAGGGCGAGTTCCTCGGGATTAAATTTTTCCGAGCGGTATATCTCCATTTTTATCACCTCAATCCGGCAGTATTATGCTTTCTTTTCCAATTCTGGACTCAACCCATATTTTAACATTCGAGCCAATCTTGCTGAACTCTTCAATTACGCTGTTATCGCCAATAACACTCCCGTGCTGTATAACAGCACCCTTACCGATATACACGTTTTCCCCTATGATGGCCTCCTTAATCTCCACACCCTCTTCTATCGTAACATTTGAGAATATCACCGAACGTTCTATTTTAACGTTTCTCCCGATTTCCACATTATCCCCGAGCACGGCAAACCCCCTGATATTGAAGTGCCTGAGCCTGCATCTTCTTCCGGTGAATACTGCCCCTCCATACTCAAGATTGCCCTTCAGAGAATCCACCCTTATCTGGGACAGCGAGAGCTTGCCCATGAAGACGTCCTCGGTTGCCTGCAGATAGCTTGAGGGCCTCCCGACATCGTTCCAGTATTCGTCAAAGGGGAACCCGTAGAGGGGTATGTTCTCCTGGAGCATTTTCGGGAACAGGTGCATGGAAAAGTCGAAGTTTTCCCCTTTTGGAACCATGTCAAAAACCTCGGGCTCGAAAACATACACCCCAGCATTTACCAGATTGCTGAAGGCTTCCTCTGGCTTCGGCTTTTCCTTGAACCTCATGATGCGGTTTTCGCTGTTTACTATTGCAATTCCATACTGTGTCGGATCCTCGACCTTTGAGAGGGCTATCGTGGCCAGTGCCCCCTTCTTTTTGTGATATTCATAGAAGTCCCTTATGTTGAGGTCAGTCAACACATCGCTCGATGCGACTATGAAGGTGTCCTCCATTCTCTCCGCCACCTTCCTCGTGGCCCCTGCGGTGCCGAGCTTCAGGTTGTCCCTGTCGGAATAATGTATTTCAATCCCCCACCTGCTGCCGTCCCCGAAGTAGTTCATTATGCGCTCCTTGAGATAACCGGTCAGCACAAAGACCTCGTCCACACCTGCTTTAATCAGCTTCTCAAGGACATACTCCATAATCGGCTTGTTGAAGAAGGGAATCATGGGCTTTGGCCTGTAGACTGTCAGGGGAAGAAGCCTCGTTCCCTTACCGCCTGCCATAATCACTGCCTGCATTGTGTGCACCGGTGAATTATCTTTTTTCTGATTAATATGCTTTGCGCATGCAGGAGCGTGCCTAAAACTATTGATGTTTGTATGATGGAGAGTAAAGTCTTCTTGGGCATCTCGGACAGGCAAAAAACTTCAAGCACTCATGAAACAACCCCAACTTTTAGACACGCCCGATAATAGCACAAGTATTATAGGGGGAACGACTAAAATAGGTGGGGAACATAATGGAATACGCCATCCTTACCAGGGATTTAACGAAGTACTACGGAAAGCTCTTGGCCGTTGATCACGTAAATCTTAGGGTGCCGTTTAATGCCATCTACGGCTTCCTAGGGCCCAATGGGGCCGGAAAAACCACGACGATAAGAATGCTGTGCGGGCTAACGAACGTATCAAGCGGCGACGCTATGGTAAACGGCCACAGCGTGAGAAAGGAGGCGGAAAAAGTAAAAGCATCCATTGGGGTTGTTCAGGACATATCAAACCTCTATCCAGAGCTCACATGCTTTGATAATTTAATGTTCTGTGCTGAGATGCACGGTGTTCCCAAGAGACTTAGAAAGGAGAGGGTTTTGGAGCTCTTAGCGTTCTTTGGTCTGGAGGATAGAAAGAATGAGAAATTCGCAAACCTCTCCAAGGGGCTTAAAAGGAGATTAACAATAGCTGCAGCTCTGGTCCATAACCCCAAAATACTCCTGCTGGATGAGCCCACCCTTGGCCTTGATGTGAAGAGCAGGAGGAAGATGTGGAAGTTAATACAGGCGCTTAAGGAGGAGGGTCTGACCATATTCCTCACGAGTCATAACGTTTACGAGGTCTCCCGTTTGAGTGAGAGGGTGGCCGTAATCAACAGGGGTAGAATCGTTGCGGAGGGGGAGCCTTCAGAGCTGAGGAAACTCGTGCCCTATGACGAAACCATAGAGCTCAGCGTTTCAGATCCAAAGAAGTTGATTGAAAGGCTAAGGGACAGCAAAGTTATAGTTAGAGCCTACCTTGACAAGGACAGTCTGAGGATAGTTGCGAGAAATCCCCTTGCTGCAGTTGAACAGATATCACGGATTTTAAGGGAAGAGGGGATCGATGTGAACTTCATGAGCCTCCGTAGTGCAGACATGGAGGAGGTCTTTCTAAAAATCGTTGAGGGTGAGGGCATTGGAGGGTCTAAGCAGAGCACTCTACATAGCCAAGAAGGACATTAAGGAATATTACATGAAGCCGGCCACGATGAGCTGGGGAATTATATTTCCTGCATCATTTGCTTTGGCCTTTGCCATCAAGAGCGGTGGCAGGCTTGGAGAGCTTGCACCCGGACTGATAGCACTTGCCCTCTTCTTTGGCTCCACGTCAATGTCTGCCGCATCGATAGTGTTTGAAAGAAAGATAGGCTCCTTCGAGCGGCTCCTTCTCTTTCCCGTTAGCTACACCACGATAGCCCTTGGAAAAACACTCAGCAGCTTCCTTTTTGGAGTGCTGTCTTCAGCCGTAACGCTGGCAATAATACTCCCCCTCGCATCAGCCTCTCTCCTCCATCCATGGCTCCTCCTTGGCTACGTTCTCCTCTCGACGTTCATGTTCTCCTCCTTCGGGGTGCTCGTCTCCTATCTGCTGAAGGATCCCTCACAGACGATGACGGTTTTCAACGCCATAAGGTTCCCGATGATATTCCTCTCAGGTATATTCGTCCCCCTTAAGGAGATGCCGCTGATTATTCGCGTCATATCCCTAGCACTCCCTCTAACCTATTCGGTTGAAGCCATGAGATACTCCCTAAGGGGAGCAGCCTACATCAGCCCATGGGTTTCGCTCTCCGTTATGATATTCCTTTCGATAGCGTTTCTCCTGCTGACGGCATATGAGATAAGGAGGAGCATTCCCTGACTTCAGACGACGCCCATAATCATCTTAATCGCCATGAGGTAGAGTATAACACCGATTACCTTTTTCACAGCATCCGAGCTCATTTTGAAATGCATCAGGTGCGTTCCGAGCCATCCACCTCCTATCGCAGAGATTGAAACGACGCCAAGTAACCTCCAGTCCAGCGTGCCCATACCCCAGTACGTTAAGAAACCGCTCAGAGACGAGAAGAACACCACAAAAGCGGTCGTTGCTGCAACCTTCTTTGGTTCATGGCCGAGCATTATTAAGGTGGGGCTTATCACTCCACCTCCACCCACACCCAGTAAACCGCCGAGGAAGCCCGCAAGAGCACCTATCATGGAGCCCTCCACGAGGTGGTTTCCATCCGTTCCCCGAGGTCTCGGTTTGAAGAAGAGCATCATGGTTCCGGAGTAGAGGAGAAAGGCTATAAAAATCCCGAGGACATACCTCTTTGGAACAAACTTTCCGGCGTATGCACCGATTGGAGCCGAAACCGTGGCTGCGACCAGTATGGGAAAGCCAAAGCGGTGATCAAGCTTTTTCTCCTTGAGGTTCTTGAGAGTTGCCGAGAGCATTGAGAGCGTGTTTATAAAAAGACCTGCAGGCTTGGCCACCATCAGCGGGATGCCGAGCCACGTCATGGTCGGCACTATAGCTATCGCACTCCCAACGCCACCTATGGAGAAAACCACACTAAGAATGAACGCAATAAGGGCAATTAAAGCATAATCCATTGGTATCATCACCTACTTTGTTTTTAGGCAATCCGAATGAGTTTAAGCTCACTTAAAAAATTTTTCATGAAAAATAATTTTTCATATGAAAATGGATCACTCCCTCAAGAGGCCCTTGATTATCAGCTCAGCTGCTTCTTCCTCGCTTAGTCCCTTCGTCATGAGCTGAAGAAGCTGGGCTTCGCTTATCCTTCCTATTGAAGCTTCATGTGTTAGCTCCGCCTTATCATTCCTGACCCTCAGCAGAGGCACCGTTTGAACGTCGGCATTCCCCTTAACTATCTCACGACACTCCACGTGCCCCTTTGCATAGTCTCCCAAGCCGTATGCTTCATTAACGATATTCACCCTCGAGTTATCAAACGCTATTGCGGTGCTCTTAAGATTGGCTCTTGAGTGAGCCCCGGTTAGGTATGCAACTTCCTTGATCTCGACGGAATCATCCTTGACCGATTTAATTTTCGAGGAAAGCTCTGCAACAGCATAATCTCCAAGATTAACCTCCATTTCAAGCTTGAGCTCCTTTGCTCTATACTTTGTGAGGGAAAATCTGCCGGTATAACGTCCCTCTCTTTCAATCTCCACCTCCGTCCGGCTCCTCATCCTCACGCCTTCGCCGTGAATGTGCTCGTCCTCATAGGTAACGGAGGCCTTTTCTCCAACCCTGATTTTTGCATACGCCTCATGGATGAAGTTCTTTGCGTGCGGGAATATACAGTGGGAGAGGAACTTAACCTTGGAGTTCTCCCCAACGTTTATGTTAAAAACCACCTTCTGGTAGCCTTCATTCTTCAAAAACCCTGTGCAGAGATGTATCGGAAGGGGAAGTTTAAGGTTGTCGGCTATCCTGATATCGGCACTTACGCCGCTCTCAATCTCCTTCCCCTTTATCTCAACCCCCCGAACATTGTTGAGGCCTATTATCCGATCACCGCTTATTATTATCGCCGCTATTTTATCCCCAAAGAGAGATGTGTCTAAGCCCTCCTTCTCGTATATCTTCACAAGTGCTTCATATTCCCTGACTCGGTCGATTTTAATGACCATTTTTCACCACTTCCAGCAGGGGGCACTTCCCGCACGCCATCCTGTAATATGCAATGACTTCCTCCGAGAAGCCCTTCCTTACAAGCTTCCCCCCGCATACAAAGTAGCTGAAATCTGTCTTTCTCGCAATATTCTCATGGTGGGTAATTAAAATCACGGTGCTCTTTTCCCTGTTTAGATATTCTATAACCCTTTCAAGCAGCTCTCCTGATGTTATATCCAATCCTGAGTCGGGCTCATCGAGGATGGCGTACCTCGGCTTCAGGAGAAGCAGAGAGGCAAGCTCAATCCTTTTCCTCTCACCTCCACTCAGGCTTTTATCCACAAAGCGGGCGAGATAGATTTCGTGGGGTAGTCCAACAATGTCCAGAACCTCACTGACCTCCCTTTCACTCACCTTCAGCTTCCCTCCGAGTGTGAGGTATTCTCTGACATTTATCCCTTCATATCGTGCCGGTTCCTGCCAGAGGAGGGTAATGCCAAGCTTTGCCCTCTCCGTTACCCCAAGGTTTGTTATATCTCTTTCTCCGAGCAGAACCTTTCCCTCGCTCGGTTTAATTACTCCCATCAAAATTAGGGCTATTGTGGTTTTTCCGGCCCCATTGGGCCCCAGGATGGAATAGCTTAAGCCCTCTCTGAAACTCATATTAATATCATCCAATATGCTCCTGCCATCTGCCGAATATGTGACGTTTCTCAGATACAATATGGACATCGCAAATTCCTCTTATGAAAAGAATTTAAAGTTTTTTGAACGCTTTTGCCCATCCCTGAGAACATGTGTTATGTTTTGATAACATACCTGCGACCGGGACATACTTGATGGTCAACTGAGACGGGCCAATCACCGTTTCCAGGGAATGGTGCTCTCTGAAGGGGCTGTTTTGTAGATGGTAACAATTGGAGCATTTGAATTCTGCTGTTTTCCGTAATTTTTAAGAAATAGTTTTGGAGTTTATTCTTGAGTGGTGTTGTGGTCCCCGGTATGTGGGGTTTTAAGCCCGAATGGGGGACTGAAAACGGAAGATGTGAGGCCCCGAAAGCCGGCTGATGAGCAGGGTAGAAGGTTATCCGCCATGATTGCCAAAAGTAGCGGACAACCAGAACGGTCGGTCAGTGCCGATCTCATCACAGCTCAGACCGGTAAACGTTCGTCATCCCTCACCTCTTTTTTGAGCAAGCTTTTTTAACCTTTCTGTGAATATTCTTCCTGCCGATGATGAGCGTTAGCCACTCCGATTGGTGAGGAAAAGAGGGTTAGCTGAGGTTGTAGTGTTGAGAGGCATTTATGCAGAATTCTATTTAACATTATACATCTAAAAAATCGAAATACTAAAATATCCATAGATAAAATATGTACCCAGGTGATTATTATGGTTGTCTTTGATCACAAACCTAAATGTGGGGAAGATATATTTGACAGAACCAGAGAATTCGAGATTCTTGAGGACGCAATTCAAAGATTTCCGATAATAGCCTTGACTGGAGTTAGGCGAGTTGGAAAAACCTCTGTCTTATGTTCATTCACACATAGAACTGATGGTATATTTATTGATTTTCGAAGAATAACATACGCCCGAAAACATTTTTCAGAGAAAGAAATAGTGGGAGAAATAATTCGGATACTTGGGAAAAAGAAAAGTTCATTAAGCAAAATACTAAATGAAATTGATGAAGTTACTCTCAACTTGCTTGGTGTAGGAGTTAAATTTCACCCATTCAAGACCTATGAGAGTACACTCATTGATATCTTAGCAAAGTTGAATAGAGAAGGGGAGGAGAAGGATATCCCAATAATTTTAGCATTTGATGAGAGCCAATATTTATCGGAATATCAAGGAGATCCAAATAGGTTTTTGATATTACTTGGGCATATCTGTGATAATTATGAACATCTACGTGTGATATTATCTGAGGCCAGATTAGGTTTTCTTGATAGGTTCTTAAACACAGAGAATTACTCAAGCCCCTTATTTGATAGACCTGTAAAGTGGATAACTCTACCCCCATTTGATCCGATTACTTCTATAGAATTCTTAAAAGAAGGATTTAACGAGCTTGGAATGTCAATTCCCATTGATGAGATTGAACAAGCTGTGAATATTTTGGGAGGTATTCCTGGTTGGTTAGTCGAATTTGGGTTGAAGAGGAAAGAGAGTAATTTTGAAAATGCTATTAAACATACATTAAGCAAAGCAAAAGCTGTGCTTGTAGATGGAGAACTCAGATACTTGAAAGAACAATCTCCCTCATACGAACAAATTATAAAAGGGATTGTTCTTGGACATAATACCTTAGAAACGCTTCAGGGGTATTTAAATGCTCAGGGAATAACATTACATAGGAAGCTCGAAACAGAGTTAGAGTACCTAACTAAACTAGGGTGGATAAAAAAAGAAAAAGGAAAATATACAATTGCAGATCCAATTTTTGAAAAAGCCCTAAGAATGAACCGGTAGATGTCTCTCAGAATATTTTTCTGAAATTCAGAATTTGGACTGGTATTATATATAACCATGCCCTATGCTATCTGGGTGAGCTGATGAACGCTATTGAAATTAAAGGGCTGAGGAAGAGCTACGGCGGCTTTCTCGCCCTCAGGGGTATAGACCTTGAAGTTGAGGACGGGGAGATTTTTGCCCTTCTCGGACCAAATGGAGCGGGGAAGACAACCCTGATAAGGATTCTCGCCGAGGGGCTTGGATATGACGGCGGCGAGATAAGGATCTTCGGCAGGAAGCTCAGCAAGAAAACCGCAAGATTCATAGGTTATGTTCCACAGGAGAGCATCTCCTACGAGCTGCTGACAGTGGAGGAGAACCTGAAGTTCTACGCTGACCTCTATGATGCTCCGAAGGAGAGGATATATGAGCTGATAGAGCGCTTTGCCCTTCCAAGGAAAAAGAGGGCTAAGGAGTTAAGCGGAGGCTTCAGGAGAAGGCTGAATCTGGCAATATCACTGCTCTATGATCCAAAAATCCTCATCCTCGATGAGCCTTCAACGGGGCTTGATGTTCCTTCGAGAAGGGAGCTCTGGGAGCTGATACTGGAGTTCAGGAGGGAGGGGAAGACCATTCTTCTGGCCACCCACTACATGGAGGAGGCGGAGGCCTTGGCTGACAGGATAGCGGTTATGGATGAGGGAAGGATCATCGCCCTGGGAACTGCGGATGAGCTGAAGGCTCTGGTCGGGGAGGGGAGTGTCATCATGATTGAGGGCTTCCTCAGGGGTCTGGAAAAATTAAAGGGCGAATTCAGGTTGGTGGAAAAAGATGGAACTGCAAGAATCCACGTTAAAAACTCAAAGGAGAGCCTGCCGGGGATAGTTGAAACCCTCGTTAAAAGTGGCAGCGAAATAAGGCTCATAAAAATCGAGGAGCCAACACTTGAAGACGTTTTTCTGAAGCTGACGGGGAGGGGTCTGGAATGAAGCTCAGGGCTGTTAAGGGGATAATTCTGAAAGACCTGAAAGAGCTCCGCAGGGAGAAGATGGCCCTGTTCTGGATATTCATCTTCCCGCTCATGTGGATCACGCTATTCGGGACGATGTGGGGCGGCCACAACCCCCCGGTGAGCCTGGACGTCGGAGTGGTTTACACAAACGAAAGCTCGGCTTTCACGGCTCGTGATGTCATCGGGATAATGGAGAACGTAACCCTTGAGGGTGTTCATGTTTTTAAGATAGAGGAGTTTTCAAAGCAGGGGGCTGGCATTGACGCGTTAAAACACGGCAAAATTGACTCTCTGGTTGTATTCCCTTCCGGATTCGGCAGAAATGTTAGCACCGGAAAACAGGCGAAAATTTATGTTTATTTCGACAGAAGCGATCCCCAGCAGTATCAGATAGTCAGGGGGACCCTGATGGGCTTTTTCTCAGAGATGGAAAAGAGGATGCGGGAGAAAAGAATCGAAATCCAGCTCAGGTACATGGAGGCCTATCTTCCAAGGAACATGCCCAACGTAACACCCGAAACCGTGAGGGAATACCTCATAGCGAGTGCCGAGCCGCTGGAAGTTGAAGAGAAGGAGGTTTCGGGTGAAACGCCAACACCGATAAAGTTCTACATAACGAGCTTTATCGGCATCCAGTTCCTCTTTGCAACAATGCTAACAATGGGAAGCGGAACGCTTGAGGAAATCGAAAAGGGCACCCTCAGGAGGATAGCCGCATCACCGGCCACCGCCTGGGACTTTCTGGCGGGAAAGATGCTCTCAACATTTCTCATCATAATGATCAGCATAATCTTCGGGCTCGCTTATGCCAGAGCTGTTTTCGGCGAGACAGTCGTGCCGAGCCCCCTGGGATGGCTGATAATCTTCATCGCCTCGGTATTTTCCATGAGCCTCGGGCTGGCTATAGCGATGGCGACGAGGAGCATAAAGTCCACGACCGCTGTTGTCAACTTCATCTCAATGCCCCTGCTCTTCCTCGCAGGCATAGTGATTCCAGAAAGCATCGTGCCGGGCTGGGCGAGGCCGATAGTTAACTATTTTGCCCTTGGCAGAGCCCTGAAGGACTTCAGGCTTCTTGAGATATATCACAGACCCGCAGGGGATATAACCTCTGGCCTTGTCCTGATAACGGTGGAAACCGCTGCAGTTTTCCTGATAGCGGTATTCCTTTACGGATGGGCTGTTAAAAGGCTGGAAGTCTGAAAATTGGGAAATCAGAGAAGGGATAAGCTCAAAGCCACTTCCCGAAGAACTCCAGAACCCGGGTTTCGTAGCGATCCCTGGCGACGCTTATAGTCCTGACATGGGCGGCCTCACTCACCCAGAGGGTTACATTGGGATTTATTTTTTTGTTTTCCCTGTAGAATTCCTCGATTTCCTCAACCATTACGAGGGGGTCTTTCTTACCGGCTATCAGGAGGAGCGGCTTCTGGATTTTGCCGGCATATTCCATGATGCTGATGATTTTACCCCCGCTTATCCAGAGGGTAATCGGTTTGATGAGGCTGTACAACCATGCAGGAAGCTTTGCGAAATACTTAAGCCCCCTCGCTCCTGTCCTGTCCATGTAAATCGGGGGGCTGTCTGCTATACCGCAGCACACCCTTTCATCTTCGGCCAGTGTCCTTATTGTGACTATCGCCCCCATTGAAAATCCTATTAATCCTATTTTCCGGGACTTATCAGCCCTGTTTTCCTTCAGCCAGTCTATGGCCGAGAGGACGTCAGTGAGCTCCCTGTCGCCGACCGTCGTGTGCTTCCCCTCGCTTTTTCCGTGTGCCCGAAAATCGAAGACGAGAACGTTGTACCCGCCTTTAAGGAGTATTTCCAGGATGGATTTCATGTAAATCCTTTCCCATTTGCTCGCTGTGTAGCCGTGCAGGGGAATCACCGTCTTCTCGTTGCCCCTGTCAATCCACCAGCCGTGAAGCTTGAGCCCATCCCTCGTCTCTATCCACACATCCTCATAGTCAAAGCCAAGCTCTTTCGGTGTCCAGTCCTCAATAAGGCGAGGAGGGGAGACCATCCTGTAGGCCACGAACACAGCGAAGACAAAAAACAGCAGGAGGACAAAAAGCAGGAGAAGGGGAATCATATTCCTCCCTCCGGAGAGGCTTCAAGCCTTTTCATGCTCCATATTAGGGGCATTGCAAGGAGGACGAGCAGGGCACCCATGGGGAAGAGTATCCTGTAGTTTCCTCCTGCCAGGTCTACCAGGGCTCCGCCGATGGTTCCGGCCAGCAGAACAGGTATTGACTTTGTGGCTTCAAATACACCGTAGTAGCGGCCGGTGAATGCCTCCTTCTCATATTTGGTCAGCAGGTCGCCTATGACGGGATATGAGGCCGCAACCAGAACCCCCCATCCCACTCCCGCAAGGAGGATTGTAATGAAAATCTGGGTCTTGGTGTGGATGAACCATCCCCCGAGCAATGGCAGGGCAAAGACGAAGCCGCCGAGTATTATGCTCAGTCTTCTGCCGATTTTGTCGTATATGTATCCTCCCGGCAGCGAGCCGAGAAGGACGGCAACGTTAAACATCGCCATCAGGTACAGGCCCATCGAGGTAACCCTGTCCACTGCGCTCTCGGTTGCTGTCCCGTAGAGTATAAACGCAAGGATTCCATAGAGGAATATCGCCACGAACTCAAAGCTCATCCACCAGAGAATCTGGGCAACGTAGAAGCGCAGGAAGTCGTGGTTTGTGAAAATGCTCCTTACATATTCTCCGAGGCTTTCGTTCTCCTCTATCTCCGGCGCTTCAGGCTCCTTGACCTTCAGGGATACGAACAGGGCGGCACCTATAAGGAAAACCGCGGCAATCGCAAAGGGCCCCCAGTAGCCGGTTCCGTGCTTGGCGACGAGGTAGCCGCCAATCCCGAAGAGGAAGAGATTTCCTGCCCATTCAAACAGGGTTATGAAGCCGCTTGCCTTCCCCCTCTGCCCGCTCTCTATGGTGTCGGGCATCAGCGCCCTGAACTGTGCCGTGTATAGATGGAGGGAGAAATAGAGAAAACCGAGGGTAACCGCAAACCCGAGGAGGGGAACGCCGAGGGCATAGGCTGTATAAATCATCATGGCTGCAATACCGGCAAGTATTCCCCCTATAAAGATGAAAGGTCTCCTTCTCCCGTGTCTTGACTTCAGGGTATCGCTGTAATATCCTAACAATGGAGGGACAATGAGGCCGATAAAACCTTCAAGGGCAAGTATGCTTCCCTTCACGAACGCGGATTCGGTGTACGCTGATAGCAGCGGAAATGAGAACCCTTTATTCAGCGCCCATCCAAGGCTTCTGCTGAAGCCCAATAGCGAAAGACCAAGAACAACGCCCCAGTTAAACTTTCTGTTCTCCATGACTCCACCCCCATATCTCCTCAGCAAGCAAGGGCTAAAATAAAATTAAACCCCTGGAGTTTTTATCCTTATTGGTTCATTAGATAAAGTATTAATTCGATAAATAAATCGAAATAATAAAAAAGGCTCAGCCCATGTCCGGCACGTCCCTGCTGTGCCGGATTATATCTCCCCTCCTGACGAACTGGAGTGAAATCAATGCGAGGACAAAAAATAGCGCTGAAAACACGAGGAGCGACTGATAGCCCGTGACATCGATGGCCGCACCCACAACGGGAGGTGCAAATATGCTCGCCGCCTGGCTGAAAAAGTAGTAGAGACCGGTATAGCCACCAAGTTTTTCCTCCGTAGTCATGTCAACGACCATTGGAAGTGAATTTACGTTGACCATTCCCCATCCAAATCCTCCAATCAGAAAGAGCCCGGAGAATATTTTTACGACCGTATTGACGGCTATCCTTCCACTCGCTGCCTGAAGACCGAGATAGAGGGTTATCATCATGACACCGATAATTGTCACCAGACCCATGCTTATCGTCTTCTTCCTTCCTATACGTCCCCCTATCAGGCCTCCGGGGATTGAGAATACCATATAACCAAGGGCAAAGATTCCAAGGAGGAAAGCACCGGTGCTCTCTCTTATTCCAAGCTGAAACTTGGCATAGCTGGTGAAGAAGGTCTCCAGTGAGTTGAAGGCAACGAACCAGAGAAATATTGCGAGCAGCATGAAAAGGAGGCTTCTCTCTCTGCTTGCAAAAACATCCTGGAGGTTTTCCTTGAGCTCGCCAAAGCTCACCCTGCTCGTTTGTTTGAGGAGCTGCCTGAGTTTCACCCTCTTCTCCGCAGGTTTCTTGTACCTCTCGGGTTCGGGAACGAACAGAACAACGAAGATGTTGGCGAGGAGCATTATCGCAGCACCGACATAGAAGGGCAGGGCGTAGTTTATGTCGTAGAGGATTTTGCCTCCGAAGTATGCAAAAAGCGCTCCCAAACCGCCCATAAAGTTGATTATACCATTTGCCTGACTCCTCTTTTCGGATGGAGTTATATCGGGCATGAATGCTATAACAGGTGATCGGAATAATGCCATGAAGAAGTTCATGAAGATAATCGTGCCCATCATGAGGGCGAGGGTTTCATGCGCCCTTGCAACAGGTATAAGCGCAAACATCAGGGCCCCAAGTGGAGCACCTATCATTATGTATGGCTTCCGCCTCCCCCATCTCGTCCTCGTCATGTCGCTGAGGGCACCGAGGTATGGCAGCAGGACTATGGCGAAGATGTTGTCTATTGTCATTATTCCGCCTGTTATTGCCTTATTCAGGCCGAAATCCTCCTGGAGGAATATCGGGACATATGCGTTGTAGAGCGCCCATATGATGCTTATGCCAAAAAAGCCAAAGCCCAGCAGAAATATCCTTTTGTAATTAAACTCCGCATCCATTTTAACCCCTCCTCCAAGTGCCAGTAAGAAATCTACTCATTAATTCATTATATTTCTTGTGGTTCTGCTGGAGGGTGCTGGGGGAAGTTAGATGAGGGAAGAACCCGTTTATCCCGGCGCCATGCTGCCGGAAAGCCGCAAGCCAAATAAACCCCTGCACGTAGTCCGGAACATGAAGGTGCTGCTCCTCGGCCACAGAGGTTTCAAGAGGTTTTATCCTGAAAATACCATCCCTGCATTCAGGAAAGCCCTCCGGTGCGGGGCGGATGGCATAGAGTTTGATGTCTGGCTGACTAAAGATGGAAAACTCGTCGTTATTCACGACAGATACTTCAGGGTAGACGGGGAGACATTCGATGTAAAAGCCCTCCGGCTGAATGAAATCAGGCGTCTGCATCCTTTCGGGCCGCTGATACCCACCGCCGAAGAGCTCATCGGAGAATTCCCGGGCTCATATTTTAACGTGGATGTCAAGGACATCGAGGCGGTTGAGAAAGTTCTTGATGTTGCGGGGGATACGGAAAAGGTAATCATATCGGCCGATAACCCTGCAGTTCTGAGGGCCCTCAGGGAAGGGGATGGAAAGGTAAGGCTTGGCTTTTCCATAATCACGTGGAGCTCTCTCTTCAGATTTCCAGCTCTCAAAAGAGAGCTCGGCCTGTATTCCCTCCACGTGCCTGTGGATGCCGTGGATTATGTGGGTCTTCCGGCTCTTAAATTCCTCCTTGGATGGGCGCGCTCCCTCGGAGTTAAAATAGCCCTCTGGAACTACCGGCAGGATGAATTCAGGTACCTGCCGCCCTTGATTCGCTACTGCGATATTCTTATCTCGGATGATGTCTCAAAGGCATCCAGATTTCTGAGGGAAAGGCTTTTTAGATAAACCTCCCTTTCTATCTGAGGCGATATGTATGGCAGGCTGGGAAGAGAACAGGGTTCTCGTTCTTGGACACAGGGGTTTCATGTCAAAATATCCTGAAAACAGCATTTTAGCATTTGTTGAGGCCATAAATGCGGGGGCGGATGGGATAGAGCTCGACGTATGGCTAACAAAGGACGGAAAGGCAGTTATAATGCACGATGAGAGCATAGACAGGACTTCAAGCCTTAAGGGGAATCAGAAGGGAATGACGATGGAGGAGCTGAAAAAGGCCGATCTCGGGCTGGGACAGAATATCCCGACACTTGAGGAAGTTTTTGAGGTTCTGCCTGAAAATGCCCTCATCAACATTGAGATAAAGGATGTCGATGCGGTTGGGGAAAGCCTGAGGGTCGTTGATGAGTTCAATGCCCTGAACAGGGTTATGATATCCTCATTCGAGCTTGAAGCTCTTAGGAAAACCCGGGAATTAAACGATGAAATAAGAATCGGTCTCCTCATTGACAGCGAGAAACTCATCCCGATGATACCGCAGCTCAGGGAGGAGCTTAAGCTCTGGTCCGTGAATGTTCCGATGGAGGCCATTCCCCTGATAGGTCTTGAAAAGACCATGCAGGCGCTCCGGTGGGTGCGTTCATTGGGCCTCAGGGTCATCCTCTGGACTGAAAACGACATTCTCTTCTACAAAAACGATAACCTGGCCAGGATTAAGGGGCTCTTCGATGCTGTGATAGCGAATGACGTGGAGAGGATGATCAGGTATCTGAAAGGGTTGGGGCTGAGGTGAGTTCGGGGAGGCATGCTCTCCATCTCCCCCATCCGTATGTGATTTCAAAATACACCTCCGTGGACTCCATCCATTTTCTGTCTGGGGTTATATGGCTGACTGTGAAGTTCATGCGGCCCTCCACGGGCCTCATGTTGTCCACCATTATCCTGCCGGAAACGTGCCAGGTCTGATTATGCTCCTTTGAAGAAAGGCTCCAGCTTTTTTCAAAGCTCAAAACACAGAGCCCCTGCGAACATTCAGCATGGAGAATCTTCGAGCCGTTGAAGCCCATCTGCAGGTATGAAATAATGGGATCGGGAAACCTATCGAGGGGTCGTTTATCCGTGAAATTCTCAAGGACGGTGCCGTTGACCCGGAGAAACCTTCTGAAGACTGCATGCTTTCCGCTCCAGTTGACAACCCGGTAGGACTCGTAGCTCCCATCATTCCTGAAGCTCCTGAGCAGCAGAACTCCCTCTGGGGAGCTCGAATTAACAAAGCCGCAGAATTCTGAGAGTACAGTAGAGGACGAACTGCCTTCAATACTCACGGTTTTGATGCTTCCCACGATAAAGTGTCCTGCTGCTGCCTCATAGAATCCTATAACCTCATCGGGGGAGGGAATCCCCTGCTCCCGAACTCCCCCTTCCATCCGGAGTACGGAGCCGAGTGCGATGAGTGCCAGCAGAACAACCAGCAGGCGGGCTGTCCTCATATTACCACCCGTAGACTTCTCAGAAGGACTACGGTACTGGGGTTTAAATACTTTTTCTATTCATATTTTGCTTACTACTGAAAAGAGTCTGCAAAAAATTAAAAATTCAAATCCCTTCGAACTTCTGCAGGAATATCCTCAAATCAGTTTTGAATGGCTCTCTGGCAGCTTCAATCTCTTCATTGAGGAGAAGCAGAAAGGCCTCAGCATCGGTAGCTTTTTTCTCCAGCTCCTCTATTTTTTCCCTCAGCTCGTCAAAATATTCAAGATATGGCCTGGCTTCAAACAGTGCGTCCTCAATGCGCTTTTTCAGCTCACACATTCATCATACCCCCTGAATCAGTTCATACATTCCTCCTGCCCCCGACAAACCAGTACCACCACTGCTTTTCCAGGTCCTCCCTCTGGCCGAGGATGACGAAATACCTCAGCAGAATCAGGTTTATGAAGAGCAGGAAAATCAGCATGATGTTGTACTGGGGAAGTCCAGCGCTCATGAATGCGTAGTAGTCCCAGAGGAAGTGGAGGCCTATGGCAAGCAGGAAATAGTTAGTCAGAGAATGTATTTTGCCCTCGGATTTTAACCCGTACCCCACACCCACTATGGCACTCCAGCTGCCGTGGGCAAAGGGTGTTAAAAATGCCCTTGTAACGGTAATTGCGGCACCGTATCCCAGCCCGTAGAGCATGTTCTCGGTTGCTGCAAAGCCGAGTCCGGCGGCAACACCGTAGACAACTCCGTCCATTATGCCGTCCATCTGGCCTGCCTTAAAGGGCAGCCTTATGGCGAGAGCCTTTGCCGGCTCCTCCACGATACCCGCCACCAGAGCAAGGTAGAAGGCGCTTGCAGGGAGAATGGCATATCCCCGTATCCAGCGCGGGGTCAGTAAAGTTTCAAGTATGAACGCTATGCCGACTGAGAGCGTCGCCCCGAGCAGGAATGTCCCGAGGACGTATTTTTTGGGCTCGGGCTCGTATTTATCCAGATGATAGAAGTACCACATAATCACAAGCGCTGGTACGTATGCGAAAAAAACCACAGTGCTCAGCACATTCATGTTACCACCATTCCGGCCATTCTATTTTCTGGTTTATTAAGATTCTGTCCTTTTCTAATAAATTCTCATGTGAGTGTTGAGTTATTTCGGAAATATTGTCCCCGAATCTATTCATGTTTCCTATTTGGTATTCCTCAGATTTAAGGGAGTTTTCAGATGAATTTGGGTAGAAATATTTATAATAATCCTTCCAATTAGGAATACCATGTGGGTTCTTCTCCTCAGGCTCATGTTTATACTCATTCAGGCGGTATTCTTAGCCGGAGTAGCTCCGATACTCTCCTGTCCCTTTGTTCGAACTGGCAAAACCAAATCTGAAACACTCAAACAGGTTAATGATCCCCTCCGGGTTGCTGTGGTGCTGCCTTTTTACAGAGAGCAGCTGCCAAGTATTATGCGAACAGCTAAATCGATAGCGGGCCAGAACTATCCCCCGGAGCTTATAACGGTATACATTCTGGTAGAACGGATGGATGATGTAACAAAAAGCGGTGTGCCTATTCTCGAGAGCTTTTTAAGTTTCAGCGGGTTTAACGTGAGGACAATCTATACCAACAGCAGTCATCTCGGAAAACCAGACGCACTTAATCAGGCTCTTCCGTATATTACCGAGGATGTTGTTATGATCTTTGATGCAGACGATATTGTCCCCATGGATTATATTTCACTCGCTGTTGAGAAGATAAACAGGGGGGCAGGAGCTGTTACAACAAAAGTCTACCGGATTGGAGAGAGCATTCACTCAAAATTCCTGGCACTGGATACATTCATATGGTATGATATCTACCTTCCTGTTTACACGGCCATTATAGGCTATGCTCCAATGAGCGGAGAAGGTCTGACTGTCAGGAGGGATGTGCTGGAGAAAATTGGAGGTTTTCCAGGAAGCCTGACAGAGGATGCATACCTGACAATAGAGCTCGCAAAGAACGGGGAACGAATGGAATACCTTGATTCGGTTTATATAGTGGAGCATGCCCCGGCCACATTTAAGGCGCTGATAAATCAGCGGATGAGATGGTTTAAGGGATACTATGAATGCCTGAGAGGTCTTTGGAAATCCAGAAAAGCACTGGGATATAAGAAACTAATGGGAATAGGCCTGACATATATGGGGCCTGTAATCTCAATGGCAACAACAGCCAGCTATACACTTCTGTTTTTGTATCTTGGGGGAATTCTTGTAGGTTCATCTTCTCTCGTGGGTACAATTGAAAATTCTATTACGGGTTTGATATATTATATAGCAATGTTTATGTTCCTTGGGGGAAACCTGTTCTTCACACTTGTAATTGCATACCATTTCAGCGATACGGTATTTGAGAGCTACACCCCGTACATATATATCGCATTTGCGTACTGGTATATAATAGGCCTGGTTGCATTTTTCTCCATTTTTTCTCCAAGGAGATGGTATAAAACCGAGAGGGATGGAAATGAGAGGGTACCACAGGATTTCATCTCCTGAGAAAATGCTTCTGATATCTCTTTTCATAATATACCTATCCTTCTCTATGTGGATTGTTTATGAGTATGATACCACAGTTATCTGGGAGTTCACACGGTTTGCCCATGATAACGCTAACCATCTTTACATAGCAGCGACTGTTGTAAGCAATGAACCAACCTCGAAGTTTGCCAATATGGGTACCGTATGGCCATTTCTTTACCATCTCGCCCTGATTCCACTTGTAAAAGCTGGGTGGCTCTACAAAACCGGAATGGCTGGAAGCATTTTAAATGCCCTTTTAATCGCTGGAACATCCTGCATTCTTTTAAAAATCCTTGGGGGACGGGAGGGGGTTCTGGTGGCATCACTTTTTGGTCTCAATATTTACTCTCTAATCCATGCCTCCTCAAGTTATATGATACCCCTCGGTCAGTTCCTGTCATTGTTTTCCTTGAGTTACGCTCTTAGATACCTAAATACTGGCAGCGGAAAGCCTCTTACACTTTCGGTATTTTTTCTCATGCTCGCAACACTGTCCAGATACGAAGCATGGCCTATGGTAGTTGTGCTGGCCTTTCTCGTTATATACAGAGAGATAAAATCCGGGAGAAAATGGAGGATATATTCCCATCTACCTTTAATGTTTATGGGAATTGGGGGATGGATTTTGTACAACTGGGCAATTTTTGGAAATCCTTTTGAGTTTATCACCCATCCATCTCCTGGTGCTGCAGGATATTACTTCGTTGTTATCTCCAAGATACTTGCTCCATGGAGCATTGATTTCAAAGGGGTACTCCACATTATATGGGGAATGATGGGTCCTCTGATGGTTTTCTTAATCCCTGGTGTCATCAGCTATCTAAAAGAAAAAAATGGATGGCAGATGCTGATTCTCATACTGTCCTCGTCGGTTCTCCTTATGGCAGAGGGGCCGCAGATTCTTATAAAAGATCACCTGCTCTATTACTACTTCTCCTTCCCCTTTATGTATCTACTTGCTGGTAGGGGACTTAGCTTCATCTTGAATAGAGTGAAGGAGGCACAGATTAGAGCAGTTTTGTTACTTATTCTTCTGAGTTCATATATAATTTTCACAATTTCCCTGGTTTCTCTCGTGCATATGGAGCTTGGGAAGGCATATCCCGAATATCTCCATAACAAACTGCTGGGAGATAAGATAGTGATGCACCGTGATGAAGGGTATATTCTGTATTCCTCTGTGCTGGGCTCCTACTACTTCTCAGCTTTTGAAGGATTAAAACCAAAGTACATCATTGATGAATACGACATGCCCCTGTATGTAAAGGCGTCTCTGGAGCCTTGGGATTTTAATGTTTCTGTTGTCGTTATGCCGACAGAGGATACATACGCGAAGCTTGGGAGATATTTTATAGGGTTATCCGGAAAAGAGAACTATGCAACTTTATACTACGAAAACGCTACATGGAGGAGAGAGTTTTTGCACCACTACAGACAGCTTTTTAATTCTTCCGTGAAGCTTTATGATGTTTCAACATTGGTTTATATAAGATCAGATTCTTCTTAAAACCTCCCGCAGCTGTTTGAACTCTCCAAAGTCCAGAAGCTCATCCTCAACAGGCACCAGAACCCGGGAATTTGAGATGTCGTAATACCTCAGAAACGGTGATACAATCTCCCTCAGGACGTCGTTTCCATACGCCCAGGGAGAAAAGGCGGGCAGCACCACGAGCTTCTCGCTCATCAGAAACACCGGAACCTTTACCACGGCTCCAACCTCGTCCCTCAGCCTTACCGCGGGGTGTTCATGGCCTATAATGAATCTGTCGCCCTCGGCGAGCCTGTGTCCGTGGACGATTTTCCATCCCCCGGCTTCGAGTTCGTGCGCGATTTCAACACCCTCTTCCCTTATCCACAGAATCCCGACGTCGTGGTTTCCCCTGACGAGAACCACCTCATCAACCAGCGGGGAAACCTCGGAGAGGAACAGCTCAAGTTCGGCTTTTTCCCTCCTGAATGGCACAAAGGAGTGTTTCAAATCCCCATCTATTATCAATCTCTTCGGTTTTTCTCTCTCAATAAGCCGCTTTAGGGAGGCAACGGTGCTGCGGAGCGTGCTCGGCAGGTATGCACCTTCCCTCGCCATGCTGGCCTCGTAACCAAGATGCAGGTCTGCTATTATCAGATTCCTCCCGAGCCGGAGGGCTTTCCCGGACAGAGGGACGGGCTTCATATCCTCCCGTATGATGCAAACATTTTAAAACTAACTCAGATGCGGGACATGTGCTGCAGGATTTAGCGGAGCCCCCTCTCCTGCTTTATTCTCTCAACGACATCCCGGATGCTCCACAGATCCCTTATCACATGGAGGCGTGGAATTGCAGCCAGCAGCTCCCGTTTCTCCTCCACAAATCTGGCCGTCGGCGGGAAGTAATACCACACAAACTCCGTGTTTTCATCGCCCCTCCCGATAAAGCGCCACGGCTTGTCATCCACCCATACAAAAACCTCGTCTCCATACTTCTCCCGCAAAAGCTGAAATGCCTCACACAGAGTTATTTCCTTTCCGAAGACAATGATATCATCAAAGAGCTCATACAGGCCCGCAATCTTTAGCCTCCTCTCCTTCATCCCATCAATGAAATCTTCCGCCGAGAATGATATCACGGTGTGCCCTTCTTCTCTGAGCGTTCTGATCAGTTCGTCTGCATCATCCAGAATCTTCGTCAGCTTTGCCCTCTCCTCAAACCATGTCCTGGCGAACTTCGTCCTCAGGAAGAATGGAGATTTCACCTTACCGCTGTGCCTTCCGTATTTCGGCTTTTCAAAGTGAAGCTCTATTCTGGTGAAAAACCTCGCCCAGATGCCCTTAAATGGCAGCCACCTGTAATGTCTCTCCAGAGCCCGTTTAAAGGCTTCCTCTATCACGGAATAGCTGTCCACCAGCGTTCCATCGAAATCAAAGCCTATAATCATCCCGTTCTCACCCACCAGAGAAAAAGGGTGAGGTCTGGCTTTAAGCTTTTTCGTTGTGCTCCGGTACTGTCGGATAAATTCAATGAAATGATGGGTCAAAGGGGCGGAAATTTTATAATTGCAGGCACGCTCAGTTATCCTGCCGGTATTGTGGTCCCCGCAATTTTTGTGAATCTATGCCTCCTTAGAATAACCCACAAAGCATATATTTATTGAGGTGCAAAGGATTAGATGTAAATCTTAAAGGTGATGCCAATGGGAAAGCACTACATCCCTAATTCAGCACATAAAGGGGAAATGCTTGAGGAGATAGGCTTCAGTTCGACTGAAGAGCTCTTTTCTGATGTCCCCCGGGGCGTTCTGAAGGAGTTCAGCCTTCCGGAGGGGAAAAGCGAATATGAAGTTTTCCTTGAGATGAACAGAATTCTGGAGAAAAACAGAACCATCCTGGAGATGTCCTCATTCCTTGGCGCTGGAACTTATTTCCACTACATCCCGGCCCATGTAAAGTATCTCATTGAAAGGAGCGAGTTCCTGACGGCATACACTCCTTATCAGCCGGAAATCAGCCAGGGAATGCTCCAGGCCCTCTTTGAATATCAGAGCCTCATAGGGGAGCTGGTCGGGCTTGAGGTTGTCAACGCTTCAATGTACGACTGGGGAAGTGCCCTCGGAGAAGCCGCAAGAATGGCAGCGAGATTCACAAGAAAAAGCAGGTTCATAGTCCCTAAAGCCCTCAGCCCCGAGAAAAGGATGACGCTGGAGACCTATGTTGAAGGAGCGGGTATTGAGATAGAGTACATCCCCTGGAATGAGAACGGACAGGTTGACATTGAAAAGCTAAAGGAGAGCGTTGAAGGTGCAGCGGGCGTTTATGTGGAAGTACCCAACTTCTTTGGCCTGATCGAGGAGCAGGTTAGGGCCATTGGAGAAATAGCCCATGATGCAAAGGCCCTCTTTATTGTGGGGGCCGACCCGACCAGCCTGGGGATACTCGAAGCTCCGGGGAACTACGGGGCGGATATAGCGATAGGAGAGGCAGCCTTCTTTGGAAATCCGATGAACTTTGGAGGCCCGAGGGCAGGCTTCTTTGCCGTGAGAAACGACAAGAAGCTGATCAGGCAGATGCCGGGCAGGATAATAGGCATGACAAGGGACGGAGAGGGCAGGAGGGCCTTTGTCATGGCACTGCAGACGAGGGAACAGCACATAAGGCGGGCGAAGGCCACATCAAACATCTGCTCAAATGAGGCCCTCGTTGCGGTTGCAGCTGCGATACATCTGGCAACCCTGGGGCCGAAAGGTCTGAGGGAGCTCGGGGAGGTCATACTTAAGAACACCGCCTACTTCAAAAAGCGCATGGGTGAGGTGGGAGAGATACTCTTTGATGGCATAAACTTCAAGGACGTGCCGGTTGGCTTTGAGATTCCCTATGATGTGCTCCACGAGCGGCTGCTGGAGAGGGGCATTCATGGAGGATATTACCTTGGAAAACACTTCCCGGAGCTCGGGGAAAGCGCTCTGTTTGCAGTAACAGAAACGACGAGGAAAGAGTGGGTTGATGGTTTAGTATCCGCGCTGGGAGAGATAATAAACGAGGCGGAGCTGTGAGGTGATGGAGATGTACAGGCAGGCCAAATGGGATGAACCGCTTATATTTGAGCTTTCAAAGCCGGGGAGAGTGGGATACACGCTTCCAAAGCCGATTGAAAACATTGATGTCAGGATTCCCGAGGGACTGGCGAGAAAAGAGCTCAATCTCCCGGAGCTTAGCGAGCCCGAGGTGGTGAGGCATTACACCCATCTGAGCGAAATGAACTACGGAGTTGATTCGGGCATCTATCCTCTCGGCTCATGCACAATGAAGTATAATCCAAAAATAAACGAGGAAATAGCCGGACATCCAAAGGTTGCCTTTATCCATCCGTATCAGGACGAGAGAACGGTTCAGGGCGCCCTTCAGATCATGTGGGAGCTGGAACAGTGGCTCAA
Source organism: Thermococcus atlanticus (assembly GCF_054657855.1). NCBI lineage: Archaea > Methanobacteriati > Methanobacteriota > Thermococci > Thermococcales > Thermococcaceae > Thermococcus > Thermococcus atlanticus. The sequence goes on along the minus strand of NZ_BAAHXX010000001.1, from coordinate 1,642,507 downwards.
GGAGATTACGGGCATGGATCGCTTCACCCTTCAGCCGGCTGCGGGAGCGAACGGTGAGTTCACAGGGGTCATGATAATCAGGGCATACCACATGGACAGGGGAGACACGAAGAGAACGGAGATACTCGTGCCGGATTCAGCCCACGGGACGAACCCGGCCTCCGCTGCTATGGCGGGCTTTAAGGTCGTGGAGATTCCTTCAAATGAGCAGGGGATGGTGGATTTAGATGCCCTTGAGAGTGCCCTGAGCGAGAGGACGGCCGGATTAATGCTCACAAATCCGAACACCCTTGGAATCTTCGAGGAGGACATACTCAGGATAGCTGAGATGGTTCATGAAGCCGGGGGTCTGCTCTACTACGACGGTGCAAACCTCAACGGAATTCTCGGAAGGGTCAGACCGGGTGATATGGGATTTGATATTGTCCATCTGAACCTGCACAAGACCTTTTCAACGCCGCACGGAGGTGGAGGGCCCGGAAGCGGTCCTGTAGGCGTCAAGGACTTTTTAAAGGAATACCTGCCCGTCCCGGTGGTCGAGTTTGATGGTGAGAGGTACTACCTCAACTATGACCTTCCGAAGAGCATAGGAAAGGTCAAGGAGTTCTACGGCAACTTTTCCGTGATGGTGAGGGCGCTCGTCTACCTGAAGATAATGGGCAGGGAGGGCCTGAAGGAGGCGGGTGAAATCGCGGTCCTCAATGCAAACTACCTCACGCAGAAGCTGAAGGGGACGAGAGGCTACGGTCTGCCCCATAAAGAGCTCAGAAAGCATGAGGTTGTGTTTTCAGCGGAGCCGATGAAGAAGGAAACGGGTGTGAGTGCCTTGGATGTCGCCAAACGCCTGCTCGACCACGGACTGCATGCACCCACGATATACTTCCCGCTCATCGTCCATGAGGCCCTCATGATAGAGCCAACGGAAAGCGCCACGAAGGAGGAGCTTGACTACTATGTATCCGTCCTGAAAAAGATAAGCGAAGAAGCCTACACCGAGCCGGAGAAAGTCAAAGGGGCACCGTATAACACAGCGGTGAAAAGGGTGGATGATGTCTTGGCCACAAAGAGGCCGATAATCACGTGGAGGATGTACAGAGAGCTCAGGGAGAGGGGTGAAGTCGATTTCTGAAGCCCGCTTTTTCTTTTTGTTAAATCTTTCTGCCATTTGTTAAGATGTTCGAATAAAGTTGAGGGAAAAGCTTCAATGTCGCGCAGGCCCACAAGCTTTTGGGAAAAGCTTGATCAAAGTTTGTAATTCCTCAGCAGGGTACTCTTGAAGTAAGATTTCAACTCAAAACCCAGCCGTTAGGAATTTTGGATTCATCAAACAGGCCGTTTCCATGTGGGTTTCACTTAAACCGCGCTCCAAAGGAGTGCTAAAAACTCGAACCCCCTCTGAGAATTACCCCTAAAAAGAATCCATTTGTGAAAAACAACTCTCGAAGAAATTCACTCGATAGGTTCTCACTTAAAACGATACGTTTAATGTAAGAAACCCCTTTTGAGAACTTGCACTTCATGAAGAAGCTACCGACTTTGATGAAACTTTTCGCTCAGCCTTTGAGAAAGGCTGGCGAAAGGTTTACCTTTCTCATCAAACTGCAAAAAATCAGTCGTGCACTAGCCAAGTGCAATTTTAAGCATGGTTTAACACTAACTGGGACTTTCCAAGTAGTTTCAGTTTATTTTTGGCGTCCTTCGGACGTCGTTTGTAGAGTGAAACACTCAAAAAGAGCAGGTCTTAGCATAAACCCCTTCAAAATCAGACCGGTAAAAAAGTACGTAATCTTCCGCCAGCGCTTTCGAAAGAAGCTTTTAGAAAAAGCTTCACCACAAGTTGGTAGCTCATGTTATTAGTGTCGAGACGGGGGTTTTTGCTTCGCAAGTATCCACCATTCGGGGAGAACACACCAAAATGTTTCTAAATTAAAGGTTTGCTTTTCCTCTGATGCCCAGCGGGCGTCTTTTTAAGTTAACCCCATTTAAAAGGGTATTTAAAGAAGGTTCTCCTTTCAAACAGTCGGATTTTATTAAAAAACCCTTTAAGGACTTGCACTTCATGAAGAAGCTACCGACTTTGATGAAACTTTGCGCAGGCAAAGTTTCCTATGGTGGGCCCGGGGGGCTTTGAACCCCCGACCACGCGGTTATGAGCCGCGCGCTCTGACCAGGCTGAGCTACGGGCCCACAATGGCGCCGCCGCCCCGACTTGAACGGGGGACCACCGGATTAACAGTCCGGCGCTCTACCAACTAAGCTACGGCGGCACGACCCAAGATAGGGAATGAAGGGTGGATTTATAAAGATTACGGTTGGGTGAATTTCAGCGACTGAAGCTTTTAAATCGCCCCTTCATCGAAAAGTTTATATATGCACTGGGGACTTTTTAAATCGGTGCCCCGGTAGCCTAGCCTGGCGGGGCGGCGGACTTGTAATCCGCAGGCCGCGGGTTCAAATCCCGCCCGGGGCTCCACATATTCTCTCTCCGGGGACTCAATGTCCTATAATGTACATCAATGTGACTTTTAAGCCCTGAAAGAGGTTCTTAAAGTTTTCGCAATGATTATAAACCTCCTTTCATCACCTTCTACACGAAAAGCTTATATAGGAGAAGCCAAAGTTCGGAGGTAGTGATAATTATTCTAAAAAAGTTTGAGGGGGCAATTCTCGGTGGCGGCGAAAAAAGGATTTGATATATTTACTCATCAATTAGTTCCCGAACACAGGATATTGAGCGAAGAGGAGAAAGAGGAACTGCTCAAGAGGTACAGGATCAGGATTTCCCAGCTTCCGCAGATCAAGGCTTCGGATCCCGCTGTCATTGCTCTTGAGGCAAAGCCCGGGGACGTTATTGAAATCAGGAGGAAAAGCCCAACAGCAGGCGTGTACTACTACTACAGGCTTGTTGTTGAGGATTGAATTTTGAGGTGAGATCATGAGGGGACCCACCGTTGTAGATGTTACTCCGGATGATTTGTGGATTGTTATGGAGCAGTACTGGAAGGAAAACGGACTGGTAAGGCAGCACCTTGATTCTTACAATGCCTTCATTGACTACGGCATGCAGGAGGTCATTCACGAGTACGGCGGGCTGAAACCGGACATCCCGAATTTTGAGGTGAAGTTCGGAAAGGTGCGCCTCGGCGAGCCTGAATTTCAGGAGGCACAGGGACAGAAAAAGCCCCTTTACCCCATGGATGCGAGGATAAGGAATTTAACCTATTCGGCACCGGTCTACCTTGAGCTGATTCCGGTCATCAACGGGATAGAGCAGGAGGCTGTGGAGGTCAGGATAGGAGAGCTTCCCATAATGCTCAAGTCCAAGGCATGCAGGCTTTACGGTCTCAGCGACGATGAGCTCGTCAGGCTTGGGGAAGACCCCAAGGATCCCGGAGGTTATTTCATTATTAACGGTTCTGAGAGGGTTATAGTTTCGATTGAAGATCTGGCACCGAACAAAACCCTTGTTGAGAGGGATGAACGTCAGAACAGGGTTCTTGCAAAGTGCTTCTCATACAGGCACGGCTACAGGGCTCTGATAATGGTCGAGAGGAGAAAGGACAGCATCCTCTATGTGAACATCCCGAACGTTCCGAGGCCGGTTAAGTTCGTTTATGTAATGCGCGCCCTCGGCCTTAAGAGCGATAAGGAGATAGTCGATGCGGTCAGCAACGACCCCAGAATCCAGCAGGTTCTCTTCGACAACCTCGAAGATGCAAGCGATATAACCACCCAGGAGGAGGCGCTTGACTACATAGGAAAGCTCGCTCTTCCGGGACAGCCAAAGGAGTACAGGCTCAGGAGGGCCCAGCACATCATAGACAACAACCTCCTGCCCCACATGGGAGTGAAGGAGGAGGACAGGATAAAGAAGGCATATTACCTCGGAATGATGACCCTTAAGGTTCTTGAGCTCTCGCTCGGCATGAGAAGCGAGGATGATAAGGATCACTACGCAAACAAGAGGCTCAAGCTTGCAGGGGATCTGCTGAGAGACCTTTTCCGTGTTGCCTTCGGTCAGCTCGTTAAGGATATGCAGTACCAGATGACCAAGACCTACCAGAGGAAGGGCGAGAAATACACCTTCGACAACGTCCAGCGCTTTGTTAGGAACTCCATCAGGCCCGATGTTTTAAGCGAGAGAATCGAGCATGCCCTGGCAACTGGCGCCTGGCCCGGTGGAAGGACCGGTGTGAGCCAGCTCCTCGACAGGACGAACTACATGTCGACCCTCTCGCACCTGAGGCGTGTAACATCTCCGCTCAGCAGAGATCAGCCGCATTTTGAAGCCAGAGACCTTCACGGAACCCACTGGGGAAGAATCTGTCCGACTGAGACCCCGGAAGGTCCGAACTGTGGTCTCGTCAAAAATCTCTCACTGATGTCCCAGATAACCACCGCAATTCCTGAGGAGGAGGTCAGGGAGTATCTGAGAAAGCTCGGTGTTGTGTCAATTGAGGAGAAAAGGCCAAGTCCTGAACTCTGGAGGGTCTATCTGAATGGAGTTTTAATGGGAACCGTGGAGGATGGCGTAAGGCTTGCCGAAAGGATACGCACCGACAGGAGAAAGGGCAGGATAAGCGATGTCATAAATGTTGCCCTCCATGTGGAGAAGGATATCAGGGAAATCTACATCAACAGCGACGACGGCCGTGTTAGGAGGCCTCTCATAATAGTTGAGAACGGCCAGCCCAAGCTCACGAGGGAGCACGTCGAGGGTATAAAGAACGGAAGCCTGACATGGGGAGACCTCGTTAAGATGGGAATAATAGAGTACCTAGATGCGGAGGAAGAGGAGAACGCGTACGTTGCGACCTGGCCGTGGGAGGTCACCGAGGAGCACACCCATCTTGAGCTGATGCCCGCTGCAATTCTCGGAATTCCCGCCTCGCTCGTCCCGTATCCCGAGCACAACGCCGCCCCAAGAAACACCTACGGTGCGGGCATGGCCAAGCAGAGCCTCGGTCTCGGCTGGGCCAACTTCCGCATAAGGGTTGATACCCGCGGCCATCTGATGCACTACCCGCAGGTTCCGCTCGTCAACTCAAGGATAATGAAGGCCGTTGGTTTTGAGGAGAGACCGGCCGGCCAGAACTTCGTTGTTGCTGTTCTGAGCTACCACGGATACAACATGGAGGATGCTGTGATAATAAACAAGGCATCCATAGAGAGGGGCCTCGGAAGGAGCAGCTTCTTCAGGACATACGAGGCCGAGGAAAAGAGGTACCTGGGCGGCCAGACAGACCGCTTTGAAAAGCCGGAACCGACCGTCAGGGGCTTCCTCGGTGAGAAATACTACCGCCACCTCGACGAGGATGGCATAATTTTCCCAGAGTCAAAGGTCTCAGGTAAGGACGTTCTCGTTGGAAGAACCTCCCCTCCGAGATTCCTTGAAGAGCAGAGCGGCCTTGGAGGAATAATACTTCAGGAGAGGAGAGAGACGAGCGTCGCTGTAAGGCCGAGTGAAAAGGGCATAGTCGACAAGGTCATCATAACCGAAACAGGCGACGGGACAAAGCTCGTAAAGGTAACCGTTCGTGACCTGAGAATTCCCGAGTTCGGTGATAAATTTGCCTCAAGGCACGGTCAGAAGGGTGTTATAGGTTTAATCGTCCCGCAGGAGGACATGCCATGGACAGAAAACGGAATCGTTCCTGACTTGATTGTCAACCCGCATGGTATCCCTTCGAGAATGACCGTGGGGCAGCTTATTGAGGCCATAGGCGGAAAGGTTGCAGCACTCAAAGGAAGGAGAGTTGATGGAACTGCCTTCATCGGAGAGCCGGAGGAGAAGCTCAGAAAGGAGCTTGAGGAGCTTGGATTCAGACACAACGGAAGGGAAGTAATGTACGACGGCATAACGGGCAGGAGGCTTGAGGCGGATATATTCGTGGGCATAATCTACTACCAGAGGCTTCACCACATGGTTGCGGACAAGATGCATGCTCGTTCAAGAGGCCCGGTTCAGGTTCTCACAAAGCAGCCGACGGAAGGAAGGGCAAGGGAAGGCGGTCTCAGGTTCGGTGAGATGGAGCGTGACGTCCTCATAGGTCACGGAGCGGCGATGCTGCTTATAGAGCGTCTCCTTGAGGAGAGCGACAAGACAGAGGTCTGGGTCTGTGAGAGCTGCGGACACGTGGCGGTTGAGGACAGGAGAAGGGGACAGGTCTACTGTCCTGTGTGCGGCGAAACGGAGCGCATAAGCAGGGTGGAGATGAGCTACGCGTTTAAACTCCTCCTAGATGAGCTGCAGGCCATGGTGATAAGGCCGTCGCTGAAATTGAAGGATAGGGTGTAGGGTGTGAGAGCCATGCAGTCAATGAAAAAGGTCATCGGGAGTATTGAATTCGGCATCCTTTCGCCCCAGGAGATTAGAAAGATGAGTGCCGCCGAGATAACGGTCCCGGACACATACGACGATGACGGTTATCCGATTGAGGGCGGACTGATGGACAAGAGGCTGGGCGTCATAGACCCGGGATTGAGGTGTGAAACCTGCGGAGCGAGGGTTGGGGACTGTCCGGGTCACTTCGGCCACATAGAACTTGCCCGCCCTGTCATCCACGTGGGGTTTGCAAAGACAATCCACCGCATCCTTGAAAGCACCTGCAGGGAGTGCGGAAGGATAAAGCTCACGGATGAGGAAATTGCGGAGTATACAAAAAAGTTTGAGGTCATGAGCGACAGGAAGAAGGCGAAGGACAGGCTTATAAAGGAGATACACAAGAAGGCCAAGGAGAGGATGGTGTGTCCGCACTGCGGAGCACCGCAGTTCCCGCTCAAGTTTGAAAGACCCACCATATACTGGGAGCTCAGGAAGGACGAGGAGGGGAACGAGTACAGGCACAGGATGATGCCGAGCGAAATCAGGGACAGGTTTGAGAAGATACCTGATAGGGATCTCCAGCTCCTTGGGCTGCACCCGGGCAACGCCCGCCCGGAGTGGATGATTTTAACGGTTCTGCCGGTTCCTCCGGTTACAATGAGGCCATCAATAACCCTTGAGAGCGGTATCAGAGCGGAGGACGATTTAACACACAAGCTCGTTGATATTATCCGTATCAACAACCGCCTGAAGTCCAACATAGAGGCCGGAGCACCACAGCTCATCATAGAAGACCTCTGGGATCTGCTCCAGTACCACGTCACGACATACATCAACAATGAAACATCGGGCATTCCCCCTGCAAAGCATAAGAGCGGAAGGCCCCTCAAGACGCTCTCCCAGCGTCTGAAGGGTAAGGAGGGAAGATTCAGAGGAAACCTCAGCGGCAAGCGTGTCAACTTCTCCGCGAGAACAGTCATCAGCCCCGACCCCATGCTGAGCATAAATGAGGTTGGTGTTCCTATAGCGGTTGCTATGGAGCTGACGGTTCCGGAAAAGGTAACCGAGTTCAATCTCGAAAAGCTCAGGCAGATGGTTCTCAACGGCCCCGAGAAGTATCCGGGAGCAAACTACGTCATCGATCCCGAGGGGAGAAGGATAAGGCTCATGGAGAACAACCGCGAGAATGTTGCAGAGATGCTCGACATCGGATGGACGGTTGAAAGGCACCTCCTCGACGGCGATATAGTCCTCTTCAACAGACAGCCGTCGTTGCACAGAATGAGCATAATGGCCCACCATGTTAGGGTCATGCCCTACAGGACTTTCCGCCTGAACCTTTCAGTGTGCCCGCCATACAACGCCGATTTCGATGGCGATGAAATGAACCTCCACGTTCCGCAGACCGAGGAGGCACAGGCGGAGGCAAGGATCCTCATGGAGGTGCAGAACCACATCATCTCGCCGCGCTACGGCGGCCCGCTCATCGGAGGAATTCAGGATCACATATCGGGAGGCTATCTTCTCACGAGGGAGGGAGCATACTTCACCCGCTTAGAGGTCGAGCAGATGCTCATGTTTGCAGGGGTGGATGTTGAGAGACTCCCCGAGCCGGATAAGGTTGAGAACGGCGTTGAATACTGGAGCGGGAAGAGCGTGTTCTCCCTTATACTCCCGGAGAATCTCAATATCTGGTACAGGAACAAGCTCTGTGATGATCCAAGCAAATGCGAGCCCCTCGAAAAGCTGATTGAGGAGAAGCTCGTCCCTGATCCGGAAGAGGTCAAGAGACTCGCATATGACGGCTTCGTTTACATCCAGAACGGAAAGTTGCTGAGCGGTGCGATAGACAAGAAGGCCTATGGAAGGGAAGACGGGAGAATCCTTGATCTGATAGTGAGGGAATATGGAGCGGAGAGGGCCAGGCAGTTCCTTGATCAGGTCACGAAGCTGTCCATATGGGTCATAACCCACAAGGGCTTTACAACCGCCATAGACGATGAAGACCTGCCCGAGGAGGCGATAGACAGGATCAGGGAGATTATCAGAGAGGCCGAGGAGAAGGTCAACAGGCTTATAGAGGCCTATGAGAGGGGAGAGCTTGAGCCTCTGCCGGGTAAAACGCTGGAGGAGACGCTTGAGAGCAAGATCATGGCTGTTCTTGCCGAGGCGAGAGATAATGCGGGTAAGGTTGCCGAAAGGTACCTCGGTATGACGAATCATGCAGTGATAATGGCAAAAACAGGAGCAAGGGGTAAGATACTCAACATTACCCAGATGGCGGCAATGCTCGGCCAGCAGTCGATCAGAGGTAAAAGACTCTACCGCGGCTACCGTGGAAGGGTTCTGAGCCACTTCAGACCGAACGATCTTGGAGCCAGGGCAAGGGGATTCGTCGTCAACTCATACAAGAGCGGATTAACACCTCAGGAATACTTCTTCCATGCAATGGGTGGAAGGGAAGGTCTCGTCGATACCGCCGTCAGAACGGCACAGAGCGGTTACATGCAGAGGAGACTGATAAACGCCCTTCAGGATCTCAAGGTCGACTACGATGGAACCGTCAGGGACCCGACTGGCATTATAATCCAGTTCCGCTACGGGGAGGACGGAATTGATCCAATGAGAAGCTGGGGCGGAAAGACCCTTGACGTGGATAGGGTAATTGTGAGAACCCTGATCAGGCTGAGGGAGAAGGGGTGATTTGAATGGTCTCAAATGCCACCATAAAGTCTCTCGTTGATAAGTCCATACTGCCGGACAACGTCAAGGAGGAGCTCTACAGCAGGCTGATTGAGTACAACAAAAAATACAGGCTCAAGAAGAAGGAAGTGCAGGCCATTATTGAAGATGCGGAGAGGGAATATGAAAATGCCCTCATAGAACCCGGGGAGGCCGTCGGAACAGTCGCCGCCCAGTCAATGGGAGAACCATCAACCCAGATGACGCTCAACACATTCCACTACGCCGGTGTCGCCGAGATTAACGTTACCCTCGGTCTGCCGAGAATCATCGAGATTGTCGATGCCAGAAAGAACCCCTCGACACCCATCATGACAGTTTACCTCGACGAGGAGCACCGCTACGACAGGGAAAAGGCTCTGGAGGTTGCGAGGAAAATAGAGGGAACCACCATAGAGAACCTCGCCCAGAGCATGACGATAGACATCCTCAACTTTGAGTTCATAATTGACATAGACCCTGAGAGGCTTGAGAAGAGCGACCTCGATATGGAGAGGATCAAAAAGAAGCTTGAAGGCTCATTCAAGAGTGCGGAGTTTGAGGTTGAGGGCTACACCCTAATAATGAGGCCCAAGAAAGCCCAGAAGATAGCTGATCTCAGAAGACTTGCCGAAAAAGTTAAAAAGCATCGCTTGAAGGGTCTCTCGGGCGTTGGAAAGACAATTATCAGAAAGGAAGGCGAGGAATACGTCATATACACCGAGGGTTCAAACTTCAAGCAGGTGCTCAAGGTTCCGGGCATTGATCCAACGAGGACGAGGACGAACAACATCCATGAAATTGCGGAAGTGCTTGGAATAGAGGCAGCGAGAAATGCAATCGTTGAGGAGATAGTTAATACGATGCGTGAGCAGGGTCTTGAGGTTGATGTCAGACATATCATGCTCGTCGCCGACATGATGACCCTCGATGGGGTTATAAGGCCCATCGGAAGGCACGGTGTCGTTGGAGAAAAGGCCAGCGTGCTTGCAAGGGCCGCTTTCGAGATTACCACTCAGCATCTGTTCGAAGCCGCCGAAAGGGGGGAGGTAGACCCCCTGAACGGTGTCGTGGAGAACGTGTTAATCGGACAGCCCGTCCCGGTTGGAACGGGTATGGTTAAGCTGGCAATGAAATTACCGCTAAAACCACGGGAGGTGTGATTGATGGATTTAGCATTCGAACTTAGGAAAGTGCTCGAAACAGGAAAAGTTGTCATCGGCTCAAAGAGAACCCTTGAGCTCTCCAAGATTGGCGGGGCCAAGCTCATCATCATAGCCAAAAACGCACCAAGGGACGTTAGGGAGGATGTGGAGTACTACGCAAAGCTCAGCAACATTCCTGTGTATGAGTTCGATGGAACCAGCCTCGACCTCGGAACGCTCCTTGGAAAGCCCTTCGTCGTAGCCTCACTGGCCATAGTGGACCCGGGAGAGAGCAACATCTTAGCCCTTGCTGGGGGTAAGGGGTAATGTCGCTCAAGCTCAACACTGACCAGATCAAGTACATAGCCCTCTTCGAGAGCATGACAGGGGCCACTGTGATGGACTGCCTCATAGACAGCGCAAGGAACAGGCTCATCTACGTTATCAAGAAGGGCGAGATGGGACTGGCGCTCGGAAAGAGGGGGGCCAACGTCAAGAGGGTTCAGGGGATGCTGGGAAAGGAAATCGAGCTTATAGAGCACTCGGAGAACCCGGAAGAATTTCTCAGGAACATTTATAAAACGATGGGAGTAAAGGTTAAAAAAGTTCATATCACTGAGAAGAAAGATGGGAAGAAAGTTGCCCTCCTTGATATAAACCAGAGGGAGAAGCCGAGGGCGATCGGCAGAGGGGGGCAGAACATAAACCTCGTGAAGGAGCTAATGGAGAGGCATCACGGGATACAGGACGTGATTATAATTTGATTTATTGATTTAAGAGGTGATGATCATGGCTGGTAAAAAGGCCCCGAATGGTGAATTTGCTGGAAGAAAGCTCAGGCTCAAAAGGCAGAAGTTCAGGTGGAGCGACGTCAGGTATAAGAGGAGAGTCCTCAGGCTCAAGGAGAAGAGCGACCCGCTTGAGGGGGCGCCGCAGGCAAAGGGAATAGTCCTTGAGAAGATCGCTGTCGAGGCAAAGCAGCCAAATTCAGGAATGAGAAAGGCTGTCAGGGTTCAGCTAATCAAGAACGGAAGGGTTGTGACCGCATTTACTCCGGGTGACGGTGCTATAAACCACATCGACGAGCACGATGAGGTCATTATAGAGGGAATCGGCGGTCCAAAGGGCGGTTCAGTCGGTGATATCCCGGGAATCAGGTACAAGGTCGTCAAGGTCAACAGGGTTTCCCTCAAGGAGCTCGTCAAGGGCAGGAAGGAGAAGCCGAGGAGGTGAAAGAATGGCAAAGAGCTTGCAGGAAAGGTTCTATCAGCCGAAAGAGCTTAAGGTCTTTGGAAGATGGAGCGTTGAGGATGTCGTCGTTGAAGACCCATCACTCAGGCCTTACATAAATCTGGAGCCGAGGATTCTGCCCCACACCCACGGGAGGCATGCCAAGAAGCCCTTTGGAAAGGCCCAGGTCCACATAGTCGAGCGTTTGATAAACAAGGTCATGAGGAGCGGAGCCTCAAGCTACAAGGTTGGCGGACACTTCATGAGAAGGGAGCAGCGCTCATTGATGAGCAAGAAGATAAAGGCCTACGAGGTCGTCAAGGAAGCCTTCACAATAATAGAGAGAAGAACTAAGAAGAACCCGATTCAGATTCTGATAAAGGCCATAGAGAACGCCGCCCCAAGGGAGGATACGACAACCATAGCCTTCGGTGGCATAAGGTACCACATGGCGGTTGATATAGCACCCATGAGAAGGCTCGATGTCGCGCTCAGAAACATAGCCCTCGGTGCTTCAGCAAAGTGCTACAAGAACAAAACTAGCTATGCTCAGGCTTTAGCGGAGGAAATCATAGCGGCTGCCAACAGAGACCCGAAGAGCTTCGCCTACAGCAAGAAGGAAGAAATCGAGAGGATTGCACAGTCCTCAAGATGAAGCCTCTGGCATCTTTTCAATTCTCTTTCCGCTTTTCTCAAAGCTTTTTCTCAAAACCAAAAATTAGGGTTACATAAAAAAATTAAAAGCCGGAAACCGGACCAAAAACTAAAACTCAGTGAGTCAGGGCTTTTCCGAGCCACTTGCCCAGCGCCACTATTGTCAGTATGGGCGGCAGGCCGGGGGCATGCGGAAGAACGCTGGCATCGCAGACGTGAAGGTGCCTGACCTTCGTCTCAAGATAGCCATCAACCACCGTCCCTATGGTCGCTGTACCGCCAACATGAGCCCCTTGGGGCTTTGAAACCACGAACCGTCCGGCACCGATTTTTCCCAGTATTTCCTCGGCCACCTCCACACCACCGTTTATTCTCTTCTGATCATCTTTCGTCACCGATTTCGAGACCCTGCCGTCCGGGTAGACCCTGCCGGATGCATCATCGGCCGTTTTCACCATAATTCCCACCAGTTTGTCCGTGGGCATCATAAAGCCCTTCCTTCCCGCCTCCATGAATCTGACGGTTCTGCTGACGTTGATGTGGGGTGAGATAATAAACCCCTTCTCGTCGTGGAACTCGTGGTCAACAAGCGCCATCGGGGGTTCCCGTGCCTGGTTCAGACCTTCAGCTATTCCATAAACATTCACAAAGGTATCCACGAACAGGTTTTTTCCGGCGCACTGTAAGCCCGAGTTCTGAAGGATTACGGGAGTTGTTAATGCCCCGGCTGCGAGTATGACATTGTCCGCTTCTATCTCCACGTATCCCTTTTTCCCGCGTCCCCTTATGCCCCGGACTTTTCCATCCCTGACGATAGCCTCATGAGCCTCTGTCTCATAGAGAACCTCGGCTCCCAGCGCAAGGGCATCATCGAGATAGTCGAGCGCTGTCCATTTTGCGGCCTGCATACAGCCGAATGTGCAGCATCCGCAGCGCACGCACTTAGAGAAGTCGAGGAACTTCGGCATCGGCTCCATTTTATATCCCAGATCAGATGCTGCCTCTCCCATGCTCAGCGATGCATCGGAAAGAAGGCTCTTCGGGGTTGGGGTAATTCCCATTTCTCTCTCCGCCTTTCTGAATTCTCCCTCAAGGTCTATCCCGAGGTCATTAAACTCTTCCTGAAGACAGCGGGTTCCGTTTGCACAGGAAACAACCGTTGAACCGCCAGCCATTATCGTGCGCCACAGAATGACCCCTTCCTCCGATGTCCTCGGGGTTCTGTAGCCCGTTGTCTCAAAATATCTCAGGGAGTCTTTGAATGTGCCAATATGCTCCTCATACCTCCCGGCTTCCACGATTAAAACCTCTCTCCCCATCATGCTAAGCTCTCTCGCTACGGTGGCTCCTCCAGCTCCAGAACCAACAACCACATATTCCCAGTGCTTTTTCATATAAACCAGCTCCACACCGAAATTGATTAAAGAAGAGTTATTCCCGAGTCATCTTAGATGCTCAAGGTATATATGGCTTTGGATTCATATTTAACCCCGGGAGGTTCCAGTTTACAAGTTACGAAAGAGGGTTTGTCTACCACAGAGGTGGCAAGATGTAGCAGACCTCATCGTTGCTAATCTGGGCAGGGTAAGGATCGAGTGGTTATGCGCACCGTTTTTGGACTGAATTCTATACAGCCATTGTATATCTTCACCAAAAGACATTTATTTCTAAAAACGAATAAGATACCATGAGGATGGAAATTGTTAGAATGGACAAAAACGGAAGAATATACCTCCCCGCGTCTCTGAGAAAGAGGTTCAAAGCGGAGTCCTTTTACGTTGAAGAGAGGGAAGGGGAGATAGTCCTTATCCCGGTTCGCAAAAAACTCAAGAAATATTACGGGATGTTCAGGGGTAAAAATCTAAGCGCGAGGGAGATAGATAGGCTTATTGAAGCGGAAACAGAAAAACTCCTGAGGGAGGAACTGTGAAGGTTTATGTTGACGTTAACGTTATCTACTATTTTCTAACTGCCAACAAGGAGTTTGGAGAACGTTCAAGGGAGTTGATGGAAAAGTACAGTGGAAATATGATTACATCCACATTAACGGTGTGGCAGCTCTACATACTGTTCAGAAGAAATAAACGGAAACTATCTTTCACTCAGATTTTGTCGGATATCGGCGTTAAGGTTGTCCCCCTGACCGAGGATATTCTTAAAAGTGCTGAAAACTGCAAGAAGCTCGATTTTGATGATGCCATTCACTACGCGACAATGAAGGCTCACGGAGTAGAAACAATCCTATCCAACGACGGAGATTTTGACAGGGTCGACGTGAAGCGGATCTTTTAAGTGGTTCTCGATTTGATCTTATGCCTTTTACCATATCATACCCTCCGGGAGGAGGGAGATCTATAAATACCCGGAGGGAGGAGGGAAATGGAGCTTCGGGACTACCTGATGCCGGGAGAATACATTTTTTCAGTCTTTACGGATCTTGACATCTCCCCAGGTAATCTTAACGGACTGGCAGTGACAAATAAGCGCATAATATTGTTCAACACAAACTCGGGAATAAGTAAGCTTTTCAGAAGAAACCGCTCGGAGGGCATCAAAAACTTGAAATCAACGTTTTTTGATGATGCCCACATGATACAGATGGAGGTTTATGAAAAATCTTTGGGAAGGCAAGAGATTATTTCACTGACAAGGTATGTTAAACTCTTTCGAAGTGATGGTTCGTGCCATTACGCAGTCGACAGTACTATAGCAATCATAAAACCCAAACTGAACGGCCCAAGCATATCGGAGATTAAGGAAGCTTTGGAATATGCACTGAAATCCATAGCCGTGAAAACAGAGTACAACTACTCTGAAAAAGATATGGCGTGGATTGTTAAATTCGTTATTAAGTTGTGTCAAAAATAGTTCTGCGTCCTAACTGATCAAACTCCTCCCCACCATATTTTCCGGCTTCCCAATTCCAAAGAAGTCCAGAACCGTCGGTGCTATGTCCATAAGCGACGGTTCTTCAGGCTCAACCTTTTCGAAGCCCCACAGTACCAGCGGAACCCTAACAACCGGCTCGTTCATTGAGCCGTGCATTCCCCTGACCCAGTGACTGGCCCCTTTTATCCCCTTGCACATTCTGTGGGAGCAGAACCAGTAGCCGGGCTTTGCTGAAACTATCAGCTCTCCGCTGTGGGGAGTGTCAAGGTGGGGCAAATCCTCGCGGAAAAAGACTTTGCCCACGCCCGGAGCCCTTCTGAGGACGTCAAATGCCTCCTCGGCCTGATTCGGATCACGCAGATAAATATGAACCCCTCCTCCTGAAGAAACGCGGAGCGTATCTATGCCGTGCTTCCTCAGATAAACCCTCAGGTTCACCCACGTATGAACCTCCTCCTGCCCGTGGTCGGCGAAGATTATGAATGCATATTCGTCCTTCAGTTTCTCCCACAGTTTTTCAAGCATGGAATCCACGGTTTCAATGGCTTTGAGGGCGCCTTCACTCAGGGGCCCGTGATCGTGGCTCATACCGTCAATAGAGGCGAAGTGCACCAGGAGAAGTTCGGGCTGGCATTCTTCATAGAGATACAGGGCGGAGTTGAGAACCCACAAATCCTTACGCCAGTCCCTTCCATGCTGCCGGTAGAGCTTGTCGTCACTGAAGAAGGGGGGAAATATTCTGACATTCGTTCCGCTGAACGGGGGCATGGTGTAGCCGGAAACGCTGGCGCTTCTTATGCCTCTGGAGCGCAGAACATCAACGATGGTGGGGGCCTTTATAACCCTGTGAGGGTTAAATGCAATCTCATAATCATAAAAATTAACCTTTTTGTCGGCCAGACGGTCGTAATAGCCGTTCTCAACGACGCCGTGATCCCTCGGATAAACTCCTGTCATGATGCTGGTGTGGACTAAATCGGTGAGTGTGGGAAATATTGAATCAACCACCGTGAAATAGCCGCCTTCTGCCAGTCTGCTGAGGAATGGCATGTGTTTGAGGTTGTATGTTCCGCAGCCGTCGAGGCTTATCAGGGCGAGCTTTTTTCTCATGGAGGGGAATAGGAGGGAGGATTAAAAAAGTTAATGCAGGGGAGCATCTCCTCCTAAGGGCGAGGCTTGTAAAAGAGAAAATCATCAAGAGTCCTCTGCTTCCTCAGCCCCAGGAGCCAGCTTTTCTCAAGATAGCGCTCTAAGGGATGCTCAAGGAACCCCCTGAGGGAATTCAATGCCTCCTCAAGGGTGCTGAATCTTCCAACCGGGTTCCCCATCGCCTTTTTGACCCCCAAACGAATCTGCCACACACCGACGGGGGCGTAGTATCTGGGTGTTACCTCCCTGAAGACCAGAATCCTTGCACTCCTCCTTCTTGTTCTCAGAGCTTCAAGAACGCTCAGGCGGGCGGCGTAGTATGCTCCTGTGGTTTCAACGGCGTATCCCTTAATCCCCCTGAAATCCTCATAATCATGAATCACCTGAGGCTCACCGCTTCCGAACAGCGAACCCCTGAGCCACACCTCAAGGAGCTCAAAGGCATAGCTCTCGGGCATCAGGACTACACCATAGCGGTTGCCCAGGAATTCATGGAAATAGACCTCGTAGTCGCTTATTTCCGGATACTGAAGGACTTCACGCCTCAGGTTTTTGCCTATCGTATCCTGGACAGCGGTAATGCTCCACCTTGTGGGGACGAGCTTCCTGTTGAGGCCGAGGAGTCCAGCGGAGAGGAGCCTTATAATGTAGTACTCGTCAAAACCCCAGTTGTAAAGCCTCATTATTGCCTGCTCTGCCTTCAGCTCATCGCTGACGACATAGTCAGTTCTGCGCGGGATTTTTGGATTCTCCGTGAGCTCAAAATCAAGGAGCTCAGCTTTAGGCCCAACCGGCGGGGCAAACTCGCTCGGGAGGATTTTCATGATGGGCTTCCTCTTGAGGAGGATTTCACTGTCGACGGGCTTTACTGACATTGCAAGCTCCTGAATTTCGCCAAGTATCCTGCCGCTCCTCCTGACATGCACATCCGCTTTTGTTTCTCCCATAACGAGCAGCGAGCGGTAGTAAAGGATATCCTTTATGCTTTTATCCCCCCATTTGAGCGGACTGTCAAGATTTGAGGTGTTCCCCTCAATTGGGGGAACCAGAGGGCCGATTCTGACCTTGGGGTAGCCGTATTCACCAACAAAAACGCTCGGCGGGGAAGAACCAAAAATCTCCCTTCTGTTTAGCTTTGACTCAACTCTCCTGGCTACCCTGAAGCGTTCAAGGATTGGGCAGGTTGGCCTTCCGCAGAGCAGCTTCCTGCCCTTGCAGACTGCACAGAGTTTTGAGTTGAAGAGCCCGGTCATCGGTGGGGTGTATGCACGAAGGGGTATTTATGGTTTCTGAGGGTGTGTCGGGACATGAAAGCGCAAGTATGCATTTAAATTCAACAAAAAATGTTAATTATTTTGCTAACATTATCCGGTATGCAAATTGAATTTGTTTTCCTAAAATTTTATATAAATACAGCACTTTTTTATACATTGAGGTGTTTTTATGTACGGCAACTGGGGAAAGTTTCTGCGTGTGAACCTCTCCACCGGAGAGGTGAAAGTCGAGGAATACGATGAGGAGTTTGCCAAGAAGTGGCTTGGGAGCAGGGGGCTTGCAATATACCTCCTTCTGAAGGAAATGGATCCAGCAGTTGACCCCCTAAGTCCCGAAAACAAGCTGATAATAACCCCCGGCCCGCTGAGCGGGACGAGCGCCCCCACCGGCGGGAGGTACAACGTCGTTACCAAGAGTCCGGCCACGGGCTTCATAACCATGGCAAACTCCGGCGGCTACTTCGGAGCAGAGCTTAAGTTCGCAGGGTGGGACGCGATTGTTGTCGAGGGCAGGGCAGAGAAACCGGTTTATATCTACATAAAAGATGAAAACGTTGAGATTAGGGATGCATCGCACCTCTGGGGCAAGCTCGTAAGCGAGACAGAGGAAGCCATAAGGAAGGAAATAGGCAGTAAAAGGCTCAGGATAGCCCTGATCGGCCCTGCGGGGGAAAAGCTCGTCAAGTTTGCAGCCATAATGAACGATGGGCACCGCGCTGCAGGCAGGGGTGGCGTTGGAGCTGTAATGGGAAGCAAGAACCTCAAGGCCATAGCCGTCGAGGGAAGCAAGACTGTTGCCATAGCTGACAAGCAGAAATTCATGCTAACAATCAGGGAGAAGATCAACAAGCTCAGGAACGATCCGGTTGCCGGTGGCGGGCTGCCGAAGTACGGCACAGCGGTTCTCGTAAACATCATAAACTCCAACGGACTCTATCCAACAAGGAACTTCCAGACGGGTGTCTTCAAATATGCGGAGGAGCAGAGCGGTGAGGCAATGACCGCGAAGTACCTCATAAGGAACCAGCCCTGCTATGCGTGTCCCATAGGCTGCGGAAGGGTCAACAAACTTCCGACGGTCGGCGTTACTGAAGGGCCGGAGTACGAGAGCACATGGGCTCTCGGGGCAAACCTGGGCATAAACGACCTCGCGAGCATAATTGAAGCAAACCACCTCTGCGATGAGTACGGTCTGGACACGATATCAACGGGCGGAACGCTCGCAACCGCCATGGAGCTTTACGAAAAGGGATTCATAACGGATGAGGAGCTCGGAGATGCTCCGGCTTTCAGATGGGGGAACACGGAGGTTCTCCACTACTACATAGAAAAGCTCGCGAAGAGAGAGGGCTTTGGAGACAAGCTGGCAGAGGGCGGCTACCGCCTCGCTGAGAGCTACGGACACCCCGAGTACTCCATGAGCGTTAAAAAGCTTGAACTGCCCGCCTATGACCCGAGGGGAGCCGAGGGTCACGGTCTCGGCTATGCAACCAACAACCGCGGCGGCTGCCACATAAAGAACTACATGATAAGCCCGGAGATACTCGGCTACCCGTACAAGATGGATCCGCACGACATAAGCGACGACAAGGTCAAAATGCTCATAATCTTCCAGGACCTCAGCGCGCTCATCGATGCTGCAGGGCTGTGCCTCTTCACGACCTTCGGCCTTGGAGCCGACGACTACCGCGATATGTTAAATGCAGCCCTTGGCTGGGACTTCTCCACCGAGGACTACCTCAGGATAGGAGAGAGGATATGGAACGCCGAGCGCATCTTTAACCTCAAGGCAGGCCTCGACCCGGCTAAGGACGACACGCTGCCGAAGCGCTTCCTTGAGGAGCCCATGCCGGAGGGACCGAACAAGGGCCACGTCGTCAGGCTGAGGGAGATGCTCCCGAGATACTACGCCCTCAGAGGCTGGACGGAAGACGGAAGGGTTCCGGAGGAGAAAGCCAAGGAGCTTGGCATTGAGGAACTCCTGTGAATCTTTCTTTATTTCCCAATTTTGTTCCGTAAGGTTTTTAGAGGTGCCCTGAGAAGTGCTTTCTTAAGGTGATAACATGAAATATTCGCACCATTCCACACGCTCCTCAAACCAAAGCAGGGAATACACCTTCAGCCTATGGGATGGTAAGGTTATAGTGAAGCCGAAGCTTGATATGAAGTACCTCTATATAGAGACGACGAGCAGGTGCAATCTGAAGTGCGAGATGTGCTTCAAGCAGTACTGGGAGGACAGCGAGGGGGACATGGACTATGACCTCTTCCTCAAGATACTCGACGATGCGGAGGAGTTCCCGGAGCTGAAGATGATATATTTCGGAGGGATAGGCGAGCCCTCGGTTCATCCGCGCTTCATGGACATGGTGCGCGAGGTGAAGAGGAGGGGCTTTGCCCTCGGGATGAGCACCAACGGAACTCTCCTCAGGGATGATATGCTGAGGGAGTTTGCGGAGCTCGGCGTTGAGCTCATATATTTCTCCATGGACACGGTTCCAACGGCTCAGAACGCCATAACCCTTGGACACCTTGCGGCGGCCCTTACCGCGGATAAGATAAGGAAGCTCGTTAAGTACAGGGAGGAAACGGGAACCCACCGGCCGAGCATAGGCGTTGAAGTCGTTGTAACAAAGGAGAACTACATGGAGCTTCCGGAGCTTGCCAGGTATCTGAAAGAGCTGGGCGCCGATGCCATGCTCGTTTCCAACCTTCTCCCCATGACTGAGGAGCAGGTCAATGATGTGATCTATGACGGGAGCATTGACATGGAGCCGGTGGTGGATGAGCTCTATAAGGTCGCCCACGAGGGTCTGTACATCAAAATCCCGTATTTTGAGCTGAGAACGGAGCGCTCCTGCGACTTCGACGAGAACAACGTCGCCGTTGTCAGGTGGGACGGGGAGGTTTCGCCATGCTACCGCTTCCTGCACAGCTATTACGAGTACATCTTCGGCAGGAGAAAAAAGGTCAACGCATACTCCTTCGGCAACGTGAGGGCGAAGACTCTCGCGGAGATATGGACGGGTGAAAAATACACATGGTTCCGCTTCACAATGAAGAACTACATGTATCCCTCGTGCACGGACTGTTCCCTCAGGGATGCGTGCGACTTCGTCAGGACGAGCGACATTGATTGCTGGGGCAACGAGCCGAGCTGTGCGGACTGCCTCTGGGCGAGGAGGCTTGTGCAGTGCCCGATTCCGCAGCACATGTTCGGGAAGTTCTTCTGACCCGGAGGTGTCTGAGGGTTGGTTTTGCACCCGTTAGAGCCCGCATTTCACGCAAACATCAGCAACCCCGGACGCGCTTCTGTTAACCCAAAAAACTTAAAAACCCCCTGAGGGTCATATAACCTGGGCACTGAAGTGCCGCGGTAGCCTAGCCTGGTAGGGCGCCGGCCTGCTAAGCCGGTGGGCGTGGTCCCTCAGGGGTTCAAATCCCCTCCGCGGCGCCATATTCTACGCCGGGATAGCCTAGAGGTGAGGCGGTGGACTGCAGATCCGCTTTACGGGGGTTCAAATCCCCCTCCCGGCTCCACACCAACCCTTTGCTTCGCAAAGCGTTGGCGGAAGATTAGTTTGATCAAAAGTTTGTAGCTCTTCTTTGGAGCATTGGTTTTCAGGGGTTTCTGATTGGGATTTGACTATATTCAAGTGAAAACTCATTTAAGGACTCTTTTAATGAGGTTTAACTTAAAAAGACGCCCCGCGGGCGTCGTAAGAAAGTAAACCTCCAGCTTGAAGGCTGACCTCCTCCCCGCCCTGAAGGGTGAGGGTTCAGCTTTAGTCCCCCGCTAATTGGCGGTTCGGTTTGCGGACCCATCACTTACTCCCGTTACCGGTTTCAGTTCAGCCCGCAGGCCCGGTCTAAGGCCAATTACCCCTCACCCAAACGGGATTGGGGTTATGGTTCAAAGGCCACCCTTAGAGTTTTGACCGCCCAACGGCGATTTTTGAAAGGACGCCTAATGGCGTCAACCACTCCAAGGTGGAGTGGTAACGTGGAACCCCTCCTCTCATCGGGTCGTCTTACGATGGTCTCTTCGAGGTCTTACTACGCTCCAGAGTTTAAAAGGGTCTCGGCTATTTAATGCCTGTTGGACAGTTCATTGCATCCCCACCGCAAAGGGGAGGAGGTCAGACCGAATCTCAATCAGTGAGGTTTATAAACCAGGGCAGGGACATGCTCTCCGGTGGTGGTAATGCTCAGGGTCAGGGTCATGGGAAGAAGGATAGAAAGGGAAGTCGAGTGGAGGAGGGGCATGAAGGTGAGAGATGTCCTCCGTGAGCTGGGCTTCAACACGGAGAGCGCGATAGCTAAGGTCAACGGAAGGGTGGCACTCGAGGATGAGAACGTAAAGGATGGCGATTACATTGAGGTCATCCCCGTAGTTTCCGGGGGA
Organism: Thermococcus atlanticus; assembly: GCF_054657855.1. NCBI lineage: Archaea > Methanobacteriati > Methanobacteriota > Thermococci > Thermococcales > Thermococcaceae > Thermococcus > Thermococcus atlanticus. Next base: position 1,620,715 of record NZ_BAAHXX010000001.1, on the reverse strand, counting down.
TAATCCCTTCTTTACAATCCAAAAAGAGAAAGTGGATGGAATTACTCCGCGAGCCTCTTCTTCATGAAGTCCTCAAGGCTGTCCATGGCCCTCTCAAGTATCTCAACCGGCGGCAGGAATACCGCCCTGAAGTGACCGGCACCGTTCCTTCCAAAGCCGGAGCCGTGGACGAACAGGACATGGGCGTTGTTGAGAACATCGAGAACGAACTCCTTGTCGCTCTTCCACGGGCCATCCTCAATCTTCGGGAATATGTAAAACGCCCCCTCCGGCTTCTGGGCGCTTATGCCCGGCATCTCATTGAGGCGCTTGTATATGTAGTCCCTCCTCTCTCTGAGCTTTGCCATGTAGCTCCTGAGGTAGTCCATAGGGCCTGTCAAACCACCTATTGCCGCCTTCTGGGCAGGGGTGCTTGGGCACAGCCTTATCCTTGCCATCTTATCTATGGCCTCCCTGAGCTCCGCAAGCCTGTCCTCCGGGTCGACGTAGTACATGTAACCGAGGCGCCAGCCTGTGGCGAAGTAGACCTTCGACATGCCGTTCATTACTATTACAGGCACATCCTTCGTGAGCGAAGCTGGAGAAACGTGCTGCCCCTCATATGTCATGAGGTCGTAGATTTCATCGCTTATGACAAAGATATCATGCTCTCCGGCAATGTCGAGTATTTCCTTCAGAACTTTCCTGTCATAGAGTGCACCGGTGGGGTTGTTGGGGTTGATAACGGCTATGGCACGGGTTTTCTCCGTTATCCTCTTCCGGATGTCATCGACGTCAGGCTTCCAGCCCTCCTCCTCAACGCTCCTGTACTCAACGGGAACTCCATCGTAGAACTTCACCAGTCCCACGTACGGCGGATAGCTCGGCCCGGGTATGAGCAGCTCATCGCCGGGGTTTATTGATGCGCCGAATATAAGCTGGAGGGCTTCTGTGACGGCTGCGGTAACACGGACGTCCTCGGGGGTTATATCAACGCCGTTCTTTCTCCTCTCGCGCTCAACTATGGCTTCCCTGAGCTCCCTATCTCCCTCACTTTCGCCGTAGTAGTTGTGGCCCTCCATAATGGCCCTGCAGTAAGCTTCCTTCATGTGCTCCGGAGGCTGGAAGTCAAATTTAACCGGATCACCTATGTTCAGGCGGATAACCTTTATCCCCTTCCTTTCAAGCTCCCTTGCGGGAAGAACAACATCCCTGATGGCATACTCAATTCCCATGGCTCTTTTAGATGCGTGAATCATTCCAATCACCATCAGAACTTTGATTAGTCATCCCTAAAAAGTTACCGTTAACGTCTGGGGTTGCTGGTGTTTGCGTGGAATGCGGGTGCAAAACTAACCCTCAGCCCGTTAACAGCTAAGCTTAAAAATCCAGAAGAAAATAAATGTTCAGGCGATGACGATTAGCAAGCAAACTGACTCGATGCACAATGATGACGTGAACACCCTCCGAGCCTACTCCCAGTACGCCAGGCCGATGTACCTGTCGGCACCTCCGTAGTAGAGGTAAATTCTCCCGCCGTGCTCAACCATGCCCTCGATGAAAACGACGTTGTCAACCCATCCGTTGGTTTCCCACTCATGGGTTGGTTCCAAAATCGGCTTTTCGCTCCTTGCCACCAGCCGGGTTGGGTTTTCCCTGTCAAAAACCGCTATCCCCGCCTTGTATTTTCTAACACTCCCTTCCATGCCCGCACTGTTGTATATGAGCACTATGCCGGAGTCCGTCATCAGTGCCGGCGGTCCGGGCTCGACGAGGATGCTGTCGAATTTGCCTTTTCTCGGCCTCAAAACGGGCTCCTCCACGTACTCCCAGTGGATTAGGTCCTTCGAATGTGCCAGCCATATGTTTGAGTCCCCGAAATACATTATGTACTCCCCTTTGAACTCGCCGCCCGGCATCTTCATCGGCAGAATTGCCCCGCTCTTTGTCCAGTCGCCGGTTTGAGGAAATTCCTCAAAAACAGGCCCGTGCTTTTTCCATGTCACAAGGTTCCTTGACGTTGCCAGACAGAGCCTCGCCGTTTTCCCGTCGTAGCCGGTGTATGTCATGTAATAGGTGCCCCCAACCTTAACAACCCTCGGATCCTCGACTCCCCTCTTTTCATACTCATGCTCGGGCTCGATTACCGGCTCCGGATGCCTCAAGAACTCCATGCCGTCTTTGCTCAGGGCCAGCCCGATCCTCCCCGTTATGTCATCGTCCATGCCCTCCGCCCTGTAGAGCATTACTACCATGTCCCTTTCCTTTATCACTGCGGCGTTGTATATGTTCTTTGAGTCAAAGCCCTCCTCCGAAGGGGACAGAATCGGGAAGGACAGCTTTTTCAGGGGAGGCACCAGCACATCTCCCTCATGGATTTCAAAGTTCAGCAAGTTCTACACCTCCAGGATGACTTCCTTTTCAGGCTCCAAATTGGTTTCCTCATTAAATACACGGATTTTTAACTTTTTCCCTCCGGTGATCTTAACAGCCACCCTGTCCTTCCTGATCCTCAGGTGTATCCTGCTCCCCCTGAAGCGGAACCGAAGGGCAAACTCCTCCCACCCCTGAGGCAGGTTCGGGCGGATTTCTAGGATATCGCCGCTGATGTCGACCCCGCAGAAGCCCCTGAAGAGAATCTGCCAGAGCCCTCCTGCCGTGGCAAGATGGAAGCCGTCCTTTGTATTTCCGTAGAGGTTGTGAAGGTCTATATATGCGCATTTCATGAAGTAGTTGTATGCTATGTCATCATATCCAAGCCATGAGGCAATTATGGCGTAGGTGGGCATGGAGAGGGAGGATGCATGGGTGGTTCTCGGGAGGTAGTAGTCGAAGTTTTTTCTGATGTTCTCCGTGTCAAACTGCTCCTTCAGAAGATACTGCAGGGCTATCACGTCGGCCTGCTTCACGAGCTTCGTTCTGCCGAGGTGTTCCCTGATCTCCGCCGGCAGCCTCTCTTCTCCAATGCCGTATGGGTCGACCGTGTAGTCGGGCAGCTCAAAATATCCGTCGAACTCCTCCCAGATTCCATCTATCTGCCGGGGGATGTAGATTTTTTCCGCAATTTTCCTCCAGCTTTCAGCTTCTTCCTCGGTTATCCCTGCTGCCTCTGCAACCCTGCTCCAGGCCTCATTTTCCTTTGAGAGCTCGAGGTATCTGGCCGCAAGGAGGAGGTTGTATCTCGCCATCATATTCGTGAAGAAGCTGTTATTGACATGTTCGTGATACTCATCCGGTCCGATCACCTTTTCAATCACGTAGCCTTTATCCTTGTCGTATCTGACCCTGCTGGCCCAGAAGCGTGCGGTTTCAAATATAATCTCCAGCCCGTATTTCTCCATGAAGTCATTATCCCCCGTGAATCTGTAGTACAGCTCAACCGCATATGCTATGTCGGCCGTTATGTGGTGTTCCTCCTCACCGGTGTATATTCTGATGGCATTTTTTCCAGTCATGTCCGTGGGTATTGCGGGAGGGGTTGCCTCGTAGCCGTCATCCGCCGACTCCCACGGAAACTGTGCCCCCCTGTAGCCGTTGGCCCTCGCATTCTCCCTCGCAGCGTCCAGATTGTTGTAGCGGTAGACCAGCATCTCCCTCGCCTTTTCAGGAAAGACCGCCATAAAGAAGGGCAGTGCATAAATTTCGGTATCCCAGAACACATGCCCCCTGTAGCCGAATCCATGAATGCCCCTGGCCGTCAGTGAAATTCTGCTGTCGACCGGCATGCACTGCATCAGGTGGAACAGACTGAAGAGCAGCCCCTTCTCTGCCTCCTCATCCCCTAAGATTCTCACTTCCGCGGCACTCCAGAGCTCCTGCCAGTATTCCCTGTGCTCCCTGTAGAGAACGTCGAATCCAGCGTTTTTAGCGTCTCTGAGCTTTTTCAGAACAGGATGCTCTATGTCATCCTTCCCGGAGGTGTATGAAATCACGGCATAACGGATGAATTCGTACTCCTTCCCCTCCTCAACATCAAGCTGGAAAACCTCCGCAATGCCATCCGTATTCTTAACGATGAATCTCGAATGCCTGCAGCTGACGGCCAGAGAGCTCGCAATCCCTATTCTGTATCTCCCGTCGGTGGTCTCGACTTCGGTGTATATTGCATCATCATGGGAGCTGTGCCTTTTTACACGGTAATGTTTTGCTGTTATCTCTTCACGGTACAGGGGATTCACTGTATCGGTATTTATCGGGGAGATTATGGTCAGGGTGCCGGATCTGCCGGGCTTCACCCTGAACTTAAGGATCACCACCTCCTTTCTGCTGCCGTGCACAATCCTCACACTTTCGTATCCCAGCGTTCCCCCCTGCTGCAGTTCAACCTCGACCTCCGTCCTCAGCACAGCCTCTCCGATGTCAAGCTCCCTCTCATACCTCCTTATCCTCTGGGTGCTGAGGCTCAGCGGCTCACCATTCAGGAACAGCCTCAGACCAACAGCACGGGGTGCATTCACAATTTCACGGTAGAAATAGGGGGTATAATCATAAACACCTGCTATCGTGGTTCCGTAAAGGCTCGGCTCCAGTTCAACCTCCCCGCGGATGCCGAGGTATCCATTTCCGAGGGTTAAAATAGTCCCGTAAAAGGCCTCTTCTTCCGGACTGTATCCATCAAAGCTGAAGCGGTATCTCATCCTCTTACCTCCTCCCGAGCTATCAGAGCCACAAGGGCATCAGGATCAAGCTCGCTGAAATCTTTAAATCTGATGTGTGCGTCGAGCTCCGCCTCCCTCTCATAACCCAGCGTGAGCAGGCCGAGCTCCTTCGCCGCCCTCACCCCCGCAGGTGCATCCTCAACCACGAGAAGGGTTCCTATGCCGGGGAACTTCGACCTCATCTCCTCAACAGCCAGCTTGAAAACCTCCTTTTTCGTTGGAGCCATTCCGCTTACGTTTATGTCAAAAAGGGAACCGAGGGGGATGGATGTGCCCTCCACATTAACCCTTATTCTCTCCGCAAGCTTTGTCGCATTCTTTGAAGCCGATGCCAGAGCATGCCTGACCCCGAGCTTCCTGCTCTTCACCAGAAACTCTATCGCTGCCTCATTGATTCCGTACTCTCCTCTTTCAAACATCTCATTGACGAGCCTGTTCTTGAACTCCGCGAACTCGTGCAGAAGTTTCTGCCTTTTTTCCCCATCCGTGGCACCGAATTTCTCATATATCCCAAGCAGCTGCAGTATGTTGTGCGCACCCTCATACCTCGGCTTTCCTGAGACATACCTCACGTAAAACCCGTGATCAAAGCCGCTGGCACCGTAGTGTTCAGCCGCCCTTCTCCATGCCTCCTCGTGGGGAGTGAAAACGAGAACTCCATCGAAGTCCCAGATTATTCCAACACCCTCCAACACCTTCACCCCTGTGCTTTGATTATCCTTTCAATCACCACTTTCTGGGCCTCTATGTCCTCAACCTCCGCATCAAAGCCTCCAACCGTGACCTCACGGGTTCCCAAGTCAAGAACAAAGTTGCTTATTATGCCTGCCCTGTTGACCGAGCGTGCTTTTCCGGTTAGCTTTACGGGCTGGCCGTCCTTAACGTACCGGCCCTCAACGGTGACCACAGGGACATATCCCAGCCTGAATAGGGCCTCTATCTCGTTCAGGGCTATTGAGAACTCCAGGAAAGTCTTGGGATAGACATCGGGTGTGTGCTCCCAGCATATAACCTCCTTAGCTTTCATCCACAGGTTATTGTGTATGTTCAAAAGCCTGAGCAGCAGGTCTTTTTCCTGAATCTCATAGCCGTAAATCTCGGAATTTGAAACCGGGAGCTTCCGGGCGCTGAAGAATCTCCTCTTGGAGTAGACCGCCACGGAGAGATCAGAGATCACGAGGAGGAAGTTGCCGAGTTCGGAGGTTCTGATCTTGACCCTGTCCCTGAACCTCTGGAACTCCTCGAAGGTTTCGTTCTGGGGATACACCAGCAGGTAGAGGTTGACGCCCCTCTGGAGGGCACCCAGCAGGTAGGGCTGTATCTCACTGAAGATTGTGTAGGGCAGCTCCGCCCGGATTTCTACCTCCGCGGAGTTTATAATCTCAATTATGGCCGCCAGAATGCCCTCCAGGCTCCTGACTATGGAGATGTAGGGCGTCTCATCCTCCGTTCTGTTTCTCAGCTTTACCAGCTCTTCCCTGAGGCTTTCTTTAAGGATGTCCAGCTTCATCTTCTGGACATCGATAAGGGGCACAATGTCACTTGCCACGTAGATTCTCGGTCTGCCCGCCGATGCCTTTACAAACCCCTTCCTTATCAGGCTCTGGATTATGTTGTAGAGCTGGGGCTGGTGCACATCAAGCAGGTCAAGCAGCTCCTTTACAGTTGCTCCGTTTTTCATCCATATTGTGAGGTAAACTTCCGCCTCTCTCTTTGTAAGACCGAGCTCCTGAAGCTTCTCAGCGAGAGATGCTATTGAATCATCCATACCCATCACCCTCTCATGGTTCTATTTTGAAGTTTTTACTATTTAAATATTATTGAGAATATAGAAGAAAAGTTTATATAATATGATTATAGTATAAAATTTGAAGAGCCTCACATGAGGGGATGTCTGATGAAAAAGGCCTACAGCTTGATTTTGGTTTCAATCCTCCTACTGGGCGTAGCTGCAGCAGGGTGCATTGGTGGTGGAGGGACGACATCAACCAGCTCTTCGGCTCCGACGGTTACAACGCAGACCGAGGTTACCACCAAGACCACAACACAGACTCAGATTGAAAAGAAGGTTTTCATAAGATTCGCTGGATGGAGCGCCGGAGAAACTGAGATGAAGAACTACCAGAAGATTATTTCCGAATTCGAAAAGAAGTATCCCAATATCGAGGTCAAATACGAGGTAATAACCCAGATGTTCCATGAGAACATACTCGCCTCCTTTGGAGCAGGAGTTGCCCCCGATGTTTTCTATGTGGACAGCTCGTGGTCTCCAATCTTCATTGACAAAGGCGCCCTTTATCCGGTTTCAGACCTGGCAGACAAGAGCTTCACTGATCAGTTCTATCAGTTCCTCCTTAAGCCGTTTGAGAAGAATGGAAAGCTCTACGGTATTCCAAAGGACTGGAGCATGCTCGTGCTCTTCTACAACAAGAAGCTCTTTGAGCAGGCTGGCATCACAAAGCCCCCTGAGACATGGGAGGAGCTTGAGCAGGATGCCAAGATTATAACCGAAAAGACGGGTGTTCCGGGCCTGGCGATATATCTCGGCGGTTTCAACAGGTATGTGCCCGTTGCCGTGAGCAATGGGGCGCCCAAGCCATGGTTCGAGAAGGCAAGCGACGCATCATGGTTCGACAACCCCGTGGTTAAGGAGACCCTCACATGGTACATCAACCTCTACAGAATCGGCAACGTGCAGATGCAGAAGGAGGGCAAGAAACCCTACGTTGTTCAGCCGAGCGATGTTGGTGCTGGATGGCTCGGAGATGCATTCGGCCAGCAGAAGGTTGCCATGGTCATAAGCGGAAACTGGATGATTCCCTTCCTCGCCGACCAGTTCCCGGACTTCAAATACGGCACTGACTGGGACATGGCGCCTCTGCCGGCCGGGAAGGACGGTAGGGTTACGATGGCATACACGGTTATACTGGGCATAAACGCAAAGACCAAGAACCCCCAGCAGGCATGGGAGTTCGTCAAGTTCGTCACAGGGCCGGAGGGACAGAAAGACCTCGTGGTCAAAGCGGGCCAGACGCTGCCGAGCATAAAGGGATTTGAAAACGATCCAGACATGTGGCCACAGCACAAGAAGACCCTCTCCTTCATCCCCAAGTACAAGGACCTCATAGTCTTCATCTGGGGTCCGAAGAGCGGAGAGCTTGAGGGCAAATTCAGCGATACAATGGCATCAGCAATGAGGGGAGAGATCACGCCCGAGAAGGCCATCGAGGTTATGAAGCAGCTTGTGCAGGAAGAATTCAGCAGCTGAGGGGTGATTCCATGTTTTCATTTTCTTCTTTTTACGAGAAATCCCGGAATAAGGATATTATGGCGGGTCTGTTTCTTATATCCTTCGCAGTCATATTGAATCTGGTTTTTGGATACTTTGCCATGGTGTTTGCCTTCTACCTGAGCTTCTTCAAGTGGGATTATATCGGAAAAATGCAGTTTGTTGGCCTGCACAATTATATGATAGTCATCCGGGATCTGAGCAGGGGTTTCCACGGATACCCCTACATACTGGCCCCGTTCTACACGGGCCTTAAGAACATTTTAATCTATACCGCACTTGTGGTTCCCATTCAAACCTTCCTCGCCGTTACTCTGGCGGCTTTTGCCAATCAGAAGATTAAGGGGCAGCAGTTTTTTAAGGTGTCATATTTCCTCCCCGCCACAACGAGCTCCGTGATAGTCGGGTTGATTTTCATCTGGCTGTTCATGAAAACGGGCTTCATAAACTACATCCTCGTCCACATAATTCCCGGATTCAAGCCCGTTGACTGGATAAACAGCCCGCATTATCTCCTGCTGGCGATTGCTCTGGTGGCCATATGGGGAACAAGCGGGCACTTCATGGTGTCGTTTTTGGCGGCGATGCAGGCGATTCCGAAGGATATGTATGAAGCGGCAATGCTGGATGGTGCCGGCCCGATACGGAGGTTCTTCTTCATAACCATCCCCATGCTGAGGCCGATGATAACATACGTCGTTGTGATGGGACTCATAGGGGCACTTCAGATGTTCGACCTGGCATGGATAATGGCGGGAGCAAATGGAGGTCCGGCAGGAGCAGGATACACGGTTGCGCTGGATATCTATAACGAGGCTTTCACCAGAATCAGGCCGGGCGTGGCAGCGGCAAAGAGCTGGTTCCTCTTTGCCATAATATTCACCACAACCTATCTCTTCCAGAAAAAATACGGGAGGGCCATGAAATGACGCCGAAAGAAAGGGAGAGACTCATCAAGAGGATATGGAAGGTGGTAACATACGCAGTCCTTATTACATTTGCTCTCGCCTATTTAATGCCCTTCATACGCTCTCTTGTGGCCTCTTTCATGACATGGGCTCAGGCGTCCTACTATCCCCCTCAGTGGATACCCCATCCCTTCACGCTGGAGAACTACCAGAAGCTCTTCAGGCTTGAGCTTTTCCCCAGGTGGGTAAGGAACACCGCACTTTATGCGGGCCTCATAATCGCCGGAAACATAGTGTTCTCCAGCATGGCTGGATATGCATTTGCAAGGCTGGAGTTCCCGGGCAGGGATGCAATATTCTCCGCCCTGCTGTCCCTGCTGATGATACCGATGTTCGTGACTCTGGTGCCGAACTACGTCATAATATACAAGCTGGGCCTGATAGACAACATATTCGGACTGGCCCTGCTCGGTCTGGTCAACGTCTCAAGCATCTTCCTGATGAAGCAGTACTTTATGTCGCTGTCCGACGAAATCTTCGAAGCGGCCAGACTTGACGGCTGCGGGCCGATAAAGGCCTTCTTCCACATCGCCCTTCCCCTGGCCAAACCTGCCCTCGGAGCTGTGGCGGTATATCAGTTCCTGGGCTCGTGGAATGCGTTCATAGGCCCGCTGATATTCCTCCGTTCCCCCGAGAACTTCACGCTGCCCGTGGGCCTGAGCTTTGCCTTCCAGAGGGCCATGTGGACGGAATACACACCCATAATTGCGGGTTCGCTTGTGGCTTCGGCGCCCACGATAATACTGTTCCTGATTCTGAATAAGTACCTCATCAGGGGTATTGTGATTACGGGAGGGAAAGGCTGATGGCGAGGATTTTGCTTAAAAACGTCACCAAAAAATTTGGAGAAGTTACTGCCGTCAAAAACCTTACTCTGGAGATTAAGGACGGGGAATTCATGGTTCTGCTGGGACCGTCCGGATGCGGAAAGTCCACGACCCTGAGAATGATAGCAGGGCTGGAAACCCCCACGGAGGGCGAGATATGGATCGGAGACAGGCTCGTCAATGACGTCGACCCCACAAAGAGAAACGTTGCCATGGTGTTCCAGAGCTATGCCCTCTATCCCCACATGACCGTCTTCGGGAACATCGAGTTTCCCCTGAGGATGTCGGGAGTCCCCAAGGAGGAGCGCATAAAGAAGGTTAGGGAGGTTGCGGAGTTCCTCGGAATTGACAGCCTCCTGAACAGAAAACCGAGTGAGCTGAGCGGCGGCCAGCAGCAGAGGGTTGCACTCGCAAGGGCACTCGTCAGGGAGCCCAGGGTCTTCCTTCTCGACGAACCCCTGAGCAACCTCGACGCCAAAATAAGGACGCAGATGCGTTTTGAGCTCAAGAGGCTCCTGAGCTATGAGCTGGGGATCACGACCGTCTATGTGACGCATGATCAGGTTGAGGCAATGACGATGGCCGACAGGATTGCGGTTATGAACAAGGGCATCCTCCAGCAGGTCGGAAGTCCGGATGACATATTCTACAGGCCCAGAAACACATTCGTGGCGACGTTTGTTGGCAGTCCCCCCATGAACCTTGTTGAAGGGGAGATAGTCGAGAGGGAAGGAAGGGCAGTATTCGAAGCGGGGCATTTTTCCCTTGAGCTGCCGGGGGACGTTCCGCGTGGGGAGGCAATACTCGGCTTCAGGCCCCAGCATGTAAGAATAAGCCCCCATCCTGCGGAGGGCTTCATAAAAGGGGAGCTGCTTGGGGTGGAAAAGCTCGGAGTCGAGAACTTCGGCCACATAGGGTATGGAGAGCTGGAGATAGTCATACGCCTGCCCGAGGACATAAAAACCACGGGAGGGGAGATTTACTGGAGGCCTGAGGAGGGAAAAATATACCTCTTCGACCCGGCCACAAGGGAGGCCATATACGGATGAGCCCACCGCAAAGCGTTAAGTTTATTATCTTCACGTTTTAATTTTAAATTATGAACATCTTCATCCCACTTATAATCGGCCTGCTGATGGGATATGCGGGAAGAAATCATTCTCCGAGGGTCAAAAGGCCGCTTGATATCCTTATAAGCGTCTCCCTGCTGGCACTGATATTCTTCATGGGAGTCGAGGCGGGAAAGGTTGAGATAAGTGCATCGTGGCTTTTCGGAGCATCGGTAATCTTTGCGTTGCTAACCATAGCAGGAAGCCTTGGCTTTGCACTGATACTGCGGAGGCTGGTGGGATGAGGTTCCTTTACCTTGTCCTTGGGGCCCTTACAGCGGGTCTGATAACGGGTAAAGCTTTTTCTCCCGATTTTGGCAACCTCTATGAACTAATGCTGTACACCCTTATATTCTTCATCGGAATAGACCTCGGGATGAGCAGCATGGAGGGGATAAAGAGAGTCGGCAGATTTGTTCTTTTACTGCCCCTATCCACAATGCTCGGCTCCCTGCTCGGCGGTGTGCTTGCATCCCTAATTCTCGGGATATCCCTCAGATGGGGGCTGGCGATTGCCGCTGGCTGCGGGTGGTACAGTCTTACAGGCCCGCTAATTGCCCAGTACTCTGCTGTCTATGGAGCCCTTGGATTTCTGGCCAACCTGACAAGGGAAATCATGACGGTGATACTCTATCCGCTCGCCTCGGGAAAGATGCAGAGAGAGCCGCTCGTTTCAATTGGAGGGGCGACGACGATGGACACAACGCTACCCATAATAAGAAAGTTCGGGGACAGTGAAACAGCGGTGGTGGCTTTTGTGCATGGGTTCATTCTCACCGCGGCGATTCCCTTCATAATCCCCCTCATTCTCCAGCTTTTCCCCTAAGGCCAAAAACGTTTTAAAGTCAAAGTTGAAGGCCTATCCGAACTATCATGGTTCATGGCTCAGGGGTGTCCGCAGGAGCCCACTGGGCCGCTCTCTGGAGGTGAGAGAATGAAGTATCCAAAGCAGATAAGAACATACTGCCCCTACTGCAGAAAGCACACTATCCACAAGGTCGAAAAGGTAAAGAAGAGGCCGAGGAGCGAGCTCAGCCAGGGTCAGAGAAGATTCAGGAGGATCATGAAGGGTTACAGGGGTTTCCCGAGGCCCAATCCGGCCGGCAGGGAAAAGCCGGTCAAGAAGCTCGACCTCCGCTTCCGCTGCACGGTCTGCGGTAAAGCACACACAAGAGGAAAGGGCTTCAGGGTTAAGAAGTTCGAGCTCGTGGAGGTGAGCTGATGGCACTTCCAAAGAACCTCATTCCAATGCCGAGGTCAAGGTTCCTCAGGGTCAAATGCATTGACTGCGGCAACGAGCAGATAGTCTTCAGTAATCCGGCCACAAAGGTCAGATGTCTCGTCTGTGGCGCCACGCTCGTGGAGCCCACGGGCGGTAAGGGCGTCATCAAGGCCAAGATTTTAGAGGTTCTTGAATGAACCTTTTCCTTTTATCCGGGCGTGTCTGAAATTAGTGATGGTTAAGTTATGCGGTTGCCCTTCAGGTGGTTTTTCCATGAGAGTGTTCGGTAAAGCATCAAACAAAACGACCCCAACTTTAACTTTAGACACTCCCCTTTCTCCTAAACTTTAAAAACCTCCCCCTCCAAATAAAAGAGGACAAGAAAATTTTGAGGTGGTTAAAATGCCAAGGAAAGCGAGGGAATATCCCGAAGAGGGAGAGTTTGTGGTTGCAACGGTCAAGAACATTCATCCTTACGGTGCTTTTCTCACGCTGGACGAGTACCCCGGAAAGGAGGGCTTCATGCACATCAGCGAGGTGGCCTCAACGTGGGTCAAGAACATAAGGGACTACATCAAGGAAGGGCAGAAAATCGTGGCCAAGGTAATCCGCGTCGACCCGAGCAGGGGACACATAGACCTGAGCCTTAAAAGGGTCAACCAGCAGCAGAGAAAGGCCAAACTTCAGGAGTTCAAGAGAGCCCAGAAGGCTGAAAATCTGCTGAAAATGGCCGCAGAGAAGATCGGGAAGAACTTTGAAACTGCCTGGCGTGAGGTATGGGTCCCCCTTGAGGAGGAATACGGCGAAGTTTATGCGGCGTTTGAAGACGCTGCCCAGAACGGCATCGAAGTCCTTAAAGGCCTGATTCCCGAGGAATGGCTCGCCCCGCTCGGTGAGATAGTGCTGAGCTATGTTGAGGTTCCAACCGTCACGATAGATGCTGAGTTTGAAATCACGGTTCCAAAATCAAACGGGGTTGAAATCATCAAGGAGGCCTTAATCAGGGCAAGGGACAGGGCAAACAAGGAAAACGAGGTGGAGGTTAAATTCACATACCAGGGAGCCCCCAGGTACAGGATTGACATAACGGCTCCCGATTACTACAAGGCCGAAGAGGTTCTTGAAAGCATCGCCGAGGAGATCCTCAGGGTCATAAAGGAAGCGGGAGGAGAAGCAACGCTGATCAGAAAGGAGAAGAGGATTAAAAAGATCAAGAGGAGAGAGAAATGAGGTTCCGCATAAAGAAGTGTCCCGAATGCGGCAGATACACCCTTATGGAAACATGTCCGGTATGCGGGGCCGAAACAAAGGTGGCTCATCCCCCCAGGTTTTCCCCCGAGGATCCCTACGGAGCCTACAGGAGGAAGCTGAAGAGGGAGCTCCTTGGAATCGGGAGGAATTGAAGATGAAGGAAAGCGTGATATTTGTTTATGAAAGACCGGAACTCAGGGACCCCATATTTATAGAGGGTCTTCCGGGTATAGGGCTGGTTGGAAAACTCGCCGCAGAACACCTGATCCAGGAACTGGGTGCCAGAAAGTTTGCAGACTTATATTCACCGCACTTCATGCATCAGGTCGTTATAAAGAAAAATGCCGTGGTTGAGCTCATGAAGAATGAGTTCTACTACTGGAAAAGCCCGGACAGGGGGCACAGGGATTTGATTATCATCACGGGCGACATGCAGGTGCCCCCAACCGACAGTCCCGGACACTACGAGGTCGTTGGGAAGATGCTCGACTTCGTGCAGGAGTTCGGTGCAAAGGAAATAATTACAATGGGCGGCTATCAGGTGCCGGAGATAGAGGGGGAGCCCAGGGTCCTGGCATCCGTCACCCATGAGGACATGGTCGAAGAGCTCAGGGGACTGCCGGTGGTGTTCAGGGAGGATGAAGGAGGTGCCATAGTCGGCGCCGCCGGGTTGCTCCTTGGCCTCGGCAAGCTCAGGGGAATGAGGGGAATATGCCTTCTCGGTGAAAGCCTCGGCTACATAGTGGATGCGAAGGCCGCAAAGGCAGTTCTGAGCGTCGTTGCCCGGATGCTTAATCTGGAGCTCGACATGAGCGCCCTCGATGAGAGGGCAAAGGAAACCGAGGAAATCCTGAAGAAAGTTCAGGAGATGCAGCGGGCAATGCTGGAGCAGCAGATGCCCCCTGCCCAGGAAGAAGAGGACAGGGGTTACCTCTGAGCCTCCTTTTTCACCTTTAGTTGTGCTACTTAAGTTCCGAAAAGCTTTTTATACCGTGCCACGATTTCTGAATTTGATAATACCAGTGGAGGGATGGAATTGCACATACCGGATGGATACCTGGGACCTTACACATGTGTCTTTTTTTACATAGTTATGATACCCTTCTGGTACAGGGGAATCAAATGGCTCAAGAACCTCCATCCGAGGCAGGTACCTCTCCTTGGAGTTCTGACAGCATTCTCGTTCCTGGTCATGATGTACAACCTGCCGGTTCCTGATGGAACAACGGCCCACATCGTGGGGGGAACGATAATAGCGATACTCATAGGACCGTGGGCAGCAACGGTTTCAATATCCATAGTGCTGCTGATACAGGCACTCTTTTTCGGGGATGGGGGAATCACAACCTATGCTGCCAACGCATTTAACATGGCGGTGGTTCTTCCCTTCGTGGGCTACTATACCTACAGGCTCCTGAGGAAGAAGCTCAGCGATGTCGCGGCTGCAGGGATAGGAGCATACGTGGCGCTTGTGACCGCAGCAATAGTTGCTGGCTTTGAGTTCGGGCTTCAGCCCTACATCCAGCCGGGATACTGCCCGTACACCTTCTGGGTCTCTGTCCCCGCAATGGCATTTGCGCACCTCGTAACAGCCGGGCCGGCGGCGGCGGTTGTAACCGCAACGGTTCTGTGGTACGTCAAGAAATCTCAACCCGAGCTCTTCAGTCTGGGAGAAGCCGAGGCTCTGAGGGGGTGATTGGATGGACAGGCTTACAAAAACTTTCCTCGTCATAATCGGGGTGATGATAATACTCTCTCCAATAGGCATACTGCTCGTTTGGAATTACGGGGACGCATGGGGGGAATGGGATCCCGGTGACCTGGCCGGTCAGGTTCATGAGAAGCTCACGGGGATGGAAAAGCTCTCCAATGCATGGACGCATGCACTTCTGCCCGACTACAACGTTCCGGGATGGGAGGACAAGCTTCATGCATCAATCGGATATATAATCTCGGCGGTCGTGGGGGTTGCCCTCGTCCTCGGGGCATACTACGCCCTGGTAAAGCTCGTGGGGTCGTCTTCCTGATTTTCTGATTTTTATCCTTTTCCACGCCCGGGGGATGAAAATGAGCAAGCTGATAGATAAGACCGTTGAGGAAGTTGCTTCGTTCATAAGGGAGGCGGTATTTTCGGAGAGATATGCGGGCAGGGAGGGCTTCCTTCAATCGGTTGATCCAAGGGCCAAGCTGATAGCGCTTTTGATTTCAATCTCCGTTGTGGTCGGTGCGAGACATATAGCGGTCATTCTCTTTCTCTACTTCCTCCCGCTGGTTATGGCGGCTCTCTCCGGGATTCCCCTCAGGTATTTTATAAAACGGGTGTGGGTTTTTGTGCCGATATTCACCGGTATCATAGCACTCCCGGTCATCTTCAACGTTATAACCCCCGGCAGACCCATCATCGTCCTCTGGAATTCCCCGTACATTGCGGTGACGGCAGAGGGCCTTCATGCGGCGGCGATATTCACCCTCAGGGTAGCAGCGGCAGTGTCATATGCAATCCTCCTGACGATAACGACAAAATGGAGCGATGTGATGAAAGCCCTCTCGGATTTCAGGGTTCCGGGAATTGTGATAACAATAACCACCCTGACCTACAGGTACATATTCCTCCTGCTCAGCATCCTGCTTGACTCGATGTACTCCAGAAGGTCAAGACTGTGCAGGAAGCTCGGTATGGTCGAAAGCTGGAAGGAGGCCGGGAAGAACATGGGGGCCCTGTTCATAAAGACGCAGATGATGGGGGAGGATCTCTACTACGCCATGCTCTCCCGGGGCTATCTCCACTCGGCAAGAAGCCTGAATGAGTTTGAATTCAGGAAAAGCGATGCCCTCTTCCTCACTTCTGCGATACTTCTCATGGCGGTGGTGTTTATCGGTGACAGGTGGTTTATATGAGCCGGAAAATCTATGAGGTCAGAGAGATTTCATACACGTATCCAACAGGAAAAGTGGCGCTGGAAGACATCAGCATGGACATCTATCGGGGGGAGCTCGTGGCGGTGGTGGGGCCCAACGGGGCGGGAAAGACAACCCTGCTTAAAATACTGGACGGACTGATATTTCCCCAGAAGGGAGAGGTGCGATTTATGGGGAAGCCAGTCACGGAGGATGTCCTCACGGATGAGAAAGAGATGGAGTGGTTCAGGAGCAGGGTTGGCTTCCTCTTCCAGAATCCGGACATCATGCTCTTCAGCCCCACCGTCATGGAGGATGTTGCATTCGGCCCCCTGCATCTCTATGAGAAGGAGAGAGCACTGACCGTAACGGAGGAGATAATGAGGAAGCTCGGCATATACCACCTCAGGGACAGGCATCCCTACAACCTGAGCGGGGGCGAAAAGAAGAAGGCATCCATAGCCGCTGTGCTGGCTTTAGACCCCCAGGTTGTTCTCTTGGATGAGCCAACCCGGGACCTTGATCTTAAGAACCGCAACTACATCCTAGGCCTCATAAGGGAGCTCAGGGACGGGGGAAAGACGGTAATAATGGCGACCCATGACCTGAGGGCCATACGGCTTGCTGACAGATGCTACGTCATAAACAGGGAGATGATATTCAGCGGAAGGCCAAGGGAACTTTTCTCCCGCGAGGATATCCTTGAGGAGGCAAACCTTGAAATTCCGGAGATTGTAAGGCTCCTCCGTTCCGTCGGGATAGAGGAGGTTCCGCTGACCCTTGAGGAGGCCGCAGCCCTGCTCACGAGGCATATGGAAAAATGTGGATGGGGGGAGCTCCCTCAGGATGCGGAGGATTAGGCCTTCAGGGCCTCCTCCAGAAGCTCAAGACCAAGGTTGAGGTGTTCCTTAGCCCTCTCCTCACTTCTTGCCTCCGCAAAAATCCTTATTATCGGCTCGGTTCCGCTCGCCCTCACGAGCACCCAGCCATCCTCAAGGAGGATTTTTGTACCGTCTGTGGTGTCAAGCCTTAACCCCCTCTGCCCGGCAATTTTTGCGACCCTTTCAACAGCGGCATGCCTGTCTCCCTCTATACGCCGCTTTGTCTTCACCTGATAGAACCTCGGCAGCTCCGCGATAAGCTCGCTGAACTTCTTCCCGCTCTTTGAGAATATCTCGACTATCTTTGCCGTGGTCATTGCCCCATCCCGGCCGAGAACGAAGTCCGGAAAGATAACGCCGCCGTTTTCCTCGCCGCCCACGAGACCGTTGTGCTCAATGAGCGCCCTTGAAACTATCAGGTCACCCACCTTCGTCTTCATGACCTTTCCGTTGTATTGCCTCGCGAGCTCGTCAATTATGTGGGAGGTTGCTATTGTCGTGACAACAAGCCCCCCGCCGTTTTCCTGAAGCACCGCCTTTACGACGAGGGCAAATGTCTTATCGCCCTGAATGAAGTTCCCGTTCTCATCTATGAAAACCGCCCTGTCGGCATCACCGTCCTGTGCAACCCCGAAGTCCGCCCCGAGGGCCTTAACGATTTTCATGAAGCCCCTGAGGTTCTCCTCGTTGGGCTCCGGATTTCTTGCAGGGAAGTGCCCGTCAGGATGGGCGTTTATGCTGACTACCTTACAGCCCAGCTCCCTCAGCAGATATGGAAGGGTCAGGCTGCCCGCACCGTTTGATGTATCAACGACGACAAAGGGCCGCCTCTTTTTAATGGCTTCAACATCAACCCTGCTCCTGATGGCATCGAGATACGGCCTGATTATATCCTCCTTCCTGACCTCACCAATCTCATACCATTGGGCCGGATCAAAGTCCTCGTTGAAGAAGAGCTCCTCCACAACCGCCTCCCTCTCCTTCTTCAGCCCCAGGCCGTTGGGCTCAAGGAGCTTTATGCCGTTGTACTCCGGAGGGTTGTGCGAGGCAGTTATCACAGCGCCTCCATCTGTGCCAAAGTGCCTGCAGGCAAACTGGATGGCCGGTGTTGGTGCTATGCCCACATCTATGACATCAACGCCCATGCTCAGGAGGCCGCTGATCAGGGCTCCCTCCAGCATTTCTCCGCTCACCCTTGGATCCCTGCCCACAACGACAAGAGGCCTTTTCCTTCCCTCCCTCTTCAGAAGGGTTCCAAAGGCCATGCCGATTTTAAGGGCAAATTCCGGAGTTATCTTTTCGTTTGCAATTCCCCTGACGCCGAATGTTCCGAACAGCTTTCCCATCTTAGACCCTCCCAAACTCGTCATCAAAGCGAACTATGTCGTCCTCACCGAGATACTCCCCTATCTGGGTTTCTATAACCTCAAGGACGACCCTGCCCGGATTTTCAAGCCGGTGTCTGACGCCTGCCGGGATAAAGGTGCTCTCTCCGGGCCTCAGAAGGATTTCCCTGTCTTCTAGGATAACCTTTGCCGTCCCCCTGACAACAACCCAGTGCTCGCTCCTGTGGTAGTGCATCTGAAGCGAGAGCTTTTTGCCTGGCAGAACTGTCAGGCGCTTTATCTTGTAGCGATCCCCCTCTTCAAGGACGGTGTAGCTTCCCCACGGTCTGTAGGCCGTTCTGTGCACAATGACCCTCTCATCGCCCCTCTCCTTGAGCCTCCTGTAGACCTCTTTAACCTTCTGGGTCTCCCCCCTGTGGGCAACGAGCAGGGCATCCCCTGTGTCGATTATTACCAGATCACTCACCCCGACCGTTGCGGTCAGGCGCTCCGTCATTATGAGGTTGCTTTTTGAGTCTATGCCAACATATCCCGCCTTAAGCCCCCTGACCTTAACTGCGTTTCCGCCTTCATCCTTTTCAAAGGCATCGTATATTGCATCAAAGCTCCCGAGGTCGTTCCAGTAGACGTTGAGCGGGACAACGGCGGCCCTCGCGGTTTTCTCCATGATGCCATAGTCAACGCTTATATCCGGGACAATCTCATAGGCCTCCTCAATGCTCCCTGCTTCCTCAAATGCGCTGTACACCTCCGGGGCAAGGTTTCTCACATCCTCGATGAAGAGCTCCGTGTCGAACATGAACATTCCGCTGTTCCAGTAGTAGCCCTCCTCCACATAGCGCTTTGCGGTCTCGAAATCAGGCTTTTCCTTGAACTCCGCGACTTTATATCCGCCTTCCAGCTTTTCTCCGGGTCTTATGTAACCGTAGCCTGTATGGGGCTTTGTGGGCTTTATACCGAAAGTTACAAAATAATCCTCAGCGAGCTTCTCGGCTGTCTTAAATGCTTCAACATACCTCTCATTTGCATCAATAAGATGATCCGAAGGCAGAACAGCGACCTTTGATTTTCCGAAGTTTTCATGCACTGTTTTCAGGCCCCAGTAAATTGCCGGCAGTGTGTTCTTCCCGACAGGTTCGAGCAGGATGTTGTCCTCAGGGAGCTCAACGCCCATGTCCCTGAGCTCATCAAGAACCCTGAATCTGTACTCCCTGTTGGTTACCACGAATATTTCCTTTGGCTTTGAGAAAAGCAGGGCCCTCCTCACGGTTTTCTGAAATAGGGAGGTGTCATCGAAGATCTTTATGAACTGCTTCGGCATGAGCTCTCTGCTGAGCGGCCACAGACGGGTACCCTTTCCTCCGGCCAGTATCAGCGTTTTCATAATATCACCTCCTTTAGTTCCTCGATTGACCTTATATTTTTAATATTTTTATCCCCCGGATGGGTGAGCGTGCCCACGATATACGGGTGGTCAACTGCATTCAGGAGAGGGATGTCGTTGGGGGCGTCTCCAACGGCGTAGCTCTCAACATTCCCGAGCCTTCTGTAGAGGGAGAGCAAGACACGTGCGGCCTTTCCCTTGTCAGTGTCTCCGTGCACGCTGAAAAAGCGGCTTCCGCGGGACACCTTCAGGTTTTTCAGCCTTTCCGCAAAACCCTCCTTTTTCCACAGGAAGACAGTCTCCGAGTATTCCCTCTTCATTGCGAGCACGGCAAGCCTTTTTGGCAGTCCAGTAAAGCCCACGACCTCCTCAAGGGTCGAGTTTCCGTAGTATTTCAGCCCGAACTCGCCGGATACTGCATCAAGGGCACTCTTTATCACCCCGTATTTCTCCCCAAGCTCAATGACAATGTGGGAATCCCTCCTGAGGCCGGGAACCTCAAAATCGAAATATCCCTCAGGAATATAAACGGCGCTTCCGTTTTCAACTATGAAAGGAGCCTCAATTCCGAGGGCTTTTCTGTAGTACTCCTGCTCCGCCCGGGTTTTTGACGAATTGAAGACTATCTCGAAGCCTTTATTCTTCAGCCAGTCAACTATGTGGCCTGCGGGTTCGGGCGAATAGTCCTCCCCTATGAGCGTCCTGTCCAGATCAAGGAAGATAACCCTCATGGCATCCCCTCACACTTCGAATTTGAAGAGCGTCTCAGCACTGTCCTCAAGGATGCGGATCCACCTATCCGCGTCTATCTCCCTGATGGGGGTCATCACCCTGGGTTTAGGTGGCTCCTCCTTCTCACCAAGCAGACCGTGCAGCCTGAGGTCTTCAAGGATGCGCTTCTTCAGGCCGGCCGTGGCCAGCTTTGAGTGGTATATAACGCCCAGTGAGCTCAGAATCATGTCTGCCACATGCTCCTGTCCCTTCTCCTCATGGAAGTGCGGGTTTAGGGTTTCTATCTGGAATATCTCTATCCCCTGATCATAGACCTCCGCGTACTCCTCAATTCCCTCCCACTTCCCAAAGCGCTCGAAGAGGTAGACCAGCTCGAAGGGCTCTATTGAGTATCCCGTTGAGAAGGGCAGTATCTCGGCGAGTTTAAGCGTCATGGCATGCTCCCCCGCGTTTCCGGTGACTATGATGTTCGTCTCAAAATTCGTTCCGGCCCCGAAGAGGGCGTTCATGTACCTGTTTGTAATCTCGCTAACCCTCCCCCACTTCCTGAAGTAGAGCCCCCTCTTGCTAACCTTGGGCTTGTGCCTCCAGCTCAGCCTCACCATCGAGTAATCGCTCTCGCTCATCAGGAAGCCCGCGGCATAGTCCTTAACGTACTCATTGACGGCACCGGGGATGTAGTTGTCGGCATCAACAAAGCCCACATACTTCACTCCGAGGGCCTTGGCCAGGAGGATTCCTATGAGCATTCCCTCACCTTTGCCCCCCCTCACATTCCCTTTCTCATCAAAGATATCCGTGTAGCCGACCTCCCTGAATGCCCTTGCTATGCCCGCATCCTTCTGATGTATCATAACTATCTTTGAGTGGGTCAGGTTGTAGAAGTGCTTCACGAGGTCGACCTCCTGTTTGAACAGGTTGGGCCCTTCACGTTTGCTGTTCGAGACAATGATAATAGGGCACTGATGCGGTATTGCCTTGAGCACTCCATCGACGAGCTGAAGCTTCTCGTTCTTCATCGGGACAACTATGGCTATATCCTCCAGAATGCGGTAGATATCCTCCCTCGGGACGTTTTTGACCGTAAAGCTCCCAACATCCTTCGTCTGTGTGTCCAGCTTTATAACCTTCTGGACCTCGTAAATCTCAATTGCTCCAAACAGCTCCTTGTAAACGGGAGCTTCCAAAAGCATAAAATCACCTCCAATCGCTAAAACTGATTAAAGCACATACAGGCCCCTAAAATCAATAAAGACCCGAAGGAGGTTAGTAACTAAAGGTATATAAAATTTGCCCGGGGTTATCCCCTCAGGGCAAACTCGCACACGAAGGCAGAGCTCGAAATTGTGTCGCCGATTCCCACGGTGCTCTTTGGCCTCGCAACTATCTTCGTTGGAACGAAGCTCAGCTGTCCTTCCTCAACTCTGGCGATTCCCTCCTTAAGGCCGAATTCCTCCTTCAGCCTGCCCTCAACATCCACCGCTTTTTCATTCACCGGAACATCAAGGGCCCTGCCGACATCCTCCAGATTCCTCACGTCCCCGAGCTTTGCCTTGGCAGCTGCGGCAAGAGCGGCAAACAGGAGTGAATCTCTGATGTGCTCTCCGGTGTATGATGTGAGGGCGATGTAATAGCCGTAGGTGTGGAAGTGTATCCTCCTGACCCCCGTGACCTCGGCGAGCTTCTTCATGGCCCCAACAACCGCCAGGGGGTCAACCGGGTCGTGGGCGAGCAAAAGTTCCGCGAGCTCTTTTTCCCCAAGCACCTCCATCACGGAGGCGAGTTCAACCTCGTTCAGACCGACGCTCGTGAATTTACCGAGGATATCAACGAGCTTCCTCCTGACGGTCTCATCCGGTGTAAATGCAAATTCAAGATGGACCGGTATTCCCCTTTCATTCAGAATCTCCAGATGTCTTTCAATTTCCTCAAAAGGCCCGGCGTAATTTTCCTTTGTCAGGGCCTGCAGTCCGCTTATTATGGCCAGCTGCACCATTTCAGCTATTTCCTCGAAGTTCTCCCTGAACTCGGGCCTTATGTACAGGTTTGGATTGTAGTCATCGGCCGAACCTATGAACCTGTTCTCCCTCGGGGCCCTGATTCCAAGAACCTCAAACCCCCTCGGGAATTCGTAGATGTAATGTGTAAGGCTCTCCTCATCCCCGCTGAACTTCTTTGGATGGACGAATTTGAGAATGCCCTTTTCAACCTTTGGAACATAAATCGGGCCGTCCTTGAACAGATTGGCCTGCAGCTCTGAAATCTGGGGGACGTGGGCTATGACCGGGATGCCGTAAACCCCTCCAAGGAGATTCGCCATTATTCCGACCTGTCCCCCCATCCTGAGCTCATTCCAGCCCCACTCCCTCATGTACTGCCTTACGTGCATATTCTCAACAAAGAGCTCTGCCGCCTTCCCCCTTTTAATGCTCCACAGTATTCCTCCAAGGAGGTGTGGAATCTCCCTTATTCTATCAGGCAGTTCTTCGCTGTACCTGAGAACCTCATCCCTTCCTGCTCTTTCAATTCTCCCCTCCAGATCGTGAGGATCCAGATACTTCACAGCATCAATGTTGGTGTTGTATGCCAGCAGAATCCTTCCCATACCCGGGAGTGCTCCCTTTGCTCTCTCCAAAGCTCTGGAATACAGCCCATCCCACATCAGTATCACCGGGAGTGTTGTATGGTGGAGGGCTAATAAAAGTTGTGGTATACCGTGAGTATACAGAGAACGCATCCAGCCAGAAATACAGGAATGAACAAAAAATAGGAAACAGTCCTGCTCAGGCCTTCCACCGCGGATTATCCACAACCCTCACTTCTCCTCCTTCCTCGATGACGAGCTTTGAGAAGCCCCTGTCCTTTATGCTGCCGTAGTCGTGGCCGGCATCAGCAGGATACACTGCGAGGAATATGAAGGGCTCGCTGCCCGTGTTGACCGTCCTGTGGGCCCAGTACGGCGGCACATACACAACCGTTCCCGGCTCCATGGGAACCCATTCCGCCCTGCCTTCCGGTGTCTGGAGGAGCATCCCTCCCCTGCCCTTTATGGCATAGTATATCTCTGCCCTGTCAGCCTTCGAGTGGTAGTGGCCCTTTGTGAAGAAGAACTCCTTCCCAACCTTCCCGGGGTGGAGAACTGTGGTGGCAAAGTTCAAATCTCCCTCATTCTCTTCCTGTTCAATTGCATAGACCTCATAGACAACGGGGTCTTCCCGGAGGAGTTCATTGTATGCCTCCCCGTCGATGAAGTACCCCTTCAGGTCGCTCAAACGCCTTACGAGCTTCTTTGCACCCGGAATGACACCCGTCTCAAGATTGATTCTGGCTCCAATAGGCATCTTGTACTCCATCACCATCACCGGGTAAAAGTTTCCCCAGGCCTATTTAACTTTTCCCGTTGTATATCACCGGGGGTGTTTAACGTTAAAGCACGCTCCTGAGGAGATACGCCGCCCCTATTGCCACCGCCCAGTAGCCGCTGTTCCATCTGAGGACTTTGTAGCCATCAAGCGGCGGAACCGGCAGGAGGTTGAAAAATGCCAGCCAGAGGTTTATGCTTGCGGTGAACCTCAGCACCGCCCACGGCATCGTGTATGGCGTCAGATAGTACCTCGCAATGAGCCCGGCCGCTGTTCCAACGGCTATATTTGTAAGCGGGCCGGAGAGGCTTATTCTGCCGTAAGCCTCCCTGTCATCCCAGAACTGGTATGGAGCGTAGATATAAACCGCCCCGAGAGCAGCGAAGACCCACGACTGCCCCGTGGTGAGCTTTGTCAGTATGCCGATCCCTAAGGCGAGGGCTATACCCATATCCCATCTTCTGTAGAATGCGACATAGCCATATTTCCTCGCCACCTGCCGGTGGGCAAGTTCGTGGAAGACGAAGGCGGTGAGCACGACCGGGATCACGTAGGGTATGAGGCGGGCTTCAAAATTTGAGAATATAAATACCAGAACCACAAAGGACACGAGCAGATCCTCAAGCTCCTGCTGCCGGCTCAGGGGGTTCATCTACCCTTCACCTCAATCCTCCTGCCGAGAACCAGCTCTGCGGCTTTGACCGCCGTTCCTCCGCTCCCAACCGCTATCTTGACCTGATCTCTGGGAACATAAACGGTTATTTTATCCTCCCCGTATTCAATCTCTATAATCTCCACGCGAAGCATTTTCTCAAGTCTTTCTTTTATCTCCATGAGCATCCCCGATAAGAGTCGGGGGAAAGAAATATAAATGTAACCCTGTTCCCATCAGATATCGGGGGTGCTCTTGGGGGAATTTACCTTCCGAAAGCCATAGGGGATGCAGTATTCTTGAGTCTGCCTTTCAAATCACTGAAAGCCTTTTAAGTTTTGGAGTGGTAAGAGCTCTGAAAGCCCCTCTTGGAGGGCTTTCATCGTGTCCCCGCCAGAGCGGGGATGACGGGCGTCCTTCGGGCAGTTGGAGTTTGGAGGGGGGCTTTGAAGCGATAACCCCGAGCCTGCCTGCTCTGGCAGGTAGGGGTAACTGGGGGAAGACCCTCCCCGAGGGGTTCAGGGAACCCTTGAAAGGGTTCCCGATGGAGACCCCTCAAACCTCCCCGTCAATAGCGAGGGGTTAGCTCGTTGGAACCCTCGCCCTTCAGGGCAGGGAGGAGGTCAGTTTTAGGAGCTTGCTCACATACGGACATTCAGGCAAACAAAATGCACAAACAAAAACATTATGGGAACTAAAAGGAAAATGTAACGAAATCAGCCCGGACAGCTGTGGTGTGCCTGCCACCCCTTAGGCATCTCAGTCGAAGTCCCAGATTGTCCTTCCCTTGTAGAACATCATAACATAGCCGCAGTTCCTGCAGATGACTATCTTAACTTTGTGGGCCGTAAAGCCCCATTTGCTGTCGAGCTTTCCTTCCTCAACCTTAAAATCCGTTCCCCCGCAGAGGGGGCACTCAAGATGCATGCGCTCCATGAAACCACCGTAATTTCATTACAATTAACCTATAAAACGTTTTTCTTTTTTGAGTGTGTATGGGGTGTTGATGCTCTCAGAGGATACGCTTAAGCAAGCCTCAAACATACAACTCACCGGATGATACCTCTTTTTTCGAGTTGAGAATTCTCTCAATGCCCGCCTTGTGTCCAAGCCCGACCACCGCAATAACCCGGGGCTTTTTAATTCCATGCTCCCTGAGGGAGTCCACAATGGAGATGAGATTCCTCGCCATGATTTCGTTTCTCTCCTCCACGAGAATGCGGTGCAGATATGGATACCTCCTTTTGAACTGCACCATCATCATCCTGTACTCAGTCATAACATCAACATCTCTCCTTTCCCCCATCCCCAGGGGCATAAAAACCGCCATGCTCTCAAGCAGGAGCAGAAGCTTTTCCCTCGCCGGCGCGTTGAGAATCTTCGCCATTATCAGGCTGATATCCTCATCTATCAGAAAAAGGGGGATGCCCAGTTCCTCCGCAAGATTTATGGCTTCCTCCATCTCCCCACCGGGCATCATGCCGAACTCTTCTCCCAGCTTCTCCTCTACCCGGGCAAGGAGGTATGCCACAAAACCCCTGCGCCCGAGTTTCAATGCTTCCTCAAAACCCATCCTCTGCTTTGATTTCATCGAGAGGAACCTCGGCCTGTCAAGCTCCACGGCAATCCCGTGGGGTTTCTCCTCAAGAATGAGCCTCCTGACTCTCTCCCTGCTCTCCGGCGAAACATGCATCGTCCCGATAACCTTAACGTACCGAAGATAGCTCATAGCCCTCACCGCTCAGCCTCACAACATCAAAGTCCCGGGGTATTATAAACCTGTGCCCGCAGATTTCCTCCGCTCTGGAGGAGTATTCGGTAAAGCTGTATCTCGGCGCCCGATGAAAGAGAGCTAAAAGTTTTGCCTTTGTTTTTTCGGCCATTCCGCATGCCTCCTCCACGGTCGTATGATAGCTCTCCCCTCTGTCCTCCGGGCTCAGATAGGTGGCCTCATGGATGAGCAGATCAGCCTTTTCTCCGAACAGCCTGACCCGCTCGCACGGCTCGGTATCGCCTGTATAAACAACCTTAACCCCCCTCCTTTTTGGCCCTGTGACATCCTCCAGGCGGATTACACGGCCGTCTACCTCTATCGTTCCCTCCCTCTCAAGTTTTCCGAGAATCGGCCCCTCTCTAAGCCCGTATTCAGCGAGCTTTTCCGGGAGGAACTTCCCCCTCCGGTCGTTTTCTCTGAAAACATAGCCCAGAGCGGGGACGCCGTGTTCCACCTTGAAGCTCCATATTTCATATCCCCCGAACTTCAGCCTCGCCTCGCCAAGCTCGTGCACATGAATCGGAAAATCCGGCCTGAAAAATCCGCTCTTCAGGAAGTTCTGGATGAACTCGAAGGTGTATTTTGGCCCGTAGATGTGGAGCGGTTTCTTCCTCTTCCAGAGGGTCATGGTCTGGATCAGGGCCATCAATCCGAGGTAGTGGTCGCCGTGGAAGTGGGTTATGAAGATTTTCTCAATCCTCATGGGGCTAAGCCTTGCCGTATTGAGCTGCCTCATTGTCCCCTCGCCTACATCGAACAGGATTATCTCACCGTTATATCTGAGGGCGATTGATGGAACGTTCCTTTCCTTTGTGGGCATGATGCCGCCGGTGCCGAGGAAGATAACTTCAAGCATGATTTGAGATTGGATGACGGGTTTAAAAGTCATTTCCCGCTCCTCAACCTGAGCAGGCACAGCAGCGAGAGGGCGATGGCGAGGAGCGATATCCCAAGGGCAATGTCTGTTTTTCTCTCATCAGATGGCACGACATAGTAATCCGGATTCCTCCTGAGGCTGGCATCGAAGCTGAGGACATCAACGCCTTTACCCCCGAGGTACCAGAGCCTTATGCCGGAATCTACTTCCTTCTCAAAGATTCTCATGCCATCAAACAGGACATGAAGGTGTCGGGTACCATCGGGATTCCTGATTAGTGAAAGCTGCAGGTTGTGAATCCTCTTCTCGGGAATGAGCACACACCTCTTTGTTCTCCATCCATAGGGAGGGTAGATAAGGACGCAGAGGTTATCTCCATCGGTGTACAGCTTTGACACCTTTTCCTTTCCAAAATCAAAAGCCAGAACATCGGAGTCTCCACCATTCAGCCGGAACCACATCCCAACAGTCCCCTCATCCCACATCATGCCGCCCAGAGGGTAATCAAACCTGATCAGATTGCCATCCTTAAACAGCAGGTCATCATTAACAGGCCTCCTCCTGATCAGATAGTAGGCTGTTGCCGACACAAAGACATTCGGAGATACATCAATGCCCAGCAGGACTTTTCCGCTCGCATTTTTGCCCGGAATCCATGTCCTCCCGTCCACCACGGGAACCGTGAAGTTCTCTGTCACCCCGTTCCAGCTTAAAGATGCCTGGGCGAGTTTTCCCCTGTAATCATAGAGCTCTGCCTCAATCCCGAGGAGCTCCCCTGAAATGTTAAAATTTATCATCAGGGGCAGGTTTTTAACGGGTTTGCCCTTCCACTGGGTTCTAACGGCTTTTTCCGTTTTAACTTCAAGACGGGTGAGCCTCTTAAAGTCAATGGTCGCAAAAATTCTGTATTCCAAAGGCACGGCCTTACAGGAGAAGTTCGGGGTCAGGTAGAGGGTGAACTCGTCATAAAGCTCCAGCGGGACGGTCATGGTTGTTCTATTTCCGAACCACCTGAGCTCTGCCCTGCCTTCTTTTACAATCCGGTCATGCTGATAGACCCTGTATGTGGGGGAGGCATTGCAGGTTTCATTTGAGGAAAAGATGAACTCAATCCACTCTGCCCGGTATTCATGGGGAATTTCGGCGCGAATGGGATTCGTAAAGTTTCCCACAATAAGCTTTGAGCGCTCAAAGGCATCAGCAGGGGGAATCAAAAGCAGAAAAAGGATGACGCATAGAACCAGCCGCCTCATCTCCTCCACCTTATGGCGATTACGAGGGCAATAGCGACTGCAATGGCCAAAATCAGGTTGCCGTCTCTGTCCCTGGAGGTCTCAAAGAGCTCGGAGGGATTTCCCCCGACACCCCTGAAGCTCACGTTTCCGGTGATCCCCCGGAGGGATGCGAGGTATATTGGATGCCTGACATGGATGGACTTCTCAAACACGATTCCATTCCCGAGAATTCTGACCGACAGGTTTCCCCTCTGGAACTTCACCCCCATCCTGTAGATGCCGGGTGAGAGCGATGTGTTTTCCCCATAACACTCACAGTACTTTTCAGCCAGACAGACATTCCCGTTATGGATGCTGAGTATCGGGCAGGGCTCGCTCTTCCAGCCGGTTAGAACATCCTCGTTGCCGCCCCTGTATATGTAGGTGAAGTTGAGCTCGAATTCTTTCCAGTAGGTTTTGTTCGCAAACTCAAATGAGCGGATTGCCTGGGGATGTGCAGAGGGAGGGGCCAACTTCAGCGGGAGGTTCCTTGGGTTGGTTTTTGATGTTACAAACACGAATTTCTTCACTATGACCTCGCAGTCCTCCGATTTCGTGAGGCTTATGTTGAACGTGTATGGCCCCCTGCTGAGGTTGTAATGTCTGGAATAGAGATCAGGTTCAAACATCAGGAGATAAAGCGTTCCGTTAGCCCCCGGCCCCTCGCCATAACCCACATGGAACTTTTTCCCGCTGCCATCAACAAGCCCAACTTCACTGCTGAATGTGCAGTTTCCCATAGCAGAAACAAGGATTCCAGCCCAGTAGAGGTAATCGGTGGTGTTGAGCATATACCCGTTCCATCTGAAGGTGGTGTTGCCTGTATCGGCCCAGGCAAAGGTTGGGCTCTCAGTGATGCTGTAACTGTCCGCTGAGAAGGTGAAGCTGTAAGCGGCGACCGGGGAGAGAACAAGGAGCATCAGTACTGGCAGGAGTTTTTTCATCGGTCTCACCTTTCATAATTCTCATCTTACTTTCGTGGATGGGACTTAAAAGCTTTATCCCTGAGGGAACGGTCTTTTGAGGGGATACTGGTGGAGGCCCATTAACAGGCCCTGCCCGTGGGAAGGCCGGAACACCTAAAGTTAAATACCCGCACAGCCAAGATATTATGAGGTGCTGGAAATGGAGGAGATTCTCAAAGCAATAGAAGAGAAGGATACAAAGAAGGTTGCAAACCTTCTGTATTACAGGGTGGATGATCTGAGCGATGAAGATTTGAAAGAGCTCCTTGAAAGGGCTGAAAAGCTGGCTCTGGAGCTCAGGGATTTTGATCTGTACAAGCTCGTTGTTTATTACTATCATGAGCTTCTTGAGACTGAGAAGATAGGCGAATTTGAGAAGATGGCGGAGGAAGAGGATACATTCGAGGCCAAGTTCAACCTTGCAGACCTGTATTTCCTCATCGGAGAATTTGAAAAAAGCCTGAGCCTCTACGAACAGCTGCTTGAGGAAGAAACCGAAAAAGGAAACATGGAAAACATCGCAAAGGTTTACTACAACCTCGGACTGATACACGAGGAGCTTCAGGAATACGAAAAGGCGCTTGAGCTGATGAAAAAGGCTGAAGAAATCCTTGAAGAACTGGGAAAAAGCGATGAAGTCCTGCATGTGAGGATATATACGGGTTACATCAAGTTTGAGATGGGAAATATAGGCGAGGCAAAAGCTGATCTGGCGGATGTTTTAAGGCAGGTCAGGGATAAGCCCTCCCTGAAGGCGCAGGTGCATCTTGCATATGAGGAAATCTTTGAGGAAGAGGACAACTATGATGGGGCTCTTCAGGAGTGCCTGTATGCCATGCTTGAGGCCAAGGGCTTTGAATACGAGGATGTGGCATTTGATGCCTTCATAGACGTCATCTGGCAGCTCATGGTGGAGAACGACTTTGAGAGGATATACAAGAACATGGACATGTTTTCCAGGGGAATACCTGAGATGGCCAGCTTCTTCGAGGCGGTTAAGGCGATAGCCCTTTACAAGGATGGAGAAATCGGGCTTGAGAAGGCGAGCGAGGCCGTCTCAAAGGTCGAGGACAGACGGCTTCTTGACCTCCTTGAGTTCCTCACCGAGGCCGAGGCATGAGTCCGGTGATATTATGGAGATTAGAATAAGAAAGGGAACCCTCGAAGACGTGAAGGGAATCACGGAAACCCACCGCTCCGGGATAGAGGAGTGGTATCACTATGCAGATGGAAAGAGGACGGTAAAATCCACGTATGGAGAGCTCAGCATACTTGAGCGCTACCTCCACGGCGGGCCGTGGATGAGCGTGGAGAGCTGTGCCGTGCATATAAACAGCCTCCTGCTTGATGGGAACACGGCCATAGTTGCTGAAGCTGGCGGGAAAATCGTCGGGGAGGCCGAGTTGTTCATCAGCGAAGAACCTGTAGACGGAGAGCCCCGCAGGATAGCCCATCTGGATGTTATTGAAGTCCATAAAGACTTCAGGCGGAGGGGCATCGGGAAAGCTCTTATAGGTTTTTCAGAAGAAATTGCGGGGGAAAAGGGCTGCGATATGCTGACGGTAACCCCCGACAAAGGGGCAATGGGATTCTACGAAAAACTTGGAATTAAGGAAATCATCCACAGGGGGGTTATGGTGGATTTCAGCCTTGAAGGGTTTCCTTCAGGAGGGGCAGAAATCCGGATAGGCGACTTTAAATGGGACGAAATTCAGAGGAAGGAGATGGTTCTCGGAAAGTTCCAGAGCTCCTACGATCACTGGTTCACGGCCTTCAGGGACAGGATAGCCGGGGTTGATGACAGGCTGTACTTCGAGAGCGGCAGGTTTAACGAAACCCACTACGTCCTTGAGAGCAGCTTCTTTGGAGGAGATATAGCAACGGCATACGCATGGGGAGGTGACATTGCCGGGGCACTCCTCATAATTGGAAGCAGGGCAGGGGAGCTCGGATTCAGGAGGCTGCGCACCATAATAAGGGAGGAGGACATCAATTCGGTAAAATCCCTGAATCCCTCAATAACCGGCAGAAGCGTCATACTCGCAAAAATGCTCTGAGGTCTTCCTTTCTATTTACATTGAAAAAGCTCTCCTTCCACCTTTCAGGAAGGTTCTCAATCGGGATGTAACAGGAATCAGCATCCCGCACTGCCCTGTTCAGCTCGTAGCTTCCGTTTTTTATTCTCCGGGCCAGAACCCTCCTGAACCTGCAGGAGTATGCCGCATGAAGGGGTTCTATGTAGCCGTTCGGCCAGAGGGGGACACATGCCATCCTCCCGCTTTCAGCAAATCGCTCGATTATGAAGTCAACAAGGCCGGGTTCTATGGTGGGCATGTCTCCGGCGGCAATGAAAACATCCCCTGCAGCCAGAGCTGTATAAACGCCGCCGATGGGCCCAGCTGAAAGCTCGTCCGTAATGACCTCAAACCCAAGATGCCTGAACTTCCCTGCGTTTTCTTCGGAGGTGACCAGAAAAACACCCTCAACCCTCTCTGCCTGCAGGAGCCGCTCTATGGCATACATGATAAGCGGCTTCCCCCCTATCCTGTAGAGGAGCTTGTTTGCCCCAAAGCGCTTTGACTTTCCCCCGGCAAGCACCGCGGCACGCATGACAGTAGCTCTAATGCCCGGAACATTAAAAACATGATGGTGGTTTATAACCTTAGTATCATATTTCCAAAGGTTTATTTTTGCCCGACCCGAGTTTTTAGCAGGGGTGAAAAAAATGTGTCTTGCGGTTCCCGCTAAAGTTGTTGAGATAAGGGGTAAGGTTGCCATAGTGGATTTCGGAGGAATCAGGAGGGAGGCGAGACTTGACCTGCTCCCCGATGTTAAGGTGGGGGATTATGTCATAGTCCATACAGGCTTCGCCATTGAAAAGCTCGACGAAAAGCAGGCCCTCGAAAGCCTGAAGGCATGGGAGGAAATCATGCAGGTTCTGGGGGAGTGAAAATGCTTGATCTTAGGGTCTTTGAGAACCGGGAGCTGGCCCAGAGGATTTTAATGGCCATCACGAGAGAGGCGGAGATGATAGGACGGGAAGTCCGGCTGATGCACGTGTGCGGGACGCACGAGGATACTGTGACGAGGAGCGGAATACGCTCGCTCCTGCCGGAGAACATTAAAATCGTCAGCGGCCCGGGCTGTCCCGTCTGCATTACTCCGGTCGAGGACATCGTGAAGATGCAGGAGATAATGAGGAAGGCGAGGGAGGAAGGCGAGGAGATAATCCTGACCACCTTCGGCGACATGTATAAAATCCCAACGCCCAGAGGGAGCTTTTCAGACCTTAGAGGAGAGGGCTATGACATCAGGATAGTGTATTCAATCTATGACACCTATAAACTTGCGAGGGAAAATCCGGACAAGCTGGTCGTCCACTTCTCCCCCGGCTTTGAGACAACAACCGCTCCAGCCGCCGGAATGCTCGAAGCGGTTGCCGCGGAGGGGATGGAGAATTTTAAAATTTACTCCGTTCACCGCTTAACCCCTCCGGCCGTTGAAGCCCTTGTAAAACAGGGCACAAATTTCGATGGACTCATCGACCCGGGCCACGTCTCCACGATAATAGGGGTGAAGGGCTGGGAGTATATAACCACGGAATACGGGGTTCCGCAGGTCATTGCGGGTTTTGAACCGGTTGATTTCCTTATGGGGGTTCTGCTCCTCCTCAGAATGATAAGGAAAGGAGAAACCAGGATCGAGAATGAATACACGAGGGCGGTTAGATATGAGGGGAATTTAAAAGCTCAGGAGCTGATTGGCAGGTTCTTCGAGGTTAGGGACGCCAAATGGAGGGCACTGGGGGTTATCCCGGCAAGCGGGCTGGAGCTCAGGGAGGAGTGGAAGGAGCTTGATATCAGGAATATCTACAGGGTCGGGGTTCCGAAGCTGCCGGACCTTGAAAAGGGCTGCCTCTGCGGGGCTGTTCTCAGGGGTCTCGCCCTGCCTACGGACTGCAAGCTCTTCGGAAAGGAATGCACCCCGCGCCATCCGGTTGGGCCGTGCATGGTATCCTATGAAGGAACGTGCAGCATATTCTACAAATACGGCGCTTTGTTCTGAGCCAACCTTTGGTTTAAAACTCCCCTCCAGTTTTTAACTTTTGGTTTTAGAAACCTATAAATGCCCCAAAATAAAAGAAAAAAGCGGTGAGAAGATGAAAAGCTATCACATTCATGTGGAGGGCATAGTTCAGGGTGTCGGTTTCAGGCCCTTCGTTTACAGAATCGCCCATGAGAACGACCTGAGGGGATACGTTAAGAACCTCGGAGATGCGGGGGTTGAGATAGTAGTGGAAGGAAGGGATGAAAACATCAAAAAATTTCTCAGAGACCTGAATGAGAAGAAACCTCCTCTCGCCAGGATTGAAAGGATAAGGAAGAGGGAGATCCCGCCGCAGGGCTTTGACAGGTTCTACATCGAAAAAAGCTCTCAGGGAGGAGCGGGAGGGGATTCCATAATCCCTCCTGATGTCGCCATATGTGACGACTGCCTCAGGGAGCTCTTTAATCCGGCGGACAAGCGTTACATGTATCCATTCATCGTGTGCACGAACTGCGGGCCGCGCTTTACCATAATTGAAGACCTCCCCTACGACCGCGAGAACACAACAATGAGGGAGTTCGATATGTGCGACTTCTGTGAGGGTGAATACAGGGATCCCCTCAACAGGCGCTATCATGCTGAACCCGTATGCTGTCCTGTCTGCGGCCCGAGCTACAGGTTATACACCAGTGATGGGAAGGAGATAAGGGGCGATCCGCTCAAAAAGGCCGCCAGGCTGATAGATGAGGGCTACATCGTGGCGATCAAGGGGATAGGCGGAATTCACCTCGCCTGCGACGCCGCCAATGAAGAGGCTGTCGAGGAGCTCAGGCGGCGAACCCTCAGGCCCCAGAAGCCCTTCGCCCTGATGGCCAGAGACCTTGAGACCATCGAAAGCTTCGCCATAATCGATGAGCCTGAGAGGGAGGAGCTAACCTCCTACAGGAGGCCCATACTGATTCTCAGAAAGAAGGAGCCGTTTCCCCTGCCGGAAAAGCTCGCACCGGGCCTGCACACAATCGGCGTTATGCTCCCCTATGCCGGAACCCACCACATACTCTTCCACTGGTCAAAGAGCCCCGTTTATGTGATGACGTCGGCAAACTACCCGGGCCTTCCGATGGTGAAAGATAACGGGAGGGCATTTGAGGAGCTGAAGGATCTCGCCGACTACTTCCTCCTCCACAACAGGAAAATCCTCAACAGAGCTGACGACAGTGTTGCCCGATTTGTGGATGGAAGGAGGGCAGTGATAAGGAGAAGCAGGGGTTTCGTGCCGCTCCCCATAGAAATTCCCTTCAGCTACAACGGACTTGCGCTCGGGGCCGAGCTTATGAACGCCTTCTGCATAGCGAAGAACGGGAGGGTTTATCCAAGCCAGTATATAGGCAACACTGGAAAAATTGAGGTTCTCAACTTCATGAGGGAGGCGATAAACCACTTCAAAAAGATACTCAGGGTCAAAGACGGAAAGCTGAATCTGATAATAGCCGACCTGCATCCGGCATACAACACAACGAAGCTCGGAATGGAGCTGGCCGAAAAGCTTCATACGGAGTTCCTTCAGGTTCAGCACCACTATGCACACGTTGCATCAATAATGGCTGAACACGGACTCGATGAGATTATAGGGATAGCCCTCGATGGTGTAGGCTACGGAACCGATGGGAACGTCTGGGGCGGTGAGGTCATATACCTGAGCTACGAGGACGTTGAGAGAATTGCACATATTGACTACTACCCCCTCCCGGGAGGTGATCTTGCGAGCTACTACCCGCTGAGGGCCCTCATGGGAATACTGACCGGAATTTATCCCGTTGATGAGGTGGGGGAGATAATCAGGAAGCACTGCCCCAGAGCAATTGAGAGCCTCAAATACGGCGAGGTGGAGTTCAACGTCATACTGAACCAGCTCACGAGGGGAATAAACGTCTCATACGCCTCATCCACGGGGAGGGTGCTCGATGCATTTTCGGTTCTCCTGAACGTCGCATACAGGAGGACCTACGAGGGAGAACCCGCCATGAAGCTTGAGAGCCTCGCCCTCAAGGGCAAGAACGACCTGAAGTTTGAAATCCCGGTTGAGGGGGAGACCATCAGGGTGGAGGAGCTCTTCAATCAGGCACTGGAGAGCAGGGCAAACCCCTCCGATATAGCGTATTCCGTCCATCTCGCACTTGGAAGGGCATTCGGAGAGATAGCACTTGAAAAGGCCAGAGAGTTTGGGGCCAGGGCAGTTGGAATCAGCGGGGGAGTTGCATACAACGAGCTGATTGTCAAGACCATCAGAAAGATTGCAGAAACGAACGGTCTGAAGTTCTACTCCACATATGAAGTCCCGAGGGGGGACAATGGAATAAACGTGGGGCAGGCGTTCCTCGGAGGGCTGTACCTCGAAGGGTATCTGAGCAGGGAGGATCTGATGCTCTGAGATGCGGTGTTCTGCACTGATTTTTCTTTTCCAAACCTCGTCCTTTAGGGCGGGGTACGGTGTTTGAAAATTTAGCCATTGAACAGGAAAGCATTGAAAAGGTTTAAATACTTGTACGTTTTAATGTTTAATGGTGGGAGCGTGGGAGTCATAACCATCTCAGTTGATGATGATGTTGAGAGGAAGTTCAGAAAGCTCGTGGCAGAGAAGTATGGGCGAATTAGAGGGGCTTTAGGCGTTGCAGTAACAGAAGCAATGAGACTCTGGATTGAAAAAGTTGAACGGGAGAAGAAATGAAGCGTTCGGTAACGGTAAAACTTCAACCCTCAAAAGCCCAAGAGGAAACCCTCTTCGAGTTAGCTCACGCCACAGCAGTAATCTGGAACAGGCTCAATTACCAGCGCTTAAAACAATTCAAGGAATTTGGCAAAATCGATTTTTTAGGAACTCAACAGGAAGCTTACTACTTTTTCAAAGACTGGACTGGCGGTTCAACGGTTCAAACCTTGGCCAGAAAAAACGCTGAAAGCTGGCGTTCATTCTTCACCCTCACCAAAAAGAAAAGGAAGGGGGAACTGCCAGAGTGGTTTAAGCCGAAACCACCCACGTTCGTTAGAGAAAAGAACGGTAGAAAACTCTTCGTAATTCCACTCCGGAACGACCAGTACAAAATTGAGGGAAACGTTATCGAGTTGAGGAGGCTCGGAAAATTCGGCAGGCTTAGAATTCAATTCAAAGGCAGGATACACTTAAAAGGCAAGCAAGGCAGGTTAGAAATCACTTATGACGAGGTTAAACGCAAATGGTATGCTCACATCAGCTTCACGGTTGAGGAAAAACTTGAATGCCAAGAGTGGATTGAACTCCCAAGAACCCCAAAAGGAAACCTTTTGGCGGGAATAGACTTGGGAGTGAATAACTTAATGGCCGTTTACGTGGAGAATGGGGAAAGCTTTCTGGTCAATGGCAGACCACTCAAAAGCATAGCCTTCTACTGGCGGAGGAGAACAGCGGAGTACCAGTCCAAACTCAACAAGAGTGGAGCTAAGACAAGCAGGAAGCTCAGGAGAATGCACAATAAAGCAAAAATTCAGGCTAAACACTACATTAACACGGCTGTAAGACAGACTGTCCAGAAACTCTACGATTCGGGAGTTTCCAAGATTGTGGTAGGTTATCCTAAAGGCATAGCAAGAAACTCTGATAAGGGGAGAAAGCAGAATTTTCTGCTTTCTCACGTGTGGCGGTTCAATACCGTTATTAAACGCCTTAAAGAAGTGGCGGAAGAGTTTGGTATTCGGGTTGTTGTGGTTAATGAGGCTTTCACTTCCCAGCTTTGCCCTCTCTGCGGCCGGCGGCATTCTAACGCTCGCTTTGTTAGGGGTTTGTTTGAGTGCCGCAGGGAGGGTGTCATAATGAATGCTGATTTAGTTGGTGCCTTTAATATCTTGCGTAAGGTGAAAACCATAACCCCAAGCCTTCCCGCTCTTGCGGGAGGTAGGGGTAACTGGGGGAAGGCCCTCCCAGAGGGGTCAAAGACCCACTTTTTAGTGGGTTTGAATGAAACCCCTCGAACCTTCCTGCCAATGGCGAGGGGTTAAGCCAAACCCCCGCAAAGGAGAGGAGGTCAGAGAAGTCGCGGAATCCCACAAAGGTTAAGTGGGAATGGTGACAACCATACGATTGGTGGGTGAGAATGCTCCAGAGAGAGGAACTCCTCAAAATCCTGCGTGAGGTGAAGTTGAAACTTCAGGAAATCCTCGGCGATGACCTGGTCGAGGTCGTTCTCTTCGGCTCGTATGCAAGGGGAGAAGCGAGGGAGGACAGCGACGTAGATGTCCTCGTGGTGGTAAGGAGATGGCCCAACAGGGAAAAAGAATGGGAAATCGGGGAGCTCATGACGGATTTGGTGCTCAGGTACGGGGTCGTGTTCTCACTGATAACGTATCCCGAGAAACCGGAAATGTCCCATGACCCGCTAATCATAAACGCAACAAGGGAAGGTGTAAAGATATGAGCCACAGGAGGTACGAAAGAATACTTAGAAAGGCAGAAAAAAGCCTACTTGCCGCGAAAAAGCTACTCGAAGAGAACCTGCCTGAGTTCGCGGTGTCGCGGGCCTACTACACTATGTCCTACTGCCTTGAAGCGCTTCTCAGAACGAAGGGCATAGAGGTTTCAAAGCACTCATCAGCGATAGCACTTTTTGGTAGAGATTTCGTCAGGAGCGGTGAGGTTCCCAGAAAATACCTCACGTACATCAACCTCGCGTTTAGAACGAGACAGGTTGCGGATTATTCGTTTGAGCTGGAGATATCAAAGGAGGAAGCCGCCGAAGAGATAAGGCGCGCCGGGGAATTTCTCGAATTTACAAGGCGCTACCTCTCATCCAGAGGTTTTATGGAGGGTTGAAAATGAAAAAGATAAAGCTCGAACATGGAGCCGGCGGGGAGCTGATGGAGGAGCTCATAAGGGATGTCATACTGAAGAATCTCACGCTGAAATCAGCGGGAGGGATAGGGCTTGATGCCCTTGACGACGGGGCCACGATTCCACTCGGCGATAAGCACATCGTCTTCACCATAGACGGCCACACCGTGAGGCCCCTCTTCTTCCCGGGAGGGGACATCGGCAGGCTGGCGGTGAGCGGAACGGTGAATGATCTGGCAGTAATGGGGGCGGAGCCATTAGCTTTAGCGAACTCCATGATCATAGAGGCGGGCTTTGATGAGGCCAGCCTTGAGATGATACTGCGGTCAATGGATGAAGCATCGAAAGAAGTGCCCGTTCCCATAATAACCGGGGATACAAAGGTCGTTGAGGACAGGATAGGCGTTTTTGTCATCACGGCGGGCATCGGAATCGCTGAAAGGCCGGTAAGCGATGCAGGGGCCAGGGTGGGTGATGCCGTGCTCGTCAGCGGGACGATAGGAGACCACGGGATGGCAATAATGAGCTACCGCGAAGGAATAGCCTTTGAAAGCGACATCAAAAGCGACGTTGCCCCGATATGGGAGGTCGTTAAGGCTGTGGCCGATGCAATAGGCTGGGAGAACATCCATGCAATGAAAGACCCGACGAGGGCCGGACTCAGCAATGCCCTGAATGAGATTGCAAGGAAGTCCGGAGTTGGAATCCTTGTGAGGGAGGGTGAGATACCGGTAAAGCCTGAGGTCAGGGCGGCGAGCGAGATGCTGGGCATAAACCCCTACGATGTGGCAAATGAGGGGAAGGTCGTCATGATCGTTGCGAGAGAACAGGCGGAGGAAGCACTCGAAGCGATGAAAAAGACGAAAAGGGGAAGGGACGCGGCGGTAATAGGGGAGGTAATAGGAGAGTACAGGGGAAAAGTCATCCTTGAAACAGGGATCGGCGGTAAAAGATTCATGGAGCCCCCTGAAGGAGACCCCGTGCCGAGGATATGCTGAAAATTTTTCGGTTCTTCCCCAGGTTTCTGTTTTCATGTTTTCCGGGTTTCCATGCCTTTTATCCGTGGAATAAAAGGTTAAATGCAGATTGGAGGGTTTTAATAACCGGTGGTATCCATATAACCCGGCGTTACATTCATCTGTATTAACTGTGACACCACATCAGGGGCATGTGTGATCAAAGGCCCCAGCTTTCTCCGGCAGGCCTGCCCCCTGCAGATACCGAATAATTGAAAGCTAAGGGGAGTGTAAAGCCCGCACTAAATAAAAACGCCTCTTTATGGGCTCTGGAACTCTTGTGCATGTCTCTGTACATGGGAGAGAAGGAAGGCCTGCCTGCAGAATGGCCATTGAAATACTCCCCAACGGACACAGCTCCGCTCTTTTTAACCCCGCCTTTGAAGAAAAGTTTAAATATTTCGGGCTTTCTTATTCCTTTATAGGGCAAAAAGACGAAATATCTGCCCTGTTCCAATAAGACTCTGGGAGAATTGAAATATAGAGACACAGTGTACAAGTTCACAAGAATATATATGTTCCAATAAGACTCTGGGAGAATTGAAATATGAAATCATAGACGAAAACAACGAAGACGAACTTTTAGTTCCAATAAGACTCTGGGAGAATTGAAATAGAGCATTAGTTTGTCTTCTTTGAAATCATTGCCCTCGTTCCAATAAGACTCTGGGAGAATTGAAATCAGTAACGGCGGTCAGAAAGGCTAAAATACTGAGAGTTCCAATAAGACTCTGGGAGAATTGAAATATAACCACCGCTATGGCGATGGCCAACTGAACGAACCGTTCCAATAAGACTCTGGGAGAATTGAAATGCGGCGGACTGAGTATCTTAGGCGTTTGAATGCTGAGGTTCCAATAAGACTCTGGGAGAATTGAAATAAAGGGTGGCAAAATACTTTAAGCAAAAATACGGCATGTTCCAATAAGACTCTGGGAGAATTGAAATTTCCTTCCCCCCGTGAGCTCCACCCACCCCGTAGGGGTTCCAATAAGACTCTGGGAGAATTGAAATTTTTTATTAGTCAGGATGAATTTCTCGTAGGTCATTGTGTTCCAATAAGACTCTGGGAGAATTGAAATATGCTCTAAACTCCCCAACCTGAACCTGATAGCGTGGTTCCAATAAGACTCTGGGAGAATTGAAATCAAAGCGCAGGTTCATTCAGATAAATGACGCCGGCGAGTTCCAATAAGACTCTGGGAGAATTGAAATACTGAACGAACCCCTTTGGTGTCAGCTTTACCTTATTGTTCCAATAAGACTCTGGGAGAATTGAAATAACTACCCCTATGTCCTGAGTTTTTACATCCCAGTTCGTTCCAATAAGACTCTGGGAGAATTGAAATGTAGATGGGTACTGAACAACTTTTGTGTCAAATACAGTTCCAATAAGACTCTGGGAGAATTGAAATTTAACCTTGACGTAGTGCCGCCCGTCGCGGTCGTAGTGTTCCAATAAGACTCTGGGAGAATTGAAATATAAGATTTGGAAAACGTAAAAAGAGAAGGCGTTAATGTTCCAATAAGACTCTGGGAGAATTGAAATGGGGGACAACGAAAGTACAGTAGTTGCCCCCGTCCACGTTCCAATAAGACTCTGGGAGAATTGAAATTGATCAGGCTTACAGAGGCACATGCAAGGATGCATTTGGTTCCAATAAGACTCTGGGAGAATTGAAATCCTTGCGGCACATTACAGGGAGTTCGGCAAAGTGCCGGTTCCAATAAGACTCTGGGAGAATTGAAATACGCGGACAGTGATGATGACGAGCTTGAGATAAAGTCGTTCCAATAAGACTCTGGGAGAATTGAAATCTTGATCTTGACTGGAAGGCAGGGCATCTTAGACCAGTTCCAATAAGACTCTGGGAGAATTGAAATCTTTCTTTACTTTTTCAATATCCAGCTTTGTGGTCTCGTTCCAATAAGACTCTGGGAGAATTGAAATGAAGTCCATGAAACAGTAGCTCCGGGCGGGCGTTTGGGTTCCAATAAGACTCTGGGAGAATTGAAATTTTTGAGAGTTTAAGCCTTTAAACCCCTTTTCTCTCCGTTCCAATAAGACTCTGGGAGAATTGAAATCGAGCTCAAGAGCAGGAAAATCCGCCCCCACATAGTGTTCCAATAAGACTCTGGGAGAATTGAAATGATGATTTTTGGCATCATCCTTGAATACACAAACGCGTTCCAATAAGACTCTGGGAGAATTGAAATCTTTAATACGGTCAATAGAATGCTCAGTAAGATGGGTAGTTCCAATAAGACTCTGGGAGAATTGAAATTAAAAAATCAGTAACCACCTTCATCTTATCACCTTCCCGGTTCCAATAAGACTCTGGGAGAATTGAAATTTGCCCAGCCTTCCTTTTGCCTTTCTTGAACCATGTTCCAATAAGACTCTGGGAGAATTGAAATCTTTCGATAAGTGAAGTTCTTTCGCTATTCTATATCCGTTCCAATAAGACTCTGGGAGAATTGAAATTAATATCACCTCCAAAAATTGTTTAGAAAAGCCAAAAGTTCCAATAAGACTCTGGGAGAATTGAAATCTATGGTCTTTCGAATTCTTGATATAATTTCTCCACGTTCCAATAAGACTCTGGGAGAATTGAAATCTGATATTTTCAACTACCTCACCTCGACAATCTATCTGTTCCAATAAGACTCTGGGAGAATTGAAATTCTCTCGAAGGAGCTCACAACTGAAACAATGGACATGTTCCAATAAGACTCTGGGAGAATTGAAACGCTGATAGCTATGAGCGGAACCAGCATGGCGACGCCGGTTCCAATAAGACTCCTGGAGAATTGAAACCTTTTGATTTTACTTCGTAATTCCTGCAAAACCTTGCGTTCCAATAAGACTCCTGGAGAATTGAAACATCGTCTACAGTGTTGGGGGGCCGGCAGCCAACAAATGTTCCAATAAGACTCCTAGAGAATTGAAACGGAGAGGAACCAGCGCATCGCGGAGTTGGAGGAACAGCGTTCCAATAAGACTCCGGGAGAATTGAAACCAGGACTTTATTAGATTTGCAGTTAGGGACGTTTTCGGTTCCAATAAGACTCCGGGAGAATTGAAACAAGGTGCCTGCCCCCCGCCCCGGCCTGAAAACAGAAAGTTCCAATAAGACTCCGGGAGAATTGAAACAACTATACCAAGCCCATAGCCGAGCCCGGCAGCGCCGAGTTCCAATAAGACTCCGGGAGAATTGAGACCTCTTATTCCAGTGGTACGACAACAGGGATTCCCTTTATTTTC
The DNA here is from genome assembly GCF_054657855.1 of Thermococcus atlanticus. Lineage (NCBI taxonomy): Archaea > Methanobacteriati > Methanobacteriota > Thermococci > Thermococcales > Thermococcaceae > Thermococcus > Thermococcus atlanticus. The sequence goes on along the minus strand of NZ_BAAHXX010000001.1, from coordinate 1,578,078 downwards.
TCAATCTCGACCATTATGCCGTAAATCTCCTCGAAAAGGCCGGGTTTTATGATTTTAAAGTCGCCATCAGCTTTTATCTCCCCATCCTTCATGAAGATAAACCTCTTTGCAAATCTCAGGGCAAGATTGACATCATGCATGACAACGATGGATGTTCCACCCTTGCTCGCAAATCTTTCAGCAATTCCCATGACCTCCAGCTGGCTCTTTAGGTCCAGATTGTTTGTTGGTTCATCCATCAAAAGAATTTTGGGCTCCTGAGCCAGCGCCCTCGCTATAAATACCTTTTGAAGCTCACCTCCGCTGAGCTGGTTTGTCCTTTTGAGGGCAAGCCTTTCCAAACCAAGAAGTTCAAGAACTTTTCTAACCTTTTCAATGTCCTCTTTTCCCGGGGTTAGCCCCATGTAAGGCTTTCTGCCCAGGAGAACTGCATCAAAAACCGTCATGAAGCTGGGGATGCTCTTTTGTGGCACATAACCGATGAGTCTGGCCAGCTCCCTTCTTGAATAACTCTCCAGCGGCTTTTCAAAGATTTCAACTCCACCACACTCCAGTACTCCGCAGATGCATCTCAGGAGGGTGCTTTTCCCCGCCCCGTTAGGACCAAGTATTGCCATGAACTCTCCCTCATCTACTTCAAAGCTCACGTTTCTGAGTATATCGAGCCCGTTGTATGAGAAGGATAACTCCTTTATCCTAATCGCTTTCATATCCGTCCCTCCATTTTGATCAGCAGGTATAGAAATGTGGGTGCCCCGAGAAATGACGTTACAACCCCCACAGGAAGTGTCATGGGAGAAAATGCAAGTCTTGCCACTGTATCTGCTGTGAGCAGCAAAAGAGCTCCTGTTAAAGCTGAGAGGGGTGTTAAGAACCTGTAATCTCCGCCGACTATCAGCCTCATCGCATGGGGTGCTATGAGCCCTATAAATCCAATAACCCCAACAAATGCAACGCTAACGGCTGTCAGAAGGGAAGCGAGCAGTGTTCCGATGAGCCTGACCCTCTCAACCTCTACACCGAGTGATTTGGCAATCTCATCCCCCATCTGGGTGGCATTTAAATCCCATCCTGTAATGATAAAATAGCCAAATGCTGCTGAAAATACAAGCAGCAAAATGCCGTCCTCCCTCCATGTGGCCCTTCCAAGGTCGCCAAATGACCAGTAGACCATGGCGGCAAGCTGAAGCTCGTTGGCAAAGTACTGTATGAGCGTTGTTAATGCGACAAAGAGGGAGCTCATTGATACCCCCGCCAGTATCATTGCCTCGGGACTGAGTCCCCTGAGTCTGGCAAGGAGTAAGATTACAACCGTGGCGCTTATCGCACCCGCAAATGCAAAGAGAACAACGGCATAGGGATTGTTCAGAAATATTCTCCCCGAGCTTTCGGTATATCCTGCTCCTATGAGTATGGCCAGGGAAGCTCCAAACATTGCTCCATGTGAGACCCCCATTGTGAAAGGTGTTGCCAGGGGATTTTTCAAAAAGCCCTGCATAACTGCGCCCGCTATGGCTAGGGAGGAGCCAACAAGAAGGGCAGCTGCAATCCTCGGGAGCCTGATATTCCACACAATCAGATGTGCGCTTTCGCTCCCGGCTCCTGAGAGGGCGCTTAGGACTTCACTGAGGGAAAGAGGGTATGCTCCCGCACACAGAGCATAAAGAGAAACAATAATAACAAAAATGGCCAAAGCAATTCCTATAAGGTACTTCCTGGTTATATACTCCATGTATTCCCTCATGCCCATCACGGAGAGGTCGGTAGTGAATATGCAACGTTGCCGCTGTCGAGGTCTATCCTTCCAAAACCTCCGAACTGTCTGGAAAGCTCCTCATAAACCGGCTTTCCTACAAGGAAGGTGTATATCTCATCTGCCTTCTTCGCAGGGTCGATGTCGCTAAAGCGCTCGGGATACAGAACCCTGCCTATGAAGTATGCGTCTGCCAGTGCTGTACCGATATTTGTGGTGTAGAAGTTGTACGGTAGGAGCCCGTAGAGATTGCCATTTTTAACAGCTTTTAAGGATTTGTAGAACTCGGGGTCTTTTTTATAGTCACTAAGAACCAGCTTCAGCCCTCCCTCATCGAGGAATATATAATCAGGATTCCATTCGAGGAGCTGCTCCCGGTCTATGAACCTGTGCCCCTCACCAAGTTTATCGGCGACATTATCTGCATGAACAACCACGAAGGGGGGATACTTTGCTTCCGTACTCTCGATTCCATGTGCCCCTTTGTAGCCTATGCCTCCCACGTAGACCTCCGGGCTTCTGACGTTCTCTGTCCTCTTTATCAGGTCATCCTGCAGATTTTTTATAAATGCTATGACCTCTTCGGCCCTCTTCTCCCTGCCCAGTATCTTCCCTGCGAGTTCAAGAGACTTAAAGAGCGTCTTATCGTCAAATGTTGCAAGATTACCGTAGCTTAAGACCACCACAGGTATGCCCGTTTTGCTCTGAATGTCATCCGCTGTTTTTGCATCCACATAAGTGATGAAAATGACATCGGGCTTTATTTTGATCAGCTCCTCGAAGTTTGGCAGCTTTCCAGGGCCGCCCGGACCTATGGTGGGCAGCTTCCTGAGCTCAGGATGGGCCAGTATGTATGGCCTCCCGAAGTTGTAGCGCTTCTCAAAATCCTCAACACCCACGACCATGTTGCTTGCATTGAGATATACTACCAGCCTGAGGGCTCCCGGTCCGGCGGCAACGATTTTAGTTACATGAGCAGGGAGCTCAACACTCCTTCCAAGCATGTCCGTTACAGTAATGCTCGTTTGTGTACCGCTCGAACCCCTGTTTATACATCCGCTTGCTGAGACAAGTATCAGAAAGGCCAGGATAAGTGCAGGCAGCTTCTTCATGGTTTCACCTCCACAATCCCCCTTCCCAAGACTGCATAATATCCCTCGCCGGCACATCTCAGGCAGAAGGGCGTTTCGTTAATATAAACCACCCTTGTTGCCATTGCAAGCTCCCCGCATTTTGAGCACCTGATGCTTTCAAAAATCGGGGCGGGTTCAACTGGGGGAACCTTAACACGCTCAACCTTGAATTCTTCCTCAGGAAGGCGGATCATCCTTCTTCCAATTTCCTCCCACAGCAAACTGAGGCGCTTGGCATCTTCCTCGGTTCCGTTTCTATCCCTGACGACTCTCTCAAAGAGCTCTTTTGCTTCAGGAGGGTAATATCTTCTGAGTTTTTCACCATCGGCATAAACTCTGACTCCTTCCCATGTGCCTCTTTTTACCAGGGTGAGTGCAGTTTTTCCCAGATCAAGATATATCAGGCTGTTGTTGCCAAGTGTGCAACCTGTGGCAATCTGTACACCATCGGCAAAGCAATTGTTGGTCTCAACTATTGCGAGAATTCTTTCATCAACACTTGCCCTGAAGTCCAACCTTCTAACCCCAAGCTCCTCCATTGCGATCATGGAAGCTCTAACTCCAAGCGCCACATACGGGCATATATGGCCGTGAAACTCCCTCGCTATCTCTAAAAGACCGTCATAATCCCTGTTCACGAGAAGTTCCCGGATCATGGTAACACCACATGGAAAAATGTTGGCACGAAATATATAAGAGTTTTGGGATGATAACAAAAAGTTGAAAACAATACGCTAACCCCGGGCAGTCAGACGATTTGCTTTCCAGTCGTCGTCATGACGAGCTTTCCGTGCTTGACACCCTTCAGGCTTATAAGTCTGTCCGCTATTTCCTTGACGCGTTTGGCCTTCCCCTTAACCACGACGACCTCAAGGCAGTTGTGCTCGTCCATATGCACGTGCAGGCTCGATATGATTTCGCACACATAGTCATGCTGCAGATCAAGGAGCTCCTTAACGACGTCGGCCTCATCGTGGTTGTAGACTATCGTGATGGTGCCGGCCACCTCCTCATCTCCCTTCTCCCATTCATGCCGCACGATGAAGTCCCTTATCAAATCTCTGATTGCCTCGCTCCTGTTCGTGTAGCCCTTCTCCTCGATGATTGCATCGAACTTTGTGAGCAGGTCATGGGGTATTGAGACACCAAAACGCACGATTCTCATGGTATCACCATGGTTACCTCGGAGAAGGGGCTTAAAATATTTTATGAAAAAGCCGGCTAAATGTAGGAGGCTGTTTTCCTGGGGGCAGTATCTTACTATCCCGAAAATATGGAAAGGTCAGCCTGCGTGGCGGATCAGGATATCCTTGAGTTCATACACCTTCCTGTAGGTTATTGAGTCTGGATTCGAGAGAACAGCCTCAACCTCGGGGTCGTACTCCTCAACGAGCTCATCATAGGGGATGACGGTTTTTGTTGTGAAATCGTTGAAGCCGAGCTCACCAAGGATACGCTCGACTTTTTCTATATGGGCGTCTTTTTTCACCTTGTTGATGACGAGATGGATGTGGTTTATCCCCAGCTGGCGGGCCAGCCTGGCAGCGTTAACCGCCACCTGAACCGAGTTATACGTGGGTTCTGTCAGAATCACAGCCTGCTTAAACCCCCTTGCCAGAGCTCTGCCAAAATGCTCCAAACCAGCCTGAGTATCCATGAGGATTATCTCCCTCTTTCGGAGGTTTATATATTTAACAACTGCATCAAGCAGAGCGTTTTCAGGACATAGACAGCCGGCGGCCGCCTGAACGACGCTGCCCATGACGAGCAGCATGACACCATCGGGTCCAACAACTCCAAACCTTTCAACGACATCCCTCACGTCAGGGGTCAGGGAAAAGTAGAGTCCCCAGTTTGTTCCGGGTCTTGCCCCTGTTTTCTCCTCTATATAATCAAGATTTCTGTTAAGGGGAACGATGTTCTCCCGGACTTCCTTTGGAATTCCAAGGGCATGGGCGAGATTCATCTGGGGATCCTCATCGACCGCTAAAACGTTGAATCCTTCTCTGGCCAGGAGCCTTGCAAGTATGGCGGTCAGGGTGGTCTTCCCAACCCCTCCTTTGCCCGTTATAACAACCCTGAAGCCTTCCTCAGGGGCCATTTTTTCAGAGCTTTTACTCAATCTATCCGCCAGCTGGAATATCTTTCTCCTCCTTTCTTCTATCTCAGGGGCCAGGTTTTTTGTCATTGAGGTCACCATCAGGGTTATAAATGCACTCTTATATATCCCTTTAGGTTCGAAAAACAAACCAATATTATGAACAGGAAATTCTTTTTCTAACCATCTTTGAGCAGTCATGACTCTTTACATTCATCAAAATACATGAAGCTACATTCCTGCACAACTTTTAGTTTAACACTTTCAGTTAATTAACCATGTGTATTACTGCATGTTTCCCGCTGGCACTATACGAAAAATATGGAATAAAATCCGGTACAATTCTGGAAATTTTTTGGAAGTTTTTAATCAAAACCGAAAACCGTTTATAAAAGAAATCTCATTAAGTAAACGGTGGATCACCATGGTATCCTTAAATGCAAAGCCTACCATTTTCATAAATCCAGAAAGGTGCATTGGATGCAGGCACTGCGAAATTGCGTGTGCTGTTGAGCATTCAAAAAGTAAAAATCTCTTCTCAGCGATCTTCGAAGACCCCAGACCCCAGCCCAGAATACATGTCCTCCCCATGGGGGCGTATAATGTTCCGATGAACTGCCGCCACTGCGATGGGGCACCGTGTGTTGAGGTCTGTCCCACAGGGGCACTTTATCATGATGAAGATGGTGCAGTGATGATAAAGCCGGACAAGTGTATTGGCTGTAAGATGTGCGCCATAGTCTGTCCCTTTGGTATCCCTGAATTCGACTACCTCACAGGGATAATGTTCAAATGTGATATGTGCCCCGACAGGAGGGCTGAAGGCAGGCCCCCGGCATGCGTTGAAGCCTGCAAAACTGGAGCATTGCAGTTTGGAACGATTGATGAGATAGTGAACACTGTGCGGAAGGCAACCGCGGAGAAGATAATCAAACTGAAAGAAGGGGAATACGAGGAGGAATACAACGGTTGGGATTTGTTTAGAGCCCTGAACTTTGAGATTATAAAAATTAATGAAGGTGGCTCGGAATGAAGAAATATAAGGAGGTCTCTATCGATAAGACCACCCAGCAGATGTACGGGCGGGCCCGGGAGCTGGGCATAGAAACAGTCTGGGAGAGGCTTGAGAAACAGCAGCCCCAGTGTGGTTATGGGTTGCTGGGTGTCTGCTGTAGGAACTGTATGATGGGCCCATGCAGGATTAATCCCTTCGGGGGAGAGCCCCAGAGGGGAGTCTGCGGTGCTGATTCGGACACAATAGTTGCAAGGAACCTGCTCAGGATGATTGCCGCCGGTGCGGCGGCGCACAGCGACCATGGAAGGCACGTTGCAATAACGCTCCTCGTGGCCGCTGAGATGGCCGAGAAGTTCAGGGAGGAAGGAAAACCTGTTCTAGAGCTTGAGAATATGGCATCCAGCACCCTTCCATATCAGGTCAGGGATGTGGAGAAGCTGAAGGCTGTTGCGGAGAAGCTCGGAATTGAAACGGAGGGGAAGACTGTCAGAGAGCTTGCCGAGGAGGTTGCGGAGGTTGCGTTGAGGGACTTTGGAAAGCAGGACGAGGAAACCCTTGCATTCCTGAAGGCATATCTGAACCCCAAGACATATGAAATATTCAAAAAAGCCAGCGAAAAGGCGGGGATGCCGTGGTTTGAAAACAGCATTCTCCCGAGGAGCATCGACAGAGAAATCGTCGAGTCCCTTCACAGAACCCACATGGGGACAGACCACGACCCTGTTAGCATCCTTCTTCACGGCCTTAAAACCTCTCTGGGGGATGCATGGGGAGGTTCTCTCATAGCAACCGAGCTTCAGGATGCATTATTCGGAACACCTCATGTCATAAAGGCCGAAGCAAATCTCGGCGTCCTCAAAGAGGACTACGTCAACATAGTCGTCCACGGCCACGAACCGGTGCTTTCAGAAAAAATAGTTGAAGCGGCGCAGGATCCGGAGCTGATAGAGCTCGCCCAGAAGCTCGGTGCCAAGGGGATAAACGTCGTTGGAATGTGCTGCACAGGCTTGGAAGTTCTCATGAGGCATGGCATCCCGATAGCCGGGAACTTCCTTCAGCAGGAGATGGCCATAACCACCGGTGCGGTTGAAGCCATGGTGGTGGATGTTCAGTGCATAATGCCGGCCACCGTCGATGTGGCGAGATGCTTCCACACCAAAATAATAGACACCAGTCCCATAGCAACATTCCCCGGTGCGGTGCACATAAAGTTTGATGAGAGGAGAGCGGATGAGATAGCAAGGGAGATAGTTAAAACAGCCGTAGAGAACTTCCCGAACAGGCCAAGGGAAAGGGTTGAGATACCCAAGGAAAAGATGGAGGGCTATGTGGGCTTTAGTGTTGAGGCAATACTCAAGCACTTTGGAGGAAGTCTCAAACCCATCGAGGAGGCCATTGTGGAGGGGAAGATAAAGGGTGTCGCGGGTCTTGTCGGATGCAACAATCCAAAGATTAAGCAGGATCACAACCACATCAAGATAGCCAACGAGCTCATGAAGAGGGATGTTCTCCTCATTGGAACCGGTTGCTGGGCAACTGCCGCCATGAAGTATGGCATCTTCCTGCCCGAGTATGCTGACACCGAGAACGTTGGGCCCGGTCTGAGGGCTTTTGCAAAAGAATGGGGAATTCCGCCGGCTCTGAATATGGGGTCATGTGTTGACTGTACGAGAATGCTCGTCCTCGCCGACCTCATAGCCAGGGATCTAAATGTCCCGATTTCAGCGCTTCCAGTCGTTGGCTCGGCCCCGGAGGCCATGACCGAAAAAGCAGTTTCGATAGGAACGTACTTTGTGGCTTCGGGCATAACAACCCACCTCGGCATAATTCCACCTGTTCTTGGGAGCCCGAGAGTCGTCAAAATACTGACCCAGGATCTCTACGACATCGTAGGTGCGGCCTTCATAGTCGAACCCGACCCGTACAAGGCGGCAAAGCTCATGTATGACCACATAATGAAGAAGAGAAAGGAGCTTGGCATCTGAACTCTCTTTTTTATTAATTTTTGAGGTGATAGGATGTTCAAGCGCATTAGGGAACTTTTGGGCACAGAGAAAAAGAACACAGCATCCCCTGAAATTGGAGGAGGGGGCGGCTTGAATGTGGATGCATGCATAGGCTGCGGTCTCTGCGCCCAGGTATGCCCGTTCAATGCAATCTTTGTCATGGATAACGAAAAAAGGGTTATCTCCTTCCATCCAGAGCTCTGCGGGGAATGCAGCTATGAGTGCAATGAGATATGCCCGACCCGTGCAATAGAGGGACGCCCGGACAGGGCTAACATAGAGTTCGACTATGCCCACTGCAGGGTCTGCGGCAGGAAGCTGGATTATACTGTCAAGACCGCTGATTTTCTCTACCATAAACTCGAAAAGCTCTACGACCGTCCTGAAATTGTTTTCATGTGCGATAGCTGCAAGCATGAGAGAATCAAGGAACTCCCCGGGGAGTACACCAGATTTTTCGGGGGGAGGGTGAAGTGAGGGGTATGAAATTTTCATTCTTATGCAAAAACAAGCCCCCGCAAAGCGGGAGGAGGATAGCTATAATAGGGGCCGGCCCGGCAGGCTTAACGGCTGCCGGTTATCTGGTGTGCAAAGGACATCATGTTGACATCTATGATAAACTGCCAGAGCCCGGTGGGTTAATGCTGTTCGTTATACCTGAATTCAGAATTCCCGTGGAAAGGGTGAGACTCGGTGCAAAAGAGCTGGAGGAGGAGTTTGAGGTAAATTACTACCCAAGGACAAAGGTGATGGAAGGAGACAGGGAGGATGAGGGGGATGAATTTTATGAGAGGAGGATAGCCCTCAGTGAATTAATCAAAAAATACGATGCTGTTTTAATAGCAACAGGAATATGGAATGTCAGAAGAATTGGAATACCCGGAGATAACCTGAAAGGCATACTCTCACCTCTGGAACTCCTGTTCTGGATTAAGGGACGGGAGCTCGGTTATATCCCTGATGAGAGGGTGCCTGATCTTGAGGGCAAAAGGGTTGGGATAATAGGAGCTGGATTGACTGCGGTCGATACTGCCTTTGAGTGCAACCGTCTTGGGGCTAACGTGACAATATTCTACAGAAGAACCATCAGAGAGGCTCCCGCAGGGGCATATGAAATAAACCTCCTGAGAAATCGGGGAGTCAGGTGGATGGAGCTTGTAACACCAAAGAGGGTCATTGGTGAAAACGGTCGTTTAAGGGCCGTGGAACTCCTCAGAACCCGTCTCGGAGAACCTGATGCGAGCGGAAGAAGGAGACCGATACCGATTGAAGGTTCAGAGTTTCAGGTAGAGCTTGACTACCTCGTTTTCGCGATAGGAATGGTTTCAACACCGCCCGCAAATGGCAACGGCATTCTGGCTGTTGACCGGAGGGGCAGGATAGCGGTGGATAGCAGACACATGACAAGCATTGAAGGCGTTTTTGCAGCGGGCGACGTGGTGAACGGCCCGACCAAGGTTGGAAGGGCGATAAAGGATGGCCTCTACACCGCGGTAGCGATTGACAGATGGCTCAGGGGGGAGCTTTGATGGGGAGGAAATACCTCTATCTCGACTATCTCACGTGCATCGGCTGCGAGACCTGCGAAACCATCTGTGACTTCATCCACGATGGCAGTTCCTACATCAGGATTTACATCACAGAGAACAAACAGTATATTCCCATAAACTGCAAACACTGTGAAGACGCTCCATGCCTCAGGATATGCCCCACAGATGCCATATACAGGGATGTGGATGGGGCTGTCAGAATTAATGAAAAGAGGTGCATAGGCTGCCTTGCATGCCTTCAGGTATGTCCCTATGGGGTTCCGTTTTACGAGCTCAAAGTTAAGGCCATTACAAAGTGCGACATGTGCGCAGAGAGAAGGGAGGAGGGGCTTGAGCCCGCATGTGCCCTCATGTGCCCCGCAGAGGCCATCCATTACGGCCCTCTTGAGCTGGTTCTTGAGCTGGTTGAAGAAAGGCGTGCCAGGAACATCCCGGAGCATCAAAAAGAGCTAAGTGCTGAGGAGCTGAAAAGGAGCATCCTCTCCGGGTATACTGCTCTGTAATTTCCACTTTTTTGTCCAAATTTTGAAGGTTGCACGTGAATTCTGGGGCTGTCAGGGCTTTGGTTCGTTGCAAGGGAACTGAGAATCCGCACTTTCAGGCTATAAACTAAACGTTTTGAACTCCATAATTTTTAAGTTTCCGGGGGATACTCTAAATGGAGGTGCCGAAATGCACGAATGGGCATTAGCTGATGGTATTGTTAGAACAGCTGTGGAATTTGCAAACATGCACGGCAGGGATAAAATCCTGGCAATCAGGGTTGTCCTCGGAGAGCTTCAGGACGTTAATGAGGAGATACTGAGGTTTGCGATAGACGAAATCAAGAAGGGCACAATAGCCGAAGACGCCGATGTGGAGTTCGTCGTTGAGGAAGCGGAGTTCAGGTGCAGGAACTGCGGCCATGAGTGGAAGCTCCGGGAGGTGAAGGAGGATTTCAGCGAGCGCATAAAGGAGGACATACACTTCATCCCCGAGGTCGTTCATGCCTTCCTTGCCTGTCCCAGGTGCGGCAGTAGGGATTTCGAGGTTGTTAAAGGAAGGGGAGTTTATCTGGCGGCAATAAAGGTTGAGGGGGAGGAGCGAGCATGATAGCCATTGACCCGAGAATTAAAGCAATCGAAGCCCGCCTTGAGAACGTCAAAAGGATAATCCCGGTCGTGAGCGGGAAGGGCGGCGTGGGGAAGTCGCTGGTTTCAACGACCCTTGCACTGGCACTGGCGGAGAATCACAGGGCTGGACTGCTTGATCTCGACTTCCATGGGGCGAGCGACCACGTCATCCTCGGCTTTGAGCCGAAGGAGTTCCCCGAGGAGGACAGGGGAGTTGTCCCTCCGGAGGTTCATGGGCTCAAGTTCATGAGCATCGTCTATTACTCGGAGGACAGGCCAACACCAATGAGGGGGATGGAGATCAGCGACGCACTCATAGAACTCCTCGCCATAACACGGTGGGATGAGCTTGACTACCTCATCATAGACATGCCGCCTGGAATGGGAGACCAGCTCCTCGACATACTGAGATTCCTGAGGAGAGGGGAATTCCTTGTCGTTGCGACGCCCTCAAAGCTCTCCCTCAACGTTGTGGGAAAGCTCCTCACCCTGCTGAAGGAGCAGAAGCTGAAAATCCTCGGAGTTGTCGAGAACATGAAGCTCGACGATGAGCAGGGCATCAGGGAGCTATGCAGTGAGTTTGGCGTCCCCTATCTCGCAGGGATACCCCTGTACAGAGACCTCGAAGAGAAGATCGGCAGTGTCGATGTCCTTATGAGGAGCGAATTCGCTGAAAAGGTCAGGGGGATTGCGAAAATCCTCCAGTTTTAGTTTCAGTTTCGATTTTTAATTTTCTCCGAAAACTGGAGGTGACACAGGTGAATCTGAAGGAAATCCTCGGGAATGCAAGGAAGGTCGTGATCTGCGGGATAGGCAACGAAAACAGGGCCGACGACGCTTTCGGAGTGGTTGTTGCTGAAAAACTCAGAAAAACCCTCCAGAAGTCCGGTGTTGTCGTGATAAACTGCGGGGAAGTCCCCGAAAGCTACACGGGGGTTATAAAGAAGCATGAGCCTGATGCCGTCATCTTTGTGGATGCGATAGAATTTGGCGGAAAGCCCGGGGAGCTCGTCATCGCCGACCCCGAGGGAACGCTCGGAAGCGCGGCCTCAACGCACAGCCTGCCGCTCAGGGTCATAGTCCAGTATCTGAAAGCAGAGCTGAAGGGGTGCCGTTTTATTCTGGTCGGGTGTCAGCCGGGGAGCACCGCACTCTTCGGAGAAATGACAGAGGAAGTTAAAAAAAGTGCGGAAAGACTCGCGGGGCTCATAGAAGACATGCTAAAGGGGCTGTGAGAGAAGCTCCCCCTCCTCAACGCTTACGGTCTCGGTGGTTCTCGTGATGAGAGCCCCCCCTTCCCTTATGCACGTGCCTCCTCATGGCCCCGGGCGGAACTCCGTTGCTCTCGTATATAACGCTCTGGATATCGGGGTCGGTGTAGAGGAGGAGCGTTGGGCCGGCTATGTTAAGGACGGAATCTATGGCATACCTCGTCCCCAGCACGGTTAGCCTCTTCCTCGCGGGCCTCGTTAGGAGGGGCATCGCAGCGCTCCCCGCTGTCGTGTATGCCAGAACCGCAGCATCGTCAACCCCCACCATGACACCCCTTCTCTTTTCGACCGCAGCCGCGAGAACCAGAAACGCCGTTCCGACAACGCTCACGCTGTGTGCCTCCCCGAGGTTCACCAGAATGCTCCGTCCCAGCTCCGGCGGTTCTCCACCGTAAAACGCCTCGTCAAGCGCGGTGTAGCTTTCCATGATGACCTCGCTGTACTTCTCACCCGCTCTGGCAGCTTCAGGGACACTCGAAATTTTCCCCCGGAGAATATCGGCGTAGAGCCTGTCGGTGAGAACCCTGTCGAGCTCATAAACCGTCTGGAGGAGGGTTGCGGCGCTGTACAGATCCATCATGCCTTTCTTTGCCATCCTTATGGGGTCAAGACCCGCCGGTTTTCCGTCCTCTATCTTCAAAACCGTGTCAAACCCATCCTCCGGAAATTCGCCGTGGGTGTCGAAAATTATCGCCCCGTAGCCGAGCTTCCTGTATCCATCCGCAATATACTTCAAAACCCTGAGAGGGTCGTCATCAATCCCGAAAATCTTGAGGGTTCTTCCGTGGTAAATGGGGTCATAGTATATGCTCTTCTCCTCATCCCTAAGAATCTCAATGGCCAGCTTGCTGTACTTCATAAACTTCACCGGTTCAATATCGCCTTTGAAGTATAAACGGGTTCTGGTCTAAGCGAAGAAAAATCAAATCACCTTCACCATCCTCTCGGCCCAGGGGCTTATGCGCACCCGCATGTAGCCCTTCAGCCTTTCATCCACCTCTCTATCCCCAGTATAGACCCTTATTATACCCTTTTCGATTTTTGAAGGTGCCGCGACGACTGTTATGTTCTCCTTGGGTATGTGCCTGAGAACCTCAGCCGAAAACTGCTGGTTCCCCCTGCCGAAGAGAAATCCGAGACCCCCGATTACCGTAACGATGATTTTGGGGTTTCTATTGACAAAGCGGAGCAGATCCTTCTCCTGAGCATCCTTCACCAGAAGCCTCGCCTTCCCGTCTTTAATCTCGACAACATCCACCCCCAGGAGTGTTCCGTTTATGCCTAGCCTGTCCTTCAGTCTCTTAACCGTTGAGCCCGCACCGAGGAAGTATATCCCGTCCTCGAGCTCCTCGTGAAGGGCCTCCACCATTGCCTCAATGTCCTCCGCTTCATCCGTTCTGCTCGGCTCCTTAGCCCCCTGAACGAGAAGCTCAACGTAGGGGGTTAATGCCTTTCCGTAACGCCTCGGCCTCACCTCATCGTGCCTGAATGCATTTTCATCCAGATCCATTACATCCCTCTCCGCAATTCGGGTATTTCCCCTCAGGAACTCCACGACTATTCTGGCTGCATCTTCAGGGGAGGCAGCAAAAACACCGGAGAACATCTTAACCCCTGTGGGAATCCCGAGGACCGGCTTCTCCCTTCCTGCTGCAAGATAAACGTCCCTCGCAGTCCCGTCCCCGCCGGCAAAAAGTATCAGTTCCACATCATTGAGCATCCTCCTGACGAGGGTTCCGGTGTCCTCGCTGGTTGTATCCGGAATTCTGACCCCGAGAATGTTCCTGTACCCGATTTTTCTGTGGTTGATAACCTCAAACCGGAAGTCAAAATCCCCCAGCACCTCCTCACCGAGTCCATCCGGCCCCGTTACAAATTCAATCTCCCGCCCCTCGGGATAATGGGAGAGCTCATGAAGGAAAAGCCTCGCAAGGTCGGGGGCCACGGGCCTCGCACCCCTCCTGATTGCCTCCTCAACGACGCCGTCCGTGCCCTTAAGGGCAACCTTTCCGCCCATTCCTGCTATTGGGTTGACAACAAGCCCGATTTTCATCTTCATCACCACAGGTACATCCGATGACAGGTATTAAACCTGTTCCTATTCCTGCTCTAACCCCTATCCCTGCTCTTCAGCCTCCTCATATAGAACTTCTCTCCCCCATACTCAATCTCAATCAATTTTCCCGCCTTTAAAAGCTTTTCAACAACGTCCCAGCCTGCATTGGCCTTTTCAAGGAGCTTTTTAACTGCATCCTCCCTCATGGGATGCACAGCTGTTATGCCGAGCAGGTCATCTTCAACATTTCCCGTGAAGGCAAAGGCATTCCCCTCATAGCCGATGAGATACTCCACCCTTCCCTCCCCCAGAGCCTCCGCAAACAGCTGAAACGCCCGGTTTATAGTTTCCTCATCAGCGGGTTTAACCCACTTCTCAGCCGGCGGTCGGGTCGGGACGGCTATATACGCCACATCCGGCTTTAGAACTTTAAGGAATCCCGCAATCTTTTCAAGCTCATCTCCATAATCAACGCCATCAACGAGCATCGTCTCGGTTACAAGCCTCCCTTTGAACCCGTCCCTGAACTCAAGCATTCCCTCAAGTATGTCCTCCAGTCTGAGGCTCCTGTGCGGTCTGTCAATCCTCCTCCACAGATGCCAGCTCACCGCGTCGAGTTTGAGGGAAACAAAATCAAATCCCGAAAGCTCTTCCCTGACGTCCTCACGCCATATCAGGGAGGAATTCGTGAGGACTGCGAGGGGGATTTCAAGCTGCCTCAGGAGTTCGGCTTCCTTTCCGAGGTTTATATCGAGCGTTGGCTCACCATCGGGTACAAAAGTCAGATAATCAATCCCCTCTCCCATCTCCGCCGCCTCATGAACCTTCTTCTCCACCTCCCGTAGTATGCTCTCCGGATCGTAAAAACGCCTTCTCTTAACCTCCATCTTCAGCGTTCTCCCTATCTGGCAGTAGATGCAGGCGTAGGAGCACACCTTATCCGGGATGTTGTTTATTCCGAGGCTTTTCCCGAGGCGGCGTGAGGGAACCGGACCGAAAGCTATCATAACCACCACCGGATTAGGTTACCCTAAAAGCGTATAAACTTTGCCCGGCAGAATGTACAGCTCCGGACTTCAGAAGCATCAGACGGACAGGAAGCTTTATAAATCAATCCCCACTCCCGCTGAACCTAAGGTGGTAAAATGAGCCAGAGGATAAACGCAAGCCTCCATGCGAAGAGGGTTGCCCACATATACCACGGGGTTAGCTCAATAAGGACTCCCCGCTGGTTCTACTCATTCATACCCTTCAAAATAGCGACCGGAGGAAGTTCGCTGCTCATCCCGCTCTACCTGCTGGGTCTGGGGGGAAGTGCGAAGGATGCCGGCCTTCTGGTTGCCCTCGCAAGCCTCAGCTCGATGCTGGGAAGCCTGTTCTGGGGAAGGCTGAGCGACAGAACCCTCAAAAGGAAGCCCTTCATACTCATGGGCATGGCCAGCACATCCGTTTTTCTCCCGGCCATGGTGTTTGCGGGAACCCCCTACAGGCTCATGTTCCTGAACGCACTCTATTCGTTCTTTCTGGCATCCACCGTTTCCGTCCCCATAGTGCTCGTGCTCAGAAGCGTGAGGAAGTACCTCTGGGACTACGGCATCGGGAGGTTCAACCAGATATCCGGATGGGCGTGGGTTGGCGGGCTGGTTCTGGGACTGGGCCTGATAAGGAGCACCTCAATCCAGACGCTGCTGGTCATATTTGCCGCCATCAATGTGTTTTCGGTTATCTGGGCCGCCAGAACCATTAGAGAGGTGCCGATATACGTCAGCAGGGAGAACATAAGGAACTTCAGGAACCATGTGGTGGAAAAGGTGCGCTATATGCCGAGCTTCATCCTCCACACTCCCACAAAGGTCAAAAGCCTCAAGCACAGGGCGTTCTATCTCTCAGCCTTCCTTTTCTGGCTCTCATCAGGGATATATTTCACCCAGTTTCCCGTCTTCCTGAGCGGGGCGGGCATAGACAAAAGCATGATATACCTTGCAGCTGTGCTGAATTCCGGGATTTCAGCCTTCATGTATTTACGTGTGGGGTTGCTGCTCCAGAATAGGAACGGCCTTCATATCCTGAAAAGGGGCCTAGCGACCCGCCTTATCGCAGTTGGCATAATGGCGCTCTCAACCCTGATAAGCCCTCTCCTGCTGCCGGCTGCCCTGATCTCGTATGCCCTCGCGGGCTATTCCTGGTCTTTCATAGGCATATCCTCGACCTCGATAGTGGGCAGGCTTGCGGGCGACAGGGAGAAGGGCTCCGCAATGGGGTTCCTGAACCTTGTGAATTCCCTTGGATACATAGCAGGGAGCCTCATGAGCGGGTTCCTCGTGGACTACGGATTTGTCGCTGCCTTTACCGCCGGCGCCCTATTCGTGGCACTCAGTATGAGGGTGCTGAAGGGGCTAACCCTCTCCGTGTGAAGGTTTTGAACTCTCGTCTGAACCCTTTCCCTGAGTTCTGAAATCCGGATAAAAACAAAAGGCCATGATGAATCAGAACTTCAACCTCAGAACCCTCGCCAGAACCACGAGGGGATCCCAGACGGGGGCAAATGGCGGGGCGTAGGCTAAATCAGCGAAGAACAAATCTCTAACCGTGAAGCCGGCCTGAAGAGCAACTGCAAACGTATCGATCCTCGGAAGTATCTCCGCCCCAACAGCCTGCAGACCAAGGAGTCTGCCGGTTTCCTTATCCGCAATGCCCTTCAGCCAGATTTCCCTCGCCCCGGGATAGTAGTGGGGCCTCGTCCTTGCCTTTATAAAGGCGGTTTTGACATCATAGCCTTCCTTCATTGCCTCCGCCTCGGTCAGGCCGGTTTTTCCGATTTCCAAGTCCATGAATTTTGTTATTGAAGTCCCAAGAACTCCGGGGAAATGAATTTCTTTTCCGGCTATATTGCTGCCTGCCACATACCCCATCTTGTTTCCGGGGGGTGCAAGGGGAACCCACACCCTCCTGCCTGTTATCAGATGCCTCGTCTCTGCGACGTCTCCGGCAGCATAGACGTTCTCAACGCTCGTCTGCATCCTCTCATTTGTCCATATCGCACCGGTTTCACCTATTCTGACCCCCAACTGGCGGGCCAGCTCCGTGTTTGGCTTGATGCCAGTGGCGATTATCACGAGATCAGCCCTATATTCCCCGGCATCGGTGATGACCTTTTCCACCCTTCCATTACCCTCAAATTCGAGCGTCAGCTCCTCCAGTCTCAGGTTGAGGTGCTGCCTCATCGTTTCCTCAACAATATCAGTGATTTCCCTGTCAAAGGTTTTTCTCAGGACTCTCTCGCTCCTCCCGATGAGCGTTACCTCCTTTCCCTGAGCGGCAAAGGCTTCGGCCATCTCTACTGCGATATAGCCTGTTCCGATAACAACGACGTTTCTGACCTCGTTCCTCTCCATGTACTCCCGGATTGCTGCGGCATCCGGAGGCAGGTCTGTGGTGAAAATCCCTTCCAGGGAGCAGCCTTCGATTGCAGGAACTTGAGGTGATGCTCCGTTCGCAAAGAGGAGGTAGTCCCACTCATAGGTGTGCTCACCATCGCTTTCCCGAACCCTCACGTAGCCCTGTCCCACCTCCACAACCTCAGCGTTCAGATGGAGGTCTATGCCCCTCTTCTTTATGAAGAACTCCGGGGGATAGTGCATGAGCTTTTCCATAGGAGAGATGCCCTCAACCACATATGGGACACCGCAGGGGGCGTGGCTCACCCATTCCGTGGCTTCGAAGACCTTAACGTCCCATTCGGGTTTCAGCTTTTTCACCCTCGATGCAGCGCTCATTCCGGCAGCTCCGCCGCCGATGATAACAACCTTCTCTGCCATTCTTCATCACCACAAAGGGTTCAAAACCTAAGGTTAAAAAGGTTGATGGGCAGAATTGTAGAGCAGGGGAAACTTCACATAATCCAGAACGCTTCCTCCGGCTTTTTTAATTTCAGTGTGTTCGACCAAATCTTTAAACTGGCCTCCCATGAGACCGTCGCCGATTAACGCACTTCCCTGGGCGGCCTCTTTCGCTTTACCCTCCAGGCCTCTCTGCTTAACCACGGGCAAACCGAACCTTTCCTCGAACAGGTCTCCAACATCCTTTCTAAGCTCTTCGATGCGCATAAGCCTTCCGGAGAGGATTATCTCCTCAGGTTTTCTGACAACGGCCAGTTCGCTTGCTATCGCTTTTACAAAGCCGTCTTTCATCGCCTCCCATGCTTTTGCAAAGCTCTCCTCATCCAAGCGCCTGACAAACTCCTCCGGGGATAGAATTCCGCCGGAAGCTATTACGGAAGCTCCGCCGTAGAAGAGGTGCCACTTCTTTATCCTGCCGATCAGATATGCGACCTCCCCATCAAGAGCGCCGCTGTTCACAAATGCCGGGCCTGGGAAGATGGTTCCTCCAATGCCATCAATTATCTTTCCCTTCTCGACGGCACCGGCGAAGTTGTAGCCAAAGCCAACCTCAAGCAAAGCGAATGAAACTTCCTCGTAGGGAATGCCCAAACGCCTGGCCTGGTCGTGGATTGCCAGAAGGGTTATTGCCAGCTTATCCGCAGTTCCCATGTCGACCTTGTTGTATTTCCTGAATTCGGGCACGGTTGGGAGGTGTATTATCCCCGGAATGAACCAGACGTTCATCCCCTTCTCCCGCATCTCATCAACCATCTTCTGGAGACCGATCAAAACGGGAATCTCCTCCTCCCTGACGAGGGTCATCTCAAATCTGTCCATCTCTGTTAACTCACTGATGTGCTTCAGCGGAATGCCGTAGCCGGAAGGGCCGATTATTATATCAGCGTTAAACCCTTCAATGGCTTCCACGATTTTGCTTGGCTCCTCAGCCACAACTTCACTTGGAAAACTTAAATCAAGCTTTATTCTTCCATCTTCAAGGCCAACAACATCAAAGCTCCTCGTTCCTGGGTCAACACCTATAACCCTCATTCTATCACCCCGGGATTAGGGATTATAAAAATTGTGCGCTCATTCCTTCTTACCCCTGATGTAATATCTGCCTCTGATTTTCACGAGCCTGTAGATTTCCCCCTCTCTGAGCTCGGAATGCGGCATTTCGGTCTCAAAAGTCTCGTAGCTCTCCATGTCCATAAACTGAACCTCTCCCGGTGTTAAACTCGTCACCATGGCTTCCTTTTCCTCATGGGCAACAGCCTCAATCCTTTCCCTCTTTATGGTCTTCCAGTCGAGATGTTCGGTTCTCTGCGTGGAGAGGTTTCTCAAATTCATGCCCCTCCCGTCAACATGTTCAACCTCATATACATTGCCCTTTCTGTCCCCCACTATATCCCCTCTCCGGAATTTCGGCAGTCTGACACTTACACTCGTCCTGTAAACCTCCCTGCTCGTCTGCCTGTCCAGACCGACAAGCTCATAGGCTTCGCTTATACTCCCGCCGAATCTCTCCTTTATTGCCTGGGCGAGCTTTCTTGCGCTTGATTTGGAGCCCATATAAAAATCCAGTCCCTCCTCCTTCTCAATGGTGTCCTGAATGAATCCCATCCTGTCCTTGCGCATAATCTCGTCGACTTTTGCTTCAACAAGCTTTTCAACGGCCTTCCTTTCCTCCTCCGTGAGCTCTCTGTCTTCAGCCCTCACCTGCAGTATTGCTTCAAAATATCCGCCCAGAAACTTCTGACATCTAGGACAGACGGTCTGCCTCACGTATACCGTGACCCTCTTTCTCTCATCGTGAAGCTCCTCCTGGAGCTCATGAAGTCTGGCCTTAACGCGAACCTCATAGGTTATTATGCCTGGAAAATGCTCGATATGCCAGTCAACCGGCTGGAAAGCGACGAGGGCAGTTCCGGATGGCAGCTCTTCGGTTTCCTCAAGTTCCTCTGCGGGGACTATTTCAAACCTTCTAACCCTCTCGTCCAGGGAATCACCTATAACCTCCAGCAGGGCATTATCCGCGACCTCAAATAAGAGCTCCTCAAGCTCATATGTGCCGGGGTCAACCCAGATGCCCCTCTTTTTATAGCTGCCGCAGTTCTGGCAGAGCTCCGTATTTATTTCCTCCCCGATCAGCAGGACGGGGTTTTCCTTTCTGAAGCACACCTGACACAGGCCGTCTATAAGAGGCCCTCCTTCCTCCTCGCTTATTCCACACCTGTAGCAGAATTTCCCGCTCATGGTTCTCACCACAAGAGCTTTGCCATCTGGGCATGCGGGACTCCCTCTATATACAGAACCCTGTCCTCATCAACATATCCGAGCTCGATGGCCCTACCCACACACCTTTTTCCAACCAGATTGGCTATCGTTGCTTGGGCCAAAAGTTCCTCCAGTTCATCCACCTCCCGGAGCTCTCCACCGTAAAAGCGCTCTTTGACCTCCAGCTTCAGCTCCCCCTCCCTGAATGTCTTTCCAAGCAGCTCCTCATCGCATGCAGCCAGAAGAATCTCCCCCTGAACGCGGTAGATTTTAACGTAGATCATCTTATCCCCCTGAGCTTTGAAGGGAATAGGGGTTTAAAAGCTTAAGCTTTGAGAAATAGGGGAATAACAAAAAAAAAGAAAAGAAAGAAAATAAACTTCAGCCTTTGAGGGCTTTTTCAAGTATCTTGCAGGCTCTGTCCATGTCCAAATATGCACGTCTCAAGTAAATGAAGCCTTTTGTATCAGCGAACACTCCATGAATTGCCACTTTTTCATAGAGGCTAACTGCTTTATCTCTGTATTTAAGGGCTTCTTGTATTGTCGTGTTGCTGACGTTTGATGACAGTGCTTTCTTGTAGAGCTTCTCAAACAGCTGCATCCTGCCGATGTACTTCATATAGAACACATAGTTGAGCAGAGAGACCCTGGCCTTTATTATTGAAGGTGTGAGGTACTCAATGTAGACCTCTCCCGGTGAGTGAAGCTGTACCTTAACAGTCAGGAGGCTGTATGTATCATACTGTGTGAGCTCTGTGCTTATCACGTCCGCATCAATTGCCTTGACCGAATATTTAACTATATCCTTTGGAAGGATTACATAGAGAGTTGTTATGGCCTTGTGTGTTCCTTGGAGTTTCACAGTAATCTGAGCTTGTGTATCTGAGGTTATATTTGTGGCCTCTTCAATATTTGCTGTTCCTCCTTCGGTTTCTCCAACAAACACTGGTGCTGTTATTCCCTGTTCTTCAAGTTGCTGGATGGTTTCTGAATTAACCGGTGATTCTTCCTCTGTGCCGTAAGCGACCATCAGCTTAGAGCCATTGTACACCTTGGCAATAATCTTCATGGTGACATTGTCTGAGAGGAAGCCATAGGAGTAAATCTCTCCGTTTGTTAAGCTTACAGAGTAGAATGTTCTGTTCAGCGGCACATGGGCATACATTGTTACAAGGGCTCCCTGCTGCTCGGTGGCAAACTCCGCTATGGTTGCACCTGTTGATATCGTTACGTTTGTTACTTTAGCATAACCAATGCTCTCCATGAGTTTTGCAGTTTCAACTGGCTGTTCTGGTCTAACGCGCACAATGAAACAGTTGTTTTCAGTATTTACATCTCCACTGGCTTCTACGACAATCTTATATGTGTGGATGGCATCATCTACAATGGGTATTGTCAGGTTGACCTCATAGGTTTCACTGGCATTCAACTGGGAAATTGTTTTGCCGATAACCTCAACCGGAGCTCCATCCCTGTATAGTTCCACCTTAACTCCTGTAGCATTGTATGGTCCATGGTTCGTTATGTAAAGGGTCACGTTGTATGTTCCCCCTACTTCAGGTATTCCCGTCGTGTTAACTGCATCTATTGAAATGTCGTATGGTGATGGGGACAGGGTCACCGGAATCTGGAAGAGCATTGGGTTCTTGGAGGTTCCCATGATGATTATTCCCTGAAGAGGCTCCGTGGTGCTCATGTGCTCTGGGGTCAGATTGTATGCAACTTTAATCTTGTACTCTCCGTTTTCTTGGGTTATGTTGGCCACCTGAAGCTCATTACCCTGTATCGTTGTTATCTCAAGGTTGTATGTTGCGGTTCCGGGTGCAGGGTTATTGTACGCATTGACTTCAATCACGTACTGACCTGGAGTTGGGAATTTGATTGTAACTCTCTCGTCTGATGTTGAAGTGTATGATGCTCCAACAAGAATTAATGTTCCGCTCTGGTTGTAGTATACGTAGAGGTCAAGATCAAGTCCCACGAGGTCATCGTAGATGCTGTTCAGGTTGACATCAAGTATCGGCGAATTCGTGACATTGACCGTGTAGAAGTCCGACTCATCCGTTGGCGGTGCCATGACATTTCTGTATATAATCGGAGTGCTGAATCCAAAGGCGGCGACTTGAGGCTCCCCTGCCCACTCCGGAAGATTGAGGGTGAATGTCTTTTCCCCGGTCTGGGATGCTAAGACTCCAACCCACCTCTCCGGGTACATCCTTGCAAGCCCAACATTTCCATAGAACGTCCTGTAGCTGGCGTTTCCATCAAAGACAACATTGTGAAGCCACAGAGCATTCAAACCTGGCACCGCTCTGCCTGCTATGAGCTCCTCGTTGCCACCGCTTGATGTCTGGTATTTGAATATCCCTGCGGTTACATAGCCGTCATCGCTCCTTGCAATTTCGGTGAGATGATATGGCCCCATGACATCCGGGAACATGAGACTCCACTGATCAACCGATGGGGCGAGCAGATGCAGGTTGATATCAGTTATCGTGCCGTCCCATGCCACGTCAGTTAGCAGGTAGGTTCCGTCCTTCACTTCCGGCACGTTGAAGTAGAACAGTCTCCAGTCCCCGCTCTCGTATCTCCATTCCCAGTCCATATAACCATAGACGTTGCTGTTATCATACAGACCCGTTGCGTTTGTGTTGCCTCCAAATCCAAAATTCGGTGTTGGTGAGGCAACAACAACACTGATCGGGATTGTTGTTTCAACGCCATCATGCTTCATGTATATAGCCCCCTCATACACACCATATTGGGCATTATCCGGAACGCTCAGTGTTGCGCTGAAGGTGGCACTTCCATTTGCTGAGATATTCAGGGTGCTTGTGTTAACGCTAACCCAGCTCCACGGCACTCTCCTATAGAACTCGAGCTTGACTTTTGCTGGGTATGTTTCTGTTTTTCCATAGTATCTCAGGATGTCCCTGATCTGTATCCACATGTCATCGTGCATTTTCTTCAGCGGATCGCCTATCATCGCGGATGCAACCGTACCCTCCTTTGCAGACTGCTGAAGCAGATTGAAAGTTGGGGTAGTGGAGTTTGTATCCGGATCATAGACATAAGTAACGTCGTAAACCCTGAAGAACGGGTATGCGTCTGCTGAGTAGTCAGTGCCGTTGTCGAAGTATGTGTAGTTGACATAGAGGGTCACTTTCATCAGGTCGGTCCCGTTGGGTATTAAGCTCCCGATTGGGTAGAAGTACCATGAATTTCCAACGACATCAAATTCGACCTCTCCTATCTTCTTGAAGACCTCAGCAGATATGTTGACCTCTTTGGCCGAGGTCTGGTTCATGTTTTTGACTTCAAAGACCTGTGTGTCGCTCTCTCCGGGGTAGAGCACATTTGCAAGTCCCTCATAGTGAGTGGTTCCTGCCTGCCAGCTTGATGGAGATACTACAATTCCATCTATATGCATGGCGGCCTCAACAGCCCTGTATGAGTTGAGGAATCCCGCACCCTGGCTGAAGACATCATGGTCGACGTTCTTTGCGGTGCTCATGAGGATCTCCCTAACCTCCTGTGAAGTTGGCCATGTTCCATGAGTCTCGTAATATCCTTCATAGACGAGTGCAGCTATGCCTGCTGCCATCGGGGTTGCTAAACTTGTTCCTGCCCAGAGATCGCTCGCCCAGAACCCATCTCCGTACATATTGACAGGTTCGCTTCCAAGGGCGAACTCACCAACAGCGAGGACATCCGGATCCGGTTGTCCGAGGGCATTCGGCCCCCTGTTGGAGAAGTCCGCGACATCGCCATAGTTTGCAAGCTCCATGCTCCATGGGCCGTTGTCATAACCAAAGAGCCCTCTGTATCCCCACTCAACGGAAGCTCCGACGGTTATAACGAAGGGAGATGCACCATCACTTGTAACCGTACCATATCCGGGCCCTCCGTTTCCGGCGGCAAAGAAGAACGTTGATGTGGGAGCGTATATGCGCGTAATGTAGTAAAGGAACCTGTCCTCCCACGTGTATCCTTTGTTTATAATCGAGGAGATGCCGTAGCTGTTGCTAACTATCTGTGCCTCATCTCCCGTTCCTGGCATTCCATCGTAACCCTCAACTGCGAAGAAGACATAGTCAATCCAGCTTCCACCCTGGTAGAGGGAGCCTTCGGGAATTATCTTTGCTCCAATTGCGTTTCCATAGGTGAGTCCATAGAATGTTCTTCCTCTCGCTGCCACAGCAGCAGCACATAATGTTCCGTGATCCCCTCCGCCAGTGAGGAGGGTTCCTATCATAAACGCAACGAGTCCTCCGTTTTCAGGAATTCTAAGGGGCAGTCCCCATCTGGCTGCGACTTTCTGTGAGTATGGAATTGGGGTCTGACCATCGGCTATGAAGTATATTAATCCTCCTGAAAGATCTGCATAGCCATCCTGACCGAACCAGTTAGTGAAGGTATTCCAGAAGTCGAGCTGGATTACAGGGTTGTTCTTTGTGTGCCCCACATCCTTGTTGAAGTCTATCACAGTTGCGGGTGCTATGTCAGCGTAGACTGTATCATATGTCTGGTTGGCATTTGGGTCTGTAACAAGGATGAATCCTCCGTACCAGTAGGCCCAGAGGGCCAGATCAGGGTGGAGACCAATCTTCATTGTGCCGCTGACTGTTGGAACCTCAAGGGACTTGTTGAGGGGCAGCTTTATATCTATGTATATACCGTGGAGTGCTGGATCGTAAGCGTATGCTGTGTAGCCCACAATAAGCGGGGTTGCATTGGCATCAGGGTGTATATAGTCAGCATTCATATCGGTTGGGCTCTCATAGAGTCCCCAGTAAACCTCTCCGCCATAGAACGCATTGCCTGAATAGTCATAAATCACCGTGGGAACCGGGAAGTCTTCCATTACAGCGCTTGCATTCACATGGAGATAATCTACCGTGAAGTTGTACTTGATTGTGGTGTTGTCAAGTCCACCATCTTCCAGATAGTCTGGGCTTATAAGCCAGAGCTTTCCACCATTTTTGAGGTATTCCGTGAGGTTTCCAACATCTGAAACTGTGAGGGTGTTGTTGTCAGCTGCACCGGTGAACCATATGACAAGACTGTAGTTGCTAAGCACAGTGACATTTGGTCCATTTGCAGTTTCGTTTGGTACCTCATAGTAGGTGTAATTGGCTCCAATTGCATTAAGGGCCTTTATGTAGAATGTCTCAAGGGAGTCCCCTCCATCGTCATCAACGAGAAGAACGTTAGTGACATTGCCAATCCAGTTCAGGGTGTCATTGACGAGGGTTGTTCTTTCATTGTCATCCGGAACATTTGCAAGGCTCATGCTCGTGAAGACCGTTGTGTAATTCCCTTTGTATCCAATTCCGAAGTATCCCGCTAACAGATAGGGCTGTATATCATAGCTCGTGTTTGCATACCATGAGTATAGATATCCTGTAAATGTTGCAAAATCCGCAAACGTGTATCCCTTCATTAGGTATGCTAACATTGAATTATCGTCAAAGGCAATTGGCCATCCGTAATAGGGTGAGTTCGGATTCGTGTCTACTGCGTATGCATCCTGAAGGTCGGGGTTGCCAAAGTCGACACCGCTGTCAATAACCGCCACCTTGACACCGGAGCCTGTTACGCCAAGGTTGAACCAAGTATTCCAGGAGCCGTGGTGATAAATCGCAAAGTAATCCTGCGGTTCGGGAGTCGGTTTAGATTTCATCTCTGGTTTGCTGATGGTTACCTCTCCTTTTCTGGCAGGGCTGTTTTCCTGAAGCTCTTTGAGCTTACCTGACAGCATGTCTTTAAATAGAAGTATCTTCTTTCCATCAAGGGAGCCTTTTGGCTTCCAATTCCTAATCCTTCCGGCAAATTTCGAATGGGGCAGGGTTATTTTTTCCACTGAAGATTTGTCTCCGACGTCTTTTTTAATGCCAATTGGCTCTACGGGGTTGATTCTTGTTACACTTTCTACCTGTGGAATAGAGGCAATTTTTATCAGTACTGGAATACTCTCCTTTTTAACTGGAAGCATTGCCATGTAGAAGATATCTCCCAGAATTTTTGTTTTACCCACAATTTTGATTCCTCTTAGCTTCTTGGATATGTCCTCTTTTGCCACTATATGTATCATTACAAACTTCTGACCATCGATTTCCATGACATTCTTTGAAGTTTTTCCATTTAAGATATCAAAGAGGATAGGTTCAATTTTCTCTTTTGCTGGAATCTGATTCTCTGCATAGGTGTTCCTTAGATTCACCTTCGATACTGCAACGGTGGCTGGAATGTTAGTGGATGAAGTCTCGGCGCCCACAGGTGGTAGGGCTATTGGCGCTAGTGATATAATCATCAAAAACGCCACCAAAAGGCTCAATGCTTTTTTATTCATCCTGACACCTCCAAATTGTTGGTACTCACTTATGCTAGAGGATACATGGATATAAATATTTCGTTCATTGGGGTAGTAATTCTAATTTGAATGCATTATCATGAGTAGTGGCGTTCCATATCGAACATGAATGTATATTATAGGAGGGTAATCCAAATAAAACTTAAAACTTAAATCACTCAATGTTTCTAAAAAGCAGGGCTGAAAGTATCAGCAGCAGGGTAAACGCATCCATGCCTGTCTCAATGGTATATATCAGGAGGGAGAGCACAAGGGCAGAGGTTTTCGGATTCTCCTCCGCACACCTCAGGAAAACTCCAAAAAGATAGGCTTCAGCAACCCCAAGGACTCCAAAATCCGCTATTGGCTGTCCGAAGAGGAAGTAGGTGTAGTTCGTTTTTGCACCGAAGAGCTCCCCAACAAGGTGGCGGGGATTATCGCTCATAATCAGACTTCCGTGAAAGAGGCCCAGGGGGAGTGAGAGCCGGACTATGTTGTGAAACACCAGAAATGTGAACCCAATTCTGACCATCAGGTGTTCAAGTCCGTGGCTCAGGTAGAGAATCGAGGCGGCCACGGTCAGGAGGCTGAGGGATAAGCGCACATCCAGCCGCAGCACCCCTTCGAAATAGAGGTCAAAGAGATACCCCATGAATATCAGTATCATCAGGGAGCGGAAAGTTCCCAAGAACAGAAGCACCTCGAGAAGTATGAGGAGAAGGGTTTTAACCTTGATGGATGTTTTTAAATAGATTATGGCCACAAGCCCGAAAAATGCTGCCATGACGAGAAATCCGACGAAGCGGTATCTGAGGGCGGGATTCAGCAGGGGTACGCCGCCCACGGAATAAAGGGTTAGCAGGGTTACAAATGCAGAAAGGAGTGAAATTTTTGCGTGGAATTCTGAAGGTTTCAGCCTGAACAGGTAGGTGGCTACAAGCACGGCGGCAGCGATTGGTGCCCACGGGAGCTCAAAGAGGGAGAGAAGCAGAATAGACAATGCAAGAATCCTGTCATTGAGCTTTAAGGGTTTAATATAACCGAGAGCCATGAAGGAGAAGAAAAGGAGCGAAAAAACGGTGCCCATCAGAAGCATGGACGAGGAGAACCCCTTTGCATAAATCAGATTGCGGAGGTTTTTATCAAAATAGTTGGAATAGAGAGCAAGGGTCAGGTAGCTGAAAAAAGCCAGGCTAAAAATTTTTAACCCCTTCACATTACCACCAAATTAAGCTTGGGAGTTACAGGTTATAAAGATAAAGATTTGAGGGGTGCTTAACTCATGAGAGCAAGAGAGAGAACATATCTGCCAGTCCTTCTTACAGTATCCTTTCTTCTGAGGCTGATTCCACACAGGACTCTGCTCCTAGCGACATACGACGAATACCTCCACAGGGCAATAACCCTGAGGCTCGTGAGGGAGGGACTTGGTTCGGTCTCGCATGACATACTTTCCCTCCTCGGACTCAGAGCATACAGCTATCCCCCGATGTTTCACATTATCGGGGCATTGGTCTACAGGGCATTCCCGTCGAACTATGTGTTCCTGATACTGCCGGCGGTGTATGGCACCATAGCGGTTTTCGGCTTCTACCTGCTCTTTAATGAGCTGATTCAGGACAGGAGAAAGGCATTTCTGGCCACAGTTTTTCTTGCATTTGCCCCCAATTTCATCTACAGGACGAGCCTCTTCATTCCCGAAAACCTCGGACTCGTCCTCTTCTCATTCAGCATGCTTTTCCTGGTTCGCTTCCTCAGACACAGGAGGGTTTTCGATTTGATAATCCTCGCAGCCGTCTTCACCGTTTATACCTTCACCCACAGAGGATGGGTCTTCTTTGCAATCGCCTCCGTGATAATAATTGCTTCGGTGCTCTGGCCCGTGCTCAGGAAAAACCTCCAGTACGTAATTGCGGCGGTCATCCTTGTATACATGATATACGTGAAGGTGGATTTCGTGCACTCTCTGGTCAGCGATTTCTTCCTGAGGATGCAAAAAAGCGAGGTTAGCTTCCTCGGTTACTTCAAGTGGGTCGGTGTGATTCAGCTCGTCTTCGGGGTTCTCGCCACCAGGATGTACTTTGAGAGGGATTCAATCCGCCGGGGCTTTGCTCTCTGGGCATGGGCATTCCTGCTCTGGGGCGGCATCTCATTCAGGTTCAGAGACCCCTATGCGGCCATCCCCCTATCCGCCATGGCTGCCGAGTTTGTTGTTGAAAAGGTTGTCCCCAACATGGGGCATGCTGCCAGGCTTGTGGTGGAGGGCATCCGGGGTTTCGGTGCATCTGCAATAAAGAGAATCGTTATGAGCCGGTATGTACAGACGGCACTGATAATCGCCCTACTCCTAATTCCTGTTGCCCAGGGTGCTTACGGAGCTGCAAAATACATAACACCTCCCTCCGTCACGGACAGGGAGGCCTATGAGTGGATTAAAGAGAACACGCCCCAGAATGCGGTGTTTCTTGTGTGGTGGGATATGGGGTATCTTCTGATAGGCAACACCCACAGAAAGGACATCGTCATATGGAAGAAGGTCTATCAGGGCTTCTTTGAAAAAGCACCAACACCCAAGGAAGCCATTAAAGCCTACGGGGATCATGTTGTCATGTTCAGCTCCAACCAGAGGGAGAGGGCATACTATCTCATGAAGCTTTACAATGTGAGCTACGTCTTCGTCGACAAAAAACGCCGGAGCTACGGGCTGATAAAATACGGGCTGATGGAGTATGCTCCATACGACACACACTTTAAGCTGGAGTTCTGCAACGGGAATGCGGAAATATATCGTTTTATTCCGAATCCACAGCTCCAGCCGTGGGATTTGAACCCGCTGAATTACACTGGCAAATATGCCCCTCTGGTTGGCTATCTTGAGAAGTTCTGGACAGGCTACAACTACGCTGACTTTGATGACAGATACAAGGCATACTTTGACCTGAATGCGTGGATAGTGAGGATTTACCTTCAGCTCTACAGGAAGACCGGTGATGAAAGATTCAGGGAGAGGGCAGAGTGGCTTCTCAGGTGGCTGTCCTACAAGCAGATGAATGATGGAGCATTCCCCGCGGGAGTCCCGCCCAACGACTTCACACTCTACACTGCATACACGCTGGAGCCTCTTGGAAACATGTCCTTTGCCGGCAGGGGAAAGGCACTCAATCTGCTGAAGCGGAGGGAGAGGAGTGACTTCATAATGACGACTCCGAAGGATAAGCGGGGAGGGCTCGTTACGGATGCGCTGATGCTGCCCATTTACAGGGAGCTGGGAGTGCTCAACAAAACGACCGGGAGGAACATCCTGAAGAAGATACTCGACGAGCAGAAGGGAGACGGTAGCTGGAACGAGAACCTCGGAACGACAACGGCAATAGCCTCAAGCCTTGCCAGATACTATCAGCTGACGGGCAATGAGACGGTTCTGGAGGCGGTGAAGAAGGCCGCTGAATGGCTGAAGGGGCAGGAAAACGAAGACGGCAAATTTAAGGGCGAGAAGGTTGAATACGGCTACTCCCGTTCAACCTATGCTAAGGCCCTCATGATATATCACATCGCCGGAATGTCGGGGATGGAGGACAAGGTTTTCAGGCTAATAACAGGTACATTCAATCCCTCAAAGGAGCAGCACCCCCTGCAGGCGGTAATTGACATTTACAGAATACTCACATACATATACGGGGAAGACAGGGCAGTGCAGGTTCTAAACAGCATGCTGGAGCAGCACCCGCTTCCGGATTTCAGCTGACCTATCTGACCTGAAAATTGCCGGATGCACACATTCACCCTTTTTTTCATTCCTGTGCCCCAGAGAACACATCTGGATAGTTAATTTTAAATAGGAGTCCCCGTATATCACCACCGGTTATTCATTCTAAAAAGGAGGGATTGAGATGGGTGAATACAAGTTTATAAAATGGTTTGAGGAGCTCAAGAAGGAAGATGTGCCCCTCGTGGGAGGAAAGGGTGCAAACCTTGGAGAAATGACACAGATGGGAATTCCCGTTCCACCGGGATTCTGTGTCACGGCGGAGGCATACAAGTACTTCGTTGAGAACGTCAGGGTTGAGGACGGAAGGACGCTTCAGGAATGGATTATGGACGTCGTCAGCAGGACAAACGTTGATGACTCAAAGGAGCTGCTTGAGAACACGGCAAAGATAAGGGAGAAGATAATCTCAATGGACATGCCGAAGGAGATCGCCGAGGAGATACTTGAGGCATACCACAAGCTCAGCCAGAGGTTCAACAAGGATGCGGTTTATGTTGCGGTTCGCTCTTCAGCCACAGCTGAGGATCTCCCCGATGCAAGCTTTGCAGGCCAGCAGGAGACCTACCTCGATGTCTATGGCGATGAGGACGTCCTCAAGAACGTCCAGAAGTGCTGGGCATCACTCTGGACTGCAAGGGCCACATTCTACAGGGCAAAGCAGGGCTTCGACCACACGAGGGTCTACCTCTCAGCCGTTGTCCAGAAGATGGTCAACAGTGAGACAAGCGGTGTCATGTTCACGGCAAACCCGGTCACCAACGACAGGAGCGAGATTATGATCAACGCCGCCTGGGGACTCGGTGAGGCCGTCGTTAGCGGTGCGGTTTCACCTGATGAGTATATAGTCAAGAAGGGAACATGGGAGATAAAGGAGAAATACATCGCCAGAAAGGAAGTCATGTACGTCAGAAACCCTGAAACAGGCAAGGGAACCGTTCTCGTCAAGGTGGCAGATCACCTCGGTCCAGAGTGGGTTGAGAAGCAGGTTCTCACCGAGGAGCAGATCATCGAGGTCGCCAAGATGGGCGCCAAGATTGAGGAGCACTACGGCTGGCCGCAGGATATCGAGTGGGCCTACGACAAGGACGACGGCAAGCTCTACATCGTTCAGAGCAGGCCGATAACAACCCTCAAGGAAGAGGTCAAGACGGAGGAGGCTGAGATGACAGAGGAAATGAAAGTCCTTCTCAAGGGTCTTGGAGCCTCACCCGGCGTTGGTGCCGGCAGGGTTGTCATACTCCTCGATGTTAGCGAGATCGACAAGGTCAAAGAGGGAGACGTCCTCGTAACGACCATGACCAACCCGGACATGGTTCCGGCAATGAAGAGGGCTTCCGCTATCGTCACCGATGAGGGCGGAAGAACCTGCCACGCCGCAATTGTCGGAAGAGAGCTCGGAATCCCCACGGTCGTGGGTGCCAAGGTCGCCACCAAGGTTCTCAAGGACGGCATGCTCATCACCGTCGACGGTACCAGGGGTGTCGTCTACGAGGGCATAGTCAAGAGCCTCGTCAAGAAGGAGGAGGAAGAGAAAGCCGCAGGACAGGTCGTCGTTGCCGGTGCTCCGCTCGTTACAGCCACAGAGGTCAAGGTCAACGTCTCAATGCCCGAGGTTGCCGAGAGAGCAGCAGCCACCGGTGCCGACGGTGTCGGTCTTCTCAGGGCAGAGCACATGATCCTCGGCATAGGTGCCCACCCGATCAAGTTCATCAGGGAGGGCAAGGAGGAGGAGCTCGTCAACAAGCTCGTCGAGGGTATCAGAAAAGTTGTTGAGGCCTTCTACCCGAGGCGCGTCTGGTACAGAACCCTTGACGCCCCGACAAACGAGTTCCGCGAGCTTCCGGGTGGAGAGGAAGAGCCGGACGAGAGGAACCCGATGCTCGGATGGAGGGGTATCAGGAGAGGCCTTGACCAGCCGGAGCTTCTTAAGGCCGAGTTCAAGGCCATCAAGAGGCTCGTCGAGGAGGGCTACGACAACATCGGTGTCATGCTCCCGCTCGTCAGCCACCCAGAGCAGATCAGGAAGGCCAAGGAGATAGCCCTCTCAGTCGGCCTCGTGCCGCACAGGGACGTCGAGTGGGGCGTCATGGTCGAAACTCCCGCTTCAGCCCTCATCATAGAGGACCTCATCAAGGAGGGCATCGACTTCATAAGCTTCGGTACCAACGACCTCACCCAGTACACCCTCGCCATCGACAGGGACAACGAGAGGGTCTTCAGGCTCTACGACGAGAAGCACCCGGCAGTGCTCAAGCTCATCGAGAACGTCATCAAGGTCTGCAAGAAGCACGGCGTCGAGACCAGCATCTGCGGTCAGGCTGGCAGCGACCCGAAGATGGTCAAGCTCCTCGTCAGGCTCGGCATTGACAGCGTCAGCGCCAACCCGGACGCGGTGGAGCTCGTCAGGAAGACCATCGCCAGGGAAGAGGCCAAGCTCAGGCTTGAGGCCGCAAGGAAGGCCCTTTTTGAGTGAGTTCCCTCCCTTTTTCTCTTCGTTTTTGAAATCAAACCCGTAACTCCAAAAACCTTATTTAATCCCAGCACACATTATTTAATGGTGATACAATGACAGCTGTGGAAGTAAAAAGGATTGATGCCCAAGGTAGATTGGTAATACCAAAATCCTGGCGTGAAAGGTGGGGAAATGAGGTAGTTCTCGTTGAGTTTGAAGACAGGATTGAGATAATCCCCCGAAAGAAGCCGAGGCTCTCACGGTTCTTTGATATTATCGATGCCGAGGTGAAAGGAACCGACTTAGAAAAAGAACTGCTGGAGAGCCTTTACTGAGGTGTCTTTATGAGGTTTGTAGATGCTAACATCTTCTTATATGCCCTTCTAAAACCCAAGCCGAACTTAAGTCCAGAAATAATAGAACGAAAGAAAAAAGCCCAGGAAATCCTCAGGAGGATCGAAGAAGGAGAAGAAGTCGTTACAACGATTGTGCATCTAAGCGAAGTGGCCAACATAATAGAGGCAAAAGTGAACTTAACAACTGCACTTGAGTTCGTGGAGGAACTACTGACCGCCCGGAACGTTACGGTTCTGCCGGTTGAGGTTGAGGACTATTTAAAGGCCTCACTAATAGCGTCTGAAAAAAGGGTGAGCATAAACGACGCCCTTGCATATCTAAAAATGAGGGAGCTGAAAATAGATGAGATATACACCTTTGACAGGCACTTTCTTAACTTCAGCTTCACCCTTCTCCCCTGAGCTGGCTCTTTTATCCACAATAAGCTTTTTATACCAACGTTTCGACAGCCATCTCAATGAAGCTGGAGGAGATGCGCGACCGGATTCTCGAAGGCCCCATAGTGAAAACCCTCATCATCTTAGCCTATCCCCTCATAATAAACCAGCTCGTCCAGGTTCTCTACAACCTAACTGACACTTTCTGGCTGGGCAGGCTCGGAAGGGAAGAGCTCTCCGCACCGGGAACCGCATGGCCGCTGGTCTGGTTTTTCATGGCAATCGGTATGGGCTTCGCAACGGCAGGCTTTGCCTTTGTTAGCCAGTACGTTGGAGCGGGGGAATACAGAAAGGCAAACCGCTATGCCGGAGCGCTCTACTCGCTCATGATGCTATTCGCAGTTGGCGTTGGGATATTCGGGGTCATCTCCGCCCCCTATCTCCTCAGGTTCATGAATGTTAGCAGCACCGTTTACCCCTACGCCCTCAAATACACACGTGTCATCTTCGCGGGGATACCCTTTGCCTTTACGCTCTTTGCCTTCAACTTTCTCCTGAGGGCCGTTGGCGACACCAAGACCCCCGTGAAGATAAACATCGCCACCGTTCTCCTGAACCTCGTCCTTGACCCGTTCTTCATCTTCGGCTGGCTTGGCTTTCCAAGGCTCGGAGTCGTCGGTGCGGCGGTTGCGACGATGCTTTCAAACAGCCTCGGCTCCCTCGTGGGGGGATATCTGCTCTTCACGGGAAAGGTTGGGATACACCTCACGCCGGAAACCCTCAGACCCGAGGTGCATTTCTATTCAAGAATCTTCAGGGTTGGCCTGCCATCGAGCATAGGCTACTCCACGACGGCTCTCGGTTTTATATTCCTCGCAAGGATAATCTTCACCCTCGGCGGCCGGTTTGGCAACGCTGATGTGGCCTTCGCAACCTACTCGATAACCAACCGCCTGACGAACTTCATGTTTGCCTTCTCGGACGGAATAAGCATGGCCATGGGAACGATGATAGGCCAGAACGTGGGCGTAAAGCTCTACAACAGGGCAAAGACGATAGCTGAGAAGACGATGCTGATAAACTTTGCCATTCTGAGCGCAGGGACGCTCCTCTTCGCGCTTTTCAGGGTTCAGATATTCAGCTTTTTCATCAGAGATGCCGCAATCATAGAGGAGAGCGCCAAGGTTGTGAGGTACTTCTCCGCATCGCTGCCGTTCTTCGGGATATTCTCCGCAGTCAACGGAGTTTTCCAGAGTTCCGGACACACAAAGAAGGGCATGGTGCTGGGAATGCTCAGGCTCTGGGGACTTCGCCTGCCCATGAGCTATGGGCTGGGCCTCCTCATGAGGGACACAGCCGGAATGTGGCTGGGAATGGGCTTAAGCAACTTCCTCGGGGCCCTTGTGGCGCTCGCCTGGTTCATGAGGGGGAGCTGGATGAGGAGGATAATCGAGGGGTAAGTTTTTATAGTTCCGCTTCGATCGGCGTTTTAGCGTGATTTTCATGAAACGCGGAAAAGTCCAGCGGATGCGTGAGGAGATACTCACAGGCCCAATCGAGAAGACTTTGCTCGTCTTGGCAGGGCCGCTTATAGTCAATAACTTAGTCCAGGTTGTCTACAACATCACGGACACCTTCTGGCTGGGAAAGCTTGGCAGAGAGGCTCTCTCAGCTCCGGGTGTTACCTGGCCAATAATAGGCACCCTGATGGCGCTCGGGATGGGCTTCACAACGGCCGGATTTGCCTTTGTTGGTCAGTATATAGGGGCAGGTGAGTATGGAAAGGCAAACCGCTCCGCGGGGGCGCTCTACTCGCTCATGCTCTTCTTTGCCACGGCAACGGCCGTACTCGGGACACTGCTTTTACCGTACGCGCTGCATTTCATGAAGGTGAGCGAGAACGTCTACCCCTATTCTCTCACCTATGCGAGGATAATCTTCCTCGGTATCCCATTCTCCTTTACATTCATGGCATTCGGGGCGCTCATAAGGGCGACGGGCGATACAAAAACGCCCGTCAAGATAACCCTCCTCACGGTGGCGATAAACATAGTCCTCGATCCTCTTTTAATATTCGGCTGGCTCGGCCTCCCAAAGCTGGGCGTCGCCGGGGCGGCCATAGCGACGGTCTTTGCCAACTCGGTGGGAGCTTTCATTGGGCTGTACCTGCTCTTCACCGACAGGGTTGGCTTGAGCCTCAGCCTTGAGAGCCTCAAACCGGATTTTGAGTTCTACAAGAGGATATTCAAGGTGGGCCTCCCGTCGAGCATTGGCCAGTCGGCGAACAGCTTCGGCTTCGTAATCCTCACGAGGATAATCTTCGGCTTTGGTGACGTCACCTATGCTGCGTACATAATAACCACCCGGCTGGTTAACTTTCTCACAAGCATCTCCCGCGGAATCAGCATGGCCATGGGGACGATGATTGCCCAGAATGTCGGCGCCGAGAACTACGGGAGAGCCAGGAAAATAGCCGAGAGGACGATGCTGGTGAACTTCACCATTGCAAGCCTTGCGATACTGATAATCGGGCTCTTCCGCGTGCCGATATTCAGGGTGTTTCTGAACGACCCCGCTGTGATCAAGGAGAGCAGGATAGTGCTCGAATACTTCCTGATATCTGTGCCCTTCTTCAACGGAATCTTCATAGTCGTTAACAGGACATTCAGCTCCGCCGGGCACACAAAGAAGAGCATGCTCCTCGGAATATTCCGCCTCTGGGGGCTGAGGATCCCGCTGAGCTACGCCTTCGGCTATGTTCCCGTGCTGGCGGTCTCCACTGCCATTCCCCTGATCGGAAGGCTTGCCTTCAGAATACCCCTCGCCGAGCTGTTCGGGATGAGCAGCACGGGCGTCTTTTTCGGCATGGGTATGAGCAACTTTGTGGCGGCCCTCGTGGCTTTAGTATGGTTCATGAGGGGCACATGGATGAGAAGGATAATCGAAGAGAAATCAAAAATAGAGTCCGATGAAGCTCAAACTTAACAGCCGGAAGGCTAGTGAACTACCCAACCCTTACGGACGGGGCTTCGTGAGGGTTGAGACCGCCCCAGGGCAATCTCACCCTCACTGGCCGGTTCACACGGCCACTACCGGCTATCGCCCGAACGGGTGAATCGCCGGCTACCTTCCTCAAAATATTCAACGCCCCATTCACATCAGCATTAATTAGAGTCCCAGTCGAGGACTGGAAAAGCCCCCTCTTCACCCGCCTCCCGAGGTACTTCTCCTTTTTCTCAATCGGCTCCAGAGCGAGAGCGTCAGCCTTACTCGTGTAGGTCTCGTCAACCTCAACGTAGTTAATCCCGTAACGCTCGCACTTGGCTTTCAGCTTCCGCTTGAAAAGGCCGAACGGAATGTACTGGAAATTCTGGTTGTTCCTCTTCCCGAGGCTTCCGTTCTGTTTTATCCTCTTCAACTCTCCGACGACGATGTTTCCAATCCCATTCTCAAGGCAGTAGTTCACGATGTGGCTTACAGCCTTGTTCATAAAGTCGTTAATCACGTTCCTTCTCTTCCTCAAAAGCCAAGCCATCTTCTTCCCGAACTTCACACCCTGCCTGTCGTATTGACTTTGGAGGCGGGCTTTCTCCTTGTTCCACCACCGGTTGAAGCTCTTCAACCCCCGGCCTTCGATGATGAAGGCCGTCCCGGTGGTGGAAACGCAGGTGGCGAAATTATCAAGCCCCAAATCGATGGCGAGGTATTTTGAGTAGTCCAGCTCCCTCCTCTCGGACTCAACCTCGTAAACATACTCGATTTCGAACCATAACGCATTGTATCTCGGCAGGATGCGGACTTCCTTTATCCTATGACCCCTGACGTTCCTTGGGAGGGTGAATTCAAGGTGTTGAACCCCGTATTTTCTGGCGAAGTTCCTGCCGAGGGATAGGACTGCCCTGTCACCCTTAACCCTGAAGGACTGGTAGGGAAAGATGAGGACGAAGTGCCCGTTTTTAGGGAGATACTTAGGTGGTCTTACCGGGCGGTTGTAGTTTCCCTTTCTTCTCTCGTTGAGGACGTGGAAGAAGGAGCGGAAGTTCCTCTCAACGATTTTCATCGTTTGCTGTGCCGCTTGACTAGGCAGGAGTTTGTAAGGCTCGCTGTCCTTCACGAGGTGGTAGGCTTTCGCATAGGGGAGAAAAGTGCCGTTCAGCTCGTAGTGTTGTTTAACCATGTAAAGGGTTA
The DNA here is from genome assembly GCF_054657855.1 of Thermococcus atlanticus. Taxonomy (NCBI): domain Archaea; kingdom Methanobacteriati; phylum Methanobacteriota; class Thermococci; order Thermococcales; family Thermococcaceae; genus Thermococcus; species Thermococcus atlanticus. Next base: position 1,540,429 of record NZ_BAAHXX010000001.1, on the reverse strand, counting down.
TGTTGTAGAGGCTTTTGGAGAGGTGGGTTAGCGTCCGGAGGATTTTGTAGGTTTTCTTGTCAACTCTGAGGTGGTTCTTCTGGGTGAAGTACGTTGAAGATCATCTATTATTTTTAATGTGTGTCTGTATTTAGGACTTTCGGGCTGTCATCCCCCTCCTCCCGGAAGGGGGTCTTCCACCCAAAAGCAGATAAACCCTTCTCCCAATTCCCTGCTGGTGAGATCATGAAGAGGGACGAACGCTGGGAAGGTGTCTATTCATTTGAGGACAGCCCCTTCATCATGGAGATTCTGACCGAGCTGAGGGACGAGAGGACAGGCCCGATACCCTTCCGGAAGGGGCTCGTGAAGCTCGGCCGCTACATGGCCTACGAGATAACCAAGACGATGGAGGTCAAGAAGGTCCCGATAAAGACGCCGCTTGAAGAAACCACCGGAACTGTGGTCAAGGACAGGCGCAACGTGGTGATAATAACTGTTTTGAGGGCTGCCATTCCGCTCATGGAGGGCCTCATAAAGGTTCTCGATCACGCAAGGGTTGGCATAGTCTCTGCTTCCCGAGGAAAAGCTCCAAAGTTCGAGATAGAGATGAAATACGTCAAGGTGCCGCAGATAAAGCCTGAGGATACGGTCATCATAGCAGACCCGATGATAGCCACCGGCTCGACTCTCATCAGGGTTCTGGAGGAGGTCAGGAAGTACGGAAAGGCAAAGCGCTACGTCATAGTTGGAGTTCTGGCAGCGCCCGAGGGGATAAGCAGGATAAAGGAGGCACATCCCGAGGTCGAGATGTTTGTCGCTGCTATAGACAGGGAGCTCAACGACCACGGCTACATCCTGCCCGGTCTCGGCGATGCGGGTGACAGAGCATTCGGTGCGCCGATCAAGCTTTAAATCCTCCTCTTTTCTTTTAGCAACCGTTGTTTGGGCAGAGTTTGGCCGAGGAAGCTTTTGAAAATTTGCTGGACAAAGTTTCATCAACCTTGATCAAACTTTTGCTTGGCAAACAAACTTTGCAGAGCAAAGTTCCGTCAAAGTTTGTGATTCTATCCCGGGTGGTTTTCTTGTAAGTGTTTGCATTCCTGAAAAGGCCTTTTGAAGCTTGGAATCACTTGATGGGATATTGGTTTTGGGTTTACGATTTTCCCGCGCTCTGAATGAGCGCTTTTTAGAAGTAAATCCGTGTCTCGTAGGTTTGTTAAAAATAATTCCCGCTTCAAAGGCTTTTTAGAGTGCAAACGCTCTCAAAATCGCACTTAGGAGAAGAATCACAAACTTTTGATCAAACTTTTGCTCAGCAAAAGTTTGTAATGGTGCGGGGGAGGGGATTTGAACCCCTGAACCCCTGCGGGAGTGGATCTTGAGTCCACCGCCTTTGACCAGGCTCGGCAACCCCCGCATATGCAGGCGGATTTACCACCAAAGTGCCGCTCCTAAGGAGCGCGACCTCCTCAACTTCTGCAGGTAGTGTAATGTGCAGACGCGGGAAATACTATGACGAAAACCTCCAATGAGGTTTATAAATTTTTAGGATAAAAGCCTTTTCCATTAAACGGAAATCACACCAAAAACTTAATCTATCCCGGCAATAAAAAACACACAGGTGGGAGCATGGCTGTAAAAACTGTTGATAGGCGGGTCTTTGAGTCAATCCTTGACGGTCTCGCCAAGGCCACGAAGGAAAAGCCAGAGGATATAATCTGGTTCTTCCAAGTGAGGGAGTTAATGAGCGAGATGGACAAACCAATGAGCGATGACAAGGCCTGGAAAATCATCCTCACAGACAAGAAAACCACAAACCTGAGCACCACCGAACTCCTTGAACTCGCGAGAAAAGAGATCAAGAAGTTCCGCAGGATAGAGCGGAAGCTGAAAAAGCTCGGAGTGATTTGAATGGTTCAGCTTAAGGTTGTCCTTGACACATCCATTCTGATCAGCGCTCTAAAAACCAGAGACCCCAGAAGAAGTCCGGCAATTAGAGTCCTTGAGCTTCTTAAGAAAGGGACTCTTCAAAATTACGGTTCAAGGGATACGCTGAAGGAAATGAAAGAAACCCTCGCAATCATTGGCCTTCTGGTGGGAAAACCAGAAAAAGCCAAGGCAATATACAACTTGATCCAGAACCACACGAAGAGGGTCTCGCCGAGGGTAAAGTTTGAGGATGACACTAAAATGGTTGAACTGGTTGGCCACCCTGATGATGTTAAGTTCCTGAATGTGGTTTATACCTCCAAGGCTCGCTACCTCCTAAGCATGAACACAAAACATCTCGTCGAACTAAGAGACAAAAGGACTCTTAAGTTCAATCTCAAGAGGCACTGGTTCTACATCATGACTGCCGGGGAGTTTTTGAGGCACATAAGAGAAAAGTATAAGTTGAGTTAGCCTAGACACTCTATTGTTGGTTCGGTTCTTCTATGCTGTCATTCTGACGGGAGATGTCCTCATTTGGCCAAAACAGCCTATCCTGAGTCCACCGCCTTTGACCAGGCTCGGCAACCCCCGCATATGCGGGTCAACAGGGATAAAAGGACAGAGGCTTATAAACTTAACGCTCAAGTCTCTTAACGCCTTCCCTCGTGCCCACAAGGACTATATCGGCGATATCCGCAAAAATACCGTTTTCCACGACTCCGGGGATATTGTTGAGTTCTATCTCAAGGTCGAGGGGATCCTCTATCTTCGGGAAGTGCGCGTCAAGTATGAAGTTCCCGTTATCCGTCACAACGGGCCCATCCTTCTTTGATGCCATCCTCAGCTCCGCTGTGGCGTTAAAAACCTCAAGTTCCTCCGCTATGGGCCTCCAGGCTGCAGGAATCACCTCTATGGGGACTGGCATCTTCTGACCGAGCCTCTCGACCAGCTTGCTCTCATCAACGAGAACGAGGAATGTTCCTGCCCTGTACTCTATGATTTTCTCCATCGTCAGCGCAGCACCCCTGCCCTTTATGAGGTTCAGGTGGGGGTCAACCTCATCCGCCCCATCAACCGCAATATCTATGGCATCAACTTCGTCGAGACCAACAACCGGCACCCCGCTCTCCAGAGCAAGGAGCCTGGCCTGATAGGATGTGGGGATGCCGTAGACATCCTCCAGATCGCCTTCCATTATCATCCTGCCGAGATAGCGGATAAAGTGTGCGGTGGTTGACCCTGTGCCAAGGCCAACTATCATATCATCGTCGATGAACTTCAGAGCTTCTTTAGCCACAGCCTTTTTCAGTTCTTCCATCGGCTCACCCCGTTACGGTTGCGTTGTTAATTATCCTGTAGAGCAGACTCTGATTGGAGTAGAACTTCGGCTGGAATCCTGTAGAGACCGTGTAAACAAGCAGCGTGAAGTACAGCCAGAACAGGAAGAACCCGCCGAGAGAGCGCCTGATTGCATTTCCCGGCTCCTGAAGCTCTTCGGGCAGGTCTTTCAGTACCGCTTTTGCCACGTAGGGTATCAGGAAGATGAGCGAGAATCCAACTATCCATCCAGCCTGATTCTGGAGCGATAATGCTCCACTGATGACCCCGCTGAGCGCACCCCAGCCATAAACCATGAGCGAAAACTTGTTCTCAGGCTTCACTTTCTTTCACCTAACTTAGCTTTTAAAAAGAGTTTAAAATCTTTCCGCTCACTACTCTGAAAAGTTCTCAAGCAGTCTCTTTCCTTTCTCGCTGAGTCTGTAGTAGAGCCGTTTTCCCCTCTTCCGGGATTTTTCAATCAGGCCGAGGCTCTCAAGCTCTTTTATGTGCTGGTAGACCGCCTGATAGTTCATCGGCTTCTCAAGGTTCTCCCATATCTCATAGCCGTACCTCTCGCCATCCCTGAGGAGTCGCAGTATCTCAAGCTTGGTGCCCCCTATGGAGAATCTCTCCTCCCTGTAGTATGCCTTGAGCCCCGAGCTGGTGACTATCAGAGCCACCCTGTCGTCCCTCTCAAAATAACCCTCTTCGCTCAGCCTGAACAGGGCGGGGACAACAACTGCGGAGGAATACTCAGCAAAGACGCCCTCATTGACCAGCACCCTTTCCCCAAAGTCGAGCTCGTCCTCCCCGACAAGAACCGCGGTGCCCCCTGTCTCCCTAACGGCCTTAATCGCTCTCTCCTTACTCACGGGGTCTTTAACATAAAGGCCGAGAGCCCGTGTTATCTCCTTCTTTGCCTTTCTTCCGAGTATCTCACTCGCTATCGGGGAGCATTTTTCCGGCTGAACCGCTATCAAACGGGGCATCTCATCAATGGCGTCCATCTCAAGGAGCTCCCTAAATCCCCTGTATATGCTGTAGATATTGCTCCCGCTGCCGGTCGGGACGATGACGTGGGTGGGGTTGAGTTCCTCCCATAGCTCAAAGGCTATGGTCTTCTGCCCTTCGAGGCCGATTATATTGTTCTCGGGGGTTACATCATAAAAGCCGTTGAGCCGGGATAGCTCCCTCACGTACTCTATGCCCTCGTCGACACTATCCCCGTAACGTATTATCTTTGCCCCAAAGGCAATCATCTGGATAAGCTTGCCCCTGTCGATCTTCTTCGGAACGACAACAAAGGCTTCCTTTCCAGCTCTCGCGGCATATGCGGACAGAGATGCAGCAGCATTTCCGTTGCTTGCAACAGCGAAGCCGTTTTCAGCGTATGGCAGGCCGTAGGAGACTGCGACCGTTATAAGCCTGTCCCTGAATGACCCGGTGGGATTCCTCGTCTCATCCTTGATGAAAACATTCAGGCCAAGCTCCTCGCCCAGCTTGGCCTTGAAAAGAGGGGTTCCACCCTCCTTTAGGGTGATTACCCTTTTAACATCCGGAAGAAGCTCCCTGTATCTCCATACTCCCCTGTCCCTTCTCCTCCAGCTGGAGATATCAACCTCCGAATAGTCGTAGCTGAGCTCAAGCTCCGCTCCGCAGGAACATCTGGGAGGGATAAAGGAAGAGTATGAACGGCCGCACGACGGGCACACAATCCTCATACCTCATCACTTGAGCCGGATTGCATCGAGGTTGTTCGGGGCTCTCGTTGATATCCCAAACTTTTTGTGTATGCTGCTCGCCAGATCCAGGCACTTCTGGGGCTCACCGTGAACCGTTATGACCCTCTCCGGCCTCGGCCTCACCCTTGCTATGTAGCTTATAAGCTCCCTTCTGTCGGCATGTCCCGAGAAGCCATCTATTGTGTGGACCTCCATGTTGATCCTTATGGCCTCTGTCTTCCCGCCCTCTCCTATCAGCGGAATCTCCTTCATGCCCCTCTGAATCTGCCTGCCGAGGGTTCCCTCAGCCTGGTAGCTCACAAAAATTATGCTGTTTCTTGGATCGGATGCGAGCTGCTTGAAGTACTCAACGCTCGGACCGCCCACGAGCATGCCCGAGGTCGCTATGATTATTGCGGGCTCACCGCTGTCGATTATGTCCTGCCTTTCCTTGGTGTTGGCGACGCTCTTGAACACCGGATTCAGGAATGGGTTGTAGCCTTCATGGAATATCTGTTCCCTCAGGTGTTTGCTGAGGTATTCGGGATATGCCGTGTGGATTGCGGTAGCTTCCCATATCATTCCATCGAGGTAAATCGGAACCTCTATGCCTCCGACCCTCGCATACTCCTCAAGAACCATCATTATTTCCTGAGCCCTGCCGACGGCCATTGCGGGGATGAGCACCTTTCCGCCGCGCTTTATGGTCTGGTGGATAACCTCAATCAGCTTCTTCTCGGCCTCATCTCTGGGCATCTGGTAGTCATTACTCGCACCGTATGTGGATTCCATCACGAGGGTCTCCAGCCTCGGGAATCTGTTTGCAGCCGGCTCAAAAAGCCGCGTGGGGATGAATTTGAAATCCCCCGTAACGGCCACATTGTGGAGGCCGTTTCCCACGTGCAGGTGTGCAATGGATGAACCGAGGATGTGTCCGGCGTTGTGAAGCGTGAGCCTCAGATCAGGTGATATATCCCTGACCTCACCGTAGTCGAGGGTTATCGTGTGCTTTATGACCTCCTTAATATCCCTCGGCCTGTAAAGCGGTTCTATGCCGTTGCTCTGCTGAATTTCAATGAAATCCTTCTGAAGGAGCACCATCAGGTCTCTCGTTGGAGGTGTGGCATATATAGGGCCGTCGAAGAGGTTGAACCTGAAGAGATAGGGAAGCAGACCGCTGTGGTCGAGGTGCGCATGGGTTATTATTATGGCATCGAGAAGGCCTTCGTTGAGGACATATCTGAACTCGGGAGCCTCAAAATGGGGGAACGCTTTCTTGGGGTCATTCAAAGCGGCAACATTGACGCCAAAGTCCACCAGTACAAAGCTTTCATTTGTCTGAAGAAGGAGAGCTGACCTTCCAACTTCCCTGAATCCTCCCAGACCTGTAATCCTTATCCACTCGCTCTTGAGCTCGGGCTTTCTGTATATGTTTCTGCCGACCTGTCTCAGGAATTTTCTCCTGTCCCTGCTCTCCGACTGAAGTATCTGTCTGACGGAGTATATGGTCTGGGATTGAATGGGGGGAGTTCTTATAACCCTCGGGGCCCAGTGGACCTTCTGTGTTATCAGCCTGAGCGTCTCTCCGTTTTTACCTATGACCAGCCCCGGCTTTTTGGCCTCAATTAAAACCTCTCCCACGGAGGGATCAAAGCTTATGTTGGTTATCTCGGCATCCGCAGGAACGAGCTGCTTTATCATCTCCTCCGCCCTTTCGGGGGGCAGGAGAACCTCGGGATCAGGGCGCACGCTTATGCGCTTTTTCAGAATCTTTGCAAGGTTCTTTATTAAATCCCCGTCCTGCATTATAACCTCTGGATTTTTAACATAGATAACGAGCTCCGGGCCCTCAAATTCGACATCGGCTATTTTTGCCTCCCGCGGAACCATCTGATCTATTATCTCCTTGATTTCCTTGAGAATATCATCGACAAACGTTTCCCTTTTTATCAATTTCCTCACCTCTGACTCACAGTCCCTTAAGAATGCTCTCTATATCTTCTTTACCGAGCTCTCTATATCCCTCTTTCGTGATCTTCACAACCATTATGCCATCCCCTGTAAAAACATCCCTTCTCATGGCGGTGTTTATGGCCTTAACGGCAAGCCCGATGGCATCCTCGGCCTGCATATTCTCCCTGTATTCGTTTTCAAGAACAGCATAGGCAAACTCCATCCCGGAGCCTGCAGCGGCAAATTTATCCTCGGTCAGGCCTCCGGCCATATCTATTGAGTACAGCTCACCCTTTTCATAGAATCCTCCGATAAGGAACCATCCAAAGTAGGGCATGAAGCGGTTTCCATGAAGGATATTCGAGGTGAGCGTTGCGAGAGCCCTAACACTCATCTCCCTACCAACCCTTGCCTTATACAGACTGCTTTCCGAGCGGAGAAGCCTGACAAGACTGAGAATATCGCCAACACTGCCAGCTCCAGCGAGGGCTGAATGCTCGTCAATTTTGAATATCTTTGTCACATCCTTCGAGGCTATCATGTTGCCGATCGAGGCCCTCCTGTCCGCTGCAAGGACTACCCCATCACTACATGCAATGCCAACTGTGGTGGTTCCCTTTAGCTTGTCTGTCAATTACAACACCCCTTGCGCTTAGTATTTTTCAGAATAGAAGAACCTACAAAGGCCGTTTGTCCGAACAGTATTTAAAGTTTTCGCATTGAGGGAGGGATTTATAAACTTCAAACACCAAATTCCGGGAGGTGGTTGGGATGAAAGAGGTTATACTGCTGACAGGCCCCCCTCTCAACGGAAGGGACGAATATGCTGAGGAGGCACTCAGGCGTTCTAAAGAGGAGTACGATTATCACCATGTTTTTGAATACCTGATCCAGGTTGGAAAGGAGCGGGGGCTTAAAATAACCCGGAAGAATGTTCTTGATTTTGCAATAAGCCATCCTGATCTGATGAATGCCATCAGGGACAGAGCTTTCGAAAGGATAAGGAAGGAGATAGACGAGTCCGAGAAGAGGTATCATATCGTCTCCACCCCTTCGCTCTTCAGGTGGGGCAGCGGCAGCGTTCTGGGATTCACACTGAGCAACCTGAAGCTTCTGAGGCCGGACAGGGTTATAATCGTCCTCGATGACATCCTGAGCGTCAGGAGGAGGATAGTAAATGACCCCGAGTGGTTTGAACGGTTCGGAAATGATAAGGACAACATCAAGCTAACAACGCTGGTTCTGTGGCGTGAGGATGCCATAAACCACGTCAAGACGCTTGTCCATGAACTCGAAAAGGAAGGAGTTAGGGTAAGATACGTCCTCCAGTTCGGAATCCGCCATCCCCACGACACCTTCCTAAATCTGCTGTTCAGTGAAAATGAGAGGCCCCTCGTGTATCTCAGCTATCCCATGACCGGCCACGAAGAGGAGTACTATCACCGGGTGAGGGACTTCTACACCAGATTAAGCCGGTATTTCACAGTCCTCGACCCCGGAGCTTTAGATGACTGGTGGGTCGTTGCGGAATACGACAGCCAGATAAACGAAGACCCCTCAATCAGAAAAATCAAAATCAAACACCTCCTTGACGGCGAAGAGGTTGAAGAGCTGGACAGGGAGGATATAGAGCATGCAACGGACATCCTGAGGAGACAGCTCGTCGAGAGGGACTTCAATCTCGTTGATGTGTGCAAGGCCATAGCGGTTTATCACTACACACCGGAGGTTTCCGCTGGGGTTATAAGTGAGATGGCCGAGGCCTACAGAACATTCGCCGCCATATACCTCTACTATCCCTTCAAACGCCGCCCAAGCCCCTTCATGGAGTTCTACGGCATGCAGAACCCCTCAAGGAGGACGATGTTCAGGGATGACGAGGAGATGCTCAGGGCCATGGTGGAGGAGAAGGAGTACTGGACAAAAGTTTGATTATCTCCATCTGCCTTTGGTATCATGATATACCCACAGGAAAACAGGATAAACATAAACACAAGAAGAAAAAAGGGCAGAAATCACCCATCACTTCTTGACCCATCCGCGGTGCTTCATGGCGTCGTAGACCCTCTGGACGGCGACGACGTAGGCGGCATCTCTCATGTTGATGCCCTTCTCCTTGTGGGTGTTGTAGACGTCCCAGAAGGCCTTGGTCATCTTGTCGTCAAGCCTCTTCCTTGTCTCCTCAACCGTCCAGTAGAAGCCGTTGATGTTCTGCACCCACTCGAAGTAGCTGACCGTAACACCGCCGGCGTTACAGAGGAAGTCTGGGATTACGAGGATGCCCTTCTCGTGGAGAATAACATCTGCCTCAGGTGTGGTCGGGCCGTTGGCGAGCTCCGCTATTATCTTGGCCTTGATGTTGTCGGCGTTCTTCTCGGTGATGACCTCTTCGATGGCGCTCGGGGCAAGGACATCAACTTCGAGCTCAAGCAGTTCTTCGTTGGTTATGTTGGTTGCTCCCGGGAAGTCCTTGACGCTGCCGCTCTTCCTCTTCCAGGCAAGGACCTCGTCTGCGTTCAGTCCGTCCGGGTTGTATATGCCGCCCTTGCTGTCGCTGACGGCGACGACCTTCATGCCGTAGTCCTCACTCATTATCTTGGCCATGAAGTAGCCGGCGTTGCCGTAACCCTGGATTGCTATGGTCTTGCCTTCAAGACTGTCCCATCCAAGGGCCTTTGCGGCCTCCCTAACCGTGAAGCTGGCGCCTCTCGCCGTAGCGTCCATTCTTGCCACAATACCTCCAACACCAGGCGGTTTGCCCGTGATGACACCGAAAGCCGGGCCCTTTCTCCTGCTTATGGCCTCGTACTCGTCCATCATCCATGCCATGATCTTCGGGTTTGTATAGACATCCGGAGCCGGGATGTCGGTCCATGGGCCGATTATATCATAGATTGCCCTTATGTATGAGCGTGCAAGTCTCTCCTGCTCGGCCTCGCTGAGCTCCTTCGGGTTGACTATGATACCACCCTTACCGCCACCATAGGGAATGTCAACAACAGCACACTTCCAGGTCATCCATGTAGCGAGGGCTTTGACCGTGCTGAGGGTTTCTGCCGGGTGCCACCTGATACCACCCTTGGTTGGGCCGCGAGCCCAGTTGTGCTGAACACGGAAACCTGTGAAAACCTTAACAGAACCATCGTCCATCTGTATCGGAACGCTAACTTCCAGAATTCTCATTGGTTTCTTGAGCCACTCAAGGGCCTCTTCACTTATGTCCATAAACTGTGCAGCCCTCTCGAGCTGCCTGACCGCCATCTCAAACGGGTCCTGCTCAACCATCTTTATCACCTCAAATTTCGGTAATCTGCGATGTGGGGTTAGGCATTTACCTATATAAACCTTTCGTCGAAAAAGCCCGGAAAACCTTTATTTTCCAACAAAAGGTTATGTACGGAAATTTTCGGCGAAAAGAAAAACTCTCCCGAAATTTTAATAAAAAAAGAGGCATGTACATCCAATATTTTTTATACACTGGGGGACATTAAAATACATTGATGAATAAAAATTAAAGCAAAGCCCTCAGCGAGAAGTCGGTCATCATCCATCAGCTCACTCTCTCTTTCAATCATCGGGCAAAAGTATCTCGGGAGACCCGCTAATAAAAGTTTTTGAAACAGGCCCTGTTCAGACCGACATCTTACCGGATTATCTGCTTCCCTATCCGTCATGATGACAGAGTACGGCACGGCTCCAATTGAGTACTTAGAAAAATGTCAATCCCCAATTCTTATTCAGGGGTAGAGTAAATCGTCTTTTGTCGAAATAGGGGAGTAGAAAGCTTTATTAAGTATACCCGAGTAGTTAGCAATGCTGCATTATGTCCCCCGATGTTTGAAACTGTTGATTCGGGTTTAGAGGTGAAACGAAATGGCTGAACAAAGAGATAAATGGGCAACCAAACTCGGTTTGATTTTAGCTATGGCAGGAAATGCCATCGGTCTCGGCAATTTCTGGAGATTCCCATACCAGCTTGCCAGCAACGGTGGCGGAGCGTTCATGATACCGTATTTCTTTGCTTTGTTCTTCCTGGGAATTCCAGTGATGTGGATTGAGTGGACAATAGGCAGATACGGAGGCAAATACGGCCACGGTACGCTGGGTCCGATGTTCTACCTGATGTCGAGGGAAAGCCTGAAGCCCAAGAGCGCACTCTGGTTCGGTGTTCTCGGAGGCCTGCTGGGATTCTCGGTCTCATCGCTGCTCAGCTCCTACTACTACCAGATCATAGGATGGTCGGCAGCATACACATGGTACAGCCTGACAGGGGCATACTTCGGACAGGACACCTACAAGTTCTTCGTGGGCTACATATCCAACACCAGTGCGGTGCTGTTCTTCTGGGCACTGACAATGGTTCTCCTGGGAATAGCGGTCGGACAGGGCGTCAGCAAGGGTATAGAAAGATGGGTCAAGGTAATGATGCCGGCATTGTATGTGTTTGCCATTATCCTGGTTGTAAGAGCATTAACACTTGGCTCACCTGTCAAGCCGGAATGGAGCGCCATCGGTGGTCTGTCATACATCTGGACACCCAACTTCAGCGCATTGAGCAAGAACTTCTTCAAGATAGCACTGGCAGCCGCAGGGCAGATATTCTTCACGTTGAGCCTGGGTATGGGTATCATACACAACTATGCCTCCTATCTCGGTCCTGAGGATGACGTTGCTCTCAGCGGTCTCGCAACTGTCTCGCTCAACGAGTTCGCGGAGGTTATCCTCGGCGGTTCACTGGCTATCCCAATCGCCTTCGCATACCTTGGCCCTGAAAAGGCCATCAAGGGTGGCGTGGGTCTTGCATACATGGCCCTGCCGAACGTCTTCATGCACATGCCTGCGGGGAGGATCTTCGGAGCTTTCTGGTTCCTGCTGCTGTGGTTTGCAGGATTCACATCGGCCATAGCAACATACAACTACCTGGTGGCAATGCTTGAGGAGGATGTCCACATAGACAGAAAGAAAGGCACATGGATGGTATTCGTATGGCTCTTCATACTCGGGCTGCCGATAGCACTGGACAAAACCCTGCTCGTCCTCACGGACATGGACATGTGGGTGGGCAGCTACTTCCTGGTGTTGCTTGGATTCTTCGACATAGTGGTGGGTCTCTGGCTCTTCAAGCCGGACAACTTCTGGGAGGAGCTCCACAAGGGTGCCTTCATCCAGGTTCCCGGATGGTTTAAGCCCATAATGCTCTACATTGCACCGATTTACATGCTGATACTGCTCGCAGGAAACACCTGGAACTATGCAAAGGGCGGAGTATTCACGCTTTCACAGGCATACATGCAGGATCTGGTCAAGAATCAGGCGTTGGTCTCAACGACAATCGGCTACGCCAAGCATGCGGTCACCGTTGCAAGGGGCATGATATTCATCGTCATCATAATAGGTGCCATCGAAGCATACCTTGCCATCAAGAAGAAGTACGGAGAAGAGCTTGAAAAGAACGAGGTTATCATAAAGCTCTGAGGTGGTCAAAGATGAACGCAGGTGCTCTCGCATTCCTCGTATTTGCATGGGGAACGATCTTCATAATGATGTACTGGAGCATTACAAAGCTCCTGCATCATGAGAAGCAGCAAAAGGCTTAAAGCCTTTCTTTTCTTTTCCCTTCTTGGAGGTGTGTTCCTGTGAAGAGTTCCGATATTCTGCGAGATGTTGCTCAGACGCTTGAGGATGTTGAGAAGAGAATTAATAGTCTCAAAAATCTCTCCGATAAAAACAAAGCCAAAGCCCTGAGGCTGCTCAATGAGGCTAAGGAAAATTTCACCAGACTTGCCGGTGAGGTTGTTGTTGATAACGACGAGCTCGCAAACTTCTTCCTCAAAAGGGCCGTCAAACTGAAAAACAGCACGACGGACAAGTTCATCGAGAAGATGGGTGAAAAGGAGTACATAAAGGAAGTCTCTGCAATGAACAGGTACTCAAAAGTCGCCCCCTACGACTTTGCCGGCAAGGTTAAGGAGCTCCAAAAGGCATACAGGGCGTTTCTCTTCGGCATGATACCGTTCTATATTGTTTCGGGTATATACGGCCCCGCATTCGCCATAACGGCACTGATACTGGTGATACCAACGCTGTTATCCATGATAAGCCTCAGGAAGAGGGGCTCTATAGGTTTAATGCTCGCTCTTGCCGTCATGCCGGTTCCGATAGTTCTGGGGGCATTCTCGGTGCGTTATGGAATTTATGCCCTATCCCACGAGGAGGAGCTTATGAAGATTGCGAATGCATTCCACAGGAGCCTGACGTTTGCCCAGGGTGTTGCGGTACTCGTGGCGGTACTCGGGGCCCTCAGCATAGCACTCCTCAGTTACGCGGCATATTCTCTCTACAGGCACAGACATGCTTTCCTTTAATAGAGGGCGTCGTTGCCCCTTTCTCCGGTTCTTACCCTTATTGCGTCGTTCACAGGGATTACGAATATCTTCCCATCGCCGGGTATTCCCCTTCTGGCGTTCTGGATGATTACGTCCAGAACCCTCTCCACGTCCCCGTCCTTCACAACAATCTCCAGCTTCATCTTGGGGAGCATGTCGTGGGGAGGGATTCCTCCCTGAACACCCCTTCCCTTAACGGGATAAGCTGTTAAGGCCACAAACCCCATCTGCTTCAGGGCACGCTTAACCCCCTCAAAATCCTCTGGCCTCAAAATAGCCTCAACCTTCTTCATGAAACCACCGTATAATATACGGTGAAGAAAAGAAAAGCCTTTCGAGATTAAAGGGCGTGTCTAAAATTAAAGTTGGGATTGTTTCCGTGAGTGCTGGAAGTCTTCTGCCTGTTTAAGTGTATCTTCAAAGATTTTACTCACCACCATACAAACACCAACAATCTTAGACACGCCCCGGAATTAAATCTGGGAGACGAATTTTTTCAACCTTTTTATGGAGATTTTTGTCTTTCTGGAAAGCTCCTCAAGGTCTGCATTTCTCAGGTCTTCAATGCTCTTTACCCCTGCCCTCTCAAGCTTTTTCAGCGTTTTCGGCCCGATGCCCTTAATTTTCAGGAGCTCTTTTGTATCCTTTTTCTTAGAAGCCTTCTTCTTCAGCGTCCTCTTTTTCAGCACAGCCTTCCTGCTCTCTTTTGCCTTTCCCACGGCAACATAATCGTGGAATCTCTCGGATACCACCTTTGGCTTTTCCTCAGCCTTTTCCTCGGGCACTTCAGGAGGTTTAACAAATTTTGGCACCTCAGGAGGGTTCTGACTCACATAGACATCCAGCCTGATTGGTCTGAACGCACTGTCCTTTTCCTCCAGTGCCTCAAGGAGCTTAAGGTTGAAGCTGCCCCTTTCAAAATACTCCTCAAGCTCGTTGGCAAGTTTGTGAAATGCACCGGCATGCTCCAGAAGCCGTCTCCTCCCGTATTCCCTTGCCTGTCCCGTCGTTATCAGGAACGGCCAGTCGCTGCTTTCCAGAAGAAGGAGCTCTCTTCCCATCTGCTCCAGAATTCTGTCCGCCGATTTGTCCCTGCCGTAGTATCTGGTGGCAAGTGCAACCATTCTCTCCTCGGCTTTATAGACGTGCTCCCACATCCACTCAACTTCCGGGTTCCACCAAGTGGAGTGGTTGGAATCCTTGCCCCAGGAACCCTCGGGCAGCTCTATTTCGTGCCTCTCACCATCGTAGCTTTCAAGGTAGTCCGAAATCGTCGTCGTTTTGATATCGCGCTCGGCCATGAGTTCGAGTACTCTGCCGAGCCACTTAACGCCCTCGAACCACCAGTGGCCGAAGAGTTCGGTATCATAGGGCGAGACTATTATGGCCTTCCCGCCTTCATGCTCCTTCAGGAGCTTCTCAACGAGCGAGACAAAGTGCTTTGCATGCTCCTCGACCCTCTCAAGGGCCTTCTCAGGGTCGTAGAATTCCTTGCTTCCAAGGTCGCCATCCTTCCTTGTAATCCTCCAGTACTGCCCGCCGCTTTTCTCGGCCTTTTTGTGGAATTCCCTGTACCAGAAGTCACCCGGATATCCATAGTGGGCGCTCCAGACCTGATGTCCGGTCTCCCTGTTCCTCGCAAAGACCGCAACGTTTGAGCCCTTGATGAAATATGGTCTCAGCGTGGTCTTTTCAGTCTCCGCCAGTGTAACCTCACCGTAGCCCCCGCTGACGGGCCCCTCATCAATGAGATTGCTTTCTACAAAGAAAAACCCCAGCCCGTATTTTTCCAGAAATTTCTCCAGCCCCTTCCTGTAAACCATCCTGTTGTGGGGGAGCTCCCATTCTCCTTCCGGCCGGTAGGCACACTCAGGAAGCCATATTCCACGGGGCTTTCTGCCGAAATGTTTCTCATACGTTAAAACACCGTTCGCAAGCTGCGCGTCTATGGCCTCATCCCTCAGGAGCAGGGGAAGGTAACCATGTGTGGCCGCTGATGTTATGACCTCAATGTATCCTCCATCCTGAAGCTTCCTGAGCTCTCCTATTATGTCGCCCCCGATTCTCTTCCAGTATTCAAAAACGTCCCTGAAATATTCGAGCATATAGCTCACGGCTTTTTCATCATATCTGCCGCTCCTCAGGTCTTCTTCCATTGCCCTGAGTTTCCTCTCCATGTACTTTTCGAACTCCGATTTTATGTATTCATCGGTCAGCTGTTCCGCCAGCACAGGGGTCACTCCTATGACTAGCTGGAATTTGATTCCCCTATCCCTGAGCTTCTCAAGCTCCATGAGCAGCGGGATGTACGTTTCAGCCATTGCCTCATAGAGCCACTCTTCCCCAAAGGGCCATTTTCCATGCTTTCTCACGTAGGGGATGTGAGTGTGCAGGACAAAGGTGAAGTAGCCTTTCATAGTGTATCACCATGGGTGTTAGTGCTGTTTGGGTATTTAACCTTATTCTGTCCTTTGTTGTCATGATGTCCAGAAAAGAGCAATGAAAAGACGCCGGCAACCCTTTAAACCCGGACGATAACTCAAACTGGGTGGGAGAATGAAGGAGGAAATGAGCAGCGTTGATATCAAATACATCGTTGATGAGCTTCAAAGCCTGATAGGTTCCCGTGTGGATAAAATTTACCATGACGGAGGAGAGATAAGGATAAAGCTCCGTACGAAGGAGGGCAGGCAGGATTTGATCCTTGAGGCGGGGAAGAGAATCCACCTCACGACATACATCAAAGAGGCCCCAAAGATGCCGTCATCTTTCACGATGCTGCTGAGAAAGCATCTGAGCGGCGGATTTATCGATGCCATAGAGCAGTATGATTTCGACAGGATAGTGAAGATAAGGATAGGGGATTACATACTCGTGGCGGAGCTCTTCAAAAAAGGAAACATAATTCTCCTTGATCCTGAAAACAGGATTCTTGCAGCACTCAGATACGAAGAATTTAAGGACAGAGCTGTGATTCCCAAGGCGGAGTACAGGCTGCCTCCTGCGAGAGAGAGCCCTGTGGAAGTTGAGTGGGAGCGCTTCAGGGAGATTGTGGGAGGCTCACACATTGAGATTGTCAGGGCCCTCGCAAGAAAGCTGAGCATGGGAGGCCTCTATGCTGAGGAAATCCTGCTGAGGGCGGGGATAGAAAAGAGCAGAAAAGCGGATGAACTCGGTGAGGATGAGCTTCGGCTGGTCTTTGATACCATGAAATCGGTCTTCACAGCGGAGCCAAAGCCCAACATCGTCTACGAGAACGGCAGGATGATTGATGTTCTGCCCATCGAGCTTAGGTGGTATGAGGGATATGAAAAGCGCTATTTCAAAACCTTCAGTGAGGCTCTGGATGAGTACTTCGGAAGGATAACGGTTGAAAAGGCAAAACTGGAGAAAACCCGAAAGCTGGAGCAGAAAAAGAAGCAGATACTGGCAACCCTGAGAAAACAGGAGGAGCAGATGAGGGGTTTCGAAATTGAAGCCAAGAAGAATCAGGAAATCGGGGATTTGATTTATGCAAACTTCACCTTTGTTGATAGCCTGCTGGGAGAGTTCAGGAGGGCCGTCGAGAAGCTCGGTTTTGAGGAATTCATGAAGCGCATAGAGGAGGGAAAGAAGGAGGGGAACAGAATAGCACTCCTCATAAAGTCGGTTGACCCAAGGGAGAAAGCCATCACCCTTGAGCTGGATGGCAGGAAGGTGAAGCTCTACCTTGAAAAGAGCCTGGGTGAGAACGCCGAGCTTTATTACGAGAAGGCAAAGAAGGCGAGGCACAAGCTTGAGGGGGCAAAGATTGCCCATGAAAACACAAAGAGAAAGCTCAGGGAAATTGAGGAGCTCATTGAAGAGGAGATGAAGAAGGAGCTGAACGTCAAAAGGCTTGAGAAGAGAAAGAAGAGATGGTTCGAAAAGTTCAGATGGTTCCTCAGCAGTGAAGGGTTCCTTGTCCTGGGGGGGAAGGATGCCAGCACGAACGAGATGCTCATCAAAAAGCACATGAACGAGAACGACCTGTACTGTCACGCCGACGTTTACGGAGCTCCCCACGTCGTCATTAAAGATGGAAGGAAGGCCGGGGAAAAGACGATATTTGAAGCATGCCAGTTCGCTGTCTCGATGTCAAAGGCGTGGAGCAGGGGGGTTTATTCCGAGGATGCATACTGGGCGTATCCGGAGCAGGTGACGAAGAAAACACCGAGCGGGGAGTATCTGGGAAAAGGCGCCTTCATGGTCTACGGCAAAAGAAACTGGTTCCATGGGCTGCCGCTGAAGCTTGCTGTCGGGATTGTGTCGTATGAGGGCGACGACTTCGTGGTGTGCGCCCCGGTTGATGCCATCAAAGCCCATGCGAACAGATACATCGTCATAAGACCCGGAGGGCTGAAGAAGAGCGAACTGGTTAAGAGGATAAAGCACATCTTTGAAAAGTGGGGATACAGAGTGAGGGAGGAGGACATAATGGCGGTTCTGCCGCCCGGAAACGGGGAAATTACGGAGATAAAGGGGTGAAAAATCCAAATTCATTTTCCACTCTTTGACGCACCTCCCCCGACAAGCCCGACGAGAAAGCCTATTCCTCCGACTATGTAACCGTATGAAATCATATCCAGGATTTTCTCTCCTGTGGTGGCCCAGATGGGATACGTGAAGAGGAGCATACCCGCAATTCCCAGCAGATGCCCTCCTTTACCCCCAGTAAGACCGAAGAGTGCTCCCAGAAGGATTAAGGAAACCCCGACGACATACGACATGAAGAGAATCAGATTCGTGCTCGGGGTCTCGGTGTTAAGCTCCTTTATCGTCTCCTTTATCTGATCCATGTTGTTGTAAAGCTCCTTTGCAATGTCTATCATCGTAACCTGCTCGGTGCCGTACCATTTGGTCACCTGAAACCACGGCATGGTAAATGAAAACAGCACGAGAACTGCAGCCAGGAATCCCACCATCCGCATCATACATCACCAAGGCGTAAATTTGGAACCGGTGGCTTTTAACTTTTATGGCTGTTGGGGGAGGGTCTAAGGCTGGTTATGTGGGTCAAATTTATGCGGTCAACCTTCAAGTAGTATTCCCTGAGAATCCCGGCTGCTGGAACCGGAATCGGGACGGATAAGATTTAAAGCACCTCGCCCTAAATGTGTGTGGGGAGGCCCATGATAAACCTTTATGCCCTGACTCAGAGGGAATTCGCAAAGGATCTCATCTTTCAGATTGATGATGAAGCTGTCACCCTATCAATAAAGGGAGTTTTAATCGCACGCGTTGATAAAGATACCCATAATTTCTCCTTTTTCGAGCTGGATGGGCAGCAGTTTGTTCTTTCCGTTCAGATGAAGGGTTTTGTGATCTACATAGGCATCGAGGCGGATGAGGAGTTCGATGAAGAGGCATATCCCGAACTTATGAGGGCTCTGATGGAGCACCTCCTGCCCTCAATCGGCATGCTGATAGCGGAAGCCGAGAGGGAGTACCGGGGAAAAGCTGATCTCCTCCTTGATGACAATATGGGTCGGGACATGAAGGAGTTCTTTTACGGGCTTCTGGTGAGGCACAAACAGGGAAGGAGCATATACGAACAGACCGAAATCGCATAGCCTGGACAAATGACAAAAATCACGGGGAATTGTATGGAATTTTTGACATTATTCCCGACGCTGCGTCAAAAAATATTTAAGTTTTTCTGTTCTTTATCCTGTGGGTATTCGAGCGCGTGATGGGCTCAATCCCGCCCCCTCCTCCCTTCTTATTTAAGACATCAATGTTGGGCCGCATTTGTCATTTCTCCAAATGGAGGAGCAAAAACTACTTAAACCGCGAAGTTCCCTAAGCATTGATGCGCCATGATGTTCAGGAGTGAGTGTTTTTGGCTCTGAAGAACCTTTTCCCGAATTCCCGGTTACTTCTGAGATTTTAGGGCGGGATTGTTTTTGGAGTGATTAGGGGGGTTTGTTTTTGGCGTCCTGAGGTGTAAGTTCCTCTTTTCCCCTGTTATCCTGGGAGATACACGATTCCTCTTATTCCCTCATTTTTGGGACTTTTCGGAGATCAAAAACAGGAGGTGGTTTGAATGAAGGCCGTTCTGACGGATGAAAAAATACCAGGGAGATGGTACAACATTCTTCCCGACCTGCCGGAGCCGCTGGCACCGCCCCTCGATCCGGAGACCGACGAGCCCATGGAGCCTGGGAAGCTGCTGAGGATCTTCGCCGGGGAGCTTGTCAGGCAGGAGATGAGCGGGGAGAGATACATCGAGATTCCGAAGGAGGTGCGCGCACTGTATGCCAAGATCGGCAGGCCAACACCCCTCTTCAGGGCCACGAACCTTGAGAAGGCCCTCGGAACGCCGGCAAGGATATACTTCAAGTATGAAGGGGCGACGGTGACGGGGAGCCACAAGATAAACACGGCTTTAGCCCAGGCTTATTACGCAAAGAAGCAGGGCATTGAGAGGCTCGTTACCGAAACCGGGGCAGGTCAGTGGGGGACAGCTTTAAGCTTAGCTGGAGCACTCCTCGGTCTTAAAATCAGGGTCTACATGGCACGGGCAAGCTACCAGCAGAAGCCCTACAGGAAGACTATAATGCGCCTCTATGGGGCTGAAATCTATCCCAGTCCAAGCGACAGGACTGAAATCGGACGGAAGTTCCTGGTTGAAGACCCCGAGCATCCGGGTGGGCTGGGGATAGCGATAAGCGAGGCCATTGAGGATGTTCTCCGCGATGAGAATGCCCGCTATTCCCTCGGCAGTGTCCTCAACCATGTTCTCATGCACCAGACGGTTATAGGGCTTGAGACAATGGAGCAGATGAAGGAATTCGAGGAGCCGGATGTTATAATCGGATGTGTCGGTGGGGGGAGCAACTTTGCAGGGCTGGCCTATCCGTTCGTCCGGGATGTCCTTAAGGGGAAGGAAGACTACGAGTTTGTGGCGGCAGAACCAAAGGCAGCCCCGAGCATGACACGCGGGATTTACACCTATGATTACGGTGATTCCGGAGGCTACACACCAAAGATGAGGATGCACACGTTGGGGCACACTTACTACGTCCCTCCGATTCACGCCGGCGGGTTGAGATACCACGGCCTTGCCCCGACCCTCAGCATACTGATAAACCACGGCATCGTCAAGCCGGTGGCTTATCATCAGAACGAGGTTTTCCGGGCAGCGGAGCTCTTTGCACGGACGGAGGGTATAGTGCCGGCACCGGAAAGCGCCCACGCGGTTAAGGCTGTGGTGGACAGGGCACTGAAGGCAAGGAAAGAGGAGGTTATACTCTTCAACCTCAGCGGACACGGCCTCCTTGACCTGAAGGGCTACGGAGACTATCTGGACGGAAAGCTCGAAGATTATGAACCCGATGAGTTCCCGGCGTTAAAAGACGGCTGAAACATTCTTTTTAAAATTTTTTCCGGGTAAAAGCTTAAAGACGCCTTGGCATGGGGAACCTCCATTCCTAAGGCTATCCCGAGGCTCATCAACTCTCTGGGTGAGCGCACCCCCCACCTGTTCTCAGCCGAGGACGTGAGGAACCTCGGCACCCGGTACTTCTCAACGAGCCGCCAGTTCTTCATCATAAAGCGGAGGAGCTGAACCCTCTCATAGGGGTTTGCCTTTAAAAGAGGCGCAATGGAGAATCCGACAGCCACATTATTTTTCGCCGCGAGCCTGGCCAGCACATGGTCAAATCCGCTGTCTTTCCTTCCAAATTCCGGGCTTATGAGCGCGTCAACACCGCTCTCAATGGCAGTGCGGTTGACCCTCATGTTGCCTCCTTGGACATAGATCAGAGCCTTGAGGTTGCGGTTCTTCGCCTCCCTTATGAGACTCGGTTTTTTCGTAACAATGAGGATGGCAACCCTTCCATAACTCTCGCGGAGAGATTTAATCTCCCCTCTGAGTAAATTCCAGTTGGGGGAGCTCTCAAGAACAAGCTTTTTTGTAAAAACCACCTCACTGAACCACTCGCTCGCCAGCTCGTGCGCATCTTCGCTTCTAACGTCCATCTCAACGAAGAAGTCACTGGAGAACGAGATCCCTTCATTTTCCCCGTTCATTCCTCCAGCCACTCCCTCACAGCTTTCACAACGGCTTCCTTTCTCATGGGAAATGCCTTAAATTTTATCCTGACCTGTATAACATCCGCCCCTTCGTCTATCTCGGCCTCACCGAGGTATGCCCTCTGCTTGTTGAAGCGGATGTAGAGGGTGCCCTCCTCATCGACCTTCTCTTCGAGGTTTTTCAGAATGTAGCGCTTATCTCCCTCACTCAGGAGCCCCCTAAAGTATTCGATGAATTTTCTGACCGCTCTGCTTCTCTTTATCTCGACGTTGACGACCTTTATGGGATTGCCGAAGAAGCCTGTCGTTTCATTCACGTCAAAAATTACGTCCTCCTCATCTATTTCGGCGGGTATAAAGGTCGCTATTGCGTCGAGAACCTTATCCTCGTCTTCCGTGGCGTGGATGAAAGCAGTAAACCTGATGTGGTGGGCTCTTATATTCGCCATGATATCACCTGAGAAAAGAAACGCGGGGGATTTAAAAAGTCTTCCGGGGAAGAGTTTTAAACAGTCGCATCCGAATTTAGAGTGGTGAAAAGCATGGGTGCTATAGATGCGTTTTCAAAAACGATAACAATGATGACCTCCCACAGGAACCTGATTCTGCTGATAATGGTATTCACCCTGATTCTTGCCCCAATCTCGACCTATCTCGTCGGAAATGCTCCAGAGCTCAGTCTGAACCAGACGCAGACAGCACAGAAGCAGGGAAATGTGATATTTGAGGAGCACGGCTCAACTTTCCCTGAGAAGGATATAGAAGCCCTGAAAAGCTATCTGCCGAGACTCCTTCTCTATGCCCTCCTTGTGAGCCTCCTGATGGCCGCAGTTCAGTATGCCGTTATCAAAGGGGCTCACATGGTCACCAGAGGGGAGGAATATTCCCTGAGAAGCCTGCTGTCTGAGGGTTTCCGGCACCTCCTTCAGGTCTTTGCTGTTAATTTAATCTTCGGGATAATTGCCGCCATCATAATATTCCTGCCGTTAATGCTCATCATAATTCCCGTTGCTGCGGGGGCTCTCTCTGGCACAGGAGGTGTGCTTCTCTTCGGCATCTTCCTGATCCTCATGGTTGAGTTTTTTGTTGCCCTCTTCATAATGGGCCTCCTTTCGATGACGGTGCCTCTCTATGTAGTCAAGGGCAACATCGGGGCAGCGTTTGAGGCCTTCGGTCTTGCATTCCGCAATATCCCCTCAACCCTTGGTTTTGGGGCCCTCCTGATTGTGGGAGTGCTCGTCATCAGCATGATAATGGCGCCTTTCTCCATGATGGCAGCTTTGATATCTCCCGGATGGCTGGGGATGCTGATTTCGGCCCTGCTGGAGGCCCCGTTCCAGGCGCTGATATATGCCCTGCTGTGGATAGGAGGGCTTGAATTTTATCTTGAGCTGGAAAAGAAGAAGGAAGAGGTTGATTTACTTCTCGATGAGTTCAGGTTCTGATTTTGGTTTTAATTTTAATCTTATCCTTTCTTAATCTCTGCCCTT
Organism: Thermococcus atlanticus; assembly: GCF_054657855.1. NCBI lineage: Archaea > Methanobacteriati > Methanobacteriota > Thermococci > Thermococcales > Thermococcaceae > Thermococcus > Thermococcus atlanticus. The sequence continues at coordinate 1,517,590 of NZ_BAAHXX010000001.1, read as the reverse complement.
TCTTTTGCAGCTTTTACCAGTCCCCTGAAGACAGGGGCGGGCTTCATCGGTCTAGATTTGAACTCGGGATGGAACTGGGTTGCTATGAAGTATCTGTTCTCTGGCAGTTCAAGGATTTCCATCCTCCTCCTATCGTCCCCAGAGATTCCGCTGAATACCAGCCCCGCATCCTCAAATTTCTCTATGAACTCTGGATTGACCTCCCATCTGTGCCTGTGTCTCTCATACACGAGCTCTTTACCGTAGACCTTTCTCGCGAGGGTGTCTGGCTTTATCTTCACCGGATATGCACCCAGACGCATTGTTCCTCCGAGGTGGTCAATTCCCTTCTGTTCGGGGAGCAGGTCAACAACGGGATAGGGCGTCTGGGGATTGATTTCGGTGGAGTGCGCTCCCTCCATGCCGAGGACATTTCTGGCAAACTCCACCACCGTAAGCTGGAATCCAAAGCAGATTCCGAGGAAGGGTATATCGTTTTCCCTCGCATACCTTATCGCCATCATTTTGCCCTCTGTTCCCCTGGCACCGAATCCTCCCGGGACTATAATGCCATCAACGCCCTCAATCAGCCCAACTCCGTGTTTCTCCACATCTTCAGCCTCAATCCACCGGATTTTAACCTTGACGCCGCTGGCAACGCTGGAATGCTTTAGGGCTTCCTTTATACTGAGGTAGGAATCCGCGAGCTTGACGTATTTGCCAACAACGGCTATCTCCACGGTTTCCGTGAGCGACCTGTACCTCTCCACCATCTCCCTCCAGGCATCCAGATCAGGCTCCTTCTCGCCGAGTCCAAGGCGTTTGGCCAGATACCTGCCCAGACCCTCCTTCTCAAGGAGCAGGGGGACTTCATAGGTATCCTCCACATCATAGGCGCTGATTACGGCTTCCTCAGGCACATTTGTGAAAAGGCTTATCTTTTTCCTCGCTCCCTCTTCAAGAGGGTCCTCCGAGCGGGCAACTATTGCATCGGGGAGAATGCCGAGAGAACGAAGTTCTTTAACGCTGTGCTGGGTCGGTTTGGTCTTCTGCTCTCCGACAACTTTAAGCTTCGGCACATAGGTCACGTGAACAAAAGCCACGTTATCCCTTCCCTCTTCAAGCTGCATCTGCCTTGCAGCCTCAAGGAAGGGCATGCTCTCAATGTCGCCGACCGTTCCACCGACCTCAACAATCACGACATCATAATCCGCCGCAATTTTCCTGATTCTCTCCTTTATCTCGTTGGTTATATGGGGTATTACCTGGACTGTTGCTCCGAGGTAATCCCCGCGCCTTTCCTTCTCGATAACAGCTGCATAAACCTTTCCTGTGGTTATATTGTGATCGAATGTCAGATTTGTATCGAGGAAGCGCTCGTAGTTTCCGAGGTCGAGGTCAACCTCTCCGCCGTCGTCGAGCACAAAGACCTCCCCGTGCTGATAGGGGTTCATGGTTCCTGCATCATAGTTCAGATACGGGTCTATTTTTATGTTGGTCGTCTTCAAGCCCCTTGATTTCATTAAAAGGCCGATTGAAGCACTTGTTATGCCCTTTCCCAGTCCGCTGAGCACACCACCTGTCACAAAGATGAACTTCCCCATGATAAAACCTCCCCGGGTTATAGTGGGATTTGGCTTGTGGGTGTTTAAAAGCTTTAGGCTTTAGGCTTTAGGCTTTAGGCTTTAGGCTTTAGGCTTTAGGCTTTAGGCTTTAGGCTTTAGGCTTTAGGCTTTAGGCTTTAGGCTTTAGGCTTTAGGCTTTAGGCTTTAGGCTTTAGGCTTTAGGCTTTAGGCTTTAGGCTTTAGGCTTTAGGCTTTAGGCTTTAGGCTTTAGGCTTTAGGCTTTAGGCTTTAGGCTTTAGGCTTTAGGCTTTAGGCTTTAGGCTTTAGGCTTTAGGCTCCAGGTTTAACCCTTAAGGATTTTGAATCAATCGCAGGGCCAGTACCTGTTAGCAATACAACCATTAAGGCATCATTAGGGTTATCAGGATTAAGAAGGGAAAATTATGCCCCGACGCCCTCCCCGTTCTCCTCTTCTGCAAGCTCCTTTATCTCAAAGACCTTGAGTGGAACCTTTTTCAGAGCCTTTCCAACAACCGCTTTCGCTATTCTCTCAGCATGCTCTATACTCTGGGCATTGTAAACCTTGATTGTGAGATATATCCCAACCAGCCCCACGCTGCCGATAACAAAAGCGCTTTCAAAATGCGCCCCGCAGACTGGGCACTGGGAGTAGCCTATTTCAACTCTCACAAAGTCGAGCTTTTCCTTATTTAACGCCTTTGCAACCTTTGAAACCGCAACGTTTATTGCATCCTCCGCGGTTTCGACATCTCTCACGATAATAGGTGCCTCCAGCACAACCACGTAGTTACTCTCCTCCATCCCCATCACCCGAAAGCAAACAGCCTGTTGTCTTCTCCTTTAAATACTCCCAAACGCACCCCGGCATCGATAAAGCCGTGTGCGTAGTTCAGTGCAGCGAAAGCCGTGACGTAATCACCTTTTTCATAGTAGTATCTGGCATCCCGGAAGTAGCTCTCTGCCATGGTTAAAAAGTCTTTTGCCGTAGAATAAAGGAGGCTTTTTTCATGGACGGCAATTTTTAGGGTCTTGAGGGCCTCTTCGGTTATTTTAAAATACTTTTGGAGCTTTTCTTCGCTTATCTCCCGCTCCACCGGTCTCGCCTCAGCCTAAGCTGGAGAATTTCTTTTATAAAACTTTTTATAGAATCCCGCCCGGCGGGAGAACGATTGCATCCAAGGGGGCCACAAACTTGAGTGAAACTTTGCCCACAGCCTTTGGGTAAGGCTGGTGAAAATGCCCTTCTTACCCAACGGGCAAAAGTCAGTTGTGCACTCATCAAATGGCGGCTTTGGGAGGGGTTTAACCTTAAACGTTTAACGTTAAAACAAGCATTTTTCAAGCGGTTCCAACTTTACCTTTGGCGCCCGAAGGACGCCTTCTGGGAGGGAAACACTCACCAAGCAAGCTTTGCCTGCGCAAAGTTTGACCAAAAGTTTAAACCCCTGCAAAAAGGAAAACCGACCCTTAGAAATGCACCTCCCCTTCCGCCATCCCTTGGGGACGTTCGAACGATAGTGAGAACGGCGCTGGAAGCTTTTGGAAAAAGCTTCGCCAAAAGTTAGTAGTTCTTCGTAGGATGCTAAGAGGGAGGGATTTTTACTACACTGTGTTCATTCTCCTGTGAGAACATGTCGGGAATAAGCCTTAAAGTAGGTTTGCTTTTTTCTTGACGCCTGAAGGGCGTTGGTTTTAAAGTTAAACTCACACTCAAAGAGCAATTTGAAAAGTTCTCACAATTAAAATGGCTGTCTATAAGAAAATCCCCAGAGTTTCAGCCTTTGAAAAGGAGCTACTCACTTTGATGGAACTTTTGTTTGGCAAACAATCTTTTGGAAAAAAAGTTTGCATGCCTTTTAAAATTGTAAGTTTAACGGGGGTTTAATTAAGTGAGTGGGTCAATTTAGAAGGTTTCGTTTTTCTTTTAACGCTCGAAGGGCGTTATTTTCACAGTGAAACACTACAAGACTACGATTTGTTGAATAAACCCAACCTAAGAACAATGCACTTAAAGGGGCATGCAAACCTTGATCAAACTTCGCGCAGGCGAAGTTTGTACTGGTGGGCCCGCGGGGATTCGAACCCCGGACCTCCACCTTGTCAGGGTGGCGTCATAACCAGTCTAGACCACGGGCCCGCCCAGGGATGGTGGACCGGCCGGGATTTGAACCCGGGGCCTCCGCCTTGCCAAGGCGGCGCTCATACCAGGCTGAGCTACCGGCCCGCCTAATTGCCGAACCACAACTTCCAACGGCCTTGAATCAAGATCCAAAGCCACACGAAGCAGGCTTTCAACCACACGGCTCACGTTAGGCCATCTTTCCTTAGCGAGTGCATACACATGTGGATCCAGAGTGATATGCACCGTCCGCCGGAACCTGCGAGGCTTCCGCTTTTTCCCCACAGCACTTCCCCGTGTGGCCACACCCGGCGATTCTTCAGCCACCGCCAACATAACCACCCCAACTGACCTTATAAACTTTACGCTTAAAAACATTTGCAGCTCTTAGAAAAAAGCTTTTGGAAAAGTTTCTACCAGCAATAAACCGAAAACCAGAAATAACACAAAAACCAACAAAAAACCAAGTGGTGAGGAAAAATGACAGACATTACCACCATCATAATAACCTCCTTAGCAAGTGCAGGAATCGGCGGACTAATCACATACTACTTCACAACCCACTCCAAACTCTATGAAATAAGCGAAAAAATAGGAGAAAACAAAAAAGCAATCGAAAACTTTCAAAGAGACATAAAAAGACTTGAAGATACAATAAACGAAAAATTTGAAGATGCCGCATATGGAATAACAAACCTCCTCAAAATACTTTTAGAAAAAGCCGTACTCTCCGCCAGAGACATCATTAACACTTTTGGCCTAGAATACCTAACCCGCTACAAAAGAAAACTCTCAAACCCAAACCCATCAAGAGAGGAAAGATTCAAAGAACTCATTGAAAAAGCCAGAAAAGGAACAATAACCAGAAAAGAAGCCGAAGAACTCCAGAAACTCCTCGAAGAACAGAAAGCCAAACACGAAAAAGAAGGAGACATAGAAGGCTTATTCCTTGTTCTCGGCTTACTACTTGCCATCGCCTACATCCTCAAAACACTAACCGAGAAAAAATAAATCACACCACACCATCAAAAAATAGGAGAACCACCACAAAAACCTAACCCAAGAAAAACAAAAATCACAACTTAACCGTATCAGCCACGCTCATTTTGAACCCTTGGCAAGCATATACCCCAACAGCATTCCAACAGCCATGAGAGCCAATAACTTCAAGTCAGGATCCATCCCCTCCTTCTTCTCAAGGAGATACTTCAACCTCTGAAGCTCAACAGGTGTTAAACTCTCAGGACCATAATACCTCAACTTGTTCATTAGCTCCTTGAACTCTTTCTCCTCTTCAGGAGTCAGAGCCATTCCCTGCACCTCCACTCCTTTCAACAACTTCCTTATAGGCAGATGAGACAACGTCTTGAGAGAGCTTTGAACCTAAAATAACAGACCTCAACGCCAGCAACTCATTATAATTCCTGTCAATATGAGCACTCAGCTCCCTTCTCACACTATCCACCTCCCGCTCAATCTTCTTATCCAGATCCCTCCTTAAATCATCAAGCCGAGCATTAAAACTATCCAGCCTTTCATTGAGGCTATTGTTCATCTGCCAGAGGCCAAAAAACACTGCAACAACGCTGACAAACACCGCTGCCGTGCCAACGTCCATACCACCACCATCAAAAAATAGGAGAACCACCACAAAAACTTAACCCAAGAAAAACAAAAATCACGACTTAGCCGTATTCGCCACAAAATTTAATATCCTCAGCCATCCATACTCATTGGAGGGTTTTTCACGTGACGGCATCACCAAAAACTCACGTGGAAAAATCTGAAGAGACTCTAAAAACCAACATAAAAAACGGTGTTAAACTAATATTTACGGTTGCCTTAGGCACAATCCTATCAAAATACAACTATCTATCCCCTTACATAACAATCGAGACCATAGCCTTTGCAGGCCTAGGAACCGGAGTCGGCCTCACATTCTGGTACGTCCGACAACTCGGTAAAGACATAACACAAATAAGAAAAGACATAGAACACATAAAGGAGCTGATGAAAAATGACTAACAAAAGGAGGGTGGTAAAAACGACCGGAAGCGGAGCATTTGCAGGCCTCATCATAGGTGGAAGCATCGGCCTCTTACTCGGACCCGGAGGCGTAATCTTAGGAGGACTAATCGGCGCAATCCTCGGCGACGAGTACGAGAAAAAACAACTCGAAGAAGAACAACGCAAAAAACAAACCAAACCCGACTAAAAAAGAAAATCACGACTTAGCCGTATCCGCCACAATCTTCTTAACGCTGTGAAAAAAGAAGTCAAGATTTCTTGGACTTAGACTTCTTAATGGCCTCGGCAGGAGTCCTCCTATGATTCCATAATAACTGCCACATGAGTTTATATAGTTGGTACTCCTCAATTTTGTACATGACATAATGCCACAGGCAAATCCGTTTGATATAAATGTCAACTTTTCTTGAAACTTCTATTCCAATTTTTATCCCAATCGCAAACAGTATCAGTGCAAGCGCATATATAAAAAGCGTTACTGCATTCATATTTGAAACTCATCACAAAGTATTTAACTATTTTTTGGTAGCTGTCTACATGTCATATGCTTGGTGGATATTACTCTTACAAGCACTAATCGGAGGCATTGTTGCAGGGATCGTGTTATATACTCTCCAGGTAATTTGGGAGATACGAAGAGATTATCTAATTTTAAAAGATAAAATTGAAAAGTTGGAGAAACAGCTAAACAACAAAAAATGATACCTTACTTACTTTTACGAGCCTTCTTGGCTGACTTAGGGACTTTAATGACCTCTTTTATCGTGATTCTAACAAAGTCTCCGTCTTCAATATTCAACAAATCCCTTATATCCTTCGGTATAACAATCCTTCCATTGGCACTAACTCTTCCAACGATCTCCACATCGTCCACTTTCGCCACTATCACCACCTAAGGCATTTTGTCATTTTTGACATAAATACCTAACGGTTTTGTAATAATGACATAAATGTCATATTGACTTATTCGACATTGACGACATTTTTACCACAACAGTTATTAGCAATGACATTAATGTCATTTTTGGCAAATTTGTCACGTGGTGATCCGCCATGAAGGTAGTGTCCATCTACGACCTCCGTAAGCTTCCCTTGCGGGAGGCTTTGAGAAGGCTTAGGGAGGCCGACTGGGTGCTGGACGAGGGTGCCATGTTCGTGCCGTCTGAAGAATTCTCCCGAATTCTCCAGAATTCTGGTTCAGTGCATAAGAAGGTTGCACACCAACATAAGGTGGTGAGATGATGGCTACGATCTGGTACAAGGAAATGAGGAGCAAAGAAGAGAGGAGAGAAATCTACAGGAAGCTAAGAGAACTTGGTTACCATCCAGAAATTGCGAGACGGCTTAGAGACTGGAGCGAGAGCCATATCGAGCTTTTCATTCGTTCAAACCCACCTCAAAGGAGGGATGATGCATGAGCTGGCTCGTTATTGAGGACTCAAAGAGCGGGACCGTCAACCTCTACAACATCGACAACATCACGGCCATCCACCTCGACACCAAACTCGGTGAGCACATCATCAAAATCTGGACGGTGGATGACCCAAACCAGCCGTGGGAGGAAACAATCGACGGCCTTGAGGAATTCGAGAAGCTGATAAACATCCTCCCGGTTTCAGAACGGCTCGGCTGGATTTACATCAGGGACGGCAGGGTTGAGGAATGGAGGGGAAAGCTGAAACTCCTGAGCGAGGAGGGTGGAGAATGAAGAGAGTAACAAAGTACTGGGATCATGAAATCTTTGAGGACGAGGAGTTCTGGATCATCAAAGGACCCATCATCAATGATATGCTGCCTTGGGAGTTCTTCCCAGATCTCACAGATGTGCTGTCATTCATTGATGATATTCTTAGTGGGGAGTGTGGAGAATGACCAGGCGAGGCCGTCCTCCCGTGATGAAGCCGTGGCTGCTGACCATCAACAAGAACAGGAGGTTTGTTATTTTCGCAAAGACTGAAGAAGAGGCCAGGGAAAAAGCCAGATTTATCGTCAAACAGAGCTTTCCTTTTTCTCGTTTTTCAGTCCGCAGGTACTACGGGAGGGTTGGAGGATGAAGGCTTACGGTTTTTTTGAGATCCGCGATGAAGGGAAACAGCTGGTCTTTGAAGAGATTGTCATAGAGGCCGGGAGCTGGGAAGAGGCAAAAAGAGCATATGAACAGTGGCTTCTCAAAACTTATCTCGAGAAGAAAGCGTGGAAGATGCCAGGAGACGGCCACGCGGAGGTCATGGACATCAGCCTCGCTCCAAAAAGAGCACACAGGATGAAGTCCGTCAAGGCAGCCGAGCTGCTCAAGCCAATTCCTAATGAGATAATCAAGGCAGCACTGAGGTGAAAGCCATGCCGCTCCTAATCACCTACTTCAAACTCAGCCGGCTGAAGGAATTCAGCCAGGCTTTAGAGAAGGTCGATGAACTCAGGGTTCTGATTCCGGTGGAAGTGGCGAACATTGAGCTGGAGGATGAGAAGATTAAGCTTGTGCTTCACATCCCGGCCAGCTCCCTAACCCTCGTGAAGAGAGCCTTCCCGGAGGCAGTAGTACTCAGTTAGGGAGGGTTCAAAATGCCGATTAAGATTAAAGACGCTGCCATGTTAAGAGTAAAACAAATTCAAGAACTGGTTACCTCTATGTCCAAAGTGCTCAACTTCCTCTTGAATCATCCAGACGAGGCTTATACAATCAACGAACTTGCAAGAGAGCTTAGAATGAGAGACCTGCTTACAGCACGAGCGATTGGAGCCATGAAAGCTCTCGGGATAATCGATGCAATTGAAATCAAGGGTCGGAGCTACTTTTACATTAGTCCTGAAGCATATAGTAAGATCTCTCTTCCTCTGGAACTCACAGAAACCACAAAACCTCACCTATCCCCCGAGATAGTGCAACGCAGGAGGGAGCTGACTGAAAAACTCCAGAGAAGAGGACTAAGCCGTGAAGAGGCTGAGGAGTTGATAACAATACTCGAATTTGAAATCCAACTGGCAATTGAGGAAAACGAATGGGGAGCAGTCATAGCTGCACTCATGCTCAAAGCACTCACAAAGATGGCAATTCTCAATGACGAAGGTGATTCATCATGACCGAAGGCGACAGGCGAAACCTCATAACCACCCGCCAAGAGCTCCGGCGCGTGAGGAGGCAGACGGTTTCAGCCATCATCAACCAGCTCCACGGCTTCGATGCTCACGGGGAGTTCTCAGACCTCCTCGAGGAGGTAAAGAGAAAGTATGGAGTAACGCGCATCGGCCTCTTTGACATTGATTTAATCCTCTGGGACTTCAAGAACGGCCTGCCGTTGGCTCTCCTTGAGGTCAAGAGCAGATACCAGCTCAGTGAAAGCGACGGCTACGCAGTCTTCGATGAACCGCAGTACACGTTCCTTGAGGACCTCAGCTTCTACCTCGGCGTTCCCGCTTACTACATCGTGAAGACCAGGGTCAAGTGGCTCGTCTGGAGGGTCGAGAAAGGCCTGGCCGTCAGGCGGGAATTAACGGACGGCCGGAAGGTTGTCCTCCTCCCGCTGGAGAAGGCTCAGCGGTTCTCATCGTACGGAATGGTCGAGCACTTCATTAAAAAAGAGCTCTTAGGGAGGCGGTGAGGTTGGCCATTTCTTTTCTTTGCAAAAATTTTACACTTTTCCCGCGAGGTGAGCGAGAATGAGTGAAAGAGATAAGGTTATGGAGCAAAATGTTCCGGAGTTCCATGGCGAGAAAATAACCAAAGAAAGCGAGATAAGTGTTCCAAACCACATGGAACTGAGTGGAACACTGGAATCTTCCTCGGAACAGTTTGGAGCAATTCTTAGTATAATCCAAAAGGCCTTTAACTTGGGGAGACCCCGTGATGCTTTACCTTACTATGTTCTCTGGAGGCATGGTAGGATATCATTGGCCAAGCTTAAGGAGCTGATGGAGCAGTATAACTCAAGCCTTGGCTATTCTTCAAGTTCTCTCAGGGTTGCTTTGTCCCTGCTGAGAAAGGATAAATCTCACGTCCTCGAGGTTCGTGATAAGGAGCTCGGCATAACGTACTATGAGTTGAAGCCGGAGGCTGTGGAGGAAATTCTTAATGTCCTGCAGGTTGAGGCTAGGCTGAGGGAGCTGGAGGAGGAGAAGGCTAAGAGCCTTGAGGATTTGAGGGTTTTGGCAGGGAAGTTTTTCAGGGAGTTCTACAGGGACAGGGTTTCTGAGGCTTTAATGACGTCTAAGGATAGTTTCGTTGTTGTGGACTGGTTGGAGCTTAATGCTGTTCTTCCGCAGCTGGCTGAGGCTGTCATGGAAAGGCCGGTTGAGGCTTTGCGTGCTTTCAATGATGCTCTCCGGCGGTTCATTGAGGAGGATCTTATGGTTGAGGTCAGGAGGGAGTGGTCTGTGCATTTTTCCAATCTTCTGGATAAGCTTCGGCCGGCTGATGTTCGTGCGGAGCATGTTGGCAGGATGGTTGAGGTGAAAGGTCTGGTGACTGGGGTGAGTAATGTCAGGTCTTTCTACAGGAAGGCGGTGTTTGTGTGTCTTGATTGCGGTGAGGAGATGGTGAGGGTTCAGCGTCCTCTCAGGCCGCTGGTGAGGCCGAAGAAGTGCGAGGCGTGTGGCTCGAGGAATGTTGAGCTGATGGAGGAGCTGAGTGATAAACTGGACTTCCAGTTTTTCAAGGTTCAGGATTCGCCTGAGGATCTGGAGGGTGGAGAGCCTCAGGAGAAGCTGGCTTATGTGATTGGTCCGCAGGCCGGTCTCCTGAAGGGGGGTATGAGGGTCAGGCTTACGGCGATTATCAGGGAGCGGGTGTACAAGAAGGATGACCTGCCGATTTATGAGCGGGTTCTGGATGTGAATCACATTGAGTTTCTTGACCGGGCCATGTCGGTGGAGGAGTTGAGCGAGGAGGATCTGCAGCGGGTGGGGAACCTGGTGAGGGTGTATGGGGATGAGCTGCCGTTCGTGGTGGCCTCGTCAATTGCACCGGATCTTTATGGTCTTGAGAGAGAAAAGTTAGGAGCTGCTGTCTCGATTGTTGGGGGTGTTCCAACGCAGGCGAAGCCTCGTGGTCATGTGCATGTTCTTTACATTGGGGATCCGGGGTGCGGGAAGACCGAGCTTCTGCGTGCTGTGGAGAGGGTTGCTCCGAAGGCAATTTTTACTTCCGGTCCTGGTGCAAGTGGGGTTGGTTTAACGGCAACGGTGAGAAGGAATGAGGTGAGTAAGGGGGACTGGATGATTGTTGGAGGTGCTCTTGTGCTGGCGAGCGGTGGTGTCTGTCTCATTGATGAGCTGGATAAGATGAAGGAGGATGAGAGAAAGGCTCTGCACACTGCGTTGGAGCAGCAGATTATCCCGGTGAACAAGGCCGGGATTAACGTGGTGTTGAGAATTGACACGACGGTGATGGCGACGGCCAACCCGAAGGGTGGAAAGTTCGACAGGAACAGGACTGTGGTGGAGCAGATTGATTTTCCGCCAACGCTCCTCAACCGTTTTGACCTGGCATTTGTTGTTCTGGATGATTATCAGGAGGGTGATGATGTCCTAGACTATGTGATGAGTGTGAATGATGCTGGCGCCGCAGGACCTATTCCGGAGGATCTGCTGAGGAAGTTTTTTGTCTATGCGCGCAGCCTGAAGCCGAGGTTCTCGGCCGAGGCGAGAGGAGCTATTAAGGCCGGCTTCAAGGAGCTGAGGCGGAAGTACAGCGGGGGGAAGGTTGCGCTCAACCTGCGTTATTTTAATGGATTGATGAGGATTGCTGAGGCTTTTGCGAAGCTTCGGCTGAGTGAGACTGTTGAGGCTGTGGATGTCAAGCGTGCGGTTGAGCTGTTCGAGTCGTCCATTAGGGCCATTGCCTATGACCCTGAGAAGGATGATTATGATCTGACCATCATTGAGGTTGGTCTTCCGAGCGAGGTCCTGGACCTGAGGGAGAGGATGATTGATCTGTTGAGGGAGCTTTCGTCGCTGTTCCCGAATGGAGTCCCGTGGGATGCTGTGGTTCAGTCGCTGACTGACAGGGGTTATCCGAAGGAGAAGGTGGTTGAGGTCCTGCGGGATCTTGAGATGATGGGGAAGATAACAGAGACTGAAAACCGGAGGTATAAGCTGAATGCGTGAGGTGAGTGAGATGAGGACTAAGACCGTTTCCGCGAGGGTTCCGGTTGAGTTCTATGAGAGGGTTAGGCGTGAGGCTGAGAGGAGAGGCGTGAGCGTGAGCGACTTGGTGAGGAAGGCTTTGGAGAAAGAGCTCAGGCCGTGGTGGAGGTTCTGGTGAACCGGGAGATTTCTCCCGGTTCTTCACATTTCTGGTTCAGTGCTTAAATAGTTCGGGAGCGAGGGTGAAATTGGGGGATTCACCCAAAATCCCCCGGTGAATTTTGGTGAAATCAGGTGAAGGGTGGTGAGACTTGTGGAGGACGCGAGCGGGAGAAGGCTTTACGTGTGTATGAGATGCGGGAACAAGTTTTGGAGCCGGGCTAAAAAGCCTCAGTGTTCTGTCTGCCGTTCTAAGCGTGTTGTGCCATACGAGGAGTTTCTGAAGCTTCCACAGGAAGAGCAGGAGCGGATTCTCGGGAAGAGGCGCGAGGCAAAAAAGGAGGAGCCGGCCAAGGAGGTTACTGCAGAGGTTGAGAAGAGTGGAAACGAGGTGAAGAGAGAGGAAGGGGAAAGGGTGAATCCGGTTGAAAACCGTGAGGTCGAGGTGAAGCGGGAGGAATCCCGGAAAGTCTCCCATGCTCACCAGGGAGACAAGCCGGGTGAAAAGGTGAAGGGTGAAAGGGTGAAGAGCCTTAAGGTCCCTCTGCCGAGGCTGAGCTGGAAGGCTTACGCCATCATTGGAGGCCTGGCCTTTGCCTACTACCTGTATAAGGTCGGCTGGTTTGATGAGATGTGGAGGCAGTTGAGGAACCTCGGTGCGGTGAAGGACCTGCCGGATGATGAGCAGGCCAATCCGTTTTTGGAGCGGGCGAGGAGGAACATAGCTGGGGGAAGGTGAGATGATGAACCTCAAGCTTTTGACGACGGCTTTTACTCATCCGATGCTGAGCGCTCGGTTGAGCAAGATATGGGGTTACCTCAGTGAAGTTAAGGCCGTCCTCGATGAGGACCTCAAGGCCATCGAGGAGAAGATTACCGGGAAGTATGGCGAAGATGTGGATAAGGAAACTGCAGAGAAGGCCGGCCAGGAGTACATCATCGAGGCGCTGAAGCTGGTCAAGGGTGCAACCGTGAAGGAGATTAAGGGGAGGAAGACGCTGATAATGCTTCTCGGCGAGAGGAGAAAGGTTAGGGTAACCGTCATCTACGAGGTGGTAGAATGAGTGATGAAACCATTCCTGAGAGCAAGGACGTGACTGAGGAGCTTATTGTTTCGCCGGAGCTTGAGCGCGAGCTGGAGGAAGAGATTAAGGAGCTGGGGAAGGTCGAGATTGAAGAGGCCGAGGAGGAGCCAGCGGAGAGGCGTTTAATGAGCGAGGAGGAGTTCATGAGGAACATTGACGAGTACCGCGAGAGAATGCATGGCTTAACGATACTAATTGATTCCCTCATGTCCATGCTGGTGAAGAAGGCTCGGCAGGCGGGCGCGGAGGTTGATACGGAGCTTTGGGATGAGGTTGCAAAGCCGAGCCTGAACGTGTTCTTCTGGTACGAGGAGCTGGTTGAGGGTCAGGCCATCACGATGAGTCCCAGACTGCTCGGCTTAGTCGGCCTCGGTGCGACGGTAATCTATGCAAGGATGGTCTGGAAGGCTTACAAGGAGGCCACCAAGTCAAAGGCCAGGAAAGCGGCCGAGGAAAAGGAGGAAAGGAAGAAGGCGGAGGAGCAGGCCAGGGAGGAAAAGAGGGAGGAGATGGTCGAGCGGGTTAGAGTGAAGACCGAGCTGATGGAGAGGGTTCAGGCGAACATCGCGGCGGGGTGATTTCGTGGGGATCCTTGACGTGGATTTACCTCCCTGGTCCATTGACCTTATTTATGGGAACACTGGCTCGGGGAAGAGTTATTTCGCCGGCTGGCTGGTGGAGCAGGCGTGGGAGAAGGGGAGAAGGTTCATCGTTCTCGATACCAAGGTCAAGAACCACCTCGGCCTTGTTGCACTGAGAGGGGTGAAGCTGCTTAAGATCAAGCCTGGTGCGAGGTATGATTTCTCAAGGGTCGTCAGGATTGATCAGCTGGTCGTGGTTCCCACGAGAGGGACCATCAGCCGGCTGGGAGTTAAAGGCCTGGTCGATCGCTACTACAAGCCAATCCTGGACGAGCTGTTCAGGCGGGATAAGGACAGGATTATCATCGTTGAGGAGGCTCACCGATACAACCCTTCGAGCAGGACACCTGGAGAGGAGCTGGAGCAGCTGTTCCGTGAGGGGAGGGATGCGAGGATTTATACCGTGGCGATTACCCAGTCCATCGCGGACTTTCCTAAGCTGCTCTTCCGCCAGGCGCAGAGGCACTTCATCTTTCAGCATTACGTGCCGAACGATATTTTCTACCTCAAGAAGATGATTCCCGGCTTTGAGGAGATGAATGCGAGGTTGAGGAGGCACGACCTGGTCGAGTTCATTCCCCCTGATGAGAGCCGTATCATAAAGCGTGAGCTGGTCCTGAGGATGACGAGGCATTACGGGTGATAGCATGGCGAGGCTGTACCTTTATGATGATAAGCGTTCGATTTTTCATTCTATCCTCGGCTTTGCTTCGGCCTTTCTCCTCGTTTATGGCCTGCTGGTGCTGGTCATCTTCACGGTCTATGAGGTCCGTGAGAAGGAAGCTCCAGTGGCGACGGTTGGTGATGTGGTGGAGTTCCTCATCGGATATGTTGCTGGTCTGGCCGTGGTTGTATGGATTGCGTTAGGCTTTTATAATACGCCGTAGAAGGTGAAAACGGGGAAAGGTTATGGCGTCTGATGTGAGAGCTATTGAAATGATGCTGAAAACCGATGAGAAGGCCAGGCGTTCTATTAGTGCGTGGATTGTTCAGCTTGCTAAAAAGATTCATGAGAAGCCGGAGGATGTAGTGTGGTTTTTCGAGATGCATCAGCGGATGAGAGAAATTGAAGAGAAGGCCAAGAGAATCAGTGATGAGGAGCTGGAGCGGTGGGAGCGAGAGATAGAGAGGGAACTGGAGAATTCTGAGCCGGTTAAGCAGAGTCTTGAAACATTGATAAAAATCGGAGAAAGGAGTTTTAGGAAGTTCAAGCGCATAGAGGTGAAGCTGAAGGAGCTGGGAGTTGTCTGAGATGTCCGGTAGAATCAGGGTTGTTTTAGACACTTCAGTTCTAATCAGTGCACTGAAAACTAAAAACCCAAAACTTTCCCCGGCGTGGAGGATCTTAAAGGCTTTGAGAACTGGGAACATCACTAATTTTATCTCAAAGGAAATCTCCAAGGAGATGCAAGAGAAGGTACTCAGTATCGGGGATGAAATTGGGAGACCGAACATTGCGGATTATATTCTCACCCTTGTGTTGAGCAGGAGCGTCTTTGTTAGGCCTCGCAGGAGGTTCTCCAGCGATCCGGAGTTTCTTAAAAAACTCGGAGACCCAAACGATGCCAAGTTCTTTGATGTTGCATATGCCAGGAAGGTGGAGTATCTCATCTCAGAAAACACGAGACATATTGTCCAAATGCGGGATGAAACAACTAAAACTTATCGTTTTGACGGGAGAAAGGTTAAAATCCTGAGAGCCGGAGAGTTTATGAGAGAAGTTTTGAGGTGAGGCCGGTGGGGGTTTACCTTGACCGCGAGGCGATGGAGATTCTGGATAAGGTGAGAGAGAAGCTGGCGAGGGAGCTTGGAGTGAGCGTGAAGCACATCTCACCGAGCATGGTGGTGAAGTACCTCTACAACCAGGTGAAGCGGGAGAGTTCTTCCTGATTCTCCCGTTCCGGTCGGTTTCTTCCTATTTCTGGTTCATAGCTTAAATATCAAAAGCGCTCTATTCTTTACGAGGCTTCTCAGCCTCAAAACGGGATGATGAGGTGAGCGGGATGGACTGGAAGGAGATCTTTACCGGCGACTTCCTCGTGAACACCATAAGCGTGGTTGTTGGACTCGTGATCTATGACAAGTTTGTTAAGAAATACATAAAGTGAGGGTGATAAGGATGGTTCAGAAAATGAAGGAGACCCTTGATGAGAAGATTACCCTCACCCAGAAGCGCATTGACCTGCCGAGGAACGGGGTGATCGATAAGATATCACTCCTCTTCAACCTGACGCTGAGCAACTCCGACACGGCCAACGCCGCCACCGTCAGCATGGAGGACATCCTCAAGGCTATCGAGGAGATAAGGGTTGTGGGGGATGCGAACGATATTAAGTACAGTCTGAACGGTCTCGATCTGGCCATTATGAACTACTATGATACAGCCGCAAAGAGTGTTAAGCCGACTGATAGTATAAGCGTCCCTGCAGGCGGGAGTGCTAACGTTAGCTTTCTCCTGGTTCTCAGCGAGGGTGAGATTCATGCATTGGCAAAAGAGCAGCTGAACCTCAGCATAAGCTTCAACAAGAGCGTCACCGACAACGTCAGCATAAGCGACGCAAGCGTTACCGTTACCCTGGACAAGAAGGTGTTTGAGGATGCAAACGAGTGGGTTGCCTACTACGGCGGCATCTTCGTTGAGCCGAAGGTCTGGACGATGGAGAAGAGCTTTGCAACGCTTAACGAGCTGGCCGATTTAATGCCTATCCCGGTCGGTTCGATTTCTCTCAGGGGGTTCCTCATAATCACTGACTCAACCGGAGCGAGAGCTAACATCGTTGACAAGTACGCGATAATCCAGACCCGGCCGAGGAGAACCGAGCTGATGAAGGTTGACTGGCAGACCGGCCAGGAGCTTGATAAGGTGGAGTACATCCTCGACTCTCCGCTGACAGGAGTTACGGTCATTGACTACGACAAAGAACTCATACCCGGAGGCTTTGACCTCCGTGATGCTGAGAGCGGACTCTTTAAGCTTGCACTAAAGACGAGCGCTGCTGGAAAGATCAGATACCTCAGTCACGAGCTGGTTATCCTTTGACCTCTTTTCTTTCCTTAAATCAGTCTGCTGAAATCAGCGGCTAAAATCAGGTGGTGAGAATGGCTTCAAAGGAGGATTTGGAGCATTTTAAGAGGTTCATTGAGAATTATCGCAGGAGCAAAACGGTTGGTGCGGCTGGAGAGAAATGGAAGGAGGCTCAGCTGCGGAGGTATGAGTCTTACCTTAAGAGGGGGGAGGTGCCTCCGGAGCTTCTGAGGGTCTGGCACAGGAAGCCTGAGCCTAAGCCGATACCGGTTAGAGGACGCTTAATTCCGGTCATGAAGCCTGTAAGACTCATACATGCCAAAAGAAAACCTGAAAAGGTGACTCCCCCGGAGTACACTCACAGGAGGTACTCTGGCAGGGTTATCGCAGGAGCGGTTCCGGGAGCGGTGCTGCTGAAGCGAGCTAACAGGAACCTCCATCCTTACTCCATATCAAAACAGTACTCCACATCAAAACATGCTTCGGGGTCAGCAGGTAGGGTATGGCCTCTTCTCGTCGGTGGACTGGTGATTTTGTATCTGCTTTTCAGGAGGTGATGTTATGGCTTACAGGAGGAAGAGGAAGGGAAGCCGGAAGAGGAGGAAAAGCCGGAGGAAGAAGAGCAGAAGAAGGTGATTGGCATGCCTTTATCGTTATCTCAGGTTGTTAAGATTTTGAACAGTCGTCTCAACCACACCATGTTGATTATATACAAAAATGGTAGAGAACAAAAAATGAAGGGTTCTGAGCTGAAACAGAAACTTATGACAGGTAAGATAAAGCTTGATGAGCTAAAGGATATACAGGATTTAAACATTTTAGAGAGAAGATTTAAACCAATGCCAGCACCCAAAATAATAACTAAAAAATATGGCGGACCGATGTATTCTCCCTACAACAATTCTTTTAAACCATTAAAGCTTCTTACAGGACTTGCAGTCTTAATCGTAATTCTAAAGGTCTTGAGGAAGAGGTGATTGGCATGCTGCCAGCTGTCGTGGCTTACAGGGAAAGGGGGAACATTGCAAAGCTTGCAGTTTATGGTATTGCAGGGATTGCAGTTGCTTATTTTGGATACAAGATTTATAAACAGGTTAAACGCTTTGGTGGGAGTTTGGAGGCTGTGATATCTGGAGTTGAGGAGAGCATTTCAGGAGTTAAGGAAAGCATTGATGAAATCAGACAGTATGGATTTTTCAGGCCATTAACACCTCACGATACTCTTGGGATTCTTGAGAAGAGAGCTTCAAAAAATCCGAGCAAGCCGTATTATGTTGAGGAGAGCATTTACAAGGCAATGCTTGAAGAGGCGCGGAAAGAAGGCAGGAGCCTGCCAAAGAACGTTAAGCCTACAGTAAGCGTTCCAACAAATAAGGATTACAAAGAGGCCATGGAGAAATCAGGGAGACAGTACTTTGATAGCAAGTTCGGACTGGATATTGGAGAGTACAGGACTGCACTTGAAAAAACAAAGAGGGAACATGAAGTGGGATTAAAGGGATTAAAAGAAGGCTCGAAGGAGTGGAACAGGATTGTGAAGACTGAAGCCGAAAGATGGAGTGCCATCGCAAGAAAATACGTGAAAATGCCGGGTTCCACCGCAAATCCGATGCCAAAGAAGGTTCTCCTTGAGAAGCTTAGACGGATTGGCGGGAGTGCGGCTGCAAGGGGAATGCTGGTTAAACCTAAACCTGTGTTTAAGTATCAGCCGCTTCCAATCAGGAGGAGCAGATTTTCTGTTTGAGGGGTGAGGGGTGATTCCATGAAGCTCGACAGCGAGGTCATCTTTGAGGCCTTCATCCTCTTTATTTTATGGCTTGGCTTCCAGATAACATTCGCCAGATTCATGAGGAGGGTGAAGTAAAATGATGACTCCTGAGGAGGTTATGGTCTCGCTGGGAGGGACGTTCTTCGTCTTTTTCATAGGTTTGTTATCCAGGATCAGAGCAAATGAGGCCATGCTAAACGACGTCCTTGACAGAATGTCAAAGAGTGAAAAGAGGCTGTTTGACCACGAAGAGAGGCTCAGCAGGCTTGAAGGAAGGTTTAATGGAGTGATGAGGAAATGAGCCGGAGAATATACCTCGGGAAGCGCGTGAAGGACACGGGAAAGAAAGGCCTGGACAGCCTCAGAGAGGTCAGGGACATCTGCGAGGCCATCATCAGAGACTACATGCGGCACAGGATCCCATACAGGACAGCCATGAGGCGCTTGGTCTTCCTCCGCACGACCGTGATAAAGCGTAGCAAGAACCTCGCCGGGAAGAAGAGGAAGGCCTATGCAATAGTTAGAAAGTACGAGGAGAAATTGAGGAGGATGAAGAAATGAGCGGCGTGAATCTCATAGACTTTACCCTGCCGCTTCCAGCTGGAGCGGGGATAGGCAGTGCCGGGGAAAAACAACCGGAAAAAATTGTCCTCCCTAAACGGCTCCCAAAGAGGCAGGAACAGGAAGTGTCTAAGGTAAAACGGGACTGGCTGAAGGTTCTCGCTGCACTTCTCGGTGTCATCCTTTTAGCAAAACTCTTTGGGAGGTTGAGAAAATGAGTGAGATGAACGTTAATGCCTACTTTGAGCCGGCTGATAATGTTTTCGTTGAATTAGACGCCAGCAAAACAAAAGAGCCGGTGAAATTCGGGACTAAGGTCAGGATCTGCGCCATAACGGTAAGCCACGGCAACGATGATTATGTTATCGTGAGTTTAAAGAAGCCGGAAGACATGAGGCCGTTCTGGAAGAATAAGTTCTATAAAGGGTTGAATGGCCAGGTGTTCATCCAGCCGATTCCAAAACTGCCGCTGCAGGAGGTTGAAGTTGTGATTGAGCCAAAGGAAGGAACTAACTTAACCGACAAAGTGATCGTGAATCTGAGCTACATTTGAGGTGAGGAAAATGCTGCAGCTGAGGGGAATTGGTGGAGGGAAGATTTCAGATTTTAAACTGTTGTTAATCGCTGATAGGAGTCAGGCAGACCTGCAAAGCCAGTCCCTCTTGGATTTAGCATTGAAGCAGAATGCAGACCTGCAAAGCCAAGGATTGATAGTATTATCTGGAAGATGCTCAACACGGTTTGAGTTTAGTGTATGAGAGTATGTGGGGTGGTGAAATGCCGAGTTCAACTACAGATTTAAGTGTTAATGTTGCAAAAAAGCTGTATATTGATAGATATGGGATTTCAACCCTGACGGATTTTAACACTCTATTATATGCACGTTTTAGGAATCAATCCCCTCAGTTGGTTTACATCAGAGCGGTTATTGAGGACGCGAATGGTAACTGGACTTTTGATGATGGGACTACAACTGAAGATCTTGGTAGCGTGCCGGAATTTGGAACCACAGATAAATATATGACATTAAAGAGGAGTGTTCCAACAGCTGATGTTGAAGAAAGTTTTAGAGTAAAATTCGAGTTCTATAAAGATGCTTCATACACCCAGAAGATTGATGAGATTACAGAGAACATAGAGGCCAATATCATTGATTTCAGAAACTCCACAGAATGGGCAACAGACCTGGCTGACTTTGAAGATGGAACTGAGCAGGGGTGGACTCTTAATCTGTTTAACATAACACAGGATGCTTCAATCGAAGCAGGAGGTTACTCTGCATACTATCTGCTAAACAACACCAAGGAGACCGTGCATCCAAGCATAAAAAAGACCATCTCAATTCCTTCCACTGCCGCAAAAGCGGGACTACTGTTCTACTGGGGAGCATCATTGAGTGATACATACGGAAAAACGACAGTGAAAATGGAATATGTTAGAGTCTATATCAACGGGAAAAAAGTTTATGAGGATTACGTGAATAAAGCGGTTGCTCATGATCATCCTGGAGTGCCAAATCATGCGAGGCTTGGATGGTATCAAGCAAGCATTGATTTAACTCCATGGAAAGGTCAGAATGTGGAAGTGAAAATTGAGTTTGAAATGTGGATCGACTGGATACACTCTGGAATTTACATAGCCTCTGCGATTGATGACGTGATGATTGTTTCAAAGTGAATTTCATTACTTTTTTACTTGATTTTTAGATATAGTCCAGCTTATATCTAAAATCAGCGGTGGTTGAAATGGCAAGTAGAATTAAAAGAGAGCAAGAAAAACGAAAGAAATTAGCTCAAAGAGTAGCAAGATATTTTAAGCGAAAATACGGGATTGAAGAAGATCTGATTGATTATTTCGCTTTGGTTAATACTAATCTAACCTTTGAAGAGAATATTAAGAATATTAAGCGGATTTTGAATAAAGCTGAAAAGGTTAGGAAAGTAAGAGATGAGCTTATAAAGCAAATCATGGAGTTTAGGGATTATTGGCAGGAA
This sequence comes from Thermococcus atlanticus, assembly GCF_054657855.1. NCBI lineage: Archaea > Methanobacteriati > Methanobacteriota > Thermococci > Thermococcales > Thermococcaceae > Thermococcus > Thermococcus atlanticus. Next base: position 1,496,564 of record NZ_BAAHXX010000001.1, on the reverse strand, counting down.
TACGGAGCTAAAAGTTATCAAATTGATAAATCCAAAAAGGCAAAAAAGGTTTTTGACTTGGAAAGATCACCGCTAAAGGCATTGGACAAATGGTTAAGGAATCCCAACAAATATGATATTAAAGGCATTGATACACCGGAAAAACCAAGAAAGGCTAAAAAGAAGGCTAAAAAAGAGGGAAAAAGAATAGAGAAATCCTTTTAAAGTTGAAAGCTGAGGTGGAATTGGTGAGTTGAATGGTTACTGGTGTTAAGAAGCTTCCAGCAGGTGTGAAGCTTCTTATTGATGACATTGCAAGGGTTGTTGGTATTTCTTCTAAAGAGCTCATCGAGTATTATGAATGGAAGGCCAACTTGGAGAAGCTCAAAAAGACCAGGACAAAGATGACGAGGGAGGAAGCCATTAAATTCCTGCAGTCTCAAAAGGGAAAAAGAAGCATCAGCGAGAAAAAGGCCATTGAGCTTTACTACGAAGCCAGAAAGGAGGTAAAGCGATGGGAGCAGATAGAAAAGAAACTAAAACAGTTAGGCTTAGAGTAGTCATAGATACTTCAGTCCTTTTTTCTGGTGCGATCTCGACCAGAGGCTACGCTTTTGAAGTCTTGGAACTTTTGGCCAAGCAGGAGATTGTCAATTATGTGTCATCCCTGACCCTGGACGAATATTACCATAAACTAACTTCAAAAAAAGCGCTCAAGTATGTTTCCATCAAAGAATCCATCGGATACCTGACGCTTGTAAAAAGCCTATCAAAAAGGGTAACTATAAGGCGCTCCTTCCAAAACTCGAAGGTGCTCCTTGAGAAGGTTCGAGACCCAGAGGACATTCCATTCCTCGACGTGGTCTACAACTCAAAAGCTGAGTTTCTGATAACCTACGATCGAAAACACCTGCTGAAAATTCGAGACAAGAACAAAAAATTCAAGTTGAATGGCCACGAGTTCTACATCCTCACCCCAGAAGAGTTCATCGGAGAATTTTATGGAGTTAGATAAAAAGAAAAAGAAGCGTTAGTTTAGAAAGTTGAACATGCCTTTCTTCATCAGCTTTCTATATTCGTCAACAGCTCCGATTAAGGCTTCTCTTATTGCTGTGTAGTTTTGCCATGAACCTTTTTCATCATTTCTGCTCTGTATGAAATTGATGTTTGTCTTATTCCCTTTAAGCCGGTATAATGCCTTGTTAAAGAACCAGTCTCTTATGTTTGATGCTCCGGCTTGTTTTTCTGCAGCTTTTTTGAGGAACCTCATGTTGCTTGCTCGTGCCGGCATGTTCTTAAAGAGATTCCGGTTCTCCACCAACTCCTCTGCGAGCCATCTTGGCATGATTGCGAAAAATGCTCTCTTCTTTCCTTCCCCGTATTTTGTGAGGTCAAAAGCAGCGATGTCTCCAAAGACTTCCATATCCTTCTCTGCAACTTTTCCTCTGCCAATGTCTCTTATTAGCTTAAGGATCTGTGAGGCTCTCCCTCCGGTGTAAATCAGTGCAAGGTAAAAGTAATATCTGTAGTCTTTGGTTTTCTCCAGGTCTTTCAGGATGGCCTTCACAACCTTCTCATCAGCCGGTTTTCCCTGCATTTTTGGAGAGGATTTAACTTTAACCTGACGGTTCATCGCCTCGATCTCCCGGGTGTCAATTTCTTTATACTTCAGGTTTAACAGGAACTTGAAGAATTTCTTCAACCCTTTCACCTGAGCATCGGGAATGTGCTCGATATTAAGGAAGTCTATGGCCTCATTGATTCTGTGGTTTCTGAAGAATCTGTTAAGGCCGTTCCAGTAGTCTTTGAATCTTCTTTCGCTTAATTTGCCTTCTTTAACTTCCTTTTCCATATAAACCCTGAATTCGTCTTTATATCTCTTCCACAGGCTGTTAAGGTAAGCCGTTTTTCTGTTTTCAAAGCCGTCTGAAAAAATGTCCCCTCCATGTGGCTCGATTTGGGTTTTAGTAACTTCTGCAGAATAAAAATTTTCCTGGCCGTGCCTTGCCAAGGCGGCGCTCATACCAGGCTGAGCTACCGGCCCACTCCCATGACGCCATAACTCCATCATCGGAGCGAGTTTATAAATCTTTCGGTGGCTTTTAAGAGGGAATTCAGAGATATCCGAACTTCTTCAGGATGTGCAGGATTCCTTCGGCCCCGCCTTCCCCATAGCTTTTCTGTGTAATATAGTCTGCCCGGCTCTTCAGGCTTTCAGGGGCCTGTGCAAGGGCAACTTTATACCCCACGACATCAAAGGCGGCTAAATCGTTTTCGCCGTCGCCGATGTGTGCGACTTCCTCCGGCTTTATTCCCAGTATCTCGCACGCCTTTTTGATGCCGTTGCCCTTGTTAACCCACGGCTGCTTTACATGAATCGCAAAGCCGGAATCAACGGCTTCGAGGTTAAGATTGAGCTCCTTTATGAGCCTCCTGACGGCCTCCACCGGAACCGTTCTCCGCAGAACGAGGCCCGCTTTTCTCTCTCCGTACTTCATGGTGTAGCTCATTTCAGCCTCGGGATAGCGCTTTTTCAGCTCGCTCCACAGGATTGTGCTCTCACCCATATCGCCGAGGTATATCCTGTTGTCTCCCTTGCAGTCAGCTACAACACCACCATCCTCCGCTATTATCGGCCCGCTCGTCCCTATAAGGACGCTCGCCCCCATCGCAAATCCCGCGGTGTTGCCGGTGACGAGCATCACCCTAAGACCCAGGCTCTCGGCCCTCCGGATTGCCCTTAAAGCCTCCTCGTGCAGCCTCCGGTCGGGATATGTTATCGTGCCGTCGATATCAACGGAAATGACCCTTATCATATTCCCACCTCAGTGGTCTTTCATGATCTCCCTCAAAAGGCTTGTGGCGTAGACCCCTTTGGGCAGAAAGAATTTAAATCCCACGCTGCCGTCCTTCAGCACACCGTACCTGAATTCTTTCGGTCTTATCAGGAGTTCCCTCCTCCCTCCCGGCTCCGCCATGAGCTTCAGGCTTTTCATACGGAACTGCTCGACAGAAATACCTTCCTCCTCCAGTATCTCGGCTTCAAGTCTGCCCATTTCTCCCCTCGCCCTTCTCATCATGTAGCCGAAAATCGGCCCCGTTACCATGGCCTCTCCCCGCCTGATCCTCTCGTTGACAAACCCAATGTTGCTCTCAGTAACCCTGTACGTCCTGTCCCTGAGGGGGATTCCGCTCTTCACCTGACAGATGATATCCCCTGGGAGAGCTTCGTTCAGCGGAAGGCCTTCCTCAATTCTCCTTGAGAGAACCCTGTTAAAAAGGTATGACTGATATGAGTGTATGAAAATTCTCATTATCGGGCCGGGCAGAACGGCAAATGCCTTTTTCCAGCTCCCCGTTTCTTTATATCTGTATAGCATGGCCCTTTCATACCTCAGAAACCTGGGAAACTCCTCCAAGGCTCTGTCAACATCCCCGCTTTCGAGGAAATTTTTCCTTGCCCCGTCCCCTTCCATGTCGCCGCTGTACTCCCCGAGGAACTTTACGGCCGCCTCATCAAATCTCCCCTGAAGAAGGAGCTTCCCGACCTCATGGTTGATTACCCTCCTCTCACCAAAGCGCTGATAGCCGAAATAGTTGGGAAAGCCGCCTTTTTCCTTAAGGTCCGAGAGAATATCCCTCACCCTCTCGAGCACCCGGCTCTTCTCAACATCCGGCTCTCTGACGATTATTCTAAACCTGTTCCCCAGGAGAGCACCGAGGCGCAGCCTTTTCCCATACCCCACAAACCTCAGCTCAATGTCCCGGATTTCGATGGAATCGAGTCTTTCCTTCAGTGCCTCCTTTTCCCGGCCGCATATACTTATGTACTGGAATGTTACGGCCTTTCTATCCTTTGTTCCGGCAAAGCCTATTTCCCTGTATGGAATCTCCGCTCTCTTTGCGATTTCCTTGATGGCTGCCATTGTATCCCAGTTTCTCTTTTTGAGACGGTAAATCAGGCAGCCCCCATTCTCAAAGATGCTCTTTGGAAGAACCTCCTTTACAACAAAATCCTCGGGCCTCTCTTTGATCCTTCCCCCAATGCCCGGCTTTCTGCTGAGATATTGAAACTGGCTGAAAAACCTGCGGTAGTCCATCTTAATCACTTAGACCAGCTTTAAATGCCCTGTAACCCTGTCCACGAGATCTTCAGGTGCCGGCCCAACTGCGAGGCATGTAACAGTCCCTGGGGGAATTTCCGTAAGCCCTGCATCCCTTATCAGTGCCGTTGGGATATCGAGCTTTTCTGCATCCGCTTTAAGCTGAAAGAGCTCCTCCTCATTTTCTGCTTTTACAACAACCTTCTTCTGGCCTTCATGGAACCATGCCTTAAACCATTCTGGCTTTTCCTTCTGTGCCTTCAGAGCTGCTGTAACTGCCCCATGAGCCACCTGAACAGCCAGTTTCCCGCGGCTGAGCTTCAAATCCTTCCTGATGACCATGACCTGTTTATACCTGAACATCCATCATCCCTGGAGGAAATAAAAGAAGAGGCTTATAAAGTTTAAGGGCAAAAGGCCTCAGATCAGCTCTTCCGCTTTTTCTTCAGTGCTCTCTTCCTCTCTGACTTCCTTTTTGGGGAGTCCTCCGGGTCTCGACTTCTTCTTTCTTCTGAGTTCCGCCATTGCCCTCTCATACCCTGCCCAGTATCTGTAGGCTGCTGCTCCGAGGACTATGGAGAGCAGGAGGAACAGGATTCCAAGAGGCTTCCAGTAGTTCGTGCTCTTCTTGGGAGGTATGTATGCATTTACAATTCCTGCGATTTCCTTTGCAAGGGATGTGGCATCCGTCATCTTTGAGAGTGTCTGGTTTATAAACTGAGGAAGCTCTTTAGTATCCGGATAAACTTTTACGACCTTCTCCTTCACCTCAATCTTTGGCGGGAGGCTGTTCACCGTTATCAGGTTTCCAAGGTTGAGCTCATGATGCCCTCCAAGGGGATCGAGGTATGTGAGCCTGGCCCTTACAAGGCCGAAGTCTTCTGTCGTGACTTTAAAGCTGGCCTCCACGGTTTTGTTCCCCCCAGCTTTGATCATCCCGAGGGGTATGGTGGCCGGCCCTTCGAGGTTGCCTGGCAGTTCAATTGAGAGTGTCGCATTTTTTACAAACTCAAAGGTCGGGTTCCCGGCGGATGCCCTGACCGAGAATCTGATTTTTATCTGCTTCCCGGGCCCGGTGCGGATGTAGTCGCTCCATGTTCCGTTGTAAGCAGCCGCGCTTACCGAGACCTCAGGAATGGCATACACCTTTATCCCGCTCAGCTCGTTTGATACAGCTGTCTTCTTTTTGCCGGTATCAATGCTCTTGGGGTCATAAAATGTAACCACCGCCCTGCCTATCTTGTATTCCCCAACCTTCGTGGGTTTCAGAACATAGATAAGGGCGGGCATGTCAGCAAAGGCCGGGAGGGTTTTCAGCTCCCAGGTTTTCACAGCACTTACAACCTCAAAGTTGTTGGGGATTGGAGCGGCCACATTCAGGTTATAGGCATCCCCTTTTCCGCTGTTCTGAACGGTTATCACGACAACAAGGTTGTTTCCGAGCATTACCACTTTCTGGCTGGTGTCAATCCCCACCTTTATATTGGCCGAACGGAGTATTGGAATCGCTGTGGAACCCTGGGGAGCGTAGACCTTTATTGTGGCCCTGTTGTATTGCACCTCAACTTTCTGAACCGCGAGCTCAATGGGGGCGTTTTTAACCTTCTTCGGCACATCCCCTGTCTCCAGGACAAGGGTATCGAGGGTTTCGTTCCCCTTAATAACGGCCACCTTTGCTATGTTTGGAATTGTTGATAGCAGTTTTATGCGGTATTCCGTGCCGTTGACGTCCACAGGCAGGCTCTCTCCGGTGTAAAGGAGGTCATTGTAAACAAGCTCAATAACGCTGGGTGTTGCTGGTGTGGTCGTTCCTCCTCCAGGTTTCTCTATCTGGAACTTTGTGGAGAAGACCTTCGGGACATAGAGGTCGAATTTGGCGCTGGAGCCGCTCTTTGAGTCTTTCAGGTAGATGAATATGTACGGGCTGTAATACATGTCCTCCGCGAGCTTGTATGCCACTCCCACGCCATCATCCTCATCAACGGTTACAGTCTTGGGGGTGCTTGTGTAGGGAAGGTATATGTTGAAGACAGCCCTCGTGGAGTAGGCTGCAGCTAACTTTATCTTTATCCTCGGAAATCCCGACGGCAGGGTCAGATAATCCCCAACCGAGAGGGTCTCGTCGGGTATGAGCTTTTCCAAGGGGGAGCTGACCCGAATAAGGGCGGTCTGTTCATTTTCCTTAAGCCATACAACGCTTATGTTCAGCAGGGGATTTGTGGCAGAGGGATAGAGGGCCCAGTCTCCGTTGGACAGGGGATATCCATCTTTTCCTTCCGGCCCTGAAACCTCGATATCGGCCGCCAGTACATTGCCGGGATTGATTCTGCCGAGGCTTGAGAATGTTATTTTATAATCCCCCAGAACTATCGAATCCCCCACATGCAGGGTTATCAGGTCAAGGCTTGCCTGGGAGGGAACGCTTGTGGATTTTACCAGTGGCATAGCAGACAAAATTAGCACACCTATCACAATTAGAGCAACGTGCCTTTTCATATTTCCAGCCTCCAAATATCGGTTTACCTAAATTGTAAAAGTGAAGGAAAGTATAAAGGCCTTACGGTGTGAGCCTCTTCCTGTCCCTTGGGAACAGAATGACCTCCCGGATGTTGCCCAGATTGAGCATCTGCTTGATGAGCCTCTCAGCCCCGAGACCGAATCCACCGTGCGGGGGCATGCCGTAGCGGAAGGCCTTCAGGTAGAACTCGAAGCTCTCTGGATTGAGACCCTTCTCCCTTATCTGCTCCACGAGGATGTCGTGCCTGTGCTCCCTCTGTCCCCCAGAGGTTATCTCGACTCCCCTGTATTCAAGGTCGAATGACCTGCTTATCTCGGGCTTTTCGTCGTATTTCATGATGTAGAAGGGCTTCGCTTCGCTGGGGTACTGGTAGAGGAAGTACAGGTCTTCATCGTAGTTTTCCTTAATGTATCCTCCGAGCATCTTCTCCCCTTCCGTATCTATGTCCTCCCCCCACGGGATTTCCTTGCCGAGATCAGCGAGAATTTCGAGGGCCTTTGTGTATGAAATCCTTCTGAATGGCAGCTTGGGCTCTTCAAGCTCAAAGCTCAGGATTTCAAGTTCCTTCCCATTGTTCTCCTTGATATATCCTATTGTATATGCGACGAGCTTTTCAAGCAGCCCCATGACCTCCTCCTCGTTTTCAATGAATGCCATCTCAGCATCGATGCTCCACGCCTCATTTAAATGGCGTGTCGTGTTGTGCTCTTCGGCGCGGAAGATTGGGGCTATCTCATAGACCCTGTCAAGCCCCGAGGCCATCATAATCTGCTTGTAGAGCTGGGGACTCTGGGCAAGAAAAGCATCTTTTTCGAAATATTTCATGGGAAAGAGCTCTGTCCCGCCTTCAGTTGCTGTGGCTATGATTTTGGGTGTGTGTATCTCTATGAAGCCCTCTCGGTGGAAGAACTCCCTCACAGCTCTGAAGACACTTGATCTTATTTTGAATATTGCCATGATCTCCGGCTTCCGCAGGTCGATGAAGCGGTTGTCCAGGCGCGTGTCAAGTTCCGCCTTCACCTTTCCCGCCGGATCGAGGGGTAGGGGGGTTCTTGCCCTGCTGAGCACCTCTATTCTCTCGGGAAGTATCTCAAAGCCGAGTTTTGCCTTTGGTGTAAAGCTCACTATTCCCTCAACGGCTATGACGTCCTCCGCCTTGAGCTTTGGTATAAGAGCAAACAGCTCGGGAGCGACTTTCTTTTTTGGAGCGGTTATCTGAACGATCCCTTCCCTGTCCTTTATCCAGAGGAACTTTATTCCGCCCAGATCCTTGATTTCATAAACCCATCCCGCAACTTTAACCCTCTTTCCGTCCAGTTCCTCATTAATCTGGCTTGAATAGTGTGTTCTATACATAATCCTGACCTCCCGATAAAAGAATCAGATGAAGGAGATTCTGATATCCCTGTTCACAATCTGCGCGAGGATGTTCTCAAGAACCTCCGCCTTCTCCGGAAGCTTGTTTCTGTCCCTGCCGAGCACGAGAACCTTGTAGTAGCTCTCCCCTCCGGGTTTGTAGACGATATTAACCCCGAAGACTCCGGCGGGATACAGCAGGTCTGTTGTTAGCTTTTTAACGTCGTCCGTGCCTTTTATTTCTCTGCCCTCAATAACCCTGATCCTCTTTCCCAGCTCCCTTATCAGTGTTTTGATGTTCTTCCCACCCTTTCCTATGGTCAGGGGAACATCACCCTCGCCCACAACAATGACAACAAGGTCTCCGGCCTCAACAGCCTTTTTAAACTCGATATCAGCATCTCCAAGGAGCCTGTAGAGCAAGCGGGAAATCTTAACATCAAGCTCTGAGATTACACCCTCCTGAAGCTTTTTCTCATCAGCGGGGCATAGAATATCGTCTGTTTTCAAGCACACCTCACAGATTGGCGCCTTCATGTGCTCACCTCCGGATTCTTTAAAGAATGAATGAAATAAGCTAACACTTTTTTGAGAGTGCCATTTAAAAAGATTATCATGAAAAATTCGAAAAGATGACGGGAAAAATAGGCCTAAAGCTCCCCCTCGATTTCCTTCCGTATTCTTGAAATAAATTCCTCGGTGTATCTGTGTCTTTCAAGTGCCATCTCTCTGGCTGTTTCGGTGTGCATGAGGTCCTTGAGCTTCAGTATTTTTTCCTCAAAGTGTCTCAGCGAGGTTTCAATATCCCTCCCGTGCTCTCCCGAGTACATAAAGACCCTTGCTATCCCTATGGCGCCGATGGCATCCAGCTTGTCAGCATCGCTCAGTATCTTTGCTTCAAGTGTTTTCGGCTCGGGAGGCCTTGAAAAGCGGTGGCTTTCGATAGCATGGGCCACTTCCTCCACCTTTTCATATCCTAGAGTCTCCAGAAACCTCTTCGCGATTTTTGCGCTCTCAACAGCGTGGTCTTCAATCTCCCCCCTGTCTTCGAGGGGTCGTGCAACATCATGAAGCAAAGCGGCCAGGGCCAAAACCTCCAAATCGGCTCCCTCTTTCTGCCCTATGTGCATGCAGAGGTTCAGAACCCTCCGGACATGGGAAAATCCGTGAGTGCCTTCCCTCTCAAAGAATACCTCTGCAAACTCCCGGGCTTTCCTTATCAGCTCAAGGCTCCTCTCATCCCTTATATAATCTCTTATCCTCATCCAACCACCCGGAGCTTTTCGTTGACAATTTCCTTTAAAAGCTGCACCATAGTTTCATGAACCTCGATGCCTATCCCATCGACGCTCATGTTAATTTTCTTTGAAACACCGTCTATGAGGCCCCTTTTAACCATAGCCCTGATGACCTCCCCCTCATCCCAGTCTTCGAGGAGATTTTCACCGCTTTCAATTGACGCCTGTGCTACCAGTCCGTAGGCACCCCAGTTGGAAACCGCCGAAAGTATGAGTTCCTCTGTGCTGACTGTTGAGGCAATCCTCTCTCCGAATGGAACATATTTTCTTATGAGGCCTTTTATTTTGCCCATGCCGATTTCGTTTCCCCCGTCCCCTATCCCCACAGTTGGGATTCCCAGCTCATCAGCCTCAATGAAAACCCAGTCCATAGGCTCCCTCCTGATTTCAAGGCCGCTCATTGAGTAGTATTTTCCATCCCGCGCCCTTCCGGGTGTTTCAACGCTGATTATAAGTGAGTAGCGGGAAGGATCAGGGGTGTTTATAAATCTGACATGGAACGGCTCAAGAGCCTTTTCAACTTCCGGATATGTCATGATTTCCGCCTTTCCCCCCAGCTTTTCGACGGCCATGTATACTGCTAAAGCGCCGGGCGGCCCGTCAGTCTCGGGCTGCTGCATTGGAGGTATTGGAAAGCCTGTCACTATAAGAACGTTTTCGTAATTATTCAACAGCATCTTTGCAGAATTATGTAAAAATTTAAAGTTCTCCTTCCGGTATTCAAGGTAGAGCTCCAGCACTCCCCTGCCGCCCATGTCTGTATTTATCAGGTGGGCGATCATTCTTCTCCCCCGTCAAGCTCATAAACGACTATCCTGACCCTCTTTCCCTTTATAGCTTCCTTAAGCTCCCACCACAGCCTCGTTGGAGTTTCCTTCCTGTGAATGAGCTCATCGCTTCTCTCATCAAGCTCGACCTTTTTCTCTTCATACTCCACAAAGACACCTTCCCGCCTGAAGATTTCCTTTTTCATTTTAACACCTCCAGCACCTTTCTCAGTTCGTGGAATGTCCTGATTTCGAAATCCGCAAATCCGTAGCCGTTTTCATTTTTTCTGTTTATCCATATTCCAGCCATTCCGATATTTTTTGCTCCGTATACATCCTGCTGAAGGGAATCACCTATCATCATGGCCTCTGAAGGCTCCACCCCCAGCCGCTCGACGGCGTAGAGAAAAATCTTCGGCTCGGGCTTTATCGCATTTACGTCGTCCCTCGTCACGATAACATCAAAGTACCTGTCCAGCTTTGCCACCCTGAGCTTGAGCCTCTGGTATGAAGGCCCGCTGGTGACTACCCCGAGTTTGTAGCCCTCCTCCCTCAGCCATTCGAGGTTCGGCAGAACATCAGGGTAGACGTGGATTTTGTGGGGATACTCCCTCAGAAGTTCCTCATATCTGAGGCCCACGCCAAAGAGACTGAAGAAGAAATTCCAGTCATGCCAGTCATATGTTTCTCTCCGTCCCATTATTTCGGCCATAAACCTGTTGCGGGCCTCTTCTTTATTTATTCCAAGTTTTTTTGAGAGTTCATTGTAGACCCATGGCAGAAAAAGCATTATGAGAGGCTCCTCTGTCAGGAGGGTTCCGTCGATATCAAACAGCACCGCCTTCATGATACCACCTCTTTGTCAGCAGGGCGAGAACCTCTATTTCGTCCTCCAGGTTCTCGGCGACCCTGACGCCCCAGATTACATCCTTTTCGCTGAGTATTTCCTGAAAACGGGCGAGTATTCTGTGGGCATTTTTCAGGGGGACGTTCTCTCCCACCATGATGCTTATCAGCCCTCTGTCCCATATGCCCCAGTGCCAGCTAAAATCCACATCGCGCAGCATCCTGAGGATTCCCACGTTGCCGCCCCGGATAATGTTGAATAAATCGGCATAATCAATATTCACGAGCATCTCGTTTTCGAGGTAATAATACAGCTTTGAAAACATCCTGCCAATCTGGAGGGCCGCATTATCGAAGGCGCTCCCAATTGCAGTATCTCCCCTCATGAATTCCCAGAGGGAGTCATAAAAAACCGTTTCAAAGTGTCTCGCCCATTGAGGTGTCTCCGATTCAACCAGTTCCCTCTCTGGGGTCAGGACGTATGCGAGTTTTATGGCGTCATCGGGAGAGCTTCTCAGTATCAGGTTGGATATCTCAAGGTTGATGGGCTTATCATCAAAAATCAGCCAGAGCATGGTATCTTCGGGAATGCCCGAGAAGAAGCTTTCTATTCTACCGATGTATTCATCCGCCTTCCGGGAGAACAGGTAGTATGCCGGGTTGATGCTCACACGAACCGCACCATCTACCTCTATGTTGTTGATTATCCTTGCTCCTCCATTTCCAATCCCGACGAAAATATGGGTAAAAGAAGCCAGCATAGAGACCCCTACTCAAGGGTAGCATGCTTCCTCTTCATATCCTTTTCGGTCTTCTGGAAGGTCGCCATAAGAAGGGCGATTATCCCGTCGAGGAATATCATCGTGGAATCCTCAAACAGCGTCCCCATGGGGGCTATCCACTTGTATTTGGTTAGCATCTGTCTTGCAATGTAGTCGGTTGGAATGTCGGTCTTCGCCCTTCCGGGAATCTCAACAACGACATTTGCGATTTTGCCAAGTGTGGAGTTTGCATATGAGGTTATGGCGACAACCTTCCCTCCCTCTTTTTTTGCAATCTCCGCGGCGTCCACTATGGTTCTCGTTTCGCCGCTTCCGCTGATGGCTATAAGCAGGTCTCCCGGCTCAAAGGCAGGTGTTATTGTCTCGCCAACAACATACACATTAAAATCGAGGTGCATCAGGCGCATGGCAAAGGCCTTCCCGACGAGACCACTCCTGCCCGCGCCGTAGATGAATATCTTGTTGGCCCCTATCATGGCGTCGACCATGGCCCTGACCTGCTCTATCTTCAGGGTTTCGGCTACATGGCCGATGTGCTCGACTATATCCCCCATGGCCTTCCTTATTGTGAGCATGTACTCCCCCCAGAAGAGGTCTATTATCCTCCTCGTGGTTTCCTCGGGGTTTTTGGCCTTCGTTATTGCCCCTCCTACGATGATGATGGTGGCACCGAGCTCTATTACCTTGGGGATTGTTTCGAGGTTCAGTCCCCCTGCGACGGCCACGGGAACCTTAACCGACTTCACAACCTTCTCAAGGTCTTCCAGCGGCGTCTTTCCCTGAACCTGCTCATCGATGCCTGTATGAACAAGAATGTAATGAACCCCCATTTTTTCCAGTTCCTTTGCCCGTTTGACTTTGTCCCTGACCCCTATCAGGTCAACCATTACCCTGATGCCGTATTTTCTTGCAACATCCACAGCATCTTTTATCGTTTTATCATCTGCAACGCCGAGAATAGAAACAACATCCGCACCATGCCGGGCGGCCATCTCAACCTCAAGTGCCCCTGTGTCCATGGTTTTTAAATCGGCCACGATTTTTCTGTCAGGAAAGCGTCTCTTCAAAAGCTCCACAGCCCTCATGCCCTCTTTTTTAATCAGGGGAGTTCCGACCTCAAGCCAGTGTGCCCCTCCCCGGGCGGCCTTTTCCGCTATAGAAATTGCCTGCTCAACATCTGTTAAATCCAAGGCAACCTGCAGGATCATCTTGCTACCTCCAGTGATTTTCACTTCAACATTAACATCCCCACTTTTAAACTTTGACCATGAACATTTTACAAATTCTTGTAAATGGTGACCCTGCTAAGATTTAAAAGCTCCCGTGCAGAATCTGAGTGTGATGAAAAATGGTTACATTTATCCCCTTTGGTGAGAAGCCCAACAGGGAGGGTGTTCTGTACGTCCTCAATTACCTTAAACGGAATAAACTTCTTGAGGATTACATGATTGTTGAGTCAAGCAACATAGAGCTTCTGACCGACAGGGTTCCAAGGGACAGGGTTTATATTATTGGAGATCATCTGGCCAGCTACGGAATAGTCAAAAGCCTCAGGCCCCCTGCCCTGCTGAGCATAGATGCCCACACAGACCTGATGCATGACTACCTCGATCACGGTTCATGGCTCGCATATACCCTTGAGGAGAGGATAATAAACCGGGCGGCTGTTGTGGGGCCTGTTCTTATGATACCTACAACTGAAAGAACCGAGCTGTGGACCCGGAGGGTTAAAATATTTCCCGCTCTCCTGAGGAGCAGGAAGATCGGACGCCGGTGGAAGGCCTACAGGAATCTCCAGACGGGTGCTGTGGATGAGGTTGTCGCCGAGGCAAGGGAATACCTCGGGGAGGAGATATATCTCACGGTGGACATGGATGTCCTGAGGCCGGAGTACAGGATTGCACGCTTTCAGCATGGGGAATTAACACTGGAACAGCTGATTGAGATTCTGGAGGAGATCAAGGGGAAATTTAGAATAACAGCCTTTGATATAGCCGAGGTTTCGGACAGGATACGCCGTTCAAGGCTCGGCAAGAAGGCCCTTGTTGAGGTCTTCCAGCTGTTGGGAGGTGGATAGCATGGTGCTCACACAGGAGGAAATCAGGCAAATCATCACGCCTCTTCTTCTCTCGGGGGCTAAAATGCTTGACCGACACTGTCCCAAATGCGGCTCCCCTCTCTTTGAGCTGAACGGCAGGGTGTTCTGTCCCATCTGTGAATACCGGGGAAGAGAGAGGAAGGCGGAAATGGCAGAAGTGAAAGATGTTGAAGAGATACTGAATGAAAAACTGAAGGAGCTTGCCAGGGCCCTCCCGGAAGACATCGATGAGCTTGAAAAATATTTAAATGTCATGGAGAAGATAATAAATCTGCTGGAAAAATACAAAAAGCTGGGGGGATGATGATGAAGCATCTGAGAATTTTGGATGTGTTAAAATCCGGAGAGAAGACCCTTGAGGACATTTCCCGTGAGACGGGCATCCCTGTCATGGAAACGAGGAGGTTTCTCCTGAGGTTATCCGAGCAGGGGAAAATTGAGAGCTTTGAGAAGGATGACGTGATATACTGGAGACTCAGGAAAAAAGACGAAAAAGAGGAGGAGTTCAAATACAGGTATTAAGTATATACGAACTTCATGCCTTCTCTGCTTTTTCCCAGTACTCGTTGAATTTGCCCTCAAAGAGCGCCTTGACGCGGAAGTCCTTGATCCATATCTGGGTCTCGTAGTTGAAGTATCTCGCAGCCATGTCCTCCAGGGCGAAGAACACTTCATCATCGCAGATGAGCATCGGGAGTTCGAGCTTTTCAGCGACCTTGAGTTCAAGTTTGCCGTTCTTGTAGTAGTCCAGGAGCTTTGAGCTCTGCATTCTTGGCAGAAGCTGCTTTGTGACTATAATCTTGGCTTTTGCTCCCCTGTCAATGGCTTTTATAATGTCGTTTTCGAGGTTGACGGCTATATAACCATCGTCTGCCAGGAGTATCTCGCTCTTGACATCCTCAAACATTTCCTTGGTCTTGAGCGTGGCGTTTCTGATTCCCCTGACAACCCAGACCCTCTCAACACCGTACTTTGGTATCTCTGTCTCTATCAGCGGTGTCATGAGCTCAAGCAGCTCCTCCTTGGCCTTCCTCTTTGCTTCAAGCTCCTCCTTGATGCGCTCCTGCCACTCCTCGATGAATTTATCGAGGATGTTCTCTGGGTGCACCGGCCTGTATTTGTTGACCTTGCCGGGCTGGCTGATGGCAAAGCCCTTCTTCTCCAGGCTTCTCAGGACATCGTAGGTCCTCGGAGCCGGGACTTCAGAAACGCTGGCAAGTTCGGCGGGTGTTAAAACACCAAAGCCCACGAGGGCGACGTATGCTCTGGCCTCGTATAAGTTCAGTTCAAAGTGCTCTTGTAAAAGTTCTACCATCCTATCTTTGACCATTTTTACCACCATCAAATCTTTCACTAATAGTTTTGGATGATGGGGTATATAAGGTTTTTTCTTATGAGCAAAGTTTTTTTGCTTATTAATTTTTCATAGCACGATATGACTTTAAACGATATTATGGACATTGTATGGATATACAAAAGGATTACTCCTGTTCTAATTTTAAGTTTTTTGATTGCAGCAGAGATGGATAGAACGTGATAAAATACGAAGCTGAAAAATAGGATGGTTATATTTAGCCAGTATTCATGAAGGATTTCAGTTCATTGTACAGTTCAACGAGAACCTTTTGGTATTCAATCTTATTCTCCTCCACAAGATCCATGAGCCGCTCCAGTTCTCTCGTTTTCTCTTCGCTGACCAGGTCTTTGTATTTGCTTATCAGGTAGTGATACACCTTTATGCCCTGATCAGTGGGGACAAGCTTTTTCCTGCCCCTCGTTTCTATAACGTAGTACCTGCTCAAAAGCGTCCTTACTATCTTGGCATACGTTGAGGGTCTGCCGATGTTCTTCTCCTTCATCAGGGCTATTATGTCTCCCTGAGTATAGAGAGGAACCTTTGGAGCGCGCCATTTTTTAAATTCCTTTACCTTTAGTCTCTGGCCTTTTTCAAGCTTTGGAATTGGCCACATGGGGAGCTTTCTTATCCTTGCCCATCCGTCGTAGAGCACCTCTACGTAACCTTCAACCTCGGCTTTAGCCGCACCTGCATCTATTATGGCTTTCTCATGTAGAATTTTAGCCGCTTTCATCTGGCTTGCCATGAATCTCCTGAACACCATGTCGTACAGCCTGAAATGGTTTCTGGTCAGCCCTCTGGCCAGTATTATGATACCATCCCTTATGAGTTGCATAAGCCGTCCTGTGTCTATGGGTCTTGTGGGCCTTATTGCCTCATGTGCTCCTTTATCTCCCCATTTTCTCGGGGCGAAATACTCCTCGCCGAGTTCCTGCGTTATATATTCCTTCGCAACTTCAATACCCGTGCTGCTTACGTGTATCGAGTCCGTCCTGTGATAGGTTAGCAAGCCCATCTCAAAAAGGTCCTGAGCAAGCTGCATTGTCTGCGGTGCCGAGAGGCCGAGATAGCGGGATGCATCCTGGAGCATTGTGTCCGTTGTGTATGGCGGCAGCGGATTTATCTCCCTCTCCTCTATCTTGACATCCTCCACCGTTATTTCATCAACTTCCTCCTTAACCCCCTCCAGCATCACCGTCATGTCATTTTCGAGTGTCAGCAGCATGAAGTCGGTTTCGCTTTCGGTGAACTCCTTGTATCTCCTGATGATCCATCCTAAAACGGGCGTTTGAACCCTGCCCGCAGACAGGTTTCTGTTCTCAAAGACCTGCTGGAGCTTCTGGCTGAGCTCAAATCCTATCCACCTGTCCTCTATCCTCCTGACGAGCTGGGCATTGACTTTGGCATCATCTACATCCCTCGCATCCTCCAGCGCCCTGAGGATGGCAGGTCGGGTAACCTCGTGGAACTCTATGCGCTTGATGTTTGGGGTGTAGGGGCTCAGCACGTTTCTGATGTCCCAGGCTATCTTCTCCCCCTCTGTATCCGGGTCAGTTGCAATCAGAATCTCGTCGACTTCCTGGGCAATTTCACGCATGGCTTTAACGTTCTCAAGGGCGTCCCTGACGTTTCTTGAGCCACATCTTGGGCACACCCCCTTCTCCTCCCAGTCGACGAACTGATGGCCGCAGTCCCTGCACCTCTTGATGGTGTCATACACCGGGATGAAGGAAATGCCTCCCTTCTCCTCCCTGACCAGCACCCCGTGATATCCCTCATTCGTGACGAGATCAAACATATGCCCTCCGCTTGCAAGAATCGTCAGCATTCTGTCGCCTATACTCACCTCATAGGCCACTAAATCTCCTATCCTCCTCTTGCTCGGCTGGCCGAAGAAGTTTGCTATTGTTCTCGCCTTATTGGGGGATTCCACTATCATGAGGGCGGATTTGACCAGATCCTTTGTCTTCTGGCTTATCTTACCCTCCATGACGAGCTTTATTTTCAGCCTGTCCTCATCTATCTCGCGGAGGAGTTTCTCCAGATCAAGCTCCTCAAAGGGCACCATTTTGAACTCGGTAAAGCGCCAGCGCATCTGCCTCATGAGCCCGTTGAATACCTTTTCGTTGTCTATGATCAGAACGCTCAGGCCTCTGGTAATCCCGCCGGCAAAAAGCCTGCTCGTCCTCCCGGTGGCCTGTATATACGTTCTCACATCGGGAATTTCAATGAACCATTTCCCGTTTTCCTCCCTGAGGCTCACAAAGGGGTCTTCCGCTATTCTCCTCAGGACGTTTTCATCCCTGAGCGCATTTCTCAGAAACTCAACTGTCTGCCGGAATACATCGAGAACGTGATTGTGGAAGCCTTCGAGAGGCAGCCCCTCGGCCAGAGCCTCTTCAATCTTCAGCAGCTCAAACTGCGGGATGTTTCTTATAAGCCTTTTGAGCCGGGCATAGAGCTTTTCCGCCTCTTTCCTCCGCTCTCCTTCAAGAAATTCCATAACCTCGCTCATCAGCCCGAGAACACGGTAAATTGTGGGCTTTTCAAGGTCTATTGAAAATCTGAATTTGGGAACCCCCGTGAAGATGGCGTAGCGTATTATGTGGGGCAGGTCAAGACCGCGCACGATGCTTCCGTAATATGTGGCGACTCCAACGAGGTAATCCACCTCACCGTTTTCAAACTTCTCCAGACCTTTTTTGCTCTTTGAGGAAATAAGCTCTACCCTGAGGCCCTTTTCCCTGAGATACTGGGTGAGCTCCTCTGCATATGCAATGCCCTGATCAATCGGAACGAAGACCAGCCCCCCTCTTCCCAGCCTCCCAAGCAGCTCCTCAACATGCTCCTTGGGGTCTTTCTCAGGGAACAGATAGCTGTCAGCAACATTTCTGAGGGCAGACCTCCCGCTGCCGACCTCGAAGCCGAGAAGCTCGCGGTAGAGCTTTATTCTGTCCCCCCGGGCGCTCCCCGTGGCCGATGCTATGATCAGGACGCCTATGCTGTTCTTCTCCTTGAATTCTTCGATTTCCCTCGAAATTTTCCCAATCTGTCCGTTCAGCTCTTTAAGCTTTTCTTCCCGGTCGTCGGCACGGCTGTTGAGGTATCTCGACATCTGTTTTTTGAGCCGTATGATTTCCCAGGCCTTCTGGATCATCTCCTCGTTGAAGCCGAGGAGAAGAAGGGAGCGGTCGATGTTCTTTGAGGCCTTCAGAAAGGCGTCGACATCATCGACAAAGATAAAATCAAAATGCCTGCCTTTAAAGATTTCATCAAACTTTCTAGCCAGATACTGGGCGCTTGTTATCAGGATATCATAATCCCCGTTTTTGATTTTTTCAAGCATCTCCTCTTTTTCCTTTTTCCTCAGGCCACCGTGATAGTATGCGAGGTTTATCTGAATGCCGGCCCTCTCCGCAAGCTGGCCAACCTTTTTGATTGTCTGGAGCACGAGGGGGGTTGTTGGAACCACCATATAGCTTTTCTTTCCCTGCATGGCATAGTAAATGGCCATGAAAGCTCCGAAAGTGCTCTTCCCCATTCCTGTCGGGGCTATGATGGAGAAGCTCTTCCCCTTTACGAGTCTCTTGACCCATGTTTTCTGGGCGCTCCAGAAGGTAAAGCCCGTGGCCTTCTCAAACAGCTCCTCAATTTCTCTGAGCTTGATTTCAATCCTGTAAATCTCTTCCCACCCTTTTAAAGCCCCTTTAAGCCTGAGGGCGTCCCTCACGGCGGTTATGAGGTCAATATATTCCGGAGCCCGGATTTCATTCTCAAGGCACATCTCGCATGGATTCTTCCTGTACAGCCTCTCATCGCAGATTCTACCGTAACAGTTCGGGCACATCTCTCTGTAGATAGCCTTCATTTTACCCCCCTCTAATGTCTCCTTTAGTACCGCTCCCTTTTATAAGGCTTTTTGGCGGGCTTAATGCAGCTCCCTTTTCAGCATCTCGGTTAGCTGATACTCCGGAAACAGCTCTTCATATTCCCCGATGATCCTCTCAAGCTTCGAATATGCCTTTTCATCGGGGAACATTTTCAGAAGTTTTAAGGCCTTCCTGAAAAGTCTTGCCACCTCACTCCCGCTTTCATCGCTGTTCAACGTGTATTCGAGTTCCTTCAGGGTAATCTCAAGCCCAAATTCCGGATTTTCAAAGGAGTATCTGTCAATGACGCACTCGGGGGAGAGGCCGGCGTCTTCGTCATCAGTCTCAATGTAAAACCCCTCCTCGAATGCCACCAGAACCGCAGCCGCATGCTTGCAGTCTCTCCCGAGGGGACATGTGCATGTGTTCTCCCCGCTTTCAATTTCAAGCTCGACGTAATAGGGATAGGTGCCGAGGACTTTGGAGAACAGCAGGTTTCCTTTCTTCACCACCCATAAAACCCGTCCCTCCCTGAAATATCTCCGACCCTTTTTCAGAACCTTCTCCTCCATGATGACCACTGGAATTAGTAAGCAATGGAGATTTAAAAATTTTTGGTTGAAGGGGGGGCTGTTGTTACCGGCTCAATAATCCCCAGACCTACAATTGCCGGGCACACTGCACTTGCCCGGAGGCTGTATCCGCCGCAGACAACAGCGGTAATTTTTAATTCAGAATGCCGTAAATTCAAACGAGGTGATGGTATGGATGTTTTTGAACTGGCCCGGAGATACCATGAGGAGCTCGGTATAGAGGAGCCGAGCTTTGCAACAATGGCAGCTGAAATGTTTGAGGATCTCGGTCTGAAACTTCTTGAGTACCTCAGGGAGGAGGGATACACCCCCAAGGGCACCAGGTTTCAGGACTACGACAAAACCCTCATCCTTGAGATAATGAAAGGAGAAAAGAGCTTTGAAATTGCCCTCAGGAAGTCCTAATAGCTCATCTCATAGTCAAACACTATTTCCTTCTTTTCTCCCGGCCCCACGGTTACCCTGAACTCCACGTAGCTGGCAGTTTCGTCGAGCGGTTTTACAGATGAAGTTTTCAGCATCCCGCGTTTGTAGTGCCGCACTATCACAGTCTTTGTTTCTTTCCCGAAGTTCTCAATCGTAATTTTGACCTTATAGTAGGAATAGCTGCTGCCGCGCTTCTCTTCGAGAATCTGGGTTGTCCCCTTAAGGTCTATATCCTTCCCGATGCCTATCCTCAGGATATCTCCTTTCGGTGTGTGCTGAATTGCTCTTTCCCCGATCAGTATGCTGCTTCCGTTCATGTCCCTGTAAATCTCAACAATTCCGGCAGGGAGAACCTTCTCCGTTTTGAACGATATGGATTCATAGACTGCATTGCTGCTGCCGTACGGGTAGCTTTCATAGAGGTACTCGCGTTTAAATGGAGCCTCCTGATAGATGTAGGGTATCATCTTCTTCTCGAAGGGATTCAGGGATGCCGTGCCGAGTCTGTAGATGTAGAACGCCTCCAGCTTCTGAGGCTCCACTGAAGGGGCTGCACCCGCTTTTCCGGATTCCAGTGCGTAGACGGTTCTCGGCGGCATGTAGAAGCTAACCTCTCCCGAGACAAGGGCTATCTCGGCATTTTCAAATTTCTCCCTTGTGGGGTTGTTTATGACAATATAACCGATGAGCTTTGCCCTGTCGCTAATGTAGAGCTTGTATCTTGAGCTCCATCCTATCCCCTTCACCCGGTAAATCAGGTCAAACGAGTATTTCCCCTCCTTCTCTGCCTGGATAATTGCATAGGCCTGGGATCTGCTGTTATCAAGGCCCGGAACCTTCAGGTATGAGATTTCGCTGGGATTTATGACGTAAAGCCTATCCCCCTCTATCACCACGTTTCCATCCCTCAGTCCGAGCAGCTTTCCGGATATCTCCTCGCCGCTGCGGAGCTTCACCGTTACTTCCTTTCCGGTATTGGCTTCATAGACTCCTTTTTCCGGTGTCAGCTGGCTCACGATCCCGAGGACATAGACGCCGCTGCTCATGGGGGTCAGGGTTACCTCCTCTATACTGAGACCTGCAATCTCATCAATGGGAACTTCGTTTATCCCCTTCTTCAGCTCAAGCGTGAGGTTCTTCTCAATCACTCCTATATTTGCGGAGTCATAAAGGACAACCGTTTCACCCTTTGTGGCTGCCTGATCTCCCTGGAAGAGCAGCAGGGCCAAAACCAGAATGATAATTCCAAAACCACCTATAATCTTCTTCATAGCCTTCACCCACATTTATCTCTTCCTCATCCTATTTATAATGAGCGACAGCTTCAATTCGAGTTGAAGGGAAATCCTTTTAACTCTGCAGATGTAGTTGGGATTGCATCCCAATAACTGAGAGGTGATAGGTATGGAAAGAATTGAAAAGGCCAGGGCAATCATCGAAAAGGCGAAGGCCGAGAACAGGCCGCTCGTCGAGCCGGAGGCGAAGGAGATACTCAAGCTCTACGGCGTTCCGGTTCCGGACTTTAAAGTTGCTGCCAACGAGGAGGAGGCCGTTGAATACGCAAAGGAAATCGGCTATCCTGTTGTCATGAAGATCGTCTCCCCGCAGATCATCCACAAGAGCGACGCCGGCGGTGTCAAGGTCAACATCAAGAGCGATGATGAGGCCAGGCAGGCCTTCAGGAAGATCATGGAGAACGCAAAGAACTACAAGCCCGATGCAGACCTCTGGGGCGTCATCGTCTACAAGATGCTCCCGCTCGGCAAAGAGGTTATAGTCGGTATGATCCGCGACCCGCAGTTCGGTCCGGCGATAATGTTCGGTCTCGGTGGCATATTCGTCGAGATACTCAAGGATGTCAGCTTCAGGGTTGCCCCGATAACAAAAGAGGAAGCCCTCGACATGATCAGGGAGATAAAGGCATACCCGATTCTGGCGGGAGCACGTGGCGAGAAGCCCGTTGACATAGAGGCCCTCGCTGACCTCATCGTCAAGGTCGGTGAACTGGCCCTTGAGCTTCCCGAGATCAAGGAGCTCGACATCAACCCGATCTTCGCCTACGAGGACTCTGCTGTGGCTGTTGATGCCAGAATGCTTCTCTGAGGCTCTGCCTCTTTCTTCTTCTCCAGTCCGGGCGGTGGAGCAAAAAGAAACAAAGAAAAACAGAATTCACCCGACCGTGAAAATTCTTATCGTGTTTGTCCCGGCGGTCTTTCCTATGGGTGTTCCCTTTGTCAGGAGAACCGTGTCGTTCTCTGAAACCAGTCCAAGCCCTTTGATAACGCTGATTATTTCCTCCTCGCTTGTTTCATTGACGAGGAATGGATAGACACCGTAGGAGAACATCAGGCTGTTCGCAACCTTCTCATCTGTGGCGAAGGCGAGAATCCACTGTTTCGGCTTGAATCGTGAAATCAGCCTTGCCGTCTGCCCTGTTCTGGTGGGGGTGAGGATGTATTTTACGCTTATTGAGTTCAGTGCCTCTATAATGCTCCTCGTTATCGCATCCTTAATTGTGCCCTTTCTGGGTATTTTCTCCTTCCACTCCACTGCTTTCCAGTTCGCTATGCGCGGCGACCACAGTGAATCCCTGTAGGCCTCTGTTGTCCTTGCAATCTTGGCCATCATTCTGACCGTTTCAACAGGGTGCTTTCCCACAGCAGTTTCCTCCGAGAGCATCACGGCATCGGTTCCGTCGAGTATGGCGTTGGCAACATCCGTTACCTCGGCCCTCGTTGGAAGGGTCTCCTCGGTCATGCTCTCAAGCATCTGCGTAGCGGTTATAACGGGCTTTCCTGCAAGGTTTGCCTTGTGTATGAGCTTTTTCTGCAGAATGGGGAGCTTTTCGATGGGCATCTCGACACCGAGATCACCGCGTGCTATCATTATTCCGTCGCTTGCACACAGTATATCGTCAAAATTCCTGACAGCATCGGGGCGCTCTATTTTTGAAATTATGAAGATTCTTTCCTTTTTTTCCTCCACATACCGTCTGACCTTCAGCACATCGTATGCCGAGCCAACGAATGAAATTCCAACAGCATCTATGCCGTGTTCAAGAGCGAATTCGAGGATTTCCAGATCATGGTCTGTTATGGCATCGAGGGCCATTCTCGCTTTGGGGATGTTTATGCCCTTGTGGGAAAATAGCGTTCCTCCCACCAGAACCTTGCACAGAACGTCCTCCCCCCTCACCTCCTCAACCCGGAGGGCTATGAATCCGTCGCTGAGATATATAACATCCCCTTTTGACACCATCCTTGGGAAGTCCTTGAACTCCACGGGAATCTCCGCTTCGTTTCCGGTTATGTCCCTGGTGGTCAGGGTTACTGTCTGCCACCTGTGCAGGGTTACGGCCCCATTCTGTATCGTTCCGACCCTTATCTTCACCCCCGGCAGATCACCGAGGATGGCAACCCTCCTGTTTATCTTTTCTGAAACCGCCCTGACCCTTCTTATAGTCCTTTCATGCTGTTCAAAGTTTCCGTGGGCAAAATTGATGCGGGCCACGCTCATTCCTGCTTTAATCAATGCTTCAAGTGTCTTTTTGTCCATGGAAGCAGGGCCGATGGTTGCTATAATCTTTGTCTTGTTGCTCGGTAATCTCATCAAACCACCTTAGGATAAAGTTGGAGCTTCCGCCTAATAACATTAACTCAGTTCCCACCCTGAGAGTGAGACTTTCGGAAGCCGGATGACAGCTCGGGGAGGGGTGGATGAGTTTAGCCTACCAGAGCATTTTTAAGGCCGAATTCCCTGACCAGCCTGACGGCCTCCTCCATTTCCTCGTGGGTGAGCCTCCGGGCAATTTCGGGATAGCCTCCTGCTCTGTATTCGGGGCGGTACTGGAACATCACATTAACCCTCACATCCCTGCCGAGATTCTCCGAAATCCACCTGAGGATTGGTTCTGTGCAGCATTTGAGATGGCCGGGCATTACCAGATGCCGGATCAGGAACTCAGCCCGGTAATGCTCCCTCGCGAGCAGAAAGTTCCTCGTAACGGTCTCCCAGTAGCGGGGGGCTTTTGAGTACTTCAGGGCATCCCTGTTGTTTCCCCATTTGAAGTCCGCCAAGTATACATCGACCACACCGTCCAATAGCTTCATAGCCTCCTCGCTCATATACATGTTGGAGTTCCAGATAACAGGGATTGGGACCCTGAGATATCCGAGAACCTCGAGGATAAAGGGAATGTTGGGTGTGGGCTCTCCTCCAACAAAATTAACGTTTTTTGCACCCTGCATGTGTGCCACGGCTATTTCCATGGATATCTCTCCTGGGGCATAAACACCGCCGGTGCTCTGCTGGCTTATGTCCCAGTTCTGGCAGAAGACACAGCGGAAGTTGCAGCCTGAAAAGAAAATCGTGTATGATGGTATCAGCTCGGGCTCCTCACCGAGATGCAGGAATGCGCTCGCAATTCTGCTTCTATCAACCCTGCAGTAGCCCTTCCGCTTCCTTCTGTTTATTCCGCACTTCATTTCACACAGAATGCATCTCTCCAGAAGCCTGCGGGCTATGAGGACCTTTAAATCGAGGAGACTCTGCCCGGGCTTTTCTGAAATCTCATTGTCGTGGAGCTTTTCAATGCCCTCCTCATGAGCCTGCCAGAGCTCTTCGAGGGGAGAATCTCTGCTGAAGGACACCTCCACCCTCTGGGCATGATAAAAATTCGGCTGCTCATCCCCCTTTAATACCGCAAAATAATGGGGTAACGCATTCTTCGCCCGCTCAATCTCACCGATTTCCACATGCCTGAACATATCATATATGCCTCAACTTCAGAGCTTAAAACTTTAGCCCGGGGTCATATTCGGCATTTCTCTTGAGCTCAAGGAAGCAGCGATCACAGTATGTCGGGGGTCTGAGGTCCCATTCCCCGATGGTTCCGGGAGGGTTCATCACGCACTCTCCGCTGCAGTGCTCCAGCCCGAATGAATGTCCTATCTCATGAAGAACGCCCTTAAAGAGGCGCATTTTGAAGTTTTCAAGGTCTTCTGAGTAGAAGGGCTCGGTTGACAGTATCATAATCCTGAGATTTGTTATGGTTTCATGGTATCCAAGGAACTTTTCATAGAAATCGAAGTAGGGATTCCTTGAAATCAGCGGGAATGTCGTGAGCGCAAGGATTTTGTTCATTATAATCCCGGTATCATCGCCCTCCCGCTGTTCTATCAGTTCCTTAATGTCCTGAAGAAGCCGGGAATACAGGGTTTCTATTAGGGCTTCCAGAGGATATGCCCTTAGAGTGCCGTTTGAAGTCTTTATGCTGACAAGATACCCGGGAGCTAGCTTCAGCGGGCCGATATAAACAAGCCTGACATCTATGTTGTTCTCGGTGAAATATCTGTTAACCTCGTCAAAAACGTCAAACAGCATCTGTTTGTCTATGAAGTTCCCCACGTACGTTGCCTCTATGAACTGCATTTAACCCCTCACACTAAGTGGGCAAAAACGGAGTTATTAATTTTTTGTTCTATTCATGGGTGCCGCCGGGCACGGGCAGATACATATTTTAAGCCCAATCTCCGTTAGGCCATTGAACCATAAAGGTTTTTAAGTGGCTTTTGTAGTGGTTATAGGGCGATGGCGTCCGCCCAGGCTTCGAGCCTGAACTGCCCGCAGGGGCTAATGACGCCTGTTCTACAACCTTCGGGAGGCGGTAGAATGGGCTCGAAGCTCTATGAGATTGGAAAATATGTTAATGCTAATGCCGTTATTCGATATATTGGAGAGAGACGGCACGAGGATGGGGGATACTGCTTTGTCACACTCTTAGATGAGACGAACATCAATGACACATACTACGCCGTGAAAATCTATGACCTGCTGGAGCTGGAGGTTCCGGAGAAGGAAAAGACCGCTCAGTTCCTCTTCAGTGCTGCCAGAAGACAGACCGCGGTTGTAGCGGTGGCAATGGCGGTTGAAGGGATGGTTCTGCTTGGAGCGAGGGATCTGGCTGAGGAGAAGCTTGATCTGATATTCTCAAAGTACAATCCCCTTGAGGGCAAATTTGCTGTGGGACTCGGTGGAAGCGAGGAGTTCGGAACATCAACACCGCTGGAAGCCACCTACTGGGTTTTAAGGGCTCTAAAGGCTCTGAACTACAGGATTGACCCTGAGATGAAGGAGAGAATCCGGGAGTTTATACTGAGGTTCCGGAAGGGAGAGGGATTTGGAGTTAAACAGGCAACGACGACAATGACGTATCAGGCCATTTACAGCCTGAATGCGCTGGGATATGAAGTTCCCAGAACGCGGCACTTTGATTCCTGCGAGGTTTACGGCGGCTTTACGGAGGTTCCCTATTCGCTACCCCCCTATCTTGAGCCCACATTCTATGCCCTCAGAGGTCTCAGGCTCCTCAGAAGCAGGCCGAGATACATTAAGGGGCATATCTCATTCCTAAAATCCCTTCAGAATCCAAACGGAGGCTTCAGGAGAAGCCTTGAAATGGGCATATCAAACTTCCAGAACACATACAGGGCCCTTAGAGCGCTGGATGACCTCCTGACCTTTTAGTTCTATTTTTGGTGGTTGAGATGGATCTGATTGGAATCTACCTCAAGGAGGCCCTTGAAAATCCCGGCTGTCCGGTGTGTAACATCCTGCAGAAGTATGAGAAGAGCGAGATAACGACCATACTGTACGAGCATGTAAACAATCCCTCAGTCAGGGATCAGTTTAAAGAAAGCCTCGGGCTCTGCACGTACCATGCATGGAAGCTGAAGGAGATAGCATACTCGGATCCCCTTTTAGGGGCACTGGGTGTTGCGGTCATATATGACCACATGCTCTCGGTTTATATCGAGAGTCTGGAGCAGGGAAGAAGGGTTAAGGTTTCCAAGTGCTTTCTATGCAGGAGGGCCGAAGAGAAGGAGAGGAGCATAATCTCAGGCCTTTCCCGAAGAATCGAGGAGCTCCTCCCGGTGTATAAAAACTCCGGAGCGATACTGTGCAAAAAGCACTATGAGATGCTGAAGGAGGAACTGAGAAAGGAAAACCCCTCATATGTTGATGAGCTGACGGGGATCCAGATAGAGAAGCTCAGGATAATACGTGAGAGAGTCGAGAGGTTTATTGATAAATTCGACTACAGGTCGACTGAGGCGCCGACAAAAAAGGAGGCCGAGGCTGTTGTTCTTGCAATTGAGAGCCTGAAAGGTCTTCCGCTGCAGATAAACTTCGGGGAGACCCCTAAAAAACCCGGAATAAGGGGTGGCATCTTTGGAAGTAGAGCTTAGGGTGAGCAGGGAAGAGTTTCAGAGAATACGTCAGGAAAGGAGAGAGCTTGAAAAAAGGTTTTATGAGCTGGAGAAGCTTGAAAACACGCTGAGAGCACTCAGATTCCGCCATCTGCTTGAACATAGGGAGAGGCTGAGAAGAAAGCTGGAGGAGATGAAGCACCACTATGAGGAGCTGATTGAGTTTGAGAAAAAAGCGCAGCGGGACAAGGAGCTCCTTTTTGAGATAAGGCGCAAGCTGAGCCATGAAAACGCAGAATTCAGGCGTGAGCTTGGGGTGAGGATGAATGAAGATCGTGGTGAGACCTGAATCAGGATGGAGAAAGGTTACATTCGGTATTCCGGATGAAGTGTATGAGAAAATAGTGGGCCTCGGCGAAAAATACGGCTTCAGAGAGGACAGGGTTCTGAGGATAATCCTCCTGGGGGGCTTTATCGAGGATGAGGAAAACGCAGACTTTACGGAGCTTGAAAAGGAGATTGGCAGACTTGAACGGGAGCTTTATGATCTGGAGGGAAAGTGGTCGCCCCTGAAGTTCAGGACATACTACATTGCCATGGACAATCAGAACCTCGCCATACAGATTTCCGGGCTGATAGCCGAAAATAAACGGCTCCGGAAGATGCTTGGAAAGGGGGAGAGGGATTATTCCGAAATAGAGGAGCTGATACACTATTATATGGGGTTTGATAGCCGTGAGTGAGCTGGAAGAGATTGCCGAGCTTCTCAAACTGAGGGACGAGCTGAGGAAGGAGGTTGCCCTGATGGAAAGGAAATACAGGGAGGCTCTGAGAGACCAGGAGATTTTAAAGGAAATACTGGAAAACCTGAAGGAGGAAAACAGGAGGCTCAGGAGGGGCAGAGAATGGAGTATTTAAAAAAGGCGGAGGAGTTCCTGGCCGATGGAGGGGATGTGGAAGCTTTAAAAATGGAGGTCATGAAGCTCTCTTCGAGGCAGGCCTCCCTCAACTACAAGCTCTATGATGCATACATCACGAACAGAACCCTGGCGATAAGAATCTACGGTTATCTTAGTGAGAACTGGATGATGGGAGGAGGCGAGCTGGACGAGGAGGCCAAGAAGATAGTGGACAGGTACCTGCTGATGGGGAGGAAATAAGATTATATATGGGTTGGGAGAACTCCCCCCGGTGATTAAAAATGCTCCATCATGTTAAGCTGATTCATGCCACCAAGAGCAGGAAGCTTCTTGGAAAGAAGATTGTTCTGGCAATTCCCGGGAGTATAGCGGCGGTTGAATGTGTAAAGCTGGCGAGGGAGCTGATAAGGCACGGAGCTGAGGTTCATGCAGTCATGAGTGAAAGCGCCCGGAAAATAATCCATCCCTATGCAATGGAGTTCGCAACCGGGAACCCCGTCGTCACCGAGATAACGGGCTTCATAGAGCACGTTGAACTTGCCGGAGAGCATGAGAACAGGGCGGATTTAATTCTGGTGTGCCCCGCAACCGCAAACACCATTTCAAAGATAGCCTGCGGTATTGATGATACCCCCGTAACAACCGTTGTAACGACGGCTTTCGCCCACACGCCAATAATGATAGCCCCTGCCATGCATTCAAGCATGTATAAGCATCCAATTGTAAAGGAAAACATGGAGAAGCTCAGGAAGCTTGGTGTTGAGTTCATAGGGCCGCGCTTTGAGGAGGGCAAGGCCAAAGTTGCGGGCGTTGATGAGATAGTCTATCACGTCATCAAAAAGCTGCATGAGAAGGATTTGAAGGGCAGGAGGATTCTGGTGACCGCGGGGGCGACGAGGGAGTATATCGACCCCATAAGGTTCATCACGAACAGGAGCTCCGGAAAAATGGGGGTTGCTATGGCGGAGGAGGCCGAGCTGAGGGGGGCGGAGGTGACATTAATCAAAACTCGGGGCAGTGTACCCAGCTTTGTGGAGAATCAGATTGAGGTGGAGACCGTTGAGGAGATGCTCAGCGCGATGGAGAACGAGCTTATGGGCAAAAAATATGATGTGGTGATTTTAGCTGCTGCCGTCAGTGATTTTAGGCCAAAAACTACTGCAAAGGAGAAAATAAAGAGCGGAAAGGCCATCACCCTTGAGCTGGTGCCCACACCGAAGATAATCCAGAGGGTGAAGGAGATACAGCCCGGCGTGCTTCTGGTGGGCTTCAAGGCGGAGTATGGGGTGAGTGAAGAGGAGCTCATAACAAGGGCGAGGGAGCAGATGGAAAAGGCAGGAAGCGATGCGGTGATTGCCAACACCGCAGAGGCCTTTGGAAGCGAGGAGAACGAGGTTTTCTGGGTCACGAAGGAAGCTGCGGAAAAGCTCCCCAGAATGGGCAAGAGGGAGCTGGCAGAAAAACTGTGGAACAGGATAGGAGATATGTTGGGTTAACCCATCCCCCCTTTGGTTATTCCCGCTGTTCTCGGGCAGAGCTCAGCCATAGACCTCTTTTAGATGCTTAACAAGCTCCTCAAGGCTGTTGAACTCACCCTTCATGCCGAGGTTCTCCCTGAAATAGCTGATGATGAGCATCTCAAGCAGCCTCGCACTGTACTCCCCGAAGAGCTTTGAAATTGCCTCCTTGAACTTTGTGGGGTCTGTATAGGCCAGCTCAAAGCCCTGCCCGGTGGTGCCCTTCAGGTGCAGCTCAAGGAGTGTTCTGAGGGTGGGGTTGGCCTGTTCCACTGAGTGAACAACAGCCTTGACGAGTATTTTCTGGGCCTCATCCATATATCTCAACCCCCTTTGAGGTAATCTCATATTCGTGTATCTTCCTCGAATGATTTGAGCCCCTTGCCTTGATTATCGCCAGATACCTCTTTATGGTGCCTTCTTCAGCTGTATAACGCAGGCCTATTATGTTGTCCGAGAGCGTGCTGGCCTTCGTGTAGGGAACAACCTCGAAGCTGGTTTCCGCATTGAGGGTCATGTATGTCGCGACCCGGTGCTTCTTTATGAGGAGTCCGAGGTAGCGCACCATCTTTGCAAGCTCCTCAGGATCCATGTGCTCCCTCAGGGCGGTCAGGCCGTCTATTACAAGAACATCGGGTTTTTCATCCTCTATTATCTGCTTTATCCTTATGAACGTATAAACCGGGCTCATTGCCTCGGGAACCCAGCCCACGAGCTTAAGGTTCCTGTTCATGGCTTCGTCGATGGGGAAGCCGTAGTCCTTTGCGGCGCGGTGGAGCTGTCCGGGCGGCTCTTCAAAGCCCACATAGATAGCCTTCCTGCCCGCCATTGCATTGGCGATTGCAAAGTGCAGCCCGAAGGTTGTTTTTCCTGTTCCCGTCATGCCCACTATGAGGGTAACCGAACCCCTGTAAACCCCTCCATCGAGGAGCTCATCCAGCTTGGGGATTCCGGTTGTCACCTTCTCCCTCGATGCCTCCTCCTCTCCCCAGTCTATTCTCGGAATCTCAAGGAAGTGCATCCCGTCTTCAGTTATCACATACTCATACTGGGCCTTTTCAACGGAGCGCCTTCTCATCTTCGGGATTTCCATTATCCTGTGGGTTATCTCTCCGAGCCTCTGGTACTTCAGAACGATAACACCATCAACGACGAACTCCTCAACGCCGTAGCCAATCTCGTTTCTCCCGAGCGGCTTCTCGGCTATAAGAAGTGCGACAGCTCCGAAGGATTTTATAAACCTCCCGAGGGTTGTGTGAATAAACATTCTCGTCTTTTCAGCACCGAGGAGCTGTGCAAAGGAGCTTATGGAATCAATGACTATTCTCTTTGGCTGGAAGGATAGTATCTCAGTCATCATGAGCTCTATTTCCCTTTCCACGGCCCCGGGCGTTAGCGTTATCAGGTCAACGAACCTGAAGAGGCCCCTTTCCTCCATTTCCTCAAAATTCATTCCAAGGCCCTTCATTCCCTCATAGAAATCCTCCTTTGTTTCCGCGAGTGATATATAGATGGCTTTTTCGCCGTACTTTGCCATCCCGTTGTAGAGAAATGTGGCGCCGAAAATCGTCTTCCCGGCCCCGGGCTCGCCGGCCACGAGGACCGTGAAGCCCTCAGGGAAGCCATCCCTGAGTATATACTCGTCAAAGAAGTCTATACCCATTCTGACGGCCATTGCCTCCACCCCCGCTTTTCAGTATGGGGTTCAAAACTTATAATACTATTGGTGTTCTATGCTGTAATCCCAACCGAAACTTTCATAATATCTCCCGGGAACTTGGGTTGGTGGTTTTTCATGAAGAAAATCGGAATAATAGGAGGAATGACTCCCGAATCCACATCCTATTATTACAGGAAGTACATAGAGATAAGCCGCGAGAGATTTGAACCCTATGTCTTCCCGGAACTTATACTCTACTCAATAAACTTCAGGGACTTCTGGGCAGGCGGATGGGAGGGCAGAAAGAAGATTCTGATAAATGCCGCGAAAGCCCTTGAAAGGGCCGGTGCCGAGCTGATAGCGATGTCCGCAAACACGCCCCACAAGGTCTTTCCCGATGTTCAGAAAGCTGTAAGCGTCCCCATGATCAGCATAGTGGATGCCGTTGCTGAGGAAATCGGGCGCAGGGGTGTGGGGAGGGTTCTGCTCCTCGGGACAAAAACCACGATGAGTTCTGACTTTTACGTCAGTGCTCTCAGGGATAACGGCATTGATGTCATCGTTCCCGGGGAGGACGAGCAGGAAAAACTCAACGAAATAATATTCAGCGAGCTGGCCTTCGACAACCTCTCCAGCAGATCATGGATAGTCCGGCTCATCGAAAAATATGCTGAGAAGGGAGCGGAGGGGGTTATTCTCGGCTGCACCGAGCTCCCGCTGGCGGTGAAGCAGGGCGATGTTGGCATAGAGGTTTTCGATACCGCGGAGATTCACATGAGGAAGCTAATCCAGTTGGCCGCCGAATGATGGTGATACCATGGAGATCAGGGAATTTCAGGAAATGATCAGGGAGCTTTACTTCAAAAAGGATGCCAAAAGGGGCGTTGATAAAACCTTCCTCTGGTTCGTCGAGGAGGTCGGCGAGCTCGCGGAGGTTATACGGAAAGACGAGAGGGAGGCAATGGAGGAGGAGTTTGCGGATGTTCTGGCATGGCTCTCAAGCCTTGCAAACCTCCTCGGCATAGACCTGGAAAAAGCCGCTGAGAGGAAATATCCCGGGGTGTGTCCGTACTGCGGCAAAAACCCCTGTGAGTGCGAGGAGCATTAAATCTCCTTCGGCGGCACGAGGATGCCGAACTCCGTTATCACGCCCCTCACGTATTTCCACGGGGTTACATCGAAGAGGTACCCCCTGATGAGGAAGTGATTCCTCTTGAACTTTCTTTCGACTATTTCAACCTCTTCCGATTTCAGCTCAGGGTGAATTTTGAAGCTTTCGGCGGCCACGTAAAAAGGAATTCCCCGGTCATGGCACGCCAGTGCAAGGGGATACGTTCCGGCCTTGTTGATGACAGCTCCGTCCTGGGTTATATTGTCTGCTCCAACAATGGCCATAGTTGCCCTCTCTGCAAATATTCCAATCTGGGCGTCCGTTATGATTTCAAATGGAATCTCAAGCCTCTCAAGTTCTCCAGCCAGAGCAAGCCCCTCGTAATCCGGGGCGCTCTCCGTGAGAATAACCCTGAAGTGCTTTCCCTTCATTTTTGCGGATCTGAAAATTTCAAGAACAGCGGAGGAGAAGGAGTGCGTTAGCACGACCTCATTTTCGTCAATAAGCTCGCTCCCTATGTTGCCAATTTCCCTCTTTGCTTCCTCCCCGAGCCTTATGAACTCCTCGGCTTTTAACTTAACGAACTCGGGGTCGCTGGTCAGGGGTATGAAGCGCGTCAGGTTGTAGAGGGAGGCCATCGTTGGATTGACCATTATGATTTCCTTCTGCAGATCCTTCATGGCGTTCAGGAGTTTTTCACCCCTTAAAATTCCGGCGAGCTTCAGATAGGCCTCTGCCCCTTTTTTTGCGAGATAACTCGCCCCCATGATACGTTCGGCTTTCATCTCCTCGATGATTGAGCGCACCTCTTGAGGAAGCATGGAATCACCAGCCCTCTTCAAAGAGTATGCCTTTTTCCTCCATGAAGCTTTTAGCTTTTTCTATGCTTTCCTCATCCTCTGCGAAGATGATTATGCCGATGAACCTTCCGAACCCCTTCGGCGAGGAGTGTATTCTGATGCTGAATCTTTCCAGGGCCTCGGTCAGAACCGGTGCGAGCTTGCTCTCGTCGGTTATCTCCGCAAGAAGCTTTCTTTGGACGAACTTTCTCGCCCCAAGGCGGGGGAGAACTTCCCTCTCAAGCATGGCCTTCATCTCCCCGGGCATTCCCGGAAGGACAAAGATTTTGACGTCCTCATGTTCAATGTATGCTCCCGGGGCGGCGCCTACTGTGTTCTCAAGGGGCTCTGCACCTTCGGGCAGGTGCGCCATCTTTCTCCTTGCCTCGTTGAGCTCGGGGTCGTCAATCAGACCTTTTTTGTGAAGTTCGCGGTAGAATTCCTCGATCCTTCTCAGGCAGTCATCCCTTAAAATCAGCCTCCTGCCCAGTGCCTCCGCCACAGCGAGCATGGTAACATCATCATGGGTCGGGCCAAGCCCCCCGGAAATCACCAGCACGGATGGCTTCCTTGAGATTATCTCCCTGACAGCACGCTTTATCTCCTCAACGTCGTCTCCAACGGTCGTTTTTCTCCTCACCCAGTAGCCCCTCTCGGTTAGCTTCTGGGCTATATACGAGGAGTTGCTGTCGACCGTGTGTCCGGTCAGGAGTTCATCACCGATTGTGAGTATCTCCGCCAGCATCCCCACCACCGCTTGATGTTGGGCGCTCCATGCTTTAGCTTTTGCCCTCTCCACCATGCGGCATATTTTCACCGCGGGTGAAAACAACGTTTAAGTATTTCACGGCTGTAAAATTCTTGGTGATGACATGAAGGTTAAGGTGGGGATTAACGGTTACGGCACCATAGGTAAGAGGGTCGCTTATGCCGTTTCAAAGCAGGATGATATGAAACTCACCGGCGTTACAAAGACAAAACCGGATTTTGAAGCCTACAGGGCGGGAGAGCTTGGAATTCCCGTTTATGCCGCAAGCGAGGAGTTCCTGCCGAGGTTCGAGAAGGCCGGCTTCGAGGTGGCGGGAACGCTCGAAGACCTTCTCAAAAAGGTAGATGTAATCGTCGATGCCACCCCCGGGGGAATGGGTGCCAGAAACAAGGAGCTCTATGAGGCACACGGCGTTAAGGCGGTCTTCCAGGGCGGCGAGAAGGCGAGCGTTGCGGAGGTCTCCTTCGTGGCCCAGGCAAACTATGAAAGCGCCCTCGGGAAGGACTATGTTAGGGTTGTCTCATGCAACACCACAGGATTAACGAGGACGCTGAATGCCATAAAGGACTACATCGACTACGTTTATGCCGTGATGATCAGGAGAGCGGCAGACCCGAACGACATCAGGCGCGGGCCCGTAAATGCAATAAAGCCGAGCGTTGAGGTGCCATCGCACCACGGCCCCGATGTGCAGACGATCCTCCCAATAAACATCGAGACCTCGGCCTTCATCGTTCCCACAACTCTAATGCACGTCCACTCGGTTATGGTCGAGCTCAGGAAGCCCCTCACGAGGGAGGACGTCATTGATATCTTTGAGGACACTACCCGTGTGCTTCTCTTCGAGGAGGGAAGGGGCTTCTCAAGCACCGCCCAGCTCATAGAGTTCGCACGCGACCTCCACAGGGAGTGGAACAACCTCTACGAGATAGCCGTCTGGAAGGAGAGCATAAACGTCAGGGGGAAGCGCCTTTTCTACATCCAGGCCGTCCACCAGGAGAGCGACGTTGTCCCCGAGAACATAGACGCGATAAGGGCGATGTTCGAGCTTGCCGACAAGTGGGGGAGCATAAGGAAGACGAACAAGAGCCTTGGAATCCTCAAGTAATCGGTGGAATCCTTTACTGCGGTTCAAAGTCTTTCTTTTTGAAACTTATGTACGCTAGTAGCATAATTAATGCCGACAAAACAAGTGTTACTGTGTAGCCTGCTGAAACCGATAGTGAAAGTTTCCTCGCCTCAACAGTCGCCCCAATCGGTGCGAGGAAATAAGAAAGCAAGCTTACGGCGGTGCTTGGGGGATAGGGCTTGGTAAGAAGCACGAAGAGCGCCATCGGAATAGCTGAAGTTAGTATGTAAAACGAGATAATACCCCCTATGGAGTCCAGCCAGACCATTAGAATCATCATCACCGCAAGATACGTGGGTATTTTAAGGAGAACCGAAACTGCCAAACGGGAATATCCCTGGTTGGAGGTAATGAGCGCAACGCTAAAAATACCTACGATGAGCCCGAACAATGCCGATGTTAAGCGTCCGAGAAAAACGTTTTCCGGCCCGTTGAATAGAGTAATCTCAAAGAGGGTAACCCTCTGACTCCTGAAAACATGGGTGGCAACCAAGATTCCATAAACCGGAAGGAACACCGCCTCTACAATTACCATGAACTCATAAAATCCAAGTTTCTGGGCGTCCTTTAGGGAATACCAAGTACCGAGTATCATCAGCCCGAGAAGTATCTCGGTTGCAGGGTGGGGGAACAGATTTTTGGTGTACCATTTAACTGCTCTTTGCGTAAGCATAGCGCAACCCTGCCCTTCTAAATCCCGCTATAGCGCCATCTAGCATCATCTCCACCAGCTCGTTGACACCCGCCTTTACGATGAGGGTTGCTCCAAAGCGATAGAGTGTTTCAAAGGGTAACTTAAGTCCGGTTTCAACGAGAGTTACCTCATAAACCTCGCTGGAGAAAAGCTTTTTTCTATCCCCTGACCATACTAACTGTCCTTCTTTCATAATCAGGAAGTAATCGGCCACGGCTTCCCCTTCCTCAACGTCATGGGTGGCTATTATTACACCCTTCCTTTTTGATATCAGCTCGTCCACAATACCGGCCCTGTAGGAGTCGAGGTGTGCCGTTGGCTCGTCAAGGATAACGACTTCGGAGTCGCATGAAAGGGCCACCAGAAGGTTGCAGAGCTGGGCCTGTCCGCTGGAGAGCGAGTCTATCCTATTGTCAAGGAACTGAGCTATTCCGAGGACTTCGATAAGCTCGTCCACCTCCGGGCACATGGGATTAGCTCTGAGTATCTCCACCAAGTCATGCACTTTAACGGGAATCCTGAACTGGGGCTTTTCGAAGGAGTACCTTATGACAATCCATTTGTCCTTTCGTCTGTATGGTTCCCACCCGTTTATTCTGGCGCTTCCAGTAGTTGGGTGCCTTATCCCCGAGAGAACTGAAAGAAGGGTGGTCTTTCCGCTTCCGTTGTGTCCGATAAGGGCCAGCCTCTCGGCCTTCGCTTTGAAGGTCAGGTCCTTTATCCCCCACGTTCTTCCGTAATTGACGCCGAGGTTTTCGGCCTCAACAATCATTAGACGAACCTCCCCGCGAGTATCAGAAGGACTATTCCCATCAAAATCAGGATGTAGTCAACGGGTGCGCTGTACTGAATAAAGCTGTATTTCAAAGCTCCTATCCAGTCCTGGTAAGCCGGCTGAACGTTGGTTCTGAGCAGGCCTAGGAGCATGACCGTGGGATAGGAGCTCTCAATGTAATTCCAACCCGCTTTTGATATCAGCTTTTCGGGTATTAACTCCGGCAGGTCAAGCTGTTCGGGCGTTACGCCTATTGGGACGTGTGTGGGCATTCCGTCCACGATTGAGGGATACCTAAGGGGAGCGTTTGGACCAATTACCTCCAAAGTTCTTGCAAAGTAACTATCGGTTGCCCTGTAGTAAGCAACCTTGTCGGCGTATTTAACCAGAGGGCCTGGTAGATCCGGTCCGTAAATGTAGGGAAATCCGATGGAGTTGGGTGAGAAGTCGGATGAAAAAGGGGTTGTTCTTATCGTTAGCTTTGAAGTTCTGGAATAGTTCAAGGCATAAACAGTTACACTGTCCTTGGGAAAGAGGGTTTTTATGAGAGGGTCGCTCTCATTCAGGATTAGCGTTTTGTCTAGGATAAGCTTTGGATTTCCGATAATCTTTCCGGAGTTTTCAAGGCTTTGGAAGTAGAAAATAGTTACGTTGCTATTGCTTGTGTTGGAAATACTAAACGTAACCCTGAACTTGCCATTTCCAACGTAGGTCACATTGTATATTAACAACAGAGTGGAGCGGTGTCCGTCGTGGAGGTATCCACCATAAACGAAGTTGTTTCCCGGCTTTAAAACCGCGTGAGGACTTTGGGCATAGGTCGAAAAGTAATATCCCAGCACGGGATAAGAGGCTATCGCAATTCCGAGCAGGATTAGAATGATTCCCGACACCGTGTAGGTTTTCTTCCTGCCCATTTCTGACCCTCCAATTGACTGTAAAAAGTGAATGAAAGAGAACATCAACCAACATCAATAGGTATCTCGATTGAGACGCCTACGTTTTCCGTTAAGTATCTGCTGAGAGAAGTCCCCCCATGAACATCAACATAGGCGGCAATATCAAGCTCGAACTGTGCGTTTGTGGAAGGTTCGGCAGAAAATTTTTCCTGGGATAAGGTGTTCTTAGCTGTTGGCGTTTCCCCAGATGGTACAAGGTATACTTGGAGTTCACTTGACCCCTCATAGGAGGCCTCTGTTAGTCCATAGTGGGTAAGGGCATCTAGATGCCATGTACCCCAGCCATCTATTAAGGATGGTGTTGTATAGGCATCACTCGTGTACCAATAAGCGTTTGACCCGGTTCCAGAAGATGAACCAAAGTGAGCTTTGGTCATGGGACCCAGCTGAAACTGTCCATTTTGCACCACATATTGTTCAGCGATGTACACCTTGGCAGTTGAGAAACTGCCGTGCAGAATTGCATCAAGGGTAATAACCCCACTCTGTGTTGCAACTGCAGGTGTTGCCATTGCTGCAATTGCTAAAACAACCACACCTAAGGTTATTCCTGCCAACTCTTTCTTGTTCATATGGCCTCCCCCATTGGGTGGTTGGCAATTATAATTGTACGTGATATTTTTTATAAATTTTGGTTCAATTATCTAAAGTTACACCGTCGATTCAAAATAATGCTTTACAGTTTCAGCAGTCTTTTAACCTCTTCAGCGCTCAGTTTGACAAGCAAATCCTTTTCCCTTGAGGTCTCTCCCCTAACGAGGACCACCTCCGCACCGAGGAGCTTCGAGAGGAACTTTATGAGCTCTTTATTCGCCTTTCCCCCGACGGGCGGGGCCTTTACTTTGATCTTTAACCGGCCGCGCCACTCATCAACGCCATCAATTTCGTTCCTCTTTGCCTTCGGCTGGACATAGACCAGGAGAAGCGTCCCATCCCTGGTTTCCTTCAGGAACTTCACCTCAATCCCTCCAGTCGTACTCCCACACAATCTCAGGCGGGAACTCCCCCCGCTTAAGCTTTTCGAGGATTTCCCTCGCAACGCGATAGGCGAAGTCAAACGTTTCTTTGTCAATCACGCCGTAGTTGAGCGCCATCTCAAGCTCATCCTCATCGAGGAGGAACGCCTCGCCATCCGGAAAGACGAAGATATCCAAAAACAGGTCGAGCATCTCAAGGGTGTCCCCCTCGCGCCTCGTATATGCCAGGACGTCGATGTAGAGGCCTTTGAAGTTGCCCTCCCCGTCGTAGACCTTCAGCACGTCGTAGTTCTCCCCGATGAAAGCGAAGTAGAGCATGCGGTAGCCGTTTTTGATGACCTCAACGCCGTTCACCCTGAGGGGAGCGAGCATGCCCTTAAACTCGGATCTGGCTATTATCACATCGCCCAGGTCAGCTATGAGCTCGTCGTCCCTCTCAAGAATTCTGTTCGGAAGGCGGCGGTAGATGAGGTGGATTATATTTTCATGCCCCATATATCTGGTATCCTCAGGGGATTTTTAAACTTTTAAGTTGTATTTTATTTTTTGAAGTCTATTTCCAACAAGAAGTTTTTTCATGAAATCAAAGACTGAGAATATGAGGCATGGTATAGGAGTATTAAAAAATAACAAAAAATAACAGATTAAGAATCAAAGTCCATTATGGCCCATACACGTTCGGACCCGACTTTCCCTTGATGGCATCTTCGAGGAGTTTCAATGCTTTCTTCATGTCCACATATGCTGCCCTGAGGTCTCTCAGTATAATTGGATTGTTGAGGTTAAGTATAATGCTTCCACCTGTAAGTTTGAGAGCTGCATTGATCTTCTCATCTGCAAGGTTTTTCATGTGCATTGCTTCTGAAAGGGTTAATTTATCTACACTGAGGTTTTCTGCCTGTTTATAAAGGATGCCAAAGACCTGTATCGCATGTTCGTAATACATGTAGTATACAAGATTCAGCATAAGAACAGCTTCTGCAGGATTTGCTATTATTGGGACTTCCTTTTGCCCATCTGCTTCTACCACCGGATCTTCTTTGAGTACAACAAATATCATTCCATTTTCTCTGTAGTAATAACCAATCTGTGCACTGCGGTTTGTTGTCAGGAATATTATCTGTCCATCCTTTATTACTTTAATCTTAGTGATATTGATGTCCCGGAGGGCAAGAACTGCGACACCATTCTCACCGATGGTGACATTAGCTTTTAGTGTTACACTCACAAGCTTTTTGGCTCCTTTCTTCTCAATTACTTTTGTCTGAGTTTCAATATTGTGTACTGTTGCGTTCCATCCCGCTACTAGTGAGGCATTGGCATTGCCCGAGGAGACCTTATCAATCGCGGTGTTGTTTATTATGATAGTTGGGACATTATTGACCAGCGGGACTTCAATAGATACGTTGCCATTTGAAGTCTGAACCTCAGCTTCCACAGTATTGTTTTGTACTGTAATGTTACTAACTTCTCCTCCAATAATCCCAATTGTCGTGTTGGCGATTTCCTCCACTTTTGCCATTTTGCTTACAACAAACTGCAGGATGGCAGTACCTGAGTTTCCATATTCATCAACAGCTTTGACTTTGAGTGTATATACACCATTAGTGAGGTTTAGCATGGTTTCATAGAGCCCGCTTGTGGCGTTATATGTGAGGTTGTATCCTCTGTTGTTTAGCTTTACAGTGATATCTGTAATGTTTAACCCATCTCCGGTTATCTTAATCTTTATGGGAATGGATGTGGTGTTATATACCTTGGCTTCTGGGGAGATGATCTGAACAGAAGGTCCCTTTATTGTTATTGTACGGGTGGGCAGTGTTAATGTTTTATTAGTACCAAAGTTAAGCATGACCGTATAATTGTAGGTTCCGGCAGGAAGTTTGAGTTTCTGGGCTATGGCAGTGGCATAGAAGTAGTAGCCTCCATTCTCTTCGCTTAAATTGTATGTGCTGTTGCCTATTAATATCTGAACTGAGCGTGGTACTGCCAAGGTTATTATGTCAATTGAGAAGTTTCCATAGTTAACTTCACTGCCGTTAGCTGGAGTTGCAAGACCGTACTGGGTGAGTGGAACGTTTATGTCTTTGACCACCCATCCACCATCTGGGATAGTTGCATTGCTAACATTGGCAGTTAAGTAATATGGACCTCTTGGAGTCGAGACCATCAACGTAAAGTTATATAATGTTCCAGTAATATTGTCCGGTATTTTATCGCTTACATTTACATAGAAGTCGATGCTCTTAGGGATCTGTGCTGAGTTTGCTACATAGTAGTTTATGTAATCAAGGACATCTGAAATGTCAAACGCCATTGGACTCTCTGGGAATGGATGCGCTTGGGGTAGGAACTGGAGCATCATTGATGTATTCTGGGAGTATGGAACATAATCCATCCAGAAATCGAGGAAGTTATGTCTCCATATCGTCTTATTTCCAATTGCTACTTCTATAGGTATCCCGGCCGGTGTTATTGTCTTTAATGTAGATATATTGTATTCTCCATCTATCACCTCTCCCCTCAGCGGGTGTTTGATACCCACTATACTCATAATCTTGGGTTTGTAATTGGCGGCTTTTGGTACATATACAAAGGACTCACCAAAGGAAATAAAGAACCTTAAAGGAAGCATTCCATCAACGTACGTTACTGAATAACCCGTTGTCCTTGCTGCTGTGTATGAATAATCCCAGTATCCATTGTTGCCCCATCCAGTTCCCCATGAGTTGACCATCTTGAGAACCCCTTTTCCATCTGGTGTTGTTGTGTTATCATTATATCCTATTATTGTAACTGCATGACCTCCGGCCCATGCATAATAGTAATTGTAGAAGTCTATATACCTAATCCTGCCTGAGCTCACGTAGTTCCCGAGCGGAATATAATGGAGCATCCATTCAAAGTTTGCCAGTGCGTAGAGATCATCAAACCCATGATTTATGAACCACTTCTCTCCATTTATTGAGTATGATGCGAGATAAAATGTTGCATTCTGCATCCATGTTGCGTTATTAATGTATCTATCCTGAATTCCAAGTGAGAACTTTTGGATAGCGGTGGTAACAGTATCGTTCATTGTAATATTATACTCTGCAAGGATTTTCTTCATGAGCTGAATTGAAGCCATGGCTGTTTCATATGGATCACCATATGTCTGATTATACTGATTATAGACCCAGTTTAAAAGATACCCCATTGTCCAGTTTGTGTATGTCCCATTTGCGTAACTCTGGTTTGCCCAGTATTCGTTTGCGTACTGCTGTGCATATCCGGCGTAAAACTGAAGGTACCCCAGAAACTTCTCCGGATGGTCTATGAACGCAAAACTTGGGAGAACCACTATAGCCGTCTGGAGGATATATCCATTTGCCAACAATCCTTTCAGGTAGTTCCACTGCGTTTCATTATCCATGTACAGTATGTACCACTGTCCCGGCATTTGGTATAGAGCAGGATAGCCATCATAGTACTGCCACCAGTACATGTCCTCCGTTCCGCTGTTGTGAGGAGCTATCATCCACTGGGTAAGGTTCGGCCATACCCAAGCATAATCTGCAGGATCACCATATGGCCCATTGACGTAAAGAGGGAATGCATCAAGTGGAACTGCTCCAATGGTTGATATGAGGTTCATAGCATCCCACATGTTGCTGCCCCAATCCTCTCCTCCATTTATGAGGTTGTATGTGAATGTGGGATTCATTATAACATCTGGTGTATCAGGATGGGGATGATTCCGCCACCAGTTAAGCATGTATGTCCAAACATAGTATGTTGAGCTCCATGCGTTGCATGAACCCACATATCCCTGATCCCCAACTGGAGGGAGATAGAGGGTGTTAATGACTTCGGAAGGGATATCACTGAGTGACACTAGATTTCTTCCGGGGTAGAATGGGGCATTTCTCAAGGCGTTGGCATATACTTTTGACGTGAATCGGGAATAATGGTTTCCTGTAATCTTAGAATATTTTTCATAAGGCACCCAGATGAGTCCGGTTCTATGGAGTGGAGCCGGAATATCTGTCAAGCTTCCTATTTTATCAGCTGAAATTGCAAAACTTTGTTTTTGAGGCAGGTTGGAAGTGTCTGGGAATGTCACTGATAGTGCTGCTGGTGTAACTGATATTGCTACCACCAAGGCCACAAAAATACTTATCATTTTTTTATTCATGGAGAATTCCTCCTGATTTGTTATTCATTTATATCTTGATGCTATTATAATTATAAATATTTTGCTAGATTATAGAAGAATTATAGGCTTCACATGCATAGCTTATACTATATAAATAAAATATCGAATTATTCTTTATAAAATACCCCTTAACTGTTTGCAATTGCAGGAATTTTGAAAAATATTATCGAGTACATCAAGATAAATGTAATGAAGTATAATTCTTGTTTAGAAAATCAGCTCCTTCAGCTTCCCCGGCAACTCCTCAATCCTAACCCTCACCTGTTCCCTCGTGTCGCGGTCGCGGATCGTAACGGTGTTGTCCTCGGGCGTCTGGTTGTCTATTGTAACGCAGTAGGGCGTTCCTATCTCATCGTAGCGCATGTATCTCCTCCCGATGGTGTCCTTCTCGTCGTAGACCGCTATGAAGCCCGCCTTCTGGAGTGTCCTGAAGACGTCGTAGGCTATGCTCTTAAGGGGCTCCTTCGCAACGAGCGGAAGAACCGCAACCTCGATCGGCGCCATGTCCTTCTTCAGTCTGAGATAGGTTCTGTCCTCCTCGATGACAAGGCTGTTCTCAAGGAGCAGGTAGAACGGCCTGTCAATACCGAAACTGGGTTCAAGGACGTGGGGAACTATCTTCTCGCCCGTTATCTTCTCCTCCATTTCCTTGATTATGAAGTCGTCCTTCTCAAGCTCGTAGTCCTCGATGGTTATCCTGCCGTCCTTCTCAAGAACCTCAACTAGGTTCCTCAGCTCCTCCTCGTCCCAGCCTCGGATGAGCTCGTTTATCCTCTTGGCGTCCTTCTTCAGCTTGGGACCAACCTTCTTCATGTTGAGGCTTACTTTGAGACGTCTGACTATCTTGGGCTCGTCGTAGTGTATGAGGACGGTTAAGTCAGCCCCGCTCATCTTCATGTGCTTGCTGAGGTCGTAGTCGCCGCGGTAGGCTATGCCGACGCACTCCACCCAGCCGAAGCGCTCGCTGTGTATCTCGACGTCCCAGGTGTCGCTTGAGTAGTGTGCCCTTTCCTCCGGCAGCTGCTGGCGGAAGCGTATGGCCTCCTCGGGGATGCCGATGTCGAGGAGCGTCCTCTTGACCATGACCATGTAGTAGGCGAAGAATGTGTTCAGGACGTAGCCCTTCTTGACAGCCTCCTCGGCTGTCATCTCAACCATCCCAAGGTTCTTGAGCTGGTTCTCTATCGGGTAGAGCCTAAGCTTTTCATCCCTGACCTCGTCGAAGTGAGGATGTTCCGTCTCCTTCGGGTTGAAGAATATCTCCGCTTCAGCCTGCGTGAACTCCCTCAGGCGGAGCATTCCCTGCCTCGGGGAAATCTCGTTGCGGTATGCTTTACCTATCTGGAAAACGCCGAAGGGGAGCCTGTTCCTGG
The DNA here is from genome assembly GCF_054657855.1 of Thermococcus atlanticus. Lineage (NCBI taxonomy): Archaea > Methanobacteriati > Methanobacteriota > Thermococci > Thermococcales > Thermococcaceae > Thermococcus > Thermococcus atlanticus. The sequence goes on along the minus strand of NZ_BAAHXX010000001.1, from coordinate 1,452,443 downwards.
CGAAAGCGTTTAAGCGCCTGAAGTTCACGAAGATGCCCTGAGCGGTTTCAGGCCTCAGATAGCCCTTCTGGTCGCCGTAGGGGCCGATTTTGGTCTCGAACATGAGGTTGAAGTACCACACATCGGAAAGCTCGCCGCCGCACTCCGGACAGCGGATGTCGTGCTCGCGGATGAGCTGGGTGAGGTGCTCGGCGCTCATGCCCTCCGTATCAATGTCGAGAACCTCCTCCACTATGTGGTCTGCCCTGAAGCGGGCACCGCACTTCTTACACTCGACCAGCGGGTCAACGAACTTATCAACGTGACCGCTCGCTATGAACACCTTCTCCGGCGTGATGTCCGGCGTCTCAAGCTCAAAGAAGCCTTCCCTCTGGAAGGCTTCCCTTATTTTCTGCTCGATTTTCCTCTTTATTGTAGCTCCAAGAGGACCGTAATCGTAAAAACCCCTCGCACCACCGTAGATTTCAAAGCTCCCCCATGCAAAGCCTCTCCTCCTCATCAAATCCTGAAGAATCTCGTATTTATCAGCTCCCATCAGCACCACCTGAGAAGGAGATGAGCTAATTTCATAAAAAGCTTTTGGGCATTTGGTAACACCTGAAAATGGGATAAAAAGAAGAGCGCAAGAAAGAATTCTAACTTCATCCCATAGAAATGCGGAATTCAACCCAGTTTTCCTCGCTATAATGCCAGTCCCACCAGGGTTCCCACCAGTTCGGAGGTTTTGCGTAGACGACACCGTAGTGTTCTCTCCAAACCTTTGCTCCGTAATCTTCTTGAGGGAATCTTAACGTAGCACCCGGTTCTATTTGGTATGTATTAGACCCAACTGCTTTATCCTCTGCTATATCGTGTCTCCACTTGGCGAGCTCCTGAGAGTAGTCGCTTTCATCGTAAACGCGAACGTCAGAAATTGTGTAGCTCCACGACTGGAATGCACTTACTTGGGCTTCCTTAACTCCTACGGAGACACCTATTGAAACACCCACGGTTGTGGTTCCTGAAGTTGTAGTTGGTGCATAATCTGAGAGAAAACCCTTTGGGTTGTAATAATCAGCATCTATCCAGGTGTACATATCAGATGTCCTCCACTCTGAGCTCCAGAGTTCTTTTCCGGGGATAGACTGCTGTCGCACGTGAACATTGTACCAGTCGTACTGGGAGGAACCATCGTTCATAAGCTGGTAGTGGAGTGTCCTAATGTTGAGCCTGCCATATGGTTTCCAGTCATCACCGCTGGTAAAATCAAGCTGACTCCTGTAAGACCAATAAGCTCCAGAGGATGGAGGCTCTGCCTTAAGTTCGAAAGTCCCGGCACTTGGTTTTAGGTTCTTAACCGCCCAGCTGTAAGCTTGTTCGATTGCCTTTGGTTCGGCGTCAATGGAGATGAACTCTTTGCTCACGAGAATTCCATTGGAAGGATAGGTCATGTAACCGTAGACAGTTGCCTGTGTGATAGGTTTTCCATCTGGACCATGACCCGCTACAAGCTCTGCAAAGAACTGGCCCCTGAAAGTTCCGTTGATAACCTTGGGGCTACCAATAACTATAACCGGTATTCCTGAGAGGATTTCCTTCCTCACGAGCTCCCTGAGCTGGGAGCTGTTTTTCACGTGGGAACTTTCAACGACAAGTATATGTGGAGTTTTAATGCTCAGTGAAGGGTTCATCTTTATTGCCCCTGTGAAGTACTTTGAGACGTCGCTACCCATATAGTAAACTGGGACTGTGTTGTTTATCCTTTGAACCACTGGAATGGCATACTGAACGTTGTTCCCTGTTGGATACGCCGAGACTAAAAACAAACTCCCAATCAAGATTCCGAGTACAAACCATACCACTTCCTGTCGCATCTGAATTCCTCAAATGAAGTTGTCTAATGGATTTAAGTAGTTTATAGTATTTAAGTGTTTCGTCCACTCAAAATTAGGAAGTGACAAAATATGCATTGAAGGAAAATTACTAAATTAAGTATAAACTTCTCGGCCTAATATACAAAGCACCATAAAGCAATTAGAGATCTCTAATTTTCGTGATTTTTGGATTTCTATTAGGGAAAGAGTTATAAACCAATTTCCCGGTTATGAATTTGATATCGGCTTTGATTATTTGGGAGGGAAGGAAAATGGCGGAAAGACCACTTGATGTGATACACAAGTCACTCGACACGGACGTTTTGGTGATCCTGAAGAAAGGGTTCGAGTTTAGAGGAAGGCTCATTGGTTATGACATTCACCTGAATATAGTCCTTGCCAACGCCCAGCTCGTGGAGGGCGGGGAGGTTACGAAGCAGTACGGCAAGATCGTGATTAGAGGAGACAATGTGTTGGCAATCTCACCCGTAGAGAGTGAGTGAGGTGATTCACTGTGGGAAGCGGAACAGCACCGCACGGAAAGAGGAACAGGACACCGACTCACATAAAATGCAGGAGATGCGGAAGGAAGTCCTTTAACGTTAAGAAGGGCTACTGTGCTGCGTGCGGCTTCGGCAGGAGCAGGCGCATGAGGAAGTACCGCTGGAGCAGAAAGTGGAAGAAGGCTAAGAACCTGCTTTAATCTCTTTTTATTTTGCTGTTTTGTTTGTTATTGCTGGAATGCTTTCCTAGCTTCTCCCTGAGGGTTTTAAAGGGGAGTTTGAGGGTCTCATTGGACATCCCAACAGCTGGATGATTGGATGACGCAAACATTATCCCGATTCCCATTATGTCGTGAATTGTGCATTTTTTGTTGGTGAATGTACTCTTATAATCATTTTCAGAGGGAAAGCCATCAAAAAGTTAAACTTCAAGCTAATGAGGTTCTATGGTAAACTTTATTAACCTCCACAGACCTTTTATCGTTTAGATAATCGTCTGAGTGATATCCATGAATGAAATTCAGAGGAAGCTCTGGAAGCTGGCATGGCCCGCGATAATGGGCAACATCTCTCAGACCCTTCTCAACCTAGTGGACACCATGATGGTGGGGCATGTCGGTGCGCTGGCGATAGCCGCTGTAGGGCTCGGCGGCCAGGTCAGCTGGTTCATGATGCCCATAATGGCCGCTGTTGCCACAGGTTCTCTCGCTCTGACGGCCAGATTTGTGGGGGCAGGAGATGAGGAAAATGCTGCGCTTGCCCTTGAGCAGAGCCTCTATCTTTCCTTCCTTCTCGGCATTCCTGTGATGCTCTTCGGCTGGCTTCTCGGCGACGACATCCTGAGGATCATGGGGGCAAGTGAGGGTGTCGTGCGCCTCGGCTATGCATACATCAGGGTTGTGTTTGCATTTTATCCCATCAGATTCGTTAGTTTTACCGCAATGGCCGCGTTGAGGGGTGCGGGAGACACCAAAACACCGATGAAGCTCGGAATCCTGATGAACGTCATAAATGCCCTCCTCGACTATCTCTTAATATTCGGGAAGCTGGGCTTTCCGAAACTTGGGCCTGTTGGAGCGGCGTGGGCCTCGGGAGCGGGCATAACGGCGGCTTTCCTCATTGGCTCGTATCTTCTCCTGAGCGGGCGGCTTGTTCTCAGGCTTAAGCTGAGCTATTCCTTCCATCCTGAGATGGCTGAGAGAATCCTGCGCGTGGGGATTCCAACGATGGTTGAAAGGGGCCTCTTCAGCTTTTACAACTTTCTCTACATGAGCGTGGTGACCCGTTTCGGAACCGTGGCTCTAGCAGCCCATCAGGTCGGTCTCAGGGTGGAGAGCATAGCATACATGCCCGCATTTGGCTTCAACGTGGCCACTTCAGCACTTGTCGGCCAGAATCTCGGAGCTAGGCGTCCGGAAAGGGCTGAGAAAACGGTTTATGAGGCCCTCAAGATGGTGGGGCTTTTCATGACCGTCATGGCCTTTATACTCATAGCATTCCCCCGCTATCTCGTTCTGCCCTTCATAAGCTCCGGCGACCCGAACTATCTGGAGGTTCTCAGACTGGCGAGTATATACCTCCTCATAGTGGGGATAAGCGAAATCCCCCTTGGATGGGTTTTTGTTCTCGGCGGTGCGCTGAGGGGGGCGGGGGACACGAAGACGCCGATGTATATCACCGCGACCAGCAAGCTCCTCTTCAGGATAGTGCCGGCTTATCTTCTTGGCTTTGGCTTTACAATCGGGCCAATACACTTTGAGGGCCTCGGAGTTATTGCTGCATGGATAGCTATGAGCCTCGAAACCTTCACTACCGCAGCACTGTTCTGGTGGGCGTTCAGGAGAGGAAAGTGGAAATACGTGAAGGTATGATGACAATGTTTATAATTCTGTAATGCGTTTATGTAAACGGTGGTTGTATGGCGGTCATAAGCATCCGCATTCCCGATGAGCTAAAAGCGAAGATGAAGGAGTACGACATCAACTGGAGCGAGGAGATAAGGAGGTTCATAGAAAGGAAACTCCGGGAGGAAGAGAAAGCAAGGTTACTCGATGAGATTGACTCGTTCCTTGAAAAAGTCCCCCAACTTGAGAGAGGAAAGGCCACGAAACTCGTGAGGGATTCCCGTGACAGTAATTGACACCTCAACACTAATAAAATACCTCCTCCGGGAAGAGGGCTGGGAAGAGGTCTCAAGGTTCCTCAGGAGAACGCCAGAGCTTGTATCACTGGAAATGGCTCTAATTGAAGGAGCCAACGCCGTATGGAAGCGGTACAGGTTGTACAGGGACATATCTTTTGAAACCGCTCAGCGTATAATTGACTACCTTCACGCGACCAAGGGAATAATAATCTATGAAAACCCGCTCCAGTATCTTCCGGAAGGGGAGAAAATAGCCCTCGAGCAGGGAGTCACAGTCTACGACGCCCTCTACATCGCCCAGGCCCTCAAATATGGCAAACTTGCCACCAGCGACAAAAAGCAGGGGAAAATAGCCGAAAAGCTCGGCGTTGAGGTAACCTATCTCTAAAGCGCCGAGACGTTGAAGAGCACCTCCATGAGCCGGCCGAAGAGATAGCTCAGGAACGCTGCCCCCAGTCCCGTTGCCACCATCTCGGCGACCTTCTTCCGGATTGAAATCCCCGACAGGAGGGAAACCAGCGTCGCAACAACGGCCAGTGCCGATCCGGCAAGGAGGACCGAAAATGGCAGAGCGGTTAGTGAGCTTGATGCAAGGAAATACGGGGTAACCGGGAACGCAACTCCGAGCAGATAAAAGGAACCTGTATAGATGGCGGCCCTTATCTCGTTCTCGTCGCTCTCGGGGATGAGGAGCTTCATTATTGCATCGCTGTTGCCGGCAAGCTGTTCTGAAACTTCCCTGGCGATATCCTCGGGCATTCCCCCCTCAACAAGCTTATACAGGAGCTCCTCCTTTGCTCTTCCCGGTGAAACCCTGAAAAGAACCTCCATTCTATCCCTGATTGCCTCATTAACCTGCCTCTGAGAGCGCACCGAGATGAACGTTCCGATCGCCATGGAAAGAGCTCCTGCAACGCCAACTATCAGGCCGCTTATGCCAACGAGTTGGGGACTGTTGGGATAAACCGCTGAAAGACCTGTGACAGCCCCAAGAATTTCGACGAGGCCATCGTTCATACCCAATACCAGGTCCCGGACGTTCTCTGTGTGAAAGCGCTGCTTGCTCTCGTAGAAGAACTTCTCATGCTCAAGCTCATCAAGGATAACCTCCTTTATCTCCTCCATCTCATCCGGTGTAAACCTGTGCGCGTAGGCGGTGAGATATTTGAAGTACTTCTGTATGGCGCTGTTCTCACCCATTTCGAGGAGGGATGCGAGGGAACCCGGGCCGAGTATCTTCCGCAGGAGTCTGGTGCTGAGGATTGTGAGCCTCTTCACTGAGGGCCTTGGAACTTTCCCGCCGTGCCTCTTTATAAAATCGTGCCAGAACCTGGCGTGCTTTGATTCTATATTTGAGAGGCGGAGGAACTCCTCCCTTATCTCCTCGTCCCTCTCCATCTTCGCGAGCTGGGCGTAGAGCACCGAATCAGCGTATTCCTCCCTGTAAAAGTCTCTAGCCAATTTCAGCATCTCGTCCATCATCACCACCACAACAACTTTGTAAGGGATGTTAAAATACCTATCGAACCGACCGCAGGATTTATATATCTGCCGGTCTCTATAAAACAACCACAGTTTATAAGTGAGGGAGGGCTATGTTTGAGGAGATTGAGAACTTCGATGAGGCTTTTAGGGAACTCCTTGAAAAGCTTGAATTCGACCTCAGTGATCCCTTTGGAGAGGTGGAAAAGGTTCTCTGCATCGAACCGCATCCGGACGACTGTGCGATAGGAATGGGGGGGACGATAAGGAAGCTAACCGCAATGGAGAAGAAGGTCGTTTACCTCTGTCTCACCGACGGCTCCATGGGCACCGACGACGATGGAACAACAGGGGAAGAGCTTGCCCTCGTGAGGAGAAGGGAGGAGATGGAGAGTGCCAAGTTGCTTGGGGTTGATAAAGTTCTGTGGCTCGACTATAGGGACACCGAGCTTCTCTATTCCTCCGCGGTCAGGAAGGAGATAATCAGAGTTATACGGGCGGAGAAACCCGATGCAGTTTTAGCCCCAGATCCCTGGCTCCCCTACGAGGGTCATCCGGACCACAGAACCGCGGGGTTCCTGGCCATCGACGCGGTGGCCTTTTCTCCCCTCCCGAATGTGGGCAGAAGCGACCGCTACCTCGGACTGAAACCGCATCAGGTTGATCTCTTCGGCTTCTATTACACGGCCAAGCCAAACTACTTCGTTGATATAACTGACGTTATGGAGCTCAAGCTGAGCGCCATTCGGAGGCATAGGAGCCAGTTCACTGATGAGGTGTGGGAGAAGTGGGAACCATTCCTGAGGACGGTGGCTCTCTACTATGGAAAAAAAGCGGGGGTAAAGTACGCTGAAGGACTCCGCTTCATGCCGGGGCTTTTCCTCCACATAACCCCCTTCGCGGAGCTCATCTGAGCTCCCTTTCCACCATTATTTCAAGCTCACGGAGGAACTTTTCGAGGGGCATCGTGTCGAGACCGAACTGTCTAATGGCTTCGTACCTCTTTGGGTTCTCCGTTATAAGAAGGCTGTTGCTCCATATCGCGGTTGCCGCAGTTAGAATATCTTCAAGGTCGAGCATCTTGCCCTTCTGGAGGAGGCTTGCCTCTATCTTTGAGGCCTTGACTATTATCTCATCGTTTAGGGGTATCACAGTATAGATGTCTCTGAGAACTTCAAGCTCTCCCTCCACGTTTCTCTTTAGATACGCCTTCGCGGAGAGATAGCGGTAGACCGTGATTATGGAGAGGGAGACGTTGAACTTGGCCAGGGTTATCTCCAGCTGTCTCTTCCTCTTAGCGGTGTGCATCTTGAGGAGGGTTATGCTGTCGAAGGTTATGTCCTCTGGCAGGGGCATCTTCAACTCCCCTTCTTCTTCTCAAGTAGGTTTATCAGGAGTTCAGCCTCTTCCTCATCCATTATAACGTTATCGACCTTCTTGTCCAGCTCGACCAGGTGCCAGGTCTCAATGAGCTTCTGGAGCACCTCGTCGTAGGAGCGAGCATCAAGCTTGTCCTTGAGGAGCTTTATCTTTCTCCATGTGCTCTCATCAACCGCTATGGTCTTCATTCCAATCCCTCCTCAACAACCTTCCTGTAGGTTTCAACGCTCCTTCTTCTCGGAATACGTTCCTTTGTGATGAGGTCAACTTCGTAGAGGCCGAAGCGTATCTTGAAGCCCATCGCCCACTCGTAGTTATCCGTCAGAGCCCAGTGGAAGTATCCCCTCACATCAGCCCCGGTCTCCACGAGCTTCTTTACCTCGTCCACGTGCTCCGTTATATACCTCGGCCTCAGTACGTCCTTTGAATCCGCGACTCCGTTCTCGGTTATAAACACGGGCTTCCCGTACTCCAAAGCTTCCATAGTTGAATCGTATAAGCCTTTTGGGTACACCTCCCAGCCGAAGTCGCTGGTGGGATTGTTGTCTGGCGAGACGCTCTTCGGGTTTCCAGAATAGCCGTACCCTTCCACTCCCACAAAGCTCACCATGGGCAGCTCCTTGAACTTCGGCTCCATCCATTTGACGACCTCTCTCGTGTAGTAGTTGTTGCCTATCCAGTCGTTCCTTTCGATGTGGGCTATCCTCACGGGATTGAAATCAAGCTCCAGGTCAACCCGGCCCCTATTGAGGGCTTCAAGAAAGAGCCTGTTGTGGAAGTAGTCGTAGTTTTCCGCGGCTTTGACGTCCTTTTCGCTGGCTGGGTTTTTCGGGTAGGCCGGGATTATATTGAGAATTATCCCGACAGGGGCTTTGGTGTGCTCCTTTATAACCTCGTAGGCCCTTGCGTGGGCAACCATCTGGTTGATGATAACCCTTTTAGCTGCCTTTGGATTGAGGATTCCCGGCGGCCAGCCGACGTAAGGGGCCAGATAACCGAGCTCCACCGTGACCATCGGCTCATCGAAGGTTGCCCAGTAATCCACGAGCTCCCCGAACTTCCAAGCGACGTATGCCGAGAACTTGACGAACTCGATGAGGCTCCTCTCGTCGACCCAGCCCTTTACCATGCTGTTCTCGAAGTCGTTCCTCGTCCAGAGAGGGTCGTGGATCCATATGGGCAATGTCTGATGATTGAGCGTTACGAAGGTCGTGAAGCCAAGCTTTTTGAGGTTTCTCAGAATCGAGTGGTAGTGTTCGACTTCCCCCCAGTTGGCGAGTCCATCGAGCTCTTCGAGGTGTTCCTTCTTTATTTTAACGCGCTTTATAAGCCCGTATGAATCCCTCTCCAGCTCTACGTCAACACTCCAGGTTGGACAGGGAAAGATCCTGCTCCATTCTATTGTGAGCTGGTATGCGTTCAGTCCTAAATCCTTGGCCAAGCGGTGGTCAATCTCATAAAGCTCGTAGTTGTTTATCCCGTCCTCTGGCAGATCCCCACTTACGAGCTCGTTCTTTATGTTGAAGCTATCCCTGACCCAGACCCACCAGTCGGTTCTTGAATCGATGTTCCTCCTGTAAGGGTCCCCCATCTCGAACTGAAAGGCTGACTGCACAACGCCCCAGTGAAATTGTTCCATAGGTTCCACCTGAGGATTTATAGATTTTGATGTTTTTATAATTTTCCTATGGTCATTTTTGGTCATCAGTAAGGGTCTGCTCACGTGCATCTTTTCCCGTATTCTATATAACGGTGTGCATTGATGGTGTCTTGTGGCTACCAAAAAGCTTATATAGAATCCGATAGTTTTATAAAAATGACATTATTTATAATGAGGTGGGAAACTATGAAAAAGTATCTCGGCCTTGCTTTGACGGCCCTTCTTCTGGCCAGTATGGTGGGTTTTGCCCCGGTTAATGCCGTGGAATATCCGAGGAGCGAAACACTTTACACCGCCAACAGCGCGCCTCCGACAAACGCCAATCCCTTCCAAGGAGGCAACATACTTGGTCTCGACGGCCTCATATTTGAGCCCCTTGTAATGCTTAACTTCATGACGGGTGAACTGAAGCCCTGGCTCGCGGAAAGCTGGAAGTGGGTCAAGCCCAACGTTTTTGAGGTTAAGCTGAGGAGCGGTCTGAGTTGGCAGGACGGGAAGCCGCTGACTGCCGGGGACGTCAAGTTCTCCTACGAGTACTACCAGGAGATAGGCCTGAGGAACTGGACAAAACTTGGCCTGAAGGAAATCAAGGTTGTCGATGATAGAACCGTTGATTTCATCTTCGCGGGCACTCCCAATTATCAGCTCTGGCAGCTCCAGCTCTTCTACGGCTGGGGACAGGGAGCTCTCATAATCCCCAAACACATATTCGAGAACATTGACCCGAAGAAGGTACCAAAGATGACCTTCACCGGTGATGAGATGAAGTATCTCGTTGGCTCAGGCCCCTACAGGCTCAAGGAAGTAGTTCAGCAGCAGAAAGCAATACTTGAGAGGAACGATAACTGGTGGGGCAACAAAGTTTTTGGAAAACCCGCTCCAAAGTACATAGTTGAACTCTACGTCAAGGACAACTCCCAGGCCGCGAACCTCTTCATCAAGGGAGACCTCGACGTGGGGACCTATTACATTGACATAGTTCAGGCCAAGAAGCAGAATCCTAACCTCGCCAGCTGGCTTGACAAATCACCCTACTTCCCGGCAGTTGCTCCGGTCCTCCTGTACTTCAACACCCAGAAGGAGCCAATGAACAACGTTCAGTTCAGGCGTGCGATAGCCATGGCGATAAACCCCGAGCAGATAAACAGGAACGGGCCCATAAGCGACAGACCCTCGGAAATACCCTTCGGAACTGGACTCCTCAAGAAGTGGAGCGGAAAGATTGGACTCAACGGACTCGTCAAGGAGTATGGATGGAAGTACGGGGACATAGCAGAGGCCAACAAGATACTCGACAATCTTGGTATGAAGAAAGACTCAAATGGCTGGAGAACCTACAACGGGAAGGAGATTGAGCTTCACCTCGTTACATGCGCCGGCTGTTCCGACTGGATTTCAACGGCCGAGATAATCCAGAACCAGCTGAGAGCCCTTGGAATCAAGGTGGTCATAGACAAGTACGACTGGGGAGCGATGATGGAGAAATACAATAATGGCAAGTTTGATCTCGGCCTTCACTGGGCGGGAACGTTCCAGCCAACTGCCTATGCCGTCTATTATGCCCTCCTGAGCAAGGATGGAAGCGCGAACTTTGGAAAGTATTACAATGAGAACGCAGAAAAGATTCTCGATGAGTTCGCCAAGACGACGAACCCGGAAAAGGAAGCTAACTACATAAAACAGCTCAGCGAGATATGGCTGAAGAATGTCCCCGCGGTTCCGGTTTATATGGCAACGCTCTTCTACGAGGCCAACACCAAGTACTGGACCAACTGGCCAAACGCTAACAACCCCTACGGTGTACCTATATTCTGGGCCAAGTACGGAACATGGGGAACTGCACTGGCGTTGCTGGGCGTTAAGCCAGCGAGTGAGACTCAAACTACTGATACAACACCTCCCCGAACTTCAAGCCCGACAAAAACCACTTCAACATCAAGCCCAACAGGAACTACCTCAGGGGGAGGCAAAGGCATCTGTGGACCTGCCCTTATCATTGGCTTGGCTGTTGTGCCCCTACTCCTGAGGAGAAGGCGCTAACCTTTCTTTTTTACATCTTTTAAAGTTCAGGGGGTAGTAATTATGGGGTTCAGGAGGTACCTCGTTCGCAAGATAATCGTGTATGGAATCACATTCGTCTTCGCTGTAACCCTTAACTGGCTCCTTCCAAGACTTATGCCCGGCAATCCAATCGAGGCTATGATGTCCCAGAGTGGAAGCACTGCAAGCGAGGCCCTCATACGGTTCTACGAGGAGCTCTATGGGTTAAATCAGCCTATGTGGAAGCAGTTTGTGAACTTCTGGGTGAGTCTCTTCCACGGGGATTTGGGCTATAGCATGCTGTACAACGCCCCTGTCTCGGATATAATAAAACACGCCCTTCCTTATGACATAGCCATTCTTCTCCCGGCCATAGCCCTGAGCTGGCTGGTCGGGAACTGGTTTGGTGCCCTTGCAGGTAAAAACCGGAAGTATGACAGATATATGATGCCGATGTTTTACTTCCTTGCGAGCATGCCCTACTTCTGGTTCGCGATGATACTCGTTTACGTTGTTGGAGTTAAACTGAACCTTCTCCCATATTCCGGTGCATATGCCACCAATCTGATCCCGAGCTTTTCGTGGGAGTTCATTAGGAGCTTTATATACCACTGGATACTTCCTTTCCTCAGCCTGTTTATCGTTATGATAGGAAGCTGGGGGATAGGAATGCGCAACATGATAATCTACGAGCTCGAGGCAGATTACGTGCGCTATCTCGAAGCCCTCGGGGCAAGCGAGAAGCTCATGACCAAGCACGCCTACAGAAACGCAATCCTCCCACAGATTACCGGGCTAGCATTACAGCTCGGCATGATGGTTGCCGGAGCGATAGCGACCGAGATAGTTTTCAACTACCCGGGCATAGGGGTCCTCATAATGAATGCGGCCTTGAACCGAGACTACTTTCTCCTTCAGGGGGCTTTCCTCATCGTGGTCATCTCGGTCTTAGCGGCGAACTTCGTCATAGACATAGCTTACGCCCTCATAGATCCGCGTGTTAGAGCAGGCTACACGGAGGGTTGAACATGGGGGCTCTTAAACTCCTTAAAATAGCCTTTGGGAACAGGAAGTTTCAGTTCGGCTTTATCCTTCTGGTATTCCTCCTAATCTTTGCTTTAATAGGTCCCTTCCTCACACCCTTTGCATGGGACGGCCTCTACTACGAGAAATTTGAAGGTGTTTCCATAGCATCCTATGGAGAAAAGACCCTACCTCCTCTGAGCCACGAGGTGATAACCACTTACTCTGGCCGGGAGGTTGAGGTCCTTCACATCCTCGGGACAAACATCAACGGGCAGGATCTCTACGCAAGGCTCGTTTACGGCCTCAGAACTAGTCTGTGGATAGCCTTTCTCGCGGCGTTGATCGGAACGATATTGGGGATAACTATAGGCTTGGTGGCAGGTTACAAGGGAGGTTGGGTTGATGAGATTCTTATGATGTTCACAAACATAATGCTGGTTATTCCTTCTATAGTGCTCCTTGTCCTCGTTGCGGCCTATCTCTCAGCAAGGACCCCGGCGATACAGGCGATAATTATAGGCCTTACCGGCTGGCCATGGGTGGCCAGGGCAGTTCGCTCGCAGACCCTCTCCCTCAAGAACAGGGAGTTTGTAAACCTCGCCAGGATAGTCGGTCAGAGCGACCTTAGAATAGTCTTCGAGGAGATAATGCCCAACATGATTTCCTATGTTGTGATGGCCGGAATCCTTCAGTTCAGCGGGGCTATACTAACCTCTGCCACCCTTGATTTCATAGGCCTTGGTCCAACAACGATGGTATCACTGGGCAACATACTTCAACGGGCAATCTCCTACAATGCCCTCCAGTTCGGCTGGTGGTGGTGGTTCATTCCGCCCGGGCTGATAATCACCCTTATCATCACAGCGTTGTTCTTTGTCAACCTGGGAATGGAGGAGGTATTCAACCCGAGGCTCAGGAGGGGAGGGGAATGAACCTACTGGAAGTCAGGGATCTCAGGATTTACTACAACACTCCCGTTGGTCACGTCAAGGCTGTGGATGGGGTTTCCTTTGAGGTGAAGGAGGGGGAGGTCTTCGGCATAGCCGGAGAGAGTGGCTGCGGAAAGTCGACGCTCGTACACTCCCTCATACTGAGAAAACCGCCCATGCTACACGCTGGCGGTGAGGCACTTTTCAAGGGCCAAGATCTGATGAAACTCAGCGAGGAGGAAGCCAGAAGAATCCGCTACACCGAACTCTCAATAATCCCCCAGTACGCGATGAACGCCCTGAATCCAACCAAGAAGATCAAGGACATCGTCTGGGACCTCGCTAAGGAACACGAATACACCGACAGGGGAAAAGTTGAGGAGCTCCTCCGTGAGAGGCTGGGGATGGTCAAGCTCAGCGAGAAGGTAGCGGATATGTACCCCGTTGAGCTGAGCGGTGGCATGAGACAGCGCGCTACGATGGTAGTCTCGACCCTTCTAAACCCTGATTTGCTCATAGCCGATGAAATAACCTCCGCGCTGGACGTCACGACGCAGAGGGTCGTCATAGAACTCCTCCACCACTTCATGAAAGAGGGAATCGTTAAGTCCATCATCTTCGTCACCCACGATTTGGCACTGCTCAACAAGATAGCCGACCGCGTCATGATACTCTACGCGGGAAAAGTGGTTGAAATCGGCCCGACGGGGGAGATAATCAGCTCTCCGGCTCACCCATACACCAGACTCCTCCTAAACTCCCTGCCGAGGATGGGCGTGCAGTACAGGAGGCAGAAGCTGAGCGGCATTCCTGGCTACCCAATAAGCCTCCTCAACCCGCCGAAGGGCTGTCGCTTCTACACACGCTGTCCAAACGTGATGGAGCAGTGCAGCGAGATTGAGCCAAAGCCAGTCAAGGTAGGACCAGAACATTACGCGGCCTGCCATCTCCTCGGGGGTGATGAGCAATGACCCTTCTCGAAGTCCAGAACCTAACCAAGGTGTTCACCTCCGGCCTCATTGGGGGCTTTGAAATCCGCGCCGTCGATGATGTCAGTTTCTCGATGAGAGAGGGGGAGATAGTCTCTCTCGTGGGCGAGAGCGGCAGTGGAAAGACGACAGTTGGAAAGCTCATCCTCAGGCTCCTCAAGCCAACCTCCGGAAGGATACTCTTCGAGGGAGAGGACATAACGGGGTTCGACAAGAGGAAGCTGCGCACCTACTACTACCGCCAGGTCCAGGCGGTCTTCCAGGATCCCTTTGCCAGCTTCAACCCCCTCCATGAGATAGACAGGGCGTTCGACCTGGTCTTTCGTTCGTTCCTCCTAGAGGTAGGCAGAGACGAAAGGGAAAGAATGATAGACGACGCCCTCAGCCAGGTTGGCCTCAACCCGGCGGAAGTTCGTGGCAAGTATCCCCACCAGCTCAGCGGCGGGCAGCTTCAGAGAATCCTCATAGCGAGGGCCCTTCTCGTAAAGCCAAAGCTCCTCATAGCGGATGAAGCCGTCTCGATGCTCGACGCGAGCACTAGAATAGACGTCCTCAACCTCCTCGGAGAATTCAGGGATAAATACGGCACCTCGGTTCTCTTTGTCACCCACGACCTGGCGTTGGGCTACTACATCAGCGACTCGACGATAATCATGTACAGGGGAACCATCGTCGAGATGGGCGACACGGAGAAGGTCTTCCACAATCCCCTCCACCCTTACACCCAGATGCTCCTTGAGAGCGTTCCCGACCCGAACGTGAAGTGGGAGTTCAGGGGCATTGAACCGGAGAAAGAGGAGCGCGGCATCTACGAGATAGCCGGCTGTCGCTACGCGCCGAGGTGCCCGAAGGCCATGGAGAAGTGCTTCAAAGTCCGTCCAGAGCTTCGCGAGGTTGAGAAGAACCACTGGGTTGCCTGCCACCTTTACGGGGGTGATTAAATGCACGCAACTCTAAGAGAGATACTAAAGACCCCTGAGGGCATAATCACGGCTCAGAAGGCCTTTGAGGAGTTCGTAATGGTTCATGACTTCCGGTTACCGAGAGAGGTAGTTTACACGGGCTGTGGCAGTTCACATTTCCTGTCGCAGCCACTGGCCATGGCAACCACCCGCCTTGGGGGCAGGGGGTTCAGCGCCCCCTGCTCCGAACTTCTCTATTCGAGGGAGTGGTATTCGATAGGAAAGCCGGGGCTTCTCGTGGCGATATCTCGTTCAGGCGAGACGACCGAGGCAATAAATGCCCTCGACGCCTTGAACGTTCCAGGGTTCGCTTTAACAGCCTACGAGAGCACGCTCTCAAAGAGAGCCGATTACGCGCTAGTAGTTCCTGTCCACGAGGAGAGCGTCGTCATGACGCACTCATTCACGACCTTCTACTTCTCGTTCATTCAGCTTCTCCTCAGTTCATACGGGAGGGAAACCCACGATGCGGAACTCGTCTCGTCGCTAACTAAGGAAGTCCTGGGGAGCGAGGAGTACATCAGGGAAATCGTCAAGGGCTTTGACTTCTGGAACGTCATCTTCCTTGGCTCGGGAATACTCTATCCGATAGCACTTGAGGCCATGCTCAAAATGAAGGAGATGGCCCTCTTCTGGAGTGAAGCGTATCAAACCTTCGAGGTCAGGCACGGCTTCAAGTCCATAGCCGACAATGGAACCTTAGTTGTCCTCCTCGTGAACGAGCCCTTCGACTGGCACGAGAAGCTCACGAAAGAGTTCAAAAGCCAGGGTGCAAGGGTCCTCACCGTCGGAAGAAAAGATACCGGGGCGGACTACTTCATCGAAGTTCCCAAAATCGAAGAAATCCTCAGCCCTGTCCTGCACCTCCCGGTAATCCAGCTCCTGGCTTATTACAAGGCCATTGAGCGCGGACTCGATCCAGACAGGCCCAGGTTTCTGAGCAAGGTCGTCAAGTGGTGATTGCTATGAAGGTTGGCCACGATGGAAAGGTGTATTACCTTGGTGGGGAGCCTTTCACCGTCTACGGCGGAACGCTCCAGTTCTTCCGCGTTCCTAGGAGACACTGGCGCGACAGGCTGGAAAAGATGAAAAGGCACGGCCTCAACACGGTGGATACCTACGTCGCTTGGAACTGGCACGAGCCGGAGCCCGGAAAGTTTGACTTCACGGGTGAAACAAGGGGCGAGAGAGACCTGATTGGGTTCCTTGAGCTTGCAGAGGGACTCGGCCTCAAGGTCATCATCAGGCCCGGCCCCTACATCTGCGGCGAGTGGAGGAACGGTGGGATTCCAAGCTGGCTTATCAAAGAACACCCTGAGATACTCGCCAGGGGACCGAACGGGCCCCTGCCTGGGGACATCTATTACCCCCCGATAACATACCTCCACCCGACTTACCTCGGGGCCGTCTCAAAGTGGTACGACGAGGTTCTGCCGGTAATCTGGGACTACCTCTACACCAACGGAGGGCCGATAATAAGCGTCTCCATAGACGACGAGCCCTCCTACTGGGAGACCATCTTCCAGCCCTTTTTGACGGATTACAACGAGATAATAACGAAGCCCAAAGGTTTGTGGGAGGAGTGGCTTAGGACCAACTACTCCCTCGACGAGCTGAGCGAGCGCTACGGAACGCCGATAAGTGATTACTCCGAGGTCTATGCGCCGGCGAGCGAGAACGAACCGTTGCCGAAGATACTCGACTGGCACCACTTCAAGATTTGGATGACCAACCGCTACGTTGAGAGGCTCTACGACCATATGAAACGCTACGTTGACGTCCCGATAAGCATACTCGACCCCTACCTGCTTCTCTCTGCCTGGAGGCATTTCTACCGCTACGTCAGGGAGAACAACCTCGATATCCACCTCTGGACCGAGTTCTGGTACTCCTTCTACCGCTCCTTTGACCTGAAGGAGGATAAGCTCGGCCACATCTATTACAAGACCGGAATCTACCGCTTCTATCAGAAAAGACTCGGAACGCCGCCCCTCAGCATAGAGACCCAGGTTTCCCTGGCTCACACGATAGAGCCGGACGAAGCGGAGCACCTTTACGCGCTGGTGGCTTCCCTCGGAATCCACAACATCAATTACTACCTCTACGTCGGCGGTGAAAATCCGAGAGGTTACGAGTCCCACAACGGGGTTACCTGGGACGTATACTCGCCGATAGGCCTCGATGGAAGCGAAAGGCCCCACGTTGAGCCGATAAAGTGGCTCGGCGAGTTCCTGTTCAACAACCCGGACTTCGTTGATTCCGAGCTCAGGCCGAGGGTTGCCTTTGGAACCTACGAGCCCTACGAAGCTCTCTCGCTGTTCGGCCTCAGGAAGAACCTTACGGAGAGTGTAAACCTCAACGAGTACCTCCTTGGGGAAAGGGGACTTCTGACGCTTTTGGCTATGAGCAACGTTCCCTTCGACGTCCTCGACCTTGAGGAGGCGAGCGTTGAGGAAATGTTGAGCTACGGCCAGCTCTGGGTTTACAGTCTCGACTTCATGGGCAGGAAAGTTCAGGACAAGCTCGCTGAATTCGTTGCCAGAGGCGGGAACCTCGTACTCCTGCCGATGCTTCCCTACCTCGACGAGAACATGAAGCCTTACTCCTCTCTAGCCGAGTTCCTCGGTGTCGAGGTTGAAAGGGCGAAAGCGAGGGACAACCCGAGGCTGATCCAGTTCACGAGCGTTTCTTCGGAGGGAATAGACAGGATGCTCGTCAGGAACACGGTCAGGGGAGTTAGGGGAGGAGAACCCTTTGTCTTCCACTACGGCAGGCCAGTTGGGACGTTCGTGAGGAGGGGAAAGGGAAGTGCAATCGTCCTCGGCTTCAGGTTGCAGTACTACAACAGCCACCACGACCTCCACAGGAAGTTCGTGGAGGAGATTTTGGCAATGCAGAACGTTGGAAGGGACTTTGAGGTAACCGAGGAGGACATGATAGCGCTCCCGCGTGGCAACTACCTCGTCCTTCTCAACCCAAGGGGCCACAGGGTCTTTGGGAAGGTCAAGTACAGGGGCGTTGAGGTTCCAAAGCTCCTCGACGGGATAGAGATGAGGAAGCGCGGTGCCCTCTTCCTGCCCTTTGGGTTGAAGGTCGGGGGCGTGGAGATAATCTACTCGACCGCGACCTTCCTCGGCGGCGACGGCAAAACGCTCCACTTCAGAAACCACCTCTCCAACTGGAGCGAGATAGCGCTGAGGAATGTCGGGGAAGTAAGGGCCATAGGGGGCAGGATGGTGGACGAGTCCACCTCCGAAGAAACCCTCACCATCGTTGTGGAGCATCAACCCGGCGAATTCGAGCTGGAGTTCTGAGGAGGTTCGTTGTTTTATTCCTTTTTCAGCACCTCAAGAACCTCCTCAAAGGGGGCGTCGGTTTTCACCGCCGTTGGGGAAAAGTGAGTCCTCGTTGCCCTGTACCCATGCTCTCTGAGGGCTTCGATTATCCCGCTGATTTTTTCCACCCTGAGGCCGTTCCTCCTTGCGAGAGCATGGGTGTCGTAGTGGAAGGGAATGTCGAATTCCCCCGCTAAAGTTTCGAGGAATGGGAGCGTCTTTTTGTGGGCGATTGGATGTTCTTTGCCCAGCCTGTGAATTCCCTCAACAAACTCCTGACTCTTCAACGGGCCGAGCCACAGCGGGCCGTGGGCTCTGGGTTTTCCCGGGAGGGGAGCTTTTTCATACTCAAAGCGGCCGTTCACATCCTGCCACAGATAGCCGAGCTGGGAGAGGCTTTCATCTGCTTTTCTGGCGCCGCTCTTGAGCCGCAGAAAGGCCCGGAAGTAGTGGTCGCGGTAGTAAGCTAGGAGAACATCAACGCCGAGGTCGTACTTGGCGGCATATCTAACGACAGTTCCGATGAGAACTCTAAGCCCTGCCTCGTGGCAGAGCTCTCCCCTTATTGGCTCCGCAAGGTATTTACGCAGGCAGGCATGCCTGTAGGCTCCGCAGAGCACCCCGGTATCCGTTGCCGTAACTGCGAGAATCCCCTTCCTCTTCACTGACCTGAGGGCGGTATCCAGAAACTCCACAGGCGAGCCGAAGGGATCCAGATCCACGAAATC
Organism: Thermococcus atlanticus; assembly: GCF_054657855.1. NCBI lineage: Archaea > Methanobacteriati > Methanobacteriota > Thermococci > Thermococcales > Thermococcaceae > Thermococcus > Thermococcus atlanticus. The sequence continues at coordinate 1,433,413 of NZ_BAAHXX010000001.1, read as the reverse complement.
AAAATGCCTGAAGTTTTCGGCCATGACCAGATTGGCATCTCTGTTTGTCACAATTACCCTCTTTTCACCACTGAGGACTGCCATTTTTCCCGCCAGGGCCGGTTTAATCCTGAAATTGGCTTCCACATTCCTGAGCATCAGCCTGAATGCTTCCTCACTGATGTCATTGAGCCAGATCTCCCCGGCAGGAGTTTCGAGGGCATAACGGATTCCCCGTATGCCCGTGGCGGAGAGGGCATCAATGATGGAAGCAGCCCCCGAAAGCCTCACAGCTAGGACGCTTATATCCCTGTTCAGTGCCATCACAGGGTTGTAGAAAACAGGGGCATCATAGATTCTCTCCGCGACAGGAACCAGTATCCTTGCCTTCCCCTCCACTATCTCCCTGAACATTGGCATTGAACACACCAAAAAATTGAATCAGAGAATCTCAACACAGTCGTTTATCGCCTGGCCCGGCAGAGGGGTTTCAAACCTCGCCTTCACCTCTCCCTGAGTCCCGTGGGTTTTTGTTATTTTCCCTGCAAGTTTCTTACCGGTCGGCGATTTCCAGACCACCCTTCTCCCTATAAGCTGGGCTGCCTGCTCCCTGCTCTCAACTCCGAAGGGCTTGAGTATCATGTGGCTGTTGTGCTGTCTCTCCTTGCTCCTTGCATAACCAACGACGAGGGCTCTTCTCTTCATCGCACCTCACCACTGGTGCATTTGATGTCGAATTTTTAAAGTTTACTGGGTTGGGGCGGATGCTGTTGAGGATTGCAGGAGGCTTCCATTTGATGAGTTGCACATCACACCCCACAGCATGCGAAAGGATTTTATTTATCCTCCCCCATCACACCTTGAGGTGAAATCCATGCAGAGAATCAGGAAGATTCAGGAGTTTATCTCCGAGAAAGAGCTTGATGCTGCTTTGATCATGGGGAAAGAAAACCTGTTTTACTTCACGGGAAGCAGTCCTGTTCTCGGAGGCTATTTGCTTATCACACCCGATGATGCCGTTTTTATTGTGCCGGAGCTGGAATATGAAGAAGCCAGAGAAACCTCCTCTGTTCCGGTTGAAAAGTTCAAGGTGTCTGCAGAGCTTTTTGAGAGATTTAAAGCTTACAACTCGATGGCTCTGGAGGGAAAAACGAGCTTCGGTTTTGTCAACAGCCTGAGGGAAAAATCCGGGATAAGGGTGTTTGAGTCAATTGATGATATCATAAAGGACCTGAGAATCATCAAGACCCCCGAGGAGATAGAGCTCATTGAGGCCGCATGCAAAATAGCCGATGCTGCCATGATGGCGGCGCTTGAAGAAATAAGGGAGGGCAGAAGGGAGAAGGAAATTGCAGCGAAGATGGAGTACGTGATGAAGGTGCAGGGGGCTGACAAGACCGCTTTTGACACCATAATAGCGAGCGGCTGGCGTTCGGCTTTACCGCACGGCGTTGCCAGCGATAAGAGGATGGAGAGGGGGGAGCTTGTTGTTATTGATGAGGGTGCTCTCTACAGGCACTACAACTCGGACATAACCAGAACGATAGTCGTAGGCTCCCCGAATGCAAAGCAGAGGGAGATATACGAGATAGTGCTTGAGGCCCAGAAAAAAGGCGTGGAGGCGGCAAGACCCGGGATGAGGGCCAAGGAACTTGACACAATCGTCAGGGATGTCATCAAGGAGTACGGCTATGGTGAGAGGTTCATCCATTCAACCGGGCACGGCGTCGGCCTTGAAATTCATGAATGGCCGAGGGTTAGCCAGCAGGATGAAACGGTTCTGAGAGAGGGCATGGTTGTGACAATCGAGCCAGGCATTTACATCCCCAAATTCGGAGGGGTTAGAATAGAAGACACTGTGGTGATAACCAAAAACGGGGCAAAAAGGCTAACCAGAACCGAGAGGGAGCTGATTTGACCCGTCCAAATTTTGGAGCCCCGGAGGATGCAATTCAAGCTTCAAAGAAAAAGAACTTCGGGGGATATGTAGTGTTGGACGATAACCTCAAGGAACTCGAAGACGCAAAGAGGAACGGTGTTCCATTGAGGGAGATTTGGGGTGATTGAGGTGCAGATAATCCGCCAGGACGTTAAGGAGGGCAAGATAAAGGTCAAAGCCGAGACCCTCGACGACCTCTGGCACCTCTATCACATCATAGACCCCGGCGATATTGTTTACGCCAAAACACTCAGAAAGCAGAGCCAGAGGAGCGATTCGCTCAGGGCCGAGAAGGTCGAGGTTATTCCCGTCTTCCTCGGAGTTAGGGCAGAGAAGATAAACTTCCACAAGTTCGCCAACCAGGTACGCGTTACCGGGCCGATAGTCTACGCCAGCAGGGACGACGTCCCCCTCGGCAAGTACCACACCCTTGCAATCGAGGAAGGCACGGTCGTTACAATCCAGAAGCCCCGATGGAAGGAGCACCACATAGAGAGGCTGAAAGAAGCGGTTGAAGCGTCAAAGAGAGCAAGGGTTATGATAGTCGTCATAGACGACGGGGAAGCTGATATGGCGATAATCAGGGAGTACGGCGTCGAGATACTCAAAGGGATACGCTACAACCTCGGGGGGAAGCGCTACAACACCAACCGCGAGAGCGAGGAGAAGAAGTTCTTCCACGACGTTGCCAAGAGCATGGAGGAGATAATAAGCCGCGAGGGCATAGAGAGGGCCATAGTTGCCGGCCCCGGCTTCGTCAAGGAGGACTTCCACAAGTTCCTGCGCGAGAACTATCCGGAGCTGGCCAAGAAGGTGGTCATCGAGGACACGAGCGTGACCGGAAGGACGGGCATCTATGAGGTCATCAAGCGCGGGACTGTTGACAAGGTCTACCACGAGAACCGCGTTGCTAAAGAGGTTCAGCTCGTCGAGAGGGTGCTTGAGAATATAGCTAAAAACAACGGCATGGCCGCTTACGGTCTCAGAGAGGTCGAAGAGGCCGTGAACTACGGCGCCGTTGAAACGCTCCTAGTTCTCGACGAACTGCTCAAGGGAGAACACCGGGAAAAGATAGAGGAGCTCATGGACACGGTGAGGTATTCGAGGGGAAACGTGGTGGTGGTAAGTTCGGAGCACGAGGGAGGCGACAAGCTGAAGGCGTTGGGCGGCCTGGCGGCACTGCTGAGGTTCAGGGTGAAGTGAGTTTAGAACTCACAAATTTGAGAACAAGTTCCGCCAGTTTTATCGCGTTCTCCGCCTCTTTTTCCTCCGGTTCGTGGAGGGTTGGCTATCCCATTTTAATACGTGAGTTGGGAGTCTATATGTATCCGTTTGGTGTTATTTTGATTGTCAATTTGCTTGCAAATTATTAGACAAAAAATTTATAAAATCTCTTAAACCATCATGTCATGGTGATTGTGTTGGGTGAGAGAACAACGCTCACAAAGGCAACACCGAGGTCAAACTCCTTGAGAACGACAGTGCCAATCTTCATTGTAAAGCAGTTTGGGTTAAACGAGGGGGATATGCTCGACTGGGAGCTCGGAGTATTTAATGGTGAACTATTAATTATAGTGAAACCCGTGAAGAGGGAGGGTATTGAATGACAAATGGAGTAAAAAGGAAAAGGACCCGAACGAGTGCTTTTGGTGTGGGGGGCAGAGAGGGGCATGACTCAAGCCCATTCTATAACAGAAGGCTTTACTCAAACTTCAAGCTGCCGAAACCCACAAAAGAAGACCTTATAGAAAACAAAGTTCCCGAAGAATATCTCGATAGGATTGTTGTTGGAGATGCGAGAGATATACTCAGGCATATTCCTGATCAATCGGTTCATCTCATGGTAACATCTCCACCATACAACGTTGGCAAGGAATACGATGAGGATCTCACACTTGAGGAGTATCTCGACTTCATCGAAGAGGTTATGAGGGAAGTTTACAGGGTTCTCGTCTGGGGTGGCCGTGTGTGCTTCAATGTTGCAAATCTTGGCAGAAAACCTTACATTCCCCTGCACGCGTACCTGATTGAAAGGTTTGAGAGGATAGGTTTTCTCATGCGGGGGGAGATAATCTGGGACAAGGGCGAGGCGGTAAGCGGCTCTTCAACTGCATGGGGTTCATGGATGTCTCCTGTAAACCCCGTCCTTAGAGATCAGCATGAGTATATCATTGTTCTCAGCAAGAAAAGCCTCAGAAGAGAAAAACCGAAGGAGAGAGAAGCAGTATCAACAATAGCAAAGGAAGAGTTCCTTGAATATACCAGGAGTGTATGGAAATTTCCACCAGAGTCGGCAAAACGTGTAGGGCATCCGGCACCTTTTCCTGAAGAACTACCTTACCGATGCATTCAGCTCTATACCTTCAAGGGTGATGTAGTACTTGATCCATTTGTCGGAGCAGGAACAACATGTGTTGCAGCAGCTCGAACCGGGAGGCATTTCATTGGTATAGAGATAAATCCGGAGTATGCAAAAATAGCAAAAAAAAGGGTTCAAGAGGCAATTAAAAATCCGTCCCTTTTGAATTTCCTTAAATGAGTGGTTATTGGCCTTCCATGGCTATCTTCTTTACCAGTTCATACCACTCCTCAAAATATTTATCTTTGAGTTCGTTGATTTTTGCGGGTGGTACTGGATCATAACTTGTCTTTATATGATTTCCTCTCTCCTTCGCTTTCTCGACGAGCCTCTTCACTGTTTTTGTGTTTAATCCAAACCCGCGGGGGTTTGTTCCTGATCTCGGAATCCACCAGTAGTCCCCTATAGTTTTCTCTGTTGTTTTCCTCTGAATCTCTTTGAGATCATCGATGGATATAACACTCATTTCAATTGTGTGCTCCTTTTTATTACCAACAACATATAGTATGTTATAGTGGAATTTAAAGTTCAGTATCCTTTCGACGGTTGGAAAACCATCCCATGCAAGTTTTACTGTGCTGTACCCCTCAGTTGTTTTGAGATTGTAGTAACGTTCCGTTTTATCTTCAAGGATAATCTTGAAATCCCACTCCCTTTCAGTGTCAAGAGCTTGTATGATGTTCAGATTAAATTCCTTCTTGAGCATTTGTATGATAAAATTCTCCCTTCTTTTACCAACATCTGGAGAATGTCCCTCAAAGTACAGAACTTCCCATGCACGGCCGAGGAGTTTGAGATATTCCATGTTATTCTCAAATAGCTGGATTATAATGTCCTTTTGTGTTTTCATAACTTTCACCGATTGTTTTTGTTATCTGTCTCTCAAAAATCTTTTGGATACTAATCAACGGCTGGGATCAAAAGCGAAACTCGGAAGCCCTCTTAGTACTGTACAGGAGTTCAGCCTTTTCAATCCATCCTTTGAAGCTCAAATTTTCGCACCCTCCCTGAGAGCGTAGTAGTAAACAAAGCCAGTGTCATCCTTGACCTTTTCGAGCTCGTCCTTTGAAATGAAGAGAACGTCCACCTTGATTTCCCTCAACAGAAGCTCCCTGTGTATCCTCTTATAAGCTCCAAGCTCGGTTTTTCTATCCAACGGCCCGGATAGAACTACCAAAATGTCCCAGTCGCTGTCTACCTTGAAATCCCCCTCGCCCGGGAACCGAAGAGAATTACCTCTTTAACACCAAGACTGAGTTCCCCCAGTATCTTAACAACGACATCCCGGATAATCTCTTGGCTCATAGTTTATACTGGAGACCTTCTGGTGTTTATTCTTTGCCGTACAGCCTCGCATAGGGGTCGCCCTCAAAGCGCGGGAACTCCTTTTCCTCCCCGTTTTCGATTAAAACCCGCCTTTTATCCGCGGTGAACTCCCCAATTTCAAACACTTCAATTCCATTTTTCTGCAATCCTGTAATTAATGAATCAGATTTTTCTGGTGGCACTATCGCTATCAGCGTTCCGGTTGAGGATACACTCCAGGGCTCAAAGCCGTAGAAGTCGAGGACTTTTCTCACCATCGGGTCGAGCCGGAGCTTCTCGGCATATACCCTGAACCCAAGGCCGGAGTTGTCGGCTATCTCGTGGAGGGAGGTTAAACCGCCTTCAGTTGCGTCGTGCATGCCCCTCACGAAGGGCTTCGCTGTTAGAGCATCGGGAACCACGGTCTCAAGCCTGTACATAGCTCTTAGTTTGGAGATTTCTCCGGGAGTTAGAACCTTTCTCAGCTCATCCGCCCGGAAATAGGAAGCCGAGACCGCGAACTCAAGGGCGACCTTGTTGGTGACGACTATCTTATCGCCGGCCATGGCCAGCGGGAGCTTCAGTTCGTCCTTCTTCACGAGCCCCATCGCCGTCGTTGTGGCAGTCGGTTCATTGACGGAGGGATAAACTCCTGTATGGCCGCCTATTATCGAACTCCCGTACTTCCTGCATTCTGTGTTTAAGTCTTGCATCGTCTTTTCGAGAAATTCCTTTTCGCTTCCGGGCGGGAGGAGGATATCAACCACCAGCCACCTCGGCCTCGCCCCAAAAACGGCCACGTCGCTTGAAGCGAAGTGATAGGTGAAGAAGCCAAAGGTCTCGGCCGGAACGCCGAGGGTTGGGTCAGTGGCTACAACAAGGTAATGGTTTTCATCGTACTCAAGAACTGCCGCATCAAAGCCCTCTCTGGGGCCGTAGATTACCCTTGCGTCCTCTATACCGAGGTTCGGAAAAATAACTTCTCTCAAAACCTTGTTTCTAAGCTTTCCGAGCGGGAGCATTGGGGTCACCTCTGAAGTGCTCTACGGTCTCTTCCACATCACGGAGCGTTTCCTCGTCGCAGTCCCAGCACATTATCTCGAAGCTCGGAACCCTAACACTGACGCGAACCTTTCTTTTCCTCGCAATCTTGCTCACCTCGTAGTTGACCCGATGGGCCAAGTCCATTAGCTTTTCCGTCACGATTTCCTCCCTGTCTATGTACTGGAGCGGACAGCCCTCGCGCCACTGCCTCCTCCGGGCGTGCTCGTACATGCGGTAGGGCCTTATTCCGGCTTCTTCCGCGAGCTTTTCAACCTCTTCAGCGGTGTACTTTATCAGCGGCCGGAAGAACGGCACTCCAATTTTCGGCAGTTCGCAGAGCCGTATGTCGGTTTTGCACTGGTCGAGGAGAGCCCCTATTATCTTGTCGTTCGCGTTGTCGCCTTTAGCTAAGACGTCGAAGCCGTTGTTGAGGGCGAACCACTTGGCGTTCCAGAGCATGACCTTCTTGCAGTTTATGCATATCGGCCCCTTCCTGCCTGTTGCTTCCCTGAGCAGGCCTTCCGTAACATCGACGAGGTAGTGCTCGACGCCGAGCCTCTTGGTGAATCCCATCGCCCAGTTTAGCGTTTCCCTCCAGCTCCAGCGGTGGAAGAACGTCAGGGCTGAAACGTCTAGGCCGGCTTCTTTCAGCAGGTATAAGACGAGCGAACTGTCCTTTCCGCCGGAGAAAAGCAGGAGAATTCTCTTATCTCGAAGTCCGTTCCTGCTGCTGAGTTCTTTTATTTCACTCATGACCTCTGGAAGCATGATAAAAGTTGGGAGGAGGTATTAAAAAGCTCACTCCCCCCTGAGGTCGAGATATGCCAGTGTTAGTGCGACAGCCACATATGGCGTCGTTATCAGTGAGGCCACCGCACTGCCCACATAGGGTATCAGACTCAAAATCATTGTCACTATACCGACTATGATTATGAGTGCGATAAGGAACACCACAACATCACCAAAATTCTCCCTGACGAGACCGATACTACCCTTTATTGCTTCGATGCCGTCCATATTCTCGAGCATTATTATAGGAATCGTGAATGCTACGAGAATCAGCCATATCAGTCCCGGAATTATGAGAAGCATCATGCCTATGAAGGCTCCGATACCTATTATCACCGTTGCTACAATCAGACTGCCGAGCCTGCTGAGTGCGGCATTTATCCCCTCCATGTATCCTGCGGATTCGCCCGTGAGCTGTCTGTGAGCCATGTCAACTATCGCCCCCGCAGCTATAAGGGACGCTATGAATGATATCAATCCCAGTATGCCCGCCAGCCCCATTAATGCTCCCATTCCTGCTGGCCTCATCCTGAATACGCTTCCTCCAAATGCAATCCCGCTGATCAGGCTGATGGCAAATGGCAGGAGTGCCGGGACAAAAAGGCTGTAGTTCTCCTGAAGCATTCCAACAGGTTCGGTAAGACTCTTCCCTATATCTATTCCCACTTTCAACACCTCGCTTGATACGTTGCATTACTTTTGCGGTTCACGGTTAAATACTTTTCTAAAATTCCAGTAAATTTTGACAAACTTTATTTTTATGTGAGCTTTTGGAAACAGAATGGCAACAATTCATTCAAACTTTCCGGTTTTGAAGAACAATCCACCAATATTTAAAATCAAACCGTATCCTTTTGTTAGGCTCACCAAAGCTTTTTAAGGCGATCTACTGAGTATGAGAGTGAATTAGGCTAACCTAACGGTGATAGACATGATTGTACCATTGAACTCCCTGAAACCCGGGGAGAAGGGCATGGTGGTCAACATACTTGGAGGCTCCGGTGCGCGGCAGAGGCTCCTCGCCATGGGCCTGACCCCGGGAGCGACAGTTCATGTGATAGAATCACACCAGTTTGGACCCATCATTCTTTCGGTTAGCGGGACGAGGTTTGCCATAGGTAAGGGGCTGGCAGGCAAGGTTATGGTGAGGAAGCTATAACAAATATTACTGCTCTGTATGGTAATCCCAACGAGCGGGACAAGATTTGCCATTGATATAATTGAATAGGTAGGATTGTGGTGAGGAAGCTATGATGAAGGTTGTTGCCCTGGCAGGGAATCCAAATGTTGGCAAAACCACAATATTCAACGACCTGACGGGCATGAGGCAGCACGTCGGCAACTGGCCCGGCGTAACCGTGGAGAAAAAGGAGGGAATTCTCGAATACGCAGGCGAGAGGTTTCTCGTGGTCGACCTGCCCGGGACATACTCCCTCACAGCCCATTCGGTGGACGAGCTTGTGGCAAGGGATTTTCTCCTGAAGGGGAGTGCCGATGTTGTCGTTGATGTCGTCGATGCAACCGCCCTTATGCGGAATCTTTTCCTTACAATGGAAATATTTGAGATGGGACTCAGGAACATCATTATTGCCCTGAACAAGATTGATCTCGCCGAGAAAAAAGGCATTGACATTGATGTGAGAAAAATGGAATCCGTGCTTGGGGTTCCGGTTGTCCCGCTGAATGCCAAGGAGGGCATCGGGGTTGACGAGCTCAAGAAAAAGATACATGAGGTTGCAAACAGAAAAGCAAAAATCTCCCCCATAATGCCGAGGTATGACCCCGCCGTTGAGCGTGAAATCGAACATATAAGCAAAGCCCTAAAGCACACAGAACTTGCGGAAAAATACAGCCTCCGCTGGCTGGCGATAAAGCTTCTCATGAGGGATGAGGAGGTCATCAAGCTCGTTCTGCGTCATCTAGGGAGCGAGAAGCTCAATGAGATCATGGGGCATATAGGGGAGGTTGAGGAGAGGTACAAGAGGGCGATGGATTTGATAATCGCGTCCCAGAAGTACGAATTTGTCGACAGCCTGATGCACAGGTTCATGCGCTACAGATTTGAGCAGGGAGAGACTTTCAGCGACCAGCTCGACAGAATTTTGACTCATCCTGTCTATGGGCTCCTCGTTCTTTTCGGCGTGTTTTATCTGGTATTCAAGTTTATCTTTGCCTTTGGAATGCCCCTGCAGGGGATGCTGGATGACGCATTTTCCTCATTTGGACAGTGGCTGGCACCTCAGATAGCAAACGAAGCCCTCAGAGGGCTGCTGGTGGATGGCGTGATTGCGGGCGTGGGTGCGGTTCTAAGCTTTTTCCCTCTGGTCTTTCTTCTGTTCCTTGCGATGGCCTTTCTGGAGGACGTCGGATACATGGCCAGGGCGGCTGTTGTCATGGAGAGGATAATGAGGAAATTCGGTCTTCCGGGAAAAAGCCTGATACCTCTCGTTCTGGCCCTGGGGTGCAATGTCCCGGCTGTGATGGGCACGAGAACCCTCGATGAGGAAAAGGACAGGATAGTGACTATGTTGATAAACCCCCTCATTCCGTGCAGCGCCAGACTCTCGGTTATAAGCTTCCTTGCGGGGGCTTTCTTTAAGAGGAATCAGGCCATTGTCGCTGTAAGTATATACGCAACCTCAATCATGCTCGCCCTTGTGATGGCATGGCTGTTCAGCAGATTTCTGGTAAGGGGCGAGAGCAGCCCGTTTATAATCGAGCTCCCGGAGTATCTGGTTCCTTCGTGGAAGACCGTGATCCTGCATTCATGGGAAAGGAGCAAGGAGTTCGTCAAAAAGGCAGGCACAATAATTCTGGCGGGTTCTGTGGTTATCTGGTACCTGAGCAACTACCCGAGCGCCATAGGAAGCGGCCGGAGCTATGCCGAGAGGATTGGAATGTTCTTTGAGCCCTATGTAAGGCTTATGGGGCTTGACTGGAAAGCTGCAGTGAGTCTGCTTTTTGGAATTATTGCAAAGGAGAATGTGATATCCACCTACGGAGTGTTATACGGCAGCAGAGAGGCCATAATAAACGCAATGGTGCCCCTGCAGGCCTATGTACTCGGCCTCGTAACAACCCTCTATATCCCATGCATAGCGACAATCGGGGCGATAAGGGCAGAGGCGGGATGGAAGTGGGCACTTTTCACCGTTGTCTATATGATAGGGCTTGCTTCGGTCGTGGGTATAGCCGCCTATCATCTGGGGCTGGCCCTGGGGAGGCTGTGAAATGGGAAAGCTGGAGAGGGTGCTGAAGCTGATTGAAGAGGGCAGGAGCATTGAGGAGATATCCTCTGAGATAGGAGTTCCTCCCTCGGAGGTCGAGGGCATGATAAAAATACTGGAGAGCATGGGGTATCTCAGGGTGATTGAAACGGGTGATTCCACATGTGGAAGCTGTCCTTTGAAAAGTGTGTGTCCGGGAAGCTGTATTGAATTTAAGGGGAAGGTCTACCAGTTAAGGTTTAAGCCCGGCAGGAGGGATAGATGAGTTGGCGGTATCTATTTAATAGCCGTTAAATATATAAGTTGTGCCGCAGTGGTTATTATTGGTGGTATTAATGAAAGCTCTTATCCTTGCAGGTGGATTTGGAACGAGATTGAGGCCTATATCCTCCACCAAACCAAAGCCGATGGTTCCGGTTCTTGGAAAACCCAATCTGCAGTATATTCTTGAGAATCTGGAAAGAATAAAGGAAATCGATGAGATAGTGATTTCAGTTCACTACATGAAAGCAGAGGTCAGGGAGTTCATAGACGAAAAGATGCCCGAGTACTCAAAGGACATAAAGTATTCAGTTCAGCCCATGCCTCTTGAAACCGGGGGGGCCATTAAAAACGCTGAGCCCCTGCTGCTGGGAGAGGAGGACTTCCTCGTGGTATACGGTGACGTCTTCACGAACTTTGACTTCCAGGAGCTGATGAAAGCCCACAGCGAAAATGATGGTCTGATAACCGTTGCGCTGACGAAGGTCTATGATCCGGAGAAATACGGTGTTGCAGTGCTCGATGAAGAGGGCAAGATTGTAGACTTTGAGGAGAAGCCCAGGAGACCGAAAACAAACCTCGTTGATGCCGGTATTTACATGGTCAGCAGGAAGGTTCTGGAGGCCATTCCGAGCGGAAAAGAGGTTTATTTCGAGAGGGAAATTCTTCCGAGGTTTGTGAATGAGGGTCAGGTATACGGACACATGATGCCGAGAGACAGATACTGGGTCGACCTCGGAACTCCTGAGGATCTGTTCTATGCCCACCAGCTTGCTCTGGATGAAATAGCCAAGGAAAACGGTTATTTCACCGTCAAAGAGGGTGCAGAAGTACCTGAGGACGTTGAGATTCAGGGGCCGGTGTATATAGACCGGGGGGCTAAAATAGGGCACGGCGTCAAAATAAAGGCATACACCTACGTGGGGCCGAAGACCGTCATTGAGGACAGGGGATACCTCAAAAGGGCAATTTTAATCGGGCATGATATCGTGAAGGAAAGGGCCGAGATCAAGGATTCAATTCTCGGAGAAGGTGTTGTCATAGGAAAGAACGTGATACTCAAGGAGGGTGCTGTTGTCGGAGACTACGCCAGAATTTACGACAACCTCGTCATATACGGTGCAAAGGTTCTCCCGTGGAAGAAGGTTGAGGAATATGAGGCATACATAAAGATAAAGCTCGACCCGACAAAGGTGAGACCAGAGCTAACCCCGGACAGATGCCCGCTGGGCCTGCCTGAGTGCATATACAAAAAGTTTAAGGCAATGGCGGGAGAAAAGCCGCCCTGTGACGAGTGCATAGAGAATCAGTGGCTCTTCTGATGCTCCGATTTTATTTTTACTTTCAACTTTCAGTTTTCAAACCGGCTTAATATTTTATCCTCGGGTTATACTCCAGTATCATTATCCCATTTTTAAAGACCCTTATGGTTCCGCTTTCGGACAGGCTAACGGATGTTGCCTTTGTTAATTTTGTTATCCCCGCCGCCGCGACATGCCTACTTCCCAGTCCGGGAGGGAGCATAAGGTCAAGCTTCTTGAAATCTATATCCAGATACCTTCCGGCGGAGAGTATTCTCCCGGTGCTGCTTATTACAAAGGCTCCATCGAGGAGAGCGAACTCCTTTATTATCTCCTTGCTCCTCTTGTCCAGCACATTGATTTTGTGTCCCTTGAAGGGATTCGGTATCATCTGGTGGGAATGCTTGAGAACCCTCTTCACATCTCCTATAACAAAAAGGGTTCCGAGCTTTACTCCCTCTCTGCCCTCTATGCTCAGCTCGATTGCAATCTCAAGAACCCTCTGTAAAACCGTCTGAGCGGAGGAAAAGAAGCCCTTAACCGTCGTCAGGCCTTTTTTTATAACCTTGATTCCAATTGAGTCCGGACTCACGTAGACAAATGACTCCCCCTCCCTGAGGATTTCATGCTCAAATAAAAAAGCCGAGATGAGATTCAGGGTGTTCTCTGTATCCAGGTTCTGTGGCAGGGGAATCCTCTTGATGTCTCCAGAAATGTCAAAGGTGCTGCCCGCCACGATTACAGGAAGGGAAGGATTTTCAATGTACTCATCGGGCACATCATGCAGGATAACAATAGCCTTTGAATCGAGTTCGGAGGCCAGTTTCCCGGCGGTTCTGATTAAAACTTTAATGGTTGTTCCGGACATCGGCTTCCCCGTGTTTACTGTACCGGATGGAGTTATAAAAATGTTGGTCGTGCACCACCATAATGCTTTCAGGAAGATGGAGCCACCAGCTACCGGCCGCATCATAGCCATAACAAAACTTTGAAAAAATGTAAAAGAAAAAAATTAAATATCTGCATCATGAATTTTATAGGGCTGTTCAGGAGGAGCGGGCATGAGGATTGTGGTGGCAATAACAGGTGCAAGCGGCGTGATTTATGGCGTCAAACTGATAGAAGTTCTGAAGGAGCTCGGGCATGATGTGATAAGCATAGCCTCGGGGACAGGACTGGCCGTGATTGAGCATGAGCTCGGAACCAGGTTCAGGCCGGACTACCGTGAGGACGACCTTTTTGCGCCCGTTGCTTCGGGCTCCTACCCCTTCGATGCCATGGTTGTAGTCCCGTGCTCCATGAAGACCCTCTCGGCGATAGCAAACGGCTACGCGCACAACCTAATAACCCGGGCTGCCGATGTGGCACTGAAGGAGCGGAGAAAGCTTATCCTGGTAATCAGAGAGACGCCGCTCAACCTTATCCATCTCAGGAACATGGTGGCGGTGACCGAGGCGGGGGCTGTAGTTATGCCAGCATCTCCAGGATTTTATCATAAACCCAAAAATTTGGAAGATATCGTAAAGTTTATAATTGGAAAAATTTTAGATAATCTCGGGGTTGAACATAATTTATACAAAAAATGGGGGAGCTGAAATGGTGCAGCTTGATGACCTGGACAGGGCTATTTTGAGGCTGCTTAAAGAAGATGCACGGCTCACTATTTCGGAAATCGGGGAGAAGCTCAAGAAACCCGAATCAACGATTCATTTTAGAATAAAAAAGCTTCAGGAGAGGGGCATCATCGGCAGGTACACGATAGTTGTGGGTAAAGACCTTCAGCCCAATGAAACCGCTTTTGTCATCGTCAGGGTTAAAACCCCGGTAATCGAAGATTTTCTTGAAAGGTACCTTGAGTATATAACACGAACCCTTGCCATGCTTCCGAACGTCCTCATGGTTTCAAAGAGCGGGGATGATACCATACTCGTCCTCGTTGGTGAGGAGAATGAGGAGAAGCTCAACAGATTCATTGAGGAAAATATAAACGCGCTGCCGACTCTGAGGGAGGTTACGGTGCTTCCGGTCAGAGAGTTTAAGAAAGGGAGTGATATAATCGGGTTCCTGGCAGGGGTATAACATGGAGATTGAAGTTGAGGTTAAATTCAGGGTTAATCTTGGGGAGATACAGCCAAGAATAGAGGCCATTGCAGATTTTGATCACGAAGAGGTGCAGGAGGATCTCTACTTCTCCGTCCCCCTTCCCGCTCTTCTGAGAATCCGGAGAATAGTCAACCGGGATGAAAGCATTCTCGGCTATAAGCTCATAAAGGACAGCCGGAATGAGGAGTTCGAGGAAATAGAGGTGGTGGTTGAGGATTTTGAAAAAACAAAGGAGATACTCAAGCGGCTCGGCTTTAAAGAGGACGTGTGGGTAAAAAAGCACAGGTATGTGTATAAACTTGGCAACGTCACATTTGAGCTCAACCGCGTTGAGGGGCTCGGGGACTTTCTGGACATCGAGGTTATAAGCGATGACCCGGAAAAGGCAAAGGAGGAAATATGGAAAATCGCGGAAATGCTCGGGTTAAGAGAGGAGGACGTGGAGCCGAGGCTCTATCAGGAACTCATTCAGGAGAAGTCCAAAGGAAAGGGAAAATAAAAACTGCCCCTATCACCTCGCGGTAGCCACGATCTTGATTATGTCGTTGAACTGAAGCTCGTAATCCTCTCCTACACGCCTGTGGGTTTTTGCATTGACCGCGTAGAGAAATGTCCTTCCAAGATCGGTATGCACTTTAAAGGCCAAATCACGGGGTGTCGAACCCTTCTTCATGAGGAACACGTGGGGAAGGACGTTGCCGAACTGATCCGTTAGCTTGTGCTCATCCTCCACAGGATAAACAGGTACCAGCCGGAGGAGCTCGAAGGTTGCCCTGTTTATAACCTCCTGAACACCCGTTGACCCGAATCTATCCAGAACACGCTCCTTTATCAGATGGAGGGCCTTCTCCTGTTTTGGGCTCATCTTCTTCAGGATTTTGAATTCATCCGCTCCGGGGATGTATTCAATGAACCCTGCCCTGGCGGCTTTCCTCAGGGTGAGTTCAGCTACAGCCGATGTGGGCACGACTATATATCCCCTGCTCCTGCCTTTTTTTACAAGGCGTTTTATCTGGGCGTCAGCGGCGGCGTCCGCCTTGTTGGCTGCTATGATTATCGGCTTGTTGACCTTTCTGAGCTCCCTGACGAACTCAAAAAGCTCCTCATCGCTCCATTTGGTCGGGTCGTCGCTCAGCCCGAGCTTGTGTATCGCCTCAAACGTGTCCTGTTCTGTAACCCCGATTCCGGTCAGCTGGTCTGCTATCGCCTGTGCGAGCTTGAGGTGCTGGAGCTTGACCCTCTTTGAGAACTTCTCCCAGTTCTTCTTGAGAATCCCGTAAATCCAGAAGTCTATCTCCCTCTCAAGGAACTCGATGTCCTCCACAGGGTCGTGGTGCTCGACAGGGTTGCCCTCTGCGTCCGTCTTTCCCGTTGCATCCACCACATGTATAAGTGCAGAGGCCATCCTCAGGTCATCGAGGAATTTGTTCCCCAGCCCCCTGCCCTCATGGGCTCCGGGAACAAGGCCGGCGACGTCTATCATCTTTATGGGTATCAGAGCGAGGCCGTTTCTGAACTCGTAGTTCTGCGGATTTGGCATGCAGCCAAGCTCCCTGCACGGATGCTCCGCTATCGCATGGCTAACACCGACGTTTGCATCTATCGTCGTGAAGGGATAATTGGCAATCTGCACATCAACGAGGGTTGCCGCCGAGAAGAATGTGGATTTTCCGACGTTTGGTTTTCCCACAACACCTATCTCCATGCTATCACCTGTGGACATTATGCCCCCTGCCTTTAAAGGTTAAGGTTTTGAGAACCTGGCACCGGCATGGCGAAAACTATAATTCCCTGAAGAGCATAAACCCACCGGGGTGATTTTATGAAGGTGAAAATCCACACCCTTGCCGAGGATTATGCCGGCTACGAGAGTCCCTTCCTGGCACAGCACGGAATAAGCTTTTTGATTGAATACAGGGGAAAGAAGGTGCTCTTTGATGCCGGCCAGAATGCCGCTCCGATACTCCACAACATGGAGCTCCTCAAGGTGAGTCCCGGGGATATTGATTATATCTTTCTTTCCCACTGCCACTACGACCATACCGGGGGCCTTATTGAAATCCTCAGGAAAATCGGAAAAAGAATCCCCGTGATAGCCCATCCTGCAATATTCAGGAAGCACTTTGTAATGAAGCCCTCTCTGAGGCATGTTGGTATCCCTTTCAGGAGGGAGGATGTGGAGGAATACGGAGAGCTGTTTCTGACAGCGGAGCCCTTTCAGATAATCGAGGGGATGTACTCAACCGGGGAAATCACTGAGAGGGAGGAGTTCGAGAGGAAAAACCCCGAGGTCTACACCCTCAGAGATGGCAGAATTGTGAGGGATGACCTCAGGGATGACATGAGCATTGCGATTAGGACTCCGGAAGGCCTCGTGATTGTTAGCGGCTGCTCCCATGCAGGCATCGTCAGTATAGTGAAGCATGCCCTGAGGCTCACAGGGGAGAAGAAGGTCAGGGCGGTTATAGGCGGCTTCCACCTGATTGATGTCGGTGAAGAGCGCATAAGAATGACGGTTGAAGCTTTCAAGGAGCTCGGGGTTGAGGAGGTCTATACAGGGCACTGCACAGGTCTGAGGGCAGAAGCCGCTTTTCTTGAGGCGTATGGGGATAGATTTCACAAGCTCCATGCAGGGATGGTGATCGAGTGAGCAAAACGGTATTTGCATACTCAAAGGATAGATTTACGGGTCAGAAAATTGAGACCCTGAATGAGGCTCTGGAATTTAAGGGGTACAGCGTCGTATGGGTGAACATTGATGGCTTCGAGCATCTCAGCGAGCTCAAGGAAGTCTTTGGATTTCACGATGCGGTTTTCAAGGCGATTGTAAGGTCAAAGGGCAGGGTAAAGGCAATGATGTTTGAGGACTATCTCTTCCTGCTCCTCTACCAGATTTATGAGCTCTCAGGTGGCCTCAAGAGAGAGAAAACCGCAATATTCCTTAAAGACAATTTCGTGATTACGATACAGGAACGGGCGGGGGATGTCTTCAACCCAATCAGGGAGAGCATAAGGAAAGGTGAAGGCCTGTTCAGGGAGAAAGGGGCTGATTATCTTGTATTTGCCCTTCTCGATGCCATAGTTGAAAATTACATCCCGATGCTTGAAAAAATAAGCTCCAGAATGGAGGAGCTTGAGAGCAGGATACTGAAGGGCGGTGATAGGGACACCCTGCGCAGGATTCACGGGATCAGAAGGGAAATCCTCTTCATGCGGCGCACCATATTTCCCCTCCTGGAGACATTCAGAAAGCTGGAAATCGATGGGAGAGGCTTCTTTGAGCAGGAAACCGGGGGATACCTCGATGAGCTCCACGAGCACATAATGGAGGTTCTTGAGGTCGTTGAGAGCCACAGGGAGATGGCAAACGGGCTGATTGAGATGTACTACTCAACAATATCGATGAAAACCAATGAGATAATCAGAATCCTCACCGTGGTCTCGACGATATTCATCCCCCTGACCTTCATAACCGGCCTCTACGGTATGAACTTCCGCTATATGCCCGAGCTCGGCTGGAGATACGGCTACTTTGCTTCCCTGGCGGGAATGCTCCTGATAGCCCTCGGAATGCTGTACTACTTCAGGAGGAAGGGGTGGATTTAATATCATCGAGACCGAGGGCCAGCTTTACGGCCCTCTCCGCTATAACGTCCATGGGGTCTATTAGAGGAACGCTCAGGTCTTCCTGTCTCAGCGCCACGCTCACCTCCGTGCACCCGGCTATTATTCCCTCGGAGCGCTTTTCCAGTTTTTTTGCCACCCTCAAAATAAGCTCCCTGCCGAGTTCCAGATTTCCGGACTTAACTCCCTTGTAAATTCCCCTCATAACCTTTTTCTGATCCTCCCTGTTCGGCACGGCTATTCCTATACCCCTGTCAAGCAGGGCTCTGTGGTAAACCAGCCCCTTTATGGTTCCGTCGGTGGCCAGAAGGCCCACTTTCCTGAGACCCATTTTCTCAATTTCCTTCGCCGTTTCCTCGATCATGCTCAGCAGGGGCACTTTGATTTCCCTTTGAATGGTCTCGGCGAAGAAGTGTGCCGTGTTGCATGGCATTATTATGAAGTCAGCTCCCCAGCTTTCGAGCTTCCTTGCACTGTCAATGAGCTCCGGCCTTGGATCCTCGCCCTTCCCGAGGATAAAGGCTGTCCTGTCCGGAATCTTGGGGTTGTTGTAGATTATAATCCTCGGATGATCCTGATCCCTTTTAGCGGGCGTTTTTTCAACTATCCGCCTGAATAGCTCCGCTGTTGCCAGTGGCCCCATGCCGCCGAGGATTCCGATGGTTTTTTCCGGCATGTTCATCCCTCCAGCCATACGGTATCGTCCCCGCGGTAGTTCAGCTTCACCACGAAGAGCCCGAAGGGTTCATTGCGTTCGTTGACCACCCAGTGGACGGTTTTCGGCTTTACGAGGAAGATGTCGCCCGGCTTCGCTTTATACTCCTCATCGCCGATGCCGAGCTTTGCCTCACCGCCCATTATGTGGAACAGCTCGTACTGGTATAGATGATAGTGCTTCTTAACCGTCTGCCCCGGCTTGACCTCGACTATCTGGGCGTAGGTGTTTTCGGGCAATTCGCCCTCGAAGAGCGGGAGCTTCCGGTAGGTGCCCCTGTCTATGAGGTTTTTGATTTCGGCTTTCATGGTTGTTGGTTTGAGGGAAAAGATAAAAAGGTTGCTAAGAGTGGTGTCTGAGCTGGAGGATGTCCAAGAAGGCCACGAAGAGACCAGGAAGGAGTATTATCCAAGGGCTGATGTTCCAGCCGAGGGCTATCAGAGCCGGTCCGAGGAAGGGTACGATATAACGACCATCAACTATTAACATCCAAAAGATAAATAAAGTAAATCATAAAACGAAAGCTCATTTTTGTTTATTAACTGGTCATGGCGTGTCCTCATGTTTTAAAGGACTGGATTTTTGTTTAGACAATAACACAATTGCGTACCCGAGGGATATTGCGATAAAGATTGTACCTAGTATTGCTGCTGTGGCAAAGACTTTCCATTCTTCGTAACCGAATGCCTTTAATAGGTATGCCCATCCAAATTCGACAAGACAGGCAAAAACACTACCAAGTAACAATCCCCGCATTAACCCATATCTCTTGAGAAATAACACGACAATGAGGCCAGGTATACCAAAAATCGCCAACGTAACCAAGGATCCAAGAATAATGGCATTTAAGAGACTAGTCTTTTCATATGCTGACAATATATTACCAGTCATGAAAATGATAAAGAATACCAAAAAGTAGATCCAAGTTTTTTTCCTAATTTCAAAGCTTTCCATTAGATATCCCCCCTTATGGTGGGGTTGAACTTATACAAGTTGAGCCGCGCTCTGAACAACAGCTGCTATCCGCACTTACACACCATGCACAATTTGCAACTACGCATGCAATGCATACGTAAGGATTAATCCAAATTGATATTGCACAAGCTAACCCACAATGTCCCGCACTTATACAACAGTCTATAGCACACCCCCAGTTCATGTTGCAGCAGTATTCGCTGCAGCTTGAAAACAGTCCACAGTCGCTGTCTGAGGTGCATTCGTGTGTGCAGCTGCTGGTGGCGGTGTATTTCCCGTTGGTTGTTAGTGCAACGGTTTTAACTGTCGGTGTGGATTGTTGTGTTTTTTGAGAATTATCGATTTCTATAAGATATCCCCTAACCTTCACTCCTTGTACTGGTTTTGAGAACTCATAAAGCGCTATCACGTGCTTCTTGTCCTTCAGTGGAATTCCCATGGCGAGCATGGTTATCTTTTCACCGTTGTACTCGATCGTGTGCTTCACAACTTTCACGTGAGAGTAATCCACATCCCAGGGTTTGGCTAATTTCCAGAAGTCTCTGCTCGTTGTCAGCTTGAAGAACATGTGAACCTTTGACCAGTTTTCCTGAACCCTGCTTACGGGTTTTGTAACGGCAAACGGGTTGACACAACCTTTAACCTCTGGATGCTTGGGGTAGCTGACCACGTAGGCTCCATAGGCCCCAATCAACAGCAAAACCACAATTACGACCAGTAATGCACGCTTTCTCATCGACCCTCCCCAAACAGGATTTTGCATTAAATTTTATTCACTTATCATATATAACACTTTCGTTTAAAAGAAGTCCGGAAAGATGCAGTTAGATTCAATTCACTATCTTTTATAGTAATCCCTGTCGCAATTCTTTTCGACCCCCATCGAAAGGCTCAAAAGACTTTTATATTTGGATGCGGAGACATGGATGAACTAATAAAAACGGTGGTGACCATGGAAGCGCTGGAGAAAGCCCTCCGCTGGGCGGAGGAGAATTTGAAGGCAGAGTATATAGAGCTCCGCTATGAGGATTTGAAGAAGACCACCCTTGGACTCAAGGATGGAGTTTTTACGAGCTTCACCGGGAAGCTGAACAGGGGCGTTGCGATAAGGGTCTTGGCCGATGGAGCCTGGGGCTTCGCATCAACCAGCGACCTCTCGAACCTTGAGAGGAAAATCGAAGAGGCCTACAAGCTGGCTAAAGCGGCCGCCGAGACCAAGAAGGAGAAGATAGAGCTGGCGGAGATAAATCCAGTTGAGGACCTCGTGAAGAGCAGGATGAAGGTCAAACCGAGGGAAGTTGAGGTAGAGGAGAAGGTTAAACACCTGAGGGAGCTGGAAAAGCTCCTCAAGGAGGATAATGCAGTAAAGAGCGTCCAGATCCGCTACGAGGACGGAAGCGGCGAGAAAATACTACTTACCAACGAGGGCACAAGGATAGAGTGGGACTACAACTACCTCTACCAGGGAACCTACGTTACAGGAAAGGCCGACGGAAAGCTGGCGATGGCGAGGGACAGTATCGGAGCCGTTGACTACGGCTGGGAGCTCATGACCGAAGTCGAGCCCAACGAGAAGGTCACCGAGAGACTCCTCAGGAAGATGCACAGCCAGCTGAAAGGAGTAGCTCCGAAGCGCGGCGAGTTTCCAATCGTTGCGGGCCCGATAGTCGTCGGCATCATCGCCCACGAAGCCCTTGGCCACCTCGCTGAGGCGGACTTAACCATAAACTCGCCCTTCAAGGACCTCATCGGAAAGCAGATCGCTCCGGAATACGTCACAATGAGCGAGCGCTACGTTGAGGGCGGCTTTGGAAACGACAGGTACGACGACGAGGGCGTCCCGGTCAAAGATATACACATCATCGAGAACGGAATCCTGAAGGAGATAATGCTCAACCGCGAGTACTCCCATAAATGGGGTATGGAGCCGAACGGCCACGCCAGGGCTGAAAGCTACCGCTATGCCCCGATAATCAGGATGAGGAACACCATATTCGAGCCCGGCGACCACTCCTTCGAGGAGCTGATTGAGGACATCAAGTTCGGCTACTACGTCGTTGATTTCCGCGGCGGGCAGGCACAGCTCAACTCGGCCTTCCAGGTTGGAATCCAGGAAGGTTACGTCATCAGAAACGGTGAGATTGCGGAGCCCATAAGGGACACGTCCATCACGGGAGTTGCCATCGAGGCGCTGAAGAAGATAAGCGCGGTCGGCAAGGACTTCGGCCTTGAGGTCGGCTTCTGCGGAAAGGGGCAGACGGCCTTTGTAAGCTCCGGCGGGCCACACATGCGCTTTGACGGGGGAATACTGATTGGCTGAGGTGGTAACTATGGAGGAACTCATAAGGTACGGCGAGAGGTTTTTCGACGAGCTGGAGATCGCCCTTTACCGCTCCAAGGATGTTAGCGCAAGCGTCGAGCTCAACGAGATTTCAATGGCCTCCACGAGGAGCGGGGCAGTAACTGTAATCCGCGGGATTAAGGACAAACGCCTCGGTTTGGCCATAGTTGACAGCGACGAACCGGCCAAGATAAGGGAAGCCATAGAGCAGGCGGCCAAGATGGCAAGGCTCAACAGCCCTGACGAGAAGTGGGTCTCCCTTCCGGAGCCGGGCAAATACAGGGAAAAGCCCAAGCCCAACTATGAGCTTAAGGAAGCATCCCCTGACATACTAGTCGAGATGCTCGTCCGGGGCATAAAGCTCGCCCGCGAGAAAGACCAAAACGCGGTCGTTGCCGGTGGAGAAGGCGGCGTTTCGTGGGAGGAGGGGCATATCATCAACTCCCATGGAATAGACGTCTTCCAGGAGGGCGGAGCGGCTTTCCTGTTCCTGGAACTGGTCGGCAGGAAGGGCGGCGTCGTAACGCCCGGCATTTTTGACTTCGACGCGAAGCGTAGCTTAGACCTCGACGTTGACGGGGTCGTTGAAAGGGCCGTCCAGAAGGTCAGGTGGGCCTACAGCGTAAAGTCGAGTAAAAATGAGGAGGTTCCGATAATTCTTGGCCCATGGGCGATTGCCGGGCTCTTCAGCTATGCCCTCTTCCCGGCCTTCAGCGGTGAGAGGCTCGTCAAGGAAACGACGCCCCTGGCAGGAAAAGTCGGAGAAAAGATAGGGAGCGAAGTCCTTACGATATACGACGACCCGTTCCACGAGCTCTCCATACAGCCAGTTATAGCGGACGGTGAGGGTGTTCCAACGAGGAAGAACGTCCTCATCGAGAACGGAACCTTCAAGGGGTTCGTCTGGGACAACTACTGGGCCAAAGTCCACGGCACCGAGAGCACCGGAAACGGGAAGCGCGATTTGAGGAGCGGCGGCATAAACATAGGCTTCCACAGCATGGTCATCGAGAACGGAAAGCGCCCGCTGGAGGAGGTCATAGAGGAAATCGAGCACGGTTACTTCGTGGACGGCTTCCAGGGCGCCCACTCCAGCAACCCGGATAACGGGAACTTCGCGGTAACCGCAAACCCGGCCTTCCTCATCGAGGACGGCGAGGTAAAAGGTGCGAGCGTGTTCCTCATAGCCGGCAATGTCTACGAACTGCTGAAGAGCGCCACCGAGGTAACGAAGGAGCAGACGGTGATGCCCTTCATGACGACTATAATAACGCCCTTCGTCAAGTTCGAGAACGTGAAGATAGCGGGGAAGAAGTGAATGCCGTTCATTCCTCTTCCCCTTATCTATTCGAACTCAAACTCAACCCCGTTCTCTTCGCCCTCCCAGAGGGTTATTCTGTGAAGCTTAACATTCCCCGGGAGCTCCCTCTTTATCTCACCGGCAATCCAGAGGGCGATGTTCTCGGTGGTTGGATTCTCGAAGAGAGCGTTGAGGTTTCTGTGGTCGAGCCTTTCAATGATTTTTCCGACGAGTTTCCTCAGCTCAAGAAAATCCATGACGTAACCGTTCTTTAAATCTCCTTCAACCACCACCTCAAGCCGGAAGGTGTGACCGTGCATCTCCTCGGGCTTTCCATCTATCATGACGGCATGGGCCGCCTCGAACCTGAAGCGCTCGATGATGCGGGATTTCACGCCTAATCCCCCTTCCGTCTCTTCAGCCTCCCATAGACTTTGCTCCTGTGAGAGATCATCCACACAAAAATGAGGTTCTCCCCGTGGTTGGGTTCAATGATAATCCTATAATCACCAACCCTCACTGAGAAAAGATCATCGTATCCTCTCAGCGGTTTTTTATGTATGGACTCCGGGGCAATTTTAAGAGTTTGAAGCACCTGCTTTATTCTGAGTTGCGTTTCTGGAGGGATCTTTTTCATATCCTTAAGGACTTCCCTGTGAAAAAGAAGTTTATACACCCAGCTCCCTCCAGAACTCTTCCTCTTCCAGGAAGTTCCGCTTCTCTCTTCGCCTTTTGAGTTCTCTCAGCTCCTCCCCACTAAGCTCCTCAAACTCCAGCATTCTTTCCAGTCGCTCAATACGGTGTTCAAGCTGGTGAATCTTCTCAACAACCTCCATGCTCTCACCAGTGTTGGTTTCTCATCGAAGAAAATAAACTTTCCGCTCGCTCACCAAAACCATGCCAACGGATGCTATCCCCATGGGACCGAGAGTCTTTCCCTTGGGAAGTGATATGTCAAACCATGCATATTTTCCAGCCAGCTTAATAACTCACCGTAATATTTAAAACCCGCAGGGCTTATAAATCAGCATGGCTATTTCCCAGAGGTGGTGAAAGTGGTGAGATACACGGTAACATCAGCGCTGCCTTACGCTAACGGGCCGATTCACGCCGGCCATCTTGCAGGAGCATACCTCCCGGCTGATATATTCGTGCGCTATCTGCGCCTTAAGGGAGAGGATGTCATCTACATATGCGGAACAGATGAACACGGCACGCCTATAACGTTCAGGGCATTGAAGGAGGGCAGGAGCCCGAGGGAAATCGTCGACGAGTTCCACGAGCACATCAAAACGACGTTCGAGAGGGCCAAGATAAGCTTCGACTACTTCGGCAGGACAGAGCTCCCTGTGCACTACAGAATAAGCCAGGAATTCTTTCTGAAAGCCCTTGAAAACGGTCATCTTGTAAAGAAGACCAAGAAACAGGCCTACTGCGAGCACGATAAGATGTTTCTTCCGGACAGATATGTCATCGGTACCTGCCCCCACTGCGGTGCCGAAAACCAGCGCGGCGACCAGTGCGAGGTCTGCGGCCATCCCCTGACGCCTGAAGAGCTCATCAACCCAAGATGCAACATATGCGGAAAGCCCATAACCTTCAAGGACTCCGCCCACTACTACATCCGCATGGGGGACTTTGAGGAGAGGCTGAGGGAATGGATTGAAAAGCAGCCGTGGAAGCCCAACGTCAAGAACATGGTGCTTGGATGGATTAAGGAGGGTCTTGAGGAGAGGGCCATGACGAGGGACCTCGACTGGGGCATTCCGGTTCCGCTCGACGATGAGGACGTTAAAGGAAAGGTGCTCTACGTCTGGTTTGAGGCTCCAATCGGCTACATCTCCATCACCATCGAGCACCTGAAGAGGATCGGCAGGGAGAACGAGTGGAAGAAGTTCTGGCTGAACCTCGACGGTCAAACGAAGGTCATCCACTTCATCGGCAAGGACAACGTGCCCTTCCACGCCATATTCTGGCCGGCCTTCCTGATGGCCTACGGCAAGTATAGGGATGAGGAAGTCGAGGCCGAGTGGCTTCTGCCGTACGACATCCCCGCCAACGAGTACCTCAACCTTGAGGGCAAGAAGTTCTCAACCAGCAGGAACTGGGCGATATGGGTTCACGAGTTTCTGGACGCGTTTCCGGCCGATTACCTCCGCTACTACCTCACCGCCATAATGCCCGAAACGAGGGATTCAGACTTCAGCTTCGCCGACTTCAAGAGCAAGATAAACGAGGAGCTCGTCAACAACCTCGGAAACTTCGTGCATAGAGCTTTGACCTTCGCCAACCGCTACTTCGATGGAGTTGTTCCGGAGAGAGGCGAGCTGGACGACCTCGATAGGAAAGCCTTTGAGGAGATTGAGAGGGCCTTCGAGGAGACCGGAAAG
Source organism: Thermococcus atlanticus (assembly GCF_054657855.1). Classification (NCBI taxonomy): domain Archaea; kingdom Methanobacteriati; phylum Methanobacteriota; class Thermococci; order Thermococcales; family Thermococcaceae; genus Thermococcus; species Thermococcus atlanticus. The sequence goes on along the minus strand of NZ_BAAHXX010000001.1, from coordinate 1,407,761 downwards.
CTGATAACCCAGTACAAGTTCAAGGACGCGTTGAAGAGGGTCATGGAGCTGGCCATCTTCGGCAACCGCTACTTCGACTACCAGAAGCCGTGGAAGACGGCCAAAACCGACCGCGTGAGGACTGCAACCACCGTGAACATATCCCTTCAGCTCGTCAAGGCCCTTGGAATCCTGATTGAGCCGTTCCTTCCAGATGCGGGCGAGAAGATATGGCACCTCCTCAACCTTGAGGAGCTCAAGCGCTGGGAGTTCACCGAGATTCCGGCCGGACACAGGGTTAGAAAAGCCACCCCGATGTTCAAGAAGGTGACGGATGAGGACATCATCTACTTCATTGTGAACTACATAGCGAGGGGCAACCCCGAGAGTGCCAGACTGCTCCTCGACAAGTACTACAGGCGGGACGACGTTGTGAAAGTAGCTTTGGAGCGCTTCAGTAACAGGGAAGAGGCCATGGCAATCCTTAAGAGTATCTACGGGGATGAAGTCGGGGTCAAACCCGAAAAGCCCGGAAAAGCCTCGAAGAAGGAGAGGGTGAAAAAGGAGGAAGGTGGTGAAAAAATGGAGTATGTGAGCTTTGATGACTTTGCCAAGCTCGACCTGAGGGTTGGAAAGATAATTGAGGTCAAGGACCACCCCAACGCCGACAGGCTCTACGTGGTCAAGGTTGATTTGGGCGACGAGGTCAGGCAGCTCGTTGCTGGGCTTAAGAAGTACTACAAGCCGGAAGAGCTGCTCAACCACTACGTCGTCATCATAGCGAACCTCGAACCCAAGAAGCTTCGCGGTGTGGAAAGCCAGGGAATGCTCTTAGCGGCTGACGACGGTGAGCGCGTTGCGTTGCTCATGCCGGACAAGGAGATAAAGCTCGGCTCAAGGATAAGATGAGACTTTTCTTCTCTCATTTTCGTGTTGATGGTGCCGGGTTCGGGAGGCCTCTCAGAAGGGGTGAGTTTGAGCGGGTTGAGCGGTTCCTTAAAGACTCCGCGGGGCTTAAGACACGGGTCCCGAAATTCTTAAAAAGTTATAGGTCAAGTATTATACCATGGCAATAACTTTTATTGACAGAGAGCGGGAACTTGAGTTCCTCCAGAGGCTCTGGGGGAAGGAAAATTCGTTCCTCCCAGTTTACGGGAGGAGAAGGGTCGGCAAAACAAGGCTGCTCAAGGAGTTCATAGCCGATAAGTCCTCCGTTTACTACCTTGCCCGGAACAGCACCTACTCCGACAATCTGAGGGAGTTTTCAAGGACGGTGCTTGAGAGGTTTCCATCCACTTTCCTAAGCGAGACATCGTTTTCGAGCTTTTCCGACGTTTTCAGGTATCTATCCGAGAAGGGGAAGATAGTAGTCGTTATAGACGAGTTCCCATATCTCATTCAGTCTGACAAAAGGGTTCTCAGCGAGTTCCAGTACATAGTGGACGAGATAGTGAGGGAATCCAGCCTCCACCTAGTCCTCGTCGGTTCCTCCGTTGGCATGATGGAGGAGCACGTCCTGAGCCAGAAGAGTCCCCTCTACGGCAGGAGAGACGGCCAGATAAAACTCTCTCCGCTGGGATTCTTTGACTCATGGAAATTCCTGGGAGTGGATGTTGAAGAGGCGGTCAAGATATACGGAATAACCGGTGGAATCCCGGCTTATCTGGAGCTCTTTGAAAGGTTTGAGGATGTCAAAAATCTTGCCTTCGACAAGAGGGGCTTTCTCTACGCTGAGGCGGACTTCATCCTATCCAGCGAGCTGAGAGAGCCGAGAGTTTACAAGCTCATCCTCAAGGCGGTCGCCGAAGGAAAACGGAGATTCAACGAGATAAGCACCCACACCGGAATACCACGCTCGAACCTCTTCAAATACGTCGAAGTTCTTGAGAGGCTCGGCTTCCTTAGACGGGAAATCCCCGTAACGGCGAAGCCGAAGACGAAAAACACCCTGTACAAGATTGAGGACAACTACTTGGCCTTCTACTTCCGCTTTGTCGAGCGTTACAGGAACGAGATAGAGCTTGAGAGCCTTGAATTCTGGAGTGAGTTCCTTGAGGAGTACAACCATTATCTGGGAGACGTTTTTGAAGGCATAGCGAGGGAATTCCTTATAGAGCTCAACAAAACCGGAAAGCTTCCATTCCGCTTCGCCAAGATTGGCAGGTGGTGGCAGAAGGGCGAGGAGATTGACCTTCTTGCACTCGACGAACGGAACAAGAAAGCACTGTTCGTTGAGGTCAAGTGGAGGGATCTCAGAGAAAAGGAAGCCCGAGGAATTCTGAAGGACTTGGAGAGAAAGGCCGGACTTGTTGGTCTGAATGGATGGGAGGAAAACTATGGGATAGTGGCAAGGAGGATCGAGGGAAAAGGCAGTCTTAGGGATAGGGGTTACTTCGCTTGGGACTTGGAGGATTTCAAAAGAATCATCCCCTTCAATAGCAAAGATTGAAGGTAAAAGGAGTCCAAAAGAACCCTCTAAAGCCTCAGCTCCACCCAGTTCTCCTTTCTTCCCTTCAGGATTTTGACCAGTCCCTTCCTCTCAAGGCGCTTGAACATTCTCCAGGCGGTGGTCTTTGGAATGCCCAGGGCTTCCCTTACCTCGGCCTGGCTGGCCTTCCCGCCCTTGTCGAATATGTAAAGCAGGGCCCTCTTCTCTTCGTCGTTAAGATCTAGTCCGTCGAGCCTCTCCATGAACTCCGGCCTGCTCAATCTTGGTCTCTGCGCATCCTTCCTGCGGCCTCTCCTGAGGTGGTAGCCGGCAAAAATCCCCCCAATTACCATGAGTCCTGCAAGGGCAAGGATCAGATATCCCTTAGAACCACCGGATTCCCGAACTTCTCCCCCCGATGTTCCGGTGTATGAGATGACGTAGGAGATGCTCTGGTTCCCGGGCGGCATCGTTATTCTGTTCTGGGCTATTGAAAGGGGAATGTCGCTGAGGTCGACCACCACGCTGCCGTTTGGAAGGACAACGGTAAAGCTGGAGTTTGTTGATACCTTCAGCGTCCATACGAGCCCCTCCTTTGACGTCAGGTCGGGGGTGTAGTAGGAAACCCTCACTATCTGAGCGTCTCCCGGGTATATCAGGGCGCTCCCGTTCTCAAGCTGGAAATTCAGGGGGTTTCCCTTATCATCCTCGGCAAAAAAGTTCTCATAGTGCTCCCCCAAAAGGGGCAGTTCTATTTGAGCGGCATACTCCGAGGGGATAATCTCATAATCAACCTTCACATAACCGTCATCATAAACGGTCAGCTGAATGGATGAAACGGTAGCCTGGGCACCAACCATACCAAGGGAGGCCAGCATGAGCATCGCAATCATCAAAGAGGCTTTTCTCATTTAATCCCACCTCCAGGGTAAATAAAAAGGAAAGGGTCATGCATGGGCCAGGATAAACTCATCGACCCTGTGGATGAGGTCAAGGGCTATTGCAAAGTGCATCTTTGCCTGGGCGGGTTTGTGCTGCTTCATGAGCTGAATTCCGAGCTTGAGCTCCTGAACCGCCGTTCTAAGCTGCAGCTCTGCCCTCCTCGTATCAACACCCCTTCTCTTGAGCGTGTTAAGGGCTCTTGCATCTTTCTGGATTCTTCCGGCTGTCTCCTTGAGGAAGGTTTTCATATCCTTGAGCTTTGTCTGAAGCTCCCTCTCCTCGGCTTTCCTTCTGAGGGAGTCCATCGCCCTGTGGAAGTCCATTATCGTTTTTCTGTTCTCGTTCATGACTTTCAGGGCGTCTCCCCATTTTCCTTCATCAGCAAGATTCTTAACCTCCTCATAGACGCTCTTAAAGGCATTCAATCTCCTCTGAAGCTCCGTGGTGTTGTATCCCCTTTCATTGGCGTTCTTGATAGCCTTCTGGGCGAGCTCCATACCCTTCTCCCCTCTAACAAGGAACTCCCTGACGATTTTATCGGCGTTCTTATATGCGAGCTCTCTCCTCACCTTCTTCAGCTCCGAATCTAGTTCCGCCTTCTTCTCCCTCGCAGCGGCGAGATCCTCCTTCGCCTTCTCAAAGTTTTTCGCCTTTAAATCATCAAGGACGAGCCTGTATGCGCTCCTTGTTTCATTGTACAGAACGGTCAGGTTGCTGACGTCTATTCCCTGCTTCTGGGCGATTCTGATGGTCTTTCCAACCATCTTGAAGTATTCCATCATCCTCGCGGTTTCAGCTCTCATGTGCTCCCTTATGTTTTCAGCCTTTTTCCTGCCCTCTTTGAGCTGTATCAGGGCTGCCTTGTAGAAGTGCATGGCCGTCAGGCTGTCAAGTATTGAGTTGTAGTAATCGCCTGATCCATATTCGTTCACGGCCTTTGCCTTATACTCTTCTGCCTTTTGGTAATCCTCCAGTATGCTTGAGTTTTCTGGGAGTTTGTCTTTTATCGGCCCTATTCTATTCTCCGCAAATTTGCTGAGCCTCTGGAGCTGGTTGATGAGCTGTCCCGCTATTACCTCCTCCCTTGTTGAGTTGTCCAGCTGCAGCGTTGGGGCTGTTGTCACTGCTGTTGTGTTTTCCGCTGCCATGCTCAGGGGGATCAGGCTCCCCACCAGCAGCACGGCCATAACCAGGGCACTCCACTTCATGCGCATCACCGTTTGTGATTATGAGCTAAACCTATATTAGGAACCCGGCGGAAAGAACGTTCCAGACCGTTCCAATAAGCTTCCCCGAGTTTTTTGCAGGTATTTGAACCCATAGCGGATGTGTCATCCATCCACCCGTCGAATAGAGCTTTCCGCATCCACTTCTCTTATGTATTGATGCCTTTTCATCCTTCCCGCAATTTTTTCTGTGCATCTCCTAATAAATTTGAGCCTCAAACGGAATCTCACATCATACGGTCCCGGCACCCTAAATGACCATCTTAACAGCGATCAGGATTAAAATCCCCGCAAAGCCCAGCTTCAGCTTTTTCGGCTGTATCCGGTGGGCGAGCCTGGCCCCGGCGTAAGCCCCCACAATAAGTCCCGGTGCAAGCAGAAGGGCTGTTCTCAGGCTAACCTGGCCGAGCGTGTAGTGCTCATAGGCTGCAGCGAAGGCCGTAAAAAATATGGCAACGCTTGAAGTTCCAATAGCGTATTTCACGGGGACACCCACCATCGTGTGGAAGAGGGGCACGTTCAGGATTCCCCCGCTTATCCCCAGCAGCCCGGATATAAAGCCTGCAAACAAACCCACAACAGGGATGTTTCTGTAGTTTATGGACGAGACTTCGGGGCTGCACTCCTCCCCGGAGGTTTTGAGGAGCTCATACGCCAGATAAACCAGCAGTCCGGAGAAGATAGCCCTCAGCACGGTCTCGTTTATGAATATCGTTAAATACGCCCCCGATATTGCGGCGGGGACTGAAAAAAGCTCCTTGAGTGCGGCGACCCTAATCAGAACTTTGCCCTCCCTCAAATGCGTGAATGCGGAGGCGAATGAGCTCATGACTATGCATGCCAAGCTCGTCCCTATCGCGAGATGAATCGGCAGTCCCATAAACGTGAGGGCCGGGACTATGAGGAATCCTCCCCCGACGCCGAAGAGACCGGCTATGAGACCGATGCCAACTCCGAGCATGAAATCAATGAGGTAGCTCAGCATGGGAACTCTTTTAGCATGAACAATTAAAAATACTTTGGTGGTGGTGTGAGGAAAGCCAACTTTAGGTTCTGGCTGTTGGTGGTTCTTGCCTTCGTCCTCACCCAACCGGGTTCGATAGCCTTCGCCAACTGGGATATGCCTTACGGCTTTTACAAGGACCTCTCGGTGTGGATGAGCTGTGCGGCGGCGGGATTGGTGCTGGTGCTCGTCTACGGCCTGTATGAGTGGAGAAATGGAAAGCTGAGCTCCGTGAACCTTCTTCTGGTCGGGATTACCGTCCTCCTAACGGCCATAATCGGTTATCACGCCGGGCTTGCCCTTGGAGGGAAGATGCACCCGAACTTCCTGGCGTTCCTGATAGGAGGATTCATCGGACTGGTTCTCAGCCTCATGCTCCTGCCGGCTTCCCTCCTTTACGCGCTTACCGGAGGCCTCTATTACCCCTACGATCGTCCCCTAGCCGTTGCATGGGTGGTGATGATAATAATTGCCATAGTTCTGCTGGTTGCATACCTAAAAGCGAAAAAAGAAGAGGCTAAGGAATCGGAAGGCCGAGGCCCTTCAGTATCATCCTCAGGGCAAGGAGGGCCATAACGACCGCGAAAGCCTTTTTCAGGGATGAAGCCCTCGTCCTCTTCGCTATCCTCGCACCTAGCTGGGCACCTATGATGAGGCCCGGGATGAGGAGGATCAGCCACTGGGTCTCCACGTTGCCCATGGCGTAGTGTTTGAGCGCTCCGGCGGTTGCTGTGAAGACTATCGCAAAGCTTGAGGTAGCGACCGCGTAGTGAATCGGCAGGCCGAGGTACGTCAGGAAAGGAACGTTGATTATCCCCCCGCCAACGCCGAGGAGACCGCTGGCAATTCCGGCGAAGAATCCACCGAGGGGAACGAGCTTGTAGTTGACCTCAACTTCCTCAAGCTTAACCTCGCTCGGCTCGGCTGTCTTCTTCCGGTATATCCTGATGGCCACTACAACGAGGGCCGCACCGAAGATGACCTTGAGCTGACCGGCGCTTATGAAGCTCGTCATCCATGCACCTATGTACGCTCCTATCACGGCCGTTGAAGCCAAGAGGAGGCCAACCTTATAGTGTATTCTCTTCTGCCTTGAGTATGCTATGGCTGAGCTGAGGGAGGTAAAGACGACGGCCGCGCTGGAAGTTCCGACGGCGTGGTGTATCTCAACGCCGAGGAAGTTGAGCGTAGGGACTATCAGGAATCCCCCTCCAAGGCCAAAGAGGGCCGCGAGGATGCCTATGAAGACTCCGACAGCAAAGTAGCCGAGGTATTTGAGCAAGGGATCACCCCCGAGATATCATCCTCTTAGCAAGTTCGTTTCCTTCCTTTTCAATCTCGCGCTCCAACTTTTCAAAGTCAGCCTCTGTAAGTTGCTGGCCTCTCTTGACCAGCAGTACCATTAGTTCTCTGAGATTCTTCACGTTTTTCTGAGTACTAGAGCTCAAATGCTATCGCCTCTATAAGCTTTATCAATGCCTCAAGGTCGGCCAGATGGAGGGTCTCGACCTCGCTGTGGAGGTATTTAATGGGCACGCTCAAAGCCAGAACCTCGCTCTTGCCCTGGAAGACCGACGCGTCCGTTCCGCCGCCGGTGACGCCGATCTGGAGAGGGATGTCGTTCCTCGACGCTATCTCGGCCACCTTCCTGGCGAGCTTCCTCGTGTAGATCGCGGAGTTATCGACTGCCCTTATCACCGCTCCCCCGCCGAGGCGAACGTCGCCGGTTATATCGCCGCAGCAGGCGAAGGAGTCTATAGCAAAGGCGTACTTTGGAGTGTAATGCTCGGCCAGGAACTTCGCTCCCTTGAGGCCAATCTCCTCCTGGACGGTGAAGGCGAAAATCCACCTTCCATCGAGGTCGTGGTCAACTAGGTCCTTTATGGCTTCAACGAGGGCAACGACGCCAAAACGGTCGTCCAGAGAGCGCGTAGAAATATAGCGGTTGTTGAGAACCGCGAAGTGCTTCTTGAAGACCGCGTAGTCAAGAACCTTGACGCCAAGCTTTTCGGCTTCTTCCCTGTTCTCTGCGCCGATGTCTATGACCAGTTTGCTCCACGGAACGGTGTCGAACTTCCTTTCGAGGTTCAGATGCACCGGCAGAGCACCGATAACACCGTCGAGCTTCCCGTTCTCGGTTATAACGTCGAGATGCCTGCCGTAGAGGAGTCTATCGTCTATTCCACCGATTTTCCTGAAGGTAAGCTTTCCGTCAGGCCTTACGCCTGTTATGAGGAGCCCTATCTCGTCCATGTGGGCCATGAAGATGCCCTTGAGCTCACCCTCGCCGAGCTCGACGGTGAGGTTTCCTATCGTGTCAATGGTGTAGTCGGCGTAGGGTTCAATCCACTCCGCTATCTTTTCCCTCACCTTCTCCTCGTAGCCGGAAATCCCGGGGATTTGCGTTATCTCCCTGAGTTCCTCAATCAGCATTCTCACCACCTCCAAGGCATCAGAGCATTCTAACCTCTTCCGGCGGGCGGACTTTGACAACCTCACGGTTGACCAAATCTTTTGGAACCTCGCCGCGCAGAACGGCGAGGAGGTTCCTAACCGCCTGGAAGCCCATGTCTTCCATGGCCTCCTTCGAAAGGCCGGCGTGGTGGGGGGTTAAAACCGTCTCCCATTCGTATCTGAAGAGTTCATGCTCCCGAACGGGCTCGTTTTCAAAGACGTCCGTTGCATAGCCCTTCAGCTTTCCTTCTTCAATGGCCTTCACGATGGCTTTCTCATCGACGAGCGTCCCGCGCCCTATGTTGATGAGGTATTTGCCTTCGAGGAGTTCCAGCCTCTCCGCGTTTATGATGTGATACGTCTCCGGTGTGGACGGCAGGGCCAGAATCACGATATCGCTCTCCTTCAGGACGTCGTCGAGGGGCTTATAGACGGCCCCGACCTCTTTTTCAATATCGGGCTTCTGAGAGCGGGACCAGTAGAGTATCTCCGTGCCCATCGCCTTCATTCTCCTCGCTATGGCCTTCCCAATGGCACCCATGCCGAGGATGCCGACCTTCTTGCCGTAGACCGTTTCTATGTCCCTGAACCCGCTCCAGACGGTTCTGTGGGAGTCCCACTTCCCGGCACGAATGAAGCTGTCGGAGTAGGCGATCTTCCTGAGGAGCGCTATGGTCAGTCCAACGGCGAACTCAGCAACGGCCTCGCTGAGAACTCCAGCCACTTTGGTGACGTAAATTCCCCTCTCGGTTGCCGCTTTGATGTCGACGTGGTCGTAGCCTGCCGAGTGGCAGCTGATGACCTTTAGCCTTTTGGCCTCCTCGATGACTTCGCGAGGAAACCTGTTCAGCGGTGAGATTATGACCCCATCGAACTCCCCTATCCTCTCTTTGAGCTCATCGACGCTTGGATACAGGATGAACTCCACATCAGCATGCTTCTTAAGCTCCTCAACGGGCCTGCTCTTCATCTTGAACAACACCAGAATCTTCGGCTTCATGACATCACCCGTTAGATGTTTATCGAAACGGACTAATAAACCTTTTTGGCGAAAGATTAAAAACTCCTAAAGTTCTCTTTCCCTCAGGTGGTGTTATGGTCGAGAGGAAAAGGTGGAGCGAAGAGTTCAGCGAGTGGTACAACGAGCTTATCGAGACGGCCGAAATTCAGGACAAGCGCTACCCCGTCAAGGGAATGAACATCTGGCTCCCGTACGGCCTCAGGATAATGCGGAACATAGAGCGCTTTATCCATGAGGAGATGGAGAGAACCGGGCACAAAGAGGTTCTCTTTCCGGCCCTGATCCCGGAGACGGAGTTTCAAAAGGAAGCGGAGCATATAGCGGGCTTTGAGGGGGAGGTGTTCTGGGTAACCCATGCCGGACACGATCCCCTCGATGTAAGGCTGATTATGAGGCCGACGAGCGAAACAGCGATGTATTCCATGTTCTCCCTGTGGATTCGCTCCCACGCTGACCTTCCATTCAAAATCTACCAGATAGTCAACGTCTACCGCTATGAAACCAAACATACAAGGCCTTTAATCAGGGTCAGGGAGATAAGCAGGTTTTTTGAGGCCCACACAGCCCACGACAGCTTCGAGGATGCGGAGAGGCAGATAAGGGAAGACCTTGAGATATTCGGAAGGCTCATGGAGAAACTTGCAATGCCCTACATCGTCTCAAAGAGGCCTGAATGGGACAAGTTTCCCGGTGCCTACTACTCCCTTGGCGCTGAGGTCATGATGCCGGACGGCAGGACGCTGCAGATAGGAACCATGCACAACTACAGGCAGAACTTCGCAAAGGCATACAACATCCAGTACGAGACCGAGAGCGGGGAGCATGAGTACGTGCACCAGACGACCTACGGGATGAGTGAGCGTCTTTTGGCGGCCGTTATGGCGGTTCATGGGGACGATAGGGGCCTTGTTTTACCGCCTGCAATAGCACCGATACAGGTCGTAATAGTGCCGATTCCCAAGAAGGACTCACCGTATGACGTGCATGCGTATGCAAGGGGCATCGCGGAGGAGCTCCGGAGTTCGGGTTTCAGAGTCCACGTTGATTTCAGGGATATAAGGCCCGGGAGGAAGTTCTACGACTGGGAGCTGAAGGGCGTGCCGCTGAGGATAGAGGTCGGACCGAGGGACATTGAAAACGGAAAGGCTGTGCTTGCAAGGAGGGACACGCTTGAAAAATTCACGGTTGGGCGGAGTGAGCTTGTGGAAAGAGTCAAAGAAACCCTCGATGCAATTCACAAGAACCTCCATGAGAGGGCAAAGGAGTTCCTTGAGGGCCACATAAAGCGTGTTGATACCATTGAGGAGGCAAGGGCGGTCTTCGAGGATAGGCGGGGAGTAGTGGAGATTCCCTGGTGCGGTGAGGAGAGCTGCGGACTTGAGATGGAGGAGATACTCGACGCCAAGATGCTCGGAACGCCCTATCCTGAGGAGAAAGCGAAGATTGAGGGCAAAAAATGTGCCCACTGTGGAAAAGAGGCCAGGTTCGTGGCGAGATTTGCCAGAACCTACTGACCTCCCTATTTTTCTGAAAAGAAATTGAAAGGAAAAGGGCTACCTCTTTATTTCAGTTGTGTTGAGGGCAAGTTTGAGGACTCCTACGGCCTCCCTTATGTATCTGTATGCCCTCAGCATTTCATAGGGGAGAGGAAAGCCGTATTTCCCAAAGCCGCCCACAGCCTTTTTGAACTGAAGCGTGGCGTTATCGTACAGTGCATGAGCAAGTGTAAGTGTCTGATTGTCCACCCCTGCGGCGATGCTCTCATTGTAGAGTTTCCCGAACTGCACGTCATACTTCATGTATGCATAGTACCAGTACATTGAAATCTTTGCAAGAGCCTGTGCCCTCTTGGTCTCCGATGGAATATAGGCTGCCCCAGCTAATGGAAGCGCCAGGAACATCAGAAGGAGACCCAACGCGAGGATTTTCCTTCTCATGGGAACACCCCCGTTGAGGTGTCTGTCTCAATATTTTTTAAATTTTCCTTCCCCGAGGTTGTAGGGTCTTCCTCTTAGAAACCCAACCTTTAAAAGAGGAAGGTGGAATGCACCACCATGATTCTGGGAATCCACGACGGCCACGACGCCGGTGCTGTGCTCATAGACGGCAGGAGGATATTCGCGGTAAACGAAGAGCGCTTAAACAGAATCAAAAAATACCGGGGCTTTCCCGAGCTGAGTGTGAGAACGGTCATGGAGATGGCCGGAGCCAGCCCCGGGAAGGTTGCGGTCATAGCTGTCGCGGGAATATTCAGAAAGCAGAAACGCCTGCTTGAACTGGAGAGGAACCTTAGAGCAATATTCGGGGCAGACTTCAAGAAGAAAGTCCTCTTCGTCGAGCACCACCTGGCCCATTCCGCCTCCGCATACTACACCTCCGGCCGGCGTGATGCCCTCGCTGTAAGCATTGATGCGGCCGGAGACGGGCTCAGCTCCTCAATTTACATCGCGAGAGACGGTGAGATGATACGAATTGCCCAGAGCACTTATCTGGATTCCCTCGGCGACTTCTACGCCTCCGTTACCGAGCTTCTCGGGTTCAAGCCGATGCGCCACGAGGGCAAGGTCATGAGTTTGGCGGCGTACGGCAGGCCAGCCTACGACCTGAGCTCGATAATCGAGCTGAACGGCCTGAGCTTCGACAACCATCTTGGGCTCATTGGGATTGAGGCGACGAGGAAGCTCGCCGAGTTCTTCGGCTACCCCCTTTCGAGGGCAAAGGAAATAGCCATGGAGATGAAGCGGGGAAATCTCGAAGGAAAGTTCCAGAGAAAGGCCATGGATATAGCGGCGAGCGCCCAGGCGCATCTGGAGAAGCTGGTTGAGGAGCTTGGAATCAGACTAATGGGCTATGGTCTTCCCATAGCGTATGCCGGCGGAGTTGCTCAGAACGTCAAGGCCAACGCGGTTCTGAGGCAGGTTCTTGGGGACGATAATCTCTGGGTCTTTCCGGCTATGGACGACGGGGGTCTGGCATTTGGAGCCGCGGTCTTTGTGAAGGCCCAGTTTGAGAGGCTTGACGGGAAGTGGAGGCCCTTTAAGCTGGAGCACGTCTACCTCGGGCCGGCCTACGGGAAAGATGACATCGAGGGGCTTCTGAAGAGGGAAGAGCTTGAGTTCGAGGAGGTAAGCGAGGTTCCGAGCTTCGTGGCGGATGCCCTGGCTGACGGCAAACTGGTGGGGTTCTTCCAGGGAGCGATGGAGTTCGGGCCGAGGGCTCTGGGCAACCGTTCCATTTTAGCCAACCCGAGGGATGAGGGCGTCAAGGATAGGCTCAACGTTGCATTGAAGAGAGACGTCTTCCAGCCGTTCGCGCCTTCCCTGCTGTGGGAGAAAGCCGAAGAATACCTCGAAGACCTCAATGGAAGGCCAAACGAGTTCATGACGATGAGCTACACTGCGAGCGAAAGCTTTAGGGAGCTCGCCCCCGCTGTCATTCACGTGGACGGCACAACGAGGCCGCAGGCGGTAAGAAAGGAAATCAACCCGACTTACTACGAAGTCATCAAAGCCTTCGAGCGGAAGACAGGCCTTGGAGCGATTTTAAATACCAGTTTCAACATGCACGGCGAGCCGATAGTCTGCTCACCCGAGGATGCTTTGGGGACGTTCCGGAAGGCAAAACTTGACCTGCTCCTCCTTGAAGGATATGCTGTTCATCAGTGAACCGTTCAGCACTTCGATGAACATCTTTTCGTTGAGGTAAGGTTATAAACATTGCACCGAAAACATTTCGGTGATGCTCATGGCGCTGAGCGACAGACTAAGCCTGGTTAACCCTTCTGAAATTAGGAAGCTTTTTGATCTGGCTCAGGGCGTTGAGGGGCTCATTTCACTCGGCATCGGTGAGCCTGACTTTGATACCCCCGAGCATATCAGGGAATACGCAAAAGAAGCCCTTGACAGAGGGATGACCCATTATAGCCCGAACGCGGGAATCATGATGCTCCGCGAGGCGCTCGCATGGAAGCTCAAGAAGCAGAACGGCATCGAAGCCAACCCAAAGACCCAGATCATGGTGACAGTTGGAGCGAACCAGGCCCTCCTGATGGGGCTTGCAACGTTCCTCCGGGATGGCGAGGAGGTTCTCATCCCCGGCCCGATGTTCGTCAGCTACGCTCCGGCCGTTATTTTGGCAGGAGGAAAGCCGGTTGAGGTTCCGACCTATGAGGAAAACGAATTCAGGCTTTCTGTTGAAGACCTCGAAAAGCACGTGACCGAAAAGACAAGGGCGCTCATCATAAATACCCCCAACAACCCGACCGGTGCGGTTCTTACCAGGAAGGACCTCGAAGAGATAGGTAACTTCGCGGTGGAGCACGACCTAATAGTCTTCAGCGATGAGGTTTACGAGCACTTCGTTTACGACGGGGCCAGAAACCACAGCATAGCCTCCCTCGACGGCATGTTTGAGAGGACGATAACCATCAACGGCTTCTCCAAGACCTTCGCCATGACCGGATGGAGACTCGGCTTTGTCGCGGCTCCGGAATGGATAATCGAGAGGATGACCCGCTTCCAGATGTACAACGCCACCTGTCCGGTTACGTTCGCCCAGTACGCGGCGGCGAAGGCCCTGAAGGACGAGCGCAGCTGGAAGGCCGTCGAGGAGATGAGGAAAGAATATGAACGCAGGAGAAACCTTGTCTGGAAGAGGCTCAACGAGATGGGACTTCCAACCCTCAAGCCCAAGGGCGCCTTCTACATCTTCCCGCGCATCAGGGACACGGGATTGAGCAGCAAGGAATTCAGCGAGCTGATGCTCCTCCAGGCAAAGGTTGCGGTCGTTCCGGGAAGCGCATTCGGAAGTGCAGGGGAGGGCTACATCAGAATAAGCTACGCTACAGCCTATGAAAAGCTCGAAGAGGCCATGGACAGAATGGAGAAAGTGCTGAGGGAGAAGAAGCTCGTTTAAAGCCTGAGAAGCTCAACGTTTCTGACCTTTTTCTCCTTTTCGTCGAACTCAATGACCGCGTAGTGGCCCCTGAAGAGGGGGCCGGGGTTCACTATCACCGTATTCCCTATCCTATCCACACTCCTCGCCTCGTGAATGTGGCCGCATACGACGAGAGGGGGCTGATTCTCCTCGATGAATTCCCTCAACGCCCTGCTGCCGACGTGCATGCCGAGGTGTACCCTGTCAGCCCTTGTCCCGTGGGGAGGGGCATGGGAGAGGATTACATCGCCCTCTCTGTAATTTCTCAGGAGTATTTCCTGGATTTCCGCCTCTGTGAGCTCCCATATCGTGCTGAAGGGCGTTATGTTTGAACCGCCGATTCCAACGATGCCGGCTCCACCAACCTCAACGCGCCTGCTGTGGACGTTTATTCCGAGTTCGCTCAAAAGTTCCGGAATGTCCCTGCCGTCGCAGTTTCCAAAAATCGAAAAAACAGGTTTCTGAAGGGAAAGGAAGTGGCCGAGGATTTCCTCAGCTTTATCCCTCCCCTGAAAGTTCGTCAGGTCTCCGGCTATAAGGAGGAGGTCGAACTCCATGTCCTCCAGCATCCTCCCGAGCCTCTCCGCTTTCCCGCTCCTTCCGTGAATGTCTGTGATTGCCACTATCCTCATGTGCCTCCCTCAGAAGGCCATCCCCATACTCTCGGCGATTCTCCTCAGCCTCTCGATCCTCTTCTCCGTTGGTGGGTGGGTTGAGAAGAGGTTTGCTATGCTCGCACCCCTGAAGGGATTTATTATGAACATGTGGGCGGTTGCGGGGTTTCCCTCGCGGAGCGGTCTCATTCTAACGGTGTGCTCTATCTTGGCCAGAGCGCTTGCGAGAGCCCACGGCTTGCCGCTTATCTTTGCTCCTGTCTCATCCGCAAGATACTCCCTTGAACGGCTTATTGCTGCCTGTATAAGCAATGCCGCTATGGGGGCAAGGATGGCTATCAGGAGTGCTGTTATTATGTTGTCGTTGTCCCTCTCGTTGCCGAAGCCGCCGAATATTGCGATCCACCTCGCCCAGTAAGCGAGCTGGACGATCGCCCCGGCCAGAACTGCGGCCAGCGTTCCTATCAGTATGTCCCTGTTCTTTATGTGGCTTATCTCATGGGAGAGAACGCCTTCAAGCTCCTCCCTGCTCAGTATCTTCAGCAGTCCCCTGGTTACCGCGACAACGGCATGCTTCGGGTTCCGGCCGGTTGCGAAGGCGTTCGGCGTGTCTGTCGGGATTATCGCTATCCTCGGTGTTGGGATTCCTGCCTCTCTGGCCAAGTCCTCGACTATGCGGTACAGCTCCGGCGCCTCCATCTCGTCCAGAATCCTCGCACGATACCAGCCGAGCACGAGCCTGTCGCTGTACCAGTAGGAGAAGAGGTTCAGCACCAGCGCAAACGCGAATGCAAAGAGCATCCATGTCGGCCCTCCTATAAAGTAGCCCACGGCCATCAGGAGGCCCGTCATTATTCCCATCAGGAGACCTGTCCTAAGCCACAGCTCTATTCCCATACCATCACCTCCTTAAGTAGGGCATAATCTTTTCATAGCTCTCGCTCCAGTCAACGATTCCGACCCGCTTCCTGATTCCTCCATTTATCAGGGAGATTATTTCATCGGCAACATCTTCGGGAGTTCTGCCGGTCGTGTCGACCTCGATAACATTCTCATGCCCTTCAAGGGCTTCAATGAGGCACACGTCCACGAGTTCGGCTTCGAGATTTTCTCCCAGTTTTTCCTTTCTGTATCCTCTCTCCATGAGCCTCTTCAAAAGGACTTCGGGGCTGAGTCTGAGAACCACGACCAGATCAGCGGGCAGGAGGTGGCTCAGGTGGCTGTCCAGCACTGCGTTTTTCCCCCTGAACTCCCTTTCAATAACCTCCGCCAGCTTTTCCATGTCTATCTCCAGTTCTTCTCCGACTCTTTTCCCGATTCCTCTCTCCTCTGCCAGCTTCTTTATGTTTATGTACTCATATCCGAGTTTTTGAGCCAAAATCTTTGATACCGTGGTCTTGCCGACTCCGGGGGTTCCGCTTACAGCTATTATCATTTTCTCACTTCCATTATGATAAAATACCGGAGGGAGTTTTTAAGATTATGGCCGTATCTTCGTTGATTGACGAATATAATTTAGTTATTAAGCGAAAAACTTTTAAGTTCCTCCGCAGTTAATTAAGGATGGTGAATGGGATGGAGAGGCTGAAGCTGCTTGAAAGAAAGCTGCAGGTTGTGAAGAAGCACAGGGAGCTCCTCATGCTTGAGGAAGCCAAGCTCGTCAGGATGATGCATCAGAAAAAAGATGCCGCGAGAAGTCTTGCAGCCGTTAGAAAAGAAAGATTTTTCCTGATGTCTCAGGAAGCCAGGCTTCTCAGGTTTCTGAAACAGAACGGGCGCAGCATCACCGGTTGATTTTCAAAATTTTAAAAGATTGAAGGTTCAGAAGACACTCAGCTTATCCTCAATTATCATCTTCTGTATCTTTGTGATGTTGGCGAGCCATGCATCTGCTATCTCGTAGGCCGGCTTCTGGATACCCTCCAGTCTGTAGCCCTTCTTTGGTATGACCTGAACGCTTGCCACGAGCGGCTCGTCGATGGGCTTGCCTATCTGGCTGAGTATCCTGACGTAGACCTCCTCGACGCCTTCGACCTGCTCGGCGATGTCGTTGGCGATGAGCATTGATAGGAGGTTGTAAATCTTTCCTACGTGGGAAACCGGGTTCTTTCCGGCAGCTGCCTCCATGCTCATGTGCCTGTTCGGGACGATAAGGCCGTTCACCCTGTTGCCCCTTCCAACGCTTCCGTCGTCGCCGGCCTCGGCCGAAGTTCCGGTTACTGTTATGTAATATATGTCCCTCTCAGGGTCGTCGGCGGTGTTGACGTAGATGTTGACCTTCCTCTCGGTGTGCTCCTCGGCAATAGAGCGAGCGGCCTCATAGATGGCATCCTTCACAGCCATGTACTCTTCAGGGTTGGCAACCTCGCTGTCCACTATTGCTGCCGCTATTGTCAGGTCAATCTCGTCGCCCTTTCTCAGCCCCATGACCTTTATGTCCTCACCGACGGCTGGCCACTTCCTCTTGAACTCGTCGCTGTTGAGAAGCTTTTCCGTCTCAAGGACTATCCTCTCGGTCTCACTGAGCGGGGCGTAGCCAACTCCAAAGGAGGTGTCGTTGGCGAGAGGAATCGGGTTCTCCTTGGCCTTGTTGAAGACACCAACGAGGTCGACGCTTCCCTGACCGATGCGGGAGTCAATGACGACGTGATTTTCAACGTCCAGATGTCTGACCGCTTTTTTCAGGTATTCTCTGGCGGCTTTGATTGCAACCTCATGAACAGGGAACATCTCCCTGTCAATGAATTCGACGGCCCTCCCTGAGAGAAGGATGTAAATCGGCTTAATCACTTCACCGCCGCCGAATTTCGGGTAGGCTCTTCCTCCGACGACCTCGACCTGGTCGGTGTTGTGGTGCAGTATGATTCCGTACCTCCTGATGTACTCCCTGCTCAGCGCCCTGCTCACAGCCTCGGCAATTCCGTCGGCAATGCTGTCGGGGTGCCCTATTCCCTTTCTTTCCACGAGTTCGACCTTCTGCATCTCAACCGGGGTGCGCATAAGCTCCTCCACAACTATATTCCTGATTTTCCCAGCCATGATCATCACCTCTATGCCCACCTTAGTTCATTGCTTTATATATTTTTCGGCATAAATTAGGATTCCTAATATAACCGTAGGTTATTAACCCGGGAATCTTTAAAATTCCGCATGGCCACACTTTTTAAGCTCCTTCCTGATACAGTCCACGGTGGAAACATGACGCTCTCGGAGATTATAGATGGGATAAGAAAGGTTCTGGATGAGAAGGACTCCCTCAGGGAGGAGGCTCTGAAGATTACGAGGGAAATCGTGAGGCTGAGCGGGGACAGCATAAAGGCCCTTCACAGGGGGGAGAAGGAGCTTGCACAGTGGAGGATAAAAGAGGTCAGGAAAAGGGTGGAGGAGCTGAATGAAAAGCTGCAGCTCCATCCCGACCTGTACTTCACGGGTTATGTTCAGAATGCCCACCAGGAGTTCGTTGAGGCTGTGCTTTTCTACTCTTACATAACAGGCTCTGAATTTCCTTCTCCGGAGGAGCTAGGGGTGCCCGAAGCAAATTATCTCCTCGGAATAGGGGACTTCATAGGAGAGCTCAGGAGACATTTCCTTCTCCTGCTTATGGACGGCAGGATTGAAGACGCCAGAAGAGTGTATGAGACCATGAGCGAGGTCTATGAGGAGCTCATGAGTCTGGAGTATCCCAAGGGTCTTGTTAATATACGGCAGAAGCAGGATCAGGCGAGGTATATTATCGAAAGAACCCTTGAAGACCTGACGAGGGCAAAACTGACGAAGAGCCTGGAGGAAAAACTAAATAATGCGCTAAAAAAAAATAATCACATAATAACATAATTAATTTATTAATTTTTTCTGCAGGGTGGATGCCATGAATCTCGGGAGGATTGCTGGGGTACAGAGGAAGCTGGCGGGAAGAATAATTGAGCAGCCGGTTAAACCGGGGGATATCAGGAGTATTGCTGCGGTTGATGTCTCGTATAAAGGGAACATGGCAAACGCTGCCTTTGTCCTGTGTTCTTTTCCTGAATGCAGGCTTCTGAAGAGCAAAGTCATCAGGACCGAGGTGCATTATCCCTACATTCCCACCTTCTTCTTTCTACGGGAGACAAAGCCTGTACTTCTGGTGGTGAAGGGTGAAAAATTTGATGTTCTGCTCGTTGAGGGCCACGGAAGAGCCCATCCCAGGGGGTACGGGCTGGCTTCTCATATAGGGCTGCTGCTCAGAAAACCCGTCATCGGCGTTGCCAAAAAACCCCTGAGGGGCTATCCGGAGGGTACTCTGGTAAAGGTGGGAAAAGCTTATGTTAGTGTTGGCAACCTAATTGATTTAAGGAGCGCACGGGAAATAGTGGCGGTGCTGAATGAGGGGGGTTATCCGAAACCTCTAAAACTTGCTGATAGGCTTTCAAGGGGGCTGGAAAATGAGGAAATTACGACTCATGCTGCTGCTGGCAAAGAAGGGGGCCATAGGTGAGAAAAGGAAGATAACCGTGAGGGGGGTCGCTGAGGAGCTGGGTGCCTCCCCCCAGACTGTGCTCAGGACGCTTGATGAGCTTGAAGGGGAGGGGCTGGTTCTCAGAAGGGTAAGCGGAAGGAAGACATACGTTGAAATCAGCGAAAAGGGCCTTAAATTTTTGGAAGAACTCTGCGATGAGGTGTATGACGCCATATATCAGGGAATAATCATCGGAGAGGTAATATCCGGAATCGGCGAGGGGGCATACTACGTGAGGCACTACGCCCCGCTGATGGAGGAATATCTCGGTTTTACGCCGTATCCCGGCACACTTAACCTGAGGGTTATATTTCCGAAGACCATATTTGATGCCCTCTGCGGGGCCGAACCCATAACCATCCCGGGATTCGTAAGGGAGGGCAGGACATTCGGCGATGTCAAGGCCTACAGGGTTCGGATTGACGGCATTGAAGGGGCGATAGTTATTCCGTCAAGGACAATTCACCCGCCAAAGATAGCCGAGGTTGTTGCCCCCATATGCCTCAGGGAGGCGCTTAACCTCAGCGATGGCTCAAAGGTGACACTGAGGGTGATAAAATGAAGGAGCGGCTGCTGTCATCCCTTGCTTTTGCGGGTCTGGGAATAACCATAAGCTTCCTGGCGATAGTGGCGTTTTTTCATCCCGCGACCAGCATGAGAACCCTGATACCCATATACCTCACGGGCCTTTTTGCGGGAGCGGTCTATGGAGGGCTCAGAAAGGGAGCAAACGCTTCGGGGGTGGCCTTCGTTCTGGGATTGATGGTAACGGTCCTTCTAAACTACCTTTGGATGTATCATCCCCTTACCTTTGGCTACTCCATGGCATTCCTCGCGATGGTCATCCTCGGGATGTTCATGGTCGAGGGAAAGAGCGATCTGGACATAGGCCTGGTTCCGTTTTCCTACTTCGGCGGATTTATACTGGGAATGCTGATTTTCATGAACGCACATCTGGGAGAAATCGAGGGGGCTGCCATGAGCGTCATGGTCACAGGGGTGGCGGGGGCATTCGTGGCGCTTTTTATGAGCCTGCTCAGAGCTTTATTTGGTATGTTCAGGGGTAGGGGCAAAGGCAATCTTTAAATATCATGGGGCTGAACTATTTCAGGTGGTTAAAATGGTGATAAGGCTCTCAAAGCTCTACGGGAAGCAGATATACAACACCAGGGGTTATTATGTCGGTTATGTCGATGAGGTTCTTATCGAGCTGGACAGGGGAGAGGGAAAAGTGCTCGCCCTGGGACTGCCGGGGGGAAAGGTGGGAGTCTCATATGACAGGGTTACTGCAATAGGGGACATAATACTGGTAAAGGCAAGGGAAGGTTAGCTCTCTTTAATTTTCATGGCCTCCAGGAACTTTTCTGTTATAGCCTCCTCTGCAAGTCTCAGGAGGGAGGATTTGTCCTTGGCAAGCGTGAATATTCCCAGAGGGATTCTTGCCCCTCCCATCTGCGAGTGCCCTCCCCCGCTCCCTATGCCCCCAAAGGCCTCTTTAAGAACCTTCCCTATGTTCACCCTCACATCCCGGGTTCTTGCCGATATCTCTATCCTGTCATCAACTATGCCAAACACGAGAACGGTGGTTATGCCCTCAAGACGTAGGAGAAAATCCGCTGATTCGGCAATGGCATCTCTGCTTCTTACGAAGCCCACGTTTGATATGAGGATGTTCTTGTAAATTCGCCTGTTCATTATGGCCCGGGCCAGTATTTCGGCGGTCTCGGTTGAAATGTCTGGGTGCTCTATTTTGTCAAGAAGCTCATAGTTGACCTTCCGGGTGAGAAACTCCACGGCCTTCAGGTCGGTATGCCCCAGCTTGGAGAACTTCTTTGTATCTACATAGATTCCGTAGAACAGCCCCGTTGCGAGCGTCTCCGTCATGTCCATCCCAAGCATCCTCAGGTACTCCGCCATGATGGATGCGGAGGCATGAACCTCGGGGCGTATGTCGAGGAACACATCGCCCTGCAGAACATCCCTGAGATGCTGCAGTATCTGATGATGGTCAATTATTATCTTCACCTTCTTAATATCCTCGGCCTCAAGTACTGTCAGGTTGCCGTTGGGCTGGCAATCAACGAGGGCTATGAACGGGAACCTCTTGAGTTCGTAGGAACCCCTCGAAACCCTTCTGAGGTCAATTCCGAGGAGGTTCACAAAGGCTCTGTTTTCATGGTGGGTTATCTCACCACCGTAGAATATCCTCGTTTTTAACCCCACGTTCTGGGCTATCACGCTCAGAGCCATCGCACTTGAGAGGGCATCAGGATCAGGGTTGTCGTGCACGATTATGGCAATGCTGTCCCCTTCCTTCTTCAGCTCCTGGAGCTTTCTGGAGAGCAAGTTTGCGTTTTTCTTCTCGCCGAGATGCTCTACAATGCTGATAATGGCATCAACAACAGCTTTTTTCGGGTAGATCGCATAGTCTATGCTAACCTCTGTCTCAAATTCCTCCTTTATCTCCCCCTCCAGGTCTTCCGGGCTCAGGTCATCGGGGAGAATCGTGAGCACGGGTATGCTTTTGTTGTTGGTTCTCAGGACGTGGACTGTTCTTTTTATGGTGCGCACATCAGTTGCGGTTATTATGGCGAGCTCAGCTCTGTCAATACCCGCTTTCAGAAGGGTGGCGGTATACGAGAAGTCCCCGTGAATCACCTGAAGACCGCTTTCAGAGAGGGCCTTGGCCCTCAGCTCATCCTTTTCAATTATGGTGACATCAAATTCTCCCTTCAGGCTTTCAGCTATCATCCGGCCGATAGCACCGCCGCCAAGGATCAGTATCCTCATGAATCATCACCTTTTAAGTACAATAATGTTTAAATATCTGCATTGATATATTATGACTCAGCATTCTTTAGAAAAGGAGATATATATACCTAATGGTGGTGATTATGCAGCTACCCACCGGACAGCCCGTTAAGGAGAATATAGTGGTTACAGATGTTCAGGAGCTTAAATCCCTTGTGAGAGATGCCCTATCGGATGCCAGCGGCGTTTTTCTGAAGATTTTCGCAAAAGATGCAACCGGCAAGTATTACCTCATGATGCTGATGGACAGATCAAAGCTTCTGGCGGTAGAAGCAATGCTGGTCGACCAGAAAAGCTCCGTTGTTGGAGAGAAAGCGGTTGAACTGTTCAGATCTCTCCTCGACATGCCCATGATCCTCGATATCTATGAGTTTGATGAAATTTCCCTCAAACTTTCGCTGGCCGACAACATAGATGCTTATTCCGCAACACCCAAAGTTCCGTTGCAGGAGCTTTTTGCGAAAACGAAGCCTGAAGCACAAAAACCCGAAGCGGAAAGAGCTGCACAACCTCCGACAGTGCCCGAAGTAAAAACCGAACCCGTGAGGGAAATCGAGCAGGAGGAAAAAAAGGTCGAGGTCACACCGGAACAGGAGCGGGAGATTAAACCGCAGGCAGAGGCCGAGGTCAAACCGAAACCTGAGATGAAACCCCCAGTGGAGGTCAGCTCCCCTTCTCCAGCTGAAGCCAAACCGGAATCAGTTATGAAGCCCAGAGGGCAGCCTGAGGTCGAAATCATACTGAAGGGTGGCTCGATACCTGAAGGTGCCTTCAGAAAATACGCCGAGGACCTGCTTAAGGAATCCCGGAGGATAAAGGGTCTCGATATCACGAGGATTGTGTTCGAGGGAAACGTCGGCGAGGGAGTTGTGTACCTGAACGTTGCCCTTCAGGGTGTCTCAAACGCCCCGCCGATGCAGAAGGAGATAGCGGAGAAGAGGATGATGCACGCCGTGAGCAAGTACGCCCCGGTGATCCTCAGGGAAACGGGAATAAAACCGATTGTCAAGGATATAAGAGTGATAATAGACGGGGAAGAGGTAAGGCCCCAGGAGATTGTGGACAGGGACAAAAGAAAGACCGCCCAGGTGGGGAAGGAGGGTATAATAACACTCACGGCCCTTGAGGACTACTGGACGTATTTCAGCGCATTCTCGAAGACCATCCTCAAAGAGATAGAGGATGCGGGAATCAGGGTCAAGAAGATGTATGTGGATATCGTTGGAAGGCAGGAATTCGAAATCAACGTGTCCCTTGCCTGTGTGTCCAGCAGGGATAAGGTTCAGGTTGAAACCGCCGTGGCTTCCATTGTGGCCAGACATGCAAGGGAGATAGGAAAAATCCTCAACAAATACACCACGGTCCACAGAATTACAGTTGAGCTTGAAGAAGCAAAGGGACCTGCAACCTCATCCAAGGCCGAGGAGATACTGAAAAAGAAGGCAGAGCTGGAGAAGGAAGTGGAGATGCTGCTGAAGCAGGCGGGTATAGATGAGCTCGCACCATTAACCGAGGAGAAAAAGAAGGAAACAGAGCAGGTGATGATTAGGAACCGTATACAGCCTGCGATGGAGACCCTTAAATCCAGGATACACAGCGAGCTCAAACTTGTGCCCAGGGCCACGTTCAAGTGGCTTAAATTCAACTGGGATTTTGACGGCAACTCAACCAGGGTTGATATTGAGGCCAGTTTTGTAAAGGAAGAGATAGGAGGTCTTTTCGGAGCATTTTCTGGAACTCCGGCGGACAGAATAAGGGACGAAGCAATTACAATCATAAAACGGGCCATTGAAGATGTCTCCAGGGATTATGGCATACAGATTGTTCCAGAAAAAATAGAAATAATAGTGCGCTGATTTTTTATTTTTTCAGTGCTTCAGCACTCAAGATCCTCATCATCCTGAGGTCAGTTCTGCCGAGCTCATCACGTTGGGGGGTTGCATTAATCCTATCTCCTTGGCGAGTTGGCGGGCACGATGCTCTGATGCTTTATGTCATATGAGTATACACGGGGTTCGAACTCGAACAACGGGGATTTCAGGACATACATCTGCTCAAGAATTTCATGATCGTTCCTTTTGCTTGAGAATTCGAGGACATAGTCGTTAAATTCAATATTCCATGACAGGAATCCCATGGAAACCCTGTCCCTGTTCAGGAGATAGAGGGAGAACAAGTGCCGGCCGTTTATAACTTTATTTGAGAGGAGACGCTTGATTAGCTTTACCGTCCGGTCTTCTCCTATTTCAAATGCCATGCCGTCAAGTGAAAAGACGAACTCAACTATGCCCTCTCTGTCTGTTTTCTGGAAAATCTCCCTGTATATCTGCTCAAGCTTCGGGATATAGGTTTCGGGGTTGAAAATATCTATCCTGTAGATGTAGTCCCCGGGATGGTGGAAGTCATATTTCGACCCGAACACATCTATGATAATGAGATTCCCCTTTTGGCCCTCCTTCTCAATATCGAGCCCCACAGATCTGCCCCTCAGGATGAGCCTCGGAAGGGGAAGGTTGTAGTTTATAATAATCCCCAGGTAGCCCTCAGAAATCTTGTGCTTCAGTATTTTAAACGGCAGCCCCCATCCCAGCGAGAAGGAATCGTAGATAACCAGCAGACTTGAGCCTTTAACAATCCCTCCACCAACCGCGTGGTCTATGTCTACCAATCCAGATGTTACCACTTGCATGGTGTACCACACTATCCTTTCCGCCTCCCGGATATATAAACTTTTTGCTTTATAAAAACAAAATTGTCTTTAGAGCACAAAAATTCCCAAGGAAGAAAAAGTTTATTAAGGCGAACAATATAATCTTAAAGGGAGGAGATGCCATGAATTCAAAAAATATGCTCAAAATGATTGTAACATCCAGTGTGCGTTACAAGGTGTTGCTGGCTCTTTCAGAAGGGCCAAAAGCTCTTAGTGAAATCCAAATGCAGGTTGGTTCGACCAAATCGACCATCTCACATGCCATCAGCGATCTTGTGGACGAGATGCTCATAACCCAGGATCCCGATACGAGGAAGTACCGGCTCACCAACATGGGACGCCTGGTATATCTTCAGGTGAAAAATGTCGCAGATGCCCTGGAGAGCATAAAGAAGTTCGAGGATTTCTGGCTTTCCCATGATCTGAGCGGCATCCCTGAGGAGCTCCTGCTCCGTATAGGGGATTTAAAGGACTCAGAGCTCCACACAACAACACCAGAATATCTGAGGCTTCCCCACGATGTTTATATGGAGCTCATAAAAACGTCCAAGTGGATTAAAGGCGTTTCGCCCATACTGTTTGCCGATTATCCCGAGGAGTTTCTGGGTCTGGTGTTTGGGGAGGAGGTGGATATAGAGATTATAACAACCCGGGCGGTGTATGAAAAGCTGATCGAGCTGTCCCCCCGCGAAGCTGTCGAAAAGGTCAGGGAAATGCCGAATGTGCGGCTCTATGTGCTCGATGAGAATCCAAAGGTCGCGTTCACCGTGACGAACAACTTCCTCTCCCTGGGCCTGTTCCTCCCCGACGGCACCTACGATATGATGAATGACCTGATAAGCAGGAGCCCACGTGCCAAAAAATGGGGAATTGACCTGTTTGAACACTACAGGCGGAAGGCTGAAAGGGTTATATGATATCGAGCGGCATGGTATTTCATGCACTTAACCCTTTTTAATATGGTGGACTTACTGGGATGATTACATAACGGTTATATAAAAGTTATGCCTAATTAAGGTCAGAGGAGGGTAACATGGAGCTGTCTCATGGTTATGCCGAACACCTGAAACATAAAAGGGTCATGGATATGCTCAACTCTTTTTCCGGGTTAGCTGGAGCTGTTTTTGCCTTCATGGTATCAACATCCCTTTTTCTTGCGGCAAGCGGTGTGTTCAAGCTCTATCTCTCATTTATACTGTACGGTGTTGAACCCCGGTGGAACCTCTTAGCAGCCACGTTTCTCCTCGTCTTCAGTGTCTATGGCATCAACAAGCTAACCGACATGGAGGAGGATGAAATCAACAATCCCGAACGGGTCGGTTACATAAAGAGGATTGAGGGGATTTTCAGACATGCGATTCTGGTCTCCCTCCTCCTGGCCGTTTTTCTGAGTGCCCTCACAAGCCTCTGGGCGGTTCTTGTGGTTCTCTTTCCCATAGCTGCGGGTGTTCTCTACAGCATCCGCCTCTCCCCAAATTATCCGAGGCTCAAGGACGTTACGGGGGTTAAGAACACGATAATCGCAACAACGTGGGCAAACGGGACGGCATTTCTACCATACCTCGTGGCCGGCAACGTGGCGCTTTCAAAAGTCGCCCTCATATACTACTTCTTCTTCATGAAGAGCATGATAAACACGATCCTCTTCGACGTCAGGGATATAGAAGGGGACAGAGTCAACGGAATAAGAACAATACCCGTGAAGCTCGGGTTCAGGAAGAGCAAAGCCCTTCTGATAGCGCTGAACTCGACGTTCCTGCTCTGGCTCGCTTTAGCATATCATCTGGGATACTTCGGGAGGTATCTCCCTGTGCTGGTATTCTCAATCCTCAATGGCTATGCATACATCCTCCGTTTTGCTAGAGAGGGCTATAAACCCGGAAAATCTCTCGATGTATGGGTGGATGGTGAGTGGTTATACACCCTCCCCCTCGCCCTCATCATGTAACCTTATTCGTTTTCCATCGAAACGTTAAATTTTTAAACTTAAAAGCATCCCCCTAAATCATGAACACGATGCTCCTCGGCGTGCTGATGGCGCTCACATCAGCTTTTTCATGGGCAGCCTCGGCCATACTTATAAAGGCAGGGATGAAAAACAAAAGCCCGATAGCGGCCAACATATTCAGGCTTTACGCTGTTTCGCTCATGTTTGCAGTCATATTCGCTGCGGACGGGACGTTTTCGGGCCTTTTCCTTCTCTCGGGAAAGGAGCTGCTGATTGCATTTGTCTCGGCCCAGTTCGGCTTTGTCATAGGTGATTACTTCTATCTGACAGCCCTGAAGCTCATGGGTGTTTCGAGGACGGTTCCGATAACATCAACATACCCCCTGTGGGCAATCCTCTGGGCGTTCCTCTTCCTCGGGAGACCCATCAACATCCAGATAATAGCAGGTGCGGTTCTTATCGTAACCGCCATTATTGTGGTGAGGAAAGCGGAGGAAGAGGAGCGCATAAATCCCAAAGGCTTTATTTTTGCCCTGCTTGCCCCCCTTTCATGGAGCTTTGCCATAATGACAATGGACTGGCTCACGGTTCAGGGGATGTCGGTGCTTGCCCTCGCCGGCATAAGGATGATGTTCGCAGCAATAGGGGTTTCAATTTTCCTGCCCGGACATCTCCGTGAGCTCAGAACAATCACCCTGCAGGAGGTCCTTCTTCTGACCGGAGCAGCTGTCTCCGGCCTTCTCATCGGACAGTACCTCTTTGTGTATTCTATCAACCTCGTCGGCTCCCAGATCGCCGCTCCCGTCTCCGCAATAAATCCCCTGATCGCATCCTCCATGGCCATATTCTTCCTCAAAGAGCCGCCGAACAGGAAGATACTCGAAGGCCTGATCCTCGCTGTCATGGGCGTGATACTCATATCGACGGCATAGGTTCATGTCGCTGGAATAATTTGAGTCTGGCAGTTCATTTAAGTGGATAACACTAACAAAGCTTTCAGGCACACTGCGGTTATCCAGATAGCGCTAATCTTTTAAGATGTGAAGCCGAGTATATTCTGCCGACAGTGAGGGGACAACAGTCTCCTCATGGGCCCCGTCAACCCGCGCCCCTGACCTCAAGCGGGGTCAAGTGATGGGGCTGTGCTCACGCGGGGCCCACAGGGCCGGTGCATCCACCCGTCTGAGCGGTGATGGCGGGCCTCTGTTGCCGGCCCACAGCTTTTTAAACCCTCCTTCCAAAATTAATAACCGGTGGTTATTTATGGCCATCCCGCGGCCTATTGATCCGAGAGAGATACGTCGAATTCGAAAGGAGCTTGGCATAACCCAGGAGGAGCTCGCTGCAAA
Source organism: Thermococcus atlanticus (assembly GCF_054657855.1). NCBI lineage: Archaea > Methanobacteriati > Methanobacteriota > Thermococci > Thermococcales > Thermococcaceae > Thermococcus > Thermococcus atlanticus. The sequence continues at coordinate 1,379,846 of NZ_BAAHXX010000001.1, read as the reverse complement.
GGCGGGCGTTACCCAGGCATACATAGCCAAACTTGAGACAGGCAAGGTTGACCCCCGGCTCTCCACGTTCAACCGGATTCTTCAGGCTCTGCTGGAATGCAAGAAGGCCAAGCTAACCGCAAGGCAGATCATGTCCTCCCCTGTTATAGCGGTTAAACCCTATGAAACCGTTGAAGATGCCATAAAGCTCATGAACAGGTACAACATCTCCCAGATACCGGTTCTGGCAGGTAATAAGGTTGTTGGCTCTGTAACGGAGAGGACTCTCGTGAGGAAAAGCCTCGAATATGAAGACCTCTACGAGAGGAAGGTTATGGAGGTCATGGAAGAGCCTTTCCCGATAGTAACTGAAGAGGAGGACATAGAGGTCGTTAAATATCTCCTTGAGGAGCATCCGGCTCTCCTTGTGCAGGATAGAGAGGGGAGGATAGCCGGAATAATAACGCGTTCGGACCTCTTCAAGATAAAGTAGCTACCCCCGGGTTTTCTTCCATTTTCTGATGCTTTCTTCCAATGCTTCCCTCACAGCCCTTCCGATTGAAATTCCAAGCTCTGTTGCAGTCCCTGCCCACCGGACGGCGCCTTCACGGGCAAAAACCCCTATGCCGTCGCTCGTCGTCCCTGTTGCATTATAGCCGAGCTTCAGGAGTGTGTATGTTTTTGCCTCCGTAGCGGTCATTATGGCGTTTGCCAGTGCCCCAACGCTCAGACCTTCATCGATGATGAGGGCGATGTTTATCGTTCCCGGTCTCCACGGAGGTGGCGTTTCACCCGCTATGGCCGGGTTTGTTATGCCCGCGGTAACGTGTGCCTCCACCTTCCCCGCCTTCGCACAGGCAAGAACATCCTCAATATCGGCGGCTGTCATGAAGCCCACATAATTTTTCAGTCCATTCAGCCTCTCGAATTCCCTGCAGTCCCTCCTGTAGTCCCCTCCGTAGTTTTTATGCACGTGCATAAAGAAGAATCCCCTCGCTTTAAACAGGCCGCCGTTGTGGGGTGCGTTGCTCAAGCTCAGCATCTCCTCCTCAAAGGGGTGGATGTGGTGTTTGCGCCGCATGAGTTTAGTGCGATCTTGATGTTTAATAGTCTGATGGTGGTTGAGTGTTCTCAACTCTCCGAATTTCAACTTTTCTGAGTATGCCAACATCATGAAATCTCCAAATTGGAGAAAAGTTTATATAGTAAAAATGCCAAAAAAATTTGTCGTGGTGCCTATGGAATATGTGATCTTCGTGAGTTATGAAACCGATGCTGAGAGAAAGCGCATAGACTACCTTCTGGACAAATGGTCGGCTAGGGCTAAAATAAGAAAACCGAAAGGCATGGTTTTCCTGATAGAAACAGAGGGAGCAAATGAATTCTTAGCGGAACTCCTCTCAAAGCTTTCCGGCAACGCAGCCGAGAAAGTAGAGGTCTACAAAATTGAGGAGGTGGTCAAGAAGGTCGAGGCAAGTATGAGAACCCTCCAGTACTCCATACCCGAGGGTGTGCGTGTTGTTGGGAAGTTTGTGGAATACCTTCTCTCAAAGCTCAATGCGAGCTATGTTCATTCCGATGCCCTGGCGAGGGTGTATGAGGTGTATACCCGAAAGGGGAGAGCGCTCATCAAGACAATTATCAGGGGAGGTGAAACATCCACCGTTATCTTCAAGATTGAGGGATACGGTGATGCTGTGGATTTTTTAGCTGAGAGGATTGATGAGGAAATGAAACTTTTTGCAGGTGATTGAGATGGGGATATTCGAAGAAGGTAAAACTGACTGTGTTAGGGAACTTTTGAGGCCAGCTGAACGGGTTATCAAACAGGGGCTCGATATATACATCGAGAGTTTCAGCAGAAGGGAAAAACTGTGGATTCAGATTGAGGATAATTACAATCAATATCTGGACGGCAAATGCGGAGATTTTCTCCCTGATCTGGACAGGCACTTCAGGTCAAAGTTCGAGGGAGCAATGGCGATTTTAGCCTGGAGCTTCTGGTATAACCGGGAGCTTTACCCCCCGGCTCAGAAAAGATATCAGAATAAGGAAATCCAGGCTGTTGACAGAATCCTGCGCTACAACGTCTTTGAAATCATGGGCAAGGATGACATCCTCAGGAAGCTTGTTGCCAGGGACGAAAAGCTCCTAAGCCTCTTGAAGGATTACTACCTGGGCGTAGATAAATGGATCGGGGAGTTACTGGAGGACCCGGAAATAAAGCTTGCACTGAGGCATTTCCTGAAGAACAAATGGGACTCATATAAGGGCAAGGTCAACGAAGCTCTCAGTGAGGCGGTTATGCGCTTCGACTGGTTCAGGCCGCTGATGGTTGAATGGGAGAAGCAGAAGAAGGAGGAGATAGAGGCCATTGAAACCCTCTACCAGAAGCAGATTTCCAGGCTGAGGAACCAGATGGAAGAAATGAGGACACAGTTTGAAAAGGAAAAAGAGGAGCTCAGAAAAAGACTTGAAACAGCGAAGGATGAGGAGATATCCCGGCTCATCCGGGAGAAGGAAGAGATGAAAAAACGCTTTGAGGAAGAGAGGCAGCGCTTGGTTGAGGAAATTTCAAAGATGAAAGACGAAGAAGCGAGGAAAATGCTTGAGGAAGAGCTTGACAGAATGCAGAAAGAGATGCTTGCAGGCATTAGAGCTATGGAAGATGAGATACGAAGGAAGGAGCTCCAGCTGAAGCAGAGAGAAATGGAGCTCAGAAAGAAGGAGCTCGAGCTGAGCGAGAAGGAAAGCGAGGTCGAGAAAAAGATAAGGGAGATAATGGCGGCCAGAGGTAAGATAGAGAAGGGATCACGCTTTGTCAGGAGAGACGAGGCAAGGATAATGGAGATGAACTTCATAGGAAGGATGAAGGGCAGGCTCAGGAATGAGCTCAGGATACTCGGGAAGACCTTCAGGATTGAATCGCTAACAGAAAAAGCCACTTTTGATACGGGAATCTTCGCAGGGAAGCTGAGCGAGAGGGATTTGAAGAACATACCTGAAAACACCGCTTTGCTCGCAATTCTCAGAGAGAAGAAGTTCTTTGGAAAGAAAGAAACACTTCTCCTCAAGGCAATTTTCTGCGGCAGACCTGAGAAGTATGCGGAGGTCGGATTCGACACAGACCCTGCCGAGCTCGCTGATGTGAATGCACTCCTCGTGGATGCCAGGAGGGAAAGCTTCGACAGGGTTATACTCCTCCTTGCATCTCCAACCGGTTTCGAGCACCGCGTAAAGGACTACATCAGTTCCACAGACTTCCACAGAAACTTCGTTTCCGAGAAGGTTTCCCTGGCACTTCTTGACCTTGAAAGCGGAGAGCTCACCATAAATCCAAACGACAAATATGCAAGGGCATTTGAGCCATTTCTCAGGCTTGAGAGGGACGAGGAGCTGATGAGCAGAATTAAGAGCATCATTGAGGAGAAACTCTCCAGGAAAGGCTACGTCAGGCTTGAGGATATGCTTGAGAACGCTACTGAGGATGTGATAAAGAGAGCATTTCATGAGCTCGCCAGGGAGAAGGGGTATGCGACCAAGTTCATTGATGGGGTTGGTTACATCCTTGTGAAGGAGGGCTTTCTCTGAGGTGTTCATATGGAAGTAGACAGGGAACTGATTGAGCGAAGACTGGCAGATATCAAGGCGTCCCTTGAAGATGAGAGGGTCTTCCACATCATCGAGGAGAGCCTTAACGACTTAGACGAGTTCATAGGGGAGGTGATGACGTATCTCGATAGAGGAAATGATCAAAATCCTGAGGAAGGAGCTTGAAAAACATCCCGAGATCATCTTCGCATATCTCCACGGGAGTTCACTTGAGGTGGAACACTTTAGGGACATCGACGTCGCGGTCTACGTTGATGAATCGGTGAATGACTACCTACGCTACGAACTAAAGCTTGCCACAGAGCTTGAGATGAAGCTCGGCAGAGAGGTTGATGTAAGGGTGCTCAACGACGCTCCTCCTGCCTTTAAATACCGCGTCGTTAGCAGGGGCAGGGTTCTCCTCAGCAGGGACGAGGAGAAGAGGTTCAGATTTGTGGAAAATGCGGTTTGGGAGTACCTCGACTTCGAGCCCCTTGAGAGAAGAGCCCGGAGGGAGATAGTGGTCAGATGAAGTTTTCGTTGTTTATTCACAGCTGGAGGTGTTCATATGAAGATACTCGATAGATTTAGGAAAAATACGATTGACAGGCTCTCCCTGAGAGAGCTTCAGGCGGAGGAGATAAGGCTGAAGAACAGGCTCGAAAGGCTGAAGAAGGACATAAACACCATAGAGAAAAAGAAAAAGCAGCTCTTCCAGGAGGGAATAGGCGCCGACAAACTCAAGAAGAGGATGCTGGCGCAGGAGATTAAAGGCCTCGACATGGAGCAGAAGCTCAAGCTCAAGGATTTCACCACGGCGCAGAGACAGTACACACTCGTCAAGAACCTCATCATAGTCAAGAAGTACGAAAAGGAGCTCAGGAAGGTCGGCATCTGGGAAAAGTTGAGCAACGTCGAACCGGAACAGCTTGAGCAGGCGCTGATAAAGGTAAATCTCGACGGCAGGGAATTTGACGACATGGTGAGCAGCCTCAACAGGGTCTTTGAGATGGAGATAGCGGAGTTTGAGGAGTCTGAAGATGAAACCGAAAGAGAGCTCATGCGGGCATGGAGCCAGGTTGAGGCAGGAGAGGCCGACGTTGAAGAGGCTGCTGAAAGGGTTATCTCCATTGACAAGCATCTTGAGGAGGAAGAAGAATGAGCTTCCTTTCCCGTTTTTTCGGGAAGAAAAATCCCCTTGACATCCCCCTTCCAAAGCTCCGGGAGAGCCAGATAAAGCTGGAGTATCAGATTGAAAAGATTGAGAGGGAGCTATCCTCAATAGACGACGAGGTGGCGTTGCTATTTGAGCGGGCAAAAAAAGCCAGAACCAAAAGCGAGGAGCTCACGATAGCCACGAAGATAAAGACCCTCAACCAGCGCAAGAAGAACCTCCAGAAAACCCATGCGCAGCTGAACAAACAGCTCATGCTCATAAGCAACCTCGCGATAATAAAGGAAAATGAAGCCCTGCTCAAGGGAACGCCAACATGGGATCTGCTAAGGAACATGTCTCCGGAAGAGCTTGAGAGGAACCTGGCCGAGATGCAGCTCGATGCACGGAACTTCAGCGAAAACCTCAACCAGATGCTCGGAATGACCGACCAGACCATAGGGGCGGGCGTTGACTTCGAGGAAGACGAGGAGCTGGCGGAGATAATGAGAACCATCCACGCCGTCAAGGAGGGCGAGCTTGAGCCAGAGGTTGCAGCTGAAAAGGTAACCGGCGAAGGGAAGGAGAAAAAGAAGAAAGAGGAGCTGCTGGAAGAACTTTGATTTTCCCGCTTTTTCCAGGGGAAGGTACTAATTCAGGTGAATAAAGGCGAGCGAACACGAGAATTATGGTGGGAAGAAATGCCAGGGCGAAAAGGACGCAGTCTGACGGAGGATTTCATAAGGCGCTTCCTGATTTCAATCTTTTTGATATACCTGATGGGCACTTTTGGAGTTTTAATTGCGCTGTTCATCTTCATGCCCCTGATTGCCGAGATATTCAGAGAGCTTGAGGAGCCCAAACCAGCTCCCCTGCCTGTTCCTCCTGATCTCCCGAAAACCGGCACGAGAGAACTCCTGCGGAATGGACTGGTAATTGAGCCTCCAGAGGAACTTTACATCAATAAGGAGAGCAGAATCAGGGTGGGCTTCAGGAACACCTCCCGCAGGAGATTCTCCGTGGAGATAATTCTCGACGAGCTGGGGGCGTATGGAGATGTTTCGCCGTCCAGACTTCGCCTCTCCATGAGGGAGGGGGAATTTAAATCAGAATTCATCACATTCATCCCGAGAAAGACCGGCCGCTTTAAGGCCGATGTAAAGGTAAAATCAGGCATATTTCTGGTCAGGATTCCTGTTGAATTTGAAGTCCTTGAGCCTGTGGAGGGCATCCCCAGCTGGGGTAGAGCTGAATCCGGCGAGAAATACCTCACACCGAACCTCCAGACCCTTTTTGAGCGCTATGAAGAGGTTGAAGCTGTGGGGGAGGGCGGCTTCGCGAGGGTTTATAGGGCCAGAAGGAAGGACGGCAGCGTTGTCGCTCTCAAAATCCCCTATCATCTGACAGAGCAGGCCGGAAAGGTATTCCTGAAGGAAGTTATGGTGTGGAGTCGGTTAAAGCATAAAAACATAGTCGAGCTTTACGATGCCAACATAGTGCCCCTCCCCTACATCGAGATGGAGTACTGCGAAAGCTCCTTAGCGGGGCTTGACAAACCCCTGAACTGGGAGAAGGCTGCAAGGCTGATTTTTGAGGTCTGCGAGGGGCTGAAATATGCACACTCAAAGGGCATAATCCACCGTGACCTCAAACCCTCAAACATCCTCCTCAAGAACGGCACGCCGAAGATTTCAGACTGGGGGCTGAGCAAGGTTGTAACGGAGAGCCGCTCGACTACAGGGACGAGTTTCACTCCCCTCTACGCTGCCCCGGAGCAGATTAGCTCCCGTTTCGGCTCGACGGATGGAAGAACCGACATCTGGCAGCTGGGCGTTCTGACGTACGAGCTTGTGAGCGGCAGGCTGCCATTTGACGGCGAGGACTTCGTCGAAGTGGCGGGGAAAATTACAATGGAGGAGCCTGAAAAGCCGAGCCGGTTTAATCCCGATGCGAAACCCCTCGAACCCCTGATAATGAGGTGCCTTGCAAAGAGGAAGGAGGATAGGTACCAATCAGTTTATGAGCTCCAGAGAGACTTGGGCGAACTGCTCGGCGGAAGATACAGGGAGGAGCTGAGGAAGAGCGTTGATTTCTCGCGCTCGGCCTACTACGCCGGTCAGCTCCTCCTTCTCCACATGAAGCTCGGTGATGCGAAGGAGGCCTACAAGTATGCGCTGGATCTGAAGAGATATGCAAAAGGTGAGGCAAGGAAGGAGCTGGAGGAGCTAATCAGAGGGCTTGAAATCCGGATAAACGAAGGACTGCCGGTTCCAGCGGAGCTGGTGGAAAAAGCCGAGGTGATGGTGCATGAGGTCAGCGGTGCATAAGATTGGGCAGAAATGCCGCAGAAAAATTATTATAATCTGTATGCATCATTCTGTGTGGTGATATCATGTTCGTGAACAGAAGGAAGGAGTTGGAGTTCCTCGAAAGGAAGTGGAATGAGGAAGGGGCACAACTCCTCGTAATCTACGGGCGCAGAAGGGTTGGAAAGACGATGCTTATCAAAAAGTTCCTGAAGGGCAAGAAGGGCATCTACTTCCTTGCCACCGCGGATTCAATGGGCGAGAACGTTAAAGAGTTAGCTGAGAAGTTTGCAGAGCTGACCGGAAGGGGATACTTCAGGGAGGTTAAAGACTTCGGAAGGCTCTTCCTTTATCTCGGGGACGAAATAAAAAACCAGAGGGTTGCCGTGGTTCTGGACGAGTTTCAATATTTGATGGGCCTTGAGCCGGGGATTCTGAGCGTTCTCCAGAAGGTCTGGGACGAGGGCCTTAAGGGTACAGGGATATTTCTCATCCTCTGCGGTTCCTCAATAGGAATGATGGAGAGAACACTCGAATACAAGAGCCCGCTCTACGGGAGGAGAACAGGGCAGTGGAAGGTCGAGTCCTTCGACATCAAGGCCATGGCCGAGATGCTTCCCGGTAAAAGCATGGAGGAGCTTGTAAAAACCTACGCAGTCTTCGGCGGCGTTCCCTTCTACCTCGACCTGATTAAGCGCTTAAGCGTTGAGGATGCGATAAGGGAGAAAGTCCTGAGAAAAGGCGAAGTTCTCTACGAAGAGCCGGAGTTCCTCCTGAGGGAAGAGTTGAGAGAGCCGAGGGTTTACAAGCTCATCCTCAAAGGTCTCGCCCTTGGCTACGAAACCCTCGGTGAGCTGGTTAACTTCACCGGCCTAGACAGGGGGCACATTTCAAGATACCTCCAAATCCTAGAGGGGCTCGACATCATTGGCTACGAGCTCCCCTACGGGAGGAGGAAGCGGGGGCGCTACTACATCAAGGATAATTTCTTCGCCTTCTGGTTCCACTTCGTTTACCCCAACTTGGCCGATTTGGAGCTTGGTTTAGTCAATGAGGTCTGGGCGACGATTGAGCGTGAGCTGAACGCCTACTACGGAAGGATGTTTGAGAGACTGATCAGGGAAATGCTCCGCCAAAAAATTCTCGACTTCGGGCAGAGAAGTGTTGCGAGGTGGTGGCACAAGGGGGAGGAGATAGATGCGGTTGTAGAGCTTGATGACGGCCTTCTCTTCGTCGAGGTGAAGTGGAGCGAGCTGAAGAGAAAAGAGGCGGAAAAAATTCTTGAAGGGCTGAAGGAAAAGGCGGAGTTCTTTGACGTGAAAAACAAACGCTTTTTGCTCATCGCCAGGAGGATTGAGGATAAAACCCCTGAGATGATGGATTTGGAGGAGCTGGAAAGGCCGGTTAGGAGGTGAATGGATGGAGAAAGACTTCGAGATATTCCTCAGCTACTACACGAGAACAGGCTTGGATTATGCAGAAGAGCTCAAAAAGGTATTGAGAGATAACGGATGGAAAGCATTTCTGGCACACCACAATATACTCGCTGGCGAACACTGGAAGGACATAATTTTCAACTATGTTCTGCCCTGTATCAAATACTTCGTCCTATTGTATACTCCCGGTGCTGAAAAAAGAAAATGGATCAGACAAGAATACAAATACGCTAAGAGACTGAGAAAAACTATAATCGCATGTGTGTATATCCCAGTGGGTGAGAGTGTTGGGAATATCCTCACCCGTATTGAACCGGCATTTCCCGGAATCTCTGAGAAACAAGTAATTGAATGGAGGGATAAATCTGAGTTGAACTCAAAAGTCATCTTGACGTTGGAGAGATATCAGAAAAGAAGTCCCATCACTGGGCAATTGTCCAGAACCCATATAATGCAATCAAGGGACAGTTCTCGAGATTCTCATGCTTATCAAGATCAAAATTTAACATCACTTGTTGAGATGGCTATACTTGAAGCCAACTCAAACAAGAAAATAGAACTTATTAAAACTTTACAAAATCTACGCCTCTACACAACAACCCATAGAACTAAGATGGAAGCTCTGATTGACTATCTGAAAATTTACATAAAAGAAGATCTCCCAATCAGCCTAGAATTCATTAAGGAGTTGGAGCTTGTTCTTCACGAGATAGTCTTAGAGCGGGAATCTTCTATCCAGAAACGTTTTGGGGTGAAAGAATGAAGCCAATCTCAATCTCGGAAACGGCCGATAAAAAGTACTGGATAAAGAAGTATGAGTTCGAGGGAATGGAAGCCGAGGCTAAGGCTGTTGCGCTGATGCCCAATGGAGACATAGTAATTGTTGGAAGCATTAAGCCAAAGGAAACGGACGCTAGATCAAGTGGGCTGGTTGCGAGGCTCGACAAAAAAGGAAACGTGAAGTGGGTTAGGATTCTTGGGGGGAATAAGGATGATGAGTTTAACGACGTGAAAATAGCACCAAATGGAGATATTATCGTAGCTGGCTATACTGAAAGCTTCGGCGCCGGTACCCCTGATCACTCAAACGTTTGGGTTCTCAGGCTTGACGAGAATGGCAATGTAAAATGGCAGAGGTCATTCGGTGGCGAAGATAGTGGGAGTGCCTGGGCAGTCGCCATTGCGGAAAACGGTGATATAATAGTTGTAGGTACTACTTCCAGAGCAAATATTGATAAGGATATCTGTGTTCTTAAATTAGATGGTACAGGTGGGATAAAATGGCAGAAAACCTATGGAGGAAGCGCTGATGATGAGGCTTACGCGGTTGCTGTTACAGAGAACGGCGACATCATCGTTGCCGGTTACACTAGAAGTTTCGGTGATGGTGGCAGGTACGTTTGGGTTTTGAGGCTTGATAAGAATGGAAATGTTAAGTGGCAGAAAAGTTATGGAGAAAAGTGGAATTCTGCTGAGGCATATGGAATTGCGATAACCCCCAATGGGGATATTATAATAATTGGTGATATTCGCGATAATGCTTGGATCCTACTACTTGATCCTAAGGGTAACGTTAAGTGGCAAAAGGCCTATGGCGGAAAAAATATTAACCAAGCATCTGCCGTAACTATTAGCCCTATGGGCGATATATTCATCTTAGGCTTTAGAACAAATGAGAATTTTGAATACACTATCCCATGGATTCTTAGCATTGATATTACTGGAAATATAAAATGGCACAAAATTTATGGAAAATACACATTTTATGATGAGATGGACATTGTATCAGATGGGAGTTTTATAGCTATCACTATAGGAAACAAAGTTCTCTATTTGCCATCAAATGGGGAGATTCCTGAATGTAGGAGAATCAAAAATGCCAAGGCCATTACTATGGATACAAATGCTATCGTCAAAAACACTCGTTGTAAAGTCAAAAAAGCCGGCGGTCTTTTCTCAAAGTTCAAAATCACCGACACCACCGCCACCGTCAGAACGGCGGTGCCGAAGGTTGAGGTTCTCTGCGAGTGGTCTCCGGGGAGATGCAGAAAACCCTGGCCCGGCCACCTCATCAACGGTCGCTGCTACATCGTGAAGACACGAGTTATCGACGAATGGGCTTTAAGGTCGGCGCTGGAGGAGCTGGACAAAGAATTAAGCAGTATTGACTTCATCCAGCCCCTTCCAGGTGAAATTGTCGTTTATCCTTTCAAGGGCATCATAGAGGGCGAAAACCTCTTCGTGACGCGTTACATAATCTCGCGTGGGCCGGGGGAGAGCGGCATCATACCTTCAAAGAAGTTCGTCGAAATCCTTGACAGGATAAAGAACACTGCAATTCCTGAAATCGGGGTGCCCGATAAGGTGAGCAGGGGCCTCATTACCGGGGAAGCTGAGGCCAAACCCGCTCCTAAAATTTCCGAAGTCCCCAAAGTCCCTGAAAGAGCAAAGGCTGTGGAAGAGACCAAGACATTGGAGGGCTTCCCCTCAGCTCTTCTTGAGCGCTACGAGCCCCTTGAATTCCTCGGCGAGGGCGGCTTTGCCAGGGTGTACAAGGTCAGGAGAAGGAAAGACGGGAAGATCGTTGCCCTCAAGATACCAAGGATAGACAAGAGGACGAGCAGCCTGTTCATCAAGGAGGTCGCCGCGTGGTACAACCTAAACCACGAGAACATAGTCAGGCTTTACAGGGCCGACATCTTACCGGTTCCGTACCTTGAAATGGAGTTCATTGAGGGCGTTGAGGTCGATGGAGAGCTTTTCAGAGACCTCGGAGCTTATCCGAAGCCCGTTGATGAAAAAACGGCGCTGAAGCTCATCAAAGGAATTGCCTTGGGTTTAGCTCACGCCCACTCAAAGGGCATTTACCACCTCGACCTAAAACCCCTGAACGTCCTCCTTAAGGCTGACTTAACGCCCAAGATAACGGACTGGGGACTGGCGAAGATAAGCGCAAGAAGCTCTTTGAGCAGGCACTACGGCTATTCTCCACTCTACGCCGCACCGGAGCAGCTTGATGAAGAAACCTTTGGAGTGCCAGACCACAAGACTGACATCTACCAGCTCGGCTTAATCTTCTACGAGCTCCTAACCGAAGAGCTCCCGTATAAGGCAACCTCCCCCGGCGCCCTCGTGGGGAAGATACTCTACACCAAGCCAAAACCCGTTTCCGAATTCAACGAGAAGCTCAGGAAGTTTGATGGCATCTTCGAGAAGCTGCTGGCGAAGAGAAAAGAGGAACGCTATCAGTCCGTTGAGGAGTTTTTATCAGCCTTAGAATCCCTTGGAGAGCTGGAGAGGGAGAAGGAGGAGCTGAGGAAGACGAGCATGGCAATGAGAAAAAGCCGCTCAAGGGAAGAATTTGAGAAGCTAAGGATAGAGAGCGTACGCAAGACCGTGAAGATTGCCATTCTCAGCGCCAGGCTGAACGACAAGGCCGAACTGCTGGCTGCGCTGGACGACCTCAAGTTCTACACGAGGGAGAACCTAGACGACCTTCTCAATGCCATAGCCCAGGTGGAGCTTCTCCTCAAAGAGGGCATTCCAATAGGCCCGGAAGTTGAGGAGAGGGTCAAGGCTTTGGTGCTGAGGATTGAGGGAGAGGCACTGAGGTGAAGTTTGGTTAATTTAGATTAACTAAAATGGTGAAAGTTTAGTAAATCTAAATTAATCAGAAGCGGTGATCGGTGTGAGCGGGGCATGAAGACTGAGAAAAGTGGTTGGTAGAGCGACCAGAATTTGGGTAAAACTAGTTCAGTTAGGCGATCAAAATTTGAGCAAGTTTGGTATAATCAAACGACCAAATACTCAAGTTGATGTAGAGGTGTGATAATATGATTGCTCCAATTGACTCCGAATTGACTCAAAAATGCCTCACGGTGGGTCAAATGGAATGGCTCAATTTGCTCATAAAAGGCTCGGAATTGGCTCAAATGGAAACGTTTCAAACGCATCACGAACGTTTCATAAACGGGTCATTCGGGTCAGAAAGGGGTCGTAAAGGGGTCAGATTGGGAGGTTGCTGGAGATGAAGATATGCGAGCTCATAAAACTGGGTGAAAACGAACGAGTCGAGTTTAAGGAGAACCTCGACATCAAAAAGATACTCACGGCCGTTTCGGCCTTCGCCAACACTTATGGCGGTTTGATAATCATCGGCGTCCGCGATAAAGACAAGAAAGTGGTGGGCGTTCAAATCGGAAAGGAAACGCTGGCAAAGCTTGCCAACGAGATTGCCCAGAACACCGAGCCGGAGGTTATACCGAGGCTCAAAGTCGAGAGGTGCGACGGTAAGGGTGTGATAGTGGTTGAGGTTGATGAGCATCCCGTAAAGCCCGTAATGGTGAGGGGCAGAGCCTACAAGAGGGTTGGAAATTCAAACAGAAGGCTCACCCCAAAGGAAATCTCCGAGCTTTTCGAGGAGAGTGTTGGGCTGAGCTGGGACGCCTATCCGGTTGATGCCACTCTCGACGACGTTGATCTGGACGCGGTGGGGGAATTCATGAGAAAGGCGAAGCTGCCGAGCGATGACGAGGTTGAAGCCCTCAAAAAGCTCAGGCTGATCAGGGACGGGAAGGTTACGAGGGCGTTAATCCTGCTCTTCGGCAAAGACTCCCAGGGGTTCTTCCCGCAGGCAAAGGTTAGGGTTGGGCGGTTCAGGGGCAGTGAAATCCTCGATTCGGTTGATGTGGAGGGGAACCTCTTCGAGCAGGTCGAGGAAGCGGTGAGCGCGATAAAGAAGCACATGAGCAAGAGGTACGTGATAAGGGGGCTGGTGAGGGAAGAGGTCTGGGATTATCCGCTTGAGGCCGTGAGGGAGGCGGTGGTAAACGCGGTGATGCACAGGGACTACAGAACGCCGGAGGATGTGCAGATAAAGGTTCTCGACGACAGGATAATCTTCTGGAACCCCGGAGGCCTTCCGGTCGGTTTGAGCGAGGAAGACCTCTACCGCGAGCACCCATCGAAGCCGAGGAACAGGCTTATAGCAGAGGTTTTCCATTTGGCGGGCTACGTTGAGAAGTGGGGCAGCGGGACGCTGAGGATTCTGAGGGCGTTTGAAGATGCCAAGCTTCCGAGGCCCGAATTTAAGGAGGCCTTCGGGGGCTTCCAGGTGGTCTTTTACAGGGACCGTCTGACCGAGGAGAGGCTGAGGGAGCTTGGCCTCAACGAGAGGCAGGTTAAGGCCGTTTTGTACGTCAAGGAGAGGGGGAGCATAACGAACAGGGAGTACAGGGAGATGTTTGGGGTTTCAAAGGAGACTGCCAAACGGGATTTGAAAGAACTGGTTGATGCTGGAATATTTGAGAAAACCGGGAAGACTGGAAGGGGTGTTAGGTATATATTAAGGGGTCAAACGGGTCATAAAGAGGTCATAAACGGGTCAAAATGACCCCTTTACGGAGGTGTTTGAATGACGTGCCGATGCAGGGGTTTGGGTGCCGGTGGAACGATGCCCACAGGCATGACTATATCTGGTGATTGGGAGGTGGTCTGATGGCCTACTGGGCGAAAACCTACGGGCCGGGTGAAGCTAATGCCGTGGCGGTTGATAAAAATGGGGATATTATTGTGGCTGGATATGTTGAGAAAGACGACAAAAAGGACGGCTTTGTCGCCCGGCTTGATAGTGAAGGAAACGTTAAGTGGTTTAAGACGTACGGAGGAGACAGAGAGGATGTTTTTAATGATGTGAAAATTGCAGAGAATGGGGACATCATAGTTACAGGATATACTGAAAGTTTCGGCGCTGGAAAAAAAGATGCTTGGGTCCTCAGGCTCAACGCTAACGGGAATATAAAATGGCAGAAAACCTACGGCGGGAAGAGTATTGACGAGGCTAACGCGGTTGCTATAGCAGATAACGGTGACATTATCATAGCCGGCAACACTTTCAGCTTTGGCACTGTTATCGAGGACATTTGGGTTCTGAGACTTGACAGCGAGGGAAACGTTAAGTGGGCGAAAACCTACGGGGGAGAATCCACAGATCATGCCCATGCGGTTGCCATAGCAGATAACGGTGACATCATCGTTGCAGGCGACACTGACAGCTTCGGCGATAGCAGGGACGTTTGGGTCCTCCGTCTGGATTCCAACGGGAATGTCAAATGGCAGAAGACCTACGGGGGAAGCGGTTGGGATGGTTACTGGGACGTTAACGTTGCCATTGCCCCCAACGGTGACATCATCGTTGCAGGCGACACTGACAGCTTCGGCGCCGGTGGAAGAGACTTTTGGATCCTCAGGCTTGACGCCAACGGAAACGTGAAGTGGCAGAAGACCTACGGCGGGAGCGGTTGGGATGTAGCTTACGCGGTTGCCATAGCAGATAACGGTGACATTATCGTGGCTGGAAAAACTTACAGCTTCGGCGCTGGTTATGGGGACGCTTGGGTTCTCAGGCTTGACGAGAATGGCAATGTGAAATGGCAGAAAATCTACGGAGGAGGCAACTCTAAGGCAGTTATCTTAACCGAAAACGGGGATATTATCGTAGTGGGAGGCTACTATGGAAATAATATTTGGGTTCTTCACCTCCCGCAAAACGGCGAGCTTAAGGATTTCTCCATAGACTCAAATATAGAGGCGTCGGAAAGCAATGCCATATTCATGGAAACCCACGCCCAGGTCTCGGAAGTCTGCGAAGAAAAAGAGGTCGAAGAAGAGCATGAAACCTGGGAGACGGTTGGCAGAATAATCAAGAGGAAAGTCAAAAAGAGGGTGAAAGTCAGGAGGAAAATCAAAGAGCCGATAAAGGGAGAACCATCCAGCGCGGAAGTCAGGAGGATCACAGTCAGAGAGGGTGTAATCTACTCAACAAACCCGAAAATCACCGAATTCTGGAGACTCATCTCTGAGGGACAGCTTGAAAAGGCCACAGAACTCTTCGAAACGCTCTATCCAGTGATGAGCGGGGCGCTCGTTACATTTCTCGTTCCAGAGCCAGTTCTCATACTTGAAAAAGAACACGAAGACGAAGGAACCACGGAGGTTCTGCTCGGCCTCTCCAACCCGTACCTGAGCAGGCTGAGAGTGAAGCTCAACCTGAAAAAAGATAAATACTTCACCCCTGAGAGGGACTCCCTCACCTTCACCCTTAAGAGAGGTGAGAGCTTTAGTCATAGGGTCAGAGTGACGAGGGCAAAAAACGACAAGGGAGAGTACAAATTGAAATGGGATTATTTTAGAACAACTTTCGAGTTCCCGGACCATGGTGCCAGATTGGATTACTGGTTAAAACTTGTGGACGAGGGGGGAATGGCCTACGCTCTGGCCCGACTTGAAACAAACTTGGCCAAAAGGCTTGAACTCCTACGGAAGGCCGTTTCCCTTGGGCATGAAGGGGCCAAGAAAAAACTTGAAGAGATTGAAAGGCAGTTTAGGCCCCTCAAGCAGAAACTTTGGAACTCCCTCTCCTTCACCATTCCCCAGCTCGTCGAGGGCGTTGATTCCATCATCAAGCTCACAGCCAAAAACGACTTTACAAACTCCCTAAAGCCCACCCTCGACCTCTCCGACAACGACTTCCTTGACCTTGAAGCCACGACCCTTGAGTTCCCTGAGCTGAAGAAGGGTCAGAAGGTCTCGAAGAGCCTCGCGGTTAAGCCGAAGTACGCCGGCAACTTCGACTTCAAAGTCAAAATCAAAGCTATCGCTGACGGCATCGAGCTTGAGACCGAGAAGGTAATCCCGGTGGAGGTTGCCGAAAGAAGTGCCCAAGCATACGCCACGCCGGTCACACCAGCAACACCGACACCTCAGCCAATCACACCAACATCCTCATCCGCTGGACTTCAGCTTCCAGCGGACTTCCTTTCCCAGCTGGCCTACAAATACTCGGACGTCGAGCTCATAGGCAAGGGCGGCTTCGCGAGGGTTTACAGAGCGAAAAGGAAGGACGGAAAGATAGTTGCCGTCAAAATCCCCCTCAGCCTCGACGAGAACACTGGAAAAGCCTTCCTCAGGGAGATAACCAACTGGCTCCACCTGAGGCATCCAAACATCGTTCGCCTTTACGATGCGAACATCCTGCCAATCCCGTTCCTTGAGATGGAGTACTGCGAAAGCTCCCTGGCAAAGCTGAGGAAGCCTTTGCCAGTTGAAGTTGCCGCCTATCTGATCTTCAACATCGCCGAGGGCCTGAAGTATGCCCATTCAAAGGGCATAATCCACAGGGATTTGAAACCGAGCAACATACTCCTCAAGGGCTTCACGCCCAAAATTTCAGACTGGGGGCTGAGCAAGGCCATGACGGAAACCCATTCCACAACCTTAGCCAGCTTCACGCCCTTCTACGCTTCACCAGAGCAGACCTCAAGGCGCTTCGAAAAGCCAGATCACAGGAGCGACATCTGGCAGCTGGGCGTTATCTTCTACGAGCTCGTCACCGGAAGGTTACCCTTCGAGGGCGACGACCTCATAGAGGTGGTTTCCAGAATAGCCACGGACGAGCCGGTTCCGCCGGGCGAGCTCAACCCCGAGGCAAAGGAGGTGGAGCACATCATGATGACCTGCCTCCAGAAGGACATGAACGAGAGATACCAGTCGGTTGCCGAGATCCAGCTTGAGCTGGCGACATACCTCGGAGTTAAATACCGGGAGGAGCTGAAGAGCTCGATAACACTAAACGACTCAACGAGGGCCGCTTTCTATGCTGGAAAGCTCATGCTGATGTTCCTCAAAATGGGGAACCTAAAGGAGGCCTACAAGTACGCCGGAGACCTTGAGGTTTACTCCCTCGGCTCGCTGAGAGATGAGATTTCAACCTTCAAGGAGCAACTGAGGATAAGGATGGAAGAGGGGATAGGTGTTATCCCGGAGGAACTGCTGGCAAAAGCGGAGATAATAGCCCACAAGGTGAGCCTTGGCTTTGAAAGGATATAGCTCCCCGAAAGTTTTATTTTTTCAAAGGTTGAGGGTAACGTAAATCCAAACCAGCATAGGAGGTTGATTGAAATGCCCGTTGATCTTTCCGGTCCGCTGATGTCTGCGTTTAAGAAGGCCA
This sequence comes from Thermococcus atlanticus, assembly GCF_054657855.1. Taxonomy (NCBI): domain Archaea; kingdom Methanobacteriati; phylum Methanobacteriota; class Thermococci; order Thermococcales; family Thermococcaceae; genus Thermococcus; species Thermococcus atlanticus. The sequence goes on along the minus strand of NZ_BAAHXX010000001.1, from coordinate 1,362,374 downwards.
AGAGGGAATTTGAGGAAGCGATAAAGAAGGGTGACGGAGAAACTGCCAAGAAGAAGGCCCTGGAGTGTGCGAGAATACTGAAGCAGCTCTCCAGGTATGACGAGTTCAACAGGGAGAGCTACCTCCAGAAGGCGAAGAAGTGGGAGACCATAGCAAGGGACGTTGAGGCCGGCCGCTACGGGGTGAAAAGGAGGCACAGGCCGATGAAGGAAGGTGGAAGCGGAAAGGCTGAGACGGAGAGCGAAGAGGATGACAAGTTCAAGAGATACGTCGAGAACCTCATCGCGAAGTCAAAGGTCAGGTGGAGCGACATAGGAGGCCTTGATGAGGTCAAGAGGCTCCTGATGGAGACGGTCGTCATTTCCGCCCTCCAGAAGCCTGACTCAATCCAGCCCTGGAAGGGCATTCTGCTCTTCGGCCCTCCGGGAACGGGTAAAACTCTCCTTGCAAGTGCAGCGGCCGGGAGCTTAAACGCAACTTTCTTCACAGTCAAAGCGAGCAACGTGCTGAGCAAGTACTTCGGAGAGTCGACAAAAATAGTCTCCGCTCTGTATGAGGTTGCCAGGGAAAAGGCCCCGAGCATAGTCTTCATGGATGAGATTGATGCGTTAACGACAAGGAGAAGTCAGGAGCAGAGTGAAGCAAGCAGGAGGATGCTCTCGACACTTCTCACAGAGTTGGATGGCTTCCAGGACAAGAAGAGCGACCTGCTCGTTTTGACCTTGGCGGCAACCAACACGCCGTGGGATCTCGATGAGGCTGTTCTGTCGAGGTTCCCGAGGAGGATTTACGTTCCGCTGCCGGACGAGAAGGCCACAAAGGAGATAATCAAAATCAACACCCGCGGGCTCGACATTTCAAAACTCGACCTCGATGCGATAGCCGATGAGAGTGTCAGAAAGCTGTACTCTGGGAGGGATCTGAAAAACCTCTGCCAGGAGGCCATATGGAACATGATACACGAGGAGAACAAGGATTTGCACAAGCTCGCCGAGCTTCCATATGAGAAACTGAAGAAACGCTCCCTCAGGACGAGGCCTCTGGAGATGAGGGACTTTGAGGAGGCGTTTAGGAAGATTAAGAGCCCGCTGAGCAAAAAGGATGTGGAGAAGTATGAAAGATGGGCGGAGGAGTTTGGGGGATGAGGCTCCCCTTTAACCATCTTTTGGGAAAGTTCCAAAGTTTGATAAGAAAACATGATATTACCCAGAAAACTCAGATTATTACCGAGCTGAATGGAGAATACAGGGAGATCAGGGCTGATAACGCCCACAGCATCTCTCATACCGGAGGCAGGGAGGACAATGAAGATGATTTTCTCATCTTAAAACTCCCTGATGCCCACCTCCTGGCGGTGGCCGACGGTCTCGGCGGCCACAACGCCGGTGAGGTTGCGTCTAAGATTGCCGTGGACACTCTGAGGGAAGTTTTTGAGAGTGAATACAGGAAAGGAATGAGCGATGAGGACGTCAAATCCCTGCTCGGAAAAGCCCACGAGCTCGCCCACGAGCGTATAACGGAGAACGCCGTTGGAGAAAGGGAGGGAATGGGGACTACCCTTGTCAGTGCCTTCGTGAGGAACGGAAAGGTCATCGTGGCAAACACCGGGGACAGCAGGGCCTATCTCATAAGGAACGGAAAAATCGCTGCAAGGACAAAAGACCACTCCCTCGTGCAGGAGCTCCTCGATAAGGGCGAGATAACTGCGGAAGAAGCGAGGCGGCACCCGATGAGGAACATAATCACCAAAGCTCTCGGAATAGACTTCGACCTTGACCTCTACGAATGGGGACTGAGAAAGGGCGACGTTTTGCTCCTCAGCACCGATGGCCTTCACGACTATGTGAGTGAGGAGAGAATCACGGAAATTGCTTCCTCCGGAAAAACATCGGAGGAAATCGCCAGAAAACTGATCGAGGAGGCCCTTCCGGTTACAAAGGACAACGTCACGGTGGTGGTGTGGAGATGAAAGTCCCCGCTCAAATCTCTATTTTATACCCGACAGGTATAATACCTGTGGGATATAACTATGGAAGAGAGTTTGATGCCAAGGCCCAAAGCCTCGTATTTCCCGAAAACGTAGTAAGGTAGGTGTTGATATGAAGAAAGCATCATTGTTCCTGATCGTGCTCTTTATTCTTGCAATGGTTAGGGCAGAACCCCTTGACTCGTGATGGTATGGCGATGGTGAGAACGCTAAGGGGATGGGAAAGTTTATGGAGAGGGATAACGTGATGGTGGTGTTTAAGAGGTAAATTAAATAAAGCACAAGTAACATCTATAGTTATAGTTTGTTGGATTGGAGGGATTTAAAATGAGGATTAAGCTATTAATGTTAGTAATTTTAGTAATTGGTTTAGGCATTGGCATTAACATTGTGAAAGCCGAGACAACTAACCCCTCATGGGAATACAATATTGGAAAGCCGATAAGGAGTGTAGATATATCTCAAGATGGAGGATATGTAGTTGCTGGAACAGAATATCCGGATGGAACCGTTTACTATTTCAAAAATGGGAAGCTTCTTTGGGAGTATAACACTCCTTCGAGTGTTTATGGATTGGCAATTTCTGCAGATGGAAAATATATTGTGGCTGGGGGATCTGATGTTCTTTTGCTGTCTGATCTTGGTCAATTGATTTGGAGATATGATGTAACAACAACAGTCAGATCTGTCGACATTACTCCAGATGGGAAATATGTAGTGGCTGGAGCCATCAATGGTCTTTATCTTCTGTCCAATAAAGGAAAACTACTTTGGTATAAACCAATAGAGAACATAAATAGTGTGGCAATATCCCCCGATGGTAAATACATAGTGGTAGGGAGTACAAGAAGAGATGGCGGATATCTATACCTGATTTCAGACAACGGAACGGAACTTTGGGTAAAGAAAATTACTGATTACCTTATCCTAAGCGTTGATATTTCTGATAACTACTACATAGCTGGGGGGTGCTCAGACGGAAATGTAATAATTATTAACAAAGCAGGAGATTTTGTGTCAAAGTATAGGGTTGGCACTGTTAGAGGAGTTGCCTTTTCTAGAGCTGGGAAATTTTTGGCCATTAGGGTTGATGATAGGGTCATGTTGATAGATGCATTGAATAAAAAAGTTATATGGGAAAGAATGTTGCCTGGGGGGATTAGTTCACCGGGGAAAGGTGTCGCTATAACCCCTGACGCTAGCTTTCTTGTAACTGGAACAAGAGATGGAGAGTTAAAAGTCATCTATCTCGAAGACGAACTTGATAAAGCATTTTTGAATGTTAACTCAATACCAGTGGGTGCTAAAGTTTATATCAATGATGAGTATAAAGGTAAGACACCAACAACATTGCAGCTTTCTCCTGGAACATACACAGTGAAGCTTATTAAGAATGATTATGAGAACTACACAACAACAGTAACCATCGGTATGGGTGAAATCAAGAACGTCTCTGTAACTCTGGTTCCGCTCTTTGGTTACCTGAGCATTACTTCGAATCCTTCTGGAGCAGAGGTTTATATTGATGGCTCTTACATTGGAACAACACCGATTAATGATTACAAGCTCTCTACTGGCCAGCATGAGGTTAAGCTCGCCAAGGAGGGCTATCACGAGTATCTCAAGATCGTGACAATCCAGCCCAGTGAGACTACAGGCTTAAACGCCGAGCTGAGTATGATTAAAGGGACCCTCAAAATCTCATCCATCCCTTCCAGAGCGAAGGTTTATATTGATGGTTCTTACGCAGGAGAGACACCCCTGGATTATTACAACGTTTCCCCTGGAGAACACACTATCAGGGTTGAGAAGGAGGGTTATGAGGTTTTCACCAGAACAGTGACAGTAAATCCCGGACAGACTGCAAGCATAACAGCAAGTTTGGTTGTGATGCAGACCTCAGGAACAACCACCACAGCGAGAAGTACAGCCACTATTTATTCAGAAACCACAACCTTCCAAACCTACACTCACACCGAGCAACCCTCCCCAACATCGGCTGGAACAACTGAAATCAAAACACTCTACATCATAGGAGCCCTTTTGGGATTAGTACTACTTGGGGGAGTCGCCGCGAAAGCCAGAGGTGGAAAATTTGGAGGAAGGCCAGGAGACTCAGAGGTCAAGCCGATAGAAAATCCCGAACAGGTCAAAAAAGCCAAGGCTGAATCGAAAAAGCGAGAGACCAAAAAGCCCAAGACTGAGAAGCCCTCCCTTCCAGTCCCGGGCTTTCCCCCAGCCCTCCTCCCCCGTTACGAGCCCATCGAATTCCTCGGTGAGGGCGGCTTCGCCAAGGTCTTCAAGGTCAGGCGGAAGAAGGACGGCAAGATAGTTGCCCTCAAGGTTCCGAGGATAGACGAGAGGACGAGTAAAACCTTCATAAAGGAGGTCTCAAGCTGGCTCCACCTGAACCACGAGAACATAGTGAAGCTTTACGACGTTGACATACTGCCGGTTCCATACCTTGAGATGGAGTTCGTCGAAGGAGCTGAAGTGGATGGAAGGCTCGCGAGGGACCTCGATGAGTATCCAAAGCCCCTCGATGAGAAGACCGCCTTAAAGCTCATCAGGGGCATTGCCCTGGGCTTAGCTCACGCCCACTCAAAGGGCATCTACCACCGTGATCTAAAACCGCTCAACGTCCTTCTCAAGGCGGACTTAACCCCGAAGATAACGGACTGGGGGTTGGCCAAGATAGGAACAATGAGTTCAGGCAGGAGCGTCATGGGTTACACTCCTCTCTACGCTGCCCCGGAGCACCTGATGCCGGGCAAATACGGTCACACCGATGCGAGAACAGACATCTGGCAGTTAGGGGTTACCTTCTACGAGCTCCTAACCGGAAAACTGCCCTTCGAGGGCTACACCTACGAGGAGGTCTTTGGAAAGATAGTTGATGAAGGCTACCGGGCTGCACCTCCCTCCAGAATAAACCCCTCTCTTGCCAAGTACGATGGAATATTCGAGAAGCTCCTCGCGAAGAGGAAGGAGGAGCGCTATCAGTCAATTGATGAGTTCCTCAGGGATTTAGAGAAGCTTGAGAAAGTTGAGAAGAGAAAGGCCGAGCTGGAGAAGGAGGTTGAAGAGCTCAAGAAGTCCCTAAAGATGAGCGTTGAGGCGTTAAAGAAAAGCAGAACGGCGGAGGAAACGCTGAGGAACAGGAGGCTTGTTGTTGAGACCCTTGGAAAGCTCGCTTTGGCTTACGCCGAGCTCAACAGGAAGGCCGAACTCCTCAACACACTCAACGACCTCAAGTTCTACACCGTGCAGAATCTTGGGGATTTGACCAGCGCAATAAGCACGGTGGAGCTCCTCATCAGGGAGAACCTCTCCGTTGGGGGCGACTTCATCGAAAGGTTAAAGGTTCTGGTGCACAGCATTAGGAGGGAGAACGGGACATAGCTGCCACAGCACCCCCCTGTTCTTCTTCAGTCTTTTCTCTATGGCTCTCACAGGGAGGGATGAGTTATGGGTGGTATTCTCTGCCGTGGAGCGTCAAACATGATGGTTAATTGGACATCTTAATTATATCTTGTGGAATGCCATTCGGCAGGAGTTTATAAATGATTGTCAATTGGGAACCAGCAAGATTTCTTCCCCGGGTGCCCTCCCAGAAAAATCAAAAGGAGCAGCGGATTAACCTCCAATCCTCATCAGCCTCTCATAGAGCTCATCAACCTTTTCCGCAACATCTCCGGCCGTGAAGCCCTTCTTCACCGCAAGCCATGTAGCTCCCCCTGCCCCAACGCCCTCTTTAACGTAGCCCCTCTCATAGTCCCTCAGCCCTTTAAACCTGCTCTTTGAGAAATCCAGATCTGCGGAGTAGAATATTATTCCGATGTCCTTTGCGGTCTCCTTAAACGTTGAGCTCCCATCGCTGGCAACCCACCTCGTGGTTGCAACCATAAACCTGCCCAAATCCTCCCCCATGGCCCTGAGAAGGCCCGCTATCGCCAGCATCTGGGTTCCACCGGCCAGCACCACTTCCCCCTCAAATCCCCGGGAGATTCCTATTACCGCCGCCATCATCGGGTCTCCGAACTCTTCAAGGGCTTCCAGTGGCTTGCTGGCAAAATCGCCTTTTTTAATGCCTGCCCTCCTGAAGCCCTCCTCAATTACCTGCGCCTTGAGGTTCTGGGGATTGTCTGGTGAAGCTGATGATGTCTTCGCCTCATAGCCGAGGGCCCATAAAACCGCCTGGGCGGTGGTCGTTCCCCCCGGCGTGGACTCTCCAATAACCACCTCCTTCAGGCCGAGCTTATTGAGCTGCTCCCCAAAGAGCTCTGCCCTCTCAACGATTTCCCGCGCTTCGGGAAGGGCCCTCTCCTTTCTGAAGTCCCTCCCCACGACATCGCTTATGTGCACGTGGGGAACGAGGGGTGCCAGATAGGTTCCACCTCTGACGATAATTAGTGGAAAATCTGCCAGCTCCTTTGCGGCCTTGGTGATTATGGCGGGCGTTGGGTGCCCCCCGGGGGTAACGGGTATCGCATCTATGATTTTGGGCTTCTCATAAAACAGGTATTCGGCATCCGCCGGCGGAGTTAGCTTCGTCAGCTCTGGTGTGGCACCTGCAACGCTTATTCCCGGCACGGTGCTTATCTCGGTATTTCCCAGAACCACGAGCATCATGCTTTTCATGGAATCACCTCTGGCAATTTTATCCAATAAGCTTATATATCCTTTGCCCCAACAATTGGTGGATAAATAATCCAAAGGTGATCAGGATGAAGAAAGCTGCCCTGCTGCTTATCGTGTTAATGCTCGGTGTTGCCCTTGCATCCGGGTGCATAGGCTCAAAGACGGCGCAAACTTCGAGCTCAAGTCCTGCTGTTACCTCCTCGGCCCCAGCGGTCTCAGAATCCACAAACTCCCAGGCCTCCTTCTCCGAGACATCAACCACAGCAGCAAAAACGCCCAGTTACCCGATAACAGTGACGGATTTCGCAAATAGAAAAGTCACGATTATGAAAGAGCCCCGCAGGATTGTCTCGCTCGCCCCGAGCATAACCGAGACGCTCTACTTCCTCGGCGTCCTCGACAGGGTTGTTGGTGTAACCCAGTTCGACGATTACCCTCCGAATGTGAAGGAAGGGAGAACAATCGTTGGGGGATTTGGAAGCCCGAATATCGAGGTTATAGCCTCCCTGAAGCCTGATCTGATAATAGCGACCTCGATGGACATGAGATACCTCAACCAGCTCCAGCAGATTGCCCCTGTTATTGTGATTGACCCGAAAAACATAGATGAAATCTACACCTCAATCGAGCTCCTTGGAAAGGTTCTCGGAGATGAGGGACGGGCAGAGAAGGTTGTTAGCGAAATGAAAGCAAAAATCAGCGAGATTTCCTCCAGGGTAAAAGGTCTTCCGGAGCCGGGGGTCTTCTACATCGTGTGGAACAACCCGCTCATGACCGCTGGGGCAAACACCTTCATCAACGACCTGATTCGGCTGGCAGGCGGAAGAAACATCTTCAGCGATATAAAGGGATGGAAGTCGGTTAGCATGGAGCAGGTGCTGGCCAGGAATCCCGGCATAATAATCCTCACCCCCCACTGCGGCATGAGCGTCAGCGATGTTTATAAAAGCGAGCTCTCAAAGACGGATGCGGCCAAACACGGCAGGGTAATCATGATTGAGAACGAAAACGTCCTTGTGCGGCCATCCCCGAGAATCGTTGAAGGGCTCGAAGAGCTTGCGAAGGCCATTCATCCCGAAGCATTCGGGGGTAAGTATCCGCTGACGGTTACGGACTTTGAGGGCAGAAAGGTAACGATAAAGAGCGAGCCCCGGAGAATAGTTTCACTGGCACCGAGCATAACGGAAACCCTGTTCTACATCGGCGCCGGAGACAGGGTTGTGGGTGTCACAACCTTCGATGACTACCCGCCTCAGGTGAAAAACATAACCAAAATCGGCGGCTTCAGCAACCCGAACATCGAGGTTATCGCATCCCTCAGGCCGGATTTGATAATCGGAACCTCCATGCATCTTAGGTATCTCAACCAGCTCCAGCAGATTGCCCCGGTCATAATAGTCGACCCGAAGAATCTTGAGGGAATCTACAGGCAGATTGAACTGCTGGGGGAGGTTACAAACCGGGAGGAATACGCCCGCAGCGTTGTTGACCATATGAAGGCAAAGGTTCAGGAGATAACCTCCATGGTCAGAAATCAGACGAGACCGAAGGTTCTCTTCATAACATGGTGGAACCCGGTATACGTTCCGGGGAACGGCACATTTCAGGGTCAGCTCATAGAGCTGGCAGGAGGCAGAAACATATTCTCCGACCTGAAGGGATGGGCACAGGTCAATATGGAGCAGATACTGGCGAGGAACCCGGATATCATAATACTCTCGGCCCATGCCGGCATAAGTGCGGAGGATCTGTGCAGAACAGAACTCGTCAGGACAAACGCCGTGAAGAACGGAAGGGTATTCACCATCGCCGACGACAACGTCATATCAAGGCCAGGGCCGAGGATAGTTGAGGGGCTTGAAGAACTTGCGGAGTTCATCCACCCTGACATCTTCAAGTACCGCTTCCAGCCGTTGAAATGCAATGCCACATCTCAGCCTTCCGGCTGAGCGGTTTTCTTTTTTGAAGCTTTATCTCCAAAGGGGATACGAATGGGAAAAGCCTTAATGATCCAGGGAACATCCTCAGGGGCTGGAAAGTCCCTATTAACCCTCGCTTTATGCAGAATCCTCACAAATATGGGCTATGACGTAGTCCCGTTCAAGAGCCAGAACATGAGCCTCAACTCCGCCCCGAGCATTGAGGGAGGGGAAATTAGCAGGGCGCAGTATCTACAGGCCTTAGCATGCAGAAAGAAGCCCTCCGTGAGGTTCAACCCAATCCTCCTGAAGCCCGAAGGCGGCATGAGGAGCCAGGTCGTGTTCATGGGAAAGCCCATCGGGAGCGTCTCCGCTAAGGATTACATGCTCTCCCGGAAGGAGGAGCTCTTTTCAAAAGCCATGAGAACCCTCGATGGACTTTTGAAAAAGCACGACATCGTTGTGATCGAAGGCGCCGGCAGTCCTGTGGAGATCAACCTCAAGGATTACGACATAGCAAACATGCGCGTTGCAAGGCACGCCGGTGCCGGGGTAATTCTGGTCGCGGATATAGACAGGGGCGGGAGCTTTGCCTCAATAGTTGGCACAATGGAGCTCTTAAGCCGGGAGGAGCGGGAACTCGTAATGGGCTTCATCTTCAACAGGTTCCGCGGTGATGCCTCCCTCCTCAAACCAGGCTTTGACCATCTGGAGCGGAGGTACGGGAAGAGGGTCCTGGGAGTAATACCCTACACGGAGCACAGAATTCCCGAGGAGGACTCCCTCGCCGAGTTCCCGAAGGTTAAGGGCGATTTGCACATCCAGATCATCAGGCTCCCCCGCATAAGCAACTTCACGGACTTTGAGCCCCTCCACTGGGCGAACGGCGTTGACTACGTTACGAGGGCTGAGGAGATTAAAGGAGACCTCATAATCGTCCCGGGTAGCAAGAACACGGTCGGAGACCTGCTGTGGATGCGCGAGAACGGAATTGAGGATGCCATACTTGAGGCGCACAGGGAGGGGGTCTTTGTGGTTGGCATATGCGGCGGCTTCCAGATGCTGGGGGAGAGCATACTCGATAACGTGGAATCAAAGCGCGGCAGAGTCGGAGGGCTCGGTGTTCTGAGGGCCAAGACGGTTTTTGAGAGAACCAAGAGAACCAACCACCTGAGAGCACGGATCCTTTGGAGACCCCTTGGAGGCACGGTCGTTGAGGGCTATGAAATCAGGATGGGACGCTCCACATCGGAGAGGCCCTTCTCGGTAATCCACGAAATAAACGGAGCCAGGGCTTTTGAGTATGAGGGAGCTGTAGGCGAGAGGGCCTTTGGGACCTACCTGCACGGCATCTTCCACAACCTCGGATTTACGGAGAGGTTTTTGAACATGCTCCGCGTTGAGAAGGGCCTTGAGCCGGTGAGTGCGGGCGGATGGAGCATCGAGGAGGAGATAGAGAGGTTTGCAGGGATTGTGGAGAGGAGCATTGATGTGGATTTCATTTTAAGAATGCTGGAGCCGGGTTAAAACATCCCGGAGGATATCGTGTGCAATTTCGAATTGAATGTATTATCGTCAGCAGTGGAAGAAACATTTATATCCTCAAAATTGGAATTTCCAATGGTGGTAATTCGATGGGGGATATTCGCATTGAAAGAAAGATTGGACTGCTCGGCTCGGTAATAGCGTTGATAGGAGGAGTAATCAACGGTGTGTTCATGCACATCCCCAGCATCTGGAATGCCATATCCCCCGTGCCGCTGGTTGCATGCACCCTCATTCTCATATCTCTGTGGGGGATTGGTAATAAAACCGGCGACAGCAGGCCTTTCAGGAATTATCTGACTTCCTTTGCCGTATGGGTGGTTTTTGACATAATGGCGACGGCGGTATTCTCGGCTGGAGTTCATTCAGCTGTAATCAACAGCCACATGAAAACAAATTCAATCAATCTCTCAGACATTGATGATCCGCACCTGCGAATGTTCCTGATACTGGCCATCCTCCTTGTGCTCATCGGCCTCAGCGTTTCATCCTACTTCGAGATGAGAACCTGGAAGGCAATGCACGAGATAAGCGGCATCAGGGAATTCGATAACGCCGCAACTTGGTTTAAGTGGGGAGCAGCGACGATGGTGGTTTTTATAGGATTCCTGTTTGTCTTCATCGCCCGGATATTCGTCATTATGGCTTTTAATGGCCTGCCTGAGAGCCTTGAAAGAAAAAGAACAGATGCTACAGCATCTCCATAGGTTTCCGATCAATTTTCCGTGCATCCTCCCGATGCCTGCAGCTGGAGCATCTCCTTGAGCTTTTTAATGACCTCCTTGTACGGGATTTTCCCCTTCCTCATGAGCACAACGCCGTGAATCCTCCCAACTTTCCCGGCGAACAGCTCATCGTTTGCTATGATTAGCATCGGCACCTCCAGCTTGGAGAGCTTTTCCAGCTTGGATTTTAAGTATTCCCCGGTCCAGAAGCCCGCTATTTCCACGTAGACTTCCCTACCATTCTTCCTTACGAGAAAGTCCGGGATGTATGCATATCTGCCGGCTTTCAGAACGCCGGGCTCTCTAACCACCTCCGCCCCGAGGATGAACCTTATTTTTGCCGCAAACTGCCTCTCAAGTGAGGAGTCGTATTCAACCTTCTCCCCGACTTTCGGCAGCATAGCATCATTGCCGCTGGAGAGCTCGAAGATGTGTATCCTCTTTGAACGCTCATCGAGTATCTCGGCCCTTATCTGCCATTCATCGGCCATAACTATCTCCGGAATAAGCTTTGCGATTGAAGTCCCGTACTTTCGGGTTAGCTTGAGTATTGATGCAGGCCCCGTTATTTCAACCGTGTCATCCTGAATCTGATACATGAGCCCGAGAAGCTTTATTTTCCTGAATATCGCCTGATAATTGGAGGAAACTTTAAATGTGATCCTGAGGGCGGAGAACATCAGCGTCTGGAGGAGCGATAGGTTATACCTCCTCACGAGCTCCTCCGGCGTCAGCGGCGGAACTTTGGTGAGAATCATTTCTTCATCCCTGTCCGCAAACATCGCCTTCTCTATTTCGGCGGGAGGGACGCCAAAGTGCTTCGATGCTTCCTGCAGGACTTTCAATCTCTCGAAATCATTCGTAACGTAGCCCCTCTCAAAGAGAAACCTCCTGACCTCCACGGGATTGAGTTTCGTCGGCATCTCAAATTTACTCTGTCTTTCGAGTATCCTCGCAAATCCCCTGACCTTCCTGTAGTTGTCTGCCTTCTCCATGTGCCTTATCTTCTCCAGAAGCTCTCCATGGCTCTGCCCGATGGAGGAATTAAATGTTGTTATAACCGCCTTGGCCAGTTTCAGGTGCTCTTCCCCGGCAAATTTCAGATAAACCTTTCCCCTGAATCTCCGGGCATCGAGGAGTTCCCTTGGAAGCATGATTATTCTTGGCGGGTAAAGTTTAAATGAGTTGCTGGTGAGCTAAACAGCATGAGAGTAAAGCTTTTTTACCGGAGGGGAACGGTCGTAATAAAGGGCAGCGTCCATGTGCCCTTTGCGAGGTGGGATGAGCGGGTTAAAGTGTATAGAGCCCTTGCATACAAATACAGGGACATTGTGGAGTTTCTCAGGCAGGAGGGAATTGAGTTTGAGGATCACGTGCTCGATAATGCCATCCCCTCCCCGGTTTATGATGTTGAGTTCGACTTTGAGCTCAGGGATTATCAGGAGGAAGCTGTGGAGAGGTTTATGAGGTTCAAGCGGGGCGTTGTTGTCCTGCCAACAGGAGCCGGAAAGACGATAGTCGCCATGGAGATAATAAGAAGGCTTTCGGTTTCAACGCTCATCGTCGTCCCAACCCTCGCACTCCTCGAACAGTGGAAGGAGAAGCTTTCGATTTTCGGCGATGTTGGGGAGTTCTCAGGGAAGAAAAAGGATCTCAGGCCTGTTACCGTTACGACATATGACTCGGCATACATAAACGCCGAAGCTCTGGGGGATAAGTTTCTCCTCATTGTGTTTGACGAGTGCCACCACCTGCCCAGCGAGGCCTACAGGAACATCGCCCAGATGAGCGCCGCCCCATACCGCCTTGGTCTCACGGCGTTCCCCGAGAGGGCGGATGAGCTTCATGAACTTCTGCCCGAGCTGATTGGCGGAATAATTTACGAAAAAAGTCCCGATGAGCTCGTGGGGGATTACCTCGCGCCCTATGAGGTGGTGAGGATTCACGTCCCCCTTGGCGGGGAGGAAAGGGAACTCTATAGAAAGCATTATGAAAGGTTCAAGCGCTACGTTGAGAGCAGAAACATAAGATTTCGGAACATTGAGGACTTCCAGCGGATAGTCATGAGAACTGGAAGCGACGAGGAAGCGTTCAAAGCGCTGCGGGCACTTGAGGAGGCGAGGAGAATAGCCTTCAGCTCAGGGAAAAAGATTGAGAAGCTGAGGGAAATCCTTGAAAAGCACGGAGGTGAGAAGATAATCATCTTCACGAGGCACAATGACCTTGTATACAGGATATCGAGGCGTTTCCTGATTCCTGCAATAACCCACAGGACAGAAAAGGCCGAGAGGAGAGAAATACTGAAGAAATTTAGAGAAGGCAAATATAAGGCGATAGTCAGCAGTCAGGTTCTTGATGAGGGCATAGATGTCCCGGATGCGAGTGTTGGGGTTATAATAAGCGGCACCGGCTCCTCAAGGGAGTTCGTGCAGAGGCTCGGGAGGATTTTGAGACCCGCTCCGGGGAAGGAGAGAGCCCTTTTGTATGAGCTCGTGTCGGCGGGAACGAGCGAAGTTAGAGTTGCAAGGAGGAGGAAATCCCGGCTGAGGGGATAAAGGTATACCATCAATTCAGTGACGTCAGCACAAAGCACACTAACCTAAGTGGGAAGATTTTTAAATCTAAACCTCCTATACAGGTACATGAGAAGGGAGGCTGCGATTGTATCCACCGCAATACTCATGCTCGTCCTTTCGCTTGCGGCATCCCATGTCTATTCTGAATTGCAATCCTTTAGCACCCCTCCGAATACATTTCTCCCCTGACATTTTCAAATGAAACCCCTGACCTTTTCTACGTTAGGTATTTCACGAATGCCTCAAGGGTTCTGGTTCTCTTCGAGGACAGAGAAAACGCCGGGAAATTTGCCTCATTTATACGGAACAATTCGGTCGTGATAACCTCCGGGGGAATATATGCCGATGTCCTCATGAAGCGGGATGTTCTCAGGAGGATACTGGAGCTCGCCGATTACTCCGATGTGATGAGGCTCCCCACCGATGATTACTGGAATCCTCAGAGGATTGAGAGGGAGTACAGGGATCTCGACTTCCTTCTAACGAACTACAGCTTCCCGGAGCCAATTAGGGGTTATCTGCTGGACAGATTTAGAGAGCGGGGAGAGGATATGGAGAGAATAGAGCGGGCGAAAAATTTCATGCATGCCCATGAAGGGCTCGAATTTTATCAAATTGAACTCATAAATCCTCAATACGACGTGAAATATCCGGATTTATCGCCGGATTTGGCGGTTATCCTGCTCGTCGAAACCATTTTGATGGCTCTCATGGTTCCTGAGAAAAACAGAAAGATAAGGGCGGCATTTTTAATATCCTTCCTCCTCCTGATGATTCCGGCATATCAGTTTGCCATGTATGAAAGGGACTTAAGTTCATATGAGAAAACCATCGCATACATAACAAAAATGCCCGAGAAGTCCTTTAACCGAACCTTTTACAGAGATCTGAACAGGAGCGTTGACATCTCATGCTACGTTAAAAGCCCCGGGGAAGTGGAGGCTATTCTCGAACTCATAAACTCTTCGGAAGTTCTGGAAACCGGGCACTCACTCAGGGGCAGATGGCTTCGCATGAGGTTCGTGGATGAAAATCCCCGGAGATTTCTGCTCTCCAAGAAATGCAGTCTTGATAGCTATGGCTACAGCTGTCCCAGAAACCCCACCGAAAAAGAGCTTCAGGTCATAAATAAAACAGAGGAGCTGCTGAAAGGAATACCCGAGGATAAAAGATATCTCGTTAAAGATGCCCTTTCGAGGTATAACACCACAATCCACGAATGCGATAGTGGCTACCTGGAAAGCGTTCCTCCAGGGAAATATATGGTTGGCCTCCATGTATTCCCAGAAAGCCTATCATTACCGGACATGCAGCTTGCTCTCCAGATGATGATGTTAGCTGCGGCTGTCCTACTTCTGGCGCTTCTCCTTGGAAGAAAGGAGCAGTGATGCAACTCTTTCAGCCTTTTCCAGGTCTTCGGGAGTATTAACATTCAATGCCAGCAGAGGATTGCTGAGCTCGAAGAACTCCTCCCCATCCTCAGCGACGGCGTTTAGCCCGACAATTGCATATCCCCTGTAAACGACGGGCTTTAAATCTTCCGGCACAACGCTCAGGGGCAGGACGCCGGTCAGGCTCACCTCTCTCCTTTTGAACTCCTCCATCATAATGGCAAAGTCGCTGGCTTTGATGAAGGGCAGATCCACCGAAACGCTGATAAAAGGTCCGAACTCCCTCAAAAGCTCCCGGATGTCGTGCACATAGCCCCTACCGCTTGTTTCCATAAAGGGCACTCTCTCCTTAAGGCAGAACTCCCTGGTTTTAGGCGTGTTTTTGCTCAGTGCAATTAAAACCTCATCAACTTTTTCTGCCTGCTCATAGACCCGGAGGAGCATTTCCTTGCCCGCTATTTTCAATACAGGCTTTTCCTTTCCCATTCTGCTTGATTTCCCACCAGCTAAGATGATTATCATTGTCATCACGTCTTTTCTATCATCAAAACCTCTAAATCGCTAAGCTCCCACAGGAGACAGTTTTCCCGCAGCCGTTCCTTCCCTTCAACATGCCTGGCAACGAGCCCATAGCTTTTTTCCCAGCCTTCCAGACCAACGAGCTCCGCTTTTCTTTTTAAATCCTTAAGAATTCTCCGCGCTTCTCCCTCCTCCAGCCCCTTCCACTTAACCTCGATGAATAAGGCCTTTCTCTCCCGCTTGTTCAAAGCCACCAGATCAATCTCCTCACCCTTACGCCACCACCTGCCGATTCTGGTGAATTTAAACGGCAGTTTCCCGGAACGGTTGAGCTCCACAAGAAACTCATGCACTATGTCCTCAAAAACAAAGCCCAGATAGGAGTTCAAATCATCCATCACAGCTTCAACGAGCTCGTTTCCCATCCCCATCTCCACCATGTCGGCGTTTGGATAGACATAGCGGAACCAGAAGGTGAAGTAGTTGTCCCTTATGCGATAATGTCCCTTTCTGCTCTTCCTGCTCGCGGTAACTGGAACCTCCCTCCTAACGAGGCCGAGACTTATAAGCACGGAGAGGTACTTCCCGACTGTGGCCCTCTCAAGTCCTGTCTCGTTCATTATCTCTCCGAGCGTGGTGCTGCCCTTTGCTATAGCCTCCATTATTGCAAAGTAGTTCCTCGGTTCCTCAAGCTCTTCCCTCAGCACAAAGAGGGCATCACCGTAGAGGAAGGAATCCGGACGGAAATACTCCCTAAGGTTTTCAGCTATACCCTTTGAATCGTCGAACTCAATGAGGTAGGCGGGCGTCCCTCCGAGGATGCCGTAGGCCATTACAAGCTCCTCCATTGAATAGTTGGGGAAAAATGCCCTGGCATCGAAGAATCCGAGTGGTTTGAGTTTCATCTGTGCTGTTCTCCTTCCATAAATCGGGCTTCTGTAGCCGAGAAGCTTTTCCATCATTGAAATGCTTGAGCCGCATATTACAAGATAGATTTTGGTGTTCTTCAGCCTGAGGTCCCAGTACTCCTGAAGGATTGATGGGAGCTCGGGGGAGCCTTTAACGAGATAGGGAAACTCGTCGATGACGATTATCAGTCTCTCACTTTTTGATCTCTCCGAGATGTATTCAAAGAATGCATCCCAGCTCTGAAATGGGTTTTTTGCCAGAAAAGGGTCGTTAAAATAGGAGGCGACCTTTTTGGAGAATCTCTTCAGGTTTTCATGTGTGCTCGTCTCCCTCGCCAGGAGGTATATCCCGCCGTTTCTTTTGAGAAACTCAAGGAGAAGGGCTGTTTTGCCTATCCTCCTCCTTCCGTAGACCACTATGAACTCGGCCCTCCCGCCATTCAGTCTCTCCTCAAGAAGTTTGAGCTCTTCTTTCCTGTCTATGAACATTATATACTCACCAGTAAATTACTTGTGAGTAACTTATTTAAATCTTTTCCCTGATTGGTCCGGAAGCCACAATTTTCACATCAAAAATGATGGTGGCTCAGGGCCAGAATCAAAAGCGTCCCCGCCCTTGTAATTTCAGCCGTTGCCCCAATGCAGTCACCGTTCAATCCCCCGAAGTTTTCGAGGCTTAACCTGATTACATAGGCGCCGGCCAAAAGCCCCAAAACCGAAAAGATGCTTTTTGGGCTGTAAACCACGGCGGGAAGCAGGAGGGCCAGATAGAGCAGGCTCCCAATGAGGAGCTGTTTTTTATCCATCCCCTCCATAAAGTAGGAGCCGAGGCCATTCCCCAGGGGCTTTTTTGTTGCCAGAGCGAGGAGCATTGCGTACCTGGAATTGAGCTCCGCCAGAAAGATTGCATAGAACGGGAGGAGCTGAAGGGAATAGCTCTGGAGGAGGAGAACCATCACAACCGCAAAAACTCCCGCTATGCCGGTGTTTAAGTCCTTCATTGCCCTAATCTTCCTTTCGCGGTCGCCTTTGACCATCACCCCGTCGGCCCAGTCCGCTAGGCCATCAAGGTGGAGCAGACCTATGGTAAAATACAGGAGCAGAAGGGCGAGCACGTTTCTCAGGGGGACGCCAAGATACAGGATTAATGCAGGTAAGGCCGATGTTACAGGCGCTAAAAGGGGAAAAGCCCATATCTCACGTCGTGCCTTTTCAAAATCTCCTTTGAGCGGAATCCTTGTCATGAAGGGTATGAGGTTCTTCATATCTCCCACCCGGCCAATTAATCCAACACAGGCAAGGCTTAAAAAGACTCCCTCCAAACTGCCAACCATGAAAAAGGAACACTACCGGATGCTGCTCGTGCTGGTCCTGATCCTGGCGGTTTTGTATACCCTCGGCTTAGTCGGTGTGCTCCCCTTCGCCCTCAGCTATTACATCACGATCTTCATGATTTTCCTTTTCCTCTTCCTCCGGTGGCAGAGGAGGCTCGAATAACCTCGTCATACAGCCGGCTATGAACCCACCGACGGCATCATCCAAAAACGGCGGCAGGTCTTTCAAAATCCCCGGCTTTCTGGTGTCGTAGCGGAAGAAGTTGAAGAGCGCCATCTTACCGCCGATGTACTCTGCTATGTCAATCCCTATGAGCTCATCCGCCACGAGGTTTACGGGGTCTCCTTCCACTTTAAAGCCCTCCTCCAGGAGCAGGGCGGCCGTGAGCAAAGCCCTGACGTTGATGTCGTTTAAATAGTGGAGCATAACCCTCTCAAGCCGTGCCCTGACTTTTTCCCCCTCATCCCCGATGTAGAGCTCCAGGGCGGTATCGATCATTGCATCGAGGGTTATGCCCCTCGATTCGAGCTTTTGAATAAATTCCCCCTTCATGATTTCACCAGCCTGAATTTCAGCCACCAGTATCTCCCGCTCTCCTCAACGTTTAACGCCTCTAGCCTAAAGCTCCCTTCAAACAGCGGGCATTTCAAAACAGCCGTGTGGAACTCTCCAAATTCTCCGATGGGGTCTGCTCCGGGGTTTGCCTCCAGGAAGCCCTTCAGGTCTTCTGGGGAGGAGAATGTGTAGCCGAGCCACTCCTTTGAGAGCTTTTCCCTATTTACGGAGATTATCGCATACTCAAAGCCTGTATCGAGCATCTCTCTGGCCAGCTCGGGCGTGTTTTGACCCCACAGCGGCTCCAAGGCCCCAACGCCAGCTCTTTCAGCAAGCCGCTCCACCCACCTGAGGTGCTCCTCAAGGAGCACATCACCAGCTACAATGAAATCGACATCGAGGGAGCCTATGAACTCCGCCAAAGCCTCGCTTCCCTCCCTCATGTCAAAGGTGAGGAGCTCTTTTCTCATCGCATCGGCGAGCTTTTTGAGCTCGCTTAAGTTTTCATAGTGCGGTGAAATCCCCATGGTGGTTTTCAGCGCCAGGAGATATGGTATTTTGATCCCCTGCTTTTCGGCTAGATACGTGGCATAAAGCCCGTCCTTGCCCCCTGAAAAGAAAGCAATTCCCTTCAAAAGCCTCCCTCCAGTTTCGCCTGCTCATACTCCTCCCTTATCCTTTGAAGGCCGGCCTCATCAACGTATGGAATCACCGCCCCGCAGCCGAGACAGAGCCATGGATATGCCCTAACCGTGCCCGTGAATGCCGCTTTCAAGCCTTTCTTCCATGGAGCTTTCCAGAAATATACCGCATGTCCTTCCTGCAGGCTCTTCCCCTTTACCATGGTTCCCCCGCAAAAGGGACACTTTTTCGTTTCCATGGTTTCCACCTGTTTTAAACTCTTCACATCTGCCTTTTAACCTTAGCTCCTGCTTTTAGGTAGGCAGAAGGATAAAACGACACAATTATCAAAGCACACTGTAGTTATCCACAAGTATCAGATAACACCACCATAATTATAAACGCACCGGACGTTTTATCCCTTATGCTGCTGAAGTTTGAAAGCCTGGAAAAAATCGGCGACATTTACATCAACCCGAGGAACTACAAAATCATGCCGCTATTTTTGAGGGACTGGATGGATCTGCTATCCCTGGATGAAAGGACATATGGGATTTATGCAGGAACCATCTACAATCCAGAGGAGCGCTTTTTAATTAAGAGCAAGGAGGATGAGCAAAAGGCACTCAAACTTGTGGAGCTCTATGAGGAGCTGCTTGAGAACCCCCTAAAGTATTGCCGCAGGGAATACTACGAATACCAGCTTGAGGTTAAGCGTTTTGAAGGTTTGCCCTTTGCAAACGGCTGGGTCGGCTCAAGGGTGGCTCTGGCGGGAGAGGCTCCTGGAAGGAGGGGATGCGGCTTAACGGGCATCTGCTTCTACCGCGACGCCTCGGGAATGCTGCTCAGGAGGGCACTCTTTTCCCTCGGCATCAACCCGGATTTTGTGTATATCACGAATGTTGTAAAATGCAATCCCCCGGAAAATAGGCTCAGGGGATTTGATAAGCGGGAGCTTTCCCTCCTTGAGAGGGAGCTTGAAATTTTAAGACCAAAAGCGGTCTTTGCCCTTGGAAGGACAGCGGAAAAAGCCCTGAAAAAGCTCGGCTTAGACGCCGTCTATCTGAGGCATCCAGCTTGGTACGTGCGCAGGGGCTTGAGAGAGCCAAATGATGAGATGCTGGAAGAGTATAGGGTCATAAGGAAAAGCGTGGATATTACCAAATGAGTAATATGCCTGAAAGAGTAATATGTTCCACAACAGGAGGGCTGAGCTTGAGAAGCTTGAAAAATAAAACAGCGCTCGTTAGGGAGTCCCTTAAGAACAAGCCCGGTCTTACTTTTTTGCCGGAGAGAAGGATGAATCAATGCTGATTGAAGATACCTGAAAGATGTTATTTTGGAACCGGTGTTTAACCTTGAGGATTTGATGCTGAAAAAGAAAGATCCTCTAAGAGGACGAGAACAAATAGAGTGAGTTGTGAGAAACTTTTTTAGTCAGGTACTCCCAAGAATCATTGGTGAGGATGGTGGAGAACGTTGCTGAGAAATCCCCCTCAGTCCTTAAAGAGAGGCTGTTACGTGAGTTGCAAGCTGAAGAGGAGTTCCTGAGAATGGTAGAAGAGGCCAAAAAAACCGCCCGTATAGGAATGTTCGGAAAGGGTAAGGCCGAGGATTTTTTTAAGGCGAAGCTTGAGGTGTATGAGGATTGATCTTCATAGACTCAAGCGTCCTGTACAACGCACTGGTAGTAACGGAACTAACGGAATATGCCGCCCGGGTCTTTAAATTAGAAGAGCCTCGGATAACTTCTGAAACCGTGATCGATGAAGTTTGGTTTGCACTTCTTAAGAGAGACGCTGGCTCTCCATGGAAGATAAAGAAGAAGCTCAAAAACAGTTGGGAGTTCAGAAAGACGGCGGTTAAGTATCCGAGTGGAACGCTTGGGTTTATCAGCGCTCAGAACGTTGTAATTATACCAGACTCCTCAAACTGGACGAAAGTTGCATACTATGTTAAAGAATTTGGTCTAATGCCTCACGACGCCCGAATCCTTGCCACAGCTCTGGAATATAACTGCGACAAGCTTGCGACCCTTGATGAGGACTTTGGAACTGTGAAGGACATTATAAATCTCGTCCCTGAGAATTTTTGGTGAAAAATGCGGGAAATGGAAGATTGACAAACTTAAAATTCTTGTCCTCAAAAAGCTCCCGTGATTACATGGTGAAAAACCCAAAAGTTAAAAGGACAAAATATCCAGAGATGGGACATGGGATACATGTGGATATTCATACCCGCCATCATCTGGGACTTAACCCTGGGTGAGCCTCCCCTTTTGCTTCATCCCACGGTGTGGTTCGGCAGGCTGATAAGCTTTTTTGATAGACATTGCAAAAGGAGGAGCCCAGCTTCAGACTTTGCCGCAGGAGCTTTTGCTTCCCTGTCTGTGATTGCCTTTGCCCTTGCCCTATCAAAGCTCCCGGAATTTTTGCCAAGATGGGCTGGTTTTGCTTTGAGCGTTTATCTGTTAAAGAGCTCATTTGCCATCAAAAGCCTCGCCCGGCATGTGAAAAACACAATACGGAAGGACATCGAGGAGCAGCGGAAGTATGTGGGGTGGATTGTTAGCAGGGACGTATCAAAGCTGGACAGGGCTCATCTCAACTCGGCGGCGATTGAAAGCTTGGCGGAAAACATAACGGACAGCGTGGTTGCCCCTCTCCTCTACTACCTCCTCTTCGGGCTGAGCGGTGCCCTCATCTACAGGGCGGTAAATACTCTTGATGCAATGATTGGCTACAAAAATGAACGCTATCTCTACTTCGGCAAGTTTGCCGCCCGTCTGGACGATTTGCTCAACCTCATCCCCTCAAGAATTACCGTCCTGCTGTTTCTGCCCTTCAATCCAGGGAAAGTCATACAATACTGGAGAAAAGCGAGGTTCAAGCTCAACTCCGATAAGCCGATAGCAGCCATGAGCGCCGTTTTGGGGGTCTGGCTTGAGAAAAAAGGCGTTTACAGATTTGAGGGAAAAGAACCGGCATTGGAAGACATTGGGAGGGCATTAAGAGTTTATTGGATCGTCGTTGGAGAGTGGATAGCTTTTGTATTTGTCTCCGAAATCGTTAAATCACTTTTTGTGCAATAACGGATGGGGGTAGTGATGAAGTCCCTTGAGGAGATTGAAGAAATCCTGCGCAGGCACAAAGACGAACTGCATAAAAGATTTGGTGTGAAAAAGATTGCAATCTTTGGCTCATATGCGAGAGGAGAAGCTGATGAGCTTAGCGATGTGGACATCCTCGTTGAGTTTGAGAGACCAATTGGTTGGGAGATTGTGGACTTAAAAGAGTATCTCGAGAAAATCCTTGGAATTAGGGTTGATTTGATCACTAAAAATGCCGCATTAAGCCGAAAAAGGTTGTGGGAACAAATCAGGAGGGACATTGTTTATGTCTAAGAGGGACTACCGGCTTTTCCTTCAAGACATACTGGAAAGTATTGGACGAATTGAGGAATATACAGAAGGATATGATTTCGAAACATTTACAAAAGACAGAAAAACCATTGATGCCGTTCTGAGAAATTTAGAGATAATTGGAGAAGCTGCCAAGCATATTCCCGAAAGTATACGGATGCAACATCCTGAAATTCCATGGAAACGCGTGATTGGATTAAGAAATGTAGTTATCCATCATTATTTTGGCGTTGATTTGAGTATAATTTGGGTGATTGTTAAAAAGCAGCTTCCCGAATTAAAGAACGCCATAATCATCTTGCTGGAGGAAATGTAATGCTAAAACCGGTTAAATTCAAAGCCCACCACGGCGGTGCGAGGGAAGAGGGACTGCTTGACTTTTCCGCCTCGCTGAACCCCTACCTTCCGGAATGGATAGATGAGATGTTTGAACGCGCTAAAACCTTAAGCAGACGCTACCTCTACTGGGAAAAGCTTGAGGAAGAACTCTCGAACTTAATCGGCGGAAGCATAACAGTCACGGCGGGAATAACCGAGGCTCTGTATCTGGTCGGCATCCTCGCTATGAGGGAAAAGCGCAGGGTGATAATTCCAGGGCACACCTACGGGGAGTACGAAAGGGTTGCGCGAATCTTCAATGTCCCCATCGTAAGGGGCCCGAACGATCCCGAAAAGCTTGCCGGGCTCGTGGAGAGGGAGAGCATAGTTTTCTTCTGCAACCCGAACAATCCCGATGGCAAATTTTACCCCCCGAAGGAGCTTAAACCCCTTTTAGATGCCGTTGAGGACACGGATTCGCTGCTCGTCCTGGATGAGGCGTTCATTGACTTCGTCAGAGATGCAAAAAGTCCGGAAGGAGAAAACCTCGTAAAGCTGAGGACGTTCACGAAGAGCTACGGAGTGCCCGGAATACGTGTCGGCTACGTCATCGGCTTCAGCGAGGCTTTTAGGAGCGTCAGAATGCCCTGGAGCATCGGCTCTTTAGGCTATGCATTTCTGGAGTTCGTTATTAAGGACGGGTTCAGCCATTTAAAGAAAACCATGCCTTTAATCTGGAAGGAGAAGGAACGCATTGAAAAAGCCCTCAATGTCAAAAGCGATGCGAACTTCTTTATAAAAAACGTCGGGGATGCAAAAAGGGCAGTTGAATTTTTTAAGAAGAGAGGAATAGCGGTTAGAGACTGCTCCTCTTTCGGGCTCCCTGAATACGTGCGCTTCAGCGTGAGAAGAAGGGAGGAAAACGAAAGGCTGATTGAAGCTTTTCTGCGGAATTCCGGCGGCATCTGAATTAATACAGCTTTTTGAGAGTTCTGATGCTCAGGACAAAAAACAGCATCCCCATTATGGAGAGCAGGAGCATGGAGTACTCGAAGGGGATTATGTCGTAGTAATCCAGAATTGAGAAGCGGAGGCATTCCACGGAGTACGTCAGGGGTGTTACAAGCCCCACGGTCAGAAACCATGTGGGGTACAGCGAGAGCGGAGCTATAGCGCCGCCGGTGAATATCATGGGCAGCCGTAGGAGGTTCAGATAGCTCATGATGTTTATGGGGTTTTTGATCGCCAGGCAGAGATATACACCGAAGGCGGAAAATGTGAAGTTGGCCACCGCGATCACGATTAGAGTTAACACTGGGTGCGAGATGCCGTAGCGCAGGAAGCCGGCCACTGTCAGAAGGGTTATGATGCTAACCATAACCCCGAAGAGCGCGCCAACGAGAACCTTGGCCAGCACAATCTCCCCGTACCTGAGGGGGGCCAGGAGGAGGCGCTCGAATGTCTTCAGCCGGCGCTCGAAGATCAGTGAGGATGCCACAAACGAAGTTGTGGCAAAGAGGGCCGATATGCTCACGAGCCCGGGTGCGAGGTGGTCGACGTCTCCAAAGCGCACTATGAATGAGAGCGTGAACACGAGGGGGAATATCAACCCCCAGCTTATCGAGCCCGGTTTCAGCATGTACTCCTTGAGCTCCTTCCTCACTATCGCGAGGATTTTCATATCGGGCACCCCCCGCACGATACCGCACATGTCCGGGGTTCCTCGCTTTCATCCGTGAGCTCAAGGAAGACCTCCTCGATGCTGGGCAGCTGCGTTTCCATGTGGAGAATTTTAAAGCCGAGCTCCCCCTTCAGTTCATGGAGCTCCTCCAGAAATCCGTCCACATCCCCCGTTTCAATCACGATTAAATCCTCATCGAAGGAAGGGCTGTACTCCTCCAGCGCCTTCAGGAGCTTGTTGCTCAGGGGTTCGACCCTAAACCTCACCCTGATTTCACTTCCGAGGAGGGAGCGCACCTCATTTCTCCTCCCCATCGCCACTATCTTTCCCCTGTTTATTATGGCTATCCTGTGCGGAAGCTTCTCAGCCTCAAGCATGTTGTGGGTGGTCAGGAATATCGTTCTCCCTTCCTTGTTGAGGGAGAGGATCATTTCCCTAACGAGCTTTGCAGAGTGCACATCGAGGGCAACCGTTGGCTCGTCCATAAAGATTATGGGGGGCTCGTGAATGAGCGCCGCGGAGATGGCGACCCTCCTTTTATACCCCGAGCTGAGCTTTCCGAACTTCTGCTTTCTCGGCAGGTTGAACTCCTTTATGAGGCGCTCCACGTTCTCCCCGGGCGCGCCGTAGAGTTCGGCCAGAAACTTGAGGTTCTCCTCAACCGTGAGCTCATCGTAGAGGTTTGAAACGTCCTGGACAACCCCTATGCTCTCCTTAACCTTCAACCGCTCCCTTTTAACATCGTAGCCGTTCACATAGGCTTCCCCTTCCGTTATCCTTGTCAGCGTTGAGAGCATCCTTACGGTGGTGGTTTTTCCCGCCCCGTTCGGCCCCAGAAATCCGAAAATTTCTCCCTTCTTCACCTCAAAGCTTATGTGGTCAACGGCAATCAGGTCGCCGTAGCGTTTTGTCAGGTTTAAAGCCTTTATCACTCTCTCATCTCCTTCCATGCGATCCCTATGAGAGCGGCAAGAATGAGCACCAGAACTCCGGTTATTACTCTCCCTCCCTCTCCGTTCCTGCTACGGGAAGCTGCGGGAGCTGTTTCGGATGGTGAGGATTTCGTCAGTATGGGTGTTGTGTTTTCCCCTTCTGGCCCTTTTCTCTGTCCAGAAAGTCTATTGTTCCCTCACATACAACCTTCGAGAAAACCTTGTGGGAAACAGCCAGATAGCGGCCGTCTTCGCTCATGGCAACGTGTTCAATGGTTTCGTTGGTCTCGTAAATCCATTCCACATCCCCTCCCGGAGCTATGAAGAAGGCATCTTTTCCTCCGCCCGCCAGGGTGTAACCTCCTCCGAGGGAGATGTCCCACACGACCTCAAAGTTGGGAACGGAATATATCTCACTCCCGTTCACATCAAAGGCGTCTATCTCTCCGATGTCCCCGCCTACCACGACCCTTTTACCGTCAAAATCCATATCCCTCACATAATCGCTGAACTCCTTGTGCCAGAGCTCGGTGCCGTTCAGCGTGAACATATAAAGCGTGCTCGTTATTGAGGACTCCCCTCTCACCGTGAGGGCTGCGATTCTGTCGTCAGCCGCTTTAATCCTCCATACCCTCCCCCCGAGATTTTTGCTCCAGAGGATTCTCCCGGAGGCATCGAAAACCGTGATCATTCCACCGTTGTTTCCCGTAACTATAGTTCCATTATACAGCTGAACTCCCCATATGGGGGCGCCTGTATCTTTTTTCCAGAGGAGCTTCCTGTCCCTGAAGTAGTAAATCCATCCATCCTGGCTGCCCGCAACAAACATCCTCCCATCCCGGCTTATGTCAACGGCCCACACCTGATTTCCAGTTTTATACTCGTAGACAAGCTTCCCTGAGGGATCAAAAAGCTGGACAAAAAATCCCCTAGTTCCCACCACGGTGTAATCGTTGTCGCTCACCGCTATGGAGTATGCAAAATCCCTCGTTGGAACCTTAAACACCCTCGTGCCGCTGGGCTTCAGGAGGATTGCATCGTAGCCAAAGCCGACAGCCAGATCGCCTTTATGATTGAAAGCCATTGAAAAAACGATGCACTGATCTTTATACGTCCAGTCCCATTCAGGCTGGGCGAAAACAGATTGGACAAACAGAATCAGCAGGAGGATAATGGCAGATCCAATTGTCTTCCTCACATAACCCACCGGGGAATAATCTCGTCTCCTGAATTTAAAAGCTTGATGTTGATATTCGAATACTGCCGGGATGAGCTTTGATAGTACTCCCTTCACCGCCGCATCAGCAGATGGATTTTCGATACATGTGCCCCGATGACCCTTAATGGCCATCCCTGATGATGCGTGGAGAAAGCTGGCTAACTGTGGGAAGTTGGATTATTTTCATGAATATCTATAACACAGCTTTTTCAAAAACGGCGCATCCTTAACCATTGGTTGATAAACTAAGGATTTAGAAAGGCTTTTTATTCCTCGGGACAACCCAACTTTGAGAATGAATAAACATGAGCATGTGCATATTCCTGAACATTGAGAGGTGATAAAGGTGAGGTATGTTAAGCTCCCGAAGGAGAACACTTATGCGTTCCTTGAACGCCTGAAGGACTGGGGAAGCCTTTATGCTCCTGTTAAAATTTCCGAAAAGTTCTATGACTTCAGGGAAGTTGATGACGTCAAAAAGGTTGAGTTCCATTACAACAGGACCATAATGCCGCCGAAGAAGTTCTTCTTCCTTCCGAGGGAGAAGCTCTTTGAGTTCAGCATCTCAAAGGCCGAGTACAGAGAAACGATTGAAAACGTTGAGCCGTTTGTGCTCTTTGGGCTCCATGCATGTGACATCTTCGGGCTGAAGATACTCGATACCGTCTATTTGGATGAGTTCCCTGACAAGTACTACAGGGTGAGAAGGGAGAAGGGAATCATCATTGGAATCAGCTGTATGCCGGACGAATACTGTTTCTGCAACCTCAGGGAGACGGATTTTGCCGACGATGGGTTTGACCTCTTCCTGCACGAGCTCCCGGATGGCTGGCTCGTTAGAGTGGGCACCCCAACAGGCCACAGGATTGTTGATAAGAACATAAAGCTCTTTGAGGAGGTCACATCCGACGATATCTGTGCCTTCAGAGCATTTGAAAACGAGCGTGCGAGGGCCTTCAAGTACCATGAGGACTGGGGAAATCTGAGATATCTGCTTGAGCTCGAAATGGAACACCCGATGTGGGACGAGCAGAGCGCCCTCTGCCTGGCCTGCGGCAACTGTAACACCACATGCCCCACATGCAGATGTTATGAGGTTCAGGACATCCCGAGCCTCGATGGTGATACCGGATACAGGGAGAGGAGATGGGACTCCTGCCAGCTGAGGAGTCACGGCCTGGTTGCCGGAAACCACAACTTCAGACCCACCAAGAAGAGCCGCTTCATGAACCGCTACCTGTGCAAGAACTCCTACAATGAGGCACTCGGCCTGAGCTTCTGTGTGGGATGTGGAAGGTGTACATACTTCTGTCCCGCTGGTATAAGCTTTGTGGAGAACCTGAGGAGGATACTCGGAACCAGCGAGGAGCCAAAGTGCCCGCCTGAGATCAGTGAGGAAATTCCGAAGAGGGGATTTGCGTATGCGAGTGAAATAAGGGGGGAGGATTTATGAAGGGGGACAATCCGTATGCCCTCGAAAGGGTAAAGGTTCTGAGGGTCTACTCCCTCACCGAGAAAGAAAAGCTCTTCCTCTTCAGATTTGAGGATCCGGAGATAGCGGAGAGCTGGACGTTTAAACCGGGTCAGTTCGTTCAGCTGACGATTCCGGGCGTCGGAGAGGTTCCGATAAGCATATGCTCATCCGCCATGAGAAAGGGCTTTTTCGAGCTCTGCATAAGAAAGGCCGGAAGGGTGACCACGGTAATCCACAGGCTCAAGCCAGGTGACACCGTCCTTGTTAGGGGGCCATATGGAAACGGATTCCCCGTCGACGAGTGGGAGGGCATGGATCTGCTCCTCATAGCTGCAGGTCTCGGAACCGCACCATTGAGGAGCGTCTTCCTATACGCCATGGACAACCGCTGGAAGTTCGGCAACATAACATTCATCAACACAGCCCGCTACGGCAAGGATCTGCTCTTCTACAAGGAGCTGGAGGCGATGAAGGATATGGCCGAGGCCGAGAACGTCAGGATAATCCAGAGCGTTACGCGTGATAAGGAATGGCCGGGCCTCCACGGCAGACCCCAGAACTTCATCATAGAGGCAAACACCAACCCCAAGAGAACAGCAGTTGCAATCTGCGGTCCGCCGAGAATGTACAAGGCTGTCTTTGAGTCGCTAATCAACTACGGATACAGGCCGGAGAACATCTTCGTTACGCTGGAGAGAAAGATGAAGTGCGGTATTGGAAAGTGCGGACACTGCAACGTTGGAACGAGCACCTCATGGAAGTATATATGTAAGGACGGACCCGTGTTTACATACTTCGACATAGTATCAACACCGGGGTTGTTGGACTGAGGTGGTAGAGATGGAGAACGGAAAGGTTAGGGTTGGATTTTACGCTCTCACATCATGCTATGGCTGTCAGCTTCAGTTCGCGATGATGGATGAAATAATCCAGCTCCTCGATAAGGCCAGCATTGAGTGCTGGTTCATGGTTGAACGCGACAGCGACGAGGATAGGGAAGTTGATATAGCGTTCATTGAGGGAAGCGTTTCGACGGAGGAGGAAGTCGAGCTCGTGAAGAAGATCAGGGAGAAGGCAAAGATTGTAATAGCCGTCGGTTCATGTGCCGTCCACGGTGGAGTGCAGAGCTGGGGCAACGACAGGGAGCTTGAGGAGCTCTGGAAGACCGTCTACGGTGACGGCAAAGTCAAGTTCGAGCCGAGGATGGCAGAGCCCGTTGAGAAGTACATCAAGGTTGACTACAGGCTCTACGGCTGCCCGCCTGAAAAGAAGGACTTCCTCTATGCCCTTGGAACTTTCCTTGTCGGTTCATGGCCCGAGGATATAGATTACCCCGTGTGTGTCGAGTGCAGGCTCAGGGGCAACTCATGCATACTCATCGAAAAGGGCGAACCGTGCCTTGGGCCCCTGACTGTTGCCGGATGTGACGCGAGATGTCCTGGCTACAACATAGCGTGCATTGGGTGCAGGGGCGCTGTGGGCTATGACGTTGCATGGTTCGACTCTCTGGCCAAGACCTTTAAGGAGAAGGGCCTGACAAAGGAGGAAATCCTTGAGAGAATGAGGATATTCAACGCCCACAATCCAAAGCTTGAGGAGATGGTTGAGAAAATATTTGAGGAGGGAGAATGATGTATATACCCATTACCGTTGATCACATAGCCCGTGTGGAGGGAAAAGGCGGAATTGAGATAGTCATGGGTGACGAAGGTGTTAAGGAGGTCAAGCTCAACATCATAGAGGGCCCGAGGTTCTTTGAGGCCATAACGCTCGGCAAGAAGCTTGAAGAGGCTCTGGCCGTTTACCCGAGGATATGCTCCTTCTGTTCAGCGGCTCACAAGCTCACCGCCGTAGAAGCGGCCGAGAAGGCCGTTGGATTCACCCCGAGGGAGGAGATACAGGATTTGAGGGATCTCGTCTACATAGGCGACATGATTGAGAGCCATGCACTTCACCTCTACCTCCTCGTCCTCCCCGACTACCTCGGCTACTCCAATCCGCTCAGCATGGTCGACAGGTACAGGAAGGAAATAGAGTACGCGATGGCCTTAAAGAATATCGGCGCCAAGATAATGGACTATCTGGCCTCAAGGCCCATCCATCAGGAGAACGCCATAATGGGAGGTTTTGGAAAGCTCCCGACAAAGGCCCAGTTTGAAGAGCTTAAGAGAGAGCTCAAAGCGGCCCTCCCGATGGCGGAATACACCGTGGAGCTCTTCTCAAAGCTCGAACAGTACAAAGAGGTTGAGGACAAAGAAATGGTGCACATGGCTGTTAAGCCGAGGAACGGCGTCTACGGCATCTTTGGAGACTATGTGAAGGTCAGCGATGGCTTTGAGTTCCCTGTTGAGGACTACCAAAAGCACATCGTTGAGCGCGTTGTGGAGCACAGCTTCGCCAAGCACTCCTTCTACAGGGGTAAGCCCTTCATGGTCGGTGCAATCTCAAGAATGGTCAACAACGCGCACCTGCTCTACGGCAAGGCCAGGGAGCTTTACGCAAAGTACAGGGAGCTGCTCCGCTATGACAACTGCTTTGCCAACAACTTCGCCCAGGCCCTCGAACTCGTCTACTTCATAGAGAGGGCCATAGACATAATTGACGATACACTCGCGAAGTGGCCGATAAGGCCGAGGGACGAGGTGGAGATAAGGGACGGTCGCGGTGTTAGCCTCACGGAGGCTCCAAGGGGTGTTCTCGCATACACAATTGAGGTCAGGGACGGAAAGGTCGCCTACGCGGATATAATCACACCGACGGCAATGAACTTAGCTATAATGGAGCGCCACGTCAGGATGATGGCCGAGAAGCACTACAACGATGACCCCGAGAAGCTCAAACTGCTCTCGGAGATGACCGTGAGGGCATACGACCCCTGCATCTCATGCTCGGTGCACGTGGTCAGGCTTTGATTCTCAACTTTTTTATAGTAGACTGTTGAGTACTATATGGGGAGTACAATGTCTGAAGAAATTGTTGATGTTGTCATCCATGTGAAAGTTCCCAAGAAATATGCCGAGATTATTCAGAAGGACGTCGAGGCCAAAGCGTGGTACCTGTCTCACAGGGAAGAGCTTTTTGAAACTCTGAAGAAGCTAAAAGGTATCTTAAAGACCGATAAAACATGGAAGGAAATGAAGAGGGAATATTATGAAAGAGGTATTGATTGACAGTTCTCTTCTGGTGGAGTACTTCAAAGGCAATCAGAAGGCAGTTGGACTCTTTGAGTCCTTTGAAGATCAAGAGTTTGCACTTTATATCACGGAGACGGTTTTTATTGAGGTGATCTACCTGCTTCTCAGCCACTACTCCAGGGTGGCACCGAGAACTATAAAGGGGAATGTCAGAAGACTTCCATCAGAGCTGGACTTGGTGTTTAAAGCTCTTGAGAGCTTTGGTTTCGTAGGTTCCTCCCAGGGGGTACTCTCCAAAGCCAAAGAACTTATCAAAACTTACGCTCTCCTCCCAAACGACGCCCTAATCCTGGCCACATGCATCGAACACGGTTTTGCTCTAACAACTCCCGACGATGACTTCTTCGAGCCCGCAAAGAAGGAAGGAGTCGAACTTATAACGGGGTGATTTCATGAGAACCCTCATCCTTGCCCTCGGCAACGAGCTCATGAAGGATGACGGAGTTGGCCTTAAGGTGGGCAGAATCCTTGCTCAAAAGGGATACAACGTAATTGAGATCGGTACGGATATATTCAGGCTCCAGAGGTGCTACAGTGGAGAGGAGAGGCTGATAATCATAGACGCCATCTTAAGTGAGGAGTTCGCGCCCGGTGAGATTATCCACCTCCGCGGTGAGGAGGTCTTTGAGAAGCTGAAGGCCGAGATTAGGAGCGCCCACTTCATGGGGGCCGTTGACGGGCTTAAACTTTTGATGGCCCTGGATGAGCGCCTTAAAAATGCCGAACTGCACTTCATAGGCGTTGTTGCGAAGGAGGTTGAGCTGGGGATGGAGCTGAGTGAAGAGGTGGGAAAAGCCCTCCCCAGGGCTGTGGAGCTTGTTGAAGAATTAGCTAAAAATTGAATTAAACAATTAAATAATTAAAGCTTCAGGTCAACACTGCGGAACAACATATAAATAGGCCTCCATAAAAATCCACCCGGGGTGAGACCATGATAATAGCCAAGCCGTGCGTAACAATGAAGGGCATCGTGATTCAGGCATATTCCTGGGAACAGAAGATTAAAATCGACCTTGCGGAGGTCAGGGACTGTCTTGAGAAGCGTTCGGTTGAGATAAGGACGTTCATACCGGGCATGATGCTGATTGCGTTTATAGAGGGCTTCGAGACGAGCATATACCCCAGCGGGAAAATCATAATAAAGGAGCTTGAAAATACGGAGAAAGGCAAGGAGATTGCCTCAGTAATACTGGAATGTGCGGGCATACGGGATATCTGATCATGCCGCACCCAGCGGCAGGGCGTTTCTTATCTTCTCTATGAGATGCCTCTTCTTCTCGCTTTCTTCAAGTGCTATCTCAAGAACCTGGTCAATCGTCTCGACGGGGATGATTCTTATCCTCTCCGCCTTGTCCTTACTGAGGAACACGTCCTTCTCATTGCTCTTCGGGATTATGACGGTTTTAATACCGGCCTCGATTGCAGCCTCTATCTTCGGCGTCGCACCGCCTATTGGCAGAACCTCACCGCGAACGCTCAGGGATCCTGTCATTGCAACATCCTGCTTTATGGGCACCTCTTCGAGGGCTGAGATAACTGCAGTTGCAACGCTTATGCTCGCCGAGTCCCCCTCAACCCCCTCATACGTCTGGAGGAACTGGACGTGAATGTCGTAGCGGCTTATATCTTCGCCCTTATAGCGCTTGATTATCGCCGAGACGTTCTGCACAGCTTCTTTCGCTATCTCCCCGAGCTTGCCTGTAACTATTATCTTGCCCTCCTCTTTGCTCGCCGCAGGGGCGACGACGGCTTCAATCGGCAGGACTATGCCGCTCTGCTCCCCTATCACTGCGAGGCCGTTAACCCTTCCTATCTCGCTGCCCTCACTCTTGATTACCTGATACTCCTTCTTTCTTTCGATGTACCAGTCCGCGAGCTGCTTCTCAAGGGGCTTTGCCATTTTTGTGGCCTCAATTATATGCTCCCTCGTCACGTATTTTGCCCCCTCTCTTATAGCTATGTCACCCGCGGCCCTCACAATGCCTCCGAGGTCTCTGAGCCTCAGGGTCAGATGTCCCTTCCTTCCAGCCCTCTTCTGAGCCTCTCTGACTATTTCCTCAACGGCATCCTTGGTGAAGTGAGGTATCTTCCCATCCCTGATGACCTCCTGGGCGACGAACTGAACGAGCTTGCGCCTGTTTTCAAGTGTATCAGGCATCGTTGTCCTCATGTAAACCTCATAGCCGTAGCCCCTTATACGGGAGCGCAGGGCGGGGTGCATTTTATCGACAGTGTCGAGGTTTCCGGCGGCCACGAGAATGAAGTCGCACGGCACGGGCTCCGTCCTCACCATGGCACCGCTTGAGAGCTCGCTCTGTCCCGTAATTGACATCTTTTTCTCCTGCATTGCTGTGAGCAGGCTCTGCTGCATCTTCAGGCTCAGCGTTGCCACCTCATCAATGAAGAGCACTCCCTTGTTGGCCCTGTGAATCATTCCGGGCTCAACACGCTCGTGAGCTGGAGTGCCGAGACCGCCGGACTGGAACGGGTCGTGTCTCACATCGCCAAGTAATGCGCCTGCATGAGCACCGGTGGCATCAACGAAGGGCGCTTTGCTCTTGCCGCAGTTGTCAATGAGGAGCTTTGGAACGAGAACCTGATTTTTCAGCCTCAAGTTTGATATTGCCATTATCGAGATGATTATAACGAACAGCCCCATGAGAAGGTTTGTGGGGTTGAACTGTATCAGGAGGGCCAACATTACTGTGAAGAACACGAATAAGAGCAGATAGGATTTGATATTCTCCTGGCTCCGGGCTTTCTCCTTGTATCTGGCCACGATCTTCCTTCCCTGGCATGCGGGCACCGTTTTTATGCGGGGCATGTTCTCGTCTTCTGGATTCGGAAAGACCAGAATATCCTCCAGCTCCTCGGTAGGCAAAAGTTCCGCCATTGCCTGACCGAGCATTGATTTCCCGGTTCCGGGCTCGCCGATGAGGAGGACATGCCTCTTCTGCTTTGCTGCTGTTCTGATGACCTCGACAGCATGCTCCTGCCCGATGACCTGATCTATGAGCTTTTCAGGGACTTTAATCTCCTCTGTTGTCTCGAAATCAATACCAAGCTCCAGTTTTTCTCCATACACCGCCGGAGCACTCTCTTTGATTTCCGTTCTCCCCTCATCACCCATTTTTATTCCCTCTTCTCACTCTAATTTCAGGTGCTTGACTAACTTTATAACTTTTTTTGTGAAAGCCGGGAAAGGCATGAAGTTGACCAGAAGAAAAACTAAAATAGGCCGGGTGATAAGAGTGGTGAGGGTGATAGCATGAAGATTGAGGACCATGTAATGTTTACTGCAAAATACGGAAACTGGAAGGTGGGGGACAAGCTACTTGTGATGGAGAATGCGGAAATTGCCCGCTTCCTCGCTTCAGTTTCAAACACGGTTAATGTCAAAATCCCGGAATATCTGATAGATGTGATTAATGTTCCCGGCATAATCTCGCTTGCTGAGGAGCTGGCCGGTGGGGAGCTGGCCGAGATCTTAAAGGCTCTGAAGTCTCCGGGAACATCCAGGAAGCTTGGAAAACTGGTGTTTGAGGAAAACAAAAAGCTGAGGAAGAACATAGTTGATGTCGCAAGGGCATTCCTGGTGAGGGAGACGCTCTCCAGAAAAGTGCCGGTTTATTATCCCGAGGGTGAAATAAGAGAGCTGAGGGTCGTGCTGCCGTTTCAGGATGAACACGTCAACTTTACGGCCAAACACGGAAGCTGGATAGTTGTCAAGAGGCTCATGATTGATGAGAAGACACCCCTCGCGGATGTTGCCAGACTTCTGGCCAGCATAAATGAAACCACGACACTGAAGCTGCCGGCCTACGCTGGGATAAACACGGAGGGAATTGATGCATGGTTCGGCGATATCAAAAAAGCCCGGAGCAAACTGGAGATCGAAGCCCTTGTCAGCAAATATCACCACCTCCCGGCACGTGAATATGCTCCGAGAGATTTTGAAGAGCATGCCAGGATTTATGCCCTGAGGAAGGTTCTGGAGAAGGTTGGTCTTACCATGGACATACCGGCCAAATCACTTGAGAAGTACCTGGAAAAGAAGGCATAGGTTCTTTGTTTTCTTTGTTCATTCTATAGGATATAGAAAATCTTATATTCTTCCCGGGTTTATCCTTCCAGGGATTAAAAATGATGGTAAGTCCTGGGGCGCTTGTGGTTCTGTTTCTGGAGGACTTTGCGAGAGAGAATAAATCCCTGAAAAAGGGGGTCAAATATTTTGACTGGCAGAAGACGAGGTATGATGCAGAGGAGGTGGCCTACTCCATTGTGGGAATGACCCTTGCGAAGCTCGTCAGGGAGGGCTACATAAGATTGCAGCTTAAAAGGGGCATCTTCGGAAAAAAGGTGGTCATGGTAAGATTAAGGCCAATTCCCGGGGAATACGGGGTTATAACACAGGGCATGAATTCTATGGAGGCCTACAAGGAGGTTGAGCTCCACTCAGCACTCTTTCTGTCCTTTCCGGTATCCCCGTACCCCCAGGCATTCCTTGGGTCTTACATCATAGAAAGGGAGCTGAAGGATGCCAACACTCTGGAGCTCAGGGAAGATCCGGAGGTTGTTCTGGAAAAAGAACGCACAAAAGCCATTTTTGAGACCTTTAAAATGCAGGATGAAGAGCTGTGGAAGGGTATTAAGAAGGAGGCGGATAAGGCATTCACCCTGGTTCGGGGGAAGAAGGGGTTCGTGCTTTACTCCCCTCTTGACATGCTGAGGGGTAAGAAAAATGAGAAGGATAAGGGCAAGAATAAGGAGTGAGCTGATGGATTATCTCCTTGAACTGTCGAGGGAGTTCTACCCAAACGAGTTTGGGGGCTTCCTCCGTGAAAAGGATGGGGTCTTTGAGGAGGTTCTGATCATTCCGAAGGGCTACTTCGGCAGGGGGTCGGTGTATTTCGATACGTGGCTCCTGCCGCATGATGAAACAATAAAGGGCACCGTGCATTCACATCCCTCCCCCTCGGCGAGACCTTCAAAGGCAGACCTCCACTTTTTCTCCAAGTTCGGAGGGGTTCATCTGATAATCTCCTATCCGTTCACCAGGGATAGTGTGAGGGCATACACAAGCGAGGGGGAAGAGATCCTCATTGAGATTGTGGATTGATTTCATCGCGGTTAGCCCGTCCTTCAGGCGGAGTTTGGAGTGGCAGTACATCAATTTCACATGAAAATTTTTAAACCTTGAGCACGAAGATATTCTAGGTGATGCAGGTGAAGGTTAAGGAGCTGATTGGAAAACTCAATGAAAAGCAGAAGAAGACTGTGATGAGATGCATGGAGAGGTGTGATCTAATAAAGCCGGAGGATGAAGTTGACATCAGCCTTGATAAAAATCTCGGCAGATTTCTGAAGCTTATAGGGAATCCGATAAGGTTCCAGATTCTGAAGATGCTCAGGGACAGGGAACTCTGTGTGTGCCTGATTTCCCAGGCCCTTGAGCAGGACCAGACATTAATCAGCCACCACCTCAGAACCCTCAAGGAGCTCAACCTGGTTACAGAGAAGAGGGAAGGGAAGCTCAAGTTCTACAGGGCAAATACCGAGGAAATCCGGAAGTATCTGGAAATGCTTGGGAGTGAGATTATTTGACTCTGCCATCCGGTGATTCCATGAACGAACTTCAGAGAGATGTGGACAGGCTGGTAAAGGAATTCGGCGGCTACTGGGAGCCGTTTGAAATGCTCGCCGCTGTAACGGAAGAGCTTGGAGAGCTGGCCAGGGAGATGCTTGAACTCCAGGGTGTAAAGGGGCGGGGTGATAGGGAGAGGCTTGAGGAAGAGCTGGGGGATCTCCTCTTCTCGATTTCATGTATTGCCAATTTCTACGGGGTGGATATTTTCGAGGCGCTGAGAAAAAGCATTTCAAAATACAGGGAGAGAGACTCCGGGAGATGGCTGAAGCATGCAACAGAAAACTTAAAATAATGCACAGCTTACTATCTCCTGTTTTGAGTTACTGATTGTTATGTTTATTTGGGGTCTCCCAGGATGCATGGAATATTCCATTATTACATAAAGTTTGGCATATGTTAGATTAGTACCAGTAAATTGGATAAGATACGAAACATTTTTATAAACTCAATGCCTCCTATTATAGGGGATTTCCATGAGGGCTAAAATCGATGCCATAGATTTAAAACTTATGGAGCTGCTTTCGGAGAACGCCAGACTGACGTACAAGGAGCTTGCTGCAAAGCTGAAGACCACAAGACAGAGGGTCTCAAGAAGGCTGGAGAAACTTGAAAAGATGGGACTCATAAAGAAATACACGATAGTCCCGGATTTCGATCAGCTGGGCTACATATATGTCGTTCTTGGGATAACCGTAAAGCCGGGAACCGAAATTGATCCCATAGTCAGGGAACTGGAGAAGGAGCCCGATATAAAGGTTATTGAAAAGGCACTCGGATCTCACAATCTC
This sequence comes from Thermococcus atlanticus, assembly GCF_054657855.1. Lineage (NCBI taxonomy): Archaea > Methanobacteriati > Methanobacteriota > Thermococci > Thermococcales > Thermococcaceae > Thermococcus > Thermococcus atlanticus. The sequence goes on along the minus strand of NZ_BAAHXX010000001.1, from coordinate 1,324,978 downwards.
ATAATCCACCTGCTCGCACCGAAGGACATGAAGAAGCTTGAGGCAAGGATCAACGAGATAGCAGGGAAAATCAGCGGCATGGATAAGCTCGACATAACATTTATCACGGACATTGTCAAGTTTGAAACTCTCTGACTACTCTTTATTTCTTTCGTCAATAGGCGAGGAAAAGAGTAATAAACCCTTTAAATCCTCTGCCCTTGAGGGTGCCAGTGATGATCAGTAACCCATTGATGGATTTCACCGTACTGCTGGGTATGGCAGTCCTTGCCTATACTGTCAGGGCATTGGATATCAGGGGCATAGCTGCAGCCTTCCTTGTTGGGTTTCTCGTACTGGAGCTTGGAGGGGTGTATCCCTTTGCAGCGCTGTTCACGTTTGTGTTCCTCGGTGTGATGGCAACCAAATACCGCTTTGGCGAGAAGATACGGCTGGGTCTGGCTGAGGAGCACAGGGGTATGAGGAGCTGGGGGAATGTCCTCGGCAACGGTCTGGCGGCGGTCATATTTGTGGTCTTGGAGCACTATTTAAGACTGGATGTCCTGTGGGCTGCGGTATTTGCATCCATAGCCACGGCCAACGCCGATACCCTCGCAAGTGAACTCGGCAAGGTTATGGGAAAAAGCCCGAGAATGATTACAAACTTCAAGAAAGCCAGACCCGGAATGAATGGGGCCGTCTCCCTTCAGGGGGAGGTTGTTTCAGTACTGGGAGCACTGGCTATTGCGCTCTTTGCTGTCTTCGTGAGCCCCTACAGATGGCAGATGATTTTCGCGGTGACCCTCGGCGGATTTTTCGGGGCAAACATAGACAGCCTCGTGGGAGCCACACTTGAAAACAGGGGTATCACAAACAACGACTCCACCAACTTTCTGGCGACATTTTTCGGCGGAGTCCTCGGAGCACTGCTTTTTTATGCAGTGATTTAATTCGTTAACGGTGGATTCCTTATGGGTCCGGATATTCCTAAGATAAAAGATTAGCCATTTAATTCCTGAAGAACCGGAACAATATCCCTTAAAGGGGCAAACACTCAAACAGAATGGAAAATAGAGAGATTTCAGGTCTGAGGCTCTGCAAGAACCTTAATCTTCCTGATCTCCGCCCTCTTAATCGGGTAGATTTTCCTGACTTCCCTGGCGATTTCAGCAGCCATCTTTCCTGTAACGGCTTCGATTATGAACTGGGTGTATGGAAGCTCCTCGGCTTTCTTGTAGATTATATCCCTCATGATGTCCCTGATTGCCCTCTCCTGGCTTGTCTGTATCCTTCTGATGGCTATTACCATACCCATGACCCTCAGTTTGTAGCCGTCCTTTGTTGTGACGTTGAAGATGCCGTCTATCCTCGTCGTTCTCCTTCTGACGAGTGAACGGATGTAGCTCCTTGAAAGGGCATGCCCTTTAAATTTGGTGTATGCATTCTGCCCCTTAACGTCGTAAATCTTGAAGTACAGCTTGACCTGACCCTTGGTGAAGTCGCCGGTCAAATCCTTAAGCGTCGTCTCGATAACCCTCCCAACGACCTTCTCAGGCTCATCAGCGGGAGTTAAACCTATTTCTCTGCTTCCGAAAAATTCCGGAGCATAAACCACGAACCACTCTTTCATCTTCCACTTATCTTTGGTGGCAGCAGCCCTTTTTCTCGGATTTGCTCTTGCCATCTTAACACCTCCCCTTTTCACGTGACCTCTTCGGCGATCTTGACTGAAAACACCAAATCGTCGAGCGCTACAATTAAGCTTTCAATCTCACCCGAGTATTTAACTTTTGTTATAACATTCCCATTTTCCCATCGGGTTTCCACATTTAAACTTTTCTTTAGCCTTTCAGGAATGCCCCGGTTGTCGATTTCCACCGCTTCAGCTATGGCCCTGGCTTTCTTTTCATCCCCATAATGCCAGACTATCCAGGCCTCAGCTTTTATCCGCACTCTCCTTCACCTGCCTGCCAAGGATTTCATTGATGTACTTGATGAACTCATCTATCCTGCTCTTTGGAAACCGGATCCCTGCGGCTATTGCATGTCCTCCCCCTTCTCCACCGAGCTTTTCCGCAGCCTCCCTGAGAGCCTCTCCGAGGTGATAGCCCCTGGCCAATGCCTTCTCCGTTGTCCTTGCGGAGGCCTTTACGAGCTCTTCATTCTCCTCACTGTCCGCTATAATGATGACCGGTTTTTCGGGACTGGCCAGCCCGGAATTTATTGCTATGTTTGCGGCTATGCCAACGAGTGTATCCCTGATGTTCTTTCCAACGTAGAACACATATGCATGCTCGCCCTCATCAGCGCTGTGCCAGTTCTGGAGCACATACCTCCTCGCCTCAATCTGCTCCTTCTTGTAGTCATCGAGCATTTTCCTGGCCTTCCTGTACGCTTCCTCATCCCCGAGGCAGATTGCCACACCGAGGGTTCCGGCGTTCAAACGTCCCGTCGCATTCAGCAGCGTCGCGAACTCCCTTGCCTCGTGCCTTGGATCGCCCTCGGGATACAGCCTGATGATGACGACATCTCCAATGAGCCTGTCAATGGCTTCCTTGGGGGCGTTGTGCTTTATCATATGTATCACTATTGCATCGTGGAGCCTTCTCTTTTCCTCCTCTCTCAGCTGCCAGTACTTCATGTCGGGATCAAAGCCTTTGGCCCTCAGGAATTCAATCGCCTTCCGCTCATCTCCTGTTATCTCTGGAATCTCGGGATTTGTGGCATATGCCAGCATCTGCGAGAGCTTTCTGCTTTCCCTGCCGAACAGCCTGAGCTCCTTGCGAACCTCCACGATACCGAGCTCCTCCCCGTCCCTGATTATATCGAGGTTCATTCCATGAAAAGTGCCATCTATTTCCTGCATGTCTCCAACTGCCCCGACCAGTGCGAGATAGCTCAAATCCCTGTTTTCTTTGCTCATCTCCACCGCAACAAAATATGCGGTTCCGGAGCCGCTTAAATCCCTGACGCTGTCTGCTCCGTAGATGGTGGGATTCACAATGAGATGGGCTTCGTTTGAGAATTCCTCCTTTTCAGGAGGGTGATGATCAGCCACGAGTACATCGGAATCCTCCAGATATTTCTCAATCAAACCCATTGAGCCGCTTCCGAGATCGCTGAAAACGTAGATTCCGTGCTTTTCTCTGGCAAGTTCCTTTATGAAGTCCTCGCTGAGCTGCTTGACTATGCTCAGCTGAAAGCTTCCGCCCTCTCTGGCTATTGCCCTTGCCAGGATGCCTCCGGCAGTTATTCCATCGGCGTCCCTGTGGGAGATCAGCCTGATGGTGTGGCCTAACTCTATGTGCATTTTAATCAGTTCTGCCCCTTCCCTCACCTTTTCCAAAAATGCACCCCTGTCCATCTTATCACCCGGAAAGAAGAAGGAAAGGGGTCAGCGAACGAGCAGCCTGGCCTGCTCTGGATCATATCTCCACTTGGCAGGAAGCTTGCCTGTTCTCCTGTAGTACTTGACGAGGCGCCTTATCTTGCTCTCCGTGAGCTGTAAGCCACGCCTTGAGTGCTTGTCCTTCGGGTGCAGCTCAAGGTGCTTCCTGAGCTTGACGGCCTTTCTGATGAGGAACATCAGGTCTTCCGGAATGTCGGGAGCAAGGCCGTTTTCTTCGAGTATCTGGGTTATCTTCTTGCCTGTAATCAGCTTAACGCTCGGAATGCCATACTGATCCCTGAGAAGAGTCCCTATCATCGCAGTGCTGTGGCCTTCCTTCCTGAGCTTTATAACGAGGTTTTCGACCTCTTCAGCGGTATATTCCACCCATGTGGGTGGGGCAGTCCTTGGCGGCCTTTTGGAGCCGGATTTCCCTCTCTTTCTCGCGTGTATCCTTGCCATATCATACACCTCCTGGTGACGGCCAGCTCCCGCCAGCCGTCCCTTCACGTTGGGAATCGGGAAGGGGTTTAAAAAGGTTTGCCTCTGGATAACCGTGGTGTGTCCGGCCCGCCTTCTTTGGGGATATTAGTGGCTCCGTCCTAAAAGTACCGTGGAAAATGCTGCTTGAATAAGGTCAATAACACCTTAACGCACCAGCTGCTAAAAAGCATCAGTGACAGCTAACCGCCCCACCTTCCTTGCCTGTCCAGGAGCATTTGTCCACGAGCTTCCCTTCCGCATTATAGAGGTAAGCCGTATCCCCGTTGTTGTTCCACACGGCCTGTTTTCTGCCCCAGTAGAGGTCAGTCTCTGTATCAACGCCGCTTCCGGTGTGAACCCTTACGCTCGCACCCGCTTTCAGCACGAAGCCGGAGGGGAAGGTATAGACATGATTGCTTTCGTCCATCAGCTTCCATCCACTCATGTCAACATCGCTCAATCCTTCGTTTTCTATAACCACATACTCTCCTTCCACATCATCCCCCGGTGGGTTGTACTCGACGTAAGAAATGACCACCCCTGAAGCGCCGGGCACACTGGATGCTGCCCCGCTAAGATAATGGACGACCATCGTCACCGCAGCCAGCGCCAGGGCAATTGCGAGAAGATATTCCAGAGCTGACTGCCCGCGTTTCATAATCCCACCGTTTGTTATTTTGTGGGAACTTGATATATGAGCCTTACGATTTTTCGGGTGAGACAGAGGGTTATATCACAGAAAGACTCGGTTTACAGATACACCTTAAATATTGGGTTCAGTATTGAACGAAAGCAAAACAAATTGTTAGAATATTCCAAGATTCTGTAGCAGAACATTCCACAAGAGAGGAGAAACATAACAGAAAGCCCGAAATAGCGGGGGGTGGATTTGAACCACCGACCTCCGGGTTATGAGCCCGGCGGGCACTCCTAGCTGCCCCACCCCGCTGCTTGACCCGATAAGTCCTATCAGGTGAGGGTTTATAAATTTTGCGGGACTGGACAGAACGACCACTCGCAGGGGGTATTGAAAGAAAACTCCTTAAACTCCAAAGCTGGTTAGGGATATAGGTGATGGAATGTACCTCACAAAGGAGGAGGAGCTGATCTTAACTGGAGAATATGGCTACGCCCTCCAGAAGGCGATGGAGATACTCGTGGCATTGGGCGAAATATACGGTGCTGACAGGCTCATTCCCATCAAGAGTGCCCAGGTAGCGGGAGTTTCATACAAAAACCTTGGAAAAGCAGGCATTCAGTTCCTGAGGGACTTCGTTGAGGCAGGCGCAAAGGTTTCGGTCTACACAACATTGAATCCAGCCGGGATAGGTGACGATGAGTTCATGGAAAAGCAGGCTGAAGTCCTTGAGCTCTACAGGAAAATGGGTATAGAAATAACATCCACATGCACCCCCTACTACGGAGCAAACCTCCCAAAATTCGGTGACCACATAGCATGGAGTGAGAGCTCCGCTGTTAGCTTTGCCAACTCAGTGATCGGCGCTAGAACCAACCGTGAGGGCGGCCCTTCGAGCCTCGCCGCCGCAATAGTTGGCAAAACACCGAACTATGGCCTTCATCTCGACGAGAACAGAAAGGCAACGGTGCTGATTGAAGTTCAAACTGAGGTAAAAAGCCTTCTTGAGTACAGTCTGCTCGGCTATCATCTGGGCAGGACACTTGGAGGTGACGTCCCGTACATAACCGGCATAAAACCCGAGAGGCTTGAATATCTCAAGGAACTCGGCGCCTCTATGGCGGCCACGGGGAGCATAGCACTCTACCATGTGGAGGGAGAAACTCCTGAGTATAAAAATGCAGTCGTCGATAAGCTTGAAAAGATATCGGTTGAGAGAAGGGATCTGGATGGCATACTGGAAAGGTTCAGCCCGGGGTGGGATGAAATTGACCTGATATTGATAGGCTGCCCCCATGCTTCACTCCAGGAGGTTAAGGAGATAGCGGAGCTACTCAGAATGCGTGGAAAGCCCCTCAGAATACCCCTCTACATAACCGCGGGCAGGGCGGTTAAAGCCTTAGCCGATTCCCTCGGCTATACGGAGATAATAGAGCGCTACAACGGGAGGATACTCCCTGACAGCTGTCTCGTTGTATCGCCCATTAAGGAGTGGTTCAGGGGTATAGCCACCAACAGCGGAAAATCTGCATTTTACTTCGCATCCTTCGGATTTGAGGTCAGGCTTGATGATGCTGAAAAGCTAATACTGGAGGCGCCATAAATGAGGCTCAGGGGGAGAAAGATCGTTGGTGGTAAAGCCAGGGGCATTGCACTGGTTTCGAGGAAACCCCTCTCGTTCCTCGGAGGAGTCGACCCTGAGAGCGGTGTGGTCATAGATGTTGAGAGCGATATAAGGGGCGAGAGCATCAGGGATAAGATACTCGTATTTCCACGGGGAAAGGGCTCCACCGTCGGCTCATATGTCATATACCAGCTGAAAAAGAACGGGGTTGCTCCAAAGGCAATAATCGTCGGTGAGGCTGAGACCATAGTTGCCACAGGGGCCATTATTGCCGGAATACCCATGGTGGATAAAATCGATATAAGCAGGTTCAGAAGCGGCCAGAGGGTTGAGGTAAATGCGGATGAGGGAGAGGTCATCATTGTGGAATAGAGTTTATAAGCCGGTCATCACAACCATCTACTGAGTGTGGGAAAAATGAGCAGAGGGATTTACGAGTGCATCAACTGCGGGCACAGGGAGGTCAGGGACTCCACAGAGGCCCTGCTTGAGAATTCATGCCCGAAGTGCGGGGGAGACATGGTCTTAGTGGGTTTTGAGGTAGAACCTGTGGGTTTTGAGGTCCGTACCACCCAGCAGGAAGAGAGCACGGAGCTTACCGGCATGCTCGATGAGTTTTACTCCCTGAGCTTCCAGAAAAAAGAGGGCGATGTATCTGTCTTTGAAGTTCATGAGATACGCGAAAGAAACTTTGAGAGGGTTCTGAGGGAGCTGGAAAAGCTCGGCTACTGGGCGGCGCTGAAGAGGAAGGAGGGCAGAACACTCCTTTATGTGTTCCCTGCCCAGCATCCAAAGGAGGAGAATCCATGGATCGGCATCCTGCTCTTCATAGCCACGGTATTCACCACACTGCTTGCAGGATACATGCTCTCAGTTGGCTACATAGCGACCCTTAACGAATACGGACTCCCCGGAATCCGCAATTCATACCTGAACGCGGTTGCATTCTCAGTCAGCATTCTGGCCATCCTCGGAACTCATGAGATGGGGCACAAAATAGCAGCAACATACCACGGTGTCAGGTCAACATTTCCCTACTTCATACCGTTTCCAAATATCCTCGGAACCCTTGGTGCGGTTATAAGGGTAAAATCCCCCATTCCCACCCGGGATGCGGCCATAGACCTCGGAGTCAGCGGCCCCCTCGCAGGATTCCTCGTGGCGATACCTGTGACCATAATCGGTCTGAAGCTCTCGGTTCAGGTTCCGGCTTCCATGATATCCCCGACTACCGGGGGCATATATTTCGGGGAGAACCTGTTTTTCATAATCCTTGAGAAGTACATTATGGCCGTTCCCAGTAATGCCGTCCTCTTCCTCCATCCGGTGGCCATAGCAGGGTGGATAGGAATCCTCGTCACGTTTCTGAACCTTATTCCCGCGGCCCAGCTCGATGGCGGACATATAGCCAGGGCATTTATGAATGGAAAGCTGCACCACTACCTCACGATTGCCCTGGGACTTGCCATGGTGGCGCTGAGCTACCTGTGGGTAACCTGGATCATATGGGGTCTCCTCATACTGCTTATGAGCATGGCAGGAAATCCCGGGGCGCTGGATGAGGTTACCCCGATTTCAAAGAAGAGGCTGCTGTTTGCGGCCATTGCGATCCTGATCTTCATATTATCCGCAACTCCCGTGCCGATAAAAATGGGTTAAACTCTTTTTTTCCTGTTTTTTAATATCTGTTCTATGTCGTAGTATATCGAATCCCGGGAAACCCCAAACACGCGGGCAAGTTCTGAAATATTCAGAACCTTCGGGTTGTAATTGAACATTTCCAGAGCTTTGGATATTATCTGCCGCCTGTCATTAAGGGTGAGGGTGTTGAGTTCTTCCCTTTGAGGCTGCATGTTGTAAACCACAACTCCAACAGCATACGTTCTCCTCGTAACGGGCATTGTGTATGTCCCGGTTTCAAAATCAACCACCTGATAGGTTCTCCTCAGCTGGCTGTTGATTTTATCCAGCATTCTGCTCAGTGCTTCCTCCCTGTGTCTCCCTGAGGCATATGCGGCAATAATACCTTTCTCCCCCACCCCTCTTTCATCTATGAGAAGCAGTATTCTGAGGTTCATAAAAGCACCAAAGTTTAGATAAATCTTTGAGGATTTTATTAAACCGGGTGTGGAGGATAGCAGAACATCCGACTTTTTTGCGATATTGCTCACACAATCTTCAACACTCGAGGATTCACATTGGATAGATAACAATTTCATAATACCACCTTTGAACGTACCACATTATTGGGGATAAACCACTCAAATTTAGGGAGAAAGATATATAAGCTTTTTTGGATTAAATACATGAGAAGTAATCCTCTGGGGGTGGATATAATGAAGAGGAAGGCTCAGGGTGCAATAGAATACCTGTTTATGATTGCTGCAGCTCTGGTTATAGTTTTAATCGTAGTGAGGCAGCTCAGGGGTAAGGGTACAAGTGCAGAACAGACAGCGAGCGCAGCCGAAAGCAAAATCAGCACTGTACTCAGCAGCCTGCTCAGTGGCAGCTGAAATCAGAATCAGCGAGCAGCCAGCGGATGAATTCGCAAACCTCATGTTTTCTTATTTTTGAATTCCGGTGTGCATTTTTGGTTGTTGGTGAGGGTTAAACAATGGACAGGCAGGCCCAGGCTTCCATTGAATACATATTCATGATAGCCCTGGCGCTGATTATAGGGGCAATAATAATCGTTCAGCTTATAGGTGTCAAGGGCTATGCGAGAAAAGCCGGCAAAACCATAAGCACCGAGGAAAGCAAAATAAGCAGCGAACTGAGCGGGCTGGAGGGGCTGGGAAGTTAGCCCTGCTGTGTGCAATAATGTCCGCAGGTTTTTATCCAGTTCAAGGTCTTTTCTCACATATATCTGGATCCCATCAGTCTCGATGATCCTGAGATATCCTGCTTCCTTAAAATATCTCAGCAGCTGGGGTCTGACGCTTGTATTATATCTCTCCAGCTTTGAATCCAGCAGGATTATATCTATCGAAAGGGTTTCTGTCAAATACCCGGGATTGTGCAGGTTTCTGTAAAGGTCTATCCAGATGAAATACGTACCCGCATTATTTGCCAGATGCGGAAAAATGTCGTTCTGGGTCAGTATTCTGTAGTTCGATTTCTCAAGCCTTCCCGTTATCTCCCCCAGCAGCCTGTGGTGTGGTGTCACCTTCTCGTAACCCCAGTAAACCACCGGGAGGTTTGAATGGAGGGACAGAAACGGCAGGGCCGGTGTGAGAGCGGCGGAGCTCAGGAGCCCGATTATCATGCCCGCCGAGGCTATTCTTGAAACCGCCCGGGGGCGGAGGTCTCTGAGGGCATAGATGATGCTGATGAAGGAAAGTGGCACAACCATGTACGGGTAGTGTGTTCCTATAACAAACATCTCCCATCTGCAGGAGGCCAGCATCTCGGCCCATGGAAGGGCGGCCAGGAGGAGGTAGTATTTTGGCCTGAGAAATGTTAGCATGCCCCAGCTCAGGTTAACCAGCAAAAAGAAGAGGATTTTCTGATATGCATGGCCGGAACAGCTCTTCCCGTAAAGCCCGGTATACTCGTATCCCGCGGGGGCAAAATGGGGTATCACGAGCTTGATGCTTAAAAGAATCCAGATGAGGGAGACAGAAATCATGAACAGGCAGAATTTCCGGCATGTAGAGCGGGAAAAGATTGAACCATCTTTCAGGAGATAAAAAAGGCCAAGGCTTAGCACCGCCAAGCCTGCATCCTCCTTAACAGATAATACGAGGAGAACGGAGATGAACGCAGCCTTTAGATTCTCTTTTTCCATGAAATACGCCGTTAAAAATATGAATGGCATGGCAAAGGGAACCGCGTGGAAGTCATAGAGGTTTATGCCGTGCAGCGCTGGATTGAAAAGGTACAGCAGGGCCATAAGAACGGCCATCCTTTCCCTCCTCAGAACCTCCCTGGCCAGCAGATAGAGGGGATACGCGGAAAGTCCTATCACCAGTGTCTGCAGAAAAAGCAGTGTCTGAGGTCTGGGGAAGAGATAATACGCCGGAAGCAGCAGAAAGAGTATTGGAGAGTTGTGAACTCCAAAATGCGTTTGCACACCATGATGCAGCTGCCACTCTATGTTGTTGTAAAATATCCCGTTTCCATGGATCGTGTTCCAGAAGGCCTGGGTGAATATGCCGAGGTCAGTCCCTAAGCTCCTGAAGGTGTGGTAGATGTTGAGCTGGAGGAAAAAGAAAATCATGATGTAGAGCATTGCCATCCCAAGAACGGCATAGTCCCCTTTAGATAGACGCATCACTACCACCGCATCCCAGCACGATTTCAGAGCCATCTGCCATGATTTTTCCATCCTCCTGCCAGATGTGCTTCGCCGATATCATGAACCTCATGTTCCGCAGGTATAAATAAACAGCCGACACTGTTTCTCCGGCTTTTAACGGCTCTCCGTCCATCTTCACGGCAACACCTGAAAATTCAAACACCGCCGTGGTGTTCTCCGGTATCTTGACCCGCAGAGAGCTGGTTCCGAGTTCAAGCAGGGTTTTCACGGTTTCTCTATCTGAGGCCGCACTTATGAATGAGTATGCTTCATAGCTTCCGGATTTCTCTTTGAATAAAAGCTGTGTCCATGCATTGAAGCTGGTGTTCCCCTGTTTCAGATAGAGCTTCCCTGCCACCGTGCCATTTATCCAGAGATACAGCTTTCCGTAATGTGTGGATATGCTGAACTCCCTGCTGGCGTCGTCGGTTGTAAAAAATTCAAGAACCTCTCCATCGGAATAGGACTCGGCAAATCTAAGGGTACCGCTGGTGAGGGTGTAGTTCTGCAGCGTCCCGTAGGCGGCGTTCAGCGTCCTGTCCTTTCCCATTATGGCATACATCCATGTGCTGAGTATTATGCAGCTTGTATTCCTGCTCCTGATACGCTCCAGCAGGAACGCGGGATTTTCCCTCTTCAGGTATGCCAGTCCAAACGTATCGAGGAGATATGGGTCAATTTTCAGGTTGAGATAATAGGCGTTCATTGGATTGACGGACATGCACAGACCGGGATGGAGGTTGTGTTCATCGAGATATGTCCTGAGGTCGTGCCTCATTTCATTCGTGTGCTCACCCCACGCGAGCTTCAGCCTTCCCTCCGGATAGTTCACCAGCATCCCATAATCCGTGAGGGAGAACAGCAGCAGGCTGATCATGAGGGCGGTGAGCACCTTCTTCCCGGACAGCTGCAGGGAGAGGAGGGAGCTGAGGGCTGTCAGGTATGCAACTATAAGCATGGGATAAATAAAGCGCTCACCTGGCAGTATCGGAATCAGGAACAGGAACATAAGGATATTCAGCACTAAAAGGCCTGCAAGGTGTTTCTCCTCCCTCAGGATGAATCCCCTGCCAATTCCCAGCATTATCCAGAACAGGAGCAGGAGAATAGGGAGAAGATACACCAGAAACTCGGGAGAGCCCTGACTGAGGTTTCGGATAATTTTATTCAGCAGGGAGAAAAAGCCTAAAAACGGGAGATATCTGCCGCTCTGTGAGAGATATGTCTGAGATATATAATTCCGTGAAACAAAAACTCCAAGAGGTGCCTCCACGAGGGCTTTGGCTGCCAGAACGGCCAGACCGAGCTTTACCTCAACCCTCCAGTTCTTTATCAGGATTTTAACTGTCTCAATCAGCTTGCGCACATAGCTGAGATCAAGGATATACACTGTCAGAATTCCCCAGAGAAGAAGGAACAGCGAGGCCGTGTATTTATGTCCCACGAGATTAACGGGGTGAATTCCGGGTACAACAGCCAGAAGCCGGACTATATGCTCTGGGTATGCGGTAACAATGGAAACAACTGCCAGGGCTGCTGCAATATATGCCAGCAGGATTATTAATATCTGTTTTGAAGTGAATATTGCATCTATCATTCCCCCGAAGTGGCGCCAGCTCTTAGCGCTGAGAGAGAGTATTATGGTGAGGTATAGGGCAATCAGGAACGGGATTATTGTAAATTTCGCCGTGCTGCCAATACCTGCCAAGAAAAGAGAAAGATATGCATATCTGAGGTTTTCTGTTTTAAAATATCTGACAAAAAAGTAGAGGGCGAGAAGCGTGAACAGCTCTATCACAGTCTCATGGAAGACCCGGGAATTCATGTATATCATGAGAGGGTCAGCCGCAAGGAGAGAGGCAAATGCCGCACCGAGCTTCCAGTCCCTCACTTCTTTTCCGGTGAAATACGCCACGATGAGGGAAATCAGCCCGAGGATAACCGAGAGCAGCCTTCCGGTGATGTAGCTGTCGCCAAAAATCCTCAGCCAGAGCGCCAAGAGGTAGTAGTAGAGGGGAGGATGAACCGCAAAAATATCCCTGTAGGGCAGGTAGCCGTGGTTTATCAGCCGTGCCATCATCAGGTATGTGCCTTCATCGTAATCGAAGTATTCCCCCATGAGGTGGATGCGTAGAAGCCTTGTGAATAGGTAAACGCCCATAATGATGGCCGCAAAAAATATCTGCACCGCTGTCCCCCGCTTCAACCTCCTCCCTCCAGCTTCATTCTGACAAATGCATAGCCCGGCTCTCCTTTAAGCGTGATGATATAGAGCTCACCCTCCTTCAGACGATATTCAAACTTCCAGTAGCCCCCCCTCCGGATTTTACCAACAGTTTTTCCGTTAATGTCCACGTCTATATTAATACTTCCATTCCCTCCAGGATAGACCTCAATGCCCACTCCGGCGTAGTTTCTGGACGGCACTATGGCTATAACGGCCTCCCTTGAACGCACAAGCACAATCTTCCATCCCTCGAATCTTATCCCTCTTATTATTGCGGGATGCCTCAAAAGAAAGCCGTATGAGAGATATCTCCAGTCGCTCATATCCGAGGCCCGTATCTCATCCCCCTCCAGTCTGTAATACCTGTAGAGGGAGAGAGGATAGGAGGAAGCTTCATCTGAGAGATTGAAAATCCAGATGTTGTCCCTGAAATAGATAACCCGATATCTCCTGGATAAATTCCACGGATTGAAGGGGTTTATTTTGAAGTCACCATATCCTCTGGAGTCGACATAAAGAATCCCCCTCATCCCCGTGGCATTTTTAATAAATGTAATGTTTCTCTCCGGAAGGTATATCCCTGCCCACATCCCTGAATCATAGAACCTTGGAACCAGAATCCTACCCGCTGGGAGCCCGCCAATAAATCTGAAGGCCTCTATGCTGGCGCCGGTTACACAGCCTGCGGTTTCAAAGGAGAGGTTCCAGATGTTCACATAGAACGCGGGCACCATGAGGAGCAGTGTAAGAGATGCTGCCACAACCTTCGGGCGCGTGGAATGGCCCTCCAAAAGTCTATGGAGCATATGCATCCCTGCCCCCGCAATCACCGGGATCATGGGGGTGATGAGCACGTATATCCGCTCAGAGCTCCAGATGCCGGAATAGAACGGAATTGGGATGTGGAACAGTATCTTGTTGAAGACGAGGAATATGGTATAGAATATCGTCGCAATCATGCCCACCGAAAACGGGCTCTCATGCTTCACCGCATATATAATTCCCGCAACGAAAAATATTCCGATGATAACCTGCCCTTCGCTTATGAATGTACTGTGGAGTATTCCCTCAACCCACAGGAGATTGTCCTTGAATGCATATTTTGGACTGCCAAAATACGATGTGTAGTTCATGATGTGCAGCCTCATTGGATATTCGAGGATGTAGTATGTCAGAAAGCTTGCAGCCGCCTGGGAGAGAAACATCTTAACAGGCCAGGCTTCTATCCTCCCCCGCCTTATCAGAATCATCAGGACTGCAAAGAGGGCATATGCTTCAAACGCCAGATACACATAGGGATGAACAAGGAGAACGGCCGAGATTATCAGAACTGCCAGAACTGCAGTGCTCCTTCTGTGATTATCTATGGAGAGGGTGTAAAGAGAGACAGCTGCCAGAAACATGTAATAGTTCAGGAACTGATGAAGGAGGGAGTAGTTCAGGTAATAATAGTAGAGGTAGGAGATAGGGGCCAGAATCGCGGAGAACACGGCTATCCGCGTGCTCCTGAAGATGCTCCGGGCGGCGGCATATGTTCCAAGTGGAATGAAAATCCAGGTGAAGATTTTCAATATCAGCATGGCTTCGGCAACATTTATCCCGCCACCCTTGGCCAGAAAAACAATAATGGAGTGATATCCCGCGGGATATGTGATTATGCCGTGGAATCCGGGAGGAGCGCTTTTTATGAAGAGCGTGTTCTCCCTCAGAATCTCCAGCGATTTGTATGCATGAAAGACCGCATCACGTCCAACCGCTCCGGGATATGCTGGAACCCTGAAGAACGGCAGTTTGATGACAAAAGACAGAAAGAGGGCCGTTGTCATCCCTGCGAGTGCAGATTTTGACACATCTCCCCTCAGGCCAGTGGAAGGAGCCAGAAGGGAAATGGCGAGGGTCAGAATTACCACAATTATATATGCAAGGCCAAGGGATATGCCGAGCCAGCTCAGGATGTGCATAAGGAATATTATGACCGCCAGTCCGATGGCAGGGGAAACCGAGAGCCTGAGCAGGGGATCAAGATTTCCCTTTCTGCTCACAATCAGGAAGCCCAGATACCACGGGATCAGTAATGTCATGTAGGGGCTGAGTCGTGATGCCAGGATAAGAACCAGCCCCAGTGTGATATTTAAGCTCCTTAATCCAAGTTCCGGCATGAAGCTCAGCTCCGCCTTTTCATCACGCTTCAGCGCAATTCGCTCTCATCATCGCAGTAGATAGTTATTTCTATGGATTTATAACTTTTTATAACTTTGATGTCCTCCCTTTTTTCGGGCACCGGGAGGCGGCTTTGCAGGCGGATATAGAAAAGACTTTATATTCCAAAAACAAGGTTTAATCAGGGTGATGTCATGGGTCTGTTTTCATTTGGCTCCAAAAGGGATAAAATTAGAAAGCTCATAGAGGCTGAGCGTTTCGATGAGGTGGTATCCCGCGCGGTGAAGGATAAAAAATCACTGGAAGCTCTGGTTGAACTTCTGGAGGACAGGATGCCGGGTGTCAGGGGAGACGCTCTTCTCCTTCTCAGCAATGTGGCAAGGCAGAACGGATATATCCTTAAACCCCACATGGAAAAGATAATTTCCAGGAGCATTCAGCTCACCAGAGACGGTAATCCCTATGTCAGGGAAAACGCCATGCTTCTCTCGTATGAACTCATCCGCATGTTCCCCGAGGATGTGGAGAGACTTAAATCAGACATTGTCCGGACTCTCATCGAGGAACTTCAGGGCGGCGACAAGAACGGCAAGGCCTTTGCCATGATAGTGCTTGGGGAACTTAAGGTGAAGGATGCCGCCCCCTACGTGGAGGAGCTCAGCGGCGTTGAGGACAAGGTGATACTGCCATTTGAGGGCAAAAAGTGGGTTCCTCTGGGGGAGATAGCGAAGGAAACCCTTGAGAGGCTTAGGTAAGGAGGATGGAGGATGCTCAACATCTTAATCTTTCTTCTGCTGACAGCCATCGTCGGTTACCTGATTATGAAGTTCGTCTGGAAGATTCTGAAGTTCCTCGCGGTGAATACGGTGGGGGGCTGTTTCTTAGTTGGTAACATGCGAAACTTTTGTTGTCGCAAGGTTTAAATACTCTGGCTTAGTATTTCCTAAGTGGCGGTTAGTAATGCCAAAGGCGACTTTTGTCATTAGTGATGAAACCCTTGAAGAATTCAAAAAACTCGCCAAAAAACGCTATGGGGATAAGAGGGGAGTCCTGAGCGTTGCAATTGAAGAAGCCATTAAGGACTGGATTAAGAAAACAAAAAAGGAGCTGGAAAATGCCGAGTGAAGCCATCAAACTAACTGCAAAATTCAAGCTTAGAGAAACTCCCGAAGGGTTAGATGAACTCTTCTCCACTTACCGTGAGATTGTGAATTTTCTCATAACTTACGCCTTCGAGAACAACGTTACGGGCTTTTACCGATTGAAGAAGGAGACTTATAAGAGCCTTCGGAGAGAATACTCCGAATTGCCGAGTCATTACCTTTACACGGCCTGCCAGATGGCGACTGCAATATTCAGAAGTTTTAGAAAACGTAAAAAGAATGGGAAAGCCAGAGGAAGACCTGTTTTTAAGAAGGACGTCATAATGCTGGACGATCATTTGTTTAAGCTGGATTTGGAGAAGGGCTTAATCAAACTCTCCACTCCGAACGGGAGAATTCAATTAGAGTTTTATCCCGCAAAGTATCACGAGAAGTTTGGAAACTGGAAGGTTGGGCAGGCTTGGCTTGTTAGAACGCCAAGGGGAGTCTTCCTAAACGTTGTTTTCTCGAAAGAGATTGAAGTTAGCGAGCTGAAAGCTTTTGTTGGCTTGGATTTGAACGAGAATAACGTTACCCTCTCCCTCCCAAACGGTGAATTCGTTCAAATCATCACTCACGAGCGTGAAATAAGGACTGGTTACTTCCTAAAGCGAAGGAAAATCCAGAGGAAAATTAGGACTGGTAAAAAGAGGAGGGAACTCCTTGAGAAATACGGTGAGAGGGAAAAGAACAGGCTCAACGACCTTTACCACAAGTTGGCTAACAAAATCCTGGAGCTGGCTGAAAAATACGGTGGTCTTGCTTTAGAGGATTTGACTGAAATCCGGGATTCAATAAGGTATTCGGCTGAAATGAATGGTCGCCTGCACAGGTGGAGTTTTAGGAAACTCCAGTCAATCATTGAATACAAGGCTAAACTGAGGGGAGTTAGGGTTGTCTTCGTTAATCCTGCTTTTACTTCCTCCCTGTGCCCAATATGTGGGGGGAAATTAAGCCCGAACGGGCACAGGGTTTTGAGTTGCAAGTGTGGGTTTGAAGCAGATAGGGATGTGGTTGGGAGTTGGAATATCTCTTTGAGGGCCTTGAAGATGTGGGGAGTTTCCGTTTCCCCCGAAAGCCCTCCAATGAGTAGAGGAGGGAAGGTTATCCGCTACGATTGGTTCACAAGTTCCAAAAGTAGCGGATAACCAGAACGGTTGCCCTTCTCGTGGTGCTTTCATGGCTGTAGAAGCCATCTAAATCTTTTTAAATCTCCCCGATTTCCTTCTTAGTGTGAGTCTGAACGATTTGTTGAGGGGTGATGCTCATGTCTCACAGATCAGCTGAAATGTACGAGCTTAAAAAGAAGGTTGAGGAGCTTAAGAAGATAAGGGGGCGGGCCACGGAGCTTGTATCGCTCTACATCCCCGCAGGTTACGACATAAACAAGGTTATGCAGCAGCTCAGGGAGGAATACGGCACCGCCCAGAACATCAAATCCAAGAGCACCCGAAAGAATGTCCTCGGTGCCCTTGAGAGGGCAATGCAGCACCTGAAGCTCTACAGGCAAACACCGCCAACCGGGCTGGCGCTCTTTGTCGGAAACGTCAGCGAGCAGGAGGGAGTCAGCGACATCCAGCTGACCGCGATAATTCCGCCGGAGCCCCTGAGGGTCAGGCTCTATCGATGTGACCAGACCTTCATCACCGAGCCCCTTGAGGAGATGCTCAGGGTGAAGGAGGCCTACGGGCTAATAACGGTGGAGAAGAACGAAGCGAGCATCGGGATTCTCAGGGGGAAGAGGATAGAGGTCATCGACGAGCTCACATCCAACGTCCCGGGAAAGACCAGAGCAGGAGGTCAGTCCGCGAGGCGTTACGAGCGCATTAGGGAGCAGGAAACGCACGAATTTATGAAGCGAATTGGGGAGCATGCGAATAAGGCCTTCCTGCCCCTCCTCGAAGCGGGAGAGCTCAAGGGGATAATAATCGGCGGGCCCGGGCCCACCAAGGAGGAGTTCGTCGAGGGGGATTACCTCCACCACGAGCTCAGGAAGAGGATAATCGGTGTCCTCGACATAAGCTACAGCGGCGAATACGGTCTCAAAGAGCTCGTGGATAAGGCCAGCGATATACTGAAGGAGCACGAGGCGGTGAAGGAGAGGAAGCTTATTCAGGACTTCTTCAGACACCTCGTCAAGGACACGGGGATGATAACCTACGGTGAGAAGGAGGTCAGGAAAGCCCTTGAGCTTGGGGCAGTTGACACACTCCTCCTCAGCGAGGGCTATGACAGGGTCAGGGTCAGGGCAAAGTGCAACAACTGCGGCTGGGAGGAGCTGAAGACAATGAACGAGCAGGAGTTCCACATATACAAGAAGAGGCTCAAGCTGTGCCCGAAGTGCGGCAGCCAGAACATAAGCTTCGAGAAGTGGGATGTTGCGGAGGAGTTCATAAAAATGGCGGAGGAGAGCGGGAGCAATGTGGAAATCATATCCCTTGATACGGAAGACGGTCAGCAGTTCTACAGGGCATTCGGCGGGCTCGGGGCCTTTCTGAGGTACAGAATTCGGTGAGCTATTTGTATGCATCCTCCCTTTTCTTTAACCTGTGGATGAGTATAAGACGCCTTTTCCAGTTTACGGTGTAGATTACCCTGTACTCACCTATCCTGACCCGATAAATGTCCAAATCAGCAGAACCCTTGAGCTTAACTATATCAAACCTATCTCTGGGAACAGCCTCATACTGAAGCCCAAGAATTTTCGACGATTTGCCTTGGGCAGCGACTTGAGAGCTTTGATGACTTCTTTTTTAACTTTAAGCTTAAAAGTCATGAATCATCCTCCAGAAGTTCCTCAAGTTCGTTAGCATCCACCCATTCATCTTCTTTGAACTCCCGTGCTTCCCTTTCAATCTCATCAAGCTCCTCAGGCGACACCTCTTCCTTAACCAGAGGTACCAGAAGAGCCTCAAGGCGCTGAATCTCCACCTTAATGCGCTCAAGTTCTGCCATCACATACTCAATATTCCTGAAATCTATACGTTCCATCCTCTCACCACTGTAATTTTGAGTTCCAGCCTATTTTTAGTTTTCGTTTTATTCATTAAACATTTAATACCTCAACGAGCAGCCTCCGTATGCCCTCTTCCACCTCCTCCCCGTCCATCACATACGGCGGCCTCAGAACGGGTTTTATGGAAAGACCTCTGATTTTCATGGAGAGCTTTATCGCCGAGCCGAATGATGATGCCAGACTGTATACCCTTGAAAGTTTTGCAAGCCTCCTGGCATGCTCGAAGGCCTCTTCAAAGCGCTTCTCCTGGAAGGCCTTCCAGAGAGCTAGATGAACCTCCGGGACAAAGTTGGCGCAGGCCATTATCCCGCCGTCGCCGCCGAGGATGAGGGTGTTGAGGAAGTGCTGGTCGAGGCCCGTGAAGACCCGGAAGTCCTTTCGTTCGCCCTTTACATCGAGAATCACGTCCCTGATGTGGTTTATGCTGTCTATTGTCTCCTTGATGCCTGCGATGTTTGAATACTCAAGGGCGAGGCGTTTTATCAGGGAAACGCTCAGGGGAGTGGCACAGGAGGGAATGTTGTACAGAATTATTGGAATATCCGTCTTCTCCGCAATCATCGAGTAGTGCCCGAAGAGGGCATCATCGCTCAGGGGGCAGTAGTAAGGAGGCGCTATCACGGCATAATCTGCACCGATATCCTGAGCATGCTTCGTCAGCTCGATGACCTCGAATGTATTTGAGGAAGCCGTCCCGACGAGGTAGAAGGCCGAGCTAACAAGCTCACGCCCCTTTTCGGCAAGGAGCTTTCTCTCCTCAACGCTGAGACTCGTGAATTCTCCCGTCGTTGCGTTGATGAAGATTCCATGAACTCCCGCTTTCTGAAGGAAGTCAAGATGCTCCTCAAAGGCCGCAAAATCAATGGAGTAGTCCTCATTGAAAGGTGTCACAAGGGGAACAATAACTCCACGCATACAATCACCGGAATAAATTAAATGGGAGGGTATTTTAGGTTTTTCTGCATCTTCGGGTTTTTCACATCCGCTCAACGGCCTCAATCCCCATCAGCTCAAGCACGTTCTTCAGAACCTGCTTTGTGGCCATGACCAAAAGCAGTCTCTCCTCCCTGATGCCCTCCTCTGCCCTGAGAACCGGCGAGACCATGTAGAACCTGTTGAACGTGCTTGCAAGCTCGTTGGCATACCATGCAAGCAGATGGGGCTTTATATCCCTGCCTGCCAGTTTTATGACCTCCGGAAACTCTGCCAGCAGCTTTATGAGCTCCTTTTCCCTTTCGTTGAGCTCCGCAAAGCTGGCTCTTTCAAGGAGCTCTATAACCCCGATTTCAAGGCCCTCTCCCTTTGCTTTCCTCAGGATTGAGGCACAGCGGGCATGGGCATACTGTATGTAGGGCGCACTCTCCCCCTCAAAGTTCAGGACATCCTCCCAGCGGAATGTGATTATCTTCTCCGGCGAGTATTTGATCATGTTATACCTTATGGCTCCAACGCCGACGGCCTCGGCTATCTTTTCCTTCTCCTCCTCGCTGAGGCTGGGATTTTTCTCCTCAACCAGCTTTCTCGCCCTCTGGACGGCCTCATTGAGAACCTCGTCGACGGTGAAGCCCACCCATGTGCCCTTCCTTCCGCTGAAGCTGCCCTCGGGCCTGACAACGTGCTCGTAGGCCAGATGATGGAAGTTCTCCGCTTCTCTTTCATGCCCCAGAAGTTTGAGCGCATGTTTCACCGCCTGCTGCGGATACTTCTGCTCGGCACCGATAACGTTGATGACTATATCAGCATTCCCGAATCTGCCGGGCATCCGCTGACCGTCTCTTGCCGTTGTCCATGTCTCATGGTTTGCTTTCTTATCCCAGATTTTATACAGCATGTCTGCACTGAGAAGGCCGAACTTCCACAGGTGATATGCTATATCCTTGCCTGTGTATGTTGCGGTTCCATCGCTTCTGATAAGAACCATATCCGGGTTCTCCATATCAGGGAACAGCCTGCCGAGCTTCATTATAAATGCACCCCTGTATTTTCCCTCCTCTGCCCATTCAAAGTTCTCGTTCTGCTCTATCTTTGCGTAGGCCTCTTCGAAAATGCCGCTCTTCACGATGTCGCTCTCCCAGCTCAGAAGGTCGTATGCAATGTTGAGCCTGTATGTGGTCTCCATCTGCGCTTTCACACATGCTTCAGCCAGCTTTCTGCCCCTCTCGGCGATTTCACTTTCTCCGTGTTCGAGCTCTTTCATTATCTCCCGGATTTCCCTCTCAACTTCGGGATTCTCCTCAAGCATCCTGTGCACCTTCACATACAGGAGGCCCAGCTTGTGGTCGAGTTTGTCCACGTTTGCCTCAACGTCCTCTATCCCGAGGTTTGTATAGCCCCAGAAAACCTGAGCAAACTGTACGCCCAAGTCATCTATGTAGTTCTGCACCTCCACGTCATAGCCCAGAGCTTTCATGATTCTTGCCATTGTGTCCCCGAGAATGGAGTTTCTCGCATGCCCCATGTGGAGCGGTTTTGTTGGATTAACGGAGGTGTGCTCCACGATGACCTTTTTTCCTTCCCCAATGGAGCTCTCTCCGTATGAGTCTCCCTTTTCAAGGATTTCCTTAACGAGCTCCCGACCAAAGACTTCATAGTTCAGAAAGAAGTTTATGTAACCCGCACCCGCAACCTCAATCTTCTCTATGCTCTCCGGCAGCTTTTCCTTTATCTTCTCGGCTATCTCCCCTGCAATCATTCTGGGTGCCCTTCTGAAGACCCTTGCGAGCTGAAATGACACCGCCGTGGCAAAATCGCCGAACTCCATGCTCGGGGTGTCATCAAAGAGTATCTCCCCTTCCCAGCTTTTTCCTTCCTTCTCCAGCATCTCACGGATAGCATCTTCAAGGATGACCTTTACCCCCTTCTTCACGTCCTCATATGCCATTCACATCACCTGAGCTGAGTTGAGATTAACCTTTAAAAACTTCTCCGCTTAAAATAGCTTGGGGATGAACATGAGGCACCACATGGGTGAGCACAAGGCCAGAAAGGGCCTTATACGGATTGAACTTGACGAGGAAAATGGCGTCGTAAAGGATGTAAAAATCACGGGAGACTTCTTTATCCACCCGGAGAACACGATCGAGGAGCTGGAAAACAGGCTGAGGCATCACAGAATTGAGGAACTTGAGAGCCTGATAGATGATTTCTTTGCACTCCGCATGGATGTTGAGATGCCCTACATTAACGTGGAGGACTTCAAAATAGCCCTCAAAAAAGCCCTCAGTGATTAGACGGGTGGTAGCATGAAAATGAGAACTCCAAAACAGATTTTCGTTGTTCTTGCATTCCTCTTCCTGATATCTGCATTTGCCGGGCTGTTTGTGGCATTTGCAGCTCCGGAGGGTGCGTTGAGAATCGTTCACAAAATTGCATCGGAGTTTGCCATCCCCTCTCCAGAGCCGTTTGAGAACTTTCAGAGGATTTTTCTGAACAACATTGTGGTGGCATCGCTGATAACCGCTTCGGGCATATTCTTCGGCATCGGACCGGTTTTCTTCATCTCCCTCAACGGGTTTATAGTCGGGATTGTGGCTGGGGTTGCATACTCCACCGGAAAGGCCCCTGCAGATCGGATTTTGTTGGCATTGCTCCCGCACGGTGTTGTTGAAATTCCTGCGATTATAACGGCTGGGGTTGGCGGCATCCTGTGGTATAAGGAGATAGTGGCGGGAGAAGGAAGAGCAGGAGAGAGATTCAAAAATGGCGCTGTAAAGGCCCTTAAACTGCTTGCCCTTTCAGTGTTTCTCCTTCTTATCGCCGCAGTCATTGAGGCCTACGTAACTCCGGAGGTTGCCGGTATTTAGGTGATTTCGACCTTGAAGCTTCCTTCTAACACTTTCACTTTCTCTTTTTGTCGCCGCCATCGTTGAGATCAGCATAACCCCAGAGCTTGCCGGCATTAAGTGACTTTTCAACTTCGAAGGCTCCAATCTCATCGTATGTTTCAATTTCCCTCAATATTACGTCTATCGGGTTTTCCATAGCCGAGATCACAGTCCGGATGTGGTTTCTGTAGACGCCGTTTCTCTCCATCAGTTCAACGGCATGCTCTGCGACTTCCTTGGGATTGTTTGAGTGGAACTCCACCCCCAGCTCCACGAGCCATTTCGTAACAGCCAGGAGCTTTCCGGGGTATGTGGAGATCGTCGGCGTTCCAAGGGCTATGGCTTCCCTGTTCATGGTTCCGCCGGCGCCTATCATTAGCTTTGCGTAGTACAGGAGGCTCAGACTGTCCACAGCATGCTCCGGCATGATTACGTTGTCAAAGTGCTCAAAGCGTTTTCTCTGACCTTCCGTCCTCGGGAAGAGGACTACGGGCACATCCGGGAGGAGTGGTATTACATTCTCCAGAACGCTTCTCTCGGAATCCCCATTGAAGTAGTTGGCCTTTATGGGTTCGGTTCTCATAACGATGTAGCCGTATTCTCTGAGCCCGAGCTCCTTCAGAACCCTTCGGTCGGGGATGAAACCGTAGAGGTGGGCGAGCTCAGCAAAGCCGTTGATAGGCCTCATGCCGTTTGCATCCGCACCGCTCCTCAGAAGCTCATACGCATCGATGGCCTTCGGGTATATGAGGAGGCTTGTATACGGCAGGATCAGCTTGTTCTGGCCTACGGCGGTTTCGTTATCTACGAAGCCTATCGACGGAATCTGCAGGCCAAAAGCTATTCTCGGGGCCTCCGCCGAGTGCTTGTATATCGCAAGGTCGGGTTTTTCCTCGATTATAAGCTTGGCAAGCTTGTATCCTCTCTCAGCGCTTGCGATGAGCTTGCCCTCAAGTGTGGCCCCTCCGTGCTTTCCGATGACGTAATATCTCATCCCGAGCATATCCATTATTTCGGTGAGGCCGTCGAACTCTCTCGCTGTAATCAGAACCTCATGGCCGCTTTTTTCAAGCTCTCTGATTAGACCCTTGAAGAAGTGAGCATGGGGTGAATTTGTGATATCTATCCATATCTTCATTCCTACACACCATTATACTGAACACTTTTGGACAATAAAAGGCTTTCCTTAAAACGATTGTGGAGCTTTATTTTTCGCCTTTTACCTCTATTGCATTCAATGTTTAAACGTTTATGATGCTTTCAATTGATGATTGGCGGGCCTAACGTGATTTTTATGAGAGACTGGCACCTTTAAACGTGGGGTCCTGCCTATGCATTGAGGCACGGCCGGAAAGTGTTACCATCCGCGTTCTGAAATGGTTTCCCGGAAACCCTTAAATTTGAGTTTTGCATTCTATCGGTTAGGTGATGTGCATGAGGGAGAGAATAGAAAGCAGAAAGGCCGGGATTGCGGTGATTGGACTGGGATACATCGGTCTTCCCACCGCCATAATGCTTGCCGATGCGGGGTTTAATGTGGTGGGATATGAAATAAGAGAGGATGTTGTCACAAAAATAAACAGCGGAAACTCACACATAGTTGAGCCTGAAATTGACCACCTCCTGAAGAATGTGGTGAAAAGCGGAAAGCTGAGGGCCACCTCAAACCCCGAGGACATCAGGGATAGGGATATATACATAATCTGCGTCCAGACCCCCCTGAAGGATGACAGGAAGCCGAACCTTGAGTATCTTGAGGACGCAGTCAGAACCGTCGCGGGGGTCATGAAGAAGGGATCACTCGTGATCATAGAGAGCACTGTTCCCCCCATGACAACCGTGAGGATGGCGGAGCTTATTGAAAGGGTGAGCGGTCTTAAGGCCGGGAGAGACTTCCACATGGTTCACGCCCCCGAACGGGTCATGCCGGGCAGAATATTTAAGGAGCTTGTTTATAACTCCCGTATTCTTGGTGGAATAACTCCTGAGAGCGCTGAACTTGCCGAGATCCTCTACCGCTCCTTCGTCAGGGGGCAGATATTCAGGACAAACTCAACCACGAGCGAAATGGTAAAGCTCATGGAGAACACCTTCCGCGATGTTAACATAGCCCTCGCCAATGAGTTTGCCTTTCTGGCGCATCAGTACGGAATCAACGTCTTCAGGGCAATCGAGCTTGCAAACACCCATCCGCGTGTCAGAATTCACACACCGGGAATAGGCGTCGGAGGCCACTGCCTGCCAAAGGACCCCTATCTGCTGCTGAGTTCGGCCGGAGAGGACTTCGGATTGATTCAGAAAGCGAGGGAAATCAATGAGGATATGCCCCTTATGGCAAAGGACCTGCTCTTCGATGCTCTGAAGACCATAAATCTCCCTCCTGAAGAGGCTGTTGTGGCGGTACTCGGTCTGGCGTATAAGGGGAACTCGGACGACACAAGGAATTCACCCGCCCATGCGTTCATTGAGGCCGTGAGGGATGATGTCGCCGAGGTGCGTTCCTACGACCCGTATGTGAAAGGCAGTCATGGAAGCATAGAGGATGTTCTGAGGGGAGCGGATGCGGCCGTTATAGCCACAGACCACGCTGAGTTCAGGATCCTGAACTGGGAGGAGCTGGGAAAGCTTATGAGGAGCAGGATTCTCATAGACGGCAGGCATCTGATTGAAGAGCCTCCAAAGGGATTCGTATTCAGGGGCATAGGGAGGGGCGAGTATTGAAGCCAGCCTTCGTCTTCGGAACGAGGCCGGAAATAATAAAGCTCTCGCCTGTTATAAGGGCGTTCGAGGAGAGGG
This sequence comes from Thermococcus atlanticus, assembly GCF_054657855.1. Classification (NCBI taxonomy): domain Archaea; kingdom Methanobacteriati; phylum Methanobacteriota; class Thermococci; order Thermococcales; family Thermococcaceae; genus Thermococcus; species Thermococcus atlanticus. The sequence goes on along the minus strand of NZ_BAAHXX010000001.1, from coordinate 1,299,405 downwards.
ATGTTAAACCGCTCCTCATCCACACAGGACAGCACTATGACTATGAGATGAGCAGGGTTTTTCTGGAGGAGCTTGAGCTCGACGGAATCGACCACCATCTTGAGGTCGGCTCGGGAACGCAGGCGGAGCAGACCGGAAAGGCAATGATAAAGATTGAACGGGTTCTGATGAACGAAAAACCGGATGTGGTGCTGGTTCAGGGTGATACCAACACCGTTTTAGCCGGTGCCCTGGCGGCCGTCAAGCTGAAGATACCCGTCGCCCACGTTGAGGCCGGCTTAAGGAGCTTCGACAGGACGATGCCGGAGGAGATAAACAGAATCTTGGCCGACCATGCGAGCGAGGTTCTCTTTGCTCCAACGGAGGAGGCGAGGAAGAACCTTGAGAGGGAGGGAATAACCGAGAACGTTTACGTCGTGGGCAACACTGTGGTTGATGCCGTCCTCCAGAACTCTGAGATAGCTGAAAGGAAAAGCGACGTCCTTGAGAGGTTCGACCTTAAGCCGAAGGGCTACATCCTCATAACCGCCCACAGGGCGGAAAACACGGACAGCAGGGAAAAGCTGATGAAGCTCGTTGAGATGCTTGAGGCCCTTCCGATGAAGGCAATCTACCCCATGCACCCGCAGACGAGGAACAGGCTTAAGGAGTTCGGCCTCTGGGAGGGTATAAGCTCGATCGAGAACCTGACAATCACCAAGCCCCTCGGCTACCTCGACTTCCTCAGGCTGGAGAGAAATGCATTCGCAATAATGACGGACTCCGGGGGGATACAGGAGGAGAGCATAATCCTCAATGTGCCCTGCCTCACCCTCCGCTACAACACCGAGAGGCCCGAGACGGTTAAAGCCGGTGGCAACATCCTGGTGGGGCTGGAGAAGGAGAGGGCAATTGGATACCTGACGAAGCTCATTGGAGATGAGGAGTTTTACACGAAGATGGCAAACGCACCTAATCCCTTCGGTGACGGGAAGGCCGGGGAGCGGATAGCGGAAATACTGCTGGAGCTTCACGAAAAGGAGGAGCTTAGGGTCAGGAGCTCAAGATTTATTTAGTGCGGCCTTCTGCGTTTTTTCCTCCAGTTCAAAGCGTCCTGCCCGGGCTGCTATGGCCTTTGCCGCCTGCCTCAAGAGGTAATCTCTGTATCCCCTGAGACCGATGAGTCCCCATGATTCATCTGAGATATCCGCGAGGATGTATGCCTGAAACTGAGGTATGCCGGTTCTGTTAAAGGCTATTAGGGCTCTCCCCTTATCCGTGGCGTTCCTGTAACTCAGATAGTGGGCCGGATCACCGGCGCTTGAATAAACGGCAATTACCCTTACATGTCCCCTTGCGGTTATGGGAGAATAGCTGATGTTGAACCACTCAATCCAGACAGCCAGGAATTGACCATCGCACTTAACAGGGGCAGAGAGGGTTAGAACTTTATGCCCCATGGTTTTCAGCTCGGCAGCCACCATTTTTCCGAAAGGGGAATCCGGATAGATGCAGAAGCCCTCGTTGAATGTAGCATTGGCGTTTCTCACGCCTCCAGTTTGAGCACTCATACGGGTTTCCGATTTGGCGAGTGTGAAGCTGCCAAAGTAGAATACGAGAGCAGCGAGGACAAGAACCAAAAGGAAGGCAGCAACCCGCTTCACGTTCAGCACCTCAGGCACTTTTAAGGAATTGGTCAAGCTGGGAGGCAATTTCATCTGCAATCATTTCATACGGGTTCCCGCTGCTCAGCTTCCCGACCTTTGCCCTGAGGTTCCACCAGTAGGCCACTCCACACGTCTGATTGGCTATTTTAAGCCCAATCATCCTTCTTATGCTGGCCTGATAGAATCTCCTGGCTGTTTTGTCTATTTCATCCACCGACCACTTCGTGCCGTTGTTTATGACACCAATGGCCGACTTTGCATCGCCGGCGTAGGAGTAGTAGAGTATCCCTGATACCTCCCTCTCCGTATAGAGCACTCTGTATCCTGCCCCAATAGAGGGGATATACACGAGGACAACCCTGCCCTTCAGGTCATCCCTGGATATGTCCATATCAACGACCGCCTTCAGGCCATGCTTTTCCGTGACCCTCACCAGAGCTCTCTCGATATAGTTCCTGTATGGCTCGGGAACCCAAACGGCTATGTAAACCACGTTCGGATTCTGGGGAGCGCTCTTCCAGCCGTAGTTTTTGTCAACTATCATCGCACCTCCATGCTGAAATGCTCCAGAATATTCCGAGAGAATATATGACTCGCTTGCAGTGGCAATGCCAAGGATGAAGAGCACAGTGAGTGCCGCGACACCAAGAACAACGAAGATGCGTCTCATTCACCTCACCGAATATTGATTTGGCATATTACTTTAAAAAGTTATTGTGTTAAACCACAGTACCGATGTAAATTCCATGCCTCGTCCTGACTATCCGCACCCTCACCCTATCACCCACATCAGCGTCGGTGTTTATGACCTCTATGAGCCTGTTCCTTGCCTTAGCGAGCATCTCACCCTTTATCCTACCAGGGAGAACGACCTCCGCTCTGACGATTTCACCCGGGCGGAAGGCCAAAGGAATGAATTCACGCTTTTCCATCCCGAAGTGCCTCGGCTTCAGGACGAGTGGTCTCATTCCTGTCTTCTCTTCAAGCCTCCTGAGCCAGGCATAGAATTCCTTAAACGGAACGAGCTTGGCTATCGTGGGGTTTCTCCCGAACCTGTAGGGGATGTAGTTCTGGAAGCCCAGAGCTGGCCACCTCCTGCCGGCGCCTATCTTCCTTGCAAACTCTATGAATGCCTCGGCCTCATCATCATTCACTCCAAAGATTATAACGGGGGCAAGGAGGACGTCTATTCCCGCATTAACCAAAGCTTCTGCCATCTCAAGGACATGCTGGAGGTCATAGTTTTTCATCCCCATGAGCATCTTCGCCTTTTCAGGGTCGAGGGAGTGGATGGATAGGTTCACCCTGTCCAGGCCAGCCTCGGCAAGCTCTTCGACGAGCTTATCGTTGAGCAGAGTGCCGTTGCTCTGCATGGAGATTACCGAGACGTTGGGATGCTCCCTCAAAGCCTGCACAAGTTCAACGCGGAACGGATAGAGGAGCGGTTCGCCCTGACCATCGAGGTGGGCCTCAAGGCCTTTCCCCTTTATCCTCGCAACCTCATCGAACCACCTCATCAGGTAGTCTATATCCACAACGAAATCGCGCATCCTCGTTCTTGAATAGGGTCCCTCATCGACGGAGCAGAAGACGCAGCTTAAATTGCAGCCGCTTACGCCCCTCACCTGGATGAGGTTTGTCCCCCGATCAATTAAACCAAAGGCGTTGTATCCGAGGAGGGGAACGTCCATTCCTTCATGGATGTATACAACCTCCCGCCCTGTGTATCGGTTCCTGAGAAGGGCACCGAGGCTGTTCTGAATGAAAATTGCCAGATATTTCTCCACATCCCTGAAATCAGTGCTTATGAGAAGCATGCCGTTTCTGACGGTTATCTCGGGGGAAACGTGATACTTCCGTTTTATGGCTCTGATTAAGTCTTTTTTCTCAAAATCAGCATAAAGCGTTTCCCGCCACACCAGCCTGACCTTCTCGCCCAAGTCATGGAACTCTGCGTGCGGAAGTTTCACTCCAATCATGGTCGTTGCTCCTCATGGGCTTTTAAAAGGCTTCGGCAAAATTTATAATAAGGGGATACAATTGCCGGACACACCCCAATTATCTAACAGCATGCATGGCTACATGGAAACATTTTAATATTAGTGAATGCAATAGTCTAATGCTGGACTGATATGGTACAGGGTGATACTATGTGGGGGGAAATTGAGCATTACTTTGATGAATATCCCGTAAGGAAGCAGATAGCAAAGACTCTCCTTAAGTACGGTCTCAGGGTTTCCGATGATATGAAGATCAAAGCCTGCAACATAGAGGTTCCGTACACCAAGATAGCCAAGGCCCTCGATGTCGACAGGAGGGTCGTCAAAGAGACCGTTGCAATGATACTGAAGGTGCCCGAGCTGAAAGAGATATACACCAACCTTGAACCCACCGTGCACATGAAGTTCGTTGGCAGGCACGTGGGCTACGGGGTAATCGAAATCGAGCCCGAGCCGAGGGCCATAGGAATACTCGCAAAAATCGCCACGAAAATAGCCGATAGAGGAATAAACATAGTTCAGGTCGTTGCTGAGGATCCGGAGCTCTATCCGGAGGCAACGCTGACGATAATAACCGAGAGGCCTATTCCGGGGGAGCTGATAAACGAGCTCTCAAAGCTTGAAGGTGTCAAGAGAATCTCAATCTACTGAATTTTTCTTTATACCTTACTTGCCCTGCGGTCTGAACCCATCCCTGCACTGTGAGGGACTCTTTTTGGCATTAAAGGACATAAATGCTGCCTATGTTTTAACCAAAAGTTTTAAACCTTTGTTCTTAGCTAATAAAGTTTATAAACATTTATTTACAACCAAAGATTAGCTTCGCTCAGCCTAAAAAAATTCGCTCTAAACGCTGGAGGGTTGATAAATGGGAGAAGCCGGCAAGATAAGCAGGTACCTGTACACGGTTATCGTGCTGTTTATTATCTGGCTGTTTCTGACGAGCAGCCTTGATGCTCAGGAGCTGGAAATCGGATTTATATTATCCCTGATAGTTGCAGCATTCACGTATGACCTTTTTACGAGCAGAGGTCTGGCAAATCTGCATCCCAGGAGAATCGCCTACGCAGCAGCATACATTCCCTACTTTCTGTGGGCAATGATAATGGCCAATCTGGACGTGGCCTACAGGGTTCTGCATCCCAAAAGACCTATAAATCCCGGAATCGTGGAATGCAAAACCGTTCTCAGCAGTGATGTTGGCAAACTCAGCCTGGCAAATTCAATCACACTGACGCCGGGAACGATCACGCTCGACGTCATCGGTGACAGATATTTCATCCACTGGATTGATGTTAAGGATGCAAGCATTGAAGGGGCATCCGAGAACATAACAAGACCGTTTGAAAAATTCCTGAAGGTGATCTTCGGATGATGGGCATCAACGTTTATCTCGCTCTTATAGCTATAGCAACACTCCTCAGTCTCTACAGGGTTTTCAGGGGACCAACCACCGTCGACAGGCTGGTGGCGGTTGATATCATGACGACAATAACAACCGGCCTGATGGTGCTCTTCGCCCTGCTTTACAGAAGGATGATATTCCTCGATGTGGCCTTGGTGTATGCGGTTCTGGCATTCTTGGGAGTGATAGCATTTGCAAGGTATCTGGAGGGAGGAATATGAACGCAGTATCGGCACTTGGAGAGCTTCTGGTGCTCTTTGGGGTGTTCTTCTATTTCCTCTCGGCACTGGGCCTGATCAGGATGCCTGACGTTTATAACAGGATGCAGACGGCAACAAAGAGCGCCACTCTGGGCTCGCTGGGAGTCATCATAGGAACAGGGGTCTGGGCGGTTGGAGAAGGCCTCCACTGGGGCTGGATTACAAAGACCCTCGTGATTGCGGTTTTCCTTCTCCTGACGAATCCAATAAGCGCCCACGCCCTCATCAGGGGAGCATATAAGAGCGGCATACCCCTGTGGGAGGGAAGCGTTGTCGACAGATACAGGGAAGCTCTGGAAGAAAGCAGGGAGGAGGGAGAGGAATGACGAGCTGTGTTCAGTGCATTGAATACATCATGGTATTCGTCATGATTCTTGCAGCGGTCTTTGCGGTGGAATGGAAGGATCTGCTGGCGGCGGTTGTGGGAATGGCGGCGGTTAGCCTGGTGGCGTCAATACTGTTCTTCTTCCTGCAGGCTCCGGATGTCGCCATGACTGAAGCGGCTATAGGTGCCGCCATGAGTGCCGCGGTTTTCATCTTCGCCATTAAGAGAACCCAGCGGTACGAAACTGAAGAGGAGGAAAGGCCCGGGTGGTGGATAAGATGGTGATGAAAAGAGCCATTGCAATACTCACGCTCCTCATAATTGGCTACTGGATGGCCTCGGCACTGGCAAACGTCCCCTTCGGGGCAGACAAGATGCTCGTTGGCCAGTACTACCTTGATCATGTTAAAGCCCAGACAGGTGCCGTTAACGCTGTTACCGCCGTTGTGGTTAATTACAGAGGCTTTGATACGCTCGGTGAGGTTACGGTGCTCTTCATAGCATCAACCGGTGTTGCAGCCCTGCTGTGGAGGAGGAAGAGGGAGAGGACGGCAAAGACAGAGGGCAGCGTTGTTCTCACAACCGGCAGCCGGCTGCTCTTCCCGTTTATAGTCCTCTTCGGTGCATACATCTTCATCCACGGTCATCTGACACCGGGTGGCGGTTTCCCCGGCGGTGCCACGATAGCAACGGCCTTCCTCATGCTGTATCTGGCCTTTTCGACATACGAAATCCCGCACAGGGGCTTTGAAATCACGGAAGGTCTCGCAGGCATGGGCTACGTTGCGGTGGGCCTCGTGGGCCTCGCAGTTGGTGGTTACTTCCTCTTTGACTGGATATGGCAGAGCTGGGGGTGGGGCCACAGTAACATAGGAAGGCTGTTCAGCGCTGGCTTCATTCCGGTGATTTACACGATAATCGGCATAAAGGTCGGGACCGAGCTCAGCGGAATAGTTGATAGCATGGTTAAGGAGGGAGGAGAATGAACATCAGCGTCTATTACTTTGGGGCAATATCGTTAATATTGATAGGACTATACGCAGTACTCGTCAAAAGAAACCTCCTGAAAATTCTCGTGGGACTCAGCATAATGGAGACCGGCGTCAACCTGCTGCTGATAAGCATAGGATACATCGCCGGAAGAAGCGCCCCTATCCTGAGCGAGGGAATAGGACCGAATAAGGCCGTCGACCCGATTCCCCAGGCTCTGGTTCTCACGGCAATCGTTATAGGAGTCGCCACAACGGCTCTGGCACTGACAGTTGCCATCAACCTGTATGAGACCTACAAAACTCTTAATGTAGAAGAGTTGAGGAGGTTGAGAGGATGAGCCAGTATGCTGCACTCCTCATAGCCTTACCGCTCATAAGCGCGTTCTTTGTCCCTGTTGTTAAGCGGCTCAGCAAAGGGGCCGTGATGCCCTTCCTCGTGCTCATAACCGCTGTCCAGACGGGAATAGCCGCATGGGTTTTCAATGAGGTATACACCACAGGAAAGCCCATAATCATAATGGCCGGTGGATTCAGGCCGCCCGTTGGCATAAACCTTTACATAGGGCACTTCGCTGCGCTGTTTGCGCTCATCATAGCCCTAGTGAGCCTCTTCATGGCGGCGTTCAGTGCGAAAGCCATAACCGTTGAACCAAAGGATAAGTATGCGATGCTCTTCCTCCTGCTCATGCTCGGGGCAACGGGAATGATTTCAACAGGGGACATCTTCAATCTCTTCGTCTTCATGGAAATCACAGCAATAAGTGCATACGCTTTAACAGCTTACAATAAGACCGGAGAGGCCAGCGAGGCCGCCATGAAATACATAATCCTCGGGGGGATCGGTTCCAGCTTCTTCCTCGTCGGCATAGCCCTCCTTTATGGAAGCTTGGGAACACTCAACCTTGCGCAGATAGGCCTGCTGGCCTCAGGAATGAACCCAACGGTGGTTCAGGCAGCGCTGGCAATGCTCGTCTTTGGTCTGGCGGTTGAGGCAGAGCTCTTCCCGCTCAATGCATGGGCACCTGATGCCTATCAGGCGGCACCCCACCCTGTTACAACCATGTTCTCGGCATTTGTTGTTAAAGCGGGCCTCTATGCCATGATCAGAATAATGTACCTCTTCAAGGACACCCCTGCATTTGCGGGAATACTCAGGCTTGTCCTGATTCTCGGAACCCTGACTGTGGTCATCGGCGAGCTTTCGGCCCTGAGGCAGACCAATGTCAAGAGGATGTTTGCATACTCAAGCATAGCCCAGGTGGGCTTCATTGCCGTGGGCTTTGCGCTTGGGACTCAGGCTGGCGTAAATGCAGCGGTCTTCCACATGGTGAACCATGCGATAGTTAAGGCTCTTATGTTCCTCGCCGCAGGCTATGTTGCCGTTGAGCTCGGCGGGGTTAGCCTTGAGGATTTCAGGGGGCTTGGGAAGAGGATGCCCCTCACGGCATTTTCGATAACCGTCGGGGCAATAAGCATCATAGGAATCCCGTTATTCAACGTCTTCTGGAGCAAGATGAAGCTGATTCTGGCGGCACTGGCTGCAGGAAAGACTGGAGTAATTGCCCTGATCCTCGGTGCAAGCCTGGTTGAAGCGGTTTATTACATAAGGCTCATACACACGATGTGGTTTGAAGAAGGGGAGGGCGGAAGGATACGGGAGAACGCAGTATTCGGGGTTATAATGCTCCTTCTGGTCGCGCTGGTGATTGTTATAGGGGTCTATCCGAGTGCAGCATGGAGCATCGCTCAGAAGGCCTCCGCGGATCTCTACAATGTGGCTCAGTACATTAAGAACGTTCCGCTCTTACCGGGGGTGAGTCCATGATCAGCGAATTGATGATAATAATCTTTGCCCCTCTGCTGGCCGGAGTGCTGGCATGGCTCGTTGATGTAAAGGGAATAAGGGAAGCGGTCAGTGTTGTAGGTGCCGCGATACCATTGGCATACCTCATTCAGGCACACCAGACGCTGAGCTCGCAGCCGAGCATACAGTATTCTGTTGTGCTCGCCGGATTCAGGCTTGAATTCATGCTCTACCATCTGAGCTGGATATTTGCCATGATTGCGGGGGTTGTGGGGTTTGCAGCAGTGCTCGGAATGGTTTCCACTGCAAAGGACGGCTATGAATGGCTCTTTGCCCTGATGAGCCTTACCGGAGTCTACGGGGTTTTCCTGGCGGACGACCTGATGAGCTTCTTCATCTTCTGGGAGGTAATGACGTTTGCCTCATTCATGATGGTTCTCAAACACAGCAGAAAAGCCTCGCTTAAGTACTTCCTGCTGAGCGTCTTCGGGGCATATGCGATGCTCATTGCAATAGGCCTTATATATGCGAAGGTCGGGGCGCTTGACTTCAGCTCAGTTCAGCAGGCGTTCTATCAGGATGCAATGAGGGGCGTGCTCGGGACAGATACGATCTTCAGCAGGAACGAGATGATGCTGATCTTCGGCCTGTTCCTTGCAGCATTCGGTGTGAAGGCCGGGATGTTCCCTCTCCATGTGTGGGCGCCGGATGCCTATTCGGAAACCAACCAGAGCTATACGGCGATGTTCAGCGGCGTTCTGAGCAAGGCGGGAGTTTATGGAATGCTCGTAATATACATCCTCCTCGGAACGAAGCTCATGTATGAATTCGGAAGAATCGGGGCTGTTCCAAAATTCGGCTATGTGATAGCCTTCCTCGGCGGTATCACAATAATCGTCGGAGGTTTGCTGGCTGCATTGCAGGAGGACATAAGGAAACTCTTCGCGTATTCGAGCATAAGCCAGATCGGCTACATCCTTGTGGGCATAGGCGTCGGAACCGCCCTCAGCATTGAGGCAGCAATCTACCACGCCATAAGCCACGCCCTCTTCAAGGGACTGTTCTTCCTCATAGTGGCAACGGTAGTGCTGAGAACAGGCAAAACGGAGTTCAAGGACATGGGGGGACTTGCCGAGAAGATGCCCGTGACATTTGCGATGGCGTTCGTTGCAATCCTGAGCCTTGCAGGAATTCCGCCACTGGTGGGATTCACCAGCAAGTGGCTCATATTCGAAGCTGTCATACACCAGAACATGCCCATCCTCGGCGGCATGATATTCTTTGGAAGCGCCATAGGCTTCGTCTATCTGATAAGATTTACCTACGCCGTCTGGTTCGGCCAGAGACCAACGGATCTGGATGATACAAAGGATGCTCCACTTCCGCTGGCGATAGCCATGGGAATACTGGCTTTACTCAACGTGGTCTTTGGTATAGCTCCGGGAATAGTTGCCGGTGAGCTCAACAGAATATTTGGCAAAGATGTCATACAGGGAACAATCTGGGAGCTCAACCTCGGCTTCGGAAGGTATAACGGCCTGTTCATCACGATATGGCTCGTCGTGGGCATCATCATCGCGGGAATCATATACTTCCTCGGCGCAAAGGTCAGGAGGGTTCCGGTTACGGACACGTATCAGGCAGGCAACCCGGTCACCATGGAATACAACCTGACGATAAGGAGGAACTTCTTCCTTCCGCTTAAAGAGACGCTGGCGTTCTGGCTCAGGATGAGCTTTGACAGGCTCTATCAGGATATAGGCAGCTGGATCGAAGATCTGGCCGAGACAATGAGGAACTACATATACAACGGGGATGTTCAGGCCTATGCGTGGTATCTGGCAGTAATCCTAATAATCCTTGCACTTTGGGGGGTGTGAAAAATGGTGGTTGTAGTTGAAACCGCACTGAAAGCTGTCTTAATTTTGCTCTACGCAACTTTCGTGGGATTCATGTTCATGGGAATAATAAGAATCGTAACCGCAAGGATTCACAGGAGGGTCGGGCCGCCGATTTATCAGCCCATACTCGATACGATAAAGCTCCTCTCAAAGAAGAGCAACATAACTCACGGACTCATCTATGACTTCGGAATCATCTACGCTCTGGGCGCCACTATCCTCGCCCTGATGTTTATACCCCTTGGAAGCATCGGCATTCTCAGGATGTACGGCGACCTGATACTCATCACGTTCCTCCTCGAAATCCCGATGCTCGGCATAATGTTTGCCGCAATGAGCTCCGGAAATCCGTGGGCTGGCCTGGGATCCCAGAGAGCTCTGCTTACCCTGCTGGCCATTCAGGTTCCGCTGGGCTTTGCAATAGTTGCCCTGGCCGAATCCTACGGCACATTCAGCACCTACCAGATAGTTATGGCACAGCAGAGCATGGGCTGGAGCATCACCCATCTCCCCCTGCTGCTGGCGGCCGTTGCCTACGACCTCGTTCTGCAGGCGATGTTCGGAAAGGAGCCCTTTGACATCATGATTGCTCCCGGTGAAATCTCTCTCGGTCCGATGGTGGAGTTCGGAGGGAAGCACATGGGCATACTCCAGATACAGCACGCCATAGCGCTCTTTGCCGAAACACTGTTCTTCAGCAACATATTCCTCGGAGGTGCGGTTATCACAGCATTTGCGAGCCCGGTGCTCAACACGCTGGCAAGCCTTGGAGTCCTCCTGATAAAGCAGATTGCGGTGCTGATGATTGCAATATTCATGGGCGCGATATTCCCGAGATTCACAATAGACCAGGCGGCGAGGTTCTACTGGAAGTGGCCAACCATAATAGCCGCCACCGGAGCGATACTGGCAGCACTGTGAGGTGATGGAGATGGTGGACTGGCGATTATTTGAACCGCTGTTTGATTTCGCGAGAAGGAAAAGCCTCTGGATTGTGGCATTCTGTACAGGGTGTGGCGGTATAGAGATGCCGCCCCTCATGACATCGAGATATGACCTTGAGCGATTCGGTATGATGCCCAACCCCGCACCGAGAATGGCAGACCTCTTCCTCATCACGGGATACGTAACCCCGAAAACGCTGAAGAGAATCATCATAACCTACGAAATGCAGCCTGATCCAAAATACGTGATGGCGCACGGATCATGTCCCCTCAACGGCGGAATCTACTGGGACGCATACAACGCAATCAAGCACCTTGACAGATACCTCCCCGTTGATGTCATAATAGCGGGCTGTATGCCGAGGCCCGAGGCTGTAATGGATGGAATAAACAAAATCATGGAGATGATCGAAAACGGAACCGCCGACGGCTGGAAGAGATACAAGGAAAACTACGAATACTACAAAAAGAATCAGGACGAGCTTTTCGGAGAAGGATGGAGGGAGAGAGAGGCTAGGAGGTGGATTCCATGGCTGATGAACAGGAGAAAGGAGGAGTGAGCATGAGGGAGCAGGCTATCATGGACAGCATCCTTACAAAGGCGCCCTATGCCGAAGGTAAAGTCAGAAGGGAGCGGAGGGTGGAGTTTAAAGTCCCCGCAGACAGGATAAGGGACTTCCTGAAGCTCCTCAGGGAAAACGGCTTTGAGCTCATGCTCCAGATAACGGTCGTCGACTGGCTCAAGGATGGAGAGTACGAGCTGGTCTACCAGATGTGGAGCATAGAGCACAGAACCCACGCCATGGTCAGAACGAGGATTCCGAGGGAGCTTGAGAAGGCGAGGATGCCAACAGTCAGGGACATATATCCGGTCGCAGAAACCTACGAAAGGGATGCGCACGACTTCTTCGGGGTCTACTTTGAGGGCAACGAGAAGATGGAGATGCCATGGATTCTTGATGACACCGAGCAGGGACTGTTTCCGTACAGAAAGGACTTTGACATGCTCGCATATGTGAAGAAGAAGTACATGATCCTGGACAGGTTTGATGAGAACAAGGACAACTATGTAATCTGAATTTGGGGTGAGGATGATGGTTTCACAAAGCGAACTGATTAAGGAAGCGAGAGAAAACGGGATGGATCTGCTCCCCCTTGATAAGGATACCTACGAGCTGTTCTTCGGACCCCAGCATATGGCGACGGAGAACTTCAGCATAATCCTCAAGATGGACGGCCACCGGGTCGTTAAGGCGATAGCAAATCCCGGCTTCCTTCACAGAGGGTTCGAGAAGCTGGCCGAGCTGAGGCCGTGGCACACCAACATAGCACTCCTCCTGAGAATCTGCGTTCCCGAGCCCGATGTTCCGGAAGCGATATACTCGATGGCAGTAGACGAGATAATAGGCTGGGAGGTGCCGGAGAGGGCCCAGTGGATAAGGACTACAGTGCTTGAGATGGCGAGGGTGTCCGCGTACCTCTTCTGGATAATGGGGCTCAGCTTCAAGCTCGGTGTCTATACGGCCGGCCAGTGGGCCGCGGCATACAGGGAGAGGCTCATGGCACTTTTCGAGCAGCTAACTGGTGCGAGGGTCTACCACATCTACACGATTCCCGGAGGGGTAAGGAGGGACATACCGGGCGACCGCTGGTTGAGACAGCTCAGGGACACCGTTGAGTACATAAAGGGCAAGCTTCCCGACTTCGACCATCTGGTCTTTGAGAACTACATAACCTTCAGGAGGATGGAAGGGATAGGAGTTATGGACAAAAAGTTTGCACTGGCAGAAGGTGTAACAGGGCCCAACATAAGGGCTACGGGGGTTCCTTACGACGTGAGGAGAGCAGACCCGTATCTTCTCTATCCTGAGCTGGATTTTGAAATTCCCGTGCTTGAGGATGGGGATGCACTGGCAAGGGCACTGGTGAGGAGATACGAGCTTGAGCAGGATTTATACATTCTCGAACAGCTGCTTGAAATGGGACCGCCGGACGGCCCTTACAAAGTTCAGGATCCGAAGCTGAAGAATCTTCCAAGGTTTAAAGTTCCCGCGGGGGATGCTTTTGCCCATGTTGAGTCGACGAAGGGAGACTTCGGGGCATACGTTGTAAGCGACGGTAGGAACAAGCCCTACAGGGTTCAGATCAGAGGGCCGAGCATTGCACACGGTATCAGGGTTCTTGAACAACTTTTGGTCGGAGCGAGGATAGCCGACGTGCCCGTGATATTGATGAGCCTTGACAACTGCCCTCCGGACATCGACAGGTGATGAAGATGGAGGAGATCGAGTTTAAAGTCGCACCCGAGAGCAAAATCAGGAAGAAACCCTCATACATAAAGCCGTGGCTCGGACTGAAGTATCTCTTCAAAAAACCAGTAACGATTAAAATCCCCTATGAAAAGACCCAGATAGCCGAGAAGTACCGCGGCTTTCACTCACTCGACTGGAAGAAGTGCGTGGGCTGCAACTTCTGCGGCCAGATATGCCCGGCGAGGGCGATAGAGATGACATGGCTCGAAGTCGGCGGCAGGATGGAGAAGAGGCCGCATCCAAAAATCGACTATGGCAGATGCACGTTCTGCCAGTTCTGCGTTGACGTGTGCCCGACAGGTGCTCTCGGCTTCGTTTCCAACTACATGCTCACGACCGAGTGGAAGGAGGAGGAGATTCAGCTCTACGACTGGGTTCCAATACACCCCGACAGAATCCGGGAAATCAACGAGAAGTTCCCGGATTACAGGTTCCCGGTTGAGAAGATAGAGTTCGACAGGGAAACAAAGGAGGTGGCATATCACCTCAGGGATGGGGAGATATTCAAGTTCAAAATCCTCGGCTACGGCATAAGGCCTCCCAAACCGGCAAAACCTGTAAAGACAGGAGAAGAAAAGAAGTGACCCTCTCCTGCTCTTCCTGTTTTTATTCTGCCTCCTGCCCGAAACTTTTTAAAGTTTAAATGTTACATTTATCGGTGGTACAGATGCAGGTCGACATCAGGAGTGAAAGGAACCTCGGGCTTATAGGCTCGATACTCGCCTTAGTGTCCGGGGTGTTCGGGGTGATACCCTACATAGGGATGCTCGGCAGGTTTTTCTCGCTGGTTGCATTCATACTGGTTCTCATTGCGCTGAAGGGGATAGGAGATAAGGTCGGTGATGACAGGCCATTCAGATACTACCTCTACGGGTTTATAGTGAGCATTGCGGCTCTGATTTTGATAGTTGTTATTGCCCTGATGGGGTTTGCACTGACATCCTCCCGGGGACACCTCACGTATGATATAATGCATATGGGGGCTGCGGCGGGTTTTGCGGTTGCCGGTTTCGTGGGCGTGATAGTTCTGATCTTTGTCGGCACCATTGTTCTGGCCGCGTATTTCCAGAAACAGGCATGGGAGGCAATGTATGAGATAACGGGCGTCAGTGAATTTCACGAGACCGCCAGATGGCTATGGTGGGGAGCCTTAACCCTGATAGTGCTGGTGGGAGTGATTCTGCTCTTCATAGCGGCAATCTATCAGATAATCGCATTCTCCAACCTGCCGGAGGTTCTGGAGACGGGTGAAGAAACAGGAGGAGAGGTTATCCTGTATTAGCCTTCCATTCCTCATTTTTTGCATATGCACAAAGTTTATATGCAAAGAGCTTCACATGTTTTCGGTGATTGAAATGAGGATAGCCATACCGGCTGAAGATAACAGGGGATTAGAAAGCAGCGTTAGCGGTCACTTCGGGAGGGCAAGGTATTTCGTCTTCGTGGATGTTGAAGAGAACGAAATCAAAGGGGCGGAAGTCGTTGAGGTGCCCTTCGATGAGCACAACCCGGGCGACCTGCCGAACTTCATAAGGAAGCACGGCGGAGAAGTTGTCCTGGCTTACGGAATGGGGAGGAGAGCGATGGCGTTCTTCAACGAACTCGGCATTGAGGTGGTCACGGGAGCCCATGGAAGGATTAAGGATGTCGTCGAGGCCTTCATCCATCAGGTTCTTGAAGTGGACCCCTACTGGAAGGAAAAGATAGAGAGGGAAAAGGAGCACGGGCACAGAGAACACTGATGGTATCATCCTTTGAAGCACTCCGACTCTTCCTCCTCCATTTTGATTATCTTTGAGAGCACACACTCAAGCACATTGAGGTCGAAGAGGATTTCTTCAAACTTTATTTTCTGCTCCGGGGATTGCTCCCTCTCCATCAGAACCGAGGTTATCCTCTGGAGGGGTTTTACCTCCTTTTCAAGTATCTCCTTTGGCTGTTTCAGGAACTTTTCGAGGAATGCCGGAATCGGGTAAAACAGCTTCGTTTTCCCGTCCTTTCTGACGTTGACAAAATACTCCCTGGAGAGCCTGCTCAGGGACGTGGAGATTGAGGAACGGCTCAGGCCGGTCAGCTGCACAAGTTCATTTATCGTGAGCGGCCTCTCGCTCAGCAGCAGGAGGGCATATATCTTCCCGTCGGTGTGGGTGTATCCCCATCTTATCAGCATTCTTTCAACGATTTCAATGAATTTTCTGGTCTCTTTTTCCTGCCCCACCACTTTTTGCACACCCAATAATATAAGATGGAGGAGATATTTAAACTTTTCCCGGTTGGGTTTGACATGACAATCACAACAGTTATATCGAAAACTTTATACAGGGAAGTTCTATAGTTTGAGATGGGGGAGAAGTATGAAAAAAACTGGTAAGGATGATGGAAACCAGCTCACAACGGCCTTGACAGCTTTCAAACTAATCCTGGGCAATCCCCTTGCAAGGGCATTGATCAAACCCGCCCTCAGAAAGTATGAGATAGACGGCAGAGAGCTTCCTGCCCTTTACTGGGCCCTCAGCATCTATGCCGGTGAGAGCATAAACTGCCCCCTTATGGTGCGCTTCCAGGCGGAGACAATAAAGCTTCTTCTCAAGCTTGGCATAAAGATTGCAAGAGGGGATGAGCAGGCCGTTAAGGAGGCTCTTCTCCGCGACCCGCATATAAGGCGTGGCATATGGGTCGTCCTTGAGGGCATAGCGAAATACGGCATTACGGTTCCTCAGAGACTCGCCGGCCCCTTCCTCATTGTCTGGAACTTCACCAACATGTGCAACTTCCGGTGCAGGCACTGCTACCAGAGAGCGGATAGGCCACTGGCAAGTGAACTCCCTCTTGAGGAAAAGCTGAACCTCGTTGACCAGCTCGATAAAGCCGGAGTCGCTGCTGTGGCTATAAGCGGCGGTGAGCCAACAATCCATCCTGATTTCTATCCCGTCGTGAAGGAGCTCGCTTCGAGGGGAATACACACATCCGTTGCCACGAACGGCTGGACGTTCGCAAACATGGAGAAGTTGAAGAAGGCCGTTGACCTCGGGCTCAAATACGTCGAGGTTTCCGTCGACTCGGCGAAGCCAGAGAAGCATGATAAATTCCGCGGCATTCCCGGGGCATGGGAGCATGCCATTAAAACCCTTGAGAATGCGGTCGACCTCGGCATAAGCCATGGAATGGCCGTAATCATGGACAAGGAAACGTATCATGAGATAGATGATATCCTTGATCTGGCGGAGAGCATTGGCGTCAAGCGTGTTATATTCTTCAACCTCATTCCCACAGGCAGGGCAGAGGACATGGTGAGGGTTGACCTGACTCCTGATGAGCGCGAGGAGTTCATGAAGGAGGTTTACAGGCAGATGAAAAATAGGAGGATAGAGATACTAACCACGGCACCCCAGTATGCACGTGTTACGCTCCTCGAATCCAGCGGAAAAAATGTCACACCGGCACACTTCTACATAGGGGAGAACAACTCAGTGAAGACCCTCGCGGAGTTCATAGGTGGCTGCGGTGCCGGGAGAATTTATGCGGGGATAGAACCTGATGGTACTGTAACGCCGTGCGTCTTCCTCCCACTGCCCGTGGGCAACATCAGAACAAAGCCCTTCAGAGAGATATGGGAAACCAGCAGGATATTCAACCTTCTCCGTGACAGGGATAACTTCACGGGTGTATGTCAGAGCTGTCCTTACAGGAACATCTGCGGCGGATGCAGGGCGAGGGCATACCACTACACCCTCGATTTGCTTGGGGATGATCCGGGATGCATAATCAACAGACGCACATGGGAGGATATCGTCAGGTACGGAAAGCCGAAGGGGATAAGTGAGGTCAGCTGGGTTGATGAAAGCACCGCCATGAGGGTTCCTGTGCTCTATGTTCCGGGCTACTACAGGGCGGTTGAAGTGGCAGGGGAGAAGCTCTTTGAATCCGAGTGGAAAAGGAGCAGGGAGAAACTTCATGCCTGAGCGCACTGCTTTGCAGCCGCAGAAATAAAAATAAAGCAGACTAAAGAATTCTGTCCAGAACTATGGCAGTCAGCGCTCCCACGGCCATTCCGGACTCAAGAATGCTGGATATGACCTTTGGAAAGGTCTGGAGAAATTCCTGAGGCAGCTGCGGGGCTCCGAGGCCGGCTATCAGTGCGGCCGCGAGGATGAGGGTGTTCCTGTCGCTGAACTCCACCCTCTCGGCTATCAGTCTCAGCCCGGTTACGCTTATCATCCCGTAGAGGGCTAATGTCAGGCCGCCGAGGACGGGAGCGGGCATTGAAGCGAGAATCCCGGCAAATTTCGGGAGCAGAGACAGAAACAGCAGTATTGCCCCTCCAACCTGAACAACATGCCTGCTTGCGACTCCTGTAAGTGCCACGAGCCCTATGTTCTCGGAGTAGCTCGTCGTCCCGCACGCCCCCAGCATTCCTGCTATCGAGCATGCCAGCCCCTCGCTGCCGATGCCCCTGGCTATGTGTCTTCCCGTTATCTCCGAACCGGTTACAGCCGCTATCGCATGGTAATCCCCCACGCTCTCTATGATGCTAACCATGAAGGCGAAGAGGAGGATTGTCACTGCAGTGGCATCAAACACAGGGGCTCCCCAGGGAAAAGGTCTCGGAACGCTGATTACCGGAAGGCTCTTCACGAGCCTGAAGTCGGTGAGGCTGAGAGGAACACTCACGAGGTAGCCCACGAGCGCGCCGATCACAACGGGCATTGCTCTCATGCTCCCCCTGCCTTTCAATGCGACAAACACTGTGGTCAGGAATGTTACGGTTGCCACCAGGGCGGCCTTGACCACCGTTCCGCCGGAGGGGTCGGCGTAGAAATTGAAGAAGTTCTTTACAGCAACATCCGCCAGGCTGAATCCTATCAGCGTTATTGTAACCCCTGTGACGAGCGGGGTGAAAAGCTTCCGGATTCTGCCGATAACCCCAAGCCAGCCCACAGCTGCTTCAATAATTCCTCCTGCTATGAGGGCACCCTGTACCGCGGCCATTCCCAGCGAGGAACCTATCATTATTATCCCCGGGATAAATGCAAAGCTTGAGCCCTGAACTATTGGATAGCGGGAGCCCACGGCAGTTTGAAGGAGCGTGGCTATGCCCATCGCCAGCAGAACCGCCTGTATCATGACCGCTATCTGCCCGGCGCTGAGACCGAGTGCGCCTCCAACAACAAGCGGAACCGTAACGGTCGCTCCGAACATGGCAAGAACATGCTGAAGGCCAAAAATCAAAGCCTTTGAAGGTTCAACTCTGTCCTCAATTCCAACCTTTATTACCTGTCCTTTTAAGGTTTCAAGGGTTTCCATTAAAGCCCGCTCAATCTGTGTAAAAGTTTGTTTAAAAAACTTTCGGAGGTTGGGAAAATAAACAGAAAAATGTCAATTACCACCCCTGGACTTTTGAGAGCACATCGTCCGGAACCTTGCCCTCTTCGACATCGCTGATAGCTCTCTCCAGCCTGTTGAGGCCCTCGTCGAGGAGCTCCTCCTCTATCGTGAGCGGAGGCTGAATCCTCAGCACGTTGCCCTGGAGGAAGGCAACTATTAAACCAAGCTCGTACGCCCTCCAGACCACCTTCCTCGCCTCCTCAAAAGCCCTTTCCTTCGTCTCCCTGTCCTTCACGAGGTCGACACCGAGCATCAGCCCGAGGCCGCGAACATCGCCGATAAGCTCGTGCTCCTCTTTCATCCTCTCCAGCCGTTTCTTTGCATATTTCCCGAGCTTCTCCGCCCTCCTTAAAAGGTTCCTCTCCTCGATTTCCTCTATTACTGCGAGAGCCGCTCTGCTCGCAACTGAATTACCGCTCAGTGTAAATGTGTGGCCGAGGGAAGGCAAAGCCTCCATAACTTCCTCCCTTCCAATCACCGCACTTATCGGAAAGCCCCCACCGAGGGGTTTTGCGAGCGTTATTATGTCAGGCTTAACACCGAAGTGCTCTATCGCAAACCACTTTCCGGTTCTCCCCATCCCGCTCTGAACCTCATCCACAACGAGAAGGATGCCGTGCTCGTCGAGAATCTTCTTCACCTTTTTGAAGTAGCCCCCCGGCGGAACGACCATTCCGGCATCGCCCTGTATCGGCTCGGCGAAGAGTGCCGCGACACCGTCGGCGTAGACCTCTCCCTCGAACTTCTCTTTGATGTAGGATACGCACTCCATCTTACAGCTCCCGGGCTCCTTCCCGAAGGGGCAGCGGTAGCAGTTGGGGTAGGGTATGTAATGCACACCGCTCAGCTCGCCCACTATGGAGCGCACCTCGAAGTCTAGGCCGGTTATGCTCATGGCGCCGTAGGTTGCCCCGTAGTAGCTTCTGAGGTAGCTCAGGATTGTTCTCCGTCCGGTGTATGCCCTCGCAAACTTTATCGCACCGTCGTTGGCATCGCTTCCCGTCATGCCGAAGGTGACCTTTGGATTCTCAATTGGGGAAATCTCCCTCAGCTTTTCGGCCAGGAGGAGCGGTTCAACGGGAAAGCCGTAGATGAACGTGAAGTGTATAAGTCTCTGAGTCTGTTCCACAGCAGCTCTAACAACCCTCTCATTGTTGTGGCCGACGTTCTGAACGGCGGCATCGCTGAGAAAGTCTATGTACTCCCTCCCATCTATATCCCACACTTTTGCGTTTTTTGCCCGGACGCCAACGATAGGGGCATAGGTTACCCTTGCAGCTCTGGGAAAGACCCTTGAGTATCTCCGGATAATCTCCTCAGACCTCATGTTTGCACCTCATATACTATATGCGTTTGAGAATAATATCGCTTTCGGTATGATTCTGATTAATTCGCAGAAAGCTTTAATAAAGTTATCATGGATCAGCAATTAAAGATGCTAAAAAATGCGTAATGGTGAGGAGATGGAGCTGGATGCTCTTGACAGGGGTATACTCCGCATCCTGCAGGAGGATGGCCGTATTAGCTACTCGGAGATGGCGAGGAGACTGGGTGTTCCTGAATCCACGGTCAGACTCCGTGTAAGGAAGCTGAAGGAGAGGGGCGTCATCAGAAAGTTTGCGGCACTGATAAATCCTTTTAAAGCCGGTTACTCCATAGTTGCATTCATAGCCGTTGACGTCGAGGCGAGCAGAGTGAAGAGGGCAGCCGAAGAGCTGAGCAAGCTGCCCGAGGTGGACGTCCTCGGTATAGCCACAGGTGCCCACGACATACTCATGCAGGTTACCGTCAAAGACCTTCAGGAGCTGGAGAGCTTCCTCATAGAGAAGCTCGGAAGGATAGAGGGAATAAGGAGCACAGAAACGTCCATCCTGACGAGTGTAAGGAAGTGGGGCTATGCGAGGGTGTTCTAAGTCACCCTCTCAAGCCCATCTTTTTTGACGATGTAGGTATCTTCGTGCTTTATCGCACCCTCAGGAATCATGAGCGGTGGATGGATTATTGCGAGAACCATGTTCTCCTGAACCTTCGTGGCCCTCTGCGGGACGACGATGGTCGTTATGGGCGGCTCCTCTATGAGCAAGCCGACGCTGTGGGTGTAGCCGGCGAGGTATGCATCGGCAAATCCTTTATCCCTGAAAAAGCCGGATAATTTCCTCTCAACCGATGCGAGGGATACTCCAATTCTTGTCTCCTCAAGTGCAATCCTGTAGGCCTCTTCCTTGACATCTATGGCTCTTTTGACCCTCTCGTTAGGTTTGCCAACGATGAAGGTTCTCGCCATGTTGGCGTAGTAGTGGTTGTAATCGGCGCCTATGACGACGGTAACGACGCCGTTCTCCGGAACCGTCAGGTCGCGGAAGGGCTCGGCGTGGGCCCTCGGCGTCGTCGAGACGTAGACCTTTGGATCCTCGCTCCCGTTGAGCATCAGCTCCCTAACTATCTCCGCGGCAATTTCAAGCTCGCTCAATCCGGGCTTTATCGTCTCTCCGGCGACCTCCATACCCCTCTGAGCAATCTTCCCGGCTTTCCTTATGTTTTCAAGCTCCCACTCATCCTTTATCATGCGCATGCCCGCTGTGATGCCAAATACATCAACTATCTCAATGCTTGGGTTCAGCCTCTCGAAGACCTTGAGGAAGAGAAGATATGCGTCCCTCTCAACGCCGAACTCAAGACCAACTCTCTGGAAGCCGTTCCTGTGTATCCAGCCGACGATTCCTGCCATCAAATCCTCGACCTTCTGGAACTCATGCACATTCTCAATCCAGCTCTTCTCTCCGAAGAGCTCTGCTTCGCCCTTGACGACGTAGACAATGGGCTCTCCCTCCGCGGGAATCAAAAGCGCCGGGCGGAGCCATTTCGTCCCTGTGAAGTATATGAAGCTCGAAAGCGTCCTTATCACAGCTCCATCAATCTCGTTCTCTCTGAGGAGCTCCTGAAAGCGCTCCACCCTCCTTCGGAATATCTCCGGATTCCCCCTCATCTACACCACCTTCACCACGAGGAAGGACGCCGGGAGGCTCCCCGAACCGGAAACCTCATGCGGCACTTCTTTAGGTAGATATACGATGTTCCCCTTCTTAACCTCTGCCCTCTCCTCACCTACCTCCACGATGCATCTGCCCCTCAGGACATAGAGGAAGGCATCAACCGGTATGGTGTGCCTCCTGAGCCTTTCGCCGGGCTTAAGCGTGACGTGGAATATCTGAACCCTCTCCATCTCGATAAGCTTCCTCACATCGACCCCGTGGGGATTATCCATCTGAGGAGCGTCTTCAACCTTCACGACAATCATCTCAATCCCTCCAGTCCAAAAGTCTCTTCTCGCCCTCTATCCGTTTGTACGGCTCGATGTCCATCGTCATTTCAAGCGTCCCGATGTAGTTCCCGTCTCTGTCAAAGAGGGGCACGTATTTGATGTAGACGTACTTCGGCCCGAGCCTGAGCCAGAATGTTGCTTCGCTCTTTCTGCCCTCCTTGAATGCCTTCAGGATTTTGTTCACGATGTGGACGCTCTTCGGCGGGTGACAGAGCTGGACGGGCCTTCCAAGCACGGAAAGTGTTCTGTCGAATATCCTCTCCTCGGGGGAGAAGAAGCGAACGCGGTCATCCTTGTCGATGAAGGTCACATCAACTGGCAACGCTTCGAATATTGCCTTAAGTTCCTCAACGTTTATGAAGCCGGTGCCGAGGTCGATGTCGCCTTCACGCTTGAGCTCCGCTTTGTCGAACTCCAGCGGTCTGCCCTTCAATGCCTGCTGAACCTCCTTTGGAAGACCAAGGAGCTGCTCAACACTGAGCTCCGGGTCTATTTCCCATGGGTGGAGGGGTTTAACGTCCTCGCCGGGATCCCATGCCGGAGGGCTAACCTTGTAAAAGCCTATCTCATCCTCCTGCTGCCGGATGGCCTTCCACTCGCCCTCGGTGAGCAAAGCCTTAAGCGTCGGGTAGTAGATGTTGTTCTCCCTGAAGACCATGTCGCTTAAAGCGAAGGAAAGCTCCCCCGCCTTCTCCACTAACTTTGAGGTGAACTCCTCCCATGGGAGCTCATCCCTCTTCCCCAAAAGCTCGGAAAAGCGCTTCACCATGAACCTTATCTCATCGTGTTTCGTCCAGAGAACGGTGGCTATTGCGGTTAAACCTCTCCGCTCGATGTAGGGGAAGGTGAGCATCTCCTCCCGGTTGTAGTGGGTGAAGCCTACCCTTCTCAGGCTGCCCGCTATCTCCTCCAGAACGCCGAGGATTTCAGCTTTCATGCGCTCGTCCTTGGTCGTCGCCAGAGTCCTCGCGTAGAGGTTGAGCATCTCCGCGTCCTTCATTATCTCCTTGTTCTCAAGGTAGAGCGTCTTGAGCGGATGCCCGTCCGGCAAATCCCTCTCCTCAAGCTCCTCCGTCCCGGCGACTGCTTCCCTGAACAGCTCAACATGCAGGTCGCACATCTTCGCTATGTCCTTCGCCGAGATGCCATCTTTAACGAGCTCCTGCTCTATGATGGGTATTTCAAGGGGTGAAATGCCGCTCAAAACCTGGCGGAATTCCTCCTTGAGTTTGTTGACATCTTCACCCTCGTGAATTCTAAGGAGGAGCTTCTTCAGCTGCTCCTTCTTGTATTCCCGGTTTTTCAGGAGTTCGGTCATTCAGCATCACCCTTAACCTTTTCCATGATGATGGATGTCAGCTGGCGGAGCTTTTCATAATCCTCCTCCCCGGGCCTCGCACGGACTTCCAGACTCCCAAGGAGCTCAAGCTTTGAACCCTTCAGCACCTCAAGGAGGGAGTCTCTGCTCCTCCCGTGCCATCCGTAGGAGCCGAGGATCACCGCGTACTTTGCGGGCGGTCTCAGGGCCTTCACGAGGTATGCGGCATAGATGGCAAGGGGATGTGCACCACCAAGGACTGTTGGAGCGCCGAGGACTATCACCCTTGAGTCCACAAGATCCTTGGCCACCTCCCCTATGTCCGCGTTCACGAGGTTGTGGACCTTAACATCTATCCCCTCCGCGGTCAGAAGGGCCGCGAGCTCCCTCACCATCCTCTCATTGGCCCCCCACATGCTGACATAGGCTATTATCACTTTTTCCCTCGTCTCCCCGCCGCTCCACTTTTTATACGCCTCGATGATTCTCCCGGGGTTTCTGTATATGGGCCCGTGGCTCGGAGCAATTATCTCAATCTCAAGACCTTCAAGCTTCTGGAGGGCCCTTTTGGCCATGGCCGAGAATGGCATCATTATCTCGCCGAAGTACCTTTTAGCATGCGTTAGGATGTCGGGCACGTCATCGTCGTAAAAGCCCCCCGCGAGGTGGGCCCCGAAGAAGTCGCACGGGAAGAGTATTTTATCCTCGATGAGGTAGGTAAACATTGTCTCGGGCCAGTGAAGCCATGGTGCCTCCATGAACCTGAGGGTTTTCCCGCCAAGGGGTATTTCGTCCCCATCCCTCACGACCATTATCCTCTCATCGGGGACATTATAGTATGCCTTCGCCATATCCGCGCCCTTTTCGGTCGCGATGAGAAAGGCCTTTTCGTTTCTCTCCAGCAGGTATGGAATTGCACCCGAATGATCGGGCTCGGCGTGGTTCATCACGATATAATCAATGTCCTCAATGCCTTTGATTTCCCCTATCTTCTCCTCAAGCTCCTCCTCAAAGCCCGGGGCAACGGTGTCTATAAGGGCAGTTTTTTCACTCCCGACAACGAGATAGGCGTTGTAGGAGGTCCCTTCGGGCAGGGGAATCAATGCATCAAAAATCCTTTTGCTCCAGTCCTTAACCCCAACCCAGTAAACATCTTTAACAATTTTCACAGCTTTCATTACATCACCTTCATGACAGGTGTCATATCAAAGGCTTTTAAACCTTTCTACCCGTCTCTGCCCAGAAAGATTTATATGCCGCATGTCATAGAAGGAAACGGTGATAAAAATGATGCTTGATGTTCGTGGACTGCAGCCGCCCCAGCCGGCGGTTATGATTGTAGAGGCCCTAGCGAAGCTTAAAATCGGGGAAACGCTCGAAATAATCGGCGACAGGCCCTTCGTGGGCATTATTCCAAAGCTTGAAGAAGCGGGCTATAAAATGGAAGTCAAGGAGGTATCGGGGTTCTTCGTCCTCAAAGTCACGAAGACCGAAGAATCAAAGGAGCTGAGCATGGAGGTGGAGGAGTGCGACGATAAGCTGGAGGAGATAACGGAAGACACAAATGTGGCCAAACTTCTGAAGGCCTATCCCGAATCCCTGAAGATACTTGTGAAGTACGGCTTCTCCCCCCTTGAGAACCCCGAGATGAGGAAGACCCTCGCGAGGACGATTACGTTGAAGCAGGCGAAGGAGCTCATTGGGATGGGAGACGAGCGCTTTGAGGAGATGATGAAAGAGCTGAAAGCCCTGGAGGAAGGCTAGGTCTTTTCTTCAATTCTTTAATTCTTGAAATCAATAATTAAACAATTCTGTTCGGAGAATTCAGAAAAGGAAAAACAGGGGAAGATCAATCCAGCTCCTCCGCCAGAGCGGAGCCTTCTTCTATCTTTATTCCCCTGCTGAGCATGTCCTTGAGGTCAGCCTCCGGGTCGCCGGTGAGCCTGAGGTCAAACTGCCTCCTGAGAATTTCAAAGACTCCCGGAGTCAGGAACTCTGGGGGCTTTGGCCCGATGTAGATGCCCTTAATTCCCAGGTAGAGGAGTGAGTAAAGTATCGCTATGGCCTTCTGCTCCATCCATGAGAGGACTATTGAGACCGGAAGTGAGTTCACATCCGTCCCGAGTTCATTGGCGAGTGCTATTGCAATCTCGATTATCGAGTACACGTTGTTGCACTGGCCGAAGTCGAGGAACCGTGGAATGCCCTCAATGGTGCCGTAGTCCCTCGCGTTGTAGCGGAACTTGCCGCATGCCGCAGAGAGTATCAGTGCATCCTTTGGAATCAGCTCGGTTAGCTTTTCATAGTATCCCATGCCCTTGTGCGGCGTATCACAGCCGCCCACCACGAATATGTGCCTTATCCTGCCCTCCTGGATGAGTTCAATGAGCTTATCCTTCATGGCCAGGACGTTGGTGTGGTGGAAGCCGGTGAGGAGCTTTCCGCCGTCGTAGGCCTTCATCCTTGGCGTCTCAAGGGCGCGCTTTATGAGGGGCTCGAAGTTGTAGTCCTCTATGTGGGGGACGCCCTCAAGGCCCGCTATTCCAACGGTGAAGATTCTGTCGGCGTAAGCCTTCGTCGGCTGCTGAACACAGTTGCTTGTGCCCAGAATCACTCCCGGGAACTCCGCGAATTCCTTCTTCTGGTAGAGCCATGAGCCTCCCCAGTTGCCGTAGAGCGCTTTGAACTTCCTCAGCTCGGGGTATGCATGTGCCGGAAACATCTCCGCGTGGGTGTAGACCTTGAGCTCATCCTCAAGGCCCATCTCCTCGATCTGCCTGAGGAGTTCGTAGAGAGCTTTGTAGCTGTGGCCGGTGACGAGTATGCCGTGTCCCTCTGCAGTTCCGGTCGGGACTTCAACCGGCTCCGGCCTTCCGAAGGTTTCAACGTAGGCCTTATCGAGGAGCTTCATCGCCTCAAGGTGAACCCTTCCGTTCTCAAGGATGAGCTCAAGGAAGCGGTTCTTGTCGAAGTTGACGTTGGTCAGAGTCGAGTAGAGGGCCTCAGCCAAAAAGTGGCCTATCCTCGGGTTGTCGTAGCCGACCTCAAGGGCGTGGTAGTAGTAGGCGGAGGTTCCCTTTATGCCGTAGAGCAGGGCCTCTTGGAGCGAGTTGAGGTCGGGGTCTTTGCCGCAGACTCCCCTTATCGTACATCCTCCCTCTAAACTCATGGAGCACTGGTTGCAGAGCATATCAAACGCTTCCGGAACACGTATTGCCATATCCATCAACCTCCATTTTTATGACGCGTGTCATATCCTTCGATTATAGGTGAAGTGACCTTCATAAAAATCTTGCGGTTTATTAACCTAAAGCGGCCTTATGACTTATGTCATGTCAAAACCCCGAGGGGCTTGGCAGAAAGGTTTAAATATTCCACGCGTCATAAAAACCCACCATGAAGACAAATGCCTTTGAAGTTGCTGCAAAGTATGTTTATCCCTCACTCCGGAGGCGGCTGGTCGAGATTCTATACAGAGAATACGGCATGACGCAGGTTGGAATAGCTGAAATTCTGCATATAACCCAGTCCGCCGTTTCAAGATACTTAAGAATGAACAGGGGAGCACTTATAGACGTAGAAAAGTTCGAAGATATAGACGGAGAGCTCAGGCAATCCGCAGAGTGGATAATCAAAGAGAAGCCCGACGAGTATAAAATTCACGCTGAAATAATCAGAATCGCCCTGGAAATGCTGGGAAAGGGATACCTGTGCTCACTTCACGCGAAAATTGACCCCGAAATTGACCCGGGAAGCTGCAATGTCTGTCTGGAGCTCTTTGGAGA
Source organism: Thermococcus atlanticus (assembly GCF_054657855.1). NCBI lineage: Archaea > Methanobacteriati > Methanobacteriota > Thermococci > Thermococcales > Thermococcaceae > Thermococcus > Thermococcus atlanticus. The sequence continues at coordinate 1,272,006 of NZ_BAAHXX010000001.1, read as the reverse complement.
ATGAATTCAAACGCTGTCTGCACCACGGAACATCCTGTTCCAAAACATTAATATGTTTTCGACACTCATCTGAGTGTGGTGGTATCCATGAAAAGAGCGCTTGTTACATTAACCCCTCCGGAGGGCAAAAGGCTGATTGCCAAAGCGATTGCAGCCCTTGATGAGGTTCAGTATGCCCTCAGGAATGGATTTGTGTATATTGCCACAGGAACAACCGCAGCCTACGTGGCCGAGGAGATACTCGGGGAGAAGATAGAGAAGGAGAAGTGGACGGTTGGCGTTATAAGCAAGGGCAGAACCTGTGTTACACCGAAAAAAACCTGGCCAAAGCACCTCGTCCTCTACAAGGGCGAGCCCTTCGACGACCCGCTTGAGGCCCTGAAGCAGATGGGGCCGAAGGACGTGTTCATCAAGGGGGCAAATGCCATAGACATCAACTGGAACGTTGCTGTTTTCGCAGCGGCTCCAGATGGCGGGACGATAGGAAAGACCTTTGGATGGACTATAACCAAGGGGGTCTTCACAATAACGCCGGTAAGCCTTGAAAAGTTCGTGCCAACTCCTGTAGAGGAGAGTGCGAAGCTGACGGGGATATACTCCTTCGACTGGGGGACAGGACTTTACTCCGCCCTCGTGCCGATACCCCACTCTCACCCGGTTACAGAGGTTGAAGCCTACAGGATTTTGGCTGGAGTGGAGGCCATACCCATAGCGGCCGGCGGGGCAGGCGGAGCTGAGGGCAGCGTCACCCTCGTCCTTGAAGGGGACGATGAAGCTATGGAAAGGGCGAAGGAGATAACCAAAGCGGTCAAGGGTGAGCCCTATCTGGAGCCCTACACCGAGGACTGCTCGGTCTGCCCGTTCGCCAGGATATGCGGCCTTGGAAGCCTTTGATGAATCCTCTTTCAAGAATTTCTTTTTAAACCCCCATTTTCCTCTTCTAAAGGGGGTGGGCAGATGGATGAGCTTGAGATGATAAGGCGCAGAAAGATGCTGGAACTCATGAAGAGGGCTGGAATTATAGAGACCAAACCGAAAAGGAAGGTCGTCATCGAGGTCATAACGTCACCCGGATGCCCGTACTGCCCGATAGCTGTGGCCATGGCGAAGGAGCTTGAGAGGAAATACGAAGGCGTTATGGCAAGAGAGCTCAGCGTGGCAACGCCTGAAGGCCAGAGGAAGGCCATGGAGCACAACATCCTCGGAACGCCAACGATATTAATCAACAACAGGGTTGAGTTCATTGGGGTTCCGAACTTCGCGGAGTTCGAAAGAAAGGTAAGGGAGAAGCTCGCTTTGTGAGTTCGTTGGGTGCTAAAGGGGAATTAAAAAATCAAAAAGCTCACCGTTTGAGCTCTTTTATCCTCTGCTTCGTTTCCTTTATGCGCTCAACCTTGCTGCTGGCTTTGCTCTCCACGGTTTTCTCAATATCCTCTCTGAACGCCCATTTGAGCAGGGGCGGGGTTATGAGCACCGAAATCGTGATGAATATAAGCGTCGCTGCGATGAACTTTGGAGCATCCGCCGGGGGTATCGCCCTGCCGTGAATCGCAACCATCAGGTCGACGAGGGCAACCTCTGTCCTCGGGATTGAGCCGATACCCATCTGAAGGGACATGTGGAAGTTCTTGGGGGCAAAGAGGAAAGCCCTCCCCCTGCCCCATGCCGTTATCCATGCACCGAAGCCCCTGCCGATAACCTTGCCCACCACTGCAATTACAGTGAGGACGGCCGCGAGAGTCAGGGCAGAGTAGCTCTCAAAAACCTTGAGGTTGAGCATGGCTCCCGTGTGAACGAAGAAAATCGGGATCAGAAATCCATAGCCTATCGCCCTCACGTCTTCCATTAGCTTTTTGCCTTCAGGCAGCTTTGCCAGGATGAGGCCCGCCATGAAAGACCCTTCAATTGCCGCCGCAAACCAGCTCTCGGCGAGTGCGGCAAAGAGGAACATGAGGCCGAGAACGAGGCCGAGGATGCCCTTTTCAACACGAAGCCTCTCGGCAAACTTCACGTAATAATCCACAGCAAACCATCCTATAATCCCTGTTATAAGGAAGAACACCGCTATTTTAACCCCGAGCCCGGTCAGGCTGCCGCTTCCCACGGCGAATATGACGAGGGCTATACCGAGGAAATCGTCCATGACGCTCGCACTCAGAGAGGCCGCCCCGACCTCGCTCCTCAGAACCCCGAGGTCCATCATCACCCTGACCGTCAGTCCGATGCTTGTGGCGGTGAGCAGAACGCCTCCGGCAAATGCCTCCCTGCTTGGATATCCCATTTCCATAAGCGCAAACCAGCCGAGGATAAGGGGAACAAAAACACCGAGAACGGTTGAGATTGTAGCGGTCACCCCCGTTTTCTTCAGCATGCTTATATCAGTGTCGAGGGCACCGAGGAAGAGCAGGAAGATTATGCCGAGCTTGGCAAGGAAGTCCATGACCTCGCTCGTGTTCACTGTTATGGTAAGGTACTGGGAGCTCACCAGCCCAAAATAGACGATGTTTCCGAGGATCATACCCATCAGGAGCTCCCCAAGGACACCCGGAAGCTCAAACCTCTCTATAATGCTGTCCCCGATTTTCGCAAGTATCAGTGCAATCCCGATTGTGAAGAGGATCCATGCTGGCTCCATGATGTACCACCCACCCTGAGCAGTCTGAGAAGCTCATCTATGAGAATCCTGAGGCTTATCTCACCTACAAGTGTATCACCCTTAACAATGGCCAGAACCTGGGTCTTGTAGCGCTTCATCTTAATCAATGCATCGAGAACGGTTGCGTTTTCCTCAACCGTCAGAACATTCCTCTCCATTATTTCGCCGGCTTTTTGAGCTCCTCCCAGAAGGGACTTCATAACGGCACTCGTCATCCCCAGCCGGAATTTGTGGGATTCAGGGGGGAGGAGGATATCCATGGTGTCCAGATAGCGGATCACCCCGCACAGCTTCATGCTTTCCCTGTCCTCAACCACCCAAACATGGTGCCTCGTGCGCAGTATTTTGAGGACGTTGATCACGGGGGTATCTGCTTCAACCACAGGAATTGAGGAGGCTGCCGGCATGATCTGCTTCAGTTTCAGCTCATGGAAGTGCTGCAGGGCTTTTCCAATGTCTTCCATACCACCACCGTCTGAAATTTCTAACGGGTTTCTATTTAAGGGTTTTTGCACACCACCCGGCACTGATGGATCGGGGTGTCCAGCGGGAGATTAGTACTCCAGCAGCACCCAGATTCCAATTGCGACGAGGATTATCCCCGCAGCAACTGACAGCTCCCTGCTCCTCTGGACGAGCTTCTGGGATACCGTCTTGCTCTCGCTTATGCCCCCCATCACAAAGAGAATGACCACGAGCGGCAGGACAAACAGCAGATTGTAAAGTGCGAGCAGCAGGAATATGAGGGTTCTCCCTGCCTTTGATATGAGTATGGCATATACGAGATAGCTCCCAGCGGAACAGGGCAGGAGGGTGAATGAGACTATCACACCCAGGGTGAATGCCCCTATCAGGGTCGCATCCCTGCTGAATATTCTTCTCCTTGTTTCTTTTTTATCTCCAATCCTCGACCTCTCCATGTATCCCGTTATCATCGTGTATAGCCCGAAGGCTATGGCCAGAATCCCGGCGACCCATGTGGGAATTGTCGTGGCAAATACAACAAGGCCGAGTCCGAGGAGGTAATATGACATGTATATGGCGGCGACGAAGCTCATTCCGACGATGTATATCTGCCTCTTTGATACCTCCTTGACCGAGAGCGCTATCAGGAGCATGGTGTAGATAACGAAGGTACACGGGTTTATTGAATCCGAGAGTGCTAGGGCCAGGAACTGGGGAATAAACCATGAAAGACCGAGAGAATAAAGAGCAACCGAGCTTACCCCAAAGGATACAAGCAGTATGAGGAGAAGTGCCTCGATATCCTTTTTCATGGTTCTGCCCCACCGGAAATTGGGAATCATGCTTTTCAGCATTTCTGCCACAAAAAGTTAAGAACAAAAGGTTCAGCGTCTTTTTCTCAGCAGGAGCGGAAGCGGAGCCAGCAGGAGTATCAGTGCAGGCCCGCAGGTTTTTCCGCCTGATGATGTGGTGCTGCCTGTCGCTGTTGATGACTGCGGGGCGGAGGAGTTTGAATTTGTATTTGTGCCGGGGCTCTCAAAGACCGATTTGTGTTCTATGAATAGTGTTTGTAGTTTTTGGATGTGGGTTTGGTTTTTGATGAGGTATGCTTTTCCGCCGACTACGAGGATTAGTCCGCCGTTTTTTTGAGCGTCCTGGATTATCAGGGGAGTTGCGGAGACGTTGAATTCTCCTTCGATGACCGCGTAGAGCTTGCCTTTGTATGCTATGCCTATTGCGGGAACCCCGCTTATTCCGGTAAGCTGGTAGAGTTCGTTAAAGAGCTTTGAATTCTCCTCATTGCCCACCAGCTCGTAATAGGTTAAACTGTCCTTCCCGAAAACCTCGGGAATTTCAGCCTTCATCCTCCTGCAATGCGGGCAAGAACTCGCACCATACATGTAAAAATGGATTTTACTCGTATCAATCTGAGTCTCTGCAACAGCATACGATACAAACGACAGGGCAAAAAGCAGAGCCAGTAGCACTCCAATCTTCTTCATCTTCTCACCTACTTACCCATTGAGGGTGTTCCAATATAAACTTATCCTTCCCTTCACCGGGATAGGTTAATAATGCTCCAGAAACAGGGGACTTCACAATAAAGGCATGCCTTCAGGAAAGCTTAAATCTCTGTAATGCAAATTAGTATGGGGGTTGTCATGCAGGAATGGTACCAATCACGGGCCCTCTATGAGGCCGTCAACAAGCTGGTGAGCAGCGGGGATTTTGAGAATGCATACACAATGGCACGGGAGATATCGGACAGGAGCATCAGGGCGAAGGCATTCTCCAGAATTGCCGTTGAAATGGCAAAAAAGGGCATGGAGTATAAGGAGGCAATAAATAAGGCCATTAAAGCGGCGTATGATATAAACAATGCGGAGGAAACTACAAAAACTTTGATGAGCCTCGCTTTTGAATTCCTCAACCTCGGGAAGATCGAGGATGCCCTCGCTATAGCCAGGTTCATAAAGGACGTCTCAAACCGCTCCAAGATAGAGGCGGAGGTGGCGCTGGAGCTGGCCCGTAGGGGCAGGGTTCCCGAGGCCATGAAGATAATAAACGGTATAATGGATGAGGATGTAAAAACATGGGCAACTTCGAGACTTGTGAACACGCTCTGATTTTGCATTTTCCTGCCTACCCTGCCCTTATAACATCCTGAATTTAACATAAATGCATCCACAAAGCTTTTTTATGCATCCTCCAAGCTCAGCGGGGTAAATAAAAAAGGAGGTGCATTGCATGGATGGTGCAGCGGCGATAGGGCTTCTCGGCATGCTACTGCTGGTGAGCTCATGGGTGCCCCAGACCTGGGAAACGATAAGGAAAAGGCACTGCCCGATGAATCTGAAGTTCATAATTGTCTACGTGGCGGCCTCGTCCCTGCTGACGGTGTATTCCTACATGATAGGGGACTGGATATTCTTCACGCTGAACTTCCTGGCGGCCTTCCAGAGCGGGGTCAACCTTTATGTAAAGCTCAGGTATTCCTGATTCATTTTCTCTCGTAAAGGCCCACCAGCTCGCCCCACTCAATGACGTGGCCTTTCATGGCCCTCTCCAGGTCTTTTCTGCCCGCCCCCGGGGGGAGGCTGAGGGTTGTGTCCAGGACATAGACCTTGAAGTGGTAGTGGTGAGCTTTTCCCCTCGGCGGGCACGGCCCGCCGTAGCCCATCCTTCCAAAGTCGTTTCTGCCCTGAATCATTTTGACCGGCCTGTCGACGGTGCCCCTCTTTGGGATGCCCTCTGGAATTTCCTCAATCGGAGGAATATTCCAGGCTATCCAGTGGGTAAATGTCCCGATAGGTGCGTCAGGGTCATCCACGATTATGGCTATGCTCTTTGCATCGCCGGGTATGTGGGCCAGATAGAGCGGCGGGTTTATATCCTCCCCATCGCATGTGAATTTCTTCGGTATGTAACTCCCGTCGTGAAAGACGGATCCAACCTCCAGCTTCATCCTCTCATCCCCTCCGGAATGGGATATGCATCCGGATGCCAGAACGATTATAGCTAAGAGGAGGCTCACCCCTTTCATGGGTGTAGCTTTGAATTTCAAACGTAAAAATATTTCGCCCCAATCCTTTTAATTTTAGAAGGATATATCCGTACATGGTGATGCACATGGATCTTGCAGGAAAGGTTGCCCTCATTACCGGTGGAGGAAGGGGGATAGGAAGGGCAATAGCACTCGCCCTCGCGGAGAAGGGGGCAAACGTTGCCGTAAACTACGCCCACAGCAGGGAGAAGGCAGAAGAGACCGCCGAGCTCTGCCGCTCCTACGGGGTCGATGCGATTGCAGTAAAGGCCGATGTGAGCAACCGCGAAGAGGTCAGAAAGATGGTTGAAGAGGTCATTGAACACTTCGGAAGGATAGACATCCTCGTGAACAACGCCGGAATCCTTGGAAAAGCCCTGAAGCCGATGGACGTTACCGATGAGGACTGGGACGCGGTTCTCGGCGTCAACCTCAAGGGAGCCTTCATCGTCACCCAGGAGGTTCTCAAATACATGAAGAAGGGGAAGATAGTCAACATAGCCTCGATAGCCGGCAAGGATGGCGGAACAGTCGGGCCTCACTACGCGGCCTCAAAGGGCGGACTGATAGCCCTCACCTTCAACCTTGCCAGGCATCTGGCTCCCAACATCCTCGTCAACGCAGTGGCTCCTGGCCCGGTTGATACCGAGCTGATAAGTCCGGAGATAAAGGAGAGGCTCCGCTCGCTCTCGCTGACCGGGGAGATAGCCAAACCGGAGGAGATAGCCCACGCTGTGGTATTCCTCCTCGAAAACGACCACATAACCGGCGAGGTGATAGATGTCAACGGCGGCAGGCTGATGGATTGATTTTTAAGCTCACTCACAATTTTTTCTTGATGCCCCATGAAAGTGCTGTGGGAGAGGGAAATTAAAGCAGAGGAGATAGTTGTCTCACCTCGACCGGTCTGGAAATGCATGGCATGTCCCATGTACGGCAGGAGGCCGAGCTGTCCGCCGCATGCTCCCCCCTGGAGGGAAGCGAAGGATTGGGTGAGGCACTTCAAAAAGGCTTTGATAATAAAGTTTGAGGTGGATATGGATAGCTTTGAAAAGGACAAGCGGGAAGCCCTCCTGTACCTCCTGAAAAAGGAGGAAGAGTTCTTCAAGAAGGGAAAGATGTATGCATTTGCCCTGTTTCCTGGAAACTGCAACCTCTGTGACGACTGTCCCTTTGAGAGGGGCGAGCCGTGCAGGATGCCCACCAGGGTCAGGCCGAGCATAGATGCGATAGGCATCGAGATTGGAAGGCTCGTGGAGATAGACTTCTCCGAGAGTGTTCTCTATGGAATGATTTTTATTGATTGAAGCTGATATATGCAGTATGGAGATGAAAATGAATCCCTCAAGGAAAATCGCCTATGTAACGCTGCTGGGCCGCTCTGACTGGGCGCTGGTGAATACATACTACGCCGTTGCTTCAAGGGGAAGAAAGCCCGAGAAGGTCTTCATATTCACGGAGGAGATATACAGAAAAAAGCTTCCAGCGGTTGTGGAGGCCATAAAAACAATCTCCCGGGCATACAGATTCACACCGGAGATAGAGACCATAGTGATTCCCAACAACAGCTTCCTCGAAGCGGATAAGAGGTTCAAAGAACTCTTCCAGAGGCTGGAATCCGAGGAGTACACCATAGGTCTGGATATAACCTCCGGACGGAAGGCCCTTGCCGCCGCCGCGGTCGTTCAGGTGAGGGACTTCAGCGTGGACCGAATCATCTACATGGCCCTACTCGACATGGATTTCCCCAACAGGCCGTATATGATGATTCCGAGGCACATGCAGAGGCTCAAGAACTTTCTGGGTGATGGGGATGTTGAGTGAAATCATAACAAAGCCCGAGCTCCAGATTCTGGTAAACCTCCTCCCCGAAATCCAGGTGGGGTATCCCCTCTATGAGATTCCGCTGATAAGGGCAAGAGCCACAGAAAAGGGCTACATAGTTGAGGCCATGGCCGGCAGGGGAGATTTTGCCCGCGCCATGTCCCATCACGACCTCCCGGACTACGGGGATTTCTACGAGTGCTTCATATCCTCCGGGATACTGAAGTACGACAACATAGATGAATTCAGGAAGAGCCTTGAGCTTTATGAATACCTGCGGAAGGGGGTTGTATTTGCCCCGGATACGAACATCTTCTATCACCGCTTCATATCCAACTTCAGGCCGCTTGAGGGATATCAGATAGCCGTTGCCGAAGGCGTCCAGAGGGAAATAGAAAATGCAATGAACTACAAATACCATCACAGGGAGCTGGAGGAGATAAAAAGGGAGGTCAGAAATGGCTCGCTCCTCAGGGAATTCAACAACCGGAGGATGAAGAAATCGAGGAAAGCAGCATATATAGCCCTTAAGGAGTTCGAAAGGCTGAAGGACAGGATAATAATAGCCGAGAGCGTGAGCGAGGATGCCCACAACAACGATGAGATTATAGTAAAATCGCTCAAGCGCTTTGACAGGATGACGCCAAGCCTCGTGGTTTTTCTGACGGCTGACATAGCAATAACCGACGTCGCCGAGATAGAGGGGCTGGAGTACTTTCTGTTTGAATATCCTACAGGGAAGCTCGGAAAGCACGATGTTACAGCCTATCAGCTCAGGACGCTCATATTCAACCTCGCAGCGGTCTTCGGCGTGATAGAGGTCAGCGGGGTTCTTGTGTACGGGGAATTTGGAGGAAAGAGGGGGCTTAATGAGCTCAAGCTGATATTTCCCAGGGAAAGCAGGATTTACAACGAGTTTGAGTTCCATCTAAAGCTGAGCAGAAGGCTGATGGAAATCATGGGCGGTTAGGAAGCAGTTTAAACTTGGCGAACAGGCTGGCCATTTCCATCAGGAACATGAAGGCAGCAAAAACCTCGGCAAAGGTGGTGTGGACCGGCATAATAACCGTGGAACCCGAAACCCCAAAGGCAACCAGCTCCTCTCCCTCCCTGCTCTCGCCACCGTAGCGGTACTCCAGTGCGAACGTGAGCCAGTTCAGCGTAACTATCATTAAATAATCCTGCCGGAGTTCCATAAAGAGGTAGAGAATGCCGAGGATGAGAAAGGGGAGGGCAAGGAAAAGGCGCCTCATTTTTCCACCTCAAATCAGCACCATTTTACTCCAGATAATAAGGGACAAAAAAATTTTGTGGAAAGGTGATCACTGAAGCATCCCCTCAAGCTTCTCCACAAAGGCTATGCTCCTCTTTATATCCGCGAAGTACTCCTCGGCCTTTTCAATGTGCTCCCTTTCAACCCTGCTGCCGCCGGCAAGCACGTGTGCCGGTGCAAGAAGCTGGACTGCATACCTTAAGCTGGTCTTTTCGCCGAGCTCTGCCAGATACTCCACGGCCTCATCGCTTATCTCTATGGCCTCCTCTGCGGCCCTTATTCTCACTATCTCCCTCACCTCGTCCTTTCTGTAGGGCTCTGTGTTGATGATCAAAAGGCGGTCCAGCATGTCTATGGGTATGCCGTGGGGGGCCTCTATGTCGGTTCCCCTTATCCTCGTCCTTCCCCTGTTTGTTGCGAGGATTAATATGGGCGCGAGCTCGCTCTCCATGGCCCTCGCGAGGAACGAGAACGCCTCAATGTCGAGCATATGGCACTCGTCTATGAAGAGCACCCCGGGCACCAGAACAGCTTTCCCTTCCTCCACCCAGCCCTTTACAGTCTCATCAACCCTCTGTCTTACCTCATCGTTGATTTCCATGCCCCCTCCAAAGAACAGGCTCAGTATCCCTCCTGCCCTTGAATTGACGATGTCTAGGTCGTGGAGCGTCACGGTGTATGTGAATTCCTTGATCTTCAGCACGGGCCCAGTTGGCAGGCCCACCCTGCGCTTCAGGAATATTCCTTCCTCCTCCTTCGTGGTGCCGAGCTTTGAAACCCTGCCGCTTTCAGCGTCTATCTGAATGACGTCCCCCTCCTCAATGCCCTGCTCAAGTATCTGATACGCTATCTCCCGTCCGGCCCTGAAGGTCTTCTCGTCGTCCTTCGTCTTCAGGGTGATGAGGACGGAATCCGGAACCTCCACATAGGGATTGAACGGATGCCGGGTTTTCTTGATTTCAATCTTCTCAATCGCCCCCTCATAGACCTTTCTCTCCTCGCTTATTTTAACTCCGATGGCTCTCCTCAAAGCCTGCTTCAGGAACTCCGTCTTCTTCATCTCAGCGGAATAAATCTCGCTTCCCGCAATCTGAACAAATGGAACATCCTCCCCGAGCTCCCTCGCTATTCCCATTGCTATGGCGGTTTTGCCGCTTCCCGTCGGGCCCACGAGGAGGATTCCCTTTCCCGCAAGCTTGCCCCGCTTTATGAGCCGAACCGCTATTCCCGCCGCTTCCCTTGCCCTGACCTGTCCAACCATGCCGTCTCCGATGAACCGTGCTCTCCCGTTCTCGTCCAGACCTAAACCCCTTATGTGGGAGTGCATTCCGACCCGTTCAAAGCTCATCTTTGGAACCTCCTCGATCATGGCCATCCTCCCACCCCCTTTAAATTCCATTTTGTTATTAAAAGTACCATTTAAAAGATTAACGGCCGGAAAGGTGGGACAGCATTGTCAAATCTTTCCCGGGAGTGTCGAACAGGCAAAAAGCTTAATTACCTCAATGGTGACCTTTGGATGATTAAAATGCTTGAGGGAATCTTTGTTCCCCATGTAACTCCATTTGAGGAAGATGAAAAAATCAACAGGAAAATACTTGCTGAACTTATACAGTACTTCGAGGATGCCGGCATAACGGGTTTTGTAACGCTGGGAAGCAATGGAGAGTTTCCCTATCTCAGCACCTCCGAGAAGCTGGAGGTTCTGGAAACAGTCCGAAACACAACTGACAGACCTGTAATAGCGGGGGTAACTGAAAATTCAACAAGGGAAACTCTGGAGCTTGGGAGAAAAGCCTGGGACATCGGGGTTGATGCCCTTCTTATAGCACCGCCATTCTACTTCAAACCCAGAGATTCTGAGCTCTTTGCACACTACTCTTTAATTGCAGGGAAAATCGATGCCCCGGTAATAATATACAACGTCCCCAAGTTCACGGGGTTAAACATAGGGCTGGATGTCATTGAGCGTCTGGTGCATGAGCATTCAAACATCGTGGGGATAAAGGACTCAAGCGGGTCAACGGGCAGGATTGCCGAGCTGATACGGCGTGTTGGAGACGAGATAGCTGTTTTGGCTGGCACTGCAGATGTCATTCTCCCCGCGCTCATGCTGGGAGCGAGTGGAGCGGTTGTTGCAGTTGCAAACGTCGCCCCCCGGCTGTGCGTGGAGCTCTACAATGCCTTTACTGAGATGAAGCTTGAAAGGGCCAGAAAGCTGCAGATTCTGATAAACCTGCTCAACGAGGTGCTCGTGAAGAGGCTCAATCAGGTGAGCGCCATAAAGGAGGCCATGAACATGCTCGGCCTTGCGGTTGGATATCCCAGAATGCCATCCCTGCCTTTAGGTGAGGATGAGGTTCAGGAGGTTGAGATGGTACTGATAGAGACAGGACTGCTTTAAAGGCTCCTGAAAAGCCGTTTGATGAAACGAAAAGCCTCTTCTTCAGGCATTATCTCCTCTTTGACTTCGTCCAGCATTTTATGCTCGCTCGCCCTCCCCTTTATGCGGAGGGATTTTTTCAGGGAGGGATACGCTCCTATCAAAGCTGTGCCAAGTGATCCGAGGGGAGCGGTTACGCCATGACCCATGAGAATTTTTCCGACAAAAGCCCCCGTCAGCAGAAGAATCGCCGAAAGGGCTAGATTCACGAATCTCTTCACGCCTGATATGGGAAACTCGGCATAGGGGATTCTCCCATCCACACCATCGACGTATGCCCTGCACGTGAAGAAACCGTATTTGTATATGACCCTCCAGATGGGATAGTAAACAAGTCCCTCAAGCTCCGCACTCTTTGTTCTGAGGGACACATCAACTCCGCTCCAGTGGTAGTATCTCCGGGCCTCCTTCTTCAGGGACTCCCTGACCGCTGCGACAGCAGCCCTTCTGGCATCCTCAACATCCATCCTCTTCTCAAGCAGCTCCCCTTTAATCTCATCTCTCTCAAAATATCTCCGTCCTTTGGCAGGCAGCGGATAGTTGATGAGTTCCTCGAAGCCCTCAGCCGCGGGAACCACGATGTAGTTCATGAACTCAACCCTCCCGGATCCCTCTACGCTCACATAGCCGTGATGTGCGCTCCCCTCAGCTTCAACGAAGAAGACGTAAAAGGGCACGTAGAAGAGCCTCTGGTCGAGTATCCGGGCCTTTGAATCCACGTCGTTCGGGGATATGCTCTGAAGCCGGATAAAGCTCATCAGAAAATGTCTCGGGTTCTGAACCTTAAGGGGATACATGAAGTCCCTTGCCTCACCGAGCTTTATTCTGAACCCGCAGTAGGGGCATTTCACGATTCCCTCTCCTTCAGCCTCAAAGGCTGCTCCGCAGTTTGGGCATTTCACCCTCATCTCTCCACCCTCACATCCCAGCTCATTCTTTTCCCGTATCCCCTGGCAATTTCATAACCGGAGTACAGGCCGGCCACAACTATGAGAATTGGAATCAGGGCACCTTTCTTCATCTCCGCCACAGCCCTCCAGAAGGCGGCATTCCCAACGAGTGCCGCAAAGAATCCGGCTATAACAACTCCAGCGGCAGCCATCGCAAGATAGCCCGCCTTTCTCCATATCCTCATGGGTTCAAGCGCCACGATTTCTTTTCCTGTGTGTCCATCATAGGCAACAAAATATGTGCCGCCCTCGAAATCATAGTAAATTCTCCACACCGGGTAGAATACGAGGGCAAAATCCTCCACCTCCCCGCTGAAACTAAAGCTCAGCACTTCATTATCCTCCGGGACGTAAAGCTCCTTTGCCTTATCTGAAGCCCTGTCAAGAAGTATTTCCTCGGCCCGCTTCCGTCCGAACTCGGTATTCAGGAAATCCAGCTTCAGGCTCTCCCACTCCTCAACCCCCAGCTCCCTCAGAGGTTTTATCTCGATTTTTGATGAGAGCGTCTGTTTGAGGTCTTTAAGGGAGATGTGTCCCTTTTCCATCTTTCGTGTTAGCTCCTCAAGGGCCACGTCGTAGACGCTCCTTCTTCCGGAGGCACACACGAGAAGGGTCTCACTAAACTTTCTATGCCTTATGACCCTCCTCTTCTCACTTCCCCTCTTTTCATAGACCTCATACCTGACGTATCCCGTCGCTCTGACCCTGCCGAACCACAGCGGGATGTAGAATCCCTCCACCTTCACAATGCTGATTTTATCCCTCGCTCCCGTGAAGTCCCTGTCCCTTCTCATCCTCTCCCAGAAACGCCTGACAACCTCCTTCTCCGGCAGGCTCTCCACGAAAAATGTGTTGCTCTCCCCGAATATCTCATCGAATGAATTTGGAAAACCGCAGTAAGGGCACACAACGATTATGTCCTCGGGTGATGCATCCAGAGGGGCACCGCACCGCCTGCACTTCAGGGTCTGAATGATTACCACCATAAATAGGGAGAAACTGATGTTTAAAAGTTTTTGGCTCAGTCCGGGCGTGTCTAAAAGTTGGGGGTTGTTTCGTTTTGTGAGTAGCTTGAAGTTTTTTGCCTGTTAAAGATCCCTCCGGAAGAGACTTTACCGTTCTGGTTAGCCGTAATTTGTGTAAATTTTGTAAGCCTCGTTACGGATAACCTTCCACCCTCCCATCTTCATGGGGTGGCTTTCGGGGGGAACGGTAACTCCCCACATTTTTAGGGCTTTTCAGCAGTCCCCATTCGGGCTTAAAACCCCACATACCGGAGACCACCACACTACTCAAGAATAAACTCCAGAACTATTTTAAAAATTACGGAAAACAAAAACTAACGAATGTTACACTTCCTACCCTATACAAAACAGCCCACCATACAAACATCAACAATCTTAAACACGCCGGCTCAGTCTTGGTCGATGCGGGCATCCGCTACCCCAAAGGCCAATCTCATCATCGCCGTGTTCACTTTTGGAAAATCCCTTAAAAGCTCACCTGTATTTCAGCCAGAAGTACCGCGATGCCACTCCGAATGACGGAAACCGGGAACAGAAAAGCACCTCACAGGACGTTGAGATACTTATGCACCTGAAAGCTCAGCCCGACGTTCTTCCGGCCCATAATCAGAGCCGCCTCACGGTAGAGCTCCATCAGGCGGGTCTGCGGGATATCAACCGGCTCCCTCGGCTGGATTACAAGGGGGGCTAGGCCTTTTAAAAGCTCGGCATACCAGCGGACGTTTTCAAGCCGGGTCTCTGATGTAACAACGAGCTTGGCGTAGACCTCCGCTCCAGCTTTCCTCAGGATTTTGATGCTCTCAACCTCCCTCAAAACGAGACCCCTCCAGTCATCCGTCGCTCTGGCAGTCTCGTCCTTTATGTCAACGCTGGCATAGTCGGTGAGGGTGGCAACCTCCCTGATGAGCTCAGGCAATCCTCCGTGTGTCTCAAGGAAGCTGGAAAAGCCGAGCTCCTTCATGCGCTCCATGAGGGCCTTTAATGGTTTTATCTGGAGTGTTGGCTCTCCGCCTGTGTAGCTTATCGAGTGTATATCCCCCGTGTCAATACGAAGAACGGCGTTGATAACATCATCGAGTGAAGCGGGGTTGGGCAGGTATTCAAACTTTCCTGTGAAGGGCTCGACCTCATAGCGCCAGCGTGAAACGCGGGAGGCATCTATGTATTCCCGGGAATCACACCACCTGCAGTGGAGGTCGCAGCCCGCAAACCGGACGAAAATCTGCCTTCTCCCGAAGGCGCTTCCGGAGACGCTGCCCCCCTCACCCTGCCAGCTGTTGAAGACCTCGGCCATTATGAGCTTCATATTTACACCTGCCCCGAAATGGCTTTTAACCTTTTAGCCCGTCAGCCGGACACAGCCTTTTTATCCCATGCCCCGAAAAGTCTCAGGGTGATATCATGAGGTTTGCCGGAGTCGACCTGAAAGAGCCAAAGGTTATGGGTGTTATCAACGTATCCCCTGAGAGCTTCTACAAGGGGAGCGTCAAAAACAGTGAAAAGGAGCTCGTTGAGACCGTGCTCAGGATGGTTGAGGAGGGAGCTTCCTTCATCGATATCGGGGCAAAATCCACCGCACCCTATCTCGAAACCCAGATATCCGTTGAGGAGGAGATAAGAAGGGCAGTATGGGCCGTGAGCACTGTAAGGGATTACGTGGATGTCCCTATAAGCATTGATACAACAAACTCCCGGGTGGCAGAGGAGGCCGTCAGGGCAGGTGCTGATGTAATAAACGATGTTACAGGCTTCAAAGGGGATGGACGGATGGCAGAGGTTGTCGGAGAATACGGCATTCCGGTTGTTCTCTGCGCCCACACCCGGAATATTAACCTGAAGGATCCGGTGCGCACGGCTATCAGTGCCCTTCAGGAGAGTCTGGTTATTGCCCGGGAGCACGGGATTGAGGAGGTTGCCATTGACCCTGCAATTGGCTTTCTCCGCCCTGAGTGGCCGCCGTGGTATGAGTGGGACTCCAGAATCCTTGCAAATCTCAACATGCTGAAGATTTTTGGAAAGCCCATCCTCGTGGGTGTATCGAGGAAGTCATTCATAGGTGCCATAACAGGAAGAAAAGCCGAAGAAAGGCTGGCTGGAAGTCTGGCGGCGACTGCGGTGGCCGTGTTCAACGGGGCGAATATAATCAGGGCCCATGATGTCAGGGAGACCGTGGATGCTGTTAAGGTTGCAGGATTCATGGGGAGGCTTAGAGGTTGATGGGACTTCAAACATCCTGCCTTTAGCGGGAGGTTAGCTCACTGAACCCCTAATGGGAGGAGGTCAGTTTAAACCGTTTCTGATTTCATGTCTCTTATTATCTCCTCCAGCACAGACATCATGCAGAGATCAAGGTCTTTGGTTCTGTAATATTTCCTTACAACCATCTTCTTTTCATCAAACTCAACCCGATATTCAAGAAAGCCGCTGTTCAGTAGTTTTCGAAGATGTGAAATCAGGAGGGGTTTGGATATCCCGAGTGCCTCTCTAAGCTGTTTGCTGGTTTTTTCTTCATTTAAACATAAAGCGAGGATTTTAAGCCGTATAGGATTTGAAAGAGCCTTGAAAATGTTAGCACTTCTTTCCGCTATATCCTGCGTGATGACACATCCCCCGCTCTTTTGTCTTAAATTACCGTTTAACCATTAATTATTCTTTAAGTTCTTCCCTGAGCTCTCTGATTTCCTTTCTCAAAAGCCTTATCTCTTCAAGAAGGCCTTCCATCGCTTCATCAATCTTGGGATTTTGGCCAGCGGACTGCTGGGGGCTTGAATACCTGGCAATTAAAAACACAAAACCTGCAATAATCACTATTAAAATCAGCCATCCAACGAACTCCATTCCGGGTGGAAGTGGTGGCATGGGCATGTGGTTTTCACCTCCCCTCCCCATTCAGGATATCCCGTATCCCATGCAGGGCTTCCACTGCCAGATGGGCGTAAACCCTGCTCTCCTTGTATCTGCCATCATTATAGAGTTTTTCGGATTTTGTATAAAACCGCTCTGCAAGCTCTTTGAGATCCATGACTTCTCCTGATGATTTTGAATTTTGAAGTATCCTGTTGACTTCCTGCAACTCCCTGTATGCATGCCATATTTCATCTCTGGCTATTTCCTTCTCTGATGGCGGGGCGGGAGGTTTAAGCTCAGGTTGTGGGGCATTTTGTGGTGGAGCCGGAGATTGTGGGGCATTTTCGGGTTGCTGGGGAATAGGGGGTGCTCCCGGCTGAACCTTTCCAGGTTGTGGCGGAGCGGGGATGTCCTGCGGATGGGACTGTTCAGGTTGTTGTGGATTTTGTGGTGTTTGTGGTCCGCCCGGAGGGAGCTGTGGTGGGAGTTCGTCTCCGCTAACTACAACAAAAACCAAACCACTAAGTGCAAGAATCAGTAACAGAATACCTGCTTTTTTAAATGCGTTCAACATATGATTCACCGGGTAAATATTTATTTACCTACTATATAAACCTTTCGCTATTTGTTTTTAAACATTCAAACCCAGACGGGTCTTAGAGTTCAACGCCCCTTATCCTGTCGCTCACATAGCCTTCAAGAATTTCCACCCTTACCTCTCTTTTATCGCCCGTCAGGTCGCTCATGAGCTGAACCCCTCTCACATAGTCCCAAAGTCTTCTCCGGGCGGATTCTGTTATCCGCTCACACATCACTATAATCTCCCCGGCATTCTCCCTGCTGGCGATTTCCACGACCTTCATGGCATCCTCCTCATCGAAAAGGCCTTTCTTTTTGAAGAGCACCTCAACCACCCCTAAATATACCCCATGAGCACAGCGACGGCATCCTCAAAAATCTCCCTGTCCTCGGCATCCACAACATGCTCAAGATACTGCAAAGCCCGGAGATTTATGATTATGTATGCCTGCCCCCTGTCGAGGCCGAGGGCGTATGCATCGTAAAACACCATCTCCCTCCCCAGTGTCTCGTTGAGCATCTCGACGAAGTAGTTTATCTCCTCCACCGTCAGTTCATCCCACTCACTCTCCATCTCGTCGAAATAGCGCTCCATCACCCGGAGGGTTTCGAGGTCAAGATTCAGGGTTCCCTCCACATAGGGGAACTCTCCGAGGCGGAATACTTTAACCCCTTCCTCATCCCGGATCGCAATTGAATCCCAGAGGACTATGCCCTCCACAACATTTCCGCTGCCATACCTGCCGGCGAGATATGTAAATGCCTGAAGTACGCTGTCCATTTCGTCTATAAAAAGTTCTTCATCCTGGAAACTGAGTATCTTGCTTATCGTGCCTGCCATATTCATCAGTTTCCACTCAAACTTAATCATTATAAGCCTTTGGCATCTATTTTATAATGCCCGACGAGTATCGGGTTGCGATGAGGGGCCGACATTTCCAGAGGCCCCCTTATTTCCCGCATACATAGCAACTGCCGGAAACACGACGGCTATCCTGAAAGCCCCAGCAGGAAGGCTTTTATATCCCCCGCCCGAACTTTTTAGAGGTGTTGGCATGGTAACGCTCATAATTGCGGAGAAGCCCAACGTCGCCAGAAAAATCGCCTATGCCCTCGCTGAGGGAAAGCCCGTGAGAAAGACGCTGAATGGAGTTTCCTATTACGAGTTCAACCGCGATGGAAAAAGGGTTATTGTGGCCCCTGCCGTTGGCCACCTCTTCACGCTCGCACCGAAGACCAAGGTATACGGTTACCCCATTTTTGAGGTTGAATGGGTGCCCGTCTATGTTGCGGAGAAGGGAAAAAGCTATGCCAGGGACTATGTTAAGACATTGAGAGAGCTCGCCAAAAGGGCAGATGAATTCATAGTGGCCTGCGATTATGACACCGAGGGGGAGGTCATCGGATACACTGCCCTGAAATATGCCTGCGGCGTCGACCCTTCCAAAGCAAAGAGGATGAAATTCTCCGCCCTAACCAGAAAAGACCTCCTGAGGGCATGGTATAACCTGGAGCCAACCATCAACTTTGGAATGGCCGATGCCGGGATAGCGAGACATGTGCTCGACTGGTACTGGGGGGTCAACCTCTCAAGGGCTCTGACGCAGTCCATAAAAAGGGCGAGCGGAAAGTGGATGGTTCTTTCAACCGGTCGTGTTCAGGGCCCCACACTCAGGTTTCTGGTGGAGAGGGAGAGGGAGATAGCAAACTTCAAGCCAACTCCATACTGGGTAATTAAAATGCTCCTCGAAAAGAACGGGGAGCAATACACGGCAGTTTACGAAAAAGAGAGAATTCTTGACGAAAACGAAGCTAAAAGAATTGTGGAGGAAGCGAGGAGAGGCCCCGCATTTGTTGAGAGGATTGATGTAAAACAGCAGAGGAGGAATCCGCCATATCCATTTGATCTTGGAACGCTCCAGCGTGAGGCCTATTCCGCCTTCGGCTACTCACCGAAGAAGACACTTGAGATTGCACAGAAGCTCTACGAGCGCGCTTTACTCAGCTATCCAAGGACCTCATCACAGAAGCTCCCGAAAAATCTGAACTTCAAGACCATAATCCAGAACCTCGCAAAGCTGCCGGAGTACAAACCCTTTGCCCATGAGCTCCTCGGAAAGGGTTATCTGAAACCCGTTGAGGGTTCAAAGGACGACCCTGCCCATCCTGCAATCTACCCCACTGGCGAGATTCCAAAGAGCGGAGACCTGACAAAGGACGAACGGAACATATACGACCTCGTCGTGCGCCGCTTTTTGGCAGCATTTGCCGACCCCGCACTTAGGGAGATAATGAAAATCATAATCAACTCCGGTGGCCATCATTTTATCCTGAGCGGGGCACGCACATTAAAGGAGGGCTGGCTCAAGGTCTACGGAAAATACGTCAAATTCGATGAGGTGATACTGCCAAAGTTCAGGGAGGGCGAGCCCGTAAATGTCATCCAGATAAAGCGCGAGAAGAAGAAGACGAAGCCCCCTGCCAGGTATTCTCCGGCAGCTGTGATCAAGAAGATGGAAGATCTTGGCATAGGGACAAAAGCCACGCGCGCCCAGATACTGGAGACCCTCTATGCGAGGGGCTACATTGAGGGCAAGAGGAAGATTAAGGTGACACCCCTGGGGATGAATGTGGTTGAAGCCCTTGAGAAAAACGTCCCCGACATAGTGAGCGTACAGCTGACAAAGGGTTTTGAGGAGAAGATGGAGGAAATAATGAAGAGGAAGCTGAGCAGGGAGAAGGTCATAGACGAGTCGAAGGAGCAGCTGATGAAAATCCTGAAGGAGTTCAGGGCGAGGGAGGAGGAAATCGGCAGAGAGCTTGTGAAAAGGTTGATTGAAGACCGGAACGGGGATAAAAACACGAAAAAGAAAAAAGCTGTTAAAGAGCTGAGCGAAGAGGAGGAGCGTGAGATTAAGCGGGAAGCGGATAGGAAGGTCATTGTGGTGGGAAAATGCCCGAAGTGCGGCGGAGACCTGGTGGTGAGATACAACCGCAGAACAGGAAAGAGGTTCGTTGGCTGCTCAAACTGGCCGAAGTGCAACGTTACCTACCCCCTTCTCCAGAGAGGGCAGATAATCCCCACAAACAGGACATGCTGTGACGGTGCTCCCGTGGTTAAAATACGTGAAAAGGGCAGGGAATACGAGATTTGCTTGGATATGAACTGCAAGGAGTGGAAGAAAGGGAAGAGGTGATCAGAGCAGCTCCTTGAGGAGCCTTATCCTCCGCGGGCTCAGGAGAACCTTCGGATGCTTGAGGAGGGCCTTGATGACCTCCCCGTAATCTCCCCCCGCTATCTTTTCTGCATCCGCACCGCTGAGTATCTGGATGAAGAGGTCGAGGTCTTCGTCGGTGAGCTTCTCCGTAACCCGTCTGGCCTTCAGGACTTTTTCCAGCCTCCTTCCGTCCTTCTCCCACCACTCCCTCGTGTAGTTCTGCAGGAGTGATAGGTTCTCCTCCTCAAGGGCCTTTATCATCCATCTGCTGGCTATTGTTGCAGCTTCCATTGCCTCCGCCATCCCACCGCCGTGCATCGGGTTTACCTGCCTCGCAGCATCGCCAACGACGAGAACGTTGTCCCTCACAAGCTCCTTCACAAAGCCACCCACGGGCACTGCACCGACGTTTATTTCGAGAAGCTTCTTCGCCGGGATGCCCCTCTCCCTGAGCCACTTGTCGAGGTAGTACTTGGCTGTCTTCGGGTTGTCGGAGTTGATGCCTATGCCGACGTTGGCCCTGTCCTCATCCTTCGGAAACACCCAGACGTAACCGCGAGGCGCTATTTCGTTGCCGAACCAGAGGTGAATCAGATCCGGGTCGTAGCCCTCTATGAGCATTTCATACTCGTAGGAGGAGTCGAACTCGTGGGGAGGCGCGTAGGTGTTTATTCCAGCCCACCTCGCCACCATGCTTTCAACGCCGTCAGCCGCGACGATTATCTCCGCCTCGATTTCAACGGGCTCTCCTTCATGCTTTGCCCTGATCCCGGCTATTCTGCCTTCCCTCCTTATCAGACCTGTTGCTTCCGTTCTCGGCCACACATCGGCGCCCGCTCTGGCGGCGTAGAATGCCAGCATCTTGTCGAAGACCTTTCTCTCGATGATAACACCGCTGACTTTCTTATACCTCAGCTCAAGCTCATAGCCGCTTGGAGAATAGAGCTTCGCCCCGTAGATTTCACGGTTTATGAAGCGTTTATCGTAAGGAATGTCATATTTATCAAAAACCCCTATGCTTATTCCCTCCCCGCAGCGTTTGGGGGATCCGATTTCAGCTTTTTTGTCTATCATGAGGACATCGTATCCTGCCTTGGCGAGGTTCCTCGCTATTATCGGGCCTGCAATGCCGGCTCCCACGACGACCACATCGTACCTCATGGCTCTCCCTCCAGAGGAACTGCTTTAAGTGCCCCCACAGGACAGGCGGTGATGCAGATTTTACATGATATGCATTTATCAATGAAGAATTCCCATCTTGACCCAACGTTTATTGCCAGGGTTGGGCACATGCCGGCGCATCCCCCGCAGAGGTAGCACCGGTCATCATCCACGACGATTTTAACCTTCTCCACCATTTTTAACACCCTGCTGCAGCTTTTCTGCGTCGATTTTAATTCTATCCCCTTTTATGATTAACGGTATGAACCTGTTAAGCTCCTCCACCTTCCTTGCAACCTCCCTCTCCTTGAGGTTTAGCCTGTCGCTCAGGTCGTCTATGGTCGCCTCGCCGTACAGGAGCACATAGTGCAGAATTGCAAGCTGGGTCATGTCTCCTATCTCCCGGAGGTAGGTGTCCTTGATCTTCCTCATCATCCTGTCCCTGTAGCTCTCCACGGCTTTAAGAGCCTTTAGAATTTTCCTGAGTTCTCTGTCGGCCTCGATAAAGCTTCTGACCATTGAGAGAAGGTCGGGAGGCTCGATGTCCAACCCTGCGAGTTTTATTGTGACGTCCTCCATCGCGGGATTCTTCTCCAGCTGCAGGTTCTCATACCAGAAGAGGTTGGGGGTTAGCGTTGCCACATATGTTGCGGAATGCACTATCTCATAGTACTTTCTTGTGGGGCCGACGAAGGGTCCCTCTTTTTCAAATGACTGGATTATCCCCTCCCTTTCCATTATCTTGAGGTGCTTGGAGACCGCAGTGGAGGATACGCTAACCTTGTTGCTTAAAAAGCTGAAATAGCATTCGGTGCATGTTAAATGGCTGAGTAAATCCCGCCTAACCTTGTTCCCCAGGATGTAAAAAATATCCGGCTCATTCATGTCCCACACCACCCAAATTTGTGACGTAAAGTTTATATAGTGTTCATCCGAACCCAACCCGAAACTTTAAATTTGTCAAATCTGATAAATCGTTGCACTCTAAAGGTTATAAACCTTTAGTCGAGAAAGGAGGTGTTAGTATGGGACTGATCAGCGATGGAGACAAGAAGGTTATAAAGGAAGAATTCTTTTCAAAGATGACTAGGCCGGTTAAGATCATCGGATTCACAGGAAAGGAGCACTGCCAGTACTGTGACCAGCTGAAGCAGCTCGTCCAGGAGCTGAGCGAGCTCAGCGACAAGCTCACCTACGAGTTCCACGACTTTGACAGCGAGGAGGGCAGGAAAATAGCCGAACAGTACAGGATTGACCGCGCACCGGCCATCACAATAACCCAGGACGGAAGGGACATGGGCGTCAGGTTCTTCGGCCTTCCGGCCGGACACGAGTTCGGGGCGTTCCTTGAGGACATAGTTGATGTTAGCAATGCCACAACAGACCTCATGCCGGACAGCAAGGAAGAGCTGGCGAAGGTCGACAGGGACGTCAGGATACTCGTCTTCGTAACCCCGACCTGCCCCTACTGCCCGCTCGCCGTCAGGATGGCCCACAAGTTTGCAATTGAGAACGCCCTCTCAGGGAGGGACAGGATACTGGGGGACATGGTGGAGGCCATTGAATACCCCGAATGGGCTGACAGGTACAGGGTAATGGCTGTGCCGAAAATCATCATTCAGGTCGATGGAGAGGACAGGGTGGAGTTTGAGGGGGCTTATCCGGAGAAGATGTTCATGGAGAAGCTCCTTGCCGCCCTTGAATGACCTCTTTTTTATTCTTAATTTCTTAATTTTAAAATTTTAACAATTTTAAAACTAAAATTTAAATTTAATGTGGGATTGTGGGATAAACAGCCGCTGCTACTCCTCCGCCCGGAGCTTCAACCCGCTGTGCTCCTGTTTGAGCTTCTCGACTTTCTCCGCAATCTCATCGCTCAGCGCCCTGAGCTGCTCTGCCAGTTTTTCAAGCTCCTTTATCGCCTCATCAAGGGCTTTTTCACGCTCTTCAACTTCCTCCATCGCCTGGGCGAGTCTTTCCTCCTCCTCTCTCCTGTACACCTCTATCCTCAGGCTGTCATAGTCCCATACAATCCCTCCTGCCTCAATAGAGAACCCTATGGAGATTCTGACAACGTCCTCCTTCCTCACTCCCATCTCCCTGAACCTCTCAAAGAGATACTGGTTGAGTTCTGCAGAGGCTCTGACGACCTCTCTGGGGTCGACCTTTCCGCGTGTAACGGCAAAAAGAACTTTCCTGATTTTGTTTGCATAACCCGATGCCCTCACATAGCCGCTCCGCAGCTCCATGGGCATCACCAAAAGGTATTTTAGCCAGAAGATATAAATAACTATCGGTGAAAAAAATGAACATCCTTCTTTTTGGCCCTCCTGGAAGCGGAAAGTCGACCCATTCGAGAACCATAATGAAGAGGTACAGCCTAACATACATAGCTTCGGGAGACATAATCCGGGAAGAAATAAAGAAAAGGAGCACTTTAGGGCTGGAGATGAAGAAGTTCATCGAGGAGGGAGATTTACTCCCGGACACCGTGATAAACACCCTCGTTCTCTCCAAGCTGCGGAGGGTGAGGGAGAACTTCATCATCGACGGCTACCCGAGAACGGCGGAACAGGTGCTGGCACTGGAGAATTACCTCTATGATCACGGTATAAAAATGGATGCCGCCATAGACATCTACATCACGAAAGAGGAGAGCGTGCAGAGAATTTCCGGGAGGAGGATATGCTCCAGCTGCGGTGCGGTTTATCACATCAGATACAATCCACCCAGAATCCCGGATAGATGCGACATCTGCGGAGGCACGCTTGTCCAGAGGGGTGATGACAGGCCTGAAGTCGCCGAGAAAAGGTATGACATCTACGTGGGCAATATGAGCCCGATAATTAAATTCTACAAGAAGCAGGGCATCTATGTAAAGATTGACGGTCATGGGAGCATAAATGAGGTGTGGGAGCGTATAAGACCCCTGCTGGATTACATACACAACCGCGAGAGGAAGAGGAAAACTTATGAATAATTGGGGAGAAAATGGATTAGGTGTGCCGAATGAAGGTTAAGTTTTATGCCACATTCAGAAACCTCACGGGCAAGAAGGAGATTGAGGTTCATGGGGTCAGGACAGTCGGAGAGCTGATCGATTACATCTCAGAAAAATACAGTCCCAGGATAAAAGAAGAGCTGCTGCAGAGGGGGAGAAAGGAGATAAGCGGAATGATACTCGTCAACGGTCACAACATTCTGCACCTGAACGGGCTGGAGACCGAGCTCAAGGAGGAGGATGTTGTGCATGTATTCCCCCCGGCGGGTGGCGGCGATGGCCGTTGCTGAACTCTGCATTTTTCCCCTTGGCACCGAAACTCCAAGCGTTGGCAAATACCTGGAGCCTGCCATAGAGGAAATCAGGAAGAGCGGCCTTAAATACATGGTATGCCCCATGGGAACAGTTGTGGAGGGGGAATTAAGCGACATCCTTGAACTTGTGAGGAGATGCCACAGGGCGGTCCTTCGGGCTGGGGCAAAAAGGGTTGTTATAAGCCTCAAAGTTGATGACAGGACTGACAAAAAGCTCACGATTGAGAGCAAAATTGGTGTCTGAGGTGGCCGAGTACTTTGACAGAATCGCGCACCGCTACGACAGGTGGTATGAGACGGGAACAGGGAGATATGTAGACAGGACTGAAAAATGGCTCATCTTCTCAATGCTCCGGAGTGAAGGAGGGAGGGCTCTTGACCTCGGGTGCGGAACCGGCAACTATACCGCGGAGCTCCACAGGAGGGGCTTTTATGTCGTCGGACTTGATGCGAGTGAGAGGATGCTTGAGATAGCCAGGAAAAAGCTTCCATCGGTTAGGTTCATTCATGGAGACGCATACCATCTTCCATTTCCGGAAGAAAGCTTTGACGTTGTTCTGAGTGTTACGATGTTTGAGTTTATTCACAGGCCTGAAGAGGTTGTCGCGGAGATTTACAGGGTTCTGAAGCCCGGTGGGGAGGTAATCATTGGAACGATGAACGGCAGGAGCTTATGGTTCCTTTTCAAAAGGATCAAAAGCATATTCACCGAGACTGCGTATAGATATGCGAGGTTCTACACGCCCAGAGAGCTTGAGCGGCTCCTCCTTAACTCGGGCTTCCGTGAGGTTGAGAGTGCTGGTGTCATATTCTTCCCCTCCTTCTGGCCATTTCCAGCTCTGGCCGAGAGGGTGGACAGGAAATGCTACAGAAAGTGCAGGGGACTGGCAGCATTCGTCGCGGTGAGGGGTGTGAAGGATTGAGAGAAGAGATTCGCCTGATAACCCGGGAAGAGGCGTTTAAACGGGCTGAAAGGATTAAAAAGGAGTACGAGCTCATACACGGTGTTGAATTTGAAATCTACAGCAGATATCTTCCTCCGGACGTGCTGCTCCCCACCCAGGGAGAGCTCAGCGAGGCAAAGCTGCTCGTCGTCCTTCAGGAGATCAAGCACGGCTACGATGCTCCCATAATCGTCATTGAGTGCGGGGGAAAGTACTATGTGATAGACGGGCACCACAGGGCTTTTGCACTCAGAAAGCTTGGATTTCCGGAGATTGAGGCCATAATTCTGAAGCCAAAAAGAGACATCACCCTCGGGATCGCTGAAACTGTAAAGAGAAGGGGATTGAGGGGGCTGGACGATATAAAAATAGTGAGGGATTAACCCTCCCAGATAACGTACCCCTTCTTTGCAATGAAGATGGGTTCAATGCGTTTTCTGACAATAACAACCCCGTCCTTCCCGTATTTGCTGTAGAGCTTCTGGATATAGCTGTCAAACACATTCTCAGGCATTTTGGCCTGGGCTTTTATCCTGTTATCCCCTGCCTTTACACTCAGCCCCTGCTTCACAGGGATGTAGTCGATTATATCCATGTGGGGCTCAAGCTGGAATCTGTCCTGGTATATGTCCTTGCCGTTGGGGGTTACGTAGTACACGATGCTTGCCCTGAGGGTGAGGTTGGCGGTGTAGTCCCGCCTGAATGCAGCGGTGAGTTCAAGCGTCCCGCTCTTCCCCTCTCCAAGCACGTATGTGGGATCCACAACCCTGCCATTTACCCGTACCTTTCCGTCGATGACCCCGACAGGCCCATCCTGAATCAGGACAAACCGGTATTTTGTTGCATTTGGAACCGTCAGGTTAAACTGAAGCGGCGTTTCGTGAAGGTGATCCATGTTCAGGTTCCGGGCTATGGTTTTCTTCTCAACGAGCTTCGTTCCGTTGTATGCCTCAAAGAGAAGGGTGGCATCCTTTATGTCCCTTCCGAAGGCTGAGATGTAGAGCTTGAACTGATGCCTTCCAGGGGGGAGCTTCCCTCCGCCGAGAGCGGTGTATGCAATCTTCCACGTGCCGTTTTCAAGGCTCTGGATCATGTAGACCGCAAAGGGTCTGAACCTGTACGTTGCCACATCGCCGGCGCTGTGGACCAGCTGGAAGTTGGCAAAGAGTTTCTGGGCATCCCACTTCTCAAAGGAGAACGGGAGATGGAATGCGAGTCTCACAAAGTTGCTGAAGGCGATGTTCTTGTATGCCAGCAAACCGTAGTTCTGGAATATGTAGAGGACATAGGGTGCGCTGCCCGCTCCGCCCTGCACGATTCTGCCGGACCTCAGGTCAACAGTCATCATGGGCATGACGGCGCCGCCCCTCGTCTGGATGTAGTACTTCCTCGTCTGGTTGTCAAAACGGATTGCGGTCAGCGGGATTGGCTGAAACATTGGAGTGTTCCTGTATTCGCCGTAGTTTATAGCTCCTCCCAAATAGCTTATGGCGTTGAACTTGTAGATGTCCTGCTGCCAGAGTATGAGGTAGTTCAGCTCCCACGCCTCGAAGTCGACCTCGCTCCTGTTTCCGTAGTGGGAGAGGAAGTCCGCAACGATGTACCTCCTGTCATATGCATGTCCTCCATCGGTTGAAGCCCTTCTGTGGCTGAGGAGGGAGCTTTCAATCCAGTAGCCATAGTCCCACCATGAGGTCGCGCTGTCAAGCGGGTTACTGTTGTTTTTCAGCCAGAGGAGCGTGTTCTGCCATGATGGTGGCACGGCTTCTCCTCTTGAATAATATGAGGCTATCTGGTTCATGTGCTGTGCTCCAACGATGGGGAGCGGCAGGAAGAGAATTATCAGGAAAATTGAATACATGGCCTTTGTTGTGGGGGTGTCCTTCATGTTCTCCACGAAGAGGAAGAGCTCCCCGATGAAGATTCCTGCGAAGAGTATTATTGAACCTGACGCTTGGAATATGAACCTGACCGCCATAGCTAAGAGGTACAGGGAGGAAACGTAGTAAGCTACGAGGAAGACCTCCTTGTAGCCTGTTATATCCCCTTTCATGAGTTTGCGCACGAATCTAAGCAGAACGAGGAAAAATCCGCCGAGGGACAGGAAGAACACCAGTGCATCGCTCGTTTTGACGCTGTAGTACATTTTGATGTCCCTGAAGCTTGTCTTTGCCAGCTCCGCAACGGTCTGGTAGAGGGGATTGGACTGGTATGCCCCGCCCATGAACTTCCAGAGATCAGGGCCGAAGTAGAGGTAGGCCGCGGCAAATCCCAGAATCCCGACGGCGACGACAGCGGCAAATCTATGCTTCTTGTCTGAGTAGTTGAGCTTCAGCCTCTCTCCGTAGAGCATTACAGCTGACAATGCCACAACCGCAACAAAGCCCTGAAGGGCAAATACGAGGAAGCTTCTTATGCCGACTATGCCCCTGTAGCTGAGACCGAGGCTTATGACCAGTATAAGGAGAAATGCCGGATAGAACTCCCTTATGAATGTTTTAAGCTCCGCAATCTTGCCCCACGTGAAGAGCAGAATTGCATTTACCGCCATGAAGACCAGCAGTATTCCAATACCAAACTGGCTTCCGTTCCAGACGCTCGTAAAGGCCACTGATGTGAGGACAAAGAGTATCCCCCAGAGAGCCTTCTTCCAGTTAAAGCCCTTCTCATCGAGGTACATTGTCATGAATAGCACCGCATAGAAGAAGAACATCATGAAAGGCCCTTCACCCCTGCCGTTTCCTGACATGGTCTTTGTGAAGTTTGCGTAGGAGAACATCATTATCAGGGCCGCCCAGAGGCCTGCCCACTCTGAATGGAGCTTTCTGCCGAGGAAGTATGCTGCAATGATTGTCAGAAAGCCCACCAGTGCCGGCCACATCCTGTAAAAGCCCAGCTCCGTGATTCCAAATATGGCAAAGAATTTGTAGAGGGCTGCGGGTATCATGTATAACCCGAGGGAACCTGTTACCTTTATGCCCGCGGGAGGCTCAGCATAGGCAAAATACTTTGGAATCCACTCATGAACTGCCAGCCTGTACATTTCATAGTGGAAGAATGTGTCCGGGTCGACGAAGTACTTGAGCTGTGCGGTTTCCATCCTTATCCTGTATCCTATAAAGGCAACCAGAAGAACAATAAGGGGAAATCCATACATCTTGAATTTCTGATAGCTGAAGGGGATGTGGATTTCATCATCCTTCTCCTTCTTTTTCTTCTTTTCCTTAGCCTTAACCTTTGTTTTCACCATTCGGATCACCTCATTCAACGGTAACGGACTTGGCAAGATTCCTCGGTTTGTCCGGGTCGTT
Organism: Thermococcus atlanticus; assembly: GCF_054657855.1. Classification (NCBI taxonomy): domain Archaea; kingdom Methanobacteriati; phylum Methanobacteriota; class Thermococci; order Thermococcales; family Thermococcaceae; genus Thermococcus; species Thermococcus atlanticus. The sequence continues at coordinate 1,242,952 of NZ_BAAHXX010000001.1, read as the reverse complement.
GCCTCTGAGGACAGCTAAGTGGTAAGCAAGCAGCTGGAGGGGAACCACATACACCACAGGACTCAGCAGCTCATCAACCTCCGGCATTCTCAGGAACACATCGCTTATCTTCCTGAGCTCATCATTATCTCCGAGGCTTATTATAAATCCTTTTCTGGCCTTGGCTTCTTCTATGTTCGAGACAATCTTGTCAAAGGTTTTTCCGGAGGGCGCCACCGCAACCACAGGGACGCCATCTTCAATGAGCGCAAGCGGCCCGTGCTTGAGCTCTCCAGCAGAGAGACCCTCGGCATGTATGTAGCTTATCTCCTTGAGTTTGAGGGCGCCCTCAAGGGCGGTTGCCACGCTTATTCCGCGTCCTATGTAAAAGAAGTCCCTCTTATCTTCAAGCTCCTCTGCGAGGGCTTTAAGCTCGTCTTCGTAACCCAGTACCTCCTCGATCAGCTCGGGGAGTTTATGAAGGTCCTCCTCCAGTGTGTTCAGATAATCCTCATCCACGGTCTTCAAATGCCTCGCGAGGGCTATCGCAAGCATTGTCAGGACGGTCAGCTGCGTTGTGTATGTCTTGGTAGCGGCGACACCGATTTCAGGGCCCGCATGGGTGTAGATCACGAGGTCGCTTATTCTCGTTGCCATGCTTCCGACAACGTTGACTATGCTGAGCGTCTTTGCTCCCCTCTTCTTCGCCAGCCTGATGGCCGCAAGGGTATCGGCCGTTTCCCCGCTCTGGGTGATGGCAATCACGAGAGTGTTCTTATCTATGACTCCCTCAGCCTCATATCTGAACTCGCTGGCCTCCTCAACAATCGGAACCTTTCTGGCCAGCCTCTGGAAGAGATACTTGCCGACGATGCCCGCGTGGTACGATGTTCCCATTGCAACTATGAATATCTTGTCGTATTCCGCTATCTCCTCCGCAATCCTGCCCATGAACTCAATATTTCCATAAATGGCCTCTTTCACAGCCTTTGGCTCCTCATGTATCTCCTTCAGCATGAAATGAGGATAGCCCTGCTTTTCGGCCATCTCAAGGCTCCAGTTTATTGTGTGCACTTCCTTCTCCCTGACGGCACCTGTCCTGAAGTCCTTAACAGTGTATCCCTCCTTGGAGAGGATCACATATTCGCCATCATCTATGAAAACCGCCCTGTTTGTGTAGGGCAGAAAAGCCGGAACATCACTTGCCGCAAACATCTCCCCGTTCCCTATTCCGAGGACGAGGGGACTTTCATGCCTGACGAAGTAGAGATGCTCCACATCCCTGGAATATATTATTCCCAGCGCAAATGAGCCCTTAAGCCTGTTCAGTGCGTTCCTGAGGGCCTCCTCAAAGTTCGCTGCGGTTTTAAGCTCTTCCTCAATCAGGTGTGCTATCACCTCGGTATCGGTGTCGCTCCTGAACACATGGCCCTTCTCCAGCAGCTCCTCCCTCAGTTCGAGGTAGTTCTCGATAATGCCGTTGTGAACCAGTGCAATCTCACCTGTGCAGTCCGTGTGAGGGTGTGCGTTCGTATCATCCGGAATACCGTGGGTTGCCCACCTCGTGTGTCCAATGCCCCTGTTACCCGGCAGTTCGGAAAGCCCGAGCTTTTTCTCAAGCTCCCCTATCTTGCCGGCGCCCTTCCTGATGTACAGCTCCCCGCCGTTTTCAGTAACGACCCCAACAGAATCATAACCCCTGTATTCAAGCCTTTTCAATCCGCTGACAATAACATCACAGGCTTTTCTATCACCGATATAGCCGATTATCCCGCACATGGCCATCCCCTTTTCAGTTACTCTCTGATTAGATAAGGGCACTCAGTTAAAAGTATTTCTCTTAAACGATTTCCGGGGAAAATTAACGGATTTTCATCAGGGTTTCTTTTCCCGGGGAAATGTTCAGCACATTTTCCCGGGGAAAAAGCTATATAATCAAACCCTTCCATCGGTAATGGGTGAAGGGATGGACAGGAAGCTCGATGAGTTCCTGAAACGCGGTAAAATCGAGATGAAATCAAACGGCAACCATAAAAATCGAAAAAAGAGGCTGCGTGCGCTCAGTTTGGAGGCGTTTCTCCCCGAGGAGCACGTGGAATATTTCAAGGCCCTCAGGATAGGCTCAAAGAGGATAAAAAATGCGAGGATAGAGGAGCTTTAGTTTTATGGCCCCGTCCCTATACCGAATCCCGCCCTCAAGCCCGGCGAAAGGCTCAGGATTCCGGCATGGCCTCGGCTATTATGGCTTTGTCCCCATACTGAAAGACAAACGCCCTCTTCTCGCCCCTCAGCCCGCTTTCAATTCTCCTCCTGAAGCTCCAGTAAGCGGTGTCAGGAATCGAAACCCTGAGAGTGGCCCTCCCGTAGCCGTTCTTTCTCAGAAAATCGTTTATCCTGACAGGATGGAACTTCGTGATTCCTGTTATGGTGTATGCCCTCTTGAAGTATTCGCTTTTAATCTCCTCGTCGCTCGTGGCAAGAACCCGCCTCTTCTCCCTGAGGAGCATGTGCAGAGTGCCCTTGACAGTGTGGAACAGCTCGTTTATTAAATCCGCATGGTCTATTGCCTGCGGAATTTCGTAGAGATACTGAAGGGGTTCGCCCCATTCGACTATATCCTCAAGATCAGGACTGCTCTCCAGCCTCACACCCTGCGGCAGGAGGACTGCACTCCTCTCCGCCTTCGCCAGAGGCTCAAGGTAGAAAGTTAGCCTGTTGAGGGCACCGAAAAGGTCTATGTATTCGAACTCCCCCCTCCACGGGATTTTCTCACGCCTTATCTGGGGAGGAAGGTCAAAGATGAACGCATCCGTCTTGTGCCTGTAGGCTTCGTACACCCTTAGGGGGCTTGGCAGGAGATCCTCCAGACGGCGTTCTGGCATCTGCGGCGGCCTTGCCGGGTCGGAGAACACAACCTCTGCATGCACCTGCTCGATAATTTCCCTGCTAAGGCTGTCCCCGTGGATAAAGTGTATCCTCTCACGAACCCCGTATTTCTCCGCATTTTTCTCGGCATAGAAGAGCTTCCGCTCGTCGATATCTATGGCATAAGCCTCTTCGGCATATTTCGCAAAGAAGATAAGCTGGATTCCAATTCCGCATGATACATCGGCTATACTCCCAGGTTTAACCCTACCTGCCCTGTATTCAGCGACAATCTCGTGGGTCGCATATCTGAGTCCCTCCATATCCATCCACAGGTCGGTGCGTGAGAACTTGTCCTTCGCCTTTATCCTGGCCCTAGCTATCTCGATTATTTCATCCGCGCTCTCCCGTGGAAGTTTTGAGCATATCTTCCTCTCATCATACCCTCTCCGTATCATATCCGCAGCAAGCTCTATATACTCCTCTATCTCCATATTCTCACCGCTCCCTCTTATGCGAAAAGGTTTAAAGAAATATCGTGTAGATTGGCAAGGGGTAAAATATGAATATGAGGAATGTGAACTGGAAAAAGCTCATCTTCATCCTGCTTGTAATTTTGATGGTGGGTGGATCATTCTATTACTCATACAAAACGGCCTCCAGCCCAAAGCTGCACGACTACATCGGTGATGAGGTCTGGTACGTCCCGGCCTCCAGGAACATCCTCCACAGGCTCGGAATAGCCGTGCACTACATCAACCGCACGAGCGGCGCGGAGGGCGTTAATGTAATCTTCTCAAGCGACCAGGACAAAAATGAAAACCAGCTGGCGGTGCTGCAGATTGCCGCCGCATACAACTACACCGTGTATAGCGACTACACAAATTTCCCCGCGGTCTACTTCGAAATTCCGGAAAAGAATCTCAGGCCCTTCATGGAAGCCCTGAGGTCAAAATACCCCGAGATTGATATTGTAACCGGATTCAGATATCCAGATAAGGACAACATCCAGAACTACCTAAACACAGAGCACCCCTTCCTCGGAAAGGACTTCATAATGCTGGGTATGAGGATAAGGGATGACCCGTTCTACTGGCGCCTGCCCGGGGTTATAGCCCTCGCAATCATCAACATCCTCGTGGTTCTAACCGCATACAGAATAACAAAGAGCTATCTGGCTTCTTTAATCGCCCTGCTCTTCTCGGCCGTCGACCCGACATTAATGGCAACCTCCGTTGCGGCAATGCTCGATATCTACGTTGCTCTTTTCGTCGCGCTTTTTGTGTACCTCCTTGTCTCCGGAAAGGACATCTCTTCAGGCTTTGCTGTCGGTCTTGGGGCGGCTGCAAAGCTCAATGGTGGATTTGGATATCCCGTGCTGTTTATAAAGCTTTTGAAGGAACGAAAAGGCTTCAAACATTTCCTGCTGTCGGGTATTATTTTCCCCGGACTTGGGTTCCTGATCCCGGAATTTCCCGCAATCAAAGCCCTCGGATTCAGGCTCTGGCTCAGATATTTCCTGGGGAGCTTCAGATGGCACCTCAGCTATAAGGGGCCCAATCCGAACACATCCCCGTTCTGGCAGTGGTTTGTCGACCTCAGGCCTTTCCCATTCCACTTCAATCCAAATGTCTTTGCGGAAACGGATCCATTCCTGCTCTCCGCCATGATAGTCTTCATTTTTGCCATCCCCTACATAGCCATGAAAAGGAAGAATGCGTGGCTGCCTCTGGCGGTCTTCTGGAGCACCATAGGCATGTTTGCCCTCCAGTATGCTCTCGGAGGGACAACCCAGTTCAGCTTCTACGCCACCGCACTTGTCCCGGAAGCAGCAGTCGTTATGGGGGTTGTCCTCTACGACATCATAAAGTGGGACTACTTCAGGGAGTCCATCAAAATCTACTGGGGCTTCATCACCGGGGGCTGGCGCTGGCTGAAAAGAAAAGTCAGTTCCTTAAGAAGCCGCCGCTGATTTCAGGATATTCTCTATTCCCTATTTCCCATCTCTTCAGTTTTCGGCTCTTTTGATTGAAAATACTGTGATTTTGATGATTATTGAGGGTTAGCTGCAGGATTTTATCCTGCTTTTATTTTCTTCGGAGCTTTTTATCTCTCGATAGAAAACCATTGTGCTTTCCATAACTGTCGAGAGTCAGCTGCCGGGATTTTACCCTGTTCTCTATTTTCTTCAGGGTTTTCCAGCTCCTCCTGACTATCGGCGGGAAATCACCGTGCTTCCTGTAATATTCTTCAAGAAATGCCCGGGTTCTGGGGTCGCTGGGATATCCCGAACCTATCTCCCCGTACTCCTCCCTGAGCTTCTCAATGGCCCTGTCCCTCCTCACTTTGGCGATGATCGATGCTGCGGAGACAGGAAGATACTTCTCATCGGCCTTGTGCTCCGCCACTATCTCAGGATAGAAATTCAGTCTTTTCCCTATCAGCTCTCCGAACCTCCCCTCATTCACATCCGCAGCGTCGATGTAGAGAACATCGGGCTTGATTTTAAGGGAGTTCAGGGCTTTAATGAAGCTATCAACTTCAAGCTCGTTCATAGTCCCCTCCCTGCCGTCTATCTCATCAGGCCATAATTCAATAATTACATAATCGTCTAAAACCTTAATTATTTCATTAAACAGGCTATCCCTCCTTTTCGGGCTCAGCTTCTTTGAGTCCCTGACACCGAGTTCTCCAAGCCTCTGAAGACCGCTTTCATCAACAACAACAGCTGCTATGACCAGCGGACCTATAACGGGCCCTCTCCCAGCTTCGTCAATGCCTCCAAGCTTCATTTTTTTCACCTCCTGAACAGCAGAGCACCGTAGATTAAGCCGAGCATTATCGTTGCTATGCCGCTTGGGGGAATATCCGTCCGGTATGCCATCAGGATTGAGAGCAGTTCAACTCCCAGCGTTAAAAAGAGGCTCACGCCGAGGATTTTTCTTATATTGGAGCTAACCATCATTGCGATGGCACCGGGAAGGACAGCTATGACCTGCAGTGTTATCAGCCCCACCGTCTTGACGATCAGCGCCCCTATGGCACCCACCATGACGTAAAGCAGCATCAGATATGCCCTCACATTACCCCCGTAGCTCTCAACACCATCCGGATCAAAGCTCACATACAGGAAGTCCCGGTAAAGGAGGAGCATGAGAAAGAAGATAAGAGTTCCTCCAATCACCAGGGCCAGCAAATCGTTCAGCGTTATCAGGAACACCTCCCCTGTGAGATAGGAGACTATGCTCTCGCTGAAGGGAAAATAGGGTTTCTCAGCCATCACCTTATAGAGAACGCCAAAGGCGAGAACCGTCAGTCCCGCAACAAAGCTTGCCACAATGCCGACAGCGGCATCCGGTGCAAAACCTCTCTTCTCCAGCTCCGCTATCGCGAGTACCACCGCAATTGTGATGATCAGGGCCGCCCACATTACCATACCCAGATTTCCAAGAATCAGACCCAGAATCATCCCCAGAACAGCCCCGAATAGCAGGGAATGGAAGGTAGCATGGGTCAGAAAGGCGAGGCCCTTCATGTTTATCAGCGGGCTCAGCAGGCCGAGCAGGACGCTTATCATCACACTCGCAAGGAGGGCTCTTATGAGATACTCCGGAATCATGGCTGCTCACCCTTCAGATGCAGATGCACATCCCCAGTTATGCAGTAAAGCCTGCTCTCAACTTTAATTGCCCTTGCAAGCGGGCCATAAACACTTTTGATCACCTCGTCTCTGAGAACCTCCTCAGGGGTTCCGAAGGCTATCAGCTTTCTGTTGATCAGCATAACACGGTTCCCGATTTCCATCAGGGGATTTATGTCATGGGTGGCTATTATCATTGTCGCGCTTTTCTCCCGCTTTATTTTTCCCAGAACCGCGGCAACTTCTGCCCTTGCGGATGGGTCAAGGGCTGAGAGCGGCTCGTCGAGCAGGAGGAGCTTTGGATTTGATATCAGTGCCCTTGCGAGAAGAACCCTCTGCCTCTGCCCGCCGCTCAGCTCGCTGAACAGCCTTTCCGCCACATCATCCAGTCCCACAAAACTCAGAGCCTCTCTGGCCCTGCTCAGAGCTTCCTCCGGAACCCTGAAATGGAAGAAGCCTTTTTTGTAGATGGCACCCATTGAGACAACTTCGATGGCCTTTAAAGGCACGAGTCCATTTAGGGAATGGCTCTGCGGGACATAGGAGATGAGCTCTCTCGCATCCTCCGGCGTTTTTCCGAAAACAAGCAGCTTCCCATGGTAGTTCCTGTGGAATCCGGCAATCGTTCTCAGCAGTGTGGTTTTTCCGGCCCCGTTGGGCCCGAGGAGGAGCAGGGTCTCGCCTTCTTCAATCCTGAAATTCAGGCCCTCCACCGCTGTGTATGATTCGTAGAGTATATCAACGTTCTCTGCTGAAACTGCTTCCATCATCTCACCCCTGGAGATACCGCAGATATCAGTGGATTAAAAGCGTTTTTAAACTTTAATATTCCAAATGGGGCACAGATGTGTATTTCCAGTGCAAAAATTTTTAAATGCCTGCCAGCTATCATAATTAGAAAATTTTTGCAAGGCTTAAGCTTATAAGGGCATATGATGAATCACTGGAGGTGATGCTCATGGCATACTACAGAGGTAGAAAAAAAAGGAATAACAGACGGGTTGAAGGGGATGAGGTTATCAGAGTCCCCCTGCCAAAGGAAGGACAGCTCTTTGGAGTCGTGGAACAGGCGCTCGGCGCTGGCTGGATGGACGTCAGATGTGCCGACGGAAAGATAAGAAGGTGCAGGATTCCCGGGAAGCTCAAGAGGAGAATGTGGATTAAGGTGGGCGATGTTGTAATAGTTCAGCCCTGGTCGGTTCAGACAGACAAGAGGGCGGATATAGTCTATCGCTACACCAGAACCCAGGTTGACTGGCTTCTCAGGAGGAACAAGATAACGAGGGACTTTCTTACCGGCGGCCTGATGCTGTGATGGCTATGGATGAGAGGCTTGAACGGGAGATAGAGGAACTCCTGGGTTTAAGGGAGGAGAGGATAAAGGACAGCGAGCTCTATAAAGTTTTCAGCGAGGTATTTGATAAAACGACACTTGAAACCCTGGAATACTTCCGCAGGAGAGGAAAAATTGAGGAAATTTCAGGTGTTATCTCGACAGGAAAGGAGGCCAATGTCTTCAGGGGGATCGACAGGGACGGCAAACGGGTTGCCATCAAGGTTTACAGGACGTACACGACGGAGTTCAGGAGAATCTGGGAGTATCTGGCGGCGGATCCAAGGGTGGGCTATCTGCCAAAGGACATGAGGAAGCTCGTCTTTATCTGGACACGGAGGGAATTCAAAAACCTGCAGAGGGCCATTAAATATGCCGTCAGAGCCCCCGAGCCGGTGGCTTTCAGGAACAACGTCCTGATAATGGAGTTTATTGGGGACGAACTCCCCGCCCCCCGGCTGAAGGATGTGGAACGCACGCTCCGGAGGGAGGATTTCGAGGAACTCTACAGCTTCACGATCAGGGCCATTGAACGCCTCTGGAAGAGGGGCGATATGGTGCACGGAGACCTGAGCGAGTACAACATACTCCTCTGGGATTCCCCCGTGATAATTGACTGGTCGCAGGCAACTGTTAAGAGGAATAAGATGTCCCGCTCACTGCTTTACCGGGATTTGAGGAATATAATCACCTATTTCGGCAGAAAGGGTGTTGGAGTGGATGATCTGGAGGAGAAGTTTAGAGAGCTGGCGGGTGAGTGAGATGGATGAGTTCGAGCGGCTCCTGAAGAAATACGAGAACGTGGATAAAGAAGGCAGGGTAAGGAGAAGGGGAGAAATCGAGGAGTTTGAAGCCCTTGGCGAGCAGGAGGAGTTCGTGAGAATTCCCAGAGAGAGGGTGGGTGTCCTCATAGGAAAGAAGGGTGCCGTGAAGAAGGAGATTGAGAGGAGGACGAAAACCCGGATAGAGGTGGACAGCGAAACGGGTGAAGTTTTCATAACCTCCACAGAGGAGACCGAGGATCCGCTGGCGGTGTGGAAGGCGAGGGACATTGCAACCGCCATAGGCAGGGGTTTCTCACCCGAGAGGGCATTCCGCCTGCTGAATGAGGGCGAGGTTCTGGAGGTCATCAACCTCACGGACATCATCATAGGCAATGACAAAAACGCGCTCCCCCGGGTCAGGGGGCGGATAATCGGAAGAAAAGGCAGGACAAGGGAGATTATTGAGGAAATGAGCGGCGCCGATGTTAGCGTCTATGGGAAGACCGTCGCCATCATCGGCAATCCCCTTCAGGTTGAAATAGCAAAAACCGCTATAGAAAAGCTTGTGCGCGGTTCTCCCCACGGAACCGTGTACAGGTATCTCGAACGGAGGAAAAAGGATCTGGAGCTTGAGGGTGATGTCTATGAACGTGTCTGACCCCGGCAGGGGCACTGACAATCCAGCCTGCAGGAGGGACATGTGATGGCAAAAGCCAGTAAGGAGCTTTTTAAGGAGTTCAAAATCCAGAGCGTTAGTGAATTCTTCAGAAGAAATGCCGCCATGCTTGGTTATACCGGAAAAATTCGTTCTCTGACAACGGTTGTCCATGAGGCGGTAACAAACTCTCTGGATGCATGTGAGGAGGCAGGAATTCTGCCCTATGTCAGGGTTGAAATCGAGGAGCTTGGAAAGGAGCACTACAAGATAATCGTGGAGGACAATGGCCCGGGAATCCCGGAGAAGTTCATAACCCACGTCTTCGGCAAGATGCTGGCCGGAACCAAAGCGCACAGGAACATCCAGAGCAGGGGACAGCAGGGTATAGGCATAAGCGGTGCGGTAATGTTTGCACAGATTACGAGCGGAAAGGCCACGCGCGTGATAACCTCAACAGGCGGGGATATAATCGAAGCATGGGTGAAAATTGATGTGGAGAAGAACGAGGGGAAAATCGTCAGGAAGCAGAAGAAACCGAATCCCACCGGATGGAGGGGCACGAGGGTTGAGCTGGAGGTCAAAGGCGTAAGATATGTGCGCTCAAAGCAGGGCGTCTTCTGGTATCTCAAGCTGACCGCCATAGCCAACCCCCACGCCCACATCGAGCTCATAGAGCCTGACGGAAAGCTGATAACCTTCCCGAGGTCGAGTGATGAGGTTCCAAAACCGCCCGTCGAGATGAAACCCCATCCAAGGGGAGTTCTGACCGATGATGTCTACAGGATGGCCAAAAAGACGAGGAAAAACAGCGTAAAGCGCTTTTTAATCAGCGAGTTTTCGAGGATAAGCGACAGGAAGATCGACGAGCTTGTGAAGTACATGGCGGCCCTCAGGCTGATAAAAACGGAGGAGGATAAAAACGTCAGGAACCAGCTCTACGAGAGGCTCATGAACGGAGAAGTGGATAAAGTCCTCAAGAGCTTCAGGGGCTACCGCAAAGTTCTCAAGCAGGTCGCAAAGATCATGGAAAAGCCCCCGGAGAAGCTCGATTGGCACGAGGCCGAGGAGATTGTTGAGGCATTTAAGTACATGAAGTTCCTCGCTCCGCCGACTCACGGCCTCAGGCCGATAGGGGAGGAGAACATTGAAAAGGGACTCGCCGGAATTCTGAAGCCCGAATTCGTCACAGCGGTTACAAGATCCCCGAAGGTCTACCGGGGCGGAATACCCTTCCAGGTTGAGGTCGGACTGGCATACGGCGGGGAGCTTAATTCGGGCTTCGACCTCCTCAGATACGCCAACAGGGTTCCTCTCCTCTTTGATGCGGGCTCCTGTGTGACAACAGCGGCGGCCAGGAGTATAGAGTGGAGGCGCTATAAGGTCGACGACATAGAGAGAGCCCCTCTAGCCCTCATGATAAACGTCATCAGCGTCCATGTTCCCTACACATCAACGGGAAAGCAGAGCATAGCCAGCGACGAGGAGATAATGAACGAAATCCGTCTTGCGATAATGGACGCCGCGAGGAGGCTGCAGACATACCTGAGCGGAAAGCACCGCAGGCTTTACCAGGTAAAGAGGAGGAGGACGTTTGAGAAGTACCTCCCCGAGATAGCCCGCTCGCTCAGTGTTCTCACAGGGGAACCCGAAGATGCCATTGAGAGCTACTTCCGCAGGCTCGTGGAGGAAAGGTTTAGCGAGACAGAGGTGGAGGTTGAGGCAAATGCCTAAATCAAGAGCAATAGCAATTAAGAAGTCGAGACCCAGGGAGAGGTTTTCCTACGATCCCCGGAAGGTTCTTGCCAAGCTTGAGGAGCTCGGAAGGGAAATCCTTGAATCCGTCAGGCAGGGCCGTAATCCCTATTTTGACATTCCGACAAGGGGCATCAACAACGTCTACTTCGACGAGAAGAGAAAGGTCATCAGGATGGGCGACAAGCTCTCCCGCAGGTATTTCCTCAACGTTGCCCATACGAGAAAGTTCATGCAAACCCTGCTCATCTCGGCATATGTCAAGAGGCTCGTGAGCGAGGGCAAGCATGCGAGTCTCAGAGAAGCATACTATGCGAACAAGCACACGATTCCCGGCACAAAGGAGAACACATTTGAGGATCAGAGGGAGAGCGACCCCATCATAGAGGACCTTGAGAGAATGCTTGGCGTTCTGCGTGAGGAGATGCATCTTACAGCGGACAGGAGGGGTTATATCTACGGGAACATTGTTATCAGGGACGGTGAGGACGAGTTCAACACCAGCAAGCTCGGCATGGGCGGCTGGGCCGTCCCGGGAACGGTCGAGCACCTGCACTTCGTCGAGGTCAACGTGGACTACGCTCTGGTCGTCGAGACCGCAGCTATGGCCGACCGTCTGATTGAGGAAAAGTTCCCGAAGAAGGAGAAAGCGTTAATCATAGCGACGCAGGGACAGGCCTCAAGGGGCGTCAGGCGTTTAATCCACAGGCTTCACTACGAAGAAGGCCTCCCCATCATAGTCTTCACGGATGGCGACCCCTACGGATGGTATATCTACTCCACGATAAAGCAGGGCTCCATCAACCTCGCATACCTCAGCGAGAAACTCGCAACGCCGGAGGCGAGGTTCGTGGGGATGACCATGGATGACATTGAGCGCTACGGCCTCAGGAACGTCACCGAAAAGCTCAAGGGGGTTCCGCCAAACAAGAAGGGCGGCCCGACGGGCGACTACAAGAGAATTATGGAGGAGATGAACTACCCGTGGTTCCAGAACAGGGAGTGGCAGAGGCAGCTCAAGATGGCTGTCAAAATGGGCGTCAGGATAGAGCAGCAGGCCCTGGCAAACAAGAGCCTTGAGTTTGTTGCCAGAAAGTATCTGCCCGAGAAGATAGAACGCGGTGAGCTGCTGCCATGACGACAACCGAAGAGCTCGTCGCCCGGGTGAACAAGATACTGGACGATATCGGGATAGATATGACAGGGCTATTTGAGGAGTTTGAGCCCTCCTCCATAGCTTTTTATTTGAACAGAAACCTGGGCCTGCTCCAGGATCTGGAAGACGAGCTCTCAAGGAGGGTTGGTGAGACAACGCCCTCGGTCAGGGGGCTGGACAGGGCAAACAGAGACCCCCACATCCAGTGGATTTACAAGAAAAAGCACAACCGTGTTCTGGCCCTTGAGAGACTCCGCTCCGCCATAACCGCCCATAAGATGGCACTGGCTTTGATAACTGCGAACTATACCTTCAGGGCAGGGAAAAAAGAAATTGATGTCAGGGAGATAAAGAGCCCCGGCGGTGTCAGGGCGGAGAGAAAGCCCGTCCAGATTGGACGTCTTGAGACCCTTCCCCACCTGGCATATTCAGGCGATGTTCTGCGCCTGCTCGGCCATGAGAGCAGGGATGTGAGGGAGACCTTTAAGTTCATCAAGGCCAAGCTCCGGGAGAAGGGCGTCGTCAGGATGAAGAGCCTGCGCATTGAGGTGGAGTACTGGGACAGGAACAGGCTGAAAAAGGCGAGAATTGATTTGCCCGCTGACTCGGACATTGAATCCGAGCTGAGGAGGAGGTACGGAAAACGCTTCCGCTGGAGGGTTCTCAGCCTGGTCAAAACAAAAGGGGTTCTGATCAACAACCACTACACGGTCGATAATCTGGCCCTGGCGTATTCCTCGCTTGACCCGGAAAAAGGGGCAAAGCTCCTGGGCATTGACCTCTTCCGCTACTATTTCCTGACATCGGAAAACGATAGAGAAACCCTTGGCCTCTATCCGGATATAAGGCTCTGCATAGACTGCCATTACTCCATATTTGATCTCCCCTTCGCCGGAGAGAAGGGCTTCAGAACCGGTTACGGCAGTATGTTCATTATCAGGAAGTGCGAGATGGAGAAGCTTCTGAGCGGCAGGAGGAGCGAGCTATCAAACCTGCCCAACTACCTGCTCGGAGGGGTTCTGCTTTATGGGATGAGCGATTATGATGAGAGCAGGGTTGCGGAGATTCTTTTAATACCCGAGGATGAACTGGTTGAGGCCATTCGCAGGTTTGTTATTTCGGGACTTCACAAAACGCTGTTTGCTGATGCCGGCAAGTTTGAGAGGTTTATGCCGAAGAGCGATAAGGCGAAGAGGTTTTTGGAGCTCCTCCAGGGGTGAGATGATGAGGGTTGAGATAAAGGCGAGGAATAACGAGGAGCTTTTGAGGAAGATAGACCGGTTCCTGAATGAGGATGTTACGGAGGTCTACGTCAACCTGAGGCCGACGAAGGAGATACTCGTGAGAATCCTCGAAAATGCCCCCAATGTCAGGGTTATAGGCTGTCCCCCAAGTCTGTATCCCAAGGTCTCCAAGAAGGCCATAAATGCACTCTCCCAGATGGGAATAAAGCTCATCCCGGTTGGCTATTCAAGGGGAAGGCCGAGGAAATATGATGAGAAGACGCTCTCCCTGATAAGGCGGATGGTGAGACAGGGCAAAAAGCCAAGGGAGATCAGCAGGGAGCTTAATATTCCCCTGAGAACCCTCTATTACATGATAAACGGAAGGTAGTTCTGCTATGAGGAAATACTCATTCCTCCTCCTGATTTTTCTGATGACCCTCATTCTGGCCGCCACGGAGAGGCACGGGGTTAGCTCCGTGAATGTCGAGTGGGTCTACATTGCCAACGGCTTTCTTTTCTTTGCAGTTTTCGGTTACATCCTCAAGGCCCTCTTTGAGGGGAAATTAAACCTCAGACGGGCTCCATACAGGAAGCACAGCACAATGGATACCGTAAGGGCTGTTATAATCTCCCTCGCAATTGTTGTGGCCGTTTATATGCTCCTGAACCCGGTCAGGAGAAAATACCCGAAGAGCTGGGCGCCAAAACCTGCGGTCTATCATTTCAAATTCTTTGAGGACGCCCTGAAGGTTACGCTGCAGCCCCTCCCATGGTACGTCTACCTCATGCCCTTTCTGATTCTGGCGGGCATACTCCTGACAGTCAAAAGGAGGCACCGGGAACTCCGGGAAGAGTATAAATTTGAGCCCTCCATGACATTTGACACGATAGAGGGAACAGCGGAGGAGAGGATAATCCGGATGTATAAGAACGTCGTTGCGGGACTCGTTCTCAAAGGTTACCCCTACCAGAAGAGCTGGACCCACTGGGAGCACGAAGCAAAGCTGAGGGAAATATTCCCGGACCTTGAAGACCTCGACAGGCTAACGAGGATATTTGAAAAGGCCAAGTATGGGAAGAGGCTCGCTGAGGGGGATATTGACCGTGCAAAGGAGAGCTATGAGAGGCTCATGGAGTTTTTGAGATAGCTTTAAAACCTGCCGGGATTATGCCCAAGCGGGGTGAGAATATGGTCGTTGAGACTCAGGAGGAAAAACCCGCGATAATGGAGAGGCTTCACCGTGTCGGCATCACCAATTTGAAGACGGTTGCGAGGATCAACTGGAAGGGGAGAACCTACACTTTCATCCCGACCTTTGAGATCACGATAGACGTCCCCGCCGAAAAGAAGGGCATCCACATGAGCCGGCTGGTTGAGAGCATAACAGAGGCCATGAGCGAGGCCGTTGAGGAGGAGGTTATGAGGGCCCACACCTCGCTTGAAGAACTGGGGAGGTGCATCATAGGCCGCCTTGAGGGCAAGCATTCCCACAAGAGAGCGGAGGTCTGGATAAGAACCCACCTGATAATCCCCCGTGAAACGCCGGCGAGCAGAAAGACCAGCTACGAGCCCTACGACGTTGAGGTCGGCGTTATCAAGAGCGAGAATGGGAGCTTTGAGAAGGTGCTCCGCGTCAGGGTAATCGGCAACACCGCCTGTCCGCACGCGATGGCAAACAACAACGGAAAGACCCACATACAGAGGGCTGTAGGGGAGCTTGAGGTCAGAACCACCTTCGACGAGGAGATAGCACTTGAGGACATGATTGACGTGGTCGAGAGCTCGTTCAGCCATCCGACCTACACCCTGCTGAAGACCGTCGATGAAAACGCCGTCGTGCAGGGGATGTTTGCCAACCCGAAGTTTGTCGAGGATGTGGCGAGGGAGATATTCGCCAAGGCGAAGGAGAGGTTCAAGGGCAGAATCCACGTGAAGGTTATAAGCAACGAAAGCATACACAAGCATGACGTTATAGCCGAAACTTGGAGCTGAGGGAAAAGCTTTTCACCTTTTATTCAGATGACTGAAATGGTGAGAGCATGGGGGTTACCATAAACGAGATTCTTCACAGGATAGACGAGATAGAACGGTTCCTTAGAGAGCTTATAGAGGTCAACCTTCAGCTGATCGAGGAGGCCGAGCCGGAAGAATGGGAAAAAGAAGCCATTGGAGAACGCAGAAACGATGAGTTCCTTGAGTGGGACGTGGTAAAAGATGAGCTTTGAGAATAAGGTTCTGATAAGCAAGAAAGCCCTGAAAGAACTCCAGAGCATTCCACAGAGCGAGAGAGGTCTAATAAAGGACAGAATATCAAAGCTGGCCTTCTTTCCCCTTGCCCATCTCGATGTTCAAAAGCTTAGGGGATATGAAAACGTTTATCGCCTCCGTGTTGGTCAGTATCGCGTGATTTTCGAATACCTGAAGGAAGATAGAGTTGTTAAAATCCTGAAAATTGGCAAGAGGGAGAATGTTTACGAGGGGTAACTTATAGAGCGACGTGGAGCTAATGGTTCGAGACTCAACCCTATCCCTCTTTTCTTAGTTATGATAAACACGGATACTTGCGCTATGTCGTGATCATGCCACAGCATCACCGATTTTTTTGGAATTCATACTTTAATCCCGAAGTAAAAGTTAAATAGGTATGGGAGTAATAAAAGCCATCCGACCCGGCATACTGATTATTCGGGAGGAGGGTCTTAAATGCCGCGGGTGAAGAGAGGGGGCCTTTGCTTCATGCTCCTTGCAATATTGCTTCTAACGCCAACTGCAATGGCGGCACCTTACTGGGCCAAACCGGGGGTCTATATAAAATATGCAGCCATGAGATATGACCCCTACATCAAGTACATGATAGAGAAGGGGAATCCGCCCAGAGCCATCAACACGGCAGAGCTCATGTATCTGTACAGGGGAATCCTGTTCCGCATATATGCCAAGAATGATACAAACGTAACCTTCCGCTTTCTCGGGGAGGAGAAGGGCTACATGACAGTAGCTCTGGAGATAGCGATGAGCAATGTAACAATAATGACCATAGTGAGGAAGGACACGAAGATACCCCGTTTCTGGGACGAGAAACAGGTCATCTGGGAAAAGATTGAAAAAAGCCATGATGTTGGTTTTCTCGACTGTATCTGGCCTCAGGTAAAGCTGAAAACTCTGGAGATAAGAAAGCTTTACAGGATAAGACTGAGCGATGGAACCGTTTTTGATATGAACGGCACGGCTTACGGTCATACAATCCTCTGGGTCAACACAACGAATCCCCCTGCCCCCGGCAGCATCTTCGGAAAATGGAGGGAGAGCGTGATAACGGTTTATAACACCTCAACACCGAGAAAAAGCGTCATGACATACTACCGCAAATTCGGACCGCCTGTAATGGTGATGCTATTCTCCGTACCGGACATGAACCTCAGCCAGCGCGTGGATTCCCAGAGAAATTACACCTTCTTCTCAATGACAGTTTTTGGGCCTTCAGGCAGTGCCATTTATGACCCCTCAAGCGGTATGGTCATAGCTCCGGTGGCATATGCTTTAGGTGTTATACCCGATCTGAGGGCAGCAGGAATTGTTTTTGCCACGTTTACAGATGAACATTCGGCCTATCTGGCTTTGGCAAAGCATGACTTCAGCTGGGCATCAGGCCTCGTGCTGTATAGAACAAATGCATGGCTCGGAGGGGTTGAGAGACTCCCGTTTCCAAAGCCCAGGACTCAGAGTGAGTATGTTTTCTACGCTTCGCTCCTGATACTGGCTGTCTCCGTAGTCAAGAAAGCAAGGAGGTGAGACTGTGGGAAGGCTATACACACTCTTCAAATGGGAAGTTGAGGATGCTATCAAAAACGTTCTCCTGTTCTTCGGGATTGTCCTGATAGGTCTGGCCATGAAGGAGAGCCTGATGATGGTAACCCAGACATCCCCGGGAGGATTTGGACTTCTTACGGAAATCCTGAGGAAATGGCGATACGGGACGTATCTGGTGGCCAGCAGCATAAACAGCGAACTAGCTCTTTCCGATGTGTGGTATCTGATGAGCTTCATAATCCTTCTTCTCGGGGCACTAACCTTCCGCTATGACAGGGACAGCGGCGTTGCCTTCTCGGTCTATTCCCTTCCCTACTCAAATACGGAGATATTCACGATAAAACTGCTGTCCTTCCTCCTGTACTCCTTCCTCCTTGCAACCGTGCCGTTTATTTACATCACCATCACGAGCTATGCAGGTATTTCAAGGCATCTGCCGGATATAACCTCCAGTTTCCTGGTGCTGGCTCTGATACTTCTGACATTTGGCATTCTGTATATCACCTCAATAGCCACGCTGGTCTCTCTTCTCTCCCCCAATGCGTTTCTGGCGGTTATAGTAGGTTTCGCGGTTATATATGCCTCAAAAATACTGGGAATGTCAGGAATTCCACTTCAGCTTTTTATTGACGCCATATACCGATGCGGCAGTTCGGATTTTGCAATTACAGCACCCAGCTATCTGGGATGGGGGCTGGCATTCCCCCTGCTGCTTTTTACGGCCTCACTTCTTCTGGTCAGGAGGAGGGATGTTGCATGAAGTTCTGGGCCGCCCTACTCTCAGCGTTGCTTATCCTTAGCATATCATCCATCGTAATATATCACTCATACGAGGATACGGTTGATTCAACGACCCCGCTCTACCTGTATCTTAACAAGCGCACAAATGAAACCGCCTCATACAACTGGGGCTCCATAAAACTGCCAACGCGTGCTCTGGTTCAGGTCTCATGCAATGGAGAGGGAAACCTAGTTATCTATGACGGGATAACGGGGAAGGTGGTTGACAACAGGAGCATTTTTGGCCATGCCGAATATCAGTTTATCATACCCCACGAAGGGGAGTACAATGCTGTGAATTCCAAGATGGACACAACCCTTGTGTGTTCCTTCCGGGTTATCAAAAACTACCCAACCAAAGCCGTTCAAAACGCCCTCTACCTCAGCGGTTCAGCCTTCGCGCTCCTCCTGGCATTGGTCGTGTGGAGGTGGGGCAGGTGATAATCGAGGCAAGAGACCTGAAGAAACACTTCGGGAGCATTCACGCCCTCGACGGCATAACTGTTGAGATTCCGGAGGGAATCACGCTGATCCTCGGCCCCAACGGCGGCGGAAAGAGCACCTTCCTCAAGCTCGCAACCGGAGTTTATCGGCCGAGTGCCGGAGAAATTAGGGTATTTGGCGAGAACCCCTGGAACAACTGGAAGGTCAAGAGGCGGTTTGGAGTTGCCTACGACCCTCCCGCATTTCCACAGTTCACGACCGGCAGGGAGTGGCTCACCCTATTCGCCGAGAGCAAAGGGTTCGGTGAAGAGGAGGTCGAGAGAACTGCGGAGCTCTTCGAGGTTCGGCCTTTCATCGATAAGAGAATAAACGGCTATTCCTCCGGAATGCTGAAGCGCCTCTCACTTGCACAGGCCTTCATCGGAAGTCCCGAGCTGATATTCCTTGACGAGCCCCTGGCGAACATAGACTTCGACAGCATGGAGAGGGTTATTGAGATAATCGATGAAATGAGCGGGAAGACCAACTTCGTTGTCATAAGCCACATCTGGGAGCCGCTGATGCCCCTCGTGGACTGGGTTCTCGTCATAGGAAACGGAAAGCTCGTTTTGAGCGGAAAAGCTGATGAAGTGCAGGGGGAGGTAGAAAAGCTGTTCAAACCGCATATAAAACGCTCAAAGAGTCCCTCACCCTCCGGGCAGGCCTGATAAAGATGAATCGTTAATCTTTCCTTCCATGGTGATCAGCTGCCTGCTTCTCGGGACGGGAAGAGGCGGAGACCACAGGCTCTTCAAAACATTAAGCGGTTCGGGTGCCCCGCTGGGAAAGATTTATAACCCAACTTTTTAAGTGAGTGTTGAACAAGCTCATCAAGAGATAGTAGGTGGTTTGAATGGGAAGAAGAGAAGAGTTAATTGCGAAAATCAAGGAATTAATGACCCAGCCCGAGAGAATCAGGAACATGGGTATTGCCGCTCACATTGACCACGGTAAGACGACGCTGAGCGACAACCTGCTCGCCGGTGCTGGAATGATTAGCGAGGAGCTCGCCGGAAAGCAGCTCGTCCTCGACTTCGACGAACAGGAGCAGGCGAGGGGAATTACCATCAACGCGGCCAACGTTTCAATGGTCCACCCGTATGAGGGACAGGAGTACCTCATCAACCTCATCGACACCCCGGGCCACGTCGACTTCGGCGGTGACGTTACTAGGGCAATGCGTGCAATAGACGGAGCCATCATAGTCGTCGACGCCGTCGAGGGCGTCATGCCGCAGACCGAGACCGTTCTCAGGCAGGCTTTGAGAGAGTACGTCAAGCCCGTCCTCTTCATCAACAAGGTCGACAGGCTCATCAAGGAGCTCAAGCTAACCCCCCAGCAGATGCTTGAGAGGTTTGCCAAGATCATCACCGACGTAAACAGGCTCATCAAAAAATACGCCCCCGAGGAGTTCAGGAAGGAATGGTACGTCAACGTCAACGATGGAAGCGTCGCCTTCGGTTCGGCTTACTACAACTGGGCGCTGAGCGTTCCCTACATGCAGAAGCACGGCGTCTCATTCAAGGACATAATCGACCTGACGAATGCCAACGACTTAAAGACCCTCAGAAAGAAGGCCCCGCTCCACATTGTAGTCCTCGATATGGTCGTCAAGCACCTCCCCAACCCGCTTGAAGCCCAGAAGTACAGGATTCCTCACCTCTGGAGGGGAGATGTTGAGAGCGATGTGGGTCAGGCTATGGTCAGGTGTGACCCGAAGGGCAAGATGACGATGGTAGTCACGAAGATCATCATAGACAAGCACGCCGGTGAGGTCTCAACCGGCCGTGTCTGGAGCGGTACAGTGAAGACAGGTCAGGAGGTTTTCCTCATAAACGCCAAGAGAAAGGCCAGAATACAGCAGGTTGGTATCTACATGGGGCCGGAAAGGGTCAACATGGAGGCCGTTCCTGCCGGAAACATCGTTGCAGTTACCGGTCTGCGCGACGCCATGGCAGGTGAGACCGTCTCGCAGGAGCAGATAGAGCCGTTCGAAGCCCTTCACTACACCAGCGAGCCTGTCGTTACCGTCGCCATCGAGGCCAAGAACGTTAAGGACCTTCCAAAGCTCATCGAAGCTTTGAGACAGCTCGCCAAGGAAGACCCGACGCTCCACGTCAAGATAGATGAAGAGACAGGCCAGCACCTCCTCAGCGGTATGGGTGAGCTCCACCTTGAGGTCAAGCTCGTCAAGCTCAAGGAGGACTGGAAGCTTGAGGTCGATGTTTCGGAGCCAATCGTTGTTTACAGGGAGAGCATAACGAAGCAGAGCCCGATAGTCGAAGGAAAGAGTCCGAACAAGCACAACAGGTTCTACATAATCGTTGAGCCAATGCCCGACGAGATTTATGAGGCCATCCATGAGGGCTTCATCCCTGAGGGCAGGCCGAAGGACAAAAAGGCCGTCGCCAAGAAACTGGCGGAGCTTGGAATGGACTACGACATGGCCAAGGGCATCGTGGATATCTATCAGGGCAACATGTTCTTCGACAACACAAAGGGTATCCAGTACCTCAACGAGGTCATGGATCTGCTCGTCGACGGATTCCACCAGGCGATGGACGAGGGGCCGATGGCGAGGGAGCCAGTTATGAAGGTCATCGTCAGGCTCGTTGATGCAAAGATACACGAGGACAACGTGCACAGGGGCCCTGCCCAGATTTACCCTGCTATAAGGACTGCAATCCACTGCGCCATGATGAAGTCCAACCCGGTGCTCTATGAGCCATACCAGAAGGTCATCATCAACGTTCCCTACGAGTACATGGGTGCGGTCAGCAGGGAGATCAACCAGAGGCGCGGTCAGCTCATCGACATGAGGCAGGAAGGCGAGGTCATGATCATAATCTCGGAGGCCCCGGTTGCGGAGATGTTCGGATTCGCCGGAGCCATCCGTGGAGCGACGAGCGGCAGAGCTTTATGGAGCACCGAACATGCGGGCTTCAAGCGCGTTCCCGGGGAGCTGGCCATAAACATCATCAGGCAGATCAGGCAGAGAAAAGGCCTAAACCCCAACCCTCCGACGGAGAGGGACATCTGCCCGCAGCAGTGATGCTCCCTATCGGGAGCTTTTCTCTTCTCGCTTTTCTACCGCCAGACGGATTTAATCGGAAAGACCTATAACTGGTCCACCCTCCGCCCCGAACTGCCATCACCCAGTAGTTAACTTTTTAAACCCCGCTCGGTATCTCCCTTTGGACTCATGAGGCTCTCCCGGAAAAGCGGGTTTCCCGTTCGAGAGAGCCGAGGTTACGAAAGCTTTAAAAACCTATCCCGGTCAAAAAGGGTTAGACTGAAATTTGGAGGTGTTTGAAAATGGCAAAGGAGAAGCCACACATCAATATTGTGTTTATCGGACACGTAGACCACGGAAAGAGCACAACCATCGGAAGACTGCTCTTTGACACAGCCAACATACCGGAGAACATCATCAAGAAGTTCGAGGAAATGGGCGAGAAGGGTAAGTCCTTCAAGTTCGCCTGGGTCATGGACAGGCTCAAGGAAGAGAGGGAGAGGGGTATCACCATCGACGTTGCCCACACCAAGTTTGAGACCCCGCACAGGTACATCACCATCATCGACGCTCCGGGCCACAGGGACTTCGTTAAGAACATGATCACCGGTGCCAGCCAGGCCGACGCTGCAGTCCTCATCGTCGCTGCAACGGACGGTGTCATGCCGCAGACCAAGGAGCACGCCTTCCTTGCAAGGACCCTCGGTATCAACAACATCATAGTCGGCGTTAACAAGATGGACATGGTCAACTACGACGAGAAGAAGTTCAAGCAGGTCGCAGAGCAGGTCAAGAAGCTCCTCATGATGCTCGGATACAAGAACTTCCCGATCATCCCGATCAGCGCATGGGAAGGCGACAACGTCGTAAAGAAGAGCGACAAGATGCCATGGTACAAGGGCCCGACACTCATCGAAGCCCTCGACCAGATGCCCGAGCCGCCGAAGCCGACCGACAAGCCGCTCCGCATCCCGATCCAGGACGTCTACTCCATTAAGGGTGTCGGTACAGTCCCCGTTGGTAGGGTGGAGACAGGTGTTCTCAGAGTCGGCGATGTCGTCATCTTCGAGCCGGCCAGCACGATCTTCCACAAGGCCATACAGGGTGAAGTTAAGAGCATCGAGATGCACCACGAGCCCATGCAGGAGGCCCTTCCGGGCGACAACATCGGTTTCAACGTCCGTGGTGTTGGTAAGAACGACATAAAGAGGGGTGACGTTGCAGGTCACCCGGACACGGCCCCGACAGTCGTCAGGCCAAAGGACACATTCAAGGCCCAGATCATCGTCCTCAACCACCCGACAGCAATCACAATCGGTTACACCCCGGTCCTCCACGCCCACACACTGCAGGTCGCAGTCAGGTTCGAGCAGCTCCTCGCCAAGCTCGACCCGAGGACAGGCAACATCGTTGAGGAGAACCCGCAGTTCATCAAGACCGGTGACTCAGCAATCGTTGTCCTCAGGCCCACCAAGCCCATGGTCATCGAGCCGGTCAAGGAGATACCGCAGATGGGAAGATTTGCCATCAGAGACATGGGCCAGACCGTCGCTGCTGGTATGGTTATATCCATCCAGAAGGGCGAGTGAAGCCCTTAGCCCTTCTTTCCTTTAATTCCTTGAGGTGAGAGCATGCAGAAGGCAAGGATTAAACTGGCGAGCACCGACATTAAGGCGCTCAATAATGTTACTGACCAGATCAAGCAGATTGCAGAGAGGACAGGAGTCAGGATGAGCGGGCCCATACCGCTTCCGACCAAGAGGATAAGGATCACCACCAGAAAGAGCCCTGATGGTGAGGGAACGGCCACCTTTGACAAGTTCGAGCTCCGCGTTCATAAGAGGCTCATCGACATTGAGGCCGACGAGAGGGCCATGAGGCAGATCATGCGCATTCGTGTTCCTGAGGATGTCACAATCGAAATCGAGCTCATCTCATGATTCTCCCTTTTTAATGCCGGGGTAGCCTAGCCTGGGAAGGCGCGGGCCTGGAGAGTCCGTGGGCGTCCAGCCCGCCAGGGTTCAAATCCCTGCCCCGGCGCCATACAAACTTTGCCTGCGCAAAGTTTGATCAAAGTTTGTATGTCCATTTGAACCTGTAATTCTTCACTATCGCACGCCACTCACTGATGGTTTTGTACTGGAGACATTCGGGGAGTTCATTAAAGAGGAGACACCTCTCTGGAGAACTCACCTACTATGATGGGGGCGTACTCGTATTCGATTCCCCATCTCGACAGAAATTCCTTGAATTCAAATGTCGCATTTACAGGCACGAGAACCACTCCCGCAGCAAGTTCAATGGCATTGAGCTCTTTGAGCATCCCACCGTCCTTGTTTCTCCCCCTTAGACTGTATATGAACCTCACCTTTTCACTGCCTGTTAGGCTGGAGTATGAGAACCTGAAGAGGGTGTAGCCTTTGGCATTGAGCGCTTTATGGAGGAATCCGTTTTTGGTGAGGGAATAGCCCTCAACAAGCAGTGCAAAGCTTATCAGGTTGTTCTCACTGAAGAGTTCGCTCATCAGGAAGCCCTTGACGTCCAGCTCCTCGGGAGAGAATCCATTTTCTTCGAGAATCTGCTTGAAGCGGAACGCCACTTCAAAGGGGTTTCCATCGGTCAAGAGGACGGCAATGTCTATGTCGTTGGGAGTTTCTTTTCCCTTAACTGTGGAGCCATAGAGAAGGATATCCCAGACGTTCGGGTTTTTCTCCTTAAAATCCTTGGCGAGATTACTCAATTTTTTCTCTAAGCCTGATAACATCATTTCTAATCGCCACCAAAATGCGGTCATCGACCCTTTTTGTGTATGTATCGCGGTAATAGGGAAAGTAGTAACTCAGGATATTGTACAAGTCAGGATAACGGGGCTTTAACAGCCTGAAGCGCTCGCTGTGGTTGTCTGGGAGCACTTTCAGGTCGCGCCAGAGAATGTAGTCAGCTATAGCCACGAGGGTCTTAAAGTACATCATAAAGGCGGCGTTGTTGAGGCCCTGCTTAAACAACAGCTCGGCGCTCTGGAAGTATTCTTCTACGTTGTCCTTTAAATCCTCAAGCCTGCCCATAATATCACGTTAATTGATTAACATCAGAGGCCTATAAAAGGTTTGTGGTTAATTGGTTAACAAAAACGGAAAGACAGAGGGATGATGTTAATGGGTTAACAATTCTTATATTTAACTCCAAAGCAAAGAAAAGCCTTAGCCCCCGCTCAGAACCGGCATCACCTTGATTTCATCGGTGTCTTCGACCTCGGCATCTCCCCTCGCAGGGTGGCCGTTAATCATGATGATCCTATCGTGGAATTCGTCGTAACGCGGGATGACCTCGCGTAGAATCTCATCGACCCTCTTCCTTCCCTCTATCCTCACGCTGAGCTCCCTTGCTCCGGCGAGGTGGGCAAACGCACCCATAAGCCTTATCCTGACCATCTTCACCACCATCAGAAACTATCATATCCGGGCTAAAAATTTGTCGAAGGAAGAAAAAGGAAATCACTCAAGCTTTGCAACCTTCTCAAGCTCCGGAATGACATCCTCAAGGCCGAGCTCTTTGAGCGTTTCTTTCTTCGGCACGCCGCGCTCGTCCCAGCCTCTGAGCCTGTAGTACTCGCTGAGCAGCTCATCATATTTCTTCTCGTCAAGGTGCTGCCCCTTGTACGGCCCGCTCTTGAGGCCCTCGATGAACCACCTCCTCGGCGGGTAGTCCATGTGCCTGCCCCACTTCTCGCCGAACTCCCTGACCCAGTATGCCCTGATGAGTGCGTAAACCCTATCTGCGGCCTTGTAAAGGTCGTCCCATGTGTATTTGACGCCGGTGATGGCTTCGAGAAGCTTCGGATAGTAGTCGAGGCTCAACCCTACTTCAACCCATGGCAGCCTGCACGCTGTGAGCATCTCGAAGAGGCCGCCCCTGAGGCGCTGGAGCTCGATGACCTTTGCTGCCTTCTCCGGGTCGTAGGTAATCTTGTACTCGACCTTCTTGGCCTGCTCCCCTTCGATTGGGGCCGTTCCTATCTCCCAGGCGATGACCCATGCCTCCTTGTGGTGGGCTCCGATGGAGCTTGTGGCAAATGCCAAAGCCATGGCCGGGTAGATGTAGCTGTTGTAGCCGCTGATTTCAAGCCCCTTGGCGTGCATGGCGAAGTCATGGGTTCCGAGCTTCTCGGCCATTGCCTTGACGCCCTCAGCCGCGAGGTTTCCAAGCTCCCCTCTGCGGTAGGCAATATCCAAGGCGAGCTGCTTTGCCTTCTTGAAGTCCCCGAATGTCGGGCCCTCCTTGAGCACTCCCTTCTCAACGGCTTCCATTACGTGGGCTATCGAAACACCGAGGCTTATGGTGTCCATACCCATCTCATCGGCAATTCTGTTGAGGACCGAGACCTCGTTGAGCTTTCCAATTCCAAGGTTTGAGCCGAGGAGGGCGACATTTTCGTAGTCGAGCTCGCTTTCCTGGCCTTCGGCATCAAGGACAACGTTTCCACAGGGCATGTTACAGTAGGGACAGCCGCGCTGCTTGACCTTCATACCCTCCATGGTATAGCCGTCTATGGAGCGGGCAAACTCAAAGCTTCCGTCCTGGAAGTTCCTCGTTGGCAGTGCTGAGTTCTCGTTGGTCCACTCAACCGCCGCCATTGTTCCCTGCCTCTTCCAGAACGGGTAGGCGGGTGAGTTCTGAATGGCCTCGTAGGCCTCCTTTGAGAACTCCTGAAGCTTCTTCCTGTCCGCCACAGGTATTTCCTTGGTTCCCTTAATGACGAGGGCCTTGAGCTTCTTGCTTCCCATGACAGCACCCATGCCAGGCCTTCCTGCCGCTCTGCCTTCCTGGGACATGACGACGGCATAGCGCACGAGATTTTCACCCGCAGGCCCTATGCTGAGAACCCCCACATTCTTACCGTGTATCTTCTTGAGTTCCCTCTCGGTCTCAAAGGTGCTCTTACCCCAGATGCCTTCTGCGCTGAGTATGCTAACGTTGTCATCCTCAATGTAGAGGTAGACCGGCTTCTTGGCCTTTCCCTCAACGACTATGGCATCATAACCGGCCTTCCTCAGATGGACGGTCGCCATGGTGCCGAGGTTGCCGTCACCGTAGCCGCCGGTGAGCGGGCTCTTGGCCGCAACGACCAATTTACCGCCGCTCGGGGTCGGGAGGCCGTTGAACGGGCCTGCAGCAAATACGAGCTTGTTTTCAGGCCCGAGCGGATCAGCTCCCTTAACCTCATCCCAGAGAATCTTAACCGCAAGACCCCTGCCGCCTATGAAGTTCTGGGCGACATCGGGAGAATACTCCTGCACCTGAACCTTGTTGTTGGTTAAATCAACCCTCAGAATTCTTCCCCACCAGCCTTTCATTGACATGTCAAGATCACCTCGAAAGATTTTCGATTGAAAGGATATAAGGTCTTCGCAAAAGAAAGCGTTTTACCTGATAAATCAGGTTAAGCCAACCCATTAACGTGCATGCAAAATATTTATTTGGCAGCACTGCTATCCTGTGATTAGCAGTGCATTGAAAATGGCATGGCTCTGCATTCACCGGGAGGAGAAGGGCATGATGATAGCGCACGTTGAAGGACTTAAATTTAAAATTCCGGAAGATGCATGGTTCAGCTTCTTCAACAGCCCCTATCCCGGCCACAGGCTGGGGACTGCGGTTGATGTGTATTTTTCGGATAAAGCCCTCTTCCCCCTTGAGGAGGGCAGGGTCGCTGAGATAAGGAGAATCAGGACGCCCCGCTACGTTCCGGTCAGGGAGGACTACCTCATCATAATCGAGGCAGCGGGCTTCTGCCTCAAGGTGCTCCATGTAATGCCCTCCGTAAGGACGGGAGAAAAGCTCGGTCTCTACGATGAAATCGGGTCTCTTATCGTTTCCGGATTTTTCAGCCCATGGAGCGACAGGCACGCACACTTTGAGCTTAGGGACTGCGGGGACAGATACAGGGCAAGGGGAGGCTTTTTAATGAATCCAAAAATCCTGAAGCTCGTGCCGGTCGTTAGGGGGAATGAGTTTGAAGTTGTGGAGAAAAATTCCCGCTATCTCTGGCTGAAGCCTGTGAGGAGGGGAGGGAGGAACCTGACGCCGGTTGAATTCATGGGGATTCCGGTTGAAGGGGGGCTGCCGCACTATCGTCATGGAGCCGTTTTTGGCCATTCCGAGGAGGTTGAGATTTTTGGCCTGAAGGTTCCCGTTGATAAAAGCCTTCCGAACGGTACGGGACTTTTTGAGGCACGATTTCGGGTTCTGGCCAACGGACAGGAGGTCAGGGGTGCCGGAATCTACTGCAATCAGGAGAGGATAAAGCTCATCGGGGGAAATTTTGAGGAAGGTGATGTTGTGGAGGTTAAACTGGGAAAGCTCATTTCCTGAACACCCTGATATCGACCACAACGTGCCACACTCCCGGGGCGTAGCGCTTGATAACCAGCTCTTTAAGTTTCTCGGCCCCGTAGCCATGCTCTCTGGCGATGTTCTGAAACGTCCTGAATGGTTCCTCCGGCATCAGCTTTTCGGGAACGGTGTTGTGGTAGTGAATTATTGCCTCATCCTTCGCTATCTCAAGGGCCTTTGGAATGAACTCATGGGTTCTTATGACGTACCCCATGAGGATTCTGTCAGCTATGTCCTCTCCCGGAAAGTCGCGGTTGTCAATGTTGTATGCCGTCATCCTGTCCTGCACCCTGTTGAGCTCGATGTTTTCGACGAGGAATTTGAATGCATAGGGGTTCTTTTCAATCGCAATGACCTTTGCTCCGCAGTGCTTGGCCATCGGGAGGGAGAGATGTCCGATTCCGGCAAACATGTCGACGACCAGCTCGTCTGGCTTTGCTATACCGGCCATCCTGATTCTCTCCTTGACGTTGGCTGGGGAGAACATTATCCTTGCGGCGTCCAGTTTGTAGAAAATGCCATTCTCCCTGTGGACCGTTACCGGGTCGCTTCCGTAGATTATCTCATAGTGCGGCTCCCTGAACTCCCCTAAAATCCAGCCTTTCCTCAGGACCGTTTTGACCTCAAGAACCCGGGCATAAACCTCGGCAATCTCGTGTTTGTAGGGCAGGAGTTCTTCCCTCAGGGGGAGTATCAGGACATCACCGATCTGAACCCAGTGCCTGGGAAGCAGGCTCACCAGTTCTGGAGGGAGCTTTCTGCTCAGAATCTCCCTTATCCGAGGTTTTATTGTTCTGGTGTTTTTTCCGGCCATCGTATGAAAATATCGGCGTAATTTAAAAATCCTTTGTCCATGTGAAAAATTTCCCCAAGCTCTGTCATTTCGGCAAAAAACGATTGAAAAAGCTTAAAAACCCTGAAGACAGAATATACCGTGAGAACCTGACCGGAGGTAGAGTTGAATTATGGATGACGAAGGCTCGAGTAGCTGGCTGAACAGGCTGTTTAAATCAAAGAGGGAAGCTGTTCTTGAACAGGAAATTACAGAGGATGCATATAAGGATTTTAGAACCCTTTTGATGCGGGCAAAGCCCGAGATAGAAGGGGATAGGCTGCGCATTAAGCTCCCGAACGGTGAGGTGGAGCTCAGAAAAGGAAAGCTCAGGGTCAAGGCAAAGAGCAGAAGGGATGCGGAGAAGATTCTGAGGAACCTGCACCACTATGCAATGCCCCCCGGACTGTGGCCTGCCTACGGTCTGAGCTACTCAATAAGGAGCCTCAGGAAGAGTAAGGCTCGAATTTGAAATTCCCGGTTTTTCCTTTTCTCCTCGATTCTTCCCCAAAGGTTTTAAGGAGGGGCGGCTATTCTTCATACCGGAACAGCGGATGACGACCCTTGCCCAGTCTGAGTGATGATGACGTCGGTATTAGCTGACGCTTGGGCGGGGAGGCTCGCGGACCGATGAACCGCCCTCACAGAGGTGAACGGGATGCCTGATGAGCTGCTTGAGTTTTATGCCAGCGAAGCATTGACCTGCCCCAGAAGGATATACTTCAGGCTTAAGGGCTATCCTGAGAGATGGCCGGAATTCGTCAAAGTTAGACTGAATCAGGGAATCAAAACACATGAGGTTCTCGGGGACATACTGAGAAAGCGCTTCGGTTTTGAGCTTGAAAAAAGGATGGTTTTACGCTCCCAGAACCTTGGTTTTGAGATACACGGGAGGATCGATGCCATAAAGGACTTCCCGATTGAGATAAAGGGGAAAACGAGCCTTCCCAGGCTGCCGCACGACTACCATCTCGCCCAGCTCACGATATATCTCCGGTGGGCTGAGGCCGAGTACGGCTACCTCTACTACATCAAGCTCCACGATGAACCCGGGAAGGTCATAAAGGGCATTGATTTCTCAAGGTTCCCCATAGTCAGGGGGAGAAACTTCAGGGCATTTGAAATTCCCTATGACCGAACGCTTTTCAAGGATATCCTCAGGCAGTTCTACACCGTAAAAAAGCATTACGAGAGGGAGGAGCCCCCGAAGGGATGGAACAACTTCATGTGCAAATTTTGCCCCTACAACTACCTCTGCTACGGGGATGAGGAGTAGGTCTTTGAGGATGAAAATCACAAACATCTATGCTATCCGTGTGATTGCCAACCACAAATTTTAAAGGGAACTGGAAGAACAGTTTGGGAACTTGGTTATGGTTTCTAAAGCACTCCGGGTTAACAGGGGAATTATAATCACGTGGGAAGGAACGGAAAAATTAACAGGGGAAGGCATCGAGATTGATGTTATCCCCCTCTGGAAGTTCCTTACAAGGGCTCAGTCTCCTCTGAGCTTCCACTTCAGTCCCCTATCCATCACGGCCTCAATCTTCTCTTCGTTGTAAAGCTTAGCTATGAATGCTCTCAGGGGGACGAGGTTTAACGCCAGAATCTGCGGGGTTGGCGACACATCGAAATATTCGGACAGCCTGTATGCGAGCTCGTCAATGCTCATGGGGCTCTTTAGAAGTTCCAGAATCATGGTCTCTGCCTCTTCAAGCCTGTGCAGGTTGAACTCAAGGAGCTTCCCTGCTTCATCTCCCCTTACAGCCTTCCCGTGGGAGGGTATCAGCAGCAGCCCCTCATCTGCATAATTCTGTAATTGTTTAATTGAATCTTTGAATAATTCTGGCTCGACCAGATATGGAATCCCCACGCTCTGGAGAACCCTCTCGCCGAAGAAACTGTCGCCGGCGTAGAGCACCGCATTTTCCTCATCAAGGAATCCCGTCATTCCGGGAGAATGTCCGCTCAGCTTTATGGCTTTCAGGCCGAAGAGGACATCCCCCCACTCGAATATGCCGTGAACCCTGACCTCGCCCTCAAACTGCGACACCAGAAAGCCCCTTGGAGCCTTTGATCCGAATGTCAGGATTTCCCTATTGAGGGGGCTTTCCACGATGCTGAACTCAAAGCGGTGGGCGAAGAGCGGGGCTTCTATTTTAGGGGCGACCCTAACGTGGTCTGCATGTCCGTGGGTTGTCAGCTGGGCACGGATTTCCAGGCCAAGCTTCCTCATCTCCCTCTTCAAATCCTTGTGCCTGCCGCTTCCCTGTCCGGGGTCGACCAGAACGGCCTTTTCATCGTGGATTTTAACCATTGTAGAAGGGCTGCCCGGGTATAGATACAATCCCTCTCCAATCGTTCTTAATGCCAAGAAAATCACCCGTGTCTATTTCGGGAGGGGCATTAAAAATCTATCGAAAGGTTAATCTTGAGAAAGGATAACCTTAAACAGGGGGATGATGGTGAAAATGGTTCTGATTGATGGAGAGCATTATCCGGATGTAACGGCGTGGGCTGTAAAGAGACTGGGTGATGTGTGCTGTGCGGTTTTCCTTGGAGGGACCGAGAAGGTTGGAGACCTGAATGAGATTGAGAGGAAGGTGGGGGTTAAAGTTTATTACAGCAGGGATTATATCGATGCCATCCAGCGGGCTATAATGGAAAATGACATCCATGAGGCTGTTGACCTCAGCGATGAGCCGGTTCTCACATACGAGGACAGGTTCAGGATTGCATCCTTTCTCCTCGCAAACGGAATAACCTATACGGGCGCTGATTTCACGTTCAGACCCCGGCGGCTCCTGAATATAAACAAGCCCAGCCTGATGGTCATAGGGACCGGAAAGAGGGTCGGGAAGACTGCCGTCAGCGGGTTTGTGGCGAGAACCCTGAAGGAAATCGCAAAGCCCGCCATCCTAACGATGGGACGGGGCGGGCCCGAGGAACCGGAGATTATTGAGGGGGAGAGGCTTGAGATAACGCCGGAATTTCTGCTCGGAATTGCTGAGAAAGGCAAGCACGCCGCCTCGGACCACCTTGAAGATGCCCTGACATCGAGGGTTCTGACAATCGGCTGCCGACGCTGCGGCGGGGGAATGGCCGGTTTTTCATTCTTTGATGCTGTGGAGGAGGGCATAAAGATTGCCGAGGGGCTTGACAACGACCTCATCATACTGGAGGGCAGCGGGGCGACCCTTCCCGCGGTTAGGGCTGACGGATGCATAACGGTTGTCGGGGCGACCCAGAAGATAAGCTTCATAAGGGGATACTTCGGCCCCTTCAGGATCAAGCTCGCCGATTTAATCGTGGTTACCATGGCAGACCTTAGAAGCGAGAGAAGGCTGAAATCCATTAAAAGGGTCATCTCAAAAATAAATCCCGACGCCGAGCTCCACCTGACAAAATTCATACCAAGGCCTCTGGGCAGGATTGAAGGGAAGAGGGTGCTTTTGATAATGACCGCAAACCGGAAGGGACTGCAGCGGGCGGCATCACACCTGGAGGAGCACTATGGCGTGGAGGTGGTGGGCTTCTCCGGCCATCTCTCAAACAGGAGAAAGCTTATTGAGGACATGAGGAAGTTCAAAGGCTATGATACGGTGCTGGTTGAGCTCAAGGCCGCGGCTGTGGATGTGGTGACGAGGAGGGCACTTGATGAGGGCAGGGAGGTTGTTTTCATGGACAATGAGCCGGTGAATATTGACGGCAAAGACCTGAGGGATAGCATCCTGAACCTTGGAAAGCGCATACTGGGGGAGCGGAGATGATAATAGCTGTGGGTCAGGAGGATGAAAGCCTCAGAGGGAAAACAGCACACCTGCGGAATCGAACGCTGGGGGGTAAGGCATGATAATCGTTGTGGACCCCGAGAAGAAAACGAGGCTACCCTTTTCCCGAGGGATACTGACGAGGTCAATAACCTCCGCTGGCGTGGATGTTGGGATAGCATACTCAGTGGCCACCGAGATTGTTAAAACATTCTCCGAGCAGGGAAAGAAGATAGTGACGAAGGATGAGATAAGGGAGCTAACATACCACAGGCTGCTGGAGAGGGGGCTGAAGGAGGAGGCGAGGAAGTATCTCTTCTGGCGCAAAATAAAGAAGCTCAAATTCCCGATGATTCTCCTGATTGGCGGCACCACAGGGGTCGGCAAATCCACAATATCAACCGAGCTGGCCTTCAGGCTCGGCATAAGAACCACGATAGGAACCGACACCATAAGGGAGGTTATGAGAAAGATAATAGCGAGGGAACTCCTCCCTGCTCTGCACACTTCATCATTCATGGCATCCAACGTCATAAACAAGATTCCGCGGGGAGTCTCGCCGCTGATTTTCGGATTTGAAACTCAGGTCAGGCACGTGGCTGTCGGTGTCAATGCGGTTATCGAGAGGGCATACACAGAGGGATTCAACACCGTGGTTGAGGGCATTCACCTTGTTCCCGGCTACATCTCCCTGAACGACAGGAGCTTTATGTACGTTGTCGCCGTGAAAAGCAGGAAGTCCCTTGAAGCGAGGTTCTATGAGAGGGAGAGGTACAGCCTGAGGCCTGCGGATTACTACATACAAAACCTCGATGCCATAATGGAGATACAGGAGTTCATACTGGAGCATGCGAAGGAGCATGACATACCTGTTGTGGAGAACATCGAGCTTGAGGATACGGTTGACAAGATAATGAGCGATTTGATGGAACGTGTTGCCGAAAGGATGAAGGAGAGGGGAATAGAGATTTAGGTCCACTTAACCTCGGTTTTTATTTTCCATATCCCCAGCAGCTTCCCGGCGTTCCACGTCGCCTGAATCTGGAAGGCAACTATCATGTTTCTGTAGATGTCTATGACGTTGTAGGAGTTTCCAAAGGGATTTCTGTGCAGCTCCCAGCTTATTGAGCCGGCGTTTATTATCGGGGTGCTCTCTATTTTGAGACCGAACGCATTGCCACCGTGGCCGGTCAGAACGAGGTCGGCCCTCTCCGAGGTGAGGAGCCTGAGAACATCCCCCCCGTCCTCCAAGAAGCCTATCTCCCTGCTCCGCGGAATCGGGATTATGTTGTGGTGCATGACCACGACGGTGAACTTCTCCCTGAATTCCTCAAGGTGCTTTCTGAGCTTCTCCTGTCCCATCCTTCCCACAAGACCTATGGGGGTTTCGTACTGAACCGAGAGTATGGGGATGAATACAAAATCACCGGCCTCCAGTATCTGCGGATCACCGAAGTACTCATGGAAGAGGTCGTATCCGAGATAGGTTATGTCGTTGTGTCCCGGAATTATAATCTTCTCCGCCTTTATCTTCTCGTAGAACTCATATGCACTCTCGTAATAACGCTCTATTCCGACATCCACAATGTCGCCGCAGTGAATTACCAGATCCGGCTTCAGCTTTTCGTTTATCGTCCTGATAGCATTTTCAAGAACCTTCCTTCTGAAATAAACCCTGTCGGAGACATTGCTTTCGCTCATCTGGACGATCCTCATTATCCTCTTTCCCCTGGGAATGAAAATCTTGGGTTTTAACGCCCTGTACTCCCGTTTAACCTCATCCCCCGTAACCCGGCGTATCCTGACCTCAACCCTGCCGTCATCGTGCATCTTTATTATGTTGTAGCTGTTGACATCCCCCCGGCGTGTTTTCCGGCATGATGTGCAGCCTGCATTGTCTATAATCAGATCCTCGGCTTTGTAGACATTCGGCACATGCTTGTGGCCGCAGGTGTAGAGGTTGACCTCATGCCTCAGGAGCAGGTCGAGAACATCACCGGCATTGAAGAGGACGTTTCTTTCCCTGCCGGTATCGGGCAGCGGGAGGAGGTGATGGTGAATGGCAACTATCTTGAGCCTTTTGTGGGAGTATTCCTCAAGCTTTGCCTTGAGCCATTTGAATTTGTATCCCCCAACCCTGCCGTCGCTTAAATCCGGGATTGTCGAGTCAAGCCAGATTATAACAAGGTCTCCATTTTCATAGACCCCGTTAAGAGGGCCTATAAATTTTTCAAACAGCCTGTATCCAACATTTCTGGCATCGTGATTGCCCGGAATGACTATAAGAGGCTTCTGAATCTTTTTCAGGAGATAGCTGGCATGCTCATACTCCTCTCTGAGCCCCTGGTTGGTGACATCGCCGGTGTGGATAACGAGGTCAAAATCGCTCCTGTTGATTTCGTTCACGATTAAATCAAATGCATAGGCCTTGAAGGCTGCATCGGGGGTTATATGGGTGTCGCTTATGTGTGCTATCCTTATCATGCCCATCACTCCACCGCTATGGCGGTTTCGAGCTTCCTCCTGCTGGCGTCAAGGAGGTCTCTGAGGCTGAAGATGCCCACAATCTCCCCGTTTTCCTCTATAAGGATGTGCTTTATTCCTTTCTTCGCCATTATATCGAGGACATCTTTTACCGGGGTATTCACATCCGCGGTTATCAGATCGCTGGTCATTATCTCCCTCACGGGGGTTGTGTTCGGCAGACCCGGGATGACGACCCTCCTGATGATGTCGCTTTTGGTGAAGAAGCCCACGACCCTTCCCCTTTCAACGACAACCAGGGAACCGATGTCGAATTCAACCATGACCTCACAGGCCTTTTTAATGCTATCCTCCGGACCCACCCCTATCAGCTTCCGGGTCATATACACCTTTATAGGTGCCTTCGTCTCCATATTCCACCCTCCTATATCCTCAGCCTTTCGACAGCAAAACCCTCATTTTCAAATGAAATCTCAACATGGAATGCCTCCCCATTTTCCACATCCTGAAATGGCCCGTCATGGTAGAGCTCAAATGTTGATGATGCCACCGCAAACAGGTTTTTCTTACTCAGGATTAAAAGGCGGTAGTAGTCACGCTTTTGAGGAGCATCCTCAATCCTCCCTGTCATGTATGATGTTATGAACGCCCTGACATTATTCAGGGGGTCTATCATCAGGGTTACCGTGTTAAGGGCGGTGTTTGTGGTTTTTTTGAGCTCCTTAAACCTGGCCAGAAGGTTTTCCTTCGTGCTTCCCTCAAGAAACCTGCACAGATAAACAGCGGCTGTGAAGCTGTCAGAGGCATTCTCAAGCTTCTCCGCCTCCAGTTCAGCCATTCTGATTATCATATCCTTTTTCAGGTCTCCGTTATGGAGGAACCAGAAGCTGAATCCCCTCCTGCTTGAAAATCCGAAGGGCTGCACATTGAACAGATTCCTGCTCCCCTGACTGGCGGCTCTGGAGTGTGCAATCAGGACGGTGAAGCCGGAGAGCTTATCCCTGAGCCTCTGGACTGCCTCATCCTGAAAAACAGGGGTCATGCTCCTGTAGTGTTCGACGGTGTCCCTTTTCAGGAGAACATAGCCCCATCCGTCTTTATGCTGACTGCCCCGATTCCTTCTGGCTTTATAGGGGTCGTTCTCCGAGGAGCGCACAAAAGCGTCGAGGAGTTCCCTTATCTCATGGCCGTTTCCGGCGGCAAAGAGTATTCTGCACATGAAACCACCATAGAGAATAGGGGCAGGGAATATAAAAGCTTAAAGCTTCACCAAAAGTTTTTAGGGGAGTAAGGAGATGGGGAATTATGCTGCTCGGAAAGATAAAGAAAAAAGCCCTGGGGATTATTGAGGAAGAATTTAAGCTTCTGGATTTTTCATTCGCCCTCCCGTATACGTACGTTCTGATTGAGGGGAGACACGGCAGGGCTCTGGGTGTTGCCATGACGCTCCCGGAGGAGATTCAGAGGTACAGGGCGTCATTTGATGAGCTCTCCGTTGAGGGATTCATAGAGAAAGCGGACAGCCTGAACATTATTGAGAGAACCCTTGCAGTAGCCGCAATAAATGCGGTCTCACAGTATTACATGGATCCGGGGAATGCCGGGGACACGGACGTTGTGGAGCTCCTTGATGGAGAATTTGAGAAGGTTGCGGTCATCGGCAACATGCCCCCTCTCGTCCGGGCACTCAGGGAGCGTTTCCATACCTACGTCTTCGAGAGGAATCCAAAGCTCTGGGACAGGGAGACACTGAGCGATTCCCTCGAATACCACCTGCTGCCCGAGATGGATGCTGTGATAATCAGCGGTTCTGCACTCCTGAACGGAACCCTTGAGATGATACTCGACCGCTCCAGGAGGGCAAAGCTTGCTGTTCTGACAGGCCCAACTGCCCAGCTTCTGCCCGACTTCCTGAGAGGGACTGGAATCACCCATCTGGCAGCAATGAGGGTTGTTGATACTGATAGGGCAATTAAACGGCTGAAGCTCGGCTCATTCAGAGGGTTTGAGGAGGGCAGCAGGAAATACGTCATCCCTGTGGGGCTAAGTATTTAAACGCTGCCGGGTAAAAGGATATGGTGCCCGGGATGGATGAGCTCAGGGATACTGTGAGTGAGGTAGTGCTCAAAATCAATACCCACAGAGAGCTCTATATGAGGAATGAGGAGGCTGTAAAGCAGCATCTGATAGGACATGTATTCAGAACCCTCGGCTGGGAATGGGACAACCCCTTTGAGGTGCGTCCCGAGGAGAAGACCGAAGACGGAAGGGCCGACTACGCTCTGATTCTTGACGGGAATGTCTTTGCATACGTGGAGGCCAAGAACCTCGGCGTAAATATCATCAAAAACGGGAAGCCCCTGAGACAGCTCGGCAGATACTGCTTCAATACGGGGGTTAGATACGGCATACTGACTAACGGGGCTGTCTGGATAGTGCTGAGGGCGTTTGAAGAGGGATCACGCCTTTCCGATAGAATCCTCCTTAAGGTTAACCTGGAGAATGAGCCCCTTGAGAGAAGCACACTCAAGCTCTCGCTGCTCTCGAAGGCTAGAATCCGTGAAATTGAGAAGCTTTCCGCTCTCTTAAAAGCCTTTGAACTGAGCTTCAATGGCCTCAGAAATGAGGGGTTCGGTGAAGATGTGCTGATTGCATACCTACGCGCCGGACGGAGCAGCCTCATCCCAGTGGATAAACTGACCGGAGTGGAAACCCCAAGGACAGCCTACATAAATGAAAACGGCTGGAAGGCTCTTCCTCTGGGCGAGCAGAGTCTCAGAGGGGTTCTGTTTGCCGTCCTCATGTACCTTTACAGCAGGAAGGAAGGTGCCGAGAAGGAGGAGATTAAACGCGTCTATGAGCACCTGAGAAGAATCCGTCTGGAGCCCTCACAGATACTCGCCCTCCTGAAGACGATTGAGGAAGAAGAGGGCATGAACATAGCGGTGGAGCTCTAAACAACCTTCCAGAGCTCGTCCGTTGGGGGCTGTTCCAGAGTTCTCTCCTCCCCATCCCGGATGATGAGGCGTCTGTCCCTGCTGTTAAGGAACTCTCCGATAACTGCTGCGTTTATGCCATTCTCCCTTAGTGCCTCCACAATCCGGGCGGCCTTTTCCTGTGCCGCCGCTATCATCAAAGCTCCGGAGCTGATCAGGGCAAGGGGGTTGAGGTCATAGAACTCGCAGATTTTTCTGGTTTCCCGGGCTATGGGGATTTTCTCATAATAAACTTTGAATCCGAGACCCGCTGCCTCCGCCATCTCATGCAGGCCGTTGGCTATTCCCCCTTCCGTCGGGTCGTGCATGGCATGAACGCCGATTTCACCTGCAATGAGTGCATCCTTCACGACGCTTATTCTGGTCAGAAAAGCTTTCGCCCTCTCAACGAAATCCTCACCAAACGCTTCTCTAAGCTCGCACTCCTTCTCGCCCGCTATTATTGCCGTCCCCTCAATTCCCGCACCCTTCGTCAGGATTATCGCATCCCCGGGCCGGGCCCCGTTTGAGGTGACGAGCCTTTCCCTCCTGACCTCGCCGAGCATTGTGCCGACGACTATCGGCCTTTTCAGCCCGGGTGTTACCTCAGTATGGCCGCCGACAACCGCAACCCCAAGTTCCCTGCAGTTGTGATGAATCTCTTCCATAATCTCTCCCAGAAGCCTTTCATCCGCATCCTCCGGCAGAAGGACGGTCGCAAGGAACCACTTCGGCCTCGCCCCGAAGGTCGCCACATCGTTGGCATTGACGTGAACCGCGTAGAAGCCTATGTTTCTTCCTGCTCCGGTTATGGGATCCGTTGATGCCACCAGTACGGTGTCGCCAAAATCTATGGCGGCAGCATCCACACCAAGGCCCGAGCGGATTATAATCCTCTCACCCTCAGCGCCGAGGTTATTGAAGACTATCTCCTTCAGTTTTTCAGGAGGAACTTTGCCCGGCAGCATGCTATCAGCCTTCAGACCTCTTCAAGCTTCCTCTTGACGTCCTCTGTGTATCTCTTTGTCTCTTCGAGGGAGTTCCTCAGGTTTGCAAGCTCAAGTTTAAGCTCGTTCAGTGTCCTGTTCATCTGGTAGAACGCAAACACGACTATCACAATGAGAATCAGCCCGAGGGTTATGGAAATCCACCCGCTTGGTGTTCCACCGTACTGCATCATAATCACTCCTCCAGATTTTTTATAACTTCATTATCAACCATAAGTCTAAACTGCTTTGCTTTATAATATTTTTTCGCTCTGGGGTCATTGGGTTCCAGACGGAGCTCGCTCTCCACCAGCCCCGCCTTTTCAAGTTTTTTCAGGTGGAGGTAGAGCAGCTGCCTTGATATGTTGAGGGTCTTGGCGAGTTCATAAACGTACCACTCCTTCTCACAGAGCATCTTCAGTATTCTGACCCTGATCGGAGAGCTCAGAGCCTCTGCGATTGTGGTTATCTCTTGGATGCTCTTTACCATTTCAACCACGTATCACGTATTAAAATGCTAACATAAGGCATATACACATTACACACTCTGAAGAAGGGGGATAAAAAACTTTCGAAGGCCTGCTTTTATCCATGAATAAAAATAAAATAGAACAGGAAAATAAACAAAAGAGGCCGAATTATCATGGCCTGTGTTTCTTCACAGGGTGGTGCTTCTCCTTGATTATGCCCCTGCCGGTTCTGTATTTCTCCCTCAGCAGCTCCTTGAGCTGGGCCAGAAGCTCATGTGCGGTGTCATAATCGCCGTTCTTAATGGCGGCCTTTATTTCCTCAAGGAGCTTCTGGGCATCCTGCACATCTATGCCGGCATTTTTCATAAAGCCGATCTGTATTCCGAGCCTGAAGAGCTCCCTTCTAAGCACCAGTCCCATGTGGAGGTGAAGCTCCTCCCTGAAGTCCCTGTCGGCAAACTTAACAACAAAGTTTGCCTTCATGCCTGCTGCAATTGCAAGGCCGTAGGCCTCTCCATATTTGCCCTCTTTATATGCCTCTTTGGCCAGGGTGAGCTGCTTCTTGGCAAGTTCAAGCAT
This sequence comes from Thermococcus atlanticus, assembly GCF_054657855.1. Taxonomy (NCBI): domain Archaea; kingdom Methanobacteriati; phylum Methanobacteriota; class Thermococci; order Thermococcales; family Thermococcaceae; genus Thermococcus; species Thermococcus atlanticus. The sequence goes on along the minus strand of NZ_BAAHXX010000001.1, from coordinate 1,203,003 downwards.
TCTCTCGGCCGCTGGGGATGTGACGTTCTTCAGGAGGCTTTCAGCGGTGTTGATTCTTGCCTCCGTTGAGTTTATGACCTTCAGCACGCTCTCGGCGGTTATGTTCACCCTCATCTCGGAGCAGTTGAACTCCCCGAAGTGTTCCTTTATCTGCTTCCTTATTTTCTCAATGGTTCTGTTTGCAAAGGGAGTTCCGATCAGCATCATTCTGGGGGTTTTAACCTTCAGCTTCATCATGACAGTGCTTATGTTCGACGTCCTGTTCACAAAGACTATCATCGCCCTCTCCTTAATTGCCACCTGAAGGGCTTTCTCTATTGCCATCGTGTCGTTACCAGCGGCGATTATTATCCTGCCCTGGAACTGGAGCTGGAACTTGGAGGTTGCGTTTTTGATTACAGCGAGATCGGTTTCATACCTGTTCTTTCCCCACCATCTCTCAACGGTTATGCTGAGGTTCTGAAGGTCTTCCACGTACTCATCCGGAACTGCGGCGGGCCCGCCTATTATTATCACCTCATCGGGGGCGTAGCTAACTATCTTCGTTGTTATGTTGGGATCGTAGACTCCCCACGGTGTTGTCACCACTGGAACTCCTGTCAGGTTTGCTATGTACTGGGCCAGCGTGCAGTCCGCCTCGTTGTCGCTGACCAGTATGACAACGCTGGGAGTTGCAGCCGATACCCCCCTGAACGTCAGCGGCACCGCCAGTATCAGAAAACTAAAGGCCAGTGCCAGAGCTTTTCTCCCCATCATATCCCATCACCTCGTGTATTTTTATGAAATATGTCATATTTAAGCTTTTTTCATGCAATCGTACATTAACGTTACTGTTTGTTTAAATTAAACCTGTTAGCTGCTTTTTTTCATCCATAAATGTTAAAGAACGTTTGTTATCGTTTATGTAGGTTTAATCAAAGATTTACCGGGTCAGAAATTAAAAAGAACGGCTCACGGGGCCACGTAGTAGTATTCGCCGCTCTCCTTCTGCTCCCTGTCCTTCACGCTGCCCTCCTTGTTTGCCCTCGGTCTCCCTGAGTCAGGGTCTCTGCGGAATGTTATGCCGACCCCCGCAAGGAACCTGTTCATCCCCTCACGCATCCCCATCGGCGGAAGGGCCTTACCGTAGGTTCCGGGAGTTCCTTCGAAAACCATTATCCTGTCGCTGATGTAGTCTATCATCAGAACGTCATGCTCCACCACAAGAGCCGTCTTCTCCCCCTTCTCCATGAGGTGCCTTATTGCCCTTGAAGCGGCCAGGCGCTGTTCGACGTCGAGATACGCTGAGGGTTCATCGAGGAGATAGAGGTCTGCATCCCTGAGCAGGCATGCCGTTATCGCAACCCTCTGGAGCTCGCCGCCGCTCAGCTCGCTAACCTGCTTGTCATAGAGGTCGGGTATTCCGAGGGGATTCAGAAGCTCGGTTTTGTAGAAGTTGCTGAGAAGCTTTGAGGGGTCTATTTTGCTGAGGAGCTCGCGCACCGTGCCCTCGTAGTCCGCCCTGATGTACTGGGGCTTGTAGGAGACCTTGAGCTCCCAGTCGACCTTCCCCTCCGTGGGCTCCTCAACACCGGCGAGCATCTTGACGAAGGTGGTTTTGCCTATACCGTTGGGGCCCACTATGCTCACAACCTCCCCCATGTAGAGCATCCCCGGCTCGGCCTCAAGCCTGAAGCCGCCGTAGTCCTTGACAAGGCGCGGATATTCCACGAGTATCTCGCTCCCCTGGCTCTTCCTCTCACCGCTCTTTGTAAAGCGGATTTCATACGGCCTGAAACGCACGTTTTCATCCCTCAGATAACCCCTGAGGAATTCGTTTATGCCGTTTCTAACGCCCTTCGGCTTTGAGAATATACCGTAGGTTCCGGGCTTTCCGTAGACTACGTGGATGATGTCGCTCAGGTAGTCAAGGACGGCCAGGTCATGCTCAACGGCCAGCACCGACTTTCCTGATTCTGCGAGCTTTCTTATTATTCTCGCGACCTTCAGCCTCTGCTGTATGTCGAGGTATGATGAGGGCTCATCGAAGAAGTAGAACTGGGCATCCCTGAGCAAAGCGGCCGCTATTGCCACGAGCTGGAGTTCGCCGCCGCTCAACTGGTCTATATTCCTGTCAAGGACGTTTTCAATTCCCAGCTCCCTGACGACATCTTCAAAAGCCCCCCTTTCGTCAGCCTTCATGAGGAGGTCTCTAACCCTTCCCCTGACGGCCCGGGGAATAAGGTCGACATACTGGGGTTTGACGACAGGCCTGATTCCACCGTTTTTCAGCTTCTCAAAGTATGTCTGGAGCTCATTTCCCCTGAACATCTTTATAACACTGTCCCAGCTATCGTTGTCACCGCAGAGGTTCGGAATGAGCTGGCCCGCAAGGATTCTCACCGCCGTCGTTTTGCCAGCACCGTTCGGCCCGAGTATGCCGACCACCATGCCCTCCTTGATGACCGGCAGACGGTAGAGAACGAAGGCATTGACGCCGTAGCGGTGCACACAGCCCTCCTCAAGCTCCTCCGGGAGGTTCACTATGGTTATCGCGTTGAACGGGCACTTATGCACGCAGATTCCGCAGCCAGTGCATGAGGCCTCCTGAATTACCGGCCTGTAGTTCTCCTCGTCGATTATTATGGCCTCCCCGCCCATCCTGTTGACCGGGCACACCCTTTCACACAGGAAATGACCGCATTTGTCAGGATTGCATCTGTCGTACTCGATGACAGCGATTCTCATTTTTCTCACCGTCTCTGATTCAGGGGGTGATTTTTAAAAGGTTGCGATTTACCCTCATATATGAGCATCTTTGAGGCACTGAGAGACATCAAGGGTGAAATTGCCCATGTGAGTGTTTTTCCGCCGAAAGAAGGGGAATACGGCGAGTTTAAATTTAAAAACCCCGAAATCAACCTTCTTCTTGAGGAGCTGGGCTTTAAGCTCTACAGACATCAGGCTGAAGCTCTTGAAAGACTCTACTCCGGGATGAACGTGGTTGTGACGACGCCGACAGCGAGCGGCAAGAGCGAGATTTTCAGGCTTGCGATCTTCGATGACTACCTCTCAAACCCCTCCCACAGGTATCTCCTGGTTTATCCGACGAGGGCGCTCATCAACAATCAGTTTGAGAAGTTCTCTCTGGAAAATCTTGTATTCCTTCGTCTCACGAACAGGTTCGTGGATGCGAGGATTCTGACGGGTGATGTGACGTGGGAGGAGAGACGGAGAATAATAAGGGAAAAGCCCAGCTTGATTTTCACAACACCCGATATGCTTCACTACAGCATCCTGCGCCGCTGGAAGGATTACGACTGGCTTCTTAAGAACCTCCGCTACCTCGTTGTCGATGAGCTCCACATCTACCGGGGTGTTTTCGGCACGAACGCCGCCTACCTCTTCAGGAGGCTTTTCCTCAGGCTCAAACGTCTGGGTGTTAAACCCCAGATAATAGCGCTCTCAGCGACACTGAGGGAGCCGGGGGAGTTTGCAGGGAGCTTTTTCAGGAAGAGGTTTGAAGCCATAAGCGAAGCAACCAATCCATTTCCGCGGAGGTTTCTGGTGCTCTTTGAACCGAAAAACCTGAATGACCGCCAGCTCCTCAGGCTTGCGGTTGAAAGGCTAACACAGAAGGGCATAAAAACCCTCGTATTCTTTGACTCCCGCAGGGGAACCGAAAAGCTCATGAGGTTTCTCCTGGATTCCCCCGCATTTTCCAGAACCTCCACCTACAAAGGAACCCTGCCGAAGAACATCCGCTGGGAGATAGAGAGGGATTTCAAGGAAGGCCGGCTTTTAGCCCTGCTGACGACAAACGCCCTTGAGCTCGGCATAGACATCGGTGACCTCGATGCTGTGCTCAACTACGGCATTCCTCCTGACGGCCTCTTCTCCCTTATTCAGCGCTTCGGCAGGGCCGGAAGGAAGGCGGAACGGGAGGCACTGAACGGGATTATACTGCGGAGGAACGGGCTCGATTATTATTACAGAGAGCACACCGAGGAGCTGGTTGAGAAGCTGGAGAGGGGTGTAATTGAGTATATGCCCGTGAACCTGAGGAACAGGGAGGTTGCAAAGAAGCACATGCACTACCTCCTTACGGAGCTCGGGGTCGTGGGGTGGGAGGAGCTCGATGGATTTGAGAGGGAGGTCATGGAGGAGCTTGTTCTTGAAAGGAAGGGCTCGCTCGGGAAAAATCCCCTAACCGGAAAGCTTGAAGTCCGGCTTTTAAAACCTGCATTCAGCTATTCCTCCCTGAGAACCGCCGGCGATGAGAGCTACTACCTCGTCGTTGATGAACCGTGGATAAAACCGAGCCTCATAGGCAAATCCGGCATCCCGGAGCTTCTCCGCTTCATAAACTGGCTCAGGGTCAAGGGCTATATCATAGAGGAGGCGGATAAGCCCGAATACTACCGCTCCCTTCTCCCGGGCATGGCATACTTCTCCCGCGGCGAGCTCTACATGGTAAAGGAAAGGCACACCATCGGAAAGTTTCACTTCGTGTTTGCGGAGAGGATGAACAGGTTATGGGACGTTGAAACATTCGCCAGCAAGAGGGAGGAGGTCGAGATACTTGAGAGCCGGGATGAGAAGACATATCTGGAAGTGGAGATACACCTTGGCAGGCTGAGGGTTAAACATTCATACTGGGGCTATGCTGTCAAGGGCAGGGATACCGCGAATTATGTTGGTGAGCTGCTCAGGCTCAGGGATGAGGGAATTCTGAGAGGTGAGATATATTCGCCGGTAAGCGGGGAGAGGGTTGAGGCGGGGGAGGATTTCTCGATCCTGAACTGGGAGAAATTTGCCAGGGTGGAGTTTGAAAAACCCTTTGAGATGGAGTTTGAAACCGATGGCATCTGGCTCGTGTTCCCCAACGGAGTAAGGGAAGTTCCCCATGAGGAATTTCACGAGTTTTTCAGAGCTGCGGTTGATAAGGGTGCAGGTGATGTGGCATTTTCCATTTATGAGAGGCTCAGCAGGAGGGAGCTCTTCCCGGAGCTTCTGGGGTCTACAACGTACCACCTGAAGAAGGCCATCATGGAGGCACTCCACAGGTTCGGGATTCAGGATGAGGAGCTGGCGTTTGCTGTGAAGAAGATGGTCGACAGCAAGGACGGGGTCGGAAGCGGGCTGCACGCGATAGAGCACAGCATGATAAAGATAGCCCCAATCTTCACCTACATTGACAGCAGGGAGCTCGGCGGCTACAGCTATGCGAGCTTTCCCGGGCCGCCGCACGCTGGGAAGCCCCTCGTGTTCATATATGATGCCAATGAAGGCGGATCAGGCCTGGCTGGGATTCTCTTTGAAAACGCTGAAAAGCTGATGGAAAAAAGCTATGAACACCTGAAGGGCTGCGGGTGCAGGGACGGCTGTCCGGTCTGCACGCTCTCGCCGAAGTGCGGCACCTTCAATGAGTTCCTTGACAAGTGGATGGCCATAAGGGTGTGGGAGAGGGTTCTGGATGATAGACCACGGAACATTACGGAGGGGTGAACTTTTTAGCGGCCTCCCTCAGGAGGGGGCCGAAATATACCGGAGGCTTCAATCCCTCAACATCGCCCCGACCAGAGTACAGCACGTCTACAAATACCTTGAAACTCTGGTAAAGGCCGGTTTCGTCCGTTCATCGGAAGGGATGTACTGGATCGAAGACCCCAGAGGCACTCCTCCTCCATCACAGGTTTTGTCCTGAAAAAGTTTTTACATACCATGTAATTTACACTCCATGTAAATTTAAAGCTTCCCCCCGAAGGAACTCATGAAGAGCTTCCTCAGCCGGGCCTTTCCCCTCGTTTTTTCTGTCAGAAGCTCCATCAGCCCACCGGCCTCACCCTTTCTCGTTTCTATAGTGAATGTGATGTTCTCGGAGTACTCCTCCCCAACGACCCTTCCTCCTGAATTCTCAACGGTCTCCCTGACGATGTGAAAGAGGCTGTAGGGGAAGGTAACCTGGAAGCGCTCAGTTTCATAGACCTCAACGATTCCCGCGTTCTCTATAGCTTCGCTGGCGGCATCGCTGTAGGCCTTGACCAGACCGCCGTAGCCGAGCTTTATACCGCCAAAGTAGCGCGTAACAACGACGACAACGTTGGTGAGTCCTTTGTTCTGGATGACCTTGAGCACGGGCTTCCCGGCTGAACCTTTCGGCTCTCCGTCGTCATCGTATCTGACCGCAAAGTTCTTCCCGTCGTTTATGAGGTAGGCGGAGACGTTGTGCGTTGCATCGCTGTGGTGGGCTTTGATCTTTGCGATGAACGCCTTGGCATCGTCCTCTGTCTCTGCCGGTGAGGCGTAGCCTATGAAGACGGACTTTTTGATTATAAGCTCTGCAGTTCCTATTCCCCCCAGCGTTCTGTAGCCCATAGCTCACCCTCTGAGCGTTGCTGTGAGCTTCTTCTCATTCAGCAGCATGACTACAGCATCTTTAACGTCCGTCACCACTACATCGCTCGCAAGGAGTGCATCAATCGTTGCTCCTTCTTTGCCTATCACGCAGAAAGCCAGCTCGGCATTTTCGAGCATCCTGACATCGTTGTTGCCGTTGCCAACAGCTATGTACGGCTCGTATTTCATGGCCCTCTCAAGCTTCTCGTTCCCGTCCCTGACCCGCTCGATTTTAACGGGCAGGCCATCAAACTGCTCCTCAAGCGTTCCGAATGTATCGGCGCTCAGCACGACGACCTCATAAATCTCCGCAAGCCGGCCCAGCAGGTGTTTCACCTCCTCATCAACAACACCCTCAACCCCGAGGGTTCCGTTAAGGTCAAAGAGCACGGCCCTAGCCTCAATCTTTCCATAGTTCGGAATCTCCATGGCCATCACCGCACTGGGATTTCCTTTGAAGTATATCTGCTTTTTGTTCTGTCCTACCTACCCCGATGAGAACATCTTTGAGCGCCTCATGCGGTGGTAGTAGAAGCGGCCCTTCCCATCCACGACGATATAATCCGGTGAGTAGCCTGTGATGTAGTACATGTTGTGGCCGTCTATGCGGTACCAGAGTGCTCTTGCCGCCTCAAGCCTGTTGAACTCGTCGAGCAGCCTCAGGTCCCCCTTTCTGGCCATATTCAGGAGGTGCTGAACGTACGCGTAATCAAATCTGAAGGCGATGTAGGGGCTGAAGAACTCATAGCCTGAGATGAACTCATTCATGAGGTTTTTCAGGGGGTAGTCCGGGATCACGGAGATGTTGAACTTTTCATAGAAGTGCTTCATCGTCCACTCCTCCGGCCGGTAGGGGAGAAGGCCGAGCCTCATTATCTCCACAGTCGCGGTCGCATACTTCCTCGGCCATCTGGGGCTGAAGGGATAGTATGAGACATTCGAGGTCACGTAGGGGTCTTTTCCGAGGAGATATACCCCCCTGTAGTTGCTCCCCACGAGGAGGGGTGCCCTCCACAGGACGACGAGTTCTATGTGGTTCAGGGCCTTGCTCCTGAGGGACGCCGGAACCGGAACCGCCCAGGCATTGAGGTTGAAGTCCATGAAGAACCTGTTCATCAGCACGGCCTGGGTTTCGGCGTCATAGCCGCAGATGCCCGAGTGAAGGGTTCCGATTATGGGTGTGGAGTATGAATGCACATAGTAGTTGACGAAATAGACGACATGGAGGGGGGTTATTGAGTAGAACGGCAGGGGCTTTTTGTAGAAGGTGAAGAACTTCCTGCGGGCGTCCTCATACACGAACCCCATGAAGCTGCCGAGGTTTATTTTGCCGTAGCGCGTGAATCCAAGGTCCGGATATAGCTCCTGATATACCTGCAGGGGCTTGTACTCCGAGGCCTTAATCCACATGAACCTAATCTCCTGCCTCGTGTAAAGCCTCGCTCTCTGGAAGGGATATCCTGAGTTGTTGAAGCTGATTCTGAAGACCTCCGGATAATGGAGGAACCTGAAGGCGGTGCCGGCAACATTGCCCCTCGCGTCATACACCTTTATGGAGATGTTGTATTCCCCCCATCCCCTGGATACACGTATGAGCCTGAACTCCTTCAGGTGCTCTGTGTGGAGGTAGAATTCGTTCCTCTCGCCGTTCAGTGTGATGACTATCTTTCTGGGAGGATTGGCGTTGTCGGTTGCGGTTATTTCGAACTGGAGGGTTCCGTTGGGGAGGCTTCGAACATCCCCCTTAAATGCCGGAGGGGTTCTGTCCGTTCTCTGTTCCTTCACAAATTCGCTGAACGTGCTCGCTATGTCCGTGATTCTGAAGTGCTCTGAGTTCATGATGAACCAGTCATCAAATGTCACATTGGTCATGAGGGCATCCCTTATGGTATAAAGCCCCCTGAGGAAAACGTTTATTTCCCTCGGTTCAAAGCCGTCCGTTATGTTTTTCATACCGTCAATAGCTTCAATGATCTCGGGTGGAAGGCCAGCAAGGGAGTTTCTGAGCTCGCTAACCAGGTATATGTATTCGTCGAGGTCCCTGACCTTGTAAATTTCCTTTGAGTTCTCGATGCCGTATTTTATGTTCGAGGGCAGCCCGGAGTAGAAGCCCATGAACTCGCGCACCTTGAGGTTAAACATGGCCACCCTCCTTGAGAACTCCTCCAGTGTGTAGGGGCTCTCCGCAAAGAGAAAGCGGAGCATGTCGTCGCGCAGGAGAAGCGGGATGGTCTGCAGGGTGCCGTAGACCTCGCTGCAGAGGTTAGCAAACTTTTCCGGATTGGTGACATTGACGTCATCGAAGAGACTCTTCCGGTAGTTGTAGAGGGGCAGGATTTTCTTTATGATCTTCTCTTCCCTCTGGTCAATCCTGCCGTCCTTCAAAAAGCCGAGTTTTTCGGCAATGAACATCTCATCGTCCGGGAGCACCTTCTGGGTTTTAACCTCCTCCTGCCGTGCGGGAGGTGGCCTAAGCACGAGGAGCAGCCCGATAATGTAAATCAGGATTAGAATTAGAGCAACTTTCTTCAGGTTTGTGTCCATTTTTCTCACTGTTAATATTGAGTATATGCAGTGCCCTTTATTTAGTTTGTCCTACGCCAATCGAACCGTGAAGAGGTGCATAGCCGGAATCAACCTTTCCATCAGGGATACTTGTGAGAAGCTCCAAGCCGCCCGGGCATGGTTCATGTTTCGAAATTTTTAAAAACCTCAGTACCAACGTTACTACAATGGGGGTGAAGGACATCCTGCATGATCGCGAGGTCTTGACAAGGCTGAATGCATTTCTCGTGATATACTTCGGATGGATTGTATTCGGACTCATTTACCCCATTATCGGTAAATACAGCGTGGACTTAACCACCCAGTTCCTGAAACTCCCTTTCACTTCATATGCCTTTGTCAGCGGGCTTCTAACATTTGCTAAAAGCCACGTCCTCCTGTATTACTCAATGAGGGCCATATACTTTGTGGGATTTTCAGGGTCAATTGCCCTGACCGTTGCATTCCTCCTCCTGTATAAGAAGGATTTCAGGGCATCCGATGAGCTGTTCATCAGGTATTTAGGGCTCTATACTGTATCCGGCGCCATATACTGCATATTCCACATATACGCCCCCCATGTGGTTTATAATCTTCCCGTTAAATCCCTCACAGGAACATACCTTACCCAGCAGGAATTCGTTCTCCCCTCGCTGCACAATGCCATAGCAACCGCGAATGCGGTCACCCTGTGGAAGCACAGGAAAGACCCCATTGCGAAGGTTATAATATTCCTTAACATGATGGTTCCGGTTGTGACGCTCTTCCTCGGGCATCACTGGATATACGACATAATAACAGGCATCGCCCTTGCTCTGATCATATCAAAACTGACGGAGGGATACAAACTTAAAGTGCCATCAAGCCTACGCTCCATTCAGATTTCTGATCTGAGGAAGATAACGGCATTCAGCATTATCTTTGCCACCATAGTCCTCATCATAGCCGCCAATCCTTCCCTCTATTCCAGCCTGCTCCAGAGGCTTCTGGGCACTCCCTAAGAAAAGCTTATAAATGGAGGCAGGTCTTTATCTTTTGAGCACGCCGGGGTAGCCTAGCTCGGCAGGGCGGCGGACTCGTAATCCGCAGGTCGCGGGTTCAAATCCCGCTCCCGGCTCCAAACTGCATATAATTCTTTATCGCAGGTATCCTTCAATATATCAAAACATTATCATCACAGGCTTGTAATTTTAATATCCTTAAGTTTGAAAAATCGAAAAGTTCTTATATCTACAATACAAGGATAAAGCAGATGTTCCTGAGGAGGGGACGGTATGATGGGTAATACATCCGAAAATCTGATAGCAACAGGCCTTTCAGACGTGGATTCCGCACTCGGTGGGGGGCTAATAAATGGAGGCAATCTGTTGATAGCTTACGACAAGAGATCAATGGGATGGGCGTTGGGTATGAGGATATTCAAAAGCATGATCGAAAACGGAGCCGTCGGGGTCGTATTTAACACAACACTCCCCCTTTCAAAGGTGGAACTGAGGGCTAAATATGTTGGATTGGACATCAAAAAAGAGGGAGAAAAGGGAAGATTATACATAATTGATCTTTTTGGTTCTAAATATGGGATCCCTGAAGAGCGGCCTTATGTATTCCAGATAAAGGAATGGAGTGATGATACAGGAATACCCAAACTTCTCAGAACGTACAGAATGATAAACGATCAGATTCCAACCGGAGCGACTGTAGTTGGCCTTGTGGCAACGGTTGAGGGGCTGTATCATGAATTTGGTCGGGACGTAATGAATCGCATAATAAGGGCATCATTAGCCAGTTTCGAAAGCACAGCACTTGACAGACCATTTGCCATAATATCCCTATTAAACACGGAAGCAGTAGCAGATTACGTAACTGCATGGCTCTACAGCCTCAGCGACCAGATTATAGAGTTCATCTCCAAGGTTGAAGCTTCGGGCCTTGAGGAGATGGCTTTAGTCTCAAAATCATTAATTCCCGGCTTCGAACCCCATCATTATACTGTTAAATTATCAAAAGAGCATTTCATCCAGCTCGTCTGAGCATTTTTGCCAGCGCTCGCCATGTCTCTGTATATCTTCTTTGTTTTCCTTAGGAGTTTTATTAAAACCTACCTTGTTGAGCCGCTTATTTACTTCCCCCACGTCTTTCAATTCTCCTAGAGTCTTATTGGAACTTGAACTCTATTAACCCGAGCTCGCTCAATTTCTGACAACTTTCAATTCTCCTAGAGTCTTATTGGAACTTTATAGTGGGGTGGACGGAATGAGTGAAAATGAAGAACTTTCAATTCTCCTAGAGTCTTATTGGAACAAGTACCCAGAGATATTGAAAGCGGCACATAAATATCTTTCAATTCTCCTAGAGTCTTATTGGAACATTCTATTAGTTCGTATATCTTTAACCATAACTTTTCTTTCAATTCTCCTAGAGTCTTATTGGAACAAGTTCTTCGCGAACATCCGAGTTTAACATCTTGACCCTTTCAATTCTCCTAGAGTCTTATTGGAACATTCTATTAGTTCGTATATCTTTAACCATAACTTTTCTTTCAATTCTCCTAGAGTCTTATTGGAACAAGTTCTTCGCGAACATCCGAGTTTAACATCTTGACCCTTTCAATTCTCCTAGAGTCTTATTGGAACATCTGAAATGCCCCCCTTTGTTCATCCCTACGTGCCTTTCAATTCTCCTAGAGTCTTATTGGAACGGTTGATCTTCTTGATCTTTTCAGGATTAACAAGACTTTCAATTCTCCTAGAGTCTTATTGGAACCCCTTGCTTTTGAGGTTCTTGCTTTCGTTGCAGCTGCACTTTCAATTCTCCTAGAGTCTTATTGGAACCAGCTCAACATTGCCACCCTGTAGATCCCAAACTCCCTCTTTCAATTCTCCTAGAGTCTTATTGGAACGATTCTCCTCAAGCATCCTGTGCACCTTCACATACCTTGCCATTGCCAGAGATACAGATTTTCCAAGAGCCCAGCTTTCAATTCTCCTAGAGTCTTATTGGAACATAATGAGCTTGCCAATGATCCGAAAGTTAAGCCAACTTTCAATTCTCCTAGAGTCTTATTGGAACGTGCTGAACTTCCCGAGATTCCAGCAGACGCTGACCTTTCAATTCTCCTAGAGTCTTATTGGAACACCGTGGGAGGCCTTCCACTCCTCATAGGCCTCTATCTCTTTCAATTCTCCTAGAGTCTTATTGGAACTGTGAGCACCAAGAAAATCCTCAAAGAGGCAATTGCAGCTTTCAATTCTCCTAGAGTCTTATTGGAACGGACATAGGGGTAGTTGGGGAATTGGATCTAGAACGGACTTTCAATTCTCCTAGAGTCTTATTGGAACAAGCACATGAAGAGAAAAACGCAATTTTAATAAGCACTTTCAATTCTCCTAGAGTCTTATTGGAACAAGCCTTTTTCCACACTTTTTACATGAAAAGACACGTCTTTCAATTCTCCTAGAGTCTTATTGGAACCTCATTCTCTCACCCCCTCAATGTCCTCTTCTTCCTTTCAATTCTCCTAGAGTCTTATTGGAACCTCATTCTCTCACCCCCTCAATGTCCTCTTCTTCCTTTCAATTCTCCTAGAGTCTTATTGGAACCTCATTCTCTCACCCCCTCAATGTCCTCTTCTTCCTTTCAATTCTCCTAGAGTCTTATTGGAACACGAAGTTCAGACAGGGCCGGATTTGGACTTGCCCCTCTTTCAATTCTCCTAGAGTCTTATTGGAACGTTCACAAGGACTTTCACGATTGTAACGTCTGTTGTGCTTTCAATTCTCCTAGAGTCTTATTGGAACCGTTAGACTAGAGTTTGAAGAAAGCGCATCTGGATGGCTTTCAATTCTCCTAGAGTCTTATTGGAACAAAATCAGCAAAAAGAAGTTCAAGAAGATTTATTCGTCCTTTCAATTCTCCTAGAGTCTTATTGGAACCTATCATCAGCATAGACATAACTCTCTCTTGTAGCTCCTTTCAATTCTCCTAGAGTCTTATTGGAACAAAGGCCGGAAAGGCAGGCTTAAAATCGGGCCCAAACCTTTCAATTCTCCTAGAGTCTTATTGGAACATTCTCAGCCGTGGGGAGCATTATTGCCAGCATCCCTCTTTCAATTCTCCTAGAGTCTTATTGGAACGTTACCTGCCCTTGAGAAAGAGTTGAAGAAGTTCATCTTTCAATTCTCCTAGAGTCTTATTGGAACTGTCTCCCCATAAGAAATCTCAACCATTGCATCCGTGCTTTCAATTCTCCTAGAGTCTTATTGGAACCTGAGAATTCGGAAAAAATTAAGACAGTGTTCAGGGACTTTCAATTCTCCTAGAGTCTTATTGGAACCTGCAAATTTTGCTTCATACGCTCCTGGTACCTGACGCTTTCAATTCTCCTAGAGTCTTATTGGAACCTATATCGTTCAGCACTCTTTCTTTTTGTTCTTCTTTCTTTCAATTCTCCTAGAGTCTTATTGGAACGCAGAGAGGAAAAAGCGAGAGCTCGACGAGGAGGCACTTTCAATTCTCCTAGAGTCTTATTGGAACGGGGTGTCTATCGGGAGGGATATAGGGTTCGCTCTAGGCTTTCAATTCTCCTAGAGTCTTATTGGAACTTTTTTGAATTCCTCCCATTTTGGCTTTGGCTTTTTCTTTCAATTCTCCTAGAGTCTTATTGGAACATTGTTACCTGATAGACGTTCCATTTCCCACCAAGCCGCTTTCAATTCTCCTAGAGTCTTATTGGAACATCTAACGTTAAAACGTTTTCCGCTCTGATTAAGTTAGCTTTCAATTCTCCTAGAGTCTTATTGGAACTGGTACTTCGAGACAGAGCGTCCGGAAGAGATCGCTTTCAATTCTCCTAGAGTCTTATTGGAACTTGATAATGAAAAAAGAATAGAAAAAGCATATAGTACTTTCAATTCTCCTAGAGTCTTATTGGAACTTCATTCACTATGTCGCTGGCTTTCTTTCCTTTGCGTGCTTTCAATTCTCCTAGAGTCTTATTGGAACCGTTTTTTGGCAATGCAGAACGTTGCCCCATGCTCAACTTTCAATTCTCCTAGAGTCTTATTGGAACCTAAAGCCTGCTCAGCCCTGAGTACCCTGCCGGGGGAACTTTCAATTCTCCTAGAGTCTTATTGGAACCTTCAACGCTTACTGGAACGCCGAGCTTATCAAGGCTTTCAATTCTCCTAGAGTCTTATTGGAACGTTCAGGACGGCGGCGGAGCTGGAGGTGAAAGCATGCTTTCAATTCTCCTAGAGTCTTATTGGAACAAGGGTTGGAGAATAGCATATGTGATAAAAGCTGATCTTTCAATTCTCCTAGAGTCTTATTGGAACGAATCCACAGCCTCTCATCGCCCGGGCCAAGCTCCTTCTTTCAATTCTCCTAGAGTCTTATTGGAACTGAAGTAATTTCTCTAACTCCTCCAAAAGGTAAAATTCTTTCAATTCTCCTAGAGTCTTATTGGAACTCGGAGAACTGGTGCAGTATGGCGTGGACTTCGACATTGCTTTCAATTCTCCTAGAGTCTTATTGGAACAAAATCAACAACAACGAAAACGACATCATCAGAATTACTTTCAATTCTCCTAGAGTCTTATTGGAACCCCGGCCGTCTTGGCAAAAATCCGCAAGAATGAAGAAACTTTCAATTCTCCTAGAGTCTTATTGGAACTTAAAGCGTTTAAGAAGAACTTCCCGTACGGGAGCGTACTTTCAATTCTCCTAGAGTCTTATTGGAACATACGAAAAGACGGGTTGAAGAGGTACCACAGCCCGACTTTCAATTCTCCTAGAGTCTTATTGGAACACCCACATTATTTACCACAAAAATCCAATACGCAAAACTTTCAATTCTCCTAGAGTCTTATTGGAACGCACAGAATAGCATCGCTAAAGTCAATAAATGAAAACCTTTCAATTCTCCTAGAGTCTTATTGGAACAAAGTTGAAAGAGCGTATAAGGAAGAAAAATGAAAAGTCTTTCAATTCTCCTAGAGTCTTATTGGAACACCATCGGCTCTAACTCTAATAATGTAACTTAAAAATCTTTCAATTCTCCTAGAGTCTTATTGGAACATGCATTCGAATGATGTTGAAGAATTTTACATGTGGCTTTCAATTCTCCTAGAGTCTTATTGGAACTCTTTCCTTTTTTCCGCTAAGCTCCCCTGTGCCCTCTTTCAATTCTCCTAGAGTCTTATTGGAACTTCCCCCAACAAATATTTGATAGTTATTATTATCCTCACTTTCAATTCTCCTAGAGTCTTATTGGAACGCCCAAAGACTATTATTTTGATGAATACTTCATCAACTTTCAATTCTCCTAGAGTCTTATTGGAACACGTAGATCGTAGCTGTTTTCGTATCTGTGAAATTTCCTTTCAATTCTCCTAGAGTCTTATTGGAACTTCGACCATTCAAATGTGTTCATCTGCTCACCATTCAGCTTTCAATTCTCCTAGAGTCTTATTGGAACGAGAGAAGGCTAAGGAAATACTATGATGTTGAGTTCTTCTTTCAATTCTCCTAGAGTCTTATTGGAACCCAAAAACACCAAAAAGCCAATAAGGTGAGGAAGGAACTTTCAATTCTCCTAGAGTCTTATTGGAACACATTATAGTCCTCACCGCTGAAAAGGGCCAACAACACTTTCAATTCTCCTAGAGTCTTATTGGAACTTCATGACTTCCTTCAACGCCGAGGGGATTTTCACCCGCTTTCAATTCTCCTAGAGTCTTATTGGAACGGGGGTGTACTATCTACAGGAA
The DNA here is from genome assembly GCF_054657855.1 of Thermococcus atlanticus. Lineage (NCBI taxonomy): Archaea > Methanobacteriati > Methanobacteriota > Thermococci > Thermococcales > Thermococcaceae > Thermococcus > Thermococcus atlanticus. The sequence continues at coordinate 1,187,314 of NZ_BAAHXX010000001.1, read as the reverse complement.
CTCACAGTTCCGGCGCCTTTCAATTCTCCTAGAGTCTTATTGGAACCTCGAACAGGGGGATGCGGCCATGTATCTGCACCCGCCTTTCAATTCTCCTAGAGTCTTATTGGAACAAGCCGTTCAGCTATCTGATTATAGAGGCTCAGCTACCTTTCAATTCTCCTAGAGTCTTATTGGAACGATCGCACTTTTATCATCCTAATTCAGACAAAACAGAGCTTTCAATTCTCCTAGAGTCTTATTGGAACGTATCCAACTTAAGTGATATTTTATCCTTATCCTTAACTTTCAATTCTCCTAGAGTCTTATTGGAACGTATTTTTACGTTTGATTTTCATTTTTTTTGTATCGAACTTTCAATTCTCCTAGAGTCTTATTGGAACGACAATGATGCACAGTAGGGTTACAAATGCCGTGTTCTTTCAATTCTCCTAGAGTCTTATTGGAACGACTTCTCAAGGTAGAGTTCAATGCTCTTAGAGCCACCTTTCAATTCTCCTAGAGTCTTATTGGAACAGCACAACTGATACATTTCAGTTGTGCATAAGATATCTTTCAATTCTCCTAGAGTCTTATTGGAACAGGGGGTTAATTTCCGTTTTTGGCTCTATAATGTATCAGAAGGGCTTGGAATATTTAAGTCTTTCTTTGAAGGGCCAGTTGTTCTCCCTTTTCCGGCTTTGGTTTGCCGTGCGTTTGGCCGCTTTATACAGCTGTTCTGGATGGAGAGAGGTTAAGATGCAAACACGAAAGAACATGTCCTCAGCTTCCAGCCGGATATTAAGGGAAAAGCTGTAGGGTGGGGCCTTTTCGTGTCCGGATTCAGGAAAAACTCCATTTTCCGTAGAGAGCGGACTGTAAGAAAAAATCTTAGAGGAGATCTTCAATCCATGAAAAAATTTCGTAACAGATTACTCTGTAAAATCGCACATTGTGTTAGATAGTAACAAAAGGTTATTAAAGATTTCCAAAGGGGGCTCCTGTATTCTATGCGGGATTCCGCCGGTGTCCGCCAGTTAAATTTCCCAAATCACCCTCCGAGCGAGTATCAAAGAATTTTCGAAAACTATATGGGGAAAAGCTCCAAACTGTGCTTGGTGGGAGCAGTGTATGTGGTCATCGTTTACGATGTCGGTGTTTCACGGGTGAATAAAGTCAAAAAATTCTTAAGACAGCACCTCAACTGGGTGCAGAACAGCGTCTTTGAGGGCGAGGTCACGAGGGCGGAGTTCGAGCGTATAAAAGCCGGGATTCTGGACTTAATCGACGAGGGGGAAGACTCCGTCATTATCTACAGGCTCCGCTCCATGCCAAAGAGAGAAACGTTCGGGATGGAGAAGAACCCGCTGGAGGACGTTATTTAGAACCACGCCACTTTTCAATTCTTCTGGAGTCTTATTCAAGTGCAAGAGAAGCTCAAATCATTAATTACATTACTCTACATCACCTCCACCATTCCAAAGCCGTGGGTGTTCCTCATTCCAATGCCAAGGTCGTAGGCAACACGCAGAAACTCCTCTTTTCCCCACATTCTGAACTCGAACTCCCACGCCCGAACTTTTATGTACTTTCTCGTCTTTTTATCGCGCTTGATTCTAAACATCTTGCTTCTTACGCTCTTGGAAAAGACCTTAATCTCGAAATCATCATTGTAGAGTTCTCCGTAAACCATCAGGTACTTCTCACGGAGATTCCTGAATACGAGCTCCCTCCAAAGAGAGGGCTCATCCTCAAAAGGGCTGTTCGGTTGGCCCACTGGCGAAAGATCCCAGGTCTTAAAGCCGTTTGGAGGGCTATTGTGGTAAACGCTGACAGGCGAGAGGGTCCTAAACTTCTTTCCCGAGAGTCGTTTGGGAGTCTTAACCGGGCGGGTTTGAGCTTCAAGGAGTTTCTTACCCCGTAAATGGATCTCCCCAATTCCCAAACTTAGTCCGTTCACGAGGGCTTCGAGGACTGGCCACGCGGAGGAACCGACGAAGAGCCTGACCCGTCCTGACTTGACCTCCAGGCCTTTCTCCGTTTTCCTTACTTTCCCCAGGGGACGGAGGAGCGAGGCAACGAACTTGATGTCCTTCTTGTTATTATGGATTCTTTTTGCTATCTCTTCATCCCCAAGCTCGATGGCCGATAACAGGAAGGAGTAGAGGGGTCTTGGATAGTTGTAGGGAACCGTGAAGGGCTTCTCAAAGCTCAGGAGGAGTTCAAGTCTCAATGCACTCACTCTCCATTATTTTCAGGTAAGTTTTTCCCGCGCGGGTGACAAAATACTTCGGGATCCTTCCGTCCGGCTTTTCAGCCCTCACGAGATGATACCTAGCCATTCCCTTGAGCTCGTTGCTGATTGTCGCTGGAGACACGCCAAGTTCTCTTGCAACAGTTCTGACGCTCTTTCCTTCAAGGAGACCGCAGAGTATTTTCTCCCATCTCCTGTTGTGCGGTGCCAAGAACGAGCCGAGCTCGAGGGATATGTGACCAGAGAGGTTCTCAAAGTCGCTCTCCACGATGACTCTGGCGTCTTTGATACCGAGAAGAGCGAGCAGGGTCGCGACGAGTAGTGGCCTCATTCCTCCCGAAAGGACGGCAAGGACAATCCCGTCTGGGGTTAAGTTTTCCTCAATTGCCCTTTCTATCGTTAGGGCGATTTCTTCATTCTCCATGGGCACTTCAAGGACCACAATGTTTCCTTCTCCCACTATGGGCGAGGCTATGCTCTCTATAGCTTTGATGGCGTTTACAGTTTTCTGCTCTCTCTCATAATCCTCTGGAACCACGGCGACTAATTTGTCCCCTTCTTCGAGCCCATCAAGGCATTCCCTTTTCCTCACAAGAGCCCGAACGATGAACTTCTCGTCAAAGCCCACCGGAAAAATCACGAGCAAAATCCCACCTCCTGACGCCCAGTACATCGAAGATTTCCATTCCAAGGGTAGTTTTCTTCCCCTTTCTGTTGACGACCGCCGAGTAGTTATCAGCAACAACAATTGGCAGGAGAAGTGCGTAAACTCCCCGCAGGTTCTCTCTGAATATGCCTTCTGCTTCGGAGTAGGCAACTTTTGGCTCAACCCAGGGGATCTCGCGGGGAAGCTTCTCCTTGGTAATGTCCTCAAGCAGGAGGAGGCATTCCTCGCAGAGCTTGGGGTTCTCTGGCTTTGGAGGACTTCTGTTTCGTATCCAATCGTGATGATGAAGGAGTATTGCTACAGAGGCAATTCTCCCACTTTTTTCGAATTTTTTGAAGACCTCCCTAGCCACGAGGAATGAATAGAACTCGTGAAAGCCAAAGCCTCGTCTCCTCAGCTGAAACACTTCAAGGCACTTTCCGATGTCGTGCAGGGCGTAGGCCTTTCTCAAAAGGTCTCCAGCGATTTCCGGCTCAATCTCTAGGACTCCGGCGAGGAACTCATTGTATTTTCTGTTAAGATAAAGACCCTCCACAAACTCTAGACCCTTTTTTATGTGATTTTCCATTGTCTCAACACACAACCCATCGCTGAAAAAGGCACAAGGGATCATACGATACCACGCTCCCTGTCGTATTCCCCAGTAAAGACAACTTCAACATCCTGCCCTAGAGCAATCGCCTTGGCAACTTTGTAAGCCCCGTTTAAGTCCGTTAACTCACGATTCCATCCTCTCAGCTCAACCTTGCTCGCAGAATAGAGCTCTAGAAGTTTCTTAGGACTCACAAGAACGGTCTCCTTCCCTACAGAAACGGGCACGAGAAAGCCCCTGAGGATTGAAACTCCCTTAACGGTCAGCCTCTCAACTTCCGCTAAAACGTCCCGCGACCTCTTGGTCGGGTCACCCATTAACTTTACGAGCGTTCCCTTAAGGATTCTGTTCACGGCCTTATTGAGGGAACTTGCACTTTTTCCGTGAACCTCAGTGACGATTTCTTGGTATGTCTTCGGCACTCTGGGGTGGATGGTCTTGCCTATCATCAGCTCGATGGTTTTTTCAACCTTTTCCTTTGGATATGGACCCTTCGGGGCGTCTTCGAGAACGGTTATTCTGGCGTTTCTCTCCCCCTCGTAGCGGGCAACCCTCCCAAAGCGCTGGAGGAGCGAGTTTATGGGAGCCCCGTCAGTTACCATGACATCAACCGAGAAATCAACGCCCGCCTCGACGGCCTGGGTCCCGATGAGAAGGAAGCTCCCTTCCCTTTTCCACTCCCTCAAACGGCCGATTAGCTCCCTCTTGTGGCTTGGGGTCATCCTGCCATGGATGAGCATTATTCTATCCTTCTCGAATCCAAGGTTCGAACGCTCCAGAGCCTCATCGTAGAGTTTAACCGCCCTGCCAACAGAGTTCACGATAATCGCGTTTTTCCTTCCCGGTTCGACGAAGTCGAAGGGATTTCCTGAGTTGAGTTCAATGGTTATCTCTTTTTTGAATTCCCTCTGAATGAAGGGGTCATTTTCATCCGGCAAAAGCACGTGAAACTCGTACCCGTTCCTCTTTGCGTACCTCTCGAAAAGCTTCACGTGGGCGCAGGCGAGGGTCGCGGTCATGACAACTACTGGAACCCTTTGAGATGTTAGGAACTCGAGAACCGCCATAAAAGCTGTAATCATTGATTCATCCTCAAGAAGGAAATGAGCCTCGTCGAAGATTACCAGAGACGTCAGTATCGAAGCCTGGGTGAGATAGTCGTAGCCGAACTCTCTGCCGGCTTTGACACGACCTCTTTTCTTGGTGTTAAGCTTCAGGATGTCCCACGTGAAGGTGTCGGCGGTGGTTATGTTCAGCGGGAAAAGGTGCAGGAACTCACCGCTAGAACCCATCATTTTCGTCCTGGAGAAACCGAAGGCCTCATCCACCGTCCTCTGGATGTCCTCGATGATTGAGCGCATCGGAAGAACGTGGATAACTCTATCGAAGAGAGAAGCATCTTTGAGCGAATGAATGGCGAGAGAGAAGCTGAGGAGCGTTTTTCCATAGCCCGTTGGAGCCTGGAGGATCAAAAATGGTGAGGGACTTGAGGTCGCGAGGTGGAAGGCCTCCTCAAGTAAAGGCCTCTTCTCAGGCTTAAACCCCTTGGCCCTGGCGAGCCTTTCAACGGCCTCGTTATAGGCCTTCATACCAGCACCCCCAGGTGCTCCTCCCACATGAAAGCCCTCATGACCCTCCGAAACTCACCGCTCGCCCTGCCACTCCCCTCGAGGAGCGCCCTGCCCTGACGGAAGAGCCGAAAGATGGCATCTCTGATTAGCTCTTTCTTTCCGCTGTTAATCGCCCTATACAGATCCTTAACGAAGATATATGCCAGCATCTCTCCATCTCCGTTGATGCCCTTCCAGAGCTCCTTTTCGGCAACGTCTACGAGGGCCCAGAGGGGGTATTTCCGAACGATAACGTTCTTCTCTTTGAGCTCAACGAGGAGCGGCAGTCCTCCGACCTTTAAGGACTCAATCTTCTTCACATAAGCCGTGAGGTACTCGCTCAGCCCGGTGAGGTTGAGCTGGATAGTTTTGAGCTCGGTGTAAACCTGACCCTCGAGGCTTATAAGGTGAAGAGTCACGGGATAAACTTCTTCGACGACATTCCTCCCCTCCTCTGCGAGCTTCATGGCCAGCCTCATCTCGTAAAGCTCTTCGGTGCTCAGTGAGACTCTCCCTGAAATCCCCGCCTCGGTCAGGGGGAGGATGCCCTTTTCGATGACTTCCTCGACCTCGTAGGGCCAGAAGCCCTCAATGCCCGGCTTTGTCATGAGATAGTACTTTCCGCCAAGGAAACCTGCGAAGGACGTGAAGAATCCCACCGCCACGAGGGAAAACCACATGGGGTCGAGGCGTATCTGAGCCTTTTGGCCTGTCGTCGGTGTAAGGAAACCGCTCTGGCGCTCATAGTACTCAGGCTGTTTGATTATCGCCGGCAGTATTGCCAGCGCTCCGTTGTACTCGATGCCGAGATAGGTCCCGTTTTTGTCTATTTTTACCTCCGAGAGCGATTTTGAGGGGTCAAACTCACCCTCGCGGAGGAGTTTTATCGTCTCTTTGATGATGAGCTCGAAAAGCTCACCGTAGGTTTCCGGCGCGCTCCTGCTGAACCAAGTCATTAGAACCTTGTCGAAAGAGTTCCTGTCGTTTCTTCCCATCTTCGATGTGTGGGCCTTCACCTTGTTGCCGAAGGAGTTCAGAGCACCTTCGAGAGCGTCGGCGAACTCCTCGGCATCTGGTTCAAGTTCCGCGTTCATGACCACCCATGACATGCCAAGGGAGAGCAGCTCCCTCGTCAGCCCCTCATAGGGATATCTCGTGAGGGCCTCAAGGAGCAAGGATGACCACCTCCCCATCGAGCTTCGCAATCGAGAGCCTACCTCTGACCTCGAGGATTCCTTCGGGATAGAACATCACAATGCGCTTCGCCTTCGAGTAGTCTCCCATTCCCGAGCGCCAGTCAACTACCGATTGGAGCGTTCCATTTCCATGAACCTCAATGCCCTTAAAGGGGAAGGCGTAGGCAGTTTCGGCTTTTTCTACCTCGTGGACTTCAGCTTTTCCGCTCTTCACGTTCTCCACGCTGGCAACTGACTCCCTCGACCCAAGTCTCGTTATTCCCCACGCGGCCCGCTCGACGTCCTTAAATGAGTAGATACTCTCAGAAAGTGTCTCCTCGTTGATTAGGTAGAGGGCCGTCAGAGAGTAGTCAGGTTCACCGTAGAGGACAGCAAAGGGAAACGACGTTACGGCACTCTGAACTTTCCCCCTGTAAACAGTGTTAATTTTCAGGAGCGAGCCGTAGAGCTTGGGTTTCCCCTCCGTTTTAACGGTGACCCACTCGAAGAGGTTAAGCACGGACTCGGCGTTGCTCCTAAAGATCCTGCCTTCGTAGCGGGTCTCACCCCTGTCGCCACTTACGTGGAGGAGCGGATAAGCTATCGCCCCTATCAGCGTCGTTGGCGGCACGTAGCGCAGTGCCGTTCTCATCTTGCTCTGGGGGAGCGCCCTGAGGGCGATGATTCCAGAGGGTCTAAGGGTGACCTTCAAAAATAAGGTCAAGGGAACCACCTCAGAAGGCTCCCTTCTCTCTGAGGTAGTCAATGGCCTCCTTTAGAGCTTCCTCTGGGACATTGTCATCCCCAGCCACAGCGAGGAAGTAGCCCTCGCCAAAGCTCTTCAGGACATTGAGCCTCTTCGTAGTTCTCTCTATGTAGCTGTCGTAGATTGGCGAGGTAACCACGAACGGGTGCTCCGTGACGGTGACTATTAACTCAGTTATGCCGCCGACCGGGAAGAAGCGGGACAGTTTTGCCCCGAACTGAGCTGACGAGAGCATCCTGAACAGTGCCTTCAAAGCGGCTTCGCGCCGGGCCTTTATGTCACTCCCGTCTAGTATCGGTTCGGAGGTTATCGCACTGACTCCAATCGCGTCGAGGTCGAGGTTGAAGGTGAAGCCGTAGAGAGCAGTACCGGTCTCGACGTAGTAGATCATCTGCTCCGAGGCGTTGCCCTTCTTGCTTGAAGAATCCATCTGGGCGTGTCTCGCGTGGAGCTGGGGTTCGGAGGTCGCGAAGAGGGCCACGGACTTCACAGGAAGGGCGTAGCTCACCTGGAACGCCGAGCTCCTCCTAACGGGCGGTTTCTCGGCGTAGAGAAAGCCACCGACGTCTTCAACCACACATGCCCTGACTATGGCTTCCTCAATCTTCTTGGGATCGTCAGGAATCGGACTTACCTTCTTCTGGAGGTGAACCTTGTTCATGGACTTGTAGAACTCTCTCCTCCGGCAGTCGTCGCAGACAGGCAGGTTCAACCCAAGGGCTTCCTTGACAAGGTGCTCCTGGTAGGCGTGGGCGAGGCTCTCACCGCTCAGTGCAGGGACATAGACAGTCTTCAGCTTGCCATCCTCTTCGACCAGATACGGCACGCGCCTGTGCTTGCTGTAGTTGCCGGCAGTTTCTACCATGTTCAGGGCCTCGACGTTGGCCTCAAACCTAACACCAATGCTCAAAAACATCACTCATCACCTCCGGATTTTTCCTTCTTAGAGGGGTATGTAAGGGCCAAGGTTGCAACGCGCTTGGCAGACCCAATGTCGGAGTGGACTGCTTCAAGGAACGCCCTAACCTCCTCATCGGTTGGCAGACCGGGGACAGGGATTTTCTTGCCGTCCTTTTCCACGTACTTTCTTCCATCTTTGTCAGCTGGGACACTCTCCCGTATGGATCTGAATGCTCTCAGGGCCTCGAGCAGGGCTACTTCAACGGGCTCAGGGTTCAGGGCGTTCCCAATCCTGTCTACATAGCCGAAGTTCTTTGTCTGGACAAAGAACCTCAGCATTTTCACGATACCTTTGTACTCAGTCACGATGGTCACCTCAGTAATAGTAAGTTGACTACTCCTATTTAAGATTTACGTTTAGAAACTGTTTAACAAGGAAGAGATAAATGTTTAGAAAAAAATAAACAATCCAAAAACTGTTCCTCTCACGAGTTCTTACAGAGCATTGTTGGAAGTCCCCTAAAACACAGACAGTTACTGTTCAATCATAGTTGAACACCTCAGAACCACGCCACCAGCGGCTCGTACTCCCTTACCCCAACGAGGTGCTTTATCAGCTTGTAGGCCTCAAGCCTTATCAGACGCTGTTTGGTGACGTTCTTTTTGAGGTTAGGATGCCTCACGCTCTTCCTCATCTCATCGTTGTAGGCGTTTATGACCGTTTTCATGCCCTCCTTCGTGAGGAGGACGCCGTTGAGCTCCCCCCGGAAGTGTTCCCTCCTTATGATTCCCTGCTTCACCAGGCGGTTCGCTATGCGGTCTGCTATGATTGGCTTGAATATCTCGCTCAGGTCGAGCGCCAAAGAAAAGCGCCTTTCACCGGGCTCGTGGAGGTAGCTAACCGTCGGGACGAGCTGGGTGTTGTAGAGCTCGCTCACGATGGTGGCATAGAGCCTTGAGTTGAGGAAGCTTATGAGGGCGTTCATCTCGTTCCCCGGCGGTCTGCGCGTGCGCTTCACTATTTTAAAGCCTTCGGGAAGGTGCTCGTCCCACAGAGCGTAATACTCCTGCCTTATCCTCGCCTCGATGTTCATGACCTCGCTTATCCTCCTCGCATCTTCCAGTTCGCCCAGCAACTCATTGAGGAGCCCGGAAAAGCCCTCCCCGACCTTCCAGCGCTTTAGATTGCGCTCCATGTTCCTCGCTCCTCCGAGGACGAAGAGCTTCGCAAGGGTGAGCCTCCCCTCAGAGTCAAGATAGTGCCCCACCTGCTTTATCACCAGATCCCCGGAATGGAGGCTCTCCCTCGGGTAAAAGCTCCCATCGTAATAGCCATAGTGGTTGAAGAAGTGAACCGCCACCCCCTTCTGGGCGAGGAAATGGAGGGCCTGAGAGCTTATGCTAACGTGCCCGTAGATGTAGATGTCGTATATGCCCTCTATCACGAGGGGCTTCCTCCCCCGGGCGTTCTCGAAGTAGAGAGTGTTTTCTTTACGGAAGAGCGTTCCATCCGAAAGGAGGGTTATGGAGCGCTTTCTCATGCTCTCCCACCGTTTTTGTTTTTGAGATTTTTGCTAGAGGATCTATTGGATACGGATATTATCCCCTCGATCTCCTCATCAAGGGTTTCTTCAATGATCCTCTCTATGTCTTCGGGTGAGAGAGCCTCTCCAAGTTTGAGGGTTTTTCTCTTCCTCATACCACATCACACCCAGCACAGCTCATAATAGGCGCACTTTTTGCACTTTCTGGTTTTCACGGGCTCCGGCGGCTTTGGGAGTGCTTTTATCCGTTCAACCTCATTTATCGCTTCCTCCACCTCCTTCTCCCGCCCATCCAGCGTTAGCTCCTTCGTCTCCCTGAGCTTCGGGTAGTTGAGAACCGCTTTCGCCGTTATCCCGAGCCTTTTGAGGTAGTGGAGGTAGTAGAGGGCCTGCATCTCATGGGCCTTCTCCATGCTCCTGCCGAGCTTGACCTCGTGGACTTCAATGATGCCGCCCCTCCTCACGAAGTCTATCTTTATGCTCCCCACCTGAACCTCCTTTTCTTCGTTCTCATAGCGCCGCTCGTGGAGGAACCTGCCCAAATCAACCCATTCGCTCTCCTGTTCCATGGTGACCCCGTGGATGAAGTACCATAGCTTTGTGGGGCAGATGAAGAGGTAGTTGATTTCCGTGCCGGTGATGAGGAGGTCGGTGAGGGGGTATTTGGAGGACATCGTTGCTAACCTCTGAGGTCAGGTTAGAGGACATCTTCATTTACGTCCAAGTCCTCGTCGAGAGCTTCATCAACTCCGTATTTCCAAAGCTTCTCCGTTATTTTTTTGTCCCACGTTAGAACCACTGGATAACCCTTGAACGTATTGTGTAGTGCGTGCTGAAGATGGCTGTCTCTAAGGACGAACCATGTGGGAACGTTTACTGAGAACTCCTGCAGGATTTTCTTGAGCTCCAACTTCTTGTTATTTAGTTCCTTCTGAGAAAGCTCTTCTCTGAGACCATAAACTTTCTGAACGATGTCTCTCCAGCTAAGCTTTAGGTTCTCTGGCTTGTCTAGCAACTCCCCGAACTTCTTTACAGTTCCACTGTAACCATATTCTATCATCAGGGCTGGCACCACGAAGTACATTCCACCCATTTGGCGGAAAACACTCTGGGCCTCGCTCTTCTTTTCGAGGGTGAAGTAGTTGAGCTTTTTGAAAATATTATTGACTTCGTTAATGTACCTTTCGAGGATCTCCCCGCTGTAGACCATATCAATTGCATCCCGTTCGGCTCTGTAATCAAGAGGTTTGTTCTCAATCTCTTTGAGAACTTCCAGGGTTCTCTCCAAAACGGACTTTCCAATTCCTCCACCATATACAGCCAATGTCCCTCTATCAATGCCGGAGAAGATGACTACGTTTGGGGTGTCGGTGGAATAATCTTCAGCCCTGTTTCTATAGACCCTACCCCACCTCTGAACTTGGCTGTCTATAGGCGAGATTTCGGTGATCATAGCGTCAAAATCTGCATCTACCGATGCCTCAACGACCTGTGTTGTTATCAGGAGAAGGGGTTTAGGTTTGTTGTCAGGCATATTACCGTTCTTAAGTGCATTCCTGTATCCCCTATGTTCTTCCAGAAGTCTCTTAACTTCACCTATAGTTTTCTGCTTCTTCTTTTCAGGGAGTCGTGAATGGAGGAGTTTTACTTCCCAGTTGCCTTGAAGTTCATCTTTGAGCTCCTCATACGTTTTAATGGCCTTCTTAACATTGTTGACGACTATAATAACTGTTCTCAAACCGTTAGGCTCGAACTCTTCTGTGATCTTTTTTAGAACATTCTCTTTGCCCTTGAAGATGGGCTCAAGTCTGTTGGTTTTTTCACCTTGCTGATATTCAAAGAGGGACGCCTCAACTACTGCAATTCTGTGGCGTTTTATAGCCAGATTCTTAACTTTCTCTTCTTTTCCCTTGAACTCCTCTGCAACATCCACGACCTTGAACTGGAAATCAAATGGAGATTCCGGAAGTTCACCGATATCAACGTTATACTTCTCAGCCTCATCCGCGGTGAAACCCGAAAGATACCACTTGATGTGAGGCGGCAGTGTGGCGGTAATTATCAGAACTTTACCTCCTGCTTGCCTAACAAGCTGGAGAGTCCTGAGGAATACTGCCACCATCTCTGGGGTGTATGCCTGAACTTCGTCCACAACAATTGCCGACTCGGGATAAACCGAGACAACCTTATCAGAACCGTAGTAGTTCAGACCTGTCAGGAAAACTTGGTCAGGTGTGGACAGCATCACGGGCATCGCCAGTAGCCTGGCCGAATTCACTTTCTTCTCGATATCAATCTCGGTTCCAGCTCCTTCAACGTACTCCATGAAGGCTGTGGAGTGAAGTAACCCAACACTCCCATCGTCAAAATACTCCTGAGACAGGCGTTGGTAAAGATCGTTAAGGGCGACCCTAAGTGGGAGAGTGTAGATTAACTTGCCTCTTCTTTTTGTCCATAAAACCCCTAATTCTGTTTTTCCTGAGCCTGTTGGAGCGATTACAGTAAGATAGTCCGAATCGTTTTTGTTGAGTAGCTCCTCCTGCCAGAGCCCCTTAAACGATTCTCCCGCCTTTTCCTGTATTTTCTTATTTACTTTCTTTTCAATGTTCCCAAAGACCGACTCAATGTTCTTGACAGTTTCAATTTCAAAGTCCCCGCTTGATGAGTAATCACATCTCCTCAGCATACCTAAGAAAACTAGGAAGTCAACATCTAACCCAGCAGGGTTGTATATAGGTATTATCTCCCCAGGATCATCCTCCCAGCTCTCAATTTTTTCCTTAAGCTCCTTCAAGCAGGAAAAGTCCATCTCCTGTTCAAGCTCTCTCACGGCATCGAGAATAAAGCCCTTGGGAAATCTCCCTTTAATCTCACTCAGGCATGTCTTTAGGAATTCACTCATTCCTTCTTTTTTTGAGGCTAAAAAGTTCAGGTACTTTAAGACATCCTCTGGGTATTGCTCAACTATTGCAGTGACCTCCTTGTCACCTGAAAAGAATTCATTGTAATGGTGGAGGAGAATAGCGCTTCTGATTTTTCTATCTTCCTCAGAGTCTTTGAGAAGGGCAGCGGTCCAGAAAACCGAGAAAACCTCATGGTTTCCGTAGGTTTTAACTCCACCGCTCTCCCCCAAGAACTCCCAAAGTTCTTGAGGTAGCTTCTCTTTCCCGTAGAGCCGCATTTGGAAATCGAGGCTTACCTTACCGAGGTCGTGGAGTATTATAGCCTTTGCAAGGCTCTTGAACCACTTGTTTCTTTCTTGAGGATTTGTAAAGGGTTCGTACGTTAGGGTATCACCAAGATTCCCAATAAACGTGTAGAGCTCAACGCATCTTTTCAATGCAGAGCTAACGTGCTCGATGAGGAGTGCGTTTTTATCACCCTTCTTCGCCTTGATGAGAGTGAGTAACTTTGACTCTTCCTTTCTTCTCTTAAAAAAGTCATCTATCCTGCGTTGCTCCATTACAACCACCCACTTGCACGCTTATCGTTAATCACCTTGAACTTCATTCCATCTAGTGAGTATTCTTCAACGCTTACCTCTTTCTCAAACTTGAGGTAAGTCCATGCCCCAACGTAAATTGCCGACTCAAACTTAACGTCCCTGAACGTCTTAGAGGTTATTTCCGCTTTATGTTTAATCGGTTTTCCATCGTTCCCGAAGACGACCTTTACTGGGATAGCATATGTTGGATACTCCTTTTTTCTTAGAGTGTCCAGAGTTACTCTGACATATGTTGGATATTTTATGGCGATATCTCTTGCCCTCCTGTGTTTAGTCTTCTCCAAGAACTCAACTCGTCTTATGAAGACAATATCCTCGCTCCTTCCGAGGGAGAGAACTTTTCCTGGTGTCTCAAGGGCTCTTTTGATTTCCTCCAGAAATTCCTCATCCTCGTGCTGGAGAAGGATGTAAAGCCAGCCGTTGAAGAGCTCCTGCTGAAGGACTGGGCTTCTCTGGGATGTTATTGGAAATCCATAAAGAGGTCTATTCTGGTTCCAGAGCACGGGTCTTCCCCTGAAGCGGACGAGTGATATCCCTGTTTTTGTTGCCTTTATTAGCTGCTGATAGTTCCAGAAAACGCTCTCAAAGCCGCCGTGAACGCTGACCTTGAGGTTCCACCATCTATCAACGCCTCTCTCGTGGCCGTACCAATCGTTGAGTGCATTCTGGAGCATGCCGATTATTGTTGATTTTGGTGGCAAAGGATAAGTTTGAGCATAGTAGAAAGTAAAGGGGTTGCGGTACTGGGCTAATGGCTGGAATAGCTCCACCAGTAGTATTTTCTCTGCCATAGCCATCACTTGAGCCGGACTTCTATGCTCGGGTCTTTGAAAACCTTCACCTCTGAGAGCTTTTCTCCGTCTTGTAGGAGCTTTTTAATCGCCGACAGAACCCTAGACTCATTGAGTTCAGCTACATTAATGTCCTTTGGAAGACCCACTATCTGGAACATTGGCTTCCTGCTCTTTGAGACTACGTGCTTTATCCTGACTACCTTCTTCCCATTCTCCTCGCGTTCCTCGATTTCGTCATACTCTTCCTCGCTGTACTCATCCATGAGCTCGATTCTGTCCTTGAACGTCTGGTAGGCTGTGCCCCTGTAAACCCCAAGGACGAGGAGTCTCGGCCTGAGGTCTTCCTCTCTGCCCTTGATAGAGCGCTTCAGATTTAGTACTGCCTTTACAAGACTGGCAATCCTATCTTGAACATATTTATCTTCAAGGGTGTAACTGATCATTGCAACCTCTAAGTCAGGCTCATACAAAACCATGTCCTTTAGTTCTGGACTGATATGAACCTGCTCCTCTGACAGGGGGAGTGTTATGCTGTTGATCTTGATCTTGTCCTCGTACTTGGAACCCCAAAATGTGAAACGCTGTGCACTTGCCTTGTTTCCTTTACCGTAGATAAACTCAAATACTACATCATCTCCCTCTTTAGTTATGTTCACCTTGGATAGGGTCTTCGTACTCTTGCCTTCTTTTATTGTCTTAGATAGAAATACATCCGCTTTACCGACCTCGTCAAGGTCGACAACGAGGGAGTACAGGTAAAAAGTCTCGTGTTCCTCTGCCGTGAAGGGGTTTGGCTTCATCTCACCGTAAACTTTCCTCATCCTGTTGGCCATGCCGAGATTGGCGTTGAAGAGTGCATCGTAGTTAAAAGGTGTCATTGAAACTGCGTGGCTTAACTTCGCTGGGGCGCTTCTGAAGTTCTGCGGAGTAGTAGAGGTTATTAAGTACCCAAAGAGGTCAAACTCAGGATATAGAAGTATCTCTCCGGTGAGGAGAAGGTCTGTCGCGGGCTGTATAACCTTTTTGTCTGTTCCTTCAAAGTAGAGCTTGTTGCCTTCTGCTACTTCCCACAGTCCAAGCTTTCTCCCTGTCTCAAGAAGGCTGTATCTCAGCGCATATCTGCTCACGAGCGTGTACTGCCTCCCATCCCAGCGGGTTATCTTCTTAAGCTCCTGATAGTTCCCACTACCCTGATCGTAGTTGAGGGAGCTTCCATAAAAGACGACATCCATTACTAAAAATCTTCCCATCAGCTTCCACCTCCAGCCATTACCCCGAGTATCACTGAGTAGGCGACCTTATCAAAATCCGCCTCCGAAGAAGGAAAGACCTCCATAAGCACGGAAGCAAGTTTTTTAGCCTCCAGATTGTCCTTGGAATGGGCGTTGATTGCCCTTAAGAGAATCCAGAGAAATCTGTCCTGGTCGTTTGCCTTGACAGCGTTTAGCAAGTCAAAGACTAATTTCTGCCTGTAGTTATCGGAGCCAGCCTTTCCAAGAACCTCATTACTTAGATTTTTAATCCGCCACAACATCTTGTCCCGAACCGACGTCCTCACCACCTCCAGCGAGACCAACAATAAGAGCAAGGGCAAAATCCTCCCAAGATTCATCATTGTTCAGAAGGCGCCTGAAAATGTAGTTGTTAACCGTTGCAACTTTGTCTTTGCTTTTAGCCTGGAGGAGTGACTTGAGCAAGATATTGACAAAGGCGTTTCTGTTGTGCCTTCTTAATGCTGAAAAGAGTGGATGAATTAGATTCTTTCCGTTAATTTCCCGTGAGAGCTCCTTAAGCACTACGGCAACATGTGCCATATCCCTGTAGAAATCCTTTACCTCTAGTGAAGCTCTCTTTGGACGATCAAGGAAGGCTCTATCAAATAGTGCTTTGGATGTTCCTTCTTTCCTTAGCTTTGCGTCAATTGCAAGGGCGTAGAGACTTGCCTTCCAGTTGAAGAAACCATTACCCTTCACAGCATTCCACACGTGCTTTGAAATCAGCGTATAGAGAGGCTTTTGCTTGATGAACTCTCCAAGAAGCCAAACACGCGAATCACCAATGGGTATTGACGTGTTCATTGCATCCCTAATCTGGTCGTCGAGGATTATTGAAGCATGGAGTTTTGGAATGCCGATGTATTCAACGTGTTCAAGTTTGTTTTGTCCCACATTAGCCTCAATCAAATACATATTCTCAAGGGCCAATCTGCTCTTGAGTTCTATTAATTCGTCGAGAATGGCTGACCAAGTTATCTTCAGCAGATCCCAGTGGTTGTTCTCTCTCGCAAGCTGGATCTTCGTTCGTATTCTTTTGTTTATGGAATGGCAGGAGTTTAGTTCTGGGGTATAAAACATTGTCCTCTTTCCTTGTATCGGAATAAATGCATCAAAAAATACTAAAAACAAAATATATGGGGAAAATGCTTTAGGAAGAAGTTTTCTCAGGTCGTTGACTTTAGGCAAGGATGTATAACTAAGATTGGAAAACTCGGTAGGTGAGAATAAAAACGGATTTATTGTTGAATCAGGGATAACTTCATACGTTATTAGTGTCCCTCTCCTATTTATGAGATCTTTGAAGTTCTTGTAAACTTCTGATAAAATTTCGGCAAGCTCCTCATGAGTGCCCAATTTGTATCTTTTAAGAACGGTACTAACTGCCTTTTTCTTTGGAATCCCTTCATTAAGAGTATTCTCAATGTCAGTTACAATCTTGGTTGGCTCCACATTATTCAATTCACATAGCTCTAAAAATTTTAAAAGCTTAAGACGAAGTAATCTGGGATTATCTTGGTTATACTTCATCCCCAACATCAATTTTATTTTTTCAACATCTTCACGCAAAAGAGCGATTGTGTAAAGAAGTGCGGTGTATTCATCTTCCTTTCTTGGGTTATACAAGTAGAAGTTTCTTTCATTTGCATTGGGATGGATAACAAAGTTCCCAAGAGAAGGTAGCCGTTTGAGTATATTGCCAGTCTCATCTTTCTTTTCAGTTACTGTTAACAGTTTCAGCTCAGCACCTTGAAGCAATACTCCTTTAAGTCTCTTGTTTAACTCTGCTGTCTTATCTAATGGGATAACTGTATAAACCCAGTCTGAGTCCTTGAAACAGTCAGAATATTGCCTATCAAATTCATCATAGTCTTCAACGATTTCCTCGACGCGTCTTTTGAATTCTCTCTTGAGTTTGGATAATGCATTATCTAACAAGAGAATATGCTTGTTGAGTTTATCTATAAATCCCTCTATCTCATTAATCTGTTTTTTGAGGCTGATGATTCTTTCCTCAGTCTTTTGAAGTTCTTTGTTTGTCTTAGACGATTTTTTAGCTTTGGACTGTAACTCTTTCTTTTTATCTTCTGCTTTCTTAATGTTTTCGAGTATCCTCTTTTTCTTTTCAAGAGATTTTCCAATTAGACCTCTAAGATCCTTTTGTTGCCGGTAAATTCCACTTATGACGCTCCTTCTGAATATGTAAGCCAGCGGAAAATATCCATAATAGACCTTCTCTGGCTCTTCTTTGATACGCCTCTGAAGCTCCTCTAAGTCCCAGCCGTAGACTTCTTCCATCAAATTAACAAACCCCAAAATACCTGCATCAATGAACCAGTTTCCGGTAAATCTAAGTTCTTCTCCTCCCATCAACCTTCACCATCCCGAATCCCAAAGAGTTCTTCTCCCCGAAGCCGGCCTGATAACCTACCCTCAAAAGCTCCTCATCCCCGTAAGCCTTAAACACGAGGTGCCAGGCGATCTGGTAAATTCCCGGCTTCACCTGGAGGCGCTTTGACCTGGCGTTTAGCACCTTGATCTCAAAGTCCTCCGGGGGCTTTTTGCCGTGCAGGAGGATGTACTTCTCCATGAGGTTCTCCCTCAGGTTTTCATAGAACTCCCTCTCACCGGGGCTCAAATCATAGTGCTTGAGCTTCCCGAACCGAGGCTTTAGGGTCGTCACCGCTATTGGAGAGAGCGTGGAGTATGTTTTCCCGCTGAATGAGCTGGGCTCCGGAAGGGCTTTAACGCTCTCCACGTGGAACCTCTCGCCCCAGAGCTCCACCTCCGGCTCCTGCAGAAGGCCGCCTATGAACGCCTCCGCTATCTCCGGAACGGGCGTTGAGAAGTAGAAGAAGCCGGCACCGCTCCCGAGGAAGTAGGGCTTTCCCTTAAGCGTCCTTCTCTTCTCCGCCATGAAGAGTGAGAACGTGAAGAGCTTCGGAACCTTCGGGCGGTGGAGGGTAATGCTGAGTTCGGGATCCGCCCTCTGAATCCTCCTGTAAATCAAGCCCTGCAGGTAATGCAGGTGATTGTAGGGAACCTCGAATTCACCGCCCCCGTTACTAAAGCGGATCAAAAACCTCATGACCCCCACCGTTTGCGGTAAGATGAACATAATCCGTGGTGAAAGGATATAAACCTTTCTGTTATTTAAACTTTACATAATTAAACCCATGTTTCCCAGTTTTCCCATGCCGCTGCGTTTTATCTGTTTGCATATCTCCCTGTGCATATCACATGAAGCAGTTCATGATCGGGAAGGCATCAATTTTATAACCCCTCAGAACGTAAGGGGCATTATGAACCGTGAGACCCTCGGAACTCTTTTGGCGGTTGCCGGAGCATTCCTCTACGGTCTTGAGCCGGTCGTTATAAAGGCAAATCCGTCAAATCCCGTAAGTTTTGCGACGTTCTCGGCTTTCTTCGCCTCACTTATCCTCTGGCCCCTCATATTGGCCGGCCCGGGCTGGAAGGAAATCGCGGAAAAGCCACGGCACCTGAAAAAAGCCGTTCTGATGGGGTTCTTCGGAACGTCAATGGCATATCTCTCCTACTCCTACGGCGCCCGTCTCAGCACCGCCATAAACGCCTCCCTGATAACGAGGAGCGAGGTCCTCTTTTCCTTCCTGCTCTCATGGCTCTTCCTCAGAGAGAGAATCACGAGAAGACTCATCTCATATGCCGCGATAATCCTCACAGGCCTGACGCTGGTTATAACGCAGGGAAAGGCCGTCGAGGCCCACCTGGGTGATGTCCTTCTCCTTCTCGTCCCTCTGTTCTGGCAGAGCTCGCACGTCATAGCCAAGCGCCTCCCCTACAGCCCCTACACAATAGCCGCGCTGAGGAACACCTTCGGCTTTCTGCTCCTTCTGCCGCCAGCCCTTTTAACCGGAATGGAATTCTCAAAGCTCGCCCTGGCGGAAGGGGCCATCATAGCACTCGGTCAGGTGATATGGTACAGATCAATAAAGCTCATAAACCTCTCAAAGGCGACGGCCATAATAACCCCCGCCCCTGCCGTGGCCATAGCACTCGGTATACTCCTCGGGGAGAGCTTCACGGCATACCACGCAGCGGGCTTCCTCCTGATAACCCTCGGAACCCTCGGAGCGGCGGGGGTAAAAAGTGAGATCAAAACGTGAGCAGGCCAATGGTCGGAAACGTTCAGCGCAGGAGGAAACTGACTTCCTCCCCGCCCTGAGGGGCGAGGCTTTCAAAAAATGTAAAAAGCTGATTGGATGCTATAAAATTAAAAATTAAAACCTGAGCAGGGCCCACAGAAAGCGGAATACATCCTCAAGCCTGAAGTGCCCGGTTTCAACACCGTAAATCATCGAAACCGGCACCTCCCTGATCCTCGCGCCCTTCCTGACGGCTTTTATGAGTACCTCCGTCTCGACCTCGTAGCGTTCGGTCTCTATATCCGGCATGAACTCCCGGCGCACCGCCCTGAACCCGCTCTGGGTGTCGTAGACATGGGTTCCAAGCTTCAGCCTCAGAAGCCTCGTTGTGATTATGTTGCTCAGCCTCCTCTGAAGCGGCCTCTTTCCCTGAACCTCCATCTTCCGGGCTCCGATTACAAAATCCGCCTCCCCGTTCACTATCGGCTCCACGAGCTTTATTATCTCCTCCGGCCTGTGCTGGCCATCTGCGTCCATGAAGACAATCACATCCCCCTGCGCGCTTCTTACGCCTGCCCTCATTGCACAGCCCTTGCCGCAGTTCCGCTCCAGCCTGATCACCCTGACGCCGTACCCCTCCGCAACCTCAGAGGTGCCGTCGGTGCTCCCGTCGTCTACGACGATGACCTCATCCACGAAATCCGGAATTTTCGAAAGGACTTTGCCTATCCTCCGGGCCTCGTTGTAGGCCGGGATTATTAGGGTTATCCTCCGTCCCTTCAGCATTCAATCATCCTCGCCGTTTCTGAATCTCTGGAGTGCGATTTTCTTCTTTTTCTCAAACTCCTCCTTGTCGAGAAACTCCCAGAAGTGCTCCTTCCCCGGGAATCTGCCCTCCTTCACATCGCCCCGATACTCCTCAAGGGCGAGCTGAATCATGCTCCTCAGGTTTGCGTATCTCTTCACAAAGGGCGGGGTGCTCTCATAAACTCCGAGGAGGTCGTGCCAGACGAGAACCTGCCCGTCAACGTAGGGCCCGGAGCCTATCCCGATCGTCGGGATTGAGACCTCCTCCGTCACGAGCCTCGCCACGTCGGAGAGCGTGAATTCGAGCACAAGCGCAAACGCCCCCGCCTTCTCCAGAGCCCTGGCATCCCTGAGAATCTCCTCGATTTCATCCTCGGTCTCACCCATCAGCCTGTAGCCCCCGAGCCTCAAATAGCGCTGCGGTGTTAAACCCGTGTGTCCCATGACGGGAATCCCCATTCTGACGAGTTTTCTCACGAGCTTCCTGTGGTCATAACCCCCTTCAATCTTGACGGCATCAGCTCCCGCCCGTATAAGTTTCATAGCATTTTCGATGCCCTCCTCAACGCTCACCTCATAGCTCCCGAATGGCATGTCTGCCAGGACAAGCCCCCTCCTGACGGCCCTTGCAACGGCCCTCGTGTGGAAGACCATCTGCTCCATCGTGACGTTCAATGTATTGGGTTCACCATAAACGACCATCCCGAGGGAATCCCCGATGAAAATGATGTCCATCCCGGCTTTATCGGCTATAAGGGCCGACGGATAATCGTAAGCGGTTACCATCGCTATCTTTTCCTTCCCCTTCATTTCAAGTATCTTCCTGGGTGTTATCTCCCTCATGCTACCACCGCTGAAGGGTTGGGCTACCTTCTAATTAACGGTTTCGATAGCGTTATATACCTACATCGGTAATTACCTAACGGTGGTGACATGGGAAAGGTTAAGACGAGCGTTTACCTGGACGAAGAGCTTTGGAAGGAGTTCAAGGAACTGGCTGTTCGAGAGGGGAGCGAGGTTAGCAAACTGCTGGAGGAAGCCATAAGGAACTACATCGTCAGGGAGCTGATAAACGTTGATGACTCGGATATTCCCATATGGTTCGAGCCCGTTAAGGCCGGAGGAAAGCCCGCGTCCGAGATAGTGAGGGAGATGAGGGATGAGCGTGAGAAAGGTTTACTTGGACAGTAGCGCACTTATCAAGCGCTACGTGGAGGAGATTGGAAGTGACTCCGTCAAGGGGATGTACAAAAAGGCCTACAGCGGCGAAGTTAAGCTCATAACGAGCCTCTGGAACGTTGGAGAGGTACTCGGCGTATTTGACAGAAAAAAGCAGAGAGGAGAGCTCGATGATAAAACCCACGACTTCATACGGAGAGCGCTTCTTGCCGATGTCAAGAGGCTCTCGACGCTCGGCGTCCTTGAGATTGTACCCGTCCACTCAATGCTCCTCGCGCACGCATGGGAAATTATAGAGAGGCACCACATCTATCAGGCGGATGCACTTCAGATTGTTTCGGCCAAGTACGAATCGGCCGATGAGTTTTACAGCCCAACGGGACTTCAAGCAGGAAAGCGACACTCTTTTAAAGCCTAAAATTCATACCATAATCTGAAATGAAGCGAACGGTAACCGTTAAACTCCAACCCTCTAAAGAACAAGAAAAAATCCTCTTCCAGCTAACCGACCTTGGGGCTAAAGTCTGGAATCGGGTGAATTATTTAAGGAGACAACAATTCTTCAAAGAACAAATCGTGGACTTTAACGGCACAGAAAAAACAGTTTATGGAGAATTTAAGGGGGAAATCGGCTCTGCCACAGTTCAGCAAATTTGCAGGAAGAACGCTGAAAGCTGGCGTTCATTCTTCTCTCTATTGAAAAAGAAGCGGAACGATAAACTCCCATCCTGGCTGAAACCGAAACCACCCAACTACCTGAAGGAAGACGGGAGGAGAAGACCCTTAATCATTCTCAGAAACGACCAGTATAAGATTGAAGGGAACAAACTAATTCTAAAAGGCCTTGGAAAGTTTAAACGCCTGGAAATCCAGTTTAAGGGCAGAATACACTTGAAGGGGAAACAAGGAAGGTCAGAAATCACTTACGACCCCGTAAAGCGGAAGTGGTACGCCCACATCAACATTACGGTTGAGGAGAAACTTGAGGGTGGAGAATGGGTGAGCGTTCCAAGGCAACCGAAAGGAAGCCTTTTCGCAGGGATTGATTTGGGTGTGAACAATTTGATGGCTGTTTACGTTGAAAACGGCCAGAGCTTCCTCGTGAACGGGAGGCCTTTAAAGAGCATTGACTTCTACTGGCAGAAAAGAATAGCTGATTACCAGTCAAAACTCAACAAGTCCGGAGCTAAGAGGAGCAGGAAACTCAGAAGAATGCACGCTAAAGCCAAATTGCAAGCGAAGCATTACATCAACACGGCAGTTAGACAAACTGTTAAAAGGCTTTATGAACTCGGTGTTAGCAGGATTGTGGTTGGCTACCCAAAAGGAATAGCGAGAGGCTCTGATAAGGGCAAAAAGCAGAATTTTCTGCTTTCCCGCGTGTGGCGGTTCAATCACGTAATTAAACGCTTGAAGGAAGTGGCGGAGGAGTATGGTATTAGCGTTGTGGTTGTTGGAGAGGCTTTTACTTCAAAGCTTTGCCCCGTCTGCGGGAAGCCCCACGAAGGGGCAAGATTTGTTCGTGGATTATTTAAGTGTCCCGCGACAGGGCTTATCTTTAACGCTGACCTCGTTGGAGCGTTTAACATTTTGCGTAAGGTGAAAACCATAACTCCAAATCTGAGCGGTCTTTACGCTCAGAGGAGGGGTAACTGGCTCAAGACCGAGCCCGAGGGGTTCAAAGAACCCTTTTCAAGGGTTGCCCTGATGAGAACCCCTCAAACCTCCCCGCCTTTAGGTTAGGGGGTTCTTCGTTGGAACCCTCGCCCTTCAGGGGGGAGGAGGTCAGACCGCAGATAGGAGGCTCCACAAAATAGCCACCAAAGAGGGGTTAAAGTCCATCCTGCTGTAGCGGGAGTATGTTTGGAGGTATGAGAGCATGAGAACCTGGGAGCACTACGAGCACACCGCTGACGTCGGTATAAGGGGGTACGGAGAAACGCTTGAGGAAGCCTTTGAGAACGTTGCAGTGGCTCTCTTTGATGTGATGGTTGATGTGAGAAAGGTTGAGGGTAAAGAATGCCGTGAGGTTGAGGCAGAGGGCGAAGACCTGATGGCGCTCCTCTACAGCTTCCTTGAGGAGCTTTTAATCCTTCACGATACAGAGGGAGTCGTGTTCTCTGACTTTGAGGTTAGAATTGAGAAAACTCCTGATGGCTACAGACTTAAGGCAAAAGCCTGCGGAGAACCTTTGGATTACGAGAAGCACGGGCCGAAGGAAGAGGTGAAGGCGATAACCTACCATGATATGAAGATTGAGCAGCTGCCGGACGGGAAATGGATGGCGCAGCTGGTGCCGGACATCTGAGGTGGTCCCATGAGCGCGAGGGACAGGGTAAAGGAGACCAATCCCGCTTTTTACGAGCGCTACTCCGGCATCGATGATTCCGATGAGTTCTGGGAGTTCATGCTGAAGCCACTGAGGCAGAGCATAAGGGTCAACACCCTCAAAGCACCGCTTGAGGTGGTCGTTGAGAGGCTTAAGGAGGAGTTTGAGCTCGAACAGGTGCCATGGGTGCGCGAGGGGTTCTTCATCAACGCTGACAACCTTGCGAAGGTTCCGGAGCACAGCCTCGGCTTAATCTTCGGCCAGGAGGCGAGCTCAATGATTCCCCCCGTTGTCCTCGACCCGAAGCCCGGGGAGCTTATTCTTGACATGGCGGCCGCTCCGGGAGCAAAAACAACACAGATTGCCCAGTACATGGAGAACGAAGGCTGCCTGATTGCAAATGACATGAAGAAGGGACGCGTAAATGTCCTCATAGCAAACCTTAACAGGATGGGGGTGCTGAATGCGAGGGTCACGATAAAGGATGGCCGCTACTTCGGGAGGTTCGAGAACACCTTTGACAGGATTCTCCTCGATGCGCCATGCTCAAGCGTCGGAATGGTGAGGAAGAGCTTCAGGTTCCTGAGGGAGTGGCAGCTTAAAACCGCCCTGAGATACTCAAACATTCAGAAAAGACTGATTCTTGCCGCTTACAGGGCATTAAAAGCCGGAGGGGTTCTGGTTTATTCGACATGCACGATTGACCCGATTGAAAATGAGGAGGTGGTGGATTACCTCCTGAGGAAAACGGACGCGGAGATTGAGCGGATTCGGCTTCCCCTAAAATCAAGCGAGCCTGTTCTTGAGTTTGAGGATAGGAAATACTCGGAGGAGGTGAGCAAATGCCTCAGGCTGCACCCGCAGGACAACGACAGCGAGGCCTTCTTCGTGGCGAAGATAGTGAAACCGTGAGAAGGGCTTTGATAGAGCAGTTTGGCCATGCCCCCGGGCTGATTTATGAAATCCGGGGAAGCAGGAAGATATACGCATACCGGCCATGCGGATTTGACCCCAAAGTCAGGACGGACAGGGGAATATACTTCGGGAGGATCGAAGCGGATGGGATAAGGCTGAGCATAGAGGGCTCTTTTCTCGTTGGGCCAAAAGCGACCAAGAACGTCGTCGAGCTCGACGACGAGAGGGCGAGGCGCTACCTGAGCGGGGAGGACATCGAGGTTGATGCAGAGCTGGAGGGGTGGGTTATCCTGAAGTGGGGAAGTTACTACCTCGGAACGGGTAAGTTGAGGGGAGGCAGGGTGCACAACTACATCCCGAAGGAGAGGAGGCTGAGACTTGAGTGACCGAGTTAAGCTTTAAATAACTTCAGGGTAATCTAAGATGGGGTGAGAGGATGGTTCCGCTGAAGAGAATAGACAGGATACGGTGGGAGATCCCGAAGTTCGACAGGAGGATGAGGGTTCCGGGCAGGGTTTATGCGGATGATGTTCTGATAGAGAAGATGCGCTCGGATAGAACGCTTGAGCAGGCGGCAAACGTTGCCATGCTCCCGGGAATATATAGGTACTCGATAGTCATGCCGGATGGCCATCAGGGCTATGGCTTCCCGATTGGCGGTGTTGCAGCGTTTGATGCCAGAGAGGGAATAATAAGCCCCGGAGGAGTGGGCTACGACATCAACTGCCTTGCTCCGGGCTCAAAGGTTCTCACAGAGCACGGATACTGGGTTAAAGTTGAGGAAATGCCGGAGAAGTTCAAACTTCAGGGGTTAAGGGTTTACAACATCGATGAGGGCCACAACGATTTTTCAAGAGTGGCCTTCGTGGCAGAGAGGGAAGTTGAGCCTGAAGAGTTCGCCGTGAGAATCGTTACCGAGTCTGGAAAGGTTATCGAGGGCAGTAAGGACCATCCTGTTTTGACACCAGAGGGCTACGTTTACCTTAGGAACGTCAGAGAGGGGGACATGGTCATCGTCTATCCCTTCGAGGGCGTTGAGTTCGAGGAGAGAAAGGGCGTTCTCCTTGATGAAAAGGACTTTGACGGTTTAGATAAACAGGTGATAATGTTCCTGAAGGGGAAGGGTCTTCTACCGCTCCGCTGGGAGGATCCAAGGCTTGGAACCCTCGCGAGAATCCTTGGCTTTGCCCTTGGTGACGGTCACCTCGGTGAGATGGACGGAAGGCTTTACCTCAGCTTCTACGGGAAGGAAAGGACTCTCAGGGAGCTCAGGAAGGATCTTGAGAGACTCGGCATAAACGCCAGCCTCTACGTGCGCGAGAGGAACTATCACATTGAGACTGTCAGCGGCGAATACGAGGGAGAAAGCATCTCC
Organism: Thermococcus atlanticus; assembly: GCF_054657855.1. Classification (NCBI taxonomy): domain Archaea; kingdom Methanobacteriati; phylum Methanobacteriota; class Thermococci; order Thermococcales; family Thermococcaceae; genus Thermococcus; species Thermococcus atlanticus. The sequence continues at coordinate 1,161,525 of NZ_BAAHXX010000001.1, read as the reverse complement.
GCCGAGCTAAGGATAACTTCTAGGAGCTTTGCCTTCCTCATGGAGAAGCTCGGCATGCCGAGGGGCAGGAAGGCCGAGAAGCCTTATACCATTCCGGAGTGGATTAAGGAAGCCCCGCTCTGGATAAAGAGGAACTTCCTGGCGGGACTGTTCGCGGCTGACGGCAGTATAGTTGAGTTCAAAGGCGTTACTCCATTGCCCATAAACCTTACCCAGTCAAAGGTCGAAGAGCTTGAGGAAAGCCTTAGGAAGTTCATGGGAGATGTAGCAAAGCTTCTTGCCGAGTTCGGCGTTAGAACAACAGTATACCCAGTTAAGTCAAAGAAGGGCATCACATACAGGCTCGCCCTCGTTGGTGAGGAGAGCGTTAGAAACTTCCTCGGTAGGATAAACTACGAGTATGACCTTGAAAAGAAGGCAAAAGGTCTGATCGCCTACGCGTACCTCCTCTTAAAGGGGCACGCCAAGGCCAGGAGAAAGAAAGCCGCTGAAACCGCAAGGAAGGTTTACGGGGAAACAAGAAGTATTGAGCTTGCTTATCTCAGGGTCAAAGACACCGTGAACAGGCGCTTCGTTGAGAGAGCGGTCTATGAAGGTGATAAAGAACCCCGCGTTCCGAAAGACTTCCCGACGTTTGAGGAGTTCGCACACGAGAGGGGCTACGAGGGCGGCTTCGTCTCGGAAAGGGTCGTTAAGGTCGAGAGAGTTAAGCCGAGCTACAACAGGTTCTACGATATCGGCGTCTACCACAGTGCCCACAACTTCATAACCAATGGCGTAGTTGTCCACAACTGCGGCGTCAGGCTAATCCGAACCAACCTTACTGAGAAAGAAGTGAGACCGAAGATAAAGGAACTCGTCGATACGCTCTTCAAAAACGTTCCAAGTGGCCTCGGCAGCAAAGGCCGCGTGAGGCTCCACTGGAGTCAGCTCGATGACGTCTTAGCGGACGGTGCAAAGTGGGCCGTTGACAACGGCTACGGCTGGAAGGAAGACCTTGAGCACCTTGAAGAAGGCGGAAGGATGGAGGGGGCAGACCCGGATGCGGTCAGCCAGAAGGCCAAGCAGAGGGGAGCACCACAGCTCGGCTCCCTCGGCTCCGGAAACCACTTCCTTGAGGTTCAGGTCGTTGACAAGATCTTCGACGAGAAAATAGCTAAAGCATATGGCCTCTTCGAGGGGCAGGTCGTTGTGATGGAGCACACGGGGAGCAGGGGATTGGGCCATCAGGTTGCGAGCGATTACCTGAGGATAATGGAGAAGGCTGCAAGGAGATACCGCGTCCCCTGGCCGGACCGTGAGCTTGTGAGCGTTCCATTCCAGAGCGAAGAGGGGCAGAGATATTTCAGCGCGATGAAAGCGGCGGCAAACTTCGCCTGGGCAAACAGGCAGATGATAGTCCACTGGATCAGGGAGAGCTTTGAAGAGGTCTTTAAGAGAAAAGCGGAGGACATGGAGATGAGCATCGTTTACGATGTCGCCCACAACATAGCCAAGCTTGAGGAGCACGAGGTGGATGGGCGGAGGATTAAGGTGGTCGTCCACAGGAAGGGAGCGACGAGGGCTTTTCCGCCGGGACATCCGGACGTTCCCAGAGCGTATCGCGACGTCGGCCAGCCCGTCCTGATTCCGGGCTCAATGGGAACCGCGAGCTATGTTCTGGCCGGTACGGAGGGATCAATGAGAGAGGCCTTCGGCTCAACGTGCCACGGTGCGGGAAGGCTGATGAGCAGAAAAGCCGCAACGAGGCAGTACCGCGGCGACAGACTGAGAAACGACCTCATGAAGAGGGGTATCTACATCCGCGCGGCATCGCTCAGGGTTGTGGCTGAAGAGGCACCCGGTGCATACAAGAGCGTCGACAACGTCGTCAATGTCGTCCATCAAGCGGGCATAGCGAATCTCGTGGCAAGGATGCGCCCGATGGGCGTTGCCAAGGGCTGATCCCTTCTTTTATTCAAAGCGGGGGCTTCACGATGAAGGAACTCACACACGTCGATGAGAAGGGCGTCAAGATGGTCGAGGTCGGGCACAAAGACGTCGTTTACAGGAAGGCGGTAGCAAAGGGGCGGATAAGACTGAAACCCGAGACGATAGAGCTCATAAAGGCCGGAAAGACCAAGAAGGGCAACGTTATAGCTACAGCTCAGATCGCAGGAATACTGGCCGTCAAGAAAACCCCGGAACTCATACCACTCTGCCACCCGATACCTCTCACGGGCGTTGACATAACCTTCGACTTCGGCGAGGACTACATCGAGGCGACCTGTGAGGTTAGGGCATATTACAAGACAGGCGTCGAGATGGAGGCTCTAACAGGTGTAACCGTGGCTTTACTGACGATATGGGACATGGTTAAAGCTGTGGAGAAGGATGAACACGGCCAGTATCCCTTCACAGGGATAGAGAGCATTCACGTTGTGGAGAAGGTGAAGGCCACTCACACCGGCAGCAGCAGGTAACTTTTTTAGCCCTTTTCACATTCTTTCAACGATGACGCTCAAGCTGAACCCCGAGGCTAAAGCGATATACCGCTCAATTGGGGAGGAGATAAGGAAGAGGTTAGTCCTCCCCCGGAGCTCTTCCCTCCTTGAGAGGTTTGAACCCACCGTCGAGGAAGAGGAAATTCTCCGCAGGCAGGGCTACCTTAGAGAGAAGCTCCCCAAAATCCGCCCCGAGCTGAGGGAGTGGATAGCTAAGGTTAAGCCGATAAAGTTCCGCCGAGACTACCTCCACGACAGGATTCTCATAGTTGATGAAGGCGAGTTTGAGAGGGTCCAGAACCTGGGACTGTGTGAGGTTTCGGCGGATCCGGAGGATGCCGAGGGCTACCCCCTCGTGCTGAGTACGGTCGGCTATGGAATTGATGTTGAGCTAACGCCCTCGCAGATCGCCCCCGAGCTCTACATAATGCCCCTGTGGGAAAACCGGGGAACCCTCGATGCCCTTGCCAGGATCGGCGAGCTAACCGGGGAGGGCAGCGTTTCCTCAGAAATCCTCCGTGAGCTGAACGAACTTGGGGAGGTCATGGAAAGGGGGAAGCTCCTCGATGGTCTGGAGGAACTGGTTGCGGAGAAGGAGCGCGAGCTTAACGGGGCAATAGCGGGAAAGCTTGAGAAGTTCAGCCTGACGCTGAGCGGAAAGGAATTGCTCGACTTCCTCGGGGAGCTGAAGGCCGGGAACTACGAGGCCATATTCAGGCACTTCGGCGAGGTCGAGGGCGAGATTCTTGATCTAATTAACGAAACCGAGAACGAGCTGAGCGAAAAGCTCGGTATCACCGTCGAGCTCTTCTCCCGGGAGGAGCTGTATCCGGTGACCGTACCCCCGGAGAGGGTGGAGCTGCTCCGTGAAGAGCTTGAAAGGGAACTCAGAGTCGAGATTTACCTGAAGAGCAGGGAGGTGCTTGAGGGGATCATGCCCCTCCTTCCAAAGCTCAAGGAGGAACTCGTCCGGGTTCACGAGCTGGACTTCCTGCTGGCGGTGAAGGACTTCACCGAAGGCTTTTCCTTCCCAGAGCTCTGGAAGGGCGGAATAGCCTTCGTCAACGGGCGGCACCTCTTCATAGAAACCCCGCAGCCGGTCAGCTACTCCATTGGAACCCTCCCTGAAGGGTTCTCAGCTCCAAACGCTGGCAATATTCACGGCGAGAGGGTTGTCATTCTAACCGGTGCCAACAGCGGTGGAAAGACAAGTCTGTTGGAGCTTATAACGCAGATAACCCTTCTCGCCCACATGGGATTTCCAGTTCCCGCCGAGAAGGCCTGGGTCGAGCCCCTGGAGGAGGTTTTCTTCTTCAGGAGGAAGAGGAGCGCCTACGGAGCAGGGGCCTTTGAGACGGCCCTCCGCTCCTTTGTGAGAGCTCTCCGCCGGGAGGGCAGAAAGCTCATCCTCATAGACGAGTTCGAGGCCATAACCGAGCCCGGCGCGGCTGTCAGGATAATCGGCGAACTTTTGAAGATAGCTCATGAAAAAGGTTTTTACGTTGTCATAGTATCGCACCTGGGGGAGGACCTCAGGAAGGAGCTTCCCTTTGCGAGAGTTGATGGAATAGAGGCCAAAGGCCTTGACGAGAACCTCAACCTCATCGTGGACAGGCAGCCGGTCTTCGGAAAGCTCGGGAGAAGTACCCCGGAGCTCATCGTCGAAAGCCTCGCAAGGAGAAAGCGCGGGAAGGAGAGGGAGATATTCGAGAGGGTTCTGAGAGCATTCAGGCAGGGATGAATTCCACATTTTGTCCCCTCACAGTGACGAAATGCATGCATATCGTCCTCGTGTGAGGACAAGATTTATAAATAACCGATGCGTAGTAGGCACCATGGAAGACAGAATATCGACCTCCCTCGTGGCAACGAGCAGGCGGTTGATGGCATGGGCAAGGAAATTTCCAAAGAAGCGTTTCATTTACCCGGAGCTCAGAAGGATAGATGAAGAATACTACATCGGCATCAAAGGGCTCAGAGGAGTTGGTAAAACTGTTCTAATGCTCCAGTTTGCCATGGAAACGAGTAAAAGCCTATACTTCTCGGCAGATTCCACGCTTATAAAACCTTTCTCTCTCTATGAGGTTGTCAAAGCCTTCTCCACCCTGGGATACAGGAATATTTTTATAGACGAAATCCATAGAAAACCTGGCTGGGCAGAAGATCTAAAAACTCTATATGACGAGCACGAGGTTAGAATATTTTTTTCCGGCTCATCCACCATTGATATCCTACACTCAGGAGCGGATCTGTCCCGCAGGGTCGTGCTCAGGGAACTCCCGCCAACATCTTTTAGGGAGTGGCTGAACATACGAAAGGGCATGGAGGTTCCGATCCACCGGCTGGAAGAAGTGATTTCCAAGCCGTTTGACCTTACAAATATGTACATGGAACTTCACGTCCTCTGGCGAGAATACATGGAGAGGGGAGGGGTACTTTATCCAGAGAGCGGATTTTACGATGCCCTTGAAAACTCCATTAGGAGGGTCATACTTGAAGACCTATCTGCTCTGAGGGAAATCAACGTGAAGTACGAGACCGATGCGTATCGTCTGCTTTATCTTGTGGCCAAATCGGCCCCATTTGAGGTCAATTATTCCTCGATAGCCAGGGAACTCGGAGTTTCAAAGAACATGGCTATAAGGCTCGTGGATGATCTATCCAAGGCGGGGCTGATATACGCCCTCCAGCCTTGTGATAATGTTAGAAAGGAACCGAAACTCTACCTTACCGTTCCCCTCAGGATGTTCTTTGCCAAAAAGGGTTTTAATGTTCACCTGGGTGCTTTGAGGGAAGAGTTCTTCATAAACCATTTAAGATGGGTTACCGAGCCATGCTACCTAAAGGGGAAGCGGGGCGAAAAGACTGCGGACTTTAAAGTTGGTGACTGGGTAATAGAAGTTGGCGGGGAGAGAAAGAGGAGGTACCAGAAGCAGGATTACACAGCCGTGGATGGACTACTAACCGGAAACAGCCGGATTCCACTCTTCCTTTTTGGCCTGATCTACTGAGCCTATCCCACCCAGCTCCTCTCCCTGTACCTACCGCGGCTTTCTATCTCCTCGATTTTTTCCTCGATTTCTTTCCTGGCTTTCTCGCCCCTGACCTCGGCGTAGCCTTCCAGAACGGCCTCAAAGCCCCTCTCAAACCATGTGTAGTGGGTGCTCTCCATGGCGCGCTTGAGGAGGTGCAGGTCAACGCCCCTCGCTTCGAGCGTTGAGTCAAAGTCAGCCAAACCAAAGTCTATCAGGTAGACCCTTCCTTCGCGGAGTATCATGTTGCTCGTTGTCAGATCGCCATGGACTATGCCCGCTTCGTGGAGCCTTCCGATCTGCCTCCCAATATCCCTGCACAGCCTAAGCCTCTCCTCCATCGGCAGTCTCTCCAGAAGTTCCTTCAAACGCTCTCCGTCTATGAACTCCATGGCTATCTTCATGTCCTTCATATCAACCTCATAGACGTAGGGGCAGTTCACACCGAACTCCTTGGCACGATGCAGAACCCTCGCTTCTCTAACGGTTCTCTCCTTCCTCAGCTTGACGTCTATCTCCTTTATCCTGTAGCGCTTCGGAATCCGGTGCTTTACCACAACTTTCTCTCCCGGGAGGAGGTTTACTCCGAAGAATTCCTCAAAGTTCGCCAGATATATCTTGGCCTCGGCCCCCTGTTTTATAAGCTCCATGGAATCACCTCTCCGCATTCGCAGGTTCATGCCCTGAGTCTTATCCGTCCGCAATGGTTTTAGCCCTTTCCATAATTTTCGCCCCTATCTTCTGCCATATATTCAAAAAAATTATATTTCTTTGAAATTTTTGACCCAAAGCTTTTTATATAGCACTAACGAACCGCATCCGTTAAATACAAGGAGGAATGTAAAATGGCACAGTTAAGCGGACAGCCTGTTGTTATTCTGCCTGAAGGAACCCAGAGGTACGTCGGAAGGGACGCCCAGAGGTTAAACATCCTAGCTGCAAGGATTATAGCCGAGACGGTTAGAACAACACTCGGCCCGAAGGGAATGGATAAAATGCTCGTCGACAGCCTCGGTGACGTCGTTGTCACCAACGATGGAGCCACGATTCTCGACAGGATAGACCTTCAGCACCCTGCTGCTAAGATGATGGTTGAGGTTGCCAAGACTCAGGACAAGGAGGCTGGCGATGGTACTACAACGGCAGTTGTTATCGCCGGCGAGCTCCTCAGGAAGGCCGAGGAGCTCCTCGACCAGAACATCCACCCGAGCATCATAGTCAAGGGTTACACAATGGCGGCAGAGAAGGCCCAGGAGATACTCGACGGAATCGCCATAGAGGTTACTCCCGACGACGAGGATACCCTCATGAAGATAGCCATGACCTCAATCACTGGCAAGAACGCCGAGAGCCACAAGGAGCTCTTTGCAAAGCTCGCGGTTGAGGCCGTCAAGCAGGTCGCCGAGAAGAAGGACGGGAAGTTCGTTGTTGACATCGACAACATCAAGATTGAGAAGAAGGCCGGTGAGAGCGTCGAGGAGAGCGAGCTCGTCCGTGGTGTTGTAATTGACAAGGAAAGGGTCCACCCGCGGATGCCGAAGAGGGTCGAGAACGCCAAGATAGCACTCATAAACGATGCCCTTGAGGTCAAGAAGACGGAAACAGATGCAAAAATAAACATCACCAGCCCGGATCAGCTCTATTCATTCCTTGAGCAGGAGGAGAAAATGCTCAAGGAGATGGTCGACCAGATCGCAGCGACCGGTGCAAACGTTCTCTTCGTCCAGAAGGGCATCGATGATTTAGCGCAGCACTACCTGGCCAAGGCAGGCATTTTAGCAGTCAGGCGCGTCAAGAAGAGCGACATGGAGAAGCTCGCCAAGGCAACGGGTGCAAAGGTCGTTACCAACGTTAAGGACCTGACCCCGGAGGACCTCGGATATGCAGAGGTCGTTGAGGAGCGCAAGATTGCCGGCGAGAGCATGATATTCGTCGAAGGCTGCAGGAACCCGAAGGCCGTAACGATACTCGTCAGAGGCGGCACCGAGCACGTGGTCGACGAGGTTGAGAGGGCCCTTGAGGACGCCATCAAGGTCACCAAGGATGTCATGGAGGACGGTGCAGTTCTTCCCGCCGGCGGTGCTGGCGAGATAGAGCTCAGCATCAAGCTGGACGAGTTTGCCAAGGAGGTCGGCGGCAAGGAGGCCCTTGCAATAGAGAACTTCGCGGAGGCCCTCAAGATAATCCCGAAAACCTTAGCGGAGAACGCAGGTCTCGACACCGTTGAGATGCTCGTCAAGGCAATCAGCGAGCACAAGAACAGGGGAGTTGCGATAGGCATAGACGTCTTCGCCGGCGAACCCGCCGACATGCTCGCCAAGGGTATCATCGAGCCTCTCCGCGTCAAGAAGCAGGCCATCAAGAGCGCCAGCGAGGCCGCCGTGATGATACTCCGCATAGACGACGTTATTGCGGCAAAGATAAGCAAGCCCGAAGGCGGTCAGGGCGGAGGCATGCCCGGCGGTATGGGCGGAATGGGCGGCATGGACATGGGCATGTGATGCCCTTCTTTTCTCATTTCCTCTTGGAGCATTTTAAGGTGGCTGTCTGCTGTCCCGGCAGCTCATAGATGAACGCTCCTCGTCATCGAGCCATCTATTACAACGGTCGAGCCGAGCATGTACTCCGCTTCCCCGCTCAGGAGAAAAGCTATCAGGGAGCCGAGTTCTTCCCATCTTCCTGTCCTGTGGAGGGGCGTTCTGTTCAAAACCTCGCGCTCCCAGGTCTCCTCAAAGGACTCTCCCCTTTCGTCGGCGATTCTACCGAGGTTCTCCCTCGCGCCCGGCGTGTCAAAGCTGCCGAGTAAAACAGAGTAAGCCCTTATCCCTCTCTTCCCGTAGGTTCTCGAAACGCTTTTGGCGAGCTGAACCAGCCCCGCCCTCGTAACGTCCGCCAGAACCAGCGGCGGCATCGGCTCCTTTATCGAGACAGAGTTGAGGTAGACGAGAACACCCTTCCTCTTTTCTTCCAGCCACGCCCGGACGAGGAGCGTTGTTAGATAACCCGGAGCGATCGAGTGAAGCTTCGCCGCCTCCAGCCAGTCCCCATAGTCGGTCTCATGAAGCAAACAGGGCTCGCAGGAGACATTGGGTGCGTTCCAGACGAGGGCATCAACCCCATCGAGTGCACCCCAGGCCTTTGAGACCAAGTTTTCTATGTCCTCCTGTTTTCCGAGGTCCGCAACCACACCATAGACCTCTCCATATCCCGAGAGTCTCTCCAGGGCTTTTTTCAGGTTCTCTTCGTTTCTGGAGCTTATAACGACCCTCGCGTTTCTCTTCAATAGCTCCCTCGCCACGTTGAAGCCTATTCCCCGGGATGATGCAGTAACGAGAACGCGGAGGTCATTCAGATCTGTCATCATGCCCATGGTTAAGGGTGCTCGCTGGATAATAAAAACTTTCCCAAAACTTTATACGCCCCCCTTCAAACCTGAAATCATGACCGGGCCAAAAGATATCGTTCTCAAGGAGAGCGAAGAGGTCGGGGGGACGGCCATAGAAGGCCCCTGGCTGGACGAGGTTTCAAACCTTGAAGAGGTTCTCGATTACTATCACCGCATAGGCTTTCAGGCGACGCACCTCGGAAGGGCGATAGAAATCTGGCGCAAGGTCGAGGAGAAGCGCGCTGAGGGGAAAGAGGTCAGGGTTTTCCTCGGATACACCTCCAACATAGTCTCTTCTGGCCTGCGAGAGCTGGTTGCGTGGCTCGTGAAGGAGGGGAAAGTTGATGTCATAGTAACCACCGCCGGAGGAATCGAGGAGGACTTCATAAAGGCCCTAAAGCCGTTCATCCTCGGCGACTGGCAGGTGAACGATGTCCTTCTCAGGGAAAAGGGCATAAACAGAATCGGCAACATCTTCGTGCCCAATGACCGCTACATCGAGTTTGAGAAGTACATGATTCCATTCTTCGAAAGAATTCTTGAGATGGAGCGTGAAACTGGCAGGCCCCTGACGGCGAGCGAGTTTATCCACGAGCTCGGTAGATACATGGACGAGAAGCTGGGTAAGGAGAAGGAGAAGAGCGTTATCTACTGGGCCTACAAGAGAAACGTCCCGATTTTCTGCCCGGCCATAACCGACGGCTCAATCGGTGACATGCTCTACTTCTTCAAGGAAGAGCGCGGAGACAGGAAACTGATCATAGACGTAGCCAACGACATTGTGAAGCTCAACAACCTAGCGGTTACCGCCAAGGAGACCGCCTCGATAATCCTCGGCGGCTCTCTCCCGAAGCACGCAATAATCAACGCAAATCTCTTCAGAGGGGGAACGGACTACGCGATATACATTACCACTGCCATTCCCTGGGACGGCTCTCTGAGCGGTGCCCCTCCGAGCGAAGGTGTCAGCTGGGGCAAGATAAGGGCGAAGGCGGACTACGTTGAGATTTGGGCAGATGCGACGCTCGTCTTCCCGTTGCTGGTGTGGAAGGTGATGAGGGGATAGGGTTATATCCAATGAACCCAAAACTAAGAGCGGTTGGAGTATGGAAGAGGTAACCCTTCGTGTAAAACTGCCCGGAAAGGTTAGTGAGGAGACCAAACGGGCCATTGAGAGGGAGCTTGAGATTGAAGCCCTTTGAATCTATCTTGAATTAAAATCAAAGAAAAAACGCAAGAAACTTCCCGTTGAGCTACATGGGAATACTCGGAAAGGCTTCCGTTGAGGACTACGCTCTGGAGGCTGATGGTCTTGAGGACATACATTGACGCCAACATCATCTACAACTTTCTTTTCACGACATCCTTAACTTCAAAGGCGAGAGACATACTGACTTCAGATTGGGACTTGGTTATCTCTCCGATTTCAATCAACGAAGCAGTTTATGTCTCTTTTAGGAAGCTCACCAAAGAGAAACACGGAATTTCTAACATCTATGACGTGAAGCTCTCTCCAGTCAGCTCGGCGGCCTTCAAAAGCAAGAGGACTTTTCTTCTTCCCTCCGAATATGAACATTCCCGCCAAAGGCAAAAGCGACATGACACCACCACCTAACTTTTACCTCCAACGGAAAGAAGCCTTTCGAAATCCTTAAATAGTTGCAACGCGATTAGCCTAATCATGATGCAACAATTCTTGAACAGGAAAGGTGAGCTTGAAGCATTGAGGAGGGCGTTTGAAAGTGAGAAAGCCGAGCTGATAGCCGTCTACGGCAGGAGGAGGGTTGGAAAGACTGCACTTATCCTCAAAGCCGTTGAGAGCTTTCCCCACCTTTACTTCCTTGCCGACGAGAGAAGCGAGCGGGAGAACCTGGCTGAGTTCAGGGGGAAGGTGGCGGAATTTCTCGACGATGAAGTGATAGCCCGCTCCGACCTCGGCTGGCTTGAGCTTTTTAAAATCCTCGCGGAGAGGGGGAAAGGCATTGTCGTCATTGATGAGCTGCCCTATCTCGTGGCCACGAACCCAGCTTTCCCATCGCTCCTGCAAAAGGCGTGGGACCTTTACCTCCAGGGTTCGCGGATAAAGCTCGTCCTCATAGGTTCTTCAATTGGAATGATGGAGCGACTGCTCGGCCATAAAAGTCCTCTCTACGGAAGGAGAACGATGCAGCTCGACGTTAAGCCGATGAAATACTGGCACATTAAGGAGTTCCTGCCGCACTATTCCCCGAGAGAGTGGATGATGGTTTACGGCGTTGCGGATGGGATACCCCTCTACCTGAACCAGTTCGATGAAGCCCCCTTCTGGGAGAACGTTGGGAGGCTCTTCCTCAGGAAGGAGAGCCCGCTCTACATGAAGGCGGAGTTTCTCCTCAGGCAGGAATTCCGGGAGCCGGCGCGCTACTTCGCCATACTCAAGGCGATAGCCTTCGGTAAGACGAGCTTCGGCGAGATAGTTAACTTTACCGGCTTTGACAGGGGAACGGTCTCGCGCTACCTCGACAACCTCGCGAGGATACGGGCCGTTAAAAAGCTCCACCCCGCCTTTGAGCCTGAAAGGAGGAGGAACATCCGGTATGAGATATCGGACAACTACTTCGCCTTTTGGTTCCGCTTTATCTATCCGAACAGGGAGAGAATAGAAAGGGAGCTCTACGGGGAAGTGCTTGAGGACGTTAGGAGAAACTTCAACCACTACATGGGGCCGGTTTTTGAAAAAGCTGTGGAGGACTTCCTCTGGAGGAGGTTCGCCTTCGAGAGGGGCGGAAAATGGTGGAGGAAGGGCGAAGAGATAGACTTCGTGGGAATTAAGAGGGGCACGGCCTACTTCTTCGAGGCCAAGTGGAAGGATCTAAGAAAACGGGAAGCCCTTGAGGTGCTTAAGGAACTCGCCAAGAAGGCGAAACTCGTCAGAACCGGAGAAGAAAGTGAGGTTTTTGGCCTGATCGCAAGGAGCGTTGAGGACAAAGAAGAAATCAGAGAGGAGGGTTTTGTCGTCTTCGAGCTTGGAGAGATGTTTTAGGTTAAAGCTCCCCCAGGAATTTTTCCAGTTTTTCAAATTCGCCCTCCCTCATCAGGTGAATGACGGTGGAGTAGATGCCTATCAGCTCAAGCTTTCCCTTTGGATCTTCAAAAAGGATGTTTTGGATCGGGTAATGGCTGTAATCCCTCTTAATCTCCTCAACATCAAAGACGCCCTCTTCGATGGCTGAGAGATTGGGATATATGAACCGGAGCCAGAAGGCGAGAAAGTTCTCAGCCATGTTCCTGCAGGGCTTTAAGTTCCTCTCTTCTATCCACAAACTGATTCATGTGATAACAACTTATCACTTTAAAACTTTCGATCACAAAAGTCCCAGGATCCTCTCCTCCCCACCCGGCAGCACTAGGGGCCTCGACAGATGCTTCCTCGCATCGGGCGGAACCTCGTATATCTTCCTCTCCAGCCCGCGCGGGACTTCGACCGGAATGAGCTTCTTCGGCATTCTATAACCACAGCGTTTGCACTTCAGATAATCGCCCTTGCTCTTCATCGTCCCTCCACAGCGCGGGCACCTGGGCTTTTGGTACTCAACTTTTGGGACGAGCTTCACCGGATAGAACTTTTCGAGGTTGAGCGTCAAAATCCCTTCATGCTCCTTAACACCACCGGCCGCGATAATCTCGTCTCCCGGCAAAAGCTTCCTAACGTAGTTCCTGAACTTCCTGGTCGGCTCGAAGGCAGCAACCCTTATTTTGCCAGTCTCGTCCTCAAGCTCAAAGAAGACGTGCCGGCCTTTCTCCCAGTATGAGCGAGCGACCTTTCCCCTCACAACCGCGCTGTCGTAGAGCTTCAGCTCGCCAATCTTCTTCGGAGTTAGGTGGTCGTCGGTGTTCTGGTTCGTCCTGTAGAGCTGATAAAAAGCGACTGGCTCCCCAAACCTAACCAGCTCGAAGGTCTGGAGGACTTTCCCGGCATCAATTCCGCGGATTCCAGCCAGAACGGGATCCTTGCCGTGGGGCGTTATGAGAACTGTCCGCTTGTTTGGGTCAACGTTGTCGTAGGTGAAAGGATAGCTCCACCTATCGGCCAGAAAAACGCTCTCCTGATCGACTTTCCGCGGCTTTCCCCAGTTACCCCGCTCCCTGTAGGCCAAAAGCTCGTATGTGAAGCGCTCAAGAGGATAGCCGATTGAAGCCAATGCCCCTATAATGCCCCTGCCGAGCTTGAACTTGAATACTTCGGCTCCAGCAGCCTTCGCGACCTTCTCGGCTTCCTCGATTGTAACGTGCTCCCTCAAAGCCCTGAGTGAGAACTCCCTCAGTTCCTCCGGGACTTTGTCCTCAATAAAGGCAACGCCGGGATTGGTGTTCTCATGGGTGAAGTCGGAAAGCTGACTTACACGGGAGAGTACGAGGTCTTTGATCTCCGGGATAACCTCTTCGTCCGCTTCAAAGGTCATCGCGACCGCTCCGTTGCCGCGCGTCTTGTAGGGGATGTTTGGGTTGAGCCTTATCAGCCTCGGCAGGTCTATGGGCTCCGCTATGCGGGAAAGCTCCCTGTAAAGGAGCGCGCCGAGGTAAGTCGTGCACATGCCGTTTGGCGAATCCGTGTCGTCGATTCCAATGTGGAGCATCATCATAAAGCCAAAAGAGGGGGAGATTAAAAGATTATCCCTTCCATTCATCACGCATGAGCTCATAGCAGAGAACATCAACGAAGCCATTTCCGGGAACATGCACGTGCTTTCTCCAGCGGCCTGCAAGGGTAAAACCGTTTTTCTCAAGAACCTTTGAAGAGGCGGCATTTGGCTCAAACACATGCGCATAGACCTTCCTCAGGTTGAGCCATTCGAAGCAGTATTCCAGCACCAGAGCCACGGCCTCGGTGGCATAACCCCTCCCCCAGTAGTCCCTCCAGAGAAAATAGCCTATCTCCGCTTTTCCGTTTCTATGATCTATGTTGTGGATGCCGATGAGACCCGCAAGACTGCCGCTTCCGTTTTCAATTATCGCAAAGACCTTGTGTTTCTCCTTCTCCTTTCTGATCCGTTCATACCATTCCAGCTCATCCTCAAAGAAGAATATCCCGGCGGGATCTGAGAGGTATCTCCTCACTTCCCTGTCGTTGTACCAGAGCCAGAGCTTTTTCACGTCCTCCCTGCGGGGCACCGCCAGAGAGACCTTCCGGCCCTTCAGTATCACGGGTCGATCCATAGGTTGCACCTTAAATTTTTAAGCTCCTCGACCTATTTAAAAATGATGGAGAAGGAGAGACTCATCAAGCTCGTCAATGACATCCTGCGGGGGACGGGCTTCAGAACCGCCCGCATGGAGTTTAAGGGTGCATGCTTTGACCTAGTGGCCAGCAGGCTCTTTCTCCTGCTCTTCATCAAGGTTCTGGCCAACATAGACACCGTAACCCCTGAACAGGCCGCCGATTTAAAGCGTCTGGCCAAATTCTTCAATGCATCACCCCTGATAGTCGGAACAAAGACCAAGAACGCCGAGCTCGAAGAGGGAGTCGTCTATGAACGCTTTGGAATCTATGCCCTGAACCCGGAAACACTCTATGATGTAATCGTTGAGAACGAACTGCCCGCAATTTTCGCCGAGCGCGGGGGCTTCTATGTGAGGATAAACGGCAGCCAGCTGAGATATCTGAGGGAAAAATACGGTTACAGCATAAACGAGCTCGCCGAGATGATAGGGGTCTCAAGGAAGAGCCTCCAGAACTACGAGCGTGGCGAGCAGTCCGTGAGCCTGGAGGTTGCGCTGAAGCTTGAGGAGATTTTTGATGCCCCCCTGGCCGAGCCGATAAACATCCTGCATGCCAAGGTTGAGGCAAACCTCGATGTGCAGCCGGAGAGCGAGCTTGAGAGGGAGATATTTGATAGGCTAACGCGGCTGGGGATGGGAGTTGTAAAGGTCAAAAAAGCACCGTTTAACGCGGTTTCCAAGGAGAATGAGTTTAAAATCCTCACAGGGATAGACCGCAGGAAGACAGGAACAACTGTGAAGAGGGCTCAGATGGTTAGTGAGGTGAGCAAAATCATCAACAGCGACGGTGTCTTTATTCTCGAAAAGACCAAAACGGAGGTCGTTGGAGAGGTTCCCCTGATACCCAAGGCGTCCCTGCGCGAAATCAAGGATGCTGACGAGCTCATTGAGATGATTGAGGAGCTGAAAAGAGAGGTAAAAAAGCAGATTTTCGGATGATCAGCTGAAGAGAACCCTCTTCCAGACTTCCCTGATTCTGTCCACATACCCGTGAGGGGAGGCTATCATCACGACCCATCTCGGAGTCTGCCGCCTCTTGAGGGCATTTGCAAGGGGGGTAACCTTTGTGAGCGGCTGGAGCTCGCCCTCATGAACGAAGACGTTTATCTCCGTGGATTTCAGACGCGGCTCGC
This sequence comes from Thermococcus atlanticus, assembly GCF_054657855.1. Lineage (NCBI taxonomy): Archaea > Methanobacteriati > Methanobacteriota > Thermococci > Thermococcales > Thermococcaceae > Thermococcus > Thermococcus atlanticus. Next base: position 1,146,233 of record NZ_BAAHXX010000001.1, on the reverse strand, counting down.
TCAGCATTAAATCGGCCGTTGAAAACTCAAGAATTACCTCGCCTTCTCTGGCCCCCACGGCATCGGCCAGATTCCTCTCTATCTCCTGCCTTTTCCTGACGTTTCTGTATGCAGCAAGAAGCTCCTTCTTCTCCTCACTGCTCAGCTCATCGGCATTGGCCAGAACAGCGGCTTTGAAGAGCTTGCGGTATTTGATGCGCCTGACAATTTCCTGCGGATAGCCCTCCAGATCCTCAAGCTCGACCATGACCCGGCAGTCTGTCATCTTCCAGAAATCCCAGAGCTGATCAGCTTCAAGGGCAAATTCGAGTGCCCTCGTCAGCATGCCCTCCGCAATCTTCACGGTGTGGTGGAAATAAACCCTTGAGTACATCAGAGACCTCGCAACCATCATACCCTCGACGGCCTCGATGCCCTTCTCATCGACCACGAGCTCGCCGCTGTGGATTCTGAGGACCTTCAGCAGCCTTTCCAGATCTATTATGCCGTGAGCAACACCCGTATAATGGGCATCCCTCACGAGGTAGTCAAGCTGATCCACATCAACATCCCCGTGGAGCATCTGGCCGAGATACCTCCGCTGGTATTTCCCCAGAATCAGGTCGGCAATTTCTTGCGGCTTATATCCGTATTCCTCGATGATATCGGAGACCATCTTCCTGTCATCAAACTCCCCATCGATGATGTCAATATTTCCGAGGATGATATTCTGGCCGAGCCTCATGTGGTCGTACTGCTTAACGTAGTGGCGGTAAATCTGCTCGAATGTGTGGGAAAAAGGCCCGTGCCCGATGTCGTGGAGCAGTGCCCCGACCTCAAGGATTGTGGCTTCCTCCTCGTCGAGCCCCACCTCAAGGGAGAGCCGTTTGGCGATGTAATACGTGCCCAGCGAATGTTCAAAACGGGAATGGTTGGCACCGGGATAGACGAGATAAGCCAGACCCAGCTGTTTTATGTTCCTCAGTCTTTGAAATTCGGGTGTTTTAACGAGATCCAGAATCAAACCGTCGAGCTTCATGCTCCCGTGAATTCCGTCATGGATTATCTTGGCACACATCACCTTCACCCGGTTAGAGCTTTGAAAGCCATCTTAAATAAATTTTGGCATTATGACATATACCGCGGGGATAACCTCGGCAGTTCTAAGGTTCCTGCCCAGTTTCAATTCACTGTCGGGCGTTTCAATGATAAAAAGGACAGCAGGGAAAGGGCAATAGAATTCGAATTCATATATCCCTGCCAACGGTGTATATTCTCTTCGTCTTTCCGGGTTTTTTGGGCAGGTCTATCCTAAGGTCGCCCAGAGGCACGGCTTCAATGATAAGCTCGGCCTGCTTTGACTCCTCAACCTCGTATCTGACAGGATTGTTTGCCTCGTATATCAGCTCCCTGACCTCATCCTCTATTCCCGCAGGCTTCCTGTCCCGGTATGCAACCCTGATAACGGCCTTCGGCCTTGGATTCTGTGGGGAGAGCGGGTGGTATATGATGACGAAATCAGCGAGATCAGGGTGATTATAGACGATTTCCATAACCTGATCAATGTGAAGCTTCGCCCCTGCCAGACTTATAACATCCTTGACACGGATTATATTCCTCACCTCGCCATCCACGACCCTCGCGAGGTCTCCGATGTCGTAGTTGAAGAGTGGAAGCCCTGTGAGCTCTCCATCCCTCATAACCTTGGTGATATACATGCGTTTGTATTCCCTGTATCCATCATCATTCTCCTTCAGAATCACAATCGAATCCCTGAAGTGGAAGCGGGTTGTCTTCTTTTTGGTTATCACCCTGTATCCCGTCAGGTCATCCTCTGTGGAGCCGTAGTTGTCAATGATAACGGCATTCTCAAAAAGTTCGAGTGTGGCTTTGGCAATTTCAGGTGTCAATGTCTCGGCTCCGACGACGATGGTCTGAATGTCATTTCTTATGTCATCGGGCAGCACCAGTCCGAGGTTGTATGCAGTTGCGAGCAGGCAGAAAAGTGCCGTTGGTTTGATATCCCTGAGCTCTTTCAAAAGGAGATTCTTATCCATCAGATAGTAAATGGGTATCTGGTAGTACGCGGATTTTGCTCTTAAAGCCTCAAATGCTCCAAAAGCAAACATGCCTGAAGAGGAGGGCAACGGCGGAAAGAATGAGGCAATAACATCACCTCTATCCATATACTCCCTGATCCACGGTTCAACCTGTCTCGCCGTTCTGAATCTGTCGTCCACCGTGTAGGGCACCCTCTTTGGCTCTCCCGTGGTTCCGCTGGTTCTCATCACGGTGTAGAACACCCTTCTCTCCCTGATATAATCCGGCCAGACCCTCTCACGGGCGTACAGGTCGTGGGGGGTTATATACACGCTGTCGGTCAGGGATGCAAGAAGTTCCGGAGTTATGCTGTCCAGCTCAACCCCTGCAAATTTCTCCTTCCAGAAGGGTGTCGTTTCCACGGCCTTCTTTAGGGTATAGTTTAAATCCTCAACTCCATTTCTATCGGTTCTTCCAACTGCAAGATACACTGGAGTTCACCATCTTATGAATGTTATTTTGGATATTTAAGTGTTAGGTTTTATACGACGAAATGAAGACTGACAGGTGGAAGAAAAGTTTTTATACGCTATCGGTTAGAATATTCATCATGGACTACACGTATATATTGGACAAAATCTATCAGAAGCCCCTGAAGGTGGCTGAAGGGGACTGTAAGGAGTACCTCAGGGAAATCTTCGAGTTTCATCTAAGCAACACCCCTTACTGGAGAGGTAAAGCCGGAAATGTTGACCTGGATGAAATCTTTCAGGGAAGCCTGAATGAGGTTTTTGAGAAGGTTTTTAACTTCGGGCTGACGGTTGAGGAGGACTACCTCCGCAGCAACTGGCTGGACTTCGTCCCCGATGGTTATGGGGGAAGAATACGCTTTTATCAGTCCTCGGGAACCACAAGGGAAAGGGCCATAGGGCACTGGGACAGGGGATATTCCTCGGTGCTTCTCAGATATCTTAGAGAATCCCTCGACGGTATTTACGGGCTTGACAGGATTTATAATGAGTCCCACCAGATGAGGGCTCTCGCCCACGGCCCATACGGCTGGTATCAGGATGAGATCAGCGAGCTCGTCTGGAGCTATGGAGGGGTTCTCTACTTCATCGGAATGGAAACCGAAGGGCTGAAGAAAGTGTACCGCGAAAAGGGGCTCGATGCAGTTTTGAAGCTGCTGGATCCTCTTGTGAGATACACGGAAAGGGTCATGAAAAAGGACAGAATAAACACCGTAAGATCAGCACCCCCGCTGATGTCCCTCTTTGAGGGGTATGCGGATAGCATTGAAACCATAATGATAAGCGGTGTCGGAATAAACCGCGATCTCTTTTCCTACCTCCGTGAAACGTTTGAAAACGCAGCATTAATACCCTTTTACGGATACTACGGCTTTGGTGACCTGGTGGGGATTCAGAAGGAAGGAAGCTTCTGGTACTATCCCAACCACCCGTTCACCATCATATTTCCGCTCAAAACGTCCGATGATGGATACAGGATAGTGAGGTATAACGAAAGGGGGCTGGTTGGCGTTATAATAGCCCGGCCGGAGCTTTTAATTGTTAAGGTGGAGGATGAAACTGCCCTCCGCGTTCCGCCCGAGGGGCCGTTTGGATGGGATGGATTCGGTGATCCTGAAAGGAGTCTGAGGTGAAAAATGTGGGTATTCTGCAGACATTTGTTATGATTGAGGCCGTTATTGTAATGCTGGTAGACTTGGTTGCCGCCGCAATTCTGTTCAGGGCATACCTGAAAAACAGAAGAAAATCAACTCTCGCGTTTTCTGCAGCATGGATATTTGATTTTCTCGCAATATTCGCTTCATCGGGCTCCATCACTGTGAGTGCCCTAGCCTTCACGGTGTTTTCAGCTTTGATCTTTTACGGATCAGTAAGATTTCTGGAGGAGGAGTCCATAAGGATAGAATACAGGAATATGCTGTGGTTTTTACCACTGCCCACACTTTTTGTCATCTATCTCATCGCTCTCTATAAATATACGGGAAATCCGGGATGGACAATCACAGCAGGAGCATCCTTCGGCATAAGCGGAATATTTGTCGTGATGGGTGGAATACTGCTGAGGGAGACAGAGGAGATATACAAAAGCGCCATCAGGTATCTCTATGTTGGGATCATCCTGTTCGGCATCCATCTGGCACCTGCAGCTCTATTCGGTCTGGAGCTCTGGTATCAACCAATAGGGTTCACGCTCTCAACGGTTCTTATTATACTCATGGTAACTGCAATGATAAAACTTGTTTCTTCAGATCCTTTCCTGAAGCAGGGGGTGAGCAAAATCCCGAAGATTGACCTGAAGCCAGGGGTCATGCTGCTCAACAGCAGTGAGTATCAGAGGCTTAGGGACTCCCTGAAGGATATCCCTGCACTTGCATTTCTCAGGGATGTTATCGATGTTCCCGAAAAGTGGGACTACTATTTCGTGACAACGGTTCCGTTCCAGGGAAGATTCAGAAACACAATCTCCCCAACTGACCTTGGACAGATGACTGAACTGTCTTACAGGTATCTGGAGGGACTCTCCAAATCGGGACAGAGGGGGGTTGTAATAATCGACTGTCTTGAGTATCTGGCAGTCTACAACTCGACGGAAAGCATTCTGAAGTTCCTGTCAAAGCTCAGGGACTTCGCGGTGGTGAATAACGGGACGCTGATACTTGTCATTGAAGAGGAAAGCCTGGATAAGAGAATCTTTGCACAGCTGAGGAAAATCGTGGGATGAGCATAACCTTATATACCTCCTTCTTTCAACCGTATAATGCCCCTGCGCGAGGACCCCGGGGAGAATGAACCGGGGGGCGATGCGGGGGCTACAGCTCGGCCTCAGCGAGGTCCCCGCGGGAGGGCCTTCCGCGTTACGGAGCACGATGGCCGCGGGAAACCCAGGCCGAGCACAGCTGAGGCCCGCCTGGGTTAACCCGCCCGAGTTCGCCGTGAGGCACCGATGGGGGCGGGGGTTACGGGCGGGCCATAGCATGTACATCTGTGTTCTATACAGATTTTGCATTAAACCCCAAAAAACTGCAAAATCCGTATAGAAAAGGTTTATCTATTTTAAAGTCCATAATTGACAATGGTGCATGTAAATGCTCAACATTGATTTGGAATGCGCGGAGAGTAAGATACGTGAGATAATCCCCTGGGCGAGATCCAACCCGCTGAGGGATATCATGGAGGAAAGAGAGAAGGAGAAGAAGGAGGTTCTCAGGATAGCAGAGCGCTTCAGCTCACCCCTGTTTTCGGGGGGAGAGCATTCCGGAGAGAAAGCTAATAAAAGATAACCTCCACCCTGTCGCCTTTCAGATAGCCCTCGCTGTTTTCAGGAATGGCAATGTATCCATTGCTCCTGACCAGCGCGCTTATGATTCCGCTCCCCCTTTTTCTTATCGGCCTTGCCTTCCCGTCCTCATACCAGACCTTGACGAACTCGTACCTGCCCAGCTGTGAGGGAACCTTATCCATCAGCTCGGCGTTTACGGTTACGGGTTTGAATCTGGCTCCGGCAAGCTTCGCCAGTGCATATTTGACAAAAAGGTGGAACTGGGCAAATACCGCGGCGGGATAGCCGCTCATGACAAAAACCCTCTCCCCGTAGCCTATCGGCCGTCCGGGCTTTATCGTCGTTCCGTGGAAGAGCAGCCTGACAGCGCGGTGTGCAAGGTCTCTATCCCCGAACGCTGAGCCCCCGGTAACGAGAACAAGATCATTTTCGGCTCTGGCCTTCTCTATGGCCTCCTGTATATCCTCCATCCTGTCCCGGATGACACCGTAGAACACCGGTTCTCCAAAATACTGTCTGACAAGTCCCCAAAGCAGGACTGAATTGCTCTCCAGTATTTTGCCCTCATTCAAAGCCCTCTCATCGAATTCCTCAATGAGCTCATCCCCTGTGATTATTATTCCCACCCGGGGCTTTCTCCTAACCCTTACTGTCTTAAATCCCAGGCTCTTCAGCAGAGCGAGATCCTGAGGCCTCAGAATCTGCCCCTTTTCCAGAACAGTCTCGCCCTTCCTGACATCCTCCCCTGCAAATGCGACATTCTGGCCCGGTGCCACTGGCCTGAGGACTCTAATGAGGTTCCCCTCGCGCCCGGCCATCTCCTGCATCACAACGGCGTTCGCTCCTTCGGGCAGCTTCGCCCCTGTCATGAGCTTTACAGCTGTTCCGGGCTCGACCTTTGCTTTGCTCTCTTCTCCTGCGACTATTTCGTCCATGACCCTGAGGGTTACAGGGCTGTATTCCCTCGCGGGGAAGGTGTCCTCTGCCCTGACCGCGTATCCATCAACCGCCGATCTATTGAAAGGGGGGCTGTCAATCGGCGAGGCAATGTCCTCAGCCAGAACCCTGCCGAGGGCATCTTTCAGAGGAACCTCCTCCACATCCTGAATCTCCCCGAGGTCAGCGAGCATCAGCTCAAACGCCTTTCTGTATGGGGTTAGCTCCTTAAACTCATGCATCCTCACTCCCCCGCGTGCTTGAGTATATGATAAGCCTCCTTTTTTATAATCTCAACGCCGGTCTTAACTGCATTCAAACTGCCCGGCAGGCAGAAGACCACCACGGCCCTTCCACCGCTCCTTATCACTCCAGCGGTTGCCCCCGTCAGGAGAGCGGCGGTTCCGATTTCCTCATAGCTCTTCAGTCTGAAAACCTCACCGAATCCCCTCAGCTCCTTGTCAAACAGGGGCCTGAGGCTCTCTATCGTAATATCCCTGCTCGTTATCCCGGTCCCGCCGGTAGTGACCACAACATCGGCACCCCTCTCAACGGATTCAATCACGGCCCTGATTATGGCCAGCCTCTCATCGGGAACAACCGTGTAGTAAACCCTCTCATTGCCGGCCCGCTCCATCTCCTCAACGAGGAATTTTCCGCTCCTGTCCTCCCTTTCTCCCCTGCTTGCGGTATCGCTGACGGTTATTACTGCGAATTTAAATTTTTTAGGGGCCTTTGCCCTGTGCTCCTCATGGGACATTTTACATCACCATTTAACAGTGAGCGAAGAGGTTAATAAATTTTAGGTGACTGAGAGGATGCATGATTTTCAGTCCTTGAATCCTAAATCGAAGAGGATAATGTTCCTGCTGATAACAAAGATTATTGCTAAGACCTCAGCCTGAAAATTTATAAGAATCCTCTTTCACACATTTACGGTGGTGTCATGCACGAGCTCTACACAGTCTTGGCGGAGTACTACGATGCCATCTACCGGCGAAGGGCTGAGCGAATTGGGGAGGAGATAGACTTCGTCGAGGAGCTCTTCCGGAAGGAGACCGAGCGAGAGGTAAGAAAAATCCTGGACCTCGCCTGCGGCACCGGAATCCCGACTCTTGAACTCGCAAGGAGGGGCTATCAAGTTATGGGCCTTGACCTCCATGATGAGATGCTGGCGGTAGCGAGGAAGAAGGCCGAGAAGGAAGGTCTGAACGTTAGGTTCATACAAGGGAACGCGCTTGAGATAGATTTCGAGGAAGAGTTTGACGCCGTAACGATGTTCTTCTCTTCGATTACCTACTTCGATGATTCTGCAATTCACGAATTATTTAATTCTGTAAAACGGGCTCTGAAACCGGACGGGGTCTTTATAACGGACTTCCCCTGCTGGTTTTACGGCGGAAGCTTTCCGGTAGTGTGGGACGAGATGAAGGGTGATGAGAGGCTTGTCATAACCGACTGGCGCGAGGTCGAGCCGGCCTTTCAAAAACTGCATTTCAAGAGGCTCGTGCAGATAATCAGGCCTGACGGAGGTGTTAGGACCTTCATGGTGGACGACGAGCTCAATATCTACACGCCGAGGGAGATTAGGCTTTTAGCTGAGAGGCACTTCAGGAAGGTAAAAATCTACGGAGCGGGGCACGAGCTGAGGCCCAACGACAGGAGGTACTGGCTGGTTGCCCTGAAGTGACCCCAAACTTTTTAAACCTCGAGCTCATTTCTATACCCTGGTGGTGCCTATCGTCCACCGTAACGCTGGTTTCAACATTTAGTCGTGCGTTCCGCGCTTCTCGGTTAGCCTTTACTCTGGCACCGCCATTGCCAAGATTTTTAAGCCACCCTTCTGAGGGTAACCCATCTTCAAAAAACCGAAAAGGTGATGTCCATGCTTCCTAAAAACTACGAGCCTGAGAAGATTGAACCAAAGTGGCAGAAGTTCTGGCTGGATGAGAAAATCTACAAGTACGAGCTAGATGAAAAGAGGCCGAGCTATGCGATAGACACTCCGCCCCCGTTCACGAGCGGAACGCTCCACCTCGGTCATGTTTTGAGCCACACCTGGATCGATATCATAGCGCGCTACAAGAGGATGACCGGCTACAACGTGCTCTTCCCCCAGGGCTTTGACAACCATGGATTGCCAACCGAGCTCAAGGTGGAGAAGGAGTTTGGAATCAGCAAGGATCAGCCGGAGAAGTTCCTCCAGAAGTGCGTCGAGTGGACCTGGCAGGCCATTGAGGCGATGAGAAACCAGTTCATTAGGATTGGCTATTCCGCCGACTGGGACCTTGAGTACCACACGATGGACGACTGGTACAAGGCTGCCGTGCAGAAGTCCCTCCTTGAGTTCTACGAGAAGGGCATGCTCTACCGCGACAAGCACCCGGTTTACTGGTGCCCGCGCTGCAGGACGAGCCTGGCCAAGGCCGAGGTCGGCTACGTCGAGGAGGACGGCTACCTCTACTACATCAAGCTCCCCTTAGCTGATGGAAGCGGCCACGTCCCCATAGCCACCACGAGGCCCGAGCTGATGCCGGCCTGTGTTGCAGTCTTCGTTCACCCGGAGGACGAGCGCTACAAGGACGTCGTTGGCAAGAAGGTAAAGCTCCCGATATTTGAGAGGGAAGTGCCGGTCATAGCCGATGAGGACGTTGATCCAAGCTTTGGAACCGGTGCGGTCTACAACTGTACCTACGGCGACGAGCAGGACGTCGTCTGGCAGAAGCGCTACAATCTGCCGGTTATCATAGCAATCAACGAGGACGGCACGATGAACGAAAACGCCGGGCCGTACAAGGGGCTGAAAACCGAGGAGGCGAGGAAGGTAATAGCCGAGGACCTCGAAAAGATGGGCCTGCTCTACGATAGGAAGAAGGTCCACCACCGCGTGCTGAGGCACACCGAGAGGAGCTCCTGTATGGCGCCCATCGAGCTGCTCCCCAAGACCCAGTGGTTCATCAGGGTGAAGGACTTCACGGACGAGATAGTGAAGGTCGCTAAGGAGATAAACTGGTATCCCGAGGACATGTTCCTCCGCCTGAAGGACTGGGCCGAGAGTATGGACTGGGACTGGGTGATAAGCAGGCAGCGCGTGTTTGGAACGACGCTCCCGTTCTGGGTCTGCAAGAACGGCCACGTGGTTCCGGCGAGGGAAGAAGACCTTCCGGTTGACCCGCGCTTTGAGGAACCACCGGTCGAGAAGTGCCCGGTCTGCGGTGCCGAGCTTGAGCCCGTCACGGACGTCCTCGACTGCTGGATAGACTCCAGTATAACCCCGCTCATCATAACCCGGTGGCACGAGGCCATCAAGGGCGACGAAAAAGCTAAACGCTGGTTCGAGCACAACTTCCCGACCGCTCTAAGGCCTCAGGGAACGGACATCATAAGGACGTGGGCCTTCTACACGATATTCAGAACCCACGTCCTCACCGGCGAGAAGCCCTGGGACGATGTCCTCATCAACGGAATGGTGGCCGGCCCGGACGGAAGGAAGATGAGCAAGAGCTACGGCAACGTCGTCGCCCCTGACGAGGTTATCCCGAAGTACGGCGCCGACGCCCTGAGACTCTGGACTGCCTTAGCGCCGCCCGGCGAAGACCACCCGTTCAAGTGGGAGACGGTAGATTACAACTACAGGTTTTTGCAGAAGGTCTGGAACATCTACCGCTTCGCCGAGCGTCATCTGGTAGATTTTGACCCGAGCAGCGCTCCGGAGGAGCTTGAACCCCTCGACCGCTGGATACTCAGCAGGCTCCACAGGCTGATAAAGTTCGCCACCGAGGAGATGGAGCGCTACCGCTTCAACCTGCTCACGCGCGAGCTGATGACCTTCGTCTGGCACGAGGTGGCCGACGATTACATCGAGATGATCAAGTACCGCCTCTACGGCGACGACGAGGAGAGCAAGCTGAAGGCGAAAGCGGCACTCTACGAGCTGCTCTACAGCATAATGCTCCTCCTCGCACCGTTAGCCCCGCACATAACCGAGGAGCTCTACCAGGAGATGTTCAAGAAGCACATAGGTGCCAAGAGCGTGCACCTCCTCGAGTGGCCGAAGTACGATGAAGGCAGGATAAGCGAGGAGGCCGAGAAGCTCGGAGAACTGGCCAGAGAGATAGTCAGCGCAATGAGGCGCTACAAGAACAGCCACGGCCTCGCTCTGAACGCCAAGCTCAAGCACGTGGCCATCTACGCCACCGACAGCTATGAGGCCCTGAAGGCCATCGAGAAGGACATCGCCGGAACCATGAACATCGAGAAGCTGGAGATAATCCAGGGCGAGCCGGAACTTGAGGAGCGCATCATTGAGATAAAGCCCAACTTCAGGACTGTTGGACCGAGATACGGCAAGCTCGTGCCGAAGATCACCGCCTACCTCAAGGAGAACGCGGAAGAGGTTGCTAAGTCACTCAAGGAGAGCGGAACAGTCGAGTTCGAGGTTGGTGGGGAAAAGGTCGAACTCAACAAGGACGACGTTGTCATCAGGAAGGCGGTGTTCAGCGAGGGCGAAGAGGTGGAGACGGCCGTAGTTGGGGATGCGGTGGTTGTGTTCTTCTGAATTTCTTTTTTATAACCGAAAATGTTTTATGAAACCCTGTTCAGATTATACAGGGGGAGAATTATGGGCAGGGCGCTGGATATGCTTATGGAGAAGCTGAGCGTGGAGGAGACGGTTAAGAAAACACTGGAGGAGATTTCCAGGAGGCCCCTGAGGGAAATCTTGGCATACATGGTGAAGGGTGAAAATGATGCCATCTCGCTTTATGCCTTTCTCCATGAAAAACTGCCGGAGGGATACCCGAAGGCGACCTTTGAACGGTTTATGATGGTTGAAGCCGAACACAGCAGAAAGGTTAAGCAGGTCTTCAGAAGTCTGTTCCCGGGAGAAGAAGTGCCGGAGGTTCCTTTTAAGAGCTGGGGAGAGATTCTGGTTGAGAAGGACTTCAGGCTCAGAAGCGTTGGGGATTACCTCGGAGTGCTGCGTGTGGCGATGGATGCCGAACAGCTCTCTGAGGCCGTATATACAATGCTCGCTGAGATGCTTGATGAAGCCGAACACAAACGCATTATGAGGGAGCTTGCGGGGGACGAGAGGGAGCACTACAAACTGCTGAAAGAGGAATATGAGCTTTACTTCGAGTTTGAGGCCAGAAAGGCTCTGGATGAGCTCATAAGGGAACTCAAGAAGGGCACATAGGTTCCGGATTGTCCCTGTTCATCCGCTCATTTCAATACATCAGACATCAAAAACGAACGCAAAACGTTTAAATACTTTTTATTCTATCCCGGCCGGGGGAATTTCCGGGCGATGGCGTCCGCCCCAAATGCCCTGAAGGGCTGATGACGCCTGTTCTCTCCACGTTTGGAGGTGACGCCTTTGAACCCGGAAGACAGGATAATTATAGGATTAGCCCAGGTTATAGTGGTGCTCATGCTCTCGCCCCTGATGGCGGGCATACTGAAGAAAATCGAAGCAAGGATAGAGTCGCGTAGAGGCATAAGCATCTTTCAGCCTTATTACGACCTCGCAAAGTTCTTCAGAAAGGAGACGCTGGTTCCAGAGGAAACGGGCCCCTTCTTCATCATGGCACCGTTCATAGCGTTCGCTGCCATGCTGACGCTCCCGCTCATGCTACCGATAGTCGGGAACTTCCCGAGCTGGCTTGCGCCAACCGTCGACTTCTTCGGCGGGACTTTCATATTCGGACTGGCAGCAATGGCCTCTGTGCTCGCAGCGGAAAGAACGGGAAGCTACTACACAGGAATCGGTGCAACACGCTCCGTGAGCTTCGGGGCATTTGCAGAGCCCGTCCTCATAATGGTCTTCTTTGGAGTTGCAATACTCACGGGAACCAACAATCCTTTCCTCATGAATCATAAAATCACAGCTGGCGGATGGTATCTCTCACCGACTCACATACTCATAACCGCCGCCTTCTTCATGCTCCTGCTCTTTGACACGGGGAAACTTCCCGTTGAGTCCCACGGAAGCAACGAACTCGGCATGCTTGATCAGGCAAAGAGCCTCGAATACACAGGTGTGCTCTACGCCCTCAGCACCTGGGCGGGCTACATGAAGTCCTTCATCCTCATGGCCGTCTTCCTCAATGTCTTTGCCTTTCCATGGGGACTTGCGGCAGCCGCTTCACCCGCTGCCATTGCCTACGGTACCGCAACGCTTTTCCTCAAGATGCTCGGCCTCATACTGGCATTCGTCATAGTTGAGGAGAGCCTCGCAAAGATAAGGCTCTTCCGCATCATTGACTACCTCTCGGCATCGTTCCTGCTTGCCATTATGAGCGTTATAAGCTTCCTCCTCGGTGGTGGTGCCCCGTGATGGCTGTTACTGCGGAGATTATAAACCTCCTCGGTGCAACGGTGCTGCTGACGGCGTTCCTGCTGCTCTTCCACTCCTACATGCACTCGGTAATCGAGACGATATCCTTCCAGTCCGTCCTAATCGGGCTCATCATAGGGATCGTCGGCTGGGAGAATGGGGTGCGGGAGCTGATAATCCTGGCAGGGATTACAGTGGCATTCAGGGCCATCATAATCCCCTGGCTTCTCGCGAGGGATATCCGCGACGAGTACATCTGGAGATACCGTGAGATAAAGACGACGCATCACGTGATGGTGCTTGGCCTCATCGTTGCTGTTGCAGCATACTTCCTCTACATGCCCGTATATGACGCCACGAAGAGCTGGAACGGTGTTATACCATTCGTTCTGCTCTTCCTCAGCCTCCTCATCATTGTTACCCGGAGGAACGCACTTGCACAGGTTGTTGGCTACGTTAGCGAGGAAAACGCCCTCCTTTACCTCGCGGTGATGCTCTCGCCGATACCCATGGTGCTTGAGTTCGGCATACTGCTCGACATGATAGCCTTCGTCCTGCTGGCGGTCGTGCTCGGCGCCGAGAAGCGCTACGGACCGCTTGAAGTGGAGGAGCTGGTGGGGTGATACCATGGAGCCGGTTGCATACATCCTCATCCTCCCCCTGACAGCGGCCATAATTTCCCTGGTCTCCGAGAGTCTTGCTGGCCTTTTCACCCCGGTACTCTCCCTCGCAACGGCGGTCGTGTCCGCGGATATGCTCATGAGGGGTTACACTGTCTCAAACGGCACCTTTCACGCCGACTGGTACTCCATCGTTACGGTCTCCATGATCTCGTGGCTTTATTTCTTCGCATCGCTCTCTTCGCTCCACTACGTGAAGCGTGTTGAGCGGCCATTCTTCAGGCTCAGCCTCTACTGGGCTCTGCTCTCCCTCTTCGCACTCTCCATGATATTCACAGCGGTGGTTTCGAACCTCGGCTGGATGTGGATAGGGCTTGAGGGCACAACAATCGTGAGCGCGCTGCTCATAATAACCGATGGAAAGAAGAGAAACGTCGAAGGTGCCTGGCGCTACATGATAATCGCCTCAGCGGGTCTGGGCATAGCCTTCCTCTCAGTGGTCGTGGCATACAGCTCCGCAGGGACGCTCGACATCACCCGGCTCATCCTCCCCGAGAAGACCGCAGTTCTGGTCTCGCTGCTCGGCCTCATAGGCTTCGGGACAAAGGCGGGCATATTTCCGATGCACAGCTGGCTCCCCGACGCTCACGGAAGCGCGCCTTCCCCGGTCAGTGCGATGCTCTCGGGAACCCTGCTACCAACGGCGCTGCTGGTTTATATGAGGATTTTCCACGCGGCCACGGAAGTAACGTCGAAACCCGTATATCCCGCTCTCGCAGCCGGAATCCTGACGATCATGGTGGCCTCAGTCCTCATGGCATCCCAGCGCTTCCTCAAGCGCCTGCTCGCTTATTCCAGCATGGATGTTATGGGTATTGCCCTCACGGGAATAGCCCTCAGCTATTACCACCCTCAGCTGCTAAGGCTCGTCTTCATACTGCTGGCGGTTCATGCCCTGTCCAAGGGGGCCCTCTTCATCTCCGGAGGCAGCCTCGTCAGGGCTTACGGTACGCACGAGATTGAAGAAATCGGAGGTGTTCTCTCCTCCACCCGGCTCACGGGTTACACTTTTGCCCTCTCCGCCCTCTCGGTGACAGGTGCTCCTCCCTTTGCAACCTTCCCGGCGGAGCTGGTGGTGGTGGGCTCGGCGTTTATATACAGCCGCTGGTGGGCTCTCCTCACAGGCACCGGCATTCTGCTCTCATTCCTTGCCCTGAACTGGCACAGCATGAGGATGGTCTTCGGAGAGGAGAGGGATGTTGAGCTATCCCTCAGGGAGGAGGCAGTACCGTTCGTCATGATGCTGGTGGCGCTTGGGATAAGTCTGTACGTGTGGTATCTAATGGCGGAGGGAGGTCTGATACTGTGAGAGTCCTTTCAGCGCTGTTCAGGAGAAACGACAGATTTCTCGCGGTCTGGCTCGATTATGAGAGTGGAAAGGCAGAGCTTGAGGAAAGCGATGTCCTGCCAGCCAGAAAAATCGCCCGCGCACTTATCGGGGATACCAAACCCTACCTCACAGTTCCGGAGGGAAGCAACGCTACCGTGCTGAGATTCGGCCCTGCTGCGGGAGGTCTCGGGCAGGCGGGGGCCTTTGAGATGCTCACCTACGGTGAGAGAATAGTTTCAATAAGACCACTGTATGGGTACAAGGATAGGGGAATTGAGAACAGCATTGCGGGGAGGCCAGTGCGTGAGGCCATTATCCCTCTTGAGAGGGCCGCAGGAAACTTCTCCATGGCATACACGTATTCATTCCTGCGGGCTGCTGAGGAGAATCCCGATGAACGCGTCTGGGAAGTACGAAAGGCCCTTCTGGAGATGGAGAGGTTATACAATCACTTCAACGCCATCCACAAGCTCGCAGCGGCAGCATCGCAGAAGGTGGCGGCGATGCACTTCCATGCACTTGAGGAAGAGATGCTGCGGGTTCTGGGCTCCCTCACCGGCCACCGCTACGGTTTCGGTGCAAACACACCCGGTGAGGTCAGAATACAGAAACCTGAGGCAGTCAGGAGGCTCAGAACAATAAGGGACGAGTTCCGGTCGCTCAGAGATGAACTGCTGGAGAGCAAGATATTCATTGACCGCCTCCACGGAACCTGCAGGCTGAGCAGAGAGGACATTATCGAACTCGATGCTGTTGGAATAGCCGCAAGAGGCTCCGGTGTTCCGAGGGATGTGCGTTCTTTCGACAGGTTCTATGAGTATGAGCCGGTAACGATGGAAGAAGGCGATGCACTGGCGAGGCTGATGGTAAGGATGGAGGAAATTGAGAGGTCATTTGAGATGATTGAGGGCATTGACATAAGGCCTGTCGGGACAGGTGTGGAGATAAGGGAAGGGCTGAACCTTGGAATTGCTGAGGCCGCTCACGGAGACGTTCTGGTTCTAGCGGATATCGAAGACGGCAGAATCAGATGGATAGGCCTGCGCGGAGCCTCACGCCTGAATTACATCGCTTTCTGCTGCGGCATAACCGGCAACATCTTCACGGACTTTCCATTCGGGCTTGATAGCTTCGGCCTGAACTTCGCGGACGCTGCCCTGTGGCAGGGAGGTGAGGAATGATGTGGATTATCCGGGGACTTAGGAAGGGCGTGATAACGAGCGGATATCCAAAAGCGGTGAGCGATGAGGAGCTGCCACCGGCGGTTCCGCTGAAAGCCCCGTCAGAATGTCCTTTTGGGGCCCTTAGAGACGGCGAGCTCGACTACTCGAAATGCCTTTTCTGCAGGCTCTGCGACACTGAATTTGGCAGAAAAGCTGAGATGAGCAGCGTTGAAAGGCCACTCCAGTTCAGGCGTTCGCTTCACGTCTTCTTCCTCGACACCGGCACATGCCACGCATGCAACCGCGAGATGGCCCTCCTGGGCGGGCCGAACTATGACATTCATCGGCTCAGGGTCTTCTTTACGCCGACGCCCAAGCATGCTGATGTTCTCCTCGTCGCAGGCTGTCCTACGGATGATATGGTTCCAGTGCTGAAAGAAGCCTATGAGCTGATGCCGGAGCCGAAGCGCGTCCTTGTTATGGGGAGCTGCGCCCAGGGAGCGCTCTGCGGGAGGAAGGTTGAGGACTACGTGCCGGTTGACGGCCATATAGACGGCTGTCCTCCAGCTCCCCTCAACATAATTGAAGGACTTCTGAAAATCGCAGGGAGGGAGATTCGGTGAACCCGTATTACGTTATAACCGCCGCATTTGTGCTGTCGTCCCTTGCGGCACTTCTCTCCAGAAAGCTCTCCTACGGGCTGGCAGCAGGTTCGGCGGCAGCACTGCTGATGGTCATATTTGCATACCCATCAGATGTGGATGAGCTGACGCGATACTTCCTGATGGTCTCAGGCATCGTGTGGCTCACCGCCGCACTCTTCAGCATGGACTACGATGATCACTACCCAAGGCTGCTCGCCTGCTCATTCTCGATGACAATTGCCGGCATGATGACCATTTTACTGGCCGGAGATGCTGTGAGCTTCCTCGCCGGCTGGGAGGTAATGACTATTGCATCTTACTTCGGCATAACAGCAAAAGAGAAGGATGGAAGGGGAGCTTACAGATTCCTCGCTTTCGGCGAGCTGAGCGCCCTGCTAATAATGGCGGGCTTTGGAATCCTGATGCTCCAGAACGGTTCCCCATCATTCTCCACGTGGAAGGTAACGCCCCTCTGGAGCACGGCTTTCTTCCTCGCAGCACTCGGTTTTGCCGTCAAGATGGCCATCTTTCCGCTCCACACGTGGCTTCCCGATGCCCACGGCAGTGCGCCCGCCAACCTGTCGGCACAGCTGAGCGCGGTGCTGACCCTGATGGGGCTCTACGGAATGCTCCGGCTGCTCCTTACGGGCAGGCCTGCGGACTGGGTTGGAGTGTTCTTCCTTCTCTTCGGGGGCCTGACAGCAGTACTGGGGGCGTCCTATGCTGCCGGAACCGAACATGTCAAGCGCCTTCCCGGATACAGCACAGTTGAGAATGACGGTATTCTGCTGGCGCT
Organism: Thermococcus atlanticus; assembly: GCF_054657855.1. NCBI lineage: Archaea > Methanobacteriati > Methanobacteriota > Thermococci > Thermococcales > Thermococcaceae > Thermococcus > Thermococcus atlanticus. Next base: position 1,129,019 of record NZ_BAAHXX010000001.1, on the reverse strand, counting down.
CTTTGGAGGGGCGGTGCTCGCAGCAAACCACGGTGTTCCGGCACTTGCATCCTTCGCATTCCTTGCGCTCTTCATCTATGCATTTGCGCACAGCGTCGCCAAGGGACTGCTCTTCCTTCTCGCCGGAAAAATAGAACGTGGGGATGGGGGCTTCAGCCGGGTTCAGAGGGAAAGTCTCGGCATGCTCGGGGTATTTGCAGGTTATGTCTCCGCCCTGAGCCTTGCAGGAGTCCCGCCTTTTCCGGGATTCCTCGGCGAATGGATGGGAATAGAGACCCTCCTTCAGAGCTTCAAGCTCCCGGATGTCCATCTTAAAATCCTGATCGCTCTCGTGGGTGCCCTTGCGGCTCTCACCGCAGGAATAGCCGGCGTGGCTATGAGCAAAATGATAACCCATGGCTTCCAGCGCGCCGGGGGCGGCAGGGGAAGACCCTGGGAGAACGCCGCATACATGCTGAGTTCAGCAGTTCTTCTGGCCGCAGGAGTCTTTCCGGTTCTCCTGTTCAGGCCGGTCAACAGGCTGACAGGCTCGCTGGGAGGATTAAATGCGGAGAGCTTCACCAGTGGAGCTCTGGGAATAAAAAACGGCTTCCTTATAGTCTCAAAGGACTTCGGCGGCATCTCACCGACCTATCTGGCGGGTATAATCCTCCTCTTCGGGCTCACGGTCTATGTGCTGGCCCGGGTTACGGTGCTCGGACAGGTTAAACACGTGAGGGCCTGGAGCGGCGGTCTGAGCAACCCTGAATATCCTCCTATAGCACACTCCGCCATACTCCTGATAACGGAAGGATGGCTCTACGGGACAGAGGAGAAAAAGGGCATGCTCCGCTGGAAGGAAAGAACTGCACGGGCCTACGAGAAGCTTTCAGGCATGTATCTGACGCTCTCGGAGAGGTTCCGTCATGCCCTCATGCGCGGCTCCGACAGCATCTATGTCGCCTACATCCTGCTGGCTTTGATGGCGGCACTGGTCTATATCATGCTGGCCGCCTGATTTTTATTTATCTTACCTAACAGTTGTAGCACATCATGGCGGCTTTTTTCAGGAGTATGACATAGTATGCCCTGCCGTTGATTATCCTCGGAACCGAGATTTTCTTGAGATGGCGGATTCTCCTCCTTTCCAGCGCCACGAAGTCGAGCTCCTTCAGCACCTTAACGAAGTCCTCCCATCTGATGTTGAGCCACTCGCTGTATTCGTCAAAAAGCTCCCTCTCGACGACGAGAAACTTTTTCCCGTTGACCATAAATCTTGTCTTTCTCCTCGGGAGTTCCTTCCTCAGACGCCATCTCGCCTGAAGGGGGGCCTGAACCTCAAGGATAGCCTTTTCCGCAGGTTTTCCCTCAACCAGAATTCTGAGCATTATGTCAAGAATCATGTTGATTCTGTCCGGAACCCCCACAATGTCTCCCCTGAGGGCGATTTTTCTCCTCCTGACCCTGATGCCGGCATTTTCCAGGGCTTCCCCGATTCTGGCGGTGGTTCCCTTCTTTTTACCGCTTGTATCAACGATGCCCCCGATTACAAATGCCCCGGCGTTCAGGTCATCCTGACCCAGCTCCTTCTCGGCCCTTGGATCGAGGAGAACCACATCTTCAATGCCCTTTTCCTTCAGAAATTCCGCGGTTGAGCCTTCGTAGGCGGTTATTTTATCGAGGGGGAAATTTGAGAGGGCTTTGAACTCCCCGTTAACCCATGTGAGGGCCAGGCGCTCCCCCCATAGATAATCGCGAATAACGCCGTAGCTCTGGGCTGATTGAAGTGCCACCTTGACCTTTTCCTTCCGGGAGTGGAGCCCCCAGTGCATTAAATCTATTATGAAATAGGGATAATCGGGGAGGACACTTTTCAAATCCTCGGATGTCAAAACAGGTTCAAATTTGCCGGCAATGCTGCTGTGAACAAATGCATACTCCGCCCAGTGAACGGGGTTTCCCTCCAGATCCCAGGCTATATATGCCGGCTTCTTCAGCCTGCAGATGGCTCCATATCCCTCAAGAACCGCAGTTGCTATCTCCTGGAGCTTATCCCCGGAGTCTCTTCCGGGCACTCTCTTTGATAGACTGCCGATTTTTTGAATGCCCCGCTCTGCTAGGAGTTCTGCAAATATTTTCCCCAGTTTCTTCATGATCATCGAGCAGAAGAACGGAGGAGAGGTTAAAAACTTATTCCCGGGCGAAAGATTTTTAAAGGCTCCCCGGCTTAGCAATATCGACGCCCCGGTGGTGTAGCCCGGTCAAACATGCGGGCCTTTCGAGCCCGCGCCCCGGGTTCAAATCCCGGCCGGGGCACCAGAGTTCTCTTTTCGTCCGAGTCTATCTTCTGGAGAATTGCAGAGGGATTGATTACCTCGCTCATTCTCTCACCATCCCCACATATAACTTATAATAAGGGTTGTGCCGATGCTCCTGATGCTTTTTATGATAGCCGGACAATGCATGATAAATCTGCCACTGCAAACATCTCCCGTTATTCCAGAACCACGTGAATACATCTCAACCATTCACTTATTAAGCCCAACCAAGATGCTCCCAACGAGGATCAGCAGCACTCCAATCCACCTGCTTGTTCTAATATGTTCGTTAAGAATAAAGAATGCCAAAACTGTCGTAACAAAGTATGCAAGGCTCAGCAAGGGATACATCAGGCTAACATCAAGCATTGAAAGACCGATAATCCACAGAACCGATGAAATCGCATACAACATGAGGCCAGCAGTGATATATTTGTTCGAAAGCACCATAATGACTGTCTTTAAAGAGAAAATCTTCTCCGTAGAATCCAAAGCACCAACAGAGTTCATGCCAAGCTTAAAAAGTATCTGTGTTGTTCCTCCAAGCAGTATGCACGCAGCCAAGATAAGGTAAGGAAAGGCCCTCATCCAACCACCTCCAACACGTAGAAATTCTTCCACTTAAAAACAAGTCTAAAATCGTCTGAAAAAGAATCCGCCGTGACGTTATACGCCCGCTCTGTAAATGGGCCAAGGATAATGTACCTAATCCCATACTTCTCAACTATCTCTTTTCTCACCTGTGAGTTCAGGAAGAATTGTCTAATATCCTCCCTTCTCTGTTCCATGTTTAGGAAGGGATTTCCGTGGCCGTAAGTTACGGCAACAACAGGCCTTCCCGTGAAGCCCGCAATCCATTCCAAAGTGTAGGGATGTCCGATTAAATAGTCATCCCTTTTAGTATTCCCGCGGACCCATTCAGAAACTTTTAGAAGCCCTCTTGTGTAATTACCAGCTAATGATTCAAACGGTTTATAGGTGTACCTTGAACTGAAGTTCGTATTGTTGTAGTGAATAAATGCAAAAGATCCATACACTATCAGCATAGCTGAAATGCTATATACTGCAACTTTCTTTGCTCCAACCCCCCTCAAGAGTTCCCTGATCGCATAGAAGTAGAGCAGTATGTAGGTATAGTGTAGTGGTATCGCAAAGCGTGATGGGAAGATCTTTATGCCGATAGTAGAGTAAAGAATCGAAGGGACTAAGTTAACAAGTAGCATTGCCCCAAGGCTCACATATATGAACTTCCAGAACCCCCTACTCTCCCTTCTCTTGAAGGCAAATAACAGGGCGGTAAGGATTAGTGCCAAGCCCCATACAGGAGGCCTGATTCTTAAAAACGTTCTGTACAGCATTAATTCTCTCAGCCAATTGCCTTCAACCACTCCCGTAGCTCCCGGCTGGACATGAAGGGCTATGTTCAGGAAGTAGGGAGAGATTATGATCACTGCAACTAACGGGATAAGTAGCAGATTCTTGTCTCTCTTTAGTCTGAGCAGGGCATACAGTGAAGCCCCAGTCAGAACCGGTAAAGCCGCCCCAACATGAGTCCATAACATAAAACCTAAAAGGACTCCCGCATACACCCCATGTCTTCTCTTCCTCCCGTAGATGTACCTTAGAATTTCCAGATAGACCAGCGGAAGCAGAATCGGGATGAGTGCTTTTGGATTCGGAAAAAGCTGTGATCCCATAATGAGAAAGGAAAGTGCCCCTAATAGTAAGCCACCGTACTTCTCGTCGAGTTCCTGTCCGAGCAGGTACCATGAAGCTATCATTAACATTGCAAAGAGGAGCGGTGTCCATATCATTAAATTCCAGATCGAAACGTGAGTAAGTTTCGCCAAGAGTGCGATAATAGAGTGATAGAAGAATGGGTACCAGTTCGGATAAACATTGTAATGCTGATCCAAGAAAGGATTTCTACCGAGGTAGATTCCCCTAATCATGGCCATGTGAATTATCGTATCACCACCATTCCCACCAACAGGTGTTTTTCGCCCATAGATAACTGCTAGATTGAGGACAAATGCAAGGAACAGTAACCAGAGTAAATCTGCTCTTACCCTTTTCATATTTTAACACCTGATTTCCCGATTCATTCATCCTTACCCTACTCTCGGAGGTTTGGATAAAGAATTATTCACCGCATCCCTCACATAGAGCGCCGCGCCCATGCCGAAGTAAGTGGGACAGGCATAGGCTGTGGCCTTCAGCTTCATCGGGACTTTCCGGAGCACCCCGAGCATGATCAGCAGCTGCCAGTAGCTGTCCGGTTTCGCTTTCCGAATAAATTCCTCATCAAGCTCCAGCAGTTCCTCAAGCCTGTTCTCTCCTATGAGCCTCATTACGAGCTCATCGTACTCCTCAGATTCACGTGCATATCCGTAGGGTCCTTTTGGAGCGTGCGCATGCCCGTGATCCGCGCTGATAACAAGGCCAGCTCTCCCATCGTAGCTTTCAATGCTCCCGGCCAGAACCTCTCCGAACCGTACCAGCGTTTCCCTGGGCATTTTTCTGGCAGGAGTGACGACCACAAGCGGCCTGGCATCAAGGAAATGCAGGGGAATCAGCTCCCCCCATGTCAGCGGGAAGCGCGAGTACTCACCCGACAAAGCTGCAAAATTTATGTCTACAACAGGAATCCCCGCCCTTCTGGATTCCAGATAAATCTCTTCCGCCAGCTTCCTATCGGTTTTATACTCCCCATGGAATTCAACACCCGCAAAGCCGAGCCATGAAACCAGATTTTCGGCAAAGATTATTCCGATGTGGTCGCTGATTTTGATGTTGTGCGGGGTGACGATAACATAGACATCAAACTCCCTGAACTCCTCACCTATCCTCTTTAAGACATCCGCCAGCTGCCGGGTTTTTTCATCCCCGGGCTCCAGAACCTCGTTGCCATGAGGCATCATTGCCATACCGCCGAGCATTGAAACCACCACACCCTGATACTGTCGGGACAAGCTTAATAACGCTTTCGAGCCCGAACACGTCCCGTTATTTTAACGGTATCCCGTTCCGATGAGGGCGTGCCTAAAACTATTGATGTTTGTATGATGGATTCGGAAGATGCACTCGAACAGGCAAAAACTTCAAACATGACACTCACCATATAAAACAACCCCGTTCCGATGATAAATCTTTTGAATGGAAGGGGGTATCCTGACATGATGCTCGCAGTCAAAGTCCACAAACGGGATGCTGAAAGGACACGGAGAATGCTCATGGAGCTTGGTGCTCTGGCCAGGGGGTATGCCGTTAAGAGGGAGGGGGATTTTGTTCTCTTCCCCGTCATGCGGCCTGTTGAGGGCTTCGAGCTCATCGAGGCCAGCTTTGAGAGGCTCGAAAGGAGACCCCACAGCTACCGCGAGGTCGTTGAGGTTCCTGATGAGGTCAGACCGCTCCTCCCAAGCTCCTTTGACATTGTCGGCGACATTGCAATAATCGAACTCCCTGAGGAACTGATGCCTTACGGCAGGGCAATAGGGGAGGCCATCTTAAAGGCACACAGGCATATAAAGGCCGTCTTCGCCAAGGGAAGTGCGGTTTCCGGAGAATACAGGGTTAGGGAGCTTATACACCTGGCCGGCGAAAGGAGAACTGAGACAACACACAGGGAGAACGGCATCAAGCTTCGGCTTGACGTTGCAAGGGTGTATTTCTCGCCGAGGCTGGCCACGGAGAGAATGAGGGTCTTCAGAATGGCCCGGGAAGGAGAGGTCGTTTTTGATATGTTTGCCGGTGTGGGCCCCTATTCAATCCTGCTGGCAAAAAAAGCCGGAACCGTCTTTGCCTGCGATATAAACCCGTGGGCTGTCAGATACCTCGAAGAGAACAGAAAGCTGAACAGGGTTAGCAATGTCATACCTATTCTGGGTGATGTGAGGGGAATCGCGGGCCAGCTGAAGGCTGACAGGGTTGTAATGAACCTTCCGAAGTTTGCCCGTGAATTCTTAAGGGAGGCCATAACGAGCACGAAAAAGGGCGGGGTGGTGCATTACTACGGCTTCTCCCATGAGGAAGACCTTTTCGGAGAGCATGAGAGAATAATCCTGGAAACCGCGGAGGAGCTGGGAATGGGGGTTAAAATCCTTGGGAGGAGAAAAGTCAGACCCTACGCTCCGAGGCAGTTCAACATCGCCATTGACTTCATGGTTCTCTGAGGGGTTTTATGCCATCAAACCGATAAATGATGACCAGTCTTGAAAACTTTTTAAGCCCATGAAACCTAGGTTCATACACAGGGGTGGTATTTTTGGCCTTAATGATTGATGAAATAATGAAAAAAGGCAAACCCGAGAATGTTGAAAATGCCATCAGAAAGCTTTTTGAACGCCTCGGGCGCAGGAAGGTTTCAACAAAACCCGCTGACCTTTTCTCCTACAGCCATGACTACTGGCTCGTGACATTCCACTGGCTGCTGCAGGGCAGGGTTCCGGCGCTTCCGGATGCTGTCCTCTGGCCGGAGAGCAGGGATGACGTGGTTGAAATTCTGAACGTTGCATATGAAGAGGGCGTGCCAGTCTATCCCTATGGAGGCGGCTCCGGAGTTCTGGGAGGAACGGTTCCCGAGTACGGGGGAATTGTCGTTGATATGAAGAGGATGCGCTCCATTGATATCCACGAGGAGGACCTGATTCTTGAGGCAGAAACGGGCGTGAACGGCCACTATCTGGAGGAATACCTGAACAGAAGAGGCTACACCCTCGGCCACATCCCCCAGTCTCTATACCCATCCACCCTGGGCGGCTGGATTGCAACAAAAGCCATCGGCCAGTTTTCAACCAGATACGGCGGTATCGAACACATGCTCCTGGGTTTGGAGGCGGTAATCCCTCCGGGAAATGTCATCGAGTTGAAGCCTCACCCGCGAACCGCAACGGGCCCGGACCTGAGGAAGCTCTTCATCGGAAGTGAGGGCATATTCGGCATTATAACGAAGGCGTGGCTCAGAATATGGCCCTATCCCGAGAAGAGATTTCTTATGTCGTTTGCCTCGGAGAGCCTTGAGGATGCCCTAGACTCTGCCAGAAGAATCCTCAGAAGGGGTGCGAGGCCGGCAGTCCTCAGAATATATGACAGGATCGAGACAAAGAGGCACTTCTACCGGTTTGATGAGATGTATGGCAGGATCGGAACGGTTATAATCGTGGAAGGAGACTCAAAAATAGCAGAAGCAGGAAAAGCGGTGGTTGAGGAGGAGTTCAGGGGAACACCAGCGGGCGAAGAGCCGGTAAGGCACTGGCTTGAAACGAGGTTTGTGGTAAAGGAGGTATCCGAATTTGCACCCCTCGGTGTCGTGATCGACACAATTGAAGTCGCGGTGAACTGGAGCAACGCGGCAAAGCTCTATTACAGCACAGTTGATGCCATGAAATCCGTTAAGGGTGTTTTATTCGCCTCGGCCCATGCATCCCACTTCTATCCCCAGGGGGTGTGCTTCTACTTCACCTTCGCGGGCATACCTCCAAGGGGAACCAGACCGGCCGAGTTCTATAACCGCGTCTGGGAAGCCGCCATGAGGGCAACCCTTGAAAACGGCGGAACAATAAGCCACCACCATGGCATAGGGAGGCACAGGGCAAAATGGCTCGCTGAGGAACTGGACGGAGCCTACGGGCTTTTGAAGAGCATAAAACATGCGGTTGATGAAAGGGGTATAATGAACCCCGGCAACATGGGGGTCTGACCATGCCGGGAAAGTGGGACTGGCTGAAGGATGAAATAGGTTTTTCCAACCTGCTGACAGGCGGGAGGATGATACTCAGGGTGATCAGCGGAAAGCTCTCCGCGGATGATCTGACAAAATGCGCCCTCTGTCCCAATATGTGCAGGCACGCATGTCCTGTGAGCATAGTCGAGGGCAGAGAAACCACCTCCCCGGCCGGGAAGGCAAGGGTGGCATTCATGATCCGCGAGGGAAGGCTGGAGCTGAACACCGAAAATCTGGAGCCCCTGTACATGTGCCTCTCATGTGACATCTGTTCGCTTTACTGCCCGTTTGAGTTCTCGGTGGCGGATTTGATCCGGCCGGTAAAGGAAGATGCCGTGAGAAAGGGAGTTATCTTTGAGGAGTTCCGGGGGGTGTTTGAGAACCTTGAGAGGTACGGGGATGTCTATGGAGCTAAAAAGGAAGAGAAAGACGGCAGAGGAGAAATCCTCTACATACGGGGATGCACAATCAGGAATGAGCTCCCCGAACTTGGAGAAAAAACCCTTGACCTGCTGAGAAAGCTCGGCTTTGAAGTCTTTACAATAGATGAGACCTGCTGCGGCATTCCAGCCTACAATCTGGGCAATATCGAACTGTTTAAAAAGCTCGCGGCTGAGAATGCGGAGCGGATAAACCGGAGCGGAGCGGAGATAGTGGTAACCTCCTGCCCCTCCTGCGCCTATGCATACAGGGTGCTCTATCCCGGGCATGGAATCAGGATCAGACCCCGGGTCTTTCACATAGCAGAGTTTCTGAAGGATAAAGTGGGAGGGATGAAGGGGGGCACTTACAGGGTTACATACCACAATCCGTGCAGGCTGGCCCTGGGGCTTGGGCAGAAGGAACTTTTGAAAGACCTCCTCAGCGGAATTGAGGGCATTGAGCTCAGAGCTCCGGGAAAGGAGCTCTTCTGCTGCGGCCACGGGGGGAGCGCAGTATCCCGGCTGAATCCGGAGCTGGCTGAAGAGATTGCGGAAGAGCGGAGGAAACAGCTCATGGAGGGTGCTGATACGGCAATAACGGCCTGTCCGAGCTGCAAGCTTGCACTGGGCGGTGATGGACTGAAGGTTCTGGACATAGCGGAGTTTTTATGGCTGCTGACGGGGGAGGGCTATGAGCCTGAAGTCAAGAATTGAGAAGGTGCTTGAGCGCTTTCCCCATGCCGTATCATTCGAGATTAGGGATGGAATAGTGTTTCTCCGTGGAGAAGTCGAGAGCTACCTGGAATGGGTTGAGATAGGGCTCGCGGTTGGAAAGGTCAGGGGGGTTGAAGGCGTCGTAAACAGGATAAGGTGGAAGGGCTATCCTGAGGGGGAGATGATAAAGCGCGAAGAAAGGAGGAGAAGGCTCTACGAGGAGAACAGGGAGAGAATCGTCGGTAAATACGATGTTGTGATAATCGGCGGAGGGGTCACAGGGACTATGATAGCGAGGGAGCTCTCAAAATACAGGCTTAAGATCGCCCTGCTTGAGAAGGGCTCGGACGTTTCCCTCGGGGCCTCAAAGGCAAACAACGGCATGATACACCCCGGAGTTGCGCCCCCGAAAAACACCCTCAAGAGGAAGCTCAACATAAGGGGAAACGCCATGTATGACAGGCTGTGTGAGGAGCTGGGTGTGCGTTTCAGGCGCACCGGCAGCCTGTGGCTGATAACCCCCAGAACCCTCCGGAAGTACCGCAGATACATGCCGGGGCCCATTTACAGGTTCGTCTCAGCCTACATTTTTCCCCTCATCGTGAAGCTGAAGGGCATGAGGAACGGGGTCAGGGGAATTAAAATCCTCCGCGGAAAGAAAATCTTTGAATACGAGCCAAAGGCCACCAGGGACGCATGGGCCGCCGTTTATGTGCCATCAACCGGAATCCTCGATCCCTATGAGCTCGTCGTTGCTTTGGCAGAGAACGCTATGGCAAACGGTGTCGAGATACACCTGAACACGGAGGTTGTCGGCTTCATAAGGGAAGGGGACAGTATCAGAGGGGTCGTTACCACGAAGGGGACTTTTCTCACAGCTTATGTCGTCAATGCGGCAGGGGTCTATGCAGATGAGATAGCCGAGCTTGCGGGGGCAAGGGAATACACGATACACCCGAGAAAGGGGGTCATCCTGCTCTTTGACAGGGCCCTCGGGGACTGGGTCAGGCACTGTGTGAGCGAGCTCCGCTTCCCTGCCCCGGAGCACAGCAAGGGCGGGGGAATAAACCCAACAATTCACGGCAACATCCTGTGGGGTCCGAGCGCCGTCGAAATCCCCGAAAAGGACGACACCTCAGTCCGCAGGGAGGAAATCGAAGAAATCCTGGAGCGTTATGCAGGGATTCTGCCCGGATTCCCCACAGGCAAGCTCATAAGATACTTCGCCGGCGTGAGAGCACCCACATTCACGGAGGACTTCATAATAAGGCCCGCCAAGTGGGTCAGGAACTTCCTCCATGTTGCAGGCATCCAGTCGCCGGGTCTGGCCTCCGCACCGGCTATAGCGGAATACGCGGTTGAACAGCTGAGGGGGATGGGGCTCCATCTTGAACCCAATCCGGACTTCAACCCGAGGAGGAATCCAATTCCGCAGGCCAGTGAAATGAGCCTTGAGGAGCTCGATGCCCGGATCAGGGAAGACCCGAGCTGGGGAAACATAATCTGCACCTGTGAAATGGTCTCGGAGAGGGAGATCATCGAGGCAATAAGGAGGGGTGCCCGGACTCTCGATGCAGTCAAAAGAAGGACAAGGGCAGGGATGGGAACATGCCAGGGCAGCTACTGCACCCTTAAAATTGCCGAAATCCTGTCAAGGGAGCTCGGGATTCCTCTCCGGGAGGTCGTGAAGGAAAACGGGGGGAGGCTGTTTGACGGTGCGGTCAGGGGTGAGGAGCCTTGAAGGATGCCGTGGTTATAGGCGGGGGGCCGAGCGGTATGGCCGCCGCCGTGAGACTGGCGGAAAAAGGCTATGATGTTGCGGTGATTGAGAGAAAGGAGGAGCTCGGGGGGATTCTGGATCAGTGCATACACGATGGCTTTGGAACCAAGATTTTCGGCAAAGCCCTTTCGGGCCCGGAGTTTGCGGGGACTTTCATCGGGCGGATTCAGAGACTCGGTGTTGAGGTGCACCTGGGGACATACGTCAGGTCTGTGGAGGCGGGAGGCGGCATCAAGGAAATAACGACCGTCAGCCCCGGGGGCGTCGAGAGAATAAAGACGAGGTCAATCATCTATGCAATCGGATGCAGGGAGAGGCATCAGTTCGAGATAAAAATAGGCGGAACGAGGCCTGCGGGGGTCTACACGGCGGGAATGGTTCAGAGGCTGGTGAACCTCTACGGAATTCTCCCCGGCAGAAACGTCGTCATTGTCGGCGGCGGGGATGTGGGGATGATAGTCGCGAGGCACCTCTACCTTGAGGGTGTCGATTCAATACTCGTCGTGTTTCCAGAGGAGTTTTTCTCTGGTCTGCCAAGGAATGCCCAGCAGTGCATTCTTGACTTCGGGATACCCTACAGACCGAGAACAGTCGTCAAGGAGATTACGGGCAGGGAGAGGGTTGAGGGCGTCGTTCTGGTTCAGGTTGACGATAGATGGCGTCCCATTCAGGGCACGGAGGAGTTTTATCCCTGCGATGCGGTTATACTCTCGGTTGGACTCGTTCCGTACACAAAAAAACTGGCAGACATAGGAGCCGAGATAGACCCGAGAACCAGGGGCCCGGTTGTAAACGAGTTCTTCGAAACAACCGTCAGGGGTGTATTCGCCGCGGGAAACCTAGTTCAGATTTTTGATTATGTAGATGATGCCGTTGAGAGTGCATATCTCGCCGCGGAGGGTGTTGAAAAGTTCCTGAACGGAGAGGCAAGGCTGGAAAAGCCTGTCAGAATGAATCCCGGAGAAAACGTGAGAACCCTGACGCCACATGGAGTGGAGTGGAAGGATGAAAAACCAGTAATCGCATTTCTCAGACCCGGGATTGAGGGAAGGGCATGGATCCTCATAAGAAACGAGGATGGGGAGATGCTGAAAAAGTTCTTCAGGCCGTATGTAAGGCCCTCAACCCTCGAAAGAATTGAGATTCCGAGGGATATTCTGAGGGATGCAGGGGAGGTGTTCGTGGATGTCAGAGGTCTATGAGTTCCTCTGCATCCGATGTCCGAAGGGATGCCGTCTCAGGGTTGAGGTTGATGGGGAGACCATAACTGTCACGGGCTATGAATGCCTTGAGGGCAAAAAATACGGGGAGGAGGAAGTCAGAAATCCGAAGCGCATGGTCACGAGCACCGTGAGGATTCTGAATGCGAGGTATCCCCGCCTGCCTGTGAGAACAGCCGATCCCGTTCCCAAGGACAGGATAACGGATGTTATCAATGCTCTCAGAGGGATCACCGTTAGGGCGCCGGTAAAAAGGGGGCAGGTGATAGTCAGGGATGCCGCGGGGACGGGGGTTGATATCATAGCCGAAAGGGATATGGAGGCAGTTTGATGAACTATTATCTGATCCTCGATGTAGGGACGACCAACCTCAAGGCCTATGCGTTCTCCGAGGACGGGGAAAAGCTCGGAGTTCTCAGCAGAAGAACAAAGCCGCTCTACCCCCGGCACGGCTGGGTTGAGCTTGACCCCCTAGAGCTGATTGAGGGCGTCAGGCGGCTGATTGATGACATGATCTCAAAACTGGGAAAGCCCGCAGGCGCTGGCATCACGAACCAGAGGAGCTCGACGGTCGTATGGGACAGGGAGGGAAATCCCCTCTACAACATGATCACATGGCAGGACACGAGAACCGGGGAGCTTGTTGAAGAGCTCTCCTCAAGGTTTATGGTGCGCTTCGGGAGAGTTCTCGGAAAGGTCTTTTACTCAGCCTCGAAGCTCATCCCCGGGATAGCCTCAACAAGGAAGGGGGCATACATCATAAGCCTGGCCCATGTGGGCTTCGGGACATCCCACTCCTCCCTCCAGATAAGGTGGCTCATGGACAACGTTCCCGGTGTGAAGGAGGCCGTTGAGAGGGGGGAGGCCCTCTTCGGCACCCTGGACACGTGGATTGTATGGAACCTCACGGGAAGGCATGTGACGGACTACACAAACGCAAGCGCCACGGGCCTGTTTGATCCCTTCTACATGAAGTGGAGCGACAACATAGCGGGCATAGTCGGCATTCCGAAGAGAATCCTGCCCTCAGTCATAAACAACGACACCCCTGCCGGCAGTCTGAGGGATTACGACGTGCCCCTTCTCACTGTTGTGGCAGACCAGCAGGCCTCCCTCTACCGGGCCGGTGTAGAAAGCGGAGCCATGAAGATGACGCACGGAACCGGCACATTCATCGACATCAACGTCGGGGAAAAACCCAAACCCGCCGCCCCTGCCATATATCCAATGGTCGCTCTGAAAACGGAGAGAAAAACCCTCCACCTCCTTGAGGGCATGGTCAACGCCTCCGGTTCGGCTGTGGACTGGCTCATCAGTACCGGGCTCATGGAGGACTACTCCGAGCTGAAGAGGGTGCTTGAGGGGGAAATGCACGGCGATTTAATCTTCATCCCGGCATTTGCGGGTTTATCAACCCCTTACAACAGGCCCGAGTTCAAGGGCGCCCTCATCAACATAACCCGGGGAACCTGCAGGGAGGACATAATCAGGGCACTTATAATGGGGCTTGCAATGAGGTGCAGCGAGGTCATATCTGCCCTTGAGAGGGCTTCGGGGCTGAATACGGAGAGCATCATGGCCGACGGAGGGCTCTCTCAGAGTGAGGAATTCCTCCAGCTGATATCCGACCTGTCGGGCAGGAGAATCGTAAAGCCCCGTGAGCTTAACGGTTCGGCATACGGAACTTTCATGATAGCAAAAGCGGTGCATGAGGGGAAGGACATAATCAGCGCATGGAAACCTCCGGAAGTTGAAAGGGTTTTTGAACCGCAGGCAGATCACAGAGAGTTCAAACGTCGGTGGGCTGAATTCCTCGGGAAGCTGATTTAAGCCCCTCCCCACCACTTTTTGCCTGTGAAAGGCCGATAGAACCGTTTGCCTGCCTGAATTTCAGGTCTTTTGGAATCCCCAGCGGAGAAGGGATCGGCTTTTTCTCATCTCTGGTTGCAACCCATCTGATTTCATCGCCAACCTCAACGTGCAGTGCCCTGATGATGCCCACGGGCCCCTCAATTATATACCTCGCAGCCTCCGCCGGTGCATAAACGCGCCATGGCTTTGCGAGCTTAAAATCGACAACCCTCCTCGATGAGTCAAGGAAGAGCACATCTATGCTCCTGAACATGAAGAACATATGAATCGAGGCATTCATCCGTGTCTCCGCGGGTAGCAGGAAGACGAGGGCATAATCTATGCTGGGCTTGAACATCAGTCCGACCGCACGTTTAAGAAACGTATCCGCCAGCCTCACTTCTCCGTGCCATACCTTCTTCTTGGTTTCGTTTATCAGCATGTTCTCTCCTCGGTGGGGTTGTTGATAAAATTTTTGATTTTCGTTGCCGTGCCCCCAGGATAACTGGAGTGTGCCGGCAATTTCCGCTTTCTTTCAGGCCATTCCCGGGCTTATCCTGACAGTGCATCCCTGCCGTTTCTCTGAATTCCGGTTCTCCGGTGCCGGGGCGGTTTTAAACCTTTGGTTTTAAAAACCCCTATAAACCCCTTGTTGAAAACTATTGTGTCTAAACCTGAGGTGATTGAAATGTACCGCATTACCGCCAAGGAAGAGCTTGACGTGAGGGACTTTTTTATGGAGGTTGAAGCACCCCATGTGGCTGAAGCATGGAAACCGGGGCAGTTCGTCGTTTTGATGATACACGAAAGGGGCGAAAGGATTCCAATGTCCATCTACTACGCCGACAGAGAAACCGGCAGGCTGGGAATGTTCATAAGGAGGCACGGAAAGACGACCTTTGACCTCTGGGACAACTTTAATGTTGGGGATTGCCTTTACAGCGTTGCAGGCCCTCTCGGAAGGCCGATAGAGGTTAAACACTATGGCAACGTGGTTTTTGTATCCGATGCGGTCTGCGGTCAGGCCGAGAACTATGCAACGCTGAAGGCGATGAAGGAGGCAGGAAACTACACCATCTCAATTCAGACCTTCGAGGACAGGGCCCACTCATATCCTGAAAAGTTCCTCGCGAAGCCAGTTGCGGATGAGCACTACCTGACCACAGAGGACGGCTCGCGGGGGATTAAGGGACACTACCTCGATGTTTTGAAGGGACTCATAGAGAAGGATAAGGTCGATATAGTCTTCGGCGGCGGCAAGCTCGGTTCGCTGAAAAAGCTGGCGGAGCTGACGGCTGAGTACGGCATTCCAGCCATCGTCACCGTCAGGCAGATAATGGTGGATGGAACAGGCATGTGCGGCTCATGCAGAATTCTCTACGACGGCGAGATAAAGTTTGCCTGCCGTGACGGCCCGATGTTCGACGCCCACAAGGTGGACTGGGATGACGTCATAAAGAGGGACAGCCGGTTCATGAGGGAGCAGAACATCGCCAAGGAGCACTACCTCAGGATGAAGGGGGTGGTCTGAATGCCAAAGCTCATCAGGGAGAGAATTCCGACACCGGAGAGGCCTGTCGAGGAAAGGCTGAAAAGCTTCGCAGAGGTCAACCTCGGCTACACGCTTGAGCTTGCCAGAAAGGAAGCTGAAAGGTGCCTCCAGTGCCCGCCGGAATATGCACCGTGCATAAAGGGATGCCCTGTTCACATAAACATCCCCGCATTCATAGCCAAGATCAAGGAGGGGGATATGAAGGAAGCCCTCAGGATAATATGGAACGACAACACTCTGCCGGCCATAACCGGCCGTGTGTGCCCGCAGGAAGACCAGTGTGAAGGCGTCTGCGTCGTTGGAAAAGTCGGGGATGCCATTGACATAGGAAAGCTCGAGCGCTTTGTGGCAGATTATGCCCGCGAGAGGGGCATAGACGAGGAGCTCTGCAGGGAGATGGCAGGTAATATCAAACCAAGGGGTGAGAAGGTGGCCGTCATTGGGGCGGGTCCTGCCGGCCTCACAGCCGCAGGAGAGCTCGCAAAGATGGGATACAGGGTTACGATTTTTGAAGCCCTCCACCAGCCAGGGGGAGTTCTGGCCTATGGAATTCCCGAGTTCAGGCTTCCCAAGGACATAGTCAAATGCGAGCTTGACAGGCTCAGGGAGTTCGGTGTGGAGATAAAGACCGACCACATCGTTGGGAGGACGGTTACGATAGAACAGCTTCTTCGGGAGTACGATGCAGTGTTCATAGGCACCGGTGCCGGGACGCCGAAGCTCCTCAACATTCCGGGAATACTGCTGTACAGAATCTATTCGGCGAATGAGTTCCTCACAAGGGTCAACCTGATGAAAGCCTATAAGTTCCCGGAGTACGACACGCCGATAGCCGTTGGAAGGAAGGTTATAGTTATAGGGGCGGGGAACACCGCTATGGATGCCGCCAGAACCGCCAGACGGCTGGGAGCGGAGGTTACAATCGCATACAGAAGGGGAAGGGAGGATATGACGGCCAGGATAGAGGAGATAAAGCACGCTGAAGAGGAAGGAGTTAAATTCGAGTTCTTCCTGACCCCGGTCGAGTTCATCGGAGATGAAAACGGCAGGGTTAAGGCGGTCAGGTTCATGAAGATGCGGCCGCTTGAGGAGAGGGACAGCAGGGGCAAGAGAAAGATAGAGCCCACCGGCGAGTACGTTACGCTTGAAGCGGATACCGTCGTCATAGCCATAGGTCTTGAGCCGAACAGGATAATCTGGGAATCAACACCCGGCCTTGAGGTAGGAAAGCACGGAACCATAAAGGTCGACGAAAATCTAATGACAGGCATTCCCGGCGTCTTTGCGGGCGGCGATGCAATAAGGGGTGAAGCAACGGTCATCCTTGCCATGGGCGACGGCAAGAAGGCCGCCAAAGCCATAGATGAATACATCCGGAGGAAGAAGGCTTCGTGACTTTTTCTTTATTTTCCTTTCCATTGAAGAAGGGGTGGAAAATAGGACATAAAATTTAAATTAATTTAAAATTCAGAGCTCCCCTCTCAGGGCTTTATCCCCGAGCTCAAATCCTTTGTGGAGCGCCTTGAGGTTAAGCTGCTCGGTTCCCCTGGGAACTGCATCAAGCACCGCCTTCTCTATTGATTCACCGCTGAGGACGCTGGAGAGCCTCGTCAGCAGTCCCACGGTCAGGATGTTCATAGTCAGGCTGAGCCCAGTTGTTTCCTCGGCTATCTCCGTCAGGGGAAGGGCATAGACTTTGAGCCGCCTTTCCATCTCAGGGTGTCTGTGGGGAACGAGGTCGCTTTCGATTATCGCAATGCCGCCCTCCTTCACAAGGTGGAGGTACTTGTCGTATGCTTCCTGGGAGAAGAACACGGCACAGTCGGGGCTTAAAGCTTTGGGATAGTCTATCGGCTCATCGCTTATGACGACCTCTGCCTTGCTCGCCCCTCCCCTTGACTCAGGGCCGTAGGCCTGGGTCTGGACTGCGTAGAGGCCCTCATAGACTGCCGCGGCTCTCCCGACTATAACGCTCGCCAAAATGACACCCTGACCTCCAAACCCGCTGAAGAGTATCTCCTTTCTCATTCCTCCCACCCCATCATCCTCTTTGCCCTCTTCTTGTATTCCTCGTACTCCCTGGCCAGACCCGGCCTGTCCCTGTCCGCAAACTCCCCTATGACGATTTTGCCCTCAAGCTCTTCAGGCTTCATCTTCTTTGCCTTTGCCAGCGGGACGGTTATCTTCTGATACCACCTCAGCAGCTCCGGGCCGGTCTTCATCCTGTTCCTCCTTCCAAAGCTGATGGGGCACGGCGAGAGGAACTCCACCAGCGCGAACCCTTCCTTCTGGAGTGCCTTCTTTATGCTGTTTATGCCCTGAATGTAGTTGAAGACGCTCCACCTCGCCACATAGTTTGCTCCCGCAGCAACTGCCAGCTCCGCTATGTCAAAGGGGTTCTCAAACTGGCCGTATGGAGCCGTTGTGCCGCGGAGGCCCTTCAGGGTTGTCGGGGCAACCTGGCCACCGGTCATACCGTAGGTGAAGTTGTTTATCAGGATAACCGTGACGTCGAGGTTTCTCCTTATGGCATGGATGAAGTGGTTTCCGCCTATCGCCGCGGTGTCCCCGTCGCCCATGAAGGCTATTACCTTTAAATCAGGGTTTGCGAGCTTTATCCCGGTTGCGAATGCTAAAGCCCTCCCGTGGGTCGTGTGCAGGCCGTCAAAGTTAACATAGCCGGGCACACGGGAAGAGCAGCCTATACCGCTCACCCAGACTATCTCGTCGGGATTCAGACCGAGCTCGTCTATTGCCCTCAGCGTATACTGGAGCGCCGAGCCTATTCCGCAGCCCGGGCAGAAAATCGTGGGGAGCATGTCCCTGCGGAGGTATTTATTCCTAATCTCATACGCGGACTTCAGGTACATCTCACACACCTCGCTTAATCCTCTCGATTATGTCCATAGGGGTATGTATCTCCCCGCCTATCTTCGGTATCAGCTCAACTTCCGCCTTTCCGCCGGCACCCTCCTTCACGAGGTGATAGACCTGTCCCAGGTTCATCTCGGGGACGTATATCCTCCTCACCCGCCCGGCTATGTCCTCTATCAGCTCAAAGTCGAATGGCCATATTGTGTTGAGCTTCAGCAGCCCGGCCTTGATTCCCTCCCTGCGGAGGAGCTTCACGGCCCGTATCGCTGATCTCGCGACAATTCCGTAGCTGACTATGGCAATCTCCGCATCCTCCATGTCGAATGCCTCATACATCACTATATCCTCCTTGTTCTTCTCAAGCTTGTCTATGATTCTGCGGATGAGTCTCTCATGAACCTCTGCATCAACAGTCCTCGGGCGGCCTTTTTCATCATGGGTTAAGCCCGTCACGTATGTCCTGTATCCCTTCCCGAAGATCGGCATCGGGGGAATCATGTCTCCGTGTATGTCTCCAAAGGGATACAGGGCTTCTTCCCTGCTCGCCGGGAGCTTTCTGTATACCAGCTCTATATCCTCAGGATTCGGAGTATAGACCCTCTCACGCATGTGGGCTATCTCGGCATCCGTGAGGAGAACAACAGGGGTTCTGTACTTTTCGGCTAAGTTGAATGCCCTAATCGTCATGTCAAATGCCTCCTGCACCGTTGCGGGGGTAAGGACAATGAGGCTGTGGTCACCGTGGGTTCCCCATATGGCCTGCATGACATCTCCCTGAGCTCCCAGGGTTGGCTGGCCGGTTGAAGGCCCGCCCCTCTGCACATCCACCAGAACGAGAGGTGTCTCGGTCATTATCGCGTAGCCGAGGTTCTCCATCATCAGGCTAAATCCGGGCCCGCTCGTTGCCGTCATCGCCCTCGCACCCGCCCATGAGGCGCCTATAACGGCGGCGATGCTGGCGAGTTCATCCTCCATCTGTATGCTAACCCCATCAACGAGGGGCATGTAAAGTGCCATTGCCTCGAATATCTCGCTCGCAGGGGTTATCGGGTAGCCGGCGTAAAACCTGCAGCCTGCAAGGATTGCAGCCCTCGCTATCGCTTCGTCACCCTGAATGAAATCACTCCTGCCAACCGGAAATGGATATCTCATTTCAACCCCTCCTCATAACCAGCCCTGAAGGCCTTTATGTTTATCTCCTCCGTCCCCTTCGGGACACGCCTCCTTATGGCCTCCTCGACGCTTTCCTTCTTTACAACTCCCGTCTTTGCCACGAGGTAGCCCAGAGCTACCATGTTGACGGTCAAAGCGAGTCCTGTGGTTTCCTCGGCCATCCTTGTGAAAGGAGCACCGATGTAGTCCCTATAGGGCCTGACAAGGTCAGTGTCTATAATCAGCAGTCCATCCCCCCTCAGCTCGTCCTTGACGGTGTTATAACCGAGCTGGGCGAGGGCAACCAGAACGTCCGCCTGGGTTACTATGACGTCGTAAATTGGCTCCTTGGAGATTATGACATCGGCTATCGAGTGACCACCGCGTGAGGCCGAACTGTAGTCCTGCGTCTGGACAACGTTCAGCCCCTCTATCGCTGCCGCCTCCCCGAGGATGACACCGGCCAGGACGACGCCCTGGCCACCTATGCCTGCAAACCTAATCTGCATGCTTCACACCTCCAGGTTGAGATACCTCTTTGTGAACTCCAAAAACTCGCGTGCTGAATTCAACACTTCAAGTGCCCCCTTTTCCGTGTATTCGACAAAACATCGTAATCTGCAGTGTGTCTCATGTTTAAGGCCTTTGAGTATTCTGTAAAAAGCTTGGCTGGTATCTCCCCGGTCTTGATAAACTCCCTCCCAAGCTGTGCGTGAACGCCCGCGTGGCTCTTTGGGGTAATACCCTTTGATAGAAGCAACGCCCTGGCGCAGTAGAACATCGAGTAATAGGCACAGGATATCGCAAATCCATAGTAACCCCTTGAAAAGAGGTCTTTGGAGGCCATTAGTCTTTCCTCTGCTCTCTTGATCAGCGCAATTATCTCGTTCATATCGCAATGCCCTCCCGCAGGGCACTCTGATAGAGACTGTCCTTAACCGAATGGAGCACTATCATGACAGAGACTCCAAGCTCAAGCGTCAGCTCGGCGCTTAACCTTCCGGCAATGTCCCAGTCCCCGGGTTTGACCCTATCGAGGACAACCAGGACATCGAGGTCGCTTTCTTCCCTCCAGTCCCCTCTGGCCCTGGAGCCGAAGATTACAACCTCTTCCACCCTACCACCAAAGGCTTCCCTGACCCTTTTTCCAACAGCTTCAAACATCAGCCTCACCTTTAAGCCCGAAGTGCTCCTGGACTTCATCAATAAGCTTGTTCAGCTCCTCGGTGAACTCGGGCCTCTGTCTGTCCATTATCTCCCCTATGATGAACTTGCCCTCAAGCTCCTCCGGGCTCATGTTCTTTGCCTTGCTGACAGGTACTGAGTTCTTCAGGAACCAGCGGAGCATCTCGGCCGGCTCCTTCATCCTGTTCCTCCTTCCGTACTGGACGGGACACTGAGAGATTACCTCGACGAGCGAGAAGCCCTTAATGGTTAGAGCTTTCTTTATGCTTGCTATGAGCTGATAGATGTGCGCGGTCGTCCATCTGGCCACATAGCTCGCTCCAGCAGCGGCAACGGTTTCGCTTATCTGGAGGGGGTGCTCTATGTTCCTGTAGGGGGATGTCGTTGTTATCGCCCCGAATGGTGTCGTCGGGGCAACCTGACCGCCGGTCATTCCGTAGATGAAGTTGTTGACGAGGATAACGGTTATGTCGATGTTCCTCCTCGCTGCATGGAGGAGGTGGTTGCCGCCTATGCTCGCCAAATCGCCGTCGCCGCTTATGACAACGACCTTCTTGTCAGGCAGACCGACCTTAACGCCGGTTGCGAAGGCTATCGCCCTCCCGTGGGTCGTGTGAAGGGTATCCGCCAAAAAGTAGGGCGATGCTATCCACGCGGAACAGCCTATTCCGCTCACAACGACGAGGTCTCTCGGGTTAATCTTAAGCTCATCAAGGGCATTTGCGAAGGCGTTGAGAACGGTTCCGCCGCCGCAGCCCGGACATAGAGCGGTCGGCAGGGCTTCCTTTCTCAGGTATCTTACCTTGTCATACCGGGAGTAAATCTTAACTGCCATCAGGCAACACCCCTTATCTCGCGGAGTATCTCATCAACCGTCAGAGGCACGCCGCCGATTTTGTTCACACCCCTGAGGAGGATGTCGTCGTTCACATAGCGCTGCGCCTCAAGTATGAGCTGTCCGAGGTTCATTTCCGGAACGAGAACTGCCCTGACTTTCCCCGACAGTTCTTTCATGCGTCTCGCCGGAAACGGATGAACGGTCTTGGGCACAAAGAGACCCGCTTTAATTCCCTCCTCTCTCGCCCTGAGAACCGCCCCGAGCGACGGTCTGGCCGAAACCCCCCAGCTCACGAGGAGGATTTCCATATCATCGGTGAAGTACTCCTCCCACTTCTGGATTTCTCCCTCGTGCTCCTCTATCTTCCTGTGAATTCTCCTGACGAGTCTGTCATGGACTTCAGGCGTATAAACGTCCCTCAGCCCGTTTTCCTTGTGGGTTGAACCTGTCACATGGGTGAAGTAGCCGTGGCCAAAGAGGGGCATTGGCGGAACCAGAGAACCTCCAAAGGGAAGCTTTGCCTCCTCCTCGTTCTGCGGGAGCTTTCTGTATGTAATTTCAACCTCTTCCACATCGGGGATTTTAATCTGCTCCCTTGTGTGTGCA
The DNA here is from genome assembly GCF_054657855.1 of Thermococcus atlanticus. Classification (NCBI taxonomy): domain Archaea; kingdom Methanobacteriati; phylum Methanobacteriota; class Thermococci; order Thermococcales; family Thermococcaceae; genus Thermococcus; species Thermococcus atlanticus. The sequence goes on along the minus strand of NZ_BAAHXX010000001.1, from coordinate 1,106,806 downwards.
ATAACACCGTCAAAGAGAACCACAACCGGGGTTCTCAGCTTCTCGGCTATGTTGAAAGCCCTGACCGTTTCCCAGAATGCATCCTCAACACTTATCGGAGAGAGGGCAACCATGGGATGATCGCCGTGAGTCCCCCATCTCGCCTGGAAGAAGTCGCCCTGAGCCCCCTTTGTCGCCTGTCCCGTTGAAGGCCCGCTCCTCTGGACGTCGACGAGGACGAGCGGGGTTTCCGTCATAACAGCATAGCCGAGGTTTTCCTGCATCAGGGAAAAGCCCGGCCCGGCTGTGGCGGTCATGACCTTGAAGCCAGTCCATGATGCACCCACCATAGCGGCTATGCTCGCTATCTCGTCCTCCATCTGGAGGTAGTAGCCGTGGAGCTTTGGCAGTTCCCTCGCCATCGTCTCCGCTATTTCGCTCGACGGCGTTATCGGGTAGCCTGCATAGAACCGACATCCTGCGAAGAGAGCGCCGTAAGCAACGGCCTCATTGCCCTGCATGAAGTAGTTTCCCGGCCTGTAAAGCCTCTTGAGGAGCCTGATCTGTTCAGGCTCGTCTCCGCGGATAATCATGCTCACCACCTGACCGCTATCGCAAAGTCCGGGCAGAGAAGCTCACAGAGCTTGCACTTGACGCATTTGTCTGCATGAACCGGAACCGGGTAGTGCACACCCTTTTCGCTCAGTTCCTTGCTCCACTCAAAGACCTTTCTGGGACACATCTCCAGACAGATTCCGCATCCCTTGCACAGAAAAGTATCGACGTCTATCTCAACGGCCTCGGTTTTTCCGGTTACGAGATATTCCTCCCGATCTATTTCGACATCTGCCATAATCATCACCCACAAATTGCTGATATTTTTACGTATGTAAAGCATTTAAAGCTTTCGCATATTGAAGTTTTTCTCACATATGAACCCCATGTAAAACTATTCGGGAAAAATAGGGAACTAAAGCGCCGCTGGACTCTTATTAAAGCGCTTCAATGACCATTTTTATTCACGGCACTCCCGGCGTGCCTTTACAAATGTAAATTCACCACGTGATGAGCTGCCAGTCGAGCAGGCTGTTCTCTATTATGTACCCCCACCTCTCACGGCACTCCGGTTTGAGGTTTTCGATGTAGCCTATATCCTGCGTCGCAGAGAACTTCTTTATCGCCCTCCCTATAACCCGGTCGTAGTCGGTGAGGCAGTTGTGAGGGCCCCGCTTTGAGCCAGCCCCAACGGGGTCGCTTAGTATTCTCTTCTCCGGGAACTTCCTCTTCGCCCAGAGGAGAACCTCAACCGCGCTCCAGAGCCACGGGGGACGGTACTCCTTCTTCTCCCAGAGCCTCTCATAGAGCGTCCCCTTCTGGATGTCCGTGATGTTTATCGAGAAGGTGTCCGTGTAGGGTTCGGCCCGGGTTATGCTCTCCTTGACGTCCTCAATCGCGTCTCTCTCGCTCAGAAATATGGGCTTCAGCAGGAGGTACGTCTTGACTTTTGCTCCAGCTTCGTGAGTTGTTTTTGCAGCCTTGACGAAGTCCTCGAAGGTGTTGCCCTTGTTTATCGACACATCCGCCACATCGTCGTTGGCCGTTTCGAGGCCGATGGCAACTTCGAAGTGCTTGTCCGGAACTATCCCGGCCAGCTCCTTCACGGCATCGTAGCGAACCAGCTCGCTCCGGCTCTCTATCACGATCTCCTCGATGTTTTCCATCCCGGCTAAAAGCTCAAAGATTTTCCTCCTCGTCTCCGGTTTGAGCTCTCCGTTATCTAAAAAGGAGCCTGAGGTGAACATTCTCACCGCGAAGGGCCCTTTTTTGCCTTCGATTTTTTTGAGGGCTTCCTTAACGTAATCAACTATCGCCTCCTGGCTCCACCTGACCTTTGGCGCCGCCGTGGGGTAGGCACACATGTAGCAGGCCTTGTTTATTCTGAAGCGGTAGCATCCAATGGTCGGGAGTATTATAAACAGCGCCGTTCCGGGCTTTCCGGCGACGTTGTCCTCGCTCATCCAGTATGTCATATTCTCACCTGAACCCCGCTGGGAGTTAGGGTTTTTAAAGGTGAGGGAAAGTTTAAATTGATTGGCGCCAAGGGTTTTAATGGTGGGAAAATGGAGGATGTTGAAAAAATCGTGACTAAGCACAGGACTGACGACCCTCTGTGGCTTGAGATTCAGCTCGCTGTTCTTCTAGGCAAGATTGACAGGGGAGAAGCATTGCGGAGAGCTAAGGGAATAATGAAAACCTCCAAATCCTGGCAGGAGCTGGAGGCAGATATGTATGATGAGCTTGTTCCTTGACAGTAACATCTTCATTGAATACCTTAAGGGTAACTCAGATGCATCTGCGCTCCTCCCAGAGGTTATGAGGGGAAATTTCCGATTATTTACCAACGAAACCGTATACAACGAAGTTCTCTTTGTTTACCTTCACACCAATGTTGGCGGATACTGGAAGCTGAAAAAGAACATAGAAGAGGTTAAAGAAGTTGCCAAAACTTTCATTCTTCAGGTTTTGCCCCTGCTGAGTTCCACTAATTTCTTGGACACTACCCATGAAATTACTCTTCTCTCGTTGAAATTCACGGCAAAATACGGTCTCCTCCCGAGCGATGCCCTAATACTAGCAACCGCGAAATACTACGGTCTCGACGGCATTGTTAGTCTCGACACTAATCTTCTTCAGATTGCACCCAAGGAGGGATTGCTTGCTATTTCGAAGGTCGGGGACTTGGAGGGAGAACGGTGAGAATCCTCATCACCAACGACGATGGAATTTATTCCAGAGGCCTCAGAGCAGCGGTTGAGGCTGTCCAGGACCTCGGCGAGGTCTATGTTGTTGCACCGCTCTTCCAGAGGAGCGCGAGCGGGAGGGCGATGACGCTTCACAGGCCGATAAGGGCAAAGCTCGTCGACGTTCCCGGAGCTGAAAGAGCATATGGACTGGACGGCATGCCGGTCGACTGCGTTATATTTGCCGTGGCCCGCTTCGGAGGCTTTAACCTTGCCATAAGCGGAATAAACCTCGGCGAGAATCTGAGCACCGAGATAACAGTCTCAGGGACTGCTTCAGCGGCAATAGAAGCTGCCACCCATGGAATCCCAAGCGTAGCGATAAGCCTGGAGGTCGACTGGAAGAAAACACTGGGGGATGGGAAGGGAATCGATTTTTCCGCTGCTTCGCACTTCCTCCACAGAATAGCAAAGTCCGTTCTTGAGGAAGGACTTCCCGAGGGTGTTGACATGCTCAACGTTAATGTTCCCTCCGACGCCACGCCCGGGACCCCTGTGGTTCTTACCCGGCTCGCACGCCGGATGTTCAGGCCAACAGTGGAGGAGCGTATAGACCCCAAGGGAAACCCCTACTACTGGGTTGTCGGAAGGAGATGCGAGAAGTTCGAGCTTGGAACGGATGCGTATGCCCTCAAAGTTGAGAGAAAGGTTAGCGTGACGCCGATAAATATAGACATGACGGCTAGGATGGATTTCAGGAAGCTGGAGGGAGTTTTTGGTCTCTGATAACGGCTATTCCACTGGTGGTGTAATACCAATCCACATGGGCTGTTTCATAAGTGATTAAAAGTTTGTATCTTTTTGTTGTTCGAAATTTTTAAATATCCTCTGGTTGGATTTTGTAATGATGAAAGATGTGGGGTTACGCTGGCAAAACTTAAAAGGGTTTTTCGGTGATTTGAATGGCTGACTCAAGAATACTGCATCCCCGCCCTAAAGGGCGAGGCTTTCAAAAGAAAAATTTAACGGCTCCCTTCATAATCTCAATATATCCTCAGTCTCTGGAAGAAATGGGACAAACTTATAGTCTCGTTTATCCTCTGTGCCATGACGTGGAGTGGGATATCCATCGCAGTATAAATAAATCTCAATCCTGAATGGGGATGAAGAGTTATGAAAATCCCAAGAATCCTTCTCCCCGTCTTTGCCTTTATGTGGGAGCTGGTGATTCTCCTTGAGATTCCGGAGGGACATTATATCCGCAGCGGAATAAGACATCTTCCGCCGGGAAGCAGCAGGCCGTACGTGTGCTGGATGGACTACTCACCATCTCCCATATTCATCCTTCTTGCCCTGCTCCCGGCTCTGGTGCTCCTCGCTTCCTATATCCTCTCCGGAAAGCCGTCAATCAGGAAGTTAGGTCTTTCCATGCTGGCCACGCTTTCGATGGCACTCATCGTTCCGGTCTTCACCGAGGACTTCGCCATTTTGCTGATTCTCCTCCTGCTGGTGTCCTTCGGGACTGGAAGTATTCTGGGAAAAGATTTGGAGGAGAGGGCTCTCCTCGCGTTCGGGGGATTTTTGCCGGGAGTGGTGGTTCTGCTTGGGATAGCCTTTCATTTCTATGCTGCATGCTGATTTATTCCTCCCCGAAAATCCTCTCCACAAACCACTTCTCATCGAAGGGCTTTAGGTCATCGTAACCCTGACCGACGCCGACGAAGAGTATCGGCGCTCCAATCGCGTGGCTTATGCTTAAAGCGGCACCGCCCCTCGCATCTGCATCGAGCTTTGTGAGTATAACCCCATCTATCCTCACAGCGTTGTTGAACTGCCTCGCCTGTTCTATTATGGCATTTCCGGCCAGAGCATCTCCCACGAACACAACCAGATCAGGCTTCGCAACCCTGACTATCTTCTTCATCTCATCCATGAGGTTTCTATTTCTTTCGTTTCTTCCTGCTGTATCTATAAGAACCACATCCACACCTCTGGCCTTGGCATGCTCTATCGCATCGTAAGCCACAGCCGCCGGATCAGCGCCGTATGAATGCTTGATTACCCTGACCCCTACGCGCTTGGCATGCTCCTCAACCTGATCTATCGCTCCTGCCCTGAAGGTGTCGCTGGCAGCGATGACGACGCTCAAACCGTTCTTTTTGAGCCAGTGGGCGAGCTTCGCTATGGTAGTGGTCTTTCCCGAACCGTTGAAGCCCACAAAGGCTATGACGAAGGGTTTCTCTTCCTTGGATTTTATCAGCTCGATGAGATTGAGCCGCTGCTCCGGGGTGAGTACCTCAAGGACGGCATCACGAACAGCTTCTTCCACGATTTTCTTCTTTTTGGTTCCGATTTTGACCTTCTGGCCGACGAGCTTTTCCTTTATCCTTTCCTTCAGCTCCTCAACCGCCTCAAGGGCAACGTCAGCCTCAAGAAGCTCTATTTCAAGATCCCACAGGGCATTCTCAACGTCCTTCTCGCTTATTTCAGTCTGGGAGACCTTCTCCACGAATGAGCCTAACTTCTCCTTGAGCTTTCCGAACATGCTACCACCCAATTCACTGAAGGATAAAGGCTTTAAGGCTTTTCCTATCGAAAGCATGATACTTCCAAGAAGGTTTTTTGAGCAACCTTTGGGGGCACATGCAGCTACCCCGAATGCCTCTACGGCTTCTCACTCAAAAAATGCCCGGAATTCAGCTACGTGATAACATGCTCATGGGCCGCTTCAACGGCTCTAGCCTTATATGCCCTCCTTGATGCCGGCGAACCTGAGAATTCTCCCGCGATCAGAAAAGGTGTGGAATACCTCCTGAAGAGTTCTGTGAACGGAACCTACTGGACGTATTCCTAACACGGTGCCCTCGTCACGGGGAGGCTCGGCGAGCTGTGAAGAGGACTTTCAGAAAAAACCGAGCCTGGTCGCAACGGCATACGCGGTGGCCCTTCTCCGCAGGCTGGGATACAACGTTTCAAAGCCCCCCGGTGGCTGAAGGAGAATCTAAAACCTGAAAACCTCCTCAACAGAGAATATCTGGCGTATTTTAATGGGAGTCCTCCTTGGCAGTACAGTTTCCCGTTTTACCATCTTGGATTTCCATCAGTGCATCTCCTCCACAGGGAGCCGTTTGAAGCTCTGGCACTGCCCCTGACGCTGCTCAATGAGGAAGTCGGCGGGGATGCTGCAGCCGTTATGGCTTTGATCCTCAACAGGACGAGGCTTAATTTCGCCGGGAAATACCTCCTTCTCGTGGAGGTTAATACACGGAAAAATAAGAACACCTCATACAAACTTGAAATCCATTTAACAGGAGCAAATACCACTGAAATCTCCGAAAATGGAACATTCTCCTACATTCTGGAGAAGGTTTTTAGGTTAAAGTTCAGCACTCCCCGCTTTTTCATCAGGGGAAAGCTGGAGCTCCATCCATATGACCCGTTCAGCAGACCGGATGTGGCCGTGTATCTCCTGAAGAGGATAGGAAACGACAGCTACATGCGGGTTGGCTGCGCTGATTTCACGGAGGTGTGGAACGGAAGTTATAGATTCGATGTGAATCCGAGGTATGACTACTGGAGCCACTCGATAAGACCCACTGCAACGGCCCTCCTCTGGATGAGGCTCGCGGGGGATAAAGAGATGGAGGGGAGCTTCTTAAAGAAAACTCCGAACGGAGGTCATATCTCGGGTGCATGCGAGTCTTATCTGGCAGGGGCAAGGGCATGCACCGAGGACTACGCCATGCTCCTGCTCCTCCTTGATCTCCATGACGGGAGCTTCACCGGAGGGCTTCCGGAAACGGAAACAGCAACCCCCAGCGAAACTCCTTCCGGTACTTCCGAAAATGACTGGCTGAGGCTTATGAGCGGTCTGGCCGCAGGATTTCTTCTCGGCTACCTGCTCGGGAAAAGGAGATAGCCCTCAGCGATAGCTGGTATCATCACATCTCAGACCCGAAACCGCTCTTCATCGGGCGTTCGCCGTATGTAGGACTTCCTCTCAATTATCTTTCCCTTCTCCAGTTTATAAACATCCACCCTCTCAAACCCCACGGTTTCCCTCCTGTATGCAATTAAATAATCAATTAATTCCTTAATTCCATAGCGAGTTATGGAGTCCTTTATATATCTGCGCTCGTAGAGAAGAAAAAGCTTGTCCCTGTGCTCCTCAAGCCAGCGGCGGAGCTTTTCCCTTTCCGGCTTCGGCCGCGAGAGGGGGTCCAGAATCAGATATGCATCAAAGGAAAAGCCCTCATATGGCGACCCTATGAAGAGATTCTCCGAACTCAGCTCAAACGGCATACCTTCTGCCAGAACCGTTAAACCACGGTTTAACCATGATTTTAAATATATCCTTCCAAGCCTCTTCGCATTCCCCGTCAGCAGAACTGTTCCCTTCTCAAGATTGAGTATTTCCTTGAGCATAGGCATCGTAAAAAGTTCTGTTCTGGAGTTAAAATTCTTTCTGAAGCTGTATCACCCGGAGAGACCATAAAGTATATATTTTGAAAAATCTCTATGGTTCTGAAGAACTTCCAGAGGTGTTTTATAATGAGGAAAGAGCTACTTGCCTTTTTAATGGTGGGCCTCCTGGCTGTCAGCATCGTGGCCAGCGGCTGTATAAGTGGAGGAGGAACCAAAACCAGCACCACAGTGCCGGAGAAAATAAATATACTCTACACCTACACGGGTTCGTTCGGTGACCCGGCCAAGGGTAAGACTGCTGCACAGGCTCAGCTCCAGCAGGGTGCATGGGTGATCTATCAGGTTGCAGGCGGAACGGGTCTCGGTGTTTTTGAGGCTGTTGGGGACTACCTCAAGGCCAACAACAAGAAGATGGGACCGCCCTTCGCAATCGGTGTTGATTCAGCTCAGGACTGGATTAAGCCAGGTGTTATAATTGCAAGCATGATGAAGCGTGTTGACGTTGGTGTTTACAATGCGGTCAAGCAGGCCGAGGAGAACCAGTTCAGGGGTGGCGTCGTCGAGCTCGGCCTCAAGGAAGGCGGCGTCAAGCTCAGCACCATAAAGGACGTCGAGGACATGTTTAACTCACTGCCAGCGGATGTCAGACAGAAGAAGCTTCAGGAGCTCGGCTTCCAGAACGAGCAGCAGCTCTTTGAGACCCTCAACAAGACCCGTGCCCAGATTCCGGACTGGATATGGAAGGCTGTCGATCAGCTTCAGCAGGACATAGTCAGCGGAAAGATAATCATCCCCAAGGCAACAGACAAGAGTCAGATTGAAGCCCTCAGGAAGGCCAGCGACTGGCAGGCTATGGAAAAGCTCGCCAAGAACTGGAGTGCCAGCGCTCCGAAACCGGAGACCTACTTCGAGAAGAGCATCAATGAGAGACAGAACACCAAGAAGATAGCCATCGTCTACGATGTTGGAGGCCGGGGTGACCTGAGCTTCAACGATATGGCATACATGGGTGCCAGCAAAGCAGCCAAGGACTTCGGACTCCAGCTCACAGAGCTTCAGAGCAACAGCGAGAACGACTACCTGCCGAACCTCAGGAGCCTTGCCAAGAGCGGGCAGTACGACATAATCATCGCCGTCGGATTCATGATGACAAACGCTGTCAAGCAGGTCGCCAAGGAGTATCCGAAGCAGAGGTTCGTTATCATAGACGGTTATGATCCCGAGATGCCGCACAACGTTCAGATGGTCCTCTTCAAGGAGAACGAGGGTTCAGCTTTAGCGGGAGCACTCGCCTCTCTGATAGCACTCAACGACGGCAAGAACACAATCGGAATAGTCCTCGGAATGGAGATTCCGGTTCTCTACAAGTTCGAAGGTGGCTACCGCTTCGGTGCTGACTGGGCCCTTGACTACTACAAGAACCACAAACAGTGAGTTTCTTCCTTCTTTTTCTTGTTCCATACCCAAGGAGGTGATTCAATGGCTGCAGAGAAGGTTCCAGTGCTCGAAATGAAGAACATAGTTAAAATTTACCCTGATGGCACGGAGGCCTTAAAGGGCGTGGATTTAAAGGTTTATGAAGGCGAGATTCTTGGCCTCCTCGGTGAAAACGGAGCGGGTAAGACGACCCTTATGAAAGTCCTGTTTGGAATGCTCAAACCCACGGATGGCAGGATATACCTCCGCGGGAAGGAAGTGCGCTTTAAGAGCCCCGCTGATGCCCTTAAGAGCGGCATCGGGATGGTGCACCAGCACTTCACCCTCGTGGAGGTTTTTAATGCCCTTGAGAATATCATCCTCGGTATGGAAGGGCACGGCCTGCTCTCTAAAATAGATGTTGATAAAGCCCGGGATAAGCTTCAAACGCTTATGGATGAGCTTAACTTTCAGGTTCCGCTGGATGTTCCCGTGGAGAACCTCCCTGTGGGCGTCCAGCAGAGGATAGAAATCCTCAAGATGCTTTTCAGGGATGTTAATGTCCTCATACTGGATGAGCCCACCGCGGTTCTTACCCCCATAGAGGTGCGTGAGCTCTTTGAAGTCCTCAAAAAACTCAAGAGTCAGGGCAAGACCATAATATTCATCAGCCACAAGCTCAATGAGGTCATGGAGATAACCGACCGCGTGACGGTAATAAGGCGGGGGAAAGTTATAGGAACCGTCAACACGAGCGAGGCAACACCCCCTCTCCTCGCCAGGATGATGGTCGGCAGGGATGTTGTCCTCAGAATCCAGAAGCCGCCCAAGGAGCCTGGAGAGCCCATACTGCAGGTTCAGAACCTCTGGGTTAAGGGGGATCGCGGCGAGGAAGCCGTTAAGGGCCTCTCCTTTGAAGTCCGTGCGGGTGAGATATTCGGTATAGCCGGCGTTGAGGGTAACGGGCAGAGCGAGCTTATAGAGGCTATAACCGGCCTTAGAAAGGTTGAAAAGGGCAGAATAATACTGAAGGGCACGGACATAACGGGCAAAAGCCCCCGCAACCTGTACGACCTCGGCATTGCCCACATCCCGGAGGACAGAACCCACATGGGTCTTATCCTTGAGATGACCGTTATGGAAAACTCCATCCTCGGACTCCACTGGAAGAAGGAGTTCTCAAGGGGATTCTCACTCATAGACTGGGGAAAGGTTGAGAGACATTCAAAAGCCCTCATTGAGGAATTTGAGATAGTGGCCCCCGGAGCAAGGGCTCCGGTAAAGTCCCTCAGCGGTGGAAACCAGCAGAAGCTCATAGTTGCAAGGGAGGTTAGCAAGAAGCCGGAGTTTATAGTGGCGGCCCAGCCAACCCGCGGTGTCGATGTCGCCTCCACAGAGTACATCAGAAACTACCTCGTGAAGCTCAGGAACGAGAACAAGGGCGTTCTCCTCGTCTCCGCAGACCTCGACGAGGTTCTCCAGCTGAGCGACAGGATGGCGATAATGTATGAGGGTGAGTTCATGGGCATTGTAAAGCCGGACGAAGTTACAGAGGAGCAGATCGGCCTTATGATGGGAGGTGTCAGAGAATGAGCGTGCTTAAAGGCTACGTGAAGCCATTCACGGAGAGCGTGCTGGCCATACTCATAGGTGCCTTTATAGGTGCCATAGTTCTCTGGGCAAGCGGATACAGTGCGGTGAGTGCATACAAAGCCCTGATAACCGGGGCCCTCGGCTCGGTTGATGGGATAGCCGAGACGCTGAGCAAATCGACACCCCTCATCCTTACAGCCCTCACATTTGCAATAGGTGCCAGAACCGGCCTGTTCAACATCGGTGCCGAGGGAACGGTCTACTTCGGGGCCATAAGTGCCGTTGCCATAACCCAGCACCTCCAGAATCCGGTAGCAGGCATGCTGGCAGGTATCCTTATCGGAGCGCTCTGGGCGCTTCCAGCGGCGGTTCTCAAGGTCTACAGGGGAGTTCATGAGGTTATATCCACAATAATGTTTAACTGGATAGCTGTTTATCTCGTGGGCTGGCTCGCCCTGGACATCTTCTACAATCCGAGAGACCCCAACAGTACTCTCTCCATCCCGCATAGCGCCAGGCTGCCTCTCCTCATACAGAACACCAGCCTTTCATGGGCATTCATAGTGTCCCTCGCCACGGCGGTGGTTATCTTCATCGTGATGTGGCACACAAAGCTCGGTTACGAACTGAGAACCAGCGGACAGAACCCGACTGCAGCGAGATACGGAGGAATCAACCCGAAGATAGCCGCAATATGGTCTTTTGTGCTCGGAGGAATGACGGCTGGCCTTGCGGGCGCCGTTCAGGTGATGGGTGTTCCCCCAAGTTATGCCATAACCCAGGGGCTTGCCAATGTTTCCGGGTACGGCTTCGACGGAATTGGCGTCTCGCTCGTCGGAAGAAACCATCCGCTCGGCATAATCTTCGCCGGCATACTCTTCGGTATGCTGAACGCGGGTGCCACGCAGATGCAGCAGACTGGAGTTCCCCTTGAGATGGTCAAAATCATAGAGGGCATCATCATAGTTGCGGTCGCAGTTCCGGGCCTGGCTGATCTATTCAAGAACTTCCTCAGGAGGGGGTCGAAGTGAACGAGAGCATGATAGTGGGCCTGCTCCTCGGTTCACTGGCGGCCATGGTGCCCATAGTCCTCACGAGCGTCGGGGCGGTCGTCAGCGAGAGGGCCGGTGTCGTCAACATCGGCTACGAGGGAATACTGATGCTCTCGGCGTTCTTCGGAACGATAATAGCCGAGCTCGCCCACAGCGGATGGGTGGGCATCCTCGGAGGGGCATTGGTGGGCATGCTTATAGGTGCAGTCCACGGTGTCCTTACCGTCTATCTCAAGGGAGACCACGTAATTCCGGGTATAGGCATCAACCTGCTCGGCTACGGTGCGGTTGCATTTGGAATAAGAGCATACTGGGGAACCGCGGGACAGCATCAGGTTCCGAACTACGCCCAGATCAAGCCCCTCTGGATGGATGCATTCGGAAACTCCCTGAGCCCGATGGTAATAGTAACCCTCATCGTGACGGTTCTCGTCTGGTGGATGCTCTTCAGAACACCCCTCGGCCTCCGCATCCGTTCCGTCGGTGAAAACCCTGAAGCAGCGGATGCGCTCGGTATAAACGTCGAGCTCTACAGGTTCGGTGCCGTGCTCTTTGCCTCGGCTCTTGCCGGAGCTGCCGGAGCATACCTCAGCGTGGACTGGCTCGGAACCGTCACGAAACAGATAGCAGCGGGCAGGGGTTTCATAGCCCTCGCAAACATGGTGTTCAGCGGATGGAACCCGCTGGTGGCACTGTTCGGAGGCTTCCTCTTCGGGTTCTTCGACAACCTGTCAATATATATACAGAACAACCCGTGGATGGCCGGAACCGTTCCGTGGCAGTTCATAGCGACGCTCCCCTATGTGGTGACCCTGATTGTGGTCGCGGGAATAATAGGCAGGGCCAGACCGCCCAAATGGGACGGAAGGCCGTACAAGAGGGAGTGATCACCTCCCCCTTCTAATTTTGTGGAGCACTCCAATCAGGAGGACAGCGGCCAGAGCCAAGCCTCCAAGAACTGCGGAAACTCCGGAAGTCGGAGTGCATGTTGGAGACGGCAGGGGTGTTGAGGAATACACGGGACTTTCAGGGGTTGAAGTTGAGCTCGATGTTGATGAAGGGGTTGGGGCTGTATTATTGCCCGATTCCCTGAAAGGTGCTTTTTTACAGAGCCTCAGAGGGTTTGAGGGATAGTAGGGCTGATTTCTGTAGGCACTGAGAAACTCCCCCGAGAGGTCTCTGAATGTTCCGTTGTAGAGCAGAAGCCTATCCCCTCCAAAAATAACGAGGCCCTCCTTTGAAGCGACCATGGAAGCACGTTCAATCTCAAAGGGCAGTTTTAAGCTCCTTGAGCCCCCATTTCCCATTTCTATCAGGTGCGTGCCGTTCGTGAAGTACAATCCCCCATTCCAGAAGGAGTAGCCAAAGCTGTCCTTTCCTGTGAATCTGCCGATTCTGCTCCCGTTGATGTCAAAGACGGTGTAATTGCACCTCATGAAGAGGAAAAACCTGCATTTCCGTTTCACAACGGTGCCGTTGAGATAGTGGTAGAGAGCCCCATTTTCCGCAGGAAAGAGCACCCTGGAGGAGCCGTTGTAAATGTAGAGCGATTTAAATGCCCCGGAGGCCGCGGGTTCTCCAAGTATCAGACCTTTCCTGTAGTCAATGGGAACCAGATTTTCGCTGAGCTTCCCGATTTTTTTCAGCTTTTTAAAATCCCAGAGGTAGAGCCCGCCATGCCTCCAGATTATTACCCCGCCCTCCGGCAGTCCAAGCACACGGCCCTCCACAGGCAGTCTCAGAAAGGAGCTTCCGTTGAAAATCGCGGTTATGTTCGTTCCCTCCTGCCGGAAAACGGGATAACGGCCGGCTCTGTAGAGGAACTTCAGGGGGATTTCAAGCCTGAGGATTCTTCTGAGGCCTCCCCCATCGAGGGTATAGACCTCAGTCGCCGTTCCGTTCCTGGCAATGAGGACTCCTCCAGCATATTCCCCATTAAGGACGTTAGCCCTCCAGAGGCAGGAGCCGTTGTGGAGGTAGGATATGCCTCCAGGAGAGTTCAGGACGTAGAACTCGCCGAAAACACCGAGAGGCCGGAAGTTCAGGCCCACCAGCGTGAAGTTCGTCCAGTTGTAATGGTAGAGCAGCCTCCCGTCCCACAGGGGATTAACTCTCAGAAACAGCCCATTGCTCCACGGAAAAACAGATTCGATTTTAGGCCCCTCAAGCTTTATCTCCCCGGTGAGGCTTTCAAGCTCATCCGTCAGCTCCTCAAGCTTTCCTTCGCGGTATATATAAAGCTTTGAACCGCCGTTGTTCCAGTAGCTGTATATTAAAAGCTCCCTTCCGGCCGGGATTATGCTAACCTCCCCGAAGTACACCCCGAGGGGAATGACCCTTTTTTCTCTCCGCTCCAGCACCACGAGCCTTTTCTCCTTCCCGTATTTGACGTATGCGACACCGCCCTCAAATGATGCCGTTCTCCTCATGTAGTACCAGTAGTCCATCGAACCGAGGTAATGCTCGATCCTGACCCTCGTTTCTGCAAGTCCCTTGAGGCGCAGTATCCTGTCCCCGACAACAAGCTTCGGTGAAACGTTCCCGTAACCTTTCACATATGTATACCCCGATGCTGCAGGGGTCAGATTGCTCCCATCAAGACGGTAGAGCAGCGGGTTCTGGGAATAAATGGAATATGTGTCCCCGAGGTACCAGCTTCCGTTCCACCCGTGGATTGAGAAGCCCATATACGGCGATGTGGTGTTCAGGATGAACTTTGGGGAGGTTAGATTCCAGAGATAGAGGGCATACCACGGGGTTCTGTTTATGTAGTCATTGACCTCGATCAGGACGTGCGTTCCGTTGAAGGAATAACTCCGGATGAGGTGCGGCGTGCTGAACCTGAAGAGCCTTCCGTCCTTGAGAACGTAGAGCCCCTCAATAAAACCCCCCGGGCCCCTGCGGATTCTTTTTGAATACTCAAATATCCACGCCCCCTCCCCCCAGCGGGCACCGTCAACTTCACCTTCAACCCTCACTGGGCTGATTGTCCCATTGAAGAAATAAAGGGTGGTGGAGTTGTAATAGCCGTGTTTATCCGCGATGACGAGCTCCCTACCGTTGAAGTACATGTCCCAGGAATGAACGCTCAGGTTAAGGAGGGGATGAAGCCTCCAGTTTTTAAGCCGGATGAGGCGAAGATGGTAGGGCGTTATCCTCGCCAGAATCCAGCCATCCCACCAGAACAGGGGGGGGTGTAATCCCCAAAATCAACCCTTCGGAAGCTTCCGTTTTCGTATAGGTACCAGCTCAGCTTTCCTGCCTTCCAGCAGCCCTGCTGCGAGTCGCAGCCCGTAAGCTCCTGATGCCCCGCAAAAACAAGCGCCTGCCCGTGCCCTGCAATAACATCATCAACGCTGAATACCTTTATTCCATCCTGAGCCGAAACATATGCTGGAATGCTCAGTGCAACGGCTATAATAATGAGGAGTGATACCATCCGTTCCATTTTCACCATGCAAATTTAATCGGGATGGATATTTAAAACTTTCTATGCACCCGTGGTAAGCTATCCCTTTATTATAAACCCCACCGCAGCGCCGAGGACAATGCCGACGAGGAGGGATGCGAGGATGTAGGCCCCCCAGCCGCCGCTCCGGACGGGTATTATCCGCTCTCCACACCCGGATAGCGCTTTGATTATGCCGGCCGTGTTCTCCTCAAGAACCTCCGTGTATGGCCTATCCTTCCAGAAGACTGTTATGTCCGCTGCGGGTTTTCCGCTCTTGGCGGAGAGCTCAAGGGCGGCTTTTTTAAGCTGCTCCGGACTGGTTGAAGAATAAACTATGAGTGTGGCGTTTTCCGCTGTCCCTATCAGGTCATCAACGCCCACCGCAGGAACTTCTTCCTCAGGCTTAATTGATGCGGAAACATTGATTCCAAGCCATTCAACGGCATACTGGTCAGGAGGCATCTGGATTACCGCTTTGAGCCCTGAGCCCGTAACAGCTTTTCTGTAGGCCTCCGCTATGGACTCAACCCTGATCCTGAATTTCTCGAACTCCGCTCCATAGATAGCCGCATTGTCAGGATATCTGGCTGTTAGGGCATCTTTAACGGCTTCAGCTATTGCTATGGCGTTATACGGGTCAAGCCATATCCCGTGGGGGTTGTTCTTTTCTCTGTACCAGTGCTCTTTCATGTAGCGGAAGCCAAATTTCTGATAGTCTCTGATGAGGAGCACCTTTCCCTTAATAATGCCCTCTCCCTGAAGCCCGACCATCCTCTGCTCCGCAGGAAGATGCCCGCCCGTGGTTACGATGACGTCGGCCCTTCCAAGCATCTCAACCTGCCGGGCTGTGAGCTGATACTCGTGCGGGTCGACTCCGGGAGGAATCAGATATACGACCTCAACCGAATCTCCGAAGGCCTCTTTAACGATGCTCGCCAGCGGTGCTATTGACGTCACGACAAGGGGCTTCTCCCCGGAGGCACCTGCGAACGGCAGGAGAAGGGATATCATTAGGATGAGCAGCACAAACCCCGCCTTCATTTTCGGTCACCCTAATTAATTTGGGGGCGAAGCTTTAAAGGTTATTGGAAAAGGTTATAAGCCACGATTTCTCACTACTACAGGGTGTCGTCATGAAGAGACTGGTGGCGTTAATAATCCTGCTTCTTTTCATAAGCTCCGCTGTTCCGGCGGGTGCATATGACATCAGCCCGAAAGTTTCAGTTGAGATAAGCCCCAATTCGGAGCTGTTCTCTGTTGTCTATTACCTTGCCTTCGGCAGGAGCGACCCCTTCATCATAAACCGGGGAAGCTACCTCGATGATGTCGACTCCTATTTTGGGGCATATAAAAATCATCAGGCCGTTAAGATGCTCAGGGAGCGTCTTGGATACACCGGCTCAATCCCTCAAAGGGACATGATGCTCTTCAACATCGAAGCGGCTCTCCTCATGTGTTCGGAACCTCCAGGGCTGAAGCCGATGGTGCCCGTAACCGACAGGTGGCTTCTCAGCTTTTTAGATGCCCTGAGGGATTTTGCAGAAAAAACGGATTTTATGACCTTTTACGACAGCCACCGGGGCCACTACCGGGATGATCTGGAAATTTACATAAACGCGCTGGGGCTTCTGCCTCCCGATGGATTCATGGGCAGATACATCAACATATCCGGCGTGCGCTTTGAGTTCCTTCACCCCTACCTCGTCGCCATCCACGGGCACAGCTTTAATCCCAAGATAAACGGAACTCAAATCTATGGAGCCGGCGGCATGCCGCCCCTTGTGAGAAGGGTGCCCCAGAGGACGGAGTGGAGCTACAGAACTGCAAGGGACACGATGTTCGGCCTGCCCCTAAACAGGGACTTCATCAGGAGCATGAAGCTGGATGAGCTCAACTATCTCGGATTTATATATCATGAACTCGGGCATGATATAACCACGGGAGCGCTCTGGAAAAGCGGCGAGGCACTTCTAAACCTCACCTATCTGGAGAGCACCATAGAGAAAGACATGCCATATCTGGCCCGCTATGACATACACTTCTGGGGAAGTTTCGGGATGATATACGAGGGCTTTGCAGATGGATGGGAGGATTTCGCATTGAGCCACGTTAACGAGAACTACACCCAACTGGCCATGTGGATGCAGAGGGCATGGGGGGAGTTCTGGATTGATGAGACCGTGGATATGTATGAAAAATACACGAACATGAGCCTGCGGGAGGGTAAATCCCTAACGGATTACGTTCAGGAGATGGCGAAGGAGCTCGGGAGACGGATTCCTCCGGAAAAAGCCGGGGAGCTCTATCAGGAGCGCGTTCCTGTCACACCGCTCAGGGCACTCGACAGGGGTGCGGTGAAGGGAAAGGTCATCATAATATACGGCACCCGGAATCCAGACCCGAAGGGCGTTGAGTACGACGAGGAAACAGCTGGGGCCGTGGCGGATTATCTGAGGACATTCTACTCGCAGTGGCCGGAAAACGTCGATGTTGAGGTTAAAGCCGACATAAATGTCACCGGTGAAGAGCTGAAGGAAAACCTCGTCCTCGTCGGCGGGCCTGTGGCCAACAAGGTTGTTGCCGAGATGCAGAGTTTTTTCCCGCTTCGCTTTATGAAATATGGAGATGAATGGGTTCTGGAGCACCGGAACTGGAAAGTTACGTCTTTCATACTCACCGGAAACAACATCCTTGAGGGCGAGAATGCGGGCTATTCCAGAGCATCCGTCATAATGGCCATCAGAAACCCCCTCAATCCGGAAAACTACATCATCTGGATCGCCGGTGCTGACAGGTACGGAACGAGACTCTACAGGAATCCGACATACTACCTGTCGAGCTATGAGATATTCACCGGAAAAGAGATAGAAATGGGCTTCTATGTTCAGCCGCTGGCGTCTTCCTGAGGCGCATTCCCGTTGCTCTTTATGTGCGGCTTGCCTATTGCTATTGTAAAGCCTTTGAACGAGTCGTCCTTCTTGTTGAACTCTATCGCCAGCGGGAGGTCGTTATCCTCATTAAAAACTATTCTGACGATTCTGGCCCTCGAATGGTCGCTCAGATAATCCTCCTTGAGCCGGTCATAGTTTTCAAGGGCGGTGTTTATGCTGTCCTCATGCATCTCGTAGATTTCACGGGAATAGTTGCTGTGCTCCCTTATTGCCCTGACCATCTCATCCTTATTCAAGCTATCACCGAGTCCAGATTTCGCCTTTTCTCTTAAATACTTTTCTCTTCTCGGCGAATTTGAGGGCCTCTTCAAGCTTCTCTTTTGGAACTTCGATACCATGGAGCTTCTTGAAAAGCCCTGTAATGTCTTTTATCGTGAGTTCTGACTTCTCTTCAAAGAGATTGCTGACGAGGTTTATCATGTCCTCAACGAAGTTCCACGGGAACACTATCCACGCCCAGTCGATTTCCTCCCCGTAGAAGTCCGGTTTGAAGCGGGAGCCCTTTATGGTCAGCAGCGTCGCAACCCTGACTTCAGCAGGGTTCTGGCTTTCAACGTAGTTCTTGGCAAGGGTCAGGCTTTCACCTGTGTCGCTGATGTCATCGACAATCAGGACTTTTTTGCCTTCGAGGCTGTAGCTGCTGCCGTACTTGAGCCTTGCCTTTCCGTCCGGAGTGGCAGTTACACCCCAGTGCTCGACCTTCACGCTCACGAGGTCTTTGATGCCGAGGTAGTCGCAGTAGAGCCTTGCCGCAACCCAGCCGCCTCTTGCGAGGCCAACTATGACATCGGGCCTCCATTCGCTTTCGAGAACCTTCCATGCGCCCTTTTTTGCCCATCTCTCAATATCTTCCCAAGAAGCCAGATAAGCCGGAAACTCTTTCATTGGATTTCCCTTAATTGAGCGGATACTAGGAGGTATTTAAGCGTTTTGGGAAAATGATATAAGGCGCGGACGGCCCTTATTTCGTATCCTTCTTCCGGTAGAGCAGCAGACGCAGTGAATTGCCCTCAAACTCTATCTCCGCCCTGTCCGTCATCATTCCAACGAGCGACAGTTCGCTGTCCTCCTCGACTTCCCCCATAAGCGTCCAGTAGTACTCACTGATTTCGGCGTGCTTCGGCAGCGATAGGAGTTTGAGGAGTTCCCTGGCAAGGGGGTCATCCCTGTCTATCCCCTCAACGTGAAGGTGTATCATAAAACCCTCCCCATCGTCGGTGATGTGGATGCTCATTCTCCTGGCCCCGTGATACAGACAGAACGTCACGAGCTCGTCCACAATTTTTGCCACTTTCTTGGGCTCTTCATCCATTTACCTCACCTCCCTCTCAAAGGCCCGGAGGATTGGCACGAGGATTGCGGCAACGATACCCCCGGAAAATCCGTTGTTGTAGAGGTTTATCCCGCCGTGGAGGTATCCCACGTTGAGGACGACAAACATGTGCAGCAACCCCGCAACAACTCCCATCAAGGCCCCGAATGAACCCGCCACGGGGGCCAGAGTTGTCCCGAAGAGTGCGGTTATGGCGAGTATCGTGGGGTTCACGTTCCTGAAAATCAGCAGTTCCCCGAGGAAAACACCGGCAATCACCGGCAGAGAGTTGAGGGGGTGCTTTCCAAAGGCGGCAAAGCCCATTACCGTTAGAATTCCCGCCACAACGGGCCCGTTAACCGGGCTTCCAGCGAGGGCCACGGTTCCAAGTCCAAGGAGGCCCATAACACCCATGTTCACCAGCGAAATGCCGAATCCCTCAAGCTGGACGAAATCCGTGACTATACGCCCGTTAAGGGCGAGTACCCTCCTGTATCCCCTGAAGCTCTTTCTGTTCATGTGGAATCCCAGAATGAGGAAGAGCAGGGAAAACAGAAGCATCATCAGTTTTAGCGGGACGTCATACTGGGAGCTCAGTATCAGCTGTCCCCGGGTTTCTATCCCAAAACCGCGTTTTATGGCCATCAGAACGCCGCCCAGAAGACCTCCGGTAAAGCCTATGTTGTAGAGGTTGTATCCATCGTGAACCCTAAGCATGTGGGCCGACAGGGGGATCATTATGAATCCCACGAGGGCACCGCCCAGGAGTGCCACAAGGGGGGCAGCAAATCCGAGGGATTTATTAAGGAAGAGTTCGGTCACAAGCGGTGAGAGGGTCGTGGCGAACATCATGATGAGGATGACGCTCTTGAAGGGGGTTCCCTTGTACCTCGTGTAGATGTATCCCCCCAGATAGATGGGCCAGATGTTGACGATGTTCTTGCCCATGAAGGCAAATCCCGCTATCGTCAGGACCGCCGCTATTATTGGGCCCGTTGGCTCGATTTTCAGCCTCCACAGGATGTAGATGTTTGCGAGGGTAAGGAGGGCGGAGTTAACAAGGGCCGCCCCGATTCCCCCTACGGCGATGTAGTCCACAAGGAGGACGTCGGAGTGGAGGACTATTGCCTCAAGTCCCCTAACTATATTTCCCGGCCTGTCAAGAAGCACTGCCAGAAACAGCATGACCGCGGGCAGAGATAAAAGAACGTAAAGCCGCCTAACCCCAATCGAGTCCATTTCAATCACTCCACAGGAAAGAGAGGTTAAATTTAGAGTTTAACCCTCTTCCATACCGTCCCCTTTGGAGTGTCCTCCAGCTGAATGCCGAGCTCCCTGAGCTGGGCCCTTATCTTGTCCGCCAGGGCGAAGTTCCTCTCCTTTCTGAGCTGGGCGCGCACCTCTATGAGGAGCTCTATCAAAGCTTCCTCCTCACCGGCTTTCTGCTCTCTGAAGTAGTCCTCAAAGATGCCGAAGACCTCGCTTACAGCTTTGAAGAACTCCATCGCCTTGCGGAGGATGCTCTCCTTCGGCTTTTCGACCCTGCTGAGGTACCTGTTCACGGCACCGCTTACCTCGAAGACAGCCTTCATGGCTTCAGCCGTGTTGAAGTCGTCGTCCATCGCCTCGTAGAACTTCTCCCTCGCGTTCCTCATGGCCTCGTAGGCCTCGAACTCCTCTCTACCCCACGTGAATGAAATCTCGGCCTTTTCAAGTGCAATCCTTATGTTCTCAAGGGTGTTATACAGACGCTCAAGGTTGTTCCTGGCGTGCTCCATGCCCTCCTCCGTGTAGTCGAGGGGCGAGCGGTAGTGCCTCTGGAGGACGAAGAGTCTGATGACCTCCGGGTCGTAGCGTTCGAGCATCTCCCGTATCGTCACGAAGTTGCCGAGGCTCTTGCTCATCTTCTCGCCGTTGACCATCAGGAAGCCGGTGTGGAGCCAGTAGTGAACCCACTCGTGCCCGGTGCAGGCCTCGGTCTGGGCTATCTCGTTCTCGTGGTGCGGGAAGATGAGGTCGTTGCCTCCGCCGTGGATGTCGAAGCTCTCCCCGAGGTACTTGGTGCTCATCGTGGAGCACTCTATGTGCCAGCCGGGCCTTCCCTCGCCCCATGGGCTTTCCCATTTGGGCTCCCCGGGCTTGGCCTTCTTCCAGAGGGCAAAGTCTTCAGGGTTCTTCTTGCCCTCGCCGGGCTCAACTCTTGCACCCTTCCTGAGCTCTTCAAGCTTTATCCCGCTGAGCTTTCCGTACTCCCTGAACCTCTGAACCTCGAAGTAAACGCCGTCAGAGCCTTCGTAGGCGTAGCCCTTCTCCTCCAGCTTTTTCACGAAGTCTATGATGTCCTCGATGTGCTCGGTAACGCGCGGGTAAATATCGGCGGGCTTGACCTTGAGGGCGGCCATGTCTTCGAGGAAGTACTTCAGGAACTTCTCAGCCAGCTCCTTCGGGTCTTCGCCGGTTTCGTTGGCACGCCTGATGATCTTGTCGTCTATGTCCGTGAAGTTCATGACCATAAGGACGGTGTAGCCTCTGTGCTCAAGATAGCGCCTTATGACGTCAAAGGCTATGTATGTCCTCGCGTGGCCGAGATGAGTGTAATCATAAACAGTTGGCCCACATACATACATCCTGACCTCTCCTTTCCTTAACGGCCTGAACTCCTCCTTTTGCTTCGTCAGGGTATTATACACCCTAATTCCCATTTTTTCATCACCGGGTTACGTTCAGGAGCATGTTTTATTAGGTTATCGCTTCACCTGCGGGCGTGTTTAAATCTACTCCCTCCATCAACAATATCAGACACGCCCCTTCATCTGCAAAAGCTTAAAAACCCTCTTCTCAATCTTAGAGCAGCGAAAGGAAAGGGAGGTCATGCTCATGAAGATAAAGAGAGGGGACGTTGTAAGGCTCCACTACACGGGAAAAATAAAGGAGACAGGAGAGATTTTTGACACAACCTTTGAAGAGACCGCCAGGGAGGCTGGCATCTACAGTGAAAAGGGTATCTACGGCCCGGTTCCGATAGCGGTTGGTGCGGGGCATGTTATAAAGGGCCTTGACGAACAGCTGGAAGGTCTGGAAGTCGGTAAAAAATACGAGATACTTGTTCCGCCTGAGAAGGGCTTCGGAAAGCGCGATCCAAAGCTCATCAAGACCTTCACCCTCGGTCAGTTCAGGAGGCAGGGACTCTACCCGTTCCCCGGAATGGACGTGGAGGTAACCACCGAAGGAGGGAAAAAACTCAAGGGCAGGGTTCTGAGCGTTTCGAGCGGCAGGGTCAGGGTCGACTTCAACCATCCGTTTGCCGGCAAGACGCTCCTCTACGAGGTTGAGATACTGGAGAAGATTGATGATCCTATAGAGAGGGTAAAGGGCCTTATAGAGCTCAGACTTCCAAGAATAGACCTTGACAAAGTCACGATTGAGGTTGGCGAGAAGGACGTCAAGGTTGTGTTCAAAGACCCTGAGATTGACAGAAACACCCTGATCCTCGGTGAGATACTCCTCGAAAGCGACCTCAAGTTCATAGGCTATGAAGAGGTCGAGTTCAAGCCGGGTGTTGAGGAGCTCCTCAGGCCGCCGGAGGCCGAGATGGAGCAGGAGGAAGGGCCTGCTGAAACGGAGGAAGTTAAGGAGCCGGGTGAAGAGAAAACTGCAGGGGAGCAGGAATCAAAGAGAGAAAATGCCGAGGGGAGCACCGAAACAGAAGAACCGGGAGAAGGGGAAGAGGGTGAGGACAGGCCCGTAAAGAGCACCAAGAAATCCAAGACCGTGAGGAAGAGGGCGGCAAGCAGAAAGCGGGAAGCAACCAGAAAGAAGAAAGAAGACGCGGGATGATGCCAAAACTTTTTATCTTTTCCAAGTTTAGTATTCTGCATGAGACTCCGGAAGAATCCGTGGGCACTCTATGCACTCTCGCTGCTTTTTATTCCGCTTGTGTGGCGCAGGGGGAACAGCCTTTTTGAGTGGGCTGCTTACGAGGCCCTTCTCTACATCCTTCTGCCCCTCCTCCTCGCCCGTCTGCTCGGCTTCAAACCCGGGGAGCTCGGCTTTCAGCCGGGGAAGAGGGAGGGCTACAGATGGTTTGCAGTTTTTTTCCTGATTTCAATCCCGATAAGCCTTTACGGGACAACCGTCCCCTCCATGAAGAACTACTACCCCATATTCAGCTATTCCGGCTGGGGGGATTTCCTTCTCAAGGAGCTTGTGGTCGGGGTAATGATGCTCGCCCATGAGGCATTCTACAGGGGAATTCTTCTATTTCCCCTGGCGGAAAAAAACGAGTGGCTGGCGATTTTTGCCCAGGACATCCCCTATACGCTCGTCCATATCGGGAAGCCGGGCATCGAAATCCCCTACGCGTTCTTTGCGGGAATCCTCTTTGCCAAGATGGATTTAAAGGGTAGGAGCTTTCTCCCGAGCTTCCTGCTCCACTGGCTCGGCTCGGCGTTTTTTGATGTACTATGCGTTCTGCTCTGAGCTTTCGAGCACTTTTTAAGAAGTTAGACGAATTATGTTTATGCCCGGAGTTGGTGCCTACAGTCACGGACGGTTCTGGGAGGTGGACTTCCTGAGGGGAGTTGGCATATCCATGATGGTGGTCTCCAACTTCATCACCGACCTCCAGCTCTTTCTTGGATATTCGGAGCACAGGATCTTCTGGGGCTTTTTTGCCGTGACCACCGCCTTTATATTTGTCTTCATATCGGGGCTTTCATTCTGGATAAGCTATTCCCGAACGGTTAAAAGAACCGTCCGCCCCTATCCCAAGTATTTGAGGCGATTTCTGAAGCTCTTCGGACTTGGAATTCTCATAACCCTCGTCACGCACTTTCTCCTTAGGGGCATGACGGTGTACTTTGGCATACTCCATTTTCTCGGAACTGCGAGCCTTATAGCAATCCCCTTCCATAGATTCGGAAGGTATAACCTTCTCTGGGCTCTGTTTTTTATACTCGGATCCCTGTGGGTGGGCCAGCTGCACGGCTCCATATGGCTCCTCCCGCTCGGCATCACCCCGAGAAGGTTCTATTCGCCTGATTATTTCCCCATCTTCCCGTGGTTCGGAGTTTACCTCCTCGGACTCGCAGCCGGGAGCATGTTCTATCCCGAAGGCATGAGAAAGCCGGAGCTTAACATTCCCCGCAGCACCGTCCTCTCATTTCTCTGTTTTGCAGGCAGGCACACCCTCAAGATTTACCTGATTCATCAGCCTGTGCTGGTTGGTCTGCTGAGGCTGCTTTATGGCCCTCTTCCCGGCCTTCCGATTTAGCCTGCATCCTGGCAGTGCCGTAACCCACGAAGAGCACCTTATCCGGGTCTAGGGCTTTAACGACCTCCTTTCTGTGGGTGATTATCACCGCGGTAATGCCAGCATCCCTTATTATTCCGCTAACCTTCTTGGCCACGCGCATTGCTGTTAGAGCATCAAGGTGAGCGGCGAACTCGTCCATGAGCAGCAGATTCGGCTTCTCCGCAAGCAGGGAGGCTATCTTGGCCCTTTCCTTCTGCCCTGTTGAAAGCTCGGAAAACTTCGCCCTGTAGAGCACGGCATCGCTCAGGCCGGAGCGATTCAAAACCTCAACTGCAGCGTTTAAATCCCTGATTCTCCTGTAAACGTGCTCCAGTATGCTCTCACTCCCGAACTCCGGCTCGGATTCACCCGGGATAAGTACCGAGACCCTAACATTTGCCGGTACTTCGATTTTTCCGCCTGTCGGCCTAAAGCGCTCCTCCCAGTAGCCCTTCGCAGCCCCGAGGATCAACCTCAGGAGGGTCGTCTTTCCGGCACCGCTCGCCCCAACGACCACGACTAGCTCCCCGGGCTTAATTTCAAAGTTTAAGTTCCTCAAAACAGGTCTCTGAATCACCCTGTGCCTGACTCCAAAAGCCTTCAAAAGCTCCTGAATCTCCTCCGGAAGGCCTTTTATATTAAGTTCGCTCTCAAAGACCTTGCTCACGTTTCTGAAGACTATCGAACCATTTAACGGCTCAACCTTACCATAGCTCGGCCTCCAGAGCCTTCCATCCTCGGGAGCATGCGGGTCATCCCTTAAAAAGCGCTCCATGTACTCCCGGGCCTCTTCGCTTAGCGGATAAAATAGAACAGGCCTCCCGCTTGCCGTTTCCCAGAGGAACCTGAAGCCAACCTTTTCAAAGAAGGGATTGTAGCGAGCCATCTGGGCTATGGTCTCAACGATGTGCTTTCTCTTCCTCATCTCGGGAATTCTTCTCTCCTTAATCCACTCCAATGCAGCCCTAACGCTGAGCTGGCCGAGCCCATCGGAGCGGTAGTCCGGGTGGACAACAACCCTTGCAATTCTCGCTCCTGCGGTGTTGCTCTCCCTCAAGGCCTGCCACTTTGCTTTTTCCCAGAGCATTGAGCGGGCGACCCTCCCGGGATATTTCTTCCTGAGCTCCTCATAAAGCTCCCTCATTATACGCTCGGGCCAGAATGCGGGGTGGAACCAGTCTTCCGGGAAGACCCTCTCACGTATGCTCCTCTCTATTTCGCCGTTGGGCAACCGTCTGTGCATCAGGGGAATCGGCGGGTCAACTCGGACGTATGCCAAAACCCTCGGCTCATATTCCTCCCTGTTCTCAAGCTCAAGGATTAGAAAGCGCGAGGCAGGGGTTGAACCCTTAATCTCCAGGATATGGCTCTCGGCACCGCAGACCGGACAGGCCTGCTTTGTATTCGCCTCGAATATGTGCCCGTTTTTGCATCTCCAGAGCGCAACCTTCTCCTTCTGGGATGCATAGTGGTACTGCTCAAGCTCCGCTATTGCCTCAAAGTCAGACTCATACTTAGCTTCCCTCGCCTTGATTTTGTATGTATAGAGCAGCTCCCCGGTTAGCGGTGAGTAGCGCTTTGCTTCATATTCCCTTTCCCACAGCGGCCACACTTTGATTTTATCGCCATGGTAGAACCTGTAGAGTTCGTAATCATCGAAATCGAGCGTTTTGCCTCCCGGTTTTTTCCTCACATGAATCTCGACTTCATCTCCCGTCACAAACCACTGGGCAACGCCGCTCATGTAGAGCCTGTATATTTCGCCATTTACATCAGCTTCAAGGATTCCGAACCACCTGTGCCTGAAGCGTGGAACTTCGCTGCCAGCAACTTTTCCCCTGAGAATCATCCAGACCACCGGAAAAATTAGGAAGGCAAATTATTTAAGGGTTGCAGAGATAACCCTGTACACGTTAAGCCCAACATCTTAACGGTGGTTTAAATGGATGATGCACACATCTGGATGGAGAACCTGAGTGACGAGAGGGTTCTGAAGTTCATCGAGGAGGAGAACAGGCGCTTTAGAGAATTCATCGGGGATCTGCCGGAAAGGCTGATTGATGAAGTGAGGAAGCACTACTACCTCCCCAACATCTGGGGGGCCCGGATTACAAAGAAAGGAACGTTTGTGAAGATAAACGAATCAGGGAAACAGCTCATAAAGCTCCTTGAAACCGGTGAGGTTGTGGTTGACTCCGGAATGCTTGAGGAAGAGCTCGGCGATGAAATCCTGCTCCAGAGCTTCACCGCTGACAGGGAAGGAAAAAGGCTGGCCTACAACTTCTCGATCGGGGGCTCGGATGAGGGAACAACGCGGATAATTGACGTTGAAACCGGAGAGCTCCTTGAGGAGATAAGGCCCTCCCTGAGGAACATCGTTTTTCTTGATGAGGGCTATTACTTTGCCCGCTTCTACCGAAAAGAAAGAACACCCGATGGGATGGAACCACCAGCGGAGAGGATTTTTCTGAAGAAGGGAGACGGGGAGGTTATGGTTTTTGGCGGGGGGCTCGGCCCGGGCTACTTCATGAACCTGCAGAGGAGCAGCACGGATGGAAAAATGGCAATGCTGACGGTTACGTTCGGATGGAACAGGGCAGATATTTATCTCGGCCCGATTGATGAGCCGGAAAAGTGGGAAAAGGCATACTCAAGCGATGTTCCGGCATATCCCATAGACGTCATCGGCGGAAGGCTCTACATCCACACAAGAGAGGGAGGGGGTCTGGGGAAGGTTATTGCAATCAAAAATGGGAAAGTCAGGGAGATAATTCCGGAGGACGGGTTTCCGCTCGAATGGGCGGTTATCGTCAATGGTAAGATACTCGCCGGCTATCTGGTGCATGCATCATCAAAGCTCAGGGTTTTCACGCTTGAAGGGGATTCCGTGGAGGAGATAAGCTTTGAGATGCCCGCACAGGTTTACCCGCTTGACACCGATGGAAAAAATACCCTGCTCAGATACGAGAGCTTCACGGTTCCCTACAGGCTTTACCGCTTTGGAGAGGGGCTTGAACTGGTTGACAGGGTTGAGGTTGAGGGAGAATTTGAGGTGGGTGAAGATTTTGCGGTTTCCAAAGATGGAACGAGAGTTCATTATTTTATGGTCAGGAAAAAAGGAGCAAAGAGCAAGAGAGCCTGGGTTTTCGGGTATGGAGGCTTCAACATTGCCCTGCTCCCGAGGTTCGTCCCCCAGGTGATTCCATTCATTGAGAGAGGTGGAACTTTCGCCATGGCAAACCTGAGGGGCGGGAGTGAATACGGTGAGGAGTGGCACCGTCAGGGGATGAGGGAGAAGAAGCAGAACGTCTTTGATGACTTCATTGCTGTCCTAGAGAAGCTTAAGGGAGAAGGATACAGAGTTGCCGCCTGGGGGAGGAGCAACGGAGGGCTTCTGGTTTCGGCCGTGCTAACACAGAGGCCGGACGTCATGGATGCCGCTTTGATAGGCTATCCCGTTATAGACATGCTCCGCTTCCACAGGCTCTACATAGGGAGCGTCTGGATTCCAGAATACGGGGACCCGGATAATCCAGAGGATAGGGAGTTTCTGCGCAGGTATTCACCCTACCACAACGTTAAAAAGCAGAAATACCCGCCGACGCTGATCTACACAGGCCTGCACGATGATAGAGTCCACCCCGCACATGCCCTTAAGTTTGCAAAGAAACTCAGGGATATCGGGGCCCCTGTTTATCTGAGAGTTGAGACGAAGAGCGGGCACATGGGGGCTTCGCCTGAGACGAGAATCAGGGAACTCGCCGAGCTGCTGGCTTTTGTGATAAAGACCCTCGCCTTCTGATTTTTGTTTTTTGATTTCCCGCTGGCATGTTCCATGAAAGGTCTCATAAAAAGCCACGGGAGCTAAGGTTTTAATCTCAGCCTAATCCTTTCGGCAATACCCCTCTTAACGAGGACATAATAGCCCGCCAGATTTATCAGGGCGGTGAGCACGGCCGCCACGGCCAGGGCACGATAGATGGCATCTTTAATACTCTCGTTCATCCGCCTGAATATAGCGTAGTGTATGTACTCGGTCGGGCTCATGGGCTTCATTGTCAGATTAACTCTAATCGTGTTTTTCTGGGGGTTTAGAGAGAAGGCGTGATTCCACGTGGCTGTGTAGATTTTAACATGCGTCCTGTTTTCAACGCAGTCATTGATGACGGAATCGTCGTAGGAACACATCAAAACGCCGAACGTGGCCCAGACTCTCTCATGGTTATACGTCTCAAACGTTACCGTCCTGTTCAGGGGATAAACTGTAACGGATTCTATATCCTCCGCAGAGCCGTAAAAGAGCCTTCTGACATAGTCATAAAGCTGGTCCACAACGGGCTTTCCGCTGTTCTCCCCTTTCCAGAGAACATAGTATGTCACCCCTCCCGAACGTTCAAAGGTGTAGAGTACCAGTTCCGGCCTGTCCGATGGCAGCGCATAGATGATGGGGGAGTAACGGAGTGCTTTTTCCCCGTGAGCCGGCAGGTAGCCTTCCAGGGTGTAGCCTGTTTCATAAAGGGATATGCTAACTATCATCAGGAAATCAAGGAGTATCCAGCCCGCGAAGAGCGCTTTTTTCCACCTTGGCATGCCCATCACCTTCAATCATCGCCATTATCTTTCTGTGCAGCTGTTTAATTAACTCTCTCCTGTCCTCCATCAGAACCACATCGCTCGCTCCAATGACCTCCAGGTTGAATGCAAACGGACTCGGCAGCCCGTTCCTCTCAACGACGACCCTGATTTTTCCCTCTTTAATCCAGCTCAAAAAAAGTCCTGCATTCTCTATGTCCATCTTATCCTCCATAATCTCGCGGTAAACCTCTTTAAGGAGCGGGAAGTCCGGGTGGTTCTTCTTCAACAAACGTAGGAGAGTTTGAGCATTTAATTGCTGTCTGCTCAGGCTTTTCTTCCTCCCCATGTAGCGCCTCAGAACCAGCAGGCCTCGGTTGGCAACGTGCCTGAAGCGCCTTTTCAAAAGCTCCGTGTTGTCCAAAGCTCTCTTGAGCGTTTCTCTTAAATCCTCAAGCTGGAAGAGTGCTTTAATTTCTTCCTCGCTTAACCTCCGGTTTCCCGGGAGAATTAACATAAAGCCGTTATCCGAGATGGCAATTCCCACATTGCATCTCTTCTTTTTGCTCACGAGGTATGCAAATGCCCTGCTCAGTGCTTCATTGGCTCTCCTCCCAATGAGCGTGTGGAAGAAGTATTTGGCCCTGTTTTCCTCAAGAACTTCCTCCACCAAAAGCGTTTCATCATCCGGGATAACCGAGTACCTGGCCTGCTCCCTGAAGTAGCCGAGAATTGCTCCGGCAGCCTTTTCATCGATACCGTATTTTTTCATCAAAAACATTCTGGCCCTTCTGTTTTCCAGGAGCTGCTTTACTTCCCTTCTAAACCTCTGGATATCCAAGGCCAAGTCAAAGCTGAGGGGGAGCATTTCGGAGAACCATGCAGGGATGGTGGGCTTTGCACCCTCCCTGGGCCGCACGTAAATTCTGTTCCCCCTCGACTTTTTGAACTCGTAGGTTCTGCCCGCCAGAACAAAAATGTCCCCCGGCATCAGCCTTTCGGCAAACTCTTCCTCAACCGTTCCGATAAAACGTTTATCAAGGGTATAAACATTGATTTTGGCCTCATCCGGAATCGTGCCGGTGTTCATGTAATAAATCGCTCTCGTCATCCTGCCCCTCCTTCCGAACTTACCTTCCCTTTCATCGAACCAAATCTTTGCGTAAACCCTCTTCTCCTCAAGCCCGGCATACTCCCCCGCCAGATACCTAAGCACGCTCATGAAGTCCCCAAAGCTCAGGTTTCTGTAGGGGTAGGCTCTCCTCACGAGCCTGTAGGCATCTTCAACCTCCCAGACCCTCTCAAGGGCCATGCCGAGAACATGCTGAACCAGAACATCCAGTGGATTTTGGGGGATTTTAATCCTGTCCAGACGCTTATTTCTCGCATTATGGGCTAAAACGGTGCATTCAACCAAATCGTCCCTGTCCAGCACGAGAATAATCCCCCTGCTGAGCTCATGGAGCCTGTGGCCTGCCCTCCCTATTCTCTGCAAAGCTCTATTTACACTCTTTGGAGAGCCTATTAAGACGACCAAGTCAATGCTCCCGATGTCTATGCCAAGCTCAAGGCTGGTGGAACTGATAACTGTTTTGAGCTCTCCCCTTTTGAGCTTCTCCTCAACTTCCAGACGGACATCCCTTGAGAGGCTTGAGTGATGGGCCTCTATCAGCTCGGCATATTCCGGAAAGTGCTCCTTCAGGTGATAGGCCACTCTCTCAGCCCCGCTCCTCGTGTTCGTGAAAATTAAAACGGTTCTATGCTTCTCAATCAAGCCATGCAGTCTCCGGTAGAGGGCCTCACTTAATGTTCCTGCATCCGTGTAGACCAGGTCTTCAACAACGCTCTCAACATTTATTTTCGTCTTTTTTGCAAAGCTCACATCAACGATCAGCCCGCTCCTCGGCGTTCCGTCGTCATTAAACCCGAAGACGAACTTGGCCACCTCTTCAAGGGGGTGGATTGTAGCGCTTAATCCAATTCTCACAAACTCGCCAGCCAAATTCTGCAGCCTCTCCAGAGTCAGGGCCAGGTGCGTGCCGCGCTTGTTCTCGGCCAGAGCATGGACTTCATCAACTATGACGTATTTAACCGTTTTCAGTCTCTGGCTGAACTTCGGGGCGTTTAAGGCAATTGCAAGGCTCTCAGGGGTTGTGATTAATATGTGCGGAGGCTTTCTAACCATCTTCTGCTTTTGATATGAGGAGGTGTCGCTCGTCCTCACGGCAACCCTTATCTCCGGTAATTCATAGCCAAGCTCCTTTGCAACCCTCCTGATTTCCCTGAGGGGTTCCTCCAGGTTTCTCCTGATGTCATTGTTCAGAGCCCTGAGAGGTGAAATATAGAGGACGTAAATTTTATCCTCAAGCCTGCCCTCCTTTCCCAGCAAAATCAGCTCGTTTATGGCCGCGAGAAAAGCCGAGAGGGTCTTTCCGCTCCCTGTCGGTGAAGAGATTAAAACATTCTCTCCTCTGTGGATTTCCACAACAGCATATCTCTGCGGTGGTGTGAACGTGCCAAATCTCCGCTTAAACCACTCCCTAACCGGCTCGCTCAGTATCTCGAATATCTCCTCGTCCGTGTATTCCCTCCCAGCGTGTCGAATTCCCCCCGTCGCCATCAAACCGGGGTTTGATTTTGAATTTTTAAATTATTCGGTTGTCCTAACAAACTTTTTAAGTGTCAATTAAGAACTAGAATCGGTGGGACAATGGAATCCCTGAGGCGAGTCATAGAGGAGTTCAACAGACTTCACGGGAGCGAGGCCCAAGCGAAGATATTGAGGATCGGGGGAGACGAGGTCATCATAGAGTTCTCGGGCTCGTTCTGCGCCACCTGCGGCCTCTACGACTACTTCGACGACATAAAATGGGAGGCGATGAACTTCGGTCTGGAGATTGAGCCCATGGAGGTTTTGGAGGCCGGGGAAGACGAGTTTGAGCACGGCCGATATGTGGTGAGGTACAGGATTGAAAAGACTGCCCACAAAGACCGTCAAGAATTTCATTAGCTTTCTTCCTTACCAGAAACTATTTATACATGGGAGATTAATCAGAAAATGGTGATTACATGGAAATTATGGTGAAACGGTTCGACCCCCAGGGGCGGCTTCTCCTGCCGAAGGAGCTGAGGGAGAAGCTCGGCGATAAGGTGATAATAGTTGACCTCGGCGACAGGATAGAGTTATTGCCGAGGAGAAGAGCTAACCTGAAAAAGTTCTTTGACAGCATCGAGGTGGAGGAGCTGAAGGAGTGGGAGGAGCTTAAAAAGGAGCTGTGGGCGGAATGAGGTTCGCCGATGCCAACGTCTTCATCTACGCGTTTTTGAAGCCAAGAAAGGAGCCTCCAGAGAATGTTAGACTTATCAAGGAGAGAGCACAGAGCATAATCGGGAGGATCAGCGAGGGCGAGAGAGTGGTTACCACAGTTGTCCACCTGAGCGAAGTTGCCAACGTCATTGAAAGCAAAGGAGGTAAGAGAAAAGCCGCTGAAGTCCTTTTGACGATTCTGACAAGCGAGAACATCGAGGTTCTGCCGGTTTCCACAGGGGACTACCTGAAGGCCTCACTTATGGCCGAGGAGAGAAACATCGGGGTGAACGACGCATTGGCTTATGTTAAGATGAGAGAGCTTGGTATTGGTGAGATTTACACATTTGATCGGGATTTCGAAAATCTGGACATCACCGTAGTGCGTGAATAGGTTCTCCGCTGGTAGATTTTGGGGTTCAACGCGCCATATCTGCGTTCTGAGGATATCGACACAATTAAAAATTCTATACCCCTAAATATTCCCATGAACCCGCTCCTCCTCGGCCTCGTCGTCATCTTCCTCTGGGACGGCTACTTTTTCTTCAACTACATAATTAGCCTTTTCTGTAATTACAGAATTAGAGAGTGGGAACCGAGGGTCTCCGTCATAATCCCCGCCTACAACGAGGGGGAAAGGGTTCTGGTGGCAATAAACTCGGCCCTTTCACAGGACTATCCGGATTTTGAGGTTATCGTTGTGGACGATGGGAGCGAGGACAACACCTTTGAGGCGGCATCGTCCGTGAAAGATCCACGCCTGAAGGTTTACAGGAAGGAGCACGGGGGAAAGGCCAAAGCCCTGAACCTCGGCCTCTCGAAGGCTTCCGGGGAGATTATAGTGACGACTGACGCCGACAGCCGTCTCGAACCTGATTCGGTTAAGGAGCTTGTGAGGCGCTTCTACTCCGACGATGTTCTCGGCGTTGGCGGCCAGGTCAGGGTTGAGGGCAATTCCTTCTTAGAGATGGCACAGGATGCGGAGCACCTGAGGATAGGGATGTTCCGCCGGGCAAAGGAGCTCGATGACCTGAGCCTCGCCCCCGGTCCGATAGCGGCCTTCCGCAGGGAAGCCCTTGAGAGGATCGGCGGCTTCGTTGAGGACCTCGTTGAGGACTACGCCACCACAAAGGCGATAAAAGAATTTGGAAGGGTCGTTTATGCCCCACGCGCGAGGGTCTGGACGGAAATGCCGAAAAGTCTTGCCGTCCTCTGGCGCCAGAGGAAGCGCTGGTTTCTCGGCGACCTGAAAAACCTCGGGGGAGGCTTCACGAAGGACTGGGCCTTTCTGGTACTCTCAGATGTTGTGGCGCTTTTCGATGTGTTCGTCCCACCGCTTCTGCTCGCTACCGGTCAGTTTGAGCTCTTCGCCCTCTGGTGGTTCTTCGAGACCTTCACGATGCTTTTGCCGGCTCTCTTCGAGGGCGGAAAACTCATCAACGCGCTTCTGTTCCCCATCATCCTCTGGTTCTGGGCGGTCTTTTATCTGACCCTCCATCTATACGGCTATCTGCAGAACTTTTATCATGATTGAAACATTTAGATTATTATCTAAACTTTCAAACGAAAAGTTTTTAATTTGTCATATATAGTCTATATAGAAAATATAGTCTATAGTGATGACCATGATCCTCCTTGCTGCGGCCTTCTTCATGGCATGGGCCATAGGTGCAAATGACAGCGCAAAGGCAGTTGGTACCGCCGTCGGTTCAGAGGTTATAGGCTTCAAGCAGGCCGTGCTTTTAATCGGCATATTTACCACACTGGGAGCGGTTCTCGGCCATTCCGCCGTCTCGGGTACTGTGGGCGGACTGGCAGAAGGAATGGATGCCGGAGAGATAGGTCTCGTCCTCTTCAGCGCAGCCGTCGCTGTAACAGCTGCCAGCCTCAGGGGGATTCCAATATCAACGACACAGTCGATAATCGGGGGCCTTCTCGGTGCTTCTATAAAGCTCGGTATCCCAGTTCGGTGGCATGTTTTCGGAAAAATCGCTCTGGCATGGGTGCTCTCCCCGCTCATAGCGGCTTTCTTTGCTATCTGGATGTATAACCTCTATTCCCGCCTTCTCGGAAAGATGCACGAAATGGCCAATATTGAGCTGACCCAGAAGTGGCTGGTGTTCATCTCCGCCTCATTCGCGGCATTCAACCTCGGAACAAATGAGCTCTCCAACGTCATCGGACTTTCCAGGGCACTGGGATTTGAAGGTTACTTCAAAATTGTTCTGGCCATGGCCCTGACTTTTGGAGCCCTGAGCTTCAGCTATGAGGTCATAATGACCGTTGGAAAGGACATAGCACCCCTCGGCCCGACCTCTGCGTTTTCATCCCAGCTAGGCTCTTCCCTCGCCGTAAGTCTGGCCAACTCATTCGGCCTCCCCGTAAGCTCCGGACAGGCTGTTGTTGGTGCCGTTGCGGGTGTGGGGACATACAAGGGGGAACGGGTAAATGTCAGGCTGCTCCTTGGAATCGTGAGGAGCTGGATCATTGCGCCGCTGATTTCGGGAACATTAGCGTATATTCTCCTGAGCATTTTCCCTTAGCCTTTTAAACCCCTTCCACATACCCTGTTCGGTGTTGAGAGATGGTTGAGTTTAAGTTCGAAATCAGGGCGAGAGATGCCGCGGGAAGGATTGGAAGGCTCGAAGTAAACGGCAAAAAAATTGAGACTCCTGCAATAATGCCCGTCATAAACCCAAAGCAGCTTATTGTTTCCCCAGCGGAGCTCAAAGAAATGGGGTTCGGGATGATAATCACAAACTCCTACATCATCTATAAGGACGAAGAGCTCCGCAGGAGGGCTTTGGAGGAAGGCATTCACGGGCTTCTGGGCTACGATGGGATAATAGAGGTCGACTCCGGAAGCTTTCAGCTCATGCGCTACGGGGGAATTGAGGTCACCAACAGGGAAATCATAGAGTTCCAGCATGAAATAGGGGTGGATATCGGCACTTTCCTGGACATCCCGACCATCCCCGACGCCCCGAGGGAGAAGGCGGAGGAGGACCTGAGGATAACGCTTGAGAGGGCGAGGGAGGCGGAGGAGGTTAAGAGCATCGCCATGAACGCCGCCGTGCAGGGCTCCACCTACCCCGACTTAAGGACTTACGCCGCCAAAAAGCTGAGCGGGATGGACTTTGAGATCCACCCAATCGGGGCTGTCGTTCCCCTAATGGAAAGCTACCGCTACAGGGACCTTGTGGATGTTGTCATAGCCTCCAAACAGGGCCTTAGGCCGGACAGACCCGTCCACCTCTTCGGGGCTGGTCACCCAATGATTTTTGCGCTGGCGGTGGCCATGGGCATTGACCTCTTCGATTCGGCCTCTTATGCGCTCTACGCCAGGGATGGCCGCTATTTAACGCCCGAAGGCACGAAAAGCCTTGATGAGCTTGAATACTTTCCGTGCTCGTGCCCCGTCTGCTCACGCCACACCCCGCAGGAGCTCAGGGAGATGCCAAAGGGGGAGAGGACGAGGCTTCTGGCCCTGCACAACCTGTGGGTCATAAGGGAGGAGCTCAACCGCGTGAAGCAGGCCATACAGGAGGGCACCCTCTGGGAGCTCGTGGATGAGCGAGCCCGCTCGCATCCAAAGATGTTCGCCGCTTATAAGAGGCTCCTTGAGTACGGGGAATATCTGGAGGAAAACGAACCCATAACCAAAAACTCCGCCCTCTTCAAGGTGAGCGGGGAATCCATGAGATGGCCCACGGTGGAGAGGGCCAAAGCGAGGGCCGAGCGTGTAAAATCCAAGTTCCCCGAGACCCTGAGCCACCCCATATTCGGCGAGATTCCAAAGTATCTGGCTCTGACATTCCCCTTTGCCCAGAGCGAGGGGGAGGAGGACTTCAAAATACCGAGGCCAGCAAAGAGCGATGCGAAGCTCTACATAATGGCCATAGCGGAGTACCAGTTCGGTGAGAACGCCGGTAAGGCCTTTGAAGATGCATTCGTGGAGCTCTCAAGAAAGACGGGCATGCCGAGGCAGGTAAAGTCCAGAGGCAGGCACCTGGCAACGTTCAGGGCGGATGACGGGCTGCTGACCCTGGGAATCGAAGGGGCAAGGCGCCTAAAGGAGCTCCTGCCGTACCCAAGGATGCGCGTGGTGGTTAATGCCGATGCCGAGCCCTTCGCGAGGAGGGGGAAGAGCGTCTTTGCGAAGTTCGTTGTGGACGCAGATGAAAACATAAGGCCCTACGACGAGGTTCTGGTTGTCAGTGAGAACGATGAGCTGCTGGCCACAGGGGTAACGCTCCTCAGCGGCAGGGAGCTCAGGGTATTCGAGCAGGGCGTGGCCGTTAGGGTGAGGAGGGGCGTCGAGAAATAACGGACGTGTCTGAAAGAGGTTGTTTCATGAGATGTTTGAAGTTTTGCAGTGTTCAAACGCACATTCCGAAGAGTTCATAACCCTTATCATGCAAACACCAACAATATCAAGCACGCTCAGAGATAACGAAAGCTTTATATTTCCCCCCTTCTCGTTTACTCCGGGCGGGCCCGTGGTCTAGACTGGTTATGACGCCACCCTTACAAGGTGGAGGTCCGGGGTTCGAATCCCCGCGGGCCCACCAGTTCTCGATTAACCGCCAAATAACATCCTCATATGTTTCTCCCAACCGGCCAATCCGCCTCAACTCCTCCTTCAACTCCACACTCACCCAGATAGTCGTATTCCGTCTTGCTTTCTCCCCCACTGCCAGCACCTCCGACTATAGCGCCTATAGCGACTATAGGGGATACATATACACAATTATGCCTCATCCTACATAGGACTTGTCCAGAAAGAAAAACGACTAAAACAAGGTGAAAATGAGGAACCAACCCGGGCGGGACACAAGAGAGTGAGAGGCGAGGAGGAGACAAAAACCTAGGGCATAGTAATCTATGATAGTTCTACCCCCTCTCTCCGGGCCCTCTTCCGCCTTACCTGTATGTCATATCCTGGCCATGGTAAATACTCAAACCGGAAGATGCCATACCTCCCCCACTCGATATACGCATACCCATCATCCAGCATCGAGATGTAACCCTGCTTAAGCTTTGACCCCTTTCTGACTTGGGCCCCTCTCAGGTAGATGTAAGCTGGAATTTTCGTGCGAATTCTCCAATCAATGTTGCTAATTGTATGAGTCGAGAGGACAAGGGATACTAGGGCCTTCCTCAAGTCTTTGAGGATATCTTTGACCCAATCCTGGAGGGTAAACTGGGTGCCCGGTGCAGTTTCAGGGAAGATGTCATCAGCCTCGTCGATGAAGACTGCATACCACTCTCTATCATCACGAGTGAGCAGGCAATAGAGGAGCTCAAACCAGAAGTAAACAGGCCTGTCCTCCTCCAGTTTCTCTGGTGGGATAATCCTCCCAGTCCTCTCCTTCGCATCCTTGGCTAATTCTGGGGAGACTCTATATGAGGCAGGCTCATAGATGACGTTAATCTTGTCCTTACGGAGTTTCCGAATGGCATCCTTTGCATCCTTGTACCTAACGACGGGAACATCAACCACTTCTACTTCTCCTCCATAGGGAATTTTGAGGAACTCAACTTCATCGTCCTCATGCACTAGTATCTGGACCTTCTTCTCCCAGTTTGGAAACTTGTGCCACTGGGCAAGGAAGCGGCCACGCCAGATAACGTATTCTTCACCCCTAAACCTTAAGGCCAGTCTGCCCATTAGTGAAGTCTTCCCAGCCCCTTGTTCCCCAGTAATCATGACAAGCCTGCCGCCCCCTTCCAGGATTCCTCTCTAGGAGCTTGTCCAAGAGTTCGGCACCAAACCGAGCGGCAATCTGGGCCCCACTCTCCAAGGAGAGAATACCGCGTTTCATCCCACATCACCTCCCAGCTCTTCTATGGCCCTCTCCAGAATCTCTAACTGTCTCTTCCTCTCCTCCAACTGCTCCTGAAGAGAGATGACCTTCTCCTCCAGTGCTGAGACCTGAATCTCTATGAGCTTTTTCCGGGCCTTCAAGTAGTTTTGGAGACTCTGGGGGCTACCATGGGCCTTGATGTTCTTTGGAATCTTCACTCCTGCCTCTTCTACAAGGCGGACAACCTCTTCCATACCCCTTCACCAATTGTACATAATTGTACGTTCTACACATACTTTTTGGACATTTAGAGAGAAGAGGAGACCCCTTGACTACTTTCTGCAGTCTTGGGTTTTGATACAGTAAATTATCAAGTTGTCAATGACCTTGGGAATCGTTTGATTCCAGCTTTTTCTTCGCTTCTTGTCTATTTCAACTATCTTCTCTAACTCCACATAGTGGTTTCTAGTAAACTCACTAATCAGTATGTGTATGTTTCTAAACGCCTCCCATTCTATCTCCAACCAAGGGTCAGGGAGCTCTAGGAACTTGATTGTGTTTCCTCTATCAATCGGCATGAAGAAGGTGGGTAATATAAAGTGCATCAGTTTTGAATTAGCAACAAGCTTAGACCGAGTTTTCATAACATGGAGTTTGTTGAAGATAGTTCTCACACTACCTTCTAAAGCCTGGAATTCTCTGATGTCTTTGTTTGAGCTCTCTTGAAGTCTGTAAGCCAAGTCAATAAAATTATGTCTAACCTCTCTGACAGCCTGTTTGAACTGCTCCTTTGTTTTCATGCGGGCTCTCCGTTTGTTCATATCCCAAGATTCAAGTGTTCTGTAGAGCTGTTCTAGGAAATTGTCATCATCCATTATCTCATTAAGATGTGTAGGGTCTCCACTCTTTGTGTACTTCAGAACCTTTAGGTAGTTGTCAAGGTCATGACCCATTCCCGTCCTACTAACAGCTTTGTTGAGCTCCTCACTGAGTTCCTCTGGGTTTTTTGAGAGGGTTTCCTCGAGTACTCGGACTCTTTCCCTGACCTTTTCCACAAACCTCTTCTCGTCCCGGTAGATGGATACTCTCGGCATCACTCATTACCTCTTGAACAGATTGATACTTATTGGTAATACCGGTTTTTCGTGTTTTCTCCTGTATTTCTTTGAATAACTCTCTGTACAGAGCCTCATATTCAGACTCAGGAATAACAAAATTGACTCCACTTGGTCCTCTTAGGTCACCATAATCAAAGATTACTTTGAAGACTTCTCTAGCATACGGCTTAACTCTGCCAGTTATCTTAAATTCTTTCCAAATCTTATTTAAAGAACTCACTATGACATCAGCTATCTGGATATAAGGACAAATTCTTGAATCTCCAAATGAAAGAGTATATTCTCTTTCTAGCTTATACTTGTATCTCCTTCTAAAGTGCTCATCCATAGGGATTTGGGGCAGTATCTTAAGATTCAATGTGCTTGCTAGGACATTAACAAGGATTCTCTCTTGAGGATTTTTATCGTAGACAATATGAATTTTTTCAAATTGGTTATTTGTTGAGTATTTCTCTAATCTAAAGAGGATATTTGATATCGATGTAGAGTGAGGAAGTATCGCAATTCTTCTACTACCCCCTTCTTCTGCTGGTGGCAAGAAAAACTCCCAAGGAGGGATATCAGAAAAACTGTGATTTGCTACTACCATCTTAGTGTATTCAGAATATGCATAGTCAATTAACAATTTTAGGAGAGGATCAGGACAAGTGTTATCAATATCTCTACGAAGAAGACTCATGAAGTTCTCGAACGATTCTTTGCTGGGATTTTTGCTAGCTTGAGTATATGCTACAAGTGTTTCGTCTGAGAGACAGTGGTACAGCAACTCGGCAAATCCTCTCAGAATAATTTTTGTGAATTCATCAAGTCCAAGAAGTATCCTGTTAGGCAGTAATATTGAGTAATCAATGATGTACGGTATAATTAGGTACTTCTTGTTAATCAACTCAATAAACAAGGGAATCTTGTTATCGTACATGTACTCCATAAGCTTAATTACAAATTTCGGCCGTTTTGGCCATAGCTGAGCTCCTTTGAGTTCCGAAGATGGGAGGATGTTATGTTCTCTTCTTAGTTGTTCTACAGCTTCACTAATTTCGCTTAGTTGCGATTTTGAGCTCCCAAAACCTCCTAAAACAAAATAAGATTGATTAGCATCAAACAGAGCATCGCCTGTATTGCCACTCTCATCTAGAAATACGTATAGCCTATTCACCATCTGAATCAACCCTAATTTTATATCTTTGGGGATATTCGTGGGTTTCCCTTAGAAAACTGTCTTCACTGGATACTGGAACGTTCGACAGGATTATATCCTCCCTATCATCGAAGAAGCTTGCTACATCTACATAGCAGCCTTGAAACTTTTCTACTCTGGGAGCATGTACGCTAAGATAGTGATCTCTAATGACTATGCCCCTCAAAGCTAGTGGATAGTACCTCTTTTCTTTCAAGCTCTCTGTGTTAAACGGTTCACTTAAGATGATTAACATCTGCCCTCTGGAAGGTGAGCCCTCCACACTCAGCACAATAGTGCTATAATCTCCATACCAGTCTTTGACAAAGGCAACTGCCAGTTTCCTTTCCTGCAACTCGTCATGAAACTTTCTTCCACCTCCACTATACTTAATTAGAAGCTGTTTGAGGTCATCAACTGTCAGGATACACTCCTCCTTCAAAGTAATCACCGTAGAACTTTGAGTATAGTTAATTTAAGGATTTCTCTTAATGGTTGTACTTTTTTGTATCATTCTTTATCCAAGTAAGGGAACGTTGCAAACATGACAACGTGTTAGCCCCTCTCATTCCCCTTCTTTCCTTGGGATTAGAAAGCTCGGGGAAAGAATAGTTGAGATCTCAGTGACTACCGGTTTATAAAAAATCCTACAAACTTGCGAGGAGGTTGATTTGGAGAATCAGGATTCTCCGAGGATTTTGATTTTGGAACGCATAATATAATAATATGTGAATCTCCATTTTGCGTTGAGTTTTCAATCTCGCCAAGATACCAAGCAAATTAGAGAAACAGGTTTCAGAAAACAGTAGGAATTTTTATAAACCGGTTACCAATGAGAATTGACAAAGTACTTCTTGGGTCTTCCTCGTTTTCCGGTTTTCTCAGTGTATATGGCATATTGGTGACTCAGTGACTCTACCACCTTCCGCTGAATCTGATAGTGAAACCCAAGAGACTCAAGGTAGGCCATGACCTCTGAGAATGGCACATGCTCGTCCTCATAGTTCTGGATGAACTCTTCTGCCCTCTTTATGGCTAACTTGAGTGTTGCAAGGGTCTTAGGATACCGCTTGACCTTCTTGATATCATCAAGTGTTTTGATTGAGAGCATGTGTTCAAGTCGTTCAGGTGGGAGGCCAAACAGGAATGTTATGGTGTCCTCGCTAAATGGCCTAATCCTGAAGATTGCTTGAAGTTGTGTCTCATCCTCCCAGTATTTCCTAATCTCGTCAATGTCTGGGAGGGCTTGGCTACTGTACTTCCACCTGCTGTCCTTATCCCGATAAGACTGTATGCCAATGGTGTCGGGGTCAATCAGGAAATAGGAGAGGAGGATTTCCCGGAAAGCGTCAGGCCCGACAGTGAATGTGCCGACAATGAAGAGAAACTTCAGGCCTTCAAAGTCCCTGCTACTCCTCAGGCTTGAGCCGAAGTGCATTGTCCTAACTGTGAGGTCGTGATATCCATGTTTTTCTAGGCCTCTTTGGATGAGGATACCTAGTCTGTCTTCGAATTGTTTGTAGGTGATTATAGGGACTATTCCACGATTGTCTATGACGAATTGAGGATAGAGGTATTCCACAATCTTCACTATCTTCTTGGCAATGCCCTCAAGCGAAGGTATGTTCTCGTTAGCAAGGGTCTGCTTTGTGTATTTAGCCTGTGGAATCTTCTTAGGCACAACCCTCACAACAACACTACTCTTTGAGGACTCGTGGACTGGTATCTCGATAATCTCGGGGTTTGGGAGGTCCATGTTGTAAACAGGGTCTATAGTTGCCCTCTGCTTCAAGTATTCCCACACAGCCTCGTTGAAAGAGGCGTCGGTGTTGATGACCTTTGCTCCTTTCTTCCGAGCATACTCGAAGAGGAGTAGAGCATAGGGGATGACAACCTTGTCGAGAGAGTTAGGAACTTGCTGGGAACGGGCATACCTGAGGTAGAGGCCAATTTCACATGGGCTCTGTGCGAATAAGTCTCTCACAGCTTCTCGTACAAAGTCGAGGTCAGGAGCGTGATACAAGTTTTCTAGGAGCTTTCTTTGTAGTTCAACTGTTAGCTCCTCACAGTGGTTGATGTAGTCATCTTCAGTGAGATCTCTCCCAAGAGCTATAGAATGCAAGTGCATGACCTTAGGGTCAGGAGGCTCAATGACTTTTCCGTTGAACAGGGACTCCTCGACTATGATAACATCAGGTTCAAGGCGTTCGAGTTGTTTTGTCTGAAGATAGGCGAGTGGAGCGAGAACTACCCTTTTGTCCTCCTTAAAGGCTTGGTGATACGGGCAATTAGCATACGTGTTAGGGAATCTCTCCTTGCAGATAGAGCATGCAATTCTGGGAGGGAAGCCACGGAAGACGTCAAGGTGTTGGCAAGACCGCTCGAAGCCCTTCCAGTGGATGACTTCACTGGAGGGCAGAAGTCTCTCATACAAGTCGAGGATGGTATGAGCTTCAGCAAGGATGAGGAACTTTTTCTCGCTCTCTGATTTGATTAGTTCGATGTTTCTGTGAGTCTTGCCAGAACCTGGGAAAGACTTATCCACGATAAACTCGATGGTTGGGTCTTCAACTAGTTTCCTAAGCCTCCAAAAAGCCTTTGTACGGTGACCAGCATAAACACTACTGGGCTCGGGCATACCTTTCACCTTGAATCAGTTTTTATTGGTGTTCTCAGTTTTTTAATTTCTCGGGATTGAGGAGCCTCTCGACCTCTGCCCTTGGGATTCTCCACCAGCCTCTTTTAGTAGGTTGGATTGCTTTGATTTTGCCCCCCTGAACCCAGCCAAAGACGGTCACGTAGTGGACACCGAGCATCCTAGCAACTTCACCAGTTGTGTAGTACTCTTTTTCAAGTTTGATGGCCATGTTGTCTCACCTCTAATATTTCTTGTATCCTTAGTATACATAACCTTTTTGGACGCTTCTAGAGGCTCTATTGGTCCAGCAGACCCCTGAAAATGCTCAATAAATAGAAGAAGAGGAAGCTCATCTTGTCAGGGCTATCTTCCCCCACTCGTTGAGGTCTTTCTCAGTTAGGTAAGGGTTGAAGCGTCTCAGGATTTTCAGGACCTCACTCCTTGGTATCATGAGCTTGCCGTTCACTTTCTCTGCCTTAAGTTTGCCCCATGTGATTGCCCAGAGGACTTCGCCTTCTGGAATCATGAAGGCCCGGGAGAATTCGTCAATGGTGAAGTATGCCTTTCCCATCCTTGCCTCCCTCCTTTATCTTCCGGATTTCACTTTCTGGGACTTTGTACCGGAAGCCCACTCTGATGGCCTTAATCTGACCCTTGCGAATTAAGTCCAGTACTCTGTCTTGATTAATACCGAGAATGGCCGCGACTTCCTTGGTGTTGAAGAGTCTGTCTCTAGGTACTCTTTCTTTCTTGAGGCGTTGAATTTCCTCCTCAGGAATCCAATAGAATACCCTTTTCCGGTGCCAGATTTTCAGGGCTGCCATTCTGCCCTTCTCCAGCCAAATGTAGATAGAATCAAGGGGGACGCCTAACTCTTCTGCCACCTGTCTGGGAGTGTAGTAGGGACCTTCAGGCCTTGGGATATTCTTCATTTCGCCTCACTCCCCTCTACTTTCTTGACTTCCTCCCCGAGGACTCTGTCTATCTCCTCTGCCAGATTGATAGCCTCCTCAAGGTTCTTGCCGACGCCACTCCAGTACTTTGAGACTCTCGTTGCCCTGATGTAGTACAGGTTAGTCTTCAGGCCTTTCACCAATCTGCGGATTTCTTTGGGGTCCACAACCTACCACCTCCGCCCGTTCGTGATAGTAACTAATAGTAACTGATAGTTAACAATTTTGGACATTT
Organism: Thermococcus atlanticus; assembly: GCF_054657855.1. Classification (NCBI taxonomy): domain Archaea; kingdom Methanobacteriati; phylum Methanobacteriota; class Thermococci; order Thermococcales; family Thermococcaceae; genus Thermococcus; species Thermococcus atlanticus. The sequence continues at coordinate 1,062,786 of NZ_BAAHXX010000001.1, read as the reverse complement.
TGAAAACTGTATTCAATTAACAGAGTGCTTCAATGTTCTATTTCTTAACATTTACCGTTATACACCTTGTAAGTTAACAAAAGGGTCCGGATTTTTCTTAACTTTCATTCTGTAAGTTAAGATTTCGCCAACTCACCAAAACCCCTACGTAAGAAGAGGGCTTAAATTGGAGTGAGGTGGGGAGGATGCTAGGTCGGTTCTTTGGTAAAAAGACGACGGAGGGGATAATCCGTTCTATCTCAAGGGCCAGTCCCACTTTCAAAGAGTGGCAAAGGCTTGAGAAGAGGAGACAACAACTACTCGACAAGAGGGCAGAGCTGATAGCACAAATTCACGAGATTGACGCTGAGATTAGACAGATTGAGATGTACCAACAGGTGTTGACTCGCCGTGAATTCCTGTAACCTTATTTTCTCCTGGATTTTTGTCATCAAGGGCTGGTTGTATTCAATTAGACTACTGTCGAATGACAATTAATAACTTGACGAATAGAAAGGTTTTTATATCTTGAAGTTGATTTTCTCTTAAGTAGGAGGTGATAAGAAAGTGACGAAAGTTAGTGAATTTGTTGAGGCTCTAGTAGCCCTCATAATAGGTGTGGTTGTACTGAAAGTTCTCATAGATGTCCTTTCAAGCCTTTGACCTGTGGAAGGTCTCCCAGTGTTGCGACCAGCCTGTCCACATTGTTCTTGTAAGCCCGCTTAGCCTGGTTAAACAGGTTGATGTAGTGAGTTGCTAGGATGTCTCCACTTTGGCTATGGCCCACCATGAACTTGACGACACTTTCCTGAACTCCTGCCTCAATCATCTTGTTTATGAACCACTTCCGGGCATACTTCAAGGGGAGGCCACGCTTGACGTAGTAGCTCCCGACGGCGTCATAGGTAATCTTGAACCTTCTCAGCCTTCTTGCCAACTCAACTGGCATGAAGACGTAGTAGCTGATTTTCCCGCCCCTTCTCCAGCCAAGCTCGTAGTAGGCGATGTTGCTGTCAATGTGGAGTTTTGTCTTGTCGAACGTGTTCACCAGCTTGATAGCCTCTTTGATTCGTATCCCACTAAAGAGGCAGAGGAGGCCGACAATCAGCATCTCTTCCCGCTCGACTTTGGTCAGTGCCTGTCTAACCTCCTCGTCACTTGGCAATCTGACGTCAATCCCGTCGGGCCGCTCTTTCAGGAGTTTCAGAAGGCTTGCTGCGAAGTCCTCGCTAATCATTCCTCTCTCCAGCTCAAAGCGTATTAACGCCCGGATACTCCTGACGAAGAAGTTCCAGCGGCCACTCTTGCCATTGTCAACCTTGGTGAGGATTCCTCTCAAATCGGTCGGGTTCTTGATGTCAGCCTGCCCGACGTACTTGTCGAGATAGCGGATATAATCCCGAGCGACATCTCTACTGAGTCGTTCGTGGAGGTAACGAACGAACTCGTCCCTGACAGCGGCATATTTGGGTATATCCGATGTTAGATTGGCTGTTTGACGGTTTAGCTGGCCCTTACAAGGTGGAGGTCCGGGGTTCGAATCCCCGCGGGCCCACCAGTACAAACTTCGCCTGCGCGAAGTTTGATCAAGGTTTGCATGCCCCTTTAAGTGCATTGTTCTTAGGTTGGGTTTATTCAACAAATCGTAGTCTTGTAGTGTTTCACTGTGAAAATAACGCCCTTCGAGCGTTAAAAGAAAAACGAAACCTTCTAAATTGACCCACTCACTTAATTAAACCCCCGTTAAACTTACAATTTTAAAAGGCATGCAAACTTTTTTTCCAAAAGATTGTTTGCCAAACAAAAGTTCCATCAAAGTGAGTAGCTCCTTTTTGAAATGCCGTTTTGATGTTGATTTTCCTTACTCACCACTCCCTCTCTGTATGGAGCCTTTTTGGAGTATTCCCTTTGTGAGGGGTTTCTCTAAATAGACGCCCGAAGGGCGTCCGAGGAGAAAACCCTACCAAGAATTGCAAGTTTGAGAAGAGCTCCACAATTCAACGCAAACTCCCAATGAAAATCAGCCCCCTCAAGATGCCCTTACAAAGGAGCTACAAACTTTTGGTGAAGCTTTTTCCAAAAGCTTGCAAGCAATAATCACCATGAAATCGAACTACCGGGGTGATAGTATACTATCGGGGTGGTAGTTACATACGTGGTTGTACATTCAAGTCGCCCTCTTCTCTTCCTCCGGGAACTTCCAGTTTTTGGTTATCCTCATCACGTTCCTCACGAGGGCCTTCTCCTCCGGATGTCTTGAGATGAGCTCCTCAAGGAATGAGATGAGCCCGTCGTAGGCGGGCTTGTCTATCGGGAAGGGCACTCTATCCTTGCCTCCAACTGCATAGGTGAACTTGAAGGGATCCGGCGGGTGAGTTACCGGGTCCTTCCAGCTCGGGTGGACGTCGTAGACCAGCTCAAGGACGAGCGAGAGTGCCCTCAGCGTGCTCGGACCGAGGCCCTTCAGGAGGAGGAACTCCTCGTAGTTACTCACGCTCAGCTCGCGGGCGAACTCCAGGGCTTTTCTGTTCAGCTCAAACCTCCCGAGGCTCTCGTAGTGCTTTATGAGCGAAACCTCATCGACGTCTCTTGGCCTGTAATAAACGAGCGGACGGTAGCCCTTGGCTATGGCCTTCAGGCTCTCAAGTTCACGCTCGATCTTGACCGGGTTCTCCCCCACCACGTCGAGGAGCGTCTTCTGGTATTCTCTGGCTTCCTTCGAGACCGTGTTGAGGGCAAACTCTCTCTTCAGACCTGCTATTGCCTTATGCGGGTCGAGCGTGAAGGTTTCAGCGTCAAACCAGTGGAAGCGCCTCGCGAGCCTCTCCCTCTCGTTCATGCCCTGCTGTATCACCGCCCAGTTGCCCTCCTCATCGAGGAAGAAGACGTGGTGATAGAGCTGGTAGCCTGTCTGGAGCGCCACCGTGTCAACCTTGGCTACGAGACGGGATGTTCTGACGTAGGGCTCCGGATCGAGTTCATAGAGCTCCGCTATCCTCCTAAGCTCCTCCGGTGTGGCGCGGCTCTTCTTCCCCTTGCCCCCGGCCGCTTTAACCCCAAGCTCCTCCCTCCAGAGGGCGTCCTTTATCATACCCGCCGTTACGGTGGTCGAGCCCGAGGAGTCCCAGTCCATCCCGATGACGTTGTTAAACGCCTGAAACCACACCGGGTCGGAGAGCCTCTCAAGCAGGCCTCTGGTGCCGTACTCTTCAACCGCTAGAAGGAGCACTAACCGGGTGAGCTTCCTCATTCTCTGGGCGAGCCACGCCGGAACGCGGCCGCCGTGGAGTGGCAGGTCTGCGATATTTCTCATCGCTGTATTATCATTCCGAAAGGATTTAAATGTTGCCGGACAGCGGAGGCAGGAAGTGAGAAAGGTTTTTATCCTCCTCACCATTTTACGGAATGATAACATCCGGGAGGCATGATTATGGGAGTTGAAAAGGTTCCAAAATACGACATTCCGGTAAAGAAGGTTGATTACGTTTTTATTGAGCTCGATAAGATGAAGCCGCATGAGCAGCTCGTCCAGAAGGAGCTTGAGGATTTCATTGAGAGCGTTACCGGCTCCGGCGTTTTCTGGAAGCCGATGCTCCTCGCAAAGGTTCCGGGCGAGGACATGTACCTGATAGTTGACGGCCACCACAGATGGGCAGGACTCCAGAAGCTCGGCGCCAAGAAAGCTCCTTCCGTTATTCTGGACTATTTCAGCGATGATGTGAAGGTTTTCACATGGTATCCCGCCTTTAAAGGCAACCTTGAGGGGGTTATTGAGAGACTCCGCAGAGAAGGCCTTGAGGTAATCGAGGATCCCGAGGCGGAGGAAAAGGCCGAGCGCGGTGAGATAGCCTTCGCCCTCGTCGGTGAGAAGAGTTTCGCCATTCCTGGAGCTTTGGATGAGCAGAAGAAGGTGAGCAGGGTTCTCGATGAGATGAATCAGGAAAAGGCAATAGAACTCATCTACTACGGCCTCAAAGAGGACGCCAAGGAGGACATGACCAAGGGAGAGATAGACTACGTCTTCATAAGAAAAGCCCCGAGCAAGGAGGAGGTCATGGAGCTCGTCAAGCGCGGTGAGGTCTATTCTCCAAAAACGACGAGGCACGTTCTCCCGTTCATTCCCGATATGATAGACGTCAAGCTTGAGGATCTCTTTTGATTTGATTTTTAATGTTTTAATTTTCCTGCCGATGAAGGCTACTCGGCCGAGTTATGATGGAGGGGCGGTGGTTGAAATCATCAGGGGGATAGTTTTCGATGTTGATGAGACTCTGGTCTATTATGAGGGCTATGATCACCGGGAATGGTACGATAACTGGGTGATGCCGGCCCTCAGGAAACACGGAATCGAACTTGACTACAAAACCTACAGAAAGACCGTAAGCGGTGAGCTGCCGAGGAGCTACGTGGAGCGCTTTGGGATAGACCCCATCGAGCTCTGGAGAATAATTGATGGAGTAAACCTTGAGTACAGGAAAAAGCTCGCCTCAGAGGGGAAGATAAAAGCCTTCCCGGATGCTGGAGTGCTGGCTGATTTTAAACAGCTCGGTTTGAAGCTCGCGGCCGTTAGCAATGCCTCCCAGGAATGCACTGAATTTGTCCTGAAGCTTTTTGGCCTAAAACGGTATTTCGATGCCGTTTTCGGGAAGGACTACAGCTATCTTGATGGGGTAAAGCCAAGCCCATATCTCATTGAAAAGGCCCTCCATGCCCTCCAGCTCACGCCGGAGGAAGCTATCATGGTCGGGGACAGCAGGCTGGACATTGCTGCAGGACACAGGGCGGGTCTGAAGGTTGTCCAGATAACAAGATTTGGAAAAATTGATGGTGCGGATTATTACGTGGGGGACCTGCAGGAGTTGCTGGGTTTTATAAAAAGAGAAATCGAATCCTACAAGTTCCCGTAGAATTCATCCTCAAACACATCTATACCCACCTCAAGACCCTCAAGCCAGTCAAGAAACCTTCCCACGTTCTCGTCCCGGAATATGGCCCCATGCTGTGGCGCTATGACCCTAGGATTCAGCCTTTTTATGCTCTTAACCCACGCCTTCAGTGCTCTCGTCGAGCTCATATAGCGTTTGTGGAAACCCTCCATAAACTTTGAGTGGCTTTCAAAATCCTCAACGAAGAGATACCACTCCCCCTCAGGGAAGGCCGCCGCGCCTATATCAGAGCTGAAAAGAATGCCGCTCTTTTCGTCGTAGAAGCTGAAGTTCCCGGGACTGTGGAGGTAGTGGCTTGGAATCGCTCTTATCATCGCGTTTCCAAGCTTGAACTCTGCTCCCTGATCAGGGATTCCTACCGTCCTGCCCGCACTTAAAACCGCCATGTGGGGGATGAACCGAACCCACAGCTCCGAGATTGCGACCTTTGCCAGGGGGGCATATTCAAACCACAGGTTTAACCCGGCAACAACATCCGGGTCCTGATGGGAGTACATGAGGTACCTTATCCGGGTCGGTGAAATTAACGATGAAACATTCTTGAGAACCCTCACAAAGACAAAAAATCCGCCAGGTTCTATCAAAGCTGCCTCACCGTCATCCATCACAAGATACTGATTTGTTAAAATCCCTTTTTCATCCTCAGCTTCCTCGATTCCAAGCCAGTAAACCCTATGCTCACCATCATCATAGAGTGGATAACTGTTCATATTTCGTATCATTCACACACCTCCCACAGGAACCCAGACATTTATCATGTAAACACCCTCAATCCCCGAAAGCAGTTCAAGAGCCTTTCGGGCGCTTGTTTCATCCTCCACCTTTATAATGTGCGTCCCGTCAGGATCACGGTATTCTAAGGCGAGAATTTGACTGCCATTCATCAGCAGCTTGAATGAACTCAAACCATCTGCAGTTATGCCGGAGACATAGATGATGCTGTTAGCTACCTTCTCCCTGAACTCTCCAACTACATCAAGAAGCTTCTGCCTCCGTACCATATACAGTCCGCTGTGAACCATCTTTGCCTTTGCCAAAAAGTTCGCAACGCTCATTGGATCTGCAAAATCCACCTGAAGGGCAGCTTCACCGGACTTGGCCACCTTTGGTGGCGAATAACTTTCGGCCAGCTCCTTTAGGCTTTTTGCCATGCCCTCAACCAGAAGCCCCAGGGTCTTTCCGAGAAAAAACTCGCCCCTGCCATGATATGCAAGTTCAACTTCAGCAGATACGTATTTCTGCCATTCTCTGAGCGCTATTGTCACGATTAGATGGCTTCTTTTTCCAGTGCCGTCGTATATATAACTGTTGCTATCTGTGATTACTGTAAAGGAGTAGATATCTCCAAATTTAAATATGAACCTCGGCAGAAGTATCTCAGCGGTTATACCTTTTTTTGAACTAATTCTAACGACATATGGCCAGTTTGTTATAAAAGAAACAGCATCATTCAGTGTTTTTTCGATAGCATCTTTCGGGGCTTCGATATTCACAAGAGCTGTCTTCCTCTTCATCAGAGCACCCCCAGAGCTTTCATAAGCCGGAGGTATGCCCCATCCACCCCTTCACCGGGAATCACAGGTATAACAAAATAGACAAAACCTCCATCGGAAAAGATAAGTTTTCTCTCTCTGCTGTGAAGTGTAACTCCCAGCTCTATTCCCTCAATTATATCCCCTCTGATTCTGGCTTTCCCTACCAGATGGGGAACAGCATTAACATTCAACCCCTCTAGGATGTATGGCCAAACTTCATATACCTTTTCTATAGGATGTTTGTTTCCTCCAATGTAACCAAAACCCGGTACCTGTCTTTTGGTAATCATTTCAATCACATCTTACAGATTTTCCATCTAATTGGATTTCATTTAAGCTATATAATGTTTTATTTTTAAAGTTAATGTTTGAAATTATCACTCCAAATTTTTATTAAAACAGTATAATTTATTAAGTAAATAAAACCATGTCCCTTTGAAGTTCGAATATCAAAAAGCGCTATTTTTAAATATGTTGAATTAAATACTAAGGACAGTGGTGTCTATGGAAGCCTCAGGATTTAAATGTGAGAGGTGCGGTGCACCTCTGGATGTGTCCCCCGAGACGATAGTGGCTGTATGCCCCTACTGCGGTTTTCCGAACCATATAAGCGGCAGCATCAGCACGGAGAATATCTTCATTGCTCCAAGCCTTGGAAAGGACGAGGTCTACAGGGCTTTTATGCACAGGGTTGAAAGGGACGTGGACCTCAGAAGCCTCAGAGATGACATTCAGGTGGTGGAGATTGAAGGCCGCTATGTGCCGTACTGGGAGGGGAGGGTTTATCTCAAAGGCGAGGTCAAATACATGAGAAGGGAAACGGAATGCCACACAGTAACCGACAGTCAGGGAAACACGAGGGAAGAGTGTCATACTGTCGAGAGACACTATCATGAATTCATAGACAGAAACCTGCACCTTATGGGCTCCGCAAGGAGACAGGTTACTGACTTCGGGATAAACGACATAATCAAACACTACAAAAAGAAGTTCCCAGAACTGAAACCCCTGAAGGAGCTTGACGAGGACGAATGGCAGAGGATAAAGCTGGAGATACTGAATACGGAGATGGATGAGAGACAGGCAAGGATGCTGATGAAGGAGGATGCCGTTGATGTCGTCAGAGAGGAGTACAAGGCCAAATCCGACAGGATAGAGTACTTCCGCTGTATGCCCGGCGAACCTGAGGACGTGAAGCTTGTTCTCCTGCCGGTATGGACGGTGTACTACAGATACGGAAACTCGATTTTTAAGGTTGCATTTTCCGGGTGGGACGGCAAAGACGTCGCTGCAACAGAACCCATGACAGCTCTGAGAAGGGCCATGTACGTGGGCGGAATTATCCTCGGGATTGTGATTGGAGGTATCGGGGCAGGAGCCATTTCATCAGGGGCGGCCATAATACCGCTCGTTGCCGGGGCAGGGATAGCATACTACTCGGGAAGTAAGGTTCTCGCAGGGACGAGGGTGGAGAGGTGAGGAGGATGGAAGTCCAGTGCCCGACATGCTCGGCCGAGTTTGCTGTTCCGGACACCATAAGCGTTGTAACATGCCCCTACTGCGGAACAACGTTTAAAGTCGAGAGTAGGGAAAAAGTCGGTGAGCACTTCTTCTTCCCGCCGATAGGAAAGGATCCCGCAGGTTTGCTCCTGAAGTTCATCTCAAGGGAATACGGTGCCCCTGCTGATATAGTGGATGCCAGAGTTAAGGAAAAAATTCTCCACTACGTTCCGGTGCACTTCTTCTACATACACGGCAATCTTATGGGAAGCACCGCCGAAGAGGTGATGTTCATAGGCATACCCGCAGTTAGGAAGTTTAAAGAGCTCCTCAGGGATTATCCGTTCCCGGTTATAGGGAAGAGGTTCTTTGATGAGAACATAGTGAAGAAGGGAAAATACTATGAGCCTGAGATTGACAGGAATACGGCGGAAAAGGAGGCTATCAGCAAGGTCGTTGCGGCTATCAGAGAGGAAGCCAGGGATTCTGGAGATCGGTTCAGTGAGGAGAGACTTAACCTCGATGTTCATTATCAGGGGCTTGTGCATTATCCCATATGGGAGGTTCATTATGAATACGGGGGCGAGGAATTCCACGGTTTTATCGACGGAGCCGATGGAAGGGTGATAGAGGCCAGATATCCGATGACCAGCGAAGCCAGAAAGAAAGCGGGAGTGCTCGGAGGCGGGATTTTAGCCGCGGGTATTGTGGCGGGCATCATTTTTGGAACGATTGGAGGCGTCTGGGGCTTTTTGGGAGGATTTATACCGGGACTGGCAGGCGCTGTTCCAATACTCTTTAAGAGTGCCCACAGAATCCAGACCACAGGCCAGATAAGGAGGGTTTATGAGCATATACATTTCAGACCTTAGGGGGTGTTTGGATGGGAAAGGAAACCTCAATATTTGAAAAGATTGAACTCATCATTCCGGGTTTCCACGGCTACAAGAGGAAGGAGCTCCTCAGGGAGGATGACAGGCTCGTCCGGGGCAAGGTGGCCGAACTGCTCGAACAGGCAAAGAGAGAGCTCGAAAGGGCTCTCCAGAGGTGTGCCATGGCCGGCTGTCCCCAGCTTATGGCCATTGAGAATCTCAGAAAGAAAACGATGATGCTGGAGGGAAAGATCAAACATGCTGAAGCCGGTTACAGGGGCTATTTTGACAGGATCAAGTTCAAAGAGGATGAGCTAAAAAGATTGATTGAATATGATGCCAGCATGATTGAGGATGCACAGGCCGTACTTGAGGGGGCCAAGGCCGTGAGCGCGGCAGTGGCCAATCCCCAGCAGCTTGGAACGGCAGTTCTAAACCTCGAAGACAAGCTTAATGAACTTGAAGGTATTATATCCAGCAGAATGAGCTTTGCGGCGGGTGAATGAGATGGTGACTGTTATCGAATGGGTCAATCCGGGAGAGGATGAGATAATATGGCGCTATCCGAACGAAGTCATCAAATGGGGAAGCCAGCTGATAGTTCATGAGTATGAAGTGGCAGTATTCATGAGGGATGGGAAAATCTATGATGTTCTCGGCCCCGGAAGGCACACCCTGACGACGCAGAATTTACCTCTGCTCTACAGGCTCGTGGGCGGAGGCAACAGCCCCTTCAAGGCTACGGTTATATTCGTCAGCACAAAGCAGTTTCAGGGCCGCTACGGGGGAGAGACGCAGACGAGGGAGCTTGCGCCGATTAAGTACTACGGGGTTTACTGGTTCAAGGTTGGTGATCCTGTTCTCTTCATAACCGAAGTCGTTGGAGGCCAGGGGCTCTATGATGCAGGTGATGTTACAAAGTTTGTCAGGGCATACTTCAACGAGAACATGATGAAGCACCTCTCCGCCTACTCAATAGTCGACCTCTTCCAGAACCTCGATATGGTTAGCACTCAGGTTAAGGTTAAGCTCCTCGAAGACTTCCGCAGACTGGGCCTTGAGCTGGTTGATGTTAAAATCGAGGGGGTCAACACAACCGACGAATGGAGGCAGAGGCTCTTCTGGATTATGCAGACGGGCAACGCACAGTATGTCATGCAGATGGACACCACCAAGCAGGTGGCGGCTGAGCTCGGAAAGAGCCAGGGGGCGGCAGTTGGAGCGGGGATGATGCTGATTCCCCAGCTGATGCAGCCGCCTGCCCAGCCCTATGCTGGCGGGGCGGCTCCTCCGGCAGGGCCCCAACCGGCCGCTCCAGCAGCACAGCAGGGGGAGATATGCCCGTACTGCGGGAAGCAGATTCCCCCCGGAGCGAGGTTCTGCCCCTACTGCGGGAAGCAGATACACCGGTGTCCCAACGGCCACATAGTTCCGGAGGGTGCGAGGTTCTGTCCGGTGTGTGGGGCGAAGATTGAGTGAGCTTTGTTTTTCAGCTCTCTTCTTCTTTCCCTAACGTGTGTTTCAAACTCTCTTCCGCGATTTTCACCAGATCATCGGACGTCAGGACCTCAATTCCCTCAGGCTCCCGCTCGAGGACATCTTTATCCGGAACAACGAGAACCTTCCTGCAGTCGAAGCGGGAAAGCTTTTCCTCGATTTTCCTCACTTCCTCCCTCTTTACCCTCTCCTTCCACTTAACCTCACCAACAAGTTCAAGCCTCTTGAACCCCTGTAAAGCCACGTCAAGCTCAAGCCCCGGAAGTTCAACGCTCACCCTCCTCAAGCCGTAGGCCTTGGCGAGTAAATCAGCAATAAAGTCCTCCACATGCTTCGGAAGCTTATAGTCCACCGCCTTTCTTATGAACTCCGCGGGCGTTTCAAGCTCCGTGTAGGCGTATTTGGTTTCGAGGTAGAAGTGCAGGTCGAGGAGGGGCGAGGCATGCAGGTAAACGAACTTTTTGCGCCTCTTTCCATGAACCAGAAACTTGCGCAGGATTCCCATCTTCGTGAGAATTGTGAGGTACTTCTGGAGCGTCCCAGGATTGTCTTTCTTCAGCAGTCCGCGGGAGAAAAGGGCGGAGGAAAGCTCGGTGCTCGTTCCCTTTCCGTTGGCAACTTCCATCATTATCCCGCGGTAAATCCTCGTCAGTTCGTGACCCTCTTCGCTGAAGGTCTCGCCAACAAGCTCGTTCACGAAGGAGCCGGCGGACGAAAAGAACCCTGCCAGAAAGTTCCTTAGCGGGGGTTTATAGGCCGGAACGAGCATGGGTTCCCTCAGGTAGGTGGAGGCCTCTATCAGCTCCTTCCCCTTCACTTCCTTCGACAGCTCCACCAGAATTTCGCGCTCATCTATGAGACCAATCTTTACGAGGAAAGCTATCCCGAGGAGCGGGCTTTCCCTCATCGAGAGCAACCTTTGAGCGAGCCACATCGTTGAAGTTACGAGGATTATCTCTCTGTCCTGCTCCGTGGAGTACGCATGCAGAAGGTCAAGGAAGTTATCTGGAAGGCGGTGGAACTCGTCGATGACGATTCTCCTTTTTTCTCCCAACAGCCTTGGAAAGAGCCTCATGAATTCAGAATAGGTCATTTTGTCGCCTCTCAGCCTGTCATGGACTGTGCCGTCCTTGTTCACGAAGAAGAACTCGTCGTAGTCGAGGAAGTGCTCAATGAGGAATGTCTTGCCGGTTTTTCTCCTCCCGTAGAGCATCTTCCAGCCCGGGTATGTGAGGAGGGCACGTTCAATTCTTCGAGAAATTATTCTCATGGGAATAATTCCGGTTGGAATAGATATAAAGGTTTCGCCCAGTAAGAGTTGCAAAAGGGAAAAGTGAGAGAATCAAACCCCGAACTTCTCCCTAATGTAGGCCTTTATCAGCTCCTTCGTCGCGAGAAGGCCCTTAATGTGTGTCCTCTCCATGCCGTGGCTCGCATGCACTCCCTGACCTATCAAAGCCACACGCACGTCCCAGCCTGCCCTTAACGCTGCGGAGCCATCGGAGCCGTAGTAGGGAAAGACGTACTCTGTGCCCCTCTTCTCGGCCAGTTCTATAAGTTTGCTCGTCATCTCGTAGTCGTAGGGGCCGCTATTGAAACGGCGGTTTCCTTTCCGGCGATACCATCGCCAACGACGAGGAGCTCCTTCATGCTCCTTGGATAGCCTGCCGAACCGCCGTGGCCGACCTCCTCGTAGGGCGAGAAGAAGAACGCCACCGGGAGCTTTTCGAGCTCATCACTTAAATCGAGCATCAGGTCTATCATACCGCCACACTGGCTTTGTCGTCGAGGAAGTGGGCCTTAACGAAGCCGTTGGTGTATTCAAACTTCGGGTCGAAGGCTATGAAATCGCCGGGCCTTATGCCGAGCTTCTCCGTGTCCTCCTCCTTCTCGACGAGCTCATCCAGCCGGATATGCATGTTCTCCTCCTTGCGCTCCTTCTTTCCCGCTTCTCTGTTCACATGGACGCTCGGATTCCTGAGGAGGAGCGTTCCGCGGTATCTTTTGCAGGAGCGGGTTATTATCGTGCAGTACTCACCCTCAAAGGCAGGGAGGTGAAGGCCCCCAACCCTGGTGAAGCTCAGGTGTCCGTTTGGCAAAATGCCTTTTACCATCGCCCCAAGGGTGTCAACGTGGACCGCTATCACCAGCTCCGGCTCGGGATGATTTCCAGCCAATAGCGCGCCCTTGTTGGTGAAGTAGGTTTTAACGCCGTTTTCGTTGAGGAGCCCCGCTATATAAGCCATGACCTCCTCTCCTCCCCTTTGCGGGGGAGATTTGCGGGTTCATAACCTACTCCCGTTACCGGTTTTAGCTCAGCCCGCAGGCCCGGTCTAAGGCCAATTACCCCTACGCGGGGTTATGATTCAAAGGCCACCCTTAGAGTTTTGACCGCCCAACGGCGATTTTTGAAAGGACGCCTAACGGCGTCAACCCTCTAAGGGCAGAGGGTAACGTGAAACCCCTCATCTAATCGGGTCGTCTTACGGTGGCCTCTCCGAAGTCTTACTACACTCCAGAGTTTAAAAGGGTTCCAGCAGTTTGAATGGCTGACTCAAAAATACCGCATCCCCGCCCGAGGCTCTCAAAAGAAAAAGGTAACCTGTTGGGGACGTATCTCAAGAATTTCTTTCAGAATCTCAACAACGCGTTCCATGGAATCACCATTAAGAAACCGCTCGAAGGGTTGAAAAGGCCATCAGTCGCTCAGCCTATCAGCGAGCGGAGCACAATGAAAAGCAACAGCACCATCAGTGTCAGCACCACGGTGACGCTTATTGCCTCCTCGGCCCTCAAACGATAGTGGGCAAGGATGACATTTGCTATTATCGCAGGAGGCATTGAGGCCTCAACGAGGACGGCATAGTAAATACTCCCCGACCCCCTGAGTGTCAGGAAGACGAAGAGGAAGGGGATGACGCTCCTGAAGAGACCGACCTCCGCCAGATGCTTCCACCGGAACTCCCTCAGGTTTATTATGGAGCCGAAGTATATGAGCAGGAGGGGTATGCTCCACCAGCCGATGGACTTGGCAGGTTCAAGAAGCCACTCCGGGAGCCTGACACCCGCCAGCACAATTCCCAGAGCCAGTAGGTTTGCTGCCGTTGGAGGGAACCTCAGCGCCTTGGCAAGGCTTTTCCTTACGGAGGCCTTTCCGCTTGAGTAATGCGCCGCTATGAAGGTCGCGAGGGGGAGCAGTATAAGGCTGTTGGTCGTTGAGTAAAGTATCGCAGGGGTTATGTCCTTGAGAAAGAGGCTTGCTATCGGAAAGCCCATGGCGGCTGTGTTTGGGTAGGCTGAGAGCACCATAAGGGCCCCTTTCCAGTTCTCCTCATGCACAAAGTAACGGGCATAGAAATATGAGATGCCAAGGCTTAAGGCTATAATGAGGAAAACGTAAATGAAGACAAGCCTTATGCTGAGCAGATATCCCAAATCCTTGCTCGCCACGTTCCCGAACACGAAGAGCGTGAGGAGAACACGTGTTGAGAAAACGTTAAGCCATTTAAAGGCTCTCTCATCCCGGATTAACCTCTTGAGGATGTAACCTACCGCTATGAGCAGGAGCATCTCTGTGATGTTCATGCTAAAAAATAGAACTTAGCGTTTAAAAGTCTGTCGAATAGTAGCATGTAGGAAGCTAAGAGGAAAGGCTCAAAAAAGATAGGAGGAATTAGAGGGCTCAATCATTCTTCCTGTGCAGAGGCCACCATGCTTTCTCCCCAAAGAGACTCATCATAGCCGGACCGAGGAAGTAAACTGCAAGCGTCGCTGTTATCAAAACCCCCGCCGCTAATGCAAAGCCTATCTCCCTCGTACCCCATGTGGAGCTCGTTATCAGGGCACCGTAGGTTGTAGCAAGCACTGCAGCGAGGCCTATGACAACGAGATCCATGCTCCCGGCTGCCACGGTAAGCGCTTCCTTTGCATCCCTGCGTTCAAACTCGTCCCTCGCCTTAACGAGATAGAAGCTGTTGTAATCTATACCCACCCCCATCAGTACTATGAAAACCATTAGCGGCAGAAACCACATTATAGGTTCACCGAAGACCTTCTGAAAGAGCCAGTTGGAGAGCCAGATGCTCAGCATAACTCCAATTCCTATTGTACTCATTGTAGAAACAACCGCAGGCAGGCCACGAAGTGTTGGCAGGAGTGACAGGAACATCAGTACCAGAGCTACCGGGAATATCCTGTGCCAGAAGATATTGTTGATAAGATTGCTGAGGTCGAGATCTAAAGCGGCACCTCCTCCAACCATTCCTTTGACTATCTTACCATTCTTCTCATAGCTCCTGAGGAGATTTCTGATATCCCTAACCATCCGATGTGCCTGGGGTGTTGTTGCCCGGTACTCACTTACGACCTGGATGAGCACCATCCTGCCGTCACTTGAGACATACCTGTCTCCGCCGATGGATTTGAGGGCTTTGAGATTATCAGTGTTTATTGGCTTTCCGTAGGGTTGTGTTACTGTATAAACATATTTAACCCCTTTGATTCCCTCGATATCTCTTACGAGTCCGTTTATTTTGCCAAGATCCCCACTGCCAAGCCTGTGATTGAACTCAATGAGAACGTATGTTGAGCCCATAACGTCGACACCGAGCTTCTCTTCGCTGAGCTTCAGAAAGCCGTATGTCTCACTGTCTTTGGGTATGAAAAGCTTAATGTCGTGGGTTCCGTTGAAATGGGCAAAGCTATAAACTGCCGGTGTCAGGACTATCAGGGATATCAACAGCACAGCTTTAGCATGCTTGACCGACCATGCCGCTATCCTGCTTTTTTTGTGAACGTCCATCCCCTCAATATGCTTTATGTGCCTTGGCCACCAGAAGATTCTCCTGTTGCCTATAAGAGCAGTGATTGCCGGAATGAATGTCAGTGATGCTATGAGGACCACAATGACTGCTACCGGGGCTATTACACCCATCTGCCTGAATATCGGGAACTCCCAAGCAAGGATGAAGCTCGCAAAGGCTATAATATCAGTCGATGCACTCGCCAAGACAGCATCTTTTGCTCTCTTAAGCGCTTCACTCACCGCTTTTTCGTGTTCATAACCTTCCGCTAGATATTCCTTAAATCTGTGGAGATAATAGGTCGAGTAATCTATACCGAGGCCAAGAGCGGTAGTTATCGTTATCATCTGAGCCCAGCTTCCCACACTTACAATGTTTCCCCTTGCGAGCAGATACAGAATTCCAAGGGCTGTAAGCGTTGCCGTTGCGACCCCTGTAAACGGCAGGAGCGTCGCGAGCAAAGCGACCCCGAGTATTACGAGAAGCACTATTAACGCACCAATAACGCTGAACCTTGTGGTTTTTACATTGTCCTCTTTGCCATAGTGTATCATTTCATAAGTCTGAACTGGCGTTCCGCTTATGTGTGCTTTTGCCTCCGGGAAATACCTGCGCATCTCTTTCAGGAGAACCTCCTTCGCCTTGAGTGTGTTTTCATACTGAAATTTTGCTTGCTTCTCAAGATCCGTGACGTTCCTCAGGCTCCTTGGAATCATCATGATGAGCATCGTCGTATTGTCAGGGCTCTTCAGCATGCTGATATAACTCTTGGCGAGACTGTAGATGGACGGGTAAACCTGCTCCTCTATAGGCCTGACATTTCCTCCCGTTATCCTGCCCGGGTCATCCCTAAACTTGAATGCTACCTCAACGAGCTGGGTCGTGTTCACTCTAATGGGAACTCCGAGATTTATCTCCTTCACGAACTTTTCGACGAGCTTTGCGGTTTTTTCCTTGACGAGAGTTTCAATCTCCGAATCACTCATCGGATAGTCCCCGGCAACGGTTAGTATTATCCCCCTGAGAGCCTCCTTAACATCCTCGGGAGCAGTTACGTTGGCGAGCTTCTCGTTTACTCCCTCCTCAAAGAGGCTGTATGCTATCTCTTTCGAGCTTTTTCCAGCATAAAGGCCCTCAACCACCTTTCCGAGGTCGATTGGAGCGGTTCCTGTTAAGTTTGTGATTATTCCCTTGATGGCATCCTTAACGCCAATACCCTTGGCCAGCTCCTCCGGGTTCTTGAGGACAATGCTTACTACCGTCTCGGCGACCTTCTCGCTTCCGATCTCCCCGGCGGTCTTCTGGATTAAGAGTTCTCTTGCAATAGGCTCGACATTCCTGTTGGAGTCGTAAACCTGACTTATAACGCTTTCCGGGAGTTCAATGCCTCTCTCCCTGATTAGTCCTGCAAGGAGTGAAACGGTGGCCTTTTTCAGGGTCTTCGGGTTCTTGGCAAGAACCCCGGTTGCGTTGGGGTCAAAGCTCACCACAGTTTTCGATATCTGCTCAGCCAAGGCCTTCTGTCCGGCAGGGAGTCTCTCCTTTAATGCGTTTGCGAGTAGAGTAACCTCAAGTTCCCTAGTCGGGGCGTGGAGGAGCACCTCAAATATTTCGTCTGCGTTTGGTGTTTCCATTAGAGGACTGCCAGCCATCAGGACATTGGCAACTTGAATGGTCGCGTTTTCAACTGCCAAGACACTCGGATTCCTTCCGAGACTTACCGAGACGTTCACAATGTATGCGAGACTTCTTGCTGGAATGCGGCCAACGCCCGGAACCTCAAAACTCCTCCCGGCATTCTCCATGATGCTAGGGAGATTGTTAAGGGCATCGTATGCTATTTCTCCGACGGGCTTGGCCGCGTTCTTGCCGAGGTTGATTAGAGCATAGTCGCTTCCGGTTTTACCGTCGAATGCCACGACGCCCTGGTAAAAGGCAATGGAGTAAGCCTCTGCGAGCTGCTTATCCATCGGCTCACCGACCTGACCCAGAATCATTTCCTTAGTAACGTTGGCTAGGAAAGCATCGGTTATCGCCGTTGAGCCGTATGCTGAATAAGCTGGGTAGGTGGCATTGTAAACCGCATAAATGAGCTCGATGGGAACTCCAAGCTGAGTAGCTATCGTCTGCGCTGTTACCCCATCAATGCCCCCTTCATAGGCTCCGGCCTGGACGAGTGCACCGTAGGCTCCTATAGCTCCGAGATATGTCTTAGCGTAGTTATCGCTGAGGTTGTAGAGGCCAGCATTGAGGCCAGCTATCGTTGAGTTCAGTGCCTTTAACTGCTCGCTCGCTCCCGTGAGGTTCTTGTGAAGCTCGACGTAAGCTAAGTCCGTCTCGTTCAGGGCCCGTCTAAGGGCGAGGCTCTGGTTGTAGAGAACGCTCAGGTTGGCCTCAAGCGCGAGGTAAGCCCCTGCAATCTCGGGAAGGGTTTCGTTGAGGGTCTTGACCTGCTTGCTGAGGTTCTCAATCTGCAGAAAGGTCATCCTATAAGCGTTGCTCGCGTTAATAGCTGCAGAATAGAAGATTCCCGTTAGATTGGCGGTCATCTTAGTGAGGTTGAGCGCTATGCTGTACGACTCATTCTGAAGCATGTCCATCGCATCGTAATAGCTCGTAAAGTTGCTTCCGTAAGCTTTCGCTTCAGTCTTAAACTGCTCATAGGCTTTCCTTGCCTCAGGACTGTTGACCTTGATGTCGGTGAGGAGTATATACGTCATGTTATCGTTCTGGGAGAATGAGCTGAAATATTTACTCATGTTGTTCTGGACTTCAATAGATTCAACGTGCTTTGGCATGAACTGCTCCATGCTGTAGTTGGTGACACTGCTAAGCTTGACAGCAAGGGGAGTTGCAAGAATAATAACAACCACCCAAAGAACAACAACGAGCTTTGCATGTCTGGCGATCCACTCATTCCATGACATGAGCATCACCTATGACTTTTTTAGACACTATTATTTTTGACATGTCAATATTCGACATGTCATCAAGAAAAGCATTTATAAAGGTTTTGGTACTGAATTAAATATAACGGTGAGGCATCATGGAAAATGAAGTTGAGCGCAGAATAGTTAAGGGACTCTTCACGGTTCCTCTCAAGAATATAATACTGGTAATTGTCGGTCTAAAAGGGGAGACCCATGGTTACGAGATTCTTAAAGAGCTCGAAAAGTTCACGATTGGTATCTGGAAACCCAGTCACAGTAACCTTTATACACTTCTGAACAAGATGGTGGAGAATGGTCTTCTTGAGCCCAGGGAGGAATACCGCGGAAAGGTGCGTCGTGTAAAGTACAAGCTAACCGAGAAAGGGTGGGAATATCTCAGAACATCAAATGATCTCGCATTGAGAACCCTATACACCGCCATAAGCTATCACGAGAGGCTGAAGAAAAGACTCGAGGAGATGGGAGAAAGAAGAATGAAACCGGAAACCATCAGAGAATACCTAGAGCTCCTCAAAAGCATTAGGGATATTCTTGATGAGGAAATTAAGACAATAGAATCGGAATTATCCTGAACTGGCTATTCTGGTTATTTATCCCCAATTTCCACTTCTTAAGTTTCTAATGCTCCAGAGCCCTCCATGTCCCATTATAAATCCATCCTATATATCCACCGATAAGTTTTTATATACCAAACACCCCAGTTAAGTACAGAAAAATGTACTACAAAAATCTGTACCTGGTGGTACCATGGAAAAAGATCTGAAGGCTCAGCTTGAGGAGCTGAAAAAACGTCTGGAGGTGTTGGAGGAGAGCATTGATCCGGTGGATGAGGTGATGCTCTCCATAAAGATGCGCCTCAGGAAGAAGCTCGAAGCCGGGAGCCTGGAGCTGGATGAGGTTAAAGCCGCAAGGATACTGAAGAGTCTGGCCAATCCGGACAGGATACGGATTCTCAACATGCTCGGAAATAAATCCATGACGTTCAAGGAGATAAAGGAGGCCCTCGGGGTTGAAAGCCCCACCGTTTCACATCACCTGAAGCTCCTGAAGAAGACCGGGATGGTGAGGAGTGCCGAAGGTTATGAGATTACCGAAAACGGGCGTTTGCTTTTGCGTCTGCTCGAAATAATAACTGCCCTCGGGGAGGTGGAAGAATGAGCTTTGTATGGAAATACGGGATTGTTGAGGAGGAAAGCTGGAGATTTAGAGCTGCTGAGTACCTCAAAGGAATCACCGCACTCATGCTGATCCTCTGGCTGTTCAGAGGGCCGCTGAAACTTGAGAAATACAGCGAATACCTGGTTTATGCAATAATCGGCCTTATATTCGCCTTCGAACTGCTGAGCGTCGGCAGGTGGTTCGGTGTCACGCTGAGCGGAATAATATTTGCGCTTGCCAAGGGCTCCTTCTGGACGTCTCTGCTCCTGTTTTTCGGGAAATGGCTCAAAATGTCCGGAAGTCTGAGCCAGCATGCTGGAACGGCCTTTGCATATGCCGTTGTCCTGGCGATAGCTGGGATTCTGCTGGCAAAATTCGACGAGAAGAAGCTGGATATAAAGGTGGAAAAGAAGGCCTACGAGTTCAGCGGGGCGGATTTTGGTGATGTCAAGCTGAGAGGGAGCGGAAAGGCATATCCCGTTAAGTTTGGAAGGAAGAGTATCGGCTGGGTTATAGACGGTGATGTGTCGGTTGAGGCCGAGACCCCGCTCGGCAGGGTTACCAAGAGGCTCCTGACACCGGTCGCAGTCTGGACAGGAGAAAGGATAGGAGGAAAAAAGACCTCTCCGGATCCGGGCTTTGTGGCGAGGGTGAACGGGCTTGTTAACCCTGAGAGGCTTTACAGGGGCAGGAAGAAGAGCAGCGTAATTGACCTCGGATTCCTGAAGGTCTATGAAGGGGAGGGCTTTGAGTATGTCAAGCTCCCATTCATAGAGGTCATAGAAACGCCGGGCGGCGAGGAGGTCAGGGTCGGGCCGATACACATACGTGAGGGCAAGCCATCGATACCCAGGGGAGAGATGCTCACGATTAGGGAGCTCACCAACGGCTTCCAGCTGACGAAGGTCGGGGACAGATTGAGGATTCAGACCGATGAGTACTCCATCGAGGTTGATGGGGAGAGGGTAATTTACAGGAGCGGAAACGAGAGCCTCAGCCTCGGGGAGACGGTTTCACTTCGTTCAGGGGACGTTTCAGTAACGGTTGGAAGGGGAAGGGCAAAGATACGCATAGAGGACGTCGTAATCTCCGCCCGTGAAGGCAGGGTGAAGATAAGGGCGGGCGGCAGGACATACGCCGTTGAAGAGCCCGAAGCTTACAGACTGGTCATCAGCAAGGCCAAGGAGATCGTGGAGGAGCAGAGTGCCGAGCTTATAGAGGGATTCGGGATAGACAGAACACGGCTCAGCAGGCGCGTTAAGGAACTCCTCGATGAGCTGATGAAATATCTTGGGTGAAAACCGCGGGGAGGGTTCGAGATGATATTTGAAAACGTCAGGGAGATATGGATAAACGCTGTCAACGGGACTGTTCGGCTTGAGGCTTGGGATGAGGACCACACCAGCGTTAGCTACACAATCCACGGTGAGGTGGAGGTGGAAATCCACCAGGAGGGAAGCAGGCTGGTAATAAATGAAAAGCAGAGGAAAAGGTTCGGCCTCTTTGGCGGAAGAAAAGGATGGGCGGAGATTGAGGTAAAAACCCCCGGAAACACCATTATCAAGGCAAAGAACGTCAACGGAGAGCTTTACGCCAGGGGACTGAGATTTCAGGAGGCCATAACGGTCAACGGGGAAATCGAGCTGGACAGTTGCGAGGCTGAACTTTTGACCTCGGTAAATGGCACGATTAAAGCGAGGCTCGCCCTCGCCGGCCCCCTCACAGCCTCCACGGTCAACGGCGAGCTGGAGCTGGACATTGAAGAGCTTGATGATAACATCCAGGTGAGCACTGTAAACGGTGATATAAGGCTCCGCCTGACGGACTTCTGCGATGCCAAAATAACCACAAAAAAGGTGAATGGAGACGTGGAGCTGGTCGGCATTAACCCTGAAGAGCCCGTTATCGGAGCCGGGACGTATGACGTCAGGGTGAGCACTGTAAACGGTGATGTGAGGGTGGAGCTGGTCTAAGTTTTTGTTTAATTCCTTGGTCACATAATTAGGTAATTATGCGAGAATATGGGGGTTAGTCAGGATGCTCAAGGATTTAAGAGAGCTGGGCAGAAATTTCTGGCTTTATACGGTTGGCAGATGGATATCACAGGCCGGCTGGGTGGTTCAGGACGTTGCGGTTCCGCTCTACGTGCTCGACAGGACAGGAAGCGGAGCCATGATGAGCGTCTTCGTGATGGCGGAGCTGATTCCGAGGCTGCTGATAAACCCAATAGCCGGGGTGATAGGAGACCGCTACGACAGGAAGAAGCTCATGTATGGGCTGGACATAGCGAGGGGAGTCCTGCTGTTTGCGGTCATAGCCTTCAACCTGCTGGACATCAGAAGCCTGCTCGTAATACAGGTGCTCATGAGCGTCATGGGGGCTTTCTTCTCGGCCGGAATAAGCGGCATGTTCCCTGATCTGGTCAGGAAGAACCAGCTC
The DNA here is from genome assembly GCF_054657855.1 of Thermococcus atlanticus. Classification (NCBI taxonomy): domain Archaea; kingdom Methanobacteriati; phylum Methanobacteriota; class Thermococci; order Thermococcales; family Thermococcaceae; genus Thermococcus; species Thermococcus atlanticus. Next base: position 1,041,107 of record NZ_BAAHXX010000001.1, on the reverse strand, counting down.
GCTCAGGCAAACTCCGTACTTCAGAGCGGCGGGCAGGTGATAAGAATACTCGGGCCCATACTCGGCGGCGTCATCTATGCCTTCGGAGGGATAAGGCTTGCCATACTCATCAACGCTGTGAGCTTCTTCGGCTCGGGGCTCTTTGAGGTGCTGATTGAATACCGCAGAGAGACGAGGAAGCTTTCCAGTCTCAGTGAGGTGTGGGAGGATATGCTGGAGGGATTCAGGTTCATAAGGGCTTCAAGGAGTCTGCTCGTGCTCGTTAGCTTTGCAATAATCCTCAACACTCTCCTGAACCCTGTCTTTGCGGTGATACTGCCCTACCTCTCAAGGGTGACTCTGCGCCTCTCATCGGTTCAGTTCGGCAGCATCGAAACAGCGGCAACGCTCGGGGCCTTAGCGGGAAACGTCCTCATTGCCGGAAAGCTGAAAGAAAGTTCCGAAAAGCTGCTATTCAAAGCCCTCTTCGGACAGCTTGCGGTCATGCTGCTCCTTGCTCCCGTTGCCCATCCGGCATTCAGGAGGGTGGCATACCCCATGCTCATTGCCATCTTCGTGGCCTTTGGAGTCTTCAACACCCTGGTCAACATACCGATCTTCGCCAAGCTCCAGAAGGCCGTGCCGGATGAGGTGCGCTCAAGGTTCTTTTCGGCCTTTGAGACGATGATAATGGCGACGACGCCGCTCGGGATGGCGGTGGCGGGCCCGCTCCTCGATGCCGTAGAGATGCCTCTCCTCATCGCTGCACTTGTGGCCATCAGCCTGCTCGTGACGGCATACTACTACATAAACTTCAGGGAGAGCGTTATGAACATAGATTCCGAGATCATGGAGGTGGTTGCTTGAGCCTCAACAGGAACTTCTGGCTGTTCGCAGCAGGGAGATTTATAAGCCAGCTCGGCTGGGCGGTGCAGGAGGTTGCCCTACCGCTTTACGTTCTTGACAAGACCCACAGCGGCTCGATGATGACGCTCTTCGTCCTGGCCGACGTGGTTCCCTCGCTGATAATAATGCCATTCGCCGGCGTTATCGGAGACCGCTACAACAGGAAGAGGCTGATGGTGTGGTTCGATATCCTCCGCGGTATCCTGCTCTTCGGTGTGATAGCCTTCGACCTCCTTGGAATCTACCAGCTCCTGGCGGTTCAGGTGATAATGGCGGTCATGGGAACGTTCTTCGGGGCCGCTACGAGTGCCATGTTTCCAGACCTCGTTGAGCCCGATGAGCTTGAGAGAGCAAACTCCACCGTCAGCTCCTTTTCCATAATAGCCCGCCTTATCGGCCCTGCCCTTGGAGGTCTCATCTACGCCTTCGGCGGAATAAAGATGGCCATCATGATAAACGCCCTCAGCTTCTTCGGCTCGGGACTCTTTGAGGCCCTCATCAGATACAGGTGGGAGACGAGAAAGATAGAAAGCATGGGGGAGGTGATAACCGACCTCAGAGAGGGGCTCTCTTTCCTACGTTCAAGCGGCTATCTGATGATGCTCATGGGCTTCGCCCTCTTCATGAACGCCGTCGGTCAGCCCTTCGGAGCTGTGATAATGCCCTACGCCTTCAGGGAGGTTCTGAAGTTCACGAGCAGGCAGTTCGGCCTTTTGGAGAGCTTCTTCATGGGAGGCATGCTCCTCGGGAACATAGTCGTAGCCATCAAACTCGGCAGAAAAGCAGGAAGATACTTCTTTAAGGCACTGGCGTTTAACGGTGCAATGATACTGGTATTCATATGGGTGATTTCACCGCAAGCAAAGCTGTCCAGAGATGCGGCCTTCCTGACATTAGCGGCTGTCGGGGTGCTCTGGGGGGTGAGCAATGCGGTGGTGAATATTCCCCTCCAGGCAAAAATCCAGCGTGCCATCCCGACGGAGCTGAGGAGCAGGGTTTTCTCCGCCCTCACACTGCTCGTCAACATCTCCTCCCCTCTGGGGCTCGCTGCCGTTGGCCCTCTAATAGACCGCTACTCCGCATGGTCGGTTTCACTTGCCATATGGTTCATCCAGGGCGGTGTGATACTCTACTACTACGTCAGGCACAGGGCGGTTCTGCTCTCGGAGCAGGAACATATCGAGGAAAATGCAGGGAGGGCTATTTGACCTCCCTCAGCCTCCCCTCCCTCTTCTCCACAGCCCTCGCCATGATGAAGAGCAGGTCGCTCAGACGGTTGAGGTAGACGAGTGTGTTTTTTCCAAAGCCGTAGTCGAGGACGAGCCTTGCAACAGCCCTTTCGGCCCTCCTCGCCACCGCCCTGCAGATGTCGAGCTTTGCACTCGCCGGAGTTGAGCCGGGGAGGACGAAAACCTTCAGCCGGACTTCCTCCTCGTATTCATGGATGAGCCCCTCAAGCCACCCAACTTCCTCCCCGCCGATTTTGGAGTATTCACCCCTGCTCGCCAGCTCCGCCATTAGGTCGTAGAGCTGGATCTGAATTTTCTCAAGGATTTCCGCCATCTCCTCCGGGACGTAGTGTTTGGCATCGCCGAGGAAGCTGTCCAGCTCGTCTATCGTTCCGTTGGCCTCCATAATCGGTGAGAATTTCGCCACCCTGTCACCCGTGAAGAGACCGGTCATGCCCCTATCTCCCGTCTTGGTTGTTATTCTCATGCAACCACCCCTCACAGTGGGAATTTGAGGTTTATGAAAATATCCTTTCACTATGGGTGATATATCCTGTACAATGGAAAAGAATTTATACTTAAATTTCCATCTAAAAATCTGGTGGTTCCATGAAGCGGTTAGCGCTGTTTTTGATTGCGGTTATGGTGCTGAGCGCAATTCCACTGACAGGAATTCCGGGAGCTGCTGCCAACGGCCAGACATACCCCGAGAAAACTACCTCGCTGCTGCCAGTAGCAGATGCATACAGCTATTATTACAAGGGCACCTCCTTCTCGTGGAAGAATTATCACTCTTATTACGACAAACGGGAACTGGCCATCGGAAATTCGAGCTACTACAGCAGAGAGAGGACTTATCTAAAATTCAACCTCTCGGAGATACCTCCTGCGGCGGAGATTTCATCAGCACAGGTATGTGTATATGTAGCGTATATAAAGTACCTCAGCACTCCCATGGAAGTCGGGGTTTACAACACTACAGATGCTTGGACCGAAGACAGCACCCCCTCCCCCGTACCCCAGCCGGGGGAGCTGCTGGATACAAAAACCCTTGCAAAGGGATGGGTCTGCTGGGATGTTACCTCCTATATCCAGAATGAGTTCTACAGCGGGGATAAAATCGCCAGCATGATTCTGAAACTCGTCACCGAAGACTTCTATAACTATGCATGGATATACTCAAAGGAGAACCCATCTGACCAGCCGTATCTTAAGGTCACCTACTACATTCCGATAAGCATAAAAGACCTTCAGGTACCCAGCAGGGCAATCCAGAACTACGACAACAAGATAAAGGTCGTTCTTGAAAACGGAGGAAAAGCCGCTCAGAACGTCACATTCCTGCTCTACATCGACGGAAAAGCAAAAATAAACGAAACCATCGAGCTCCCCGCTGGAGGAGAAAAAGCCGTGGAATACATATGGCAGCCGCAGACAACGGGAATGCACGAGATTAAGGCCGAGATTGAGGGGTACGACTTCAAGTCAAAGGAGGTCGAGGTCATACCTCACCCCGATAAGATAGCCAGAATCATGTCCACATACTACCTCGGCATGTACATGAGGGAGTGGAAGAGCTTAAATCCGCTCTATAAGAACTTTACCGGGCTTCTCGAAAAGATCAGGCAGTACAACATAAGCATGGGCGAGTTTGAGTCCGAGATTCTCAGCGTCGAAGGACAGCTGCAGCTTGTAAAGCAGGAATACCAGAAATACATAAGCCTCAAAAGGTACTCAGAAGCAACGGGCTCCACATCCCTCTCATTCGCTGCAATGAGGCACATAAGGCGGGCAGCATTCCTGAGCAGGGGGATTAAAGATAAACTCGAACACCTCCTCCCGCTGATGCAGACGGCGGTTAAACAGGCCGAAAGCGGGCAGACAGGGGTCACCATCAGGGTTACAAAAGTCCTCATTGATGCCTCCCACGGCCAGTACTACAGCCCGACAAAGAGCGACAGCAACGGGATGAGCACGCTCATCGGAAAGATTGAAAACGACCTCGGCTGGAAGGTCGACATAAACACAGAGCCCATCACATATGAAAAGCTGAAGAACTACAACATTCTAATCATAACGAACCCGAGCAGGGACATAACCGACGATGAAGCCCAGGCCATACAGAAATTCGTCGAAAACGGAGGCGGCCTCTTCATCCTCGGTGAGAGCTACTATGGTAATGTCTATTACAAGAGCCTGAACAAAGTGGTGGGCAAATACGGAATTGAGTTCAGGAACGACGAGCTCATGGATGACGAGAAGAACACGGGCAGGCCGTGGTTCCCGCTCGTGGGCATATACAACCTCGACCACCCGGCAATGAAATTCCTCAACGAGACGCATGAGATGCTGTACAACGGCGACACCCTGGACATAAGCGGCGGTGCTGTCTGGCTGATTACAGGCTACGAAACCGCCTATGCCGAGGACAAGGACAAGAATGTTGTCAAAGAGAAGGGTTCAAAGCCTGTTGTGGCCGCTGCCGTGGAGGCTGGCGACGGGAGAATAGTTGCCTACGGCTCAAGCAAGGCCATAAGCGACGCGTACTACCAGAGATACATAAACACCAACTGGCCGTTTGTCAAGGGTGTTCTCCTCTGGCTCGCTCATGAGGGCTGATCTTTTTGTTTCTTATTTCTTGCTAATTCCCATGTTTTGGGTTGTGCATTTTGTTTGCTTGAATGTCCCCCATGTGAGCACTCTCCCAAAAATGAATTCCCTCAATATTTGATGGGAGCCAGAGTTTATTTATTCCTCCGGCATATATGCGAAAGTATTCTGCCCCATATTTCGATGTCCATCGAAGCGAAAAGATTTTATATTTAGCGGGGCAACTATTCCATGCATTGATCAGAGGTGATGTGCATGCATGAACTTGTTGAGTTTGCGGTGGAAAAGGGGCAGGAGCTCGGCGCTTCCTATGCGGAGGCAAGGTTCGAGGAGAAGAACGGAACTTCCTTAGCCATGAAAAACGGCAGCCCCGAGGGACTTGGAATTCTTGCGGACAGGGGTATAGGCATCAGGGTTCTCGTGAACGGAGGGATGGGTTTCTCATCCACGAATGTGCTCACAAAGGAGAGCGTTTTTGAAGCGGTTAAGCGGGCGGTAAAGCTTGCAAAGGCGGCATCGAAGGTCAGGAACAGGCCCGTGGAGTTCAGCGAGGAGAGCTTCCATGAGGTCTTCTATGAGGTGAGGATGAGGAAGGACTTCAGGGATGTGAGCGCGGAGGAGAAGATGGAGTACCTCAGGAGGATTGAGGAGAGTGTTCTGGGCTCTGGGATAAGCGTGCCCATGCGCTTCCTGAGATACGGGGACTTCATGTGGCACAAAATCTTCATGAACAGCGAGGGTGCGGTGGTCGAGAGCCTCATCCCGAGGGTTTCCATAACGTACAACCTCGTCGTTTTTGAGGAGGGGCAGATGGAGCAGGCTCCCTTTGTCCAGAGGGCTTTCTCGGGAGGGCTTGAGCTTATAGAAAAGGACGAACCGTGGGAAAGGGCACTCAATGACGTGAAGGCACTCCGGAGGCTCATAAAGGAGGGGAAGAAGCCGCCTGAGGGGAAGGTGGACATCGTCATAAGCCCCGAGGTGGCGGGAATAGCCGTCCACGAGAGCGTGGGGCATCCCTACGAGCTCGACAGGATAATGGGGCGCGAGGCTGCCCAGGCCGGGGAGAGCTTTGTAAAGCCCGACATGCTCGGCGAGAGGATAGGGAGCGATGCCGTCACGGTCATTGAAGACCCGACTATTCCGAACAGCTGGGGCTTCTACCTCTACGATGATGAGGGCGTTAAAGCCAGACCGCGCTATTTGATAAGGGAGGGCATCATAAACGAGTTCCTCATGAACCGTGAATACGCGGCATATCTCGGAACGAAGTCAAACGCCTCTGCGAGGGCTATAAACTACAACCGCGAGCCCATAGTGAGGATGGCAAACACCTATCTGGCTCCGGGCGATTACTCCTTCGAGGAGCTGATTGAGGATGTAAAGCTCGGCGTCTACATGGTCTCCTTCAACGAGTGGAACATAGATGACCGCAGGTATCAGCAGAGATACATCGGAAGGGAGGCTTATCTCATCGAGAACGGCGAGATAAAGCACCCTGTGAGGAAGCCAATTCTTGAGATAACCACGAAGGGGCTGTGGAGCAGCGTTGATGCCGTTGGCAGGGAGGTCGAGATGTTCCCGGGAACCTGTGGAAAGGGCGAACCCGGTCAGGGAGTTCCCGTATGGATGGGGGGAGCACCAGCAAGGTTGAGAGAGGTTGTTCTCAGGAGGTGATGGGATGTTCGAGGTCAATGAACTCATATTGAAGAAGGCGGAGGAGCTCGGCTTCGGCGATGTCGTGGTTCTGAGCCATGAGGAGAGCAGGAGGCAGGTGCGTTTTGCGAACAACGAGATAACCGTTGCGAAGAACTGGCATTCCAGAAAGGTGGAGCTCTTTGTTGAATACGGGAAGAGGATAGGCTCGACAACCCTCATGACATTTGATGGGGAGACCATTGAGAGGAGCCTTAAGGCGCTTTTAGCAAGCGTTAAGAGCCTCTCACCCAAGGAGGACTACTACGGAATAGCCGAGGGGCCCTTTAAGTACAGGGACATCCCCGAGACCTTTGACAGGAGGATAGTCGAGCTCGACGAGCCGAACGAATACGTGGAGCGGGCGATAAATGCTGCCCTTGAGGAGGGGGCCAAGCGTGTAGCCGGTGTTCTCTACACTGACCATAACAGGCTCTATCTGAGCACGAGCAACGGCGTGGAGGCTTATGATGAAGGGACGGGAGTGGAGATAAGCGTAAGGGCATTCATAGGGGACGAGGAGAGCGGGCACGGGACGAGCTCCTCAAGGGTGCTGGACAGGTTTAACCCAGAGAGCGCGGGAAGAAAAGCTGGTGAAATAGCGAAGCTTGCCGTTAATCCCGTTCAGGGCAAAGCCGGGACATATGACGTTATCTTCGACCCCCTGGCATTTGCAAATCTCATGAGCTACATGAGCTTCATGGCATCAGCCTTTGCGGTTGAGGCGGGCTTCAGCTTCATGGTGGGCAAGCTCGGGCAGAGGATTGCAGGGGAGGGCGTTACGATAAGGGACATTGGCAACATGCCAAACGCCTACGGCACGAGGAAGTTCGACGACGAGGGCGTCCCAACGAGGGAGACCACAATAATCGAGAAAGGAGAGCTCAAAACGTATCTCCTCAACACCAGCATGGCGAGGAAGTACAAGAGGGAGACCACGGCGAATGCGGGCCTTATAATGCCGAGGGCATGGAACATCTACGTAACGCCAGGCGATCACTCAAAGGAGGAGCTCTTTGAGGAGGTCAGGCACGGCATATACATCACCAACGTGTGGTATACGAGGTTCCAGAACTATGTTAAAGGGGACTTCTCAACGATTCCGAGGGACGGGGCGTTTCTCATTGAAAAGGGCGAGCTTAGGCCCATAAGGAACATAAGGGTTAGCGACAACATGCAGCACATCCTCGAAGGCATAGCCGCACTGGGGAGGGAGCTCTATCAGATTCACTGGTGGGAGGTTAGCACCCCCGTTTTCACGCCCTATGTGCTCGTGAAGGATGTGGGGATAACGAGGGCTACGAAGTGACATGCCTCTTTCAATCTTTTATCAAAGTTTTCGGGATATATGGAAAGATTATGCGGGTTTGTATTTGTCATATTTCCAATACATTTCTGCATTTTTCATAGAACAGCCGTGAAACGGAAGTGATCACTGACATTTTTATGATTGTAACAAAATTCGTATATATTTCTCAAACATTATTTATCTAAGGGGTTGAGATGGTTGCCGAAAAAGATTACAAGCGTATGAGTGTTGATGATGTTCTGAAAGAACTTAAAACCTCAAACAAAGGTCTCTCCTCAGAGGAAGCCAGAAAAAGGCTGGAGGTTTATGGCCCCAATGAAATCCCGGAGAAGAAGGTAAATCCCATAATAAAGTTCCTCTCATACTTCTGGGGCCCAATACCCTGGATGATAGAGATAGCGGCGGTTCTCTCTGCCATAGTTAGACACTGGGCGGATTTCTGGATTATAATGATTCTCCTGGCCATGAACGGCATAGTGGGCTTCTGGGAGGAACACAAGGCGGAAAACGTTATTGAGTTCCTGAAGCAGAAGATGGCGCTGAAGGCAAGGGTTCTCAGAGATGGTGAATGGAAGATTATCCCGGCCAGAGAGCTTGTCCCCGGGGACATAATACGTCTCAGAATGGGCGACATAGTCCCGGCGGATGTGAAGCTAATTGATGGAGATTATCTGATGATAGACGAATCCGCGCTGACGGGAGAATCCCTGCCGGTGGACAAAAAGATAGGGGACATTGCCTTTTCAGGCTCCCTCGTTAAAAAAGGAGAGATGACAGCTGTGGTTACAGGGACGGGCATGAACACCTATTTCGGAAAGACGGTTCAGCTCGTTGAAAGCGCCAAGACCGTGAGCTCCTTCCAGAAGATGGTCATAAAAGTGGGGGACTACCTGATAATCATCTCCCTGATTCTCGTCTCCATCGTTTTTCTTGTCGCAATACACCGCCACGAGAGCCTGGTGGAGGCCATGAGGTTCAGCCTTGTGCTGATGGTCGCCGCAATTCCGGCAGCAATGCCAGCGGTTCTGTCAATAACGATGGCGATAGGGGCCCTGAATCTGGCCAAAAGACAGGCTGTCGTCACGAAACTCGTTTCCATTGAGGAGCTTGCGGGGGTTGATGTCCTGTGCTCCGATAAAACCGGAACCCTGACAAAGAATGAACTGACAGTTGGTGACCCGGTTCCCTTCAACGGTTACACCGAAGCGGATGTGGTTCTCTACGGGGCCCTGGCGAGCAGGGAGGAGGATAAGGATCCAATCGACCTGGCCATAATCAATGCCCTGGAGAGATTCGGGCTGAAGGATGCCGTGAAAAAATTCCGCCAGATTAAATTCAGGCCTTTTGACCCTGTTATAAAGCGCACCGAGGCTGATATTGTAAACGAGGAAAGGTTCAGGGTTGCCAAGGGTGCCCCGCAGGTCATCCTTGATATATGTGACGTTCCGGATGACGTCAGGGAAAGAGCGACAGAGAAGGTCAATGAGCTGGCTGATGAAGGCTACAGGGCCCTGGGGGTTGCGAGAACAAGAAACAGAAAATGGGATTTTGTCGGAATAATACCCCTCTTTGATCCTCCCAGGGACGATGCTCCCAAGGCTGTAAAGGAGATAAGAAAGCTCGGGGTCAATGTAAAGATGGTAACGGGTGATCACATAGCAATAGCCAGGCACATAGCCAAAATCCTCGGATTGGGAACGAGAATAGTCTCCATGAGCCAGCTGCTCAAGGCAAAGAGGGACTCTGAAGTTGAAAGGCTTGCCGAGGAAGCGGATGGCTTCTCCGAGGTCTTTCCAGAACATAAGTTCAGGATTGTCGATGCCCTGCAGAGAGCTGGACACCTCGTGGCAATGACGGGTGATGGGGTAAACGATGCACCTGCCCTTAAGAAGGCAAACTGTGGCATAGCTGTTTCAGGGGCCACTGACGCCGCAAGAGCAGCGGCCGATGTCGTCCTGCTTCAGCCGGGCCTTTCCGTGATAGCCCATGCCATAGAGGAGGCGAGGAGAATATTCCAGCGGATGGAGAGCTATGTGATTTACAGGATAACCGAGACCATAAGGGTTCTGTTCTTCGTGACATTCGCAATTCTTGTCTTCAACTTCTACCCGATAACCGCCATCATGATCGTATTGCTGGCGCTCTTCAATGACGCACCCATACTCGCGATAGCATACGACAATGTGGTTACACCGAGAAAGCCGGTCAGATGGGACATGTATAAGGTTCTCGTGCTTTCAACGCTGCTCGGCTTTGTTGGCGTTGTGAGCTCCTTCCTGCTGTTTTACATAGCCGAGAGAATTCTTCTCCTGAGCAGGCCCGAGATACAGTCGTTTATCTTCCTCAAGCTCGCGGTTGCAGGGCATCTCACAATCTTCGTCACAAGGGCAAGGGGGCACCTCTGGCAGAAGCCGTATCCAAGCAAACTGCTCTTCTGGTCTGCAGTCATTACCAAGGCCCTGGCAACGCTTATAGTCGTCTATGGAATCTTTGTAACACCGATAGGCTGGAAGCTCGCTGGGCTGATATGGGTCTATGCAATAGCGTGGATGCTGGTGATAGATGAAGCGAAGGTCATCATCCTCAGGAGGATGGAGATTCTCTGATTTATTTTTATGATGCACCAAAGAGTCCCAGGCTCGGTACGAGCGTTATCGCCATGCTCAAAAGTCCGCCGAGAATCAGCGCAGGGACTGCGGTTTTCTTTTCAATTCCGAAGAGATAAGCTGCTAGGGCTCCGGTCCAGACACCTGTTCCGGGGAGAGGGATTGCGACAAATACCGTGAGCCCGAGGAAGCCCCATCTCTCCACGTATGGGTGTGCCTTTCTCCTCACGCGATTGATATAGTGGAGATAGAGGCGGGCTATCTTTCTCAGAAAAGTCCCCTCAAGCCAGAGCATCAGACCGTCTATATACGGCAGGAGGAGCGGGAGAATCAGGGACAGAAGGAGAACGCCGAGGGCCGCCACAAAAAGGGTTTCCCACAGCGGATATCCTCTGCCCATGCCGTAGACTATGGCGTATCTGCCCTCAAACGTCGGAACAAGCGAAAGCATGAATATTTCAGCAAAGCTATTCAATCCTGAGCACCCCCAGTTTTAATTTTTGCATGATGGAATTGTAGACCGGGAGCCAGAGGTCTTCTGTGGCCTCCACCAGCATAAGAACCCACGGGCCGAGGAGGAGACCGAAGAGCACATCGCTGAACCAGTGGACGTGGAGAAACAGGCGGGAAAGCGCAACCAGAATGGCATAAGCCCACCACAGGGGACGGTATTTGGGAAAGCGCTTTCCAAGGGAATAAGCCAGAATTGAAGCCCTCGTTGCGTGGCCTGACGGAAAGGCAAAGTAGTCCGCCTTCAGGAGTGCCCGCCGGAGGAAAGGCTCTCCGGGTCTCGGCACACCTAACAGCACCTTCAGAACGCCAACAACAACCATGCCAGCGAAAAGTGAGAGCACGAAGCGCAGCGTCCAGCGCTCCACCTTTCCGGTCTTTTTAATATCATAAAGAGCAAACATAAGTATGTAAATCACAAAAGCCGCAAAGCTGGCGGAATCCGTGATTAAACGCATCCAGATTGAGCTCAGGTAAGGAGTTAGAGCATAGAGACGTGTGTTTGGATACACAAACAGTCCCATGAACTCCGCAAGCAGCAACGTAATCAGCACGGCTGTAATTGAGAGCATTCTTTTTTCAGAGGGCATGGAGAAAGATGGCACGGTGGATAGATAAAGCTTTTCCCTCAGAGGCGCTGCTGGAATAATGGGGGAGTGTATAAGTGCAGAGTTGTACCTCAAAATAAACAGTGAAAAACCCCTCAAAGGGTTAAATCTTATCCTAACCGCACCCTTTCAGATGAGCCCGGCATCGTAAAGGCCGTGATATGCCTTGAGCAGAGCCTGCTGAACCCTCTTCGGCCCGAAGGTTCTAACGGCCCGCCCAAGTCCCTCGTTGTAAATCCTGCGCAGTATGAAGTCCGTTTCTCTGTTTAAGCTAACCTTCTCCCGATTTTCGAGGTAGAGACGGGCTATTTCCCCGGGTTCATGATAGTTCAGCCCCTTCAGCCACCTGAGGGGTATCCCGTCATCATACCTCCTCAACACCTCAAAACCGATTACCGTAACCTCATCGTCCCCGTAGAGATCGCCGTAGATTTTCCCTAGTTCCCTGAGGAGCTCCTTAATGTTTCTGAAGCCATCCCTCCTCGCATCCTCATCCGTTAGCTCACGAACCTTCTTCCTCTCAACCCCCGTGATTCTCACCTTCGCCACCGCCGTGTCGCTGGGCCGGATAACAAGATAAACCTCACTGCCGGGTCTGGCATCGTAGTCCCCGTATCTTATGGTGGTGACTTTATCGCCCCTCAGGATCCTCGACTTATATGAACCGTCAATCAGCATGAACTTCCTTATCTGCACCCTCACCATTCAGCACCTCTATGATTTCGGGGAGCTCCTTCAGGTCTTCGATTGTGAAATCTGCATATTTGAGATATTCCTTTTCCCTGTCGGCGTATTTCCCGTATTTAAACCAGACCGTGTGCATTCCCACCTGTTTGGCACCGTAGATATCCGAGTAAAGCCTGTCCCCAACCATAACGGCTTCATTGGCCTCAACACCGAACTTCCCTATGGCCTTGCGGAATATCTTCGGGTGGGGCTTCTTCACACCGACAAAATCCGATATGAGAACCTCGTCGAAGTAAGCATCAAGCTCAAGGCGCAGTATCTTCTCCCACTGCTTTATGGGATTTCCGTCGGTTATTATGCCCAGGAGAAGGCCCATCTCCTTCAGCTTCAGAAGGGTTCTCCTGACGTGTCTCACCTCCCTCAGGTATGCAAACTTGGTGTTGTGGTATGCTATGACCCCGGCGGCAACCCATTTGGGGTTGTAGGGAATGTCAAGCCTGCGCAGGAGATAATCAAAATGCCTGTTAAAGTTGCTCCCATACTCCCTTATCAGGTCAAGGAGCTCGCTGTATGCAGTATCAAAGTCAGCGGGCATGCCGTGACGTATCATATTCTCAATGGCGTTCTTCCTCGCCATTTCCGCCAGCCTTGAGGTGTCTGCAATTGTATCATCCAGGTCAAAAAACACAACCTTTATCATCTCTCCACCCCTAAAAGGTTGGTGCATGAGATATTTAATCTTTCCCTCCCGTTATATCGAGATAGAACCTCGAACGCTTCATCTGGCGGAAACGCTCGTCCTCCTCAAGCCACTCCTTTATGAGGTCTTCAAGCCCCCACGCGAGCGATGCCGGCGTTGTGGTCGCGAATATCACCCTCCCGTGACCAAGAGCCTTCATCCTCTTTATTATGGTCTTCACGGCCTCGTTATCCACATCGTGCATGAGGAGGAATTTTCTAACATGCCAGTTCCCGTCCCCCCTGAGCTTATCCGCCTTCTCGACTATCTCCTGAAGAATCCAGTCCCTGCAGTATTCCGGGATTTCATGCACATCAAAATCCTCCAACGTCTCCTTGAGCCTCTCAACATCCCCCTTTTCAAAACCTATCAGAAAGACCTTCCCCCTCATTTCACCAGCCTCCTTATCATCCTTACGAGCCTTTCCATGACCTCCCCTGCCCTTCCGCGCAGGAAGATATCGGCAACAGGAGTTATCCCGCTCTCCCCTGTGTTTATCTCTATCACAATCCCCCTGCTCTCCTTAACGATTCTGGGAATGTATGCCGCAGGATAGACAACGCCGCTCGTCCCGATCACCAGACACACATCGGCCCTTTCGGCAAGTCCAAACGCCCTGTTCATGGCGTCCTCGGGTAGGGCCTCACCGAACCACACAACATCCGGCCTGAGAAGCGAGCCGCAGTCCGGACAGTGTGGAAGGCTTTTCCCGGCTAAAAACTCCTCCAATCGACCGCTCTTCTTCAGATCCTCCCCGTAACCGCAGGAAGGACACCTAACGCGGAATATGTTGCCGTGAAGCTCGATGAGGTTTTCAGTTCCTGCCTCCCGGTGGAGGTCATCGACATTCTGTGTTATGACGGCCTTGAGAACCCCCATTTTTTCAAGCTCCGCCAAAGCGTAGTGTGCCCTGTTGGGCTTCGCCTTTCTTATCAGATTCATCCGCCACCTGTAGAACTCCCACACGAGCCGGGGATTCCTTCTGAACGCCTCAGGGGTTGCGAGCTCCTCCGCCCGGTATTGCCTCCAGAGACCGCCGGATCCCCTGAATGTCGGGACTCCACTTTCCGCACTTATTCCCGCACCTGTAAAAGCTATCGCAAAGCGAGATCTGGCTATAAGCCTGGCAGCTTCCTCAATCATGATTGTATTTACCCGGCATACTTTAAAAATTCTGCTCACCATTTGGAAGTTCCTGCCAACATCCGAATAATCTTTGAAGCGCCCTTCGCATCTCCGTGGAAGGCTTTAAAATTGTATCCATGAACACATCTGTGGAGGTGAAAGAAATGCCCGTGAGCGATGGAGTTTCGAGAAAAAAGGTCACCACATCACATGGGAGGTATTATGCGGAGAGACAGGCCCTTGCGAGGCGGAAAAAGCTCAGGAGGAACGCCGCCCTCATACAGCTCATGAGAAAGAGAAAGGGGGCTGCCGCAATAAGGACGAGCACGATAAGGGTGGAGAAGGCACGCATAACTAAAAATGAAGCCCTTGCGATACTTGTGGGAACCCAGATAGGGGCAGGAGTTCTCGGTCTGCCCTATGCCGCGAGCAGGGTTGGGTTAATACCCGCCATGGGCGTGCTCTTCAGCGTCATGCTCCTGATGCTCGGAACGGCCTTCATAGTCCTGAAGTTCTCCGCTGAGATGGGCGGGGCACAGATGAGCACCATCGCCCAGAGAATCCTTGGAAAGGCCGGCGGCTGGCTGATGTACCTCAGCATAGCACTCATGAGCTTCGGTGCAATCCTCGCATATATAGCCGGGATGGGCAGCGTCTTCGCGAGCCTCTTCGGAATCAGCGAGACCGCAGGGGCGGCAGTGTTCTGGGTTTTGGCTTCGGTGGTCGTCTACAAGGGGCTCGAAGCCAGCGGAAAAACCGAGCTGATAATGAGCTATGTGATGCTCGCCCTCTTCATCGGCATAACCGTGATGCTCGCCCCGCATGCAGAGCTCAGGAACGGTCTCTATACGGACATGGGCGGTCTGCTCAGCATAACCGGCGTCGCCATCTTCGCCCTCGGCTGCCACACCATAATCCCCGACGTCTACAAGGGGCTCGGGAGCTACAAAGACACTAAGAGGGTCATAGTGCTGGCCTTCCTCATCCCGACTGCCATATATGCCGTATTCATGGCCTCCTTCCTGCTCGTCTTCGGCAGGGAAACACCGCAGGTGGCCACAATGGCGCTGGAGCAGATATACGGCAGGCTCGGCTGGCTCGCCGGCAACCTCATACCCCTCCTCGCCATAACAACGAGTTATATAGGCATAGCTTTAGCACAGCAGAGCAACAGCGAGGAGTTTGTGAAGCTGGACAGAAAAGCGGCATGGGCCCTCACGGTCATACCTCCGGCGGCGCTCTACTTCGCCGGCGTCAGGAACTTCGCCGATGTTCTGGCTTTCGCGGGCGACACCGGCGATTTAATGGCCTTTATAGTGCTGCCCATCCTGATGTGGCTCGCCGCGAAGCTCCGCTGACTTTTCCCTTTTCAATGAACATTTTTATACACATGCACACATGCGGTAAGGTTTATATTCTATCACCATAAAACCTTCATGAGGTGATCTGGATGTATGAGGAGTACAGGAGCAAGGTTCTGAACTTTTTGGAGGAGCACGAAAAGTGGAGGAGCTCAACCATAAACCTGATCGCAAGTGAGAACATAACATCTCCGACCGTTACAAGGGCGGTCGCGAGTGGTTTCATGCACAAATACGCCGAGGGCTGGCCAAAGCAGAGGTACTATCAGGGGTGCAAGTACGTTGATGAGGTGGAGCTCATAGGCATTGACCTTTTCTGCAGGCTCTTCAAGAGTGATTTCGCCGATTTAAGGCCAATCTCCGGAACCAACGCCAACCAGGCGGCTTTCTTCGGCCTCACCCAGCCGGGCGATAAGGCCATAGTCCTCCACACCAGCCACGGCGGACATATAAGCCACATGCCCTTCGGAGCGGCCGGAATGCGCGGTCTGGAGGTCTTCACATGGCCCTTCGACAACGAGGCTTTCAACATCGATGTCGACAAGGCCGCCCAGCTGATAAGGGAGAAGGAGCCAAAGATTGTCGTCTTCGGCGGTTCGCTCTTCCCGTTCCCGCACCCGGTCAAGGAGCTCGCCCCTGTTGCCAAGGAGGTCGGAGCATACGTCATGTACGACGCAGCCCATGTCCTCGGCCTCATAGCCGGAGGCCAGTTCCAGGACCCGCTGAGGGAGGGGGCAGACCTCATAACATCCTCGACACACAAGACATTCCCCGGACCTCAGGGCGGTGTAATCCTCTACAAGAACTTCGGTGATGACGTTGCCAAGCTCCAGTGGGCGATATTCCCCGGTGTGCTGAGCAACCACCACCTCCACCACATGGCCGGAAAGGCACTGACCGCAGCAGAGATGCTCGAATTCGGTGAGCGCTATGCCGCCCAGATCGTCAGGAACGCGAAGGCCCTGGCCGAGGCCATGGCGGAGGAGGGCTTCAAGGTAATCGGAGAAGACCAGGGCTACACAAAGAGCCACCAGGTTGTCGTTGACGTCAGCGACCTCCACGAGGCCGGCGGCGGATGGGCGGCACCGCTCCTCGAAGAAGCGGGCATAATCCTCAACAAGAACCTCCTGCCATGGGACCCGCTTGAGAAGGTCAACACACCGAGCGGTCTGCGCATTGGAGTGCAGGAGATGACCCGTGTCGGCATGCTTGAGGACGACATGAAGGAGATAGCGCACTTCATGAAGCGTGTTCTCATTGACAGGGAAGACCCGAAGAAGGTCGAGAAGGACGTGTTCTACTTCAGGAGACAGTTCCAGAAGGTCTACTACTCCTTCGACTACGGCCTGCCGATGAAGGAGTGATCTTTCATTTCCATTTTTTTGAAGCGTTAGGAAGCTGGTTCGGTGTGAAATATGAGGGGCAGGTCTGCAGTCCTCGTTCTGTTCACGGTTATCCTGATCCTCTCAGCCCTCGCCCACCTCAAGCTCAAGAACCCGGAAATTGTTTCCCCCGGAGCTTTCTCCATCGCGATGGTTCTCGATAATTCGACCTATCATCCCGGCGAAATCCTGACGCTAACGATAGTCAACAATGGGAGCGAAAGGCTCATCGCGGGCGCATTTTACAGGCTCTACCGCCTTGAAAACGGGAGATGGAAGGAAATCCCGACGGGCTTCTCATTCACGGGCATCGGGTACGGGATAGAACCCGGCCAGAGCTGGAGTCAGGCAGTCCCTCTAAGGGTAGAGAGAAACGGAAAGCTCGAACCCCTTGAGCCGGGAAGATACCGCATAGAGAAAACCGTTATGATAGACAGGGGGCGCTCCAGCCGGAGGATTGAGGAGATAACGCTCTCTGCTGAGTTCGAGGTGGTTGGAAGACCCGAGCCTGAATAACCCTTCCGATGCTCCTCATTCGGGGACTGACAGGGGCATAGGTTGAGGAAAAAGAAAGCCCATCCGGCGGAGCTACCGGAGACCATGGAACCGCTCCACAGGGGGAGATACAAGATTGTAAACTTGTTTCTGACTTAAAAGAGGAATTAACTTTAGAAACAGGAATTGAGGTTGCAATGGATGAGTCCACCTGTGGCAAAACTTTTTATTCTCCTTCAACATACCTCACCCTCGGCTAAAGAGGTGAGAAAAATGGTCAAGTTCTGTCCGAAATGCGGAAGCATCATGCTCCCTGACAGGAAGAGAAAAGTCTTTGTGTGCAGGGGCTGCGGCTACGAGGAGCCCATTAACCCGGAGGATGCCAGGGGCTACAAAATGACCCAGAAGGTTGAGCACAAGCCCGATGAGGGCATAATCGTCGTCGAGCAGGATATCAAAACGCTGCCGACAACAAAAATAACCTGCCCGAAGTGCGGCAACGATACCGCATACTGGTGGGAGCTCCAGACGAGGGCGGGGGATGAGCCGAGCACAATCTTTTACAGGTGCACCAAATGCGGACATGTGTGGAGAAGCTATGAGTAGGTGCCCCCGATGGAGGAGGAAGTGCTGAGGCGCCTCGCGGAGAAGGCACTTAAGGAGCTTGATGAAGCATACAGAAGAATCCCGGATGTGGATAATGGAAAAGCTTATTTATTCCGTGGAAAAGAAAGAGTTAGGTTGATGCTCGAGATACTGAGGAGGGGTGAAGATGACGTTCGAGATAGTTTTTGATGGTGCCAAGGATTTCGCCGATCTGATTGCCACGGCAAGCAACCTGATTGATGAGGCTGCTTTTAAAGTTACGGAGGAAGGAATTTCAATGCGTGCAATGGACCCGAGCAGGGTCGTTCTCATCGATTTAAATCTGCCCGAGACCATATTCAGCAAATATGATGTGGAGGAAGGCGAAACAATAGGAATAAACATGGATCACTTCAAGAAGATACTGAAGAGGGGCAAGAGCAAGGATACGCTGATCCTGAAGAAGGGCGAGGAGAACTTCCTTGAGGTCATATTTGAAGGCACTGCAAAGAGAACCTTCCGTCTGCCCCTGATAGAGGTTGAAGAGCTTGAACTTGAGCTTCCCGAGCTGCCGTTCACCGCCAAGGCAGTTGTCCTCGGAGAGGTTCTTAAGGAGGCGGTCAAAGACGGCTCCCTCGTCAGCGACAGCCTCAAGTTCATAGCTAGGGAGAACGAATTCATAATAAAGGCCGAGGGGGAGACACAGGAGGTTGAGATAAAGCTCACGCTTGAGGATGAAGGTCTACTTGACCTTGAGGTTGAGGAGGAGACGAGGAGTGCCTACGGAATCAGCTACCTGGCGGATATGGTCAAGGGAATAGGAAAGGCAGACGAGGTTATAATCCGGTTCGGCACCGAGATGCCACTCCAGATGGACTACCCGATAAGGGATGAAGGAAAGCTAACGTTCCTGCTCGCTCCCCGTGTGGAGGACTGATCCCTTTTTATTTTCTAAGGTGATAGCATGGACATCATCAAGCTCAGGGAGCTTCTTGAGGCAGAGCTCTCATCAAGGGAGCTTGTGTCCCTGGATGATGAATTCTACAGAGAACTTGACAGCCTAGTTAAGGCCCTTGAATTGGGGGTCGAGTCTTCCAATGAGAGGGGGGATAACGTCGAAGGAAGGCTCTACAATGCCCAGCTGCGCATAGCCGGGAAGATCATCAGGGAGATCATTCGAATAAGGCTCCACAAAATAGTCGACCTCGCCATTGAAGGAAAGCCCTATGACCTGACAAATGAAGAAAAGAGGATATTCCGGATTCTGAGCGCATTTATAAACCGCGAGAACATTCCAGCGGAGAGCGTTCCTGCCGAAACAGGAGAGATCAAAGAGGGAGCTCGTGAAGAGTTTAAGGAAAAACCCACCGTCAGGGAAGCCTATCTGATCAGGATAGACCTACCAAAGATTCTGGACGAAAATATGAACGAACACGGTCCCTTCAGGGCCGGGGACCTCGTCACGCTGCCAAGATCAATAGGGAAAATCCTCAGGGAGAGGAACGCGGCCGACAGAATAACAATAAAACCGTGATGTTCATGTTTTCGGTCTGCATGAGGGACTGCTACGACACATGCTCGATCCTGAGCGAGCTCAATGACGGCCGGCTCAGGGTTAGGGGCAACCCTGAACACCCAATAACCGCCGGTTTCCTCTGCCCCAAGGGTGCCCTTCTGCCGAAGTGGTTTCACGCAAAAGACCGCCTGAAAAATCCGCTCATCAGGGAAGGCGAACGCGGAAGCGGCGAGTTCAGGGAAACGGACTGGGAAGAAGCAATAGACCTCGTTGCTCGGAGGCTGAAGGAGACAATCGAAAGGCACGGAAGCGAGAGCGTTTTAGTTTATCAATATGCCGGGGACAGAGGTGTTGTAAACTATGCCTTTCCGCTGAGGCTCTTCCACCACCTGAACACCTCGCTCCTCGACTACGGCATATGCGACAGGGCCGGGCAGGAGGCTCTGAGGGACGTTTACGGAACCGCAATCGGTATGGACCCCGAGGAGCTCAAAAACCAGCGGTTGATAGTTTACTGGGGAATAAACGCCTTCTGGACGAACCTGCACGGGTTCATGCTGGCAAGGAGATACGGTCTCGAAATCTGGACGGTTGACGTCGTCAGAACCGAAACCGCCAAGCGCTCCGACAGATTCTTCCGGATAAGGCCCGACACCGACGTCCTCTTTGCCCTTGGGGTTGCTAAGGTCATAATCGAAGAAGGACTCTACGACAAAGATTTCGTCCGCGAGAACGTTTACGGCTTCGAAGAATTCAAGAATTATGTAAAGACATTATCGCTTGATTATGTAAGCAGGGAGACCGGTTTGAGCGTTGAGGAGATAGAGACATTCGCGAGTGATTTTGCTGAAAAGAAGGGAATAATCCACATCGGCTACGGCTTTCAAAGGTCATTGGCCGGTGGGGAAGCGGTCAGGGCGATAGCAGTCCTCCCGGCCCTAGTAGGGCATAACTTCGGCTTCATCTACGACATGAAGACAATCAACAAGTCGTACGCAGAGGGCGCCTTTCTTCGAACAAAGCCAGCCAAAAGAATTCCTCAGATGAAGCTCGCTGAATACATCGAAAGGGGGAAGATTAAGTTCCTCTACATCTACAACTCCAACCCCCTCGCCAGTTTGCCGAATCAGAGCAGGCTAAGGAAAGCGCTGGTGGAGAACGACCTTTTCGTGGTTACACACGATATCTTCCTCACCGACACGGCCCTCTACTCCGACGTCGTCCTTCCGGCAAACACCTTCTTCGAGCGTCTTGACATAGCGGACAGCTACTACCACCGCTATGTTGCACTTAACGAGCCCGTTGCGAGGCTCTACGGGAAGAGCAACAGCGAGGTAACGAGGCTTTTGGCAAAAGCCCTCGGGATAAAGGAGCCCCACCTCTACGAGAGCGACGAGGAGGTCATCAGGAGGGTTCTGGAGCGTAACGGCATAAGCTGGGAGGAGCTGAAGGCTAAGGGTTTCGTCAAAGTTCTAGAAAAACCGAGAAAATGGAAAACGCCGAGCGGGAAGATCGAGTTCTACTCCCGGAGAGCGGTGGAGAGGGGCCTAACCCCGTTCCCCCGGTATCGGAAGCCCGAAGGGAAATACCCCCTGCGGCTCCTCACCCCGACACACAGGATGACGATAACCAGCCAGTACCATAACACCTACAATATGATTGACCCCAGTCTCTACATCAACTCCGCCGATGCTACTGAGAGAGGGATTAAGGACGGTGACGCCGTTGAGGTCTTCAACGACTACGGCAGAATAAGGACGACCGCGAGGATAAGCGACGACCTCCCGCAAGGAGTTGTTCTGCTATACAAGGCGTTCTGGGTTAAACTTCTCGGATGGAACGCCAACTTTCTGACGGCCGATAAAACCGTCGAAAAATACGGAAACGCTTCGGCGTATCATTCAACCTGGGTCGATGTAAGGAGAATTTGAACAATAAATTCCCCACACCGCTGATTTTTGACAAACCTTTTTTTGAATTTTAGTTACACTATGACGGCAAATTATGAAACTCTTTGATGTCCGGTCGAGATGCCTATCCGGCTCTTCGGATATCTGTCAATATCTTCATGTTAGACAAACCAAAAAGTTTATATATTCGAACCTATAAGGTTTATATCGAAAACATTAAAGTATGAGGTGATGAAAAATGGTAGTGATAGGAGAAAAGTTCCCGGAGGTTGAGGTCAACACCACCCACGGCAGAATAAAGCTGCCCGACTACTTCACCGAGAAGGGCAGGTGGTTTATGCTGTTCAGCCACCCCGCCGACTTCACCCCGGTCTGTACCACCGAGTTCTACGCCCTCCAGAAGAGGGTCGACCAGTTCAGGGAGCTTGGCGTCGAGCCGATTGGACTGAGCCTTGACCAGGTCTTCAGCCACCTGAAGTGGGCTGAGTGGATCAAGGAGAACCTCGGCGAGGAGATAACCTTTCCGATTATAGCTGATGACATGGGAGACCTTGCCAAGGAGCTCGGCATGATACCGAGCGGTGCCACTGCAACCGCCAGGGCGGTCTTCATCGTCGACGACAAGGGAATAATAAGGGCCATCGTCTACTACCCGGCCGAGGTCGGCAGGGACTGGGACGAGATACTCAGGCTCGTCAATGCCCTCAAGATAAGCACGGAGAAGGGAGTCGCCCTTCCGCACAAGTGGCCCAACAACGAGCTCATCGGCGATAGGGCAATAGTCCCGCCCGCGGCCAGTGTCGAGGACATCAAGGCCAGGGAAGAGGCCAAGGCCAAGGGCGAGATCGAGTGCTACGACTGGTGGTTCTGCCACAAGAAGCTTGATTGAGCTTCTTTTCCTCTCTTAGCCATTCTTTTCTGTTCTCAAAAGTGAAAGGGCTAAATCACCCTCATTCTAAACAGCACCACCACGGGAACGAGCCAAGCCAGATGCACTAGCACAGCCATTGGAAAGTCGCCGTAAAACCATGTGCGGCTATTTGACGGTCTCATCGAGGAGCCTTTTCAGGCCATTCCTAAGGTGCTCCTTCACGATCGATGGAGTGAGGAGTGCTAGAGTCCCTTGAGCTCCTCAAACTTTATTAGAACCTCCTCCTTCCTCCGTATCAGGTTCTGCCTTCCGACCTCCTTTCCATCACTGAGGTAAATCAGCGTCGGGACGTTGAGGACGTCAAAGCGGTTCACAAGGTCGTTCCATTCCTCGGCGTTGATGTGGACGACCGTTATCTCCGGGAACTCCGCACTGAGCTCTTCCATGAAGCTCTCAACTATCCTGCACGGCGGACAGCCCGGGATGGAGAACCACAGCACGATCTTTCCGTCCATGAAGTTAATCTTCCCATCATACTCAACTATCAATCCCCTCACCTCCGGGAAATAAAAATGAAAGGGCTCAGATTCTGGCCCTCTTCAGGAGGAGCGAGTTGCTCACGACGCTGACACTGCTTACCGCCATTGCCCCAGCGGCCCACTCGGGCCTGAAGATTATTCCGAAGAGCGGGAAGAGCGCCCCTGCGGCTATCGGGATGAGGATTATGTTGTATATCATCGCCCAGAAGAAGTTCTGCTTTATCTTTGAGAGCGTCTTCTGGCTGAGCTTTATTGCCTTGACGACGTCCCTTATGTCGTTCCTCATGAGCACTATCTCACCGCTCTCCATGGCTATATCAGTTCCAGAGCTTACGGCTATTCCAATATCGGCCTGAGCCAGTGCCGGGGCATCATTTATGCCGTCACCGACGAAGATAACAACCTCGCCCTTCTCCTGGAGCTTCTTGACCTCGTTGGCCTTGTCCTGCGGGAGCACCTCGGCAAGGACGTAGTCTATGTTCAGCTGCTTTGCTATGGCATTGGCCGTTCTCCTGTTGTCGCCCGTTATCATGCCGACCTTCTTGCCCATCCTGTGGAGCTCCTCTATTGCCTCCTTTGCGTTCTCCTTGATGGTGTCCGCTATTCCAATAACACCGGCTATCCTGCCGTCTATGACTATGAGTATGGCAGTCTTCGCTTCGTCCTCAAGTTTGTGGAGAGTCTCCTCAATATCCTCAACCGGGTATCCTGCCTCCCTGAGGAGCTTCCTGTTTCCGGCAAGGATTTCCCTTCCTCCGACCTTAGCTTTGACACCCTTGCCTGTGATGGCCTCAAACTCCTCCGGCTCCTCAAGCTCAAGACCGAGCTCCTGGGCCTTCCTCACTATGGCCTCACCAAGCGGGTGCTCGGAGCGCTTCTCGGCAGAGGCGACGAGCCTTATGAGCTCCTTCTCATCCATGCCGAAGGTTATAACGTCAGTCACTTCAGGCTTGCCCTTTGTGAGCGTTCCAGTCTTGTCAAAGAGCACCACCGTTGCCTTCCTCGCTATCTCAAGCACCTCTCCGTTCTTGATTAGTATGCCCATCTCGGCGCCCTTGCCCATTCCGACAGTTAGAGCCGTTGGAGTCGCTAAGCCAAAGGCACAGGGGCAAGCTATGACGAGGACGCTGATGAGCGTCGTGAACGCGAAGAGCAGGGGCTCCTTTGCTATGAAGTACCAGTAGACGAAGGAGATGAGAGCCACTGTAAGAACCACCGGGATGAAGTAGGTTATGATTCTGTCTGCTATCCTCTGTATGGGCGGCCTTGTGTTCTGGGCCTCTTCAACGAGCTTGATGATCTGAGCAAGAACCGTATCGCCGCCGACCCTCTCTGCCCTAATCTTCAGCACGGAGTTCCCGTTTATTGTCCCTCCGATTACCTCGTCGCCCCTCCGCTTCATGTCGGGAATGGGCTCTCCTGTAATCATGGACTCGTCAACGTAGCTCTCGCCCTCGATGACGACACTGTCAACCGGTATCTTCTCTCCCGGCTTGACTATCACGACGTCGCCAACCTTGACCTGACTGACGGGAACCTCTATCTCCTTCCCGTCCCTTATCACGGTTGCCGTCTTCGCCTGGAGCCCCATGAGCTTTTTAATCGCTTCACTCGTCCTTCCCTTCGCCATGTGCTCAAGGTACCTGCCCAGGAGCAGGAAGGCCAGCAGCAGTACACTTGCCTCGTAGAAGTTGTAGTCTCTTGGAAGAACGCCCACTGTTGCGAGCACGCTTGCGATGTAAGCGGAACCGACACCCATGAAGTACATGACATCCATGTTGAGCGTCCTGTGTCCGAGTGACCGGATGGCCTTGAGGAATATGTCCCTTCCAGAATAAGCTATCACAGGCGTGGCAAGGGCAAACTGTATCCAGAGCATGTAAGGTATCTCAAAGTTAAGGCCAAGGAGCCACCTGTAGGTCATGAATGTTATTATGCCCCCAAACGTCCAGGCCACGACGAGCTTCTTCTTCATGCCCTTCAGATACCTCTCCCTCGCCTCCCTTTCTATATCTATGCTCTCCTCACCCTCAACGCCAAGGAACTGATAGCCAAATTCTTCGATGGTCTTCTGGATGTCCTCCATGTTCACAGCCGCCGGATCGTAGCTTACGGTGGCCTTCTCGGTGGCGAGGTTTACCTTGACGTCCATGACACCGGGCAGCTCCTTGAGGGCGGTCTCTATCGTCCTGACACATGAAGCACATGTCATGCCGCCGATTTTGATTATCGCGTCCCTCTTTTCCCTGACGACCCCGTAGCCAACGCTCTCGATGGCCTTGATTATCTGGGTTATGCTAACCTTTGACTCATCGAATTTAACGGACGCGTTTTCGGTCGCAAGGTTCACCCTGGCATCCTTCACGCCCTCCAGCTCTTTAAGCGCCAGCTCTATTGTTCTGGCGCACGATGCGCAGCTCATTCCGGTAATTTTGATATTGATTTCCATAAACTTCACCTCTGATGGACGTTTATACAGAAAGGTTATTGAAGTTATTTTTTGACAAAATGTAAAGTGCAAAAGGAAAACTTTTATAGTTTGGAAGAGATAGATGGGATGGTGATGGAAATGAAAATAGACGACCTGGATTTAAAGCTTATCTACCTCCTGATGGACAACTCACGCCTGAGCATATCGGAGCTTGCCGAGCGGCTCGGTGTAAGCAGGCCAACGGTCAAATCAAGGCTTGACAGGCTTGAAAAAGATGGAATAATCCAGGGGTATACCATCAAACTAAACCCCGAGCTCTTGAGGGCCCACAACGTCGTGGCGCTCATCATAAAAACCAGCGAGCCTGAAAAGCTGCAGGAATTTGAGGAAATCATCGAAATAAACCGCTTTACCAGCAGGAAGTACCTCATAAAGGTGGCAGTCGAGGACATGGAGCAGCTCAGAAACGTCATTGAGGGGGCTGGCTTCGAGGTTATCGAGATAATGCCGGTTCTTGAGAGCGTTGAAAGAACAAGCCCGCCGAAGGTCAAGATACCCTTCAAGTGCGACTACTGCGGAAAGGAAATAATCGAAGAGCCGATAGTCTACAAGTACCGCAACAGGGTTTACTTCTTCTGCTGCCCAACCTGCCTGAGGGAGTTCAAGAGAACGAGGGAGAACATAGAAAAGTTTAGACTAAAGGAAGAGAACAAGATAGAGCATGCTCACGAGCACGAGCACCACGCCCATAACTAGGTCTCCCCTTCCGCTTACGGAAGAAAATCTATCCACAGCCCTTCCGAGCCTTGCGTATCTGCTCCCGTAGTGGAAGCCCAGCGTAATGAGGGCAAAGGGAACCACCGAGATCCCTATGAACACCATTAGGAGAGCCGCTGTGGTGCCCGGCGAGAAGCGGCCCGAAAGCAGGGAGCTCACGAGGAGATACGACGGCAGCACGCATGAGAGCGAGAGAAACGCCATTGCCCCTCCAACCACAAAGGCGGCCGGTGGTGAGGTCGCCTTCTCAAGGACCCTGTTGCTCTTTTCCCTTAGCGGGCTCGAAAGGGGTATTCTCACGTAGCCCAGTGCCGACAGGATTTTGTACATGCCAACTGCGATGCCGAAGGCCACGACGAAGTACCTCAAAAAGGGAATCCTCGTGTGCAGGTTCATCAGGGCCGATGCTATTATGCTGTAGCCCAGGAAAGCCCCTATGGTGAAAGCAAAACCAACACTGAGAACCTTCCGTTCCTCAACAATTGCTATCATAGAGAGCAGAAAGACTATCATCAGAAAAATCGAGGGTCTCAGGGCGTTCAGTATTCCCAGCGCCACTATTGAGAACGTTACCCCAGTAAACTCGGCGATCGGCTCGGCGAGAGCACTTCCAGCCGTCAGCCCGAGAAAAAGGGAACCCAGAATTGGTAGAGCAAACTTCCTCATCGCCACCACCATCAGTGCTCCATTGAAGGAGCGCCCATGCGCACTATTTCGACCGCTGAACCGCCCTTCACTGCAATGCTCACCCTGTCTCCCTTTGAGAGGCACGGAACTTCTGTGGGATGTGTGTAACGCACCTTCAAAACCTCCCCTCCAGCATCTATAACCGCTGTACATGTTAGCTCCATATAGTCCTCGCTCGGCGTGCAGTCCCTGTCCGCCAGGACGAGGCCGTTCTGCACTTTAACGGGCTTCCCCTCAACAAGATAGCCGGTGAAAACATCACCCTTCGAACTGCCCACCGCAAGATAATACGACAGAAGAAGCGCAGAAATTATGATGAGGCCAAAAATAGAAATCCGCCTCATACCTCCATCTCCTCCGAAATCATGGATGAAAAGGAAAAATCATTCATCATTTTCATCTTCATCCTCAATGCCCATGCTCCTCTCACAGTACTCGTGCATCTCCGTCCAGTTGCCGGCCATGTACTTCTCCATTACTGGCTCCATCTCATCATGCATCCCTGTAAAGTTCCCGCTTTCCATGTAATTCTCCATCTGGTCATGCATTTCATCGTCCATCATGCCCATGTGCATGGGCCCGAAGCCGCCTATTCTCTCCGTCATGTTGAATCCGCCGCTGTGTGCTATTCCGAGGGGAACCGCTATGAGAGCTCCAACTATGAACCCGATCAACAATGATTTCCACTCCATTCCACATCACCTTTTGCTGTTTTCCGTTATACACTCGGGGGGAAAGGCTAATAGGCTTATTATTTCCAATATGTGAATCTCATCTGACTGGACTTCACAGAATGAAGGGATAAGCTTAATTCAAAGTTTACACAATGTATAAAGCGTGAAGAAAATGACGGATACTGCAGGGAAATATGACAGATTTTCAGGGTTTTATGACTCATTTGAGGCGCTGATTGAAAGGAGAGCTTTCTCAAAATACAGAAAGAGGGCCTTAAGCTTGGCTAAAGGTAAAGTTCTTGAAATAGGCGTCGGGACGGGAAAGAACCTCCCATACTACCCCGAAGACGTCGAGGTCACCGGCATAGACTTCAGCAGGGGAATGCTTGAGAAGGCGGAGAGGAGGAGAAGAGAGCTCGGCCTGAAGAACGTTAAGCTAATGCTCATGGACGCCCAAAATCTGGAGTTCGGGGACAACACGTTTGACACCGTCGTTAGCACCTTCGTCTTCTGCACTGTCCCCGACCCGATGAAGGGGCTTAAGGAGGCCTACCGCGTCCTAAAGCCAGGGGGAAGGGCCATATTTTTGGAGCACATGAAAAGCGAATCAAAGCTTTTGAACATCCCGCTCTATCTCATGAATCCTGTGATGAGGGCGCTCACGGGAACATCCATGGTGCGGGAGACGCAGAAGAACATCGAAAAGGCGGGCTTTAGGATAGAGCGTGTTGAAAACCTGTTTTTTGACATTGTGAGGCTGATCATTGCCACAAAGCCTTCGGGTGATTGAGATGATAGCGAGAAAGAACCTGTTCCATGATAAGGGGAGGGTCGTGATAAGCGTTGGAGGAGTGGCCCTCTCCGTAACGCTGGTTATAATACTCCTTGGAGTGTACTACGGCATGACGACCCTCGGCACGAACTACATCGTGAACACAAACGCCGACCTCTGGGTGGGGCAGGAGGGCATACACGACCTCTGGCACACATACTCGCTCCTCCCAAGGGGGCTCGGTGATGAGATAAAAAGCGTGGACGGTGTTGAGAGCGTTCACGAGCTCATAGGGAGGGCAGTCCAGATAGAGGTGCCAGGAACCGGGGCAAAAAAGACCGTGTACATAGTGGGCTTTGACCCGGCGAGCGGGGTCGGCGGCCCGTGGGACATCATGAAGGGCAGCAAGGAAATAAAAAACGGGGAGGCCATCGTTGACCACGTCTTCTTTGTCAGGAACAATTTAAAGCTCGGCGACACAATTAAGGTGGGAGAGAAGGAGCTCAGGATAGTGGGGGTCTCAAAGGGGACGTTTGCGGTTGTTTATCCCTACATCTTCGTAACCACCGAGGATGCCGCCGAGATATTCGGGACGACACAGTATGTGAACTACTACCTGGTGGAGCTCTCCGGCGACAGGCCGGCCACCGAGGTGGCAAAGGACATCACCGACAGGCTGAAGGAGAAGGGGGTGGCGGTTGAGATACTCACGAAGGAGAGGTTCATCCAGAACCACAAAGACGTGATAAACGAGAGCTTCAACTCCATACTCTTCCCGCTGGTGTTCATAGGCTTCATAATTGGAGCGGCGGTCATAGGACTCACGCTTTACACCATGACGATGGAGAAGATGAGGGAATACGCGATACTGAAGGCAATCGGAGCGCAGAATAGGTTTTTGAGGAAGATCGTCTTCCAGCAGGCGGTTATAATAACCTTCCTCGGCTTTGCCGTGGGCATAGGGCTTTCCCTGCTCGCGACAACGTTCGTCCCCAGATTTGCCCCCGAGTTCTTTGTGGAGATGAACTCCGCCACGGTTGGGATAACCTTTGCGGCAGTCGTCGGTATGGGTTTGCTGGCGCCGCTGATCCCGATAAGGAGGCTCAACAAAGTTGATCCGGTGGTGGTCTTCAATGCCTGAGATCCTAATTAAAGCCACAAATCTGACGAAAATCTACGGCTCGGGAAGGACGGCGGTTAAAGCAGTGGACAACGTTTCATTAACCCTGAGAAGGGGGGAGGTCGTCCTGCTCATGGGGCCTTCGGGCTCCGGGAAAACGACGCTCTTAACCCTGCTGAGCGGACTTTTAAGGCCCACCTCGGGAAGCATAAGGATATATTCGTCATTCCATGCATCGCGTAAGTTCCCGATTTCGGCACATGGATGGGTCGAACTGACCGAATTGAACCAGGATGAGCTCGCAAAGCTCAGGCTGGAGAAGATGGGCTTCATATTCCAGCACTTCAATTTGCTCTCCTCGCTGACGGCGCTGGAGAACGTCATGGTGCCCCTCCTGATAAAGGGAGTAAAAAAGAAGGAAGCCAAGGAAAGGGCAAAGCGTCTGCTAGTTGAACTAGGGCTGGAGGACAGATTGAACAGCAAACCGGAGAAGCTTTCCGGGGGCGAGCAGCAGAGGGTCTCCATCGCGAGGGCTCTCATAACCGACCCGGACATTATAATAGCGGACGAGCCGACGGCAAACCTTGATTCAAAGAACGGAAGGGAAGTAATAGAGCTCATCCACGACAGGGCGAAGAGGGATGGAAAAGGCGTCATAATCGCCACGCACGACCCGAGAATAGTTGACTTCGCGGACAGGATACTCTACATGGAGGACGGGGTGATATACGAGAAGGACAGCTCACAGGCGAGGAAGCTGCTGCTGTTCAAAGGAGGGGAGAGTCCTGGCTAAGGGCATGGGAACAAAAGTGTGTAAAGACTTAAAGCCACTTATACACCTTTTATTCTAAACCTTTTGTTAAATAACGGCGAATTATTTTCGATTTTCCGTAAAGAAGGCATATGCTTACCGAAAGATATATATACACTCCTACCCAATATCGGGTAGGTGATGGGTAAAAATGGCAGAAAGTTACACAAAATTGGGTATTTATGATGACATCGTTCAGACAATAGGCAGCACCCCCCTGGTGAGGCTGAGGAAGATAGAGAGATATTTCAACCTCAAAAACGAGCTCTACGCCAAGGTGGAGTTCTTCAACCCTGGGGGGAGCATAAAGGACAGGATAGGCAAGTACATGATAGAAGGGGCCAAAAAGGAGGGAAAAATCGTCGAGGGCGGTGTTATAGTCGAGCCAACTTCAGGCAACACCGGCGTTGGCCTCGCCCTTGTAGCGGCCGACGAGGGCTACATGACGGTCTTCACGATGCCGGACAAGATGAGCACCGAAAAGGAGCTCCTCCTAAAGGCCATGGGCGCCTTCGTCATTAGAACGCCCACCGCCGTTGCTCCAGACGACCCCAACTCCTACTACAAGGTGGCCGAGGCTGTGAGGAACCTCATCTGGAAAAGGGGCAGGGCGGTAACAAGAGAGGAGCTCAGGGAGATAGTCGAGTACGTTCAGCGGCTCGTTAATGAAGAGAGGCTCGACGAGCTCAGGGCAATCCTTGGGGAGGAAGTGGAGGAAACACCCTACGCCTACATCCCCAACCAGTACTTCAACAAATACAACCCCCTGGCGCACTACGAGACCACCGCGAGGGAGATATGGGAGCAGACCGGAGGGGAGATAGACTACCTCTTCGCGGGGATAGGCACCGGGGGGACGATAACCGGAATCGGGCGCTACCTGAAGGAGAGGAAGAAAGATGTGAAAATAATAGGCGTTGACCCGGTCGGCTCGATATACAGCCTGGTTAAGAAGGGAATGAGCCTTGAGGAGGCCCTCAAGAAGGCCCACCCCTACCTCGTTGAGGGCATAGGCGAAGACCTCCTCCCGGAAACCGTCGATTTAAGCCTCGTTGACGATATGGTTGTCGTCAACGACCAGCAGGCCTTTTCAATGACCCGCTTCCTCGCGAGGAAGGAAGGAATTCTGGCGGGCGGTTCATCCGGTGCAGCCCTCTACGGGGCGGTGAAGTACCTCAAGGAGAAAGGAGTTGAAGGCAAGAAGGTCGTCGTGATATTCCCGGACACCGGAAGGAACTATCTCACGAAGGTATTCAACGACGAATGGTTAATCGCGAACGGCTTCGAGGTTGACGATGAAAAGGTTCTGGAGGTGCTGAGATGAGGTTCTCAACCAAAGCCATACATGTCGGTGAAGAGCCCGAGAGCATGCAGCACGGCGACGTTGTATCCCCAATCCACCTCTCAACCACCTTTGCGAAGAGGAGCATAAAGGAGGTCGAGGAAGGCTACGTCTATTCGAGGAGCGGCAACCCCACGAGGGACGCACTTGAGAGAAAGCTGGCGGCACTTGAGAACGCAAAGTACGGGCTGGCGTTTTCTTCAGGACTTGCCGCCGAATCCACGATACTCCTGGCGCTGTTGAAGAAGGGCGACCACGTAATAGCTTTCGACGACCTCTACGGCGGAACGAAGAGGCTCTTCAACCAGGTGATGGAGCGCTTCGGCATCGAGTTCACCTACGTTGACGCGAGGGAGTCAGAGAATGTCAGGAATGCAATAAGGGAGAACACGAGGATGATCTGGCTCGAAACGCCAACGAACCCCCTATTGAAGCTGGCGGACATAAAGGCGATAGCGGAGATCGCCCATGAGAGAGACATCATCGTGGTCGTGGACAACACCTTTGCCAGTCCTTACTTCCAGAATCCCATTGACCTTGGGGCAGATATAGTCCTCCACAGCGTCACCAAGTACCTCGGCGGGCATTCAGATGTTGTCGGCGGGGCTGTGATGGTCAACGACGACGAAATCTATGAGAGGCTCAAGTTCCACCAGAACGCGGTTGGAGCAATCCTTTCGCCCTTCGACTCCTGGCTGGTAATGAGGGGCATCAAAACGCTCGCAGTCAGGATGGAGAGGCACGAGAAGAACGCCATGACGATAGCAAGGTATCTTGAGGAGCACCCGCTGGTTGAGCGCGTTTATTACCCCGGCCTGCCCTCACATCCACAGCACGAACTCGCGAAGAGGCAGATGCGCGGCTTCGGAGGCATGCTCTCCTTCGAACTCAAAGGAGGACTGGAAGAGGCAATAAAGTTCGTGGAGAGCCTTGAGATATTCGCTTTAGCCGAAAGCCTCGGCGGCGTCGAGTCGCTCATAGAACTGCCGGCAATCATGACCCACGCATCGGTTCCAAAGGATGAGAGGGAAAAGGTCGGCATAAGGGACTCGCTCATCAGGGTCTCGGTGGGAATAGAGGACGTTGAAGACCTCATCGAGGACCTTGAGAGGGGCTTTGAGGCGGTGAGAGCATGATACCGAGCATTGAAGAGATTAGAACGTTCTTAGAGAAGCTTGGATTTGGCGAAGAGGAGGTCAACGAGCTGGTGGAGCAGATAGAGTACTTCGAGACGGAAGCGCCCGAGAGGGACGACATCGTGCGGGACTACCTCAGGGACGAGTGCATAGAGACGATAGTTAACGATATAGTTGGGGAAATCTTAAAGCTAAACAGGAAAGACATCAGGCTCCTTGACGTTGCCGCAGGTTCGGGCTTCTTCACGGAACGTGTAAGGAGAAAGCTTGAGGAGAAGGGCATAAAAGTCCAGGTCTACGGCTTCGACATAACGCCCAGCATGCTGAAGAGGCTCAAGGAAAAGGGAATAACACCCATCTGGGGTGTTGCCGAGAAGATCAGGGAGTCAATAATGATAGCCAACGAGCACTATGGCATAAATGTTCCAAAAGAGTTCGACGTTGTTTTATCAACCCTCGCATTCCACCACTTCCTAAAGCCAGAGGAAGTCCTCAGGAGCATGAAAAGCGTTTTAAAAGAGGGTGGCAAAGTCATAATAGTTGACGTCCTCAAGCACGAGCACGAGGAGTTCAAAGAAACGCTGAAGGACACCCATCTTGGATTTTCACTTGAAGAAATAAAGGGGATGGGCTCAAGGGTTTTCAAAAAAGTGGAAGCAGGATATATGGACGTGTACTGTGAGGTCGGCGATATCATAGTCGGTCTTTACAAGGCGGTGTTTGCTTAACAGCTCTATTTTTGTTCTTTGTCCGTTCCCTAAAGGAAAATAGAAGAGAAAAATCAGATATTCAGCCTTCCAGAAGCTTTCTTTTCCTTCTCTCGTACTCCTCGTCGTCTATCTCACCGCGTGCATACTTCTCGTCCAGTATCTCAAGGGCGCTCTTTCTGCTTCCGCCTGAGCTCTGCTCAAAGAGCCACTTGATGAACCATACAACGCCAGCTATTATTGCGATCCAGAATAAGAGCATGAGCAGTGCTCCAAATATCCCAAAGTATCCAAATCCCATCATGTCGTGCCACCCCCATCCAGTTTCTCCAGTGTGAGCTGAAAATCTCACCAGTTCAGTGCTTTCAAACATCATTTTGATCTCCTCACATACTACTCAGTGATAAAGGCTATAGAGCTTATTATTGGCAAAAATGAAAGAAATATAGAAAAATCTTCGCAAAATATAAAATGAGAAGGTCATCAGACCTTCAAGAACTTCGCGTTTATAGCCACTATCACCGTGCTCAAGCTCATTAACAAAGCACCTACGGCTGGACTTAACAGTACCCCATAGTTGTAGAGGACACCCGCAGCCAGAGGAATTGCAAAGGTGTTGTATCCTGTTGCCCATGCCAAATTCTGAACCATCTTCTTATAGGTAGCCCTTGCGAGGTGTATTGCCGTTATAACGTCCCTCGGGTCGTTCTTGACGAGAATTATGTCGGCGCTCTCTATCGCCACGTCAGTTCCTGCCCCGATGGCTATTCCAACATCAGCTTGAATCAGAGCCGGGGCATCGTTTATACCGTCGCCGACCATTGCCACCGTGTAACCCTGCTCCTGGAGCTCCTTAATCTTCTCCGACTTCTGGTGGGGCAAGACCTCTGCAAAGAACCCATCGAGGCCGAGCTCCTCAGCAACCCACTTCGCAACCTTGGCGTTGTCGCCGGTGAGCATGTATGCCTTTATGCCCATCTCGTGGAGCCTCTTCACGGCCTCCCTTGATTCGGGCCTTATCCTGTCCGCTAAAGCCAGAGCACCTGCGAGCTTTCCATCGATGACCAGGAAGACAACGGTCTTGCCCTGCTCCAGAACCCTGTTAACGCGCTCGTCCTCCCTCCACAGGCCGTTCTCCTTCAGGAATCCCGGGCTTACGACGAGAACTTCCTTTCCGTTGATGACGCCCTGGACACCTTTGCCCGGAAGAACTTTGGACTGCTCAACATCGTAAAGCTCAAGCCCGAGCTCCTTGGCCTTCTCAACAATTCCCTGGGCTATGGGGTGGCTTGACTGGGCCTCAAGGGCAGCAGCGTACTTCAGAATCTCTTCATCTCCAAGCTCGCCCAGCTGGATTATCTCCGTAACCTCAAACTTTCCTTCAGTGAGCGTCCCTGTCTTGTCAAACACAACAACCTGCACGTCCTTCGCCCTCTCAAAGGCTTCCCTGTTCCTGATCAGTATCCCCTTTCTCGCCGAGATTGAGGTTGAGACCGAAACCACGAGAGGAACCGCCAGGCCAAGGGCGTGCGGGCACGTGATTACCATGACCGTAACCATCCTTTCAATTGCAAAGACAAAGGGCTCCCCGAGGTAAAGCCATGTGCCGAGGGTTATCGTTCCTGCGGTTATTGCTATGAGCGTAAGCCATAAAGCCGCTCTATTTGCCAGATCCTGGGTTCTTGACCTCGTCTCCTGCGCCTGTCTGACGAGCTCAACGACCTGCATGAGGTAGGTGTCCTTTCCTGTCTTCTCTATCCTGACCTTTATCGCACCCTCAAGGTTTATGGAACCGCCGATAACCTCGTCTCCGGGCTTTTTATAGACAGGTTTTGATTCACCCGTCAGCATTGCCTCATTTACACTCGTCTCCCCCTCAACTATGATGCCGTCGGAGGGTATCTTTTCACCGGGCTTGACGAGAACGACGTCGCCCTTCTTCAGCTCGCTGACCGGAACATCCCTCACCCCTTCAGGCGTTACGAGGTGTGCCTCCGTCGGCATGAGCTTTATGAGCTCCTCCAGGGCCCTTGAAGCGCCGAGAACGGAGCGCATCTCGATGTAGTGGCCTATGAGCATGATGTCAATAAGCGTTGCCAGCTCCCAGTAGAAGGTCTTTCCGGGCAGGCCAAAGGTTACCGCCGCGCTGTAGAAGAAGGCAACCGTGATTGCCAGGGCTATCAGCGTCATCATGCCCGGGAGCTTCTTTCTCAGCTCATCCACCATGCCCTTCAGGAACGGCCAGCCGCCGTAGAAGTACACTATGGCCGAAAGACCGAAGAGAACGTAGTGGTCACCGGGAAATGTAACCGTATATCCAAAGAACTTCTGGATCATGGTGGACAGAAACAGTATCGGGAGCGTCAGTATCATGGAGACAATAAACCTCTTCTTGTAATCCTCCATCATCATTTTATGGTGCTCCGCGTGGGAGTGCTTGTGGCCCTCCATCTTTCCATGTTCATGCTCCATCTCATGGCCCATCTCTGTGTGGGACTCCATTTCTTCATGCACATGTCCCTTGTGCATCTCATCCTCTTCCATTCGCATCACCAAAGTAATTATAATATTGCAAAGTATTTAACGCTTCTGCCTGCAAAATTGAAAAATTTCCGGCCCCACGATTTTATGTGGAGTAATAAAAGAGGGGGAATATATAGCCTTCAGCGTTTCATCTTTCCCGCAAAATCTTTACAGGTTTAAAACCTGCGGCCGGCTGAATTGGCGGTGCCGTATCAGGCGCCACTGAATCCAAGCTTTATTCTGTGCACTATTATCTCCGCCTTCTCGACCAGCTCCTCGGGAACATCGAGGCCGTTCTCAAGGCGGAGCCTGAGCTGCTCCCTCAGGGCCAACAGCTCTTTTCTCACGTCTCCTCTCGCGTAGTGTGCCAGATCGTCGGCGTACTTGAGTGCATTAACAAGGTCGTTGAGCTTCAGGTACAGGAGGAACAGCTCGCCCGCGTAGTAGGCGCTCCTCGACAGGTCGTTGATTGAAACGCTCTTGCTGAGGTTCTCGCGGTAGTTCTTCCCGAGGAACTCGGCCAAATCCCTCTGGAGCTCCTCAACCGACTGGTAGCGCTCTTCCTTCCTCTTCGCGAGGCACTTCATCACGACCGGCTCAAGGGGCTTCGCATCGGGGTTGAGCTGGCTTGGTGGGGCGGGCTCCTCAAGGGTTATCTTCGACGCCACCTCGACGAAGTCCTCCCCTTCGAAGGGAGGCCTCCCGGTCAGGAGCTCGTAGAGAACCGCCCCTATCTGCCAGACATCGGTTCTCTCATCTGTTCCGCCAAAGCGGGAGCTTATCTGTTCCGGAGCGGCGTAGAGCGGTGTGAAGCTCACAGCCCGGGTCGTTCTGCTCTCCTTGAGGAGCTTGCTGAGCCCCCAGTCGCTCACCTTGGCCCTTCCACCCTTGAGCAGGATGTTGCTCGGCTTGAGGTCGCGGTGGATTACGCCTTTGGAATGGGCGTACTTAATGCCCTCCGCAACGTCGAAGATTATCCTCGCCGCCTTTTCGGGGCTCATGGGCTTTCCGAGCTTTGCAAGGCTCGTCTCGCAGTACTCCATCTCAAGATAGGGGACGGGAAATATGTTGTAGTCGTAGAGCTCGACTATGTTCGGGTGGCTGAGGAGCGACCAGTTTCTGACCTCCCTGAGGAACGCTTTGCCCCCCTCTTCAGTCAGGCTGATTGGAACTTTTAGGGCAACGACGCTCCTGTCGTGCTTTTCCGCACGGTAGACCCTTGCAAAGCCGCCCTCGCCTATGGGCTCAACCTTCCGGTATCTGGCAAAGAGTTCTTCAAGCGGCGTGCGGGGGGAGGTGGAAGCCGGACCCTCAGCCGGAACAGGAACACCCTTCGCCCTATCCTCCACTCTTTCGAGAACCTCGGCTTTTACCTTAACCTTCGCACTCACCGCCCCTGAGCGGACGGCTACCCTGGCGCTTACCTTTCCGGGGCTCCTGGGGACTGCCCTCAGCGTCTGCGAGACGTACTCCCCGGGCCTGACAGCCCTGAAGTAGACCCTCGTTGAGCTGAGCTCGAAGTACCTCGCCAGGTCGCCCAGGTCGACCTCAACGTTTATCGTCCCCCGTAGGAGATTCCTGAAGCCCACGGTAACCGGAACTTCCTCCCCCACGTGAAGCTTCGGCGGAACATCAACTATGAGAGACTTCCGGAGGAGCTCCTTCATGTCCTCCCTCGGGACAGGGGGGGCGGGTTTAGGATAGCGGTACTTGTATCTTCTCTTTGACTTGGAAACGTCCTTAAGCAGGTGTTTTATCAGGTGTCCAAACCACATGACCATCACGATGAATATTATGAAGCTCGCCGCCCTTCCAAATATGAGCGAGATGAAAAGGATGACTATGAAAAGCTTAACAGCACCCTCCACCAGATCATCATCGAATATATGCCCCATGTGCATTTCAATCCCTCCACCTCTTCCGGCTTTAATTTTAACATCTGATGTGCCTGTTAATGTTTTCGGTGCAATTCTGCAGATTTTCCGGGTTCAGCATTTCCACTATGCAAAGATGAACTCCGTGATGTTTGACCGACCGCAAACCCTGTATTAACTGGGACTGGGGCTATATAACGTTTCAGGCGGATAACAAAAACTTCAAGAAAAGAAAAGGAGCTCAAACCCTGTCAACGACACCCTTAAGTATCTCTTCAACCTTCGCCGCGACCTCAAGCAGCTCGTCGTTCCCGGTTATGCTCATGGCCTTCGTCGGGAGCAGCAGGCTCACGTAGGTCTTCCCTTCCTTCACGTACACCACGAGGTTGCACGGCAGGAATGTGCCGCTGTTGATGTCTATGCCTATGAGCTCGCTTGAGAACTTCGGGTTGCAGGCGCCGAGGATGACGTAGGGCTCCATATCAAGGTCGAGCTTCTCCTTGAAGAGCTCATCCACCTTTATCTCGCTGAGAACCCCGAAGCCTTCCTTCTTGAGCTCCTCCTTGACCCGCTCAACGGTCTCGTCAAATCCGAGCTCGACCTCCCGCACGTATGCATACTCCTCATTCTCCATGGCATGGCCTCTGTGCATGCCCTTTCCGTGGCCTTTGCAGCCACCTTTCATCTCGTGGCGGCCCTTCATACTGCCTTTTCCCATTTCATTCATTTCAAATCACCTTTTTCTTTAGTCAATATTTACTATACTGCAATGCTTAATAAGGTTGCTCTTGACAGAGAGGAAAACGAAAAGCGGTTAATTTTTTAACATGAAGAAGTCAGAAGTAGCCAGTCTCATGCTCACACCCTCACAAGCCGCCTCCCCATGAGGTTCAGCTTGAACTTCCTAATCGTCTCTGGAGGGATTATCCTCCCATCGGGGCTCTCAAAGAAGAGGGCATCAAAGGGACACTGGACGATGCACGCACCGCACTGAACGCATTTCCCCGCGCGGGGCATCCGGGCGATTCCATCAATCTCATAGCAGTTTCTCGGGCACACCTGCACGCATACCCCGCAGCCCGTGCATTTTTCCTCGTCCAGAGCCACCCTTAAGAGGCGCTCCTCATGGAGGCCGCTCTTGTAAACAGGGGTGCTGCCCATTAAATCGATGCTCACGAGAAGGACCATGACGAAGGACACGAAACCCCAGCGGAGGATGAAGTCAAAGCTCAAATTTCCCGTGAAGAGACCATACGCCGCGAGGAGAAGGAGGAAAGCCCCCTCCATGATGAGTGGAAGCCTGCTGAAGTCAAAGATAATGGTGTATCTGCTCAATCCGGCTTTTTTCTTCCCACGGGCCAGCAATCCGGAATACACGGGAAATGAGATGAAGATCAAAAAGGGCAGCAGCCAGCTGAGAATGAAAAGGGGGAGCACAGCACTGCGCCAGAGGAAAAACGCAAGGAGAGCGACGATTATTGAAAAGGGAAACGCCCACATAACCGCCATCTCAACCCGCTGCACCGCCGGAAACTCAACCTCCCGCATTTTCGGGGACTTTTTATAGCCATTTTCAACGAATTTGGGGATATCTTTTGCATAAACGGGGCCCCATATCACGCTCCACCCCGTCCTCTCCCCTATTACTTTCGCCTCGATGCCCGCCGCGGCAAGCTGGGGGAGCACCACGCGCCTGTGGTTCACGAGCCTTTCAATTCCGCTCGTCTTTAACGCCGAAATGACGTCA
Organism: Thermococcus atlanticus; assembly: GCF_054657855.1. Lineage (NCBI taxonomy): Archaea > Methanobacteriati > Methanobacteriota > Thermococci > Thermococcales > Thermococcaceae > Thermococcus > Thermococcus atlanticus. The sequence continues at coordinate 1,001,847 of NZ_BAAHXX010000001.1, read as the reverse complement.
TGGTTTGTGAAATGCCCGCCGGCCGCGGAGCACCACACGTTTATGCCCCTGCTGTTGGCGATGAGGAGGTAGCAGTCAATACCGCTCTTTTCAAGAACCCTCTTCACGCGCTCAACCGTTACGCAGTAGTTGCCCGTGAGGAAAACGGGTGAATTCCTGCCGGGGTTGCCTATCCTGACGAGCCCCGTTTTGCAGGGGAGGGGAAAACCCCTCAAAAGCGTTCCCACAATGTTGATGAGCATGTAGCGGAGCATATCCTCATCCCCCGGGCTTCCTCGCGACTATCTCCACAAAGTCCTCCATCCGGCTCAGCCTCATGGACTCCATGATAAAGCCCGCTTCCTCCACCTTCTCGGGAAGATTCTTTATCGCCCCCGTCGTGGTCTGGGTGAGGAGGTAGGCGATTAAAAGGAGCGGAAGCCTGATTAGGAGTGTTATAACCCTCTTCAACGGACTGCGGGGCACGACCTCATCCGCAATCAACAGGAGGCCTCCGGGTTTCAGTATTCTCATTATCTCCCCCAGGGCATAGCGTAATTCGTCCTCACTCAGCTCGGAGAAGCAGAGCCCCGCCATCACGGCATCATAGCTCTCCGCGGCCTCGGTGTCAAGCTCCGCAACCCCCATCTCACAGAGCTCAACCCTATGCGTGAGTGCCGCCTCCTCTATCTTTTTCCCCGCAATTTCAAGCATCCGCGGGTTGATGTCGATGGCCTTGACCCGTGCGCCCCGCATAGCGGCACGTATCGTTAGCGCTCCCGTCCCGCAACCTATGTCAAGAACCCTCTGCCCCGGCTTTATGCAGGATGTAAGTCTCTCATAGACCCCATCGAGCCTTCCCAGAGTGAGGATTCCAATCCCCCTGTCGTATCTGTCGGGGGAGGACTCAAGTATTCTCATGAGGACATACGATGGCATCCAAACTCCCTGTATGAAAATCCGCTCATCCTGTATTTTAAACTTCCTCCGGCTTTTTTGGAAGCCCAAGATACCTTGGGGTTCTCTCCTTATACCTCCTGTACTCCTCCCCAAACACGCGCTCAAGGTATGGCTCCTCAAGCTCCACCACGTATTTATGGAAGCCGATTGCAAACGCCGCCGTGAGCAGAAGCGCGAGGAGGGATCTGCCCGCGAGCGATATCCCCAGGAAAATTAACAACAGCCCAAGGTTTTGGGGATTCCTGCTGTATCTATAGATGCCGGTGGTGACGAGCCTCGATGTGTCCCGTCCGGGCTATTGGGAAAAAACAAAGGGACGCCGGAGGCACGGCATCCCATCACCTCAGTATTCTCATCGCGTTGAAGACCGCTATGAGGGCGACGCCGACGTCCGCAAAGACCGCCTCCCACATCGTAGCCTCTCCGAGGATTCCGAGGCTTATGAAGGCAAACTTAACGCCGAGGGCGAAGATTATGTTCTGCCATACTATCCTCTGCGTCTTTCTCGCTATCCTGATGCCCCTTGGCAGTTTGGACGGCTTGTCGTCCATTATGACAACATCCGCCGTCTCTATCGCCGCATCACTGCCCAATGCCCCCATCGCGACACCAACATCTGCCCTGGCCAGGACAGGCGCATCGTTTATTCCATCGCCGACGAAGACGACCTTTCCATCGCCTTTCTCCACCTCAAGCTCCTCAATGACCCTAACCTTGTCCTCAGGTAAAAGCTCCGCGTAGAACCCGTCCAGTCCAATCTGCCTCGCTATCTCAGCGGCGACGTCCTTGTTGTCACCGGTAACCATCACGACCTTCTTAACGCCGAGGCGCTTGAGCTCTTTTACTGCCAAGGGAGCGTCTTCCTTTATCTCGTCCGAGATTATTATGTAGCCGGCGTACTTTCCGTTGATGACAACGTGAGCCACCGTCCCCTTGACGCGGCATGTGTCGTGTTCGATGTTGAACCTGTGGAGGAGCCTGTCGTTGCCAACCATGACCTCGACGCCGTCTATCTCTGCCCTGACGCCGTGTCCCGCTATCTCCTCGTACTCCATGAGGTTTTCTTTGATATCCCCTCCATAAGCATCTTTTATCGCCCTCGCTATCGGATGGCTTGAATTGGCCTCCGCTAAAGCCGCGAACCTTATTATCTCCTCCTCGCTGAAGCCGTTCCTCGTCTCTATTTTCGTGACCTTGAAGACGCCCTTTGTCAGCGTTCCGGTCTTGTCAAAGGCGACAACGGTAGCCCCGTGAAGGGCATCGAGATAGTTGGAGCCCTTGACGAGTATTCCATCCCTTGCGGCCCTTCCAATGCCGCCGAAGTAGCCGAGCGGAATCGACAGCACGAGCGCACAGGGGCATGAGATTACGAGGAGCACCAGAGCCCTGTACAGCCAGATTGAGAAGGGGTCGCCATAGACGAGCGGGGGAATGATGGCAACGAGCGCTGCAAGCCCGACGACTGCGGGGGTGTAGTAGTGGGCGAAGCGCGTTATGAACTTCTCGGTCTTGGCCTTCCTCGCGCTCGCGTTCTCGACGAGCTCAAGGATGCGCGAGATGGTTGATTCCCTCAGCTCCTTGGCGACCTTCACTTTGAGGACGCCGCTGAGGTTGAGCATGCCGGAGAGAATCTCCTCCCCCTCCTTCACCGTCCTCGGGACGCTCTCACCGGTTAGGGCGGAGGTATCAACCGTCGAGGTTCCCTCTATGACCACTCCATCAACGGGAACCTTTTCACCGGGCTTTATCAGAATTATATCGCCCACCTTCAGCTCTTCCGGCTTCACCTGGACTACCCTATCCCCCTGCAGGAGGTTCGCGTACTCAGCCTTGAGCGCGAGCAGGGCCTTTATCGAGCGCCTCGACCTGTCAACGGCCATGTCCTGGAAGAACTCGCCTACGACGTAGAACAGCATGACGGCAACTCCTTCCGGGTACTCCCTGATGAGGAACGCACCCACTGTGGCCACCGCGATGAGAAAGTTCTCATCGAAGAGGTTGCCGTGTATGGAATTAACAACGGCGCTCCTTAGAACCTTCCACCCAACGAGAAGGTAGCTGGCGGTGAAGATTCCGAACACAAAGGCGTTGTCCATGCCGTAGTAATAACGGAGCACCACCCCGATGCCAAAGAGCATGAGCGACGGGATTATGAAGTAGAGCGCCCTTCTGGGGTCCCCTTCACCGTGCTCGTGTCCGTGATCATGGTCATGCTCCTCCTTCTCAATGACCTTAACTCCGGGCTCGACCCTCTCTATTATCTCTTTAGCCTTCTCAACGTCGCCTTCTATCACGGCCTCCTTGGTGGCAAAGTTCACCAGCGCGAACTCAAAGCCCTCCTTTTTTAGGGCTTCCTCTATTTCATAGGCGCAGCTCGCACAGTCGAGTCCCTCAAGCTTGAACTTCTTCGGCATCTTCACTCCTCCATGTGCTTTAACGCAACCTTCAGGATTTCGGTTATATGCTCGTCATCGAGACGGTAGAAGACGTTCTTCCCGTCCTTGCGGTAGGTGACGATTTTTCTGTCCTTGAGGATGCGGAGCTGGTGGGATATTGCCGAAACTGAAAGCTTGGTTATCGCCGAGAGGTCGCAGGTGCAGAGCTCTCCCGCCTCCATGAGCGCGAGCAGGATTTTAAGCCTCGTCGGGTTGCCGAGGGCGTTGAAAAAGTCCGCCACTTCCAATACGGTCTCCTCCTCTGGAATTTTTGCCTGTGCCTCTAGTATTTTATCCAGATGTTCCTCATACACCTTACACACTTCCGTCATCATAAATCACCTCTACATTTGAGCAGTTGTGCAAATGTTTTATAAACCTTACGATGGTACAGGCGGGGATCACATCACGAAGAAAAGCAGTGTAACCACCAATGCAGCAAGAAAATAGGGGAGCGAGTATCTGTGGAATTCCCTCATTCCGGTCCCGGAAATCCGGAGAGCAATAAAATTCGCCAGAGAACCGATTATTACCCCATTGCCCCCAAGGTTTACCCCGAGCGTCAGCGGAATCCATGGAGGCCTCGCAGGAAGGAGCATGACCGTGGCAGGAACATTGCTGGTCGCCTGACTCAGGCCCGCCCCCACCAGAAGAACCACCAGAGAGTTCCCCCGGATCAGTGAGTGGCTCAGAGAAGCTACAAGGATCGAAATTTCCCCAAAGTCCACAAATATCAGGGCAAAAATGGCTATCAATGCAACATCAATGGACAGTATCGCCTCCCTCCCTATGAGGCTCAGGACGGCCAGGGTTAATGCGAGACCCACGAACGCATGACCCAGCTGGATGGAAGCCACATCCACCATGAGAAGCCCCACGGATGCTGCCAGCAGCAGCCTGTTGATTCTTATTCTGGGCACTGCAAAAACCCGAACATGCTTTCCGCTGTCCGTTAAACGCACAAATAAAAGCAGAATCCCCATCCAGACGATTATATAAGGGAGCATGCTAAGGACAAACGTATGGATCGAAATTTTATATGTCCTCCAGATGATTATGTTCTGGGGGTTGCCTATAGGGGTTAAAGCGGAGCCGGCATTGGCCGCTATGGCGGTGAGCGTTACAGCTCTGCCCATGCGGATGCCCGTAATTCTCGATATCATGACCACGAGGGGCACAAAAATAAACATCGCGGTGTCGTTCATTATGAACGCCGATGAAACAGCCGTGGTGAGAGTTAGCAGGGCAACAAGCCTCCACTCGGAACCTTTTGACAGATTAATCAGCCTCAGAGCAGCTCTGCTGAATATCCCCGAAAGCTCGATTCCTCTGGATACCACAAGGAGGGATATTATCGCCGCGAGGCTCTCATAATCCACAAGCCTGAGGCTTCTTCCGGGTAGAGAGGGGTCTACAAGCGAGAGAACCACATAGAGCAGTAGGAGGAGGCTAAGAAACCACTCCCTCCGGAGGTAAAGTTTTACCAGCTCAAAGAGCCCTCTGGGATTAAATGACGTATCCTCTGCCTCCTTACATGATGTATCTCCTTATCTCCTCTGTGAGACCGTAGTCCGGGATTATCTCCTCCCCGTTATAGGAAACCTTGACGTGCATTATTATGATGCCCTTCCATGCTACCGGGACAGCCCACGCATCCTCGGGTTCCCTGTATTCGGCAGCCTCTATAACGTGTGCCTCCTTTAACGCATTTTCCACGACATGCTGGACGTCCTGTGGATTAACCTCAACCCTCCATGCCCTTACGGGTCTCCCCTTTGGGGAAGGAGCCCCCGAATATGGGTCGTAGTGGATTCTGTCTATGGCAAAGTTCATGTACATGACGGGCACGTCAACGTGCAGCTCCCCTGCCGGCCCCCTTCTAATTAAAGGTGTCCCCGCGGCGAAGAGGGGCATCGCAGCTTTAACAGTTTCAACGGCTTTTACGACAAGACCAGGGTCAAAAGAAGACCTGCCTTCCCTCCAAACTCCCCTTACAGGGGGAGGACTCGGCGCCACCATTTCCAACACCTCAGAGCATGATGAACTACATTCTATATAACGTTTTTGTAGTGAAAAGGCAACCTAAGGGTGTCCATGATCCTCAAAGAATCTCCAGATTATCTTATTCGCATCGATGTCCCTGCTCGTCTTTCCAATGATCCTTTCGGGGAGGTACTGATACCCTCCAGGCCATGTATGACCCCCTCCCTCGATGCCGTAAAGGACGACCTCAGCTTCATCGGTGCAGTTCGAGTACCTCTCAACCCAGACCCGCGTTCCATCTTCGGGGTCTGCATCCGGAAGGTATTCCTGCCCGTGCATTATGGTGCAGCCGTTCCTGACCGCCCAGTACCCAACCGTCTTTTCGATGGAAACCACCCGTCCAAGCTTGACCGGCCCGAAGTGGAGCTCGCCGCCGTTCCAGGGAACTAATGGATCGTCCGTTCCGAGGATTATCATGATGGGGAGGGGCACGGTGGAGGAGCACTCCTCATAAAGCATCTCCGACATCGGCACCCCGACGACCGCTATTGCCCTCAGCTTCTCGGGAACCTCGCACGCGAGCCGGTATGCCATCAAACCGCCGTTTGACATGCCCGCGACGTAGACCCTGCCCGCGTTTGCGTTGTAGTTCTCGACGAGATAATCAATAAGCGCCGATATGAAGGCGACGTCATCAATGTTCTCCCTTTGGGAGTAGTACCCTGAAAGATTGCGCCCGTCGTTCCAGTGCTTTCGGACGGCATCGGGATAAACAGCGATAAAGCCCTCCTCATCTGCCAGCCTGTTGAGTCCCCCTTTTGTGAGCCTCTCCATATCGTACCCGTTCCCACCGCCGCCGTGGAGTGCTATGACAAGAGGGAAAGACTTCTCCCGGGAGAAGTTTGCGGGGAGGTGCAGGATAAACGTTCTCTCCCTGCCCTCCACCACAATCGAGCCCCTGATGTCACCGGGGTAGAGGGCGGGCTTTCTATGGGCAAACGAAACGAGGAGGAGAAGGAACAGCACGGCAGAGAGGAGGATGTATTTTGAGCGCTTCATGGTTATTCCTGTGTGCGGCGGGATATATGAACCTTTGGTGGCAACTCACTCAATGGAGAGAATATAGACCCCAAGGAACATCAAAACGCCGAAAAATGCTTTAACCGCTGTGAAGCTCTCCCCGAGGATCAGAAAGGCAAAGAGGGCGCCGATTAATGAGGAAGTCGAAAAAATTGCCCCCGTTTTCATGGCTCCAATCTCCCTGAGGGCAAATAAAAACAGCACGATGGAAAAGCCTATGCTGAAGGCACCGGCCGTCAGTATGTAGGGGATGCTCTGGAGAGGAATGTAGAGGGGAATTCCAATTAGAGAAGCTAAAATTAACAGCGCACTCCCCCCAAACAGGCCCTTTAGAGAGGTTACCAACAGCAAATCCCTCTTAACGCTCAGCAGTTTGCTCAAATTGTTGTCCACCGCCCATGATAGGCCCGCAAGGATTATTAGAATATTCCCAAGGATGCCCCTAGCCAGCTCCACCTCTCCAAAGCTCTCCGTCGAGATTACAGCGGCTCCAATTAAGATTAAGAGAATTCCAAGAATGCTTTTCTTTGAAGCTTTCTCCTTGAATACCAAAATGGCCATTAAAACCGTGAAGAGCGTCTCCGTATTGAGGAGGAGAGACGCATTAACGGCCGTCGTTTTATTTAAACCGAACATGAACGAAAGAGGAGCCAAAAAAGAACCAAAGAGAACTATAAGCGCCAGCAACAGGAGGTCTTGCCTTGAGAAAAACTCCTGCGTCTCAGCTTTAAATTCAAGCCTTTTGAGGATTTTATCCTTAAGCGGCGTGAAGCGAAGGAGCATTAAGACTATTCCAGCTGTCAGATAAATGCTTCCCGCCACAACCAGCGGATGAACATTTCTGAGGGCGATTTTATTCAGCGTCGAGCTTATTCCAAAGAGCAGTGCCGCCGAGAGGGCGCTCACATAGCCGTAGTGGTGGGTCATGTATTATCCTTGAAAAAAAGCCTTATAAGGTTGATTCACACGAAAAGAAAGAAGATAGCACCGAATCACACGGTTCAAAGATTCTTCACATCGCACAGCACGGCATTTTTGATACGTCCCCCTTGAAGGAGAGCGCGGCGAGCTTTATGGCCTCGCTCATAGTCGGGAAGACGTGGAGGGTGTCTGTGACCTCATCCACAGTCATCCTGTTCCTTATTATCATCACCGCCTCGTGGATCATCTCGGCGGCGTTGTTGGCGAGGATATGAACCCCGAGGATTTCCTTCGTTCTGGCATCGACCACCATCTTTATGAGTCCCCTCTCCTCGCCGGTGATGAGGGCCTTCGGGACGTTCGAGAACTCCACCGTGCTGCACAGACACTTCGCGACCTTTTGCGCCTCCCCATCGGTCAGCCCGACGCTTGCAAGCTGCGGGTCCGTAAAGACGACCCTCGGCACTACCCTGTAGTCCATTTCAACGTTTCTGCCCTCAAGGGCGTTCCCCGCCGCGGTAAAGCCCTCCTTGGCGGCGACGGTTTCCAGCATGGGCTCACCTATGACATCTCCGGCGGCGTAGATGTTTTGGCCCGCCCTAAGCGTTTTATCCACGATCACAAAGCCCTTCCCGTCGGTTCTAACGTCCGTGTTCTCAAGACCCAACCCTTCAGTGTTGGGCTCCCTTCCGGCCGCGAAGAAAAGGTACTCTCCTTCAAATGTCCTTTCCTTTCCATCAACCTCTGCATGGACTTTAACCCTGCCGCCGGCCCTCTCAAGAGCCTTTATCCTCACGGAGGTGTTCACGTTAATGCCCTCCTGGCTTAAGATGTCCTCAAGCTCTATTGCCAGCTCGGGCTCCGCCCGGGGCATTATCCTGACGCTCCTCTGGAGTATGGTCACCTCTGCCCCGGCCCTCGCAAAGATCTGGGCAAACTCCAGCGCCTGCGCTCTTCCGCCGATAATCACAACCGACTCCGGGAGATATTTAAGCCCAAGGGCCTCGACGTGCGTTAAAATCCTGTCCCTGACATTCTCCACTCCTTTTATGGGCAGAATCCTCGCCCTTGCCCCTGTCGCAATGAGGGCCTTCCTAAACCCAACCTTCTCGCCGTTCACAAGGACTTCGCGGTTTGAGATGAACTTAGCTGATCCTTCAACGTAATCAACGTTCTCCAAACTTTCCAGAACCTTCTCATACTTTTCTCTCCTGAGAAACTTCACGAGCTCGTCTTTTCCCTCCAACAGCTTCCTAAAATCGAATTCCTCAACCCTGAAGCTCAGACCGGAGTAGTGGTGCGTTAGGGCCCTTTTCCTGAGCTCCAGAGCGGTTAAGAGATACTTCGTTGGAACACAGCCAATGTTAACGCAGGTGCCGCCTATCGGCCCCCTGTTGACCATAAGCGTCTTTGCACCGAGCTCGTTGGCCCTCAGGGCAGCGGCAAAACCGGCGGCTCCGCCTCCAACAATGAGAAAATCATACTCTTTCATACCAACGGCCCCTTAAAATGTTAAAAAGGGTCAGAAGTGCATGTGGCCACATCCGCCCCTGCGGTGCCCCCTGTGGTGGCTGTGGTGGGAGTGGCCGTGGCCCCCGTGGGAGTGGTGATGGTCTTTCATGCCCTCCATTCCGATGTATTTCTCCGGGTTTGCCTCGAACTCCGCCTTGCACCCCGGGGAGCAGAAGTAGTAGACCTTCCCGCCGTACTCGACCTTGAGCCCTGTGTCCTCGCTTACCTCCATCCCGCAGACCGGATCAATCGGCATTCAAGCCACCTCCGCTTCGTATCCGAACTTTGAGACAGCGTTAATCAAATCCTCAACCCTGAGCCTTGATTCATCGTATTCAACAACCGCTTTCTTCTCTTTCAGGCTAACCTCTGCCTTGGCCCCGATTTTTTCCAGTGCCCTCTTAATTGTCATGGCACAGTGCCCGCAGCTCATATTTTTAATGTTTAAGACGACTTTCGCCATTTGAATCACCAGTCTAAACTAAGCATGAAAGCTTATTGTTCTTATTCTTTCCAAAGTGAGAATAGAGAGATGATTGAACTTTAAAAATTAACAAACTCATAGCGAATCTATTATCGCCCTGAGCTTCTCCTCCATAGGTCTCGTGAGCTCCACAACTTCCTCTCCGGCGATTCGCCAGGCAACGCTTGGAAGTCCAATGCCTATGTAAACACCATCTTCCCTGACATAGCCAAACGCTGTACACGGCATTAAAGCCCCAATGTTGGGGTCAAGTTTGACGAGCTCCGCCACAACATCGCGGTCGCATATGAAGAGCACGTGGTAGTCCGCCACTATGCCATCTTCCCTCTCCACTATGCTCACGGGGATCCTTTCACCCACTATGAGGAGCCCCTCTTCCTCCACCTTCCCTTTGAGCTCCTCCCAGAGCTCGTCCAGATCCTTTTCAAATTTCTTAACATAGTAAAACTCCATCCCCATCACCTACGTCTCCACCATTATGCATCTATAAAAGCTGTACTCCACACCCTGACTCTCCAAAAATTCTCTAATTTCCTCGCTCTCCGCCCCCGGCTGGAACCAGAGCCTTCTGAAACCCGCTTCAACGGCTTCCCTTGCGACCTGAAGCCCCACATGGGGTGGAACGACGAAGACTATAACGTCAACGTCCTTTGGAAGTTCCCGAACGCTTCTGTAGCATCTTAGTCCCTCAATCTCGTCATACTTGGGATTAACCGGAAGAACCTCAAAGCCCTTTCCCATCAAATCCCTCAGGATTATGTTTCCGTACTTGTCCGAGTTAGGGCTTGCTCCAACGAGGGCTATCCTCCTGAAGCCATCCACATTCATCCTCCACACCTAAGCTGAAATCAATTTCACCCTTTTTATTCATTGCGGGCCAAAAATGAATAACTCAGGCCGCGCTCTCCGCGGCCTTTTTCTCGCGGTTCAGTGCCGGCCCCTTGCCGTAGGCCCTGAGCACGAGGTAGAGGGCCGTTATGAGATAGCCGAACTGGACTACCACTCTGCCCCACTCCATGCTCACGGAGTAGCCGAAGAGCACCGCGAAGACCGAACCAATAGCCCCGTTGTGGTGCCAGATGCTATCTGATGGAATCCCCAGATTGTAGGCGGTGCTCGCAAAGACGCCCAAGGAATAGCCCTCCTCCTCAGCCCACTCGATAAGTTCGTGAGTGCCGTAGCCCGCAAGGCCAGCGGCGACGAACACGAGCAGTATTGAGCTGAAGTAGAAGAACCTCCTCAGGTCTATGCGCATTCCCACACCGTATATCAGGTACGCCAGCACGAGCGCCCCCGCCAATCCGGCCACGAGACCGAGGAGCGTTCCGGTCAGGTTCCGGGTCATGAAGGGCGTGAGGAAGAGAACCGTCTCAAGCCCCTCCCTGAAGACAACGATGAATGTGAATCCTATTAGAGCCAGGGGGGCTATTGATCTGCTCACCTTGCCCTCTATCTCGGCTTTGATGTTCCTTCCTTTGGTTGCCATCCAGTATATCATGCTGGTTAGGACTATCACCGCCAGGTACGAGGCTATTCCCTCAAAGAGCTCCTTCTCAGCCAGGCCCCCGTAGAACTTCAGTATGCCAATTCCAAGGAGGACGCTGACGCCAACTGAAAGGGCGGTTCCTATCCACACATCCTTTATCTGGTTTGCCCGGTTGGTTCTTCGTAGGTATGCTATTATTATCGCCACTATTATGGCCGCCTCAAGGGCCTCTCTGAATGTTATTAGGAAAGCACCTATATCCATGATACGTACCTCCAAAATCTTTAGGCCAATCTAACATCTCTCGGAAGACCTTATGAACTTTATTTTTGCCAAATTGAAAATTCGAAAGCCCCGTCCGAAAATGACTTCGGATTCCACAGATGCACAGCAGTTCAAACCTGTTTCATTCGAGATTCGGACATATTTCTGAAAAATTCAAAGAATATGCCTTCCCTTACCTCCAGAAAACAAGCAAACAAAAACCTGCAAAATGGAAAGTCATTCCACCCGGTGTTCACCTCAGGAGCCTTTTCCTGAAATAGACCGTCGCCGGACAGCCCATACATTTCTTGCCGTAGATGTAGCACTCCGTGCAGACCTTCCCGCAGGGGGCAACTTTTCTCGTCGGCTCCAGCTTGAAGTCAACGAACTCTGGATAGGCCGGAGACGAACCGAGGGAGACGTCCATCTCCTTAACCGACTCCATAGGCCGTATCGTGTTTTCTATGGTAGCCTCAAGGGCAGAGTAGCTCTCCGCTATGAGAGCCAGGTTTAGGTTGTACTTACCGGTTGTCGTGGCGACGAAGACCGTTCTCGGGCACCTTGCAAAAACATCGGCCAGCTTCTCGGCCTCGTCCATGCTCCGAACCTTGAGGTTCACCACCGCGGAGACAAAGTTCCTCTTCCTGATGTTCAGCAGTGCCTGAACCCTTAAGTCCCCCCGCCTCTCCAGCTTTTCAAGCCTCTCCCTCGCGGAGGGGTGGCTTATCCCCAGCTCCCTCGCTATCTCGGACACCTTCATCCTGCCGTTCTTCCTCAGCAGGCGGTATATCAGCAGGTCGCGTTCGTCCATAAAATCACCTTCATTTTGAAGGCTTCTATCTTCATTTTCCTGGGAAATAAATATAACCATTTCGAAATTTTCTAAAAATCGAGGTGATTTTGATGGAGAAGAACGAGGGGACCGTAGACAGGATCCTCAGAATAGTGATAGGCATTGTCCTTCTCGGCCTCTGGGCGGGCATGAACGTGCCCTACGAGACCGTGCTTCTGATAGTTGGACTTATAGCACTGGTGACCGGACTTACCGGCTTCTGTGCAATTTATAAACTCCTGGGTATAAGTACCTGCAAAGAGTGCTGAGGTGGAAGGGTGAAGCGCGTAACCAAAGTGCTCATAGCATCGGGGGAGCTGCTGATAGCGGTAAGCCTGGTGCTGGTGGCAACCGGCCTGGCAATGAACGATCCGACGTCAACCCTTGGGTCGCTGATGAGCTACGAAACTGCCAGGAGAGCCCACACCATAGCGTCGTACCTTTTCATCCCCCTGTTCTACGCCCACGCAGCGGCGGGCATATACATAGCCCTCGGAAGGTTCGAGAGCCTGAAGAGGCCAGGGGTCAGGAAAGCAGTGCTATCGGTGTGGACGATTGGGATAGCGGTGCTGGTTGTTTCCTGGCTGATCCCCCAGGGGAGCCTCTCTGTGCCCCCGAGCGTCTCCGCCAGCACGGTTCTGACCCTCGAAGAGGTCGCAAAGCACAGCAGCGAAAACGACTGCTGGGTCGTAGTCGAAAACAGGGTCTACAACGTCACGTCGCTGATAGACACCCACCCCGGCGGCAGGGATGCAATACTGAAATACTGCGGCACCAATGCGACTGAGGTCTTTTTCAACGAGCACACTGAAAGGGATTATGAAGTACTCCAGCAGTATTACATCGGCACAATAGGGGAGCCTTTGATAAAGAATGCCACCAAGAGAAAGGAAAAAGACGATTGATGGGTTTTCATTTATTATTTTTTCCGCCCCTCCTGAAAGATTGGCCACATCAGCATAAAAACCATTATCAGGACTATCTCGTAGGTCTCTATCAGCGCCACCGAGGGCCAGTGAATAAAGGTTCCCAGCAGGGCGAGTGCGAAGAGCAGGACGGAACCATACCGGATGGCCTTATCTTCCGAACCCACTCCGTAGAGGAGCATCCCCAGGAAAAACTGGACGAAGAAGTAGGTCGAGACGAAGGAGTGGGGCCTCGTGCCGGCGTGGAAGACCCCGATGAGTGCGAGAAACATTGCTGAGATGCTGATGTAGGCACCTCCAACTGTCTGGAGCTTGTTTTTCGCCGAGATTATCAGATAGACCGAGAAGGCGAGCATGAAAATCGCCGTGACAATGAGGCCGTAGTTGTATATCCATGAAGCGCGTGCCATCTCTGGCGAACCCAGGTCGCTGAGGGCGTTTTTCCAGAAGGAAAACCATGGATTCCTGCTTATGCTCCAAGCCACAAAGAGCCAGTACACTACAACGCCGGCTATTCCGGAGTATTTGAGATGCCTCATCATAACATCAGTTTGACTCAGAGAAAATAAAAGTTTTCCCGAAAATCAAAACTTAAAAAAGTATGAAATATCAGAGAAGCCCCTCTATGAGCTCCCCGACGTTCCCCCGGGCCTTGCCGCGGAGCCTTTCGAGGTGACTGCTCAAAGCCTCTCCAATGCCGTGGACGAAGAGGCTCATTGCCTCGTCGCTGTCGAGTCCCCTCGACCTCAGGTAGAAGAGCGCATCTTCGTCGAACTGCCTCACCGCCGAGGAGTGGAAGGCCGACTCGATTTCGCCGGTGTCGACCTCAAGCATCGGCACGCTGACGCCGAGTGAACCCTCGTCCATTATGGTTATCTGGGAGACCACACCGCTCGATGAGTTCCTGGCGCTCTCAAAGACCTTCGCAACCCCCCTGTGAACCGTCCAGCCGTTCTCGTATGAAAAGCCGTGAACCCTCGTCTCGCTCACCGTCTTTTCGCCGTACTGGAGGACGTTGGTGATGTAATCCACCGAGCTTCCAATGGCTATGGGCATGCCCCTGAGTATCAGCTCACTCTTTGCCCCTTCAAGGGAGTAGTCCTCGCGGTGGTGGCTCATCTCCCCGGCGCTTATGACCGTGAATGCCTTAACTCTGGTTCCTCCCCCGAGGCTTGCCCTGAGGAGGTAGTGGGATAAAGAGCTGTGCCTTCCAACGGTCAGAACCTCAAGCTCGGCGTTCTTAGCTTTGAGCTCGACCACGAGGGATTTAGTCCCTTCTTTAGCTAAATCGTAGATTATTATCGGGGCCCTGACGTTCTCGGCCTCGATGCTTATGTGGTGGCTGATGAATGCCTTAGCTGAGAGGTGGGAGACTATGACGAGGGGCTCCACCAGGTCTCTGGTAATCCTCAGCCTGTACGCTTTCCTGAGGGCGTAGAAGTGGAAGCCGAGGATTCTCGACTCTTCGGACTGAGAAAGGCCCAGCGTCCCCTCGCTCAGCTCAACGCCGGACGGAAGGCTGAACTCGGCCTCGCTTCCCGATAAAACGACGTGCCCCTTTATCGGAACGTTCTTGGCTTCCGCCTCGGTGGGAAGTCTGAGCGGTGAGTTTTTCTCGAAGAGCTTCCACTTGGTGTAGCTCTTTATGGTTGGGCTGTCGCCGTACTTCTGGTAGGTTAGCCTTTCGAGTGCTTCCCTCTCAATGAACATCAACCAACACCCCCGACCTCGCTGAACTCAAGCTCTATGACCTTCTTGAGCACCTCCACGTACTCGAAGGGCAGTCCCTCAAGGATTTCGCTGATGAAGCCGAGAACTATGAGGCTCTTCGCCTCTTCCTCGCTTATACCGCGCGAGTTCATGTAGAAGAGCTTGTCCTCGCCGAGCTTCCCGGTCGTTGCCTCGTGGATTATACTTGCTGTGGGCTCGTCGCTCTGGTTGTGCGGATAGGTGTATGCCTTGCTCTCCTCGTCGAGGATGAGCGAATCGCACGAGACTGTGGCAGTGGAGTTCTTCGCGCCCTTGAGGATCCTCACCAGCCCGCGGTAGATGTTTATCCCGCCGTTGGCGCTTATGCTCTTGGAGACTATCTTCGAGCTCGTGTTTTTGGCCAGGTGCCAGGTTTTAGCGCCGGTATCCTTCATGAAGGGCCCGTTGCTGAGCGAGACTACGTACTGAGCCGTCCTCGCTCCCTCACCCTTAAGGACGCTCGATGGGTAGGTGTAGGTTATCTGGCTGCCGATGCTGCCCTCTATCCACTCGACGTAGGCGTTTTCCTCTATGATGGCACGCTTGTTGTTGAAGTTTATCACATTGCGGCTCCAGTTCTGTATCGTGGTGAACTTGACGGTGGCGTTTTTGTGGGCGTAAATCTCAACCATGCCGTCGTGGAAGGAGAAGCCCTTGTACATCGGCGCGCTGCAGCCTTCAATGAAGTGTATGTAGCTCCCCTCATCCGCAACCAGAAGCGTGTGCTCGAACTGACCCTCCAACGCAGAGCCTATGACGAAGAAAGCCTCGACCGGGAAGGGAATTCTAACTCCCTTCGGCACGTAAACGAAGACCCCACCGCTCCAGAGGGCGTGGTGTAAAGCGGAAAACTTGTGCTCCCCTGCCGGAAAGACCCTGCCGAAGTACTTCTTCACCATATCCGGATACTTCTGAACCGCTTCCTCCATCGGGAGCATGATTATGCCCTTCTTTTCGAACTCCCCTTTGAGCTGGGAGTAGACGCTCTCGCTGTCAAAAACAGCGGTAAGTCCTGAGAGGAATCTTTTTTCTATTTCCGGAATGTTTAACCGCTCGAAAGTTGCCCTTATGTTCTCTGGCAAATCCTCCCAGTCCTTCACTTCCTTCCCAATCTCGGGCTTGGAGTAAAGGGTAAGATTCTCAAGGTCGAGCTCCTCTATGCCCACGACCCACCTTGGCATCGGGAGCTTCTGGAACAGCTCAAGGGCCTTCAGGCGGTGCCTGAGCATCCACTCCGGCTCGTTCTTTATCCTCGAAAGCTCCTCGATCATGTCCCTTGTCAGTTCTCCTTTGAGCTCTATCTCCTTGGGGTACGGGACGGCGGTGCCGAGGATTTCCTCAAGGGAACCGGCTTTGAGTATCTCCTCAAGCCTTGACCGCTGTGCCATCAGCATCCACCGCCGCGAATCCCTTCTCCTCTATGAGCTTTACAAGCTCCATTCCGCCGGAGACCACCAGCTTTCCGTCCTTCAGCACGTGCACCCTCTGGGGGTTCAGGTATTCCAGTATCCTGCCGTAATGCGTGATGAGGAGGATTGAGGTTCCCTCGCTGTGCAGCTTGGCTATTACTCCGGCGATTACCTTGAGGGAATCCACATCAACTCCGCTGTCCGGCTCGTCGAGGATCAGCAGTTTTGGCTTTACGAGATAAGCCTGAAGCATCTCCAGCTTTTTCCTTTCACCGCCGGAGAAGCCTACGTTGAGCTCCCTGGAGAGAATTGAGCCCTCAAGGCCAAGCTCCTGAACCGCTCTGAATATCATGTCATAGGCCTCAACCTCATCGATGCCCCTCAGATTCTTGAGCACCCTCTGAAGGAACTGTATAATCTTCACCCCTTCGACCTCTACCGGGTGCTGGAAGCTCAGAAAGATCCCTTTTCTGGCCCTCTCCTCTGGCTTTGCCCCGGTTATGTCATCACCTTCAAAAGCTATCCTCCCGTTAACAACCTCATATTTGGGATGTCCTGCGATTGTTAGGGCCAGAGTGGACTTCCCGCTCCCATTTGGTCCCATGACGACGTGGAGCTCGCCCGATGCGAGTTCAAAGTCCACTCCCCGGAGGATTTCTTTATCGGCAACCTTAACATGGAGATTTTTCACTTTCAGCATGAGCATCACCGTTCTTTTTATACACGGGGTTGGGTAGAAAAGTACACTTTTAAAACCTTTCTTCGCAGAACTGTGTATTTCCATCGTGGCAGAGAAAAGCTGGAAAAGGGAACTTCAGCCTCCCGCCTGAAGAAGGAGTCCCGGAAGCTGGGGCTGCCTCTGGCCGAGCTCCTGATCGAGCATGAATATGACCTGCGGGCTGTCCCTGGCGAACCTGAGCTTGTCCACTATCTTCTTGACGTTTGCCTCCTCCTCGACCTGCTCGTTGATGAACCACTCGAGGAAGGCCCTCGTTGAGTAGTCCTTTTCCTCCTCAGCGAGGGCGGCGAGCTCGTGTATGTGTCTGGTTATGAACTGCTCGTGCTCGTAGGCGGCCTCAAAGGCAGCAAGCGGTGAGTCCCACTCCTTGGGCGGTTCCTGGACGGCCTTGAGCTCGACCCTGCCGTTCCTGTCGTAGATGTAGTTGTAGAACCTCAGGACATGGCCAAGCTCCTCTTCAGCTTGTGCCTTCATCCAGTTCGCAAATCCCTCCAGGTTCATGTCCTCGAAGTAGGCCGCCATCGAAAAGTACAGGTAGGCCGAATAAAGCTCCCTGTTCAGCTGTTCGTTGAGGGCCTTCAGCATCCTCTCGCTCAGCATCTCCACCACCTCCGGGTATAGTTACACCCGGTTACTTTAAAAGCTTTCCTCATACCAGCCCCTCCCGCTCCAGCACCTCAAGCACGCGCTGAAACTCCTCAAGCTTCCCGCTCGTGACGACCCTCTCCGGCCGGAAGGGGCAGTCGCAGTAGGGGTACTCAAGGAAAGCTTGGTATGTCCCGATCCTCCTGGCTATCGCCACTATCTCCTCCTTGTCCATGCCGAGAAGGGGCCTGTGAACCGGGAAGCGGACGCTCATCGTCTCAAAATACAGGTTCGAGAGGGTTTGACTGGCAACCTGTCCGAGGCTGTCGCCGGTCACTATGCCGAGGGCGCCCCTTTCCCTCGCTATCTCAGCGGCGCGCCTCAGCATTGCCACCTTGCAGACGACGCACGTCCACTCCTGCTTTCTCGCCCTGATGAGGGCCCTGACGTAGGGCTTCAGTATCTCGAAGTGGTTCTCGACTATGAGCTCTATCGGCTCGGGGGAGTAGTCCTCAAGTATGTCTACGACCTTCTCGACGACGTTTCTCGCGTTCAGCCCCTGGTCAAAGTGCACCGCGATGACCTCTGCACCCCTCTTGAGCATGAGGAAAGCGGCAACGGGTGAGTCAATGCCGCCGCTGAGCAGGACGACGACCTTTCCCTGCGTGCCAACCGGCAGGCCGCCAACGCCCCTGAGCTTTTCGAGGAACACGTGCGCCTTCCCGGCTATTATCTCTATCCCGACAACGAGCTCGGGGTTTTTGAGGTCGACCTTCCAGCCGAAGTTCTCAGCGATAAATGCCCCGATCTCGCGGTTTATCTCCACTGAGGTCTTGAGGAAGGTCTTGTCGAGCCTCTGGGTTTCGACCTTGAAGCTTTTTGGACTCAGTCCCTTCAGAGCCCCCCTCAGGTATGCTGGAACCTCTTCGTACTCCATCTCCTTCGCAGGGGACACAGAGACGACGCCGGGGACTTTGGCGATTATTTGGGCCGTTTCGTCGGGGGCATCGACCAGTATCCGCCCCCTGATTATCCTCGCCTTCCCGTCTACCCCCCTCCTCCTCAGAGCGGCGAGTATGTTGTCCCTCAGCTTCCTCTCGAACTCCCTCCTCTTGCCGCCCTTGATGCCGACCTCGCCGTAGCGCACGATTATCACTTCAACCACCCAGGTAGCGGGCGAAGAAGTTCTTGGCTTCTTTCTCGTCTTCGGCACCGCGGATTACCATCCTGCCCGTCTTGAACACCAGTATCTCGGCGTAGTCGTCCTCGAACTGAATGAACTGGCTCGTCTTCAGGTACTCAATGCCGAGCTTCTCAAGCCTCTCCGCGAACTCGTCGAGGTTTATGCTCATGGGCATGGGCGGCGTCACCTGTATGGAGCCGTCGCACATGCGCTCTATCTTTATCCTCTTCTCCAGGAAGGTGAACTCTCTCCTCACACAGGCGGGGCAGTCCTCCCTCCTTGGGATTTTGACCTTCTCGAAGTCCATGCTCTTGAGGTCGAAGAAGAACAGCTCGCTTTCAACTTCTTCGCCGAGCAGAATCTTTGCCGCCAGGGCAACGGCCAGCGATGCCGCGAAGCTCGGGACGTAGCTCATTATTCCGGCTATCGCGCAGGTCGGCAAAGGCCTTTCGGGGAGCTTTGGCATCAGACAGCGGAAGCAGGCGGTCTTTCCGGGGATTATCGGCATTATGTTGCCGTAGGTTGAGAGGACACCGACGTAAATCCACGGCTTTCCGGTCTTTATTGCATAGTCGTTCATCACCTGCCTCGTGTAGATGTTGTCCGTCCCGTCGATTATCAGGTCGGCCTCGTCGAGGAGACCCACCGTCCCAGGGTTTAAATCCTCGAAGTGTCCGGTGACTCCAAAGCGCTCCTTCAGAACTTCCACCTTTGGCTTTCCGACGTCCTCTTTGGTGTATACCGTCCTGGGAAGGTCGCTCTCGTCCACAAAGTCCCTGTCTATGACGATTATCTTCCCCACACCGAGCTTGTGGAGGAAGTAGACCTCCCAGCTCCCCAGGGCTCCAGCCCCGACCACCGCTACCGTGCTCTCGCTCAGCTTCCTCTGTCCCTCGATTCCTATGATCGGGAAGTGCCTCGAAAAGTCCATCCTTATCTCCATCGTGCCTCACCACTAAAGATTTTTTACAGGCCGTAAAAAAGGGTTTTGGAAACCAAAGGTTGCATTTTGTACAGGACGCCCCCCTCAGAACCAACCAAAAAAGATTTCTATGCCCTAGGTTAACCCACACAGGGGATTAAAATGCACCGCTTCAGTCCCGAACATGCACCTGTGCTGGACTCCGAATGGAGGAGGAAGGTCTTTCCGGCGGAGAAGGCAATAGAGTTCGCCGTCGGCGAAGTTCCTCAAAGGGAAGCCGCTGTAGACGTTGGCGCCGGTACCGGCTACCTAACAGTCCCGCTGGCAAAAGCCTTCAAAAAGGTCTATGCCATAGAGGCGAGTCCAAAAATGGCGGAGAAGCTTGAGGACAGGCTCAGACGGGAGGGTATAACGAACGTGGAGGTAATAGTTACTGAGGAGCCCCCTGACATAGGAGACTTTGACCTGGCAGTTTTCTCCAGCGTTCTCCACGAGATGGAGAATCCGAGGGAGTACCTCCGCTGGGCTGGAAAGGCGTTCATCCTCGTGGCCGAGTGGAAGAAGGAGCCGATGCCCTTTGGGCCCCCTGTGGAGGAGAGGCTCTCCCCAGAGGATATTCTCAGACTTGCCGAAAACTTCGAATTGGTGAAATACAGGGAGCTTGAGTACCACTATCTGATGCTTCTAAAACCGAAAACGTGAGGTGATCGCATGGAGTTCTTTGAAGTCCTTCGAAAGAGGAGGAGTGTTAGGAGGTTCCAGAACAAGCCCGTTCCGAAAAAGCTCGTTGAGAAGCTCCTTGAGGCAGCTTTCCTCTCGCCCAGTTCCTTCAACAGGAGGCCCTGGCACTTCATAGTGGTGGACGAGGAGGAAAAGCTTAAGGCCCTCTCGAAGGCGAAGCTTGGCGCTTCCGGCCTCGCAACGGCCCCTCTGGCGATAGTTGTCACGGCGGACGAAAGCCGGAGCGACGTCTGGGTGGAGGATGCGAGCATAGCCGCTGAACACATCCAGCTGGCAGCGTTCGACCTAGGGCTGAGCTCCTTCTGGGTGCAGATAAGGAACAGGATGCACGATGAGGACAAAACGGCCGAGGAGTACGTGAGGGAGCTCTTGAGGATTCCGGAAAACTACCGCGTCCTCTGCATCATAGGGGTCGGCTATCCCGCGGAGAAAAAGCCTCCCCGTGGAGATGAGGTCTTTGAGTGGGAAAAGGTGAGCCTCAACAGGTTTGGGGAGCCGTGGGGGAATGGGGGATGAGGCTGAGGGCACTGCTGGTTCTGGTGTTCATGGTTGTCCTTATTTCCCCTCTGGTGCTTGCTGATGAGGAGGAGGGGGAGTATGAAGCCGGCTACGGGGGCCTGGCCGAGGCAGGCATAGGGCTCATAGCGGTGGGGGTGGCATACTACGCGCTGACAAAGAGGAAGATGATGATAGTCCACAGGAAGTCCGGTGAATGGGGATTTGAGATAAAACCCGAACAGCCATACCTGACCATCCTCGGCCCGGTAACCCCACTTGAGATACACCATGCACTGACGATAACAGGCTCTGTTTTGGCCTTTGTGCACTTCTTCTCGTGCGGGGTTTATACCGGAGCCGCAGGCCTGAGCGGGCTTGGAATGGGAATTACCCTCGTTCTTCTCAACGTAAGCGGCTTTGTGGGAAGATACATCTACGGAAGGGTGGCCAGAGCCTTAATGAGACACGAAAAAACGGCCGTCCTCAGGTTCGTCAGAATGCTTGGCTACTGGAAGGCCGTGCACATAGCAACAACGCTCCTCTTCGCAATCTTCCTACTCATACATCTGGCGGCCGTTGATTAGAGCTTTCGTCTTCCGATGCTGGCCCTTTCAAAATGAAAAAAGTAAAGAATATAAACCTGCAGCATCATAAAACCCCGTGAGACTGTTTTCGGGGGATGGCACTATGGTAAAGGCTCTCGTTATTATTTCGAGCGCTGATGAGAGGGCAATCCCCGGCTTCATGTGGGTGATCAATGCCATAAAGAACGGCTGGGTGGAGGACGTTGAGGTCATACTCTTCGGGCCGGCGGAGAGGGCGGTGGCAGAGGGGGACGAGCTCTTCATACAATGGATAAAAAAGCTGGCAGAAATGGGCAGAACCCCAACGGCGTGCAGGAGAATAGCCGAGGTCGAGGGCTTTGTGGGGCCTCTGGAGAAGTACACAAAGGTTGAGTACGTCGGGAGGATAATAGCGGAAAGGCTTGAGGAGGGCTACGTCCCGATGACGTTTTGATGAAAAAAGCTTCAAAAAAAGGCTTTTCAATCCCCTCCCCAACTTCTTTTCAGGTGAAAAGGGTGCGCAGGGCGCTTTTGATGCTGGTAGTCCTATCGCTTCTCATACCGCTGGTCAGCGCGGGAACCGTCAAATACGGCAGCCTGTCCTTTCATGACGTCACGACCGAAAAGGAACTTCGTGAGCTTGTCTCCTCGAACGAAGGGAGGTACTTCTTTGTATTTTACCACTCTGAGAGCTGTCCCGCCTGCCAGTACATGAAAACGAGCGTCTTCCCAACTACCACCGCTGAAAAGGCACTCAACGGGCTCGTGCTCGTTTCAGTGGATGTCTACAAAGGCCGCCCGATAACGACGCTCCGGTATAAGGTTTACAGCCCGGTGATAGTCATCCAGCCGGACAACGCCGGCTACTACAGACCCAAAACGCCCGGAGAGGAGATAAGCGTCGGAGTCCCGGGAACGCCAACCATGGTCGTTTTCAAGGCCGTTAACGGGACTATGGTTCTGAAGGGGGTAGCGGTAGGCGCTCTGAACCCCGATGGATTAGCATACTTCCTGGAGAAAGCTACTGAAGGGGAGGAACCTCAGGCCACCACTCAGCCCAGTGGACAAAAGCCCCAGACGGAGAACCTTTCAAGAACCTCCAGCGGAAAGAGCAACCTCGGCCTGGCCGTACTCCTGCCAATATTCTCAGCCGGGATCGTCAGCGTCTTCTCACCCTGTGTTCTGCCCGTCATAGTTGGCACGCTCTCCCTCACATTCGCTAGGAGGAAGGTCGAGGCAATAATAGCAGGGATGGTGGCCTCCTTTGCCCTGCTCGGTGCCCTCGTCGGCAGCCTTGGCTCCTACGCCTCCCAGATACAGGGGGCGCTCTACCTCATCGGTGGGATCGGCTTTACTGTTATAGGCGCGAGCTTCGTGAGCGAGCGCGTTAGTGTGAGACTCGAAAGGCTCCTCAGCTTCTCCCCCACCGACAGGGTGGCCTCAAAGAGTGGCCTGGCGTATGACTTCGTCTTGGGTTCGGCGTTAGGTGCGACCTGGCTCGGATGCATTGCCCCCTACGTCGGCTTCGCGGTGATAACAGCGGCTTTAAGCGGAGACACTTTGAGCGGTGTTATCGTTATGGGAACCTACGGCCTCGGAATGGGGCTAACGGTTTATCTGCTGACGGCATCGAAGGACCTCGGCGAGTGGGTTAACAGGAAGCTCCTCTCCGGAAGGCTCTCCCTGAGCGGAAGGAGCAGGGCCAGATGGGAAATCGCTCTTGGGGTGATCCTGATACTTCTTGGCCTGCTGATGCTGACCGAGCTCACACCCCTCAAGCTCTGGAGCTCGCTCTTTGAATCGCTCTCAACAATTTGAGGAGGTGGTCTGATGTACAGGTACAGGAGGAAACTCAGTCTGGGTCTCAAGGAGGCCGAGGAGAAGTTTAAGGCAAAGCTGGAGGAGAAGGGTTACAAGGTTGTCCTTGAGTTTACTCCGAGCGACGTCGTCAGATCCAAGGTCAGCGCCGATATGGAGCCCTACAGAATACTCTGGGTCTGCAACCCCAAGATATTCTACGAGATGACCAAGAAGGACTACGAGATAGGCTCCTTCGCACCCTGCCCGGTGCTCTTCTACCGGAAGGACGGCGAGACCTACGTTGCCATAAACACCGCCGACGACGTGCTGGAGATAATAAAGGAGCCCCTTGAGGTCGTCAGGGGAGTCATAGAGGAGCTCTGACTCTTTTTATTTCCTCCCCTTCTTTGCTGACCCGCCGGGTTTTAGGATTCCAGAAGAAAATTATATAAACCTAATTCACAAACCTTATGATGTCGAAAGTCGAACTTATGTGGAAGTGATGTGATATGACCGAGTTTAAAGAGGACGTTTCTATAGTTCTCGGTGGAGCGGCCGGGCAGGGAATTCAGACCGTCGAGGGGATTCTGACCTACGCCCTAAAGCGCTCCGGCTACCACGTCTATGCAAACAAGGAGTACATGTCCCGCGTGAGAGGCGGGATAAACACCACCGAGATACGCGTTTCTTCCAGACGCGTCAGGGCCTTCGTAAAGAGAATAGACATCCTCGTCCCATTCAAGCAGGGCGTCCTGAGCTGGGTCTCCGACAGGCTCTCCAAGGAGACCGTCGTCCTCGGAGAGAGGGAGAACGTCGAGGAAGAGTTTCTTGGGGGGGCAAACCTCGTCGAGGTGCCCCTCACGAAGCTCGCCCTCGAAACGGGGAGCCAGCTCTACATCAACACGACCGCTGCAGGTTTAATAGTTGGCCTCTTCCACGGCGACTTTGGGGCGGTCGAGGAATACATAAGGAAGCGCTTCGGGAGCAAGGGGGAGAACGTTGTCGGGAAAAACATCGAAGCCGCTAAAAAAGGCTACGAGCTGGGCGTTAAGCTCTGTGAGGAAGGGACGATAAAGGTGGAAGTTGAAAGGGACGAGAAGGTTAAGGACGAAATCCTCCTCAGCGGTACCGAAGCTGTAGGAATAGGTGCCCTCGCCGGAGGCATGAACTTCCTCAGCTTCTACCCTATGAGCCCCTCAACTGGCGTCTCGACCTTCGCTGCACAGAAGGCTGAGGAGTTCGGGATAATCGTTGAGCAGGTCGAGGACGAGATTTCGGCGATAAACATGGCCCTCGGAGCGTGGTTTGCGGGAGCGAGGGCGATGGTGAGCACTTCAGGAGGGGGCTTCGCCTTGATGAGCGAGGCGTTGAGCTTGGCAGGAATGGCGGAGAACCCAATCGTAATACACCTGGCTCAAAGGCCCGGGCCCGCGACGGGCCTGCCAACGAGGACGATGCAAGGTGACCTAAACCTCGTCCTCCACGCTGGTCACGGCGACTTTCCGAGGATAATCCTCGCACCTGGAAGCATGGAGGAGGCGTTCTACCTTACGGCCGAGGCCTTCAACCTGGCCGACAAATACCAGGTTCCTGTAATAATTCTCACCGACCAGTACTTCGTGGACACATACTACAACCTGCCAAAGCCAGAGCTGGGGAAGGTGAGGTTCGAGAAGTATATCGTCGAGGCAAGGCCAGGCTATAGGAGGTACGAGCTGACCGAGGACGGAATCTCGCCGAGGGCCGTCCCGGGCTACGGCGAGGAAGTAGTCATAGCCAACGGCAACGAGCACGACGAGTGGGGCGATATTACCGAGGATGCCGAGCTTACAAGGAAAATGCAGGAGAAGAGGGCAGTTAAAAAGCTCAAAACGATAAGGAAGAACGCACCCCTGCCGAGGCTAATCGGGAGTGAAAACGCCAGGTATCTCGTGGTTTCCTGGGGCTCGACGCTCCACTCGGTTGAGGAGGCCCTTGAGGAGCTCGGGAGGGACGACGTTGCTTTGCTCCACTTCAGCTGGGTTCACCCCCTCAACCCCGAGACAAAGCGGTTCTTCGAGGGCAAGACGGTAATCGTCGTCGAGAACAACGTCACCAGCCAGTTCGCAGACCTTCTGAAAAAAGAACTCGGCGTCGATGTTCACCACAGGGTTCTGAAGTACGACGGCAGGCCGTTCTCGGTGGAAGAGGTTTTTGATGCCCTGAAGGGGGTGGTAGAATGAACCTTCCAACCGGCAGGGAGGCCTTTGAGCCCAGGAGGCCGACCAGCAAGGACGTCGCCTGGTGTCCCGGCTGTGGAAACTTCGGCATAAGGAACATTCTTATCTCAGCCTTAGCTGAGCTTGGCCTGAAGCCGAGCGAAGTGGCAATAATCAGTGGAATCGGACAGGCAGCTAAGATGCCACACTACATCAACGCCAACGGCTACCACACGCTCCACGGCAGGGCGATACCGATAGCGACCGGTGTGAAGGCGGCAAACCCCGAGCTGACGGTCATAGCCGAGGGCGGAGACGGCGACATGTACGCTGAAGGCGGCAACCACCTGCTCCACGCGATAAGGCGCAACCCCGACATAACCGTCCTCATACACGACAACCAGATATACGGCCTCACGAAGGGGCAGGCGTCGCCGACGACGATGCTCGGAATGAAGACGCCGACCCAGCCCTGGGGAGTCTTTGAGGAGCCTTTCAACCCTATAGCTTTGGCCATAGCGATGAACGCCTCCTTTGTCGCCAGAACCTTCATGGGCTACTTCCGTGAGAGCGTCGAGATAATCAAGAAAGCAATCCGGCATAAGGGTTTAGCCATAGTTGATATCCTGCACCCCTGCGTCAGCTTCAACAAGGTGAACACCTACGCCTGGTACAGGGAGCACACCTACTGGATGGATGATCATGACCCGCACGACAGGGAGGCGGCATTCAAGAGGGCCCTGGAGGAGGATCCGCTCCCGCTGGGAATCTTTTACGTCAACGAGAAGCCGACATTTGAGGAAAGCGTTCCGGCTTACCGGGTGGACAAAAGGCCCCTGTGGAAGCGCGAACCGAAGCTCGACCTCGTTGAGAAGTTCTTCGAGGGCAAGAAGGCCTGAGGAATCTTTCATTTTTCCCGTTTGAGAGCACTGGAGGTGCATCATCATGAAGATTGGAGAATATGCCCCGGATTTCGTTCTTAAAGACCAGAACGGTGAGGATTTCAGGCTGAGCGATTTCAGGGGAAAGAAGGTTCTGCTATCCTTCCACCCGCTGGCGTGGACTGGGATATGCGAGAAGCAGATGAAGGCCCTGGAGGAGAACTACGAACGCTTTGAGAGTCTGAACGTCGTCCCCGTCGGGATAAGCGTCGACGCCGTGCCGAGCAAGAAGGCCTGGGCCGAACACATCGGTCTTAAAAAGCTCAGGATTCTGAGCGATTTCTGGCCGCACGGAGCTGTTGCGAAGCTCTACGGCCTGTTCCGCGAAAAGGAGGGCTTCTCAGAGAGGGCAAACGTCCTTATAGACGAAGAAGGAAAGGTTGCGTTCTTCAAGGTCTATCCGATAAGGGAAGTGCCCGACCTGGATGAGATATTCAAGCTTTTGGAGGGAGGGTGAATTCCCTTTCAAAATTTTAACCCTACCCAATTTCGTCCTTAACTTTTTGGTTAAGAAAGGCTTTTTATGTTCCCGCACCAAATAGGTTCGGTGGTGAAAATGCCCGAGATATGGGTCGAAAAGATACTCGATGAACCCGAACTCTACATTCTGAGGATTGACGATGAGAGGATAAAGTACTTTGAGGCCACCTGGGACATCCCCGAGGGGATAACCTACAACGCTTACCTTATGAAGACCGGCGATGCGGTTGTTCTCTTCGACGCCTGGAAGAAGGACTACACCGAAGAGTTCCTTGAGACCCTACGGAAGCTCGTTGATCCGAAGGAGATAACCCACATTATAATCCACCACACGGAGCCCGACCACAGCGGGGCAATTCCAGCGGTTCTTGAGGCCAACGGCTACAGGGCCAGGCTCATAGGAACCACCTTTGCCAAGCGCTTCATGGAGGGCTTCTTTGGAGAAAAGGTTGTCGAGAACTTCCATGCCATAAAGGACGGAGAGGAGATTCAAATCGGCGGAAGGACTTTCCGTTTCATAACAGTCCCCTGGCTCCACTGGCCGGACACGATGATTACCTACGTCGTCGAGGACAGGCTCATTTTCAGCTGCGACGCCGGCGGCGGCTATGGAATACCAAACACCATAGATGACAGCGACGAGGAGGTCATCAGGGAGTACCTGCCCCACGTGACGAAGTACATAGTGACCGTCATAGGCCACTACCACAAGTACATCGTCCAGAACCTCAAGAAGCTCAAGAGCCTCGGAATAGTTGAGGAGGCAAGGATGATACTCCCCGGCCACGGGCTCATCTGGCGTAAGAATCCGATGAGGATATTCGAGTTCTACGAGAAGGTCGGTGCCGGCGTTCCTGAAAAGGACAAGGTTCTTGTTATCTACGACTCCATGTATGGCTTCGTCGAGAGGAGGATGGAGATCGTCATAGAGGAGCTAAGGAAGCTTGGCAAGAAGCCCGTCGTTTACAGGTTCAACGATAAGGAAGCCCCCGCGGTGAGCGACATTCTGGGTGAGATTCCGGACAGCGAGGCAATCGTCATAGGTGCCTCCACCTACGAGGCCGAGATACACCCTCGCATAAGGTACACCCTGTATGAGATAGTCGACAAGGCAAACTATGAGAAGCCCGTCCTGATAGTTGGAGCTTTTGGATGGGGAGGAGTGGCAGGTAAAAAGATAGAGACACTCATAACGCGCAGCAGGTTCAACCACGTCGACACCGTCGAGAGCCGCGGCATGCCCCGGAAAGAAGATGAGGAAAGACTTAGAGAGGGCGTTAGGAAGCTCGTGGCATGGGTTTCATAGGGGCTTTCCTTTTTTTCGCCCCATGCATGTTTAAATACTTCAAGGCAAAACATGAAAAATGGTGATGTAAATGGAAGATGTTCTTGAAAAACTTGCCGGGCTCTCCCCCAGGGAGATACTCGGCTATGCAATCGCTTCGGAGGAAGACGCAAAACGGTTCTACGAGCACCTCGCATCAAAGAGCGGGGCCCTCCTCGGGGAGTTTTTCAGAACCCTGGCCAAGGCCGAAGAGGGGCACAGGGCAATACTGCTCAGACTGCACGAGAGCCTATTTGGGGATACCGACTACACCGTCCCTGAGGGGATACCGTTTGCCGAGACCTCCGTGGATGTGGAAACCGTGGCAAACCTCATCGAAGCAATGCGGGTCGCTCTCGTCAACGAAAAAACCGCCGAGAGGATATACAGCCACCTGAGCGAGATACTGCCGGAGCACAGGGGGATATTTGGCTTCCTGGCCGCACAGGAGAGAGCGCACTACGCATCAATACGGAGCCATACCGAGTACCTCGAAGACATGAGCCGGGAAAGACCAGAGTACGTGAACGCACCTGCCCAGGTGATACAGAATCAGTTCGAGCTCTACCTCGGCCCGAGGGCGAGGTCGTGAGGTGGCAGTGTGAGGGTAGTCATGGTCGGAAACGGGCCCGGTGGCATTGAGCTGGCCAAGAACCTGAGCAGAGAATTCGACGTGACCATAGTCGAGAGGGAAAACCTGCCCCACTACTCCAGGCCCATGCTGAGCCACTACATAGCGGGCTTTCTGCCGGAGGAAAAGCTCTTTCCATATTCCCATGAGTGGTACGAGAAAAAAGGGATAAACCTGCTCCTTGGAGCCGAGGCAAAGCTGATCGACAGGCTCAGGAAGGTTCTCGTGACAGAGGAGGGTGGGATACCCTACGATGCCCTCGTCATAGCAGCCGGGGCGAGGGCCAGGGAGCCGGCGGTTCCGGGCAGGGAGCACATCCTAACCCTCAGAACCCTCAAAGACGCAAAGCTGATAAGAGAGCGGCTTGAGGAGGAGGGCGAGATAACGATCCTCGGAGGGGGCTTCATAGCGCTTGAGCTGGCCGGGAACCTCGCCAAGGCCGGCTATACCGTGAAGCTGGTGCACAGGGGAAAGAATCTTCTCGGGCTGGACGAAGAGCTCACAGGATTAATCAAGGCAGAGCTTGAGAAAGCCGGTGTCGAGTTCCACCTGGAATCGAGCGTCATAAGCGCCGACGAGATGGGCTTGAGCACCGACAAGGGCTACATCAAGGGAAAGCTGAAGGTATGTGCCTTCGGAATAGTGCCCAACAGGGAGCTGGCCCTAAAGAGCGGGATACACGCCGGAAGAGGTATTCTCATAGACGACCGCTTCAGAACCTCCGCAAGGGATGTCTATGCCATTGGCGACTGCGCGGAGTTAAATGGAACCATCGAGGGGACTGCCAGAGGGACGGTAGAACAGGCGAGGGTTCTCGCCAGGATACTTAAAGGTGCCGACGAGAGATATAGGCCTTTCAGATTGGCGTTCTTCAAGTTCGCCGACTTCAGCGTTGCCCTCATTGGAAAGACGAAAGGACATGGTGAGTGGCTCGATGAAAAGGCCAAGGTCTTTTACGAGGGTGAGAAGGCCATCGGCGCTGTCGTCCTGGGTGACCTCAGGGAAGCCATGAGGCTCGAAAAAATTATCAAAGAGGGGCTACCTATTGACTGAAGTGCAGGTCTCATCAAACTTCTGGTTTGGAAAATCGTTATATACCCCACGCACGGAAATATTAGTGCAGCAACGTTTGTAGGTGGTATGGATGGTAGTGAAAAGGAAAATGACCCGGAAGTTTCTGGAGGATGCCTTTGCCGGCGAAAGCATGGCCCACATGAGGTACCTGATTTTTGCCGAGCAGGCCGAGAAGGAGGGATATCCCAACATAGCCAAGCTATTCAGGGCAATAGCCCACGCTGAGTTCGTCCATGCCAAGAACCACTTCATGGCCCTCGGACATCTCGGAAAGACTCCCGAGAACCTGCAGGCGGGCATAGACGGCGAGACTTACGAGGTCGAGGAGATGTATCCGGTCTTCCACAACGCCGCCGGGTTCCAGGGCGAGAAAGAAGCAGTTAGAACGACCCACTACGCCCTTGAGGCAGAAAAGATACACGCCGAGCTCTACGCCAAGGCCAAGGAGCTCGCAGAGAGCGGAAAGGACATCGAGATAAAGAAGGTCTATATCTGCCCGGTGTGCGGCTACACCGCAGTCGACGAGGCGCCTGAAAGATGCCCTGTCTGCGGCGTCCCGGGCGATAAGTTCGTGGTCTTTGAGTGAATCTTTCGTTTTTTCATTTCTCAGGTTTGAGGCGCAAACCTTATAAGGTCGAACTGATAACATTAGAGCGGTGAATAAAAATGGCCAAATGGAAGTGTATAGTATGCGGCTACATCTACGATGAGGATGAGGGCGACCCCGACAGCGGGATCAATGCAGGAACCAAGTTTGAGGACCTTCCGGAGGACTGGGTGTGCCCGCTCTGCGGGGCACCAAAGGACATGTTTGAAAAGATAGAATGAGGTGGTTGAGATGATAAGCGGAACCATAAGGAGCGGAGACTGGAAGGGGGAGAAGCACGTCCCCGTTATAGAGTACGAGAAGGAAGGCGACCTCGTCAGGGTCGAGGTCAGCGTTGGAAAGGAGATACCGCACCCGAACACCCCGGAGCACCACATCGCCTGGATAGAGCTCTACTTCCACCCCGAGGGCGAGAACTTCCCGGTGCTGGTTGGAAGGGTGGCATTTACAAACCACGGCGACCCGCTCACCGAGCCAAAGGCAGTGTTCTTCTTCAGGACTGCCAAGAAGGGCAAGCTCTACGCACTCAGCTACTGCAACATCCACGGCCTCTGGGAGAACGAGGTCGGGCTGGAGTGATGGCCATGGAAACTCCGATGCTGGTTTTTGAGGTTCTCAAAAAAGCCGGAAAACCGCTGAAGAGCAAGGAAATCGCAGAAATGGCAGGCATCGACAAGAAAGAGGTTGATAAGGCTATAAAGCTCCTGAAAAAGGAAGGAAAGATAATCTCTCCGAAGCGCTGCTACTATGCCCCCGCCGAGTGAATCCCGACCCCCAATTTTTATTTTTTTCCCGGAAGGAGTATAGATAACTGCCCCTAATCATGTTTTGGGTTGTGTATTTTGTTTGCTTGAATGTCTTCATGGGGCACTCTCTTAAGGGTAAATTTCCTCAAGAGCAACCCCCAATATTTGGTGGGAACTGGGGTATAGATAATAAAACTTCCACTGTTAAAACACCAGCCTAAACGGGCAAACATTTATGTACCCCGGAGGTGAAACTGATATAAAAACACGGATGCTGAAGAAATATGCCGGAATTTTGGTATGATATCACAATGAGTTTTATAGGGATATTAACGCTTCTCGGAATCGTGCTCACATGGCTGATATTCAGGCGGACGGACAGGCAGCCATCACTTCTTCTGGTGCTGGGAGGCCTCATGACGGCCGGAGGATTCACAGGTGTTGTCCTCTTCAGGGAAGCTGCAAACAGCCTCCTTACCGTCCTGATTCTGACAGGGCCTGCTCTGGTTGCATACTCCCTCGCAAGCGGCGATGTGGTCAAGGTGAGCGGGAGGCTGATGCTTCAGGTATCCGCAACCCTGCTGAGCCTGCTGCTGGCCGGACACCACTCAACGGTTGCGGTTGACATCGTGTATGCAGGGCCGTTTCTGGCGGTTCTCCTTCTCATGAACTCCCTGATATCCAGTGGCCTTGCGGGAGAGCTGAGGGAAAAGCTGCTCGTTGGTGCATCATGGATGGTGGTTCTCTTCTCATGGACGAGATACCTTATAGGGGGGACACCTAGAATCCGGGAGGCGGCGATAGTTGCCCTTTACATGGTGCCGGTTACAATATGGGTGGGGATAGCTGTCTCAATATACCTGTCCCCTGTGGAGCACACATGGCCAGGAAAGCTTTTAAACGTGCATGCAGAGCGTTCTCCGGGTGAGATGGATGAAGGTCTACATGAAAGATAGGGACTGGCCGCCGGAGTACCGGGCCGTTCTGGATGAGCTCGCAGGGATAAGGGATCCAGTCACCGGGGGCGACATCCTCGACTCCGGTGTCATAGCGGGACTTGAGGTTAATGGGGATACACTCAAGATATGGCTCAACTTCGAGAGCCATGCGGAGTACAACATCACGGGAGCGAGCGCGATAGCATACTCCAGGATAATAGGAGATATAATGGAAAGGTTTGCCCTCGTGAGGTTCCAGAACGTCTACGTCTACGACCTCAGAAACAATGCGGTCGGTGTTTTTGAAAACAGGAAGGGATATACAATTGAAGATATAAGTTCAGAGGGGATGTAAATTGGGGCTTTTCAGTATTTTCCACTCCCCGAGGAGGAAAAACCCGCGGAGAGGGCCCCGGGAGGATCTTCCATCCGAAGTGAAGGGAGTGGTGGAGATACTGAAGGGGGTCAATGACCCCGAGACCGAGGTCAACATAGTCGATGAGGGGCTACTCTATGGACTAACCGTGAACGGGGACGAGGTTGAGGTTTTCCTTCTGATGGCCAGGTCAACACCGGAGTGTCACTTCTGCCAGATGCTGGCCATAAACGTGCAGAACAAGATACTGAGGGATATAGTGGAGACTTTAAAGGCAGAAGGGTTTAATAGGATAAAAATCTACAACGAAATTGGACTGCTGCTTGCGGAGGGATGATCTAAGTCAGATAGAAAGCGTGCTGTAAAATGTAGATTTTGGTTGAGGTGTGAAAACGGTAATCCTTCAAGAAGGCAACGTTTTACCCCTTACGATTTTTCTTTTAAAAGCCCATAGGAAATCCAGTATTCTTGAGTCTGCATTTTAAATCACCAAAAAGCCCTTTAAGTTTTGGAGTGGTGGGGACTCTAAAAGAGTCCTCTTAGAGAGCTTTCACCATGTTCCTTAAACGGACGCTGACAGGCATCCTTCGGGCAGTTGGAGTTTGAGAGGGGTTGCACCGTTCGAGGGATAACGGGCCCGCAAACCTCTCTCAAAAGGGGATGAGGTCAGTTGGAGCTTGGGAAAAATCATGAACACGTGTGTCTAAGCTTGTTATGTTTGTACGATGGAAGAGTAAAGTCTTCGAAAGATGCACTCGGACGATGCAAACACTTCAGGCATGACACTCACAAAATAACCCCAACTTTTAGACACCCTAACGCTCTTATGTTTATTCAATAGTGGAAGAGTTATTTATCGAACTTCAAATTCTCCAGGAAATCCTCAATTATGTCACAAATCTCTTCAGGCTTTTCATAAAGTATCATATGACCCGCATCAGGAATAACAGCAAGCTTTGACCCTTTAATCCATTGATGGAGTATTTTAGCATCTTCTGGAGACGTGATTATATCGTCTTCTCCTACAATTATGAGAGTTGGTGCTTTAATTTTTTCCGCTGATGCCTTTGCATCATACCCCACAAGTGAAATTAAATATCTGAAACTCTGCGGAGGAAGAGATTCTATATATTCCATGTTGTCCACCATAAACCTGTAGAATACTTTATCTGGAGTGGCAGGACTGAAGAACATCTTTCGATATAGCCTTCTCATCAGTGAATTATTGCTAAAAAGGAGAGGTTTCCAAAATATAGGAGGGAAATATTCTATTATCCAGTCCATAAGCTGCTTTTCCAGATGGGTAACCGGACTTATAAGAATCATGGCCTTAACTTTACGACGGACTGCATATTCGAGAGAGAGTAGGGTTCCAAAGCTATGCCCTATCAGAATCATTTCATTAATCCCAAGTTCCTCTCTTATCGCATCAATATCCCCAATATAATCACTAATGGAGACAAAATCCGGCTTATCTGACTTCCCGTACCCCCTTAAATCCATTGCAATAACTCGATAATTTTTCTTGAAGTAGGGGAGTATGTACTTCCAGTTACTAATCTGACCGGGAGAACCGTGTAAAAACATAAGTGCAGTGCCCTCTCCCGCTTCATGAAAATGAATCTTAACATCCGAACGAAATATGAATGGCATTGATGGCCCCCCCATTAAAATCTTCAATGCCTCCCATTAAATTATTTTCGATATCATTATTTTCGAGTGTTCATAAATTAAATAGTAGAAGAAATTACTTAAGAACCACAACCGCACCGGGATCCTTAACCCTCAGGGCAAGAGCTTCCGTGGCGAGGAATGCAACAACATCCCCCTCCGGACCGAGCTCCTTCAGGTCAACGTCCTGTCCTATAACCACATCGAGGACTGCGGGCGTGTTTGCAAAGACCACCACTTCGTTCTCCCCTATGTTGGGGGTCACGAATATTCCTGCTCTGAAGACCTGTTTTAGAACCTCCACAAGCATTTTTCCGCCCTTTTCATGAACACGGAGAAGCTTTGCATACCTCGTGGGATTCAGTATCAGGGCGAACGGGCCCGATGATGCCTCTCCGACCATCTGAACGGCATTCATAAGGTCGTTAAGGGCCTCTTCCGTGCTCTCCCATCCTCCAAGCGACGCCTTCTTCACGTCGGAGGATATAAGCTCCCTTATTATCAGGCTCTCTTCATCCTTAACCAGAAGCTCTCCGGCCTTCACGGCAATGGCGGGGTCAAAGGAGCCGTCGTCCAGTTCCCTGAGCCCGATATAGAACTTCTTGGACAGGAGTGGTATCGGTCTGTAATCCTGCTTCACGACCCTGATGCCGTCTTTGTGTTCTATGACGTCGACCCTGTACGACTGGGCACCCTTCATTTTTGTG
Organism: Thermococcus atlanticus; assembly: GCF_054657855.1. Lineage (NCBI taxonomy): Archaea > Methanobacteriati > Methanobacteriota > Thermococci > Thermococcales > Thermococcaceae > Thermococcus > Thermococcus atlanticus. The sequence goes on along the minus strand of NZ_BAAHXX010000001.1, from coordinate 967,103 downwards.
CGCGGCAGGGCTTTAAGGAGCACCCGCCCGTTTTCAACGGCTCCCAGGAGGGCCTCCCTGAGCACGTTCATGTAGTCCGGCTTTTCGTCAGCCCCATCTCCCGCCGGAAGTTCTGTCTTTATTCCTGTCATCTCCTCAACCTCTTCAAAGCCATCCCTGAGCTCGCTAACCTGTTCCGGATCAATGTTCAGCAACAGAGCAAGGAACTCGCCAACATGGGCCTTCTCTTCCCGGGCAATATCCAGAAAGACGTTCTTTATTCTCTCATCTTCCACCAGCATCGCAAACTGCTCGTAGAAGTTTATGGCATCAAGTTCTGCTATGGCAGCCCATCTGAGGGCCTGTGCAGTCTCTTCCTTCGAAAACGGTTTTTCACGGGATATCGAAATCGGGTTCAACCCGAGCATTTAAATCACCATTTTAATGTTCGAGCGACATGTTAATAAGGTTTTCCCTAAAAACATAGAAAGTTCTGAAAATGGACTCAATCCACCTCAAGGCTGAAGTCCTGATAGTTCATCCATATCCCTGTCTTCATTACTGAGTCATACTGTGCCCTCAAGAGCTCGTAGTGTGCCTTTTCTATTCTTGCGAGCTCGTGGAAAACCTCCCTAACATCTTCATCCTCCGCCTCTACCGTGGCTTTTTCATAGAACTCCCATGTGAGCTTTTCCTGCTCCATGCCGAGCTCAACGGCTTTAACCTCGCTGAGAGTCCCCTCGTATGTTGGGGTTAGCTTTTTGAGGAACTCCTCGTTCACAGCGGGAAGCCTGCACTTCTCCGCAATCTTCTCCATGAGCTTGCCCTCAAATATATCCCGGTGCTTAGCTTCCTCCTTTGCCAGAAACAGGAACATCTTTTTCGCCCTTTCATCCTCCGCCTTCCCTGTCATCTCAAGATAGAACCTCATCTCCGCCTTCTCAACCTCAAGTGCCAGAACCAGCGCTTCGAGTTCGTCCATAATATCACCGTACTTAAATTAGTTCCCTCCACTAATTAGCCTTTTGGATTCCTCAAGAACATTGGCTGCATGACCTTTGGCGCGCACGTTTATCTTCTTCCAGACTATCTCTCCTTTGGGATTCAGTATGAATGTGCTCCTAATTGTCCCCTCATACTCCCTTCCATAGCGCTTCTTCTTCCCCCATGCACCCAAAGTCCTATGGAGCTCGGCGTTCGGGTCGCTGATGAGTCTGACTTTCAGATGATGCCTCTCTCTGAAGCGGGTGTGACTTTTAGGTGAATCCCTCGAAATGCCTATCACCTGGAAACCAAGCCTTTCAAACTCGGGCAAAAGCTCGGTAAATTCCTTGGCCTCTGTGGTACAGCCAGGCGTGTTATCCTTGGGATAGAAGTAGAGGATCGTCCACCTTCCGAGAACTATATCCTTCAAGGGCTTCTCGGTTCCATCCTCATCGAGAATCCTAATCTTAAGATAGTCCACGCTATCACCCAAATAATTAGGTTTCCCTAATTCATAAACCTTTCGGACAAGGCTTAAAACTCCTGGGCGGGAAATACAGTGGGGATGAGAATGGAAGCTGTCAGGGTTGAAAATCCTCCTGAATTTAAAGAGGAGCTCATCAGGTTTGTCTTCCGGGTCTATCAGGGCACCAGGGGGGCATACCCCGCCCTTGAATGGGTGGAGAACAAGCCATCAACGGACGATTTCGAGGGGTTCAGGAAAGTTTACGAGCCCTTCCTTGAGTTCAGACTTGAGAAGGAGTTCGATGAGCTGTACGTTCTGAGGGACGATGATGGAAAGCTCGTTGGAACCGTAGCCTTAGTCTACAACCTCGAAGGAAAGGACGTCTGGTGGGTGCCGGAGGAGATAAAGAACGAAAAGACCGGTCTGATAGAGTTCTTCATGGTCGACCCCGCTTACAGGGGAAAGGGGCATGGATCAAGGCTCCTCAACTTTGCCATTAACAGGCTCGCCGAACTTGGAAGGGATGCATACGTGATAACCTTCCCCGAGCTTGAAGCTTATTCATATTATATAAGAAAGGGCTTCACCAAGGTCATGGACTACAGGGAGTTCGTGGTGCTGAGGTACGGATGAAGCAGAAAAGAAAAACAGAACAGGCTCAGAAGTTGAAGTTTATGTCCTTCATCAGCTGGTCGTAGAACTCCTCCCTGTAGAGCTCAGGATAGCGTGTTATGTACTCGTATTGCTTCCTTATGATGTTATAGTGGTTCCTCTCCATATCACCGAGCATCTCAAGGATCAGGCGGGTCTTTTCTGTTGCGGCGTAGCCCGCAAGCTCCCTGTAAAGCTTTTCGCTCACGACTTCGGCCTCCATGGCAACCTCGTAGATTTCATCCACGTTAATGTCGGGCTTCTTTATAGCCTCCCCCATCTTTTCCGCTATTACCTTGAACTCCCCCATTATTTCTATGTCTATCTTCCTGGGCTCTGTTCTCTCCCCGATGAACCTCTCGGCCATCTTCTCGATTATCCCCCTGTGCTTATCCTCCTCTCTGGCCAGGAATAGAATCTCATCCCGTATTATGTCGCTCTTAACCATAGAAGCCAGCTTCTCGTAGGCCTCCTTTGCTCTGATCTCCGCACTGGCGGCAATCTCAAAAACTTCTTTATCGGTTACTTCCATTGACATCACCATATATACCTCGATTTTAAGTTTATTAACACTTTCGGAAATTAGACTTTCCCATGTCCTGAACATTCTGCGGGTGGATGAATCCTTGCAGGCATTCTCACATGAGAACACACTGACCTCCTCCCTTTGCGGGGGGAGGTTTGAGGGGTCTCATTCAAACCCAAGATAAAGCGGATCTTCGGCCGGTCAAAAATTCAAATTCCGAGCCCATAGGAACTAAGGTATGCAGCAATCATCAGATTGGATGATGTTTAGACAAAAAACTTCCGGATAAGTTTAAATACCCCTGCACACATTCTTCTTTCTCAGGAAGGAGGGAATCGATATGAAAGGAAAGAATACTGCAGGAAGACTGAAAGATGTATGCACCCGGACGAGCTTTGTGGAGACATCCACCCTTCTGGTGAGCTACTGCCATCATCATTGACTGTTCTACCGTATTCAGCCCAGCCTCTATCATCGAGGGGACATTTTCATCACAGGTTTTGGAGGGATTAGTGTGAGAAAGGATTTATTTTCGGAATCAGGGAGATTGGCGGATATTACGAAGTATTTAAGGCGCACATTCGAGCTCTGGGGATACAGGGAGGTGTTCCTTCCCGCGGTGGAGGAGTTCAGCGGGAACTTAAGGAAAGGCACGAAGTTTGCATACAACAACGGTTTCTATGTAATAAAGCCTGATCTGACGTCGCAGATACTCGCAAACCTCAAGGAGCCGAGGAGGATGAAGCTTTACTACATAAGCGAAGTTCTGAACGGAGGGATTAGGGGAAAATGGCAGGCGGGGGTTGAGTTTATTGGAGGAAAAGACATCCAAATGCAGGTTGAGGTGCTTTTGACTGCCATAACATCCCTTGAGGCACTGGGCATTGAGGACTTCTACATTGATGTCGGGAGTCTGAAGGTCTGGGAAGACTCAATGGAGGGCATCGAGGAATTCAGGGGGGAGGTGTTCGAAGCACTGACGAGGAGAAACTTCGGAATAATCGAGAGGCTGCCGATTGGTGGGGAGAAGAAGGAGGAGCTCTGGCGTCTCTTCAACTTCCGCGGAAAAAGATGCAGATACGGGAAGCTCAACGAGATTGTTGATGCGGTGGATGATGAGCGGGTCTTCATAGACTTCGGCACTATAAGGCCCCTCCCCTACTACAGGGACATAATTTTTGAGATATACTCTCCCAGACTTGGAAAGCCCCTTGGGGGAGGAGGGGAATACACTTTCAAGGGAACCGATGCCTTTGGATTTGCCTTTGACCTGAACGCCCTCTCGAAGCTCTTCGACGGCAGAAAAATGGAGAAGAGCCGGAAGAAAGTGAGCGGGGATCTGAGGGAGGCATACAGGCTTGCAAGGGAGCTCGTAAAGCTCGGTATTCCTGTGGAGGTGGGAGAATGAGGTTCGTTCTTCCAAAGGGAAGGCTGTTCAAAGGATCCCTCGAAATCCTGAGGAAAGCAGGGGTTGAGCTAAAACCTCCAGAAAACAGGGAGCTGATAGTAAAAAACGGGAAGTACGAGCTTCTCCTTGCAAGATCCTTTGATGTGCCGGTTTATGTTGAGCACGGGGTGGATGTTGGCATAGCCGGAAGCGACGTGGTCGAGGAGAGGGAGAGCGACGTTCTTATCCCCCTTGAACTGCCCTTTGGAAAGTGCCGCCTGAGCCTGGCCATGCCCGCGGAAAGCCTCACCGAAATCGAAGATATGGAGGGCTTCAGGATCGCCACGAAATATCCAAACATTGCAAGGAAGTTCTTTGAAAGAAGGGGGGTGGATGTTGAGGTAATAAAGCTCCACGGGAGCATAGAGCTCGCCCCAAAAATCGGGATTGCTGATGCCATCGTTGACATAGTCGAAACGGGGAACACGCTAAGGGCAAACGGTCTGGTTGAGGTCGAGAAGATAATGGACGTTTCCGCCCTGCTTCTGGTCAACAGGGTCTCTCAAAAGGTTAAGTTTGAGGAGATAAACCGGCTCGTTTTAAAGCTTAAGGAGGCTGGTAGGAATGACGTTTGATCTGGAGAAATATGTTGGGGATGTATTGAGGGATATCAGGGAGAGGGGCATTGAGGCCGTTAGGGAGTACTCAAGGAAGTTTGACGGCTACGATGGGGAGTTCCCTGTGAGTGAGGAGGAGTTCGAAGAGGCCGAGAGGCTGATCCCGGAGGAGGATAAGCGGATAATCGCGAGGACCATCGAGCGCATCAGGGAGTACCACGAGAGGCAGCTTGAAAATGATAAGCTCTACATAAAGAACGCATCGCTTTACGGCATAATCTACAGGCCGATCAGGAGGGTCGGAATCTACGTCCCCGGAGGAAAGCCCCTCCCCTCATCGCTCATAATGACCGCGGTTCCTGCAAGGATAGCCGGCGTTAGGGAGATAGCCGTTGCAATACCGCCCAAAAACGGCAAAATCAACCCCTACGTCCTCTACGTCGCAAAGCTCCTCGGCATTAGGGAGGTTTACAAGCTCGGCGGAATTCAGGCTATAGCGGCGATGGCCTACGGCATTGGGATGAAGAGGGTGGACAAAATCTTTGGGCCGGGCAACAAGTTCGTGAACGAGGCAAAGAGGCAGGTCTTCGGTGTCGTGGGAATAGACAGCCTGGCCGGGCCATCGGAGATAGCCATCATAGCCGATGAAAGCGCGAATAAAGACTATGTCCTTGCGGACCTGCTCTCCCAGCTGGAGCACGGGAAGGACTCAAAGGCATGGCTCCTCACGACTTCAAAGGAATTAGCGGAATACTGCAATAAGGAGGGCGTTGAGGTCGTTTTGTGCGAAAGCCTAGAGGAGTGTGCCCAAAAAGCCAACGAAATAGCTCCGGAGCACCTTGAAATAATCACAAAGGAGCCCCTGAAGTTGGTGGACTTAATAGAAAATGCCGGGGCAATTTATCTTGGGGAATACACACCCGTTCCAGCGGCGGACTACTTCCTCGGCGTAAATCACGTCCTCCCAACGGGCGGAGCGGCCAGGTTCAGCGGCGTTTTAACGGTCATGGACTTCATGAAGAGGATAAGCCTGGCCTACGTGAGCAGGGAGGAGTTTTTGCAAGAGAGGTATTTGGGAATTCGCCTGGCGGAGATAGAGGGCATGGAGCAGCACAGGAGGAGCATGGAGGTGAGAAGATGAGACGCAAAACAAAGGAAACGGACATAACCGTTGAGCTCGGCAGTGCGGGAGGAATAAAGACCGGCGATAGGGTCTTTGACCACCTCCTTACCGCTTTATTCTTTTACATGCAGCAAAATGTCAGCATCAAGGCGAACTATGATTTAAGGCACCACCTCTGGGAGGACTTGGCCATTACGCTCGGGGAGGAGCTCAGGGAGAAAATTAAGGGCAAAAAGATAGCGCGCTTTGGGAATGCAATAATGCCCATGGACGATGCTCTCGTGCTCGTTGCGGTCGACATATCGGGAAGAGCCTATGCCAGCGTTGAGCTCGCTCCGGAGGAGAGCGAGGAGGGATTTGAGCTCACATTGGTTAGGGAGTTCCTATGGGCCCTGGCGAGGAGCCTCAACGCCACCATACACGTGAAGCAACTGGGTGGGGTGAATGCCCACCACGTCATCGAGGCGGTATTTAAGGGGCTCGGTGTTGCCCTAAGGCTGGCTTTAAGCGAAAGTGAGCGTCTGGAGAGCACCAAGGGGGTGCTGTAGTGATAGCGATAGTTGATTTAGGGATTGGTAACCTGGCCAACGTGAGAAAAGCTTTAGGTGGAGTGATCACGAGCGACCCCTACGAGATTGAGAGGGCCGAAAAAATAGTTTTGCCCGGCGTTGGAAACTTCGGGGCTGTAATGGAGAGGCTTGAGCCGCTAAGGGGGGTCATCCTGGATGCCATAAACGACGGGAAGCCGTTCCTCGGCATATGCCTTGGACTTCAGCTGCTCTTTGAAGAGAGCGAGGAAAGCCCGGGAAGCAGGGGGCTTGGCGTGTTTGAAGGCAAAGTTGTGCGCTTTAGAGGCGTCAGAACGCCGCACATCGGATGGAATCAGGTGTGGCAGAAGAAAGAATGCAGGCTCTTTGAAGGCATAAAGGACGGGGCTTACTTCTACTTTGTCCACTCCTACTATGTAACTCCCAAAGACGGCGGCATAGTCGCGGGAGTTACGGATTATCACTCGAAAGGGAATGAAGTGGTCTTTACGTCGGCGGTCTGTAAGGATAATGTCTTCGGGGTTCAGTTCCACCCGGAAAAGTCGAGCAAAAACGGATTGAGGCTTTTAAAGAACTTCAGGGGGCTTTGAGATGAGGGTTTATCCAGCGATTGATTTAATGAATGGAAAGGCCGTGCGCCTTTATAAGGGCAGGAAGGAGAGCGTGAAGGTTTATGGAGACCCGGTAGAGATAGCTAAGGGTTTTGCCGGGCTTGTGGACAGAATCCACATCGTTGACCTTGACGGAGCCTTTGAAGGAAAGCCCCAAAACCTCGACGGCGTGAGGAGGATAATAGAGGAAACCGGATTGAAGGTTCAGTTGGGGGGAGGCTTCCGCTCCTACGAAAGCATAGCGGAGGCCTACTCAATAGGCGTTGAGAACGTCATAATAGGAACGAAGGCCTTTGATCTGGAGTTTTTAGAATGGATAACAGAAGATTTTGAAGGAATTACTATTAGCTTAGATGCCAGAGGCGGAAGGATAGCGGTGAAGGGCTGGGAGGAGGAGAGCTCCATAACCGTTGAAGAGGCTTACGGGATGCTCAAAAAGTACGTTGACAGGTTCATCTACACGGCAATTGAGAAGGACGGCACACTGACGGGAATTGAAAGGATAGAGCGCTTCTGGGGTAGAGAGGAGTTCATCTATGCCGGCGGCGTCTCAAGCGTTGGGGATGTGCTGAAGCTTAAAGAGATTGGATTTTCTGGCGCAATAGTTGGAAAAGCCCTTTATGAGGGCAAGGTTACTTTAGAAGAGCTGTTAAATGTCTTGGGTGATTGAGATGTTGGCTAAGAGGATTATCGCGGCTCTGGACATAAGGGAAGGGAGAGTTGTTAAGGGAATAAAGTTTCAGAACATTCGCGACGCTGGAGATCCAGTAGAGCTGGCGAAGCGCTACGAGGAGGAGGGGATAGACGAGATAGTATTCCTCGACATTACGGCATCTTACGAGAAAAGAAGAATTCTATTCGATTTGGTGAAGCGCATTGCGGAGGAGATTTACGTCCCCTTCACCGTTGGAGGCGGGATTAAGAGCGTTGAGGAGATCAGGGAGATAATAAAGAGCGGAGCAGATAAAGTTTTTCTCAATACGGCGGCAGTTGATAACCCGGAGCTCGTCAGGGAGACGGCGGAGGTCGTCGGGAGTGCAAATCTGGTCATAGCAATTGACGCAAAGTGGAACGGGAAGTTCTGGGAGGTCTACACTCACGGCGGGAGGAAGGCGAGAGGGATGGATGCTGTGGAGTGGGCAAAGGAGGTTGAAAAACTTGGAGCCGGCGAGATTCTGCTCACCTCAATGGACACGGACGGAACGCAGGAGGGCTTTGACATACCCCTAACTAAAGCAATAGTCGAAGCCGTTGATATTCCAGTTATTGCCTCCGGGGGTGCCGGAAGCCCGGAGCACTTCTATGAGGCGTTTAAAATCGGCGCAAGCGCGGCTCTGGCCGCATCAATCTTCCACTATGGGAAATACACGGTTAGGGAGCTCAAGGAGTATCTGGCGGGGAGGGGTGTGAATGTCAGGCTTGAGTGAGCTTATAAATCAGATTGACTGGAGGAAGAACAACGGGATTGTCCCGGTAATTGTGCAGAGCGTTGATGGGGAAGTTTTGACTTTAGCCTATATGAACGAGGAAGCTTTGAAAAAGACACTTGAGACGGGCTATGCCCATTACTACTCAAGGAGCCAGAAGAGAATCAGGATGAAGGGGGAGGTCAGCGGGAACGTCCAAAAGGTGAAGGAGATAAGAATAGACTGCGACAGCGACGCTTTGCTTTTGATAGTTGAGCAGGTTGGTGCAGCCTGCCACACCGGCAACTACTCCTGCTTCTACAGGAAACTGGGGGAGCCTGAAAAAACGGTTGGCGGGATAGACTACTCTCTAACGGTGCTGAGGGAGCTTGAGGAACTTATAAAACAGAGAAAAGAAAAGCCCGTCGAGGGTTCATACACCTCAAAGCTGTTCAGAGAGGGGAAGGAGGAGATATACAAGAAATTTGGGGAAGAGGCGGTGGAAGTTCTTGTTGCAGAAGGAAGGGAGAGGATAATTTACGAAACGGCCGATTTGCTCTACCATCTGCTGGTTTTGCTGGCGTATAATGACATAAGCCTCGGCGAAGTTACGGGCGAACTGAGGAGGCGGAGAAGGTGAGGATTAGTGAGGTGGTTAAGGGCTTTGAGCCGTACAGGGTTTTAGAGGGGGACTACAGAATCTGGCTCGATAAGAACGAGAACCCCTTCGACCTGCCGACGGGGATTAAGGAAGAGCTCTTCGAAGAGCTTAGAAAGCTAAGCTTCAACCGCTATCCTCACATAACCTCAATGCCCCTGAGAGAGGCTATAGCAGAGTTCTATGGGCTTAGCCCGGAAAACATTGCTGTAGGAAACGGTGCGGATGAGCTAATAAGCGATCTTATCAAACTCTTCGAGGGAGATTACGTTGTAGTAACTGCCCCAACATTTGGTATGTATGAATTTTATGCAAAGCTGAATGAAATTCCTGTCGTAGAAGTTCCCCTTAATGAAGGATTCATTATGAACGGCGATGAAATTGCTGAAAAAGCTGAAAAAGCGAGCATTGTTTTCATAGCCTCTCCGAACAACCCAACTGGAAATGTTCAGCCAAGGGAAGAAATACTTAAGGTTCTTGATACCGGCGTTGCGGTTGTTGTAGATGAGGCATACGCGGAGTTTTCAGGAAAAAGCTGCATTGACCTGCTCGATCAATATGAGAACCTCATAATACTCAGAACATTTTCAAAAGCATTCAGCCTAGCTGGGGCGAGAGTTGGATATATGTTGGCAAGCGAAGAAATTGTTGATGCACTATATCGCATAAAGTCACCCTTCAGTCTGAATGTGCTTACAATGATAACTGCTAAGGTGATGTTAAACAACTATGATCTGGTTAAACAGAACATCAATTACATAATTAAAGAGCGCGAGCGCATCTATAAAGAGTTCAGGGATTACGCCTATCCAAGCGAGGCAAACTTCCTGCTCATGCGCCTGGACGCCTATGAGTTCCTCCTTGAGAGGGGAATTGTTGTGAGGAGGCTCGGCGGGCGGTTAAAGGGGCACATAAGGGTAACCGTCGGCAAAAAGGAAGAGAACGACGAGCTTATTAAAGCGTTGAAGGAGTTTTTGGAGGCCGAGCAATGAAGTGGATTATCTTCGACGTTGACGGCGTTCTCATAGATGTGAGCGAGAGCTACGACCTAGCAACAAAGCTGACAGTTGAGCACTTCCTGAGGGAGCTCGGCAGGGAAAGGGAAATTGACTTGGAAATCATAAGGAAGCTGAGGAGAAAAGGGGCATTCGGGGATGACTTTAAGGTCAGCGAAGCCTTAATAGCATTTGCAGTGAGCGGCGATGTGGAAGAACTCGTTGAGCGCTTTCTGGAAGGAGAAGGCATAGAATGGATAAGAAAACGGTTAGGAACCATTGTTAAACCTGATGAAATCGAAAGGGTTTTCAACACCTTTTACCTGGGCGAGCGCTTTAAAGGGAGAGCCTTTGATTTCGACGGCCTCTGGAAGAGGGAGAGACCCATCGTAAGGAGGGAGCTCCTTGAAAAAGCTGGAGAAAGGTTTAAGCTCGGCGTTGTGACGGGGAGGAGTGCGCTTGAGCTCAAACTGGCCGAGGAGCTCATAGGGTTCCACTTTGAGAATGCCGTAACGAGGGAGCTCTATGTAAAGCCGGACCCCATGGCGCTCTGGCACCTGGTTAAGGGAGAGAGCGGGGTTTATATCGGTGACACTGTGAACGACGGCCTTTTGGTGGAGAACTACAAAAAAGCGTATGGAAAGGACTTTGGCTTTTTGATGGTCGGCAGGGATGCGCGGGACGTGAATGATGCATTGGAAGAGATTTTAAACTCCTTTTAATTCCCTCAAAGCCGTTTTTAATACCTCCATCGCTTTCAGGTATTCTCCCAAGTTTAAGCGTTCATAGGGGGTATGATCCAATTTGGAATCGCCTGGACCATAAGCTACCGCATCGACCCCAAATCTAGGAGCCAGGATGTTCATATCCGCTGTTCCGCTCTTCTTTTTCAGCCTTGGTTTTGCACCATTTTTTCTTATAGCCCTAACAAAAGCCCTAACCAGCGGACTTTTTGTGGATACCTCATAAGCGGGAACAGAATCTAAAATTTCTCCTTCAATCGGGGCTTCATAGCCAGTAGGTGTTCTGATATTAATTATCATCTCTCCGTAAAAGTCAAAATCCCTCTCATAGGCCTCAAATCTCAAAATCCTCCCGCTTGGCTTATTAAAACCTTCACCAAAATTTCTGCTTATTTCGAGCCACTTTTCGATTAACTTTTCCGCGGCTCCTTTTGAGCTTAAACTCCCATGGAATTTCTCAACCTCCTCCACAAACTTCACGGTTAAACTTCCCTTATAAGCGATTGTAACCCCGTCAAAGCCGCTCGGCTCCCCAATAATTATAAAATCTGGCTCTGGAATATTCAAATTTCTGGCACCTTTTGAAAATCCTTCTTCATCGACCAGGCCAGCGAAAATTAAATTTGCCTTGCTTTCAGTGAATGCAAAAAAGAAAGTTGCCAAAGGTCCTTTGGCATCAACACTCCCCCTTCCCCACAGATAGTTATCCTCTACCCGGACGGGGATTATACCAGGGACGGTATCCATGTGGCCGGCCAGAAGTATTCTGCTTCCTTTTCCTTCCTTTTCTGCTATGACGTTTCCCACTTCATCAATGTATGCCTCGACGCCAAAACTTTCGAAACTCTCCATTAGGAACCTGGCCACATCTCCCTCTCCGCCGCTTGGGCTGTAGATGCCAACAAGCTCTTTCAAAAACTCAATTTTCTCCTCTTCGCTAATCATTAAGCACACCCTCAACGGTTTCTTTGACCCGGAGCATCTGCTCCTTTGTAATTATCAGTGGAGGTAAAAGCCTGATCACCCTGTTCCCGGCGGTGTTTACCAATAATCCCCTCTCTTGGAGCATTTCCACGTATTTTCCCGCATTTTCCTTCAAAAGAACTCCGAGCATCAAACCTTTACCTCTCGTCATTATTACTTTGTCTCCTTCTACAATTATGCCCTTCTCCTTGGCTTTCTCTATGAGCTTTTCTCTCCTCAAAATCTTCAATGTCGTTGCCATTGCCTTGCAGGCGAGAGGATTTCCTCCAAAAGTTGAGCCGTGTTTTCCTCTCGGGATGTCGAAGTTGGTTAGTGCTACTCCAACTGGAATTCCATTTGCCAACCCCTTGCCCATTGCAACTATATCTGGTTGAACTTTGTAGTGTTCTATTGCAAGGAACTTCCCAGTTCTAAAGGCGCTTTGAACCTCATCAACTATTAGCAAAGCTCCCTTATCTTGGGTTAAATCCCGTAAGGTTTTGATAAACTCCTCTTTTGCGGGAATTATTCCACCTTCTCCTTGGATCGGTTCAACTATCACAGCGGCGGTTTCTTTACTTATGGCAGCTTTTGCGGCTTCAACATTGTTAAAGGGGATGTGCTTAAAGCCCGGGACTAACGGCTCAAACCCTTCCCTGTATTTTTTCTTCCAGGTTGCACTTAGAGAGCCAAATGTTCTCCCATGAAAGGCTTTTGTCATTGCTATTATCTCTTTTCTACCGGTATAAAGGCGGGCAAACTTTAAAGCTGCTTCAACGGCCTCAGTTCCGGAATTTCCAAAATAGGCATATTCAAAGCTGAGGAATCTGGAGAGTTCCTCTAGGGCTTCATCTTTCTCCTCGTGATGGAACATGGGGCCGGCAACCACAAGCTTTTTCATCTGCTCGCTTATTGCACTCGCCAGCTCTTCATTTGAGTGCCCCAGTATAGCCACGCCAATTCCAGCTATGGCATCGAGGTATTGGTTTCCATCTTCGTCCCAAACATAGACGCCTTTCCCCTTAATGAGCTTCAGTCTTTTTCTGTAAAGATTCATCTCTCTCATTCAATCACCGTCCTGCCGTTTAAGCCCTGGATGATAACCTTTTTGACACCACCTTCAAGCGCATCTCTTGCCATAAGCAGTTTCCTCTTCATTCCCCCTCTTGCAAATGGAAGGAACTCTCCAAGCTTATCAGCCTTTATTTTATCCACAACGCCTCCATTTACCAAAAAAGCAGTATCCGACAGGAATACCAGCTCGCTGGCTCTTAAAGCAAGGGCTACCTCCTTTGCAAGCTTGTCCCCATCAACGTTTAAGGGCTCAAATACTTCACTCATGGCTATTGGAGCTATAACGGGAACTCCGATATCCATTAGCTTAATTAGAGTATTAGCATCAACGCTCTCTATTTTTCCAGAGTAATCGTCCCTGATTACAACTCTTTTACCTTTTATCACAGCTTTAATTATCCTCTTCCTCTTAGCCTTTACAACTCCAAAGTCGAGACCGCTCAAGCCTATGGCATTGATTCCTTCACTTTGAAGGTAAGCCACGATATCCTTGTTGGCTTTCATTACAGCCATTAAATATACTTCAAGTACCTCCTTTGGGGTGTACCTGAACTCAACTCCGGAAGGGCTTGTTAGTTTCTTAACCTTAATCCCAAGCCTTTCACATAGAGCATCAACATAATCAGAACCACCGTGAACAATTAAATCTGCCCTGAGTTCAAATTCTTCAAGTTTATCCAAAACACTTCCTCCGATTTTAAGGATTCTCATCTTCCCCACCTAAATTGGATAAACCGGTAGATAATTCAAGCCGAGAGTTTCCTCCAGTCCAAAGGCTATGTTCATGTTTTGCACTGCCTGTCCAGCACCGCCTTTAATCAGGTTGTCCAGCGCTGAAAGGAGAATCACCCTTTGATTTTTCTCATCATAAGCGAAACCGATATCAACGAAATTGCTTCCTATCACATATTTTGGATCAGGTAACCGCTGCATTCCTCCTTTTTCCTTGATTATCCTTACAAACGGCTCTTTTAAGTAAGGGAAATACCTTTTGTAAAGCTCCTTTTCGGTGGTCTCCATCTTGAAGTATATCGTTGCTAAAAGCCCTCTTACTAAATCAACGGAATGAACGGTAAACTGGGCAGTAATTTTGGTTTCTTGCCTTACCTCAGCCTCGTGTCTGTGATGGAATGGTTTGTAAATTCTAACAACATTGCTCCTTTCGGGATGAATGCTTGCCACGTTTTCCCTTCTTCCTCCAGCACTTGAGCTAACCTTTAAATCCACTATCGCCTCATCGACCTCTCCCTTGAATGGATACAATGCTAAGATTACGGCCGTTGCATTGCAGCCGGGATTTGCTATAAGCTCGGCTTTTTTGATTTCTTCTCTATGAATTTCCGGCAAGCCGTAAACAAACTCACCTATAAGCTCTGGTCTTAAATGCGCTCCATAGTATTCTTCGTAGAGGTTTAGGCTTACTCTAAAGTCTGCGCTTAGGTCAATTATCCTGGCACTTTCCATATACTCATCAATTATTTTCACCGAAGTCCCGTGTGGAACGGCTAAAAATATCACATCCGCATCAAAGTTGTGGTTATTGGTAAACCTAAGGTTCAGCCCCCTTAAATTTGGATGAACTTTGTGGATTTTCTTCCCATTATAGCGCCTTGATGTTACCGCACTTATCTCAACTTCGGGATGCATTGCCAGGAGTCTAACCAGCTCTCCTCCAATGTAGCCGCTTGCCCCAACGACAGCCGCTTTTATCATCTTTTAGCCACCTCAACGGCATACTCAACGATTTTCTTGGCCACATCAACACCGGTAGCCCTCACCACGTTTTTGAACTCCATAGCGGGGTTAACTTCATTAACGAGCAGTCCTCTATCGCTCTCAAAAATGTCTATTGCTAAAGCCCCCTCACCAAAGGCTTCCCATGCCCTAATAGAAATCTCCCTAACCTCTTCATCTTGACATGGAACCGCTTTTCCTCCCCTTGCGGTGTTGGTTACCCAGTGACTGGAATATCTGTAAATGGATGTTACAAATTCTCCTCCAATAACGTGACTCCTAATGTCCCTGCCTGGCTTTTCAACGTATTCTTGGAGGTAGTAAACTTTGTAAAGAGGATTTCCCATCCACTGTCTGTGTTCGAGGATTCCTTCAGCTGCATCCACATCGTTTATTTTGCTAACCATTCGTCCCCAGCTTCCAAAGACAGGCTTCATAACCACGGGATAACCAATTTTTTCCATTGCCTTTATTGCACTTTCTTTATCAAATGCAGCGCTCCACCTCGGCACCGGGACCTTTTTGCTAAGCTTTAGAGTTGCAAAAAGCTTATCGCCCGCCTCGAGGATTATGTTGAACGGATTGACCGTTGGAATTCCATGGCTTTCAAAGAGCTTTGCCGTATATAGGGCTTTGAAGTGGCTGACATTCCTTATTATCACCACATCGAGATCAAAGTTTTCCGGAAAAATTGCTTCACTATCATGAAGCATAACCACTTCTCCAAACTCCTTTGCCCTATCTCTGAGCATTTTTTCCTCTTGCCGCATTATCGTGTACGTTATGCCTATTCTCATCCTTCAACCTCCGGTTCGGATCACTCCCCCCAGTCTTCTTCCACCTCGGGGAGTTCCTCAAGGATCACTGGCTCCAGACCAACAACTTCAAGCTCGGAGTTGCAAATGGGGCATTCAACTATCTCGTGGAGTTCTACGCTCCCGAGTTCTATCTCCGCTCCACAAACTGGGCATTCAACCATCTTTCCACCTCCATTTTCATGTTTTCAATTCGCATGACATTTGGAAGATTTAAATCTTTTTTGTAATATTTAATTTTGAATTTCTAAATTTTGTATCAAATGTAACATTATTTCATAAATAGTGTAGGAAGTGTATTGATTCTTATCTCCTCAACCCAGAGCTCATCCCATTCCATTGGATCAATCTCCTGATCATCAATTTCTGAGATTATTCCGTTTACGACATCTTTAGTCATTGCATTTCCCCCCAGATCAGGTGTTAAATCGCCTTTTCTCACATAATTTTTGACAGCATTCCAAACTACCCAACCACCTAAACCCAAATAATCCAAGAGCATGGCACCGCTCAAAACAGCCCCGATTGGATTTGCTACTCCTCTCCCGGCTATATCTGGTGCACTCCCATGTATGGGCTCAAATAAAGCTATTTCTTCTCCATAGTTCCCTGATGGGATAATCCCAATGCTCTTTGCATGTATTGAGGCTAAATCCGAGAGGATATCACCAAAAAGATTTTCGCTCAGTATTATTCTGTGCTGCCAAGGTTTTCTGACGAGCTCTATGGTAAAAGAATCAACGATTTTCTCATTAACTTTGATCCCTTCTCTTTCCGCCAAGCTCAAAACGATTTTTCTGAAGAAGCTATCACCTCTTAAAATGTTTGCTTTGTGAACAAAGGTAATTTCTTTGAAGTTTTTGTCTTTTGCTAATTCTATTGCAAATCTTGCTATCCTCTCCGCTCCTTCCTTCGTTATCACCCTGAAATCGGCAACTCTGTCAGTATTAATCTCACACTCTCCGGAGTATAGCCCTTCGCTATTTTCCCTTACTATGTACATTTCCCTACCTCTCCAGAGGTCCGGGATAATTCTCAAATTAGCGTAGAGGTTAAGCTCCTTTCTCAAAGTAAGGATCAAGCTTCTGTAATCTGGGACATCAAAGGGCGTTGATGTAGCTCCAAATAAGACTGCATCCATCCCCCTTATCTCTTCCAGATCCTCCTCTCTTATTGGGACTCTATATCTTTTAAATACTTCAAAGCCACCCTCAAACTCAATGAACTCTATTCTATCAGTTACCGCATTTATGACTTCAATTGCAGCGTTTGTAACCTCAACTCCGATGCCATCTCCTTTTATCACTGCTACTTTATACACAGGTCTCCCCTCCATCCCACGTATTCAACTATTCCCCCGCTCTCAACTATCTCGAAGAGGAATCCATCCAAGGGCTTAAACTTCCTTACTTCGTCACCTTTTCTCACGATTCCCCTTTTCCAATCGACCTCTATCTCATCCCCATCGTTCAGCCAATCCGTGTCGCCAGTTAGGAGGGGAATACCCAAGTTGATGCAGTTGCGGTAGAATATTCTCCCAAAGGATTTCGCTAGTATTCCACTAATCCCAGCGGCTTTTAATGCTAAAGCGGCTGATTCCCTCGAAGAGCCTATCCCGAAATTTTTTCCACCCAAAATGACATCTCCCTTCTTCACCTCCACAGAGAACTCCGGTCTTATTTCCATGAATGCTATTTTTGCAAGCTCTTGCGGGTCTTTTGTCAGGTTATATCTCCCAGGGGTTATTGCATCAGTTGAGATGTTATCCCCAAATTTCCACGCCTTCATACCCATAGCACATCCCCCTATAGCCATTGTATTCCCTCAGTACATCTCTCCATTTATTTCGCCAGCCTTTCCAAAGGCTGTTCCATACCCTCATAGCACATCCTCCGGATTTGTTATCTCTCCATAAACTGCACTCAGGGCTGCAGTAACAGGGCTGGAGAGATAAATCCTGGCATCTGGAGAACCCATTCTTCCCCGGAAGTTTCTATTGGTCGTGCTTAGGATCACTTCTCCATCCCCTGCCACTCCCATATGCCTGCCCAGACAAGGACCACATCCCGGGGGCAAAATAACCGCACCGGCTTCACCCAATATTTGGGCTATGCCTTCCTCGATCATCTGAAGGTAGATTCTCCTTGATGCAGGTGCAATAAACGTTCTAACGCTAACTTTTTCGCCTTCAAGAATCTCCGCCACCATTCTAAAGTGTTCGATTCTTCCGTTTGTACATGAACCTATGAAAACTTGGTCAATTTTTTGAGTAACCTCCTCAGCCCTTTCAACGTTGCTTGGATGATGGGGTAAAGCAATGAGGGGCTCAATTTCACCAAGCTCTATTGTGAGTTCTCTCAGATAAGTTCCATCCCCTTCAAAGAGTCCATTGTCTAAAAGGGCAGTTTTCGCATTTGTCTCAACGCTGAAATTTGCTATCGTCATTTTTTCGTCAATTGGAAAATCGAGATTTCCAAAGAACTCTAAGGCTTTATAATTCATGTCAAAGTCTCTCAGCAGTTCAATCAAGCGTAGCATCAAATCCATTGCCGTTACATTTTTGCTTAGCCTTCCTTCAAGATTCACTCTAACACTTTCCGGAACTCTAAACCATGTTTTACCTAGGCCCAACGCTATAGCTGTATCAGTTGCTCCCATTCCCACCGCAAAGACCCCAAATGCTCCCAAGGTTGGTGTATGAGAATCAGCTCCAACTATTATTTCCGCTCCATCCAGAAGTCCTTCTTCCGGAACGACTTGGTGTGATATTCCATAGCCCTCAAAGATTTTAATTCCCTGCTCCTCTGCGAATTCTCTAATCTCTCTCTGGAGATTTGCCACTTTAACGGTTGGGGCTGGATAAACATGATCAAAGAATATGAAAACCCTCTCTGGATTCCTCACTCGTGTGAAAATCCTTCTAAAGGCTTCTATGATTAGGGGCATTGTTCCATCGTGGGCGTAGATTAAATCGATTTCCCTTATCATGGCATCTCCGGCTTTTGCATTCAGCAACTCTTCAACAATTGTCATTCCATTCCCCTCATTTTTCTTGCCTCTTCAAGAAGCCTCTCCTGTGTAAAAACTTCTTGAGAGCTCTTTACGATGCCGAGTAATCTCTCAGTGATTCTGTCATCTCTAATCCCCATTCTTTCTAAGTAAAAGCGTATTGAGTCCCTTCCTGCATATTTGTCTAAATAGATTGTCCTCTCTCGTCCAAAAACTTCTGCTGGCAAAAATTCGTAAAAGCTTGGATCTTTTATCACAGCTGAAACGTGTAAGCCAGCTTTGTGAACAAATGCATTCTCTCCAACTATTGGGTGGTGTCTTTGGGTTTTTATTCCCGTTATCTGTTCTATCAGTTTGCTCAGTCCATAAAGGTTCTCTAATTTGTATTTTCTAATCCTATAATGATAAGTTAAGAGAGTTGAAATCTGGGCAAGGTCAACTATTCCAACCCTTTCCCCTATGCCATTTATGGTTGCATCCACCAACGTTGCTCCAGCCTCAATTCCCATTATTGCATTTGCTAAAGCCAAGCCCAGATCATTGTGACAGTGTACATTGGTTGGAATGCCAAAGCCTACAACTCTTTTAGTTAGCTCGTAGAAATATAATGGATGTGCTGATCCAGTTGTGTCTGCTATGCTTACTCTATCGACTTTAAGCTCTCTTGCAAGGTTTAAAGCCATTTCAAGGTTTTTCCATTCTGTTCTTGTAGTATCTTCGGGAGTAAAACGCACTTTTAATCCATGATCCTTGGCGTATAGTATGGCATTTTCAACCCTTTCCAGAGCTCTTTCAAGGGTTATGCTGAATCTCTTTTGGAGGCATGCATTTGAGAGGCAGAAGAAAATTCCAGCCCAATCTACATTCAAGTCCAAAATTAAATCGACGTCTCTTCTTAACGCTCGTGAGTGTGCCAAGAGGTTTGCCCTTAAACCCTGTTCTGATATCAGTTTTATTCCCTGAAAGACATCTTCACTTACTGCTGGATGTCCCACCTCTATAAAATCAATGCCAAAATCGTCAAGAGCTACAGCTATCCTTAATCTCTGCTCTGGAGTAAAGTTAATCCCCGGTGATTGTTCTCCTTCCCTCAGGGTTGAATCCAAAACTTGTATTTGAGTCCTCCTTAATAGGCATCACCGGATATGGGGTTTGGAAACCACTATATAAACTTTTCGGAAAATTTCCCGATATTCCGAATGAATTTTCATAAATTTTATTAAATACAGAGGATATTTTTATATTATATGCATATACTCGAAAAAATTTCTATACCTCCTAATGTGGGCATTCATACCGCAAGAAAAATTTGATAAATATAAAAAATAATTCAAACGAGCTCTTCTAAGGGTTTGCTAGCGACTCTTTGCAATTTTGGACAGTAATACTCAGAAAGTTCTTTAACCTCAAAACAGTTCTTTTTTGCCCAAGCAAAGGCTTTTGAAAGCTCATAACCCAGATTTGCATTCAGGACTATTGGAATGTTTAAATCAACTGCTGTCCTCCTAACAGGATAATCCTTCTCCTTTGCATAGCCAGAGGTTATAACTAAATCAATCTTGCCCACTTTCATCAGTTCCACAGCCTTTTCTTTGCTTAAAGCATTTCCATAGCTTAAGCTGTCTTCTAAGGTGAAAACATTGTATTCTGAGCTTTCAAGGAGTTTTGCAGTTTCTAATAATGTTGGTACATCCTTGTCATAACTATAAACTAAGATATTTGACTTTGGCATTCTGTTCGGTTTCGCCGAGAGCCAGCTCTTTAAGAGGGCATCCTCAAATTCAAATCCCAAGCTTGCGACTTCTCCGGTAGAGCGCATTTCCGGTCCTAAGAAAGGATAGGCATTTTGAAGCTGAGACCAGGAGAATTGAGGACTCTTAACGGCGAAAGCCTTTGCTGGGATTTCGTGGTATCCGTAATCAATTCCCATGGAGAGTTTTCCATCAAACACAGCCTGAGCCGCTAACTCCATTAAGTTAACCCCCCTCGATTTGCTTGAGAATGGCATTGATCTGCTCGTTCTCAAGTTTAACTCAAGAACGTAGACATCATCATTGACTAAGAACTGTATGTTGAACGGTCCTCTAATTCCTAAAGCCAAAGCAAGCTCTAAAGCGATTTCCTGCATCTTTTTAACTTGCTTGGGTTTTAGATAGCGGTAAGGTGTCACCATCGTAGCGTCTCCACTGTGAACACCAGCTTTTTCTACGTGCTCCAAAGTAACACCGACAACCCTCCTTCCATCTGACACAGCATCTATCTCCGCTTCCATTGCATCCAAGAACTTTGAAACCACAACGGGGTGCTCTGGGGAGACTTTTGCTGCCAAGGATAGGTACTCTTTCAGTTCCTCTTCATTGTAGGCAACTTTCATGGCAGTTCCGCTTAAAACATAACTAGGTCTTATCATTAAGGGATAACCCACTTCATCAGCAAAAGTTAAGACTTCCCCAACGCTCTCAGCTTCAATCCAAGGAGGCTGCTTTATGTTGAGCTTTTCTAGGAGCTTTGAGAACTTAGCCCTGTCTTCAGCGATATCCACACTCATTCCCCTGGTTCCCAAGAGCCTAACTCCATTTTGCTCAAGCTTCTTAGCTAGGGAATTTGCGAGCTGTCCCCCTGCAAAGGTTATAACACCATCCGGATTTTCAAAATTGTAAATATCTAAAACCCTCTCAAGGGTTATCTCCTCAAAGTAAAGCTTGTCGTTAATGTCCCAATCCGTTGAAACTGTTTCTGGGTTGTAATTTAGAACTATAACTTCATAGCCCCTCTTTTTTGCAGCATTTGCAAAGTTCACAACAGCCCAGTCAAACTCCACACTAACCCCAATCCTGAAGACACCTGCCCCCAGAATTAGAACCTTTGGCTTTTCTGTGTAGGGGATGTCATTTTCCTGTGCATCATAGGTCATATATAGATAATTTGTCCTTGCTGGAACCTCTCCAGCCAAGGTGTCTATTTGCTTGACAAAGGGGGTTGATTTTTTAATACCATTCATGGCTCCATTGGATAGGGCCTTTATCTGCTCATCACTGAATCCAAGTTTTTTGGCTTCCCTTATTGTTTCTTCACCTGGATGCCTAAGGGCCTCTGCAATTTTAACGAGATCTTCAATTATGTAGAGATAAAACCTGTCTATTCCAGTGATTTCGTGAATCTCATCAATACTTGCCCCTAATTTCAGGGCTTTTGCAATGTGCATGGGCATGTAAGGCTCGTAGTTCTTGATCCTCTCCATAACTTTTTCCAACGACTCTTCGTTCTCATAATACATCCCTATAAGCTCATCCCCAATCCCCACCATTCGGATGGCTTTTTGAAACGCCTCATGGAGATTCCTTCCTATTGCCATTACCTCCCCAATGCTCTTCATTTCAGTATTTATCTTTCTGTTTGCATTTTCAAACTTCTCCAGATCCCACCTTGGCATTTTAACGACAACGTAATCCAGGCTTGGTTCGAACAAAGCAGTTGTGACCCCGGTTACTCCATTTAAAAGCTCATCCAGTGTATATCCCAACGCCAGTTTTGCCGCTATGTAGGCCAAAGGATAACCGGTAACCTTGCTTGCTAAAGCAGATGAACGGCTCATCCTTGGATTTGTCTCGATTATGTAGAACTCCTCTGATTTGGGATCTAAGGCTAGCTGGACATTGCACTCGCCAATGAGGTCTATAGCTTCTGCCACTTCTATGGCCGCACTCCTTAAGAGTTGATATTCCCTATTTGTCAAAGTTTGAGAGGGAGCAACAACTATGGAATCTCCTGTATGAACTCCCATTGGATCAAAGTTCTCTAAGCATGCTACTGCAACGGCGTTTCCATCTTTATCCCTGACGACCTCAAACTCTATCTCTTTCCATCCCTTCAAATATCGCTCTACCAAAACTTCACCAATCTCACTCTGTGCAAAAGCTCTGAGTATATATCCTTTAAACTCCTCCTCATTCCAGGCAACAAAGGATCCCCTTCCACCCAAGTTAAAGCTGACCCTGACCATGACCGGAAATCCTACCTCCTGAGCCACTTTCAGAGCTTCTTCAACACTTTTAGCGGCTTTGCTTGGAGGTATTGGGAGATTATTTTTGATCATTGTTTCCCTAAACTTCTCCCTATCCAGAGCTTTTTTTATTCCCTCTACAGGCGTCCCAAGAACTCTGATGTTATACTTTTCTAAAATTCCAGAGTCATGTAAAGCTACACCCAAAGATAGAGCACTCTGACCTCCAAAGCCAAGCAAAATTCCATCGGGCTTCTCTTTCTTTATAACCTCCTCCACAGATTTGATATCAAGAGGGAGGAGGTAAACTTTATCTGCCATCTCATGGCTCGTTTGAATCGTTGCGACATTTGGATTGATTAAAATAGTCTCGATTCCCTCTTCTTTTAAAGCCTTTAAAGCCTGACTTCCGCTGTAATCGAATTCAGCAGCTTCACCAATTTTTATTGCTCCAGAACCCAGAACAAGGACCTTAGAAACCATGAGCCTCCCCTTTAACCATCTTTGAAAAAACATCAAAAATCCATGTTGAGTCTAAGGGACCCGGGGATGCTTCAGGGTGAAATTGGGTAGCAATTATCGGCTTGTTTGGATGGTAAATTCCCTCAACGCTTTTGTCATCTATATTAACCATCCAGACTTTAAACTCGTTTAAACTTTGAGCTTTCACAGCATACCCGTGATTTTGAGTTGTTACAAAGGCTTTTCCGCTTTTTAGATCTTTAACTGGTTTGTTAATTCCCCTATGTCCATACTTAAGCTTGTAAATCTCTCCTCCATCTGCCAGAGAGAGTATTTGACTTCCCAAGCAAATACCCATGGTTGGAACGCTGTACTCAATAACTTCCTGAGCTTTTTTTACCAGTCCCTCAAGCAACCCGGGGTTTCCGGGGCCATTGCTTAATAAAATTCCATCCGCATTAAACTCTTCTAAGGCATCAATTGGGTCATGATGATAAGGAATTCTTATTATTCTAAACCCCCTCTTCAAAAGCTCCCTTAGAATTCCATATTTAATACCGCAGTCAACTACAACAATACTCCTGTCAGAGTTTTCAGGTTCATGAAGGATTATCTCCTTCGGAGTAACTTTATCTATAAAATTCATCTCATCGTAGCTCAACTTTTTCACTTTCTCCATAATCTCATCAAGCTCATAATCCCCCACAACCAAAGCTCCCATCATAACCCCCTTTTCCCTTATTTTCTTCACTAAAGCCCTTGTGTCAATTCCTTCTACTCCAGAAACACCTTCTTCTTTGAACCATTCATCTAAACTCTTTTCACTTGCCCAGTGACTTGATTTCATGAGCTTCGAAATTACAAACCCCTCGACTTGTATTTTATCTGATTCGTAGTGAACGGGAATGCCGTTCTCTTTTATTTCTTTGCTTGGAACGCCGTAGTTCCCAATTAATGGATAGGTCATGGTTAAAATCTGCCCCTTGTAAGAGGGATCAGTTAACGACTCTGGATAGCCCACCATTCCAGTTGTGAAAACAACCTCCCCATATTTTATTCCCTCACTTCCAAAGCCTTTGCCCTTAAAAACAGTCCCATCCTCCAGGACTAAGCATGCTTCTTTCATGGGATCACCTCACTTAGCTTGGAAGAATCCTCTTTGAGGCGCTCTTTTGCCAGCGTAATGTATTTCTTAACCATCTCAGGATTCGGAGATCCCAGAACAGGCTTTTTAATTCCCTCTTCCAAGTTTGCTTTGATTCCATAAAGCTCTTCAACTCTGGTATAAAGTTCTTCGACGCTCTTGGAATATTTTATTAGCTTTGCAATCTCCTCATAAATCTCCCTGTAGGGCTTTCCGCCCTTTAGTGAGAGTTTTTCAGCTATGTCAGTTGCTAGAATTGGGAAAATCTCTGAATCCATCAATAACTTTTTCTTATTGACTTCAATCTTTTTGAAGAAGTCCGAGAAAATTCTCAGTGTCTCCAGAGTTTTCTTTAGGATTACTAATGCATGCTTGTTCGCTTCCTGCATGTCTAAATTGTAGCCCGTTGGAAGGGCTTTTAGGATTCCTAACAAAGCCGTTAGATGCCCAATGCTTTCAGCACCCCAGGCTCTAGCTATTTCCATAGTTACGGGGTTCTTCTTCTGGGGCATCATGCTGCTTGTTGCCAGATGCTCTTTGGGCAAAATCAGATAGTCAAACTGGGGGGTTGAAAAGATAACAATATCCTCAGCTACCCGTGATAGGAATACTGATAGATTGACATCCATTGATGAGGCTATACTCAGAAAATCCCTGCTGCTCGTTGCCTTTATTGAATTGAGCACTATTCCGCTAAAAAGCCCCTTAGCCAGCTCTTTCCTATCCAGGGGGACGCTCGTTCCACCAACTGCACCTCCTCCCAAAGGAGAGTTATCAACTATCCCAAGGGCAAAGAACAGGGATTTTGTATAATCGGCCAAGACCTCTTCTATATAGCAAAGGTAGTGGGCAAAAGTCGAGGGTTGTGCCGGCTGTAAATGGGTAAAGGCTGGCATTATTGTGTATACATGCTCTTCCGCTTTTTCCAGAAGGACTTCTCTTAGGTTTATCAATTCTTTTAGCTGCTCAATAAGAAACTTCTTTGTTTTTAGCCTCAAAGCCGCTGAAACATGGTCATTCCTGCTTTTTCCTAAGGCTAAATATCCTTCATCTTTTCCAAGCTTTTCCTTCAAATAAATCTCAATCGCTTCATGTACATCTTCGGCATTAATGAAAAACAATGGCGATGGGGTTTGGAGTAGTTTTTTGAGCTCTTTTAGTATATTATGTCCTTTTTCTGCTGGAATCAGCCCTTGAGCTGTCAGGGCCTTTACATGAGCAATTAAGCTTTCGATGACTTCATTGGCTATCTCTTTATCCTCTTCCATCGAGGAAGTGTAAGTTAAAATATTAAGGTCAGCCTCACCCAACAGGTTTTTCCTATACATAGCACCACCTAACTAACGACCTTCTTTGCCCTCACTGGTGTTGAGGAGGGATATAGAGCTTTTAGCTTGTTTTTTGTACTATAAGCCAAAACGCTCTGCATTCCAAAAAGTTCAATAAAGCCAACTGCTAACTTTTGATCAAAAGTGCTGAACTTCTCATAGGTTGCAAGCTTTGTATCGTAGAGTGCATTCTCCGATTCCCGTCCGACCACAGTAACATTCCCCTTGTAGAGCTTTACTTTTACAGACCCACTGACATTTTCTTCAACTTCATCAATGAATGCATCTAAGGCTTCCCTAAGCGGCTCAAACCAGAGACCGTTGTACGTGAGCCATGCCCATTTTGAATCAACGATTTCTTTAAACTCGAGAACCCACTTTGTGAGAACAAGCTTTTCAAGGTCTTTGTGGGCTTTAATCAGGGTTACTGCAGCCGGTGCTTCATAAACTTCTCTGCTTTTTATTCCGACAGTTCTGTCTTCAATGTGGTCTATCCTTCCAACTCCGTGCTTCCCTGCTGTGAAGTTCAGCGTCTCTATAAGCTCAACTAAGTCCATTTCCTTTCCATTCAAGGCAACTGGAACTCCTTCCTCAAATTCAATTGTTACGTACTCAGGCTTTTCAGGGGTTTTCTCTGGTGAAAGTGTCCACTCAAAAACTTCCTCTGGTGCCTCTTCGGAGGGGTCTTCTAAAATTCCTCCTTCTATGCTCCTCCCCCAGAGGTTCTCGTCAATGCTGTAGATTTTTTCCTTAACGGGAATGCCGTTTTTCTTTGCGTATTCCATCTCCCAATCCCTTGTTAGGCCCCACTCCCTTACTGGAGCGATTATCTTAATCTCTGGATAGAGTGCTTTAACTGCCAAATCGAACCTTACTTGGTCATTCCCTTTTCCAGTACAGCCATGAGCTATCGCATCGGCGTTTTCTTTTTTAGCAATCTCCACTATTTTCTTTGCTATCAAAGGCCTTGCCAAGGCAGTGGCTAAGGGGTAAGCCCCTTCATAAAGGGCATTGGCTTTAATGGCTTTAGTTAAGTATTCCTTCGCAAACTTCCCCTTTGCGTCAATCGTATAGTGCTTTACTGCCCCAAGCTTCAAAGCCTTCTTTTCAATTTTCTTGAAATCATCTGTTTGCCCAACATCCACTGTGACAGTTACTACTTCGGCGTTCAGCTTTTCTTGCATCAGCTTAAGGATAACCGATGTATCCAAACCGCCTGAATATGCTAAAACCACCTTCACTTAAACCACCCAGGCCAAAATAAAAGGAACACTTTTTATATTTTTTGTAATCAATGTGTCAAGATTGAAAAATTTTGTTATAAATGTAACAACAATAAGAATTACGCGGGCTTTTTATAGAAATCTCAATATGGCTTAATACTTGGAGTGCTGCAAAGAGTGACGAAGTTGAAGACAGAGAGATATCCCTAATACCCCCCTGAAAAGCCATAATAATTTAAAACTGAAGAAAAGAGAACAAATGCCCTTTAGCTCTTTTTAGCTTTTAAAAGCTAGCAATAAGCTTTGCTAATTTCTTTATTCCCTCCCTTATTCTTTCAACACTTTCGAATGTGAAGTTCAGCCTCATCTGGTTTTCTCCACCCTTTAAGGCATAAAACACTTTTCCGGGAACATAAGCAACTCCTCTCTTAACAGCATCCTCAAGCATTTCTTTGGTATCAACATTATCATCAATAGTTAGCCAGATAAACATTCCTCCATCCGGCTTTGTCCAGCTGACATTTTCAGGCATAAAATCATCTAAGGCCTCAAGCATTGCATCCCTTTTTGGCCCATAGGACTCTGTAAGTCTTTGGATGTGCTTCTTTAATAGCCCTTTCCTCATAAATGTCCAAGTAACGTACTGTCCAACTGTGTTTGAACAAACATCGGTGGTTAATTTTCCAACTTCAAGCTTTTCCATGAGTTCTTCACTCGCTATAAGCCATGCCAACCTAAAACCCGGAACGAAAATCTTTGAGAACGTTCCCAAGTTTATTACCCTTCCACTCTTATCAAAGTGCTTTATTGCCTTTACAGGGCTTCCTGAATAGCGAAGCTCTCCATATGGATTGTCCTCAACTATTATGAAGTCAAAATCCTCCGAAAGCTCCACCAAGTGTTTCCTTCTCTCTTCGCTCATAGTAACTCCAGAAGGATTTTGGAACGTTGGAATTGTATAGACGAGTTTTATCTTTTCACCCTTTCTTAATAGGCTTTCAAGTTCTTCAGTCTTCAGGCCTTCTTCGTCAAGCCCCACTTGAAGAAACCTCGCTTCATAAACTTGGAAGGTGTTTAGAGCGACAAAGTACGTTGGTGCCTCGACTACAATTATATCTCCTGGATCAACAAGAACCCTTCCAATGATGTCAATTCCCTGCTGAGAACCGTGAGTTATCATTATCTCCTCGAGTTCTGCATGGATTTCCTGACTTCCCTTTAAGTGCTTTAATAGCTCTTCCCTGAGACCTTCAAACCCCAGAGTTGAGCCATATTGAAACGCATCGGGTATTTCTCCAACCTCTAGAAATGCCTCTCTCAACTCTTTAAGCGGAAAAAGCGCCTTACTTGGCACTCCACCGGCGAATGAAATTACGTCCCCGGCTTTTATTAAAGCAACCACTCGTTTGACTTCACTCATATCAATGTCAAGTATTCTCCGAGAGAACATTTTACCACCTAGGCCCACACTTATGTTCATTAATGGATATAAATTTTTTCCCCTGTGTTTTGTATTTTTGACAAACTTAAGCCTTCCTCATCTTTAAAATCAACTCTTCAAGGATTTGGTAAGCTTTTGGAGCATCCCTTCTGTCGAGAACGAATATTGTATCTTTATGACACGAGATTACTTGGGTTATGTTTATTCCGCCTGATGAAAGGGCCGAAGCGACAAAGGCAACAAACCCCGGAGTTTCTATTATCTCCTCCGGACTTATCAAAACTATGGCTGTCTGTTCCTCAATCAAGTCTACTATATTGTCTCTCAGTATCTTAACGACCTCCTCCTTTTCCTCGCTTGAGAGAACGAGTGTGAATGTTTCAACACCTTGGGTGAGCTGGAAAAATCTCGCATTTTCCATTACCTTAGAGAGCGGTCCAATTTTGTTTAAGACAGCTCTTTTTTCAGCTGTTATTACGGTCAAATCGGATTGAAGCTCAATAACTGTTTTTGCAACCACACCCTTAATTCTCCTTTCAAAGAACACTCTCTCTTTCTTCAGCTCCTCTCCAATTCTTATCAAAGCCATCTTTACTGCTCCAGTTGAGGTTTTAACGTTTTTCTTCTCCAATTCTTTTAAAATAAGCCTTGCCAAAGCGCTGTAGTTTATAACATCTAAAATCAAACACTCCTTAATTGCTGGACGAGAGAGAACGGTGTCCTTTACAGCCTTCGCAACACTAATCTTTTCTTCCGCCATCATCTCACCTAAAAAGAATATCATTCCATAATATATAACTTTTTGTGCTATTTGATACTTAAACTCTCAGCGTTATCCTTATACTCCTTAAAAGCCTTTCAATTCCCCTCCCTTCAAGTAACATGGCCTATCTCTGTTTAGCAAAGGAGTTAATGTTCTTTAATGCCCATAATGGCATTTTCTCGTGGTATTATCATTAAAAATTGCAAATAACAGAGTTTTGCAGTCAATCTTCATTTAACACTTTGTAGAATCTCTTATAACTCTCTATAATCTGCTCCTTATGTCTTTTTTTAAGGTCTTTAATGTTGACGTCGGCCTTAGCGAATTCAAGAAATTCCTCGATTTTGTCCTTTGAGAGCTCCAGAACTTCCTCAATGAACCTCGGAGAGTCATTCAGCACGGCTTTTGCGTAGGCGGTCAGATACTTAAACGAGGTTCCTCCAAAGTTTTCAACTCCTTTAAATTCCGAGATGAAGCTCAGGAATGAGATGCCAATGAAATACGGAATTCCAATGACGACTTTCATCATTTCATCGTGTGTTTCTGCATCTGCAACGAAAACCTCGGCTTTAAAGTCCTTGAAAAGATTTATCACCGAGTTTATATCTTCCTCTCTTCCCTCAACTGGAATTACTATGAACCTTCTCCCTTTAAAGCTCTCAGCTCCGGCACCAAACATCGGGTGAACGCTGCAAACCTTCACGCCCTCAGGGAATCTCCTGTATATCTCCATCACGTGTCTCTTGAATGTCGAGATGTCAAAAATAACCTTTCCTTCAATTTTTTCGCTCAGCTCTGCAAGCTTTTCCAAAACCTGAGGTGTTTCTTCAAGGGATCTGGCAACTATGAGCACATCGGCCCATTTAAAAAGTTCCTCCATCGAGCCAAAAAACTTAAACTCACTCCCATTTGCATGCCTTGAGCAAATCCCGACTTCATGCCTCCTGCTGAACTCTCTGGCAAACAGCCTCCCCATCTTCCCATAGCCGATTATTCCAATCCTATCCATCGAGCTCCTCTCCAAGCTCATTTATCCTCCCTAAACCCTCTTTGAGCTTTGGACTGACCAGGGAGATCCTGATGAATTCTCCGTAATCGCCGAAAACTATTCCCGGAAAAACGGAAACCCCCTTCTCCAGAAGCCTCTCCGCAAATCCCAGGCCTTCCGTCTTAGTCCTCACAAATAAATAAAATGCCCCATCCGGTTCTTCAAATTCAAAGAACCTTCTATCAAGAGTCCTGACGGCCAAATCAGCCCTTTTCCTGTAAATTTTCACAGCCTTCCTTTTAATTTCATCCCTGAGCTCAACTGCCCTAATCCCTGCCCTCTGGATGAAGATGGGCACGGAGGTTGTCATTATTTCCAAAAATTTCTGCATGGCTCTAATCTCCTCCCTTTGCGCTATCGCATATCCCAGCCTAAACCCTGTCATTGAAAAAAGCTTTGAGAAGCCTTTAACGGTTATAACGTTGTCATAAAGCTCCCTGGGTGGAATGAAAGGTTTAAATGTTATGTCTGAATAGCTTTCATCCGAAAGAACCTTAATTTTATTCCCTTCAGCAATCTCAAGGATTTCTTTGAGCTTTTCTCTTGGCAGAATTTTTCCCGTTGGATTGTTCGGGTAGTTCAGGACGAGCAGGTCAACGTCCAATCTGTCCATTTCTGGCTCCCAGCCGTCTTCGAGGGAGGTTTTGAAAATTTTGACCTCTTTCCCGAACTTTTTCCCCATTGATTCGTAGGCCTGCCAGTGAGGGGAAATAACCCCGATTCTTCTGGCCTCAAAGACCTGTGAAGCTATCAGAATCTTTGAGCCGTTGCCGATTATTACATTCTCTTTCTCAACCCCCTCAACCTCTGCTATCTTCTCCCTGAGTTCATCCAATCCGGAGGTTTTCGTATAGCCCGTTTCGCCCCTTCTTAAAGAGCTCACCGCCTCTTCTATTATCCTTTCATCCACGGGTATATCCGGCTGCCCTGCATCCAGCCTTATCTCAGGGTTGATGGAGGAGATTCTGTTAAAAAACTCATATACGCTAAAGCTGCTCATTTCTGCACGCCTCCACTATCTTATCAAAGATCATTTTAAACCTGCCGGCCCTCCTGAGGACTTCTTCCTCCCTCTTCTCATCCCTTATGGGCAAACCCAGCTCCCTCTTTATCTCTCCAATCTCCCTGGCAATCCTAACCCTCTCCTCCAGGAGCTCAATTATTTGTTCATCAATCATGTCTATTCTTTTCCTAAGCTCATGAAGCCTTTCCAACTCAACCACCTCAGCAAATGGTCTGCCAGAACCAGCGCCATCATCGCCTCGGCAACCGGCAGAGCCTTTGGCACTATGCAGGAATCAAATCTTCCGGTGAGCTTTATCTCAGTTCCTTCCATTTTCTCCAGGTCAACCGTCCTTTGTGGCTTGTAAATTGAGGGTGTTGGTTTAAAAGCTATCCTTGCGACAATTGGCATTCCGTTGCTTATCCCTCCCAAAACTCCCCCGCAGTTGTTGGTTTCTGTCATAACTTTTCCATCTTTGACAGCAAAGGGATCGTTTGCTTCACTCCCCCTGAGCTCGGCTATCTTAAAGCCCAAGCCAAATTCAACCCCCTTAACAGCTGGAATTGCAAAGAAGGCCTTGGCTAAATCCCCCTCCAAATCTTCATCGTAAGGACCGCCGAGGCCGGGAGGAACGTTTATGGCGATAACTTCCACAACGCCGCCAACGCTGTCCCCATCTTTCCTCGCTCTCTCCATCTCTTCGAGCATTTTTTGGAACACTTCCTCATCAGGGCAGAAGCTGTTTTTTGAGCTAAAGATTTCTTCAACGCTCAAATCCTTTGCTTTTACCTTCCCAATGGATTTTATATATGCCTTCACCTCTATCCCGGCTTTTGCTAAAATCTCCTTCGCAAAGTAGCCGGCTGTTACTATTCCAGCCGTCAGCCTGCCAGAGAAAAATCCACCGCCTCTGTAATCGTTGAATCCAAAATATTTGATTTTAGCTGTGTAATCACTGTGCCCGGGCCTTGGAGTGTTTTTTATTCCCTCATAATAGGATGAATCAACATCTCTGTTCTCAATGATTACAGCTATAGGGGAACCGGTCGTGAAGCTATTGAAGACCCCCGAGAGGATTACTGGCTCATCGCTCTCTCTTCTCTTAGTTGAGAACCTTTTAATGCCCTTTCTCCTCTCAAGCTCAGCTTTCATCTTTTCTAAGTTGACTTTAATTCCCGGCGGGACACCCTCAACTAAGACCCCAATAACTCTTCCATGGCTCTCTCCAAAGAGCGAAAATCTGAGCATTCTTCCCATCATTGGTCAATCAACCCCCGCAAATCTTTGAAGAAGTTCGGATAAGACTTTTCAACGCATCTTTCGTTTAAGATGGCGCTCTTCCCCCTTGCGCCCAAAGCGGCAATTGTGAGTGCCATCGCAATCCTGTGGTCATTCTGCGGATTCAATACAGTGCCTCTAAGCTCGCTCTTGCTTATTATCAGACCGTCGTCGAGCTCTTTTACGTTTGCACCCATCTTTGCCAGGTTCAAGGCCATAGCCCTTATCCTGTCGCTCTCTTTGTAGCGCAAATGCTTCGCCCTCAAAACGGTTTTTCCTTCCGAGTAAGCTCCTAAAACCGCTAAAACTGGAAAGAGGTCAGGAAAATCCCTGCAGTCAACTTCCTGACCCACTAATTCATCCCTCTCAACTTCAACATAGTCTTTGCTAATTTTTACGTTCGCCCCAAACTCCCTCAAAAGGCCTATAATAGCTTTATCAGCCTGAACATCATCTTTGTCCAATCCTTCAACTCTAACTTTACCGAATATTGCTCCAGCCACTAAAAGGAATGAAGCCGAGGAGTAATCACCGGGAATTGAGAAATGCTCAGCTTTTATCCCCTGATGAACGTGGAAAATGTCCCCATTCCTTTCGACCCTAACATTGGCCCAATTCAGCATTCTGAGCGTTATCTCAAGGTAGGGCTTTGAAACCGGGTTCAGGACTTCCACGCTTAACCCAGCTTTAGCTCCAAGGAAAAGCAGGGCGGTGATGAACTGCGATGAAATGCTTCCATCAATTTTCACATAATTTCCCTTTATCTCCCCACCAAAAACCCTCACCGGCAAAAAGTCATTCGATTTAGTTTTTACACCCAAATCATTCAAAGCTCTTAGCAGAGACTTCATGGGACGTTTCCTCAAAGATTCTTTCCCGTCTATCACGCTTTCTCCATCTGCTAAGGCACCAATGCCTATGGCCAACCTCGCGGTTGTTCCTGATTCAAAAGCGTTAATTTTGGCCGGCTCAACCTCTCCAGAACTTTCGACAAAGTTCCAATCTGCTCTGGCTCCAAATGCTCTCACGGCGTTCAGCGTTGCAAGTGTATCGGTGCAGATTAGCGGATTCTCTATTTTTGTTTTCCCTTCCGAGAGCAATCCCAAAAATAATGCCCTATGCGTGTAGCTCTTTGAGGGGGGAGCCCTGATTTTTCCATCTAAAGTTTTCACCGGCGTGATTTCTATCATCGGCTCACCTCAGCGTTGTTGTTAAAACCTCTCCGTAGTTCTCCCAAACTTCCACAATTTTTTCGGGCTCTTCAGTTATAGCGAACATTGCAGGGCCTTTTCCAGAAAGTCCGGCAACCACTCCGGCTCTTAGAGCCTCAGCAATGGGTTCGAGATTATATCCCAAGAAAGACCCGTATATCAACCCGTTCAAAACCAGAGCTTTTTTCCACTCCCCTCTTAATGCCAGCTTAAAGGCCTCCCCAACATATGGAGCGAGGACTTTGAAGTTCCTCCCCCTCAGACTTGACGTCAGGAGGGTTTCTTTGGGAATTAGCAAAACAACGGGTAGCTTTTCCACTTTCTCTCTCTTCAGGAGCTCAAGCTTTAAGTTGTCTGTCAGACACAAACCACCAAAGTAGGAGGCACAGGCATCATCAAATGCCCCGGTTAAAGTTACACTAGCCCTTTTGGCAGCTTCAACGCCGAGCTTAACAATTTCAATCTCAGGCAATTCAATCTTAAGCTCCTCTAAAATTGCCTTTGTTAAAGCGTTAGCTACCGCTGAACTGCTCTTCAAGCCCTTCCCAGCCGGAATCTCCGAGTCTATCTCAACTTTAACGCCAAAATCCAGGCTGAATTTATTTTTAATTGTCTCCACGACTGCCTTAACTAATGAAAAGTCCCCAAATTTCTTCCCTCTAACGAAGATTTCACCGCTAACCCCTTCACCAGTCAGCTTAACCCCAACGCTAACCCTCAAATCTATTCCAATTGCTCCCCCCTTTCCAGTGGCAAAGGCATTGATTACCGTTACCGCGCTAAATGCTTCGCCTTTCACCTTTAAGCGCCTCCCGACGCATAAACTCAACATCTGGCTTGACTCCGGTCCACAGCCTAAAGCTTTCGGCTCCTTGGTGGATTAGCATCCACAGGCCGTCAATGGTTAAACAGCCGACTTCTCTGGCCTCCCTTAAGAGCCTGGTTTCCAAGGGGGAATAAATGATATCAAAAACAACCAGATTTTCTCTCAAAAGCCCCTTTGGAATTGGACTCCTATCTTCGTTCATGCCAATGGATGTGGCGTTTATCACAATGTCAGCCCAGCTTAAGTAATACTCTAAACTCTCCTTGCTCAGCTTCTCCCCTTTGACGCCAAACTTTTCAAGCTCTTTCGCTTTTCTCTCAGTTCTATTCAAAACCACAACTCTGGTTAATCTGGAGAAGGTGTGTGCTATTGCCTTTCCGGCACCTCCAGCCCCCAGAAGCAGGATTCTTTTTCCCTCAACTTCCGTAAAGCGCTTTAGAGCTTTTAATGCACCAATGCCATCAGTGTTGTATCCAATGAGTTTACCCCCTCTGTTTACCACCGTATTCACGCTTCCAATCGCTCTGGCTTCTTCTGAAAGCTCATCTAAAAACTCCAAAATTCGCTCCTTGTGGGGCATCGTAACGTTTAATCCAGAAATCCCAAGAGCTCTAACCCCCCCAACCGCTGATTCCAAATCATCAACTTCAAAGGCCAAATAAACAGCGCTGATGCTGTATTTTTTGAACAGGGCGTTATGGATAACTGGGCTTAGCGAGTGTTCAACAGGCTTCCCGATTAATCCATAAAGCTTCGTTTTTGCGTTAATCATCCCCACCACCGATGAGAGCCAAGAGCAGCTTCATATCTTCAGCGCTCAGCTGTCCGGGAGCAGCTGCTTCGCCCAGAGAAGCGTAAGTAAATGGACTTAAAATCAAGCTGAGAGCCCTTGAAATTTTCCCTTTTTCACCCATGCAAAAAGCAATGAGGTTTTTTTCGTATTCATAGAGCCTTACAATCCTAATGTTGTCGAGGTAGTGCCTGGCGAAGGTGACTATTTTTATGACATCAGCTTTGAGTTTTTTCATTTCCTCCAAGAGACTTTTGAGCTCTCCAAAGCTCGGCGTTCCTCTGAAATCGTGATGTGAAACTATAATTCCAACTTCCCTCTCTCTTGCCAATCTTATTACATCTTCAGCGATCTCTGATTTGAATTCAACATCAACGAACGCTGGGTTAATCTCCATGAACTCTTTGAAGAGTTTCAGTCTCTCTTCATCCCTAATCTCCCTGAATCCTCCCTCCTCCTTAGAACGCACAGTGATTATCAGCTTTCCGGCAAAGGGCTTTAGCTTTTCAATTCCCTCAAAGCTTTCCATGGCATCAACTCTAAGTTCATAGAGATCAGCTTCTCCTCTTTCAATTATTTTTATTACTTCATCAATGCCTTTAGCTTTAATTGTCCCCGCTATCATTTTTCATCGCCTTAAGGACAGCTAAAACCACCTTTTCATCAACTTCCCTTATGGTAACTCTTCCAATCTCCTCTGGAAGTATGAAAACCAATCTCCCGTACCAGGCTTTTTTATCTATTTTCATGGCTTTCAAAAGCTCCTTCGGTTCGAAGCTGTGCCTCTTCGGGAGGTCGAACCTATCTAACAGCTCCTCGACTTTTCCAGAATCGAAGCCGCTGATCTTTTCCGCTATCAGCGCGCTTGCCATCAAGCCGATAGAGACAGCAAAGCCGTGCTTTATCCTGTAATCTGAAACCTTCTCTATTGCATGCCCAGCGGTGTGGCCTAAATTTAAAATCCTCCTCTTCCCGCTTTCCCTTAAGTCCTCTTCGACGATTCTGAGCTTCACATTTACGCATTCTCTAATCAGCCCTTCATCGATTTTCCTGAAAGACTTGAGCTTCTCATAAACTCCCGAATCAAGAATTCCGTACTTAACGACCTCACCAAAGCCGTTCACTATTTCAACCTCGGGAAGTGTTTTCAGGGTTTCTGGATCAATTAGAACAAAGTTAGGCAAGTAAAAAGTTCCAATGATGTTTTTGCCCTCAAAATTAACCCCAGTCTTCCCCCCTATAGCGGCATCAACTTGAGCTAAAAGGGTCGTTGGAATCAAGCCCAAATATGTTCCCCTCATAAAAGTAGAGGCAGCAAAAGCTGCTAAATCCGTTATAACCCCACCACCAAGTCCAATTATCAAGGATCTTCTTGTGAAGCTGATCTCAATTAGCTTTCTCCATATCTGCTGAGCCGTCTCGAGGCTTTTGAACCCCTCTCCGTCAGGGATGACGATTGGAACGGCGTTTATCTGATCCAATATCTTATCTAACCAGAGCTTTTCAAGAGTTGTGTTGGTTATTACGGCGGTTTTGTAGGGAGAAAGCTCATCAACAATGCTTTTTAGCTTTTTAATGCTGCCTTTCTCAACTATAACCCCCATTTTCTCAAGTCCTCCAGGAGTTCTTTGAATTCCTCGAAGTTCAGCTGCTGCTTTGAATCCGACATGGCTTTTTCGGGCTTTGGATGTACTTCAACCATGATTCCGTCCGCTCCGACGGCAAGTGCTGCTCTGGACAGGGGTTTAACTAAGCTCCTCTTTCCAGCAGCGTGGGAGGGGTCAACTATTATTGGAAGATGGGACAGCTCTTTAACGACTGGAACCGCTGAGATGTCAAGGGTAAAGCGCGTTGATGTTTCAAATGTTCTAATACCTCTCTCACAGAGAATGACGTTTTCATTTCCCTCAGCTAAGATGTATTCTGCCGAATAGAGCCACTCTTGAATCGTATTGGCAAAGCCTCTCTTTAAAATGACCGGCTTATCCCTTTTGCCGACCTCTTTCAGAAGATCAAAGTTTTGAGCGTTTCTCGTCCCGATTTGCAGAATATCAACGTATTTAGACACGAGTTCAACTTTCCCTGTATCCATAACTTCGCTGACCGTAACTAAGCCAAACTCTTCTCCAGCTTTTTTAAGCCACTTCAAAGCCTTTTCTCCATGCCCTTGGAAAGAGTAGGGGGAAGTTCTGGGCTTAAATGTTCCTCCTCTCAGGACTTTAACACCAAGCCCGCTCAAAAATTCTGCAGTTTTCATTATCTGCTCCTCTGTTTCAACGGAACACGGTCCGGCAATTATGGTAAAGCCTTCCCCAAATTTGACCCCATCAACTTTGACAACGGTCTTAGCTTTGTATTCTCTGCTGAATTTGAACATCAAATTACCCCCCAACTGCTTTGACTATTCTCTTTGCAATTTTATCAGCACTTAAGCCGTAGAAATCCAGTAACGCTAAGTAGTCCCTCGAGCTTCTGCCGAACTCCTCTGCTCCAATTCTAATGACCCTCTTTGGCATCTTTTCACTTAAAACCTCCGCCACAGCTCCTCCAAGCCCTCCAAAAATGCTGTGCTCTTCCAAGGTGACTATTAAGCTGACTTTTTTAGCTATTTTGAGCAATGTGTTCTCATCAAGGGGCTTTATCGTGTGAAAATCCGCCACTCCAACGCTCAGGTCTTTAAGCTTTTCAGCGACTTCTAAAGCCACCGAAACCATGAATCCACAGGCAATCAAAAAAACATCCTCCCCTTCCCTTAGGATTTCTGCCTTGCCAACTTTGAGCTCTTCTCCATCGTAAACCTTTACCGTGTAATCCCTTCCCAGACGCATGTAAAAGGGCCCTTCGCTTTCAACCATCTGCTCAAGGAGAACTCTGGTTGCATAAGCATCTGCCGGCACAAGGACTTTCATATTTGGCAGAACCCTCATCAAAGCTATGTCCTCCAGGCATTGATGGGACGAGCCGTCCATAAAGTCCGAAAAACCTGAATGAGTCGTAACAATTTTGACATTTAAGTTATCCCTCGCCACGGTGTTTCTTATCTGCTCCCAGGCTCTCATCATAAAGGCTGCAAAAGCTGAGGCTACTGGAATTTTACCGGCTATCGCAAAGCCCGCAGCCGTTGAAATTAAATCCTGCTCGCTTATGCCGATCTGGAAGAATCTATCGGGGAAAGCCTGTTCAAAGTAACTCGTTTTTGTTGAGCCCTTTACATCCGCATCCAGAACTACAACGTCTTCGTTCTCCCTTCCCATCTCAACTAAAGCTCTTCCAAAGGCTTCTCTAAAGCTCTCGATGATTTTACCCATAGCCTTTCACTCCCATTTGGCTATTATCACTTTAGGCTTTCCCTTTACTCTGTCGAGCTCAAATAGCAGCTCAAGGATTTTCTCGGCTTTGTTTTCAACCTCGAACACTTCCCAGCCAAAGGATTTCCACTTATCCCCTAGGGGCTCTTTTGACATGATTTCCTCCGTTTTCCCCGTTAACTGCCTGAAGTTCCTGTCAATGATTGCTATGACATTGTCAAGCTTGTAATGCGAAGAAGTCATCGCAGCTTCCCAGACCTGACCCTCATCCAGTTCTCCATCGCCCAAGACTACGTAAACGTTCTTTTCTTCTCCTTCGAGCTTTGAAGCCAGCGCTATTCCATTGGCAACTGACAACCCCTGTCCCAACGAACCGCTTGAGACCTCGATGAAGGGCAAACCTCTGATAACGTGGCTCGGCAGTCCATCCAAAGTGGCAAAGCTTTTCAGCTCATCTTCATCTAAAAGCCCAAGCTCTGAAAGGATTACATAAAATGCCGGCGCCGAGTGCCCTTTACTTAAGATTACTACGTCGTTTTCCCTTTTCTTTGCCATCACTGCCTTTAAAATCTCAATGCACGTTATAGAGGAGTTGAGGTGGAAGTTGTTCACTTCCGAGAGCATTTCTTTGAGCCTGCCATTTAAGGCTGAGCTAACACTCATTGTACCACCCCGAGAATTTTCAGAACGAGCCTTCCATGTTCCGTCAGTTCAACGGGCTTTGGATTGTTCTTTTCGCCGTAGTCTATCAGTCCGAGCTCCTTCAGAATCTTGGCATTGAGCTTTAACGTCGAAATTGGCTTCCTGGTTTCCCTGCTTATCTCCTCCAAAAGAGCATTCAGGGAGCGGTGCTTTCCGTTTATGCTCCTTAGAATTAGCACCTGATTTCC
Organism: Thermococcus atlanticus; assembly: GCF_054657855.1. Lineage (NCBI taxonomy): Archaea > Methanobacteriati > Methanobacteriota > Thermococci > Thermococcales > Thermococcaceae > Thermococcus > Thermococcus atlanticus. The sequence goes on along the minus strand of NZ_BAAHXX010000001.1, from coordinate 928,096 downwards.
ATTCAGGGCCCTTAAGAAGAGCCTCCTGAAGACAGCCAGCTCATGTTCCGGGTTTTGGGTTACAGATATTGGCGGGACATCACCATCACCGAACTTTGAAGTACGGAGGATATATTTAAGCTTTTGGACAGGAAAGCCTGCCCTGAGTGTTAAATCGCTGTTTCCGATAGGCGTGTTATCAAAAATCAGCAAAATCATCAGAAATCTGGCACATTAACCATTTTCACGGGTGAAACAGTCCCGTATGCTGTCTATCTGACAAAAAATTGATGAAACATTTTTTCAAAAATCGCGGATTTTAAACCAACAGCTTTCATTAAGCGGGGTGTTGAGATGAAAAAGAGCATAGCAGTGATAGGTGCCGGAACCATAGGGAGTGCCGTTGCAAAGGCACTGGCTGAAGATGGGTATGATGTTATTGCGACGAGGAGAAGGGTTGAAAGGGTGAGGTGGCTTGAAGAGTACGGAGTCAGGATTTTAAGGGACAATAAGGCCGCCGCCGAGAAAGCGGATGTAATCATCCTCGCCGTAAAGCCAAACAAGGTCGGGAAAGTCCTCGAAGAGATAAAGCCCGCCGTCGAGGGAAAAATCCTCATCTCATTTGCCGCGGGCATCCCCCTAAGGATACTCAGGGGGCTGACGGATGCAAAGCTCGTGAGGGCGATGCCAAACATAGCCGTTCTTGTGGGAGAGTCCTTTACCGCGTATACGGCTGATGGTCTGGAGGAGCGGGAAATTGAGCTCGTTGAAAGGGTATTTGGGACTTTTGGCAGGTGCCTGAGGGTTGATGAGGAGTACATGGATGCCATAACGGGGCTGAGCGGCTCCGGGCCGGCATATGCGTCGGTGTTTCTTGAATCGCTGATATACGGCGGATTAAAGGTGGGATTGCCAAGGGATGTTGCCCTGCTCGCGGCCGCCCAGACACTCATGGGCACGGCAAAGCTCCTGCTTGAGACAAACCTCCACCCGGCCCAGATAAGGGACATGGTGATAACACCCGGAGGAACCACGATAGACGGGGTCTTCGAGCTTGAGGAGGGCAGGGTGAGGACGGCGATAATGAAGGCGGTGGATGCTGCGGCTAAGAAGTCAAAGATTCTGTCGCTTGAGATTGGAAGATAGCACGAGCCGGACATGTTCACACCCAGCATGTTAAAAAGTGAACTTTGCAAAGCATTATAAAGGGGAAACGCATGAGCATCCATTAGGGTGATACGGAATGGAGAAGATACCCACCGGAATTAATGGTCTGGATGAAATGCTCGGTGGGGGTTTGATTCCCGGCAGGACGTATCTGGTAAAAGGCGGGCCGGGAGCCGGAAAAACCACGTTTGCCATACAGTTTCTTATGGAGGGTGTGAGGAACGGGGAAAACGTCCTCTATGTAACCCTTGAGGAGCCCCTCGAAACCCTCAAGGAGGATATGGCGAAGCTGGGTTTTGATCTCAGAAATCCCAAGTTCCACGGGATAGACGCGACCCCCGTAACCGAGAGGAAGCATCTCTTCGCCGGAGCTTTCTATGAGGAATTCGGAGAAAGCTTTGAAAGGCTAACTGGTGCAATTCAGGAGAAGGTTGAACTTGAGAGGTACCTGCGGGTGGCCATTGACCCGCTGACGATGCTCAAGCTAACGGTCAAGAACGAGCTCGAATACAGGAAGACGTTTATAGGGTTCCTGAAATCGCTCTCAAAGCTCGGTGCGACGGTTGTTATAACCTCTGACCTGCGCACGAGCGACATCGAGGAATACCTCACGAGCGGGGTCATAGAGCTGAGAACCATTGAAGCCGGGGGAAAGATACTCAGGGGAATCCTTGTAAAGAAATTCAGGGGAAGCCCCTTCGATGAGCACATCAGGCCTTACAGGATAACCGACAGGGGCATTGAGGTGTATCACACGGAAAACCTCTTCATTGAGTGATGTGTATGAGGACAGGGATAAGGAAGCTCGATATTCTGCTGGGAGACCTCGAGCCCGGAAGCACAATCCTCATAGAGACTGTCGGCACGCTGGGTGAGGAGATAGCGACGAGCATGCTGCTCGCCAACAGGGGGAATGCGGTCGCATTCGTCACCCCCAAGCTCAGCGAGGAGTTTGAAAAGCAGTTCGGGCCGGGCGAAATATCACTCATAGTGCTCGGCAGGGATGTACAGCAGCAGGAGCTTTACCAGATATCCTTCACATTTCGAAAGATGCTCAAAGGCTCCTGTGTGGCGTTTTTCATCCTGCATCCAATCCTCGTCTTCCATCCTCCTGAGATTGTATTCAAGCTGTTTGCCGAGCTGGTCGAGATTGTCAGGGAGAAGAAAGCCGTGATGATGGTTCTGATTGACAAGAGGCTTGTGGATGAGAGGACGCTGGCGATGTTCGAGAACTATGCCTCCCACATAATCGATATCCTTGAGGTCGTAGAGGGATTTAAGGTTACGAGGGGAATCAGGATAAAGAAATCTCCCCTCGGAGGAACCGGATTCTACAGGCTTGATATATCCAACGGTGAAGTCAAAATAGGTGAGCCCCTTGAATGAGTATCTCCTTGTAAGAGCCCTCGTAGGAGCCGTGGCGATGACAGCCACAGTATTTACGGGACTGACATTCTTTATGCTCTCAGGTTTTTCAAAAAGGTGGAAGCGCATACTGCTGCTCCAGCTTGTGGGGGCGGTGCTCATAGCTGCGGGATTTTCAACGGCGGAGTTCCATGTCCCGGGGGAGATACTCCCTTCCCTTGCTGTGATTACAGGTGCTGTGGTCATGAGCTTTCCGCTTCTCAGGAACGTTCCCGTGGCACCTCCGCGCACCCTGGCCATTAAGGGAGCACTGGTTCTCACCTCACCAGCGGCGGCATATTTAAGCGGAGATGTTGGCCTAATAAGCGTTCTGAGGGCTTTCGTCCTCCTCTCCCTTCTGATACTGATGGGAACCCTCATGTCCGTGAGGATGAAGAGCCACCACACCCGCCTTACACTGAATGCGGCCTCATGGATCCTCGTGGCCTACAGCTGGCTGGGTGAGTTCCGCTATACCCTTTCTCCATGCGGCAGATACGTTCTCCTGCTGGTGTACTACACCTCCCTCCTGCTCTGGCTCTTTGGGGCGATGACCACGCTGCTCAACCTCAGGGGGTGGCTCGGATGGCGTGCATAATAATTGAAGAAATCACCGAGGGAATGATAGGGGTTGTCATGCTCATCGGATTTTTCTCAAGGAAATTTGCACTCCTTCACGGCAATAGGGCATCCCTTGCAATTGGGCTTTTATTTTTAATAGCACCCCTTATAGAAGTTCCCACAGGTGTATCAATGGAATTTCTGGAATTTTCTGCAGCATTACTGTTATTTTGGGTCGTCGAGAAGTTTATGGCGATAAATTTGAAAAAACACGCTGAATGGAAATACATCATGGTGGTATCTGCATTAACCCTCATTTTCGTTTTTATAAAGGGAAGCATCGATAGTTTCCAGCTGGGTGTCTTAATGACAATGACTCTCATGCCGCTCCGGGCTTCTCGGGCAGTTGGACTCCTCCTCTGGCCATACAGGGAAATATTCTATCTCTCGGCTGTGTTTGGATTTCTGGCCGTGGCTGCATACCTCCTCTCGCTCAATCTTCTCAGCGACTTCCTCTACTTCGGGGGGGTTCTGCTGTTTTTGAGCGTGATACCCGAGCTGGGAGGAACATGATATCGGGATGAGCTTAACAGGGGCCGGAAGCAGTAGCCAGGGGAAATACCAGAGGGCATGGGCAAGGTTTTTAATCCGGGCTCCAAACTACCATCATGCCGCACATTTACATTGAAATCCTTGGAAACCTGCCAGAAATGGCCATTGACGAAGTGAAGGCCATGCTGGAGCTTGCGGGAGGGGAGATTACAGGAAGGGATTATCTGCTCCTGACCGTCAGAGCCGGAGAAGCCGCTCTCCCCTTCCTCAACAGGCTCGGACTGGCCCATGAATACGGGGAGCTTATAGTCGAGGCTGACTCCATAGAAGAGCTCCTTGAGAAGGCCGGAGAGGTCAGGTGGCCGATCAGGGGAACCTTCAAGACAAACACGAAGAGGATGGCAAACTGCCGCTTCAACCTTCTCAACCTGCCGGGGAAGCTTGGGGCAGTTATACACGCACAGGGACACAGGGTCAACCTCTCAGGGCCCGATACGCTGGTCAGGGTCTACTGCGGCGGGAGGCTCTACGCCGGGGTAAGGCTCAGGTTTTTTGACCCGAAGGACTTCGAGAGGAGAAAGGCCCACCACAGGCCGTTCTTCAGGCCGATATCGTTACATCCGAGGATTTCGAGGGCGATGGTGAACCTCACGAAGGCAACCCGCGAGCTGCTCGACCCCTTCATGGGGGCCGGCGGGATTCTGATGGAGGCGGGCCTGCTCGGCCTGAAGGTCTACGGCGTTGATATAAGACCTGAGATGGTGGAAGGGGCGGAGATGAACCTCAGGCACTACGGGATAAAGGATTACGTCCTCAGACTGGGAGATGCAACAAAGCTGGAGGAGATTTTCCCGGAAAAGAGGTTTGAGGCTATAGCGACCGACCCGCCCTACGGAACCTCGGCGACGCTGGCGGGAAGGAAAAGGGAGGAGCTATACAGGAAGGCCCTGAGGAGCATGTATAACGTCCTCCGGGAGGGAGGCAGGCTGGTCACAGCGTTCCCCGCAGATTTCGATGGTGAAGGAGAGGCAGGGAAAATAGGCTTTAAGCTGGTCGGGAGGTACCACCAGAGGGTGCACAAGAGCCTTGAGAGGTGGTTCTACGTTTTTGAGAAATGATTTTTAGCACTGTTCTACCCGGATTTCTGCTTTCGGGGATTTTTCAGACATGAAAGTCCAAATCATGGAGGCGGAGGGCAGTTCCATCCCGGGTTATCCCCTGAGTGGTAATCTTCAGACAAATGTGTGCATTTTGGAAAGAGGCATTTTTGAAGCTCCTGTGAGCAATGGCAGAATCCACAGGGGAGATTCGGGGATTAAGAAGATTTCAGATGGCTTTAATTCCATCCTTCACCTGTAAATGGAGATTTGGGAGCATAAGGAGGGTTTCGATTCCTTAACCCATTCCTCCGGCTGTGGAAACAGCCCGCACAGCCGAATAAAGGATGTTCCGTCCCGATCCGATTCTGTGCAGGATTTATAAATAAAACGCGGTGCTACGGGCTCCCGGAGAAAAGGTTAAATAAGAGTTCGGACAATACTTCATTGGTTGTATACGGAGAGAAAAGGCAGGGTTTCCGTAGAACGTAGTCGTGTGGAAAGAATTTCTGGAGAATGCTTTCCAACTTTGCCTTTATTTGTTTCCGTAGAACGTAGTCGTGTGGAAAGATCGAAAAGCCCGATGTCAAAAAGACCACCAAAAGGGTTTCCGTAGAACGTAGTCGTGTGGAAAGATCTCCTCGTAGGCTATTCCATAAGCTATTCTCTCAGGTTTCCGTAGAACGGTGTCGTATGGAAAGACAGCCCTCTACTATGAGAACACAGTCCAGCCGACCAAGTTTCCGTAGAACGGTGTCGTGTGGAAAGCTTTGTATTCCCATCCTAAGAGTTCGCAGAGGGCTTGTTTCCGTAGAACGGTGTCGTGTGGAAAGAGTCCATGGAATTTGTCGTTTTTCGTTCTTATCCGTCTGTTTCCGTAGAACGGTGTCGTGTGGAAAGTTGTAAGGAAGCCCCGTCTCCCTGCTCACCTGCAAAGCGTTTCCGTAGAACGGTGTCGTGTGGAAAGGGAGTCGTCGTAATGAATTCAATTTGTGAAAATAAGTCGTTTCCGTAGAACGTAGTCGTGTGGAAAGAATGACAGACAAACGCCAGACAGTTAGAAAATCCCCAAGTTTCCGTAGAACGTAGTCGTGTGGAAAGTCACCATATATTGATGCATACCACTTGAATAACCGCGTGTTTCCGTAGAACGTAGTCGTGTGGAAAGATGCGGAGCACATACGGGCCCGGCTGGACGTTCGAGACGTTTCCGTAGAACGTAGTCGTGTGGAAAGGGTAGAGTGATGTTGAGTTCTGCGGCTGCCAGCTGAGTTTCCGTAGAACGTAGTCGTGTGGAAAGCTGCCGCATAAGCATCGACGAGGCCAGCACCAGCCCAAGTGTTTCCGTAGAACGTAGTCGTGTGGAAAGTGGCACATCCCTCCGTGGGGCCGGCTCGATGATGAGCCGGTTTCCGTAGAACGTAGTCGTGTGGAAAGAGGGTTTTTAGGCCTTCTTCTAAAAAAGGTTTTAACAGTTTCCGTAGAACGTAGTCGTGTGGAAAGATATCGCTGAGATTGACGATTTCAAAATTAACACGCTTGTTTCCGTAGAACGTAGTCGTGTGGAAAGCTCAATCACGCGTATTTGGAGGTTGATGAGAAAGTGTTTCCGTAGAACGTAGTCGTGTGGAAAGATGATATCCGTTCTCCTATCTACCCAACGCTTTTCGTCGTTTCCGTAGAACGTAGTCGTGTGGAAAGCCGGTGGTACCCTCGGATTGAACCTGAGGAGTACCACCGGGTTTCCGTAGAACGTAGTCGTGTGGAAAGAAAGCATACGAAAGAGCCGTTGAGACCGTCAAAAAGAGTTTCCGTAGAACGGTGTCGTGTGGAAAGAGCAACTTAGCCTTAAGCTCCTTAAGCCGCTTTTGTGTTTCCGTAGAACGGTGTCGTGTGGAAAGTTGGTCGAAAATGGAGGATTCTACGGGGTTTTTTCGGTGTTTCCGTAGAACGTAGTCGTGTGGAAAGGATTTACGAAAATTCTCTTATACCTATCCATATATACGTTTCCGTAGAACGTAGTCGTGTGGAAAGTCAAAAATCTGCTCAAAAAGCTCGTCCATTTTTCCCACGTTTCCGTAGAACGTAGTCGTGTGGAAAGAAATAACGGATTGTTAGGTTGGTGTATATGCACACTATGTTTCCGTAGAACGTAGTCGTGTGGAAAGGTTCATTTTGTATTTGCTTCTTCTCTTCTCTTATCTTCTGTTTCCGTAGAACGTAGTCGTGTGGAAAGAAGATAACACAATGAACGAACCGGCTGCGATAGTAGTAGTGTTTCCGTAGAACGTAGTCGTGTGGAAAGTATAGAAGGGTAGAATGTATTCATTTGTAGACCTACTCTGTTTCCGTAGAACGTAGTCGTGTGGAAAGTCCACCAATGCCTTTGGCAGTATATCCTCCGCTGACACGTTTCCGTAGAACGTAGTCGTGTGGAAAGCCGGAGCAATCATAAACGGAAAACTCTACATTGAAGAGTTTCCGTAGAACGTAGTCGTGTGGAAAGTAAATAATAAGGTGATAAAATAATATGGATGAAGTTCGTTTCCGTAGAACGTAGTCGTGTGGAAAGAGTATTCTGCTGCTTCGTCAAATTTGTCTTTTTTGACGTATGTTTCCGTAGAACGTAGTCGTGTGGAAAGGCGGATGAGGCTTATTCTCGCGTTGTGGATGAGTTGAAGTTTCCGTAGAACGTAGTCGTGTGGAAAGTTCCCTCCTTTAGTTTGACTTTGTAATCCACTTCTTGTTTCCGTAGAACGTAGTCGTGTGGAAAGCACCTCCCTACGAATATAAATCCAATGAAGAAAAGAAGGTTTCCGTAGAACGGTGTCGTGTGGAAAGTCAGCCGCTTGAACGTTCTTCAGAACTGCTTCAAGGTTTCCGTAGAACGGTGTCGTATGGAAAGAGCTTCTCTGAGGCTTCTGCAATCCTCTCAAGCTCCTTGTTTCCGTAGAACGTAGTCGTGTGAGAGAACTGAAAGACATAAGCAGAAACAGGGAAAACCGCCGAAACGATGAAATCAGGAAGAACTCTCCCGTTTCGCCTGATTGTAGAGGTACTTCACCATCATGCCCGGCGGGCGCTAACACCGGGCTGCCTCGCCAGTTTTTCTCCCCACGTTTTTAATAATCTCCATCGCCTCGCTGTCGAGATAAACCCCCACACAGGCCTCACCTCAAAACTTCCCTCACGAACTCTCCGGCTTTCAGGATTTTAACCTTTCTCCCGTCAAAACGATAAGTTTTGGTGGCCTCATCCCTCAGTCTGACAATATGCTTCGTGTTCTCTGAGATGAGATAATCCACCTTCCTGGCATATGCAACATCAAAGAACTTGGCGTCGTTTGGATCCTTCAGTTTCTTAATGAACTCGGGGTCGTTGGAGAACTTTCTCCTCGGACGAACCATAACGCTGTTCTTGGTAACTATCGCTAAAATTCTCAACGCACGTCTTGTGAGACCTATCTCAAGTCCAATACCTAAAACCTGAGTTTGCATTTCCTCAATAATTTCATTTGAGGTGAAGTTTACAATATCCCCGTTCTGCAATGCTTTCAGGATTCGCCATGCCGGAGATTTGGAGAGATCCTTAGATTTCAGTACGCTGATAAGGATGGAGGTATCTAAAACAACTTTGATTTTATCTGCCATTTCAGACGACCCCGAGCTCTCTTAGCTTCGCCTCTATCCGTTTAAACTTCTTAAAACTCCGTTTACCAATCTCCATGAGCTCTTCAAGGGTGTAATTCACATCCACCTGCTCCTGTTCCAGCTCTTCCTCCCACTGTTCCAGCTCTTCATCGGCAATACTCTCAGTTAGCTTTTCGATTTGGTTCATGAGTCGTTTCATCTCAAAAAACCACACTATATCCTCCGGCCTCTCGTGAATCTTCCTCGCGAGCTGGACGATCCACTCGCCAAAAGCCTCCTGGGTCTCTCGCTTCTGGAAAAGCTTCACAATCTTCTCAACATCAGACGCCATAGCACTCCCCATCCGGGTATCTGCACCAGATTATAAAACTCTAACGCAACCGGATCATCACAGCATGGATAGTCTCATCGACTTTAAAAATTCCACCAAACGAAATCTTCATAAAATTGAACCGGGATCGATAAAGTCTTCGGAGCTCCAGCCCCCAACTAACTCCTGTTTCCAGAGGATGAAATAAGATGGTGTTTTCACCGACATTTTAACAGGGTGCCGTTCTTCCTTCCTCCGAAAGATGATAGTCATACGAGAACCTCCCAATGGATTTTGTTCAGTTGGCACGTTCTGAGTAGTAACATTTATTAGATATAAGAGTGAAGTATACTATCAATAGAAACTTCAATGGTGCCCATTATGAGGCTAAAGCTGTCGTTTGAGGTTAAGGATGGTACGTTTGAGAGGCCCAACAAGCACGCAGTGCAGGGCTTCATATACAACATGCTGAAGGAAACCGAGTACGGCACGAGGCACGACCAGTCCCGCTTCAAGTTCTTTACGTTCTCCGATTTCTTCAGGGAAAACGGACACTGGACGTTTTTTATTTCATCTCCCGACCCAGGCTTCATACGAACCCTGCACTCAAAGATTGTTGGCAGGAAGACCATCTACATCGGCAAGCATGAGCTCAAGATTGTGGGATTGAAAAGGTTCAAGCTACCACTCAGGAGGGCATTCCAGACGGGTTCCCCTGTAGTTCTCTACCGGAACGCTGAGGAGAATGAGTACTTCAAGCTTCATGAGCACAGGGATTTGCTGTTCTTCCTCGACCGTCTCAGAGAAAATGCTGAGAGGAAATACAACGCATTCTACAACGATGACTTCACCCTTGAAGGCCCGATTTTTGACAGACTAATACCCAAGCTCAGGAAAAACGGCAAGCTCGATGTATATGTCAAAGTCGTCAAAAATGGTATCCCTTTTCCGGTTATTGGCTCCAACTGGGAGCTCCTTGAGAAGGAACGTATAGGGAGACATGAAAGGCGATTCTATCGCTTCATAATGGACGCCGGTCTCGGTGAAAAGAACAGCCTTGGTTTTGGCTTTTTGAATCCGATAAGGAGGTGATTTATTGAATCTCTACGAGCTTGTGGCCCTTGGGGGCCTCCTCCACGACATTGGAAAGCCCGTGCAGAGGGCAAATCGGTACTCTGGAGACCACTCCAGGCAGGGGGCGGAGTTTCTTCGGGAACTGGCGAGGAGCACCAGCAGGAAAGAATTCGAGCTCCTATCGCTCTTTTCGGAGTTCCATCACAGGGACGAAATGAACGAGGTCGCCATGAAGGGGAAAATAGAGACGCTGAACTCCAAGCGATTTGGTCTCAGTGTTGAGGATATCCTTAGAGCCCTCTGGATAGTTTACGAAGCGGACAACCTGTCTTCCGCCGAGAGGGAGGAGGGAAAACCACAGTCATCCCGGCCGCTATACTCGGTTTTCAACAGGGAAAAAACGTATCCGTGGACAGAGCTGGACTTTGGAAATGGGCTCCCCGTCCCCGGGGAAGTTCCTTCCATCAGAAGCGATACCTACTCCGATCTCGTAAAGAAGCTATGGGTTGAGCTTTCTCAAACCCAGCTGAAAGTTGACAGGACTCTGCCGGTCTTGGAAAGGTATCTGACCTTCGTCAGCTCCGTCACGAGTGAGGGAAACGTCATCTCGCTCTATGACCACATGAGGATGACCTCAGCCATAGCCCTTGCAATGCTCCATGCAGGATGCACCGCTGAGGACGTGAAAAAAGAAAGATGCAGAAAGGAGAAGCGCTTCCTCCTCATTGAGGGGGACTTTTCAGGCATACAGGACTTTATCTACGGCGTAACCGGCAAGGGCACCCTCAAGTACCTCCGCGCGAGGAGTGCTTATCTCGAACTGATAGGCTGGGATGTCGTCCTTGAAATACTCTCAAGGCTCGGCCTCACGCGGGCCAACGTCATCTTCAACGCAGGTGGCCACTTCCTCATCATAGCCCAGAACACACGGGAGGCAGTTGAAGAGCTTGAAAAGATAAGGAAAAGTGTCGCCGAATGGCTCTGGGAGGAGTTCGAGGGCAAGCTGTACCTGGCCCTTGAGTGGGAGCCCCTAACAGGAGAGGAGCTTGGGAGGAAAAAGGGGGAAAACCTATTTGCAGAGGCCAGAAGGAGGCTGAAGAAAAAGCTCACCCTGAGGAAGCTGAGGCGCTTTGAAGAGGTTGATAATGCCTTTGCCCCCAGAAAAACCGGAAGGCTCGAAGAGTGTGCCGTCTGCGGAAAGGAAGTTTCTCCCGGGGAGCTGGAGCAGTTCAAACTAAGTGACGACCCAGAAATTAAGGTCTGTAGAACGTGCAACGGGCTTGCCAGTCTCGGAGAGAAGCTCCCCAAGGTTAAGGGCTTCATCCTCGACAGGAGGGCCCACGATGGAGAGGCAGTCACTCACGGCCCGTTCAGACACTTCATACCCTACTACGGTGGCACTGCGCGGGGAGAGTTCCTCCTTCTCAAGAACACCCTGAAACCGCCGGAAGAACTCGGCGACACCGTTTTCATCCCGTACTTCGTGGCGGACTACTTCAAGCCGGGAGAGCACGGTGTTGCAACTTTTGAGGAGCTGGCCGAGGCCTCAACCGGAACCAAGAGACTTGGCGTTTTAAAGGGCGACGTCGACAAGCTCGGAAAGTTCTTTGGGGAGATGGACAGCCCCTCAAAGCTCGCAACGGCCTCGCGCTTCATGGACTACTTCTTCAAGGGATACCTAAAGCGGATAATCGAAGGAAAGACCGGCTACGTCATTGACACCGGCAGGTTGCCTTCCCTCGGGGACTGGCCGGAGGAGCCGGACATCGTCGTGGTTTACGCCGGTGGAGACGACTTCTTCATCGTTGGGGCATGGGATCAGGTCTTTGAGCTGGCTTTCAGGATAAGGGAGACCTTCAGGGCGTACACGGGCGGTGGTCTTACTCTCTCAGCCGGGCTCGGGTACTTTGACCACAAGACCCCGATATACCGCATGGCTGAAACCGTCAGCGAGAGGCTTGAGGTGGCAAAGGAGGAGGGGAGAAACAGGGTCTTCGTGATTGATAGAAACCGCCCCCTCGACGGGAGGCACAGGCTCTCCTACGGCTGGGGGCAGTACATGGAGCTATGGAAAGAGTACGCCGGGAGGATTTACGCCGGAAACGGAAGGCTGAAAAAGCCCTTCGACTCAAAGAAAGGCCTGCTGATGACCCTTCTTGAGCTGAGAGAGCTCTACGTAAGGAACCCGGACGACGTCCGCTGGGCGTATCTCATCGCCTATCTGCTCGGCAGGCACAAGCTTTCGGATTATTTCCCCGAGCTCGTTGGGATAAACGCTGAGGCCGTTGAGCGGAAGGAGCCCCAGCCGGTTTACCGGGTTGATGGGATTCTGAAGGTTATACTCATGGCGGTTAGGAGGTGAAGGCTGTGGGTTACGGGAGGAATTATGGATATAGGGAACAGAGCAGGAACTACCGTGGAAGCGGAAGCTTTTCCCGAGTTGATGCGTCTTCACTCTTTGGTGGAGCTCCCGATGTTATGGGCATAAAAAAGGCTCTCGAAGCCAGGCAACTGGATAGAAACGGCATACAGCCGTATTTCACTGGGGTTGTCAACGACGCGAAGAACTTTATACAATGGAGCCCGGATAAAAGGCTTGCAAACGCCGTGACGGTTGCGGCTTATCTCGTTGCCCAGGGATTGAAGACCAACCAGGTCAGGAAGACCCTTGAGATGGCGAGAACCACCGAACTGAAGGTAAAGAGGGGGGACTTGGACATAAAGAACGACATCGTTAAAATGCGCTATCTCCTTGCCTACACCGTTGGAAAGGCGACCGGACAGTCCAGGTACCCCCTTGAGGCGTTCCACAGTGTTCTGGACCCAATGCTCGGGGTTCTCATGGAGAACCCAACTAAGGAGGGGTTTGAGAAGTTTTATGACTTCCTTCAGGCTGTTGTTGCATACCACAGGTTTTTCGGGGGTAGGGAGTGATGGACAGACGGTTTTATGGAAAGCTCGTCCTCAGGGGTGAGATTAAGGCGGTGACTGGCCTCCACATAGGCTCCCAGAGGGACATCTCGGAGATAGGTGGAATAGACAACCCGGTCATAAAGGACCCCCACACGGGACTGCCCTACATCCCGGGCTCCTCCCTTAAAGGCCGTCTCAGGGCGCTCTTTGAGGTGCTCGTGAATTCCCAGCTCAATGAACTGAAGGCAAAGTACCCTTCCCTTTCGAAGTACTCCCCCGGAAGCTGCAGGCCTGAAAACCAGGAAAACTGCGGGAAGTTTTTCAACAAGAGGATCAACAGGGGATGGATACACGTCTGTCCTGACTACGACACTGCGCTCACCTGTCCGGTGTGCAGGCTCTTCGGGGCAAGTGGAAACGAAAGCAACTTCCCGTCAAGGGTCATAGTCCGGGACGCGTTCCTGACTAAAGAATGGCAGGATAAATGGAGGGCAGGGGAGCCTTTAACGGAGGCTAAGATTGAGGTCGGGATAGACCGTATTACCTCACAGGCCAATCCGAGAACAAATGAACGCGTCGTCGCCGGAACCGAGTTCGAGTTCGAGATAATCTACAACGTTGAAGATCCCGCCCAGTGGAAGGACGACGTTAAGAACCTCCTCACCGCGATGGCGCTCCTTGAGGACAGCTACCTCGGCGGTTCAGGTTCAAGGGGCTACGGAAAGGTGAGGTTCACCTTCGAGGGGTTCGAGTTCAGGAGCGCCGGATATTACAGAACCGGAGACAGAAAAGGCGTAATCCCAATAGGCGCTGGGGACAAATCCCCCGGAGAGATACTCAGCGAATTCGACGGTCTCTTCTCGGAGGTGGAGAGTAAACTGGGGGCCGGGTAATGGAGTTCAGGGCAATCCTGCTGAGACCAAAGGGGCCGTTAACCGAGATTCCGAAGGCAGATACACTGTTTGGAGCGATTGCCAGTGCGGTGGCCGTGCTCTATGACAACAGGGCCGTCGAGGAGCTCATTGATGCCTTCAAGGCCGGGGCAAGGATAAGCTCGGCCTTTCCCTATTTTGAAGGCACACACTACCTCCCAAAGCCCCTCAGCGTTGAGCTGGTGGACTTTGGGGAAGAATACGGGGAGGCCAAGAGGATAAGACGGGCCAGGTACCTGGACGTGAAAAACTTCGAGAGGGCCCTTCGCCTGGAGCCCTTTGAGGTGCCCGAGATAAACGTCCACGCAAAGGTGAGCGTCCCGAGAGTGGTTCTCGACAGGGTAACCTCCGAGTCAGCCCTCTACTTCTGGGACGAGGTTAGGTTCAGAGAGGGGGCTGGGCTTTACTTTCTATACTCCGGGCCGGACGATGTTTTCAGGGACTACATAGAGCCGGCAGTACGGCTTTTAGGGGATACCGGCATCGGCGGGAAGTCCACCTGGGGCTTCGGCCTCTTTGAGCCGGAGTTTTCCAGGCTTAAAATAGACGCTCCCGGTGGTGAGTGCGGGGTTACGCTTTCCAACGCCCTGCCGGCCAAAAAGCCCCTCCTCTGGAGGCTTTTCAGGAAGGGCGGCTGGAGCTATGGAGAGAGAAAGCCAAAGCTAACCTTCATAGCGGAGGGTTCAATCGTGAAAAACGACCCCGGCAGGTTCGAAGAGCTTGACCTCGGTTTACCATTCAAGGTCCACATCTACGGCCTGACCTTTCCCCTTCCAGTCATTCTCCCGGACATGGGGGGTTCAAAATGATGCTTAAAGCTATTTCTCCCCTCCATATAGGCAACGGTAACCAGCTCACACCGGTTGACATATACCCAACAGAGGACACCGTTTACGTCCTCGACGTCGAGAGGCTCATTGATGACCTCCAGAATTTCGGAATCTCCCTCGAAGAAATCCTGCACCTGCTGAAAAACCCTCCTGGAGACTCCTACATCTGGAAGGGCTACATAGAAGAGCTCCGGTTAAATCCAAAGGACTATGCCCGCTACACCCTGAGGATCCATGGAACCCCCGGAAAGGAAAGCATGCAGATAAGGGAGTTCATAAAGCTGAACGGCCAACCGTACGTCCCGGGTTCGAGCGTTAAGGGGGCCCTAAGGACTGCGGTGCTCTACAAGGTTCTGAAGGAGTGCGGGGATTCCGGAATCGCGATGGACGTTGTTTCGGGCGTGAGAAACTCAAGGGGTCAGATAGAAAGGAAGACCGCCGAGCTCGCCCGGGAAATCGGCTGGAGCGAGAGCCTCATCGGGTTCTACGCTGACAGACTCTCCAAGGAAAGGGTGGATGGAAAAAGGGCGGATGACCTCCTTGAGGCCATAGTCTTTGGCATGGAACCGGACAGGCGCTCCGGCGTGAAGTACGAGCCAAAGAGGGACCCTCTGAGGGCACTCATAGTCCGGGACAGCAAGCCAATAGGCAGGAAGCACCTCGCGGTTTATCGCGTTGACGTTATCGGGAACCCGCAGCCGATACCCATCTGGGTGGAGGCCCTTGAGCCGGGAACCGCTACAGAGATAGGGATAAAGATTGACACCGAGGTTCTAAGGCTGAACTCCAGCCATTTCAACGGCCTTCTGTGGGAGTGCCTTGAGAACTACGGAAAGCCCCCGGAGGTCTTCGAGGACTTCCTCTGGAAGGCGGTGGAGGAGTTCTACGGTGAGGTCATCAAAGCTGAGCTCTTCGAGCTCGGCAAGTTCAGGGGGCACTCAAGGGAGGTTAAGTCCTTCTACTCCTCGCTCGAAGGCCACGACGGCCATCTCATAAGGCTGGGCTGGGGCAGCGGCTGGCTCGCCACGACGGTGGGTATTCTCCTGAGGAAAGAGAGGAAATGGGAGGGCGTTAGAAGAAAACTCGGCCTTGGAAAGAACCCACGGAGCAAGAAGCTTTCACGCGAGTTCCCGAAGACGAGAAGACTCGCCAATGGAATCCCAATGGGATGGGTGGTATTGCTATGAAGCTCCTCATCGTTTCCTGGGGCGATTTCGAGAGGTGGACGGGAATAAAGTACCGCTTCGGCGAGGAGACCTCGGTCGGTCCATCCACCCTCCCAATACTCCAGAAGGCCATAAAACCGGACTGGACCGTCATAGTCCTCTCCGACACCCTTGGAAAGGACTTTTCTTCCTTAGATGCCCTCCGGGAGGACGTGAGAAGCAGAGTAATGGACTTCCTTGACAGGATTGGCGCTGGAAGGGAAGTGGATGTAATAATAGCGCCGGGAATAGGGCAGTTCTCACACGGGACGTTCCGCGGAAGTGCGATGGACGCGTACTATTACATCCTCCGCCAGCTTTCCCAGATACTCCCCCCGAACGAGAACCTTGAGGTTCACTTCGACTCGACGCACGGGCTGAATTACATAACGCTTCTCACATACAGGGCGTTTAAAGAGCTCCTCGGGATAGCAGCGATAACGAATGAAGTAACATTCACAGCTTACAACTCCGATCCATTTGTACCAAAAATAACCCGTGAGCTAACGATAAACACCATTGAGAAGACACGCATCCCTCCGGAGCCCCTATCTGAACCGCTGCCGGGGGATAAGCATTACCTGAAACCTTACAGCATGTCCTGGAGGGAATTTGTGAAGCTCAAAACCGGCCTTAACTCGCTGAGGCAGATTAAAGCATCCAAAAAAAGTCTGGACGCGTGGATCGGATCCCTGTTCTTCGGAATGCCCCTCCTTTTCGCTGAGACCTTCCCCGATGAGTCTGAGATTGAGGGAATAATAGGGGAGCTCTCCGAAACCTGGGAGTCAGGAGTAGAGATAGACGGGAACTCGGTTACCAGAAAGCTATCGTATGATGCAGGTTTTGGTGTGCTGGTGAAGCTACTCTTTGAGGTGAAGGTCACGAAAAGCGCAAAGATAGATGTCCCCTGCTCCATAGCCAAACTTTACACCCTCTCAAAGAAGCTGTTCAGGGGGAGCACTCTGGAGAGAATAAACGTTGAGCTGGGCAAAATTGAGGACATGGCCATAAAATATGCCACGGCAGGGACATTTCCAGGGTGGATGACCCTGAAGGACTTCCTCGGGTTCCCTGAGGCAAACGTCCAGATCAAACCGCGCAATGTATTGGCTCATGCAGGGCTTGAAGCCAATTCCGTAGAGGTGTGCATGAAAGAATGGGATACGAAAGACATCAAAAAGACCGCCAAGGAACACACGTTTTTGAGGTATTCTGACGAAACCCTGCTGAGAATAAAAGAGATAGTTAGCAGTTCTCTGGGGGGTTGAAATGCTCGACGCCTATCTCAGAAATGGCGAGCTCTTCCTGAGGGCTGAAGGTGTGGATGGGATAACCCCAGAGGTCATCAGGGAGAAGTATCTGCTGCCAGTGGAGGCGATGACACTCCATCAGGCCTCAATTGAGTCGGAGAGTGATGCCATAGCCGTTCTCCGTGCTCTTGGATTTGAGCTCTCCGGGAAAACCAAAGATATCCTCCCGGGACTAACAAAAGGAAGAAAAGGGGTATGTTCAATATGCGGTGAAAAAACCGAGATAGTCCCAAACAGAGCATTTATCTTCCCTTTCGAGCGCAAAATTGACTCAATAGTCGATGAACCCACCAGGCTTTCCCTCTGCCATGAACATGCGTTTAAACTGTATTCCGCAATGGCATATCTCTATGTCGTGCCCCTCGGCGACCGCAGGCTAAAGTTCTTCTTTGATGCGCCAGAACCCGCTTTGAAAAGGGTTCAGAACAGATTCAGGGAGTTCTGGAGGGACCATTTTTTCGTCACGGCCCGGAAAAGAGGCGAAAAGATGCGCTATTCCGTTTCGGTTAGCCTGACCCTCAGCAAAGCGCATCCGAACGAGGCCTTCTTTGCGGTTATCCATGAATTCGTTAAGTTCCTAAAAAATCGCAGGCTCCTCAAAGAGACCCTTGAAGAGGAGCGCATCGTAAGGGCACATCTGGTCGGTGGTTCAAAGCAGTTTTATGAGCACACCGTCATAGAGGGAACGACAATCGAAAGGCTGATGGCATTTCTCCACAGACTTCAGGAGTCGGGAAGGGAGGTGCAGTGGGGGAGGAGGCACCTTGATAAATGGGACGCCCCGCTCGTACTCTTCTATGAAAACCTTGAAATTCCAAGGGGGAGAGACAGGGCCAAAAACACCCTTGAGAGGGAGGAATTCATCAAAAAACTTCTCGGGGGAAAATTTGATTTCGTTCTTTTAAACCGGATTTTCATGGAGAGGCTCAGGAAAAAGCTTTCTCTGCCGGGCTACTATCAGACCTGGGCCCTCCTTTACCTGGAAACATTTGGAGGTGATTATGTGGATGCCGAAACCTTCAGACAGATCAACGGGCTTGGATATGCCCTCGGAAGGAAGATGAAGGGAAGCAACTTAGAGCGCTATTTATGGGAGCTGTTCCGGGCGAGGGGCTTTGAGGAGTTCCTTAACAGGCTGGTGGAGCTTCAGGCGAAGGTTGAAGAGAGCCTTGATTTGAGGCCGGTCTATGAGAACGAAAAGGAGTGGAAGGTGCTGAAGGCCGTTCTGATTAACGGCATGCTGAACGCCCTCTACGGAGGTGGAAAAGATGAGGGCAATTGAGGTCGTGACTCTGACCAAAATTGAGGGAGCAAACCTCAACTCCAACGGGACTGAAGGCGTCATATCCGTCCTCAAGAAGGTGCGCGACCCTGTGGACGGTAAGGAATACGTGCGCGTTTCGGGCCAGAGCGTTAAGTACCATTTAAGGCAGCTTTTAAAGGAATTCGGCTGGGAGCTGAGCCAGATAGTGCCCAAGAGCGAGGGCGGCCAGAAGGTCATAGTGTCCCTCGGAGAGCCCCAGAAATACATAGACGATGACGTCTTCGGCTACATGATAGCAAAGAAGGTTGAGGGGAAGAACGCCACGCTCAGGAGGACGGCGGTGGTAAGGACTAACGGCATGATTTCCCTCTTCCCCTATCAGGAGGACAGGGACTTTGGAGTGCGCTACGACCCCGCAGGGGACAACCACAACATCTACGAGACCGAGATTGCCACCAACGTCATGAGGGGCAACTTCTTCATAGAGCTCGACCGCCTCGGCGTCTTCAAGGAGGGCCTTGAGGTTCCGAAGCTGAACGGGCTTGATGTGAAGAGGGTGAAGGATGCCACGGGGAAGGAAGTTACCCTCTACGTGCTGCCGGAGGAGGAGCGCAAAAAGAGACTTGGGGCAATCCTTGAGGCCATAATGGAGTACCATGGGGGAGCAAAGCTCAGCAACTTCTTCACCAAGGTCTACCCGGAGGTCATGGTTGTGGCGATGCTCAGACGCAAGATACCCGTCATAGGCGACGCCCTCCGCGTCAGGGAGGGCTACGTTGATGGGAAGCTCGTCCTCGATGTTGAGAGGCTCAGGGAGACCGTGGAAACGTTTGCGGACAACATCGAGAGGCTCTACGTGGGCATCTTTGAAAGCCGCTTTGCCAACGTGGAGGAGCTGAGGACGGCCTTTGAGGGCATGGAAAACGTCGAAGTTGTGAGCATGAAAGAGCTCAGGGAAAGGATAAAAGCGCTGCCATTCGGTGAGTGAGGTGCTCGGTCTGGTTTTGAGGGCGAGACCCCTGCAGGTGCACTTCAGGATTCCATACAACTCCCTGCTCCTTGAAAGCTACCCCTTCCCACCAAAAACAACGGCAGTGGGCATGCTGGCGGGTGCTATGGGGCTTCCTGAGGAAGGATTCAGAAAACTACTGGAGTCCCTGAAGTACGGGGTGATCATAGAGAATCCGGGCATGAGGGTTGAGGAGGTGGCGGCAATATTCAAGAACCCCAACTCACCCCTCTATCCAATAAAAAAGGTGCTCATTCACGGACCGGCATACAAAATGTTCTTCAGCGGACCTGAGGAGGTAATAGAGAGAGCATATGAAGGGCTGAAGGACCCGGAGTTCACCCCATACCTCGGGGACAGCGAGAGCCTATTCTATCCGCCTGAGAGGGAATATGCGAGGATAACGGACGTTGAGAGCGGAATGGAGGAAAAGCTCAGAAGCATAGTCCCGTGGGAGATTTACAGGGATTCAAAACGCTTCGTTCCCCTCCACAGGAACATACTCGTGCCGCGGGAGTACAGCGTCCCGGTTGGCTTCACCTATCGCGGCAGGAACCGGAGGGCAATTTACAGAAGGGTGGTGGCATTTGCCAACGGTTACATCGAGCTGAAAAAAGAGGCTGAAGTGCTACTCTTTGATGGCGAACCCGTTGCGGTGTTTTGATTCCATATCCGCAGAGCTGTTCTCAACTATTTTTCAATTTTCCGGCATGAGGTCTGCAGAAGAGCCAGAAGGAGAGCTTAAATTTCCCGGAGAAAAGCTAATATTAGGGCACTCTAATGTTTTACCACCATGAAATTCCGGAAGAATGCACGGGAGGAGAGGCGGTCTCTCCGGATAAGAAGGCACGACATCCCTCCTGCAGCAGTCAAGGAACCCTTAAATGCGCTTAATTCCAAACACCGGACACATGAAGCAGCAAAGAGGCGGGAGAAGGGCTTCGATATCCCCAACAACCCCGGGGCTGTGATTACCTCCCCCAAACCCCTACAAACGAATGCTCAGACCCCCGATTTTTCCGTGCCAAGTTTATAAATAAAGCGCGGTGCTACGGGCTCCCGGAGAAAAGGTTAAATAAGAGTTCGGACAATAACATACGGGATGTATAAGGAGAAAAGGGTCAGGGTTTCCGTAGAACGGTGTCGTGTGGAAAGGGCTTTTTTCATGCTAATTGTGCTCATTATATACACGTTTCCGTAGAACGGTGTCGTGTGGAAAGCCTTTATTTCTCCATTCACCATATCAATCACCTCAAGTTTCCGTAGAACGGTGTCGTGTGGAAAGCTCCCCTTTTGAGGAGCGATAACAAACTTCTGTATCTTGTTTCCGTAGAACGGTGTCGTGTGGAAAGACTAATTGAGCATAATTTCTAAGCCCTCTTACAATGGTTTCCGTAGAACGGTGTCGTGTGGAAAGAAGAGGTGTTCAGGAACCCTTCCGTGAGGGTTTTCAGGTTTCCGTAGAACGGTGTCGTGTGGAAAGATTCTTTTTGTATTTGTCTCTTTTGTTCCCTAACTTGTTTCCGTAGAACGGTGTCGTGTGGAAAGTTACACCACCGATTATTTCCAATGGAGCTGTGTAATCTGTTTCCGTAGAACGGTGTCGTGTGGAAAGTAGTCTTTTCTTATGCTTTCCTCCAACTTTTGTTGTTGTTTCCGTAGAACGGTGTCGTGTGGAAAGGAGCTTTTAGGGAAAGCTAAGGAAATAGAAAAGCTTGTTTCCGTAGAACGGTGTCGTGTGGAAAGGAGCTTTTAGGGAAAGCTAAGGAAATAGAAAAGCTTGTTTCCGTAGAACGGTGTCGTGTGGAAAGATTGATACTTAAGAAACGTTCTCGTATCGCTTATGTTTCCGTAGAACGGTGTCGTGTGGAAAGCGATAAACTCGAAACACTTGAATATTCTATAATAACTGTTTCCGTAGAACGGTGTCGTGTGGAAAGGTGTTGGTGTAGTAGTTTACGACAATGAAATGCCATGTTTCCGTAGAACGGTGTCGTGTGGAAAGAAACAAAAATAACGAAAAGTAACTAAAATCGGCAATTGTTTCCGTAGAACGGTGTCGTGTGGAAAGTTGCTGAGTTTGTGCATAAGAAACATTTTTGTTTCTCGTGTTTCCGTAGAACGGTGTCGTGTGGAAAGCTGGCTTGATAAGGTTGTGAAGTACGGCATGCTGAGGAGGTTTCCGTAGAACGGTGTCGTGTGGAAAGTAGTATTCTGTCCTTATTTTGTCTTTCTGCTTTTCTGGTTTCCGTAGAACGGTGTCGTGTGGAAAGTTTTATACACTATACTTACCATTACAGAAACTATGGGTTTCCGTAGAACGGTGTCGTGTGGAAAGTTTTATACACTATACTTACCATTACAGAAACTATGGGTTTCCGTAGAACGGTGTCGTGTGGAAAGTTTTATACACTATACTTACCATTACAGAAACTATGGGTTTCCGTAGAACGGTGTCGTGTGGAAAGTTTTATACACTATACTTACCATTACAGAAACTATGGGTTTCCGTAGAACGGTGTCGTGTGGAAAGGGGTTATGTCAGAGATGCAATCGCTGCATTCTATGGAAGTTTCCGTAGAACGGTGTCGTGTGGAAAGATAGACGCTGAAATCAAAGGCAAGTTAAATCTGCATCGTTTCCGTAGAACGGTGTCGTGTGGAAAGCCTTTACGATGATACCCTGCAAAATCCTGCCAAAAAGTTTCCGTAGAACGGTGTCGTGTGGAAAGTCCAGCGTTCCAAACCCATTCCGCTCCTTCAACGCCCACGTTTCCGTAGAACGGTGTCGTGTGGAAAGAGAGCTCCTACAGATGGCGCCAGAGATGGCGATAATTCCCAAGTTTCCGTAGAACGGTGTCGTGTGGAAAGAAGCGTCAAACGCTCCCATATCCTCACCTCCTACCTCCGTTTCCGTAGAACGGTGTCGTGTGGAAAGTGTTCAGTCTCACTGAAAAGCTCACGATATCATCGGGGTTTCCGTAGAACGGTGTCGTGTGGAAAGAACTGTTCTTTCTCGACTATTCCAGCCAATACTTTACCTTTCGTTTCCGTAGAACGGTGTCGTGTGGAAAGGGGACATACACAATATAGTAGTCATCTTTTGCCCTATTCGTTTCCGTAGAACGCAGTCGTATGAAGGTGGTTTTATGAAGAAATCCATCTATATAACCCTGATGGGGAAGCTTGAGAGGAGGGGCAATACGCTCTTCCTCGTGAACGAGGACGGGAAGAAGGCCCTCCCCATAAACTCCGTCAGCGAAATACACTGCTTCAAACCCGTGAGCCTGAGCAGCGGGGCAATAAAGCTCCTATCCGAAAAGAACGTCCCCGTACACTTCTACAACAAATACGGTTATTACAGGGGCTCCTACATGCCTGCTGAGGCCCAGGTGAGCGGGACGGTGGTCATAAAACAGGCCGAGCACTACCTCGACCCCGAAAAGAGGCTCTACGTCGCTTCCCAGTTCCTTGAGGGGATAAAGGCCTCAATGGTGGCGTTCCTCAGGTCCCGGCGGACGGATTGGAGGGTCATTGATGGGATAGAGCTCACAGGCGACAGCCCGGCTGAGCTCATGGGAATTGAAAGCCAGCTGTGGAGGGAGTTTTATGAAATCTTTGCCTCCCTGCTTAAGCACTTTGATTTCTCCGGGCGGAACCGGAGGCCGCCGGGGGATGAGGTAAACGCGATGATAAGCTACGGCAACTCGGTGCTCTACACCGTTGCCCTGTCGGAGATAAGGAAGACCTACCTCCATCCGGCGATAAGCTTCCTCCACGAGCCCCTTGAGAGGCGCTACTCCCTCGCCCTCGATATTGCCGACATCTTCAAGCCCGTTACCGTCTTCCGCGTGATACTGCGCCTTGTGAACATGCGTCAGATCAGAGAGGAGCACTTTGACCGTGATGTGGGGGTGATGCTCAGCAGGGAGGGCTTAAAGGTGTTTCTCAGCGAGCTCAACGGTGAGCTGGGGAGAAAGGTTCTCCACCCGAGGCTGAAAAGGAACGTCTCGATTAGATACCTCATCAGGCTTGAGGGCTATTCCCTCGTGAAGCACTTCATGGGCGACTCGTCCTACAGAGCTCTGCGGGCGTGGTGGTGATGTACCTCATAGTTGTGTATGATGTTGATGTGAAGCGCGTCGCGAAGGTGCACCGCTTTTTGAAGACCCACCTCTTCTGGCGCCAGAACAGCGTTTTTGAGGGGGAGGTTACAAGGGCTCAGCTGTACGAAATTAAGAGCACTCTTAAAAAGCTCGCCGGGGAGGAGGACTCCATTCTTATCTACGAGCTCCCCTACGAGAACTTCACGCTCCACGTCATAGGGACGGACAAAAATCCTGTGGGTGATGTCCTGTGAGAATCACGGGGGTCATGGTGCAGTACTACTTCACATGCAAAAGGGAGCTGTGGTTCTTTTCGCGCGGGCTGAACTTTGACTTCGAGAACGAGGACATGCTCATCGGCAGGCTCATCCATGAGGGGTCGCAGGAGAGGGGCTGGAGGGAGATACTGCTCGACGGGATAAAGCTCGATGCCGTAAAGAGGAGGGGCTCCATTGAGGTCGTCGAGATTAAGAAGAGCTCGAAGCTCGAAGAGCCGGCGCGGTGGCAGCTGAAGTACTACCTCTACTACCTGAGAAGGGCGGGGGTTAAGGCCCGGGGGGTTGTCGCCTACCCCAAGGAGGGGAGGAGGGAGACCGTAGAGCTGAGCGATGAAGACGCTGAAACCCTTGAAAACGCGTTCGATGAAATAAAAAGAGTTATAAGCCTTGAACACCCACCGGAAGCTGAAAAAAAGCCCTACTGTCGGAAATGCTCGTACAGGGACTTCTGCTGGGTGTGAGCGGTATGGAATGGGAGGAACTTGTGAGGCTCATGAAGCTGCGGATGGCCAAGCCGGATAAAAATCTTTACGAGCACTCATCAGCCGCCATGAACAATGCAAGGATCCTCCTCTCAGGGATACCCCATCCCGAAGAGCTGGAGGAATGTATTCTCATGCACGTCTTTTTCCACGACATTGGCAAACTCGACGACCGCTTTCAGGCCAAGGTTGCCGGAAGAACAAAAAAGGCACCTCCACATGCATACCTCGGCATAGGGCTTGCGAAAAAGTTCCTCAACTGTCCCGAACCCTACAGGAGCATAGCCCTCCTCTCCATACTCACGCACCACTCGGACTATCACATGAATCTGTACTCCAGAGAGGTTGAGGGCAACGAAGCTCTGATAATCAACGGAAAGAGGATTTCAGAGCCGTCCGAACTTGTGTGGGGGCTGAGGGAAGATTTCGCCGGTAGCGTTTTCGGAGAGCTGGGTGAGGGCTACAGTGGCTTTTCACCCATTGATATGAGAGCATTATACACCCTTTTTAACGGTCTTCTGCGGCTTTCAGACTGGCTTGATAGTGCCGGCATACCGGCGGAGAGCTACCACCTGCCCGGAGGAGACACCGTTCATAGAGGCGTCATGAAATACCTTTCAGGGAGGGAATTCAGACCGCGGAACTACCAGCTGGCACTGCTCGGCAGGGGCGGGGGCTACTTCCCGCTTCCCACGGGAGATGGAAAGACCGAGACAAGTCTGCTCGCCACACCTCCAGACGCTGTTAAGGTTGTTTACTCCCTTCCCACCGTAACCACCACGGAGGCCATGAGAAAGCGCTTTGAGGCGATGTTCGGGAGGGAGAACGTCTCCTTCGGCCATGGCATGCTCTTTCTGAGTCTCTACAACGAAGGTGAACTCGAAAGAAGACTGCTCCACAGGTATGCCTTCAGGCCGTACTTCGTCTCCACAGTCGACCAGATTCTCCTCGCGTTCCTCAACTACCGCCGTTTTCCGCTCAGGGAGTTTGCACTCAGGGGCTCACATTGGATAATCGATGAAGTGCATGCATATTCCCCATTCACCCTCTCCCTGATCCTCGATGGGATAACCTACGCGAGAAATCACCTGGGAGCCAAGGTTACAGTGATGTCGGCCACACTTCCCGCACCATTGAGAGAGGAGCTGGAAAACAGGGGACTGAGGGAAATCTTACCCTTTAAGACGGTCAGGAAAAGGTACTCCTCACGCAGACGCGTGGAGATCAGGCTCAGAGACGAACCCCTGATAAACGCCGTGGATGAGATATCCGGAGAAAAGGGAAAGGTTCTCGTCGTGGCCAACACAGTAACGAGAGCAGGGGAGCTCTACCGTGAGATAAAGACGTTGAGAGGGGATACATACCTCTTCCACTCCCGATTTACGAATGAGGACAGAGAGAGGAAGATGAGGCTTGTGGAGAAGATAGAGAGCGGGATACTCGTGGCAACACAGGTTGTAGAGGTCTCCCTTGACCTCGACTACGATGTTCTCTACACAGAAGCGGCGCCGGTTGATGCCCTTATCCAGCGATTCGGCAGGATAAACCGGAGGGGAGTTAAGAGGGGCAGGGCTTTTATTTTCATGCCCGAGGGAAAGAGGGCCAGCCTTCCCTATGACAGGAAGAGTTTTAACGCAAGCATGGGGCTCATGGGAGAAATTGAAAAAGCGGAAAGCGAGCTGGATTTCTTAAGGGCCAACGACGCGTACTATGAAGCCATCTGGGGTTCATACGAACGCGAGCTTAGAAAGAGGAACCTTGAAAGGCTTTCACTTGGGAGTATAAGTCGCTGGAACACTTCAGAACGGCTTTTATCCACAAGGGACACATTTATATCCCTGCCCTCCCTGCCTCAGCCGTTCCTCCAGCATGCACTCGAACTGGCACACAGCTGGGACGACCTGAACAGCAGGGAGAGGGTTATGGCAGCTGTCTACGTAATAAAGCACACCGTAAATATACCCCTCTGGACGGTTGAGAAACATAAACTCTTCAGTGAAGACCTCTACTCAAGGTTTGGGGTCATAGGCGTTGACCTTTCATACAGCAGCGAGGAAGGGATAAAGGACGAGAAGAGGGGAGATGCGCTCATATTCTAATCTCAGTCCTCAACCCATATCTCAAGCCGCTGCTTTCCCCGTCCGAGGCTGGAGCGCTTGAACTTCTTAAGGTGGCCGATTTCCCTTATGTCCCTCACGTGCGTCCCGCCGCACGGAATTACCTCGAAGTCCCTTATCCGCGTGTACCTCGTCTCCCCCTCCCACCATATCTTCACTTCACCGCCCTCGTCAACAAGGCGGTTGAAGAGCTCGATGATCCGCTGCTTGTGCTGGTTCACGTTCTCCGGGTAGGTTATGTCGTATCTTCCCTTCTGGACGCTCATACCGCTGCCGTAGAGGCTCCACTCACCGGGAAGGACTTCGTTAAGGACGTGCTCCAGCAGGTGCATCGCTGTGTGAATCCTCATGAGCTTATACCTGTAGTCCCAGTCGATTTTAAGCTCGACTTCGTCGCCGACCCTGAACCTCTCCGGCTCGGCAACGACGTGCCAGACGTTTCCCTCCTCATCCTTGTAAACGTCGAGAACCTCCACGCCGCTTATCGTTCCCCTGTCATGGGGCTGTCCGCCGCCGGTCGGGTAGAAAATCGTCTGATCCAGCAGGAGGGCGTTCTCTCTGACTTCAAGAACCTTCGCCTTGGCTTCCCTCAAATATGCGTCCTCGTAGTAGAGTTTGCGCGTCATCTGAATCACCTGAAAAAGAATAGAGGTTAAAGGTTTAAATGAATATCGAAATGCTAACGCCTCTTGAGGATCAAGAGTGCAGCACCGATAAGGACGATGGCACCTGCTATGCCCGCTATCTCCTTTGTGCCGAGTGCCGAGCCCTTCCCCTCTGGAAGGGTGTACTCAATCTGAACCTTGCTCACGTTCCCGAGGAGCTTCTGGACGTCGTCGAGGAGCGCCCCGTAGCGTATGTATACATTGGATATTACCGTTATGTTGTTGTCCTTTACCGTGGTTTTCAGGGTGAACCTGTTTCCGTTCACGTCCCTGTTTATCTCCTCAGGGAGCTTGACGATTTTGGCGCCCTTCGGGAGCAGGAACTGGATTTTGAGGGTCTGGTTCGTCTCCTCCTTTGCCCTGTAGGAGATGCCGTTGAGTGCGCCGAGGGTTGGGTCGAAGGAATACTCATACGTCCCGTTTACAACCTTCGTGAAGTTCTGGACGAGGTAGCGTGTCTCAAGAATCAGGGGGCCTTTGTCGTTGAGCCCGTATATCTGGGCGCTGGCGTTCTTTATGACAACCCCCTGCGAGGAGAGGTATTTAACGTTGTTCTGAAGGATCATGTTGGTCGCATTCTTGACCCCCAGCATCTTGATGTATGCCTTGAAGTAATCAACATCCTGCTCGGGCTTCATGAAAATCTGCCTTGTGGTTAGCTCCGTATCGGTGCTGTCAATGACCTTCGCTATTATCTCCTGCATAACGACGGACGTCTTGTACTGCTCCTTACCCGGGTTCGGGGTTGTGTACCTGACGTAGAAGGTGTCGTACTTGCTGAAAAGAGCCTTGTATCCCTCGGGGCCGAGATAGGCCTCAAGTATTATATCCGAGGAAACGATAACGGTGTTGCCCTTCACCTCGGATCTGACGTAGAACTTGCTGTGGTTGAACTCCATCGTGTATGGCTTCGGGTACTCAAGGAGCTTGGCATCCTGCGGGAGGTGTATCACGAATATGTTCCTTATTTCACTTCCGTAGGGAAGACCTGAATCCGGAACCGGTGACGTCGCAAGCCCCCTCGTCGGATCCAGAATCATCTCCCAGTATTTGCTGTATGAATAATACTTTGCGAAGGACTTTGCGTATGCCGTGAATACGAGGGTGACGTTGTGCGTTCCGTTGTAGACCCCGAGGAGATGGAGGGTCTGATTGGTTGTCTCCAGCCCGGAGTTCTTCAGCTGGGCGATGTAGTTGCCCAGAAGCTGCGCCTCATATTTCTTAATGGCCTGTTCGTTCGTCATATTCGTCTGGTTAAGTATCCGGGACACAAACTCATCTATCCTGCTCTGGGGGCCGAGCAGTGAGTTTTTCATTATTATTTTAGCATCCCCGTTATCCGACAGGAACACCTCCATGTAGAACTCCTCTTTATACGGTTCGGAGCTCTTGGAGCCAGCCGCATAAACCGAGCCCACCAGAAGAGTGCCCAGCATCAAAAAAGCCAGAGCCAAAGCCATCAACTTCTTCATGTCTCATTACCTCCATTGTGATATCCTAAGAAATAGCGTCATGTTGGGGTATTTAACCTTATCCCATGCCGCGGGCTGGTTCAACACTCCAACCGGATTTCAGACATCCGCGCCAGCAGAAGACGGGACATGGCAGGGAAATAAAAAAGAAGGGGGCACATCACTCCCATTTGCTGAGGTCTATTTCTCCCTCGGTCTTTGCGACGATTGTGGTTCCCGCGAGGTCTCCGGTGACGTTGACCATCGTCCTGCCCATGTCGAGGATTGCGTCAATACCGAGGATCATGGCATAGGCCGCGGCAACGCTCGGGTCAGTCAGCGGCAGTCCAACGCTCTGGAGAACCATGGCGAGCATTATCGCACCTGCTCCGGGAACACCTGCGGTTCCGATGGAGGCCAGAACGGCGGTGAGAACCACGGTGAGCTGCTGTGAAACTGTGAGGTGCTGGCCTATGGCGAGGGCTATGAAGAATGTACAGACACCCTGATACAAAGCTGTTCCGTCCATGTTAATCGTAGCACCGAGGGGCAGGGTGAAGGAGTATATACCCTTGTCAATCCCCATCTCCTCCCTGGCAACACGCATCGTAACGGGCAGCGTGCCGCTTGAGCTCCTTGTAACAAACGCCGTAAGCATTGCATCTTTGGCCTTCTTGAGGAACTTGAGCGGATCCATGCCGAAGATCTTCAGCAGGGAGAAGTATACAATGAGTATCTGGAGTATGAGGCCCAGATAGACGGCAAACGTAACCTTCGCGAGCTGACCGACGACCTTCATGCCCTGCTCCGCCATGACGTATGCTATCAGGGCAAAGACACCTATCGGAGCATACTGCATGACGCCGCCCACAATCTTATACATTGCCTCGGCGAGACCGTTTATGGCGTTGAAGAGTGTGTATGCACTCTTTTTGATGAGCTCATCTTCGCTCTCCATGAGGTATGTGAGGGCTATTCCAAGAACTATGGCAAAGAATATCGTCGGCAGAACCTGTCCGCTGGCCAGGGCCCCGAAGGGGTTCTTTGGAATTATGTTCAGCAGCGTCTGAACCATTGAGGGAGCGCTCTTGGCAGAGAACTTTGCCCCGGTGGCGAGGTGAAGCCCAAGACCGGGCTTGAATACCCTTGCCATTATGATACCAAGTGCAACTGCAAAGGCCGAGGTGGTCAGATAATAGACCACTATCTTGACACCGACTTTTCCGAGTCTTGCGGGGCTTATGCTTGCTGCACCGACAACGAGGGATGCAAACACTATTGGCATCACTAACATCTTCAGCAGCCTGATAAAGACGTCACCGAAGGGCTTGATGTATGTCTTAACTGCACCGGCATAGCCGTAATGTCCCGCTATCAGACCGACAACAGCACCAAGAATTAAACCCAAGAGGATTTTCTGAAGAATCGGGTAGTCCAGATAGGACCTGAGCAAACCTTTTTGCGCCATTTTACCACCCCTGTCTCTTCAGCAGCAGATAGAGACAGCGGTTGACAGTAATGTTCATCCCGGTATATTAAGTTTTTCATTGATACGGAACCATCAAAATTGAAAGGAATATCATGCAAGTCTGAGAGAAACATCGCCGTAGAAGACCCTGATTCTGCCGCCGGGAGTTTCGAGCACGAGGGCACCCTCCCCGTCGATATCAACGGCCCTTCCCACCATCTCCATTTCGCCGTCGGTGATTTTCACATCCCTGCCGAGAATGAAGCACCTCTCCTTAACGGCCGACAGTATGGCATCCATGCGGCCTTTCAGAAAGAGACCGTACCACCTGTCGAGATTTTTGAGGAGAGCCTGCAGAACGCCGTCCAGCGGCACTTCCCTTCCCAGAAGAAGCTTCATCGAGGTCGCGGTTTCCTCCAGCCCGGGAGGGATTTCGTTGTTCACATTCAGCCCGATTCCGAGGATTACAAACTCCCCGAGCCTGCCCTCAGTCAGGATGCCGCAGATTTTTTTACCATTTGCCCACACGTCATTGGGCCACTTTATCCCTGCCTCAATCCCGAATTCAGCGAGGGCATCAACAACCGCCAGAGCTCCTATAAAGACGATTTTAGGAATATCCGAGGTGCGGGCGCTTGGCTTCAGAATAACGCTCATCCAGAGGCCGCCTTCAGGCGAAGCCCACTCCCTGTCCCTCCGTCCTCTGCCCCTGGTCTGCCTTTCCGCCACGACGACAGTCCCCTCCGGCGTTTCAGAAGCTACCCCTCTGGCGTAATCGTTTGTGGATGAAACCTCTTGGAGAGAGATTATTTTTTTTCCAATAATTCCTTTTCTGGGATTGAGCATTTCATCACCGAGAATTACTTATTATACTGACTTCATAAAATATCTGCTCGATTTATGTATCACCGGCAGTGTCTATCGTTTTTTTGCTTACGTTGTTTTGTGGTGTGCTAGAAATGTATAGGAAAGGTTTTTATATTTTATCCTAAATTAAAGTTAGGTGGTTTAATGAGCAGGAGGATTGGATTAGTACTTGCAGTTTTAATGCTTGGAATGACTTTCAGCACAGCAGTAACTCAAAACCTCGCACTCGCAGAACCCACAAACAGTCCGTACCAAGCCTTCTGGAGCATCCTCAACCGGGAAGCAGGATTAATCGTCAAACTCAACTCCACAAACAATGCAACACTGGCCGAAGAATTAATTCAAAACTCCCAACTCGGAGCCCTCAACGCCGCCAACATTTCAGCCCAAACCTGGCAGGCCTTAGAAGAACTGAAAGCCTCCAAAGTTAAAACTTATTACTCACCCAAAGAACTGCAGGAAATTGCCCAAAACATCAGCAAAAACGGTTTGCCAGAAGAAACTATTCAAACACTCAAAAAACAGGGATGGAGCGACGAAGAAATAAAAGCATTACAGGATTACATCACAAAAAACAAAGACAACATCACCACAGGCTTCAACCTAACAGAATTCCTAGAAAACTTCAGCCAAGCATTCATCAAAGTGGCGTTTAAATACAATCAATATGAAGCATGGGCATGGAAAAAGCTTTTAAACACCAACACAACCAGCTTAAACCTCCCCTCCATCACAACATGGAAAGAAAAAACTGAAGTACCACTCATCTGGCAGGACTTTAAAAACTTCAACAAAACCTTCCAGAACGCCTCCCTCAAAGAGAAGCTTCACCTACTCGAGAACCTGAAAAAACAAATCATGAACATCTCCAAAGACAAAAAGGAAGAACTCATAAGCTCAACATCCAGCACAACTTACGCCAAAAACCCCGCAGAGTACGAAGCATGCTCCATCAACCCATCACCCAACCCAATAACCACAGACAGAACAGAAGATGCAAAGAACACAGCTGAAAGTTTGATTAGAACCCTCCCACGCATTCCCAGGAACCTAACAAACCCCACTCAAATTGGCTTTGAAAGCGTTACAAAAAGCAGGAAAATAATGGTTCAGGGAGAGTACGTCATAATCATGATAATCACCAGGACATATCGCTGGAAACTCATCCCCTTAGACTGCTCAATCCAAGAAACCACCTCAACAAACTACGAATTATACTACTGGAATGCCTTCAAAGCATTGGAAGAGTTAAGCAATCTGGGAGTACTCTTAAAAGCTGAAGAATTCGGAAATCACGACCCAAAATTAAACCAGCTTGAGCACAACATCACCAGCCACTTAGGAGAGTACTTCAAAACCTCACTGCGGGGAGAGTACTCGGAGAACTTCCATTTAAAGGGAATTTACACGTCAGAACCCCTCACAAACCCTAAAAAACCAATAGCAGCCTCCCAATCAAACACTCCATCCAGCGAGGGTTACCTCTCCGCTGGAGTCAGCATTGTCAAGGATGATGTCACCGAGAATTACGCAACTTACCGGGTGGAAGTGAATTTAAAAGCCGAGGACAACACCATATCAAACATTAAGGTTAGGGTTAGCGGCACTGGCTTGAGCGATTCAACGAGTTATGATTTAATTCACCCGGACGATGGGGTAATCACCTGGTACTCAAAACCCAGCGGCAGGATTCAGGGGAGTGACATTGTAACCGTAAACGGTACAGTGACCATAACTTACACTCCAAACAATCACGACATGCCAACATCAATAAATTCTCCCGAAGAAGGGTTGGATAGTAATACTCAATCAAAAACAATCACAATCCCGTACTCTGAAACGATCCGCCTCGGGAGGAGCATAGACAAAAGCAAAATCCACTTCCAAATCCTGCCCTCAGATTCGAGGGTTAAGCCTGACAACACAGTAACCTTTTACGTGAAAATTATTAATGATAATAATGCGCCGGTAAGCGGGAGTTACGAGTTAAACATTGCAACCCCCACCGGAACCATCACGAGAAGAGGCAGCATTAGCGCTGACTCCAACAGTGATTCCGGCCCGATTCAAGTTGCCACAATCACATACGCGAGCACAGGCACTTACGGGTACTCCGGAACATTCAAGTTCAACGGGTATGAAAAGCAAGATGCCGGAAGCATTATCGTTGAGGATGATAATGGTAACACGGGAAGCTTGAAAATCAGCGGCGTTAATATTTCACCCCAAAAACCAGAGGACGGTGATAACGTGAGTTTCACGGTTAAGGTTAAGAGCACTTACTCGACAAGCCAGAATGCGGAATTAGAACTTTACGTTGATGGTAACTTGGTTGACAGTACTCAAGGAGTCATTAACGCTAATTCAGAGGAAACCCTCAACCTCCACTGGATTGCCCGGCAGGGAGAACACTCCTACACAATCAAAGCTTATAGCCTTGTAGGAGGAGAAAAATTCACGGAGGATGAGAAGAACGGGGAGGTTACAGTTTCGTCTGATTTTAATGGGCTTTCCGCGTGGTTGGAAGTATATCCTAATTCTATTGAGGCTGGTAGTGATGTTGTTGTCTCCATTACGATTGAAAATAAAAAAGATTACGCACAGACTTGGCCTGTTGAATTAGTTGATACTACTGGAAACATATGGTGGCCAGAACCAAACGATTCAGCAAAAACATTTAACTACACCTTATCCAGTGATGGATATCTAAAAATTTACGCGTACAAGAAAGCGCATATCCTCGTGACTATCGGCCCACTCCACCAAAACACCACGCTTTACCTCAAACTTGGAGGACTGACGATGACGTCTGCCTCAGTTGAAGTTAGGAGTACCCCCTATCTCATAATGACAGACATCTCCTGCGAGGATTTGTTCCTACATACTACAGCCACTCTTGACTATGCAGGAACTGTGGGTTGTCGGATTGGCTTCCGTAATCCGCATGATGAACAAGTGAGCATTCAACTTGGAGAGTCAAAAGTTCTCATCGATTTTCCAATGAGTCATAGTTCAGCTTCAATAACTGATAGGTCAGCAACAGTTTATATGCCTCACGAAACCGGGTACATGCATGTAAAGTTCAGTGCATCTACCAGTGACTTTACAGCATTTGCTAGATACTGGATCAATGGATATTACAACATGCCCGTCACTATAAGGCTACTGATTCGGGAGGCGATGAACAACAATTATAAAACCTACACTTATACTATTAGAGACTATATAAAAGTGAAAACCAGTGATACAGTATATGCAATTGTCATAGTCGATACTGGATCATTTATTGCTGGTGGGGAAGCTGTGAAGGGTTTTATAACCGCTGTAAAAGCGGGGAAAAATGCAAAAGCAGCGTGGGAAGCATTTAAATTATTACAAGGTTTCATTAGGGGGATATTTAAGCGGTGGTGAGTGAAATGACGTTCGACTCGGTTGTACTTTTCATTCTTTACTTTTCCTTCCTCATAGGACTAACTACAATAAGAAAAGCAAAAATATATTACAATGCGCTCTCATTCTTGGTATTTTCGTCAACTTTTATCGCTGGAATTAATTACAATAGCACATATGGTGCACTCATTTCAGTTCTTGTTGTTTCAGCGCTCTCTGCTTACATGTTTTATATGCAATACGAAGGCCCTCCAAGAGGATTCAAAAAGAACGAAGATGAGAGAAGCGTTGGCGACGTTATTGTTGGTTATCTCCTTTTTGTTTTCATGGTATTCATTTTCAAACATGCTGGAGCTGGTTGGTTTTTATCTCTGTTAATGAGTTATTGGGTGTTTTACGGTATGATGGTTATCTCGTATCGGCAAAGTAGAAAAGCTTTTTATCTCCTTAAAATCCCCTGGGTTATCCTATCAATCGGAGCCCTTATTGAGGGTTTTGGATTTCAAAGAGGGCTGGTTCCCTTTGTCCTTGCCTATTTAGCAATCTTCTTCCTCTGGATTAAGTTTGATCTTCCCGAAATTATGAGGCCTCCAAAGATAGCATGATAGGGTATGGAAAGCTTAAACTGCATTTCCATTCAGGGTGGTGATTCGGTGAGTTTCACGGTTAAGGTTAAGAGTACTTACTCAACAGGCCAGAATGCGGGATTAGAACTTTACATTGACGGTAATGCAGTGGATACTGTTAAGGGAGTCATTAACGCTAATTCAGAGGAAACCCTCAACCTCCACTGGATTGCCCGGCAGGGAGAACACTCCTACACAATCAAAGCTTATAGCCTTGTAGGAGGAGAAAAATTCACGGAGGATGAGAAGAACGGGGATATTGTTGTCCAGTTGAATGGGAATGATGAAGTGTGCGGATATGGGGATTACTGGATTTCGTGGCTTGATGTTATGCCGACTCTAGTAGTTGGTGATGGAAAAGTGCATGTTAAGGTTAAGGCAACGTACTGCCAGCCTCTTCCTGATGTGGGTGGTGGGAGGATACCCCTTTTAGATTTAAAGGGGAACGTGTATGTGGATGACCAGAAAGTAAGCTCATTCAATACTCTAGATGCTGGAAAATCTCTCAGTGTTGGAGAAACCGGGGTTATTGATGAATTTGATTGGCCTTTGAGTGCTGGAAATCACACTATACTCTTAAAAGTCAGGAATTTAAGCGGACTGCAAGAGGATATTAAAAACGAAACAGATAAGATTACCGTGGAGATGCTCCCTCACAATGAATATCCACTAAAACTTACAGATATCTCATGCAATGATATCAAATTCAACTTTGAAGCCAGCAACTATTACACTCGAGGAGGATACGTCTCACCATTAGAATGCACCCTCAACTTTAAGAATGTTGAAAATGCACCAGTATATGTAACGGAACTGAGTACAGACCTTTCAGTTAGTCCACCTGATTTAGAAGAAGCAATTCCAGATCATAAAACAGTCTCAGTGAACGAGAATATCAATCCAGGAGAGGTCATTCCAATACAAATACAGAGCAAAGCTACCACAACAGACCGGCAAATGCTCCTCAGAGTTGATGGAACAACGGCGACGCTGTACATTGACTACACGATAGAGGGCATGATTAACGGAGCCAACGAGATAGCAGGAAAAGGAGTGGCGAAGATGGATATAAGCGTCAGCGTGTACCAAGGAACAGTATATACTGATGTGATAGGTGACGTAGTCATATTTATCGCAGGACCAAAAGCTGAAGAAGGCATTGTAACCAAAATTCCAATCATTACCAAACTTACCAAAATCCCCGGTGGAAAGCAAATACTAGGATTCTTAAGTTTAGAGCCTTTCAAAAATGCGATTGTGTATGGTATAGACAAGTTATTCGGAGGGTAGATTTTATGAAAATTAGACAGTACCTAGCTCGTTGGGATATACTAACACTCCCAGTATTATGGGTGGCTACTATTTCCTCTATGCCTCTTTTTGTTTTTTTAAACTGGGGTCTTGACCCAGAGAAAATTGATGGTGTTCTAATAATCACCGTTGTATTTGGAATCTTTTTTGTATTCTACGAGATAACTATCGTAGAGTTTATTATTAAATACTGTATTAACAGAAAGAAACCTGATAAAAAAAGCCTCTCACAAGCACTCTGCTCCGCTAATAGGGCAAGTGATATACGGAACTTCTGGTCCATAGCATTACTATACACATTTTTCAGCTTACCCATGATATACAGAGATGCAAAATTTGTCCTCAGTACTATCTTGTGGATATCATCTGCATATCTTACAGCATACTCCGTCAAAAATTGTATCTATAAGAGATACCTAAACAAAGTGGATTATAATGACAGATGAAGGAGCATTTGGGGTGATTTTCCATGAGATTGATCTGTGGGGACAAATTTCAAATTTACAAAGTGGGTATAGCTCTTGCAGTGACACTATCGGGAACTCTCGGTTATATCTTCTTTTTTTTCTCACAGTATCCGTATCTCCATTGGACTTGTTATTCCATATTTGTTAATTCTAGGATTGTATGGCTTCGATGCTGTAGGATTCATAATCGAAAATTGCATTCTTAGGCATCAGGTCTCAAAAAAAGAGCTTGAGGAGATCATAATCCCAACACAACAGCGCTTAGAGTTAAAACACCTCAATGCTCCAATATTGTTCTATGCCTGGCTTGCATTTGTGATGTATATACCATCCCGGAATCCACTGGCAATATTATTATTGCCCCTCTGGATAGTTGATCTTTACATAACACTAACCACAGCCCTATCTTGTGAGAAGAAGTGTCTAATGACAGTTGAAAACACTGACGGATTTCACAATAGATAAGCATTTGAGCCAATAAAGAATTTTTATCTTCGGACAACATTAAGCAAGGTGAAAGATGATCTTTAGAGGATAGACTAACAGAAGGCATGATTAACGGAGCCAACAAGATAGTAGGAAAAGGAGTAGCGAAGATGGATATAAGCGTCAGCGTGTACCAAGGAACAGTATATGCGGACGTAACAGGTGACATAGTCTTGCTTGTAGTAGGTCCAAAGCTTGAGGAAACGGCAGGGGTTTGGCTCGCCGAGAAGTTGCCCATATTCACCAAGCTCTCAAACGTCCCAGGGGCTAAAGTCGTAATTGGATTCCTAAGCCTTGAACCCATTAAGAATGGCATAGTTTCCCTAATAGACAAATGGGGAGGGTGAATAATATGAAAGTATTGAAACGAGAGATACATAGTATAACTCAACGAGTAAACCTGAAACATTTAGCAGTTTTATGGGCTGTGACTGTGCTTTCCAATATTCTTTTTGCTTTGTACCTTCTTGAGGACTATTCAGAGGCAATTTTTAGTGCTCTTAAATTTTCCTTTGCTTACTTCCTTCTTTTGGTAATATATAATCCACATTCTATCAAAGCGTGTATCCAGAACTGCATACTTGGATATGTTCCATCTCATCAAGATATAAGAAATATCATTAACGCCATCGAATGGGCAACTAATCCCAAAAAGTTCATTGCACTGGCCACGTTTTACATGTTCTTCGGCGCGTTTATCGCGTACAGACAGCCAGTATTTTGGATAGTCATAGTTTTGTGGAATAGCTCCGCCTATTTTACCCAGCATGCAGTTAAAAACTGCCTGAAAGAAAAATATCACAGTCGATACAAGAAAGCGATCAGCCAAGAGAAGCATATATCCTTAGAAACTCAAAAGAACTTGAGTACTTAACTTCAGGAGAATTAGAGAGTAAATTAGAGCATAGTAAAAATGTTGACATGGATCAGAATACCAAAACATGAACTTATTATAAAAGTCTGTAAGATACAGCAACTTGATTCGTAAACAAATGGTTGAAATGCAAGGGGTGGAAAACTGAGGATTCAAGGAGCGGAAGGTTGAGCGTCTCTGGAACTCCCGGTAGTTCCTTTAACGTTGTTTTAACCGCTTACCCAACTGAGCTTGAGGGGGGTGGGACTGTGTATTTCACGGTGAGGGCTTGGAATTTTGGGAATTCGGCTTTATCCTTGAGTGGTTTTGTTGAGGATGAGGATGGTGCAGTGGTTAAGAAAATTGATGGTTTTGAAGGCAGGGTTCCGGCGAACGCTCAGAACTACACTCTAACAGCCTTTTCCCTCAACGTCAACGGCATTGGCAACCACACTTACCGGTTGTTCCTCGACAATTACGACGGAAAACCCAACAATGCAGGAGAAGAACACTGGAGCGAAGTTAAGGTAGAAGTGAAACCGACAACTTCAGCATATGCAACATTAGATTGTCCTCGGAGTGTGCCGCAAAACGACGAAAGAGCGACACAATGTAAAATACAAGTTTGGAATATTGGAAACAAGGCCTTTTCCACAAGAATAACAAAGGTCCTGTTTGGAAACAATGTAATCTGGAATGGCACAAATACAGTAGCCGCGTCAATTGATCAGGTCTCAATAACAGTGCCACCTCATGAAGTCAACAACGTGTCACTGACTTTCACCGTAAATGGGATAGCAACCCTATTGTTTGGGGATCCATTTTTTAACTACAAGCTCCCAGAGTACTCTCCATATTTGGTTAAAGTATACTTCACAAACCTACCATCAGCAAGTGATATAGTGGAAATAACCGAAGCAAATTCCATTGTTCAGACAATATACAATTATGGAACCGCAACAATATCGGGAGCAACAATCGGAGCAGCAATTGCTTTCTTTGGAGGTGGAGGAGTTGTTGCCGGTGCCATCGGAGGAGGAGCAAGTGGCGTTGCAGGACAGGCTTTGGTGGACTCTGGATCTTTAAATTGGATCAAACTATTGTTTGAGAAGATGTTCATAGATGGCGAAGGTGTGGTTCCTGACAATGGATCCGACGGAAACGACGTAACAGGAGGGTGAGATAAATGGGAAGGCGTGACTATTATACTTTTTCCCTGCTCTTTTATGTTTTGACATATGTATTCATGACGTCGACATGGTTTTTTATATCAGCAGATAACTATCAAGAGCAGATTTACTGGGACGTCAAAGGTTATCTTATACTTTTTGCATTGCTCGTGCCCTCACTTTTAGGGGCTCTCCTTTTTAAGCGATCTTCTCCAAATGAAATACTAAAGCTCAGAATACTCTCCAGCTACATAAGTTTGGCTCCCATATTGGCCCTTACTCCATTGGCTGGAGGCTCTAATGGGACGGGAATAATTCTCATAGGATATCTGCTTTTGTATGCCGGCCTGTTTACAGTTGCTTGTTCATCATACAGGAGATATACAGTGTTCATCAACATGACGGTAGCACTGTTGTTCATGCTCGGACTGACGTTGAGGTTTGGAGGCTGGGCTTGGCTTTCCTTTGCTGTTGGGGTAGGAGGAGTTCTCTACGGGCTTCTTAAAGAACTCTTCGATGAAGACGCTATAACAATAGAGAGAAAGACAATGAGACTATCAGTTGTTGGGTTCCTTTCCCCTGTAGTATATCACGCTCTAATAATTGTACTTTTTACTAGTTGGAAGGGGTGGCGGTTCCTTACTTTGGATTTGATTTTATTTTTGATAATATCCGGGTTAAAGTAGTTGTCGGGAGGTGAAAGATCATAGTTAAGTTAGTAGATGACCATGAGAGGACTTCCAGCACTCCCCTGTAAATAACTCATTCACCCTAAACGTTTATGGTGTTGGAAACCACACTTACCGGTTATTCCTCGACAACACTGATGGAAAACCAAACGGTGCAGGAGAAGAGGAGTGGAGTGAAGTGAAAGTGGAAGTGAAGCCAACGGGAAACGTTATTGCAAACATGGATTGCATGGATTCTGTTATCCCATATGATGGTTCAACTACATGTAGGATCACACTATTAAACACTGGGGATAATAGTGTCTCTGTATCTGTAACTTCAGTAGATTTCGGCACCGTTCATAATGCTTGGTCAAAGAGCTACCAAAAGGGAATAAAAGTAGAGCCAATAACGCTAACCCTACCTCCCAACGATGACAAGGAGATTGACGTGAAAATCGACTTAAGAATACTCGCACAGGACTTCTGGGGAAGTCCGCATTTTGCATATAAATTTACAGAATACACATCATATGAAATAGTCGTTCATCTTGACAATAGACTTACCGTCAGCGATATATTGACAGTCCTTGACAAACCACTCGAACCATCAAAGGTAGGAGTTGTATGCTCAATAATCGAGGGTATTGGAGCAGGAATTGCAACAGGTGCTAATCCAGCAGCAGCGGTAGCGGGAGCTGGCTTAGGTTATACTTTTGGGACAGGTCTAGAAAAGCTTTATTGGGGGCTATACTCAATAGCACACGATGCGAATTGGAGCATACCCTCGGATAACAACGGAAACTCAGTGAATGGAGGATGATACAATGTGGGCCAAAATGAGCAGAGCTGGCTTTTTCCTGTTGTCCCTTTCTCTGTCTCCTCTTTTAGTGTTATTGATAATAGCACCAACTACAAGACTTGATCTACCGACTGTCCTAATTTTTAACTTGCTCCCGATACCTTTCATCGCAATTGGGGGTCTATTGCTTGAAAAAAGAGATCCTTATCCCTTTGTTACTGCTTCCATCTTTATCCCCTTTGCCAGCCTTTTAATAACTCTAAGCTCGGGAATCTTTCAGATAGTGGGGACGGTTATAGTTGCCTCTTTGTTATTCAACATTTTCACTTATGAACTTGGACATGAAACAAGTTACAGGGAGGGGTATTATATTGCAATCTTATCGACACTGGCATTGAACATGCATTCGGGAGTTTTTTTAGTGCCGTTAGGTGGTGCTATTCTAATACTCATGATGACAGCAAAATTTGGCGCTCAAGTGGAGACCGTGATTTTTAATGGACTGTTTGCAGTGATCACATGCTGGTTTGTGAGCCTATATTCCCTATGGAACTTCTGCAATGTCGCAGTGGTAATAGCATTGTTATACTCTAGTCTCGGATTGGCTATCATGAGAAGACATCGAGTCATAATAACAAAAACAGAGGTTATGCCAAAGGGTGACTGCGGGTGATGCTTTGAGTGTTGAGTTTCAGGTTGTTAATGAGGGTGGAATGTGGTTTATCTTGGGGAGGTGGATGGATGTTCAAGTACATTCCAAAGGATGCCAAGAATTTCACGCTGATATCTTTTGACAGGAACATTTTTGGAATCAAACCACACTCACAACATGATAGCCCAGATTTCCTGAGAAGAACCTTGGAGTGAAGTGAAGATTGAAGTGAAGCCAATGGATGTAATTGGACTAAAACCGGTGGGCTTTGAATGCAGTGACTCCATTCAGGGTGGTGATATCGTGAGTTTCACGGTTAAGGTTAAGAGCACTTACCCAACAGGCCAGAATGCAGAGTTAAAGCTTTACGTTGACGGTAATGCAGTGGATACTGTTAAGGGAGTAATCAACGCCAATTCAGAGAAAACTT
Organism: Thermococcus atlanticus; assembly: GCF_054657855.1. Classification (NCBI taxonomy): domain Archaea; kingdom Methanobacteriati; phylum Methanobacteriota; class Thermococci; order Thermococcales; family Thermococcaceae; genus Thermococcus; species Thermococcus atlanticus. The sequence goes on along the minus strand of NZ_BAAHXX010000001.1, from coordinate 886,552 downwards.
TCAACCTCCACTGGTTTGCTCATCAGGGAGAACATCACTACACGGTGAAGATTTACAGCATTACAGAGGAGAAAAATTCACAGAGGACGAAAGGGAAGGAAGTTTGAACATTATTGCTTCAGGAAATCAATCTGGAGTGAGGATCATGAGCTTCACCTGCACACCAAAAGAAGTTGGTTTGTATGAGTGGAAGCTTGATAGGGATAAGGTGTATTGTATTGCCAATATACAAAATAATGGCCCGAGAGTTCAAATAGCTCCAAGAGTTGTTATTGATGATATTGAAACTTTCTGGCTCAATATAGAAACCGTACCAGAAGACTCTCCAGTAAAGTTGAAGTACGATGTTAAGTTTGATGATGAGCTGGCTCAAATGATGTATGGCCCATCAGCGACCGCATTGAGCTTTGTCCGTACTGTCGAGAAACACGGTGGAACTGTATGCCATCGGGGAGCATGTTATAACACAACAAGGATCTACTACCTGCCAGAAAACCATTCAATTAGCCTGAGAATTTATAAAGCAGAACACAGGGCACCAACAACACGAGTATTAACACAAACAACAAAAGAGACAATAACAGTAAAAGACGATAATTACATCCTAAAACGTACCATAATAATTTACAAAGAGATTGGCAAGAGAACGGTACCGATTGTTTTGGGTGTCATTGGAATCGAGTGCAGAAAAGGGTTCTGAGGTTATGTGGAAATACCTCGGGAAAAAGGTTGTAGATATGATATTGGAGTGGTTGGGGTGGTGACCATGGAGCATAGATATTGGGCTTTAGTTTTTATTCTTTATTTCAATACCAATCGGATCAAATGAAAACATTGGACTAACAGAAATGCTTGGACTCATAATTATCCTCACAGCATGGCACATCGATACAAAAACAAGAAAAAAGAAGAAAAAACCCCTACATTATTGGCAACTCCAACAAAATTGAATATTTAACTGAGAAAGGATTAGAAGAGAGGCTCAAGAAATCCAAGTAAGCGGAAGGGAGAGTTGAATCTTAAATCCAGCAGATAATGCCCCATAATAACAGCATACAACATCACAGGAGGAGAAAAATTCACAGAGGACGCAAAGGGAGGAAAGGTGAATGTTGGAGTGAATAGTGATTTCAGTGGGGTTTTAAGCGCTAATATTACCAATGATGTTTCAGTGGGTGTTAAGGCGAGGTTCACTCTGACCATCAGGAATGATGAAAACACCCTAAGGTACTCTATTCCAGTTAGGGTGTATTATGTCTACAGTTCGCCGGATGGCGCTACTGAGATTATTAAGGTTAAAGAGGCTGTGGCTGACTTTGATCCTCTTGGAGAATATCAGGACTGGTTTGACTTTAACCTTGAAAACCCCGGCACTTACGACTTTTACCTCGTAGTTAACGGTCAGGAGGAAGACGAAAAGGTGGTAAGGGTGAGTTCGCAGGGAAGTATTAGTGCGGTAATGACTTGTAGTCCCGAATTCGTTACGGAGGATGTGGATTCAGTGTCATGTCATGTTAATGTGGAGAACTTGGGGGGCACCACAGAGGACGTCTGGATTACCAATATTCACTTTGCTGGTGGCGAGATTTACGATAAGAGCAGTGATGACAATTTGGTGACTCCGAGTCCGAGCAGTTTGAGTCTAGACCCATATTCCAATGAAACATTCACTTTCACGATTCCAGTCAATGATGAATTACAGGAAAGAGTGCCAGTAGATTTAAGCGACATAAACCCCGGAACACCAATAGCAGTGAAAACGTACTTAAACACCCTCCAAGAACCAGTAATGTACGTAATACAAATGAACCCAAGAAGCTTTGAAGGGGATACCCACATTTCTCCCAAGGATGTAATTTCAGTGACAGTTGGAGTTGGAAAAGCAGTTTGGAGCGCAATAAAAGAAAATCCAAAATCTGTAATGACAGTAGTATCCTCAATTGGAGAATTTGCCTACACCGCAGGAACTTCATGGTTTATCCAAACTTGGGCTGAGCTCTACTGGAGGGGCTTAATGGAGCCAGTACCTCCGGATAATCCGGGAGACAACAATCTTATAGTGGGGGATGAGTCATGAATTTTGGGGGAATTCCTGCATTTCTTTTAGTTTTTATTCCTGTGTTGTTGCTTGTTTTTATGTTAGTATACTTTGCTACATTTAGCACCCTTGAGCAGAAGCGGCTTGAGTATCTGCTGAATCTTTACTTGGGCTTGCCGCATGTTCTCTTATTCTGGAGTGCAATAATGGCAGGAACAAAAAGTAGCATACTGGGCTGACTTATAATCTTTGGATTCCTAATACTCGCCAAGGCATTAAGACCTCTTCATCTGGTGGATGGATTGACCCTTGGAGCATTAATATACCTAACATTTTCATCCAAACTTGTCCTAGTGAGTGTTGCATTTTATCTGATTGTACAGCTTACAGGTAAGTGGAAAGGCAGTATAATGACTCACCTCCTTTTGTTCTGGAGTGGGATGCTACTAACATTTAAAGAATCACCTCTCCAAACATTGGTAATTTTGGCCTTTGGCACAATTCATATCCTCGGTGCATTAAAACTTTTGAAAACAACAAATCAACAAGTGATGCAAGAATAGCAACACAACAGCGGGGAGATGTTACTGGGAACAAGAAAAATTCAATTGATACCTGACACCGAGATGTAAAAAAGATTTTAGTAATGAGAATCACAATAAACGACAAACTGGTGGGATATTGCTCTGAGAAAGCCCACAGGGACAAATATATTTTAAAATGCAGGGAGAGCCCTCAGTTAAGTACGATAACTGTATCGCCAAGTGAGTTGTTATATATCTGTAAAAAAAGAAAACCTTAAATCCTCCAGCATGATATCACTCCCGGTGATTAGTATGGATGCATACCAGAGTGTTGGGATTAGGAGGAGGCTCAGGAGGTTCTTCCGCAGGGATGGAAGAGCACTGATATTCGCGATGGACCACGGCTTTGAGCACGGGCCGACCGACTTCGAGGAGCACTGGGAGCACATAAACCCGAGGATAATCATCAGGAAGGTAATGCGTGCGGGCATTGACGGCGTCATGATGCTCCCGGGCATCGTGAGAATGGCAGGGGACGAGGTGAAACCCGACCGCGGGCTCATGATCAAGCTGACGAGCAAGACGAACCTCAGGCCAAAGGATGACCAGTTCATCCAGAGCCAGCTGGCGTTCGTGGAGGACGCGATAAAGCTCGGGGCGGATGCCATAGCCGCAACGGTTTACTGGGGCAGCCCGGCAGAGGATGCGATGATGCGCCAGTTCGCGGATATAGCGAGCTACGCCCACGACCTCGGCTTCCCTGTGGTTCAGTTCGCCTATCCCAGAGGGCCGTACATAAACGAGAAGTACGGCAAAAAGGAGGACTACCGCGTCGTCATGTACGGCGCGAGGGCCGCTGCGGAGAGCGGTGCGGACATGATAAAGACCTACTGGACCGGCTCAAGGGAGACCTTCACCAAGGTCGTCGAGGCAGCGGCAGGTGTTCCGGTTCTCCTCAGCGGAGGGGCAAAGGCCGAGAACCCCGTCGACTTCCTCCGGGTCGTCTACGACGTCGTTGAGGCCGGCGGTGCCGGAGCTGTCGTCGGCAGGAACATCTTCCAGCGCGAGAATCCCGAGCCGCTTATAAAGGCCCTCATAAGGGTCATTCACCGCAACGAGGAGCCCGAAGAGGCTGCAGAAGCGGAGGGGCTGATTTAACCCCCTTTTATTGTTTTCATACTCCAAGATGTAAATCATGACAGGATAAAATATATATGCTGTTCTCCGAACCTTCTCCCATAAAGGTTGGTGATGGAAATGGTCAGAGTGATAGATACCACGTTCAGGGATGCCCACCAGTCTCTGATAGCGACCCGCCTGCGTACAGAGGACATGCTGAAGGTTGCAGAGAAGATGGACAGGATCGGATTTTACGCCATGGAAGTCTGGGGAGGGGCAACCTTCGATGTGGCCCTCAGGTATCTCCGGGAAGACCCATGGGAGAGGCTCAGGCTCCTGAGGGAGCACATAAGGAAAACAAAGCTTCAGATGCTCCTCAGGGCCCAGAACGTTGTTGGCTACAAACACTATCCCGACGATGTCGTCAGGAAGTTCATAGAGCTGGCGCATAAAAATGGCATAGACGTCTTTCGCATTTTTGACGCCCTCAACGACGTGAGGAACATGAAGCTCGCAATAAAAACCGCCAAGGACGTCGGGGCTGAGGTTCAGGGAGCCATATCCTACACAACGGGCAAAGTATTCACGCTCGAATACTACATGAAGAAGGTCGAGGAGCTCTTAAGCCTTGACGTCGACGTCATAACCATCAAGGACATGGCGGCACTGCTAACGCCCTGGAAGGCCTACGAGCTGGTGAGCGAGATAAAGGAAACCTACGGGGTTCCCATAAACGTGCACACACACTCCACAACAGGGATGGCGGTCGCGATTTACCTCAAAGCTGTGGAGGCGGGGGCGGACTTCATAGACACCGCCATAAGCCCCCTCGCCTTCGGAACCGCACAGCCGGGAATACAGACGATATGGCACGCCCTCCCCGAGGCTGTTGGCTCCCATCTGGACAGGAACCTGATCCACGAGGTCTCACGCTATCTGAAAAGCCTTCTGGAGGAGAAGTACTGGGGTCTCCTGAACAAAAGAGCCCTGATGGTGAACCCCTACGTCCTGAAATATCAGGTGCCGGGAGGAATGTACTCAAACCTTATATCCCAGCTCAGGGAGATGAAGGCGCTCGACAGGCTCGACGAGGTTCTTGAGGAAATCCCGAAGGTCAGAGAGGAGCTTGGATGGCCACCCCTCGTGACACCGACGAGCCAGATAGTCGGGACACAGGCGGTCTTGAACGTCCTCTTCGGGAGATACAAAATGATAAACGAGGAAACGAAGAACTACGTGAAGGGGCTCTACGGCAGGCCACCCGCCCCGATAAAGGAGGAGATACGAAAGCTCATTCTCGGGGACGAAGAGCCGATAACCTGCCGTCCGGGAGAGCTCCTCAAGCCCATGCTCGAAGAATGCAGGAAGAAGCTGGAAGAGCTTGGATATCTTGAGAAGGAGGAGGACGTCCTGACCTACTGCCTGTTCCCGGAAGTGGCCCTGGAGTTCTTCAGGCTCAGAAAAGCAGGAAAGCTGAAGCCTGTAAGTGAAAAGCCGAAGGGACAGCTGTTCAAGATCAACATCAACGGAATTGAGTATGAGGTTGGCATCGAGGGGGTTGACATAAGCGCCCTCAGATACCTGCCCCGGACGGCACAGACGGGAGCTTCATCATCTTCCAGACCCGCAGCGCCTGCCTCTGTTCCTGTTCCTTCTGCACCCGCTGCTGCTCCGGCGGCAGCGGGGGAGGGTGTTGTGACTTCCCCAATGCCCGGGAAAATACTGAAAATACTCGTGAAAGAGGGAGAAGAAGTAAAAACAGGCCAAGCATTATTAACCCTCGAAGCCATGAAAATGGAAAACGAAATACCCTCACCAAAAAACGGCACAATCAAAAAAATCCTCATAAAAGAAGGCGACACCGTAGACACAGGACAACCACTAATGGAGATAGCATGATCCCTAAATTTCCCTATTTTTATTTTACATTTCACAATTCACCCCTAAAATCAAAAGAAGCTTAGGTATGGATACCAAAAGACATTTAAAGGTTTATTTAGTATTTATCTTGAAAATTGCATGGAGGTGCAATCCGTGAACTCCGCTGTAGTTATTTTGATAGCAGCTGCAATATATGTGGGTATGTATTTTACCTATGGAAAGAGCCTTCAGAACAAGGTTGTCAGGGCTGATCCTAACAGACCAACCCCAGCGCACAAACTATATGATGGCGTTGACTACGTCCCTGCACACCCGATGGTTCTATACGGCCACCACTTCGCTTCCATTGCTGGCGCCGGGCCGATCGTCGGTCCTGCTGTCGCAATGGCCTGGGGATGGCTGCCAGGACTCCTGTGGGTCTGGTTTGGAAACGTATTTATCGGTGCCGTCCACGACTACCTTGCACTGATGTCCTCAGTCCGCTACGACGGTAAGTCAGTTCAGTGGATTGCAGGAAAGCTCATGAGCAGGAGAACGAGTATGGCCTTCGAGCTCTACGTATGGTTTGCACTTGTTCTCGTGGTGGCAGCTTTTGGTGCAGTCATAAGTGGAATATTCGTCAATACCCCCGGAGCCGCAACTGCATCATGGCTCTTTATGCTTGTAGCAGTAATTCTTGGTCTGCTTCTCTACAGATGGCAGATTGAATTCAAGCTTGGAACCATCATTGGCATTTTACTTTTAATAGCTGCAATATACCTAGGCTTCAAGTTCCCGTTGCATGCAAGCAAGCACACATGGCTCATCGCCCTTGGAATATACGTTATCATTGCCTCATCCCTGCCAGTCTGGATTCTTCTGCAGCCGAGGGATTACCTCAATGCATACATCCTCTGGTTCGGCCTTATCCTTGGTGGTCTGGCTTTCATAGTGGTGGGCTTTAAAGGTGGAACGTTCACTGCTCCAGCATATACCAGCTGGTCAGCTAATGTTGTTGGAGGGAAACCTTCTCCCTTCTGGCCTACAATACCACTGGTAATTGCCTGTGGATCTCTCAGTGGCTTCCATTCAATAGTTGGATCCGGGACAAGTAGTAAACAGCTTGACAATGAGCTTCATGGCCTCATGGTAGGATATGGAGGAATGTTTACCGAGGGATTCCTATCAACTATCGTCATTGCATCGATATCAGTTTATGGTCTTCAAGTCTTCCAGAGCCTTAAAATCCCGGTTAATGTCGCTAGCTGGGGAACCCAGTATGCAATTCAGGTTGTTAAACATGGAATAAAGGTCGGAATTTTCGCAAAAAGTTATGCTCTTGGTGTTCATAATGCATTTGGCTTCTCAACAGAGGGGGCTGCGCTCTTTGCAAGCCTGTGGGTTGCAGCATTTGCACTGACGACTCTCGATACTGCCACAAGGCTTGGTAGATTCGCCTGGCAGGAAATCATAGAAATGATTAGCGGGCCTGATGTTCTTAAGAACAAGTGGATCGCTTCGATAATCCTTGTGGTCTTTGGAATTTACATGGCATGGGGAGGAAACTGGCTCATAATATGGCCTGCATTCAGCGGCATGAACCAGATGCTTGCGAGCATTGCTCTAATGACAGCTTCACTCTGGGTTGCCAAGGTACAGAGGCCTGCAGGAGCCTGGAAGTGGGCTGTTGTGATTCCCGCACTTTTCCTCTGGATTACCGTTACGGCAGCACTGGTGTGGTTCCTCGTCGTCATCAGACCGGGCTTCTGGGTTAGCCTCATCACAATTGTCGGCCTGCTCCTCAACCTGCTGCTGGTCTTTGACTGGTATGCAGCATGGAAAAAGCCAGCAGAGGAGTACGCGGCTGCATGAGCTCTTTTATTTTTCATTTATTGTTTTAAGGAGGGCGTCATGTTGGATATAGAGAAGCTTCTCAGGATGGTGTCACTGCCTTTCAGATTTCTGATCGAATTCCACAGAGGCTTCAGGCTGAACTATGTGAGGGGACTCCAGTGGGAAGGGGAGGAGCTGGAAAATGTCTTCGCTCTGGTGCTCTTCGGGAGCTATATCGGCCTTCCACACCCGCCGGTGGAGCTCATCTACCGCCTGCTCCCCCACATGCTCAGGGAGATATATGTAATGCAGGAGAAGAGCCTCGAAAGACCCGGGATGAAAACTGGCTGGATAGGAGTTTAGATTGGGAGGTTAAACAATGGGCAGAAAGATTATAGATGATGTCAGGGCATTCTTCACGGGTTTTGCCGGAGCATTCAGACAGCAGTCAACGGAGTACATAGAGTTTGAGCTCAGAGAGCTGGAGAATGTCTTCACGCTGATTCTCATGGGGGCGTTTATAGGTATCCCCTCCCCCCCGACGACGCTTGTGATGAGGCTGATGCCGCATATGGTGAGGGAGATGCATGTAATGCAGCAGAGAGCCGTTGACCTTGATGATGTCTTTGCTGAAGTTGCAGGAATGTTTGATATAGACTGAGGTGAGAACATGAGGGGGTATCTGCTTCCAAAGTCAGGTTTCAGGACGGTGTTCGTCATCGGGAAAGGGGGCGTCGGGAAGACCACAACCAGCGCTGCTTTAGCCGTAGCCCTCTCAAAAAAGGGGTACAGGACGCTCATTGTCTCACTAGACCCGGCACACAACCTCGGTGATGTTTTCATGGTAAAGCTTACTGATAAACCCAAAAAGCTGGCAGAAAACCTCTACGCCAGCGAGCTTGACATGGAGAAGCTCATAAAGGGCTATCTCAAGCACCTCGAAAAGAACCTCAAGAACATGTACCGCTACCTGACGGTCATAAATCTCGAGAAGTACTTTGAGGTGCTGAGTTATTCGCCGGGTATTGAGGAATATGCGACGCTTGAGGCTGTGAGGGAGATACTCGTCAGCGGAAACGAGTGGGATGTCATAGTCTTCGACACGCCCCCGACAGGTTTAACACTCCGCGTTCTGGCACTTCCAAGGATTTCACTCATATGGGCCGACAGGCTAATTGAGATACGGCGTAAAATCCTTGAAAGGAGGAGGGCCATAGCGAGAATACAGGGAGAGCAGAAATTCGTGGTCGGTGGGGAAGAGATAACACTCGCAAAGGAGGAGGAAGAAGATGCCGTCATGAAGGAGCTCAAGGCATACCGCTCGGAGGTGGAGTTCGTTGAGAGGGTTATCACAGACCCCGACAGGACGAGCGTTGTGGCCGTTATGAATCCGGAGATGCTTCCCCTCTATGAGACAGAGAGGGCATACGAGAGCCTGAAAAAGTTCGGGATTCCATTCAACCTCGTTGTCGTGAACAAGGTCATAACACTGGAGAAGGACATCCCCGAGCTCAGGGTAAAGCTCGACGCCCAGAAAAAAGTCCTCTCCGGGATAGAGAAGAGGTTCAGAGGTATAGACATAATCAGGATACCGATGTTTGCCGAAGAGCCAAGGGGACTGGAATGGCTTGAAAAGCTCGGAGGCAGCGTGCTTGAGGGCTGAAGAGATACTGAACCTGCTCAGAAACGTCAGGAATCCCTTCACAGATATGGACATAGTGAGCGAGGGCCTCGTTACAAAGGTCGTCGTTGAGGAGGAGAGAGCCATCATCTACGTCGCCTTTGCACGGAACATCCCACCGCAGCCCTTTGCCATGGCAGTGAACTGGCCGGTTCAGGCAAATATTATCAGGGAGATGGCAAAGGTTTTAGAGGGTAAACTCGGATACTTTGAGATAGTCGATGACATGACATTGCAGCGGTATTATCCGTTTGAGGAGGTTTGATAATGGAGATAACGGCAGGATTGATACTCGCAATAATGGTCTTAGCTGCGGTTTCCTCCATCCAGTTTTATAAGGGGAGAAAGCTGAACCTCCAGCTCATGCAGCACTACCTGCGCTCGATTGAGGACGTGGTAAAGCCGGAGGATAAGGAGTATGTCTGGCTCGGAGGCTACATAGGCTTCCGTGCATACTACAAGGTCAGCAGGGACAACATCAGAAAGTTTGAATACACGCTCACACTTCTCCCGAGGCAGAGCATCCTCTACTTCCCGGTATCCCTGCTCACCAGCAGGCACGACAAGCTTTACATAGTCGTGAGGCCCTTCAACCAGATAAAGAGGGAGGCACACCTGATTCAGAAGGGCTACTACAGGATAAAGCCGAGGATTGAAAACGAGGAGCTCCTGCAGAGGGAGATTATCGAGATAAATGGAAAGAAATACGAAGCCCTGTATGAAAAGAGGAGGGACATCGAAAGGCTCAGGTACCTCGTTGAGAGCCTGTCAAAGCCTCACAACGTCAAGCACGTCTCGCTAACACCCGATACCAACGTCTTCTATGTCCTCATGAAGCCGGAGCCCGATACGATAGAGGGGGACATATCGAAAATCGTGCGCTTTGTCAATGAAAAGCTCAGGGAGAGTCCGTTTTCGTCTTAATCATTGGCTTCTTCTCCGAAAGTTTTATTTTGTTAAACCCAGAGGCATACTTGGTGATACCGTTGGTTAGTATCCGTCTCAAAGTCGGCCCCAAGGGACAGATAGTCATCCCCAAGGTCTTCCGTGAAGCCTACGGTATAAAGGAGGGTGGGGAGGTCATAGTTGAACCAACAGAAGAGGGTCTTGTAATAAAAAAACCCCCGAGTAAAGAAGAGCTTCTCAGAAAGCTTAAGGAGTACCACAAAAAGAGGAAAGGGACAAAGCCCGCCAAACTCGGCGAGCTGAAAGGGATAAGCCTCGAAGACGAGTTCGACGAAGTCTGGGGGATTGAGGAATGAAGCTCTTCATTGATACAAACCTCTTCGTTTATCTGAACTCAAGAATTCCAGATAAAGTCGCTGAGAGACTCGATGGATTCTACCTCCACTTAACACAAAACCATGAACTTTACACGGATGTGCTGGTTCTTGATGAACTGATTCACGTATCAAGGCGTAAGTATGGGATAGCCCACAGGGACACAATAGAGTTTATAGATGACATCATTCTGCCTGCGATCCGGGTTCTTCCGTTGACGTTCCAGGACTACTTAACTGCCAAGGAGATAATCCTCCGATACGGCCTCCGTCCTTCCGATGCTCTTCACGTTGCAGTCATAGAGAACAACGGCCTCCAGGCCATAGTTAGCGAGGATGAAAACTTCGACGTTCTTCCACTGAAAAGGCTCTGGATTGGTGGTTGAGATGCTCTACAAAGCCAAGTTTGGCGAGCCAAAGCTCGGCTGGGTGGTTCTGGTTCACGGCTTAGGAGAGCACAGCGGCAGATATGGGAAGCTCATCTCAATGCTGAATGATGCGGGCTTTGCGGTCTACACCTTCGACTGGCCGGGCCACGGGAGGAGCGGCGGAAAGAGGGGCCACGCGAGCATTGAGGAGACTCTCAGAATAATCGACAGCATAATCGAGGAGATCGGAGAGAAGCCCTTCCTCTTCGGCCACAGCCTCGGTGGTTTGGCCGTTATCAGATACGCTGAGACAAGACCGGATAAAATACTGGGCGTAATCGCTTCTTCACCAGCACTCGCCAAAAGCCCTGAAACGCCGGCATTTATGGTGACCCTCGCAAAGTTCCTCGGAAAAATTGCGCCGGGAATAACCATGTCCAACGGATTGAAGCCGGAACTGTTGTCAAGGAACCCTGCGGCCGTGGAGGGGTATATAAATGATCCCCTCGTCCACGACAGAATTTCAGCGGCTCTTGGAAGGAGCATTTTTGAGAACATGGAAAGGGCCCACAGTGAGGCGGGGAGGATAGCGGTCCCTGTGCTGATTCTGGTGGGTACAGGCGACCTCATAACCCCTCCTGAGGGGGCAAGAAGGCTCTTTGAAAAGCTGAGGGTTGAGGATAAGACCCTGAAGGAATTCGAGGGAGCATATCATGAGATTTTTGAAGACCCTGAGTGGGGAGAGGAGTTCCACAGGGTGATAGTTGAGTGGACCACAGGGAGGGGATGAGAGGAACGTGAGGAAACTGGTTGTAGAACCTTTGGAAACAAAATTCATCAGCAGATTGGCTATATTTTTCCTGCTGTTCTTTGTTGCGGTCACCGTTTCTACCCTGCTCCGGATGGCGGGGAATGCCTCGGGAGCAGCCCTGATGGGCATCATAATGTATCTGATATTTGCTTCGGTGATTGGGGCTCTTCTGCTGTTTTCGCTCAGAAGGCTCAGGGCAAGGGAGAAAGCGGCGGCGATGCTGGCATCCTCCTCCGAGATAGAAAATGGCACGATTACATTCCCAGAAGAGCTTGAGTTTGAGTACGGCAGGCTTATTCTGGGGGAACGCCCTGCAAAGGAATTCAGAGCGGAGGGTAAAGGGAAAGGCAGAAGCATCCCCTTCATGAACGGAGAGTTCAGGCTGTTGATAACCCCTGGGGGAGAAGGCTTCGCAAGCTTCCCCGCCGTGAAGATACTGAGCAGGCCCTACGAGGGGGTTATGCTGCTCTTTATGACAAGTGAGGGCACAGTCATCTGCAGGAAATCCCTCAGCATACCAACATCCGAGGGCTCCGTCCATCTGGATCTGGAGGGGAGGGGAAGGACGCTCAGGGGGAGGATATACTCAACCCCCGAAAAAATGGAAAAGGTGAGGGTTCTGCTGGGGATTCCGGAGGGAGGAGGAATGGAGATTGAGGTTGCAGGAGGCACCATAAGGGAGTTCCGGTACAGCATGCTCCCCGATGAAAAGACCGTAATCTACGCCCCATACGGGGCGCTGAGTTTGAGCGGGATAGCCAGAAAACTCGAAAGGAGGGGAGTTGTGCTCGGCCATGGGGAGTTTCTGATAAGGTTCACAGTTGAAGGCCATCCCAAAAAGAGATATTCACGCAGAGAAAGCTTTAAAGTCCTTATGGAGGAAAACGAATGGGGGATTTGATGCTGATCAATACATTCCCCGACTTCATCGAACGCTGGGACGGGAGCACCGCTTCATGGATGGAATACATCCAGCGGCACCCGGAGCTCTTTGAGAAGATTAAGTGGGATTATGAGCGGTACAAAATGGACTGGAGGGAATATCTGAAGCTTCTTGATAAAAGGAACGCCGACGAGCTTAAGCTTGCGCATGAAAATCTGCTGAAAGTTCTTCCAGAGGTAGAGAGGAAAATTAAGATGCTCTTTGACGTCAAGGACTACAACATTGTAATCTACGTTGGCCTTGAGAACGGAGCCGGATGGGTAACCGAATTCATGGGAAAGCCCTCAATTCTTTTCGGCCTTGAAGCTATTGCAGAGCTTAAATGGTACGACAGGCTTAAGGGGCTGATTGCCCATGAGTTTGGACACTTAGTCCACTGGCTTTTACGAGGAGAAGACATAGAAAAGCTCGAAGATGAGGGGATGATATGGCTCTACACAGAAGGATTCGCCCAGAGGATTGAGGATATAGTAGCAGGTAGACCTTGGGAGGTCGAGAGTGAAGGCTGGTTCGAGTGGTGCGAAGAACATGAGAAGCTCCTTAAAGAAGAGTTCTTGAGGAGGGTTAAAAAGGGAGAAGCCTTGAATCCATTCTTTGGCTCATGGTATCGGCTCTTCGGGAAGCAGTTCCTCGGCTATTATCTCGGCTACAGGTTCGTTTTAAGTCTTGAGGAAAGGCTCCCGCTTAAGGAAATCGCAAAGCTGGAAAAAGAAAGGATTAAGGAGGAAATCCTGAGGTTCCTTGAGTCATGACCTCCTCCTCAGGAGCAGCGGAATCAGGGCGAAGAGCGCCAGAGTTCCAGTCCCACATATCCCTTTCTTTTCCGCCGATGTGGAGGATGACACCTCTCCCGTTATCCCGGTGGTGCTGCACTTTCCGATGTTTGCCTTTATCAGGCCCTCTGTCCAGTTAAGCCATGCATAGACGTGCCTGTCATAGATGAACTCCGCCCAGTAGAAGTCGCTGTCCAGAGCCTGGGAGAGACCGTAGAGGGCCTTTCTGTAAACCGCATCATCGCCGCATTTCTTCCTGTACTCCTGAATCAGAGAGTAGACCTCCTCGTCCTTTTTCCACATGGGCTGCTGCTTCGATCTCTTCTCGGTCGTCCACTTGTCCCACGAGCACAGCCATGACGTTGCCAGTGGTTTAACCTCTTTGTAGGGCTTCAACGCCTTTGTTACCTCTTCAAAGGTGGCTGTTTTTATCAGTCCCCTTTTCTGAGCCTCGCTCAGATACTGAAGCAGGAACTCGAAGTATCTCGCCGTCAGCCCGGGATTGTTTGAGAATATTATCCAGTTTTCACCGTCAGCCGCTATCGTAACGACCTCGGCATCCGGGTCTCTGTTCCTCACCGCCAGAATTTCCTCCACAATCCTCTTTGCTTTCTCCCTTGCCTCCTCCTCGCTCCGGAAGTTGTTGTTGAATGCAAAGTCGTCGCTTATGGTGTGATCCCTGAAAAGAACCAGCAGGGAGGAGTTCTGAATCCTGTACAGGTGGTAGGGAGAGTAGGGGTAGATGGTGTTCAGATGGCAGCGGTCATCGAGGGCAAAATGCGTTATGCTGTGGTTCTCCAGCAGGGGGACGAGCTTCATGCTGAAGGCCATCTCCGGGAGCCACATGCCCGTGGCATTTACCCCCATTACCACCTCGGTTGTTCTCTTTCCGAGTGACAGCTCATAGTTCAGCAGGTCGAACCAGCCGTACTTCTCCGCTATGTAGCCGCTTATCGGGTGGGCGAAGTAGCTGGTGAGGATTTCGATCTGCTCCCTCCCGTAAAGCCTCCTGTACAGTCCCATCGTTTCGCGCACCATTTTGGCCTCAGGGCTTGTCGAGTTGAAGCACTGATATCGGGGATAGCTCTGGCACCACCGGGAGTAGCTCAGGTTCCACTGCCAGAGCAGAGATGGGGAGAGGTGGTACGTCATCTTTATCTGCGGGTACTTCTGGAGAATCCAGGCATGGAAATAGTATGCCCCTCCCTTATAATATGGCTCAAGCTCATTTTTATATGCGTGGATAAGGCCCCATGGACCGTGGAGCGTTCCGTTGGGCCAGACGCCGGGGCTCTGGTGGTTGTGCCAGATGAAGACAACATAAAGGGGCTTCCCGCCTTTTTTAAAAACGGGAATGCTCCGCTCCGCTGAGGAAATTGGGGTTCCGTTGACCTCAAGCTCCGCCGAAATCCTGCAGCTCTCCCGGGCGGTTCCGGTTAGGGTCAGGGAGGATGGGCGGTCAAGGGGGACTTTAACCTCCCTGCTTTCCCCGCAGCTCAGTCCGGCCTTCAGTATCCCGTAGCCTCCGGAGGGTTCCCTGGGGGTGAGCCTTACCGTGGCCTCAATCTTCTCACCCTCAACAGGAAAATCCGGGGTCTCAAAGGTTATTTTGTAGTTCTCCTTTGAGATATACGGCTTCAGATCATTGTAAATTTCCGGAAAAGCATTTCTAAGGTCGTCAATTTTTCCGGTGAAAATGCTGAATCTGTATGTCCTGCTCTCCCCGGGCTTCAGAACCAGAGGGGGGAATTCAGCCCTTGTCTCCATTCCCCATCCCGAACTTTCAAGCCACAGCGCCGTGGTCTCCTCTTTTGGAAATACAAGCGCAATCAGACCTTCGCCAAAATCAACGAGACCAAAAGCTTTCAATTTTGCCCCAATTCTCACCCAGTTTTTTGACTCGATGTGGATGGAGCCGCCGGCATCGATCCATATCTGCTGCTCCCCTCCGGGGTTTCCGAGGTAGCCCGCCCATGCCAGGGCATAGCCGAGGGAAAAGCCGTCCCAGCTGACTTCACTCCTGAACGTCTCATCCCCTGTGTTCGTTAGCTTCACGCTGAGCTCTGCCCTGTTTTTATCAAGGACTTCAAAGGTCTTCTCAACCGAAATCTGACCGGCTTCTGCACTTCCGACGACCCTGCTCCCCTTCTTCCGAAGCTCGTATTTCACCGTTGCTAAGGAACCGGGCCAGGGCTCGCTCAGGAGCCAGTCCCACAGGGGGTAGCTCCTCCCGAGGGCCCCTCTCTCCCCGGCGCTGATGATGTTCTTCCCGTCGACAGTCCATTCAATCAGCCGGAAGCCCACACTGGAGATTTCAAACTTCTGCTTCTGCTGGGCACCTGCATAGGGCACGAGGGAGAGCAGAAGAATCAGCACTATCACGGCAGCTTTCCTCATTGTATCACCGAAAGAGATACACAAAAGAAGTAAATAAAGGTAGCGTTAAATGTTCTCCCGCAGGTCTATGATGTGCTCCAGCTCCGGGCCCGTCTTTATCAGGCCCACCGGAACACCAACCCTCTCCTCGATCTCCTCAATGAATTCCCTTGCCCTCTTCGGCAGTTTGTCGTAGTCCGTTACGCCAAAGGCTTCTCTGTCGTATTTGTCGAGCATGGTTATTGCGAGCATTGTGGCTCCGTTGACCCTGGCAGAATACCGGGCGAATTCATAGTCAAACCACCCAACCCTTCTCCTCCTGCCCGTCACCGTGCCGTACTCAACGACACCGAGCCTTTCCGCTTCCTCCAGGCTCATCTCGGTCGGGAAGGGCCCGGCACCAACCCTCGTCGGAAAGCTCTTGAAGACAACCACAACGTCATCAACCCTCGTTGGCCCGATTCCAACGTCGCTCGCCATGGCTGAAGCTGAGGTGTCCTTTGAGGTTACGTAGGGATAGCTCCCGTAGTAGAGGCTCAAACCAAAGCCCTGCGTTCCTTCCACGAGAACGAGCTTCCCCTCGTCAAGGGCATCATTCACCTCCTGAGCAACGTCCGTGAGATATGGCTCAAGCTCCCTGATGTCCTTTGCCTGTCTCGCTGTTCTCATGGCCCTGTCCGCATTCGCCGGGCCGCAGCCGCTTCCGGTGGTTCCTATCTTTCCATGAAGATAGCCGTTCGTTCTGTCGAGCTCTTTGTGCTTCTCCTCGATTATCGCACACCTGTAATCTATGCCAGCCCTTTCCCTGACGTTGAACTCCCTGAGATGCTCAAGCTCGCTGAAAAACACCTCAGGGTCCACCAAAACTCCCGCACCCACGAGAAGCCGGGCGTTTCTCTGCATAAATCCCGTTGGCAGCTGTCTGACGGCGTATTTTTTCCCGTTGATAAAAACGCTGTGTCCTGCGTTTGTTCCGACGCCGCCCCTTGCTATGACCTCAGGTCTGTCGTGCAGGGCCATGTATGCGATAACAGACCCCTTACCCTCATCTCCCCACTGACCGCCGACAACAATAACGCTTGGCATGGCTCTTACCCATAGTTAAGTCAATAAGGGGTTTAAAACAGTTTCGAATTTACAAAAATCCGTCAAAAATTAATCGGTGCGGCTGCAAAAGGTTAAAAATTATGATGAAACCTCCCGGGTATTCGTTCAGGCTACCGGGGATTGAAAGCAGGCATGAGCATGATTTACTCTGGTTCCCATCAAATATTGAAGGGTGGTCTTGAGGGGATTTACCCTTGAAAGTGCTCATATGGAGACATTCAAGCAAACAAAATGCATAAACCAGAACATGATGGGAATCAGGACATGATTTATAAATGCCGGAGACAACACCCATGGGGGATAGGGGTGATAAGGAACAAGCTCATAGTCGTTACAGGAGGTGCTGGCTTCATAGGCTCCCACATAGCCTGGGAGCTGAGCAGGGAAAACGATGTCGTCGTAATCGACAACCTCTACACGGGCAAAAGGGAAAACAGCCCTCCCGGAGCTAGGTTCATACGGGCGGATATAAGGGACTACGGGGCAATCGCGGAGGTGGTAAGTTCAGCGGACTATGTTTTCCATGAGGCTGCAGTTGTCAGCGTTGTTGAGAGCATAGAGAAGCCGCTTTTCACGGAGGAGGTCAACGTTCTGGGCACGCTCAACATTCTTAAAGCCCTGATGGAAGGGAGCGGAAAGCTGATTTTTGCCTCATCAGCTGCGGTCTATGGGGACAACCCCAACCTGCCGCTGAAAGAGAGCGAAAAGCCGAAGCCCACCTCCCCCTACGGGGTTACCAAGGTCTCATCGGAGCACTATCTCAGGGTTTTCCATGAGCTTTACGGCATTCCCACCGTCGCACTCCGCTACTTCAACGTCTTCGGGCCGAGACAGGGGGCAAACCAGTATGCCGGTGTGATCAGCATCTTCATAAACAGGGCGCTGAGGAACGAGCCCCTGATAATCTTCGGGGACGGAAAGCAGACGAGGGACTTCATATACGTGAAGGACGTTGTTAGGGCAAACATCCTCGCGGCGGAAAGCAGGAGGGCCGGCGGAAGGGTGTTCAATGTTGCCCGGGGAGAGAGAACGACGATTCTTGAGCTGGCCATGAAGGTCATCGAGATAACAGGTGCAAACACATCGATAATCTTTGACAAGCCGCGGCCCGGCGATATAAAGCACAGCCAGGCGGATATAAGCGAGATAAGAAAGCTCGGCTTTGAACCGGAGTGGAGCATAGAGGAGGGACTGAAGAGAACCGTGGAATGGTACAGAAAGCTCCAGGAAAGACCGGGAGAAAAATCATAAATGAAGCAGGTTTCCTTCTAACCCCGCTCTTTTTTAACCCTGAAACTCATTGCCTCCTGCTGCTGGATTTTCTGGGCCTCAACAGCGAGTTCCTGAAGCTTTCCTTCAAGCTGTTTGAGAGAGCTCTGGGTCTTTGCTATTGCCTCATCGTACTCCTTTATCCTTGCCTCAAAGTATTCAACCGCTTCATCGAGGCTCTTTTCCACAGCGTAGCCCGCCCCTATGCTCACTATGGCGTTCTCCTTATCCACGATAACGCCTCTGAGGAAAGAACCCGCCCCTATCGGAACCAGAATCTCGGGCTTTTCATCGCCTATCTTTTTGAGCTCTTCAAGCGTCTCCTTAACAGCCTGGAACTCGTTCCTCCCCATCGTGAGCAGCTCAAGGTTCTGGGCCAGGAGCTGGGCCTGGGCCTGCAACAGCTGATACTCATAAGCGAGCTTCTCCAGCTTCTCCTGATTCGCCGCCATTCACATCACCAGAAGGAGTTGGACGGGAACCTTTTAAGGTTTGGCATTCGGGAGGATGGAAACGGAAAGGGGAGGCATCATCCGAGTATCTCCTCCCTGACCCTCTCCGCTATCCCCCTCATCGCTTCGGCCGCCTTCGAGTCGGGAAAGACCTCGACAAATGGCCTTAACAGGCTCATGCTCCTTGGAATCGCCCTGTCGTAGGGTATCTCGCCGAGTACCGGGATTCCCTCGCTCTCGGCCCACTCCCTAAGCTTTGTGAAGCCCGGGTTGAAGTTGGCCTTGTTGATGATAAGGTAGGCCGGCTGCCTGAAGTGCTGGACGACCTTATAGGCCCTTTGCACGTCGCTGAGGGAAGCTGGTGTTGGCTCAGCTACGAGTATCGTCAAATCCGCCCCGCCTATGCTCGCTATGACCTGGCAGCCTATTCCAGCAGCACTGTCCACTATCATGTGCTCAAGACCGAGTTCGCCCATGAGCTTCTTCGCCCACTCCTTCTCCTCTGTGACGAGTTTTCCGCTGTTAGGCCTTCCAACGTCGAGCTGGGCAGAGATAAGAGGAAAGCCGTAGCGCGTCATTGTTTTCCTCACCACGCCGGAGCGGACTTCCTTCAGCGTTATCGTCCCCGGAACGGGGCATATCAAGCCGCAGACGTTGCAGCCCTCACAGGTCAGCTCGCTGACAACGTAGTCTCCGTCAATAACCTTGATGCAGTCGTAGGGGCAGCGCTCCTGGCAGATACCGCACCTTATGCAGCTCTCCGCATTTATCCTTGCCACCTTTGCACCTATCAGCTCCCTCTCCTCCTCCCAGCGCTCCACGCCGAGGAGCAGGTCGAGGTTCGGCGCGTCTGCATCGGCATCAACGGCAACGAACCGGTACTCGTCCTTCAGCAGGTAGAGGAGTGAAGCTGTGACGGTGCTCTTCCCAACGCCTCCCTTGCCGCTCGCTATCGCTATCTGCATTACTCACCACCCCCGAGAAGCTCAACTACCCTCTCTGATATCTCCCGGAAGATTTCCGCCTCTGGATAGTTCGTCAGGACTATGGGCTTTCCATCAACGTAGCTTCTTATGATGTTCTCGCTGTAGGGAATCTCAGCTATTACCTCGGCACCGTACCTCTCTGCTATCTCATGCACCCTGCCCACGTCCCCAAGGTCGGAGCGGTTTACGACGACCACCGCTGGAATTCCCATAAGCTCCGCCAGTTTAAGAATCAGCTCACCGTCGTGGAGTCCGAGGGGGGTCGGCTCGGTGACGGCTATGATGAGCTCCGAATCCTCGATGGCTTTCGAGACAGTGTTGCTCGTCCCGGCAGCGGTATCAACCATCAGGAGCTCTTTCCCAAGCTCCCGGGCGCGCCTCTTGGCCCTTGAAACTATCGGCATCGCCCTCTCCTCGCCTTCCAGTAGTCTTCCGGTGACGAGCGGAAAGCCGTAGGGCGTCTCTGTGAGGTAGGTGTGGCCCATCAGCCTTTTACCCGGCAGAATGGCCCCCGGCACAGGGCAGACTATATCACACGCCCCACAGCCGGAACAGAGGTTCGGCATCAGGAATGGCGTCCCGTCGCGCATCGTTATTATCGCGTGCTCCTCACAGACCTCGGCACACTTCCTGCATCTCGTGCACTTCCCATAGTCGAAGCGCGGCATGAACAGTTCAACCGGCTCTTCGCTGGCCAGCTCAACTCCGAGAAGAAGGTGGTCGTTAGGGGCTTCAACATCGAGATCGGCCAGGACGAGCTCGTATTTTTCAGCCAGGGCTATCGCGAGGTTGACTGCGACCGTTGACTTTCCCGTTCCTCCCTTTCCACCGCTCACCGCTATCTGCAAGCTCTCACCTCCAGGAATTAGGCTCACCTAAAGGCTTTTAAAGTTTGTGCATATGCTCAAAACGGTGATGCTCATGAGGTGCCTGAAGGTTGCCTTTGGGATGGAGGACGATGAGACGCTCATAGATGCCCACTACGGTGACTCGGAGTTCTTCGCCATCTACGAGGTCTGCGAGGACGGGAGCGTTAGGCTCCTCGAAAAGAGGCATAACAAAGCGAGGGACTTTGAAGAAGAAAGCCACGGCGACCCGAGGAAGTTCAAAGCTATAATAAACCAGCTCATCGACATTGACGTTCTGGCAGCATTCAGGATGGGGCCCAACTTCCTCCGTATAAGGGATAAGAGCGACAAAGTAGCGTTCTTCACGCGCACAAGGGATCTGAAGCTCGCCATTCAGCGTGTTATAGAAAACTTTGACTGGCTGTGGGAGCAGGTAAAAACTAAAACCAAAAAGAATCTGTAGAATCAAAAACCTAAGAGAAGGATGAGAAAGTTCAAATTCTTACCTCCATTCCTTCGATTTCTCTGTTCACCGATTTAACAACAGAAAACCTGAAACATTTCCCTTCGCGCACTACCCGTATAACCGTTGTTGCGAGTTCTTCGAGGAGACAGAGAATGCATGTGCCGGTTTTATTTATCAGATCCAGATTAATGAAGAAAAATGCGATTCGTCTCTCATCTCCGGTATATGAAAGGATTACGTTGAGTGTGGTTAACATTTCCCTTGCAGATTCCGTCAGCATGAATAGTTTCTCAGCACCCAGCACTGGATTGACCACAGGCCTATCTCTGAGGAGGCTACCAAAAACACGCTCATAATTGCTTCTCCGGACCGAAGCTTCATTTATCCCAATACGCGCCACAACCCGACCGACATTCAGCGTCCCTCCCTCTTTAATAACCCTCACACCATTCAGGATGTTTGTATCAAACCCCGCGAGCTTCATATGGGTGACATACAGATACAGGGTATCCAGAACATCATCAACCAGCACAGGGTAATTCCTTTCTCTGGCCCATTTCAGCAGATGGTAAAACCCCAGCACCGGGCTGGTGGCAGAGTCATGCTCAACCAACACTGTCTCCCCCAATTTAAGGCTATCCCATATCTTACAAATAAGTTCCTCCATGTGGATCCCCTGAAATCGTATTACCCTTGTTTGTTATTTATATTTTACGGTTAAATCATGAATCCGTTGAATCAGTGAATGAATGTTCTATAATTTGAATTTAAATTGAACAATAATGTCAAAAAGTATATCTCTACTTGCAAATTTTTATGAAAAGACCTATCAATACCTCGCTTTTCATGTTTCATGAGAATATAAAAACCCAATAGTTCCTAATACCATGAACAGGCTATTAGGGCAACCGAAAACTTTAAATATTGTGCATATGCACAAAATAATGGAGGTGATAGGTATGAGGATTGCAATCCCAACAAATGGAGGAGGAATGAACGATACGGTTGCACCTGTCTTTGGAAGGGCGACAGCGTTCTTTATAGCGGACGTTGATGAAAATGGCAACATCACCAACAGCAAGGTCATCCAGAACACGGCCGCCAACGCTCCAGGTGGAGCAGGACCGATGGCAGTCCAGACCCTCATAAACGAGGGCGTCGAGGCAATAATAGCACCGCAGGTCGGTCCCAACGCTCTCGGAGCAATACAGGCGGCGGGGATAAGGCTCTATCAAGTTGCCCCCGGAACTCCGGTTGAGGAAGCCGTAAAGGCCGTGACCAGCGGAAGCGTTGGCCAGTTCACGGTGCCGATGCCACCTGCCCCGGCGACATCGACAGCGCCGGCTCCTGCCTACGGCCCGTATCCGGTGACGCCAGCCTATCCTGTCTACGGCTATGGCTTTGGCAGGGGCTGGGGTCGCGGTGGCGGCTGGGGAAGAGGACGCGGTTGGGGCCGTGGATGGGGCAGAGGAGGCAGAGGCTGGGGTGCCCGCTTGGGCTACTGTCCCTGGACAGGACAGCCGAGCAGAAGAACATGGCTCGCCAGATTCTTCGGATGGTGGTGAGCTCTCACTCCATTTCTATTTTTGAATGATAGGGAGGAAAGAGAATGCCACGCGGTATGAGGGGATACGGCGGGGGTTTCTATCCCTTCTACAGGGTCTACGGAATTTTAGACCTGCTCCTCCTAATTGGAATCCTGTACTTCCTTATCAAGCTCTTCCTCGTGGCACTGCCCTACGCCATTGGACTTGTGGTGCTCCTGCTTCTGAGGGAGCTTCTAAGACCTGGGCCGTGGGGAAGGGCATTTTGAGCTTATGCAAACTTTTTTAAGTTCGGCTTTCCTAATTCCAGTGGAGGTGAAAAAATGAGGGTCATAGTCTCAACCACAACAGGCGGTATTGACGACAGGGTGAACCCGGCCTTCGGAAGAACCCCGACCTTTACGATAGTTGATGTCGAGAACGGCGAAATAGTTAACGTCCAAGTAGTTCAGAACCCCGGTTACTCCCAGCCCAGGGGGGCAGGGGTTACGGCAGCCCAGTTCTGCATTGACCAGGGAGCTGATGCGGTAATAGCAGGGCAGTTCGGCCCCAACTCATCGGGAGTTCTTCAGGCAGCGGGCGTAAGGATGGTCTCCGCTCCGGCCACGATGACCGTGAGGGAAGCGATCGAGGCCTTTCTGAGGGGCGAGCTAAGCGGAGCAGTCTTCGGCCCAGAGGGCGGCGGAATGGGGAGAGGAAGAGGTATGGGACAAGGAACGGGACGCGGTATGGGGCGTGGAGGAGGAATGGGAAGAGGCCGCAGAGGCGGCTGGTGACCTTGAGCCATCTTCTAACATTTTTGTGAGCACATCCCTGCAAAAGTTAATTATGGGATTCCATAGGAGCCCATAAAAAGCATGCTGAACAAACCTCGGGAGCCCAGCAGACGTTAGATTTATGGGTTGAGGGGGAGACTATTGGATCAGTGGTGCCGGTGAGAAAGAGCCAGCTCTGGGCAGGCATCCTCTCCCCTCCCGTTGCCCTTGGCGGGATAGCTGCGGCCATTTTCATAAACCGCTCCTGGTGGAGGATTACGAACAATGCCATAAGCGACCTCGGAAAAGCTGGCCTCCCGCATTCCTGGGTGATGAACGTCCCGCTGTTCATATCCTCCATTCTTGCCATATACTACACTTTGGGTCTCTTTGAGGAAGTTAAAAACACCATTTCAAAGCTCGGGATTGGTATTTTCATCCTCGGCCTGACTTTTCTGGCAGGAATAGCAGCTTTCCCTGAAGGAACGGAACCCCATTATTACGTCAGCTGGGGGTTCTTCACTAGCGGAAGTCTCGGATTCCTCATAACCGGAATCGGCCTTGGGCTGGAAGGCCGGCAAAGATTCGGCGTGTTTACGGGTGTGCTCTTTGCTGTGGAGGTAATCCTTGCAAGGTGGGCCATGGAAAGATTCAACGGAGTTGCAATCGCCGAGTTCACAGGGGTTTTTGCGATGCTCATCTGGCACTATGCACTGCTGTGGACGAAGGCGGCTGCGGCCATCAATGCCTGTTGTAGCGTGCAAAGAAAGCATAAAATATAAGCGTGGCGGTAATGTAGAGGGCTGCGGTCGTGTAGAAGGGATAGCTCAGCGAAAGCGAGAACAGGATGCCTCCCATATAGTTACCGAGGCCGCGCATGAATGTTGAGAAGGCACGTCTTATTCCTGCGGCCGTTGCCTTCTCCTCCGTGGTGAAGAATCCCATCATAAAGGAGTCGTTTATCGGCCAGACGATGTTCATGAGGATTGAACGGGCGATGTAGAGGAGGGCCGCCAGAAGGAACACCCCCACCATCGGAAAACTCGCAAAGAGCAGCGCCGCTGTCAGCTGAAAGAGAGTTATTACGTTGACGGGCCCTATCCTGTCCACAAGCCTCGGAAGGGCAAACGAACCGATCCCCATGACGAGCTGCTGGAAGAAGAAAACCCCGCTTATGGCGGCAAGCGTCTGGCCGAAGCGCAGGTTGAAGTAAAGGCTCATATAGGGAATCGTTATCCCTGCTCCGAGTCCTATAAGCGCGCTCGGAAGGGAGAACTTCAGTATTTTAACTATAAGCTCGCGCCGCCAGTTTATGCGCGGGTTCCTAACAGGAACGTCCTCTATTACGAGCAGGGCAGGGATTACAAGGGCAAACTGGAGGAGAGCAAGTGAAATCACGAGCCTGTAGGCCAGCCCCTCACCGATCCCGAAGGTGGATGTAAGGAAGTGAGGTGCAAACCCCGCCACAAGAACACCGAGGGCATTGAATATCGTGCCCAGCCCGAAGCTTATGGAGAACGCATGATGCCTGAGCTCATCCCCGACCTCCTCACTGAGCAGGGCCGAGAAGTTGGGCTGCCTCAGCCCCATATTAGCCCCGACAAGAAAGAATCCGAGAGCAAGGATGTAAGAGTTGATGGCCAGAACCTGGAGGAGCCGTCCCATCAGACCTAGGAAAGCGCTCAGAAGGAGTGCCTTCCTGTATCCCAGTCTGAGCGAAATCTGGCCTGCGACGAGAAAGAACAGCCCCCCAACAAAGGTCTGTATCGAAAAGAACGCCCCCATATCACTCATTTTATAACCCAGCACCCGAAGGTAGAAGGGCATTATGAAGCCCGAGAACTGAAGGAAAAGCTGGCCAAGGGCATTCGCAGCTATCAGTATCCTGGCATCCCTGCTGTACCTCCCGAGCATGTTTCAACGTTGGGCACTTCGTTTATAAATCTATCGAAACGGTAAAATATAACTGGATTCAAATAAATCCCGGGAAAGATTATTGAAGGTTGAGGTCAACTGCATGATGGTGAGGCATATGAAAGAGGCAGTTTTTACGGATAAAGCACCGAGACCGATAGGCCCCTACAGCCAGGCGATAAAGGCCGGAGAGTTTCTGTTTATCTCGGGGCAGATTCCGGTGGACAGAGACGGGAATCTGGTTGAGGGTGGCATAAAAGCCCAGACGAGGCAGGTGCTGGAGAACATCAGGGCAATTCTTGAGGCTGCAGGCGCGGGTCTGGATAATGTTGTAAAGGTCACCGTATATCTGAAGGATATGAACGACTTCGGTGCCATGAACGAGGTCTATGCGGAGTATTTTGGCAGTTCCAAACCAGCGAGAGCCGCTGTTGAGGTCTCAAGGCTTCCAAAAGATGTAAGAATTGAAGTGGAAGCCATAGCCCGCCTTTGAATTCCCGCTGCCTTTCTCCATTTTATGCTGTTCAAAGACCCTCCGCATCCCAGAGGGTCAGTCCGTTCTTCTGAGGCTTCCGCTCAAGAATTTCGCCGAGCAGCTCCTGAACAAAGACCTCAGCAACAAAAACCTCGCCCTCAATTAGATGACCGCCCCAGACCCTCCCATCGGAATCTCCGAGGGCCACATGTATGTGGGCGAAAGGCTCCCCATCTTTGATGCTTATATTTCCGGTGAGGGACACCAGCTCGTATGTTCCGGAAAGCTCCATGACCCTATACCGCCCCGATTCTTCATCAAAATAGCCGATTTTCGGATTGCGGAGTGTTCCGATCGCGGTGACTGTTCCGATAAGAACATTGTGCTTCTTCGCAAACCCGTTTATAAACGCCCCGAACTCCTCACCCTCCGGGATCCTGAAGAGAAACGACCTGCCCTTTGAAACCTTCATGCTATCACCTCAAAGCTAATAAGCACAGGTGAATTTAATTCTTTGGGTGAGGGAATGCCACGGATGAATGAACTCCTGATTAATGTGCTGCCAGAAATTCCAGAACTTGAAGGGGTGGACTTTTCAGCTTACCATACGCCACACATCGAACTCCTGAAAGCATTTAAGGAGAGCGGAAAAAGAGGTTTAAGCGAATTCGCGGAGTTTGCGGGGGATAGGGCGCTGGTCGGCAGATTCCTAATCTCCGTGCTCCAGTACCTCCTCATACGCTACCGCCGTTTTGAGGATGAAAGCACCGAGATTCCTGCATTTAAGCTGTTTTTAACACTCAAAGGATGGCTCAAGGAACATGGTTTCGAGAAAGATTATAGAAAGCTGCTGCATTCCTTCACGGGATATATAGTTGAGATAGCTGAGAGAATCGCCCTCAGAGGGCTCGGAATTGTATATCTGGAGGAGGCCCACAAACTCGCCATTGAGGCCGAGGAAACATTTGGGGAGGAATACTTCACAATGCTGAAGGAAAGGGCCGAAGAAAGCTTGAAAACCCTCAGGGAGCACTGCAGCCCTGAAAAATAGAAACAAAGAGGGCACTAAAGCTCTCCCTTTTCCATCTGCTTCTTGAAATAGGCATACATGGCATCGTAGAGGTAGAACTCCTTCTCAAGCGTTTCGTAGTCGTCCTCGCATATCATGCGATAGCCCCGCGCGAGTATATCCAGCGCTACGGCGAGGGGCTGGGGATTCTCCACATGTGTATCCGCTTCCCTCACAACCTCGGCAATTTTCAAAACCGCGGGATCAGTTATGTTGTACTTCTCAACGAAAGCATCGAAGGAGCATTTCCCGTCGTGGTGTCCGAGCTCAACGCCCTTAAAATCAAAGGGTATACCCTCTGTTATGGTCGAGGGGTCCGTATCGCGGGGCACGAAAACGAACTCCGCCTCCGGGTCAATAAAACGCTTTATAAGCCACGGACAGGCAACCCTGTCAACGTGGACGTGCTCTCGCGTCACCCACTTCATAAAAACACCTCAATCACAATTCGACGTCCATCTATTTATCGGTTTCGGCGAAAATAGAAACGTTAAGTATTGATTGAAGAGGAGCCCTCCAGGATTATCTCCGCATAGCTCCTCGGATCCTCCCACACTTTGACCCTTATGCGTCTCACGTTGCTCCCTGCTTTCTCCGCCACCCTTTCGGCAAACCACTCCGCTATGTACTCGGCGGTGACATTGGGCTTGTTGAGGAGCACCACCTCGCTCTCGGGTAGCTCTATGCGCTTATCATTTCTCTCGATTATAACCCTGTCCTTCCGCCTCTCCTTCACCCATCCTTCGCTCACGAGAATCCTGTGGTCGAGGAGCTTCACAAGACTGCTCAGGTGGTTGAAATCAAAAATCATGCCGTTCTCGTTGAGCTCCCCCCATATTTCCACATCGACGTTGTAGGTGTGCCCGTGAATGCGGAGGCACTTGCTCTCGTAGGGGAGAACCAAAAAATGCGAGCTGTCAAAGTCCTTATGCCATCCTATCTTCCTCTCAGTGACTTTAAACCCCATTTTTCTCACCATTGAAAGGTTTCTCCGAGGGTTATTAACCTTTTCTGGTGCTCCGGAGTTGGGGTTGTTTCCGTGAGTGCTTAAAGCCAAGCATCCCAACATCAACTCTCAACGCCTAAATCCGCCCCTGGTGATCCCCCTAACATCCTCTCTGTTGAGGGTGTGCCTCTCAAGTATGTGCCTCTTCAGCTCCTCCAGACTTCCCGCCCTGTATCCACAGAAGGGGCACACAAATTTTTGGGATTTGCTCTCCATCAGATATCCCTCATGCAGATGCTACAGGGGAAATCCCTATAAACCCTTCTCTCCAACCTCAAACGGGATTAAAATGCCATGGGCAATGGGAAGAGGTAGAGGAAGGGGCAGAAGGCGGAAGATGCGCATGATAGGGTTTATACCCCAGGTCAGACACTTCTATCCAGCCCTCCCACCCATCGGACAGCCAAAACCGCCAATATTCATGACATATGAGGAGTTTGAGGCTCTCAGACTGGTTGACCATGAGGGGCTAACCCAGGAAGAGGCAGGAAACAGAATGGGGGTCTCAAGGGGGACTGTGTGGAGGGCACTCACATCAGCAAGAAAAAAGGTTGCTCAGATGCTGGTTGAGGGAAGGGAGCTTATAATCCTGGCCCAGGGAAATGAAGTTCCGAAGATGCCAGATGAAGAAGAGCTGTAATTTGCCATTTTTCCAAAAAAGCCGTGTTTCAGAGCGTATTACACCATTTCTCCTGTTTCCTCCCCTTTTCCTTATTTTAGGCCGTCCTAATTTTTATCCATTTCGTCTCTCAAAAATTTCGGTGAATTATTACGTTTAATAAGAGATATATTTTGTCTAGAATTAATCATAATAAAAATACGTTTTTTACAAATCCGTTATAAACAATATTATTGAGGCTTTTAATTTTAATTATAGAAAATATATTCCAAATTAATCAATATTAGTAAAAAATCTAAAAAATTTACGACTGATAGATGTAACTAAGAGACAAAAAGGATACAACTGGCGTATGAGGCGTTATGGGAAGAAAGATAGGAAAGGGGCAGAATATGCCTCCCCATACGTCTTTGGTATGCGTCGGTTATCTCTCAGAGAGTTCTGGACTGTCTTTTTTAGTATAGCGGCATTATACTAAACGCCCCAAAGAGTTCACTACCCCCAACAGATTTTTAGGATAGGGCGGCTTTCGAGGGACGGAAAACCCATTCAAGCTTTAAAACTCGCATACCGGAGACTGCTCACCCGCTCAAAGATAATCCTTGAGGCATATATTAAAGAACAGGAAACAAGAACCCAAACTCGCCTGCCGGACTCATGAAACAGCCCTTTTAATGTTTATTTGTGTTCATGGAAATTGGATATAATATATCTTATATCCAATTTAACTGCACAAAAAAGAACACCAAACGAGAGGGAAACAGTGAAGTACAAAAGTCACGTGTGCCGGAGCGTAGCTGAGAACATCGAGCTGGATGGAAACCTCCTCACCCTACTAATCCTGCCCAACTCAGCTTGGACTCCTGCGTGAGCAGGGAATGGGATGGCGGGGATTAACACCACTGTAAATCGTAATCAATTTTTGGTTCATGAAAGCCGGATCTCATGGCGAACTTATGGATTTTTATGGATTTCAGGGCAACATGCATGTGATGCGAAGTGCCGGTCACCTCTCCCAATATCAGAACATTGTTTCAATATTACATTTTAAAATAGTCAAAAAATGGAAAAAAGTAATATTTTTTATAGTAATTTATCATATTTGTTATCATAACCAAATATAAAATTTTATTTAAAATAAGAATTAACACATGATTCAATGTGTTAATTATTACTATTTATAAAAGTTAAAATTCACCGAAAATTTTGAGAGTCAGTGGGCACTGCAAGACCAGAATACGAAAAAGAATTTTAGGGACATAGAATAAAAGATAAGAGCCTCACAACACTTCTTTCCGCTCATTCTCCTCTATCCAGGCGATTACGTTTTCAACTATCTGGGGTGCCAGCCCTATGTAGTTCTCCGGCTTCAGACTTTCGAAGTCCCCTTCATTCAAAAACCTTCTGACATCGCTGTTCTCCCTGGCTACCTCTATCAGGTCCCTCTTTTCCTTAAAGGCTTCCATGGCCAGCTGTCTGACAAGTTCATGGGCCTCCTGCCTCCCCATGCCCCTCTCCGTGAGCCTGAGCATTAGAGGTTCCGCCATGATGAGATTGTTAGTCATGTAGAGGTTGCGCTTAATATTCTCCGGGAAGAAGTCAAGGCCGCTGAGGACTTTTTTCATGTTTTTGAGCATTTCGTCGAGGAGGACAAAGCTCTCGGGAAGGATAACCCTCTCCACGGAGGAGTTTGTCAGATCGCGCTCGTGCCACAGGGGATTGTTTAACAGGGCGGGCATGACGTTTGAGTAGAGAACCCTGGCGAGGCCGCATATCTTCTCCGTCCTTATGGGGTTCCTCTTGTGGGGCATCGTTGATGAGCCCACCTGCTTCTTTCCAAAGGGTTCGCCAATCTCCAGAATCTCCGTCCTCTGGAGGTTCCTTATTTCAAGGCCAATTTTGTCGAGCGTTGATGCTATTAAAGCCAGGATTGCCATCAACTCCGCATAAACATCCCTCTGGATGAGCTGGTTGCTGATTCTCGCGGGCCTCAGGCCGAGGTCCTCCATTACAAGGCGCTGTATTTCAAGGCCTTTCTCTCCAAAGCTTGCCATCGTCCCAACGGCGCCGCTCATCTGGCCGACGAGGATTCTATTTTTGGCCTCTTCAATCCTCTCTATATGTCTTTGAATCTCATCGAGCCATATGGCGAACTTCATGCCGTAGGTTGTGGGGACGGCATGCTGCCCGTGGGTTCTCCCGATGCAGACGGTGTACTTGTGTTCCCCTGCGAGGTTCTTGAGAATCGAGCGTATTTCCCTTAAATCTTTGAGTATGATTTCGAGGGACTCCTTTATGAGCAAGGCGTTTGCGGTATCAATTATGTCGTTGGAAGTTGCCCCGAGGTGGACGTACTTTCCGTGCTCCCCGCAGACCTCAGTTAGCGCTTTAACGACGGCCATTATGTCGTGGTGGATTTCATTTTCTATCTCCTTAACGCGCTCAACCTTTACATACCTGGTGCTGGCTTTTTCGCTTATTACCCTTGCACTCTCCTCCGGAATATTCCCCACCCTCGCATGTGCCCTGGCTAAAGCCGCCTCAACGTCGAGGAGCTTTTGGAGCTTATTCTCCTCGTCCCATATACGCCTCATTTCTTCACTACCGTAGCGGTAATCTATGGGGTGAACCGCCATGATATCACCATGTAAATGATAATCCCCCTGCTTAAAGCTTTTTGCTTTGACAGGTAAATGCACTACTCGTCCACATTTGGGATGGTTTGGCAGGAAAGCGATACTTTTTTAAAGCCTAAAATTCATACCATAATCTGAAATGAAGCGCTCAGTAACGCTCAAACTCCAACCCTTGAAGGAACAGGAGAGAATCCTCTTCCAGTTGGCTGAATTAGGAGCAAAAGTCTGGAATAGGGTAAACTTCCTCAGGCGACAACAATACTTCCGGGAGCAAATCGTGGACTTCAATAAAACCGAGAAAATCGTTTATAAGGAATTCAAAAGAGAAATCGGCTCCGCAACAGTCCAGCAAATCTGCCGGAAGAACGCCGAAAGCTGGCGGAGCTTCTTTGCCCTCCTCCGGAAGAAGCGGAATGGTGAACTTCCCTCTTGGCTTAAGCCAAAACCACCAAACTACCTAAAAGAAGACGGGAGGAGGAAGTTCTTAATCATTCTCAGAAACGACCAGTACAAGATTGACGGCAACAAACTAATTCTAAAAGGTCTTGGCAAGTTCAAACGCCTGGAAATCCAGTTTAAGGGCAGAATACACTTGAAAGGCAAGCAGGGAAGGTTAGAAATCACTTACAACCCGGTAAAGCGGAAATGGTATGCTCACATGAGCCTTACGGCAGAGGAAAAACTCGAAGGGGAGGAGTGGGTTAAACTTCCGAGAACCCCAAAAGGAAGTCTTTCTGCTGGAATTGACCTTGGAGTAAACAACCTGATGGCCGTTTATGTTGAAAACAGGGAAAGCCTTCTCGTGAATGGAAGGCCGTTAAAGAGCATTGCCTTCTACTGGCAAAAGAGGATTGCCGATTATCAGTCCAAAATAAACAAGAGTGGAGCTAAAAGGAGCAGGAAGCTTAAAAGAATGCACGATAAAGCAAAACTTCAGGCGAGGCATTACATTAATACTGCCGTAAGGCAGACGGTTAGAAAACTCTACGAGCTCGGAGTTTCTAAGATTGTTGTCGGCCATCCGAAGGGAATAGCAAGGAACTCTGATAAGGGCAAAAAGCAGAATTTTCTGCTTTCCCGCGTGTGGCGGTTTAATTACGTTATCAAACGCCTCAAGGAAGTGGCGGAAGAGTATGGTATTAGCGTTGTGGTTGTTGGAGAGGCTTTTACCTCCAAGCTTTGCCCCGTTTGCGGGAAGCCCCACAAAGGGGCTCGCTTCGTTCGTGGATTATTTAAGTGTCCCGCAACGGGGCTTATTTTTAATGCTGATTTGGTAGGAGCATTCAACATTTTGAAAAGAGCTGTCGAAACCATAACCCCGAACTTGGGCGGGCTTTATGCTCAAGGGAGGGGTAACTGGCCGAAGGCCCGGCCGGAGGGGTCGAAAACCCACTTTTTAGTGGGTCTAAATGAAACCCCTCAAACCTCCCCTGTTGAAACCCTCAAAGGGGAGGGGGTCAGCGAAAAGTATTTAACCTAGTTTCCTGAGAATGTTACGACAAAATTCCGGAGGTGCCAAAGATGGCAGAGGAGCATGTTGTCTACATAGGAAAGAAGCCTGTTATGAACTATGTCCTCGCCGTGATAACACAGTTCAACGAGGGCGCTAAGGAAGTTAGCGTCAAGGCCAGAGGAAGGGCCATTAGCAGAGCCGTTGATGTTGCAGAGATCGTCAGGAACAGATTCCTCCCAGAGGTCAGGGTCAAGGAGATCAAGATCGGCACAGAGGAGCTCCCAACAGCCGACGGCAGAACAGCTAACACCTCAACAATTGAGATCATCATGGAGAAGCCATGAGTTTAGCTTTTCTTTCCTTTTCATCACTTTACACTACAACCCGTTCTGGAGTGATAGAAAAGTTAATATCCCCTTCACTCAAACCTTTTCTGGTGGGAGCTTTTTGAAGTTTGAGACAATACATGCCAGTGATGATAAAGCCAGGGAGCTTGCTCAGATTCTGCTGAATGACAAAGCCCTTGCCATCCTTCAGCTTCTTCAGGATGAGGAACTTTCAATCAGCGAAATCGCCTCAAGGCTGAATATGCCCATTTCCACAGTTTCGTACCATATAGACAAGATGAGCAGGGTTGGCCTCGTTGAGATCGCCGGGAAGAAGTATGGAAAGCGGCTGCAGGAGGTCAAACTCTACAGGGCATCCCCGAAGCCAATTCTTCTCCTGCCCGGAAAACCGCAGGCCAGAAAGAAGTTCCTCCGGACATTTGAAAAGATTCAGGTCATAAGCCTGACCGTGGCGGGTCTTATAGCCCTCGGCGTGTATAAACTCACGAGCCGCATCGTGAAACCTGCAGTTGCGGCAGTCAATAACACCATGGCCCCTGAAACATCGTCAAATGCATCAAAACTGTTTGTCATGACAAAGAGTGCAGCAAATACCACCACAACTTCAGCCCATCCCGTGGAGGTTCCTTCCCATCCATACCTTCCATACATAGCCGCCTTTGGAGCCTTCATCGCGGTCTTTCTGCTGCTCGGTTACTACTTCAACAGACGAAAGCCATAATGTTATCCACATACCCATGAATCCCAAAACATTTTTAAGTTCTCTCCCAAATCCTCCATTGACAGGAGGGATATCAATGGTTCCAAGAGTTACTGTGGGGCAAGTGGTAAAGAGGAAGGCCGTTATCGTGCATCCGGGGGATACCATCCATAAAGTGGCAAGGATTCTGGCAAAAAACAAGGTGGGCAGTGCTGTTGTTGTTGAAAATGACGAGGTTGTTGGGATAATAACGGACAGGGACATACTGAACAAGGTCGTCGCAAAAGAGAGGGATCCGAAGAGCGTCAGGGTCGCCGAGGTTATGACGGAGAACCCGATAACAATTGAGGACGACTATGAGGTTCAGGACGCAATCGATAAAATGATGGACAAGGGAATAAGGAGGCTTCTGGTCACGAGGCTCGGAAGACCGATAGGGTTTGTGACCGCGGCGGATCTGCTGGCAGCCCTTAACACGTACAACACGGAAGAACCCGAGGAGGAGCCCGAGACAGAGGTCTACGGTATCTGCGAGCTCTGCGGGCAGTACGGGCCGCTCTACAGGGTTATACATGAAGGGGCCGAGAGATGGGTCTGTGAAAACTGCAAGGACCTCATAAGCGGGCAGTGATTTTGTTCCATGTTATTTACCCTTCTTCAGGTTAGATATCCCCTTCAATGCCCTTGAAAGTATTTCCGTGATCTCTTTCTGAACCGCCTCCCTGTTCCCATGGCTCAGCGTGTATATCCTGCCCCTCCCCCGGAATTCATCCACCCATTTTCTGTGCAGCACCGCCAGCAGGGGTTTTCCGCTGTTTACTGCTTCCTCAACGGCGTTTTTGAACTCCCTGCTTTTAAACTCCATTGCTCCGATTTCGTCTATGACTACCAGATCCGCCTCCCCTATTGCCCGCCTTATAGCCCCAACACCGACCTTCTCAAGGTCATGGAGATTAACAGCATACCTGCCCACCCTCAGATGCCCCTCTCCCACCCATGCCAGAATCCCTTCCTCCCCTGTGTCCAGTGCCTCGATTTTAAATCCCACCCTTTTTCCCCTTTCCCTCACTTCCCGGGTTACCATCCCGCCGATCCTGTATCCCCTCTTCTTCAGCTCTTCAACCGTCCCAAGGATGAGTGTTGTTTTACCGGCTCCCGGCTTGCCCGTGATGAAGATTCTCATAACATCATGCTGTTGCCGGACAACCGTACGCTCAAAAACTGCCTGTTCATCGTCAGGATTAAGATTACTGTTAAAATCGTTTAACCTTACCAACCCGAACCACCAATTGAATTTTTAAACTCTAGGGATAAAGCCTTTAGGGTGGTGCTCATGAAGTACAGACCTGAAGACCTCACCAGGCTTCCGAGGAGCGTTGAGTACAGGGAGCAAAGGGTTTACCTGATTGACCAGAGGCTGATTCCCCGGGAGTTTAAGATCATCGGACTGAAAACAGTGGAGGAAGTTGCACGGGCGATAAAGACGATGCAGGTGCGCGGTGCCCCTGCCATTGGGGCAGCTGCAGCTTTCGGGCTGGCCCTGTATGCTGAAACCTCCGGGGCAGGGAGCAGGGAGGAATTCTTTGACGGGTTTTACAGAGCATACGAAACCCTGAAAAACACCCGTCCAACAGCGGTCAACCTCTTCTGGGCTCTCAGCAGGATCAAAAGGCTTGTGGAGGAGAACCTTGAGAGTCCCATCGATGAGATTAGGAAACTCATCGTCGCCGAAGCCCGAAAAATAGCAGACGAGGATGTTGAGGCAAATCTGAGGATGGGGCACATCGGAGCTGAAATCCTGCCGGAAGGGAATGTCCTCACCCACTGCAACGCTGGCAGTTTGGCAACAGTTCATCTCGGAACCGTGGGCGCGGTTCTGAGGGTCATACACAGGGAAGGAAAGCTCAGGCTTCTCTGGGTGGACGAAACGAGACCGGTTCTCCAGGGGGCCCGTCTGAGTGCATGGGAGTATCACTATGATGGAATTCCGCTGAAGTTAATAGCCGACAACATGGCCGGCTTTGTGATGCAACAGGGGATGGTTGATGCCATAATAGTTGGAGCGGACAGGATTGTAGCGAACGGCGATTTTGCAAACAAAATCGGGACATACACCCTGGCTGTCCTCGCAAAGGAGCATGGAATTCCATTCTTCACTGTCGCACCGCTGTCGACGATAGACATGAGCCTGAAGAGCGGGAAGGAGATACCGATTGAAGAGCGCAGCGAGGAGGAGGTTCTGACGTGCGGCGGATGCAGAATTGCGCCGGAGGTTGACGTCTACAACCCGGCCTTCGACGTTACGCCGCACAAGTATCTGACGGGAATAATAACTGAGAGAGGCGTTGTTTACCCGCCATTTGAGAGGAACCTGAAGAGGCTTTTCAGGGAAGAACCGTAAGGTTCTCTTTCAATTTTCCATTGGGGACAATGCCCATGCCCTCAGCTGAGAGGTTTTTAGAAACCGGTAAGACGTTTTTCTTTATTTCCACCAAAGTGCCTTCCTCATCCTGCCCCTCCGTCCTCAACAGCTTCCTCCACAAAGATCCCCCGAATCTCACCTGCCTTATCCTCGATGGAGGGCAGGAGGAGGCTCAGGAGCTCAAGGGGCTCAAGGCAGGAACACTCAACGGAGTACTCTAAGTGGCCATCCGGAAGCTCGACCCTGAGCTCAATGCGCTCTCCCTCTTTCCCAGCCGTAAAAGGGAACGAGCCATTGATTCCGATTATCCTCCCTTTGATGAGCATCGGATTATATAACCGGCCCGCCGGATTAAAGACTTTCCCAACCCTGAGGTTTTCAACCCGTGGTTCAGGCCTCCGAGAGTATTAAAAAGGTGAGGGCATAAGGGAATCCGGTGATGATGATGCAGGCTTTTTGTTTGAAAACCAGGATATTTCTGGGGGAAGGCAGCCTGACCAGACTCAGGAAAATTGCCACAGGTTACGACAGGGTTCTTATTCTTGCATCGAGGTCTGTGGAGAGGGAAGGCTTTCTGGAGGAAGCCAAAAGGTATATAGGCGAAGCAGGGGCTGAGGTGGAGAGCATAGTGGGAGTTTCAGCGGAGCCATCATACGAATATGTCGAGGAAATTCTCCCGAGGGCCAGGGAGTTTGAGCCGGAGCTCATAGTCGCCGTAGGAGGGGGAAGCGTCATAGACGTCGCAAAGGCCGTCAAGGTTTTCTATGATTCACCCGGGACAACTTTTGAGGAGATAGCATTTATTTCCCGCTTCCAGAGGCCGAAACCAATTCCAAAGCTGAAAACACCCCTTGTAGCGGTCCCATCAACCAGCGGAGCCGGAAGTGAGGTTTCAGGAGCGAGCGTTCTTAAAATGGACGGGGTCAAATACAACCTCGTTTCTCCTGAGATAGCGCCTGATTTTGCGATTCTTGATCCAAGGTTGCCCCTGACAATGCCCCCGAAAATTGCACGGAACTCCGGGCTGGATGTTCTCGTTCATGCAATTGAGGCTTATGTCAGCAGGGCGGCGAGTCCTTTCAGCGATGCAATGGCTGTTGGAGCAGCCAAAACGGTATTCGAATGGCTCCCAGAGTCCGTTAAGGGGAATGAAGAAGCGCGGGAGAAGATGCACTACGCCGCAACAATGGCGGGAATAGCTTTCCTCAATGGTCGCCTGGGCCTCTGCCATGCCATGAGCCACAAGGCAGCATGGATAGCCCCTCACGGTCTGCTTAATGCCATTTTAAACCTCCATGTTATGGAGTTCAACATGAAGGAAGAGAGAGCAAGGCTCCGCTACCGGGAGCTGGCCAAAGGGCTTGGGATGAAAGATGAGGAGGAACTCCTCGCCAGAGTCAGGGAGCTGAACGAGAAGCTTGGAGTCCCAAAGCTTAGGGAGCTCGTTGACGAGGAGACCTTCATGACAAAGCTGGACGAGATGGCCGAAAAAGCACACCACGATGGGCTCATCGCTTTCAACCCGGTTGAACCAACGCCTGAGGAAATAAGGGAGGTGTACCTGAAAGCGTTTTACGAGGGGTGAAAACCCCCAGAGGTGAACCCAATAGTGCCAAGGTGGGAAAGAGTCAGCCCACCGTGATTTCTTTCTCTCCTCCATTTTCCACCTCCCGTATCTTGCCGCCTTTCATAACCTCGACTATGGCAAGGCTCAGAAGGGCGAGGAAAATGTATATCCCTGCCGAAGCTCCAAAGAGCACCTCGTATGCTTTTGAGGTCGGAATTTTTATTGCCATCGGAACCCCGGGAATGTGAAGCAGAGTGTAGTAGGTGCTCATGACTGTGCCCGCTATAGCCGGCCCCCACGTTGAGCCGAAGTTTCGAAACAGGCTGTTTGAACCCGTTGCAACTCCCATAACCCTCGGTGGAACCGAAAAGACAAGCACGTTGATCAGGGAGATGTTTATGAGCGTTATCCCGGCACCGATAAAGGTTACCACCCCCACGAAGTGCCAGAGCGAAAGCTGGGTCGCATACTTTGACAGGAAAGCCAGCCCGGAGCTTGCTACAAGAGCCCCCGTTACAGCGAGGGGTTTTGCCCCGATTTTCGGCATCAGCTTTCCGGCAAGGGGCGCTATGACCAGCATTACCCCGGCCATTGGAGTCATCAGCAGACCGCTCTGGAGTATGGTCTTTCCAAAACCGTAGGGGGGCTTCATCTGGAATATGTAGGTGTTTGCCTGGCTCATCATGGATATTCCGAATGCAGCGAACATTATGCCGATGTTGACTATAGCGGGATTTCTGGCGGAGATTATACCGAGCGGGAGGAGAGGGTTCTCGGTTCTCTTCTCCCACAGAACCAGCAGAACCATGCCGATAATTGCTGTTCCGAACAGTATGAGGGTTTCCCTTGCAGTCCATCCAACGTTTGGCGCCCTCGTCACCGCCACCAGCGCCGGAACAACGGCCACAATGAGCAGAGCCACCCCCGGCCAGTCGAGCTTTCCGGGGTTTACATAGCGGCTCTCGCGGAGGATTTTCCAGGCAAGGATGAACATGATGACCGCAAATGGGGCGGCCGAATGATATGTCCACCTCCACCCCCAGTGCTGGGTAACGTATGCCCCCAGGGGCAGGGCAATGACCATCCCAACCCCGAACATGGCGCTTATCATCCCCTGAACCTCGGGCACCATCTCGGGCGGAAACTCCTCACGCACGAGGCTGAAGGCTAAGGGAAACACCGCCATCCCAACCCCCTGAATCCCCCTCGATACGAGGAGCCACTCATAGCCCGGTGCAAAGCCGTTGAGAATCACGCCGAGAGTGTAGAATCCCAAAGCCACCAAGAACATCTTCTTTTTCCCATACATATCGCCAAGCTTCCCCATTATCGCCGCGCTGACCGTTCCAACGAGCAGATAGATTGTGAGTATCCAGCTGACGTCGTTGGGGTTTATGGCAAACTCCTTCTGAATCGTGGGCAGAGCGGGAGTCAACATGGCCTCAGTATACATGACGAGTAACGGCAGGATGACCACCACGAGCATGGCCTTCCTTGCGTATTTGAGGTCGTACTCTTCCATTGCTATCACCAGACATATCGACAGATATATAGTTTATAAGTTTAACGGTTCAGACTGGATGCTTTTAGGCAATGCCTCAGGGCCGGATTTATAAAGGGTTAAACACAACTACCATCATGCATCCCCTCCTGAAGAAGGCGATAAAGGAAAGATTCCCACTCAATGAACTTCAGCAGAAGGCCTTTCGCGAGATCAGCTCCGGGAAGAGCGTCCTGATTATAGCCCCAACAGGCTCCGGAAAAACGGAAGCTGCACTTATGCCCGTCTTCAACGCCATTCTGAAGAACAATCTAAAGCCCCTCTCGGCCCTCTACATAGCCCCCCTCAAGGCGCTGAACAGAGACCTGCTCGACAGACTCCTCTGGTGGGGTGAGAGGCTCGGTCTGAGCGTTGAAGTGAGACACGGCGACACCTCAGCTTACAGGAAGGCAAAGCAGGTGAAGAACCCTCCCCATCTGCTGATAATAACCCCCGAGACCCTGGGCGTAATTCTGACGATGAAGTCTTTCAGAAAAGCCCTGAGCAACCTGAAGTTTGTAATCGTGGATGAGATAGCGGAGCTGGCCAGCAACAAGCGCGGTGCCCAGCTAACCCTGGCCCTTGAAAGGCTTTCAGGGATTGCCGAGTTTCAGAGAATAGGGATGACAGCCACCCTTGGAAATGAGGAGGAGATAAGGGAGTGGCTGAAGGCTGAGGCCATAGTAAAGCCCGGATGGAGGAAGGAATACCGCATTCATGTCCTGTACCCCCGGGCAGACGAAAAAGACTCGGAGCTTGCAGGGAGGCTCAACCTGCCGCTGGATGTTGCAACAAGGCTCAGAATCCTCTGGAATATCATTGAAGAGCATGGAAAAGCTCTTATCTTCACAAATACGAGGCAGTTTGCAGAGATTTTAGCACACAGGCTGAAGGCATGGGGCAAACCCGTTGAAGTTCATCACGGGAGCCTCTCAAAGGAAGCGAGACTTCAGGCCGAGAAGGCACTGAAGGAGGGGAAAATCAGGGCTCTTATCTGCACATCCTCGATGGAGCTTGGCATAGACATCGGGGATGTGGATGTTGTGATCCAGTACATGAGTCCGAGGCAGGTGAACAGGCTCGTCCAGAGAATAGGAAGGGGAGGGCACAGGCTCGGCGAGGTGAGCGAGGGATATGTAATAGCCTCAAACGTCGAGGACTACCTCCAGAGCCTGGTCATAGCAAAGCATGCCCTAGATGGGAAGCTTGAAGCTGTTAAGCCCTATGAGAATGCCCTCGACGTTCTGGCGCATTTTATTGTTGGGCTGCTCATTGAAAGGAGGAGGCTTCCAAAGGAGGAGCCCTTTGAGATCGCCAGGAGAGCCTATCCATACAGGAATCTGAGCTGGGAAGATTACGGGGCCGTTCTCAAACTCCTGATGGATGCGAGGCTGATCGGCTACGATGAGGAGAGGGAACTGCTCTACCTGAGGAGGGGCGCATACCAGTATTACTACGAGAACCTCTCCACGATTCCGGACGAGATTTCTTACAGGGTTCTTGATGTTAAGAGCGGGCACATAATCGGACGCCTTGATGAAAGCTTTGTCATGGATCTTGAGGAGGGGATGGAGTTCGTAATGCACGGCCGGAGCTGGATTCTCCTCAAGGTGGATGAAGATGCGGGGATTTTAATGGTAAGGGAGAGCAAAAGCCTAGAAAGCGCGATACCGAGCTGGGAAGGGGAGATGATACCCGTTCCCTTCGCCGTTGCCTCCGGGGTCGGAAGGCTGAAAAGGGAGCTGGTCTTTGATTTTGAGCGCGGGAAAGCACTACTGGAGGGAGTTATTTTTAGAGAGGAGGAGCTGAGAAGGGCGGTTGATGAAATAAGGGACGAGGTCTTCTCAACGGATAAGGACATAGTTGTCGAGAGCACACCAAAAGCCCTGCTTGTCCATGGCGACTTCGGCAATCGGGCAAATGAAGCCCTCGGGCGGTTTATATACTCCTTCCTGAGAATGCACTATGGAAACGTCTTCGCCATAAGGAGCCAGGCACATGCCGTTGTCTTCAAAACACCCTTCCAGCTGAACCCAGAGGAGGTAAAAGGTTATCTCTTCCAGGAACCCGATGCTATGGAGTTTATACTGACAAAAGCCATGCGGGAGAGCACGGTCTATAAATGGAGGATGAGGAACGTTGCCAGACGCTCCGGGGCGCTGAGGAGGGATGCAAAGATCAGACGCATAGAGAGGCTCTTTGAGGGCACGGTTGTGGAAAAGGAAACCCTGAACGAGCTTTTCCATGATAAGCTCGATGTAAAGACCGCTGAA
The DNA here is from genome assembly GCF_054657855.1 of Thermococcus atlanticus. Lineage (NCBI taxonomy): Archaea > Methanobacteriati > Methanobacteriota > Thermococci > Thermococcales > Thermococcaceae > Thermococcus > Thermococcus atlanticus. Next base: position 845,498 of record NZ_BAAHXX010000001.1, on the reverse strand, counting down.
TACATCCTGAAGGAGATAAAAAACGGCTTCCTGCGCGTAAAGACGGTTCTGAGGAAGGAGCCATCAAAGCTCGCCAGAATCAACATGAGCGTTGGCGGCGAGTTTCTCCTTGGAGGAGAGCTTGAGAAGGATGAAATCCTCGAACTCTTCAGGAGAAGGATACTGGATACGGAGGTCGTCTTGGTCTGCACAAACTGCGGCTGGGTGAGCAGGACAAAGGTGGGCCGCCTGAAGGAGAGGGTGAGATTTCTCAAATGTCCGAGGTGCGGATCAATAATGATTGCAGCGGCGCATCCGATTGATGCTGAGGAGTTTCTCAAGGCCCTCAGGAAGCTGAAGCGTGGGGAAAAGCTTGAGCCGAAGGAGGAGCGCGCCTACAGAAAGCTCATAAAGGCCAGCGATTTAATCCAGAGCTATGGATTTGATGGCATTTTGGCCCTAGCCAGCTACGGAACGGGGCCTGACAGCGCGGCAAGAATTCTGGCGCAGTACAGGGGAGAAGCCCTGCTCGCGGCCCTCATGGAGCAGGAAAAGAGATTCATAAGGACGAGGAGGTTCTGGGTGGATAAGAGGGAGAGGGAAGATTCCGGAGAGGAACCATGATAATTGGACAAAGAGAGCTGAGTTTAAGCTCCGAATTTCTTTATTCTCTCGACGTCTCCCCTCTGGATCAGCCTTAACAGCTTGACCGCGTGGAAGAGAGCTTGGGCGTTGGTTTCGTCCTCAATGAAACGGTCTATGAGCTTCAAAAGCTCCTCCTCAGCCTTTTTCATGGCCTTCTCCGAGAAGTCCGAGAACTCAAGGGCTTTAGCTATCGCCATGACCTCGGGAGGAACTTCAGAATCCATCAATACCGGCGATGGTTTCTTTTCCACCTCCTTCCCGCTGATCTCCGCCAGGAACTGTCTAAACTCTTCAAGTTCTGGCTCAATGTCGATGCCGTTTCTCTTGAGGATGTATAGTGGATCGTCCGTTTTTTCTGCTAGTGCCTGATAGAGTGCGTCGAGTTTCTCTTCAGATACATCTCCTGTTAGTTTATCCACTATTTTCGATGCTTTTTGGATAGCGGTTATTATTTTTTCTTTATCTTCGTCCTTTACAGGAATTCCTCTTTCTCTTGCTGCTGATATTATTTCATCTGCTACTTTTTCGGGATTTTGCTTCATTTCACTGTACTTTACTCCACCGAGCACTAGTGAATCAAATGCGTCGCCCACTGCATGTCCGACATGTTTTGACGTACTCTTGGCAATGTGGGAGAGTGTGAGTGCAAGGAATGGATGGAGAAGCATTGTGCGTAGATCTTCTGGGTGCTTTTGCTTTGCGTTTTTATCGTAGAAGTCATGGGTTTTCACGCTCCTTATATATATAGGGTTCACCTGTGTCATCCATATGCTTTACAGCCTCTAGCACCTTATGGATTCTCTTCTCGTCCTGTTCGGGATCCACACGTGTGAGCAGCTTTGGGATGTTTCTCGTACCAAATACTATAAGGAATTCGATTTTTCGTACCTGTTCCCGAGTCAGCCCGTACTTTCTTGCGAATTTTGCGTATATATCTTCTTCCTCTTTCTTCTTTCCCCCGAATATGAACATCCCGGCCAAAGGCAAAAGCGACAAATCCACCACCACCTAAACCTCCTCGCGAGGGGAAATAAGCCTTTCCCCACCGAGGAGCCACTTGGAGAGCGGGACGAGCTCAATGTTGCCCTTCATCCCGTAGAGCGAGACCTCAACGGTTCCCTCATCTTCGAGGGTTATCACCTTTAGGTTTTTGCAGTTGAGCTTCCTTGATGCATGGAGCAAAGCTAAAAACTCCCTCCTCCTTGTCCTCTCATCATCGAGCCTCAGGCTCACCTGAATCAGCTCCTTAACCCTTCCGTTCTCAGAAACGACGAAGTCCACCTCTCTACCGGCTTCGTCTTTCCAGTATGTAACTTCCACTCTGGGCTTCGTCGAGTACCTCCTGAGAAGTTCAAGGAAGACCGCGTTTTCCGCATCTCTCGCCGTGTCCTTCTCGCCGAAGAGAGCCAGACCCGTATCTATGAGGTATAGCTTTCTCGGAGAGACAATCCTCCCCTTCGGAGAGCGCCCCTGTCTCCTTACGAGAAAGAGGGCAAATGCCTCCTCAAGGTAGGCGAAGTAGTTGGCTATCGTCCTCTTGGTGAGCTTTAGCCTGCCCTTGAAGAGTCTGTAGAGCGAATCAAAGGAGACGTACTTTGAATAAGCCCTTAGGGAGAAGTAGAGAAGCTCGTTGAGGAGATAAACGTTCTTAACCCGGTGCCTCTCAAGGACGTCCTTCTTTATGAGAACGTCGATGTAGTCCTTCAGAATAAGTCCCCTAACGTCTTCCGGAGCGAGGGCTATTTCTGGATAAGCCCCGAAGTGAAGGTACTCCTCTAAGAGACCGTTTATCTTCGCCATGTTTCTGTAGAACTCCCTTCCCCCGTGCTCGACCCCATTAAAACGCAGAAACTCCCGGAAGGACAGGGGAAACAGGGTGTACGTCAAAGCCCTCCCCCGTAGGTGGGTGGCCACTTCCCTGGAGAGGAGCTTTGAGGAGGAACCGGTTACGTAGACGGTGTAACCTTCGTCGAGCAGATAGCGGACGATTCTCTCCCAGTCGGGAACGGCCTGAACCTCGTCGAGCATAATGGTGGGCCGCTTTACCTCTGGATAAAGCTCGTGGTAAGCGTCAAGGACGTCTATGAAGTCCCTGGGCGTCATCGGGTGAAAAACCGGGTGCTCGAAATCAACGTAGAGGTACCTCTCCGGAGCGTTTCCATCGATGAGGGAAAAGAGGTAGTAGGTCTTGCCCGCCCTTCGCGGGCCGATTATGACCGTTGCCCTGCCGGGGAGGGTTTTGACCCTTAGCTCCCTCGGGATTACTCCGGTGAAGTACCTTTCGTGTAACTCCAGGATGTACCGTTTGACGAGGGTCTTATCCGGCATATATGAAATTTAGGGTTCCAATATTTTAAGTTTTTGGTACCTTAACTGTTTCTTCTCAGGAACTTTTCTGCCTCGCCAAGCGTCCTTCTCTCAGAAGGTGAGCTGTCCAGAGGTAAATGCCAAGGGTTTCGAGGTCGCCTCTCTCGGCGAGTTCCTTCCCCTCAGCTAAAAGGTCTTCAACGGCCTTCTCAACGGCCCTCTCAGAGTAGCCGCTATACTTGAGTCCGTTAAGGACTCCAAGGAGCTTCCAGGCTTCGAGTTTGACGTTCTCGGGCACCCTAGACTTTATGAGTTCTCCCTTCACCGCTTTCTTGGTTGAGGAGGGCTTCTTCTTTCTTCCCTTTGTTGCAGCTTTTGGTTTCTTCCCTGTCACTTCCGCAATTGCATTCCTCAGCTCTTCGAGTTCCTCTGTGATATCTATACCTGCAGCCTTCAGCGTTCGAACAGGGTCGCGGGTATCTGGCGAGAATGCTTCCTCCATCGCCCGCAGGTGCTTGATATTGTGATCCTTTGGCCACATCTTGTTTATGAGCTTTACAGTGTATGGGATGACTTCTTTTATTGCTTTCTGCGTGGATCTTGCGACTGTCGGTCCAATTATCTCTCGTTCCTGCAGTTTTTTTACGACGAGTTTTGCGAATTCCGACGGGTTCTTCTCAATATCTTCCACGGTTTTTCCCTGCTTGACGAGGTATTCGTATATCGCATCGCCTATTGCCCATCCAATATCCTCGTGCTCCTTGCCAGTATGGTTTGCTATAAGCACCGCCAGCGCACCGTGCAGTATGTTATATCCGCGGGATTTTGGGTCTCTCCCGATGTATCTACGATACTCGTGATCCCTGACGGCGCGCGCTGCCCAGAGATCGCCGGTTTCATCCACGTCAAGGGTTTTTTACCCTTTTCAGGTCCCCCTCTGGGTCCATCCTTCTGACGAATTCAATGTACCCATTATATGCTATGTGCGCACCGTTCAATGCTTCTATAACCTCCAATGGCAGGCCGTGCTTCTCCGCGAGTTCCCGAAACACTTCTTTCCAGCTCTTCTTTTTCTTCTTTCCCCCGAATATGAACATCCCGGCCAAAGGCAGAAGTGACATGACACCACCCAAGGAACTACAGCGCTGGAGGAGATAAACGTTTCTATGTAACCGCGGTGTAGCAACCCCCCCACCAGTTACTGGTAGCCCCCTACCTGAAGGCGTGTTCCACCAGCGGGTCGGGGATGAAGTAGCCCTCGATGGTCTTTTCCAGGTAGCCGTAGCGGACGAGGTTGTTTAGGATGTTGGAGAAGTTCTTGTCGTCTATCCTCTTCCCCTCGAGGAGCTCGACGGCCTCCTTTATCTCCTTCCAGCGGTGCCTTCCGTTTGCCACAGCTCTCATGGCAAGCTCGTAGCGATGGGAGAGCTTTTTCAAGGCCGAGAATTCTGCAAGGATTAGTCTTCTCGCGTCCTCCTTAAGTCTGTTCAGGGCCTCCCTGTGGGACATTCCGAGGTAGCGGTTGTAGCCGTAGAGGGTCAGCCAGCCAACTATTCCGTCGAGCTCGCCGACGGCCTCCTCTATCTCCTCCTCCGTGACGTCCAGCCTCACCTCCTCAAAGCCTCTCCTGAGGAAATCCCTGCTCTGCCTTCCCTCAAACCTTTTCAGCCTGACCTCCCTGTGAGCCCTTCCAAAGAGGGCAGATTCAGGGTCATGGAGGCCCAAAAAGTCCTCAAGCAGGCCAATCTCCGAGCCCGTGAGGATGAAGCCCACGTTCTGGAGCTCGTCAATTGCCCACGCGATAAGCTCAGGATAGCGCGAATTCGAAAACCTCATGTACTGGGTTTCATCTATGGCTATTACGAATCGCTCCCCTAAAGAATCTATGCGCTCAAGTATTGCGTGAATGCTCACGCTCCTATCCACGCTAAGCTCGACTCCAAAGCCGCCAATGCGAACCCCTCTGAGGGATTTCAATGCCTCTTTAGCGCGTTCCTTCGTGGAGCCCCTGAGGTAACCCTCAAGTATGAGCTTTCCGATGGCTTCCTTTGGAACACCACCAAACTCGGAGTAGACCTTTCTTGCATCTATCTTGACACTCCTGAACGGGAGCTCGTTTAGTGCAACGTTCAGAAGGGAGCTCTTGCCGAGACGCCTGATTCCAAGGAGTACAACGAGTGGAAGGCCCTTCTCTATTGAGTTTTCAATCAGGGAAAGCTCCTCCTCGCGGTCGTACAGCTCCTCTCTCCTCGTTTTCGGTTTGGGATTGAACAACATGGCCCCCACCAGTAACTGGTGGGGGGGTCTTGCTTAAAAACCTTGGCTCAAAAAGGGAAGAAGAAAAGCTCACTCGCCCTTCCCGTAAATCTCGTTTAGTGCCTTCAAAAACTCACTCGCGGTAACGACGTCCCTCACGTCGATGTGCTCGTTCTTCGTGTGCGATATGTCGAGGTTGCCCGGCCCGAAGACTATCGTTCTCGTCCCGTTGTACATGAAGTTTATCGCATCGGTCCAGCTCCTCATCCCGCCGAACTCGTCTATGTCGGTAACTTCCATCGCTTTTTTAGCGAGCTGGACGATTTCCTCGTCCGGTTCGAGCTCATAGCCATCCCATATCTCCGTGTATTCATACCTGATGGTGTACTCCTCAAAGATTGGCTCCATGAGGTCGAGTATGTCCTCAACCTCCTGCTCAGGCAACAGGCGGGCCTCCACACGCCCTTTGCAGAGTGCCGGAATCAGGTAGTATGGGTTTTCGCAGACCAGCTCCTGAAGGCCGATGTGGGCGTCGAAGTACCTGCCCCTGGCATTGAAGGGTTCGAGCTTCTTGAATTCCTCCAGCATCCTGAAGGTCTGGTCTATCGCATTTATCCCGCTCTCGGGACAGGCACCGTGGGCCTCTTTGCCGTCAACTTCAAAGTAGGCCTCAATGTTGCCGGCGTGGGCTATGTGCACCTCAAGGTCGGTCGGCTCCAGAACGACGGCCATCTTTGGCTTGTAGCGCTCCATGAAGAGGGCTGAACCCCTTCCGCCGTGCTCCTCGTCGCTGACGAAAACTATGCCGACGTTTAGGTCTTTCCCTTCCCTGCGGAGATTCTCAAGCATGAGAAGTATAGCTGCCGCTCCTCCCTTGATGTCGCTCGCACCGGTTCCATAGACGATGTTGCCCCTCACGAAGGGCTCGACACGCATGGGGATCGTGTCCACATGAACCTCATAGAAAAGGTCTGCATCCGGGTTGACGACCAGGTCTATTATCTGGCCGTCGCTCTCTATGTGGACGTCGTAGTTCAGCTTGTGGAGAAACTCCATGATGTGAAGCATAATCCGGTCTTCCTGCCCGGAAGGAGAGGGTATCTTCAGAAGCCGGAGGAGTATCTCCTTCGCTCTCTCGGTTTTCATTTGGGTCACCTGATTAAAATCCGCGGTTGAATTTATAAACATCCCTGTGTAACTTATCCGGGGCGATGAAGAGATTCATCCCTCCTGACGTTATGATGAGGCGGTCCTCCCTTGAGCCCGTGAGGTGATTGCCGTGATACCGGTGGAGATTCCGCCAAACACTGTAACGCTCAAAGGCATCAGCTGGGACAGCAACATCTACCTGGTTAGGGATGGAAATGAAGCCCTCATAATAGACACAGGAACAGGAACATACTGGAACCGCTATGTTGAGGTGTGGGAGGGTGAGGGGTACCTCAGAGAAATAAAAAGGGCTGTAATCTTCAGCACCCACGAACATTTTGACCACGTTGGGGGGAACCCGGCTTTCAAGCGCTGGCTTGAGGGAAAAGGGATTGAGGTTCTCTTTGCGGCCCATGAGACCACCGCCAGAGTTCTTGAGAGGGGAGACGACTACATCATCCTCTCATACGCCTATGGAAGGAAGTTCGAGCCGCAGGAGATAGATATAAAGCTTGGAGATGGAGACACCCTGAGGATAGGAAACCTGAGGCTTGAACTCATCCACACCCCCGGCCACACCGCAGGAAGCTCGTGCCTCTACCTTGACGGCGAGGTTAGGCTCATGTTCACGGGGGACACGGTATTCAGAGGAACGGTGGGCAGAACCGACCTCCCTACGGGCAGCGAATGGAAACTTCAGGAATCTCTTGAGAAACTCATGGAGTTTGATGTTGACTTCGGCCTTCCCGGGCACGGCTGGGCCATCAAGGAGTGGAAGGATAACATCAGCGGCATTCTGGGGTGGCTCTGATGCGGAAGGGCTCGGTCAAGGAAGTGCTGGCCAAGATAAAGTATGACCCCAGGGAGAGGGAGGAAGACTACCACATTATAATCGCGCACCGGGGGGCTTACGGCGACGTCAAGAAAATCCCCGTCGGCATGATTGAGCTTGGCCGCGGCTACTTCTTTGTGGGAGAAGCCCAGATTCCCTACCATCGCATTCTTAGGGTTGTAAGAAGGGACGGGAAAGTTATCTGGAAGAAGAGGGGCTAAGAAACCAGCAGGTGACAGCATTTTATTCACTATAAGTAACTATGTTGAAGGGCAGAAAAGCTTTTCTATTGCGGGCATCTTTAACATGAACATGATAGACGCTCACGCCCATTTTGAGTTCTACAGGAAAAACGCCGGGGATGTCATTGAGGAATGCATGGGGGAGCTTAAAGCCGTCATAGACTCCATAACGGAGTACAGAAAGAACCATGTCTGGAAGAGCTGGGAGCTTTTAAAGCCCTACTTCGGCTTCATCTTCCCGACCCTCGGCTACCATCCAAACGAAGCGAGACGGGGAAACTGGGAGAAAGTGAGAAAGGTCGAGGACTTCATACGGGAGCACAGGGATGATATCGTGGCCGTTGGCGAGGTGGGCCTGGATTATCACTACGCTGAAAATGAAAGACAGAGGGAAAACCAGCGGAAAATTTTCGAGCACTTCCTCGAACTGGCTCTTGAACTCAAAAAGCCCGTGGTCATTCATGCCAGAGAGTCCGAAAGGGAGGCCTTTGAGATCGTTCAGCGCTACGGCATAAACGCTTATTTTCACGCTTTTTCCGGAAGTAAAGGGCTGGCTGTTGAGATAGCGGAAAACGGACACTACATCGGAATAAGCACCGGCATCCTCTTCATTCCGGAGGTTAAAGCCGCGGCAGAGGTTCTGGACGCTGAGGCAGTTTTAGCTGAGACAGATTCGCCATACATGAGCCCGTTCAAGGGCAGGAGAAACAAACCATGCTACGTGAAGCTTGCAGTTGAGGAGATAGCAAAGCTTAAAGAGCTGAGCTTTGAAGAGGTTGAGATGATAACAGAGAGAAATGCCATTGAATTTTTCAATCTGAAGCTGAAGAGGGGGTGATAGCATGGATGTACTGGAGGAGCTGAAAACCCTGTGCATAGAGCTCGGAGAGGAAGGCTTAATCCCGAGGATAGAATCGTTCGTGAACCTTAACCGGGAGCTGGAGTCCAAAAAGGGCAAAGAGTTCGTTGATGCCGCAATACTCGGCTTTGCCGAGGGGATTCTGACGACGCTCAGGCTCAGGCATCCCGGAGATGGGAGGGTTGAAAAGCTGCTTGAGAGGGTGAGCACCCGGAGGAAGGAGCTTGACATGATGTTCAGGAAACCAAAACCGCCGATTTTTGAAGGATCGTAAATTAAAGTTCGACTTCCGAACTTCGGGGGAATAAACAGAGGCCCACCGCTGCCGTTAAATTCATTGTTTTATCTCCAAGTTCTTCATGAAAAACCAAAAAGCTCTTATACTTTAAGTATATAACCCATGCTAATACATCGTGATGTAAGGAGGGGCTCCATACTGTTGCCTGCTGGAATAATTCTCTTCTAATCAGAATTAGGGGATGCCTTCAGCAACAGTTTGGGTCTCTTCTTACAGGGTGGTGGAGAAGATGAAGAGGATTACCATCTTCCTAATATACCTTATTTTAAGCTCTTACCTAAACGTGGGATTCGTTGGATTCACTCCTGTCAGCGCTCAGGGGAACGTGGTGTTTCAGGATGATTTCAACGATAACAAGCTTGACACAACGAAATGGACGGAAGATATGGCCGGGAGCGAGAATACCTACGCTGAAGAAAACGGTGAAGCTCACTTCACGACATACGGCCATAGAACCGGAAGTTACGTAAGCGAGCATGCATTCCTGAAAAGCAGGGATATACTGATTAGTGATTGGAGTTCGGTAACGTTCTCAGGAAGATGGAAAATTTTGAATCCCGGAACGGCGGAGATGTGGTTCAGGGTATATGACATCGATACCGGCAAATACTTTGGGGTGCGATACGTGACATGGCCCCACGAGATAACCTATGACTGCCCCGAGGACACACTAAGCGATTCACGGGATGCCCCGCAAACATACGTTTCCTTCAGGATAGTTCTCTACAAAGACCGTTTTGAGTACTGGGAAGATGGAGTTCTCCTGAAAACAGTACCAACAACAGGTATGGAGAACACCACGAACTTCCAGCTTCTCATAGGAGGCTGGGACGACACTCCAATGGCCTCCAACATCTACTTCGACGACATCTCTGTCGAGTACGAGCCCAGTCAGGGCGAACCTTTGAAGATAACCATTCTCTCCCCGGAGGAGAGGACATACAACACGACAGTCATAGACCTCAACGTTACCGCAAACAAGCCCGTTGATGAATGGCTTTACTCCCTGAATGGAGACGAAAACGTCACCTTCGAGCCCAACACGACAATAGAAGCACAGGAGGGTAAGAACTCACTGATAGTGTATGCGGTGTCAGGGAAGGAGCTGGCCAGTGCTCAGGTGAGCTTCTACGTCGATACAACACCGCCGGGAACCGTGGAAAACCTGAGCCACGAAGTTGGAACCGACTACATCTACTGGAGCTGGGACAACCCAAAGGACGAGGACTTCTCCGAGGCTCTCGTTTACATCGACGGGAAGTTCCAAGGGAGAACCACCGGCACCAGCTGGAACCTTGAAGGGCTTTCACCGGGTGAGAGCCACACAATAGGCATACTAACCGAGGACAGGAACGGCAATATAAACACCACCTGGGTAAACGATACCGCTACAACCCTGAGCGTTCCCGTTCTCACATTCGCCGACCCAACTCCCGGAAATGGCTCTCTGCTGAATTACTCCAGCATAACGATAAACGTGACCTCCAGCGAGAACCTCAGCGAGGCAATCCTTGAGTTCGACGGTTCAAATTACAGCATGAGCGGTTCCGGGAGGAGCTGGTGGTATTCAGCGACGGTTTCAGATGGAGAGCACACCTTCAGGGTCTATGGCACGGGCCCGGGAGAAACCAGGGGGATAAGCGAGGAGAGAACCTTTGAGGTGGATACCAAAAATCCGGACTATCTGCTCTATGGGCAGACCGAGGATGGAATGTCTCCCGGAGGAAGCATCGTTCTTTACGCCAGGTGGAGTGACGCTCACTTAAGCTATTCCCAGCTCTGGATGAACGTGACAGGTTCATGGGAAGTTTTCGATGAGAAAGTGCTGAGTGAGAGCCCATGGAGCAACTTCAGCGTTTCACTCGACGAACCCGGTCTCTACTGCTGGTACATAGAGGCGTTTGATGAGCTTGAACACTCCAACAGAACGCCGGTGGAGTGCTTCAGAGTCTATTCCCCGCCCAGGATAGTATTGTATTCACCGAAAAGCCCCGTGGAGAGCTATGAGGGTGATGTGGTGAGCTTTTCAGTCGAGGCGGATCAGGTTGTCAACGTAACTTGGTATGTTGGGGAGAGCGAGGTTTACAGGGAGGAGAATGTTAGAAACTCCACCTACACCAACTCAACCGCCAGGGTCGGGGAGTACAGCGTCAGGGCCCTCATTGCCAACGCCAACGGGAGTGATGGCCACAGCTGGGTCTGGTACGTCTACCCAAAACCGAGCCTGAGCCTGCTGTTCGTTCCTCCCACGCCTGAAGACGGCGCAATGCTGAACGTGAGAACCATAATAATTAACGTAACCTCATCAAGCGAGCTTGAAAACGCCACGCTTGAATGGAACGGCGCCAACGAGAGCATGAGCGGAAATGGACGGAACTGGTGGGCTGTAAAGAGAGGCCTTAATGATGGAACCTACACGTTCAGGGTCTACGGTTCCGTTGAAGGTGTGGCAAACAGCACCGAAGAGCGGACGGTGGAGATAGACGCAACCCCACCGGAAGTTATAGCCGCCGGCCAGAGTGCCGAGTCCGTTCTTGAGGGCGATAACGTTGAGGTATTTGCAAAATGGGAGGATGAACATCCCTCCTCAGCGGAGCTCTGGACTAATGCGAGCGAAGGGCTTGAATGGATGAGAATACCGCTCGAACTCATCGATGGATGGAGCAACTGGACCATAGAGACCGGAGAAGGCTTCGCCGGAAAAACCTTCTGCTGGTATATCAGGGCAAACGACACCTTTGGAAACGAAAACAGAACAGCCCTGATGTGCTTTAAGGTCGAGGAAAGGCTCAGGATAATATCGTTCTCCCCCGAAGCCGGGAACATCACGGTCTGGGACAACGGGAGCGTTTCGTTCTCAATAGAGCTGAACAAAGAGGTAAATGTCACGTGGTTTGTGAATGGAAGCGAGGTTCTGAGGGAAAGCGGAACGACATCAACGTACACAAACACGAGCCTCACCCCCGGACTCTGGAACGTTACGGCGGAGGCGAGACACGGGGATGAGAAGGCGGAGCATTCATGGATCCTCAACGTAAAAACCGACACCACACCACCCGCGTTAAAGTTCGTTCCGCCAACACCGGAGAACGGAAGCCTAACCGGAGATTCTGAGGTCACATTCAACCTGACCTCGAACGAATCCCTCAGCACTGCCGTGCTTTACATAGACGGGGAAGGGCATCAGATGGAAGGAGCAGGAAAGGAATGGAGCGTTACGCTGTCCGTCGATGATGGTGTCCACGAGTTCTATGGTGCGGGCAGGGATATGCACGGGAATTTCAACAGAACAGAAACAAGGACTTTTGAGGTTGATACAAAAGCTCCCCTTTATGTGTCTTACGGTCAGAGCAGCGATTCCGTTCTTGAGGGAGAAAACATCGAAGTTCATGTCCTCTGGGATGAGCCCCATCCCGAAACTGCCAGCCTTGAGACGAACGCCACCGAAAACGGTGAATGGAGAAGCGTGAGAATGGTGGAATACTCCGGCTGGACGAACTTCACAATTTCAACGGAAGGCCTGAGCGGGCTATACTGCTGGAGAATAACCGCGAGGGATTCGCTTGAGCATGAAAACACAACGCCGGAGATGTGCTTCCGGGTCAGGGAACGGCTTGAGATGGTATCTTTCTCACCCGAGAATCCTGAAATTTCATCTCTGGATAATGAAAGCGTCCTTTTCAGCATTGAGCTCAATCAGCGGGCAAACATTACATGGAGCATAAACGGAAGCGCGGTTCTTTCAGAGGAGGGGCAGGTGTCGGGCTATACAAACTCCAGCCTGATTCCGGGAATCTGGAACGTGAGCGTTTCCGCCGAGAACGAGAACGGCTATGTGCATCACTGGTGGATTCTAAGGGTGGAAAAAGCCGACAGAACACCGCCAGCACTTTGGTTTGTAAAACCCACCCCTGAGAACGGAACTATAACCAACATTTCAGACGTTGTCTTCAACCTCACCTCAAATGAGAATCTCAGCATGGCGGTTCTTGAAATCGACGGAGCAAACCACACGATGTCAGGTTCCGGCAGGCTGTGGAATCTCAAGCTCAGCTTAAACGATGGAACACACTGCTTCCGGGCCTACGGCACAGATGAGCACGGGAACACCAACTCGACAGGGATGGTATGTTTCACCTTGGATACCAGACCTCCGAGAGTGTGGTTTATTCCACCAACTCCGGAAAACGGTTCGATTCTCAATTTCTCCAGCGTAACCTTCTCCATCAGCTCGAACGAAGCGCTTGGAAAGGCAGTTCTCCACATCGACAATTCAACATACTCCATGCAAGGGGGCAGCATAACCCTTAATTTGTCCGATGGGGAGCATTACTTCTATGTCGTTGCTTCGGATAGGGCAGGGAACTCAAACAGAACCGAAGAGAGGCTGATAAGCGTTGACACAACTCCTCCTGATATAAGCCTTGAAGCACCAGAGGAAGCCGGGATTTATACGGAAGTTGTTGTGAACATAACCGTCACAGATCAGACCGCCGACGATGGACACCCCCTGAGAATAAGGATCCTGCAGGACGGTGTGGAAAAGGCGCACTCTGAAATCCCCACCTCTCCGGCAAAAGTTAGTTACTCATTCACCACTGAAAATGCCGGAAACGTCAACATAACGGTCATAGCGACCGATGGCCTTGGGTGGGAGAGCAGAAAAACCGTCATTATATGGATTTTTGACAATGAACCTCCAGCACTCCACTTTGTAAAACCCACACCTGAGAATGGCTCACTTGCCGGAAACTCCCTCATCACGTTTAATCTCACCTCGAATGAGAATCTCAGCATGGCGGTTCTTGAAATCGATGGAACAAACATGAGCATGATGGGAAGCAGAAGAACCTGGCATCTGAGCCTCAACCTGCCGGATGGCCGGCATGGGTTCAGGGGGTACGGGAAAGACCTTGCAGGAAACATGAATTCAACCGGACTCAGATTTTTTACGGTGGACTCAACGCCGCCGGAGATAACCGTGAACGCGCCTTCCGTTGTGGAGATGGGAGCATCTGCAAACGTCACGATAACCCTCGACGATGCGCATCCAGCCGGTTACAGAGTTCTCGAAAACGGGAAGCTCCTGCTTTCCGGCAACTACTCAAGAGGAGAGAGGTTTGTATTGAACTTAAACACCGAGAAAACCGGCCTTCTAAACTACACCGTTGAGGCAAACGATACGGCAGGCCACACGTCCAGCATTTCCTTCACAGTTGAAATCGTGGACACAACACCGCCATCAATAAGCTTTAAACCCCCCACCCCCGAAGATGGAAGTCTCCTGAACCAGAGCGGCATAACGTTCAAAATTTCCTCCAGCGAGAACCTGAGCATTGCCCTCCTTGAGCTCGACGGGATGAACTACTCCATGGAAGGAGAAGGAACTGATTGGAGCATTGCTCTTGCACTGAACGATGGGATGCACACGTTCAGAGCATACGGTGCGGATCTCCATGGAAATGAAAATTCAACGGAAGTCAGGAGCTTCGAGGTCGACACGGAGAAGCCGGGGATAGAGGTAACTGCACCGGAGGAGGTTGAAAGGGGCTCGGAGGCAAATGTTAGCGTGGTCATCACCGACCGGCATCCGGCCAACTACACAATCCTCCTGAACGGGGAGACGGTAAAAACCGGCAACTACTCAAACGCTGAGGCCATTGTCCTGAGTTTAAACACAGGTTCGGTTGGAAACCTGAGCTACTCCATTTTTGCCGTGGACAGGGCAGGGAATCTGGCTGAGAAGGACTTTACGGTCGAAGTTGTTGATACAACACCCCCCACTATTCAGTTTATCCCCCCAACACCGGAAAACGCTTCAATTTTGAACGTCTCGGAGGTTGAGTTCAGGATAAACTCAAGTGAAGAACTGTCGAAGGCCGTCCTCCTCTCCAACGACAGCAGGTTCAACGGAACCGTTCTGGAAAAAGCGAACAGCCAGTGGAGTGTTAGCATTACCCTCCCCGACGGGAGCTATGCCTTCCAGGTTGAGGGATGGGATGTTGCCGGAAACCCGGGATTCAGCGAAGAGAGGAGCATTACAGTTGATACAAGGGCTCCATCCCTTAGCTTCGTTGAACCAACTCCCGAGAACGGTTCCCTCGTGGGGAGCTGCACGATGCGCATAACCATAAACGCAAGTGAAGAGCTCGCTGAGGCGATCCTTGAATTTGATGGAACGAGCTACACCATGAGCCCCTCGGGAGGTCTCTGGAGCTACTCCGGAAGTCTGTGCTCCGGGGATGGGCTTCACTCCTTCAGGGTTTACGGACGGGATCTGGCAGGAAACTGGAACTCCACTGAGGTCAGGGTAATCGTCGTGGATTCAACACCGCCCAAGGTCATATGGGTTCACCCCGTCAACATGACCCTCGCGGGAGAGAACACCTACCGGGCTGAGAGGCTTTCGAGGGCTTGGCTCCTCTTCAACGTCAGCGATGCACACCCCGGAAGTTACAGCGTTTTCCTGAACCCCAAACCACACCTTATCCAGTCCCCAATATGGAGCGGCGAGTATTCGAGCGGGGTCCCCTTCGGCTTTTTGGTAAAGACGAAGGAAACAGGAGTCAATATCTACCGTATATCCATCAGGGACGCCGCCGGAAACTCACTCTCGATGGACTACGCGGTCAATGTTTCGGATACAACACCGCCGGGGGATGTTGTTAATCCGGTCGTCAGGACCGACAGCTCCGGCTTCACCCTTTCGTGGAGAAACCCCTATGATGACGACTTTGATCACGTGGAGCTCTACCTTGACCCCCGGATCACGGAGGGCAAAAAGGGCGAGAAGATTATCGATTGGGCCGATGCATTCCTCGCAAATATAAGCGGAAGCCCCGGCCATCTAATGGAGTACTCAAAGAGCACAGCCCATGGAAACCACGTCCTCTACATAAGGACAGTAGATTCCTACGGGAACAGGGGCAACTTTACCGAGCTTAGCTTCAACGTTCCCCTTCCGCCGTTCAACCTCTCCTACATAAAGCCCACCCCCGAGAACGGCTCCATAGTGAAACCGGAAAAGAATGAGGTAACCATAAAAGTTCAGTCGAGTCTTGCACTGAGCAGCTGTGTCCTCACATGGAACGGGGAAGAGATGCCAATGAAAGTTTCAGGGAAGACCTGCTCTCTGAGCGTTCCTGTGATTCCGGGCGAAAACTACACCTTCTTTGTAACCGCATGGGATACCTATTTGAGGGGTCAGGAGATGGGGAGGATATCATTCTCCGTCTGCGGGGAGTGCTTCTTTAAGGAGAGCAGCATGGAAATAACCTCCCCGGCCATGGACCCCATGTCCCTGAAGTTCCCGGTGAGCTTCCTTTTCAGGACGAACACCCTGGCAAGGAAATATATCTACGAGGTCGATGTGCTCGGTGAAAGGATCACCGGAGAATTCAATCCAACATTAAATCTCCTCAACGTGAAAGAGCTGAAAGGCATTAACGTATACACTTTCAATGCCACGTTCCTCCTCGACCTGTGGGGTCTCAGGAATAAACTGGTTAGGGTGATAAAGGAAGGCAGACCGGTTGAGGTTGGCCTTCACCTCGCTGCCATCGATGCCTGCAAAAAAGCCATCGAAACGGAGAGGAGCTTCTCAGTCTGCGGTAACGCCGAGGAGCCGAAATTCTGGGTCGAGCTGAAGAACTTCTACTACGGCGATGAGGACGTGATAATTAAGGCGCATTACGACAACCTGACCCCCGTGGAGGCCTTCTACTACTCCGTGAACGGAGGGGAGTGGGTGAAATTCAACGGAACGGCCAACCTAACCGGGGAGCTCGTGCAGGGAGCTAATAAGGTAAAGATCAAAGCTATCACGCGCTGCGGCCTTGAAGGGGTGAAGGATTACGAAGTCTTTATCGGGCCCAGGAGGAACGGCGACTGGGTCGTAAACAACACCCAGAGCTGCAGGGGCTTTGATATGGATATAAATGGAAGCCTGCTGATAACGGAAAATGGTCTGCTGGAGATGAGGAAGTGCCGGATTCACCTTACAGGCGGAACCGAGGTAAACGGAACGCTTAGAGTCCTCGATAACTCGCTTCTCGATGCCCAGTGGATGAACGGCTCCGGTGTCCTTACAGTAAGCGCCTCAAAGCTTGAGGGCTTCTCCTCGGGGGAGCTGGAGGGGAGCAGGGTTAGCATAATTAACTCGGAGATGAGCGGATACTACACCTTCCTCAGCGGAAACGTCTCCATCCTGCGGAGTGTAATCAGGGGAGATGTTACAGCAAACGGCTCGCTGGTCGTTGAGGATAGCTCATTCTTCCCGGAGAACGGCTTAATCTTCAGGGGAGGTGTGCTTAAGATTGAGGACAGCACCTTCAGCGACGGTACCTACGGGGTATACGTGGATGGGCAGGCTGAGGTAACCCTGAGAAACCTCAGGGCTGGGCACAGCAGTGAGGCCGGCATACTCATAAACGGAACCGGAGGCACGGCCCTGCTGGAAAACATCACCGCTTGGGGAAATGGAATCGGCCTTGAGATTCAGGGTTACTCCTTCAGGCTCGTGAATTCGCTCCTCGATTCGAACGAAAAATGCAACCTGCGCATCATCTCACCGGGCAGCTCAGTGGTGGAGAATTCATCTCTCAAAGGAAGCCCCACCGCGGTGATCCTATCAGGATATCCAGCAACAACGCCGGTTATGAAGGACACAAACGTGAGTGGAAGCATTGAAACAGGAGAAGTTCTGTTTAAGTTTATTGCTTCGCCGGGCTCCAAGGCTGTCCTCAAAAGCGGTCAAAGCTATGGCATGGAGGCACAGGCTTACGGCGAACTGACCCTGCAGGATTACAGCCTGAGGGGAGGGAGCATCAAGGTCTATGGAACTGGAAGCGGCCTGATCGTTGGCGATGAACTACTGGATACGAACCTCAGGGTGAATGAGAACGGCCAGCTCGTTATCCTTAACTCCGCCGTTAAGAATTCCTCCCTCTCCCTCGGATCCGAAAAGGTTCTCATCAGGGGTTCTACGATAGAAGGAGGGAGCTTCACTGCCGACAGGACGTATCACTACGGACTTGAGCCTGTGGCCATTGTTAAGAGAACCCTTCTGAACGGCACCGATGAGTGGTTCTATTCAACGGATTATCCCGGGAAGGACTGGGCCTACAACAACTCCACAGAGGGCATGGAGAGCGGAGAAGCACCATTCGTTGCAAGCTTCTCGAAGGGCAGAAATGACGCAAATACCGAAGTCGGCCAGTTCACCGACCTGTATCTCAAGAAGATTATCACGGTTGATAAGCTTCCCAACGAAGCCGTTCTGGCCTACTACGCCATAAGCGGGATTGAGGTCTACATCAACGGAATGAAGGTCTTGGACAGACTGAACCACCGGGCACAGCTGACGTTCAGCATGGGATGGGGCGGAGGAAGGATAACCGCCGCTCCCCTGACCGGCTTCACGGATGTCTCTGGATACTTGAGAACCGGAAAGAACGTCATAGCTGTGCATGTGAAGGTTCCCTCCGACAACTCAAACTACCTGTCCCTGGGTGCCTTTGATGCCAGCCTCTACGTATGGGGAGGTGTGCTTGGAATAACGGACAGCGTCGTCAAAATCCCCGTGCATGCATCGAACACCGGGCTGAGCCTCGTAAAGGCGGAAATGCATGGAAATGTCTCGGTTTATGACGGACCCGCAAGGTTTGTGGATTCACAAATCTCCGGCTCCACGAGGATCAGGGGAACGCTCTACTCCCAGAACACGAGTTTTATAGGAACGGGAAGAGGTAAGGGAATAGAGACGATGCTCGGAGCGATGATAACACTGAACGGTAGCTCGGTTAGGGGATTCGGCTGCGGCATCTGCTCGAACACTGGAAGCGTTGAAATTTACGGGACTGAAGTGAGGAACAACAGCGTCGGTATAAAGTTCTCGGGGGCAGGACTCAACGTTGAGAGCTCTTACATAACAAACAATGACGTTGGCATAGAGGCGGAAAAGGCGTTTGTGCTGCACAACAGTGTGGTTTATGAAAATGGGGTGGGTGTGCTGGCCACCTCTACGGGAACCATTGACCACAGCACGATAAACGGAAACCTGATAGGCCTGAAAATTGCTGGAGGCAGAGTTACAAACAGCCTGATACAGGACAACGACCTTGGAATCCTCCTTAATTCGAGTTCATCCTTAACAGCGGAGAACAACTCCCTCATGAACACGAAGGACGTGCATATAATCTCTGCCGGCCCGGTGATTTTCAACATGACGGACTGGGGAGGTTACACACCGAAGAAGGTGACGGGATACAGCGGCGGCGTGATGTACACACGGAGCGGAGGTGCCGATGCAAACTACGACATCCTCGATGAGAGGAATTCGGGAAGCCTGACCCTCGGAAGCGTAACGAGCACCGGTTACGGCTGGGGTTCCAGTCTTCTCTCGGTTTCCCTCGACGTGCTGCCATCGAACGGGAGTATGGTCAAGGGTGTTGTGGCACTTCACGGCACCGCGGTTTCGAGAAGGCCAATACTCCGGGTGAACTACACCCTGATCTACAACGGAACCGAGACACTCATAGGAAGCTCCCAGCCGGGTGAGAGCATCTACGATGATTACATATACTTCGACACCGTGCTGAGAAAGCTCTCCGGCTCCGGAGCGCTGAAGTTTACGGCCATTGATTCCGATGGAAGAAAGATGAGTGCCGTCAGGAGGGTCTACTTCAGGAACGCGGATATAGAGCTGATAAACGTCGAGACGAGCCATCCCACTGCAATATACACCCTTAGCAAGGTCGAGAATGCGAACACGCCCAACAGCCATATGGTAATCCCCTATAGAGAGAGATTTGCAAATGTAACCGTAACCCTGAAGAACTTCGGGGCTCTAAACGGAACCGTAATGCTCGAACTCGTGCTTCCTGACTACATTGAGAGGCACACCGGAAGGATAACCGTATGGCTGCCGATTCAGGCCAACGACACGGTCAGGTACAGCACGGCATTCCCGCTTACGGTCTATGACTGGATAAAGCTCAGATGGGATCCCCAGCCGGAAGAGTTCCCGATGAACAAGGTGATTCCCCTCAAGGTGCGCCTCTACGGAGAGGGTGGTGAGCTCCTCGGAGAGGAGGATTCCACTATATCATTTGACTTTGGACCTGTTTTCAGGCTGGAGAGCCTGAGGGCATATCCCTTCAGCGAGAAATACTGCAATAACCATCCCGATTCATGCCACAGGGTCAACATAGCGGGCATAGACTACACCTACGATGGAGATGGGGACGAAAACCTTGAAGCCGCGGAGAGCTATCACTTCAGCCTGGCATTTACGAACATAGGGGACTCAGGGACATATATAGATGGGATAACCATCAGGGAGACCATTCCAGAAAGGGACTACTTCCTCCTTAATGGCCTCGGCCTCAAGGGTCACAGCACATCTATAGAGCCAATGTCCCCGGCCCTGAAGGATGCTCCCTCCGCTACTAACATGCTTGGAATGATAGGGCCCGGGGATATGAGGATAGGGAAAGACCTCTGGATGTCGTGGTGGGAAGGGGTTCCGCCCTTCGACATGCCGCCCTACAACTATACCGGCTACTACACGAACTACATGCTCATCGTATTCAAGCCGGTCGATGCTCAGGGACATGTGAAGAACGACACCTACTACGTGGCCCCTGCTGTGAATACAAAGAAGGTTTATGTTAAGGCTCTTGAGAAGTCGTTCCACACAAAGACCGTCAGCTTCGACCCCATACTCGTTACCGTAAATGCTGTGAAGGACAACAACACGTACCTGACTTTCAGAAATACCAATGACAACGTATTCTACGACTACTACGCCGAGGGATCCTTCGGACCGATGGAGGGCTACAAGTGGTATCACATAATCCCGCCCGGTTTCACATTCAAGGCGATAGCACACCACAGCAAGAGAGGCGTGCACTACAGGGTCGAATTTAATGCCCGGCCTTCCCTGCTCGGAAATGAGCTGCAGGTCGTTGCTATAGGTCTGAACGGTGTCCTTTCCGCCCTTGGAATTAAGGTTCCTGCAGAGACTATAGCCATGGGGGTAATTAAGGCCATACTCAAACTGATAAACATCTTTGAGACCACCATGGAGTTCCAGGAAGCCTCCGGCAACGCCGAGTGGAACTTCACCACCATCAAAAACAGTCCCAACGCCGGGGATCTCAACCAGACCCTGATGAACAGCAACGCTACTGTGATAGTCCGTCTCAGCGTTGATGAAATGGCCAAACTTGAGAGGGAGCAGGACATGACCCCGAACTACTACGAGAAGCTCGAAAACATAGACGAACTGTCGGGCGACGAGCAGTTCCAAGTCGTCAAGACCCTCGGAAAGGCCATGATACTCGACGAAGACCTCAGAATGCTCCTGATAGAAAGTGTTCTTGAGGCAGCGGATCTGGACATATTCTACGATATCCTGAAGGCGGTTTACGCATACTACCAGGGCAACACCCAGGAAGGTCTGGAGAGCTCGGCCTCATCGATGCAAACCCTGAACATGAAAATGCTTGAGGAGATAATAAAGGAGGTCGTGAAGGAGAGACTTGAGAAGACCCAATCATACCAGAGCGCACTGGAGGAGGGAACGGAAAATGCAGAAAAAATGGTCGACAAGGCAAGTGCAGGCCCGGTCGCACTGGTGACAACGACGATTTCACTTGGTCTCCTCATGTATTATGTGGCAACCGCCCCCGTTCCTGAGGGAGGACAGATAGTGGTTCTTGATCCGCCCGGGAACTACACTGTTGAGATGGAAAAGGCCGACAGAGAGATAATCTTTGGAGGCACCGGTGACAAGGGGGTTGGATGGGGCAACAGCACCATAACCTTCGGCAAAAAAGACGTTTATCACGCTGAATACACAGCATTCACAAAATCCCTCTCAATAGGGCCGCTGTTTGAAGGGATGCTTGAAAGGGCAGAGATAAATATCGACAGCCCCGGAAAGCTGCTAATGATGCTCAAACCAAAACCTGAGAACGCTACGGCGGTCAGAATGGTCTTCTCCAATGAGATGTATGCTAAAATGTTTGCCGGAGCATACCTCAGGAACATCAGCTCCCTGAACGTCTCGATAAACGGGAGCTGGATAATACTGAGGGCAAATGGAACCCTCAGAAAACTGCCTGAGGATGATGAGGTACACATAGATATGAGTATAGATGAAGAGTATGCGAGGGCAAACATCACCAGAATCGGGCACTACCGTGGAGCGCTTGAGGTAAAGCCGATGTTCGGCATAGCATCGAACAATACGAAGTTCTCAGTGCACGGAAACACCACGGTGCTGAAGGGAACGGCAAACAACACCATCAGCATCGTTGTGCCGAAGAACGAAAGCGTTGAGATAAAGCCCCCGGAGATAAATGCATCGCCGCTTGAGCTCTATTCCGGTGGGAGCATTTTCATAAATACGACGAAGCCATGTGCTGTATCATGGACGCTCGGGAACAAAACGGGCAGAGGGCGCTTCGTGGGAACGGCAAAGCTGAAGCCCGGAAAATACCTCCTCGCAGTCAGGTGCCTCTACGGTAATCTCAGCTCCAGGAGGAGCTTTAACATAACCATAGAGAAGCGGCCTGTGCAGAGGAAAAAGGTCGATGGCGCCCTTGTGAACGCAGTAGCGGGCAGGGCGTTCCGCATCAGGACAAAGACGGACATGTACTTCCTGTCGTTCATATCAGGGGGCAATCTGACCGGGGTTCTTGCCGTCTATCAGAAAACAGGATGCGTAAAGGCTCCCGAGGGCTATGCATACCTGACCTACGCCCTCTTTAACGTCACCCATCCGGCCAACTGGTCAATCACCAACGTGACTATCGCTTTCAGGGTCTCAAAGGAGTGGCTGGGTAGGAACAACGTGAGCCCCGAGAGGGTTCTCCTCCTTCACTATGAAAACGGCTGGGTTGAGTACAAACCGACCTTGGACTATGAGGATGCAAAGTACGTGCACTACACTGTTAAAGTTCCAGGTCTATCCCTCTTCGCAGTTGCGGAGAAATTGAAGGTTGAGAAACCGGAGGAAGCAGGAACAGAGACGGAAACACCTGTTGAAGGCCCAACGGGCACACCCACAAACACGCCAGGAGGAACCGAAAGCTCCCCCGCAACTGGAGGAAACGCTGAAGGAGTGTTCTACTACGCCCTCGGAATCCTTGCACTGCTGGCCCTCGCGGTCTACCTCTACAGGAGGCGGTGAGCCTTCCCCTACTTTACCTTTTTTAGCGCCTCATCCTTCAGGTCGGGTAGGGCAGTTCTTCAGATAAAACTCCCTGAAAAGCTCAGCTTCCTGCACGTATGACCTCTTCAGTTTAAGAGCGGTCTTAGCCCTCTCAAGCTCTCTGCCGAGGTAAAAAGCATGTCTCGGTGAAATTTGAAAATGCTCCAAAATTGTGTCAATTATGGCATCCGGCTCTTCCCCTGCTATCGTTAAAATCTGCTCTGTTCCTCTGTGGGCAATCACCCATATTTTGTTCTCCTTTGTAAAAATCCTGAAGTAAATCCCCTCAAGTTTGGTCTCCCTTCCTCTGGCTTCAATTACGGGAGATTTAATCTCATACTCAACTTTCTCGCTTCTCTTCTCCTTCAGAATCAGCAGGTCAAAGCCCAGATCCTTCGGCACCTCGAACAGCATCATGTCTAAAGCTCTTCTCAGCTCCCTAACCCCTCCGCGGCACTTCGGACTGACCTCTGTTGTCAGCAGCAGCGATATCTTCAGCTCTCTGGCAAAACCGGCAAGGACTGCGTTTATTCCGACACTGTCCGCATCGATCATCTCCACAACGTTGCCAGCGCCGGCTAGAAGCACGTCGTCGGGATGTCTATCCCTGTAAATCTGAAAGGCCGTGATGGAGCGGGCAAGGCGGGGAATATGCTCAAGAATTAAATCCGGGATGATGTGTTTATAGCCCAGCTCAAGAGCTCTTTCTTTAAGTTTCTCCAGAAATTCAACCCTTTCCCCGGGATTCACTGGAAAAAAGCCCTTTTTCTGGTTTGTAGGTATCAACACAACAGGCTTCTCTGTTACGAGCTCTTCGATGTTGCCACCATCAATGCTGAGGAATAGGTTAGCATAGTCCAATGCCCTTTCGATTTCCTTCGTGTTCAATGAATCGAAGCTCACCGGCACATCATACCCCCTTTTTCTCAGGGCCTCCTTTATCTCCGGAATCTCCTCAATAAAGTCAAGATTCGTCTCACCGCTCACCATGCCGAGGTCTATGATGTTAGCCCCACTCTCAATGTAGTAAACCGCTCTGCTGACTATCTCATCAATGCTCAGCTTTGGAGCGTCGACTATCTCGGCAAGAATCCTGTGCGGGAAGTCAAAGCCAACCGGCAGGCTGCCAATTAAAAAGTTGTACGGTTTTTTAAGTGCTTTTTCAATATAACTCCTGTTCTTCGTTCTGTTTTTTATGTCTTGGACTCTCTTAATGGCATCCCTCATGAATAGATCATCGGCCGGAACCTCCCTGCTGAGCCTGAAACCCTCCCGCAAAGCCCTTAGAATCTGCGGCAGGTCAAAGGCGTATCTCGGCCCCTTAAATGCGGGGATACCAAGCTCCTCCTCGATTATTTGGGCCGAGCCTCTGACGAGACCGGGAATCAGAATCATATCATAGTCCTCGCTTTTTATTCCACCTCTCACGAGATAGCGTGCTATAAGTTCCGGCGTTAAAAAGGCAGCCACACTAACCGGCGTTACAAATACGTCACAGCCCATGCCGTATTTTCTCACCAGCGGCTCGGCTATCCTCCCGGTCACGAGCAGGATTCTCATGATCTGATGTTGTCCGCAGGGGTATTTAGAGGTTTTGCATGGAACGGCAGAAAGTCCTCAGCTGCAGCAGGTTCCTCTGAAATTACCCCTCCCAGCTGCCTTTTTGCACGCCTCTCTGAGCTTCCGGGCGTTCTCCTCCGGAACCCCGTCGTAGGTGAAGTCCCAGGTGCCGAGCTCGATTCCGGCGGCGTATTTGAGCTTATCCCTATCCCTCAGCACAGGATAAAACTCAATGTGGAGATGATAAAACTCATAAGTTCCCTTAAACGGCGCCTGATAGACGTTCATCACGTAGGGCATCTGCCTCTCGAAGAGGGCGTTGAGCGTGGCCGTTGCAACCCTAAGAACGTCGGCCAGGTCTTCAATTTCCCCCCTATCCAGTTGCGTCAGCCACTGTATGTGGCGCCTGGGGTAAATGTGCACCTCAAAGGGCCAGTTTGCAAAGAAGGGCATGAATAACACAAAGCTTCCGTTCTCATAAATGGCCCTCTCCCCCTTCATCTCCTCCTCCAAGATGCGGCAGAAGAGGCACTCACCGGAGCGTTTGTGGTGCCTCCTTGAGTTCTCAATTTTCAGACGGGCCTTTAGGGGGATGAAGGGCAGGGCATAGAGCTGGCCGTGGGGGTGGGTTAAGCTCACACCAATTTCCTCGCCCTTATTTCGAAAGATGGCGAGGTAGGCAACGCGGGGGTTGTTCTTCAATTCTATGGTTACATTTTTCCACAGCTCAACAACCCCAACCATCTGCTCATGAGAGAGGTCGTCTAAATCCCTCAAATTATGCTCCGGCGTTTCCACTATAACACTGCACTGCCCGATAGCTCTCGCTTTCCTGTAAAAACCTCCATTTTGAGGCTTTTCCGCTTTAAAATCGAGCATCGGAAATCTGTTCGGCAGGAGCAGAACCTCCCAGCCAGAGCCCGTTTCCTCACTTCCCGGACAGAAGGGGCAAAAGTTCCCGGGGCGCCAGGGCCTCTCTTTTCTCACGGCGGACACCATTATCCACTGGCCGGTTAAAGGGTTGTAGCGGAGCTCCCTCATCCTCTCACCAGAGAAAAAATGGCAGTTGAGCTTAATTTTTCTTTCGGTGAAATGGGGCGTCAGGAGTGGATGTTATCATGATAACAGAAGAGCAAGAAAAATCGGATTTTGTTATCATGATAACACTTCTACCATAGAAATTTCTACAAGGAACTAACTGTATAACGGTGAGTGTGATGCTTAAGCTAAAGGTTCACAAACAAGCCAAAAAAGCATCGCCAAGAGAAGGTGGGAATTCCGCCACATCGTCCTCCTCACCGACAATATCGCATACATAAGCAGAGAAATCTATGAAAGGAACCCAAATCTCTTGGGAAAGAACTCCACAGAAGGGGGATATTATAAAAAGAGGTTAATCATAAGCCCTTCTCACGGTGCATCCCTGGCTTCATAAGGGTCTGCCAGGGCCACCACTCAAAGGGCCTGAGCCCGATCATTCTCACGGGCTCGATAATACACTATGCACTAGTCCCTTATAAAGTTTACACCAATTCCTGGAACTCTGGAACGTGAAATACGAGGCATTCACAATTCTAAAAGGGGCGGATTTGTTCTACAAAGTGTGAAGGCAACAAAATAAAAAAGTCAGCCAAAGATGTCGCCTATGACCTCCACCACCCTGTACACCTTTATGACCACTTTAAAGACAAAGACCCTCAAAGTCCTCACGAACCCGACGCCGCTGTACCTTATCTCCCCCATCTTCAGGGCATTTGCCCCCGTGCTCACAGGGTCCTCCGAGCTTATGATCCTCCTCGCGACATCCTCGCTTGTCCACGCCCTCATCGTGGGCTCCGGAATTCCTCCCTCTGAAAACTCCGTTATATAGCCACCTTCCGTCGCGATGCCTATGTTGAGGACGCTTCCGTTCTCAAGGGCTATCTCAAGGTCTATCCTCTCATTCCCGGCTATCCTTTTGAGGAAGCCGGGCAGATTGTCGGCGTTTTCGTTGTAAACCGGGACATATTCCTTTAAAAGCTCAAAGAGCGTTTTCTCCTCGGGAAGCTCGACCGCCGGGGCTTCAAGCTCGTTTATGCCCCCCGTGCTTATCATGAGCCCGGTTATGGAGTACTTGATGAACATCTCCGGATCTCCCGACCACCCAACCTCAATGAGGTTCTCCTCTCCGAGAACCGTCTCATCCACGGGATATACGAGCTCAAAGGCATCGAGATCCGGCTCGTCGTCGTAGGCGATTACGGGCTCAGCGAAGGCGAGCTCAAGCCTCTCGCCGTTCAGATAGAGCGCGATGTTCTCAAAGAGCACCTCGCCGTACTCAACCACACTGGGCGTTGCCTCAACGAGTATGCTCACGTAGGGTCGGTTTTTGGGGTCAAGCGCCATCACCTTTAGGAACTCCTCATCCAGGTCCCACGAGACCTGTTCCGGTCTTCTGGCCGTCCGCTTTGGAGGGACGGGCTGTCTTACGGGGTCAATGATGTCTTTGAGAATGGAGAGCTCTATCCTCTCCCTGTTCCCGTGGTCGGAAACCCAGAACACGAGCTGCTCGTCCCTGTTCATCTTTTTACTCACGTTCACAATTGCCTCATAGAGGGCCTTCTTCGTTCCGGGTCCGTCCACATAACTCGGCACATTCGTACCGTTGGGCATCGTTTTTCCATTTCCAGCCAGGGCTATTATGTCGGTGTCCGTAAAGCCGTGCTTTTTGAGGGCTTTGTACGCCCTGTCGAGGTTGTTCCAGTGCCTTCTTCTGTTTGCATTTCCGGCGAAGAGAATAGCATGTTTGCTCTTCACGTCCGAGCCGTCGGCCTTCTTGCCTATCTTTATGCTGTCGCCCTTTCCAATTGAGGTGTACTGGGGGGTTTCCTTAGAGTCCAACCCGTAAGGGCCGCGTGGATCCTGCTGCTCTGCTCTTCTGGCAATCTCCCTCATCGTTGGGGCATCCTTACCCGTCCTCGCCAGCTCTTCTCCAACTTCCTTCGGGTAGTAACCTTCAGGTTTTTTAAACCCTCTTTTTGCCATCTCCGGCCAGCTTGAAGGGGTGTATCCATCGGCGAGACCCCAAGATGCTTCGTTATGCCTGGAAGCGCTCAAGAATGCCGCGTCTCCAGTCCCCTTCAGCTTTTCTTTAAGGTCGTCGATCATCCCTCCGCCGAAACACTGGTTGAATATGAAGACCATGTTCGCGTAGCCCGTCCTGTTGGCTATCCACATGTGTATCATGTTTGCAAGCTGCCAGTCGTAGACATAGCCACCGGAGCTCGTCACAATGCTGCTCGCATAGTCCGGGGGCTGGTCGTAGAAGTAGGAGCATTTTTCGGAATACAGAACCGCCGGGGTCACCTTGACCTCTATGAGAGCCTTCCCCTTGTCCAGCTTTATCTCATACACCCCGGGCTTCGTGACCGTTATGGAGCCTGAGCCGAGGGGCGTGTTTGAAAGGATGGTGTTGTGCTCCTCCATGCTGACCTCAACAGTTATCGGCTTTATCGGGGAGCACTCCTTGTGGCTGTAGAGCAGGCGCTTTTTTATGTAGCCGTTTTTGCCCTTCAGCGTGTCCCAGTCGTAGTAGAACATGTCGATCTTTCCGTCTTTGGTGCCGTGCCCGCTGTGCGTGACCTTATACGTGCCGATTATGTCCGCGTATCCGTTCGCACCGTCGTCCATATCCTCGCTCAGGGACATGCCTATAAAATACACGTTTACCTGAACCGCGGGCTGACCGGGCGGGTCAAAATGGGCACCCACTGGAGAGACGACCATCATGAGAATGACCAGCACGGTCAGCAACAAGGCTTTTCTCACCATCACCACATCCTCAGCTTTTCATAACTCAACTAAAGTCCCTAAATTAATTGACTAAAATGGGAACTTCAGTTTAGTATATGTCAAAGTCGAGTGCCAAAGTTTATTAACATGCCGCCACATATCTGGGTAACGGGTGTTCCAATGCTCGGGTTTCAAAAGTCATTTCTCTTCGGAACCGCCACCTCGTCCTACCAGATTGAGGGTGACAACGTCTGGAGCGACTGGTGGTACTGGGCTGAAAAGGGAAAGCTTCCGCCAGCAGGAAAGGCCTGCAACTCCTGGGAGCTTTACGAAAAAGACATAGAGCTAATGGCAACCCTTGGCTATAGAGCCTACCGCTTCTCCATCGAATGGGGGAGGGTCTTTCCCGAGGAGGGAAGGCCGAACGAGGAGGCGTTAATGCGCTACCAGAGGATAATAGACCTGCTCAACGGGAAGGGAATTACCCCGATGCTCACGCTACACCACTTCACCCTGCCCACGTGGTTTGCCATAAAGGGAGGATTTGAGAAGGAGGAGAACCTGGAGCACTGGAGGAGCTACATTGAGCTGATAGCGGACAGCATAGAGGGCGTTGAGCTGGTGGCGACCTTCAACGAGCCGATGGTTTATGTAGTGGCCTCATACGTCGAGGGGATGTGGCCTCCCTTCAGGAGGAACCCGCTGAAGGCCGAGAAGGTCGCGGCAAATCTGATTAAAGCCCACGCCATCGCCTACGAGATTCTTCACGGTAAATTCCGGGTGGGGATAGTGAAGAACCGCCCGCACTTCGTGCCGGCGAGCGAGTCTGAGAGGGATAAAAAGGCAAGGGACGAGATAGACTACACCTTCAACCGCTCGCTCCTGGACGGAATACTGACCGGAGAGTTCCGGGGCTTTATGAGAACATTTGACGTCCCCGCGAGCGGCCTCGACTGGCTCGGAATGAACTACTACAACATCATGAAGGTCAAAGCGGTGAGGAACCCGCTCAAACGCTTTGCCGTCGAGGACGCCAACGTGAGCAGGAAGACCGACATGGGCTGGAGCGTCTATCCAAGGGGCATCTATGATGGCTTAAAGGCCTTTTCAGAGTACGGCCTTCCGCTTTACGTCACCGAGAACGGCATAGCGACGCTCGACGACGAATGGCGTATCGAGTTCATAGTTCAACACCTGCAGTACGTCCACAAAGCCATTGAAGATGGCATCGACGTGAGGGGCTACTTCTACTGGTCGCTCATCGACAACTACGAGTGGGCCGAGGGCTTCAGGCCGCGCTTTGGGCTGGTAGAGGTCGACTACGATACCTTTGAGAGGAGGCCGAGGAGGAGCGCGCGCATCTACGGCGAAATAGCGAGGAAAGGGGAAATAAGTGATGAGCTGGTTGGGAGGTACGGCCTTGGGGAAAAACTTTAAATGGATAATCGCAAATATATAACCATGATTATGCATAAGTTCGTGAACCGCTCTGAGGAGCTGCGGAAGCTGGGTGAGTACCTGAAAAAACGCTCGCTCATCATAGTTTACGGTCGGAGAAGGGTAGGCAAGACGAGACTGATAATCGAGGCTCTGAAAGGCATTCCCCACGTGTACCACCTATGCAAAGAGGAAGAGCCCAGAGAAACGCTCGTCAGCCTCTCTAAAAAGCTCTACCGCGTTACGGGAGATATTAAATTCTTGGAGCACCCACCTTCCTCCTTCGATGAACTCTTTGATCTCCTGAGCGCTAGCGGAACAGCACTGGTTCTCGACGAGTTCCCGGTACTCGTAAAGAACTATCCCCGGATACTGGGTCTTCTTCAGGAGTACTGGGACTTCGGTGAGGGAGGGAGCATCATTCTGTGCGGTTCTAGTATGTCAATGATGAAGAGGCTCACGGACTATGGAAGCCCACTCCATGGCAGAAGAACCATAACAATTAAGGTTAAACCCCTGGAGTTCAGGCACATTGGAGGGTTCTTTCCGGGCTATTCTCCTGAGGAACTGGTTAGGGCATATGGCGTTCTTGACGGTATTCCTGAGTACCTGCTTCGCTTTGACTCCTCCTTATCGGTGGAGGAGAACGTGGTTCGGGAATTCTTCGGGAAGGGATACCTCTACGAAGAAGCTGAACTTCTCCTGCGCTATGAGCTCAGGGACCTGAGCACTTACAACACAATCCTTGAGGCGATAGCCTCTGGGTACACGTCCTTCAACGAGATCAGAACCAAAACTGGAATAGACGGCTCGAAACTTTCCCGTTATCTCTCTGTCCTTGGGGAGCTGGAGATAGTCAGGAAAGAATACCCGGTGCTTCCTGGGGTTTCCAGGAGGAGGAAGGGGGCGAGATACAGTCTATCGGACAACTACTTTGCCTTCTACTACTCCTTCGTCTATCCCTTCAAGGAGGAGATAGAGCTCGGCCTCTCAGATGTCCCTCTTGAGAACTTCAGGAGAAAGTTTAACCTATACCTGGGGAGGGTTTACGAGAAGGTGGCCCTTCAGCACCTCATGCTCCTCAACAGAAATGGAAAGCTTCCCTTCAGGTTCACCCGTATAGGGAGATGGTGGTGGAAGGGGGAAGAAGTTGACCTGGTGGCCCTGGACGAGAAAGAGAAAAAGGCCCTCCTTGTTGAGGTCAAGTGGAGGAAACTGGGCCCCAGAGAGGTCTGGGGAATAAGAAAAGACCTGGAGAGGAAAGCCGCCCTGATGGGACTTGACGGATGGGAGGTTCATACTGGCATAGTTGCCAGGGAGTTCGTGGAACGGCCGGCTCCCCTGCTCTGGGACATTCATGATATCACCGGTGAATAAATCCCTTTATCTCTTCCACATCACCCTCAGTGAACTGTGGCATCATGTCGAGGTGAGCCCTCATCAGCTCGGCCATGGCCCTCAGCCCAGCCTTGGCGTTGTGGACGACCGGGTCGAGGAGCACGGCTTTTATCACCTTCTCAACGTTTCCTTCTACCGCTGCCTCCGCCGATAACCGCTGTATCTCCGCCTGAACTCTGAGAGGGGCTAAAGCCTCCCGCGGGAGCTCGACGCGGAGCGGCTTCACTCCCTTCGGCGAGACCTCGGCCGGAACCTCTACTATCGTGCCTCCAGGCAGGTCGATGTAGTCCCTGTTGGGGACGTTTATGGCCTCCTGGAGCCTTTCCCTGCCCTCAAGCCCCTCAACGACGTTCATGGCAACGTCGGGGAACTTAACGAAGCGGTTGAAGGCGAACTTGGGGACGAGACCGCGGAGGAACAGCCTCAAAAGCCTCCTTACATCCTCCCCCTCCTTCCTCGTCCGCTCAATCCACTTTAGGCCTTTCTTCTCTTCTGGAATTAAGTCCCATGCAAAGCTCAGGTATTCACCAACATGGTTGTCGCTCGGCGATGGAAGGAGGCCGTAGGTTCTGTAGAGGAGCCGGGAGAGAGGCTCAAAGGATGGGTTCCTCTTCAAGGCCTCATGGAGGGCGGGATAGCCATCCTCGCCTTTAACGCTCAGCTCCTTAAGCCAGGTGAAGTGATTAAGCCCTGCGGCGGTAAGTGCTATCCCATCCTCCTCAACTTTTAAAAGGGCGGCCAGACTCTCTTTACGCTCCAGATACCCCGTGCACAGGCCGTAAACGTTCTTCAGCCCCGTGTAGTTTATAAGCGCGTAGGTCACCCTCGGCTCAGGGTTGGAGTAGATAAACGTGTGCGCATCCCGGTTTATGTCCTCAATGACCCCGGCGATGCTTAAAACCAAGGGGACGACGCGCAGGGTGTGGCTCAAACCGCCGATACCGCCGTTCTCCCCGAGAACCTGCCTGATGCCGTATTTGTGGGGGATTTTGAAGTCCAGCCTCCAGCGTTCGTACCGCTCCTTCTCAACCGAGATGACTGCATAATCGATACCAAAATTCTCAAGTTCCCGGATGTCCTGGAAAGTCCAAATTTTCAGCTCCTTCTTAAAAACTTTGCCAATTTTCCTCCCCACAGCTTCAATGAACTTCAGCCGCCCCGCATCCACATCAATGAGATAAACCTCCGCATCGGCCAGAACATCGCTTTTCGCCACCGTGTAGAGGGCCAGAGGGGTGAAGATGCTCCCCGCGCCTATGAAGGCTATCCTCATCAGAGCACCTCCGCAAAGGGCGTAATGTGGATGAGTATCTTCGGGAGGATTTTAAGTCCCTCCCCGTACATCGCATTTATCCTCTTGCCGTAGAACATGGCCAGGGATTTGAAGAAAACCTCCCACTGCTGCCAGTTTGCTTCGAACTGGCTTTTATGCTCCCTCAAAGCCCTGAGCTTGACCTCAAAGATGTCCGTTATGTCCTCAATGTAGTTGGGCCTCGCCGTGTAGTAAAGCCCGACCAGAGGGACATCGTGCGGCTTCAGGTCGCCCCTGTTTATATGGGGGAACGATGCGAAAAAAGCCGCTTCCATCGCCATGAGGCCGGCGTTTCGGTGGTCGGGATGAACCTCGTAGGGGAGCCATGGGTCTGGGGCCAAAACGATGTCGGGCCTTTCCTCTCTAATCGTGCTTATTATCCTGTTCCTCACTTCCCGGGAGTATGGAAGCTCCGTATCGCGATAATCGAGCCATACAAGCTTTTTCACGCCGATTATCCTTGCGGCCCTCGCCTGTTCCTCCTTCCTGATCTCAGCAAGGGCCTCCGGCTCCAGGCTTATGTCGTGGCTCCCCATGGAGCCGTCGGTTAGCGTTAAGTAGGCTATGTCCTTCCCTTCAAGGTAGAGCTTTGCAAGTATCCCCCCAATCGCCACCTCACAGTCATCGGGATGTGGCTGGACACAGAGAACCTTTTTAACATCCCTAAAGGGGTCATCGAAGTCCATACCAAAGAACCTCTGTATAAGCGCCCTGAGGGCGTTAAGGTCGTCCAAACTCCCCAGCATCCTGTTAAGCATTTCAAATGGCATCATGCGCCTCCCTCCCCAGAATTTCCTCCGCTCTTTTCCTCAGGATTTCCCCTATGTTCTCCCTGTCCTCCGGGTATCTCTTCCTTATCCATATCCACACGAGTGCGCAGGGCAGCCAGAAGAGCGAGCCTATTATGATGGCATACTCATAGGCGAGCGCATTTGTGTAGCCCACACCCCTCAGGGCCTCGATTAAAAAGCCCCCCAGTAAAGGCCCAAAAGCCTTTCCAACGTTATCTATGATGTTGAAAACCCCAAAGACTGTCCCCCTGTCCTCGGGGAGGTTGACCTGCGAGATTATTGCGGTCACATTGGGGCCCGCAAACGTCACGAGCTGGAGGAAGAGGAACGAGTACACCGCCAGGGCAATCCATCCCCTGGCGCCTAACTCAGCGGGCAGGGGATATATCACTATTCCAAGGGCGGCGAGCATGCCCAAAAATACCGCCAGCCCCGTCGCTACCGCCCTTCCCCCCTTCATCCTCTTTTCGAAGTAGTCCCCAACGAACCCGCCGACGAGCGTCCCTATGACCGTCGCTATCCCCAGTATCAGGAGAACAAATGTGGCGGTGTCCTTGGCCATACCCCTGGATACGATAAGGAACGAGACGAGCCAGTACATGAGCACCCCCCACGGCACGGTGCCAAAGAGCCCCTGGATGAATATCAATATGTTTGTCCTCGTTTGAAAGGACTTCTTTACGGCATCCCGGCTTAAACGATACCCGTATTCGTAGCCCTTCTCAAGAACCTCTTTAAGCTCCTTTTCGCTCTGGCCGCGCTTTGGCTCCTCCGCCACCAGATAGAACAGAGGTGCGAGGATAAAGTTCGGGACGGATGCGATTATGAAGGGGGGCCTCCAGCTCGCTATTAGCCCCGCGATGACCATGCCGAAGAGCGTTCCAAAGCCAAAGGCCGTCTGTATGTATGCGTAGCCCTTCCCCCTGTGCTCCTCCTCAAACATGTCGGCTATCAGGGAGTACCCAATAGGGATTATCGAGCCAACTCCAATGCCCGTGAAGAGGCGCATGAGCAGAAGCTGGGGATAGCTCCGGACGAACGCCGTTAAAAAACATGGGATTTCGCCCAGAAGAACTCCAACCACCAGGAGCTGCTTTCTCCTCTTAATGTCCGAGAGGAAGCCCCATATTATGGTTATCAAAGCACTCGTGGCAACGAAAATCGTCGAAACAAGGCCCATCTGAGTTTCGCTTATACCAAACTCCGCCATAATCTGCTGGTAGTTGGGGGGCAGGAGATTTTGATCCGCCATCAAAAAAGCGGCCATCAGAACCAGCAAAACAATCGATGCCCTGCGCCTTAAATCCTTCACCTCTCATCCCTCCAGGCTTTATAAATGGCCTTAAATGCATCCAGCCTGCGCTCCTCTAAAGGCTCCCATCCACGGGCGTCGCTGTTTTCGGCCAGAAACGCGTTTTCGCCCTTCAACCCGTAAGAGAGCGTGTTCAGCCTCCGGTTGCCTTCATCCTCAGTCCATATATTGAGGCTCTTATCGGGCGCCCAGCTTGAGGTCCTCAGGTAGAGCTCCTTTCCGCTGTGCCTCAGCTTACTCGGGAAAACTATACATGTGCCGAGCTCCTCTATGAGCTCCACGATTTTCCTGACCTCAAGGGTATGGCCCGCCAGATCGCGGTATCCAAAGAACTCTATGTCCGTCCCGTAAAGGAGGATATCCTCCCTCCCCCCAAGCCACTTTGCAGCTTTCTTAACGCCCATCAGGGGAAAGCCGCCAGTTCCAAGCATGGCGGTTGTATTTACGGCCACCCATACCGGTACGGCATTTATGGGTTTAACCGCCTTGAGGGTAACCTTTCCGCCAAAAGTGAGCTTCAGGGCTTTTTTGAGCTCTCTGAGGCCCCACAAATAGTTGAGATAAACGGGGCCCTCTCCCCTCTGCGCTTTGATAAGGTGGGGGTAAAGCGGCTTTATTGGCCTTATCCCGGAGTTCAGGTGGTTCGAAAAGAGCAGAGCCTCCCCATCAACGAACACCTCCCCATAGCCGCAGTCCTTTAAAATCGCGGGGATTATGGGGTCATAGGCCAGCTCCGGGAGCCAGAAGCCTTTAGGGGAGACCCCAAAGAGCTCCTCCTTCAGTGTCCTGTCCCTCACCACCTGGGCCTCGACCCTGTCGAGAGGAAGGAGCGGGAGGATTGCGTGGGTGTATGCGGTGCCGGTGATTTCAATCAGCCCGCTCTCAATACCCTCTTTGATGACGTTTATAAGCTCCCGCGGCAGGAATTGAAGGGAAAAGCCCGTTAGGTTCAGAGCAAACGGGATCTCGCTTTTCAAAAGCCCCTTCATCGTCGGGAGGTATGATTTTTCAATCACCCTTGGAATTTCACCCTTCGGAATCTCGGCGTACTGCAGGTTGCCGTGAAAAATGAGAGCATGCAAGATTTCACCCCCTGAAAACCTCAACGCCCTGTGAGGCCTCAACTAAAAAGTACCTGGCCTTCCACCTGAACGCCCGGGAGTATTCGAGCAAAAGCCTATCGCCAATCTCTTTTCCCTTCGCCCTATCAACAACGGCTATGGCGGCACCTCCAAAGCCCGCTCCCGTCAGCCTTGCCCCGTATGCTCCAAATTCAACGGCCTTCCTCACGATGTAGTCAAGCTCCCCGCAGCTCACCCCGTAGTTTCTCGCTATGTCGAGATGGGCCTCGGTCAGAATCCTCCCAAAAGTCTCCATGTCTCCGGACTTCAGGGCGTCCCGCGCCATCACGACGCGCCTGTTTTCCCTTATTATGTAACCAAAGCGCCTTCTGTATATCCCGGGGAGGCCCCTTAGGTCTCTCTCCTCCACGCACTTTGAGGACTCCCTGCCGATTCTTCTGAGAACCTCCACCACCATTTTCCGCCTGTCCGCATAAGCGGAGCCCGTTAACGTTCTCCTGACGCCGGTGTGAAAGACCAGAACCTGAATATCCTCAGGGATGGGGACGTACTCATGCTCAAGCGTCTCGGTGTCCAGGAACATTGCGTGGCCTTCCTTCCCCATGGCAATTATGAACTGATCCATTATGCCGCAGGGGACTCCAATAAATTCGTTTTCAGCCTTCTGGGCAAGAAGTGCCATTTTTTGGGGAGAGAGCCCCAGCCCGTAAATTTCGTTCAAAAGGGCCATTACGGCGAGTTCAAAGCTTGCGGAGGAGCTCAAACCCGAGTCAACGGGCAAATTTCCGCCAATTCTTCCTTTAATACCCTTCGGGGTCAGCCCCTCCTCAGCGAGCACCCAGTAAATTGCCCTGACGTAGTCCATCCACGAGCCTTCTTTTTTAATCCGGTCAAGCTTGAAGAAGCGGGTTTCTTCAAAGTGCTCGGAATAAAGCTCAACATGTTCAAACGCATCGCCCTCAATTTTCGTGTGCAGGTTTACGGCCACCGGCATCACATAACCGAAGCTGTAATCGGTATGCTCACCTATGAGGTTTACCCTTCCGGGAGAAACTGCGGTGTACATCAAACCGACCCCAAAACTATCTGTCCTTTGTTGTATTTAAGCTTGATTCCCACCACAATATATGGGATAAGCTCAATAACACCCCACAGGAACTTTAAAATTGCTGGACATATTCTATTATCCCAGCAGCATGCACCGAAACTACTTATGCACGCAGCAAGATTTATTAAGTGGAATGTTTTTCGCTTAATCAGGGTGAGTTGGATGATTGAGGTGGAGAATCTCGTCAAAACCTTCGGCTCCACGAGGGCGGTCAATGGAATAAGCTTCACGGTTCATGATGGCGAGATTTACGGTCTCCTCGGCCCCAACGGAAGCGGGAAGAGCACCACAATGAAAATTCTTGCCGGAATCCTGAAGCCCACGAGCGGGAGAGTTCTGATTAACGGTCTGGACGCTGGTAGAACTCCGATGAAGGTGAAAGAGATTGCTGGTTATGTCCCCGAAACGCCCGTCCTCTATGAAAGCCTGACACCTGTGGAGTTTTTCAATTTAATAGGAAGCATAAGGGGCATTCCGAAGGAGGAGCTTGAAGATCGCGTAAATCGCTTTGTCGAAGCCTTTGAGCTGAAGAGCTATCTGCACAAATACATAGGCACCCTGAGCTTCGGGACTAAGCAGAAAATCTCCCTGATCTCGGCCCTCCTCCATGACCCCAGAGTTCTGATAATGGACGAATCCATGAACGGTCTCGACCCAAAAAGCGCGAGAATACTGAGGGAACTCCTCCTTGAGTTCAGGGGGGAAGGAAGGAGCATAGTTTTCTCGACCCATGTCCTCCAGCTTGCGGAGATGATCTGCGACCGCGTTGGCGTCATCTACAACGGCGAGATAATAGCCGAGGGAACCGTTGATGAGCTCAAGGAGTTTGCCCATGAGGAAAACCTTGAGGATGTGTTTCTCAAGCTCACCGAGAGCAAGGATGAGATTTACAGCGTTGTTCAGGCGCTGAAGGAGAGCCTTTAAACGGAGGAAGGTGTGCGGCATGTTCGATATCGTGAAAATCCTCTACAGGGAGCTCCATTACCAGATACTAAAGAGGAACCCCATGATAGCAAATGACGAAAAGAAGTTCAGGAGCCAGCTCAGAAACGCCACGAGCATAAAACGCGGTGTTGGGATACAGGCAATCACATTTTTCTTCCTTGGCTTTATGCTTGCTGGAGGAGTCGCTTTTGCCAAAAATGAGCTCCAGATGGGGATTATGTTTGCCTCCTATGCACTGATACCCTTCATATTCTCCCTGTACATCACCACGGTTAACTCATCCTACGCGCTCTCAATGGGACTTTTCGAGCCCCTGAAACCCCTCCCGATCGAGATGGGCTCCGTTTATCTGAGCGAGCTTCTCCTTATCGACACCATACCCGCCTTTGCCATGATGCTTCCCGTGGTTCTGGTTATACTCTACAGCCATCCTCCCGCGGGAGTCCTCGCCTTTCTGTGGGCTTTGACAGGCGTATTCCTTGGCCACACACTCGGACTGGTTATATACACCGTCTTCGGTGCAAGAACCGCGGGTGGAACGAGCAGATTCGGCGCCCTGAAGAACCTCGGCAAGCTCATCGGAATCCTCCTTTTCATGAGCATCTTCTACGTCGGAAACTACATGCAGAACTACGTCAGGGAGCACATAGAGGCACTGGCTCCCCTCTTCACACGCTATTCCTTTGCGTATCCGTTCTCGGCATCCTCAATATTTGAGCCGCTTCAGAGTATACTGCTTCTCGTCCTCTATGCGGCAGTTTTTGGCGCTATCTACGCCATCACGCTCAGGAAGCTCTGGGGGGAGATAATGGAGCCCACTGTGAGCTCCGGGACGGCCTACAGAGGTGCCTTTAAAGCAAGAAAGCTCCCCGGGGTTCTGGCCCTCACCCTCAAGGACTTCAAGGTGGTCTTCAGAAAATCCTCAATGATAGCCGGTTTGCTGATCCCCGTGTATTTCGTGCTGCCCCAGATCTTCATAGCCCTGAGCAAGGGTGAGTTCCCCCTCCTTCTTGCCACAGGGCTTGTATTCGGCCTCGGGTGGTTCTCCTCAATAGGGGCAGATCCGGTTATAAAAATCGACGGAAAGGAGCTTGATTTCCTGAGAACCCTGCCGCTGACAAAGAAAACATTCATACTGAGCAAATCTCTGACGATGAGCACCATCCCGGCAGCCACGGGGCTTGCGGTCGTTGGCATGGCATATCACTACAACGGCGGCCAGGCCCTCTATCTAATACCCCACGCATTCATCCTTCCGCTGATGACCTCCCTGACAGCAATGAACTACTTCTACCGCTACAAAGGGCAGGATATCGGAATTCCGGAGACGAATATGATGGATGTAATAGCAATCTTCATCATGGTGGGGGTTCTGTTTGCGGTTGTAGGTGCTCCTATTCTGGTTTTGAACAGACCGGCCGGGTACATGGTTAGTGCCGCTCTCGGTCTGGTGATAACAGGGATATTAGTGGGGATAAGCTAAACCTCATATCAGCATGTCACATGGAAGATTCCAAGGACTCTCCTCTCCTTTCTTAGCTCATTGAAGAGCTTCACCGCTTCAGGTGTGGGCTTCTCAATTACCTCCCTGTTCCCAAGGAGTTCCCTGCTTTCCGGAAGGAGCGAGAGCATGCCGTACATGCCGGTCCCCACCACCAGGACGTCGAATTCCTCCATGAGGTATTCCCTGAGCTCATCGGGATCAAGCTTATGGCTTGTTCCATGTTTTTTCTTGCTGAGCCACTTCTTCCTCATCTCGATTTTTCCGCTCGGGTAAATCACGATGTCATGGCCGTAGGGCTTTCCCCGGACAATGATTCTTC
Source organism: Thermococcus atlanticus (assembly GCF_054657855.1). Taxonomy (NCBI): domain Archaea; kingdom Methanobacteriati; phylum Methanobacteriota; class Thermococci; order Thermococcales; family Thermococcaceae; genus Thermococcus; species Thermococcus atlanticus. The sequence goes on along the minus strand of NZ_BAAHXX010000001.1, from coordinate 806,174 downwards.
CAAACTCCGTTCCTTCAATCATTCCAACCACCAACGACCCTCATGGCATCTTCGATAATCCTCCTGTGGTCAAATGCGAGTTTTATCTCACTCAGCTCATCGAAAGAAAAGACCCTTGCTCCTCTTGCATCATCTCCCGCCTTCAGCTCCCCGTATCCCTTCGCCAGGAAGGCCGCAGTAACAGTGTGCCCCCTTGGGTCTCTCCCGGGGTCGGAGTAAATGCCTATGAGCTTCAGCAGCTTTATATCAAGGCCCGTCTCTTCCTTTGCCTCTCTCAGCGCCGCATGCTCAACGGTTTCACCGTACTCAACGAACCCGCCGGGAAGGGCCCAGCAGTCCTTAAACGGCTCATGCCTCCGCTTTATCAGAACGATACCTCCGTTATACAGAATCACTATATCTGCGGTGAGCCCTATGCATCTGTGTGCTTCAACCTTAAGCTCCGGGTAGTTTTTTTCTATAAATTCCCTAAGTCCGGTTTTTACAGGCTCAATGTCATACCCCTTCGGAGCTTTAATGAGGAGAACATATCTGTCCAAATTTACCACCTCAGTGAAGTCCCTTTTCATCAGATTTCAGCATGCTGACGTTTCATCATCGGCATGTGAAAATAGGCATGGAGTTTTTATAACTTTATAGCCCGTGAGTCTGCGGAAACACAGCGGAACTCCGTTCAACGAGAATGCCGGCTGCGAGATCATTTACCTCTCCCATGGAGAACTCAAAATGCCGGTACTTCAGAAACAGTGCAGTAAATGCATTTGCCCTCTTGAGCGCCTGAATAAATGGACATTTCCTGTAAAAATACGAGAACGAGGCCAGGAAGACATCACCCGCCCCTGTGGATTCGGGAACCTCCAGTTTAACAGGCCGGTAGGAGTATGATTTTCCGTGGTAGTAGGCAGTCCCCGAGTTTGAGCCATCTGAGATTAGAAGAACCTCAACATCCGTGGGATTCAGCATGCCAAGATAGGAGAACTCATCCCTGTCGGAGTGCAGCACGTTTATCCCCTTAAGGAAAGATGCATCTATCTCCCTGAGCATGACCTCCCCTTTTCTTGGCTCCCTTATAAAGCCCTGAACATCTGCGGAGACAAACGGGAACCTCTCCTTGACACGCTCCACCAGCGCCCCGGGGATTTCACCGGCAACCGGATTCAGCAGGACAACCTCATATTTTTCCTCCGGAAAGACCTCAAGGTCTTCCGCCCTCGAAAGCAGCCTGAGTTTTCTCGTATTGCTGTCAAAATACCTCAGCTCATAGGCGGTTGTTTCTTCGGAGGGAATTGAGATGACCTCTATACTGTGGCCTTCAAGTTCTTCGATCCATTTCTCCGGAAAATCCCGGCCGACGGATGTCAGGATCACGGGAGAACAGAATCTTGACAGTGCAAGTGCTGAGTAGTATGCCCCCCCTCCGATTCTTTCCTCAATTTTTGAACCTCTGATTATAACATCCCTGGTTAGATGTCCCATCACGAGGCACTTCATGACCTCACCCGGATTTATTGCTTCAACTTTATTTTTATGTTCATGGAAAATAAAAAGCTTTCGTAAATTAGCGAAAACTTTATAAGTGAAAAAACGAAAACTTTAAAAGGATATCCCATCGGGGTGGGGCCATGAAAAGATTGGGTAAAGTTTCTCATTATGCCAAGCAGGGTTTTCTGATTCTCCGTTCGGATTGGGTTCCATCGTTAAACGACAGGGTTATTGATAAGGAACTCACAGTGGTTGGCACTGTTAAGGATGTTTTTGGTCCTGTGAGGACTCCCTATATAGCCGTCAAGCCGAAGGTGAAAAATCCGGGACGCTATGTTGGTGAAGTCCTCTATGTTGATGTCAGGAAGTCCGGATCAGGCCCAAGAAGGAAAAGCACGAAGAAGGGCAAGAAAAAGCGCCCTACCCCCAGGAGAAGGGGGTGAGAGCTTTTGGTTGAAAAAAAGATATGTCCCATATGCGGTTCGGATAGGCTGTTTTATGACCCCAGCAGGGGAGAGCTTGTCTGTGCAAACTGCGGGTATGTTCTTGAGCAGAACGCCATTGACTCCGGTCCCGAATGGAGGGCTTTTGACGCTGATCAAAAGGCCAAGAGGGCGAGAACAGGTGCACCCATGACCCTCATGATACACGATAAGGGCCTCTCAACCGATATTGACTGGCGGGACAGGGACATCCACGGCAATCAGATAAAGGGCATGTACAGGACGAAGATGCGCAGGCTCAGGATGTGGCAGCGCAGGATGCGGATAAACGATGCCGCCGAACGTAATCTGGCGTTTGCCCTGAGCGAGCTCGACAGGATGGCTGCTCAGATGAGACTGCCAAGGAGGGTTAAAGAGGCCGCAGCTTCCCTGTACAGAAAGGCTGTTATGAGGAAGCTCATCCGCGGCAGGTCAATTGAGGGCATGGTTTCAGCCGCTCTCTATGCCGCCTGCAGGATGGAGGGCATTCCAAGAACCCTTGAGGAGATTGCACGGGTCTCAAAGGTTAGCAAGAAGGATATCGGCAGGAGCTACCGCTTCCTTGCAAGGGGACTGGGGCTGAACCTCAAGCCAACCAGTCCTGTGGAATACGTGGATCGCTTTGGGGATCAGCTTGCGCTGAGCCAGACTACAAAGAACAAGGCTAAAAAAATCCTCAGCGAGGCAATCCAGCTCGGAATAACAAGCGGTAAGGGTCCGATGGGTCTTGCAGCCGCGGCTTTATACGTTGCAGGCCTGCTTGAGGGAGAGAAGAGAACCCAGAGGGAAGTTGCCGAGGTCGCTCACGTGACGGAGGTTACCGTGAGGAACAGGTATAAGGAGCTCGTGGATAAGCTTCACATAAATATTCCACTTTGAGGTATCTCAATGATTATAGGGGTTGTTAGTGATACCCATCACGGCGATAAAACACGGCATGTCCCCTCTATCCTTTTTGAGAAATTTGAAGGTGAAGGTGTAGACCTGATACTCCATGCCGGGGATATAACCTCCAGAGAGCTTTTTGATGGATTGAACGAAATTGCCCCCGTAATGGCAGTCAGAGGAAACGCTGACCATCTGCAGCTCCCGGAGGAGAGGATAGTTGATGTGGGGGATATCAGGATCGGCATGACTCACGGCCATCAGTTTCTCGGCCTGAACGCCCAGGTGCTCGGATACAAGGCCCTTGAGATGGGGGTGGATGTGCTGATTTTCGGGCACACACACCGCTATTTCCATGATGACAGGATATTTCACGGGAGGAGGATAGTTCTCCTGAATCCGGGATCGCCAACATTTCCGAGAATGGGGAGTGCGGGTTTTGCCATCATGGAGGTTAACGGCACGAAAATCCATGTTGAGAGAATAAAGCTCTGGTAAAGGGACTTAAACCGTTCTGGTTGTCCGCTACTTTTGGAACTTGCGAACCAATCGTAGCGGATAACCTTCCACCCTCCTGTCTTCATTGGGTGGCTTTCGGGGCCCCACATCTTCCGTTTTCAGTCTCCATTCGGGCTTAAGCACCCCACATATCGGAGACCGCCACACCATTCAAAAATAAACTCCAGAACTATTTAAAAATTACGGAAAACAAAGGAATTCAAATGCTCCAATTGTTGCCATCTACGAAACAGCCCTCCCGCCGTGTGAGGGTCAAGGTATAGAACGCTCTGCCCTGAAGGACGAGGCTTGGAGAATAAAAATATCAAAATAGAAAAGTCAGGGAGCAAAAATATACTACAACATCAAGCCTTTATGGCGAGCTTGATGTCTTCGGCCTTGACGGTCTTCCTGCCGGCGTGGTGGGCAAGCTCGACTGCCTTCTTGGCGATTTCAAGGCCCTTCTCCTCAAGGTGCTCGGCAAGAACCTTGGCGGCTTCCTCACTAACTCTTGGAGCGCCGGCCTTTCTAATCAACCTGTCAACCGGGGCAATTGGTAACTCAGCCATTTTCCCAACCTCCTAAACTTTGTTTTGCAGTATTTGCATTTTATTTTAAGAATAAAGTCCTATATAAACCTTTCGGAAACCGAGCCCTCTGAGGGCAATATTTCAGGAGCTTTACCATGAGGCACTTGAATTCAGAGAGCATTGAGCTGATACCCAAGAAGAGCTATTTTATAGAGCGATGCGTCTATTTCAAAACTCTGCTATATTAACAGGATTTTGAATTTTATTGGTTATCTGGCCTTTAATTTAATCCATCCAGCAGGGACTCCGGGACATCGGCAGCCAGGCCGGCGTATAAATGGGCAATAATGCACCACAGCATTTTTATATACGCCAATACAATCGATAACAACAACAAAATGGAGGTATTTCCATGCCGGAAAAATTTGATAAGATATATGACTACTACGTGGACAAGGGCTACGAGCCCAACAAGAAGAGGGACATCATAGCTGTTTTCCGCATAACCCCTGCAGAGGGCTTCACCATTGAAGAGGCTGCAGGTGCTGTCGCCGCTGAGAGCTCCACCGGAACGTGGACGACCCTGTATTCATGGTACGAGCACGAGAGATGGGCCGACCTCTCCGCCAAAGCATACTACTTCCACGACATGGGGGACGGCTCGTGGATAGTTAGGATAGCATACCCCTTCCACACATTTGAGGAGGGCAACCTTCCGGGCTTTCTGGCCTCAGTCGCCGGCAACATCTTCGGGATGAAGCGTGTTAAAGGCCTCAGGCTTGAGGACATATACCTGCCGGAGAAGTTCCTCAGGGATTTCGACGGGCCCGGTCAGGGTATTGAAGGCGTCAGGAAGCTCCTCAACATCAGGGACAGGCCTCTCTACGGTGTGGTTCCAAAGCCAAAAGTTGGCTACAGCCCGGAGGAGATTGAGAAGCTCGCCTACGAGCTTTTCAGCGGAGGGGCAGACTACCTGAAGGACGATGAAAACGTTACAAGTGCCTGGTACTGCCCGTTTGATGTCAGGGCTGAGAAGATAATCGGAGTGATGGAGAGGGTCGAAAACGAGACAGGGGAAAAGAAGACATGGTTTGCCAACATAACCGCCGATGTCCTGGAAATGGAGAGGCGGCTTGAGCTCCTGGCCGATTTCGGGAATCCGCACGCCATGGTGGACGTTGTCGTTGTGGGATGGGCTGCGCTCCGGCACATCCGCGATCTGGCCGAGGACTACGGGATAGCGATCCACGCCCACAGGGCGATGCACGCCGCCTTTGACAGAAACCCCTACCACGGCATCTCAATGTTTGTCCTCGCCAAGCTCTACAGGATCATAGGCGTTGACCAGCTTCACGTCGGCACGGCGGGAGTTGGAAAGCTCGAAGGGGGAGAATGGGACGTCCTGCAGAACACAAGAATACTGAGGGAGAGCCACTACAAACCGGAAGAGAAGGATGTGTTCCACCTTGAGCAGAAGTTCTACCACATAAAACCCGTCTTCCCAACGAGCTCCGGTGGGCTGCACCCCGGAAACATCGAGCCGGTCATAAGAATCCTTGGAAAGGACATAGTCCTCCAGCTTGGCGGCGGAACGATGGGGCATCCGGATGGCCCGAAGGCGGGAGCAATGGCAGCGAGACAGGCAATTGATGCCATCATGCAGGGAATCCCGCTCGATGAGTATGCCAAGAGCCACAGGGAGCTTGCAAGGGCCCTTGAGAAGTGGGGCCATGTAACCCCTGTTTGAGCGTTCTGGCGACTTTCTCTCCATATTTTTGTCCCATGTTCAACTTTACGGCCGGAGGGAATTTAACCCCCGGTGACCTTCTCCAGCTGGTGAGAATCAAATGCATCCAGAAGGATTCCTTGAGGTTATCACCGGACCCATGTTTGCCGGAAAGACCACGGAGCTTATAAAGAGAATTGAACGGCAGATCTTCGCCAAAAGAAAGGCAGCACTCTTTAAACCCGCCATTGACAACAGATACAGTGAGAACGAGGTCGTCGCCCATAACGGTCTGAGGTATGATGCCTTCGTGATACCGACAGATGAGGAGGGCGTTGGGAGGATTGCGGAAATAACAGAGGGGGAGAGATTTGAGGTTATAGGTGTTGATGAGGTCCAGTTCTTCCCGATTTCCATTGTCGGGATGCTCAACAGACTGGCCGACGAGGGTATCTACGTGATTGCCTCGGGGCTGAACCTCGATTTCAAGGGAGACCCCTTCCCGGTTACAAAGGAGCTTCTCGTGAGGGCCGATAACATCATATATCTCACAGCAGTCTGCACGGTGTGCGGGGCTCCGGCAACAAGAACCCAGCGTCTGATCAACGGAAAGCCCGCCCCCAGGGATTCCCCCGTTATTCTTGTCGGAGGGAGGGAGAGCTACGAGGCCAGATGCAGAAGGCACCACATCATCCCCTGATCAGCACCGAAAAACTTAAAGCTCTCTTTTCTTACATTAGGTTAGGAAAGGGGGTGAGAGAGTGATATCCAATCAGGAGGAAATGGGGAGACTTCTCGATGTGCTTGGAAACGCCACCAGGCGTAGGATTCTTCTTCTGCTAACCAGGAGGCCTTATTTTGTGAGTGAGCTTTCTCAGGAGCTTGGAGTCGGGCAGAAAGCCGTCCTTGAGCATCTGAGGATTCTCGAAAACGCCGGTTTAATCGAGGGCAGGACGGAGAAAATCCCGCGGGGCAGGCCGAGGAAGTACTACACGATAAGGAGGGGCTTCCGCCTTGAGATTCTGCTGACCCCCTACATATTCGGAACCTCAATGTACGAGCCGAAGAAACCGATGGAGACGGAAAAATACAGGCAGGCAAGGGCCCTGATAAAGTCCGCAGGCCCCGCAGAGGTCAAGATAAAGGAGCTTGCAGAGTTTCTCGAAGAAGTCGAGGAAAAGATAAACGAGTACATGAGGATGAAGCAGGAGCTTGAGGAGGTCAGACTGCTCACTGAGACATATATAGAGAACCTCATGAGGAGAATCGCCCAGGAAAACGCCAGACGCTTTGAAAAGCTGATGGAAGAAATCGCACCGATGCTGCCGAAGGAAGTCCTCGATGATCTAAAAAGGATAAAAGAGGAACTCCCGCTTTAGATTTAGATTTCAGAGCATTTTTCCCTCTTCCTTCATCCTGACGAGCTTCGTCATGTAGCCCGCTATCCTGTTCCTTATTGTCTTGCTCTGTACCGTGGTGAGCTCCTCGACCTTTTTCTTGTTGTGCTCGAAATCCCTCGTGAATTCATTCGGATACCTGTCAAAGAGCTCCCTGGCGACCCTTTTAATGAAACCTTGCCTGATGTTTCCCATTATCATCCCTCCGATAATCCTGAGCTTTTGACCATAACTCAATCCCGCAAAGCCGTTTTAAAGTTTTCCCTATTTAAATATTCATCCAGCGTGTGCTCCCTCCTCCTGCCACCTTTGCGGAATCTCTTCATCATCATGGCATCCAGTATTACCCTCTCCAGCTCATCCTCAAGCTCCGATGCGTCCATTCCCTTTTTCAGCCTCTCCACTATTTCCTCCGCTTTTTCAGAAATTTTCTGCCGGGTTCCCTCATCGAACAGAGGTATCTCAACCTTCTCAAGGAGTCTCTGGGTGAAGGAAACCCTGCCGCCCCTCCTTCCTCCCCTGGCCAGATAATAACGCCTGAAGAAGCCGCTGTTCAGGTATCCCAGCAGGAAGTAGAGGTCTTTCTCCTCAAACGGCTGGATAAAGAGGACATCACCGGAGGGAAGATAACCCCCCTCAGCGAGGCTGAACCTGTTGTAGGGCTTCCTGTCAAGGGTGGGAACATAAATCCTCCTCTTGTCCAGATTTTCCACCAAAAACCCGTAGTTTCTGAGGGCCTGCCAGTTGAACCATTTCTTGTTCTTCGGGAGATACCGCCGCTCCATCTCATCCTTAAACCTGACGATTTTCCTGTATATGTTGGGATACCTTTCGGCCAGGGTTTTCTCATCCCTTATCTCGTCAGGGATGACTATATAGTACTCAAAGCCCTCGGTTATGAATCTCCTGCAGTTCTTGGATTTTATGAACCTTTTAACAAGCCTGAGCTCCTCCTCCGTGAATCCCGGGAGCTCCTCCTTACTAACTATAAAAGCCCTGTCAAAGCCAGAAACGACACCAACGCCCACTTTTGCCAGCTTATTCAGAGGCACCGAAGGGAATTCAAAGCTCTCCGGGAGGGGAAGGGTGGACCATGCCTCCTCGGCATTACCGTAGTGCTCGATCACCGTGTAGTCGAAGAGCTCCGTTGAGGCCTTCTCCTTCAGAACCCTCAGAACACCCTCCCTAACCTCAGCAGCAGTGGCATTCCTCCTTATGACCACAAGCTCGATTTTTTCTCCGCTGAGGTCGTATCTTCCCTTTCTGAACCTGAAGATGACGGTTTCCGGATTCTCGCCTTTAAAGAGCCTCACCTCATCGAGGTCTATCACAATTTCAAGCCTCCCGTTCTTCAGAATCTTCTCCCTCACAACCCGGGCATAGGTGTTGTAGAAGAAGTGGTAGGGCACGATGTATATCAGCTCGCCTCCCGGCTTAAGCAGGTCAATCGATTTTACGATGAATGCGTAGTATATATCGCCCTTCTTTGTTTTTATGAGCCTGCGAACCTTTTCGGCAATCTCTTCGGGCAGCTGGTTGAAATGGGCATAGGGAGGGTTTCCGATTATCAGGTCAAACTTAACATGGGGCCTGTAATCGAGGTAATCCCCGTTTATGATTTTACACCGGGGGCAGGCTTTCCTTGACTCCTCGCTCAGCCTTTCATCGAGCTCAATCCCGATGCAGTTTCTGTATCCCTTTTCCACGAGGGCCCTGAGGAAAACGCCCCTGCCGCAGCCTGTATCGAGAACAAGGCCGTCCTTTGGAGCTGAAGCGAGCTCCACCATGAGCTCAGCTATCTCCCTTGGAGTTTCAACAAAGGCTATTTTACTCATCTTTCTCTACCCCTGACAGCTCATCAAGTATTGAATCCAGTCTATTCGATTCCTGCTCTGCCTTCTCTATTACCTTTCTGAGGGATTCCTTTATGGCCCCAATCAGCTTTCTCAGGAATTCATAATAGGTGAGAGGCTCATCTCTCAGTCTTGGAGTATACCTGACCTGAAACATGGTGTTCCGTGGATTGACATAGAAGGCTTCATCGATTTCTTCAAGGAGGAAAAAGTTGTAGCCTCTTCCATATTTATCAAGGACAAAAAGACCATATGCGACAATTTCATCACCTCTAAGCCTTCTGTAGACGAGTCTCCTATCAATATCCGCATTTTCAGAAAGCCTCTGAGACTTTATGCCAAGATAGAGCCTCAATAGGTTGTTGTATGTGGTTACATCGTTTTTGTTGTTTTTTCCTAAGGAGCCAAACTTGTTGTTTATGAAAATCCTGAAAGGTCTGCCGTTTATTTCTCCATGGCATAGAAGATCATAGGGCGTCCTGCCAGCTTCTACCCGGTAAATATCATCCACCGGATCAGAAAAATTGATTTTGATGCCTTCTTTTTTCATCGGTTTATCCCTTAGAGCCTCCAAAACCAGATCATCCAAGTTCCTGTCCGTCACATTTTTATTCCTGAGTTCTTCGGCCACCTCTCCGAGGATGCCCCTCAGCTCATCGCTCAGGATTTTGAGTTCTCTGGTCATGTCTCCCACCCGATTAAAGCTTTCAGCTCCCGCCTTCTTAAATCCCCGGGAAATCTTATAAGGGTTTCCAAAGAAGCTCCCAAACGGGCACATCTGTCCCTGAATTGATGGCTGCGAATGCTCCCATGATAACTACCAGCGAACAGGCTTGAAAAGTATCCACCACACTTATAAGGATTTCCGGGGAATGCCGGAACATGAAGGAGGTCATCACCTGCTACGGGCATGAAAACGTGAGGGCAGCCCACAGGTCGACGCTGGAATTCACGACGGATGACTATCTGACCCCAAGAGGGGACTGCATTCTCTGCATCAAGGCCAGCAAAGGTCTGAAAGACCTGAGTCCGGAATTCAAAAAAGCCCTCAGGGAGGGCAGAAAGCTGCTGGTGCGTATCAGGGTGGATAATCTTGTGGAGGAGATTATGGCATACGGGGACAGAGGCCTCACATTCGAGAGCGGGAACTCCATGATAATCCGGAAGAGCACCTACACCGATGGAAGAACCCTGGCGGTGAGGGCAAACAAGGCCGCGAGGGACATAGACAGGAGAATCGTTGAAAGGCTGAAGAATCCTGAGCAGGTGGCGGTTGTTGAGCTCATCATCCTTGAGTGATCCGAATGAGCTCATAACCTCCCTCAAAGCCCCTGATTCTGTACCTCTCTCCCCTGAAAGCTACCTCTGCATGCACCTCAAACCCCCGCAGATGCGGCGATACATGGAGCTCCTTCCCCGCCTCAAGACCCAGAATGGCCCTCAGAAAGGCAAAGGCACTCGCAGCACCCCATGCCTGAGGGGAGTTGAACCTCGGCGTCGGTGCCGGCTTTTCAATGCCGCTGAAGAGCTCCGGCAGGGTGTAGTTTAGGTTTCTTGCAGCGTTCAAAATCGCCATGGCCAGCCTGAAGGCCTTTTCCATCTCACCGATTTTCCTCAGCCCCAGGGCTATAATCGCGTTGTCGTGGGGCCACACAGAGCCGTTGTGATAGCTGAAGGGATTGTAGGTTTTTTCTTCCGAGCTGAGGGTTCTTATGCCAAGGCCGGAGAACATATCCTTCCTGAACAGCCTCTCCGCTATTTCTCTCTCATGATCCGCTATGCCCGTAATCAGCAGATGGCCCATGTTTGAGGCCACAACCTCCGAAGGTCTGTTCTCCCCATCAAGCGCCAGGGCGTAATGACCATCGAGCCAGAAATCATTGTTGAAGCGCTTTTTCAGCGCCTTTGCTTCCACTTTAAGTTCTCTTTTGCTGTGATCGGTTATCTCCCCTGCCTCCAGAAGTGCCCTGTATGCATACCCCTGCACCTCGACCAGAGCAATGGGAGGCCTGACAGGGGTTCCATCCTTCATCGGAATTGCTCCCCTTGAATCCTTCCAGCCCTGATTGCCGAGCTCACCGGGGCTGTACCTTATGTAGCCGTCACCCTCATCAAGCTTTTTGAGAATCCAGTCCACTGCAAGGTTTAGATTTTCCCTCAGACTCTCCACGGGCTCCGAATCCCCTGTCCAGCGAAGATATTCGGCTACCAGCATGACGTAAAGGGGCGTGGCATCCACGGTGCCGTAGTAGGGTGCAAAGGGAGCCCTGCCTGACTGGGAAAGCTCCCCCAGCCTGAGCTCATGGAGGATCTTCCCCCTCTCCTCCCCTCTCCTTCTATCCTCCCTCCTGCCCTGAAACCTCGCCAGAACCCTCAGGACACCCAGAGCATACTCCGGAAAGTGAGGAAGGAGGAAGTATGCGGTTATTATGCTGTCCCTTCCGAATACCGCGGCAAATTCCGGAAGTCCTGCCAGAGGCACCGGCCCGAACTCCGTGAAGGCTGTGAGAGCGTTTAAATCCTCAACGGCCTTCTCAAATATCCTGTTCAGCCATTCCCTGCTGGAGAAAACAGGGTTCTTCAGGGGCTTCCCCCCTGGGACAAAGCGGACTGGCAGCCGCCCCTCGATGTACGGCCTGAATTCAACCCAGAAAGTCCTTTCCTCAAGCGGGCCAAGTTCAAAATCTGCCTCAAAACGGCCGCTCTCAAAATCCATGTTTGAGACAACCTTAAGCCCGCGGAGGATGCCATCAACGCCCCTGTATGCATATCGGATGTCATCCTCCCCTCTGAAAATGCTAACCTCCCTTTCCATGCCCTCCTTAAATCCCCTGACCTCAAATATGTCCTCCATCGGCACGTTAAATGAATAGGAAAAGGAAACCCTCTGCACGCCTTCAGTGGCATTCCTGAAGGTTAGCCTTTCCATGTAGGATTCCCTGAGGACCCTCTCCCTCGTGAGAACAACGCTCCCGATGTAATGCGCAACGCTTTCGTTGAAGGATTTTCTGACGGTTATCACGCTTTTTGCATCAAACATCAGCCTGACATCGCTGAGCACCCTTGTATCGAAGGCATAAAACCCGTGCTTCCCCCCCATGTCTCCCTTCTCATCGGAGAACACGAACGCACCGTTGTAGGCCAGCACTCACATCACTCTCAGGAACTCTTTGACCTCCGCTTTTTCCTCTAGGTTTATGGCTTTTATTCCCCACAGCTTTGCGACAAACCTCAGCTCCTCCCTGAAGTCCCCGGGCACGGCCGAGAGGTGGTTTGCACCCATGATGCTTATGAAGGTATTTCTGTCGAGGGGGTTCTTTATCGCAGTGTGAGGCCACTGTTTGCCCCACCTGAGCTTTTCCTCTATATCCCTGCCAATTTCAAGACCTTCGCCGAGGAAATAGAGCAGGTAGTATTCCCCTCCCGCTCTGATGAGCCTCGCCACGGTTAGCTCCGCTTTTGGCGTCCTGTAGGTCAAAGCTCCGCCGCTCGCCCCCTGGCACTGCCCCTGTATTACGGTCGCCCTCAGGTTCTCCTCGGGATTTTCGCTCAGCTTTGCGTAGTAGAGCGATGAGGCCCCGCAGTTGGCTATCAGTATGAGCTCATCGTCAACGTACTTTATATCCCCGAACAGGGGCGGCTTTCCGCTGAGGTAGAAGAGCAGGGCCGAGCTTATGGTTCCCTTAACGTCGCCCTCGCACGTCGCGGGGATTACCTCCTTCTCACCCGTGGCATCCAAGCTGAACGGGAAGAGGGCTGGAATAAGGCATGCGGTGACGCCGTAGACCTCCGAGAGTTCGGGCTGGCACTTGATGGAAACTCCGGAGACTTCGTCTTTGTACTCTTCGTAAATCTCTTTAGCGGCTAAATAGATGGCTATCTGCCTTCTCAGGGCTTCTTGTGTGAGCATGCCGCCGTCGAACTTCACTTCCGCTTTGGATGTCAGCCAGTCGAAGAACTCCTCCACCCGCCTCCCATCGCTCAGCATGGCATCGGCTCTTTTCACTATTAAATACTGGTCGAGCATTAGGAAGTCGCCAATGAAACGCTTGAGCCGCGGCAGATCGTCCATCAGGTGCTCCATCCCAAGTGTGTAGGGCGCCCCAAACAGCAGAAGCGACTTCCTGGAGAGCTTCGATGCCGCTTCAACGGCCCTCACCCATGCCTTAACCTTCTCCAGGTCTCCCTTTATGCGCGTGTGGTGGAGGGCATGGTAGTTGACGGCGCTCTCCCACAGGGAAGCCCCGACCGAGGTTATGCACGTTGAGCCAGCCCACGCCGGGTCATCGTCCGCATAGAGTAGAAGAGGCCTGTTCACCTCCTTGGCTAGGAGCGTTATTAAATTGCTCTCCGTCCAGTGCCACATGCCAAGAATTACACCGCTTGCTCCTTTCCCGTTTATCACCTTTGCTGCATTAAATGCCTCATCCTTTGAGTCTATGCCGAAGTTCATCCCCTTTCTGAAGGCGTCATACTTTCCAATGGCCTCATTTACGTCAAAAACTTCGAACCCGCTTTCCTTCAGAGCGTTTATAAGGCTTAGATGCTTCTCCATCAGTGCATCTTCCCTCTCGGCTGAGAGGGCAGTTGGCCTGGGGTCGGTAAATGTCGCAACGGCTATCATTTTTGTCACCCTTTAACAGCTCCACTCGTGTATCCCCTTATTAAGTATTTCCCAAGGCCTATCATTATGAAGAGTGTGGGTATTGCGACTATCAGCGCCCCTGCCATCTGGATGTTCCAGTTTGCCACGAAGCTCCCCTTCAGATTTGCAAGCTTAACAGTTGCCGGCATTGCCTCCTCTCCCCTCGTCAGCACAAGGCCAAACAGATAGTCGTTCCATATATTCGTGAACTGGTATATCGCGGTCACGACGAAGGCGGGTATTGAGATCGGGAATACTATGCTCGTGTATATCTTCAGGGGATTCGCACCATCGACCTTTGCAGCCTCGACAAGCTCATCGGGAACCTCGTAGTAGTAGTTGGTGAACAGAAGGGTCGTTATCGGGACTCCATATGCGGTATGGGTGAGAATCATGCCGGGAATTGTGTTGTAGAGACCGAGCTTTGTTATAATCCTGAGCAGCGGTATCAGGATTGACTGGTAGGGCAGGAAGATGCCGAGGGTTATGAATATCAGGAGCTTTTTGGATGTTGACCCCTTCAGAAGCTTTGCGAGCACATACCCCGTCATTGAACCTATCATGACCGAAAAGATTGTGGCAAATGTCGTAAAGAGCAGGCTGTTCAGCATGGGTCTTTTCAGCTCGGAGAAGGCCTCCCTGTAAGCACCGAAGTAAGGCGGGAGTACAAACTTGATTGGGGTCGTCATGGTTACCTGCCTGCCGGTTTTCAGGGAGGTGGTTACTGCACTCCAGAACGGGAGCAGGTAGACGAACATGAACGCTATGAGGAGGAGATAAAGAATCAGCCTCCGGGTTTTCATTCCTTCTCACCTCCGTAGCTCCAGTAGAGGTATGGCAGAACTATCGCAAAGGACAGCAGGAGGAGCACTGTGGCTATGGAAGCACCATAGGCAAATTTTGTCTTTGCAAATGTTTCCTTGTACATCTCAACGGCCAGGATGAATGTCGAGGTTCCTGGGCCTCCTGAGGTTAAAACCCAGATGAAGTCGAACGCTTTAAGCGAGAACACCATCAGCACAACGAATGCGCTAAGGGTGGGCTTTTTGAGCTGGGGAATCACGACGTATCTGTAGAGCTGGAGCTGATTTGCGCCATCTATAATTGCGGCCTCATACTGCTCCGAGGACACTGATCTTATGCCGGCCAGGTATATGAGCATGGTGTAGCCGGAGAACTGCCAGATTAAAGCGAGGATCACCGCATAGAGTGCTACATGGGGGTCAGTGATCCAGTTGCTCTTGAGGAACTCCAGATGCAGCATGCTGAAGAGCGTGTTAAGAACCCCGTCCGAGGGGTCGTACATCCATGCCCAGAGGGTCGCTGTAACCACAAACGAGAGGGCAAAGGGCAGGGCATAGATTGTCCTGAATCCGTTTTCAAATTTTATTTTTCTGTCAAGGAGGATCGCGAGGAGGAGACCCAGGAGGAGAGAACCCGGGACGAAGAGGATTATTAAAATTATGTTGTTCCTAAACGATGTCCAGAAAACGGGATCATGGAAGAGAATCCGGTAATTTTCAAGCCCTACAAACCGGTAGGAAGGAATCAATCCTTTCCAGTCCGTAAACGAAATGTAAACATTCCACACTATTGCAAAGTATATGAAAACCCCAACGAGAACAATGGCAGGGGTTAAAAACAAAAGAGAATAGAGGGATTCTTCCCTGAATTTTAGCCTCACAACCCACCCTCCTCAGGTGAGCTTCCACTCCTTTATCTTGTTCGGCAGGAGATCCTGTTTGACCGCATTGACTATGGACTTCGCTGTCTCATCGACGTTCCTGTTGGTTACGAATGTCGAGATTATGTCGTTGAGGTCCGAGAGGAACGCAGGCGGGACAGCACTTCCATGGGTTATGCTCGGCACGAGCTTCGTGCTTGAACTCCTGAGGTCTTTTATGAACTCCTTCTGTATCGGCCCGTATGGATCAAGGGGAGCATCGTCCCTTGCGGGTATTGATCCCTTTATCGGGTTGAATGTATTCTGGGCTTCCACAGTCCCGATAAAGCTGAGCCATTTCTTGGCAGCGTCCGGGTGGGCGGCCTTGGCCGGCAGGACAAACGTATCTATGACGAGGTCGTAAACGTTTGAGGGCAGGACGATTGCTCCATAATCAACGTTCGGCTTCCATCCCTTTGCCTTGAAGTATCCGTTTGCCCAGTCGCCCATTATCGTCATTGCGGCATCCCCTTTATAGACCAGACCGCACGCCTCGTCCCATGTCTTCGCCGCGTGATCAGAGTTGACGTAGTTGAGGTATTCGGCATAGGCATTAAGAACCTTCTTCAGTGTCGGGTCGTTGGGATCAGTTATTTTTCCGTTGATGAAGTCCTGATAGAACTGAACTCCTCCCACGGACAGCATCACAACCTCAAAGGCATGTGTGGCAGGCCACTTGTTCCTGTCCCCAAGCGCAAATGGGGTTACTCCCTTGCTCTTCAATTCCTGAGCGACCCTCATTAAGTCATCAAAGCTCTTGATGCTGTTTGGATCAATCCCGTACTTCTCAAATATGTGCTTGTTGTACCAGACGACATTCGCCCTGTGAACGTTTATCGGAACCGCATAGTAATGCCCGTTGAACATCACCATCTGCTGGATGACCTGCGGGTAGTGCTTTTTCATATCATCAGTCCATATGTCATCTATTGGAGTGAGCTGGTTTGCTTTTATGTAAGGTGACATCTCATAGCCCGCATGAACCTGGAATGTGTCGGGAGGTTTGCCTGCGAGCATCAGTGACTGGAGAACCATCTTCATGTTGACACCGGCACCGCCGCTTACGGGGTTTGCCTTTATTTCGATGTTGGGGTACTTATCCTTGAACTTCTTAAAAACCGCCTCAATTGCCTGCTTCTCCCCACCGGCTGTCCACCAGTGGTAGATTTCAAGAACATTCTGCTCCGGAGCCACGGATTTCGTCACCGTCACAGTAGCGGGAGTTTCTGTGCTGGTTCCACCGCTGATACATCCACTGGCAATCACTCCGAAAACCAGAAAAGACACCAACAGGAGGCTGTACACGGCTTTTCTCATGGAAACACCCCCTTGAGGGAGCTTCACTCAATGGTATATTCGACCAAGGTATTTAATTCTTTTGTTTCTATATGATAGGTCACAGCAGGAAAAGCCAGCCTACAGCACTCAATTCCTGTAAAATTTTAACAGGGTAAGCTGAAAGAAAGGTAAAAGGTTTTAGAGCACAGCCCTTCCGGTGCCCTTGTCGAAGATGTGGACTTTCTTCATGTCGAAGACGATGTCGACTTCACTGCCTTCTGAAACCCGGGAATCACTGTGGAACGAGCCGAGAAGTGTTATACCCCCAATCCTCAAGTGGACTATACGCTCGCTCCCCAGGTTCTCCACAATCTCAACTTTAGCCCTGACCATATTCTCCCCCGGCACCTTAACCTGAGCAAACATGGCATCATAAATATCCTCAGGCCTGATGCCAAACACAACATCCTTACCCAGATACCCAAGCTCCCCAAGAGCTTCAACCTGATCAGGCAGGAGCTTAAGCTTAAACTCCCCAAAATCAACCCAGCCATCCTCGGTAAGAGCAGCATCAATGAAGTTCATTGGGGGTGAGCCGATGAAACCACCCACAAAAATGTTAGCCGGCGTATTATACACCTCATCCGGCGTGCCCACCTGCTGAAGCTCCCCATAATTAATAATCGCCACTCTATCACCCATTGTCATTGCTTCAACTTGGTCGTGCGTTACGTAAATCGTCGTAACTCCCAACTGCCTCTGAAGCTTCTTAAGCTCAGCGCGCATTCTAACCCTCAGCTTCGCGTCGAGGTTTGACAGGGGCTCGTCCATGAGGAACACTTGGGGCTTCCTGACTATTGCTCTGCCCAAAGCAACACGCTGCCTCTGCCCACCGCTCAATTCTCTAGGCTTCCTCTTCAGCAAATCAGTCAAACCCAACAATTCGGCAACTTCCTTAACCCTTTCATCAACCTCCTGCTTGGGAACCTTTCTCAGTTTTAACGGGAATGCAATGTTATCATACACAGTCATGTGCGGGTACAGAGCATAACTCTGGAAAACCATGGCAATATCCCTGTCCTTCGGCGGGACAAAAACTCCAGCCTCCGGATCAGCCACAAGCCTATCCCCAATAAAAATCCTACCCTCCGAAGGCTCCTCCAACCCCGAAATCATCCTCAAAGTCGTAGTCTTACCACAACCAGATGGCCCCAAAAGAATCATAAACTCCCCGTCCTTAACCTCAAGATTCATATCCTTAACAGCCGCAACATCACCAAACCTCTTCCAGACACCCTCAAGCCTAACACCAGCCATACTATCACCCCACAAGGAATTTTATTTTTGTGCTTTCATAATCCTCAATAACGGCAAACATTCCTCCAACCTTTACAACACCTGTTTCGGTCTCAAGATGAATGTTGTTGACAGCCTCCTTAAAAGAAAGGGTGTATCCCACCACATTACCCTCAATGCGCTCTGTTTTTCCTGTCCTGACCTTTCTCCCATATACCTCCGCCATTATGGTGCGGTTTTTGATGTGCCTCCTCACGAAATCCGCTGCATGGAACATTGCGAAGAACCTGATATCCTGCGGATTGTTGAGATACTCCCCCACGAGCGAGGACTCTTTGAAAATCTCTATTATCAGGCTGTACTGGGAGAAGATAATCTCGGGATATGTTGCCTTGAAGCTCGGCGGCAGCTGGGGTCTGAAGCTAACATTCTGAATGTTGACGACCTCCCTCCCATCCGCCATTCCTATTAGATGGTTGAACTTGTAGAACTGCCTGACGAAGAGGTTTCCCCTGTCTTTAAATTCCGATAGGTCGGGTATCCTGTCAATGTAGAGCGACACGGTCACCCCTTTCTCAAGGGTTCTCATGAGATCCTCCTGTATGTCATCAAAGAACTCGCTCGGTGCTACCACTATAACCTCGTTCTCCGCGGAATCAAGTGTCTCCTTGAACATCACAAGGGCCTCTTCAAAGCTGCTGCTCCTCCATATTGCGGGCTTCTGCTCATCGTGTCTGGCCTTCTTGAGCTCTTCTTCCAGTTTCTCCATTATCGCCTCAAGCTCCTTCCTGAACCTGAAAAAGGCAATCTTCGGCGAGTATGCAGCATATATGCGTGGCGTTCCGTCGATTTCGGTAACAAAACCTCTCTTCTTGAGGGAGGATATTGTGTCGTAGACCCTGTTGTATGGAACGCCGCTTTTTGTGGATATCTCCTTGGCCGTGCTGGGCCCGTAAACCAGGAGGGTCCAGTAGGTCAGTATCTCATACTTTGTAAAGCCGATTTCACTCAACGCATGTGCAATGTCAGGGGGTATCTCCATCACTGTCACCTAAAAATAATTGGGGGAAGGGTTAAAAAGAGTTTAGCAGGTCGATGTATCTCTCCATGTGCTTGGTTATTATGAAGTTCTGCTTGACCCTCTCTTTGGCTCTTTCGCCCATTACCCTTGCGGTGTCCGGGTTCTTAATGAGGTATACTGCTTTTTCGGCGGCTTCGTTGACGTCCTTAATAAGGAATCCCGTCTCCCCGTCGACTATCTGGAGCCTTATTCCTCCGACCGCCCTTCCAATGACCGGCTTCTCCTTCCACATGGCCTCGGTTACCGTCAATCCAAAGCCCTCCCTCGTGGACATCTGGAGCACGACATCGCTCGCCCTCTGGAATGCGTTAACCTCCCTGGCGTGGACGCCTATTAGGTTTGTGAGCACCTTAACATCGTAGTCCTCGCCTATCTTCCTCAGCGTCTTCTCGAAGTAGACCCAGCCCTCAGGGTCATCCTGTGCCATCACACCCACAAGGAGCAGCTGGACATCGGGTATCTTCTCCTTGACCTTCCTGTAGACGTCTATGACGTCAAATATTCCCTTCCACGGGTCAAAGCGCGAGACCTGTGTTATTATCGGCTTATCGGGGTCAACGTCAAACCTCTCAAGTATCCTGAGGACTTCGCTCTCGCTGAGCTCCATGTTCTTTTCGCTCAGGGGGTCGATTGATGGGGGCATTATGACGACCTTTTCCCTCTCAAGGTCATCCCGCACGTAGTCCTCCATGTGGAAGATGTAGCGGTCATACTTCTCGACGAACTCCCTCAGGAACCCCCAGAACTCCCTGTTGGGGTCGCTCAGGTCTATGTGGCATCTCCATATCCATGGCTGTTTCTTGTCATAGAGCTCTATGAGGGGAGCCGGTTGCGGGTCGTGGATCAGGACGTAGTCAAAGCCGCTTAAATCAAAGTCCCCGGCGTTCTTTTTGTTTGTCTCTATGTAGAGCTTCTTCATGTCCTCCGTGAGCCTGAGCTCCTTGTTGCCCTGCAGGGCGTTGTGGAAGCTCTTGGTTACGTTGAAGAACTCATCGGTTCCCTCAATGACCAGCCACCTTGCATCCAGTCCGACGTCCCTCATTAGGGGGATGAGGTTGTGGAGTATCTCCGCGACGCCTCCTCCATATGCCGTGGAGTTTACGTTTGCGAAGCTCTTTCCTTCGAGGCTCCTGGCCTTCTCCATAATCCTTTCAACCGCCCCGGTTCCTATTATTTCTTCGTAGTCCTTCAGCCTCTTTCCTTCTCCGCTAAACTTCTCAACTTCAAACATTTTCATTCCTCCTTCATTTCTCCGTTGACCAGCCTATCATGCCGCTTATATAGTACTTCTGGAAGAGTGCATAGACGAGCAGCGGCACTATCATCACCAGTATTGAAGCTGCCGTGAGCACCCCCCAGTTCACGTAGTACTGCCCCCTCAGGAGGGGCAGCCTCTGGGTGGCAACGTATTTTGATGGATCCTGCAGGAACACCAAAGCCAGGAAGAAGTCGCTCCAGACCCATGTGAACTGGAGTATTGCGGCCGAAATCAAGCCCGGAAGTGCCATTGGGAGGACAATTTTGTAGAATATCTTGACATCCGAAGCACCGTCTATTCTTGCGGCCTCCTCAACATCCGTCGGGAGCATTGAGAAGTAGTTCCTCATGAAGAAAGTTATCCATGCCAGTCCCCATGCCGAGTGGACGAGGATCAGCCCCCTGAATGTGTTCAGCAGGTGCATGTCCCTTAATAGGAAGTACAGCGGCACAACCGTCATCTGCTGCGGCAGTGCCATCAGGAGTATTATGAAGGCAAAGAGGTAGTTCTTAACCGGAAAGCTGTATCTGGCGAAAGCATATGCTGCCAGCGAGGCCACTATGAGCGGGATTATTGCACCGGGGACTGCGATTATGAGGGAGTTCCTCAGGCCGACGCCTATTGGAAACATCGGATGGTTAAAGGCATCGATGTAGTTCTTTATCGTCAGCGTAAAGGGATGGAGATGCCACCATCCGCTGACTATTTGGTCGTAGGGCCTTACTGAGGCCATTAAAACTCCAAGGAATGGTATCAGCCATACTATTCCTGCAACCCAGGCAATGGTGTTTGAAATCACATACCGTTTGAGCTTGTATCTCGGTATTCCCATTTTATTCCCTCCTTCTAATCAGCCACATGGCGGGTATGAGGGTCAATGTTGTCAGCAGCACCGCCACAACTGCAGCATAGTTGTAGTTCAGCTCCCTTGCGAAGTAGTCCCACATCTGGAGTGCGAGCACCATTGAGGCACCTCCCGGCCCCCCTCCGGTGGCAACATACACTATGTCAAATATTTTGAGATCCCACAGGAGGGTCATTGCCACCACAACTATGGTTATCGGCTTCAGGAGAGGCCAGGTCACGTTCCTGAAAATCTGGAACCTGCTGGCGCCATCTATCAGGGCGGCCTCATAGTAGTCCCTTGGAATTGATGCCAGTCCAGCGGAGTACATCAGCATGCTGAAACCGGTCCATATCCAGATTGAACCCAGAATAACCGCAAACAGAGCCGTCTGTGGAAAGGCGGTCCAGGTTATATCGAGACTTTTTATACCCAGCGCTCCCAGTATAGAGGGCACAACTCCCGCGCCCTGCTCAAAAAGGAATCGGGTTATCAAACCCCCGACGATCATGGGGATTACCATGCCGAGGAAAATTATGGACTTTATAAGGGAGCTCCCCTTAACCTCCTCCCTTTTCAGCAGGAGAGCCAGCCCAAGACCCAAAAAGATGGTCGAGGGGAGGTGGATTGCGATGAAAATAATATTGTTGATTAACGATCCCCATGGTGGGGATTTGGTGGGAAACCTATCAAGGTTTATGATATCAGAACTCAGCAGCACATGCTTATAGTTCTCCAAACCCACAAATTTACCCTCAAGGAAGAAGCTGAGATATATGGTTTTCAAAACTGGATATATCACAAAGGGCACGAGCAGAATCAACGCTGGCAAAAGAAAAAAGAGAGGAATTAAAGTTCTGGGTCTCCTCATGAGGCTAACCTCCTCACTTCTTGGGGAATTTATCGTCGAGAGTCTTCAGCACATCATTCAGCCTGTCAGGCTGAACCCAAAGCAGCTTCAGCTGATCCCAGAATGTCTTCTGCCATTCTCCTCCAACGCTGTCGTCGAGGTCGGGCACCGCTTCAACGTTGCTGACTATCTTTGCAACGTCCCTCATCGGTGCCCAGTAGTCGTCTATTGTAACCTTCTTCCAGGTGGCAAGCTTTCCTGAGTTTGTGCCGACGTGTACTCTCTGGCCTTCAGTTGCGAGGAATTTGGCCAGCTCCATGGCTTCTTTCGGATGTGCCGTGTATTTTGGCACCATGAGGTAATCCGGAGCGAGAACCATTGCCTTGCATCCCGGAAGGGATATCAGTCCGAGGTCGTTCGGGTCATCTACCATTCCGGTAATCCACGTGCCCATAAAGTACAGCGCATAGTCCCCCTTCCACCATGAAGTCACGGCTGACGTCCACTCCACGGGCTCGCTGAAGTAGCCGGCCTTGAGGAGAGGCACAAGCCTGTCAGCAAATATAGCCTTTACCTGCGGGTCTTCAAATCTGATACTGCCGTTTATAAGTCCAAGCTGCATCTTGGCACCGCCGAACGTCAGGATGAAGTGCTCGGTAATGTCCGAAAGCGGCCATCCGACGCTGTCTCCGCTAACTATCGGGGCTTTTATTCCGGGTATCTTCTTTATCTTGGCGAGCAGTGCGACGAACTCATCCCATGTCTGGGGCGGCTTCAGACCGTACTTCTTGAAGAAGGACTTCCTGTACCAGAAGCCGGGCTTGGCTGCCGCCGTGAAGGGAGCACCGTAAATCTTTCCGTTGGCCGTAACGGCATTTAGAACTCCCGGGATGTACTCATCGGGGTTTATGACATCATTGAATGTCATCAGATGTCCCTTTTCACCCATCTTTTTGATGAACCATCCCCACATGAAGATCACGTCTGCGGGGGTATCCTTGGACTCAAACTGGAGCGGCAGAATGGTTGCGAGATCCTCAGCCCTGTATGTTTTGTACTCAATCTTTATATTTGGATGCTGGGCTTCGAAGGCTTTGATAACCTTCATGAAGGCATCCAGCTCTTTGCCTGACCATGGGCCTATAACCTTCAGGGTTACCTGCTCCTGAATCTTCGTTTCGGTCTTTGTTGTGGTTTTCGTTGTGGTCTGGGGGGATGTGCTGGTGCTTCCTCCGCCGCTGATGCACCCGCTGGCCACAATAGAAAATGCCAGAACTCCTATCAACAACAGGCTAAACAATACTTTCTTGGTACTCATAGAGACACCTCACCACCTACTATATACTAAAAGTATATATATTTTGCGGCTCGTACCGGCCGGATTTTCAATGAGCATAACGGTGGATCAATGGATAATGAAACGTTAACTTCGCTATTCCTGACCCGGTGTCCACAATGGATACATCTGACATATTTTATTTACTTTAAGTATAAACACAGGGATGCTGTTGTGATAAGCTCAATACTGGCAATTGCGATTGCAGGGCACCCTTCACTTATCCTAATAACAATATACAATATAAACACGGGACAGCAAAACTTTAAGGTCATAAGCCCTTAAAAAACAGGGGGAGGCAGATGATTTTCGCCATAGGTGAAATCCTGATAGACTTTATAGCGCAGCAGGAAGGGCCTTTGAAAGATGTCAGGAGCTTTGAGAAGCATGCAGGCGGCGCACCGGCCAATGTGGTGGTTGGACTTTCCCGCTTAGGCGTTCCCTCGGCGTTGATAAGCAAGGTGGGTGCTGACCCATTCGGGGATTTCCTCGTTGAGAAGCTCAAAGGAGAGGGTGTTAGCACGGAATACATAAGAAAAGACCCGGAGAAGCACACCGGAGCCGTCTTCGTTCAGCTCATCGGTGCGAAGCCGGAGTTCATCCTCTACGATGGTGTGGCATACTTCAACATCAGGGATGAAGATGTATCCTCCGTTGATATCAAAAAGGCAGGGCTGGTGCATTTTGGAAGCGTGCTTTTTGCCAGAGAACCGAGCCGCTCCACCGCATTTAACTTCCTGGAGGATGCCAGGAGACATGTGCCCCTCAGCTACGATGTAAACATCCGCCTCGACCTGTGGAAGGGCAGAGAGGAAGAGATGCTGAGGGATATTGAAAATGGGCTTAGAATTGCAAGCATAATCAAAATCGGGGACGAGGAGATGCGCTATCTGGGCGAGCACGGGATAAGCATCGAGGACTTTGATTTCTCCCTGCTCGCAGTAACAAAGGGCTCCAGGGGAAGCACACTAACCCATGAAGGGGTTGAGGTGAATATCCCGGCCTACGAGGTGCAGCCGGTCGATACAACGGGAGCCGGAGATGCGTATATGGCGGCGCTTCTGGCAGCTCTGTGGCATCTTGGAAAGATGGAAAACTTTGAGCTGAGCAGGGAAGAGCTAAAGAGAATCGGAAAATTTGCAAATTTCGTTGCCGCACTCTCAACACTGAGGAAGGGGGCATGGAGTGTCCCTAAAATGGAGGAAATAAAGAAATCACCATTTTTCAGTGAGATAGGTCTTCTCCTCTAAGAACACCTGTGCCCTTTCCTCTATCAGTTTCTCCGCCTCAAGCGTGCTCATTTCCATTGTTTTTTCAATGAAATCGGCAGTTTTGGCGAAGTAAAGGGGTATCAGGGGTTCAGCGTTCTTCAGGATGCCCCTCCTGTATGCGGCAGCGCCATCGTAGAGCACATGGCTCCACAGGACATCATCAAATTCAAATGTTTTCAGGGCTTCCATGACGCCCTTTAGCGTCTCCTCAGATAGTACCTTCTGCAGAACAGCCTCGTTCTCACTGAACAGCTCCCGGGCCCTCTCCTTCAGAAGGCTCAGCGTTACTTTAACCGGTTCAGGTTCTCCTTTAACCAGCTCCCCCCACACAGGAACAGCCTCAAGCGTTCCAACTTCCTTCCATGCATCTTCATACCTCACCATGAGCATGAAGAGCGTCCCAACAACCTGATTGAACATCGGGCCGAGGGAAGCCGCGGGATCCTTGGGGTCGTGTATCTTGAGCCCGAGTGCGGTCTGGATTACCCTGAAGTCGTTGGCTATGGCCGTCGTTGTCAGGAAAATATCAACCCCAAAGCGGGCCACGTCAGTCTTCCACACCTCCTCATCACCGAGATACACATCTATGAGCTTGGTACTGATCCCGAAATCCCCTCCTATGGGCTGTCTTATGTTCTTACCGTACAGCGCCGCCGTCATGGGATATGCAATATTGTTTGTTATTGTGCCGTCCCACTTGTGTCTTATGTACAGGGGAGCGACAAAATCGTACCCATCCTCGATCGGCTTTGCGAATTTATATATCCATTCGGGAGTTATGCTCCTCAAATCGCTGTCAACAAAGACAAGAGCATCAACTCCCTCGTCCCTCGCAACTTCCATGAGCTCCTTCATTGCACTTCCCTTGCCCGGAATAGGCCATTTATAAACAAAGCTTCTAACCTCAACGCCATCCGGAACCCTGGCACTCAGCACGGCGTCCCTTGTGCCATCACTGCTCCCTCCGTCAGCGTTGACCACCAAACCGCCTCCGAAGTACTTCTCAAGTCCTTTAGCGGCCTGCTCCACCACAAAGGATATCGTGTCTCCATTGTTATAGCTGGGTATCCCAACCATCACCTTCATATTTCCACCACCTTCTAAATATACAACCATTCAAAGTGGTTTTATTTTAGAAAGGTTTATATATCTTTTGTGCCACCCTCCTCGGGGGATCCCCATGGGAAAGCTTGAAGTCGGAATAATAGGGTGTGGAAACATATTCAACCTGGCCCACAAACCCGCATTAAAACATATGGAGTGCATTAAAGTTACGGCCTGTGCGGATATAGATGGAAAACGGGCCAGAGAAGGTGCAAAGTTTTTCAATGCCAGAGCCTTTCAGAGTCTTGATGAGTTTTTTGATCTCGATTTTGATGTTGTTGAAATCCTGACTCCGACATACACCCATGCAGAGATTGCCATAAAGGCATTGAAGGCAGGGAAGCATGTAATAGTCGAAAAGCCAATAGCATTGACCACTGAGGAAGCTGAAAGGATGATCAAAACCGCTGAAAAAGAAGGGCTCAAGCTCTTCGTTGGTCAGGTACGGCGCTTTGACAAGAGATGGGTTCAGATGAAGGATATCATCAAGAAAAGGAACATACTCCCGATGCATATAAGGAAGACTGAGGTTCAGAACCTTCCCTTCCCCGCACACTACTGGTACTGGGATGAAAGCAAAAGCGGCGGCGTGGCTCTTGATCTTGGGGTGCATGTAACCGACTTCCTGCGCTGGTTCTTTGAAAGCTCACCCGTTGAAGTTCTTGGGGTAGGAAAGGCAATCAAGGAGGAGGCCAAGGCCAACAACACCTTCGACCACTTTATCATGATGATAAAGTTCGAGGGCGGCAAAACAGGTATAGCTGAGGTCAGCTGGGCATACCCCTATCCGGCACGCTATGGAGTTTTCTACCACCACGTTGATATAATCGGCAAAAACGGCAGGATAAGGTACACACCACTCGATACACCCGTTGTAGGGGTGGCAAAAGCCAACTTTGAGATGCCGAGGTTCTCCCCGCTGCTCTCAACGTTCCCTGATGCCTTTGAAAGGGAGCTGAGACACTTCTTCGACTGTATAAAAAACGACACAGAGCCCGCTGTTACCGCACATGACGCATTGATAGCCCTGAAAATTGCTGAAAAAGCCAAGGAGAGCGCCCGGAAAGGGGAGGTGGTGAGATTATGAAGAAGCTTAACTTCGGCATAATAAGCTATGCTCATCCCCACGCAATCAGATATGCCTCAACGATAGCCCAGAGCAGGAGGGCGAAGCTCTACGCAATATCCGGGGATGGAGCCAATTCAGACGTGGCGAAGGGGGAGGCAAAGAAGTATGGAGCCAAATTCTACAGGAATTATGAGGATCTCCTGAAGGACGAAAATGTCGAGGCTGTGTATATTGCCATTGAGACCTACAGACATAAAGAGGTTGCAATCAGGGCCGCAGAGGAGGGGAAGCACATACTCCTTGAAAAGCCCATAGCCCTAACGCTGGATGATGCAGATGATGTCATAAAGGCCGCGGAAAAAAATGATGTGAAGCTCATGCTGCCCTTCAACCCGCGCTTCACTGAACCTCTTATAAAAGCCAAGGAGATGGTTGAAGCCGGGGAAATCGGAGCGCTGGAGTATATCCATGCGATATCTGAAAACGTGAAGCCACCCATATTCCTTCAGGGGCTCAATATGGAGTGGTTCCTTGACGTCAGAAAGTCCGGCGGCGGTGGATTCATGGACACCGCACCGCACGGGATAGACTCCCTCCTCTGGCTGACAAAGAGTCTTCCAAAAAGGATTTATGCTGACATCGGAGCAAAGATATACGGCTTCCCTGTTGATGATATAGGGACGGCTGTCTTGGAATTCAAAAACGGCATCATAGCTGTCCTAACAGCAGGATGGGGGAACCCAAAGGGGTACTCCTACGGACTTGAGATAAAGTACTACCTCGTCGGAAGGGAGGGCTTCCTTGATGTCAGAACGGCCTATCCTGATTTTACGGTGTATCAGGACAGGGCCGAGAAGATATACTGGGACAGGCCGGATGTAAGGGCGATAGTGGAGAAATTCGTGATGGCAGTTCTGAAGGACAGGGAAGTCCCGATAAGCGGCGAAGATGCCAGAAAGAACCTCGCCATTATCCTTGCTGCTTACGAATCCTCCACTACAGGAAAGAAGGTATCCCTTAGTTTATAATCGCCTATTTTTTGCCTTTACATTTTTGTAAAAACAACCACTTTCAGTGGTTTTGAAGCATAAAACTTATATATACCTTCTGCATGAAATATGCTTTGACGTATGGAGGTGTCGTTCCATGAACAGGAAGATACTGAGTTTGTTTTTAATTGGAGTGATGGCATTTGCCGTGGTTGCAAGCGGCTGTATAAGTGGAGGAGGAAGCACCAGCACCTCCTCATCCGCACCAAGCACAAGTAGCAGTGCAGTATCCACCACAACCAAAACCGGTGGTAAGGTTGTCTGGGCATCAACACAGCTGGTGCCCCCTGCTGAGAGAGCCTTCATTCTCAATACAGTACTGCCGGGATTCAAGAAGCAAACAGGGATTGATACACAGTTTGTCCCGATAAGCTACTTTGATCTAAGCACGAGGCTTGCAGCAGAAGAAAAGAGTGGCAAGGTCACCATAGACCTTATCGGAGATCTCCATGGGGCTATGGATTATTATCAGTCCCAGGGATGGCTCATGGACCTAAGCAATATGCCCCAGCTCAAGGGCAGAACATTCATATCAACCTTTGAAAAGTATGCCATGATAAGAGGCACAAAAGCATACATCCCCTGGATGAGTGCCACGTACGTGATGGTTATCAACAAGGAGGCCTTCAAGTACCTGCCCAGCGGGCTCACGGAGCAGGATGTTATGCAGGGCACAAGCAAGTGGACATATGATGCTCTTCTTGCATGGGCCAAGAACATCTATGAAAAGACGGGTAAAAAGGAGCTCGGATTCCCGGTTAAGGGTCTCTTCCACAGATTCCTCCATGGTTATCTCTACCCATCCTACACAGGATATGAGGTTAAGAAGTTCGATTCTCCTGAAGCCATCCAGATGTGGAAGTACCTCAAGAACCTCTGGCAGTATGTGAACCCCTCAAGCACAACATGGGATGAGATGGCAGACCCGCTCCTGAGAGGGGATGTTTTGATAGCATGGGATCACACAGCAAGAATCAAGGATGCAATAACGAAAGAACCTGACAAGTTTGTAGTTGTCCCAGTGCCAAGAGGGCCAAAAGGCAGGGGGTTCATATTGGTCGTTGCAGGTCTGGCCATTCCGAAGGGAGCTCCCAACAAGGATGCTGCCTGGAAGCTTATAGACTACCTCACAACACCGAAGGTTCAGGCAGAAACCCTCGCCCAGACAGGGTTCTTCCCTGTTGTCAAAGAGGCAAGTGAGCAGCTGCCCTCAGGACCTCTCAAGGTGCTCGCGAAGGGTGTTGCGGCACAGGAATCAACTTCAGATGCGCTTGTGGTGATGATACCCAACCTGGGCAAATACGGAGGCCAGTTCGGAGAGCTCTATAAGGAGGCCTTCAGAAGAATAGTCCTCCAGGGACAGGACCCAGCAACGGTTACAAAGGACATCGGTGCCCAGCTGGATAAGCTCTTCCAGGAAGCAGGCGTGCCTCTGCCGTGATTTCTTAATTTTTGTTTTCTTAATCCTTTTTAAGGTTTTGTAGCTTCAAAGCATAAAAGGAGGTCAGGAGATGCAGGGAGGTTATGCCAACAGGGGATTATCGAGATATGTGCCCTATCTGTTACTCGCTCCCGCGCTTATATATCTCATGATATTCATAGGATATCCTATGATTGAAGGAATCAAGCTTGTTTTTTACCAGAATGGAGGCTTCTCCCTCGAAACTGTTCATCGGGCGATTAACAACTACTATTTCTGGCCTGCTGTAAAGGATACCCTCGGGCTGGCCGCAATCATACTGCCAACCCAGCTTTTACTTGCTCTTATCCTTGCCCTGACAGTTAACAAGGTGTTCAAGGGCAGGAATGTAGCCCTGACCCTGCTCTTAATCCCGATGACTTTAAGCGACATCGCGGCGGGTCTGATCTGGTATTCAATGCTGTCTCCAAGTGGGTTTATGAACAAACTGCTGCTAAACTTGGGACTGATACACGCCCCAATACAGCTTTTCGGGTATCAGTTTCATACGAGAGAATTTATGGTGATAGTATTCGTGGAGCTGTGGAGGTCAACGGTTACAATTTTCGTCATTGTCCTTGCAGGCCTGCAGATGATAAGTCAGGAATACCTTGAAGCAGCAGAGGTTTTCGGAGCCGGCTACTGGACAAAGCTCAGACGCATAATAATTCCACTCCTTAAACCCAGCATTCAGACTGCCCTCCTCTTGAGAACAATCTATGCGTTCAGCATCTTCGGAATTGTGTGGGTGCTCGTTGGAAGGGATGTGCCGGTGCTGGCCGGAGAGGCATACTACCAGGTAACGCAGATCAAAGATTATGGAGTGGGAGCATTCTACGCCCTGCTGATAGCAGTGATGTCCCTTGCAATAGGTGTCATATACCTAAGGATAACAAGGGCTGAATACCTGGAGGTGAAAAGATGAACGACAAAACACTCTACGAACTAAAGCGGATTGGCTTCTACACACTTGTTTTTGTCATTATAATCTGGATGGGGACTCCTCTGATCGTCTCCACCCTTTATGCCTTCGGAACTCCAGATGCATATTACAACCCGCACGAGATAGTTCCCCTGAGTTTCACATTTAACACAGTGAAAATGCTGCTCTTCACCCTAGGAGGATGGGAAGCCCTGAAAAACAGCGTGATCGTGGCAACGATGACCATAATAATAAGCTTTATACTCGGACTTCCGGCTGGATATTCGCTGGCGAGGTTCATATTCCCCGGCAAGGACAGCATAAAACTTGGTATGCTCGCGCTGAAGATATTCCCAGTTCCCATAATGGCAGTACCTCTGGTGATGTTATACATCAGGCTTCATCTCCTCGACACACGACTTGGAGTCGCTCTGGCACACAGTGCAGGTGCCCTGCCACTTGTTGTCCTGATTACAGCAAGCATATTTGCAGGAACCTCCAGAGAGCTCGAAGAGGCGGGTATGGTCTTTGGATTGACAAGATTTCAGTCTTTTTTGAAGATAACCCTGCCTCTGGCACTCCCGGGATTGGCCGCAGCAGCAATGTTTACTTTCGTGGGCTCATGGAACGAGGTCTTTGCAGCCTCAGTGCTAACATTCAGCCACAGGACACTCCCGGCCCTCATGTTAACCCTGATGGAAACCGCTCCGGATTATTACAAGTTTGCCGCCGCGTTTATAATGGCATTTCCGGCCATGATATACGTGGCACTTGCAAGAAGATATCTAATCTCCATGTGGGGAATAGCACTCAAGTGAGGTGTTAAAAGTGGTGGAAGTCAGACTTGAAGACCTTAAGAAGTACTTTGACAATGGAAAAGTTAAGGCAGTTGATGGACTGAATCTGACGATTAAGGATGGAGAATTTCTCGTGCTGCTCGGCCCCTCGGGTTGCGGGAAGACAACCACACTGAGGATGATATCGGGACTGGAGCTGCCGACAGATGGAAAGATATGGTTCGGGGACAGGGACGTTACATACCTGCCACCGAAGGACAGAAACATATCCATGGTCTTCCAGAGCTATGCGGTCTGGCCGCACATGAAGGTCTATGATAACATAGCATTTCCCCTGAAGGTGAAAAAATATCCGGAAAACGAAATCAAAGAGAGGGTCAAATGGGCAGCTGAGCTTCTCCAGATCGGGGAGCTCCTCGACCGCTATCCCGCCCAGCTCAGCGGAGGTCAGAGACAGCGTGTGGCCGTCGCAAGGGCCATCGTCGTTGAGCCTGAAGTTCTGCTCATGGACGAACCTTTAAGCAACCTTGACGCAAAGCTCAGGGTAACCATGAGGGCCGAGATAAAGAAGCTCCAGACAAAGCTCAAGGTCACGACGGTCTATGTCACCCATGACCAGGTCGAGGCCATGACGATGGGCGATAGAATCGCTGTAATGAACAAGGGGCATCTGCTACAGGTAGGGCCCCCAACAGAGGTATATTTGAAGCCGAAGTCAATATTCGTGGCAACCTTTATCGGAGCACCAGAGATGAATATGATAGAGGTTAGCGTTAAGGAAAGCGCTGAAGGAATTGTCATCGAAGGAGAAGGATTCAAATTACCCCTGCCTCCCGATCTGGGAGAACTGCTTAGGGATTACATTGACAAGACGGTTATTTTCGGAGTCCGGCCGGAGCACATGACCATAGAGGGAGTTTCAACCCTCGAACATGTCAGGAGGGCAGCAAAGATCGAAGGTGTTGTGGACTTCATAGAGGCCTTGGGCACGGATACGATAGTCCATACAATGATAGGCAACCGGTTAATCAAGATCAAGCTGCCTGGTCACATTCCCCTCCCGATTGGAGAAAAGGTTAAAATAGTAGTTGACTTGGACAATATCCATGTTTTTGACAGATCAACCGAAAAGGCAATAATCTGAGGGTGAGAGATGCGGGAGAGGGAACTCAGGGTACTTATGAAAGATCTAGGTCTGAATGAATATGAGGTAAGGGCGTATTTAACCCTGATAAAAAGGGGAGCCCTGACTGCAGGTGAGCTTGCAGCACTCTCAAAGGTTCCCCAGCCAAGGATATATGATGTCATCCAAAGTCTGATGACCAAGGGATTCGTAACGACAAGCGGAAGCAGGCCGAAGAAAGTTATTCCCGTGGAGCCGGCCAGAGTGCTGGATGCCATGAAGGAGAAATACGAAAGGAGAATCTCCATAGTCAGGGATGAGCTTGAAAAGCTTTATACCCCTGTCGAGGAAACAGGCACAGTCCTTGTTGTCAAGAGCAAGATAACCCTTGAGGACTACATCAGAAAAGCAATAAAAAACGCACGACTCCATCTCTCGATAGCGGCTCCCCTTTCTCTTATAGAAAAGTTTGAAGATGAGCTCAGGAAAAAACAGAAGCCTGAAATCCATATCTTTGCCTATGGAAATGGAAATGTGCCAAAAGTTGGCAGAACTGTCAAGATAAGAGAGGTTAGTGATCCGTTGATAGTTATTCAGGACAGGGAGCTTGGCATCTATGCACCCTATGATGCCCTGACAACGAGCGGTTCATCCCTCTATGGTTATGCCCTTATAATTGAGGATCAGAACCTTCTCTTCATGTTCGACCGCTACTTTTATCACGTCCTCTGGCCGACAGGGAAGACGGTTTATCATGAGGAACGCAGACTGGAGCTTCCCAAGGAATACCTCCGCATCAGGGAGCTCGTTGAGGACATAAAGAAATTCAACCTCGTGGGATACAAGGTGGAGGTGCTCGGGAAGTTCGTGAAAACCCGGAGAACAGCCCATCTCACAGGGAGGATAGCGGGCTTTTTCGAAAGTGAAGGAAAGGTCATATCGAACATAACCATTGAGACACCCGACGGTGAAAGATACGTCGTTGGAGGGTGGAACTCCTCGCTTGAGGATGTTGAGGCCGAGAGGATAATACTGAGGGGCAGGTGATTCCATGAGAGAGCTGGCCATTGAGCTTATGAAAACCGCCATCGAAGCTGCTGATCCATACAAAGCTGTAAAGAATTCCCTGAGGGTTGATAATGAATGGCTTGAGGTTTCAGGCAGGAAATTTCCGGTGAGAGGCAGGATTTATCTCCTCGCATTCGGAAAGGCGGCATGCGGGATGAGCAGGGCGGCATTTGATGTGCTTGGTGGGGAGATAGCAGAGGCCGTTGTGGCGACCAAGCACGGCTATGCATCCGGCTGTCCGCCGGAAGCGGAGGTGATAGAGGCCGGTCATCCCCTTCCAGACGAGAACTCCCTCCTCGCAGGAAGGCTCGGTCTGGAGCTTGCCCGGAAGGTGAAGGAGGGGGATATCCTGCTCGTGATGATCTCCGGCGGCGGCTCCGCAATCTTCGAGCTGCCGGAGGAGGGAATAACACTGGACGAGCTGATTAAAACCAATGACCTGCTCCTGAGAAGCGGGGCCAAGATACATGAGATAAACACTGTGAGAAAGCACATCTCCCGGGTAAAGGGAGGGAAACTTGCCAAACAGGTGAAGGGAACCCTCGTGAGCCTGATTATCTCCGATGTCGTGGGTGACAACCTCGAAGCGATAGCCTCCGGCCCCACGGTGAGAGACCCCACAACTTTTCAGGATGCCCATGAGATACTCACGCGCTACGGCCTCTGGGATAAGCTCCCAGGGAGCGTCAGGCAGCATATGGAGCTCGGACTCAGAGGAGAGAGGGAAGAAACGCTCAAGGAAAATCCTCCAAACGTCCACAACTTCATCATCGGAAGCGTTGAAAAGTCGTGCGTGGCCGTGAAGAAAAAGGCGGAAGAGCTTGGCCTTGAGGCCCACATACTGACAACGGTGATGGAAGGGGAGGCGAGGGAAGTCGGGACGTTCCTCGGATGCATGATACAGGAAATTCATCGCAGGGACAGGCCTTTCAGAAAGCCCGCTGTTCTCATCATGGGTGGTGAAACCACCGTGAGCGTCGGGGATGCGAAGGGCCTCGGCGGGCCGGGTCAGGAGCTCGCGCTCAGCGTGGCGAGGAAGATTTCAGGGCTGAACGCTGCGGTGGTCGCATTTGACACTGACGGAACGGACGGGCCCACAGATGCAGCAGGAGGCCTGGTCGACGGGTCTACGCTGGAAAAGCTGGAAAAAGCGGGAGTTGACGTGGAGGAAGCCCTCAGGAATCATGATGCATACCACGCCCTCGAAAAGGCAGATGCTCTCCTGAAAACCGGGCCCACAGGCACTAATGTAAATTCGATGGTTATAGGGATAGTTGGAGGGGAATGAGCCTCCTGTGTGTTTCAATTCCATCCGTTTTAACCCCTGATTTTCCTATCTCCCCTTTCAGTTCCTCAATGAAGCCTGCAAACTTCCCATCATCCGTAAGGATGCTGTAGCTCTCCGGATATTCATCGCGCAGGAGTTCCTGAAACTCCCTTCCAGCGGCTCTGAGGTTGATAACCTCGAAGAAATAGTGGTCCGCAAGGCCCTTCGTGTTTTCAATTATGGCGGAGACGTCTGTTATCTCCGGGATTATTGGGCTGACGAAGACGTACGTTTTCAGGCAGGCTTCGTGGAGCTCTTTGAGGGCGTTAACCCTCGCCTCGTGAACCGGTGTCAGCGGTTCAAAGAGCCTCTTCTCCCTTCCGGTGAAGCCGTTTATAGTGAGGCCGACCTCAATTGAGCGGAACTCCCTGAAAAGGTCTATATCCCGGGTAACGAGCGGCGATCTGGTGAGTATGGAAAGCCTGTTCCTCTTGTCCATGTAGCGCAAAACCTTCCTCGTGAGCTTTAACTCGGCCTCTATCGGCTGATACGGGTCGCTCACAGTGGACATTGCAACGCTGCCCTCAACATGTCTCCTCGCAAGGTCAGGAGCATTTTCCTTCACCTCAACCCAGCTGCCCCACGGGCCGTAGTTCTTCCAGCGGCAGAGGAACTTTGCGTAGCAGTATTTGCAGGCGAAGGC
Source organism: Thermococcus atlanticus (assembly GCF_054657855.1). Classification (NCBI taxonomy): domain Archaea; kingdom Methanobacteriati; phylum Methanobacteriota; class Thermococci; order Thermococcales; family Thermococcaceae; genus Thermococcus; species Thermococcus atlanticus. The sequence continues at coordinate 771,178 of NZ_BAAHXX010000001.1, read as the reverse complement.
ACAGCCGGCATACTGATTGACCGTGTAATCAACCCCCGGGATTCTGCTCCTTGTGTACAGCTGCCGTGCCCTGCGTCTTATAACCCTCATACCGCAACCTTGGAGGGATTGGTTTATATTCCTTTGCGATTAGGTGCAATCATGAGAAAGTGGAGCAAAGCCTTGAAGGTGCTGATACTGCTTGCCGATGAAATCATTGTGGGCCTGCTGCTCCTTGTAATCCTGCCTGCCATGGGCCTGCATATCCCTGTGAAAGCGGTGCTCCTGCTTCTGGCGGTGCTGATTGGAAAGGACATAATAGCCGCACCCAGAATATGGAAGGACTTTGAGAGAAAAGTTGGGGTTGGCATTGAGACCCTCATCGGAAGGGAGGCCACAGTCATCAGAGAACTGAACCCTGAGGGCACTGTAAAGATTGGAAACGAGTTCTGGAATGCCCGGTGCATCAACGGCTCCGCAAGACCCGGAGAGAGGGTGAGGGTTGTGAATGCACAGGGCACTAAGCTTCTCGTGGAACGCCCAGAGTAGAGAGCACCCGGGCCAGCTCTTCGGGATTGTTTGTTGAGAGCGAAACGCTCCACCCGCTGCGGCGGTTTATGAGAACACATCCCTTTGCCGGAAATGTAAAATGCATCGTCCCGTAGCACTTCATCCAGTGGTCGCTGACCTTAAAGCTTCGTATATCATCAATTCTGATGGTTTTTCTGATGATGAGTCCGATAAGCCCTCTTATCCTCAGCTCTTCTTCATCCATCTCTATCCTGATCGCCATTATGTCCAGCAGGATAAACGTCAGGAAAATCCAGGAGGCCAGCATAATCTCAAATCCCTCTCCGGCCAGGTAGGTTCTCCAAGTTCCCCACCCCATCACCGCTATCGGGGTGAGTATAATCAGAAGAAACAGTTTGCTCACAATCCTTTCCTCATAGAGGGCCATACTACCACCCATCGGATTTCGACAGACAGGCTTATATCCTTTTAGGGAGAAGATTCCACGGTGATAAAATGGTCAGGATAATGCCGGTTGATAGGCTCACGGATGAGGAAATCAGGGAGATTCTGACAAAAAACAGACGTATAGCACTTGTAGGAGCATCTCCCAGACCGGAAAGAGCTTCAAATGATGTTATGAGGTACCTGCTTGAGAAAGGCTACGAGGTTTATCCAGTCAACCCGCGGTACGAGGAGGTTCTCGGCAGGAAGTGCTATCCGAGCGTTCTCGATATTCCGGGCGAAGTCGATATCGTCGACCTCTTCGTCAGGCCGGAATTCACCATGGAATACGTCGAGCAGGCTGTGGAGAAGGGCGCAAAGGTCGTCTGGTTCCAGTTCAACACCTACAGCCGTGAGGCTTTCAAGAGGGCTAAGGAGGCTGGCTTAACAGCGGTCGCCCACAGATGCATGAAGCAGGAGCATGAGAGGGTCATGGTATGATGTCCAGCAATTTCAATAGCTCCTTTGTATCAAGTACTTCAATATTCTCTATCTCCTTCAATCTCTTATCGTTGCTCCACAGAGGGGCATTTATCTTTAGAGCTAATGCTACGAAATCTGTATCATCCTTATCTGGAGTAATCTCAAAAGCCAAGGGGATAAATTCTGCATAAAACTCCTCTTCCACAAATATGACATGCTCTTTGAGAACGTTTGTTAATTGTCTGAAATCATCCTCATGAATCCTGGCTTTTTTCATTATTTCCTTTCTGTGTTCTTCCAGTTCTTCGAGGGCAAATTTAGGGCTCAAAAGTCTGCCAGAAAGGAGAAATATCAATTCTCTCGTGGTTGTCGACTTTCCAAAGAAAGAGAAGAGCACATTTGTATTAATTACCAAAAGAATACTTTCTTTCAAGGTATCGACCCCTTCCTTTCTTTGCTTTTCTCCCCAGTTCTATCGCATCTTCTTCGGTCAGTTCAGAGTTCATGAGAATCTCATTAACATAAGCCAGGCTCTTCAGTCTCTTAGAAATAGCCTCAGCGATTAAATCTGCAACCCTCTCATCCACCGTTGGAGGTACCTTAACAACTATATCGGCCATATTCTCACCGTAATAAAACTAAACCTCGCTGTTTATAATAGTTTAGCTTTTATATTTAAGCACATGTATATCCCTGACAAGGCGGTGCCTCTCCTCAAAATCCGTGTATCTCCCGAGAACTTCAAATCCGAGCTTCTCCAGCCATTTCCTATCTTTTCTGTAAATTTCCCCTCCCCTCAGCCTGTAGGCTGGAAAGACGAACACAACCACACCTTTTCTTTTGATAACGTCTGAAAAGGAGTCGAAGACCGAGAAGTAAAACCTGTCAAGCCTGTTTGCCATCCCAACCGCCTCCCCCCTCGAGGGGTTGTGTTTGAGGGGTTCCCCGAGGTATGACTCGGTGACGATGGCATCAAATTTTACTCTGAAGCATTTTTTCAGCTTCCTTGCATCACAGACCTCAAAACGAGCACTTCTTTTAGTTCTGAACTCTTTCTTAAGCCATTTGAGATTTTCCCTCGCTCCATGGATGGCTTTGGGGCTTGAGTCACTGCCGTATGCATTCAGCCCCTGAAGCACAAACTCCTGAACTATCGTCCCTATTCCGCAGAAGGGGTCAAGAAAATTTCCCTGCGGGACTTCAGTCAGATTCACCATTATCCTCGCCAGCCTTGGGGGGATGGAAAGCATCGGCCTCTGAACCGGCCTCTCAACATCGAGCTTTTTCAGCTCAAATGGGTCTGTGATTCTAACGGTTTCCCCAACCAGAAAGCTCCCATCTTCCCGGAAGAGAAACACGAAATCCCTCACCTCAGGAAATCCCTTGAGAATGAGCTCGGAGGGCATTGCATAAACCCTCGCAGGCTTGAAGAACTTTGACGGCCCTTCTGCCTTAAAAGCCCGCTTTATACCGCTCCCCAGCTTCCTCCAGAGCTTCCAGTCCTCCCGGCCGTAGAGGCTAACCGTGAAGAACCTTGCATATTCAAGCTCTTTAATAGCGGTTTCACCCTCACCGGTTATTCTAACGAGCTTGAGGGAGCCGCCGAGCCTCCTGAAGAGATGTTCGACCTTTTTGCTGCTCTCAAATACCATCCAGTTACGTGATGTCTCGATAACCCTAACCCTGAGGTTGAAACGTCTGATGAATGCATGAAACTCTGCTTCACTGAGCCTTGGATTCTTTCCAAATATCACAGCATACATAATTCATGCTTCCCTGATCCTCTTAAAAATGTTTGCAGCGTTAAAGTTAATAGGAATGAGAGAGAAAAAGGGATAGCAAGGACGGACAGGGGATGAGAATGCTCGTTGATGAGATTATTTCTTCGATTGAGATAATTCAGGACCCCTACCTGAAGGCAGCCACCTATGCTAAAATTGGCGAGAGGCTTGTTGCGATGAAGGATGAGCACTTTAAGCTGGCGTTCACAAGGGCCCTCGAAAACGCAAACAGCATAGAAGACCCGCCCACGATGTTCAAGGCACTTTTAGCTGTGGGCTATTCCCTGAAGAAGGTCGGCATCAAATCCGCCAACAGGATTTTTCAGCAGGTTCTGGAGGGCTCCAGGCTTCTGGGTCAGGGAGACAGGGATTTGCTCATGCACACAGCGGCCAAGTATATGGTGGCTGCAGGCGACATAGGCGGCGCAATAATATTTGCGATGGAAATTCAGAACCTCCAGCTCAAGGATATCACGCTCCTTGAAATCATAAAGAGAAACACATCCCTGCTGGAGAGGGATCAGATAAAGATTGCATACAGGCTCAGAAAAAGCAGGCTTGCGCTTGATAACATAACGCTTGAACCGTACAGATCAAAGGCATATCTGGAGCTTATAAAGATTCACCTCCATCTGGGAAGCTATGAGAAAGCGATAACCATGATAGAGGAAATAGAGAGGAAACCGTGGGCAAAGCTGGCCTTTAAAGAGGTGGTATTCCATCTGAAGGACAGGGACGCCCTCTCCCAGTACATCCCTGTGCTGGAGCAGGCGGCCCATCGTCTATCAAAGAAGTTTGGAGAGGACTTCCTCGTTGAGATGGGGAGGGCGTTTGCCCTGAGCGGTGCCACCGAGCCCGCTGTCAATCTGATCCGGAAATTCGGAGGGGGCATGGAGAGCCTCTCCGAGATAGCCCTGACGCTCATTGAGAAAAACCCCAGAGCGCTCCCGGGATTTATCGATGCACTCTCCTCCGAGGAGATGGAAGTTATTGGGAAGGACATCATGAACCACCTGCTGGAGCATCCGGAGAGAGGAAACCCCGAAATCATCGGTGCCATAGAAAGGAAATCCCCGGGTGAGGAGGTTTTGGTGAAGATTGTGAGGTACCGCATTCTTAAGGGAGATATCGACGGTGCCAGGAGAACCGCAGCGGAGATTAAGGACAGAAAACTCCGCTCAATAGCCCTTACGGACGTTGCCAACTATCTCCTCAAGGAGAACAGTCTTTCGGAGGCCATAGACGCTGCACTTGAGGTTAAAGACCCGAGGTTCTCCTCAATTCTTATATCCGAAATCCTCCTGAGGGCCCTCGATAATGAAATTATGGAAAGGAAGGTGAGAGAATGAAAGGGCTCAGAACATTGCTCAGGAGAAGAAAGAAGAATGAAAACGGCCTCGAATACGTGAAGAGCCTGATTGAAAACATGCTGGAGGAGGGCCTGTACCGGGATGAGGTTCTCTTCAGGGACACCCTGGACGAGCTTTACAGCCAGCTGAGGGAACTGGCCCCCAGGAAGGGTGATGAGAAGATGATAATGGCTTATGAAAAAGCCGTGATATTGAGATATATCTCCGACGGGATGGAAGCCAGTGAAAAGCAGCTTCTTGAGGATATACTGAGACTTCTCGGAGGGAGGTGACTGCATGCTCCACGAGCTCAGCATTGAAACCTCCCGGAAATTTGAGATTGTCGACATAACGGGTGATGTCCAGCGGCTTGTGTGGAAAAGCGGCATCACAGAGGGAATTATCGTCGTATTCACGAGACACACGACAACAGGCCTCCTCATAAATGAGAACGAAAATGGTTTGCTCCTGGATATAAAGGAGAAGATGGAGGAGCTGATTCCGGAGGGGGCCGGATACGCCCATGACAGGATAGACAGCAACGCCCACTCCCACCTCCGTGCCGGCCTTCTGCTGAATCCCGAGGTCATCGTCCCGGTGGAGGAGGGGGAGCTGGTTCTGGGCACGTGGCAGAGGATTCTTTTCGTTGAGCTGGACGGGCCAAGGAGGAGGAAGCTGCTTGTGAAGGTGTGCAGCTGCAACTGCTAAACATACTGGGCGTAATAGGCAAGAGCATTCAGGAGCTCATTGAAGCCCTCAAACGTCACCAGGGAGAGGGGTATTGCATCCTGTTCAAGCCGCTTTTTGATGAGCTTTCTGAGCTCCTCGACCCTTTCTCTCGGCACTAAGTCCACTTTATTTATCACAACTATTATGGGTTTATCGTAGCGCATCTTGAGGAGGTGGTGGAGCTTTTCCATACCCCTGTGAAGGCCGTACTGAGCGTCTACCATGTGTATGACAACATCCGAGGAGATTATTTCATCCAGAAGAGCCCTGAACTTCTCTTCGCTCAGGACCTTTCCCCTGAACTCCCTCTCCGGGTCAAAAAGCCCTGCTGTGTCTATCAGCACGAACTCATCCGCTCCACCCTTCGGGTTCTTCATGCTCTTGGGTATCTTCAGCTTTCCGAAGCGCCTTCTTATGATGCCCTTCGTCGTTCCGGGCAGGTTTTCGACCTCCGAAACTCTGCCCCCTATGAGTGCATTCATGAGGGTCGATTTGCCCACATTCTCGGCACCTATAATCGCAACCTTTATCATACCCTCCACCGTTAATATAATCAATCATCCCGATATAAGTCTTAGGTGATTGATATGCCGAAGAGGGTGAAGCTCGGTCATCATTACTATTATATCGTTACACCTGAAAGTCTGACCAACGGCAGGTTTAAGGGCAAAAATGTTGTCCTGGAGGGCATCATCGAGGATAAGCCGCATATAGAATTTCTGCCCATGGAGCTGCCGAGCTCAAGGACGACCTTCCATATAGATGGATTCAGGATAGAATTTCCAGGAACTCCCTACGTGGGTAAAGGCGATGCGGTTAAGGTGTACGGGCGTTTTGTTGGGGACGGCATTATCGCAAGCGCCATTGAAACCGAGAAGGCCCTGTATACCTCGGAGGACTGAACATGCTTTCCCTTTTTCTTGAGGCCGGCAGCCTGAAAAAGCTCCCGAGAACGGGCTGGCTTCTCGGGGGCGTGCCCTATCCGGAGAGCATAGCAGACCATTCTTTCAGAACAGCATTCATAACCCTGTTTTTAGCCGACAAACTGAAGGCAAGAGGTGTAGAAGTGAATGTTGAACGCGCCCTGAAGATAGCTCTGCTCCACGATATCGGGGAGGCGAGGATAACGGACATACCGAAGACAGCGCAGCACTACATTGACAAGGGCAAAGCAGAGAAGAAGGCTGTGATGGAGATGTTTCTGAAGACACCGGATCCCGGAGGCTACTTCCGGCTCTGGAGGGAGTATGAGGAGGAGCTCAGCCTGGAGGGCAGGCTCGTTAAATTCGCAGATAAGCTTGAAATGCTGATTCAGGCATATGAGTATGAGAGGGCAGGTTTTAAGAACCTCGACGGGTTCTGGAGCGCTCTGGAAAAGCTGAGGAAAAGCGAGTTCTATGGATATTTCAGGGAGCTGGTTGATGAACTGGTTGAGAGGAGAGAAAAGCTGCGGCGAGATTGACCCATTTTCTCCGAGCTCCCGGGAGCAAGGGATATGCACCTCAGCGGAGTCCCCCGTAGTTCGAATAGAAGTTCCTCCCCTAACTTGGCACCTAAAACCTCCCAGCAGTACAACTGGAGGGGGTGTGCTGGAAAACAAAATCATTTACGTTAATGCTGTTGTTTGCTCAAAATGTTTAAATACCCAGCTCCGGGTAGTTTACTGGTGGTTCCATGAAGAGGGCGCTGATTTTAATAGGTCTCATGCTTCTGGCCGTCGTGGCTGCGGGATGTATAAACAGCACGGGTACCGAAACAGGAACATCAGAGACAAAGCTCATAATATTCCACGCGGGCTCGCTCAGCCTTCCATTAAAGAATCTGGAAGATGAATTCACCAAATATGCTGAGGAAAACCTCAAGACCAGAGTAACCTTTCAGGATGAGGCAAGCGGGAGTGTAAAGGCCGTTAGAAAGGTAACGGACCTCGGAAAAAAGGCAGATATCGTGGCCACAGCAGACTACACCCTCATTCCCCAGATGCTCGTTCCAAACTATACCGACTTTTACGTTCTCTTTGCAACGAACGAGATAGTCATTGCCTTCACAAACAGGAGCAAATATGCCAATCAGATAAACTCCAATAACTGGTATGAAATCCTCGCAAAACCCGATGTTAGCTTCGGCTTCAGCGACCCGAACCAGGACCCCTGCGGATACCGCTCCGTCATGGTGACCAAGCTGGCCGACCTCTACTATGGAAAACCGATTTTTGAGACCTTAATCGAGAAAAACACCAATATAATCGCCAACGGAACCCATATCTATGCGCCGAAGGAGATACAGGTGAAGGATAAACGTGTGGTTATAAGGCCGAAGGAGACCGACCTAACGGGTCTCGTCGAGAGCGGAAGCCTCGACTACTACTTCATCTACAAGAGCGTTGCCGAGCAGCACCACCTCAGGTACATAACCCTGCCGGATGAGATAAACCTCAGGGACTTCAAAAAGGGCAGCTACTACGGGCAGGTTAGCATAACCATAGGGTCAACCGGGAAGACCATAAAGGCCAAGCCAATAGTCTACGGCATCACGGTTCTCAGGAATGCACCGCACAAAAAGCTTGCCCTTGAGTTCCTCAGATACCTCCTCGGCGAGAACGGGAAGAAAACCTTCAAGGAGAACTATCAGGACTTCCTCAATCCCCCCATAGCGTTCGGAAACGTGCCTGAGGAGATAAGGGATCTGGTGAAGGTGGAAAGGTGAGGTTTTTATTTTTCCCTGCTCAACTTCAAGCGGTGGGAACATGGAAAGCTGGAAGTTCAGAAGGCTGGTCTTTGCGGTTTTCTTTATTCTCATCCCATTCTCCATGCTGTTCCATTATCCTCCGATAGGGGGAGAGAAGGCAAGGATAATGCGTGTTTCGGGGGCGATTCTAACGCTCTCATCATCCATTTTTGCTCTTTACGTTCACTCCCTCTTCCCGAAAACCCACGACCGGCCTTCCGACTTCAGGAGGCTGATGGAGGACGGGCCGTACAGATACGTCAGGCACCCATTTTATTCGGCGTTCATAGTTATGGGGTTTGGGATAGCCCTCTGGTTCCTCAGCGTTCCCGGTCTGATTGCCTACGCATTCATGATACTCCTCTGGGAGAAGCTCGCCGGGCTTGAGGAGAATGAACTGATTGAGCACTGGGGAGACGAATACCGGGAGTTCATGAAGACCAGAGGCAGATTTTTCCCCAGACCGGAGGTGAAAAGGTGAGACGTGACTACACCATCTATCTCTTCGCAGCCCTTGGCAGCTTTCTGATAGTATATATAGCCCTCCCGCTGGCTGTTATTTTCACCAAACAGGCTTCAGACTGGGGAATGCTTGTAAGAACTCTGCATGACCCCCTCGTGCTGGAGGCCCTGAGAAATTCCCTCTTTACTGCAACTGCCACCGCCTTAATAGCCCTGCTCCTTGGAGTACCTCTGGGGTATGTCCTTGCAAGGAGGGAGTTCAGAGGGAAAAGCCTTATTCAGGCCGTTGTTGATGTCCCAATCGTCATACCGCATTCCGTTGTTGGCATAATGCTGCTTGTGACGTTTTCAAGCGCCATACTCGACAGCTACACCGGCATAATCGCTGCAATGCTCTTCGTTTCCGCGCCGTTCACAATAAACGCAGCCCGGGATGGGTTTCTGGCTGTTGATGAGAGGCTTGAGCATGTGGCAAGAACCCTTGGAGCCTCCCAGATGAAAGCATTCTTTACAGTTTCCCTGCCGATGGCACTGTCTTCGATTCTGAGCGGGGCCATAATGACGTGGGCGAGGGCTATAAGCGAGGTCGGCGCTATACTCATCGTTGCATACTATCCAAAAACCGCCCAGGTTCTTGTGATGGAGTACTTCAACAACTACGGCTTGAGATCATCACGGCCGATATCCGTCATTCTGGTGGTGATGAGCCTGACAATCTTCATAATGCTGAGATGGCTGGTGGGGAGGGAGGCAAATGCTTGAGGTGAAATCAATCTCCAAGGACTGGAAGGAATTCAGGCTCAGGGAAATTAGCTTTGAGGTTAAAAAGGGCGAGTATTTCATCATACTCGGGCCAAGCGGAGCAGGGAAGACACTCCTTCTGGAGGTTATTGCCGGAATATTCAGTCCGGATGAGGGCAGAATTTTCATGAACGGAGCCGATATAACCGAGCTGGCGCCTGAAGAGAGAGGTCTCGCATATATCCCCCAGAACTACGCCCTCTTCCCCCACATGACAGTTTACAGCAACATCTCCTACGGATTGAAAATCAGAAAAGTCCCAAAATCCGAGATAGACAGAAAAATCCGGGAAATCTCGGACGTTCTCGGTATAAGTCACCTCCTTCACAGGAAGCCAAAAACGCTGAGCGGCGGGGAGCAGCAGAGGGTCGCGATAGCGAGGGCGCTGGTTATAGAGCCGGAGCTCCTTCTTCTGGACGAGCCCTTTGCCAATCTCGACATCCAGACGAGGGGAAAGCTCATAGGTGAGATGAAGCGCTGGCGTAAAGAGCTCGGCTTTACAGCTCTGCATGTAACCCACTCCTTCGAGGAGGCTGTGAGCTTGGGCGACCGCGTTGGGGTCATGCTCAACGGCCAGCTCATTCAGACAGGAACCGTTAGAGATGTCTTCTCAAGGCCCGCAAATGAGGAGGTCGCAAAATTTCTCGGCTTTGAGAACATAATTGAGGGCATCGCGGAAGGGAGGATTTTGAAGGCCAACGGGCTGGAGATAGAACTCCCTGAGGAAGCTGAAGGAAGAGTCAGAGCCGGCCTGAGGCCCGAGGATATAATACTGTCCCTCGAACCCATAAAAACCTCCGCGAGAAACGAGTTCAAAGCTGAGGTTGATGCCGTTGAAGAGCTCGGCCCCCTTGTGAGGGTGAGGCTGAAAAGCGGGGGTGTCGAGCTCAGGGCATTCATAACCCGCTCCTCGATGCTGGAGATGGGAATAGAAAAGGGAAAGGAGGTCTACGTTAGCTTCAAGGCGAGCGCTTTGCACGTGTTCTGAGCCCCTCCTTCGGCAGGTTCTCGTAGATTTCTTCCAGCGCTTCAATGAGCTCCGCGAGCTCCTTTGCCGTCAGCACCGTTGTCTTCGGCCCCAGCTCAAGAACCAGCACCTCGTATTCCTCCGGGAGGACCTCCTCAAGCTCGTCGAGATGCTCGCTTTTTCTGGGTATCAAATTGACCTCTCCAACCTGCCTTGATGCCGGTATATCGAGCTCCTCCTCTGGGATGATGGCCTCCTTCGGGCAGTCGAGCCTCTCCACGAGTATCTTGATGTCAATGACGGGAGTTCCGTCCATAGCGTCTATCGGGTCGATGTAGAGCTTTTCTCCTTCGATGCGGTTTATCCTGACGGCGTAGAGCGCTACCAGGTTAGGCCTGACCGGCGAGCGCGTGGCAAAAACACCCCTGAGCGGGTTCTCCGGGTTGTTGTATGGATGAACCTTCAGGATTCTCCTTTTCTCTGGCTTATCGCTGGCGTGGAACCAGAGTATCAGCTTTACCCAGTCGCCCTCGGCGAGGCCTTCCATGGCCTCCCTGAACTCGGGGAGGATTTCAATGTATGTCTCGGTTTCCTTTCTCACGTATCCTACAGGAACGAGTTTGAATGACTCGAAGTTCATAGTCATCACCAAAAGAAAAATGGAGGGATTAAGTCCCGTGCTCCCAGCTTTCAAGGTATTTCCTCTGCTCCTCAGTGAGCTCCTCGATTTTTATTCCCATGGCTGAGAGCTTAATCCTCGCCACCATCTCGTCTATCTCCCTCGGGAGCACGTAAACCTTTGGCTCAAGCCTCTCGTGGTTGTTCAGTATGTATTCTGCCGCCTTCGCCTGCAGGGCGAAGCTCATGTCCATTATCTCCGCGGGGTGGCCGTCAGCGGCCGCTAAGTTCACAAGCCTGCCCTCGGCGAGCAGGTAGAGCCTCCTTCCGTCCGCCATTTTGTACTCGGTTATGTTCGGCCTCGGCTGGTTTATCTCAACTGCAAGAGCCTCAAGGTCCGGCTTCCATATCTCAACGTCGAAGTGGCCGGCGTTCGCTAAGATAACACCGTCCTTCATGACCCTGAAGTGCTCTCCCCGAATGCACTTGATGTCGCCCGTCGAGGTGATGAAGATGTCTCCGACCTCAGCGGCTTCCTTCATGTCCATGACGAGGAAGCCGTCCATCCTCGCCTCTAACGCTCTAATCGGGTCAACCTCGACGACTATGACGGTAGCTCCGAGGCCTTTAGCCCTCATCGCTATTCCCCTGCCGCACCAGCCGTAGCCGACAACGACGACGTTCTTGCCGGCTATGAGGAGGTTCGTCGTCCTAAGGATTCCGTCCCACGTTGACTGGCCGGTGCCGTAGCGGTTGTCAAAGAGGTACTTGGTATAGCTGTCGTTCACGGCTATAATGGGGAACTTCAGAACGCCGTCCTTCTCCATCGCGCGGAGCCTTATCACTCCTGTGGTGGTTTCCTCGCTCGCGCCCCAGACCCCATCGGCGAGCTCCTGCCTCTCCCTCATCAGGGTGCTTATCATGTCGGCCCCGTCGTCTATGATGATGTTGGGCTCTATGTCCAGAGCTTTGTGCATGAACTCGTAGTACTGTTCCCGATCCTCTCCTCTAATGGCATAGACCTTGACGCCTGCCTTGGCCAGTGCCGCGACGACGTCGTCCTGGGTCGAGAGGGGGTTGCTCGCGGCGGCGGAAACCTCCGCACCGGCAGCTTTGAGCGTCATGAGAAGGAAAGCCGTCTTCATCTCAAGGTGGAGCGTCGTCGCTATCTTCACTCCCTTGAAGGGCTTTCTCCTCTCGAAATCCTTTCTGATGCTCTGGAGAACCGGCATGAAGCGCGAAACCCAGTCTATCTTCTTCTCCCCGCTCGGGGCGAGCGATATGTCCCTAACGCAGTAGTCCTTCGTGCAGTCCATATTCATCACCGGTTGACCATAGGAACCGCACCTTAAAACCATTGGGTTACCAATTTTGTGTCTTTGGAACGTTTCCCGCTGAAAGTCCCGGAAAAGGTTTTTTAGGAGAAAGTTGTTAGAATGGTTGGTGTTTCCATGATAGTCGACCTTTCGGTACCCCTCTCGGACGATACCCCTTCCTATCCGGATGACCCGCCGGTTAGCGTCAGGCTCTGGGCCGTCATTGACAGGGACGGCTACTACATGAACGTCCTCAAGCTTGGCGAGCACTCGGGAACGCACGTTGACGCCCCGGCGCACTTCATCCCCGGGGGAAAGACGGTTGATGAGATGCCGCTTGAGAAGTTCATCGGAGAGGGTATCGTTCTAGATGTTAGGGATGGGAATGGGCCCATAAGGCTCGACGAGATTCCGGACGAGGGATATTTTGGCAGAATTGTGCTGTTCTTAACTGGGGGGAGGGAGCTCTCGCCGGAGGTGGCGCTGTTCCTGGTGGCTGAGGGGGCAAAAGCCGTCGGTACAGATGCGATGAGCATCGGCGACGATGCCGTTCACAGAATACTTCTCAGCGAAGACGTTCCGATTTTCGAGAACCTGACCAACCTCGAAGTTCTTCTGGACATGGAGTTCACATTTATGGCCTTTCCTCTGAAAATAGAGGGCGGCTCAGGGAGCCCCGTTAGGGCCGTGGCGGTGGTTCACTCAGAGCCCGAGTGATTGCCTCCTTTAACACTCGTCTGTCCCTCATTTCCGCCGGTCGCTTCCTTCATGGAGTCCCTTCTCCGCGCCTTCTGTTCCCTCAAATACGGGTAGCGCATGATGTATCCGCAGTTGAGGCATTTGATCACGACGTGGGGGTAGGGCCGGCTCCTCAGTCTTACCCTTGTGTTCTTTCCCGGAACTAGGAAGGAGTGGCATTTCTTGCAGTAGCGACGCTTCCACTTCCCCGGCATCCTTATCCTCGCCTTCTGCTGAACTGCGAGGGCTATCTCCACGTAGCGGTTGGCCAGCTCGGGTTCGTAGGGAAAAACCCTCTCCGCGAGGGTGAAAAGTATGTCTATCCTCTCACGGGCGATTCTGCGCTTTTCCCTCTGCTCCTTCTGACGGAGAAACTTTTTCCTGCTCATGCCACCACCTACTTTATCATCCTCAGCCTTCCGGCAAACGGCTCGTACAGGTAGCCCTCGCGCAGGAGGCGCTCAATGATTTTCGCCGCATCGCCCCCTTTGAATCCATACCTGATGAGGGCGCTGTGAAATTCCTCCCTTGAGACACTGCCGTCGGCAGATGTTGCCTCCAGATCCATGAATATGCCCAGAGCTATGTTGGCTCTCCTATCCCCGCTTATATATCTTTCATAGTCCTTGACCGCCTTCATCAGGATGTCAGGGGGTATCTCATTCATCCATGTGTCAAGAATCTCCTGATTTATAATTAGGACGTCGCTTATTGTGCTCCTTCTCAGACCACCTTCGAACCTGGCCATTGATCCGAGGAGATGGGTGCTAAGGAGGAAGCGCGTGTTGGTCTCGAAGAGCATGCCGCTCAGCCTCAGTGCATCGAACTTCTCGCCGTATTCCATGCGGTTCTTCATAATCCAGTCCTCAAATCGCTCCCTGAAAATCCTGAGTTCTCTATCCCCCAGGCTCATTGACGCCATTTTTGCCCTCTCTTTGAATATCGTGGCTATAACGTTTGGAATGAGTTGCTCAAGCTCGCGGTTCTTTTCATACCCCACGGGTTCATTCAGGATGAAAGGCACCTCTGAGAGGTATGCGAGGGGATCATCGGGCAGGATTTTTGCCTTTTTCGGCGTTAAAAAAACAGCATCCTTTGATTTGAAATATCTGAACGCCCATTTCGGGGCGGGTATTTCATTTTTGAGCACGGTTCTGGAAAAGGGGGAGTAATACCTGACAGGAGTTTCCGGCAGATATGCCACAAAATCCAGATCAAGGTGTTCATCCACGAAATGCCATCTCTTCTCCTTCCTCAGAGAAAGCTCCCTCGGAAAGAGTCCCGTTATGTATTTCACGGCCTCCCATATGGAGAGAACAATTCTGTCCCTGTCCTTGAATGTCGAAAAGGTAACCCCCTCCCCCCATTTTCTGTTCGAACCCACTATCCGGGGGGATGCGAAGAGGGAGTAAAGAAAGGCCTTCTCAAAGTCATAGCTGGCATAGATGGTGTCCATGAACAGATTTTCAAACTCTTTTTTGCTCAGGGCAATCTCATCGTATTGAAGCCAGTATTCCGAGTAGTCCCCACCCCTCAGCTCGGCCACATTCAGCATCCTCAGCGTGCCGTAGGGGTAGGAGTCCATGAAGCCGGAGACCCGAACGTAGCTCCCGCTCCTCACGCTGCCTGAGATTCTGCTGTTCTCCGTTATCCTGAGTATTAAATATGATGTCGTGGAGGCTTTTTGGAGGTCAGAGGGCTGGAGGGGGGAAAGAATGTAATAAACCGCATCATCCGGGGCATGAGGGGTTTTTCTCAGGAGGAGGAATCCCTCAAGCTCAGCCGGCTCGCCATTTTTAATTCTCTGGACTTTAAGCTGAAAATCCCTAACCCGCTTTTCGGGTGTCAAAGGCGTCCTGCCTCTCAGTGCCGTCAGAAGTTTCAGAATCTCCTCCTCCATACGGGGCATTCTTCAACCGCAAAGCTTATAAATCCATCTCCGGGAGTATGTATCGGTACGGCGGTCATAGCGGCGGGGTCACACCCGGTCTCGTTTCGACCCCGGAAGTTAAGCCCGCCAGCGATCCCGGGTGTACTGCCCTCCGAGAGGGGGCGGGAAACCGGGGACGCCGCCGGCCACTAGTCCTCCGCTTTTGTTCTCCGGACTTAAGGCTTAAATCAAAACTTAAAGTAGATTTTAGGTTCTGGGTTTTGAGTTTAGAGTTTAGAGTTAGAAGCTTAACAAACCATCATCCAGAACATACACATGAGGCAAAATTAAAATATCTTAATGCCGATGTGAGACTCATGAACGAGGAGGAGCTCTACCTCAAATGGGTGAGAAGGGTTGAAGCCCTTGAGAGGGAAGGAATAATAAAAAGCAAAAAGGTTAAAGAAGCTTTTCTCAAGGTGCCGCGTTATAAGTTCGTGCCGGAGGAAAGCGCACAGTGGTCGCATGTTGATGAGCCCCTGCCGATTCCTGCCGGACAGACGGTAAGCGCCCCACACATGGTGGCGATAATGCTGGAGCTGGCGGAGCTGGAGGAAGGCATGAAAGTCCTTGAGGTCGGCACGGGGAGCGGGTGGAATGCCGCGCTGATAGCCGAGATCGTCAGGACAGACGTCTACACCATCGAGAGAATTCCTGAACTGGTTGAGTTTGCACGGAAAAACCTTAAAAGGGCCGGATATGAAGGGATAGTTCATGTCATACCCGGAGACGGCACGAAGGGCTTTCCTCCTGAAGCACCCTACGATAGAATAATCGTTACGGCGGGAGCGCCGAAGGTTCCGGAGCCGCTCGTGGAGCAGCTGAAGCCCGGGGGGAAGCTGCTGATTCCTGTGGGTTCATATCATCTCTGGCAGGAGCTGCTTGAGGTTGTGAAGCTGGACGAGAAGGGGAGAAGGAGGATAATCAACCACGGGGGAGTTGCCTTTGTGCCCCTCGTCGGGGAGCACGGCTGGTAGGGGAGCGGTGAGAGGAATGAAGCTGATAGCCTTTGATCTTGAGGGAACCCTCGTAAAATCGGTGTCGAGCTGGGTGGAACTGCACAAGCGCTTTGGGACCTGGGAGAAGGGGAAGGAGTATGCAGAGCGCTTTTTTGCCGGGGAGTTTGATTACGTCAAATGGGCCGAGCTCGATGCATCCCTCTGGAGGGGACACACGAGGGAGGAGATAATGGAGTGGGCTGAAAGCGTTGAGTACATGGATGGTGCAAGGGAGCTCATAGAGTTTCTCAGGAGAAACGGCTTTAAAATAGCCATACTGAGCAGCGGACTGATGTGCCTTGCGGAGAGAATCGCCAGGGAGCTGGATGTTGACTATGTCTTTGCCAACGAGCTTATTTTCGATGAGAACGGCGTCGTTACGGGTAAGGTAAACCCCATAGTGGACTTCAAGAGCAAGGGAGCCATATTGAGAGAGCTCAAGGAGAAGCTGAAACCCGAGCTTACCGTGGCCGTGGGGGATGGTTTCAACGACATAGCGATGTTTATGGAGGCAGACGTCAGCATAGCCATAAATCCCCACGAGGGGGTTGAAGGGGATCACAACGTCGAAAGCCTGTGGGAGGTCAGGGAGATTATCGAAGGACTCCTAGGTTAGCTTTAAAGACCGCTCATCTTGAGGGATATCCACCAGAACAAATCGCCGTAAAATACCGAAATAAGAAATCCCAGAAACAGCGCCGGAGCAAAAGGCATTGACTTTTTGACCAGAAATCGGTTCTCCAGCCTCCCTTCCTCAACAAGCCTCCTGAGCTTTTCAATCTGCTCCTTGGTTAACCCCTCAGCTGTCGGGGATGCGATGACATTTTCGTATTTTGGCATCAGATGGCTTAGATTCCCCTCCGAAACCGCCCTCTTTAGTTTGTCAAAAAACCCCTCCCTGTCCCTGAAGATTTTTCCGTCCATTTCATAGAGCCACTCTCCAAGGATATCCCACTCCTCAATGTCCTCAACAGGCTTCTCCTCAACCAGAACCTCCCGTCTCATGAAAGATACCACCGAAAGAAATACCTTGAAGAGATAAAGGACAACGAGCAGCCTGATAAATGCTGTTATTGCCGCAGTCCCATAGCTGTAGGTCATGTAAACAACAGAAGCCGCACCGATGGCATCCCCCACCCTCCTCCTTTTTCCGAGGATGAAGATCAGTATGACCGTCAGGACGTAGCGGATGGCCGTGTTAATGGCAGCGCCTGAGACATTCTCCAGAATCAGCGTGATGCCCATTGCGCCCATAATCCAGAGGGCAACCTCAACCGAGAGATTTGCCCGGTTGAAGAAAATTTCCCTGAGCTCGCCGGTCTTCCTGCGGATGACTATGACCCCCGTGGCGTAGATAAACACCACCGGAAAAATCGCTATGATGCTGTTGAGCATTAATGTAACCGCATGGAGGGGATAATTAACGCTGTAGGGAGCTGCAATCTTAGCATAGCTGGAGGCGTATGGGAAAAGAGCGGAAAAGCCCGCAAGGATAACAACATCACCGGATGCCCAGCCGCCGAGAAAGTACAGGAGCAGACCCAGAAGCAGGCCAGCGGCAAAACCCATCACGCCGGAAAATGCTAAGAAGGTGTTATGCTTCACAAAAAGACCCTCGTAAAGGTAGTATATAATGCCCGCCGCAGCAAAGGGGAAAACGTGGAGGTCATCTATAAAGCCGGTTTTAAGGTCTGTGTATGATGTGAGAATCCCCATAACAATCCCGAGGATGATTAAAAGGAGCTCCTGCATCGTTTTACCTCCCGGAAAGATCCGTTCTGACCGCCGGAGCACTCGGACTAATGGTGAAAACGGACAGAAACGGTTCGCCCATCCTTCCACCTCACAGATTCTCCAGAACCTGCTCCCTGACGGATTGGGTGTAGTTTGCTATTGCCTCGTTGATGTTTTTGGTGCTGGTGAGTATAACCCTCGCTGCCATGGCAACCAGAACCAGAGCTGCTGCCAGTATGAAGAGATACTCCAGAGCGGCCTGGGCTTTTCTCATGTTCCCACCTTGAATAATCTTGTCATCAAACGCTTTAAAACTTTCCCCAGCTAAACTTTTAAACTCTGCTGAGAGTTTGGGTTGAGGAAGATGAAGGTGTATAAGCTCAGGGTCAGGGAGGAATACCTCAGCATGATAAAGGGCGGAAAAAAGAGGATTGAGGTTAGAGTCGCCTATCCCCAGCTCAGAGGCATAAAACCGGGGGATAAGATACTGTTCAACGGAGAGGTGCCCGCCGAGGTTACCACCGTCAAACGATACGAAACCTTCAGACAGGTGCTGAGGGAGGAGCCCATTGAAAAGATATTCCCCGATAATCCGGGCTTTGATGCTGCCCTGAAGAGGTTCCACGGCATGTATCCGAAGTGGAAGGAGAACAGATATGGAGTGATAGCAATAAAATTCAGGCTTCTGAGACCCGGTGAGAGGAAATGAGGAACCTGAAGTTCGACGGCAGGTACAGGGAGCTTATTCTGAGCGGGAGGAAAACAGCAACGGTCAGAATCGGGAGGATAAACCTCAGGCCGGGCGATGAGGTTCTGATTCATTCCGGGGGTTATGTTCTTGGAAGGGCGGTTATAAAGAGTGTGGAGGAAAAAATCATCGGCGAGCTGACGGATGACGATGCGAAAATGGATGGCTTCAGAAGCAGGGGAGAGCTCATCGATGCCCTAAAGAGGCACTATAAAAACATAAAACCCGATACAAAGGTTGCAGTTGTGCAGTTTGAGCTGAAGGAAAAGTTCGGGAGGGAGATTCTATCCTCGGATTTTCCCTACGAGGGCAACAACCCGGCCGAGATTGCGGAGCTGGCGTTGAGGCATCTGAACCTGTCCGACAATGACAGAAGGCTCCTGGAGCTCTTCCTAAAAGCCGGAAGTCTGAGAAAGGCAGCATACAGACTCGGCGGACTCAACAGAAGGTATATAATCAGGGAGGTTCTCAGGAGGGCGTATGAAGAACTGAAAAGAAAAGGCGTTATGGGGCCAAAGCTTTAACGCCCTCCAGAATGCTTATCCTTCTGCCTTCGCCATCCTTAACTGCTGAGAGTTCTACAGGGATCAACTTGAAGGTTCCACCGTGGATTATATGCCTCAGCTCCCGCTCAAATGCCTCCATCTCGGACTCATCCCTGAATTCCACCCTGGCTATAAAGTCGTATTCTCCGTAGAGCCAGTACCCCTCAACCGGGAGCCGCCTCAGTACCTCATCTCTAACACCCCAGACAAGGAGAATCGCTTCGAGTTTCACCACCTCCCATCCTTTCACCTTCGGAAGTCCTGAAGGGATAAAAATCTTTCCAAGGATTTTCCATCACAAATGCAAGTTTTTGAAGATTTTTCATAGCAGAATTGTCTTTATGCCAGCCGCCTGCAGGTGCCGAAAAGTCTTTAACCTTCCTGATCCCTATGAAATCGGTGGTGGCCATGCTTAAAGCCGTCTTCTTTGACTTCGTGGGCACGCTCATAACCAAAAGAGGGGAGAACATCACCCATCAGAACATCATGAGGGAGGTTCTCAGAAAAGCCGGCAGGAGTGAGCTCGACTATTTAATGGTCTGGGGTGAATACGAGGAGGAGACAGGCAGGAGATTCCGGGAGCTTGCGGGGAGGCCATACGTGAGGATAAGGGACGTTGATACAGAAGCCCTGAGGAAAATTGCAGAGCGCCACGGCTTCACAGTTCCGGAGGACTTCTGGGAGATAAACATATCCATGCACGAGCGCCATGGGGAGCTTTTCCCCGATGCTCTGGAGACTCTCAGGTCTCTAAAGGCTCTCGGTCTCCATCTCGGCATCATAACCGACTCGGACAACGACTACATCAAAGCCCACCTCAAAGCTTTGGGCATCTACGATCTCTTTGACTCAATAACGACGTGTGAGGATGCGGGATTTTACAAGCCCCACCCGGCCCCCTTCAGGCTCGCCCTTGAGAAAGCCGGTGTGAAGCCGGAGGAAGCCATCTACGTGGGTGATAATCCTGCAAAGGACTGCGTCGGTGCCAAAAACGTTGGAATGCTGAGCGTCCTCCTCGATCCAAATGCCACGAAGCGGGAACTGTGGGGCAACTGCGACTTCATCGTTTCGAAACTGGGCGAGGTTGTTGAGCTTGTAAAGGGTTTAATGGAGAGGTGAAGGGTCAGCAACGGCAGGGCTCTTCATGGCCGCTTTCAGCGGCTCGCATAGCGAAATTCTCGTCATCCCCTTCTTTTTTCACTCCCTGAGCCTCTGATATGCCGCGTAGAGCCTCTGGAGAACGGTTATCCACGCGAGGATTGCGACGGCATAGACACCGTACTCAACGCGGCCGAAGAGCGCGGTGATGATTATTATAAGCAATCTCTCGGCCCTCTCGGCTATGCCAACCGCCAGCCTTCCGGAGCCGGCAAGCTCGGCCCTGCACCTCTCGTAGCTCACCAGGTAGCTCCCCATGAAAGTTATGAACGCAGCGCGCCAGTCCACAAGGTTTCCGAGGGCTATTCCGAAGAGCACAGCACCATCGCTTATCCTGTCGAGGGTGGAGTCGAGAAATGCCCCAAAGCGGCTCGTCTTTCCGGTTAATCTTGCGAGAGTCCCGTCGAGTGCATCTATCAGCGAGCCGAAGAGCAGAATGAGGGCCGCTATGACCTGTTCGCCGCGGTAGAAGAAGTAAGCACCGACGAGGCTTATCAGCAGGCCGAGAACCGTTATCTGGTTAGGTGTAACGCCGGCCCTCGCGAGTGGTCTGACGATGGCTTCAAGGTAGCCCTTTACGTTTCCTCGATAGCGGTTGAGAACCATGTCCATCACTCCAGCTCGATTACCTTCTTGCCCCTCTCCTGCGGGACTATTTTGAGCTTCGCGTTCTCAAAGCTCTTTCTCAGGGCCTCTCCATCAAGGAGTCTGTCCAGGAAGACCGCCAATGCTGCGACCTCGCTGTGGGGCTGGTTTCCAACGGCAACATTGTAATCGGCGATATCATAGACCTCCCTGGGCACCTTCTCTGCACCGACTACGATGAGAACGTCCCTGCCATCCTTCAGCTCTCCCCTGATCCTTGGAATAGCGTCGTCAATGTGGATTCCGTACATCGTGAGGTGGACGATAACGCCCTTCCCTTTCCATTCCCTCAAAATCCTCTTCCAGCCGGGGTTAAACTCTATGATGAAAGGCCCACCCCACCTCCTAACGACGTCCTCGACGCTCTCCCTGACGTGCCCGTCTTCCTCGGCGGCGATTATTATTTTATCGGCTCCAAATGCCCTCGCCGTTAAAGCGACGTGGGTGGTTATCCTCTTGTCCCTCTCGGGCCTGTGTCCCAAGCGAAGCACCGCTATCATCATTCCTCACCCGCAAAGAGCTTCCAGTATTTCATGAAGTTTTCAGACCACGGCATGTTTTTGTAAAACTCATAGAGCACTTTTATCCTTTTCTCAATCCTCCCCTCGCTGTAGTTGCCGAGGACGTTGTTCAGGTCTTTCTCTGGGGCGGAGGCGAATAGAAAGAGTGCATACAGTCTTTCGTTCTCGTCCAGTCTGAGCAGAACCTTATTGACCTTTGATCTGAGGGTTGGATTCAGTCTTTCGAAGACAATATCTGAGAGCCTTTCATCAATGTTGACAAGATACTCAGGGGTTACATCCACGTGCTCGTGTCCCTTCATCTCCTCCGGGCTCTGAGCCACCAGCTTGTAATTTTCCTCCGTGAGCAGCTGGTATATCCTCGGGAAGTAGGGGGTTGCGAGGTAATCGTCCCTTGTTCCGATGAATCCGTGCCTGAAATCAACCACATACCACTTTCCGGATATATAAACCTCCGAGACTGGGTCTATGGTGCAGTCTTCGCCGTTGTAGAGGCTCACTATCCTTGAGGGGATGTTAAGCGAGCGCATCATGGCCGTGAAGAGTATCTGCCCCTCGGTGTATCCAAAGCTCTCCTTCCGCTCTATCATCTCCATGGGGTCGAGGGTGATGTTCCCGCTTTTCCGGGTGGACATCCAGCTGATCCAGTTGTAAACTGCAACTGCAGCTTCGTAATCCGATTTTGCCCTTCTGATGAGGGGGAGCGCATAGGGTCTGAGGGCGGTGCGGTTGAAGCGTGATGTGGAGTTGTACTTCTGATTCCAGTATGCATCAACGATGTATTCGTCGGTAATCCAGTGGTATTTTGTCCCGTATGCCTTCATGAGAACCGCATTCGAGACGTTCCACGGCTTCCATATGACCACGGTCTTGGAGCTCTCCACGAGGGTTTTCACGGTATCTTTTGAGACATATCTCAGGGTGGCTGAGATGTAGCCCGAGACATAGCGGTAGGGGGCCTTAATTCTGTATGTTATCTTTTCCAAGGACTTCGGTTGGAGCGTCGACGGGATCCTTCCCCTTTCCACAACACTCATGCCATCGAGGAGTGAGAGGGAGACGTTGTAGATATCGATGCTGTTTGCTCCGCGGTTGTATATTGACACCTCAACATCAAACTCGCTCCCGCCGCTGACCTCTGATGGAACCGTGATGTTCATCTCAACACCCCTGCTTGGAATCGGAACCTCCTCCTTCACCACCCTGATGGAGAACTGGCCGTAAAAGCCGCCCCATGACCTGTGCAGCTCATCCTCCAGTTCGAGGGGCAGGTAAAGGTTGTAAACTCCCGGTTTTTCCGGAGCTTTTAAAATCCACATCAGCTCGACGCTCTCCCCCACCTTCAGGGGGGACGGGAATCTCGGAGCCTGCAGAACCTGGAACCTGTCATCTTTGAGGAGCAGATTGGCACCAACGAGGGCAACCTTGCCCGTGTTGTTGATGGTAACTATCACGTGGAAATCCTCGCCAGGTTTGAGGACTGTTTTATCGATTTTAAAACTAACCCTGGCGGGCTGTTTGATCAGGCATCCTGAGGCCAGAATAATGAGTACCAGCACCAGCGGCAGGAGCTTCCTCATGAGCACCATTCCAAATCCTCTTAAACCTTCAGGTTAATAAGTTTTAGGTGGTGGCATGACAGGTGATAGGACGTTAGCATTAACTTTCGGGCAGCAAACAGGGCTTGAGGAGCACCTCATCCCGGATATCATAACCCTGACCACCGACTTCGGCCTCAGAGGGCCCTACGTGGGGGAGATGAAGGGCGCAATTTTGAGCATAAACCCCGAAGCAAAGCTCATTGACATAAGCCATTCCATCACGCGGCATTCCATTCTTGAGGGTTCATTCGTGATGGAGCAGGCGGTGAAGTACTACCCACCCAATACCGTTCATGTCGGGGTTATAGACCCAGGGGTCGGCACGGGGAGGAGGGCCATTATAGTTGAAGGGAGGCAGTTCCTGGTGGTTCCGGATAACGGGCTGGCGACGCTGCCGATGAGATGGATTGAGGCCAGAGCAGCCTATGAGATTGACGTTAAAAGAATGGAGGGCATCATCGGGAGAAAAGTGAGCTCAACCTTCCACGGCAGGGATGTTTTCGGGCCTGCAGGAGCTCTGCTGACCCTGGGGTATGAACCCGGAAGACTCGGTCAGGAAATCGACCTGGAGAGCCTGAATATAATTGAGGTTGAACCGAAGCGCTCGGGTGATACATGGCTTCTCAGGGTCATCTACATCGATGACTTCGGGAACGTGGTGCTGAATCTTGAGAATTATGAACTGCCCGGAGAAGTTGAACTGCCCGATTTGGGGCTTAAGCTCCCATATCTTGAGACCTACGGTCAGGTGAAGCCCGGCGAGCTACTGGCGTTGCCCGGAAGCCACGGCTACCTTGAGATAGCCGTCAATCAGGGGAGTGCCGCTGATAAGCTCGGCCTGAAGGTCGGGGATGAGGTTGGGGTGAAGCTGGTTCAGTAAAGCTAAACGAAACGTTCAAAAAGATTGAACGAGAGTTATGGACATGCTCAGCAGGTTATTCACGACGGAGAAAAGGGTAAGGATTCTTGGTGATATACTCGAAAGGGACACCTTCGGGGTTGAGGAAGTAGCCAAGAAACTGGGGGTGAGCAAGGGTACAGTATCCTCCTACCTCAAGGAGCTCGCTGAAGATGGACTTATAGAGAAGGAGGGAAGAAGGTTCAAGTGGTCCGATGAAAACGCACGGAGGGAGCTTAAAAGGGAGGTAAGTTACTGGACACTTCGAAAAAAGCTCCTTCCACTAAGGCAGCCTTGGATAAAAGCCCTTGGCATCTATGGAAGTTTCGCCAAGGGGACGAACAGAGAAGACAGCGATGTTGATATCTGGGTGCTCCTAGACAATGAAAGCCCCATCCTGATAGGGGAACTCCAAGAGAAACTGGAGGAGGCAACTGGAAGGAGAGTTGACCTAATGGTGCTTACTGAGAAAAAACTCAAACGTCTTAAAAATGAAAACCCCTACCTCTACTGGAACATCAAGCTTGCCTCGTTGACTGTTTGGGGGTCCATCGATGAGGTTTGAGGCCTGCATCGAAAGGGGATACTTCGAAAGGATTGAACCTTCCGAGGAGCTGGCCAGGCTGAGCATCAACCGGGCAAAAGAAACCCTGATTTCTGCAGGTAAAGACTTTGAAATTAACGTCTATGACGGGGCTCTCATGCTGGCTTATCTGGCAATGTTTCACGCCGCGAGGGCAGTTCTTTACCGTGACGGCTGGCGGGAAAAGAGCCATGCCCGTGTCTCAGCGTACCTGCGTGAGTTCTATGTTGGGCGGGGCAAAATGGGTTTAAAGTGGATTCGCTACCTCGACTACGTTCGCCACCTGCGCCACCAGAGTCAATATGACGTTGGATTCATCCCCGAGCCGGAAATAGTTTCGGAAGTTCTTGACATCGCCAGAGGCTTTGTCGGAGAAATTGAAAAGCTCATTGGAGGTGATTGAATGAGGCGGGGCCTCTTCGTCGGACGTTTTCAGCCCGTCCACAACGGGCATATAAAAGCTCTGGAATTTGTATTTTCGCAGGTTGATGAGGTCATCATCGGCATAGGGAGCGCTCAGGCGAGCCATACCCTGAAGAATCCATTCACGGCAAGCGAAAGGATGGAAATGCTCATCAGGGCGCTGAACGAGGCAGGCATGGACAAGCGCTACTATCTGATTCCCCTGCCGGACATCAACTTCAACGCAATCTGGTCAACTTACGTTGTCAGCATGGTTCCGCGCTTCGACGTCGTCTTCACCGGAAACTCTCTCGTTGCCCAGCTCTTCCGCGAGAAGGGTTACGAGGTCATAGTACAGCCAATGTTCAGGAAGGACATCCTCTCGGCGACGGAGATAAGGAAGCGCATGATTGAGGGAAGGCCGTGGGAGGAGCTAGTGCCGAAAAGCGTGGCCGAGTTCATCAGGGAGATAAAGGGCTGCGAAAGGATAAAGATGCTCGCGACGAACCTTGAGAAGAATGAGAGGGAGCTTCAGGCACCGATAAGGATTCCGGAGTTTTAGTACCTTCTTTTTTCAACCTCTCATTGAACCTCACTTTTGGTTATCAACCTCGCGATTACAGAAACCGTATAAACCTTCCTACTGAAAGTTAAAATGTTCAATTCCCCTATCATCTTAATCCCCGAGATAGGTGGTGAAAATGAGGCTCACCCTTCCCCAGCTCATCGAAGAGGTTAATTACACCGCAAAGCAGATGGGATTAAACGTGATCTGGATTCCCTGGCTGGTGGCTGTGATTTACCTATTCATAGGCTGGGCTCCCCTCCCGAGCGGCGCCATAGTTGGAACTTCAAGCGTTTCAATCGCAGTTATAACTCCCATCTTCTTCAGCGGTACCGTTGCCAAGGAGAAGCTTCTCGGAATCCACGAGATGCTCCTTAGCCTTCCGTTCGGCCCGGTTAAGCTCATTCTCGTGAGAACCCTCGCGAGCTTCGTAGTCGGGATCGTGGGAATTGCACTGGGAAGTGCCGTGGGATGGTTCATCGCCCTCCACGTGGGCACTCCAATCCAGCTAACAACGATGCTTCTCGGGATTTTAATCTCTGTTCCCCCTCTCCTCAGCTTCACCTTCCTCGTAATATTGATAACGCTCCTCTTTCACTCGAAGTACCTCGAGGTGGCAAAATTCATCATTTTCTTCACGGCTTACTTTGCACCCATGTACATCCCCCAGTATTTTGGAGTCGGTCTTTCAATGGGAATGGCATTAGTTATCTCCCTGCTACTCTCGGCGGGCGCACTCATAGTTTCATTCTTGATCATACACTCACTGGAAGAGAGACTCGGAGAAAAAATGGTGCTCGTGTGAGGTGATTCTATGATAGTCCTCGAAAACGTTAGAAAAATCATCTGTGATAAGGAAGTCCTCCGAGGGATAAGCCTGACCGTAAACCCCGGTGAAATCCACGCGTACCTCGGCCACAACGGAGCGGGTAAAACCACAACCTTCCGCCTGATCCTCGGCCTCCTCGTCCCGGACTCCGGTAGGGTTGAAGTGCTCGGTGTTAACCCGCTCAAAAACCCGGAGGTGAAGGCGAGGATTGGCTACCTTCCAGAGTACGATCTCCTCTATCCTAACCTCACCGCCCGCGATAACCTGAGGCGCTACGCCCTGCTTAAGGGAGTTTACGATGAAAAAGAAATGCGGGAGCTTTTAGAGTTCTTTGAGCTTGAGGAGTACGCCAAGAAGAAGGTTTCAGCCCTCTCAAGCGGGACGCAGAGACGGGTAGCGATGGCGAGGGCGTTTCTCGGAGAGCCGGAGGTTCTCATCCTTGACGAGCCAACGAGGGGTCTGGACCCTGAGTGGAGGCTTAAATTCAAGCGGTTTTTAAGGCAGTATGCAAGGAAAAATAACGCGTCTGTCATTTTTTCGACGCACATCCTCGGCGACGTTGATGGGATCTGCGACACAGTAACCGTAATCCGTGAAGGTCGGGTGCTCTTCTCCGGGAGCATTGGGGAGTTCAAGAGGAGCGCACCGACCGAAGAAACCATCCTCGTGAGGGTGGCAGAGGTTGAGAGGGCTATTGAGGTGCTCATGGAGAAGGGCTATTCTCCCGAGGTTGCAATGGGTTATATAGTTCTGAAGAATGTCGAGCCGTCCAAGATAAACACCCTCCTAGTAAAGGCGGGCCTGAGGGTTGAAGAGGTCAAGAGGAAGGAGCCAAGCTTAGA
Source organism: Thermococcus atlanticus (assembly GCF_054657855.1). NCBI lineage: Archaea > Methanobacteriati > Methanobacteriota > Thermococci > Thermococcales > Thermococcaceae > Thermococcus > Thermococcus atlanticus. The sequence continues at coordinate 744,275 of NZ_BAAHXX010000001.1, read as the reverse complement.
GGTGGTCTACGCTATGCTTCATGGAGGGTTGGAACAATGAGCCCATGGGAAGTGGCTCTCAGAAAGTTTCTCAGACACGGGAGAGAACGAGGACTTCCTTGAGACCATTCTGCTGAATTTTGTAGTCCCTGACCACCGGGCTGCCATCAAGCAACTCTAACTCTCTCTGAGCCTGCTTTTAAGTTCTTCCAGTTTCTTTACGTAGGCTTTCCACTCGATGTAGTCGTCCCATGCCTCGAAAGACTCCACCGAGCTTTTTAGCTTTTTCTCAAAGGCCTCCAGTGTCATCCCGTACTTCTCCTCAAATAGCTTTATTTTCTCGCGTATAGGTGCAAGCTCGGAGATTACCCTCAGCCTCTCGTGAGCCAGCACGTCCCTCTTCGAAATCACTACCTCGCTCATCAACATCACGTCACTAACTTGACTCTCCAGAGTAAATACCTTTCCTCGCCAGCCACCAGAACATAGCCCCCGCCACCAGAAACAGCCCCAGACTAACCGCATACGGCAGTGTCGCGTGGATGCTCGCCAAAAAGCCTGCAGCGAACGGGGCGAACAAACCGATAAGCTTCCTGTAGCTCGATATTGCCGCGTGGAACTCGCTCGCCCTCTCTTTTGGAATCAGCTTGAACATCCAGGAGCGGTAGAAGGGGAACCAGAAAGTGCTGCCAAAGTCGCCGAGCGCGTAAACACTTAGCGCCAGCCAGAAGGGCGGTGAGATTGCCATGACCAGGGCATAGAAGGCGTTGATGAACATCCCAAGACCGATGACCTGAAAGCCCCTCCCCGTTGGAACCCTCTCGCTGGCGTAGGTTCCAATTATCGAAGCGAGGCTGCTCGCACAGGCTATCAGCGTCACCTCGAAGACCGTTTTGTGGAGCACGAAGACGATGTAGTTTATGAGGACTAGATTTGGGGTGAGAGCCCAAGCGAGCGTTAGCAGGGCCTCGAAGGCGAGGAGAACTTTAAACTCCCCCGCCTTAAACGTGAAGCCCTCCGGCGTTATTCTCTCCTCTTTACCGACTGAGGGGAGAAAGAACCAGATGTAGGCGATAGTCACGGCAGAGAAAAGGCCGAAAAACAGGAACGCCCAGCGGTAGTTCTCCGCGCCGGGGTAGAGGTAGCCGAAGATGTAGCCGAGAACCGGGAAGGTTATCAGTCTCGCTATCTCCGGCAAACGGAGGTGCCATGCGAATATCTCCTCGTATTTGTCCTCGGGGTAGATTATCTGCTCGTAGGCCCTGTAGAGAGGGTAGAGTACTGTTGAGAGCTCATCGATTACCGTGCCGGCAAAGAACATGAGGGGAGCAACCGCGCCCTTCGCAAGGCCATACAAAACGTAGGAGATGCCGTCAAGGAGGTCTATCGCGATGAGACCCTTTTTGATGTCCCAGCGGTTGAAAAGCCGGCCGAAGAGGTAGGTTAAGGGAATCGAGATTATGTTGACAGCCATGAAGAACGCTCCAACTCCAAGGACGGAGTAGCCGACCTTCATCATGTAGAGGGGAAACAGTATCCAGACTATCAGGCCGGGTGCTATAATGGTGTGGTAGAGCATGTAGGCCTTGGCATCGCGGGGAATCTCACTCCAGCGCATTTGAAATCCCATTCCGTATTTTCAGGAAGCCTTTTAAGGTTTAACGCCGACTTTAGGTAAGTGATTCCATGCTCCGGGGCATCTGCTACTTAACCTCAATAACCCTAACAATCTACGCCCTCTCGGAGCTCTCCAGGGGGCTGGGGTTTTCCTCAACGTCAGCCGGAAGGCTCTTAGGGCTTCTCGTGGCCATTCTGCTGGCGTATTTCATCTCCCGGTTTTTCTACGGCTTTCCCTTGCGCAGGGAGGCGGACTTGGAGAGTGTATCCCATGCCATGGCTCTCATGCTCCCCCTGTATGTGTTCTCCTTAATAGGCATGCTCTACTTCGGCGTGGAGAGGTTCATGGATATGGCAAGGCCGGGTTTTGTGGGCGAATGGAGTCCCTTCCTAATTCCCTATTCCCTCGCTTTCTGGGCTCTGAGCGGGATTCTAACGGCGTTCTTCTACGATGCGGTGCCCTACGAACTCTTCAGTGAACGCGGGAGAATCGCCGGAATAATTGGCGCCACCGCAGTCTTTGCCCTCAACTACAACCAGCCCCTGCTCACGGGCATCTGGCGGCCGGAGGACATAATCTTCTTCGGGGCGGCCTTTGCATACTCCTATTCGGCCAACAGGAAGCCTCTTGCCCTCGTTATTGCGTACCTTCTCTCCGAGCTTCCCCTCTGGTGGTGTCTCCTCCATCCCCTCGGTAAGGCCGCCTTTGCGGGCTACATAACGGCGCGGTTTCTCCTCTCTGCCTACTTCCTTTTCAAGCATTTAAGAGAATCATTGTGAAAAGAGAAAAAGGGCAGAGGCATCATACCTCAACATAGGCCATCTCGGCCCACTCATAAGCGTCAAGACCGCTCTTCTCAGCCTCGTCTGGAACGCGCACAGGAGTTATCCTGTCGGTAATCCACATCAAGATATAGGTGATGACGAAGGCATATATGGCACAGAAAACTGCCGCGATCACCTGCTTTATAAAGAACCCTGTCCCGCCATAGGCCAAGCCGTTACTTCCAAGTATTGCTGAAGTTCCTAATATTCCAAGAAGCACTATTCCGGAAAAGCCTCCAACCCCATGAACGCCCCACACATCCAGGGAATCATCCCAGCCGCGGGAGCTTTTGAAATCCACAGCAGTATGGCAGATTACTGCTGAGAGGAGTCCTATCAAAATAGCTGCCCTAGGAGTCACATAACCCGCAGCGGGGGTTATTGTAGCAAGACCTGCAATTGATCCGGTCATGAAACCTATCGCGCTCCATCTGCCGTTCCTCCAGTAGTCCCAGAACATCCATGTTACCGCAGCAAAGGACGCAGCTATCATCGTGTTAACAAAAGCAACGTTGGTGTCCATATCAACACGGAGTGCGCTTCCAGCGTTGAAACCAAACCAGCCAAACCAGAGCAAAGCAGTTCCAAGTAGTATAAGGGGCAGATTATGATTCCCCTCCAGTATATGCTTCCTTTTCCCAAGATACAGGACAGCAGCAAGTGCACCAAATCCTGCGCTTGTATGGACAACGAGACCTCCTGCAAAATCCTCGACACCCCAACTCTGGAGGAAGCCACCACCCCAAAGCCAGTGGGCAAGGGGGAAGTATACCACTCCCAACCAGAGTGTCAGGAAGACTAAGAATGCCTTAAAGCGCATTCTATCGGCAAACGCTCCCGTCATGAGAACCGGGGTAATTATAGCAAACATAAGTTGATATACCATGAAGGTTAGCATACTGATCTCATTGTTGCCGGGGTACAACATGGTAGGGCCTATGTGATCAAGAAGGAAATACTGCCCATTTCCGATTATTCCGGCAATATCCTTACCAAAAGCAATGCTGAATCCAAAAATTACCCACAGTACGGTTGTCCACCCTGCCGAGAAGAAGTTCTGCATCATCATCGTCACGGCATTTTTCCTGTTGACCATACCCCCGTAGAACAATGCAAGACCTGGAGTCATGATGAAAACCAGAGCTGCAGCTATCAGCATAAACCCATCACTGCCCGGATTAAACGTTTTAACCACCTCCTATTTTAACCAACAGATTTTCGAAAAATTTTCGTGACATCTAGTTATAATTATTTTGGTACATTCCTCTATATTAGACGCTAATAATAACATTATGTTATATAACGACATTAGAAATTTTCCATAATTATCTCAAGTTAATCCTTGCATATAAATATAAAAACATGATATTAGATTCATATATAAATGTGCTCTTATGTGCGTTATATTGGTGAAAAGGCACTCAACTGTACCTGACATCTAATGAATACATTTATCCCTTTCAATATACCATTCCGAAGGATTAGCATCGTGGGGAATACCGTGATGCAGACAGTATTCCAAAAACGAATTCATGTGCCCATGTTATTTCAGAAAGTTTCCAATCTGTTTCGAATTCTCGGTCATATGAGTTCAACGGACTTCAGAGATGTTTGATGATGCTCTCAACATAGTAGATATATTTAACACATGCTTCTTCAAATCTCTTGAACGATCCTAACTTGAGAGCTGTGATGGCCCTGTCTATATCTACCGCCTTCATCGAGGCAACGTGCGTTACCCCAGTGGCCCTGAAGAACTCGGGGAGCAGTCCTCCGGTTGGACCGACGAGGATGAACGTCCTGGCGTTTTTGCCCCTGTCAATGAGCATGTCGAAGGTTCCGTTCACGAGGCTGGTGGCGCTCGCTATTATTGCCTCCATCTCCGGAAGGAGAACGAATTCAAGGGCGTCGCTGAGGGTATCCTTGGTGCACAGCTTGGGATTCCTCTCGAAAACGTAGACGTCCTTCCCATTCTCCCTCAGAACCTCGACAACCGGCCCGATGTTTCCAATCACAGCTATTTTTCCCACATTCTCGGGCACTATCTCAACTATGTCCCTGAGCTCCGCGTTCTCAAGGGAAAGATGGTACTGGCAGACGGCGTTCATTGCGGCCAGGCCGAGGGTTCTCTCGATGGCGTTGAGTGAGTCAGCCCGCTCTATGAGGGCTGGAAGGGTTATCTCTTCGAGGGGATTTTCGTATCTTCCAATATCTTCGGTCAGGGTCATGGCAACGCCGAGCGCCGATTTTCCGCGCTCATCTCTGACGAGAACCCAAGTGTAGGGAAGGGCGAGGGAAAAATCAACGAGCTCAAGCCCCTCCGGGAGCCCCATAACCTTTTTCTTGAGGGAGCTTATGAACACGTTAACCACCTCCAATCTTTATCTCCTTAACACCGCAGATGCCAAGCTCGAGAACGCAGAAACTGCCGTCGAACTCTACCGTCGGGTTCTTCTCGATAATATCGGCGAGCCTGAAGGTTTTCTCGCCCCGGGACGTTATGAAGGTTACCTCCTTTGCTTCGGGCCATGGATTTGCTATGTTAAGAACATCCTTGAGGCTTGCCCTTGATTTTTCATGCTTTACAATGTAGTCAATGCCCCTAAAGATGCCCAAGGTTCTCGGCGAGATGTACAGCTCGTTCTCCACCTTCCCGTGTATGTGAAGCGCACTGCTCTCGTTCAGGAACTCAATAACCCGTATCATATCTATCCAGTGGCACTTGCACCCGAAGGAGAGGCTAGTTATCAGCCTCACCGTCCCGTTCACGGGCTCTCCGTCGCGGTATAGGGCCAGAACCATGCTGACGTTCGATGGCACGCTAACTATTTCGCCGTTTTCGGAGATGAAGTTTATCACGTCCCCCTTGCCGAGCTTTTGCGGGGGCACGCCTTTCCAGTGAACGGTCTTTTCGAGGGCAAGATCCGGAACGGGCATGTCCACGAGGCCAAATTCTTTGAGCTCCTCCAGTGAGAGTTCCTTCACGTTGCTTCCGGAGATGACGTACAGTGTCCATGTGTCCCCAGAACTGCTCGTCGTCCCAGGGCCGCTCCCGAGGCATCCGCACACAAAAACGGTCAAGATTAGGAAGGCCACGATTTTCCTCATGGGATCACCTCTGAGGGAACCATTATTTCGGCGGTAACCTTCTCAACCGGGATGTCATAAAGAACGGAGAGGTTCTGTGAAGTTATCACCTCTTCCGCCCTGCCCCCTGCCATTATCTCCCCTTTCTTGAGCAGAAACGCCCTCTCGGAGTACATCAGGGCGAGGTTCGGGTCGTGGAGTGAAACGAGGACGGGCTTTTTCTCGGAGAGAGACTTTATGACCGACATCACCTCGTACTTGTTTCTGAAATCAAGGAAAGACGTGGGCTCGTCGAAGAGGAAAACCCCTCCCGCCTGAGCCACCGCTCTGGCTATCATGACGAGTCTCTTCTCGCCACCGCTGAGCTCCATAAAGGGCCTGTCCTTTAGCTTTTCGAGCCCGAGGCTTCGTAAGGCCTGGAGCGTGGCTTCTTCGTCCTTTTTTCCTGGCCCTTCGATGGGGTTGATGTAAGGGTTTCTCCCCATGAGAACCATCTGGAAGACCGTGTATGGAAAGGTTGATGAGAATTCCTGCGGCGAGTAGGCTATCAGCTTTGAGACCTCCTTCCGGGGAAGCCCGGCGATGTCCCTTCTATTCACGATCACGCGCCCCGTTTCGGGCCTCAGTATCCCTGCTATGCACTTCAGTAGAGTGCTCTTTCCGCTCCCATTCGGTCCAAGGATGCAGGTGAGTCCCTGATCCACCGAAAGGTTTACACTCTTTAAAATCCGCCTTCGACCGTATGAAAAGCTCAGCCCCTCAACGCACAGCATACCACCGCCTCCTCAGTATAATCACGAGAGCAGGGGCGCCTATGATGGACGTCATTACCCCCAGAGGAAGCTCCATTGGGGCAAGGCTCCTCGCGAGATCATCGCAGACAATCAAAAGCGTCGCCCCGATCAGGGCCGAGGCCGGAACAAGGCTCCTTGCATCGTGTCCAACAAGGAGCCTGGCTATGTGCGGTGCGATGAGTCCAACCCAGCTCACTATTCCCGCCATGGCCGTGGAGGCCGATATGCAGAGGGTTGAAAGCATTATTATCAGGGCCCTGTAGGCTTTAACATTCAATCCAAGCGCCTTTGCCTCCTCCTCTCCGAGGCTCAGAACATTGAGCGGCCATCGGAGGAGCCTCAGTCCTCCAATGCCAATCAAAATGGGAACCGGGAGAAGGCCCATGCTCTCCCATCTCATTCCCGCAAGACTGCCGAGAAGCCAGAAGACTATCGTGGGCAGTTTGTCGTAGGGATCGGCCATGTACTTTGCGACGCCAACCAGGGCAGAGAAGAAGGCCGAGACCGCCATCCCTGCCAGAACGAGGCTTAGGATTCCATCTCCTATTAACCTTGAGAGGTAAAGCACCAGAGCCACCGCCAATATTCCCCCGAGAAATGCCATGAGCTGGATCAAAGCAGGGTTGCTGGTGAACAGGAGAATCGCGACAACCGCACCGAAGGCCGAACCGCTCGTAACACCAAGAACGTTAGGGCCGGCGAGGGGGTTCCGGAAGGTGTTCTGGAATGCGAGTCCCGCGGTGGAGAGGGACGCGCCTATGAGTGCTCCCACCACTATTCTGGGCAGGCGAACGTCAAGCATAATGGTTCTCTCAAGATCGTTCATGGGGAGGGGACTGAAGATGAACCTGCCCACGAAAAGAGAGATGCAAGAAACCCCCGCAAAAAGAAAGAGAAAACCTGTTAATCTTTTCATTGGAGGTCACCGACTATCGTAACCTTCCCCGAGTCTATGCCATACCACCTCTCGTAGAACTCGTCTGCGATTTTTTGGATATAAACATCCTGGAAGAGGTTCGGGTGTAGAATCTTTGCCAGCCAGTAGAGGCCGAGAACCCACTTTGGAGCGGGATAATCCCAGCTCTCGCCGTCGTTGGGCATGGCATACACTTTCCCTTCCTTCACGGCCTTTATGCTGCTCCACGCCGGATCGTTCATTATGGTCTTTTTGACTCCCGTACTCGGGTAGGTGAAGGAGTAACTCACGGTTATTATCACGTCGGGATTCCACTCCGCGACCTGCTCAACGTTGATGACATTCCACCCGCCGGGTAAGCTCTTCGAGACGCTTTTCCCTCCTGCGAGCTCTATCAGCTCGTTCTGGAAGAATGCCCTTCCCGGAGCCTTGAAGGCCTTGTCCTTCATACTGTAGTAGAGGAGCAGCACCTTCGGCCTCTCGCTTGCCTTTGATATTCTGCCGATCACGAAGGCAACGGCGTCTCTGTAGTATGAAACCGCCTCCTCAGCCTTTTTCTCCCTGTTCAGAATCTTCCCCACGGTTTCAAGGGATTTCAGGTAGTCATCCACTGTCTCTAGGTTGAGTGCAACCACTGGCATTCCAAGGCCTTCGAGCTGGGCGTTCAGGTTCGGGTCGCCCCACCAAGCGGTCAGGATAACATCGGGGTTCAGCTTCTTTATCGTCTCGACGTTGGCGCTTTTGGGACTGCCAACGAAGATCATCCTGCTCTTAACCTCCGGGTCGAGCAGCTGAACGAACCTGTCGTTTATCGCCAGAGGCGTGCCTCCGAGGATTTTCTTCCCGTCCTCCACGCTCAGAAAGTAAACCATCTGTGTTGCCAGTCCATAGAGGGAAACAATCCTATCAACCGGCTGTTTTACCCTGAGGGTCTCGTTTCTGAAGTCTTTAATTTCAACGTAGCCCGTCGTTTCTCCTGGAGTCTGTGTTGGTGTTGATGCCTTAATCACCTCTATCTTCACGACGGCCTTGACCCACCTGTTTCCGGGTGTTATGTAAGTCTTTTCGGGATTCACGAGGGCTAGCTGGAGCGGGTAGTTCTTCCCGCCGAGGATGAACTCTATCGGCTTCCCGTTGTACTCGTATGCCAGAATTGGGATAACCGCCCCGTTGGTTGGATTGCCGTTCTCGTCGTAGATTGGAACGTTCTTTCCAAGAACGAAGTCATAATCCACCGGGAGCTGATACCCGTCGGCGGCAGTTATGATGTACCTGTAGTTCCTAGAGAGCAACCCAAACCTCTGGAGGATGTCCTTGAGTGCGACTCCTTTGTATGTCCCAATGTCCTTTATCGTGCCCCTCTTCGTCTTGAGCCCTCCCTGCCCGGTGGTCTGGAACAGCGCCTTGAGGTCATCGAGCGTCAGTTCCTTCTGGCTTCCATCCGGGCCGATGAGTGTCAGCACAACCTGAGATGTCTGCGATTGGGTTGCCGAGGAGTTTGTTTGGCTTGGCGTTGCCTGGGGGGTGGAAGTTGGCGTTGTGGTGTTACTCCCTATGCATCCGGCTGAGAGAGTTCCAAGAACAAGAAGGATTATCAAGAGCAGGGCTTTTGTTTTCATTGCAATCACCCATATTTGTCCAGTGAAAACATTTTTAAACATTTTGGGCAAACAAAAGGATTTATGTTAAATTAAACTGCTTACCTAAAGCCCGGCCAATGCTCTTCACATAAATCAGCGCCGGCTCGCCCCACTCCGGATACGAGTCTATTAGGGCGATTCTTGAGAAGCCCCTCCGCTCGTAGAAGCGCCTCGTCGCGTTGTAGGGCCTATACGAGAGGTCGCCCGAGGTCTTGACGACGAGAAGATCGAAGCCCCTCCCCCTCGTCCACCCCTCAACGAACTCGAGCAGTTTCGTACCTATCCCCTTACCCCTCAGCTCCCGCCTAACGGCCATCCAGAGGATTTCAAGGGCTTTTTCGTTGAGGGGCTTTACCGTTATGAAGCCGAGAACGTCTTCTCCTTCAATGGCAACGAAGGTCTTCTCCTCCCTTAAATCCCCCGCCATCGCCTTGATTCCTGCCTCGTTGAACCATTTCCTCAAGTCCCGGGCGAGTTGGATGCAGGCAGACCTTTCCACTTCGGTTTTGAGGCACCGAATCCTCATTCGAGCCATCCTTCCAAAGCTCTGTTAACCAGCCTTAGGAACTCCTTCTTCGTTCCCCCCATTCTGTAGAACTCATCTAACAGCTCCATGAAACGCCTCTCTTCCTCCGTGAACTTCTCGCCCTTCCAGCGGAAGATTCTGAACCTCTCGCCAAGAAGCTCGATGGCGTGAAAGGCCGTGCGCCCCGAGGGCTTGAGGTCCTTCACGAGCTCAATGGTGTTGACGATATTATAGCCAAGCCTCTTCCAGAAGGCTACTGCGTCCTTGTCCTGGGGGAGAACGTAGAGGTAGAGGGCGTCGTCGTGCTCCTTCACCTCCTCCTCGGCTCTCTCGACGAGCGCTCTTCCTATGCCCTGTCCCCTGAACTCAGGCCTGACGAAGAGCTCCTCAATCCAGAAGCAACCTTCCCTCGAAGAGACCCTTATAAAGCCAGCAGGTCTGCCTTCTTCAACGGCGAGGGAGACCATATCGCCGCGCTTAAAGTAATTCTCTGCTTCCCTTTTATATTCCTCTTCCTCGTCTGGACTCCAGCCCTGCTTTCCCCTAAGCTCGCGGAAGAACTCTATGTAGAGGGTAATAAACTCGTTAAGGTGTTCTTCAGTCAGTGGGAGAATCTGCATGGAATGCACCCTTAAAGAAGAACAAACTAAATTTTAAATTCTTTGCGGTTCTTTTTGGTGTTATGTATCAAGGCGGAAAAGCTTATTGCACTGAAAACACCAAATCCAAACACTCCAGCAGCCAGCATTGAAACATCAGCGCCATGCTCAATCAGCAATGCAAAAGTCAGCTGTGATAAGGGAATTATAAGTGTAGCCAATGCATCAAAAATTCCCCTGTAAGTGCCGAGCTTTTTAAGCGGGATTATCCTCTGAAACAGGCTGTCAAATGAGACGTTTAGAATCCCCCCTCCAAAGTTCAAAAGCAAGATTCCAGAGAAAAGTGAAACTAACGAAGGTAATCCCAAAAGCAGAACCGCAAAGCTTTCAAAGAGCATTCCAACGATAAGGGGTTTTAAGATCCCAATTTTACGCTTGTGGGCAAAGAGGGTTATCCCAACCACTCCGGCCAAGCTCCCCAAGGTCCCAGTAGATCTCAGCAAACCGTAAATGATCTCCTTCCTAGTTAGACTTCTAAGAGCGTTGAAGACAAAAATCCTCGCTGGAGCTATTGCAAAGTTGAATAGCAGAATTAGCACAATTCCTGCAAAAACGACTTTGGGAGAGATTGTATGCTGGGTTGATTTGTTTTCATTCTCAGCTATCTCCCTCCGCCTCACTACAACGTTGATGTATGGAGCAAGAAGCAGGCCTCCGATTAAGAGAAAAACCGCATCCAAAAGCATGAGCCTAATCCCAAAGAGGTAAGCGAGATAACCCACAATGGGGAACGCAAGAAGAGAAGTTACCTCTCCAACGGTTTGTACTTTTGCGTTGAGCTTCTGAAGCTCAGACTCTTCAAGAGTCATGGAGGCTATAAGCGTAAAGCCGAAGTATCTGTGGAGAATATCAAGAGCCGATATAAGCGAAATTAAAACGTAAAAAGCCCAGATATTTGAAGCGAACTTTATTATTGTCAGAGCAAAGAAAGACTGAATAAACAATGCGAGAAAAGCAAGCCTAACTTTTTTCTCAGTCTTATCAAGAAAGCGACCCACCAACGGAGGGAATATAACCCAGGGAAGCATGGAAGCCAATGAGTAGCCAGCAACACTTAAGAGGGAGCTTGTTTGGTTAAGGAGATGCCAAGGTAAGGCAATACTTTCAATTGCATCTCCAGTGACTCTGAGCACAGTTGTGAGAAGTAAAAGGGTGTAGAGTTTAGATTTCATCGAAGCCACCAATGAGTTCTCTTTTACTTTTGGAATTACCTCAGATAAAAGTTATAAACTTTCTGGAGAACTTTAAACATGTCATTCACACCTTTCCACTTTGGGCCAGCGTTATTATTTGCGGCACTTTTTGGATATTTGGATTTTCTGACTTTCATGATTGCTAATGTAATCGTGGACTTTGAGCCATTCTTGGTTTTGATCCTTGGCTTAGACCTGCGCTATGGCTATCCACTTCACGGCTTCTTTCACACTTTTATTGGAGGCTCTCTGGTTGCCTTAGCTTTGGCGGAGGTTATAGCAAAATTCTACAAACATCTGAGAAAAGAGATAAGTGTCAAAAAGCTTAGAATTACAGCCTTGAGTGGGGTCTGGCTTCACATAGTTCTTGATTCATTTCTCTACACAGACATAAAGCCCTTCTTCCCTCTGAGCTGGAATCCATTTTATGGTGTATTTTCTGCTTTCGAAGTTTATGGATTTTGCGTATTTGCATTTGGTCTGACAATAGGTATCCACACCATTCAAAAATCTTAAATAGTGAAAAATCCCAAAAACTGATACAATGGCAAGTCTGGCTCTTCAGCTACCGGATTCATGTTTAATACTTCTTTGAACTATCGGTCAGTGGGGGGTATCATATTGATAGTTCTTGAGAACTTGTTTCATCGTTATGGATCAACCGTTGCCCTTGATGGGGTTAATCTTGAGGTTTCAGAGAAGGATAACATATTCTGCCTGATGGGCCCTAACGGAGCGGGAAAGACAACCTTAATTAAGATACTTACCACACAGCTAAAGCCAACGCGCGGAAAGGCTTATGTTTTAGGTTTTGACGTCATTACAGAGGCAAATGAAATTAGGAACAAAATAGCAATTCTACCACAGGAGGCAAGACCCTTAAATGAAGCCACGCCATGGGAGATGGTGTATTGGTACTTGGTTTCAAGGGGAGAGAGCTTTTCTGAGGCGAAACAGAGAACAGAAAGAGCTCTGAAGGAACTGAACCTATGGGGGTATAGAAACATACCGTGCCTTAAACTCTCTGGCGGACTAAAGAGGAGGGTTCTCCTGGCGCTAAGCATTGCAACTAATGCAGAGCTTATTTTTCTGGACGAGCCAACCTTGGGACTGGATCCAGTTTCAAAGCGCGAAACTTGGAAGCTGCTTTTAGAACTCAAAAGAGAAACGTTCTTTTTTGTAACTACAAACATTGGCTTAGAAGCAGAGAGCTTAGCTAAAACCGTGGCGATAATTAACAAAGGAAAAATAATAGCCAACGGAGATCCAATGAGGCTGAAAGCAAGAACGTACAGATATAAGCTTATTTTCACGGACGATGTGGAAGTTGATGGGGTTATAAAATTCGGAGATAGGAAAATCCTGTATTTCAATGAATTTGAAGAAATCAGCAGGGTTTTGCAGAAGCTGAAGTCATATTCAATTCAGCCAACGGATTTAGAAGATGCGTTTGTAGCTCTCTTGGAGGGAGAAAAATGAGATTTAGAGCAATTATCTCGGTAGCATATTTGAATATCACGGGGCTTTTGAGAAGCCCAATTTGGATTGTCCCCCAGATTTTAACGCCAATAGCAATGGTTTTGATCCTTTTTATTTTTGGTGGGAAACATTTGGCTTTATATGCCTTAGTTGGTGCTTTAGTAGCTTTGACGGTCTCAACCAGTATAAGCTTATCTCGATTGGCAGTGTTACTTAAGTTTATAGGCTTTCAAGACATTTTTGTATCTTCCCCGGTAAGTCCCTTGGAATACATGCTCGGTTTGGCACTTTCAAGGCTTCTCGGAGCTTTACCGTCCTTGTTAATCTTTTTAGGGGTTTTAGGTTACTTGGGAGTTCTAACTGCCTTAAATTTAGTTTTGGCAATTGGAATAATAGTACTTTCATGGCTCTTATCCTCTCTGTTGGCATTTACGATAGCGACAAACGTCAAAAACGTTGTTCACGTTGATGCCCTCTCAAACTTGCTTTCAACAGCTTTAGTTTTAATTCCCCCTGTTTATTACCCGCTGAGCAGACTACCACCTATATTCCAAAAGCTGGCTTTATTAATTCCAACGACCTATATAGCCGAGCTTATGAGAATTGTTTTTGGACTGTCAAGTTCCAAAGCTTCAATTTATTTGGCTGGAGCGTTGATATATATGCTTGTTTTCTCGGTATTAACAGCAAAAAAGATAAAATGGAGAGAGTGAGTCAGACTTTTATCTTTATAACTCCCAACTCGGTTCTCGTCGTCTGCATTCATTAGAGGTGAACGTGTGCTTTTGTGAGCATTTTGAGAAGTAAACACTTTCAAGATTTTGTTGAAAAGTAGAGTTTTGATAAGTCCAGCTCTTTAAGAAGTGTTTTTCTATTCAAACATGGATCCTAAACACTAAAACGTCTGGCTCCTTAAAGTTCGTCCAGTTCTTAAAGCCAAGCTTCTTTAGGGACTCAATCAAATCTTGCTTATCTTCGGGGAGCATTATATCAATGCTATCATAGCCAATTTTGCTTGCTTCAAAACTCATCGCAGGCAAAAGGGTCTCTATGCTCTCAGCAGAAAGCCTAAAAGGTGTAAATGTGGGCTCGTTTTCATACATTGGGGCATAAGAGAACTTAAATCCACTGTATTCCCTAATCTCTGCTTTTCTGTTCAGCCATCTCAGGCTTTCCTCACATCTGTGCAGAAACTTCCAGCCGTAGGGGATGTAATCTTTATAGTCGAGCTCATCTAAAGAGTGAATTTTTGAAGGTCTTGGGTGTTCTCCATCTCCAAGCGCTCTCTTAATGTAGTAAAACCGCTCCACAATCTTAAAACCATCCTTTTTTGCCATTGTAATACTCTCTTTGTTGAGGAAGTAGGTTGAAAACTCCACTGCATCTATAACATCTTTCTCTGCAAGCGCCTTCCTTTTTGTAGCATAAAGTTGTGCAAAACTCTTCCAAAGCCGCGTTTTTGGTAGTTAGGATGAACTCTAAGCCCTTCAAGCCAGCCGACTTTGTCAGGTAAGATAGTGAGCTTTGCCGTTCCGATGACTTTGCCATCAAGCTCAAGCACGTAGAAGTTGTCCCCGAGCCACTCGTCAAAGACCCTCGCAAGGTAATCCTCCCCGCCCCATGTTAGCTGTGCAATCTCCTCGATAAAGGGTCTGTCCTCGGGTCTGGCTTTCCTGATTATTGGCTCCATATCATCACCTGTTGCTGAATTGAAAAAAAGCCTTTTAAGCCCCTTTCGTTATTACGCTTGGTGGTGTTAATGAGGTATCTCGCGCTCGCCGTCGCGTTGCTCATCATTTCCGCCTCCCTCGGATATGCATACCATGAGAAGAGGGCAGAGGTTGATGATGCCGAGAGGGGCTTAATGGCCATCTCTAACACTGCCCTCTTCTGCCTGACGGACATAGGTGCACTCGAAACCATGCTCGAAAACAACGCGAGCGAGGATGTCCTTAGGGAGAGGGTAATCAGGCACGCTTACTGCGCCGAGGTTCTGAGCGAGGCATTATTTTCGCTTTATGACATCACAGGGGAGGAGAAGTATTGGAAGCTCCACGTTGCATCTGCAAACCTTGCGGGTTATTTCAATCACGTTAGGAATAGCGAGAATCCGAAGGAACTCGTGGCCAAGAATCTGAATGTCCTGCTGAAAATTGACAGCGAGATTTCTGGGATACACCGGGAGTGGACAGCAGGCAACGTTACCGAGAACATGATTTGGGCGTTGGTCAATCTGACGGAAGGGCTCTCGTGGTGAGAGCGAAGAAGACAGTGGCAGAGACCCCAATAAGGAAAGCCCCCATGGAGAGGTTCAACGTTGCAATGCCCTCTCCTATCAGCCACGCAAAAGTCAGCTGCGACAGCGGAATAACCAGCGTCGCGAGGGCATCAGAGACGCCTCTGGCAGTTCCTAGGTTCTCAAGGGCGATGGACTTCTGCATCAAACTGTTGAAGGAAACGTTGAGGAGCTCCCCGCCGAAGCCCAGAATAAAAACCGCTGGAAAGAGTGCTACCACCGAGGGGACACCAACGATGAGGAGCGCGGTGCTCTGGAGGAGCATTCCCGCGACCAGTGGTCGTTTTAAACCGGCCCGCCTTCTCTTGGCTAAGTAAGTCAGCCCCACAACGGCTATGAGGCTTCCGGCCGTTGTGAGAGACTGGAGAAGGCCGTAGAGAACCTTGCCCTCCGCAAGTTCCCTCAGGGCTGAAAAGACGAATATCCTGAAGGAGCCGACGGCGAAGTTGAAGAGCAGGATTGCGGCGAGTATCCCAATCACAAAACCCCGGCTGATTTTAGCTCTCTCTTCCCCCGCCTCAGCTGTACCTTCGCGCTTCACCTCAACGTTCAGGTAGGGAAGGAGCGTGAGCGCGCCGATTAGAAGGAGAACCGCATCGAGGAGCATTGCCCTTATCCCGAAGCGATAAGCCAAGAACCCCGCCAGCGGGAACGCCACCAGCGAGACCCCGTTCCCCAGGGTCGCCAGTGTCGCGTTCAGCCCCTGGAGCTCGGACTCGTCGAGGGTCATCGAGGCCACCAGCGAGAAACCATAGTAGCGGTGGAGGATGTCGAGGGCTGAAATGCCCGAAACGATGAGGTAGAACGCCCAGACGTTCGAGGAGAGAGGGATTATGAGAATGGCAAGGGCTGCCTGGAGAAGGAGTGCGAGAAAAGCGAGTCTGACTTTTTTGGTCGTCCTGTCGAGGGTTTTCCCGAGGATTGGGGGAAGGACAACCCACGGCAGGTGCGTGAAGAGTGCAAAACCGCCGATGCTTACCAGCGAGCCGGTGCTCTGGAGGATGCTCCAGGGTAGGGCGACGCCCTCGATTGCGTCTCCCACTATTCTGAGGGACGATGTGAGCATGTGCAGGCGGTAGAGGGTGTGCTTCATGGTGTGGAGTTAAGGGGAGGGTTTAAAAGAATTATGAAACTGGCTTCACAGATGTTTCGAAAAGCGGGGACATGCGGAGGACATAACAAAGGATGGGGAAATAAAAAAGCGGCTGTTTGAATCTTTTTATTTATGAAGCAGGCTGCATCCTGTGGTTAACTACAGCTCCAGGTTTTTATCTCACCCCAACTTTAATAACTTCCCAGCTCTTCCAGCCCCAGTCTCCAGAGGCAACTATGTAGAGGTAATAAGTCCCCGCTTTTTGAGGCGTTATCTCAACCCGAAACTCCATAGTCTCGTTGGGCTTTAAACGCAGCTTCCCTGGGGTAATTTTAACTTTCAACCCCTCAACACTCTTCAACTCACCGCTCATGTAGCCCCATGAGTCTTTTGGATACCCTGGACCGAGGTAGGCCCTCAGAGTCACGTTCCCCGAGTAATGGCAGGTCTCGTTCCCAACGAAAAAAGCCTTCCCCTCAACGGTGCCACTGATTTCAGCACTCTCTCCAACGTGCAGGCTCACGTTCTCCTCCGCCAAACTTAGAATATGGGAGTTGAACTCGCCATAACCCGGATGAACGCAGGCCGTTTCGAGTCCGTTCCCTGAGCCTTTTGCATTTTTGGACTGTCCACCCCTTGAGTAAGCCCACCCCCCAATGACCCCGCATAAAACTATCAGCACCAGGATTAGAATCATGAACCTCCTCATTGTTGTCATCTCCGATAGTTCCATCCAATTAGTGGTGTTCATGACTTAAAGTTTTTCGATTGCTGTGTTCTGAGGTAACGCCTCCTGCTCACCCCTGACCGGAAAGACTAAAGGATTGACCACCCTATCTTTAAACATGCCTGACGATGACCTCACCAGGGAAGTCCAGGAGCTCAGAAAGGCACTTGAAGAGCTCAGGGAGAGCTTCGCAGTGGTCTCCCAGATGGCGCAGGCATACCTGCGGCTCATCAACATATACGCCCAGTACGGCGGGCTTGGCATAGAAGTTGCCGTCCCTGAGATAAAGCATGACCCCATATCGCGTGAAATCGTCCGGATTCTCTTCGACCTGAAGAGGGCGAACGTGAGCCAGATAGCGCGGGAGCTGAAGGGCAGGCGCGGAAAGGCCTCTCGGAACACGGTCAGGACAAAGCTGAGGGAGCTGGTTGAGCTCGGCATCGTCGTCGAGGTTCCCGGCGAGAGGGGGAAGAGCTACGCCCTTTCCCGTGATGTGGTCAAAAAGTGGCTCGAAATGATCGGAATGCCGATTAGGCTTGACCAGACTAACGATTATTGAGGTGGTTGATATGGTGGATGAAAAAGCTGGAGTTAAGAAGCTGGAGGAACTTTTGGATGAGATAACGGAAGGGATAAGGAACGCAAAGACGCCTGAAGAGGTTGAACTCCTCAAAAAGAAGGCCGAGATCGTGGAAGACCTCATCGAGACCTACGAGGGCGACAAAGACCTCGAAAAGATACCGGCCATCATGGATAAGGTTGGAGACATGATCGAGGACATCCTCCAGCCGCTCAAGGAGCTCCTCAACGAGCTCTACAGCCCGGAGAGGGTTCAGGCCATGGGGAGAAGTGTGGCAGAGTTCTACAAGAACCTTGCCGAGGCGGGGATGGACAGGGAAGCGGCCCTTGAGCTGACTAAGGAGTACATGGACAGCATAAACCCCGGCAAGAAGCTCATGGAGATGCTAACAAACCTCGGAAAGGGTGGTTTTGGCAACATATATATTCCCGGCCCCCCGCGGGGCCCCGGAGGGGATGAGCGAAAGGAGGAGTGAGCTTGGGGCTCTTTCACTTTTTTCTTCGACTGCCAGTGCTGGCGTTCAGGATGGCTGGCATAGTTGGAGTATCAAATCGGGCGAAGCGGCGGTTCAGGAGGGAACTTGTGGAGAGCGGCCTTCCTGATGAGATTGTTGAGGAGTTGGTTAACTACTTCAACCCGTCCACGCCGCTTAGGGAGACGCTTTTCAGGTTTTCTAGGAGATAGCCACTCTGTTTTCATCTAAAAATTTCCCTTTCAAGTTGTTTTGGCGGGTCGTTCATAGTTCTCTCTAAACCTCTCGTATATCAGCTCGTCGAGGTATTTCCCATCGCTCCAGACGTGCTCTCTGAACCGTCCGCTCAGAGAGAACCCATTCTTTTCAAGAACACGTATTGATGGCAGATTGTCCTCATGCACCTTCGCCCAGACCTTGCGGAGGTTGAGGTGAGCGAAGGCGTATTCGCAGAGTAATCCGACGATTTCGCTTCCGTAGCCCTTCCCCCTCTCCTCCGGCGAGAGGTAATATGAAAAAACTTAAAAATATTTGGCGAAAACTCACTCATGTTCAAAATGGAGAGATGGTTCAAAGGCCTCCTGCTGACCATTGGACTTAGTGCGATGGTGGTCTCAAACAAGTTCATCAACTTAGGCCCGGCCCAGAGGTTTCTCTGCATTGGGGAGATAGCCTTCCTTGTCTTTGCCGTCCTAAAGCTTTCAGGTTACAGTCAGGAAGAGCTCGGCCTCGGCGGGGAGTTCAGCTTTGCCAAACACGTTCTCTTCCCCTTCGTTTTCTTCGTGCTCCCTCTTGCAGTCGTGATCTTTCTCCCCCACAATACTATGCCACCTTGGAAGTTCATCCTCTACTTCCTGAACTTTCTCATCATAGCGGGCCTCGTTGAGGAACTTCTCTTCAGAGGTCTGCTATTTGCGTCCCTTGAGGAACGTTTCGGCGGTTGGATTGCCCTCCTCGGAAATTCAGCAATACATTGGCTCCTTCACTTCGCCGCTGGACTCAACGTATCCCAGCTCATCGCGGCATTGATACTCTCTTCATACCGGCTTACCTTCAGGAGGATAGAACCGCTAATCATCGTCCACGGATTGTGGGACGCAACGTTCATAGCATTGAAACCCGAGTTTAAGGGTTCCTCGGCCCTTCTAATACTCCTGCCCGTCTGGGGCGGGGCGTTGCTTTCCCTCATTGTCTACCTCGCTGAAAAGGGGATGGAGGAAACAAAAGGTGATGCTTCCGAGGGTTAATGCCCTGTTATACGGGCGTAAGAATGCTCAGAATGGAAAGATGACCATCTCCCTGCCCTTAACACCGAGCGCGAGGGTCTGGGAGAGAACCTCCACCCATCCGTTATTCCAGAGTTTCTTGAGGTTGGACTCTCCGTCCGAGACCTCTACGACCACTGCCTTGCCGTCGAGCTCACCTCCAACGAGGAACTTATCCCCGAAGGGCAGCAGTGAGGTGGCGCTTCCCTCGCCGAGCTCGAAATCCTCCTTGCCAACCCTGACCCAGAAGTTCTCCCCGCGGTATCCGGCCAGCACGGGCTTTTCCTGCCACCGGCATGCCGTCAGCGCTATTCCCTCCGTAAGGGTTTCCTCGTGGAGAAGCTCTCCATCGAAGTCAAAATCAAATGACTTGACCTCTCAGACTGAAGCATGGCCGTGAAGACGGCATCACTCCAGCTCCCGAAGCCCCTCAGCCAGAGGAGCTCGCCCTCAGGGGAAACCTTTCCGATGAAGAAGCCCTTATCGCCGGGCTTTCCGGTTTCGCCGGCGATGAAAACTCCACCCTCGGCTGGGAGGATCGAATAGACCGCCCCATTGTTTCTGACGTTGAGCTTCAGCTCCCAGAGAATGTTCAGGCTCTCGTCGAGCCTTGCAAGATAGGCCTTCCAGCCATTTCCTCCGTCAGGGGTAGCCCTCCCTTCGACGGCACCTCCGATTATGTAGCCATCCGCAAGCTTAGCTATGCTGTGCCCCTCCCAGTCGTTTTTGCCGGCCAGAAAGCGGGCTTCGGCGATTTCCTCGCCCTTAACCCTCGCCAGCATTATTTTGTAGTTTTTCCCGTCGTGGACGCTTCCAACGATTATGTCTTTAGCTATGGCGACTGGAACGGTTTCTTTTCCAAAGGTGTAAGTTTTCATTGTTTAACCCCCACCGTTACAACACTAAAAGTCCCCATGTAATGTGTCCCCACCTCAAACCCGGCTTTTCTAAGGATGAACTCCACAATCCACGGCGCCCATACATTAATCTTTACTCTAAAGAAATAGCCCCTCTCAGGGTTAATGAAAAGCCTCTCTACTTGGCCTTTCACCGTGTTGAGGGAAACGTGAAACTGTATGAACGGTTCTTCAACGAGCACATTTCTATAACCTTGATGAAGCAGTCTAACCCAATCCGCATACTCAAGGAACAGAACCCCACCAGGTTTGAGCACTCTAAAGGCTTCTTGCACAATTTTATCGAAGTCATAGATATTCAGATGTGGCAGTGGGTTCCCTAAAAGCGCAACCAGGTCAAAGCTCTCATCCGGAAAGTCAAGCTTCTTGGCGTCCATAACCCTGAACTCAGCTTTATATCCAAGCTCTTCTGAGATTTTCTTTGCTTTCTCTATGAGTTCTTCTTGAAGGTCAATTCCAATAACTTCAAATCCCAGCTCTTCAAGGGCAAAGGTCGAGATTCCCATGCCGCAGCCAATATCCAGAGCCCTGCCGCCCTCTATGGGGAGAAAATTCTCAAGTAGGGCTTTCTGCTTCTCCCTTCTCTTTCTCCCAACTTTCGTCCTCGGGTCGTACATCCAGAGCTTTTCTCTGTATGTTGGCTCAAAGGTTTCCCCGAGGTTTTTGAACATGATATCACCCAAAAAATTACAACACGAAAGGGTTTTAAAGATTTACCACTGAAGTATAATTTGATGGTCATGGCGGGGAAGGTCACACTGCTCCTCCGGGTTTTCCTCATTGGAGCGCTCGTGTGGTCGGCTTATTCCCTTGAATGCAGGGAGGAAAGGGCCAAACTCCTGCTCGGCATCTACACGGGCTTTGAGACCAGCCGCTGGGAGCTTGAGCATTCGGGAGAAACTTTCGGGTATCTGCCCGGTGGAAATGTCTCTCTTGAGGTATTGAAAAGGCTTGATGGGTTATTTCAGGGCATCTGAAGATTTAAAATGGTGATACCGGTGATTTTGGCGCGCGGCAGGAAGGTAATACTTAGGGATGGGACTGAGGAGGATGCAAAAGCTTACGTTCGCTGGATGAGGGAAGGGGAATGGAGGGAATACGACGCTCCGTGGGAGGAGGATTTTGTCTCCGATGATGAAAGCAGAATAAGGGAGCGCTTCTTCAGAATGTATTTAGAGGACAGGGAAACTCCGAGGAGCCGTGCAATAATCGCCACCGTAAGGGACGAACCGATAGGATGGGTCGTCCGTTATACCGAAAACGAGCACTACAGTGTCTGGTGGGTGGGGATAGACATCTGCGAGGATGAGTATCTTGGAAGGGGATATGGAAGCGAAGCGCTGAGGCTATGGATTGATTACCTCTTCTCAAACTCCGGCATTCACAAAATTGCGCTTTCAACCTACTCCTTCAACGGGCGGATGATTAAAGCCGCGAAGAAGCTCGGATTTAAGCTTGAAGGCGTTGAGCGAGAGGTTATTTACTGGAAGGGGGAGTGGGTGGATAAGCTCAGGTTCGGGATGCTCAGGAAGGAGTGGGAAAAGCTGAGAGGGTGATTCTATGGAGTTCATTAAGCTCTACCATGATGATGCCCTCAAGGCGTTTTATGAAGCCGGCGGGAGTGAAGAGGAGCTTTACTGGCTCATCAGCAGCGTGCTGGTTAGATATCCACAGCACCGGGAAGAGCTCAAAGTCAGGAAAAGAATGATGGATTTGATAGCCCGGGAAGTTAGAGGGAAAGTTCTTGACGTTGGCTGCGGTCTCGGAATTCTCACGTTTAAGATGGCCCTTACGGATCGTGTGGAGAAAGCAGTGGGAATTGATAATAACAGAGAAGTAATTGAGTTCTGCAATCGCTTGAGAGACAGAATCACGGAGAAGGCTGAGTTTTTATATGGCGATTTCTTAGAGGTTAAGCTCGGAAAAGAATTTAACTTCATTGTTTTCCTCTACACGCTCCACGATTATGAGCCGGGGCCCTTTTTAGAGAAAGCCCTTGAGGTATTGAGTCGAGATGGTGGAATCATAATCGGCGATTTTGATATCAAGGGGCTCAGGGAGAAGGTCAGGACATTTGCACAGAAAAATGGACTGAAAATCGTTAAAGACCTCACCATTGGAAAAGCGAAGACGCATGGGGATGTTCATGAGGGATTTTTAATTTCTCTAAGAAGATAAAAAGATAAAATTGCACTTACTCTTCAATTGCCTTTCTTAAAGCAGCTCTGGCAAGAATTCTCGTAGAATCGAGGGTTGGTAAAGGCGATGTTTCGTCACTTATGATAAGCGGCAGCTCAGTGCATCCCAAAACTACAGCATCACAACCTTTCTCTTTCAACTTTTCTATCACCTTTTGAAGATAGAGGCGAGACTTTTCAAGGAATCTCCCATAAACAAGTTCATTGAAGATTATTTCATTTATCTTTTCCCGATCCTCTTCATCTGGTATGGTGTATTTAATCCCAAACGCTTCAAGTTTTGAGGGATAAACCTGAGATTCCATCAAAAACTTTGTCCCCAGTATTCCGAGATGCTTGAATCCCTGCTTCTTCGCTTCTTTAGCAACTTCTTCCGCTATATGAAGCCATGGAATTGGTGATTTATCCATGAACAGATCAAAAGCTTGATGGATCGTGTTATCTGGACATATGATGAAATCCGCTCCTATCTTTGCAAGCTTCTCTGCTGAAGAGAGCATAAGTTCAGCGACGTTATTCCATTCTCCTGCTTCGATATATCGCATGTATTCGGCGAAAGAATATCCATGCATGCTAATTTCAGGATGGGCATATTTTTCACCTAGGTACTTTTCTCCCTCTATACAAATAGTGCGATAACAGAGGGCCGCTCCTTCCGCACTACATGCAACGATTCCTACATGCTTCATCAAGATTCACCTCCCGTATAATCCACTACAACCACAAGCAGAGCAGGTTCCTCTAGGGCAACATAAACGTGGGGTTGATCTCCTCTAAACGTGATCTTTTCTACAGCGCTTACAAGTTTAGGAGCATCTAAAGATCCAACGAGCACACTTCCCTTTACGACTAAGACATGCTCCTTTACGCCCTGCGGATGTGGCTCTGCTTTCCTAATACTTTTGGCATTCAACCGCATGAGGTAAACTTCAATCCCCTTCGATTGTTCGATAAGTCGAACAGAAACCCCCTCTTCTTCCACTTCCATATCTTTTTCAGAGCCTATAAGGGCACCAAAAGGCACACCTAAGGCATCGGCAATTGCCCAAAGCGTTGAAATAGTCGGATTAGTTTTGCCTGCTTCCAACGAAGATAACGTAGACTTTGAAATTCCAGCCTTTTCTGCCAGTTCTCTAAGAGATAAGCCTTTTTCCTCCCTTAAGCGCCTTATGTTTCTGGCCAATGCAATCATTCGAGCCTCATTTGAGTTTAGAATATCAGACATTTCGTTCGTCATACTAAACACCTTGTTCATTATATTGAACCAAGAGTTTATAACATTTTCGCCTTACATGTTATAATGGTATTCTTCAGTATCGCTTAAGCCTAAACAGCATCGTTGAGGCAACGCTATTCATAACAGCCTTAAAAACAAATGGCGCCTTAACTCCAAAGCCAAGCAAAAACCCTCCGAAAGAGGGTGCGGGAATTGAAACCAGTGTAGTCATGGCATTAATTGTTCCAAACGCTGACGCTTTTATGTCACTGAAGTACCTTTCAATTAGCAGGGGCAAAGCGGCAAAGCCAATCATTCCAAATGTTTTCCATAGTAAATAAGCCAAAGCAAGAATCCAGCCTTTTCCAAGCGAGAATGCCTAAAGGGACATAGCAACAACCAGATAACTCAAACCCAAAGCATTGACCGGCTCAAATCTGTCCACAAAGATATCAGCAAAAGTTCCTCCAAGAGCTATTATCAGCGTTTGGGCTGAGATTAAGACTCCATAATCCAGGACAGAATATCCAAGCTCCCTTAGGTAAAGTGGCACAATCCATTGCACTGCCTCAGTGGAAAATGCATCAAGGGAGTATAAGAAGAGTAAATCCGTAAAAGATTTTGACCTTAAAAGGTTAAAGTCAAATGAATTTTGAGCTCTTTCTCTCTTGGTGTCCTTCAAAAATACCAGCAGAAGGAGAGAGATTAACAACCCAAAAAAGCCCAGGAAGACAGCAACATCGTATTTCCCCATCTCATAGAGCTTAGCACCTACTGGAGCCGTCAGCGCTGGAGGAATCGAAGGCAGCACTCTTTGAACAAGCATATACGTTAGACCCTTTCTACTTTGAGCTTGCTCCACTATAAAGAGAGACTTTGCTGGGGTTCCAATTCCAGAGCCAAGGCTCATAATGGGATAGACCAGAGAGGCAAAAAGAGCGTTGTGAAGTAGAAATAGTAATGGTGGAAAAGCATAGATGGTGTATCCTATGAGCAAAGTTCGTTTATACCCCGAGTAAGTCAGCTATTTTACCTCCAATAATGTTTCCAAAAGCTCTCATCAAAAGTGCAAGGGTGAAAATTAAGCCTATTTGAGTTTTGCTAATTCCCAAATCGAGGAGAAAATATTGGATGTACATAATCCAGAGAGCATTGGATGATACGGCAATGATATTTGAAGCCGCTATTAGCTTTAAATTGATGTTCATATATTCTGCCACCTTGAAAAGTTTAAAAGAATTATTCTATAAATCAATATCTGCTCTCCTAGGAGTCTTTATATATCTGCAGGAACATAAACTCAAGTTATGAAAGGCTATGAAAAGGACGTGAAAATATTTATATTCCTCATCCTGCTCGCCAACGTATTCAAGCGCTCCCCTATTTACAACCTTTTCTATCTGCTCGCAATGGTCGTCGTCTCCCGGCGGCTCTGGAGGGACTTCCCGAGGTTTCTCGCAATCTCGATCGCTGTGGGGTTCCTTGCTGAGGTAATCGGCACCCGCATGTGCACGCCCTTTGGCTGCTACCACTACGAGAACCTTAGGCCCCAGCTCTTCGGCGTGGCCCTCTTCGTCCCCCTCGCATGGGCAATTTTTGGCTTCGTCTCCTACATCACGGCGCGCTACTTCTTTAAACGCAGAAGCTCCAGAATGGCCTTTGCATCGCTCCTGATGGTCGTCCTTGATCTCTCAATCGACCCCATCATGACATCGTGGAGGGCGTGGGTGTGGGATACAACCACCGGAATAAACTGGTTTGGAATTCCCTGGACGAACTATCTCGGCTGGTTTATTGTTTCCCTTACGTTTTTCTACCTCTATGAGCGTATTTCAAGGGGTGAGGTTGAAGAAGAGCTCTTAAAGCTCGGTCCCCCGGTTTATCTTCTGGAGATGCTCACGTTCATGATTTACGCCCCGGCAGGTGTAAAAACCCCCACGGCAATTGCGTTTTTGGTCTCGGCTGCTGTGGTTCTCTCAATGTATCTGAGGAGGTGGATGAGGTGAAGGTGGCACTAATCCCTATGAAGGTTGGGGTGGGCAACTTTGAAACAAACTGGAAGGAGTTTGAACGGAGGTTTAATGAGGCACTGGCGCACGGCCCTGACATCCTGGTTTTCCCTGAATACTGCCTTACGGGCTTTGATGAGTGGGACTTCAGCGGGGCGGAGCTTTACGATGAAATTGTGGGCAGGGTGAGCGCGCTTGCAAGGGAAAACTCGGTCTATGTAATCTTCGGCCTCCTTGAGCCTTATAAGCGCTGTGTCTACAACTCAGCCCTTCTCATAGGCCGGAACGGCGAGGTTCTGCTGAAGCACCGCAAGTTCCAGGAGCCCATGAAGTTCTGCACCGGCAACACCGTGAGAGCAGCAAAGACGGAGTTCGGAAAGGTGGCGATAATCATCTGCGGCGACCTCTACAACAAGCGCATACTGAAGTGGGTGAAGCGGAAAAAACCGGACTTCATCTTCGTGCCGATGGAGTACTCGCCGGACTACGGCGAGCCGAGGCGAGAAGGACGTTGAGGCGATGGGAAAGAGGGCTAAACTTTTCTCGACCAAAACTTTCATTGTGAACAGCTCACCGCCAGGCGGCGCGTGGGTCTTCGATGAGGATGGAGAGCTCTTAACCTATGTGACAGGTGATGAGCTGCTTGTCTGGGGATAATAGAAAGAAAAGGAGCCTCATTTAAGCCAATCTGCGGAAGTATCTCTCCATTGCAGGCCAGTTGAGGGCAAGATGCACCACAGAGAGTCCGAAGAATGCAAAGCCCACATATATGTGCAGTGTGTCCATCAGAGATACGGGCAACGAGACTCCAAGTTTTGCAGCGAGAGGGCCTATGAGGAGGAAGACACCGCTTATACCTGTTATCAGCCAGAGGATAAAAAGCACTATCGATACCCACATTCTCAGCGTTGCGCCCATTCTTTCACCCCTTGACAAAAGTTTTGCCATTGACTGATATTTCGTAAGCTTTCCATTCTCCATTCTCGTATGTGGCCTTTACTTCGACTTTTTCTCCGACTTTGAGAATGGCAAGCATCTCTTTCCACGTGTATTCTCTGCCCCCTTCATCCGTCCATCTCCCTCTGATAAACACTTTTGTTGAGTTTACCAGAATATAGCGCCCTGCGATGTTTACTTCCTCGATGTTTCCCGATATCACTTTCTCACTGGTGTTCAGCTCAGGAATCTGGGTTGAAGTGCTGGTAAGATTTTCCTCCGATGGTGCTCCCACATAGAAGCTAACCGTTACCCTCTCCTCGCTACCATAGGGACATCCGCTTCCGTATTTGAACACAATATCAAGCGTTCCGTTCCCAAGAACTTTAACGGTGTACTGCTTAAAAGCCGTATACTGGTCGAGGAGTCTGGTTTCGCTTTCATTAACAACCTCAACGTTGGTGGGATTCTCTGCTATTATTTTCCAATCTGGATACGGACACGGCTGGGCATGTTTGAATTTGACAGTGACGTTGATTGTAACCTCCGTCCCTGCCTTCGGTACATACGCTTTGGCTGGAATGACACAGAGAAGATCAGAACCTTCATGAGAACTAGCCGAGCCGAGGTAGTAGACACCATTTGAAACTGCGGTTTCGTTCTGAGATTGGAGGGATAAGGAGCCTTCGGACCCAATGTTTTCCTCCGCAATTCTGACTGCAAAGGGCAATGCTGTTATTATGGCACATATAACAAAAGCCACTATTATTCTGCGTTCCATACCCCCATCACCAGCTTCATCCATGGAGTTTTGTTATTTTTTCTCAGGATTTCCGAAACTCAACAAAAAGATAAAAAGAGCTCAGGGCTTGCCCCCTTTACCCCCGCCGGTCTCCATCGGGCTGTTGATTATCTGCTCATATTCATCCTTGGGGAGAATCTGCGGTTCATAGGTAATTCCCTTCTTCTCAAGCTGGCTTACGAATGCTCTCAGGTGGTTCCTTGAACCCATCATGAGGTTCTCATAGACCGTTATGATATCCACCTTGTCCGTCATTGAAATCCACTTCTGTAAATCCTCTATATCCGTCTCCTCGATGAGGGCACCAACTTTAAGGGCATCGACTTCGCTCTTCATTCCCATCTCTATGAGCTGGTTGTAGAGCTTCTGGAGCTCTTCGTTCTGGAACTCTCCGATTCCCTCGCTGGCCGTTGGATCGGTCAGGTTGTACTTCGATAGAAGCATTCTCACAGACTCAACGTGGGTGGTCTCACTCTTGGCTATGTTGCTGAATATCTGAAGACCCCATTTTTCGTAGAGCTTTGTGTAGACGTCGTGTGCCAGCTTCTCCTCCTCGACCATGTAGAGCAGGCCCTCCTTTTCCTCCTCTGTTAACTGACCCGCCGGAATTGAGTCTATGTATGCCTTAAGTTCACTCGTTCCTACGTTGCCATTCTCGTTGACGTTCACAGGTATCTCGTCTTGGTTTCCTGTGCTTGAAGTCGTCTGTGTGCCTGTCGTTGTCCCGGTGCTTATGCACCCGGCTCCAAGGACGCCGAGAAACAGCGCCCCTATAAGGAGCAGACCCAACAATCTCTTCATACCTCCCACCTCCATATGCAATTTATATGTTACATATGTCTGTTTCTTTATAAACCTTTCGGCTAACATTATCAGTATATTCTGGTTCTTTCTTCGATTTAAGAGTTTCCTGAATAAAAATACAAATTTTAAGAGAATATTTAAAAGTTCATACTCCCAGCAGATTAAAGGTGGTTCCATGAAAGTTTTTCCGCTTGACGAGGAAGTCGCCTTCTCGCGGATGCCGGCGAGGAGCGAAATGGACGAAGTTGCCGAAACCTTCGACGCCATTGTTGTGCTCGTCGAGGAGTTCGAGCTCCCCTACAGCCTGAACGAATGGCGGAAGAGGGGCGTTGAGGTTTTCCACAGCCCGATTCCGGACTTCTCGGCTCCGAGCTTGAACCAGCTCCTTGAAATCCTCCGCTGGGTTGAAGCGAAGGCTGGGGAGGGCAAAAGGGTTCTGATCCACTGCATGGGCGGCTTGGGAAGGAGCGGAACTGTCGCTGTCGCGTGGGTGATGTACTCAAAGGAACTTCCCCTGCGGGAAGCATTAAGGCGGGTTCGCTCCCTGAGGCCGGGTGCGGTTGAGGTGGAGGAGCAGATGGAGGTTCTGAAAGAACTGGAAATGCTCCTCAGAAGCCGTTGAAGCTCACCACCTCTTCGAGCTTTCTCCTCTCGTACTTCGGCTTTGGGTCTGCAGGATAGCCGACTGGAAGTATTGTCTGGAGCTTGTAGCCTGGGGGAGCGTGGAGGAGTTCTTCGATTAGCTTGGGGTTCGGGGGCGTGTAGGTTACCGTCCCGAGGCCGAGCTCCTCCAGAGCCAGCAGAAGGTAGCCGACGGCTATCCACGTCGACTGAAGCCAGTAGGGGGCCTTTGTGTGTCCGAAGACGAGGATCAGATAGGGCGCCTCACTGAGGAAGGGCTTCTCCGGCTTGAATCCCTTCGCGTTCAGCCACGCCATCAGGTCACCCTTGGTTCTGGAGTAGAACTTTTCCTCCTCCCTTTCGCAGAGCTCCCTTATCTTCTCCTTCAGCCAGCCGTCGTCGATGATTACGAACTTCCAGGGCTGGGCGTTCATCCCGGAGGGGGCTTCCTTGGCTGCTTTGATGGCCTTCATTAAATCTTCCTTCGGAGGCCCCTCCAGCAGGAATTTTCTTACGGTCTTCCTTCTCTTTGCCAGCTCAAGAACGCGCATGGCATCACCGGTTCCTTTTGGGCGGAAACGGATAAAAACGTTTAGACGTAGAACACCATGCCGTCGTATGCTACAAGGACTTTGTTTCCCCACCTCTTCCTCACGTAGTCGGTTAGCTCCAAAAACGGCAGGTTTTTGTGAGAGATATGGCTCAGAACTGTTCTTTCCGCCAGCTGAAGGCCGGTTTCCGCCCCTTCATCAACGCTGTTGTGGTAGGGATCATCAAAGCCGGGGGGATACGTGGCGTCAACGATGGCCAGCCTGAGGTTTTTCCGCTCCAGCAGTTCCCGGGTTTCCTGCGGCAGGCCTTTTGTATCATAGAGGAGAGCTATGCTCCTGCCGTCCTCCTCTATTAGATAGCCAAGCGTTTCTATCTCATGATTCAAAGCCAGAGCAGTTATTTTAAGAGAATCAACCTTTAAGACCTGCCCCGCCTCTATTGTGGTCGGCCTCAGGTTTTTGGGATCCCTGAGAATCAGCGCATCTGCATGTCCCTGCGGTGCGTAGAGCGGTGTCTTGAGAGCCATCCACCTGAGCTTGTAGAGGCCGTAGATGTGGTCGTGGTGCCAGTGGGTCAGGAAAATGGCCTCCAGCGGGACGTTGAGGACATCCCTTATATCCGTTCCGACGTCAAATAGAACAGCCCTCCGGTTTTCGGTGATTATTGCCAGGGTTGATGGCAGCCTCTGGGCGAAACCGAGCTTTCTTGCCTCGCTGCACGTTGGGCAGGTGCAGAGATGTGCAGGAATCCCCTCGCTTCCTCCGGTGCCTATGAAGTAGACGAGCATCGAAACCACCCGCTATTTTATGACCATAAAATGGAAGCGGGGCTTATAAGGATTACCTCCCCGGCATCCTACCACCGAAACCACTTTAACGGCTTTCCGTTAATACCTTTTCGATGGAAATGAGGATCATAGCCGACATGATGCTCGGCCGGCTTGCGAGGTGGCTCCGTCTCTACGGATATGACACGCTCTACGGGATAGAGGAGGATGACGAAATCCTCCGGATAGCCGGGGATGAGAGCAGAATCCTTCTGAGCCGGGATGAGGAGCTCGTTAAGAGGGCCAGAAAGCTTGGAATACGGGCGGTTCTGATAGACTCAAACTCACTTGAGGGACAGATTGAGGAGCTCAGGAGGGAGGGCTTTGAGTTCGCCGAGCTGTTTCCGGCAAATGCACGCTGTCCAAAGTGCAACGGAGCGATACGACCGGCAGAGAAGGTGGAGGTCAGGGGCAGAGTCCCTGAAAGCGTTTATCAAAAATACAGCGAGTTCTACGTGTGCACGAAATGCGGCCAGATTTACTGGCCCGGAAGGCAGTGGAGGGAGATTCTGAGGATAGACAGAAAAATCAGGCAGGGGATACAGGGGAAATGCCCAAAACAGAAAGGAAAACGGAAAACAAAACCCTCAACCGCCGAGCAGTTTGATGGCTTTCCGCATGTGGGTGTATGCCTTCCTCATCGTCGAGAACATTGAAATCTGTCCCCTGATGATGTCCATCTGGTTAATTTCCTTGAAGTACCCCTCGGCGAGCTGGAGGTGCTTCTGGCTCTCCTGAAGTGTTTCGTTTGAAACCCCTCTATTCACGGATTCATTGTAGAGAGCCGGGTATGCCCGGTGCATCTGCTGGTATTTGTGGTACCAGTATACGGTGAGGATGGCGTATATGTGGTATGCATTTCTGCTCGGCCTTATCTCCTGGGTAACCGTCCTGCCCACCGTTACCACGGGCTCCACCTCAGCGTATTTCCTCACGAAAATCCAGTCCACCCTCGGCTCCTGCCAGCTCATGATACCTATAGCCCCTGCCCCGATGGTGCTGTCGTTTACCTCAAGGTGGGTTCCGCTCAGCGAGCCTTCGAGAATGTCGAACTCAATCCAGTCTCCCACGAGGGTTGCCATAAAGCGGTAGTCCACATCGTGCTGGAGCACTCCATACGAGCCCGTTTTATTCACCACATTCCAGTAGGGCTGTGGGATTCTGGGCCAAGTTGCTATCTCGTATGCGTAGCCGTAGCCACCTGCATTGAACAGGTAGGTGTCGCCGGCCGTGGTGTTATACCTCACAATGAGGCCCGTTCCAACGTTGTAGCAGTACGCACAGCGGGTTTTCAGGGGCGAGAACTTCATCTCAACTATCCCGTCGGTCATGGTGTATGTCTTCGTGTATATCGTGTCAATCACGGAGGAGTAGTATCCGCTCGGACTCAGCTTCCCATCCTCAACAACCCACGTGCCGTAGAGGACGCTCCATTTGTCCGGGTCATACACGGCGATGCCGTTTTCATCAACGTAGATGAACTCATCAAAGAACTCAAAGACCTCATCACCGTTGCTCCTGCTCTCCACGGAGGGGTCTCCATAGACGAGCTTAACACCCACCTCCCCGTTTGCGGGGATTCTCGGAACTTTAACCCATATCTTTGCCCTGCTTTCGCTTGAGTTCCACTCCTCTATCCAGTAGGGGAGCGGGTTGCCGTTCATATCCTCAACCAGAACATCCGAACCGTTCGCACTGGCCTTGGAGAAATCGAAGTTGGAGCCGTCCAGCATTATCGCAACCTGATAATCCACCAGTTCCCTCGCCAGGCTGTTCTCAACAGCGATGTCTGTGGAGTAAACAGACGTCATGGCGGGAGCGCTCACAAAAGACGCGGGTGCCAGTATGAAAAGACCCGCAATCAAAAAGGACAAAATCTTAGCATCAGTTTTCAACGTACTTCACCTGCTAATAGTTAGACGGCATTGTATATAAATGGAGAAGTTGCATTTGTCCGAGATTTTTTCAAAAGATTGGATATTATTTATGGAAGGGGATACATGAAAGAAAAGTAATACAAAAAGCAAGACTCACCTGAGTCTATGATGACATGCAACAAAATGTCCGTTGCTGATTTCAACAAGTTCTGGTTCCTTTGTTTTACAGAGTTCATCAGCAAACGGACATCTCGGATGGAACCTGCAGCCGCTCGGAGGATTGACCGCATTTGGAACCTCTCCTGTTATGTGGAGGGTTTTCCTCTTTTCCTTGCGCTTGGCTATCGATGGAACCGCCTGGATCAATGCAAGTGTATACGGATGTGCAGGGTTTTCAAGAACCTCCTTTGTGGGGCCGATTTCCACGATTTTGCCGAGGTACATGACCGCAATCCTGTCAGCTATCAGCTTCCCGACGGCGATATCATGGGTTATAAAGAGCATGCTGAGGTTGTATTCCCTCCTGAAGGATTCAAGGAGCTCAAGGATTGACGCACGCATCGAAACATCTATCATCGAAACGGCTTCATCCGCAACCACGAACTCAGGCTTCAGTATCATCGCCCTCGCTATAACAACCCTCTGCCTCTGACCCCCGCTGAGGTGATGGGGGTAGCGTTCATAGAATTCCTCCTCAGGGGTTAGCCCAACGCGCCTGAGCATTTTGAGAACCATCTCTTTCGCTTCAGCCCTGCTGGCCAGCCCGTGAATGAGAAGGGGATGGGCGATGGCATCTCCTATTTTCATCCTTGGGCTTAAGCTTGAATATGGATCCTGAAAGATTATCTGCATTCTTCTCTTAAACGGCCGCAGCTCATCGTGGCTTAGTGCGGTGATATCAACGCCATCGAATACGATCTTCCCCTCGGTGGGCTCTATCAGCCTCAGTATGACCCTTCCCGCTGTCGTTTTGCCGCATCCGCTTTCTCCAATCAGGGCAAGGGTCTCTCCTTTCCCTATCTCGAAGCTTATACCATCAACAGCTTTAACGAATTTGGGGGGTTCTTTTTTGAGAATCTCCATTATGCTCCTCTTCACAGGGAAGTATTTTTTGAGGTTTTCGACCCTGAGGATTGCTTCACTCATCCGGAGCACCCCCGTAGAGATGGCATGCCACAAAGTGTCCCTTCTCGTATTCTATCATCCCGGGCTCCACCCTATCGCATCTGCCCTTCAGATAGCCCTTCTCCCTGAAAACGGGGCATCTTGGATGGAACCTGCATCCTGTTGGAGGATTCCTGAGATCAGGTGGATAGCCGGGAATGGCTCTGACCGCCTTCTCGCTCCAGAGATCAGGGACGCTCTCAACGAGTGCTCTGGTATAGGGATGGAGGGGATTGTCCATTATCTGGTCAACTGTGCCAAATTCGACGAGCTTTCCTGCATACATGACGGCAATTTTATCGCTCCTCTCGGCAGCTAGAGAAATATCATGGGTGACAAAGTATATGCTCGTTCCAGCGGCTTTCATATCGTCTATCAAATCCATTATGGAATCCTGGACTATAACATCGAGAGCTGTCGTGGGCTCATCGGCTATAAGGAGCTTCGGATTAAATGCCATGGCTATTGCTATGCTTATCCTCTGCCTCTGACCTCCAGAAAGCTGATGCGGGTAGTAGTCAAGCCTGTCTTCCGGAAGATTAACCTTCTCCAGAAGTTCCTTTGCCCTCTCCCTTGCCTCATCCTCCTCAACCCCATGAACCCTCATTGCCTCAATAATCTGATCACCCACCTTTCTCAAAGGATCCAAGCTCGTCATGGGGTCCTGAAATACCATGCTTATCTCTTTTCCCCTGATTTTTCTCAGCTCCTCGGGCTTCATTGCCAGCAGATTTTTTCCATTGAAAATAACCTCCCCTGAAACTATCCTGCCGGGAGAGGGGACGAGGTTTATCACCGCATGGGCCACGGTTGATTTGCCGCTTCCGCTTTCCCCAACGAATGTTGTCCACTCCCCCTCCTTTATGCTGAATGAGACATTTTCAGCACCCCTGACGACTCCTGCAAGCGTGTAGTAGTAAACACTCAGATTTTTAACCTCCAGCAGCATTTCTATCACCTCGTCCCCAGGGAGAATCTCTCGTTTATGGCCTCGCCTATCATGGCAAATCCCATGGCAAGCAGCATTATCATTATTCCCGGGAAGAATGCCAGCCACCAGTAGCCGTCGAGGAGGAATGGCTGCCCCACGTGCAGATCATAGCCCCAGTCCGGTGTGGGAGGGGTCACGGATAGGCCGAGGAAACTCAGACCGGCTTCCGTCAGGATCGCATCGGCAACGCTCAGCGTGAAGACGACGAGGATTGTTGGAAGGACGTTGGGCAGTATGTACTTGCGCATAATCTCGCTGTTTCTGCTCCCGATTGCTCTGGCAGCCTCAACAAAGAGCTGTCCCTTAAGGCTCAGGGTCTGGCCGCGCACCATTCTGAAGTAGGTTGGGACATAAACGAAGCTTATGGCTATTGCGGTGTTTATGGGGCTCGGTCCAAGAACCACCGCAATAACTATGGCGAGTATGAGCGACGGGAATGAGTATATGCTGTCCATTATCATGCTTAGAACCCTGTCGGTCTTCCCCCCGTAGTAGCCCGATAGAAGGCCGAGGGGCACGCCGATTGCTATTGATAGTGTCGTTGCAACGGCGACGACATAGAGTATTATGCGGGAACCCCAGATTATTCTGGAGAACATGTCCTGTCCGAGATTATTTGTGCCCATCAGGTGCTTCATGCTGGGGGGAGCAAATATATCCGTGCCTATCTCGGTTGGATTGTACGGAGAAATAAACGGGGCGAGTATGGCCATTAGCACAACCGCCAGAACGACGACCACACCAAAAATTAGAAGCCCCCTCCCAGGCTTTCTCTCCCGAAGTGGTTTTATCAGGAAATCGATTATTCTCATTTTCTTCCCCCCAGTCTCAGTATTCAACCCTCGGATCGAGGAGCGCATAGACTATATCAACTATGAGGCTTATCAGCCCCACGAAGAGGGCAAACACTATAACCGCCCCTTGAATCGAGTTGTAGTCACGATAGTTTATCCTGTCCATTATGAAGGTGCCCATGCCCGGCCAGTTAAAGGTTGTTTCGGTCAGAACAGCACCCCCGAGAAGTATGGCAAACTGGAGACCCATGAGGGTAACCACCGGTATAAAGGCATTCTTGAGGGCATACCATAAAACCCTCCTGTCAGGAACGCCCCTTGCCCTGTATGCCCTGATGAAGTCCTGACTCAGGACGTCAACCATGTTGTTTCTCACGAGACGCGTGTATGCACCGCTCAGAACTATCCCAAGGGTTATGCTTGGAAGAATCAGATGCGCGAGGACGCTGTGCAGTGCTGCCCAGTTCCCCTGTATTATGCTGTCCAGAACATAAAGGCCGGTTATGGAGTGGAAGTTTATCCCCGGATTTATCCTTCCGGA
This sequence comes from Thermococcus atlanticus, assembly GCF_054657855.1. Classification (NCBI taxonomy): domain Archaea; kingdom Methanobacteriati; phylum Methanobacteriota; class Thermococci; order Thermococcales; family Thermococcaceae; genus Thermococcus; species Thermococcus atlanticus. Next base: position 708,879 of record NZ_BAAHXX010000001.1, on the reverse strand, counting down.
TGTCGGGAGCCAGTGAAGCTTAACACCGAATACGTACTGGAGCATCATCCCGAACCATGGGATGAACAGGGTGTATGCGATTATGCTGTAGACCCTCATTCCTGTATCCGTCTTGGTTCCCTTTCTCACGGCACCCAGGACACCCGTGCCCAGACCCACGAGCACGCTGACAGTGAAGGCGAATATGGTTAGCTCTATTGTTGCAGGGAGGCGGAGCTTTATGTAGCTTGAAACCGATTTGCCCATGGGGGATGCCAGCGTGACTCCAAGATTGCCGTGAACCATTCTGATGAGATAATCGTAGTACTGGACATAGAGCGGCTTATCGAGACCTGCAAGATGCTCAAGATGGGCGAGCTGCTCCGGCGGTATGTTTTTGGTTCCAACAACGGCCAGAATCGGGTTTCCGGGTAGAACCCTAAGGAAGAAGAAAACTATCGTATAAAGTATGAGAATCATGGGGATTATCATTAAAGCTCTTATTACTATGTAACGCCCCAGTCCCCGGGCCAAGTTTATCACCTCTTTATGTATGTTCAGTTAAAGTAATAAACTCAAAGACAAAAAGAAAAACAAGAAAGAATCAACCCGTCTTATAGATGGTGTTGTAGTGGAATATCATGTCCGGCCCTATAGTGACTCCGTGAACGCTCTTCTGTGTGACAACGAACAGTTTGCCCTGAATCAGCGGGATGTAAGGCACGTCCTGAGCGAGTATATCCTGAACCTGCTCGTAGAGCTTGGTTCTCTCGTTCTGGTCGGTTATGGTCTGTGCCTTTCTGAGGAGCTGGTCAACCTGCGGGTTGCTGTAGCCGGTTCCAGACCAGCCGTTGGCTTCGCTGTCGAGGAACGGTGTGGTGTAGTCGTCGGGATCGAGATAGTCGGGATACCAGCCGAGGAGATAGACCATCATCTGGCCTTTCCTTGCATAGTCCGTATAGGTGTTCCACTCGGCGCTCTTGATGGTTACCTTGATCATCTTGGTCTTCTCCCACTCGCTCTTGAGAACCTGGGCAAGCGATGCCTCGGTATCGCCGTAGTGGGTTGGCGTGTACCACAGCTGTATCTCCAGAGGCTTGCTCTCGGAGTAACCGGCTTCGCTCAGGAGTTTCCTGGCGAGGTCAAGGTTTGCATCACCGTATTTGCTCTTGAAAACATCCTTGTGACTCCACATGCCGTTGGGTATCATGCTGTAGAGCGGAGAGACCGTGTTGTGGAAGACTATCTTTGAGATTTCATTCCTGTCTACAGCCGCCGCAAGAGCCTCCCTGACCTTAACGTTCTTCGTCGGGTCAACCTTCGTGTTGAGGCACACGTATCTGATGAAAGCTCCCGGAATCTCTATAACGTTGTACTTCCCTCCCTGCTTCAGGCTCTCTATATCCGTTGGCCTGAGGGTTCTCCAGGCTATGTCAATTTCACCGTTCTGGAGTGCAAGCCTCATTGTGGAGGCATCGTTGTAGAACTTGATTACAATCTTCTTGGTCTTGGGCTGCTCGCCATAGTAGTAGGGGTTTGCCTCAAGGACGAGCTCCTGATCACGAACCCACTTGACTATCTTATACGGCCCGATTCCGCCGTAGGTGGCATCGCTATCAATCTTGTCGTTATCATACTTCGGACTGACCGGGAAGTACGGTGGGGTTGTGAGGAGTGCGAGGAAGTAGGCTGTGGGGTGCTTCAGATAGAAGACCACGGTATAGTCATCCTTCGCCACAACTTTGTCCACAAAGCTCGTTACAAGCCATGACGGGTCTCCTTTTATTGTCATTACCCTGTTTATACTTCTCACAACATCCTTGGCCGTAAATGGAGTTCCATCATCGAATTTTAGACCTTTCCTAAGGTGGAATGTCCACACGGTGGAGTTGGAATTGACTTCCCATTTTTCTGCAAGACCCGGAACTATTTTCAGCGTTCCGGGTTCATACTTCACAAGCCCTTCCATTACGTTGTTAAGAACCTCCCAGGTGTAGAAGTCGTATGCATTGGCGGGGTCAATATCGGTCACCTTGTCCGTCACGCCTATTATCAGCTGTTCCGCGACGGTTGTCTGGGTTGCTGACCCTGTTGGGGAACTCCCAGAGGTGCTGGTCTGGGAAGTTCCGCTTATACAGCCGCTTGCAACTACTGAAAAAACAAAAATACCGACAAGCAACAGAGATACGTATGTCTTGCGCATGGCATTCACCGGTGGAATGTGATGGGGATTGAGGTTTTAAACTTTTCGTGGTTGCATTTGTCGTTACATCGATGTATAAAGTTTTACTACGGTGTAAATCGCACTGTCACGGGGTAAGGGATGGATGGCAAAGCTGATAAATCCCGGGGGAGAAAGCGGTATCATGGACTGGGAGACATGGCGACCGTTCTACCTCCGCATTGTCAGGGAAATGGGATTCAGCATCGAGGAGGACAGGAAGGCCTCCTTTGTGCTGAGGGAGCTGCTACTGCAAAATGGGAACTACATCCAGCCAGATGACCTTCGACCCATCATTACGGAGAGGGTGTATGTATTTGGAGCAGGGCCCAGCCTTGAGAATGCCCTGAGGCAATGCTCCTTTGAATATGGTACGAAGATAGCCTCCGATGGTGCCACCTCAGCCCTCCTTGAGTCTGGAATGCTTCCGGACATCATTGTAACCGACCTCGATGGCAGTGTTGAGGATATAAAAAAAGCCAACAGGATGGGTGCGTTTGTTGCAGTCCATGCCCACGGCGACAACATCAGCAGGCTCAGGAGATATGTTCCGGAGCTGAAAAACGTGCTGGGAACCTGCCAGACCGAGCCTCTTGACATCGTCCACAACTTCGGCGGCTTTACCGACGGAGACAGGGCGGCTTTTCTGGCAGAAGCCCTTGGAGCGAAAGAGATAACGCTCATCGGCTTTGATTTTGGGGGAATCGTGGGCAGGTGGAGCAAACCCCACCTGAAGGCTCACGTGCCGGTGTGGGAGTCGAAGAGGAAGAAGTTTGAGTTTGCCAGGGAACTCCTGCGGTGGCTGGAAAAAAACGGCAGAGCGGAAATTCGCTGGGTTAAAGCGCAAAACATAATACCAAGCCGAAATGCAGAATAAAGAAGGTCAAACTGAAAAGTCCCGCTCTTCTGTTCAGGATTAGATTGACAATTCCCACCAGCGGTGCTATTAGGGAGAATAACGCCACCGGAATCAACACATTCAGATATCCTGTCATTAAAAGCAAGCCCATCACAACTGCAAGAAACCCTCCAATCCAGTTCTCTATCTTTTTCCTGAAAATTAAGGTGTAAAGAACCGCCAGCATAAATGATGTGACCCCCAGATAGCTAAATGTGCCCAGCATGGCAAAATTCATGTCCCATTTTCCGAAGATAATCCTGCCGAGGAGCAGGCTCAGCATTACAGGAATTATGAGGAAAAGCAACACTGAAATGGGTTTTGAAGCTCTGTCCAGAACTTCAATCAGTCTTATACCAGCAGGCTCTTCAGGCTTTATCCATAAATCCTCCCTGAAATGCAATGCCTGAGCGGTTATCTCTATTCTCGTGTATTTTCTGGTTATACGTGGATTCCCCCATTCATATGTGTATTGCACCATATAATCAACTTTGGCTTTATCCTTTAGGCCTTCGTAAAGTTCAGGTTGCACAAATCCCTCAATAAATACCACTACTGGTATCTCGACAGCTCCATAGACACTCGTGAGCTTGAGAGGGAAGTAAATTTTTTCCGTAGGAAAAACAACCTTCACAGCAAATAGATCCCCGTAGGCTTCTTTTGCCTCTGTCATGTTGGTTACGTAATATAAAACGAGGGAATAATTTCCCTTAAGATAATATTCAAGCTGTGTTTCTAACTCCTCAGGAAGAACAAAATTGAGGGAAGAGAGATATTTCTCTAAGCTCCGGATATCACCTGCAGAAATTACCTCCAGTCTGATTCCCCTTCCATGGAACACTTTATAGACCTCCGTCGTGGAGGGCCTTCCGGCAGGACCCATATAAAACGGAAGAACGTACGAATTCGTCATTGCCAGTGCTGCCATCTCATCTTTAATCTTTCTTTTAACATAACTTCCATAACTAACCCCGCCAAAGGATGGGAACTCCTTAGAAATGCTTACATTAACAAGTCCCGGATCGGAGGGTACCGGAAAAATCCAGAAAAGACTTTGACTGTAATTATCAAGCCAGACGCTTAGATACAGCTCCTCAGTCCCGTCGATGTAGTAAATGGCCCCCATCTGAGCCCTCTCATTCAGCAGATGCCAGTATTCCATCTGGCCGCTTGTATACCAGATGCCATCAGCACTGACAGAAGGCGTTAGCATCAATGTCCAGACAAGAAATAGCAGAGCCATTCGTTTCACCGAACCACCGTTATATTTCAACAGCGCCCGGTAATAAAATTTTTGGCAGGATGGAGATACCGTCGATACAGGTTTAGGCCTCATCGCATCTCTGGTTGTTTATTCTGGCCAGCTGAACGCCCATACATAAGCGACCTCAAGCATCTGAACAGGTTTCAGTTTTGATAAAAATCAGCGGCAAGAATATGGCATGGCCAGACACACCGCAATGGAATGAAACAACAAAATTAAAGGGAACGAAGCTTTCTGACCTTCCCAGCCTTAATATCGACATATTTATCCTTTTCGAGGAGCCTGAGAATTTCCCTAACGGCCTCTTCGGTGTAGACTATCACAAGGGTGCCCCTTTCGGTGGGTATCTCAAGGGGAGCGGAGTGCATGAAGCTCCTCACGATGTCATCCACGGAGAACCTCTCCTTCCCCAGGGCCTTTAAAATTTCATTCGCCACTATCCCCCGTGATATAAGGGCAAAGTATGCCTCCAGAAGCTCCTCCTCGTCGAAATATTTGCCGGCTATCTGCACCGCCCTGTTTATCCGTTCTATGCTGATCTCCTTTATCTCTATCTCGTACTCCATGATCAGGTCTACAAAGGCAAACTGCTTTGCGGTTTTTTCAATTTCCTCCGGATTTCCTGCAAGCTCAAAGGGAAACTTAAACTGGAAACGGAGCTTTGAGACATCAACGCTCTCCTTCAGCCTGATGACCTCACCGAGATCAAGCGCCCCATTTCTCGCAAGCTGATCAAGGATGTCTCCTGCCCAGTGCCCCTCCCCGAGCAGGGCCTCGAAGTGCTCCCCATCCCTGAGGCGCTCCAGCATTCTGGCAATCTCCTCCTTAAAAGTCAGGAAACCCTCCATTATGAGCTCTCTGTCCACCACTCCCCCATCCATTGCCTGTATCTTCGCCCCAATCTCATCCAGCGTTCCCTCAAGCGAGTATCCCACAAACGCATCATAGCCCGGCCTTGCCTTCACATCAAAGGATATTCCCCCGGCCCTGAGCTCCGATATAAAAGCATCTTTGATAGCTTCGCTCTTAGTAATGAACCTCATTCCACCACCAGAGGAGGAAGGATAAAGGGGCTTATAGACTTTTGCATGATTTTAGGACGTGTCCAAGATTGTTGATGTTTGTATGGTGAAAGGGTAAAGTCTTCGGAAAATGCACTCCAACGATGCAAAAAACCTCAAGCATAACACTCACGCCCGCTCCACACAGTATCCAGAACTGTACCCAAAATTTAATAAGGCTCCCCGCGCTTAGAGCCAACTTGATTATCACATCTCTCAGGGTGGTAAAATGGGAGACAAGGTGTTCCTTCTCGATGAAACCCTCAAGAAGTGGAAGGGCAAACGCATCGCCCTGGCCGTCGGGAGCGAGAGCTCATTCACGGGGGTTCTGGAGAACTTTGACGAGGAGATCATCATACTCAGGGATGTGGCGGATATCGTCGGAAACAGGGGAAAAGAGCTCATAGTCAAAATAGACGATGTAACATGGCTGATGCGTCTGGAGTGATTGAAATGAGAGCCGTTGCCTTCGTGGGATATAAAAAGAGCGGCAAAACGACCACAATCGAGGCGGTTGCCAGGGTTCTGAAGGAGAGAGGATACAGGGTTGGCATAGCTAAGAGCATGCATGTGGATTTTGACAGAGGAGAAACGGACAGCTGGCGTTTTTCGAGGATTGCTGATCATGTTCTCATAAGGGCCCGCGACACCGATGCGCTTCTGTTCAAATCACGGGATATAAACGCATTTTTTTCGATGATGCCCGATGTTGATTTTCTCCTTCTGGAGGGGTTTAAATCAATAAAGCACGTCCCCAAGGTGATATGTGCGAGGAGCGAGGATGATGTTAGAGACCTGAACGACGGCCTGGCGATTGCCGTGAGCGGAATCGTGGCCGGAAAGGGGATTCGGGAGATAGATGGACTCCCCGTAATCAACGCCGTGACCGAGAGGGAAGAGCTCGCCGATTTAATCGAGGAGAGGGCATTCATGCTCCCCAACATAAACTGCGGTATGTGCGGTTTCACGTGTGCAGAGATGGCGGGGATGATAGTTAAGGGCGAGAAAACGCTCAGGGACTGCGTCGTTCTGAGTCAGAGGGCAAGGGTTACAGTTAGGATTGACGGGCAGGTTCTACCGATGAAGGACTGGGTTCAGGAGCTCGTCGAGAAGACGGTAAAAGGCATGCTCTCAGCCATGAAGGGCTACCGTGGGGGGAGGAGGATAGAGATTTTGATCAGGGACGAATAACTAACAACACCTATATGTGATACTTAGGGAAAACCCTGATTAACTTCCTTGGATTAAAGTTTAAGGGTGAGAAAATGAAGTTTAAAGTTGTCCTTGAGCCCCAGCCAGAGGGGGGTTACGTTGCTTATGTCCCAGCCTTGCCCGGTTGCTTCAGTCAGGGTGAAACAAGGGAAGAGGCTCTGAAAAATATTAAGGAGGCCATCGAGCTTTATCTTGAGGTCCTTGAGGAAAAGGAGCTGGGAAAAACCCTGAAGAAGTTTGTTCGAAGTGGAAAGGGGCAGATCGTTGAGGTGTCCCTATGAGCAAACTGGTAATGAACTCATAAAGGCACTTCGAAAGCTTGTTATTATCCCACTCGGCAGAAGGGTTCTCACGTCATTCTCGTCGGGCCTTCGGGAAGCAGCGTGCCGTATTTTTTCGTAGAGATAATACAGATTAATCATGTTCCCACTTGAAATAGCCGGAAGTTAAGACTTTAAAATATTTATTCAGTTACTACAACAACCTCTTTTATGCTCCCCCTCTCCAGCATGAAAGCCCCATAGTTCCCTCCATTATCCACAATCAGCCAGATTACCGGCCAGTTCTCCATGCCCTTCCTGTCCCTCTCGCTCGGGATGGGCTTGCAGAGATGGGAATGAAAAATCCCGACGACTTCCAAGCCCCTTTCCTCCGCCTCATCTATGGCCCGGATCATCTCAAGGGGTTCCATCTCAAATGCATACGGAGAGTCCAGACGATTTTTTATGAATTTTATCTCCTCAACAAAGGCACAGGTGCCCTTTTTCTTCCCGAAGAGAAGCCCGCATATCTCAACGGGACTTTCCTCCGCCCGTTTCAGAATCTCATTCAGATGTTCATTTTTGAGCATCAGCATCATAAAGCCCTATACGCCTGTATTTTGATAAGCTTTTCTGTTCATTGACGTATGTTTCTGTACAGAAATGTTTAAATTACGAAATCAATGCCTTTCACCGGAGGTGATACAATGCTTGCAAGGATAGTTTATTACAGAGAGGATTCGCTGCCGCTTGAGTTTGTTGTTGCCGCAGGGGATGAAAAGAGGGCAAAGGAGATAGCGGAGGAAAAACTGAAGGAAGTTCAGGCAAGGGGATTCGAGGTTGAGATGATAGCCTGAATACCCTAATCCACGCATTATTTGATACCCATCCATGTGCCTGAGGTTGAGCCATTTAATGGCCCTGCCCTAATCCAGATGAAGGCTGTTATCAAAGCCTTCCTCCGTCAGATAGCCAAGCCTCACCAGCTTGCCCTCTCTGTACTCATAGATGAGAGGGACTCCGGTTGGAATGTTGAGCCTCAGAACTTCCTCCTCCGTAAGTCTCTCTATATGCATGACTATGGAGCGGAGGCTGTTTCCGTGCGCCGATACGAGGACGTTTCTGCCCTTCTCCAGCTCGGGGAATATCTTCTCCCTGAGATACGGAACCGTTCTTGCGGCCGTGTCCTTCAGGCTTTCCCCTTCAGGCGGGGCGACATCGTAGCTCCGTCTCCACAGGTGAACCCGTTCGGCCCCGAACACCTTCCGGGCGTGATCCTTGTTCCATCCCTGAAGCTTCCCGTAGTACCTCTCGTTTAAATGCCATGATTTATACACCGGGACATAGTTCTTTCCGTGCTCGCCGTAAACCCGGCCCCATTCCTCCATCCTGCCGCTTTCATGCTCTATTTTGGGAACTCCCGACGAATTTCTGCTCATTATGAGCATCGCTGTCTGAACTGCCCTCACGAGCTCGGAGGTAAATATCACATCAAACCTGTAATCCCTCAGGAGCTCCCCTGCTTTCAGGGCCTCCTCAATTCCCCTTTCGCTCAGGGGCACATCAACCCAGCCCGTGAAGAGGTTCATCTTATTCCACAGGCTCTCACCGTGCCTGACGAGAACGAGATATGCCATTCATCTCACCTCCTTCTGTCCGATTCTGATGAATGAGAGAGCGAGGAGCGCTATCGCTGTGTAGGTGATGGCAAAGTAAAGCTGGATGGATATGAGATGCATCGGCACCGCCAGCATAAGCAGGATTCCGGAGGTTCTGAGATAAGGCTCGCCCAGCAGCGAGGCGAGCTCCCTCAGGCTCAGGTAAATGAAGTACAGGAGAACAAGCTGGATGGCGAGGAATGCCACATGAACCCCGTTGTATATTACAGGAGTGACCCTAACGGGGGTTATGGCGAATACCCTGTGGTAGCTGGATATTCCGAGAAAAACCTTGACAATCCAGAGGGGTAGCGATGCTGCGAATGCAAACAGCGAACCGGTTATATTCCTCAGAAGGGTTTTTCTATCGGTTTTTCTGAATGCATCCCTGAGCAGAAGCAGGCCTGCAAACGTGAGGGGATAAACCAGCGCCATTAAAAGCAGCGAAACGATGTAGCCAGAGGCAATCTTTTTTATCTGCTCCAAGCCGCTCACCAGAAAAGGTTAGGGGGAATAAATAAAAAGGTAGCGGGCTCATGCCCTTGCCTGCTTGAACTCCTCTGCAACCTTCCTGTAGTACTCAACCGTCTCCCGGCTCACGCTCGGGCCTATCTTCTCCAGAGCCTCTTCAAAGTCCTTCATCGTAACCCTGACCTTCTGCCTTACCTCGTCCATCTTCATTCCGGGCCTGAGGATGCCCTCCTTAAGTGCCCGCCTCATTGCCTCCATTGCCGCCTCCCTGCACACAGCTTCAATATCCGCTCCGGTGTAGCCCTCCGTCTTTCTGGCAAGCTCTTCAAGCTTAACATCCTCTGCCAGCGGCATCTTCCTTGTGTGGACCCTGAAAATCTCAAGCCTCGCCTTTTCATCCGGCGCCGGCACGAGTATCAGGCGATCGAACCTTCCCGGCCTGAGTAAGGCTGGGTCGAGGATGTCCGGCCTGTTTGTGGCAGCTATGACAACGACGCCGCTGTTCTCCTCTATACCGTCCATCTCGGTGAGGAGCTGGTTAATGAGCCTGTCCGTGACCCTGTTGACATCACTTCCCCTGCGCGGGGCTATGGCATCAATTTCATCTATGAAGACCACGGTTGGAGCCGCCTGCCTCGCCTTCCTGAAGATTTCCCTTATGTTCTTCTCGCTCTCGCCGACCCATTTTGAGAGGACTTCAGGCCCTCTGATGCCGATGAAGTTGGCCTCACTCTCAGTTGCAACGGCCTTTGCAAGCAGGGTCTTACCAGTTCCCGGCGGACCAAAGAGGAGGATTCCCTTCGGCGGGTTTATGCCGAGCCCGAGGAAAGCCTCCGGATACTTGAGCGGCCACTCAACAGCCTCTCTGAGCTGCTCCTTCACATCCTCAAGCCCACCTATGTCCTCCCAGTGCACGTTTGGAACCTCAAGGAGGACTTCCCTCAGCGCCGACGGCTCAACCATCTTGAGGGCCTCATGGAAGTCCTTCCTCGTAACCTTGAGCTCCTCAAGGACCTCCTTGGGTATGCTCTCCGCCTCAAAGTCTATCCGACCGCTCTTGATCAGCCTTCTCAGTGCTGCCATTGCCGCCTCCCTCGCCAGTGCCGCCAGGTCGGCACCGACAAAGCCGTGGGTCTTCTCTGCAAACTCATCAAGGAGGTCATCAATGAGGCGGTGCTTCACCTCGTCGTAGAGCCTTCTGTCAAGTTCTCTCAGGACTTCCCTGACATCCTCCTCGCTCCCAGCCTTCTCGACCTTTTCAATCGCCCTGTCTATGACATCCCTGAACCTTTCATCCCCTCTCAGGTTCTCAAGGATTTTCTTAACCCTGCTCTTCCTGAATTCCGGTTCAATCGGCATTCCTCTCGTGTGTATCTGGAGGATTTCCTTCCTCCCCTGTCTGTCAGGCACTCCAATTTCAATCTCCCTGTCGAATCTTCCGGGCCTCCTCAGGGCGGGGTCGACTGCGTCAGGCCTGTTTGTTGCGGCTATGACTATAACCTTCCCCCTGCTCTTCAGGCCGTCCATTAGTGTCAGCAGCTGGCTCACGACCCTTTTCTCAACCTCTCCGGTAACCTCCTCCCTCTTCGGAGCAATCGCATCAATCTCATCAATGAAGATAATGCTCGGAGCATTTTCCTCTGCCTCTCTGAAGACCTCCCTGAGCCTCTCCTCACTCTCGCCGTAGTACTTGCTCATTATCTCAGGACCGTTTATTGCTATGAAGTGTGCGTTTGCTTCATTCGCCACGGCCTTTGCAAGCAGGGTCTTACCAGTTCCCGGCGGGCCGTAGAGCAGAACACCCTTAGGCGGCTCGATACCGAGCTTCTCGAATATCTCAGGGTGCTTTAGAGGGAGCTCTATCATCTCCCTGATCTTCTGAATCTCCTCCTTGAGACCGCCTATGTCCTCGTAGGTAACCCCGAGAACGGCCCTCTTGGCAACCTCCTTGACAGGCTTTTCGCTGACCGTGAAGTCCGTGAAGTCCGTGATCTGGACTATGCCGGCGGGAGTTGTTGCGGTTACAACGAACGTCAGCTCCTGACCGAGGATTCCGATTTTAACGTAGTCCCCTCTGACCACGGGTCTTCCTATGAGCCTTGAGTGCAGCCATTCAACGAAGTCGTGGCCGAATCTGATGGGCTCCGTCGGGGCGAGAATTACTTTTTTGGCCTCCTTAACCTCAGCCTTTCTCACGGTAACCTCGTCCCCAAGCCCGACTCCCGAGTTCTTCCTGATGGTTCCATCCATCCTTATGAGTGAAAGCCCTTCATCCTCCGGATATGCCGGCCAGACGACTGCGGCGGTGTTTTTGGTGCCTATTATCTCAACTATGTCGCCGGGTTGAACGCCAATTTCGCGCATGGCCTTTCTATCGATCCTCACAATTCCCCTGCCCACATCCCTCTGATAGGCAGAGGCAACCTTAAGCTTGATCTCCTTCTTTTCGGTCATTTATACCACCTCCAAACTTTTTTGACCGATGATCTTAATTTGATTCTGATTTAAACAGGGGGAGTCAAAAATGAAAGCAGCAAATCACTCAATCTTCACCTCAAATCCCTCTCCGCCCTTCTTGGCGGGGTGCTTCTTTGGAATCCTGATTTCAAGCACGCCGTTGTTGTACTTGGCTCTGGTTTTCTCGGGGATAACCTCCTCCGGCAGGCTGATTACCCTGCGGTAGCCGCTGTAGTAGCGCTCGACCTTTATTGCACCCTCCCTCTCAAGCTCCTTCTCCCTCCTGACCTGAGCCTCAATGTAGACGGCATCCTCGGTGACCCTGACCTTTATGTCCTCCTTTCTGACTCCAGGGAGCTCTGCAGTTATTACGAACTCATTTCCGCTGTCGAAGATGTCGACGAAGGGCTCTCTCCAGACCCCTCCCCTTTCCTCAAACTCCATTCCCGGTCTCCTGTATGACCAGAGCCTTGGCCCGCGGAAGAAGTCATTGAAGATGCTGTCAATCTCCTCTTGGATTTCCCTCATTATGTCGAAGGGATCCCATATATCCCATCTCCTCTCCCTTCTCCAGACCATGGCTCTCACCCCCTCATGTTTTGGTTACCAGTAGTTACTAAAAACTTGGAGCTTATAAAGTTTTCGATTTTAGTATGGTGATGTTAGGATAATGCTCCGGAAAATCGGCTCATCCGCACACCTCCTTTTGAAAGCGCCTCAATGAGAGTGTTATTTAAAACACGCAACTCGGCCGTTAAAGCTCCAAGAAAGATTCAGGAGACAGCGGCTCGGCCATGTACCCCAGGCCCCTGAGAATTCTCGCAAACTCTTCTGCAAAGCCGTAAACGGTGAAAACCCTTTCAGGCCTCACAGTTTCAACTATCTTTATCAGCTCCCAGAAGTCCGCATGGTTGCTGAGCTTTAGCTGGCCGAAGCCGGAAACCGTGAGAGAAGGCAGGTCTTCCCTCCTGGGTGCGCGGTAGGAGCGGAGAACCACATCCCCCTTATTTGAGATGTTGCTGAAGGTTATCCCGAACTTTTCGTAAATCCTCGCGACCTTCACAGCCTCTCCCGGGGCTTTCACGCTGTAGCCATGGATTTCAAGGATCTTCATCACCTCCTGTGCCTTCCCCATCTGGTTGACGTAGAGAACCGGCCGTTTTCCCCTCCCCAGGGCATCTTCAACGAATGCTATTAACTTCTTCTCCGCCTCCTTCGGTGAAGGGAAGGTGAAGCCCGGAACTCCGAAAGTCGCCTCGATTATGAGAACGTGTGCTTTAGGAAACCTGCTCTTCTCAGCAGTTCTCAGCTTGAACCACTTGGTATCACCGGTGTAGAAGACAGTTCCCGTATCAAGCCACAGTTTTATTCCTGCTGATCCGAGCATGTGGCCGGCTGGATAGAGCTTCGCCTTAAAATCGCCAAGGTAGAACGTCCTTCCGAACTCAATCTCCCTGTAAAAGCCGCCCTTGCGGAGATGGCTGAGGAATTTGGTTGCCCTGGTTGAATAAACCCTCTCCCCGCTGACGAAGTGATCTGTGTGGGCGTGGCTCTGGAAGGCAAAGCGAGCCGAGCTGTCGAGCCCGATGTTTCCTATTATCATTAATTTGAATATAGGTTCCGAAATCCTTATTAGCTTCGTTTCGATAGATATCTTGGTGTTGAGATGCCCGCCTATGTTATCGAGACCAGAGACCTCACGAAATTCTTCGGGAAGAGGAATATAATCTACCACCTCAACCTGAAGGTACCCGGAGGAGCTGTATATGGATTCCTCGGCCCCAACGGGGCTGGAAAAACCACAACAATAAAAATGCTCACAGCGGCCCTCAAACCAACCTACGGGGAGATAAAAATTTTTGACCTTGAAATGCCGCGGGAAAGGGTTGAAATCATGGGGAAGGTGGGCTATATGCCCGAGCAGCCGATAGCGTATGAGGACATGACAATTTTCGAGTTCCTGACATATATGGGAAGACTCTCCGGCATGAAGAGAGAGGAGGCTGTGGCGAGGGCCAAGGAGCTTATGAAGTATGTGGGCGTTGGCCGTCTGGCTTTCAACAGGATAAAGGAGCTTTCATCAGGTCAGAGGCAGCGCGTGGCATTTGCATCGGCCCTAATCGGAAAACCTGAACTTCTAATTCTCGATGAGCCCACAGCCAACCTTGACCCGCTCGGAAGAATAGAGTTCATAGGAAAGGTTCTTGAGCTGGCGAAGGCCGGTAAGACGATTTTTGTGAGCTCCCACATAGTCAGCGAAGTTGAGAAAATGTGCAACTATGTCGGCCTGATAAAGGATGGGCAGCTCATAGAACAGGGCAGGGTGAGGGAGCTCGTCAACGTCGAGGGTACGGACTATGATGTTGTGGTATCCGACAACTCAAAGCTCCTTAGGTTTCTGAAGAACCAGATATATGTGCGTGAGGCATGGGAAGAGGAGGGCATCCTCAGGGTGAAGCTTGATGAGAGGTTCGCCGAGCGCTTTTTTGTCGAGGTACCTGCCTTTATAGCCCGGGAAGGACTGGCGCTCAAGCTCTTCAAGTCCCATACAAGCCCGCTTGAGAGAATCCTGATGAAGCGCTTTAACGTGGGGTGGGAGGGATGAACATCTGGGTGATATTTGAGAGCGAGTTCAGGCGTTTAATCCGCTCCAGAAAGCTCAAAGTTCTTTTCCTCGCCACATTATTTCCCTCCCTCCTCTACATCTTCAACCCCCATGCAAGCGGAAGCGGTGTGGACAGCATGCTGAAGTCGTTCCAGGCCCTCATGCTCGACCTCGTGCCCAACTACTGGCTCGGAATCATAGGGCAGCTCATAGCGATAATTCTCATGAGCGATTTGCTCGCGAGCGAGATAGACCGGAGCACCATAAGACTCCTCCTGGCGCGCCCAGTAAGGCTGAGCGAGATCATTGGAGCAAAGTTTCTGGCTGGGATGGGGGCACTTGCGGTGCTCTTTGGAATCCCCTACATGGTCATATGGGCATACAATCCCATTGTCTACAACACGGGGACAGAAGGTCTCTGGAGGGGGCTCACGGGTTTTGCGGCCTCCTTCGGCGCGACGCTCCTCGTTCTGGCGGCTCTCGGAGCGCTGGCCATGGTGATTTCGGTTATCATAACACGTCCTCTTTATGCATCCCTGACAGCTTTCGGCATAATCTTCCTTCTCCAGTTCCTCCTGCCCCAGATACCCTACGTCAAAAATCCGCAGCGCTACACTCTGGGCTATCAGACGGTCGTGCTGCTGAAATCCAGCTTTCACATGGTGGATTTATCCACCTTTGAAGGAAATCCTGCACATTCCGCCATCTTCTTTGCGGCCGCCGGGGCCCTGCTCCTGGTTCTCGCATGGGCGGTTCTCATGGAGCGTGAGTTTCCCGAATGATGGACATTTTATCCAAGAGCAAGCTACACCTTTAGTTATGTAAAAGGTTTTTATAGTTGCCCGCCCAAGATAGGAGCAGGTGATAACGATGACCTTCGACAGGAAGAAGCTTGAGGAGATTAGGAATGCTGAGAAGGAATGGGATGAGAAGGCCGTAAAGCCACTTATAGCCAAGAGGCCTGAAAGAAAGGAGAAGTTCATGACCGATGATGGCTTTGAGATAAAGAGGATTTACACACCTGCGGACCTCGGCGAGGGCTGGGACTACCTTGAGAAGCTCGGTTTCCCAGGAGAATATCCATTCACCCGCGGAGTTTATGCAACAATGTACCGCGGCAGGTTCTGGACGATGAGGCAGTACGCCGGTTTCGGAACGGCTGAAGAATCCAACAGGCGCTACAAGTACCTCCTTGAGCAGGGGCAGACAGGGCTTAGCGTCGCCTTTGATTTGCCGACTCAGATAGGCTACGACTCCGACCACCCGATGAGCGAGGGAGAGGTAGGAAAGGTGGGTGTGGCCATTGATTCGCTCTGGGACATGAAAACCCTCTTCGACGGAATCCCGCTCGACAAGGTTTCAACGAGCATGACCATAAACTCGACCGCTGCCAATCTGCTCGCCATGTACATCCTCGTTGCTGAGGAGCAGGGTGTTTCCCAGGACAAGCTCCGCGGAACGGTTCAGAACGACATCCTCAAGGAGTACATAGCACGCGGTACCTACATCTTCCCGCCCGTGCCGAGCATGAGGCTCACCACGGATATCATCATGTACTGTGCCGAGAACGTGCCGAAGTGGAATCCGATAAGCATAAGCGGCTACCACATCCGCGAGGCCGGGGCAAACGCCGTCCAGGAGGTCGCTTTTACATTGGCAGATGGCATAGAGTACGTAAAGGCTGTGATAGACAGGGGCATGGACGTTGACAGGTTCGCCGGAAGGCTGAGCTTCTTCTTCAACGCCCACAACAACTTCCTTGAGGAGATAGCCAAGTTCAGAGCAGCGAGAAGGCTCTGGGCATACATCATGAAGGAGTGGTTCAACGCGAAGAAGTCAAGGTCGCTGCTCCTGCGCTTCCACACCCAGACGGCGGGCTCAACATTGACAGCACAGCAGCCGGAGAACAACATTGTGAGGGTTGCGATTCAGGCTTTGGCGGCCGTCCTCGGCGGAACCCAGAGCCTGCACACCAACTCCTACGACGAGGCATTAAGTTTGCCGACCGAGAAGAGCGTTCGCATAGCTTTGAGAACCCAGCAGATTATCGCCTACGAGAGCGGTGTCGTTGACACGATAGACCCGCTTGGAGGCAGCTACTACATCGAGTGGCTCACAGACCACATCTACGAGGAGGCTTTGAAGTACATCGAGAAGATCCAGAAGATGGGCGGCATGATGAGGGCCATTGAGCGCGGCTACATCCAGAAGGAGATTGCCGAGAGCGCCTACAAGGTCCAGAAGGAAATAGAGGAGAAGAAGCGCATCATCGTCGGTGTGAATGAGTTCGTGGTTGATGAACCGCTCGACGTCGAGATACTCAAGGTCGACCCGAGCATCAGGGAGAAACAGATTGAAAAGCTCAAGAAGCTGAGGAGCGAGAGGGACAACAAGAAGATCGAGGAAGTTCTGGATAGGCTCAGGAAGGCTGCTGAAACCGAGGACGAGAACCTCATGCCCTACATCATCGAGGCCCACCGCCATTTGGCCACCCTTGGAGAGGTCACCGACGTTCTGAGGGAGGTCTGGGGCGAGTACAGGGCACCGCTGGTATTCTGAGGTCGGTTTTTCTTCCCTTTCTTTACATTGCGGAAAACCTCAAAACCCACGGGAAAAAGCTTAAAAAAGGAAAATGTAAGCATCGTTAGACATCACGATAACCGGAGGAGGGATTGGAATGGCGAGAAACAAGCCGCTGGCAAAGAAGCTTCGTCTGGCAAAAGCTGCAAAGCAGAACAGGAGGATTCCTGTGTGGGTTATTGTTAAAACCAACAGAAAGGTAATGACTCACCCGAAGAGGAGACTCTGGAGGAGAACAAAGCTTAAAGAGTAAAGAATTAGGAGTGAGGTGAAAAAAATGCCGAGGCAGAAGAGCAAGCCGGGAATCAAGACAGGTGAAGAGGTAATGATTACTGTTCCCCTCAGGAAGATTAAGAAGAAGGTTCCAAGGTGGAAGAGGGCTCCAAGAGCAGCCAAATTCCTCAAGGAGTTCGTTGCAAAGCAGGCAAAGGCAGAGAGGGTCATCATAGGGCCGGAGGTCAACGAAAAGATATGGGAGAGGGGCATCGAAAAGCCGCCGAGCAGGATAAGGGTGCGCGTCAGGGTTGAAGAGGAGGAAGGGGCGAGAATCGCCTACGTGAATCTCCCGCCTGAAGAGATGCCAAAGAAGCCCAGGGAAAAGAAAAAGGCCAGGAAGGAAGAGAAGGTCGAGAGGATAGAAGAAATCGAGACAGAGAAGCCCGAAGAATCAGAGGAACCTGCTGAAGAAAAGCAGGAAGAGTAACCCTTTTATTTCCTTTAGAGGTGACGAGATGCACATAGAAAGACTCGATTTTGAAAACTCCCCGTATCTTGGTGTTTACGGAATAGCCACGGATAGGGTAGCCTTTATCAGGGAGGGGCTGGCGGAGAAGAAGCTCGATGTGCTCCGCGAGGTTTTGAATGTCCCCCTTATCGAGACGAGCATAATGAAATCAAGGATTATAGGGATATTCGCAGCAGGCAACTCGAATGCTCTAATTGTCCCCTACTACATCTGGGACGGTGAGCTTGAGCATATAAAATCCCAGCTCAGGGAGCTTAATGTTGACATGGTCGTTGAGCCATTTCTCAGCAAACTAACGGCTTTTGGAAATCTCATACTGGTAAATGACAGAGCTGCACTGATAAGCGCCAAATTCACGAGGGATGAGGCAAAGCGGCTTGAGGACGTACTCGGCGTTGAGGTGGAGAGGGGAATAATCGGTGAACACCACGCCGTTGGAAGCACGGGCGTCGTTACAAACAGGGGCGGCCTGGTACATCCAGAAGCCACTGATGAGGAGCTCGAATGGCTTGAGGATCTGTTTAAGGTTGAGTTTTATGTCGGGACAGCCAATCAGGGTGTTCCTTTCGTTGGCTCATGCATGCTGGCCAACTCAAACGGTGTTGTTGTCGGGAGTCTGACAACGGGGCCTGAAATCGTTAAGATTGAAGAGGCACTTGGATTTTTGGGATGAAGGGGTGATAGCGATGGAGGTTAAGGTTTATCGCGTTAAGGGAGTTTTTGAGAGGAACGGAAAGAGGGAAGAGTTCAGGAAGGAATACAGGGCAGTCAAAAAGGAGGACGTACTTGAGCGCGTCTATTCGGAGATAGGCAGCAAGCACAGGGTAAAGAGAAACAAAATCTGGATTGAGGGCGTTGAGGAAATAAAGCCTGAAGAAGCCGAAGATCCCATAGTCCGGAAGCTCAGCGGGCTCTGATTTCCCTTTCTATTCTCCATCTAACTCAACCGAGAGCTCCATATTTTCCTCTGACTTCCCTATCCTCATAAAGAGTTCGAACTTCCCGTGGCCGCTCAGGATGGAGACCAGGTTGAGGGCCTTCTGGAGCTTGGGAGGGTCGAGAAGCCTTTCATGGGAGATTATGAGGAGCGGTTCTTTCAGGAATTCGTAGGTGAATTCCCCGGATTTATCCCCTATAAAAATCTGGTCTTCGACCCTCTCACCTCTCAGACCAACCTCGGCATATTCCGCCCGGCTCAGCTGGATATCCAGCCTCCCCCTGAATCCTGCCTCCAGAGGAGTGATGGACAGCTGGGCATAATCCTCCAGTCCTCCGGCGGTGAGAACATCTCTGGAAAATACGAACCTGTAGCTCGGCGTAATGTAAAGCAGCAGCACCCCATTATGAAGCCGGTATCCCGGGAGCTCAAGCTTTCCTGAACCGGGCATGTCTATTTCCATCCGGTATTCAGCCGGTGTCATGGGAAGCTCCGAGGATACCACCTCCCTCTCAGGAACGAACCTCCGGAATGTGTTGAAGAGCCAGCCGGAGATATAGCCGCTCTGCCCTCTGCCCATTCTCGACCCAAGAAGGACGCTGCTCACAGCAGTGAACTTTCCGTATTCAGCTTTTATGCTGTCCCCGAGAAGAACGGTGTTCTCAAGAAACTCAGCCCTTTCGAGCATGGTTTCAACCAGATTTTTAACCCGCCCTGAAAAAAGTCCTCCACGTGATACAGCAATGATTTTCATCGACATCCCTCAGGGGAAATCGGGAAGAAAGGTTTAAACGTCTTTCTCCCAGAAGCCGCATGTTGGCAGGCCTTGAAAACATCACCCCAATAAATTATCTCCATCCCGCTACCCGCGACTGATAGTGCCTTCTCGGAAATATCTCCAGCGGGTCAACCCCCATCTCCCTGAGCAGATGCCTCAGCTCAACCTCATAGTCGCTCTTTTCAAGCCTCTCGCTTTCTTTGATCTCCACCACAAAGAGCCTCTCTGTCAGCTCCCTGACCGTTTTATAGCCTATGCCCAGCAGGGGACGTATGTACTGAACCCCGAATCTGTCCTCAAGGGAGCGGGCCTTTGAAAGATCAAGGAAAGGAACCCTGTCGTCCCTTCTCGTGCCGTCACTAACCCGGGGGGCAATTTTTGCAACTTCCTCAAGAGCTTTTTCATGGATGAACTGGATGGCGTTGTTCGGGTGTTTATCCCTGATGCACATCTCGGCAGCCTTTTCGAGGATTTCCCCCGGCAGGTAGAGGACCTGATGCTCAAAGCCGAGCTTTTCAGCGGTGTCCCGGGCGTATTTCCAGCTGTCAAGGAGTCCGAAGCTTACGGTGATGAGCTTCACATCATAGCCCAGCCGGGTTAAAATCCATGCGCTTAAACTTGAGTCCTTCCCGCCGGAGTAGAGATGATAAACCTGCATTTTTATCAGGGGATGAAAGGAAGAAGGGATTATTAAATTTTCCTGTTCATGACCTCCAACCCTGCCAATAGTTTCAGGTTTATGAGTCTCTTTGTGGTTATTTTGAGTTTTATGGTTTTGTTTTTGGTTTTGAGGTATAGTTGGTTGTTTTTGAGTTTGAGGGTTTGGATTTCCTCGTGGGGGTTAAAGCACTCGTGAGATTTCAGTGTTGAAGTGAAGACGCAGGCTTTAGAATCATAAGCGAGGGCAAGGTAATTCTCGTTAGCCTGCATTAAAACCCTCCCACTCAAACTCATTCTAACTTTCCTAACGAGCTTACCCCCTTCAAAAAGCACCACACTCCCCCTCACGGTCACGTAAACCCTGTCCCCAAAAACTCTCGCCCCAAGAGGTTGCGCTTTTAAAGCTGAACTGCACACCCTCCCAACGTTCCCCTTTTCAAACTCCACATAAGTTAAACAATAATTCGCAACCCTCTCCCTCACATCATCATAATTAGCCGTGAAGAAGTACGCGTAAGCCTCATCAGCAAAACCCGCCCGGGGAATAATCACATGATAATTCAGGTAAGTGGGATGCACCATCACCCAGTACCTGTACTTTAAATCGTAGGTAAAGGCATTAACATCAAAACCGTCAGTGCTCACAGTGTAAATTATGAAGCCGTTTTTAAAGTAAAAGTAGCCCGCGTGAAAGCTTTCCTTCATCGTGTAATTGCCTATTAAGCTTCCATTCCGGTTGAAGAAGTTGAAAACCGTGCGATAAGGCTTGTGTTTAGTAACTTCGCCCCTTACGATCACCGGAGGAGTGAAGCCTGGCGAAGAGTAAGGAGTCAGCCCAACCCCATCAAAACAAACCCCACCAAAAAAAGGAAAAGAAACGTTATCCTGGGCAGGTACTTCACTCAGATTTACAGCCTCATACTGAATTAAAAAATAAGAGAGGAAAACAGAAAAAACAACAATAAAAACCAGATAATACTTTTTCATGAGCTTTACCACCTCACTACAAGTTTCTGATATGGTCAATTAACCCATGCAAAGTTCTGTGAACTTGCTGCATCTGGCGCAAAGCATCCTCCACACTCCCAGGAACCATCAAAAACATTATACACAACCAATATATAATACTTTCCATCGTCACAGTCAAGCATTACAAACAAAACACAAATGCACACATCCAGCACAAAACAAACCAAAAACAACAAGTAAAAAACAATTACTCAAACTCCATTTATAATGTAGCAGAGGAACATTTAAAAGCCCAACTTTTATAAACCCTCTCGCATCGCTATGCGGGGTGAGAGAGATGGAAAAACGCCTGTCTGGAAAGGTGAGAAGGGCCATTCGCGCTAAATATTATGATATTGAACCTAAGGCGTGGATTGGTAAGAGGGGGCTGGATGAGAGCGTGATTAACGAAATAAACACCCAGCTCAAAAAGGATGGTATCCTGAAGGTTGAGATCAGGAAAGGTGCCCTCATTTCAACCGAAATGGAGAGAAAAGAAATAGCCGAAAAGGTGGCTGAACTGACGGACAGTGAGCTCGTAGATGTCAGGGGCAAAAGGTTTATATTGTTCAAGCCGAGAGAGGGTTGGGAAAAGTATTTAAAGAAGCTTAAGAGAAAGGAACTCTCAAAGGAGAGGCGGGAGGAAAAGCCCGTTAAAAAGGTCAGGCTCGATATTGCTCAATTCAGGAAGAAGTTCAAGAAAGGGAGGGATTAAGGATGGCGACAGTTTATGATGTTCCCGGTGATTTGCTCGTTGAGAGGGTTGCAAAGGCTCTTAAGGAGATAGAGGCCATAAAGCCGCCCGAGTGGGCGCCCTTCGTCAAAACAGGCAGACACAAGGAGCGCCTCCCTGAGCAGGAGGACTGGTGGTACTACCGCGTTGCCAGCATCTTCAGGAAGGTCTATGTCGACGGCCCTGTGGGCATCGAGAGGCTCCGCACTTGGTACGGCGGAAGGAAAAACAGGGGGCACGCTCCGGAGCACTTCTACAAGGGCAGCGGTTCAATAATAAGGAAAGCCCTCCAGCAGCTGGAAGCAGCGGGGTTCATGACAAAGCTCCCCGGAGAGGGCAGAATCATCACCCCCCAGGGAAGGAGCTATCTGGACAAGATAGCCACCGAGCTCAAGAAGGAGCTTGAGGAGCAGATTCCCGAGCTCAAGAAGTACTGAGCTCTTTTATCCATTATCCTTTCTTCCCGGTTTAATCCAGTAGGTTTTTAATCCAAGTTTAAAAAAATAATTCAGGTGATGGTGATGGCCGAGGACATAGAGGAAATTAGAAAGAAGAAGCTCCTTGAGATGCAGAGAAAGCTTGCTGAGCAACAGAAAGCGCAGGAAGAGGCAATAAGACAGGAGATGGAGCTTGAAGCCCAGCTCGATGCGATAATGAGGCGTATCCTAACCCCTGATGCCAGGGAGAGACTGGGGAGGGTCAAGCTCGTCAAACCCGAACTGGCCAGACAGGTCGAGTTAATTCTGGTTCAGCTCTTCCAGGCGGGCCAGATCAGGGAGAAAATCGACGATGCAAAGCTGAAGAGGATTTTGGCCCAGATAGATGCCAGAACCCGGAGGGAATACAGGATAAAATGGTAGGCGAAGGGAGAGGCATGGATGTTATGGAGGTACTCCGGATTCTCAGTGAGAAGGGAGAGGTCAGCAGGGAAACATGGAAGCCCCTCTCCGTGAAGAAAAACAAAGACGGGACAGTTGATGTGCTGTACAAGAACAGGATTATAGGAACCGATGATGACCCTGTTTTTCTCTGGATTTATGCAAATATTGTCGAGGACGATGGGTTTGATGTTAAAGTTCTTGAGAGAATCACGTTTAAAAAAGAAGATATAAAGTGGATTCTCCGATATGCCCAACCTTAACCTTTATATACCATAAAATTTTTAAAGGTATCCGCATGCGGGGGTGAGGAAGTGGATAAGCGTAGGGTTTGCCCTGTCTGCGGCTCAACCGAGTTCATTTACGACCCCGGAAGGGGTGAAATCATCTGTACCAAATGCGGCTTCGTTATTGAGGAGAATGTAATAGACACCGGCCCTGAGTGGCGTGCTTTTGATGCTTCTCAGAGAGAGAAGCGTTCAAGAACCGGTGCTCCCGAGAGCATTCTGCTGCATGATAAGGGTCTTTCCACGGATATTGGAATTGACAGGAACCTTACCGGGTTGATGAGGGAGAAGATGTACCGTCTGAGGAAGTGGCAGAGCCGTTTGAGGGTCAGCGATGCCGCCGAGCGTAATCTGGCCTTTGCCCTGAGCGAGCTTGACAGGATTGCTTCACAGCTCAAGCTTCCAAAGCATGTGGAGGAGGAGGCGGCGAGGCTTTACAGAGAGGCCGTGAGGAAGGGCCTGATCAGGGGGCGTTCAATCGAGAGCGTCATAGCGGCCTGCGTTTATGCCGCCTGCAGACTGCTCAAAATCCCGAGGACTCTGGATGAGATAACCGAAATCTCCAGGGTTGACAAGAAGGAAATCGGGCGGAGTTTTAGATTCATTGCGAGAAACCTCAATCTGACACCGAAGAAGCTCTTTGTCAAGCCAACTGATTACGTGAACAAATTCGCCGACGAACTCGGGTTAAGCGAGAAGGTCAGGAGAAAGGCCGTTGAGCTTCTGGATGAAGCCTATAACAAGGGGCTAACGAGTGGGAAAAGCCCCGCAGGACTGGTGGCTGCGGCTCTCTACATAGCCGGCCTGCTTGAGGGGGAAAAGAGAACCCAGAGGGAAGTTGCTGAGGTTGCAAGGGTAACCGAGGTCACCGTGAGGAACAGGTACAAGGAACTCGTGGACAAACTCAAGCTGAAGATACCGATGTGATTATTTTTTCATGAACCAGCTCTCAAGGGTCGCCTGCTTTCCTGCTTTTATCGCCTTTTTAAGTCTCTCAAGACCGTTCTGAACCCTCGACTCGCTGAAGTCGTGCTCATCGCAGAGGAACCTCAGTATTCCCTCCTCATCGGGCATCTTCCATTCAAGCCTGAAATCATCAGTTACCGGCGGATTCAGGAAGAAGTCCTTGATGGCATAAAGATCTACCTCGCTGCCCTTCTGGTACTTCCTCAGAGGATCCTTTGAGTGCCTCACAATCTCAAGCGCCTTCTTGGGCCCTATCCCCTTTATTCCCCCCGGGTTGTAGTCCGTCCCGACGAGAATGGCCATCTCAACGAGCTTCTCCCTGTCTATACCGAGCCTTTTTAGGACTTCCTCCAGAGTTATGAGCTCCGGGCGCACCTCAACATAAACATCCCTCCCGGGAAGCTTCCTCCTCCCTGTTATCGTGAGGTTCCTGACCAGACGGGGGGCCCCGAAGAGGAGGGAATCGTAATCCTGAGATGCAGAGGCGTAGGTCTTCTTCTTCGCCGCCATGTGGGCTGCTTGGGCCTCTCCCTCGCTCGGCGCCTGGACAACGGGAATTCCCATCAGGCCGAGGAGCTGTTTGGCATCGCTGATGAGCTGTTCATTCACCCTGCTGGCCCTCTGGGCGTATTTCTTTGCCTCCTCAAGATCACCTCTCGCCAGAGCCGCTTCCCACTTTTCCTCTGCTTCTTCCCTTGCTTCCCTCCTCTTTTCAAGCTCCTTCTTTTTGAACTCCGGCGGCTCTCCGTCAAAGACATATGCAGGCTTTATTCCCGCTTCCATCAGGTTTATTGTCCTGTAGAAAAGCCCGGACAGATGTGAGGTTATCCTGCCCCGTGAGTCCATAAGGGGTGTTCCATCCCTCTGCCGTATGGTCGACAGAAACTGATAGATGGCATTGAACGCATCTATGGCTACCTTTTTCCCGTAGAGATTTTCAAACTCAATCTCCCTTTTCGGGATGAGCTCACCGATCTGAACCCCCATCGTACCACCCTCCTATCTGGATTATGCCTGTGGAGAATATAACATTTTCCTAAGCTCTCACACCACGTTATCCCAAGGTTAAACTCCTTTGGTTCATTTAACATATGCCGATAGAGAGCTCGTCAAATTAAGAAGAGAAAAGTTATAACCCTTTTTCCCGAGTTATCTGTGTAAAGTTTATCGAGGTGGCGAATATGGACAGCGTGGAGGCACTTTTTAAACCCAAGAGCGTGGCAGTCATAGGTGCTTCTGGAAAGCCCGGAAAGATAGGATACTCCATTATGAAGAATATCATCGAGTACGGCTACGAAGGGAAAATATACGCCGTCAACATTAAGGGCGGCGAGATAGAGATAAGCGGAAGGAAGTTCAAGGTCTACAAAAGCATTCTCGATGTCCCCGATGAAGTCGATATGGCTGTTATTGTTGTCCCGGCAAAGTTTGTCCCCCAGGTGGTTGAGGAGTGCGGGAAGAAAGGAGTCAAAGCCCTCCCGATAATAAGCTCGGGCTTCGGTGAGCTGGGAGAAGAGGGCAAGAAGGTGGAGGAAGCCCTCGTCGAAACCGCCCACAAATACGGCATGAGGATCCTCGGTCCGAACATCTTCGGTGTCGTCTACACCCCAACAAAGCTGAACGCAACATTCGGCCCGACCGACGTGCTTCCAGGAAAGCTCGCCCTGGTGTCCCAGAGCGGTGCCCTCGGAATAGCCCTCATGGGATGGACAATCCTCGAAAAGGTTGGCCTCTCTGCCATCGTGAGCATTGGAAACAAGAGCGATCTCGATGATGCAGACATGCTTGAATACTTCGAGAACGATGAAAACACAGGCGCCATTTTGATCTACATGGAGGGCGTCAAGGACGGCAGGAGGTTCATGGAAACCGCGAAGAGGGTCTCAATGAAAAAGCCGATTATCATCATAAAGGCCGGAAGGAGCGAGCGCGGCGCCAAGGCTGCCGCATCGCACACGGGTTCGCTGGCAGGAGCTGACAAGATTTACGAGGCAGCATTTAAACAGAGCGGCGTTTTAAGGGCCTTAACAGTGGGTGAAGCCTTCGACTGGGCCAGAACGCTCAGCAACCTTCCGGAGCCTGCTGGGGAGAACGTCGTCATCCTCACCAACGGCGGTGGAATAGGCGTTATGGCAACCGACGCAGCCGAGGAGGAGGGACTCCACCTCTACGACAACCTTGATGATCTGAAGGTCTTTGCAAACCACATGCCCCCATTCGGAAGCTACAAGAACCCCGTGGACCTGACGGGTATGGCGGATGCCAGATCCTACGAGGGTGCCGTTAGGGATGCCCTCTCAAATCCAAACATGCACGCCATAGCGGTCCTCTACTGTCAGACCGCGGTTCTCGACCCGAGGGATCTGGCAGACCTCGTTATAAGGGAGTATAATGAAAGCGGAAGGAAAAAGCCGCTCGTTGTTGCAATCGTCGGTGGAATAGAGGCCAAGGAGGCAATAGACAGGCTCAACGAGGAGGGGATTCCCGCATATCCCGAGCCAGAGAGAGCCATAAAATCGCTTGCGGCACTCTACAGATGGAGCAGATGGAAGAACAGGCAGAGGAAGGAATGATCTCCTTTTTTATCATCTCCTCAATTTTCTCTCGAAAGCCTCACCCTGCAGGGCCGGGAACAGTCTTTTAACCTTCCGGACTTCAACTTCTTAAGGGATGCATCATGTTAATCGCCCTCATATCGGACATACACTCGAACCTTGAGGCACTTGAGGCTGTCTGGAGGGAAGTGAAGCGTGCCGATGCAATCCTATGCATGGGAGACCTGGTCGGATACGGAGCTTCTCCCGATGAGGTGGTTGAGTTCGTAAGGGCCCGGATGAAAAAACGGCTTTTCCTGTGCGTGCGCGGAAACCACGACAACGCCATAGCCTTCGGCGCCGAGTGGGGGTTCAATCCCTACGCGAGGGAGGCTGTCAGGTGGCATCAGAGGGTCATGAAAAGAGAAAACCTTGAGTTTTTGAGACGCCTTCCTGTAAGGCAGCTCTTCACCGACGATACAGGAAGGAGCTATCTAATCATCCACGGCTCTCCGCGTGCGCCGCTGGATGAATACCTCTTTCCATGGTATCCCGAGGGTGAGTTTAAGGCTGTCCTCAGCTATGTCAGACAGGATGACCTAATCGTGGGACACACCCATGTACCCATGCTGGTGGAGCTCGGGGACAGGAGAATCATCAACCCCGGCGGCGTCGGACAGCCAAGGGACGGTGACTGGAGGGCAGCGTGTGCTTTTATTGACACCGAGACAGGGGAGATAACATTCAGGAGGGTGGAGTATGATGTGCAGAAGGCGGCGCAAAAAATAATTGAGGCAGGCCTGCCGCGGTTCTTGGCGGAGAGGCTGTATGACGGATACTAAAACGTTCAAAACTCGTTTTCCATTCCTTCCCCGGCTTCCCCTTCCTCCCCGGTGTCAATGAGTTCCTTCACCGTCCTGAGCCTCCTGAGCTTTGATTTCACTGCGAGCTTGCTGGAGTCAATGATTATTACCTCCCCGATGCTCTTCACAGCGCTTATCGGAATAAGGAGAAGACCCTCGTGATCGGTGACAAACTCGCTGGTATCGAGATCCTCATCCGGCTCGGCAACTATCACAAGAATATCCCCTGTTTCTTCATCAAAGCTCAAATCATAGACCCAGCCGAGCCTGACGCCCGTATCCGTAATAAGCTCAACATCCCTAAGCTTTGAGGCCCTTATCTTTACCATCTTTTTCACCTCTCGGTTTAAGTTTCACAACCCTTCTGAGGGTTTTTCCGGACATTTAGATAGGCATTTGAGTCCTCTGAAATTTAAATATTGCAGTAAGGTTTATAATGCTTTTGACTTATACCGAAGGTCACTAAAAGTTGGGTTTCTTGACGAGATTCTCCTTCTAAGATGCACCACTAGTATTATGCCTGTCATTCTTCTCTTCATAGCTGAACTATAGAGTATAAGAAAGCAAAGCCCAGTGTACGGCTGCATTATGGAAGAAAAGAAGGAACTTGGCATCTAATTTTCAGTTCCCACTAATTGAGAATCCTCTAAATAGATGCTTGGGAACCCTAAAACCCCCAACAGAAAAACCGCAAATTATAAATAATACATAAAAGTAACATGTCTTGGGGATTTGCCATGGAAGATATTGTCCGTAGAATCTGGGAGAGTCTTAGATTTGGAGAGACAGTGTTGATTGAACATGATTCCACAACCAATCCTGCTCTGGGTCTTTATCATCTGGTGAGGTGGGCCAAAGACATGAAGTACTCAGTGTTAATTGATGATGTCTTGGATACTCTTTATCTGTACAAAGTTCATTTGAAATTGGCAGGTTTTAATACTGACATTCTAAATGAAGCTGAGGTTATTAAAGAAGGTGGGACTTTAAACGTCGGTTATGTTGTAGAACGTATTGGAATAAATGAAGCTGCCATTCGTAGGAGTAACTACGAACGAATCTTTGAACCCCTTCTCTCTCGGGGGGGGGCGGATAATCAATCCTGTTCTGGGCATTGAAAAAATATTTTTCTTGGCTGGATCCAAGA
Source organism: Thermococcus atlanticus (assembly GCF_054657855.1). NCBI lineage: Archaea > Methanobacteriati > Methanobacteriota > Thermococci > Thermococcales > Thermococcaceae > Thermococcus > Thermococcus atlanticus. The sequence continues at coordinate 680,677 of NZ_BAAHXX010000001.1, read as the reverse complement.
GGGAGATCCTGACAACAGTAAATGCGGTTCTTGCATACACGGGAGATGAACGGAGAATTGCAGTATATTTTATCAACATAGATCTACTCAAAAATAATACCCCTTATATTCTACCGCTACTTGAAGAAATAGCCACCACTGTGATTAAGGTCACAAGGGAAAACAAAAGTTTCAAATTCTCAGTAGTTAAGTCGGTAGGCCATGATATTGAAGGAATAGAGGTAAAAGTGTGAGGGATATGCTCCAATTAATCCAACATATAGGAGAGGTATTTTTAGCTCTTGCTCTTTTTTCAACGTTTTATGTTTTTTATTTTTCTATAAAAAATAAACGCACTTGGGAACGATATTTAGTTTTAACAGCACTGCTTCTTATCCTTATTGATGCTGGAAGTGATATCCTCAGATATACTAAGTTTTCCAGCCGTTATTTAGATATCATAGGGTCATTTGGAGAGCTGGTAGGCTCTGTTTTGATCTTCTTGATGCTTTTCATGATAAGAAGGGGGAAGGTAAAAATTAAATTAGATTTCTCACAATCTACTAATAAGAAAGTTGAACTTGATATAACCCCCGGCTTATTCCTGCTAGGAGTCGGAAGGGAGGAATTTATCTGCAGAATTTCTAAGGGAAGAAAAAGCCTGATCATCAGTCGAAGACAAGAGAAATACTGGCGTTCTCTGGGGTGTGATGCTCCAGTAATATGGCTGAGTAAAGTTAATGGAAATAACATTATCCACCCTAGAAGACTTGAGTATCTAAACCATATTATCGTGCAGCTCATGCATGAAGATGGAGAGAAACTCGTTTTCTTGGATGGTATTGAGTACTTGATACTCGAGAACGGATTTAACAGTGTTTTCAGATTTCTTACATTTCTGAAAGATTATGGCCTCATGAGCAATACCATGGTTATAGTGGAAATCGATGAAAAGACTCTAAAGAAAGAAGAGAGAGCACTCCTGAAGAGAGAGTTTAAAAAAATGATAATCTAATCGTTTTACTTAGATAGGATGCCCCAGCTTTCCCTGAGATTTTGATAGGCTTATTCTTTTTACAGTTCAAATTCTTCAGCTCACTTATTTTATATCCAGACATTGAGTTTGTTACTCCCATTAAAAGCACAAAAAAGGGGAGTCAGAAGGTGAAGTAGTCCATCCTCTCCTCCTTTTCGGCTTTGACCTTCCTGCTCTCCTCAAAGTTCCTGTAATAATCCAGCATGTATTTTGTTATGCTCGGCTTTACCTTCTTCATGGCCTCCTCAAAGTCCCTCCTCGAAACCTTCAGCTTTTCAAGGAAGTCCTCGCTCTGCTCCTCGACGAGCTCGGCAGGCAGCTTTGCCATTATTCTGCGCATTGCATTCAATGCCGCCTCTCTCACAAGTGCAGCAAGGTCAGCACCGCTGTAGCCATTGGTTCTCCTTGCAATGTCTTCAAGGCTAACATCCCCCGCGAGGGGAACTCTCTTCGTGTGGACCCTGAGAATCTCAAGCCTCGTCCTTTCGTCAGGTGCGGGGACGTATATAAGCCTGTCCAGCCGCCCCGGCCTCAGCAGTGCGGGATCGAGGATGTCCGGCCTGTTTGTGGCAGCTATGACAACGACACCGCTGTTCTCCTCTATACCGTCCATCTCGGTGAGGAGCTGGTTAATGAGCCTGTCGGTAACGCGGTTCATGTCGGTACCTCTGGCAGGTGCTATTGAGTCAATCTCGTCAATGAAGACCACGGTTGGAGCCGCCTGCCTCGCCTTCCTGAATATCTCCCTCACGCGTTTTTCACTTTCCCCGACCCATTTTGAGAGGACTTCAGGCCCTCTGATGCCGATGAAGTTGGCCTCACTCTCAGTTGCAACGGCCTTTGCAAGCAGGGTCTTACCCGTCCCCGGCGGGCCGTAGAGCAGAACACCCTTAGGCGGCTCGATACCAAGACGCTCAAATGCCCTCGGATATTTTATCGGCCATTCAACCGCCTCCCTCAGTTCTTCTTTGATGCTCTCAAGGCCGCCTATGTCCTCCCAGTGCACGTTTGGAACCTCAATCATGACCTCCCTCAGCGCCGAAGGCTCAACCATCTTGAGGGCCTCATAGAAGTCCTTCTTCGTAACCTTAAGCTCCTGAAGAACCTCAGCGGGTATCCTCTCATGCTCGGGGTTTATTTTCCCCTGCTCAATAAGCCGCCTGAGGACAACCATCGCCGCCTCTCTCGCCAGTGCCGCCAGGTCGGCACCGACAAAGCCGTGGGTCTTCTCTGCAATTTCCTCCAGCATTCTGTCAATCAGCCTGCCGCGCACCTCCCTGTACAGCTCGCCCTCTTCCTTCAGCACTTCCCTGATTTCCGCCCCGTCCCTGAGACCTTCAATTTTTCCAATAAGCTCCTGGATTTTCCTTCCCTCAAAGCGCTCATCCCTCATGAGCTCCTCCAGAATCCTGAGGATTGCATGCCTCTCAAAATCCGGCTCAAGGGGCATTCCCCTCGTGTGTATCTGGAGGATTTCCTTCCTCCCCTGTTTGTCAGGGACACCCACCTCAATTTCCCTGTCGAATCTTCCGGGCCTCCTTAAAGCCGGATCAATGGCATCCGGTCTGTTTGTTGCGGCTATAACTATAACCTTCCCTCTCTTTTTGAGACCATCCATCAGTGTCAGCAGCTGGCTCACGACCCTTTTCTCTACCTCTCCGGTAACCTCCTCCCTCTTCGGAGCAATCGCATCAATCTCATCAATGAAGATAATGCTCGGAGCGTTTTCCTCTGCTTCCTTAAATATCTCTCTCAGCCTCTCTTCACTCTCTCCGTAGAACTTGCTCATTATCTCAGGACCGTTTATTGCTATGAAGTGTGCGTTTGCTTCATTCGCCACGGCCTTTGCAAGCAGGGTCTTACCAGTTCCCGGCGGGCCGTAGAGCAGAACACCCTTAGGCGGCTCAATACCGAGCCTTTCGAAGAGCTCGGGATGCTTTAGCGGAAGCTCTACCATCTCCCTGATCTTCTGGATTGCCTCTTTAAGGCCGCCAATATCTTCGTATGTAACCTCAGGTATGCTCTCCTCTCTGACCTCAACCGCCTGGGGCAGAACCTCAATCTCCGTGTTGTAGGTTATCTGGACTATCCCCTTCGGATTCGTGCTCACCACTATGAACTTCAGCTCCCCAAAACCGAGGGGCATGGCCTCAAAAAGGCCTCTGAAGAGTTCATCAAAGGGGTCTCTCGGATAAATTTCACTCCCTCCCCTGCCGCTGGCGACCACGACGTCGCCTTTGACGAGAGGCCTGCCCAGAAGGTTGTTCTTCACAATCTCCCCCGGAATCTGGATATAGACTCCCTTCTGGGCGGGGGCGAGCGTAACCTTCTTGGCCTCATGAACCTCCGCTTTCCTGACCCGTATATAATCCCCTATGCTCACCCCGGCATTTCTCCTTATGTAGCCGTCGATCCTCACTATGTCGAGGCCCCTGTCATCCGGGTGGGGGTTGGCGACTATTGCCGCGGTGGTCTTCTCTCCGATAAGCTCGATGATATCCCCCGGCTCCACACCGAGCTGTCTCTGATATTTCCTGTCAAACCTCGCTATCCCCCTTCCGACGTCCCTCTTCAGTGCCTCAGCAACTCTGAGCTTGATTTCCTCCTTTGTCTCCTCCTTACCAAAAATCATCTTCCATCACCCTTAATCTTCTTTTTATGAGCTTCAATGGCTTCCTCCAGGGTTAGATTACCCCTCGCAACCTCTCTGGCGAGGGCGGATGAAATTGTTATCCTTCCGCTCAGCTCCCTGCTCCTCTTCTTTATGTATTCAATCTCCCCTTTCGTCGGCTCACCCGATTCCATCAGCTCTCCAATTCTAACCTCCCGGCCGTCCCTTAAAGCTATATTGATTGAGGCCACTATGTCCTGCACCTGGGAGACCTCAATCCCCCCGACCTTGGGAGTGGTTCTCTTCTCATCAACCAGGATAACAGGATAATCCTCTCCCAGAGCATTTGCCAGCGCTTTCAGCATTAATATACGATGCCTCTTTGCCCCATGCCCGATTTTCAGCTTTGCCTGAGGATATTTTTCAAGGAGCTCAAGGATAACCCCAACATCCCGGGGGTTCTTCAGGTGGTAAACCTCCAGAACCCGGTTGTCTGCAACCACGCTAATTCCCGGTCTCTCTCCGGGGTCAATGGCGATGTAGATATGCCTGAAGCCCTCCCTCCCCTCAAGCTTTGCCAGCAGTTCGTCGATGAAGTTCTCATTATGCACGGTTACCTTGACGGGAAAACTGATTCTCTCATAGTCCTCCTCCCCAGTTAAAACAACCTCAACGTCAAAGGGGATTTTATCGCCCGGTCTCAGGCTGTAGAAGGAGATTCTGTACTCCTTTAGAACCTTCGAGGCGATATAATACACCCTCGCGTTTGATGTTACAACCGCAACCCTCATGGTTGAGGCTATGAGCATGGGGTATTAAAGCATTTCCCGAAAACTATTTTAAATCACGGATGCACTGTAGGATGGGGTGTTCGTATGCAGCCTCCAAAGAAGAAGGTTGAAGATGAGTGGGAAGAGTTCGAGGATGAGGAGGAATGGGAGGAAGAAGACTGGGAAGAGGAGGAATGGGAAGAAGAGGAAGAATGGTAGCCGCGGGTGCTGTGTTAAACATCTCCACTTACGCAATTCATTTATATTCCCGACGTTATCTTTTTTCGGTGATGAAATGGCGTTCCTGAATGTTATTTCTCTCGAAGAGGCGCTAAAAGTTATTGATTCCTTCCCGCTGAAGGCAAACGTTGAGAAGATAGGGATAGAGAATGCCCTCGGAAGAATGCTGGCCGAGGATATCAAAAGCCCCATAAACGTTCCCCCTTTTGACAGGGCGACCGTGGATGGATATGCTGTCAGGAGTGAGGACACATGGATGGCAGGAGAGAGCAATCCCATCAGGCTGAGGGTAATCGGTGAGATAAACGCCGGGGACACACCCGAAATCACTTTAAAGCAGGGCGAAAGCACCTACATCTCCACGGGCGCACCGCTGCCAGAGGGGGCGGATGCGGTGATACAGTTCGAGGACGTGGACAGGGAGGGGGAAGAGGTCATCATCTACAGGCCGGCCTACCCGGGTCTCGGCGTCATGAAGGCCGGAACCGACATTCCCAGGGGAAAGACCCTCCTCAAACGCGGAACGAGGCTAACCTTCAAGGACACCGCACTCCTCTCTGCTGTGGGAATAGCCAAAGTGCCGGTCTTCAGGAAGCCCCGGGTCGCTGTGATAAGCACAGGAAATGAAGTAGTCCTCCCCGGGACGGAGCTGAGGTACGGGCAGATATACGACATCAACGGCAGGGCAATAGCTGATGCCGTTAGAGAGCTTGGAGGAGAAGCCGTTTTCCTCGGCATAGCCAGGGACGACCGCGAGAGCCTCAAGGCGCTCATCGAGAGGGGCATCGAGTGCTGTGACGTGGTTATTTTAAGCGGCGGTGCGAGCGGTGGAATAAGGGACCTGACGAGCTCAATCATCGAGGAGCTCGGGGAGGTTAAAGTCCATGGAATAGCGATCCAGCCCGGAAAGCCCACAATAATAGGCCTCATAGCCGGAAAGCCCGTCTTCGGCCTTCCAGGATATCCCACAAGCTGCCTTACAAACTTCACCCTTCTCGTTGCACCGCTCATCAGAAAGCTCCTCGGTCAGGAATACACGCACACCACGGTTAATAAAAGGCTTGCCCACAAGGTCTTTTCGGTTAAGGGGAGAAGACAGTTCCTTCCTGTCAGAATAGAGGGAGAGAAAGCGGTGCCGATACTCAAGGGCAGCGGGGCGGTGACGAGCTTCGTTGAGGCAGACGGCTTCATAGAGGTTCCGGAAAATGTGGAGATACTTGAGGAGAACGAGGAGGTCAAAGTAATTCTCTTCGGGCAGCAGGACAGGGGCAAATGATTTTTAAACAGCGCGGTCATTTTATCTCTAAGGTGATAGCATGCTTGACATAAAGCTCATCCGTGAAAATCCCGACCTCGTTAAGGGCGACCTCATAAAGCGCGGGGAAATTGAAAAGCTCAAGTGGATAGACGAGATTCTGGAGCTCGACAGGAAGTGGAGGGAGAATCTCAGGAAAATCAACACCCTCAGGCGCGACAGAAACAGGATAGCGGTCGAAATCGGCAAGCGCAAGAAAGCCGGAGAGCCGATAGATGACTTGCTGGCGAGGAGCAACGAGATAGTGAAGCAGATTGAGGCTCTTGAGGAGGAAGTCGAGGAGCTGAGGAAGAGGATTGACTACTACCTCTGGCGTCTCCCGAATATCACCCATGAAACCGTTCCCGTTGGCAAGGACGACAGCGAGAACGTCCCAATAAGGTTCTGGGGAAAAGCTAAGGTCTGGGAGGGCTTCCTTGAGACCTTTAAAGAGCAGAGCCTCGGAAAGATGGACTACGAGGTTCTTGACTGGAGACCGAGGCTCCACGTTGATATGCTTGAGCTTTTGAGGGGAGCAGACCTTGAGAGGGCCGCGAAGGTCAGCGGTGCGCGCTTTTACTACCTCATGAATGAGCTCGTCATCCTCGACCTTGCTCTCCTCCGCTTTGCCCTCGACAAGCTCATCGAGAAGGGCTTCGTCCCGGTCATACCGCCGTACATGGTCAGGCGCTTTGTGGAGGAGGGTGTCACGAGCTTCGGAGACTTCGAGGACGTTATATACAAGGTTGAGGGCGAGGACCTCTACCTGATCCCGACCGCCGAGCACCCGCTCGCTGGAATGCACGCCAACGAGATAATCGAAGGGAAGGACTTACCGCTGCTCTACGTTGGAATAAGCCCGTGCTTCAGGAAGGAGGCAGGGACGGCAGGAAAGGACACGAAGGGAATCTTCAGGGTGCATCAGTTCCACAAGGTCGAGCAGTTCGTCTATTCTCGTCCGGAAGAGAGCTGGGAGTGGCACGAGAAGCTCATAGCCAACGCCGAGGAGATATTCCAGGAGCTCGAGATTCCCTATCGCGTCGTGAACATCTGCACCGGCGACCTAGGCTACGTTGCAGCTAAAAAGTACGACATCGAGGCCTGGATGGCAGGTCAGGGCAAGTTCAGGGAAGTCGTAAGCGCGAGCAACTGCACCGAATGGCAGGCGAGGCGCTTGAACATCCGCTACCGCGACAAGACCCACGAGAAGCCCCGCTTTGTGCATACGCTCAACTCGACGGCCATAGCAACCTCGAGAGCAATCGTCGCGATACTTGAGAACTTCCAGACTGAGGAGGGCGTCGTAAAGCTCCCGAAGGCCCTCTGGAAGTACACGGGCTTCAAGGAGATTTTACCGGCACATATGAAGGAGCGCTGTTGCCAGGATTAAGCCCTTTCCATTTTCTGCAATCTTGTACTGTATGGAGTACAAAGATTTATAAAGGATTGTACTGTATGTAGTCCACGATGGGCCATGATTGAAAGGGAAACTTGGGCCGAGGTGATTCTCGATTACCGTTCACTGCCCTTCGATGGAGTGGAACGAGAAATCGACGTGAGAATCCCCACCACCCAGATGGCACTGGCGATAATCGGACCTAGGAGAGTCGGGAAGACATACCTCATGCGCCAAATCATTGAGAAACTCAGGTCGGAGGGCATTCCAGAGGAGAACATCGCCTACGTGAACCTTGAGGATCCGAGGCTTGTGGGGACTTCCCTTGAGGATTTGATGGTTTTGCTTGAAGTTCTGAGGGAGATGGGTGGGGAGAAACTCCACCTCTTCCTCGACGAGGTCCAGGTCGTTGATGGCTGGGAACGCTTCGTCCGCTACCTCCTCGACACTGGCAACAGGGTTTTTGTTTCAGGCTCTTCCTCAAAGCTCCTCTCGAAGGAGATAGCGACCCAGCTGAGGGGACGTTCCATAGCGGTTCGCGTCTTTCCCTTTTCCTTCGGGGAGTTTTTGAGGGCGAGGGGATTCGCTCCAAAGCGCTACTTATCAAGCGCCAAAAAGGCAGAGCTTAGAAGACTCCTCCTTGAGTACCTTGAATGGGGAGGCTATCCTGAGGTCGTGCTCAACCCCCATCTGAGGATTGAAATTCTGAAGGGAATCCTGGATTTAACCATCTACCGCGACATCGTGGAGCGCTGGGAGGTCAGGAACCTCTCAGCTTTGAGGCTTCTTTTGAAAATCCTGGCCCGTTCAAGCCATCTCACACTTACCAAGGCGTATTCGACGATGAAGAGCCTTGGGGTTTCGATAGGTAAGGGAACCCTCGCCGATTACCTCGAATACCTGAGCGATGCGTTCATTCTGCACCGTCTTCCCCCCTACGTGAGGTCTTACAAAAAGGCGGAATTGCTCGGCTTCAAGCCCTACCTCGTTGATAACGGCCTGCTGAGGATTACCGGGGTCAAGGACAAAGGAAGATTGCTTGAAAACCTCGTCATGGTTGAACTTCTTAGGCGGGGCTTTGAGCCGGGGGAGGATTTGTTCTACGTTCCTGGCGATGGCTGGGAGGTAGGTTTCCTTGCTGGAGACGAGCTGATTCAGGTCAGCTACGAGCTTCATACCCTTAACCGGGAGCGCGAGCTTAAGGCACTTCTCAACGCCACAAAGAGGGTCGATGTCGAGAGGCTTACGGTTGTCACGTTTGCGGGGAAGGAGAGTGTTGAACTGAACGGGAGACGGATTGATGTCGTTCCTCTCCAGGATTGGCTCCTTCGCTAAACCCCTCCCCGCTCCCTTACCTTCCTCCTAACGTTTGGGTCGCGGTCGGCGATGATTTTCAGGGCCTCCTCAAAGCTCATCCAGTCGGGAACTTCCTCGTTGATGTAGATTCCTGTTCTCCCGATGCTATCTCTCCTCTTTAGGACATGGACGCGCTCGGTGACGATGTCTATGCTCACACCGAGGATTTTTGCCACCTCGCTTTCCCTTCCCACGACTTCCCTCTCGATGTGCCCCCTCTCGGTGGGGATTATCAGGATTAGCTTCTTGTTAACGCCAGGGACGCGCTGCCTGGTCTTCACTCCCCAAATGTCTATCATCCCTCCCCACCTGTAGAACTCAAGCTCCCTGTTGGTGGGGTCAATTAATGGAAAGGTAACGGTTGTTTCCTCATCTATCTCGATGACGCCCTTGATGAGGTGCCAGGGGGTGGCCATGACTATTTTTCTCCTGCTCACAAGCCCCTCAAGGGCGAGCTCGATCAGATAGCTCGGCACCCGGTAGGGGATGAAGATATCTATGTCGCTGTCCTTTCTGACGTCTCCCCTAGCGACGCTCCCGTAGAGCCCGGGGTCGAACTGCTCCAGTCTCTCCATTATTGCCAGGGCCTTCTCCCGCTTTTCCCACAGGTAGCGCCACCTCTCTGGTGGATAGAGGACTTCCCTCTCGTCCCAGACCCGGACAACCTTTTCCCTCGGCATGATAGGGAATTCAGCCCAAAAGTTTAAAGGTCTACGGATGAAGATTAAGTTAGCAAAAGGCAGGTGGTGAAAGGAGATGTCAATACTTGGAATGAACATAACGAAAATTGAATTTGAGAAGACAGCTTCCGGGGCTGTGGGCGGTAAAATCGAGGTCAATCTCTCTCCGAGAATTAAGGAAATGCGCCTCGGGGAGCTGAAAACCCCCACCGGAAAGATAAACGGCATAGAAATTCTCTTTGAATATAACATACGCTACAGCCCGGAGATAGCAAGGGCCCTTATTACGGGTGAGATATTCTATGTGCCGCCCCAGAGGGACAAAATAGATGAGCTTCTCGATGTCTGGGAGAAGGAGAAGAAGATGGATCCGCTGATGTTCGCTGAGGTTGTCAATTCAATAACCCATGAGATAACGCCCCTGATGATGGCGATAGCCAAGGAGATGAGGCTTCCATACCATGTGCCCCTGCCGAGGGTTCAGGTGACCCCCGGGCCACAGTGATTTTGGGCTTGTTTCTCCATTATTCTCTTTATTCTTTAGCAAATCCCTCAGCCCGGTACAGGAGCTTTCTTATTCCAGCCACATCATCGAGATGTCTGCTGAACGTGTCCTCAATAAGCTCCAGGGCCTCCTTATACTTGCCTTTCCTGATGTAGAAGTCCACACTCTCAATGACTCCGAGAATACCTGCATCGCTTTTTGATGCTGCGAGGTACTCCAGGATTGACTTCCTTACCTCAACCTTGTGCTCCAGATTCGTGGATATCTCAAGGACGCTTTTATAAACGTCAACGGCGTTTTCAAACTTGCCCAGGGCTATAAGGGCTTTTGACAGCTCCATCAGCTTTCTGGCCGCAACCTCAAGCTCTCCCATGGATTTATATGCCGTGACGACCTGATACAGCATTCTGCTTACGTTAAGTCCAAGGAGCTTGGCCCTGCTGAAGTTCCTTCCCAGGAGGTATGCATACTGGGCCTTTACCAGAAGCTCGGTGGTTCTGTCGAGGTCACCCTCGGCGTAGCTGAGCTTGCTGGCCTTTTCATAGTTCTTCCCCGCGGTGTCCATCATCTCCATGAAATGCAGGTCGTAACCGAAGAGGTCCTTGATGAAGAAAGCCACCCTGAAGAATATATCGGCCGCCCCGACGTGGTCATTTTTCTCAAGCCTCTCCTCGGCCATTTTGCCGTAGAGCGTGACGAGCTTTTCCGATATTGACCTTATGCCCTCCTCATCCTTTATAACCCTGTAGTGTCTCAGGGAGGCCTCATACACCCTTATTGATGTGGATATCTCCTCGGCGTTGTAGTATGCATCCCCCAGGTCCTCATACATCTGGGCAAACTCCCTCGCATATTTATGGAGATTTCTGGTATCCTCCAGGGTGGAGAATATCTCAAGCACATTCATGCAGAAATCTTCCAGCCTGTCAAGATTCACCTCTTCCTTCTCAATCTCATCGGAAATCAGGCGGATGTACAGATACGCACTCTTAAGAAGGGGTGGCCGGGATTTTTCCAGTGAGCCAGTTCGGTTCAGCATGAACATTCCGATGTACCTGTATATCCTGGCAGCCTCCAGCATATATCCCCGGGACTCATACCCCTTGGCGGCCTGAAGAAGTGTCTTTAATCCCTCCCCCGCTTTACCATTTGTAATCTTCCTGAACCCTATCTGTTCAAGGTCTTCAGGGGGCTCTGTCCCCAAGAGCGCCAAATTTCTCACCTCTTGTTATTCCAGATAGCGCTTGATTGATAAACACCCGAGTAATCTTTCTTTAGTTAAGGATTATTTAAGCATTATCGTCCTGTATCCCGCAGCTTTTTTAAGCCTGTTCATGACTGCCAGACCGAGCCCCTTCTCCTCGATGCCCTCCGCAAAGATTATATCAACATTTTCCTTGTCCAGTTCTCTGAGAGCTTTGAAGAGGTTTTTGGCGATTTCTTCCTCGCTTTTCCCGAGGTTGACGTATGCATCAGCATCATAAAACCCTCCGGTGGCCATGACCCCGACCCTGAAGCCCTTCCGGCGGTATTCCTCTATAAGCTCAGCTATCTTTCTGCGAACCCTTTCCCTTCTGCCCTCCACAACCACAACCCTGGCATTCGGGGCATAGTGCCTGTACTTCATCCCCGGAGCCTTTGCTGTGTCGGCGGCATGCCCCCTGACCGCAGGGTGTATCTCAACTCTACCAACCACCTTTTCAATTTCTTCAAGGGGCAATCCGCCGGGCCTCAGGAGCACAGGGGGGCTCGACGTCAGGTCAATCACCGTGGATTCAACTCCAATCTCGGTTTCCCCCCCATCGATTATGCACTCAATCCTGCCGTAAAAGTCATCCACAACATGCCCCGCGGAGGTCGGGCTGGGTTTACCGCTTATATTGGCAGATGGGGCCGCTATAGCTCTTCCGCTGATTCTGATCAGCGAGAGGGCGATTTCATCTGCCGGCATCCTCACGGCCACTGTGTCCAGACCGCCGGTCGTCACGGAGGGAACAACCTCCCTCTTCGGCAGCACAAACGTGAGGGGTCCGGGCCAGAATTTCTCGGCAAGGATTTTTGCTTCCTCAGGGATTTCCTCTGCAAGCCCATAGAGCTGTTCAAAATCGGCTATATGGACTATAAGCGGATTATCCGGGGGTCTGCCTTTGGCTTCAAAGATTCTCCTTACGGCAGCCTCGTTCAGAGCATCAGCCCCGAGACCGTAAACCGTCTCCGTGGGAAATGCGACGAGCTTTCCCTCCCTGATAAACCTCGCAGCTATTCTCATTTTTCTCTCATCAAGCTCCCTCATGTTTATGACAATGGTCATGCTCCCACCCCGTGCAATCAGTTCCGGTTATTTAACGGGTTAAACTGGTTAAATTAAAAAGGTTATTAACCTCATGGGCGGGAGTGCAGTTTGAGGTAGATTTCCTCAATTCTGTGTGCGATTTCCGGCCATCTGTAGCCTCCCGAGATTTCCCTGCCAAGATGTCCCATTTTTCGGGCAGATTTTCTCTCAAGGAGGAGCTCCAGAGATGACACAAGCTCATCAAAAGTCTCAAAGAGCATGCCGTTCTTTCCATCCCTCACAAGCTCGGGGATGCCCCCTGCCCTGCTGCCGAGCACAGGGACACCCAGGGAGCCCGCCTCGATAACAACAAGCCCGAATCCCTCCCTTTTTGAGGGGAGTATGAGAACCTTCGTCCGGGATAGTATCCTGTCGATGTCCCTTCTGTAGCCCAGGAATGTCACGTTTGGAGGTGCAGCCGCTTCCAGCGCGGCCCTCAAAGGCCCATCACCTACAACAAGAAACCGCTCTCCGGGGAAGGCTCCGGCAAGCTCAATCATAACCTCCGGGTTCTTGTATTTCCTCAGGGCTCCTATAAAGGTTATATACCCCCTTTCAAGACGGTAGAGGTTCATGGGTTTTATGCCGTTGGGGACAACATGAACCCTCTGAGCACCGAGGGAGATGGCCTTTTTCGCCAGATAATGGCTAACAGCTATGACGGCATCAGCTTCCATCAGGCTTTTTTTCACAAAATATCTGCCCAGAGGCAGCTTTGACATGAAGTCGAGGTCGCTTCCATGGGCGGTCACAACGAGGGGCACACCGGTTCTCTTCTTTGCAAGAAGGCCTGCATAGCTCGTGGTGCCTACAAAGTGAGCATGGAGCACATCAAACCGGAATTTCCTGTGGAGCCTCACAATTTTTCTCGAAGCCAGAATTGAGAAGCTTGTCCCCCTTATTCCAAAGACGTTCGGGACGGAGACCTGGTGCACCAGATCCCTCTCAAAATCCCTCGGCTCGATGGGACCATAGGTCAGGACATGAACCTCATGCCTCTCCCTGAGCTCTCTGACGAGGTTATCAAGGTGGTTTGCAATCCCTCCCCAGTGAGGAGGGTAGTGGCCGATCATCAAAATCCTCATGGTTATCAGAAGAACCTCGGGAAGGAAAAATAAAAGCCTTGCTCTACGGCCGGGCGTGTCTAAAAGCTGGGCATGAAGTTTTACCTTCCGAAAGCCTCGCCCTTCAGGGCGAGGAGGAGGTCAGAAACATAAACATCCCTCTACGGCCTCCTTCCCCTCCCATGTCCAACAGGCTCATGCCTGATTTTCCCTTTCTCGTTTATGAACAGAGCCCTCAGCTTTTCTTTTACGGCCTGAAGTATCTCAAGGGCGGAATCCAGATCCCCCGCCTGAAGCGCAGCCTTTGCCTGAGCCAGCAGGTTCTGGACGTCGCTAACATCAATCCCTGATCTTGAAAGGGCATTCACCTGAACCTCCAGACGCAGAATGTCATGCTCAAGGGCAACCTTCGGGAGGCCGTGGAGTATCCTGTTCCTCTCCTTTCCGGCAAGGAGTATCACCACATTTGCATGGGTTCTCGCATAGATGGAATACCTGTATGCCGCTTCATAATTTCCTCTGGCATATTCAGTCTTGGCCTTTTCCAGCTCCCTCGTTGCGAGTTCAAGCATGTTCCTTGCTCCCGGAACCTTAAGGTCGTCAAGGGTTGTTCTGGCAAGCTTCAGCAGGGCCTCAGTGCCTGAGATGGTGCTCCACGATAGGTTTCTGCCGGCCTCAACCTCCTCCTCCGAAACATGAATACCGTTCCTCTCCACAATTTCCTGGATATTCAGCATCAGATTAAGGCTCAGCAGGGGGCTTCTCACTATTACCACGCGTCCGGGCGTTATCAGGCGCCCTATAACCTCGGTCTGATTCTCAAGCCCGTAATCCACGAATATCGGAACGACCCTTCCGCCTGCCTTTTTCACGGCCTGAATTGCCCCAACATCCCTCCCGTTAACGACGAAAACATCCACACCCCTGAATATGCCCGGAAACTCCTCCTCCGCCTTCTCAATCACCTTTATGTTGGTTGAATATCTGTTCGCACCGTACCATCTCTCATATGAGATGCCGAGGTTGTTCAGATCCTGTTCGTATTCAACGGGAACCGCCACGGGCCCTCCGATTATTATAACCTTATCGGGCATTCTCTCCACAATCTCGGCGGTGATGTTGGGATTGTATATGCCCCACGGCGTTACAACAACACTCACATTGAGCAGACCCGCAAGGCTCTCGGCCACTGCAGAATCGGCTTCATTGTTGCTCACGAGAATTACTATACCGACCCCCGGTTCTGCCGCCACCCGCCCTGTGCTCATCAGACTCATGATGAGGATGAAAATAAACATCCAGCTCCATATTTTTCTGAATTCCATCTCTTCCCACCAGTAACACCTAGCGAAAAACCAATATTTAAGGCTTTTTCACGAAATCGTTTTATTCCGTTAGCATTTGAGGGTTCAAATGGAACTGGAGCCCCCCAAAAGTTAAAGAATGTTCGGGAACGTTTAGTTCTGTTTAAAAACCTCTTCAAAAACCGTCCGGGTATAGGATGAGAGCCTCATGCCATGTCTTTTTGCAATCCTCTCCAGCAGCTTCTGGGAATTTGTGCCGTACTGACAGGCCTTCTTTTCCCTCAGGGCCACCTCCTCGGGCAGCCCCAGCCTGAGAGCAGCCCTCCTCAGGATGTACTTTCTGACACCCTGATGGATTTTATAACCGGGCGGAATCCGCATGGCGATTCTGATCAGATTCAGGCTGAGGAATGGGAAGCGCCCCTCAACGCCGTTGAGCATCGCTATTTTGTCATCCCTGGCGAGATTCCTCTCACCGAGGTTCAGGATATCCTCCTCCATGAGGTGGGGGTTCTCCAGGTACTTGTAATATCCCCCGAAAAGCTCATCCGCTCCCTGACCGCTCAGAAGAACCCTGACACCATCCTCGGAGGCAAGCTTTGTGGCAAAATATAGAGGAATCCCTATTGCCAGGTTCATTGCATTCGGCTCCTCTATTGCATATATAACCTTCCCAACAGCCTCTTCGACGTCATCAATGTCGAATACAAACTCCCTCAGCTTTAATCCAAGCTCCTCACTCGTCCTTCTCGCCCATTCCAGATCCTGGCTCCCCTCGGCACCCGCTGTGTAGAGAACAACGCCGGAGTATTTCGATGCCAAAAAAGCCAGCAGCGAACTGTCAAGCCCGCCCGAAAAGAGGACACCGACTTTTTTGCCGGATCTCACACGGGTGGAGTGTTCAAGGGCTTTAATCAGCGCCTCCTCAGCCCTTCTGAATCCAAAAATCCTCCCCTTCAGCTCGTTCAGGTTGAGGAGCCTGTGGACCCTGATGCCTCCGGCGGATAGCTCGACGAGATGACCCGGTTTAACAGGGTAAGCGTCCTCACCGATGCTCCAGAGAACCTTTTTCTCGGAGGCAAAAAATCCGCCGGGGGAATAATACAGGGGTCTTATCCCGACCGGGTCTCTGAACAGGTATATCCTCTCCCTGTCCGAGAAGGCCACAGCATAATCTCCATCCAGCATTAGCATGATTCTTCTCACTGCATCGGGAGGGGAAAGCCCCCTCTCAAACAGGTGCTCAATCAGCCTGAGTATCACCTCGCTGTCAACATCGCTTTCAAAGTCAATTCCCTTCCTGCGGAGATAGCCCCTCAGGGGAATGTGATTGTATATCTCCCCGTTATGGACGAGGGCAAGTTCGTTGATAAACGGCTGGGTGTGCTCGGGCGACCCCACCATGGCGAGTCTGCACTGAAGCAGGCCTATACTGCCATCGGGTATCCCGGACACCTCGGAGAAGCTGTAGCTTTTTAAAATCCCCTCATCGGTCCAGACCCCGAAAGAGTCCCTGCCCCTGTGTTTGCCCGAGTTAATCATCCTGATGAACTTTGATTTTAATCCCCGACCAATTCCTCCCGCTATCAGACACAATTCTCTCACCACGGACATCTGGTTTTTAAAGCTAAAAAGCATTACCTCTTCCGCTCTGGATGAGTTTTCCGGCACATCACAAAGAACATGAACATTCAGGGTGTATTCTCTACGTTAAATCGCCACATGTGCAGTAGTGCTCGTGGGCCACGGATTCCAGATCCTCAAAGCCCCTGTGGCGTTTAGCGGATATGTAGAGGACTCTTGTCGGTGAAGCCACCTCCGGGAAAGTCAGGCACAGCTTATATGCCAGGTAGCCCTGCATGGAGGGATCAAATTTCAGGCGCGACGTCAGATAACCCATATCCTCCAGATACCTCCTGTAATCCTCCAGATTATCAACGGTGTCAATTTTATTCAGAACCGGGACTACAGCAGAGCCGAGCCTTAGCTCCATTAAGATGGCAAAAAATCGCACAAAGCAGAAATCATAAAGCCTCCTCAGAATTCCGGGATCAAAAAGATAAACAACCAGCGGGGCATCGAGGTCTTCCATAATCCTCCAGCCAAATTCATGAAAAAGAAAGGTTTCCATCTGGCCCGGGGTATCTACAAGCACATAATCGTTTTTTCTCTCAAGCTCTGCAATTGAGGTGGAATAATACTCAAGATGCTCCATAAGCCTGTCATAGCTCTCCACAATCGCCCCATTTGGACCGTAACCCTCTTTCATGATTTCATCCACGGTGATGCTCTCCCTGACATCAATATCAGGCAAGTAAATCAGGTTTCTGACACCGGTATCCAGATTCACATAGGCAACATTGTAGCCTTCAGTTTCGAGATATTTTCCAAATTCTCCTGTCAGGGTGCTCTTTCCGCTTCCTGCGGTTCCAAGAAAGAGGATCAGCATCAATACATCACCCTGGCTTTAAAGCCCGCAATGCGTGTTATCTCCTCCGCGAGCTTAATAAATGCCTTAGCACCTGGTGAATTGGGCTTGTACTCAACAACCGGAGTCCCTTCAAGGGTGGCTTCCCTCACCGCAGGATCCTCGGGTACGATGACAAGGAGGGGTATCTCCATGACCTCCTCCGCAGCCTCGGGCGGGATATCGTTCCTGCTCCTGCCGTATCTGTTGAAGACAAACCCCAAAACCGCCAGTCCGGCCTTTTTTAAAATGATTGCTACCTTCATGGTGTCTGTTATACACGAGATCTCTGGATTCGTAACCAGGATAACCTCTTCACCGCTGAGCATGGCATTCATGGCATCCATCTGAAGGCCGGCGGGGCAGTCTATAAGTATAAAGTCAAAGTCATTTTTCAGGGATTTGATTACCTCCGGGAGCTTTCTTGGATCAGCCTTCATAACATGCTCCCAGTCAACCGAAGCCGGGATAAGGGTCACGTTCTCATAGGAGGTTGAGTATATGGCATCGGTTATCTCAGCCTCTCCTGCGAGAACGTCGTGAATGGTAACATCAGCATCATCGATTCCCATGACAAGGCTTAAATTGGCCATCGTAAGGTCGGCATCAATAGCACAGACCCTCTGCCCATTTCTGCCGAGGGCAATAGCAAGATTCGCAGTGGTCGTGGTCTTGCCCGTTCCCCCCTTTCCCGATGCTATGGATATGATCCTGCCCATATTCCCACCTGGTTAAGTACTAATATCTAAACCTTTATGAACCTTTACCAAAAGCTTATAAACAGAAAACGATGTGGGAGAGTTCTTGAAGCGAAGAGGTGAGAAAGATGAGAATATTTGTTGCTGACACGAGTGTAATTGTGGACGGGCGGCTAATACAGTTCCTCAGAGGTATAGTGGGGGAAGAAAAGATCAAGCTCATAATACCTGAAGCTGTTGTTGCTGAGATTGAGCATCAGGCAAATGAGGGAAAGGCCATCGGCCATGTGGGGCTGGAAGAGCTTAAAAAACTGAGGAAGATGGCAGAGAACGGCGAACTCCTCCTTGAGTTCTATGGAAACAGGCCCGAACCATGGCAGATCAGCAAGGCTAAATCCGGGGAGATAGACAACATGATCAGGGAAACCGCAAAGGAGCTGAAGGCCACGCTCATCACGGGTGACCAGATACAGAGGGACATTGCAATAGCAAAGGGAATAGACGTCATCTACCTAAAAGCCAGAAAGGAAGTGAAACACCGTCTGGAGGACTTTTTTGATGAAGCCACCATGAGCGTCCACCTGAAGGCCGGTATAGCACCTCTAGCGAAAAAGGGAAGACCGGGAGAATGGAAGCTGGTTCCGATAAGCGGCGATATCCTTACGGATAAAGAGCTTGAAGAGATAGCGGATGATATAGTGGAGAGGGCAAAGAGAGACCCTGAATCATTTATCGAGCTCGATGAACCGGGTGCAACTGTTGTTCAGCTCAGAAACTACCGTATAGTAATAGCCAGGCCCCCCTTCGCTGACAGGATTGAGATAACCGCTGTCAGGCCGATTATAAAGCTCAGCATTGAGCACTACAGCCTCTCGGAGAAGCTCCTTGAAAGGCTCAAAGACAGGGCTCAGGGCATAATTATAGCAGGAGCCCCTGGAGAGGGTAAGACCACATTTGCCCAGGCGCTGGCGGAGTGGTATGCTTCAATGGGAAGGATAGTCAAAACAATGGAGAAACCAAGGGATCTGCAGGTGGGGGAGGAGATTACCCAGTACACCGCACTGAGCGGAAGGATGGAAAAAACAGGCGATATTCTCCTCCTCGTGAGGCCGGACTATACGATATTTGACGAGATGAGGAAGACGAGCGATTTTAAAATATACGCTGACCTGAGGCTTGCCGGTGTCGGCATGATAGGCGTTGTTCATGCCACAAGGCCCATTGACGCTGTACAGAGGTTCATAGGCAGGGTAGAGCTTGGGGTGATACCGCAGATAGTTGATACGGTGATATTCATCAGGGCGGGGGAGGTTCATAAGGTTCTGACGCTTGAGTATATGGTTAAGGTGCCGAGCGGAATGAGGGAGGAGGATCTGGCGAGGCCCGTCATAGAGGTCAGGGATTTTGAGACAGGGGAGCTTGAATATGAGATTTATACCTACGGCGAGGAGATAAGCGTTGTTCCCGTAAAGAAAAAGGAAAAATCCCCTGCACTGAAGCTGGCTGAGAAGAGGCTCAAACAGGAGATAAAGAAGTTCCTTCCGGATGTGTATGCGGAGGTTGAAATAGTCAGTCCCCACAAGGCCGTCATCTACGCCGATGAATTCGACATTCCCTCGATAATAGGCAAAAAGGGCAAGAGGATAACGGAGATAGAGAAAAGGGTTGGGATAAGCATAGATGTCAAGAGCTTCACTGAGAGGGAAGCAGAGATGCCAAAGGAAAAAATCCCTGTTGAGGTCGAGGAGAAAAAGAAGACGATGGTTCTGAGGGTTTCTCCGGACTATGCCAAAAAGCCGCTCAAGTTCTACGGCGGCGAACAGTACGTCTTCACCGCAACACCGAACAAGAAGGGCATCATCAAGGTGAGCAAGAGCACGCCGATAGGAAAGGAGCTGAAGAGGCTATTTGAGGCAGGGATCGAGGTGTGGGCAGCCCCATGAAAAACTTTTTATCATTTGCGTTCTTCTTTTTACTGGTGGTAATACGTGGGGAGTGAAGGGTCTCGGAACCCCGGGATCTGGAAGGATAAGGTCTTCTGGATTCTGGCAACAGGTGGGCTGGTGGCCTATCTGCTTGGCATTTTCGCCGGCACCGAGGCATTGCTCCTCGGGGATGTCCTCTGGGTGCTCGCCTTTGTGTATCTGCTGTTCCACACATTCAAAAAGCGTTGAGGCTCGGCTGCGAGGGTACTCATCACCCATCAGATAGCGAAATTATCGTCATCGCCTCCGTGGAGTTTTGGAGCTAAAACTTATTAAACCTGTGCAGTAGTCCCTAACATGCTGATACTGGCGTCGGGCAGTCCAAGGAGAAGGGAAATCCTGGGCAGATTCATCAGGGAGTTCAGGGTGGTGCCCAGCAGGGCCAATGAGAGCTGTGAGCTCAGTAATCCCAGAGCCTTTGCCATCGAAATCGCAAAAAGAAAAGCAAGGGAGGTCTTCTCCAGGACAGGGGGGACGGTTATAGGGGCGGATACCGTTGTCTCAATAGACGGAAGGATTCTCGGAAAACCCCGGGATGAGAGGGGAGCGTATGAAATGCTGAAGCTCCTGAGCGGGAGAATCCATCTCGTCACAACAGGCTACTGCATAATTCACGAAGGAAAGGAGCTCTGCGGTGCTGCTACCACGGAGGTAAAGTTCAGGAAACTGGGCGATGAGGAAATCCTGGCATACATAGAGACTGGAGAACCCATGGATAAAGCTGGGGCCTACGGAATACAGGGAAAGGGTGCCCTGTTTGTTGAATGGATTAAGGGTGATTTCTACAACGTTGTGGGATTTCCGGTTGAGATAATTCTCAGGCTGAGGGAGCTTGGATTTGAGGTTTTATAGTGGATTTCTGGAGATTCAGAACCCCTATAACAGCTCAGAAAACAGCAAATCTTCCATTCTCCCGCCTGCTTTCCTGAGGAGCTTCAGCGACCAGCCGATTCTGCCTACATCCCTCGGCATGTGAGCATCGCTCCCGAGGGTTAGCTTCACCCCCCTCTGAATGCAGGCCTTAACAAAGCTCAGCTCCGGAACCTTATAACGGGAGCTTATCTCAAAAGCCTTGCCATTTGCCTCCGCAAGCTCTATAACCTCCATGAGCTCCTCCTCTTCCGGATAACCGATATACGGAAATACATTGCCGAAGTGGCCGATTACATCAACGTTCTCATCCTGAAGGGCGGCCTTTATGAGTTCAAGATAGACATTGACCCTCCCGGGCTCAAGCCATACGTGGGCGGAGGCTATCACGTAATCAAGCCTCTTCGCCATTTCCTCTGTAATATCCGGGCCATCAGGGGTTATGTTGGCCTCTATGCCTGCTAAAACGGTTATTTCGCTCTCTTTTTTGAAGCGCTCGATAGTGGACACGTAGCGGTTGAATGTCGCGGAGGTGAAATAATGTATGTGGTCGCTTATGCCAACCATTCCGAGCATTCTCCGTTCGGCTTCAGCGATGTTGTCGGATATGCGCCCGACTCCGTCAGAAAACACCGTGTGGGTGTGCAGATCCATCATGATACGAAGTTGATGGAGGGGTTTAAAAATCATGAGTCTGGATAAAAAATCCATTGTAAAAGGGAGACTTGATTTTTGACAATCTTTAAATACCTCGCAGAACAAAAATCCTTCCGGTGGTGAAGATGGCCGAGCGCTCAAAAGTTAGGATTATTGTCGCCAAGCCGGGTCTGGATGGACACGATAGAGGTGCTAAAGTCATAGCAAGGGCTCTGAGGGATGCCGGATTTGAGGTCATATACACGGGAATCAGGCAGACCCCCGAGCAGATTGTCGAGAGCGTTATCCAGGAGGATGCCGATGTCCTCGGGATAAGCATACTCTCCGGAGCCCACATGGTTCTCATTCCGAAGATTCTCAGACTCCTTGAGGAAAAGGGCCTCAAACCAAATAGGGATGTTCTCGTAATCGCAGGGGGCATTATCCCGCCTGATGATGCTCAGGAGCTTGAAAGGATAGGCGTTGCAAAGGTTTTCGGTCCCGGGAGCCCGATAGAGGATATAGTTGCATTCATAGACGAGAACATCACGAAGCTCAGGAAGTTCTCATCCTAAAGTTTTATATTTCTCCGGTGGATAATTTAACCAAGTGGTTGGCATGATAGATGATTTAATTGATAGAATGCTCGGGGGAGACAAAAGGGCCGCCGCGAGGCTCATAACCCTCGTGGAAAACGACGATGAAAAGGCCAGGGAGATAGTTAAAAAAATCTACAGATACACCGGAAATGCCCATGTGGTTGGAATAACAGGGCCCCCAGGTTCCGGAAAATCCACGCTTCTGGACAAGCTTATAAAAGTTGTCCGTAAGGAGGGCAGTATTGTAGGGGTCATTGCAATAGACCCGACGTCTCCATTTACAGGCGGGGCTTTGCTGGGGGACAGAATAAGGATGCAGAGACACTCAACAGACCCGGGGGTTTTCATAAGAAGCATGGCAACGCGCGGAAGCCTCGGTGGACTGGCGAAGGCGACCAGCGATGCAATAAAGGTTCTCGATGCATTTGGATGTGATGTTATCTTCGTGGAGACGGTTGGTGTCGGCCAGATAGAGGTCGACATAGTAAAGACAGCAGATACGGTAGTTTTAACAACCGTTCCGGGCCTGGGAGACGACATTCAGGCCATAAAAGCGGGTTTAATGGAGATAGCCAACATCTTTGTTGTGAACAAGGCAGACAAAGAAGGGGCGGATGCAACGGTTTTTGAGCTTGAGCTGATGCTTGACCTCGAAAAGGAAAAATGGAGAAACTCATGGCGGCCCAGGATTTTAAAAACTGTTGCCATGACAGGCAGGGGCGTGGAGGAACTGTGGAGTGTTATCAAGGAGCACAGGGAATATCTCCTGAAAACAGGCAGAATAACAGAGAAAAGGAAATTCAGGGCGGAGGAGGAGGTAAAAACAATCGTGTCGAGCATGATAGCAAAAAGAATCGGCAAAAAGATGCAGGATGAAGAGCTCATGTACCTCATAGATAAAATCATCAGCAGGGAGCTCGACCCGTATTCCGCCGCCGAGGTTGTGCTGGAAAAAAGTCTGGGGGTGAAGGTATGATAAGGAAAATAGACCATATTGGAATAGCCGTCAGGAATCTGGAGGAGGCCATAAAAATATGGGAAGGGCTCGGCCTCAGGGTTGATGAGATAGAGGAGGTGCCGAGGGAGAAGATAAGGGCAGCAATACTCCACGTTGGCGAAAGCAGGATTGAGCTTCTCGAGCCCATGGATGAGAGCTCGGCGATAGCGAAGTTTATAGCCAAGAGAGGGGAGGGAATACACCACATTGCCCTCGGCGTTGAGAACATCGAGGAGCACATGAAAGACCTCAGGGAAAAAGGGTACCGCCTGATCTATGAGGAGCCGAAGGAGGGCGCCGGGGGAGCCAGGATAACATTCGTGCACCCGAAGAGCACGGGCGGAATACTCCTTGAGCTCTGCGAAAGGAAGGAGTAGCCCGGTGCATCTCTTTTGCTCTTTTTAAAACTGCAACATAACATTGAGATATACTTTATGTATTTCAAATGGACTGGGTAAAACTTATAAGATGTTATGAAAAACATTAAGTGGCCATCCGGCCGGAGGGGGAGAATGCTCGGGATTTTTCGCAGCGGAGGAATTGACCTGCAGGTGATCGATTATAGGGACGTAGAGAAAATTCTGAACAGAAATACAACCAGACACAAGATTCTAATAACCCGAAAGCACCCCCGCCTCATAAAGCCGCAGAACGTATATCCAATCTGGATAAGCAAGCTGGAGCATCCACAGGCCGTCCATCCCTCCCAGCTCTACCGTATAGAGCATCTAACGTGGGAGCATGCCCAGAGGCAGCCTTCGGATATTATTCTTGATGCCCTTG
The DNA here is from genome assembly GCF_054657855.1 of Thermococcus atlanticus. NCBI lineage: Archaea > Methanobacteriati > Methanobacteriota > Thermococci > Thermococcales > Thermococcaceae > Thermococcus > Thermococcus atlanticus. The sequence continues at coordinate 657,075 of NZ_BAAHXX010000001.1, read as the reverse complement.
AGTACCTCATGATCGAGCACGGTGTTGTTTCCACGCTGAGGTTTGTGGGAAAGCTCAGGGATATGGCGGTTCTAACCAACTCCAACTTTTATGTTAGCGTTAGCGATGGCATAGATGAAAAGACCAAAGCCCTGATCAGGAGAATAGTGGAGTAGGGAGCTCTTCTTTGAGGGTTTTCTTGAAATATCCCGGTTCTCATAAACCATTGAAACCTGTCCTTGGGGGAATTTAATTTTGTAGAGTGCTCACATGGAGACATTCAAGGAAAACAAATGCACAACCCGAAACATGACGGGAACTGAGGTAAAGTTATATAACCATCAATGCAATTCTTAAACTTAGGTGTATAAGATGCCATACATTGAGAAGCTCGAAATGAAGGGTTTCAAATCATACGGTAACAGGAAGGTCGTAGTTCCATTTTCTAAAGGATTCACAGCGATTGTTGGTGCCAATGGCAGCGGTAAAAGCAACATAGGGGATGCTGTTCTCTTTGTTCTCGGCGGGCTCTCGGCCAAAGCCATGAGGGCCACAAGAATAAGCGATTTAATATTTGCAGGAACCAAAACAGAGGCCCCATCAAAATACGCGGAGGTTGCCATGTATTTCAACAACGAGGACAGGGGATTTCCGCTGGATGAGGATGAAGTTGTCATCAAGAGGCGCGTTTATCCCGATGGCAGGAGCACCTACTGGCTGAACGGAAAGAGAACAAGCAGGAGCGATATCCTCGATATCCTGAGTGCCGCCATGATTTCCCCCGAGGGCTACAACCTGGTTCTTCAGGGAGATATAACAAAGTTCATCAAAATGAGCCCGACGGAAAGGCGGCTGATCATAGATGAGATTTCTGGTATAGCCGAGTATGACTCCAAGAAATCGAAGGCACTGGAAGAACTGAAGCAGGCAGAGGAGAATCTGGCGAGGGTTGACCTGCTCATAGGCGAAGTTAAAAAGCAGCTGGATAAGCTGGAGCGGGAGAGGAACGATGCGCTGAGATACCTCGACCTCAAGGAGAAGCTTGAGAAGGCGAAGGTGACCCTCCTAGTTGGAGAAATCCGGATGCTGGAGAGCGAGATCGAGGAGGGCAGGCTCAGGAGCACTCAGGTGGAGGAGGAAATAGGACAGATTGAGGGCAGGTTGAGGGAAATTGCAAAGGAGATAGTTGCAAAGGAGAGGGAGCTGGAGGACATTGAAAAGGAGCTGGAGGAAAAGAGCGAGGACGGCATCCTCGATATCACGAGGAGGATAAGCGAGGTCCACTCAAAGATAGAGATGGCAAAGAAGAACATAGAACTGGCAGAGAAAGAGATAGAAGAGAGCCAGAGGAGACTGGCGAAGGCAAAGGAAGACCTCAAAAAAGTTTCAGCGGAGATAGATAAAAGCAGAAACGCCATCGAGAGATGGAAGAGAAGAAAGGAAAAGCTCCTGAAGGATATTGAGAGAAAGGAAGTTGAGAGAAACGAGCTGGTCATCAGGCTTGGGGAGATAGATAAGAACTTCTCCATCGCTAAACAGGATTTTGATAGGGTTACGGAGGAGCTTGAAGAGGCCAAGAAGGATATGTACCTGAAGGAGAGCGACATAAACAAGTTCAGCGATGAAATTGAGGGTCTGCGGGCCAAAATAGTCCAGAACAATGCCAAAAGAGCGGCCATCCGGGAAAAGATAGAAGAGGCACGGCAGGCCATGGAGGAGAAGAAGGCCGAGCTCGGCGAGATTGAAAGCAGAATGAGCAGAGCCGAGAGCAGGCTTAGAAGGATCGAGAAGGAGCTGGAGGAAAAAAGCAGGAAATACCAGAAAATCGCGGAAGAACATGAAAAAGCCAAAAACGATCTCATAAAAGCAGAGGCACAGAGGGAGGCCAGAGGGAACAGGGCCATTGAGGCCATCAAGAGGGCCAATATTGAGGGAGTATACGGCTCGCTGGGAGAGCTGATAAGGGTCAGGGAGGAGAGATATTTCACTGCGGTGGATGTTGCTCTCGGCTCCCATGCGGACAACATCGTGGTTGAAGACGACAGGGTGGCTGAAAAGGCAATAGAATTCCTGAAGAAGAACAAACTGGGCAGACTAACGTTTCTTCCCCTGAACAAGATAAAACCCCGTTCCATGAGGGAAAAACCGCCCTTTGGAACACCGGCAATGGATCTGGTGGAATACAACCCGCGCTTCAGGAATGCCGTCTCCTATGCCCTTGGAGACACCCTCGTTGTCAGTGATATGGATGAGGCAAGAGCTGTCGGCATAGGAAAGCTCAGGATGGTAACGCTGAGCGGGGAGCTCCTTGAGAGGAGCGGTGCCATAGTTGGCGGTTATTACAGACCGAGGAGCAGGCTCACCATAAACACTGAAGAGCTAAGAAAACGTGTTCAGACCCTTGAGAGGGAGAAGGAAGGCCTGGAAAGCGCAATCAACGCCCTGAAGGTTGAGCTCAAGGGGCTTGAGAGGGAACTCTTTGAGCTGAGGATGAAGAAAAGCGATGCAGGCAAAGACCTTCAGGTTCTGCAGAAGGAAATGGAGAGGCTCCTGGCCGAAGACCGGGCCTTAAAAGAGGAGATTGAAGAAAGTGAGAAAAAAATTGAGCTCCTCCAGAAAAAAATCGAAAATAGCAGGGGAGAGCTGGCGAAGCTGAAGGGAAAAATCCAGAGGCTTGAACGGAAAAAGGAGAAGCTCAAGAAGGCTCTGGATAATCCTGAAGCAAGGGAGATCAACCAGCAGATAAGGGAGGTTGAGCATGAGATCAGCAAGCTGCGGGAGGAGCTCAGCAAGATCGAATCAAAGCTTGAAGGTCTCGACATAAGAATAAACGAGGAACTGATTCCAAGAAAAGCTGATCTTGAAGAGGAAATTGAGGGACTCATAAACAGGATAAATGCCCTCAGGAAGAACATTGCCACAAATGAGGAGGCGATTGAAAAATTAAAGGGAGAGCTCAGGGAACTTGAGAAACTCGAAGATGAGGTAAAGGAGGAACTCAGGGAACTGAGAAACAGAAGGGAAGAGCTGAGAAAGGAGATTGAGGAGCTGAGGGAGGAAAAAGATCAGCTTGGAGTAAAAATGCAGAACCTCCGGATAGAGGCAAACACTCTGAAGGTGCAGATGATTCAGTTCAGGAATCAGCTCGAAGAGAGGAGAGGTGAGCTGAAGCACTACGATGCAAAGCTCATAAAGTCGGTAAAGGAAATTCCGCTTGACCTCAGGCAGCTGAAGAGGGAAATCGAGGGGATGGAGCAGGAAATAAAAGACCTTGAGCCTGTGAACATGAAAGCCATAGAGGACTTTGAGGTTGTTGAGAGGAGATACCTTGAGCTGAAATCCAAGAGAGAGCAGCTCGAAGCCGAGAAGGATAGCATAGTGGAGTTCATACAGGAGATAGAGAGCCAGAAGAAGAACGTCTTTATGCAGACCCTGATGGCAATAGCCGAAAACTTTTCGGAGCTCTTTGCCAAGCTCTCTCCGGGAGGAAGCGCAAAGCTCATCCTTGAGAACCCGGACGACCCATTCGCCGGAGGCCTTGAGATAGAGGCCAAGCCTGCAGGAAAGGACGTCAAGAGGATAGAGGCCATGAGCGGCGGTGAGAAGGCTTTAACTGCCCTTGCCTTCGTCTTCGCGATACAGAGGTATAAGCCTGCTCCGTTCTACCTCTTTGACGAGATCGATGCCCACCTCGACGATGCCAACGTCAAGCGCGTTGCGGATTTGATAAAGGAGGCCTCCGAGAACAGCCAGTTTATCGTGATAACGCTCAGGGATGTCATGATGGCCAATGCCGAGAAGATAATCGGCGTATCAATGCACAACGGAGTTTCCAGAGTGGTTTCCCTGAGCCTTGAGAAGGCCATGAAGATACTCGAAGAGGCCAGGAGAAAAAGCGATGCTGAGCACGAGGAGATGTTCGGGCATTTGAGAGGGTGAATCCAATGTTCGACAGGGAAGAGTTCGAGCGGTGGCTGTCTCAGGCCGAGTATACCCTCAGGAGTGCCGAGAATGACCTAAATTCCAAATTTTATTCATGGGCGTGCTTTAAGGCCCAGCAGGCGGCGGAGTACACCATAGAGGCTTTGCTCTTTGGGCTGGGGGTTATGGCTTACGGCCATTCAATAAAGAAACTGCTCGACATACTATCCGGGGAGATTGAGGTTCCGGAAGGGCTTTTTGACAATGCCAGGATGCTGGACAGGCATTACATCCCCCCACGATACCCAGACGCATACATAGAAGGTGCTCTCTACGAGTACTACGGGGAAAAGGACGCCCTTGAGGCCATCAATTCTGCACGCGAGGTCATCGCCTTTGTCAGGAGGGTGGCGGATGAGGTCAGGTGAACTGCCGTATTGGGGGGACATTCAGGAATACGTGGAGGCCCTCAAAGGTGCACTCCGGCCTAAATTAATATTGCTGTACGGCTCACTGGCAAGGGGAACCTTCGGGCTGGGGAGTGACATTGACATCCTCGTGATATCTGAAAACCTCCCCAAAAGTCCAAACGAGCGCCTTAAACTCCTCTACGAGCTCGACAGAACCCGGGCCCCGATAGATGCCAAGACCTACACTCCCGGGGAAGTGAAAAAGATGTTCCTCAAGGGACATCCCCTCATCATGGACGCCCTATCCGACGGAAAAATCCTCTACGCGGATGAAGATTATCTCAGAGAACTTATGGCGATGTTCAAAGTAGCCAGGAGAAAGTTCCGCCGTTTTGAGAGGGGCTGGATTAGGATTGAGAGGTGAAGCTTATGGAATCGCGCCGTGAGGAAGAGGTAACCCCCGTCGATATTCTCCTCCAGCTCGTCACCATGGGCAAGGTCGACCCGTGGAATATTGACATCGTGGATTTAACCGAGAAGTACATCGAGAGGCTCAGGGAGATGAAGGAGCTTGATCTGAGGCTCTCAGCCCGGGCCATTTTGGCCGCTTCAATTCTTTTAAGGATGAAGACCGAGGCCCTGCTCTATGGAGATGAGGAAAAAGAGGAGGAGCATGAGGAGCGCATAAGGGTTGAGGTTGAGCCCCTGGCTCCGCCGCTCAGGAGAGTTGAACGCTACTACACCTTCGACGACCTTATAGAGGCCCTCATGGATGCACTGGAGGAGGCCGAAAAGAGAAAGCCAAGGAAAAGAAAAAGGGTTGAAATCGAGGAGGAGATATTCGTTGTCGATGACTTCCGTGTGGATGTCGAAAAGCACGTCAGCAGGCTCTATGAGATAGTGAAGAGGCTCCATGAAGAGTCAGGGGAAAGGATAAACTTCTGGGAGCTTGTGTTTGACCCAACGCCGAAGATAGTGGCGAGAACCTTCCTCTATCTGCTCTTCCTTGCCAACAGGGGAAAAATTGAACTCATTCAGGAGGAGCCCTTCGGGGAGATATTTGTGGTGCCCGTGGCGGGAGCATGAGAGTCTTTTCCTTCCTTTACCCATCTCAGGAACTCAGAGGGCGTTATAACTTGGATTCCAAAATTTTTAAGGCTCTCAACGTTGTAATCTTTGGTGTTCCACGTCAGGATAACTACATTAGTGTATTCTTCTTTTAGCATTAACGCACAGGCCACAAAGGGTGCGTCTGCGGCATCCTGAACGTATTTCTCTGCCTCTTGTTTATATGGGTAGAGCTGGGAGGTTGATACCAGTGTCATTGGTTCAAATATGACTTCCATTGCAATTTTGATTTCCTCAGGGATCATCTTGGCCTTTGTTGCGATCTCATCAATGTGGTTCAGTATCTCCTCTTTAACGGCCTCAGGGTGAAAAAACGGGAGCAGTTCCGGATAAAGGGTGAGAATGTACCTATTGAGACCTCCAGATCGAATAAGCGCTGCGAAGATAACGTTGGTATCAACGACTACAGCGATTTCCATGCTTCTTTCCCCACAATCTTTGAGAGTTCCTTGGCATTCCTCATATCGAGCTTGGAGTTCATAGAGATGGCTTCCAAGACAAGAAACCGTTGAAGCGCCCTAACCAACCGTTCCTCGGGCACACCACGTATCTTGGCGAGGAGTTTAAACTCCGGAGGAATTGGAACTTCCATTGTGGAGGGAGCATGACCACTTACGTCACCCATTACTCTCACCTGAAAGTGATTATTCCTATTCCCTCTTAACCTTTTCCCGCTCCGCCCCCTTTGCCGGCCTTATCGTTATGATCAGCAGGGGTTCTTCGCTCCCTATGTAGAGGCCCTTCTTTTCCCGGTTCATGTAGAAGCAGTACCTTCCATCCGGAAGGCCTTCAACGAATTTCCGGGGGACTGTATGCCTGGCTGTTCTCCCATCGAAGAAGACGCAGTCATACACTTCCGAAATCTCTGAAACCCTCTTTTTGATTTCCTCACGGGAGAGCACCTCGCATTCGAGCCTGGCACAGACAAGGCTCTTTCTCCCGTCCGTGAAGATTACCACCCTCTCGTTCACGTCAATTCTCTGCGAGCGGTCGAGGAAGTCCCACAGTGCAGAATACATCCTTTCAGGTCTTCTCCTCTTCGCCAGCCTTTTGACGAGCCTCTCCCGGGCGTGTCTCGTGAGGAGCATGACCTAACTTCGTCCGAGAATTTATAAACTTCGCCGAGGATATAGGCACATGTATCTCCGCCGCGATATAATCGAGCCCCGCGTTTATCAGGAGGTAATCTATGCGAGATGCAAGAAAACCAACTGCCTCGTGGTTCTTCCGACGGGGTTAGGAAAGACGCTTATAGCCATGCTCATAGCCGATTATAGGCTCTCGAAGTACGGGGGAAAAGTCCTCATGCTCGCCCCGACGAAGCCTTTGGCAGTCCAGCACGCCGAGAGCTTCAGGCGGCTCTTTGACATCTCCCCAGAGAAGATAAACGTCCTTACAGGCGAGCTCTCGCCCAAGCAGAGGGCCGAGCTGTGGGAGAGGAGTGTTATCGTGACGGCTACGCCCCAGACCGTTGAAAACGACATCCTCACCGGAAAAATCTCCTTAGAGGACGTTGTTCTGCTCGTTTTTGACGAGGCCCACAGGGCGGTGGGGAACTACTCCTACGTCTTCATAGCCAGGGAGTACCTTAAAACCGCTAAACACCCGCTCGTGCTCGGCCTTACGGCATCCCCCGGAAGCGACGAGGAGAGGATACGCGAGATAATCAGGAACCTCGGGATAGAGCGCATCGAGATTAGGACGGAGAGCTCGCCCGACGTCAAGCCCTACGTTCAGAGAATTGCATTCGAGTGGCTGAAGGTTGAACTCCCCGGCATCTACAAGGAGGTGCGGAAACTGCTCCGGGAGATGCTCAAGGAGAGCCTCAAGCCCCTCGCCCAGTTCAAGCTCGTCTCGACTTACTCGCCGGACATCTCCAAAAGGGAAGTCCTACAGGCGGGCTCAAGGATAAACCAAGAGGTCGCGAGGGGCAACTACGAGCTCGGCCGGCTTAGAATGTACCAGGCCAAGGCGGTGAAGCTGCAGCACGCGATAGAACTCCTCGAAACGCAGGGGCTGACCGCGCTGAGGAACTACATTAAAAAGCTCCGTGAGGACAAAAGAACTAAATCCAGCAGGCAGCTCATGGAAGACCCGCGCATGAGGAAAGTGATATACCTCCTCGTCCAGGCGAAGGAGCTTGGCCTCGACCACCCGAAGATGGAGAGCATGCTGGAGATGGTTAAGGAGCAACTGAAGAAAAAGCCGAACTCAAAAATCATAGTTTTCACCAACTACCGCGACACCGGGAGGAAGATCGTCGAGGTTCTCCGCGGTGAGGGAGTAACTGCCGAGCGCTTCATCGGCCAGGCGAGCAGGAGCAACGACCGGGGGATGAGCCAGAAGGAGCAGAAAGAAACCCTTGAGCGTTTTTCCAGGGGAGAGTTTAACGTTCTTGTTGCCACGAGCGTCGGCGAGGAAGGCCTTGACGTGCCTGAAGTTGACCTCGTCGTCTTCTACGAGCCGGTGCCTTCTGCCATAAGGAGTATCCAGAGGCGCGGAAGGACCGGGAGGCACAGGCCGGGAAGGGTAGTTATACTGATGGCCCGGGGGACGCGCGATGAAGCCTACTACTGGAGCTCAAGGAGAAAAGAAAAGGGCATGTTCGAGGCTATAAAAAAGATAGCGCGTGAACTTGAAAAAGCTCATCCACACCGGGCTGAAATAAGGGAAAAGGTTCCGGAGCGTGTTGAGATGCCTTCGAAGGGGAAGATAACCCCGCTCGATGAGTTCCTGAAGCCGAAGGAAAAGGCTGAGAAAAAGGTGGAACAGGCCGAGAAACCCACGCCTTCCAAGGAGGAGGTCTATGAAAAGCTACCGATAAAGCCCGTCTTTGTGAAAAAACCGAAGGGGATAGTCGTCTACGTTGACAGCCGCGAGCTGAGGAGCGGCGTTCCAAAGCACCTGAAGGAGCTCGGGGGGGAGATAGAGGTCAGAACCCTCGACGTTGCCGACTACGTTGTGAGTGAGGAGGTCGGGATAGAAAGGAAGAGCGCCAACGACTTCATACAGTCCATCATAGACGGCAGGCTCTTCGACCAGGTTGAGCGCTTAAAGAAGGCCTACGAGAAGCCGGTGATAATCATAGAGGGCGAACTCTATGGCATAAGGAACGTCCACCCCAACGCGATCAGGGGTGCCATAGCCGCCGTAACCCTCGACTGGGGGGTTCCTATACTCTTCTCCTCTGGAACGGAAGAGACAGCCCAGTTCATATACCTCATGGCCAAGCGCGAGCAGGAGGAGAGGAAGAAGGAGGTAAGGCTGAGGAGCGAGAAGAAGGCTCTAACGCTGGCAGAGAGGCAAAGGCTTATAGTGGAAGGCCTGCCCAACGTCTCGGCGACGCTGGCCAAGAGGCTCCTTAAGCACTTCGGAAACGTGGAGAGGGTTTTCACGGCAACGGAAGAAGAGCTGAAAGAGGTCGAGGGAATAGGTAAAAAGAAGGCGAGGGAGATAAGGAAGGTGATAACCGCCCCCTACGTTGAGGATGAGGACAAAGCTTAAGTCAGGATTCTGGAAGATTATGTTGCCCCCGGGAAACCGCGGGGGATGAGCGCCTCGGCGAGCGGTGATTCCCCTTCGCTCCCCGGGGGCACACTCCCCGATTACCTCGTCACTATCGCATTCACCCCAGCCGCGGCCAAGGTTAGCAGCTCGAACACCTTGTAGGCTTCTTCCACCGTTTTGGTCTCGAACTCGACCGTCTTTCCATTAATGCGCTTCACGAAGGGCAGAAGTTCGGCGGTATCTGCCATGTCACTTCTGAGGAAGCGAACCCTAACGTGGACGGGCTCCTTAGTTACGAGCGGCTTTGCCTCTCCCTTCTTCAGCCTCTCAACGGCTTCTATAACCCCCTCCCTCAGCATGGCCTTTATCCTGCGCATTCCGGGGCTCTTGGCGGCGTAGCGCGAGGGGGACTCCTTGAAGGGGACGCCAACCGCCCAGGGGGTGAATGTTTTAACGTCAGTCTCTATAAGCTTCTTATCGCCGCCAACGAGGATAACCGGAATCCCCCAGCTTCCGAGGAGGTACGCGTTGAGAAGAAACTCGCTCACCTCGACGCCGTTGATTTCCAGACTGTCTATTGATGCTCCACTGTATGTGTGGTCGAAGGTTGCATAGGCCGTTCCGGCCTTGGCATGATAGCCGAGGAAGAGAGCTGCATCGCTCCCCTTTGCGAAGGCCACCATGCTGAGGGGCCTCGGAAAGCCCCTAATGAGCTCTATGTAATCTGGAGTGTCCTCGGGCAGAATGTTCACCATCGGGCCGTGACTGTCGGCTACGATGATCTCATCAAAACCGTTTTCGTGAAGCGCTTCGGCCGTGACCTTTACTATCTCCGTTGCTATCTTCCTCGCTTCCGGGTACAGGGCACCCTTTACGAACAGGTGCTCCCTGCTGACTATGTAGGGCAGACCCTCAAGGTCGAGGGATATGAATGCACGCATCGGCATCACCACGATAAAAATCGAAGCGGTGAAAGAAAAGTTTTATGGTTGGATTATTTCTTTCTCAGCATCAGAGGAAGGAGGGAGAGTGCTGCAAGGCCCCCAATACCGCATATCCTCGATGAAGCTCCGGAATGCCACGATGTTTTGCTGCTTCTCAGTTTCAATTTCTCTGGCATGTTTTGAAAATTAACCCGCGGTGTCAGTATCCGCACCCCATCATCCGAAACCTGGAGAAGGGGGAGTTCCCTGAGCTTCCCATTCCAGTAGAGATAAAGGGACAGGTTCAGCGGTCTCGGAGGACTGCTCTTTTCAAAGGGAACCAATGCTATAACGTCGCCACCCCAGTAGTTCCCTTCCCTCTGCACCCACATGCTCCTGTTGGCGAAGCCGACTCCGATACTCGGAGGGATTATCAAAAGAGTATTGTTTAAGAAGACCGCACAGCTTTTATTGACGGGTTCGACTCTTCTCCGGAGTTCATTCAGGGGAAGCTTGTGGTTGGAGGGCAGGAACTGAACGTAATTGTCTTCCACCTTTGGAACGAGGCACTCTTTATTTATCAGGGTAAAGTTCCTGAAGAGACGGGGGTAAAAGAAAGACCTGTCCTTTAACGTTAAGTTCTCACCTCTGGAGACGGGGTTTATCGAATTATCTATTTTGTATAGGGTCCTCATCCCCCTTGGATACGGAAACGTCAGGAAGTATGGCAATGAAACGTTTATGGTGTATCCGCTCGGGAAGGGCACCTCCCCAAGTCTTTGAATCACCCCATCACGGTACCGGATTACGGTTACAGTGTCGGAGGCAGGGGGTTCCCTCATCGGAAAACTCGTGTTGCCTGATGTAAGGAGGAAGATGTAAAGCCAGCCGTTGTAAAACTCAAAGGGTGGAAATTCCCGCCCGGAGAACGCCATGAAGTCGATGTAGTAAGCTCCGCTCCGGTTAACGTAAAAGAGAAAATAACTCCAAGGTAGGACCGGTTTGAGGACTCCATTTGAAAAATGTCCCGCCTTCTCGTGGTAGTTGTACTCGACCCCGATCAGGACGCCTTCTGAGTCCTCATAGAACACAAACGGCTGGAGCGATATTCCCCAGGGACGGGAATTATAGTCGGGATCTGCCAACGCCGTTGGAAGCATAGATAAAATTAGCAAAAGAGTGAAAAGACCGAATGGCCTGCCCCTAGACATAACCGCATACCCCATCAAGATATTCAAGCGCTTTAACATCCACGTCATAATAATAAGCCCTCTGTGAAGGTTTTCCGAGGACTCTAAGGTAATCGCAGGCTCTCTGTCTATAAACAGAACTCGTCAGAACCGCACCATCACACTCGAATTCATAGTATATGTTGTCAATACCTCTATAGTTATAACGGTCGCTCTTGGCTTCATCAACATATTCTTTCCAACTTTGAAGTGTTGAAATTTCCGCGGGAGTAATATACCCCTGATAATATCCCGGTTGCAGGAATACCCAGTCAAAGTAATATGCCCCATGTGTTCGTATGAACCAGGGTTGAATATCCTCAGGTCTTTTATTTTCTCCCATGATGTGGTGTGCACATATGGTATCCATATAAACTCGAAGCCTGCACTGTGTATCATAGCAGCCAACTCAGAAATTGCCTCTTCCCACGAAAGACCATTCGTTGAGGGGAACATCATAGGGGATTCAAAATTCCAGCAGAATCCCCTGAGATTTGGATCAGAGGATATCATGAACATTTCAACCCAACTTTTCCAATATTCCAGCCCCTCATGTCTTCCAAAGAGCAATCTGAGGAACTGCAGTATGTTCTGTGTTTATAGAAGAGAATCTCGACGTAATACGGCATTATCATGTTATCGCTCAAAAACTCTGAGAGACTGTACGCATCTTCTTCCGGATTGCCCGTGTATATCATATCCCTTCCTTCTCCGTGACTTTTAACTTTCTTTTTTGTGGTATCGAGTATCACGAGGCTGTTTATGCCGATATACTGAAGTTCATTCTGAACATCCTGCATCTGAGTATCCCCTCCGTATTTCATCAGGCTTCTAATGTCCTCTCCGTTCTCTGACTCCAGATACCACAATCCGGATGTTGCCATGTTAATTCCTCCGAAGGTCTTTAGTTAATTCTACATTTTGTTGGTTTATAACTATTTTCATTAAAATTTTAAATACATCATGAAACAGGAATAACTCTGAAGATGTCACCGGAGGGAGAAACCAAAGATAGCCTCATGCTCATCGAAGTCATCCTCCCAAAAACCCGGAGAAACTAAGATGCTTTCTTGAAGCCCCTTCAAAGATAACCCCCAGGAATATAACCAGTTCTCTTTAATAATCCCCACTCATGAAAAAGGTTATATAGACCTTCTTTCATAAAATAGAGTGGTGACAGATATGCAAATTGTTGAACTCGACATAAGATTGCCCTATGATGGAAGAGGGAAGGTTTTAAAGAAGATAGTCTCCCGGGTGAGGGGTAAAATAAGGGATATACACTTCTTCCCGCCCAATGTACTGGGCATCAGTGAGATAAGGATGGAAGTTGAGGCCGAAAATATCAGGAAGCTCATTAGAGAGCTCAGAAATGTCATGGAGGAAGGCAAAGTTTCATTCAAAGTCCTCAGTGATGCCTGAGAGTTTGAACATAACCCCTACGGCTCCTTGATTCCCTTTATAAGGCTTTCAAGCTTCTTTCTGACCTCCTCAAGGGACCCAGCTTTCTCTATCGCCGTACCCGTGACGACTATATCGGCTCCCGCTTTAACAGCTCTGCGGGCCTGCTCTGCACCCCTTATGCCCCCGCCCACTATAAGGGGAACGTCGATTACCTTCTTCACGGTGGATATCATCTCTGGAGGAACCGGCTCCTTTGCTCCGCTTCCGGCTTCGAGGTAAACGAGGCGCATCCCCAGATACTGGCCCGCCAGGGCGTATGCGGCCGCTATTTTTGGCTTGTGCCTTGGAATCGGCTTTGCATCCCCAATCCAGCCAACGGTCTCCCCGGGCTCTATGATGAGATAGGCCATTGGTATGGGCTCAAGTCCGTATTTTTTAACCGCGAAAGCTCCCAGAGCCTGAGCCCCCGTTATGAAGAAGGGATTCCTTGAGTTGAGAAGGCTCATGAAGAAAATTGCATCGGCGTATTTGCTCACGCCTCCGTGAGAGCCGGGGAACAGGATAACGGGCAGATTTGAGGACTCCTTAATGGCCCTTACAACACCGTCGAGCGCCTCTCCCTCCGCTCCCGTTGAGCCCCCTATCATTATCGCATCAATGCCGACCTCCTCGCTGATTCTGGCTATCCCCGATGCGGTTCCGGGTGAAACGTCATCGGGGTCGAGGAGAACGAAGTGGAGCTTTTCCTTTTCAAGCTTTTCATGTATGTACTCTTCGACCTTACCTGCTGTTTTCAGTCTCATACCTCTCCCCCATGTCTTTAATTTCGTCAGGACTTTTAATTCTTTTCCAGTCCAATTTCCTCTCCTTCAGTATGCTGATCAGGACATCATCAGGCTCATCATCAAAGCGGTACAGATTCGAAGGGACGCCTATATCGCTGGCGCCAAAGCCCTTAACGGGCTCGCCGTACTTTGAGACCTCCTTTGAGAGCACTTCCTCCAGTCTCTCACCGCTCGGGATGAGATATGCCCTCAGAAGCGTACCCTTTTCAAGGAGGAAATCTATGTGCCAGTGAAGCTTTTTCTCCCTCCTGAAATGCCTCCCGACCCTTTTCTCAAGGGAGTTCATGGCGGAGCCCACATAAACGTAGAACCCTCTGTTAAGGTCAAACTCCCTGCCCCGGGTCTTTATTCTTTTTTCCTCACCGAGCCATATGATGAGAAGGTATGAGCCCTTCACCCCCACCACCGGAAATAATCTGCAATACCCTTATATAAAGTTGGCATAGAAGAAGTTTCGGGTGCGGAATATGGAGGATGACAAGAGCGAAAAGAAAAAAGCCAAGGTTAAAGCTGCTGATGATTTTGCATGGCAGGAGTATGAGCGGGAGGAATTTGAGGAGAGATTCCCCCATCTGAGCAGGGAGCTTGAAGAAAGGGGCATCCCTATTGAAGCATACCGACTTGATGAAGACGAGGTTATTGATGAGGATATCAGGGATTTCTCGGGGTACCGCCCCACGGTTATAGACTTCCTCAGGAGATGCGAGACCGATGACGAAGCCCTTGAGATTATAAACTGGCTTGAGGAGAGGGGAGAGATAACGCCGGAGATGGCCAGAGACCTGAGGATAACCCTTGTGAAGAAGGGTGTCAGGGCCTTTGGAAGCAAAAAAGAGTGGGGATGGTATGAAAAACACAGAAAGAGGGATTAGATGTTCCCTATTCGCTGCAACACCATGCCCTCTATCCTCACCGGCTCGGCCCTCCTTGCATAAACTATAGCCTGCTCAAGCCTTGCCTCGCTGTCCGCGTGTATGGTGAATAAAGCCTCCCCCTCCTTAACCTTCTCACCCACCTTGACATGGAGCTCAAGTCCCGCCCCCTTATCCTCGGGGGCACCCGCAGCCCTTGCGATTCCTGTTATAGCTCTGTTGTTGATCAGGGTTATGTATCCGCTGGCAGGGGCCGTGAAGGTGTAGGTCTTATCTCCCACGGGAATCTCTTCGGGCTTAACGTCGGGATTCCCTCCCTGTTCCTCTATGATCTCCCTCATCTTTTCGTAGGCCTTTCCGCTTTCGAGTATTTCCCTTGCCATCTTTTTGCCCATTCCCTGCGGAGCAACTCCTCCCATCTCCAGGAGAATCCCTGCCAGCCCGGTTGCCTTTTCCACAAGGCTTCCGGGGCCCTTCCCCGTCATCAGTGTGCGGAGAGCCTCCCTAGCTTCGAGGGCAGGGCCAACGGTGTGGCCGACTGGCTGACCGCCGTAGGTTATAGCCACCTCAACATACTGTCCGAGGCGCTTTCCGAGCTCGATGAAGTCCCTCGCGAGGGAGCGGGCCGCCTCGACGCTCTCCACTTTAACACCTTTACCCGCGGGAATATCTATCAGGACATACTGGCTCCCCATGGCGTATTTCTTGGACATTATGCTGGCGAGCATCAGCCCCGTGGGGTCAATGCTCAACGTTCTCTCGGCTTTTATCGTCAGATCATCGGCAGGAGCCAGATTCAGGGCTCCTCCCCAGACGAGGCATGCTCCTATTTTCTCCACTATGCGTTTTATTTCATCGAGGGATAGCGTGACATCGGTCAGAACCTCGACCACGTCAGCCGTCCCGGCGGCACTTGTGATGGCCCTCGAAGAGGTCTTTGGAATTGTTAAACCTGCCGCAGCAACTATCGGGACTACCAGGATGTTTGTCTTGTTTCCGGGGACTCCTCCTATGCTGTGAACGTCCATTATCGGCTTTCTATCTATGTCGAGCATGTCTCCGGTTTCAGCCATAGCTATCGTGAGTGCGGCAATCTCGTCCATATCGAGGCCGTTTATCTCAAGTGAAGTCACGAATGAGCTTATCTCAATGTCCCTCAGCTTTCTATCCACTATATCCTTGATTATTGCCTCAATCTCAACCTTTCTGAGCTTTCCACCGTGCATCTTCTTTTTTATGTACCTCACGCTTTCAGGGGTTCCGGCAGGGAGTATGGTGACCATTTCGCCCTCGGAGAAGTTATGAACCCTCAGTATATCCCTGCTTATTCCTATCTCACCTTCCTTCACCATGTTGCTTATCACGACATCGCCGTAAATTGTCTTTTTGCCGGTTTCCAGCTTTATCAGGTCTTCAGGATGCAGTCTCGCCTTCTGTGCATCTTTTTCGTTTATAACTATGGAAAACCTACCGCTGTACACATCCAGAAGTTTAACCCTTGCTCTCATTTCAATCCCTCCGTTTCTCAGTAATGTGGGGTATTGAACATACCCATACTTAAACGTTTTTAACGGGATTTCGTGGATAGGAGGGGCCTAAGAAACGCATCTAATCAAAAGATTGTAAAAGAACCGGCCCATCTGAAAATCCGGAGAGGACATCATGAACAACGGGCACCTTAATGTTTCGGGGGAAATATAGTGGAGGGATCAGGTGCTGGCTTTTCTGCCGACCTCGCCCGTGAGAGAAGTCCTGATTCCCCCCTGGACATCGAGGATTGCCCTTACAACATCATGGGCCACCGCCTTGAGCTCCTCAGGAAGAAGCGCATCCCTGCCCAGATAGTAGCCAACAACCTCCTCAATGGGAGCGCTTAAGAGCTTGTTCCTAAAAACATAGACCGTTTTGTTGTCGACTTCCACAAGTCTGTGGGGATAGGCCAGTCTGAGCTTCATGGCGCCCACCCCCGGTAGAAAGTCAATTAAAAGGATTTTAAAATTTAACGCTCCAGAGATGTCCCTACTGCCGGGCCAAATGTGGTATGCTTGCCAACAGCTGATTTTAACTTTATTTAAAGCTTTATCGAATTATCCTGACAGTTTGCAAATATTCAGAGACAAAATTATAATAAAAATCAGAGCCTTTTGACCTCTTCCTCAATGGACTCCTCCAGTGTCCTCTCCCATTCCTCAACATCGAATTCCGTTAGTTCGGACTCAAGTTCGTCTTTGAGGCTTAAAACCCTCCTCTTAAGTGCGCTTTTCGTTTCTTCATCATAGACAACATAATAGGGATTGTTCTTTGCCGAGAGATAGAGGAGAATCAGGACTATGTTGAGGAGGACCAGGAGCACTATAATTCCGTAAATTATCGTGGTTACCATCATCTCCTCCCTCCAAAGAGAGCTCTAAATACTCTCTTGATCGGGCTTTCCGGCTCGGGTGGCTGCCATCTGATTCCCGCAAGCTTTGCTGCAAGCTGTTTGATTGATATAGCTGCAGGTGATGTCGGGTTTTTGACTACCAAGGGAACACCGTAGGCACTGGCCCTCTTTACCTCAGGATCCTCCGGGACGATGCCGAGAACAGGCACTTCCAGGATGGCCTCGATCTCCTCCTTCGTGAGCTCCGTTTTCTCGTTTGTAACCCTGTTCAGGATCGCACCCAGCGGCAGGGTTCCAAGCTTCTCCGCAATGAGCTTTGTTTTCAGGGAATCCGTGATGGCGGATATTTCGGGGTTCGTAACTATGATCAGCTCCTTACCGATGAGCAGGGCAGTTACGGATGTCATTTCCAGACCTGCGGGAGCGTCTATAAGAATAAAATCACCCATCTGCGAGATTTCCCTGATCAGTTCCCTGAGCCTTTCGGGCTTTGCCTTTTTGATTTTTTCAAGGCTTAAACCACCGGGAACAACTTTCACGCCCGCCGGCCCTTCGTATATGGCATCCTTGAGATCAGCTTCTCTCGCGAGGACATCATGAAGGGTTATGGGTATATCCTCCATTCCAAGAACAAGGCTGAGGTTTGCCATTGTTATATCAGCATCGATTAAAATCACTTCCTTTCCAAATTGAGCCAGTGCAACACCGAGATTTGCAACTGCGGTGGTTTTACCTGTTCCTCCCTTACCCGAAGCAAAGACTATTGAGCGGCCTTCCACAGTAACACCCCCTGGACATAGTAAAAATACCCCAACATCCTCTATAAGTTTTTCTAGGATGTTCAAAGGCGTTCAGCCGTGCATAACATTAAACACACTAATCTAAAGCATTGTGCTTTTATCTTTTGCGGTTTTCCTGGTGCTCCAAGGAAGAAACTTTCAGGAGAAAATAGGTTAAAGGTTAAAAAAGAAAAGTCATTCAGCGGCTTTCTTTTCACTTTCCTTCTTTGCAGCCTCGGTCTCATCCTCAAGCTTCTTCTTTACAACCTCTGCGGTGTCGGCGAGGCTCCGGAAGAGCTTGAGCATCTCCATCGGGAGCGGCAGTATGATAACATTACTCTTGTCCCCCGCAACATCACTGATCGTCTGAAGAGTTCTGAGCTGGAGAGCCATCGGATGCTGGGATACTATCTCAGCAGCATCCCTGAGCTTCTCCGCTGCCTGCCTTTCCGCTTCGGCGAGGGTGATCCTTGCTCTCCTTTCCCTCTCAGCCTCGGCCTGCCTTGCCATCGCCCTCTGCATTCCGCTCGGCAGCTCAACATCCTTAATCTCCACCGTGCTAACCTTGATTCCCCATGGATCAGTTGCTTCATCTATAATCTTCTGCAGCTCCATATTGAGCTTATCCCTTGCGCTCAGCAGCTCATCGAGATGGGCCTGCCCTATAACGCTTCTGAGGGTGGTCTGCGAAATCTGGGATGTTGCCATTATGTAGTTCTTGACCTGGGTGACGGCCTTTATGGGGTCAATAACCCTGAAATACACAACCGCATTGACCCTGACGGGAACATTGTCCTTTGTTATTGTCTCCTGAACCGGAACGTCCAGAACACGGGTTCTAAGGTCGACCACGTAGGCCTTTTCGAATATCGGTATGATGAAGAATATACCCGGTCCCCTGGCACCCACGACCCTTCCAAGCCTGAAGATTACTGCCCTCTCGTACTCCTTGACAATCTTTATTGCCGACGCCAGCACTATCAGCACAAACAACAAAACAATACCCACTGCTATGGTTCCAAAATTCACCACATCACTCACCTCCACTCCTGACAACAATCAGCATAAGACCCTCAACACCAACAACCTCAACTTCCTCCCCCGCCGGGATTCTCTCCCCATTTCTGCTCCTGGCCTTCCACAGCTCTCCTCTGATTCGTATCATGCCCTCGGGCTCAAGGGTCTGGATGACCTTGCCCTTCATGCCCATCATTTCCTCCCTTCCAGTTCCCGGCTTCTTCTTCCTAGCTTTGATGACAGCCGCCATGCCAAAGGCAAAGAAGACCGCAAGCAGCACCGCCATTACGATGATGGCGATCCTGAGGCTTCCATAAACCTCGTTGCTCACCAGATACTCCCTTCCCCCGCTGAACATGAAAATGCTTCCCAGAATCAACGTTATCCCCCCTGCAACTGTAAAGAGTCCGAAAGTCGGGGTCAAAGCCTCGGCAATGAAGAATATCATGGCAAGGACTATCAGGAGCAGGCCTGCACTCCTGTAGCCGAAGTATCCGAGACCTATAACTGCCAGAGCGATCATTATTGCCCCGGCTGTTTCGGGCACATGCCATCCCGGGGTTAGAAATCCGAGGATAAGCCCCCAGATGCCGAGGGTGAGCAGTATATATGCCACCGTAGGGTCGGTTATGTACTGGATTACCGTGTCCTTAAAAGAACCCCTCAGATAGACAATCCGTGCATCCCTTAAATGGAGCTTGACCTTTCCCCTCCCGGCCACCGGAATTTTTGTCTCCATCCCATCGGCTTTGTTAAGAAGGTCATTGAGGTCATATGCTACAACCTCAACAACATGGTATTTCAATGCTTCCTCGGGGGTGACGCTCCTGTCCTTCGTTATAAACTCCTCTGCAAGTGTGGCGTTTCTTCCGCTGTCCTCGGCGAGGCTTTTCAGGTAGGTTATGTAGAAGTTTGTAATCTTGGCCGGAGCCTCAATTATGCTGCCGTTCTGGGAATAGCCGAGAATCGGTCTGCAGGCACCTATAGCCGTCCCCGGAGCCATGGCTATGAGATGGGAGCCGAGAGCGATGTAAGTGCCCGCTGAGGCCGCCATTGCCCCGGAGGGATACACGTATATTATGACGGGCACGCGGGCGGACTTTATGCGCTGGACTATCTCCTGCATGGCATCCGCCCTTCCGCCGGGGGTATCGAGCTCAATGATTATTGCCCCGGCATTGGCCTTTTCAGCCTCGCCTATGTATCTGTCGAACTGGTCGTAGGTGTATGAGGTTATCATGCCCTTAATCTGGGCCACATATACAGTACTGGTATTCCCACTATCCTGGGCCCCGGCATGGGGAAGAAGGAGGAAAGTTAACAGCAGGATCACCAGCATGAAGTGATGTTTCATCGCCATCCCCTGTTAATTTATACCCCGTGGTAGTTTAAATCTTTTTCCCTTAGAGTACAAAGGGGTGCGTTCATGCCTCCAAGGGAGAATAGCCGTGCCCCGCAAATCCCCGGGGAGAGAAAACCACATAAAAAGCCATATATACAACAAACGCAGAATATGAACTATGCCAACATTAAGGGCACTGGTCAGGCATTTTAAAATCGCAAGGGGAAGGGAAAAGAAGAAGCTGGCCTGGAAGGTGGTTAAAGAAGCCGCCAGATACTCGCGCACTGAGCCATACTGGGATTTTCTGAAGAAGAACTTTGATGTTCGGGAGAGGGACATAAAAGAGGCCATGCTTTTTCTGGAGGAAAACGGGGAGCTTGAAATCATGCGCTCTCTGGACGGCAGGAGGCTCTATGTTTCAACCCTAAAGGATATAAGGGAGAACCCTGTAAAGCTCGATCGATGGTTGAAATCGACCTCAAAAAGATAACCTATGAAATGATTCCCAACGGAACGTGGAGATACGATGGAATCTTCTGGCAGGCTCTGGATTATGGTGTAGTGGGTTTTGACGGGGAGAACTTCTATTTCCCGGATTCCCTGTCGCGGAAGGAGAAGAAACATGCAGAGGACAGAATCAGATTTATCCTCGGCCTGGATACAAACCTCGATGAATTCTACAGCCAGATTGAAGATTCGAAGTTTGCATTTTTGGCTGAGGAGTTCCGGGGTTTAACCGTTCCCGCCTCCCCCTATAAATATCAGGCCCTCATTGAGGTAATAGCCCAGCAGCAGATTTCCTTTGAATTTGCCAAAAGGACGATTGCAGAGCTCGTAAAATTGGCCGGAAGGAGGATAGGAAGCCTTTACCTCTTCCCGAAACCTGAGGATATAGGAGGAATGTCGGTTGATGAACTGAGGAAAGCAAAGCTCGGGTACAGGGCGGAGTATATAAAATCGGTGACGGAGGACATAATAAACGGAAAACTCACGCTGAATCTTGAAGAGATGGAAGTGGAGGAGGCAATCAGATACCTGAGGAGATTCAGGGGGATTGGAAAATGGACGGCAGAGCTTTTCCTGGCATATGGGCTGAGGAAAAACGTTTATCCTGCAGGAGATCTCGGGCTGAGAAGGGGGATAGCAAAGATTTTTAACAGGAGGGTTAAAGAAATCAGAGAGAAAGATGTCATGGAAATTCTTGAGCCATATGGAAGATGGAAAGGTGTGCTCGCGTTTTACATCATCTGCCATGACAGGAAAACTGAAGAGAGAGGGTGAGATTTTTGGAGAGTGTGGAGATTGAAATCCATGTTCCCAGGGAGGTTTTCAGGGATCTGAAAAAGAGGGATATTAATGAGCTCATAGGGGAATCCCTTCGGAAAGTTGAACTGACACTGCAGGCCGAAGAGGAGGAGTTCCTGAAGGAGAAAAAGAAAAAACTTGAGGAGCAGCTCAAACGGATGAAGGAGGAATATGACGAGCTTTTGGAGTTCTACCGCAGGGCTCTGAACGACAGGGAGCTTATGATGAGGAAGAGGGAAGAATTTGAACTTGAGAATAGGGAGCTCAGGAAGGAGCTGGAGGCGAAGAGGCGTGAGATTGAAGGTAAAGCCCGAGAAGGGCTTCGGAAAGATTGAAGTCGAAATTGGCGATGATTTATGGGAGACAATTAAACGGATGGGCGAGAAATACGGCAGATCACCGGAACACATTCTCAAAATCATTCTTGAGGGGAAGTTCAGGGAACCCTGCGGTGAGTACGAAACCCTCAAGGAGGAAATCCAGGGGCTGGAAAAGGAGGTCTGGGAGCTGGAAAAGAAGTGGGCCCCGCTCAGATACAAAGCCTACGGAGTCAGCGAGGACAATAAAATTCTGGCGATTGAGCTTTCCGGTCTGATGGCTGAGAATTCCCAGCTTAAAAGGTTTTTAAGGAAGAAAGCCAAACAGGATTTAGAGCTGAGAAGACTCGTATCATATTACATCCAATGAACCCCGGCGGATGATGAGAGGATTTGAGCGGAGCGATGAAGAACCCTATGAGCGCTGACGCTTTGGGAGTGTGGTAAAAATGATGGGCCTAGCCGAGATTGAGAGAAAAGCCTTTGATTTGATGGCAACCTCCATCAGGAAGCACGCATTTCTTGAAGAATGGGAGTTTGAGGACAGAACCGTAAGGCTGCCCTTTCAGGAGGATGCTGAACCGAAGACGCTGTTCGTTTTTTCACGGGAAATCATGGTGCCCAGCGACGACCTAAAGTGGTTTCTGAAGGTCTCCATGGAGGGAAACGCACTTGTGAGACTCGATGGAACAGCTTACGGGACAATAGATGACATTCACACGTATATTCCTGTCCGTCCCGGAAAGCACAGGATTGAGCTCATCGTTTCTCCGCTGACAATGTTCGGTTACCACAAATGGCGCATTAAAATTGATTATGCGGCACTCATCGGAATTATGTGGGAGCCCTACGTTCTTGCCCAGAGGCTTCTCGACCTCGTGAGCTTCATTGAGGTCGCGGGGGAGGGAGAACTGAAGGACGCACTGATGAAGGAGCTGTCGGGCATTTTAATAGGGGTGAAAAGCGTCCCGAGCATAAAGCAGATCACGCTTCTCAGAATGCTTCTTCACGATGGAGGTGCGGGAATTAAGGAGCTGAAGATTGGACGCTTTGATGTAAGGGATGTCCGGCCCGATTACATGTTCCTCTCCGCGGTGTATGGAATTGGCTGCATGAAGGGCAGGGTGGAGGACACCCAGAAACCAGGGAGAGAGCCCTATCTTATGGAAGTTGAGAAAATTGAGAGGGAGCTTGAAAAGGCTCTGGCAAGGGTGAGAAAGGCATTTCCGAAAACAGGCAAAGCTTACGCCTTCGCACATTCCCACATAGACGCTGCATGGCTGTGGACGTATGCGGAGACAAAGCAGAAGATTCTGAGAACTTTTTCAACGGTTGAGAGGCTCATGCGGAGATACGGGATAACCTACATTCAGAGTTCGGCCCAGTACTATGAGTGGCTCGAAGAGCTTGACAGAGAGCTTTTTGAGAAGGTCAGGAGGTACGTCGGCGAAGGAAAGTGGATATTAGCCGGAGGGATGTGGGTCGAGAGCGATGTTCAGCTTATAGACGGTGAATCCCTCGTGAGGCAGTTCCTCTACGGGCAGCGCTATTTCCTCGAAAAATTCGGGAGGATAGCGAAGATAGGGTGGCTCCCGGATACCTTCGGTTTCTCCGCTTCCCTGCCGCAGATACTGAAAAAAAGCGGAATTGAGGTATTTGCAACGTACAAGCTCCTGTGGAATGAAAGGAATGAGTTCCCGTATCATGCGTTCATATGGCGCGGAATTGATGGAACAGAGGTGCCGGTTCATCTTATGATGAGCTACAAATCTTCAATGACCGCCAAAAGCCTGTACAAACAATGGAAACGCTATAAGAACAAATATGAAGTTCCATTTCTCCTCTACGCTTACGGATACGGCGATGGAGGTGGGGGCATTACATGGGAAATGGTCGAGATGATGAAGCACATGAACAAGGTCCCCCACATCCCGAGAATAATCAGGGGACATGAGGAGGAATACGTATCGGAGCTTAAAGCCTGCAGGGATAGAATGCCCACGTGGGAGGGGGAGCTGTACGTTGAGGTGCACAGAGGAACCTACACGACGAATCTCAAAATGAAGAAGTACATGGCGGATGCCGAATCAGTTTTGAGAAGTGCCGAAATCTGGAGCTCAATGGCGGAGATGCTTGGACTGCTCGACTATCCAAAGGAAAAGCTTGAAAAGCTCTGGAAAAGGGTTCTTCTCCATCAGTTCCATGACGTTCTGCCCGGCTCCTCGATAAGGGAGGTTTATGATGAGGCGATTGAGGACCTGAAGGACGTGATCAGGGAGGCCGAGGAGATTATCCAGAGTTCCATGAGGAGTATTGCCGGGAAGGAAGGCAGTTCCCTGGTGTTCAACGATCTGCCCTGGGACAGGAGGGAGGTGGTTGAGGTCAACGGCGAGTATTACCTGCTTGAAGCTCCACCCATGGGCTGGAGGTCATTTGAACCGATGAACGCAGGGGAAGGCGTTAAAGCCAGAGAGGAGGACGGCAACATAATACTTGAAAACGAGCATCTGAGGGCTGTTCTTAACAGAGACGGAGAGCTTATCTCACTCTACGACCGGGAAAATAAAAGAGAGGCTGTAAGGGGCACAAGCAACGTCCTGATGGCCCATATAGACACACCGGGTATGTGGGATGCGTGGGACATAAACGAGGACTTCCTCATTCAGGGAGAAAGGCTCAAAACAATCGAAGAAGCCAGGGTGGTTTATCAGAGTCCCCTGATTGCAATTGTCAGGGTTGTCAGGGGCTATGGCAGTTCAAGGGTGATCCAGTTCATAAAGCTCCGCAGGGAATCAAAGCTCCTGGAGTTTGAAACCAAAGTCGACTGGAAGGACAAGGAGATTCTGCTTAAGGCGTGGTTCAACTTCAACGCCCACAACTGGAGCACCTTCTACGATATCCCATACGGCGTTATAGAAAGACCAGCGGTGAGGAACACGCCATGGGAGCAGGCGAAGTTCGAGGTTCCGGCTTTAAGGTGGGCGGATGTGTGTGATGGCGATTACGGGGTTGCCGTGATCTGCACATCAAGGCACGGCTACACGAACTGGGACTCCAAAATCGGACTCAGCCTGCTCAAGTCGCCGATTTATCCAAATCCATGGAGCGACCTCGGCGAGGGGGAATTCACATATTATCTCTATCCCCACAGGGGAGACTGGTTCGAAGGAGAAGTCTACAAGAGAGCACTGGAGGTCTGGTCAAAACTCAGGGTTGTCAGGGCAAATGGAACCGGGGAAAAAGCCAGGGAGTTCAGCTTCATGAGGACGGATGCGGTAGTTGGGGCGCTTAAGAAGGCGGAGGATGGAAAGGGATACATTTTAAGGCTGTACAACCCATCAAGGGAGGAGCTTGAGGTTGAACTGCCGGAAGAAGGCATTGAAATGGACATGATCGAGCTGAGGGAAGCCGGGAAGGCTGATAAAAAAGTTAGGCTAAAGCCCTTTGAGATTAAAACCATCAGGATTTCTTAGTTCTCCTTTTCCTTCTTCTCGGGAGCAGCCTGAGGGGGCTCCCGCAGTCCGGACAGACGCCCTCCGGAGGCCTGCTTTCAAATTTCCTGCCGCAGCCAATGCACACATATCTCCAGAGGATTACCTTCCTTATGCCCCTTTTGAGTGTTTTGAACTTGATTCCAAGGGTTCTCGCTATGTTCTGAAGGTTGTAGTCATCGGTGAAGAGGGTCGCTTTAAGCTCATATGCGAGTGCAAGAACCTCAATATCGGCTTCGCTCAGTTCATCCAGCTCTCCGGTTTTTCCTGCTGCCCTCCTGATGGCTTCAATACTCCTCTCAGAGGGAACCAGAACCCTCACTTTGCCGGCACTGATCAGGCTCTCCAGAAAGAGCCTTGACTCGGGGTCTTTAACTTCCTCAACGACCTTCGGAGTCGTGACACCTTCGACATCTATTCCCTGGATGAAGATCGCGGCATCAATGACGGGCATGATAATTGTTCGGCGGAGGGGTTAAAGCTTTATCCTTTGATGAAAAATGGGATAAGATAAAAACCAAAACTGAATGTGAAAATTTAAAAATCAAAATCGAGTTTTCTGAATTTTTCCCTCGGCGTCATGTATGCTCTCTTGCTGTGGGTTAGGCCTGCTAAAACAACTGCAACTGCCGTGTATATTGCAGCCCTGAGCGGTTCAATTATCGGCACATTCACTCCAATCCTGTCAAAGTGCTCCCTTATCGCATCCACCAGCGGCGACATTCCTGTACAGCCCAGAACTATGGAATATGCCCCATCCTCAAGAACGGCTTTTTCCGCTGCCTCAACAGCTTTTTTCAATGTTAGCTCGGGATTGTTTTCAAGTTCCAGCACGGGTACATGAATCGTTCGTATGGATGCTAGATTCTGGATCAGCCCGTACTTAATTATGAGCGACCTGATCAGGTGCTCGGTCTCGGGTAGTATGTTTATAACCGAGAACCTGCCCGCGAGCTGTGACGCCATATGAATTGCGGCCTGATTTGCCCCTATTACCGGTATCTCTACAGCTTCCCTCGCAGCATCGAGACCGGGATCACCGAAGCAGTCCAGAACAACGGCATCATAACCGTTCTTTTCGGCCCACTTCACGTTCTTCAGGATATAGGGGACGTTCAATGCCTCATCATAGCTGCCTTCAATGGAGGCTGTCCCTTTATCTATGGACAGCACATCAAGTTTTACTAGGCCTCCAGTCTCTTCCTCAAGCATTTTCCCGAGCTTTTTTCTGTCCTCAATGGCCTCGGCTATGCCTTGGGTTTCGATAACCGGAATTAAATCGAGTATTTTCATGCTCTCTCACCGATCACCCTGTAGAGAATGTAATAAACCACAATCGCCGTAATTATGCCGTTTATTGGAGCAATTCCCCAGGAGATTTTTATTGCGGCCAATGAACCCAGGATCCACGCCACGATTCCAGCCCAGTTTACACCCGGATATTCCCTCCAGCTCTCCGGCTTTGCCCCCCTCATTATCCAGTAGTCTGCTATCAAAACACCTGCAACCGGAGGGATTGTTGCGGTTAGTATGGTGAGCCATTTGATGAAGTAGTTCAGTATCCCTGCAACAGCCAGAATTGTTCCAAGGATGCCAGCAACCGCTGTGGCCAATGCCCTTTTTTCTCCGGAGAGGTTAAACATGTTTGTTATTGCCAGACCCCCGGAATATGCGTTTATCGTGTTTGTAGTCCATGTTGCAAGGATCAGGATTATCAAGGCTATGGCAGAGAGCCCCAGCTTTGATAGAACCTGGGTTATATCGTATGTGCCGGCCACAACTGACATCACAGCTCCCATAGAGAGCATCAGTATTCCGGCAGGCCACACCCCAAAGACTGACGAAAGAACCGCATCCCTTCTGCTCCTGGCATATCTCGAATAGTCGGCTGCGATTGTAGCACCCACGGCAAAGGTTCCCACTGTTAATGCAATCCCCTGCAGCAGGGAGAAGGGGTGGGAAGGCTGGTACTTTGAGAGGTTCCCAAGTCCGAATCTGGTGAGGGATACGTATGTTCCGTATAATGCCAGGATTAACAGCGATGGAACAGCGACGTAGTTGAGATATTCAAGGGCTTTATATCCAACAATGGCCGTTGTGAGCATTATTATTCCCCAGATAAACGACGACAGGGGGACTGAAAAATGAATCCCCAGCCAGCTCTTGAGGATACTTGAAAATGCAGCACCGGCTATGTTTGCCTGAACACCGAACCATCCTATCAGAGACACGGCAATTATCAGTGAAATCACTATCCTCGCTCCAACCTCGCCAAAGGATGCCCTTGCAAGAACCGCCGTGGGCCTACCAAGATCGGCACCCTGCATTCCTATGAAGACCATGTATGCGACGACGATTGTATATCCAATTATTCCCGCGAGTATCGCGTTTCCTAATGACAATCCTGTAACGAGAGCGCCGCCTATCATAAGAGCAGGAATGCATATCATGACCCCTGTCCATATCAGTGCGATGCTGTACCACGGGCTTCGCTCATCTTTGGGTATCTCATCCAGAGCATGTTTTTCAACAAATCCTTCATCCTTTCCCATTTCCAAACCTCCCAAAATTTTTGAAAGTGAAAAATGAAAATCACGCCTCATGCCCTCAGGTAGCCCGCTGCCTTCACCCGGATTCTCGTTGCATTTCCCGGCAGATAGGCGAGGGGAATTTCCTCAAAGTTGACGATTTCAACCGTATCCGGATCCGCCCCGGCTTTGATTGCCTCTTCAATCGCTTTTTTCTTAGCATCCTCGATGGCCTTCTCCCTTCCAAGCTGTTCAAGAGAATAAACCCTGTCGACTTCTCCGCTAACCTGAGCGATAGCAGCCCCTATTGCATTCGCAACGTCGAAGTTCTGCGGCCGTATAACCCTCGACGCACCTTTTATTTTATTCGAGAGCAGTATGCTGCCTCCTCCAACCAGAATAACAGGAATTGGCTCTGGGCTTGTTTTTATCCTGTCAATTGCATCCTCAACTATAGCGTCAATCCTGGCGACAGCCTTCTCAACGAGAGATGCATCAAGATGCCGAACCCTGCTGACATCTCCAAGTTCATACCTTCCAGCAGCGACTGCAATGTCGGTTGCCGTCAGTGTATCTCCACCGAAAATAAGGGCTTCTTCAACTATCCTGTAGCCAACGCTCTCCGGGCCAACCTTCACCTCCTCTCCTTCAACCCTGACAATGCTGCCTCCCCCGAGACCTATGGATATCAAATCGGGCATTCTGAAGTTCGTTCTCACCCCCCCTATCTCAACAGCCACCGCAGATTCCCTGGGAAATCCATTGACCAAAATACCGATATCCGATGTTGTCCCTCCAACATCAACTACAACAGCGTTCTTTTCGTTTGAGAGAAAAGCCGCTCCCCTTAAGCTGTTAGTCGGCCCGGAGGCGATTGTTAAAACCGGATACTTCACAGCATAATCCGCCGACATGAGGGTTCCATCGTTCTGGGTTATGTATAACTTTGCATGCACTCCTTTCTCTTCCAGGGCGTTCTCAAAGCCGCGAACTGCGTTTTTCATTACCTTTGTAACCGCAGCGTTCAGTATAGCAGCATTTTCTCTTTCCAGCAGCCCGATACTGCCGATTTCATGGGATAACGTTATCGCCACAGAATCCCCAAGGGCTTCTCTCAGTATCTCCGCGGCCCTCTCCTCATGTTCTGAATTGACAGGAGAGAATACCGAGGAGATGGCAATTGCTTCTATGTTTCTGTCCCTTAGATCCCCCGCAATTTTCACCAGCTCTTCCTCATCAAGGGGAGCAATCTCCCTTCCATCGTACTCATGGCCTCCCTGAACAATGAATACATGCCTCCCGAGCTTTTTCCTGAGGTCTTCAGGCCATCCCGTCAGAGGAGCAATTGCCAGAGTTGCGGGCTTTCCTATTCTGATAATGGCAATGTTTGCAAGGTTCCTTCTCTCAACTATGGCGTTGGTGGCGTGGGTTGTTCCGAGCATTGCATACTTAATCTCGCCCGGGTCGACTCCGCTTTCACCCAGAACTTTTTCCAGGGAGTTTAAAATACCTGTCATAACATCGGGAGTTGTCGGAGACTTTGCCTTTGCCAGAACCTCGTTGTTTTCATCGAGTATGACCGCATCGGTGTTTGTTCCTCCAACGTCTATACCCAGTCTAAGTGTCATTCGCCTCCCTCCATGCGCTTTTCAATGGGGATGTAATCGATATCATAGCCGAAATATCTCGGTCCAGCGACTTCCAGTCCCTTGGCAGTTCTCCACTTTTCGCTGCAGGGTATCCCAATCACAACGCCCCTGTATCCGTACCTGAGGCTCTCGGTGGTGATTGGCCTGCCCGTCGTCAGGTCAAGAACGGTTATCAGGTCAGGAACACTGGCAACTATCCTGCCGTCCAGTATTGCAACGAGGTTTTCATTCTGGAACTGTATCTTCAATGTGTGCCCCTTGTATTCATCCAGACCCTCAAAAACTGCCTCACCTCTGGCAAATCCCCCTGTGGTTCTCCTTGAAACATCAATTATCTTTCCTTCAAATATCCTGAATCCACCAGAAACATCTAAAATGGCATCAACAGGATCCTCTTTTGTTTCCTTGCTCTCCCGTATCGCCTCTCCAAGCTTCTGAGCCAGTGTTAACGTCCCTGGAATGGCAGCTTCCTTCAGCTGTTTTCCGGTCATTGCATAAAGTGCGATCCACGCCGTTCCCCCAAATTTTATGGTGATGGTTCTTGCCAGCCACTCAGCCCAGTAGTTGTTGGCAGCTCTGAGAAGGACAACATTATCCCTCTCATCGGCAAGGGCCATCGGAGTCGCCGGCACGCCGTAGAGATGAAACGTCGTCATCTGAAGCTCCGGGAATGCCCTGCCCATTCCATCGGCATCCACAACCGGGATCCCTGTTCTGGCACCCACAGCCAGAGGAATTGTGGAGTTAAGGCCCCCTGCTTCTATGGGAAGAGTGGCATAAACCTCACGACCGAGGTAATCGCTGAGAACCTTAAATGCATTCATGACCTCCGTTCCCCGGGGAATCTTCTCAACTATAACGGTTGGTGCTCCCATACCGGCTGAAGGTATCACAAGTGCATCATCAGGGATCTCCCTGGGATCAAGGAGGGTTATTTCATAGCCTTCCTTCAATGCAGAGAGAGCCATCAACTTCCCTATATAGGGATCTCCGCCCCCTCCCGTTCCGAGGACGGTTGCACCCAGCGCAAGGTCCTCAATTGCCTGCTCATCTAAAGTTTTAATTTCCACCACCTCCCTGTTGAAAGTCACCAGATACAGCAAATAACGGGTTTAATTCAACGTTTTTATAAATTTTGTTCAAAAATCATCATAATTTCTGTTCATTGATACGCAGATGTTCAAAAAATATGTCGATTTTCTAAATACATTAGTGATTCGATTTATGCATTGAAGATCCTTTAGGAGTATTGGTGCAAAATTTTTAAAGAAAAGGTTTCAAGGGTGTCTGGAGATGACACCATGACCGCAGAATTTAAACATAATCATGATATGGATATCGAGGAACTGAATTTCTGGAAAAGCATCTTCAGGGGAATCCTGAGTGACATAGATATTGGAATATACTTCCTGCTAAGGGAAAACGGAAGGATGACCGATACGGAAATAGCCAAGAGGCTTGGGGTTTCGGCAACAACAATCAGGCGTAGAAGGCTCGCATTGCAGGAAAAGGGCTACCTCCAGATCCTGGGTATCCTGATTCTTCAGGAACTCCATATGGCCTACATGGACGTCCTGGTTAAATTTAACCGAAATGCATCAGGCGATGAAATTGAAAGATTCATCAACGATGCTAAAGGGAACTACAGGATATTTGAGATTGCGGAATATGCTGGCAAGTATGATGTGCTCCTGAGATTTTTTGAAAGGGATATGCATTTCCTAACAAGAAGCATACATAAATTCATGTCAAAGCATTCCTGCGTTGCTGACTACGAGCTCCTGCCGGTGACGAGAAGCCCAAAAGCTTTCGCCAAAAAGCTGAAGTAAACAGGGGGAGATTCTATGAAGATAAGAATTATAAAACCCCTCCACTCTCATGAACTTTCCAAAGAAGGTTATACCGGAGAGATATACTATCCCTTCTGGATATATGTCTTCTCATACAGAGTAAAAAGAAAAATATTTGGGGATATAAAAGGCATGATTGTCGTTATGGTAGATGGAATAAATGGAAAAGGGTACCTTGCAGATATTGTCCCGGATTTTGAGGAGATCAATTGTGATAAAAAGAACTCTAGGATCCTCAAACCATGTGTAAAAGAGGACGAAAGTCTAAAAATTGCAACAGAGAAAGCAGAGTCATTCCTTTTTAGGAAGTATGCATATTTGAAATTTACTTATGAACTAAAATATCAGACTTTTACCTATAAGCTCTTTTGGGCTAAAAAAGAAAATAACAGAAGATATATTCTCAAAGACAGCATAACTGGGGAAGAAATTGAAATAGTCTCAATAAATGGAGAAAGATAATAAAAGAATCAGAAGACTTTATCAACTACTTCAGCCAAGACTTTCAATTCAGGAGTTGCAGTACCCCCTTTTACTATGAGCTTTTTACCTCCAGCATACTCAACTATCTCTTGGATCTCTTTTGGGGGCTCCTTAGTTAATAGACTAACCACGATTATTGCAATCATTGAAAATATGAAGCCAGGAATCATCTCGTACCAAGGATGCCAGCTAAGACCCAGTTGCTTCCACAGAATTACAGTAACTGCTCCAACGATCATTCCAGCGATTGCTCCCTCCTTCGTAGCTCTCTTCCAATAAAGTCCAAGAATAACCACTGGACCAAAAGAACATGCAAGTCCTGCCCAAGCATAGAGAACAAGTTTAAAGACTGTTTCAGTAGCTCCAAGTGCCAGATATATTGAAAGTAGACTCACGACAAGTACCGAAATCCTGCTTATCCATACAAGCTTTTCTTGGTCTGCATTAGGATTTATCATTTTATTATAGATGTCCCTAGCCAATGCAGAAGCTACCACAAGCAAATAAGAATTTGCACTAGACATTATTGCTGCCGCCATTGCTGCTATGAGTATCCCAGCAAATACTGGAGGAAGCATCTCCTTGGTTAATGCCATTAGAGATAATTCGGGTTTTATATTTGGTATTAAAACTCTCGCGGCAACGCCTCCAAGAGTCACTCCATAGAGTGCAATTGCCGCCCATACTACTGCCGTGACAAGTGAATATTTCAGCATCTTAGAATTCTTGATTGCCATAAATCTCACATGGAGTTGGGGTTGCCCAAGATATCCGAGATATCCAATAGCAAGGAACCCAAGCAAGGTAATTGGTGCTACCCAGACGTTCGTAAGCTTAGGATCGATTGTGTTGAGCTTGTCATACATTACTCCAAATCCCCCAATTTTTGCTATTGCTAATCCTGGAACGACGACAGCTCCTATGAACATCAGTACTGCCTGTACGACATCTGTATAAACTGCTGCCGCAAAGCCCCCAAGGAGCACATAGATAAGAACTGTAAGTGCTCCGATTATCGCACCCCACTTATATGGAATGCCTGTTAAAAATTCAAGGGTTCTACCCATAGCAACTGTCTGTGCGGCAGTGTATGCTGTAAGGAATATGAATATAATAATCACGGACAAGATTCTCACCAAGTGATTTCTATCATAGTATCTTGCCTCTAAGAAATCTGGGATCGTTATTGCACCCACTTTTTCAGTAAACCTCCTAAGCCTCTTCCCCAAGATTGTAAAGTTCACAAGTGGACCACCAGCACTTGTCATTGGAACCCATACGCTGCCAAAGCCTAGTGAATAACCTTTCCCTGGCATCCCTTGGAACATGTAACCACTCATTGCAGTTGCTTGATGGGTTAATGCAATTGTAAATGGCCCAAAGCGTCTTTTCCCAAGAAAATATCCCTCTATGGATTCACTGCCAATCCTGTACGTCAAGATTCCTATTGCAATCATTGCTACCAAATAAATTACAAAAGACGCTACGATTACATCCATCATTCTCCCTCCTCGTCTTTGCTAAGGAAAAAGTATACCAGGGCTAATGCAACATACACCACAGGAATTCCAAACCATAAAGAAACAATTGAAGCTGGCATCGATCTGCCCCCATAGATTTTTATATGTAAATATATTTCTTAAAATATATATTTTTCGTCAATTTATTTTCAAAATTTCCTGAGATTAGTAAGATCCTATTAACGAATCTTTTGATAATACCATGTATTCTATGAATATCTTTTCAATTATTGTTTAATTATGTAAAGTAACCAGTTACATTTATTTCCTGAAAATTTTTAAATCTATAACTACTACAATACCATGGTGATCATTGTGAAAGTTGACCTCAATTCTGATCTCGGCGAAAGCTTCGGGAGGTATAAGCTCGGCATGGACGAGGAGGTTATGAAATACATCACCTCAGCCAACGTTGCCTGCGGCTGGCACGCTGGAGACCCGCTGGTAATGAAGAGAACAGTAAAGCTCGCAAAGGAAAACGGCGTTGAGGTGGGTGCTCACCCGGGCTATCCAGACCTGCTCGGCTTTGGGAGGAGATACATGAA
This sequence comes from Thermococcus atlanticus, assembly GCF_054657855.1. Lineage (NCBI taxonomy): Archaea > Methanobacteriati > Methanobacteriota > Thermococci > Thermococcales > Thermococcaceae > Thermococcus > Thermococcus atlanticus. The sequence continues at coordinate 623,648 of NZ_BAAHXX010000001.1, read as the reverse complement.
GATAACAAGGGAGGAAGCGAGGGACTACATTCTCTACCAGCTCGGAGCTTTATATGCGTTTGTTAAAGCTGAAGGCTTAACCCTGCAGCATGTTAAACCCCATGGAGCTCTCTACAACGCCCTTGTGAAGGACGAGGAGCTCGCGAGGGGAGTCCTTGAGGGGATTGCCGATTTCGACAGGGGGCTCATTTTCGTGGGACTTTCAATCTCAAAGCCATTAGAGATTGCCGAGGAGATGGGGCTTAGAGTTGCCCACGAGGTCTTTGCTGACAGGGCATACAACCCTGATGGAACCTTGGTTCCAAGGAGCAGGGAAGGTGCGGTAATTCACGATAAGGATCTTATAGCCGAAAGGGTTATTTCAATGGTTAAGGACGGTGGAGTTAAAGCCATCAACGGCGAGTGGGTTGAGCTTAAAGCTGATACAATTTGCGTCCACGGCGACAATCCAAAGGCTCTTGAGATAGCGGCATACATCAAAAAACGCCTAGAGGAGGCGGGAGTCAGGATTGTGCCGATGAAGGAAATTATTTAAGCATCAACAATAACATAAAATGGGGAGGAAGATGGGTGTGATAGAGGCAGTTTATGAAAATGGGGTGTTTAGACCTCTAAAAAAGGTAAAAGCCCCAAAAAAAGTTAAGCTGATGATAATCAAGGATTTTGAAAGGGATTTGGAGGAAGTATTTGGAATACTCAGTGAAGGCATTGACGCCAGAAAACTGAGAAAAGAGTGGGATAGAAATGTATCTTATTGACACCGATATAATAATCGACATCCTCAGAGGCGTTAAGGGGTCAAAGGAATTTCTGCTGGATTTATCCAAAGAAGGATTGTTTCTTTCAGTTATCAGCATGGCAGAAATATTCTCCGGCAGGGAAACGAAAGATCCTGTAAAGCATGAAAAAATTCTCCGATTTTTGTCACATTTTGAGGTAGTGCCCCTAACCCAAGAAATTGCCATTCTAGGGGGAGCAATAAGGCGGGACTACCAGGTTGGCCTGGCTGATGCATTGATTGCTGCAACTGCAGTTCATAAGGGACTAACAGTGGTAACTTACAATACAAAACATTTTGAAAAAGTTGAAGGCTTGAAAATTCTAAAACCCGGATACAGGTGAGATCCCATGTTCCCCCAGTTCAAACCAGCTGGAGACTCCGCTCTGGTTATCATTTTTGGTGATAAAATAGACGAGAAAATTAACAAAAAAGTCCATGCAGTTGCCGATGCCATAGAAAAGGCCTCTCCCGACTGGCTTGTTGAGGCTGTCCCGACTTACACAAGCATCTATGTGTATTATAATCCACTCAAGCTCAGCTATCAAGAAGCCCTGAATGCCATTAAGCCCTTCCTCTCAGCGGAGCCAGAGAAGGAAAAGCAAAGGGTCGTGGAAATTCCAACGGTGTACGGTGGGGAATTCGGGCCGGATATTGAGTTTGTGGCCCGGCACAACGGTTTGACCGTTGATGACGTTATCGAGATTCACTCAAAGCCGCTCTACCGCGTGTATATGCTCGGATTTACGCCGGGATTTGCATATCTTGGCGGCATGGATGAACGCATAGCAACACCGAGACTGGAGAGGCCGCGTCTGAAGGTGCCCGCAGGGAGTGTTGGCATAGCTGGAAAGCAGACAGGTATTTATCCCATGGAAAGCCCCGGCGGATGGAGACTGATTGGGAGAACACCGTTGAGGCTTTTCATGCCGGAGAAAGACCCGCCAACTCTGTTACAGCCCGGAGACTACATCAGGTTCGTGCCGGTAAGTGAGGAGGAGTTCCGGGAAATCTACGGGGGCGAACAGAAATGATTGAGCTCATTAATGTTCCCTCCCTCACTACAATACAAGACCTTGGAAGATACTGCTACCAGAAGTTTGGAATCCCTGTCAGCGGAGTAATGGATGAGGTGAGCGCACGCCTGGCCAACTATCTGGTTGGAAATCATGACAACGCACCTCTAATCGAATTTGTCCTAAAAGGCCCTACGATAAGATTCCACTCATCAGCGGTTTTTGCAGTTGCTGGAGATGTTGATGTAAAGTTAAACGGAACCCCAATTGAACCCTGGCAGAGTCACTGGGCCAGGCGTGGAGATGTTCTTGAGATAGGAACCCTAAAGAGCGGTGTTTATGGATACATAGCATTCGCCGGAGGAATTAACTGCGAAAAAATCCTTGGGAGCTGCTCCACGTACCTGAGGGCAAAGCTCGGGAGGGCCCTGAAGCAGGGGGATAAGCTCAGTCTCGGATATGCAATCCTGACAGGGAAAGAGGGAAAAGTTTTACCTGAAGCATTAATCCCGCGCTACTCAGATGAAAGTGAAATCAGGGTGATTTTGGGCCCTCAGCTTGAGCATTTCACACAGGAAGGAATTGAGACCTTTCTGAGCTCTGCCTACGAGGTCACGCCAAATTCAGACAGAATGGGGTATCGCTTAGAAGGGCCGAGGATAGAGCACTCCGAAAAGGGAGCTGACATAATCACGGATGCAATCCCCCATGGGGCAATTCAGGTTCCGGCGAATGGAAAGCCGATAATCATGCTCGCTGACAGGCAAACCACCGGCGGCTATGCAAAAATTGGAGTGGTCGCGAGGGCTGATGTGGCAAGGGTTGCCCAGACGAGAGCGGGAGGAAAGCTGAGGTTTAGAGCGGTAACTGTGGAGGAGGCCCAGGAGCTGTTGAGAAGGAGGGAGAGAAGGTTAAAAGCAATTGAAAAGCTCCTGAAAAATGAGGCCCGTGCATATAAGATAAAAATTGGAGGGAAGGAGTTCCTTGCGTTTGTGGAAAAGGAGGAATAACAACGGCTATTCCTTCTCGCGCATCACGCGCACAATTTTGTATTTTTTTCCATTGCACTCTATTTCGCCGGTGACCTCAAGTATCTTCACGGTATCGCCTTCAAAGAGGCCTTCAGGCCGAAAAATGTCCATTTTCTTCGGGTCGCTGCACTGGACAAAATTCAGCTTTATCTTTGATCCGACTATGACAACCCGGGGGTCGAGGGCCACCTCTATGGCGGGTTCGACCACCTCAACAACCCTCATTTTTCCTTCGTGGAGGGGACACGAATGCTCCATGTTCCTTACCCTGACAACCTTGTATCTCCTTCCTGGCTCAAAATTTCCTATGCACACCCTTGCCAAGCGGCATGTTTTACAGGCCTCAGCAGGTCCGTAATAGATGAACTCCATACCGGGTTTAGCCAGCTTTTCCCCAACCAGTGTGATTACCATTTCAAACACCTCCATGAACGATGATTGTCAGATGACCCCTGTTATTTTAGCAGCCCTTTCAGCAGCCTCGCGTGTTAAACCGTCCTTTCCAAGGATTGTATAGCGCTCGGGCCGGATTTTATGGGCAACAGTGAGGGCCTCAACTATGTACTCCGGGTCAATACCCAGCTCATATGCATTTGTAGGGGCTCCGACCTTCTTTAAGGTTTCCCTGATGCGCTCCCACTTAAGTCCGTGGAGATAGGCCATTATGATAGTCCCAACACCGCACTGCTCGCCGTGAAGGGCGGGTTTTGGTGCTATAGCATCGAGGGCATGACTGAACAGATGTTCAGCACCGCTCGCAGGTCTCGATGAGCCTGCTATACTCATTGCCACACCGCTCGAAATCAGCCCTTTTATAACTTTCCTGACGCTCTCCTCGTTGCCCAGCCTTATTATATTTGCGTTCCTTATCACCATTTTGGCACTCATGAGCGACAGAGAAGCTGCATACTCGCTGTAGTACTCTCCCCTTATTTTATGGGCCAGCTGCCAGTCTTTCACCGCAGTCAGGTTGGAAATCATATCTCCAACACCGGCGGCGAGGTAGCGGTATGGTGCGGTTTTTATGACCTTAACATCGGCTATCACCGCTATGGGAGGCCTGGCTTTCATGGATGTCTTCATTCCAAGGTCTTTTATGGAGGCGTTTGCACTCGCTATGCCGTCGTGGGATGCTGTTGTCGGGAAGCTGATGAAGGGAACATCCGCCCTGAAGGAGGCGAGTTTGGCAACGTCAATTATGCTCCCCCCTCCGACCGCTATGATCCAGCCCGCACCTTCCTCCCTGATTTTCCGCTCAACCCTCACAACTTCCTCCATGCTTGCTTCCTTTATGAGAACTCCCCTGACATCGAACTCCCTCTTCAGGTTTTCCTCCACCTCTCTACCCGCGATTTCTCTCGTTTTCGGCCCGTAGAGAATCAGAGCTTTTTCAGGCAATTTAAGCCGTCTGGCAACATTCAGCACTTCACCCTTCAAGTCCTCTCCGAGAAGAACTTCCCTCGGCAGTTCCATTAAATGCATGGCTCCCATCACCTCTTCCCCTTAACCAAATCCCTCTGTATTATCTTTTCCTCAGGCGTGCTTCCATCAGGCCTATCTCCGTTATAATGCATGAGCATCACCCACAGGCTTAACTTTTATACGGAAAGAAAAGCTTTAAGACTATCGGAACTATTCAGTGTGGTGGTACGATGAGCCTCTGGCAGTGGTTTTACGAATATTTCATCAAACCGATACAGGCCAACGAGGGATACAATATCGTGAATACCCTCACCTACGCCGTGATCCTTGGCATCATGGCAATTCTGCTCTACAGAAGGCTGAAGAAGATTGGAATTAAATTTGACGAGAGATTCTTCAAAGCTCTAATCCCCTACATAATCCTCGGCCCGCTCACAAGGGCTATGACAGATGCCCTTATCTATCCGAGAACATACCTCACGGTAACCCCCGGGATATACTTCGTCATAGCCGCAATTGCCCTTACCTCGCTTTACATCGTGTGGAGAAACTGCGGGAGCGGGGAAAAGTTCTATCCTCTGTACAGGGACATAGGCTGGCTGCTCGTTGGACTCGATGTTTTTATCCTCCTGCTCAATCTGGGTAAGGTGCATTTTGTATGGAAGACACTTTATTACTTTGTCCCGGCAGTTATAGTTGCGGAATCGTTCATCTGGGTTCTCTCAAAGAAATTCGCTCTAATCAGAGATAACAGCCTGCTTTTCTATGCACACTTTTATGACGCCACCAGCACGTTTGTGGGCATACAGTTTATGGGCTACTGGGAGCAGCACGTCCTTGCCAGGTTTCTCATAGAGCACACCGGAACCGCAGCGAGCATGTATGCCCTCAAATTCGCCGTGATATTCCTCGTGGTTTACCTGCTTGAGCAGGTCATTGAAAGCGAGGAGGAAAGGGAGATGGCAAACTTCATGAAGATGGTTATATTTATCCTCGGCTTCGCCCCGGGGACGAGAAATCTTTTGAGAATGCTTATGGGGGCCTGAAAATGAAAATGGAGTGGAATGAAATTGCTTTGGGCATGGCGAAGGAGGTCGAGAGACAGGTCATGCCCATTTTCGGCACGGCAAAAGCCGGCCAGAAAGTTGGGATGAATGTGAGTGGAGATGTAACGAAATTCGTGGATAAGGTGGCAGAGGACATAGTTCTGGGCTATCTCTCCCCCCTGAATATCAACATAGTGAGCGAGGAGGTTGGAAACATAGACAGGGGAAGCGAATACACCGCCATCATAGACCCCATAGATGGCTCTTACAACTTCGCCGCTGGAATACCGATATTCGCCTTCAGCTTTGCCGTGTTTAAGAACGAGAAGCCAGTATATGCCATGATATACGAGTTTGCAACGAAAAGCGTTTATGAGGGAATTCCCGGGGAAGGGGCGTATATGAACAGCAATCCAATCCATGTCAGAAAGCCTGTCAGGGGAAAAGAAGCTTTGAGCTTCTACACCCGTGGCAGAGGATACGGGATAATACGGAGGGTCAAGAGGGTCAGGGTGCTTGGAGCCGTGGCTGTGGAGCTAACATATCTTGCAAAGGGTGCCCTTGACGGTGTTCTCGACATAAGGAACTATGTGAGGCCCACGGATATATCGGCCGGCGTTATAATAGCGAGGGAAGCCGGTGCCATTGTGACAGATGAAAATGGGGAAGAGCTCAGGCTTGACTTCGATGCCGCCAAGAAAACCAACATAATAGCAGTTAACGATAGATACCTGCTGGATTTAATCCTTGAGGAGTTGGGGAAGAAGTGAAGCACGGAAGGATAACTTCAGTTCTTGTGGCTCTGAACATCGCCATGTATCTGCTTGAGGTCTTTATGAGCGGAAGCTTTGTATGGATAAACACAGCTGTGCTCGCAAAACTGGGTCAGGTAAATTACTATGTCCTCCACGGGGCATGGTGGCAGCTCATAACCGCCATGTTCGTCCATGTGGGAATCCTCCATATAGCCCTCAACATGTTCTTCCTCTACCAGCTCGGCTCGCAGCTGGAGAACCTCTTCGGAGGGAAAGTCCTCCTCATTACATATCTGATTTCGGGACTTGCGGGCAATCTGCTCACCCTGCTGTTCCTGCCGCCCTATACGATAAGCGCAGGGGCGAGCGGAGCCGTCTTCGGGGTTGTCGGAGTGCTCATAATGGCCACGGGCATAATGGGAGGCAACATGGCGGCTGCAGTTTTAAACGCCTTCATACTATTCGCAATCAACAGCATATTTCCCGGTGTGAATGCGTATGCGCACCTCGGGGGTTTGCTCACGGGCAGCGTAATAGGTCTCTACGAGGGAAAAGAGCTGAAGAGGAAGATGTTCGAGAGGATGTATGCAGGATTATAATTATGTTTATTTGCTGGAGGGTTGCTCATTCCATCAGACCATGGCAACGAAAGATTTAAAAATGGGCTTTGAAAGGTATAAGCGGGTCTGCCGGGGTAGCTCAGCCTGGTCAGAGCGCTCGGCTCATAGGGCCGCTCCCCTTAGGGGGAGCCTGAGAAACCGAGAGGTCCGGGGTTCAAAGCCCCGCCCCGGCACCATAAGAAACTTTTCTGGTGAAAAGTTTCATCAAAGTTTGTAGCTCCCTCTTGGATGGCGATTTTCAAGTGGTTTCTAATTATCTAAGTGTTTAACGCTGAGAATTTTCTCAAAAGCTTCAGCGCTGGCGGAAGGTTAAGTGTTTTTCTAAAATTGCTTGTTTTCCAAGTGGTTTACTTTTCAACTGCCAGTTTTGCATGGTTTCACTCACAACAAGGCGTCCTTTGGACGCCAGACTGATTAATGGCCTATTTTAAAGTCAACCCTCTTCACGGGCAAAGTTTAGATTGCACGCTTTGGTTCCTGCAGGTTTGAAAGAAAAAACTTTGGTTAAGACCTTGTCTGGAAGAAAAATAAGGGGCTCAGAGGCCCTCGGCGCCGTACTGTCTCAGGAGGTCGTAGATGTGCTGTGCCGCGTCGGTGTAGAGGGTGAACTTCTTGCCCCTCGCCTTGAATTCAATGTAGTAACCTCCGAGAATAGCCTTCTTCAGTTCGAGGAAACTTATTTCGCTCAGCGGGAATTCCTCGTAAACCTCTCCGACTCCAGCCGCTCTCAAAGCCGCTTTAACAGCAACGGTAGCAACGTGACCCCTCAGCCTGTACTTGCCGGTTAGCTTCAATCGCTTGTTTGTTATAACGAGCGTTCCCGTCCTTTCCTGGCTCATCGCACCCCTCTTGAACCTTACCTCGCCCCTGTAAAGTTCCCTCTCGGGTTCCTCGGCTGAAATTGCAACCTTCTCGACTGTCTCGGGCACTTCAACGGGCTTCGCCTCCGCGAGGCGCTCGGCCTGCTCGGTGGCGAGTTTTGAAACTGCTCCCACCTCAGCCTCGTAGGCCTCAACTACCGTTTTGAGCAGGAAGTAGTGGAACTCGAAGAGGTACTTGAAGAACTTCACGTCGCCGATGACGAATTTATCGCGCTCGTCGAGCATTTCTCTTGCTTCTCTGAGGAGTTCGCGCATCTTCTCGACATCTCCGAGATAGAGGGCGTCGCAGGCCCGGGCGGCAAAGTCGAGGACTTTTGGTATCTTCTCCTCAAGTATTTCGTTGTATCTCCATTCTGGTTCTTTTGAATTGAATATTCTGTATTCTCGGTATACTATTTCAGAATTAATAATGTGCTCAAGTGCAAATTTTGCAAACTTAAATTTCTCGGAAGCCTCAGAAAAATTACCTGTTGAAAGATGTTCTAGCCCCTGAATTAATGGTTTGTAGAGATATTCCAATGATGACATAGTTTTTTCAAGTTTTTTGTACTCTTCAGCACATTCGTCGTAGCTAAGAGAATGTTCGTGTAATTTATTGTCGAGGAGAGAATTAAATTCATTTTTAAGCTTGAGATATTCTGTTGCTTGCTCTTTTGTTCTCTCGGCTTCTTGTTTACAATGTTTGGCCCTTAGATAATATAAAATCAAAGCTAAAAACGGGACTGTGATAAATCCAATCTTTATTCCCCATAACATGCCTCCAAGAACGCCATTACCCTCTAATATAAGCCCAAGAAAAAATCCTACACCACCAATTATTATGAGTGCGGATAATAGAACATCTCCCTTTCGTTCTTTCCATTCTTCTTTTGCTGCCCCCTATGATGGTGCTACATTCTTTGTGCCGCTTATATTCCCAATAATAATGCTCTAGTCTCTCTCCTCAATCAGCGGTTTAATGGCTTCCGCGCACTTCAGAATTTTCTCCGCGTTTACGGGGTTCTTTACCCGCTCTAACTCCGCCTTCATCTTCTCAAGGAGAGCGTCTAAGTTGACGTTGCTCTGCAATGATACCACCTGCTCCAGTAGGGCGTGGACGTATTTAGGAGTTTCGTTCCTTATCTTTAATATTGTTTATGTCCATTTATGTTAAATATTACCCAGGTTTTCCGGACATGACAAAGCCCTGTATAGTTGGCATTTCCTTTGCCGTTACTCTCCGTTCAAAGCTTCCAAAACGCTTAAATATGAGATTTTTTAATCTTAAAAAATGTGGTGAGATGATGGAGCCCTTTCCGGAAACTCCCATAATAAGAGTTGAGGAGTTGTACGGCAGGGAAAAGGAAGTTTCCAGGTTGCGCCGGCTTGTTATCGAAAAGAAACGGTGGGTGGCAATCATAGGGCCAAGGGCCGTTGGGAAGACCAGTCTCGCAAGGGCGTTTGCCACCCATTACTCGTCTGCAACGGGTAAGCCCGTGATCTATTCAAACTTTGCAGGCATCCGGAACTTTACCGAGTTCGTGGAGAGATTCGGGCTGGACGTCATGAGCTTGGCCCATGCGGATAAACTCAGACTTAAGAGGGTCTCCTTAGGCATCAAGTTCTTTGAAGCGGTTCTCGAAAGGAATGAAAATATTCCCATAGTCCCCAAAAATCCCGCGGCTCTATTTGACGAAATTATGAAGGTTCTTCCAGAAGGAACTCTTCTCGTATGGGATGAAGTTCAGGACGTACGGACGGAAAGAAACAAGCTCCTTGCCGCACTATGGAGGCTTCATAATGTTCTCGCCGAGAAACGGCCTACAATAATCTTTACGGGCTCTGCTATGGGGCTATTCAAGAAGCTTCTGAATCCTGAATACGATGATTATCTATACGGACGTGCTCCATTACGGGTGGACATTGAGCCCTGGGAGGTTCAAACTGGAGTTGAGTTTTTGGAAAAGGGTTTCCTCGCTGCAGGGAACGTAGATTTTTCCGTTGAAGAGCTTCAGGAGGCCTCCGTTGAACTCGGCGGTTTTCCAGGTTACCTCTCATCTTATGGAAGGGGGAGGGTTGACGGGCTGACTCACAGGAAAGCCCTTAGAAACGCCCGTGAAGAAGCTGTTAAGAGGGCAATGAGTGAACTCAGGAGTTTTGTCAGTTTGCGCCCACAAAGGGAGTATCAAAGAAAAGTGATAGCGCTCTTAAACGCCATGGGTGAGGGTGTTTCCAGGCCATCATCACTTGCAAGGCTATCTGGATTAACGGAAGTCAGCGTCGTTAACACGCTTGAAACCCTTTTAGACATGGGGATAATCGAAAAAGAATCCAGGAGTAAGGTGGTGAGCATCTATCGGTTCAAATACGGGTTTTACCAGGAAGCAGCCTTGAAAGTTAAATAAGATAAAATGAGAATCCTTCCCAATGTACCTTAGACTCCGGTTCCTGCTGGAGATGTCAAGAGGGGCTTGGATTTCTCATTCCCGGCCCTTAAATGAATTCCTCAGCTCCAGAACCTTCTCAGGTATAACCTCATCCTCCCGAGGTCGACCGGCCTCATCGAATCCACCATCCAGTCCGGCAGGTCTTTTCTGACGGATCTCCACAGTATCCTGTAATCAAGACCTATAACCGCCCCCCTCTCCTCGCTACCCCTGTGAACCCTTCCAGCAGCCTGAGCGAGCTTTCTGTGGGCAGGGAGATAATAGCCGTAGTATCTGCCCTTACCTGGAAACTTCTTTTCGAAGTACCTTATCTGGGCCTGAACCCTCGGCGTTGGCCTCGCATATGGAATTCCGACGAGAATCACTCCGTTCATCTCATCGCCGCTGTAATCCTGCCCCTCACTGTTCCTGCCTCCCATGACACCGAGGAGGATTGCCCCATCGCCCTTGGATTCCTCCTTAAATGCCTTCACGAGGAGGTCATTTTCCTTTGAACTCGCCCCCCTCTTTTCGACATAGACCCTCTTCCCGACTTCCTCCTCGATCATGACGCTCAGGTTTGCCGAGAGCAGCCCCTGAAGAACCTCATAGGAGGCCGTAAAAACGCCCACATTCTTCGGAATCAGCCTCGCCGCCTCAACGATGTACTCGTTTATCTTCCTGTACATCTCCAGAGAGCGCTCCTCCCCTCTGGTCGAGACATCCCTGGCCACGAGCACGATGGCATTCTCCCTCCTCACCATCCTCGGGAACTTCTTCAGCCCCGCTTCAAGCCCCATGACGTCCCTGAAGGCGTCAAGGGGCGTTAAAGTTCCGGACATAAATATCGCCGACTGCACGTTTCTAACGAACTCAAGTGCCTTTGATGGATCAAGGGCAACGAGCTCAAGGGAAAAGCCCCGCTCCCGGCTCATCAGAAAGAGATAATCGTCCCTCCCAATGGTGCCGAGCCACTCAAGGAGAAACTCACCCACCCTCCCAACATAGCTCCGCGGAGGCTTGTTCTTCTCAATTTTATCCTCCCTGATGGCGTCCCCGACCTCAACCATCTCGTTAAGGAACTTCACGAGGTACCTTCCGTCCAGATTGAGAATCCTCGAAACATGCTGAAATATGCTCTCCGGTGCAACCGGCACCTCCTCCACAGCCCTGTCCCTGAGCTTCTCCTCATAGAGGTCTTCGAGCCCCTTCATGAAGATGCTTATGAAGTTCGCTATCTCATGCTCGTTGTAATCCTCGGCCTCCTTTATCGCCCTCGAAACGCTATGGATGCTCAGCCTGTCGCTCAGTGCGGAGATTGCCTGATCAGGCAGGTTGTGGGCCTCATCGAATATCACGATAAGGTCTGAGTAATCGAGGTCAAAGTACCTGAGGAAGTTATCCCTTATGGCAGGGCTTATCATGTAGAGGTAGCTCGCAACAATTACATCCGCCTTAAATGCCACCTTTCTTGTCAGCTCGTAGGGGCAGAATTCGAGCAGCTCGGCGTGATGTATCAGCTCCAGGGGCTCTCCCGGATTGTTGAGGAAGTACTCCGCCACCTCTTCAAACTCCTCCTTCCTCTTCCTGACGTTCTCGTAGTAGGGACATTTATTCAGCTTCTTCAGGTTTTTGCAGACTATCATCGCGTTGTATGCATCCGGTGAGAATGTTTGAATATACTGATGGAGGCAGAGGTCTTTCCTGCTCCTGAGACCGACACCCCTCACGGGCTCCTTTTGATTTATGGCCTTCAGCTCCTCTATGACCCTGTCCATCTGCTTGTGCGTTCTCGCCAGATAGAGAACCTTATAGCCGAGGCTCTTTGCATAGGGCAGAACCCCGGCCAGGACGCTCACCGTCTTTCCGAATCCCGTAGGTGCCTCAATCACAAGGTTCTCGCCCTTCCGGACGGCATCATCAACCAGTTTTATGAACTCCTCCTGATGGGGGCGGAGCCTTTCATAGGGGAAGTACTCGCTCATGCTCTCACTCCTGGATATAGTGCAGTGCCCCGCTTTTAACTTTTCCCCGCTGTTCCCCATCCGCATGCGCTCCCATGGGAAAGAGTTTTAATGCCTTGCTTTTAACTTCTCCTCAGGGTGGATAAAATGGAGGAAAGGGATAGGAAAATCATCGAGCATGCAATCTGGGCGCTGCTGCTGGCGTGGTTCAGCTATATGTTCTTCTACCAGAATCTTCTTCTCTACAGGTGGCACAGAGGCCTTCCATTGCCCTCAAAATGGCCGTTCATGGTTGCGGGGATTTTCGTAGGGCTGGCATACTTCCTCTACAGATGGGAGAAAGAACCCGCCCACCATGAAGTCCTGGAAAAAGAGGAGAAGGAAATCAAATCCTGAACCTAGGTATCTCCTCAAGAACCTTGACCATCAGCTTGACACCGGCGTCGACATCGCGCTCGTCGACCACCTCAGCGTTGGAGTGAATGTAGCGCGCTGGAACGCTTATCGCACCGGTAGGAACACCGGCCTTGTTCAGATGTATTGCTCCGGCATCTGTCCCTCCGCCGAGGAGGATGTCCCACTGGTACGGAATCTCGTGCTTCTTTGCTAGCTCCTCCATCCACCTCACAATCGTCGGGTGGCAGATGACGGAGCGGTCCATTATCTTTATGGCGGTTCCCTTGCCGAGCTGGGTGACCTGCTTGTGCTCGGGCGTTCCCGGAACGTCCGCTGCTATTGTAACGTCTATGGCGAAGCCGTAGTCTGGGTCTATACCGAAGGCGGAAACCCTAGCTCCGCGAAGGCCGACCTCCTCCTGAACCGTTGCCACGAAGTATATATCCGCGTCGGTCTCTCCAAGCTCCTGGGCGGCCTTGACGAGGGTGTAAACGGCTATCCTGTCGTCGAAGGCTATGCTCACCAAGCGGTGCTTCCCAAGGCGCTCCAAGCGACCGTCCCATGTTATTATCGTGCCGACCTTGACGCCCATCTCCTCGGCCTCTTCCCTGCTCTCGGCGCCTATGTCTATGAAGACCTGCTCCCAGGTCGGGGCCTTGTTTCTCTCCTCCGGCTTCTGGATGTGGGGCGGAACCGAGCCGCCGACGCCGTAGATGAACTTCTCCTTACCAATCCAGACCTTGAAGCGCTGGGCTATTAGGGTTCTTGGGTCAACGCCTCCGACCGGTGCAACTCTCAAGAACCCGTTCTTCTCGATGTGGGTCACCATGAGGCCGATCTGATCCATGTGTGCCGCCAGCATGACCTTCGGGCCCTTGCCCTTCTTGTGGGCTATGACGTTGCCGAGCTTGTCAACCTTAATCTCGTCAACGTAGGGCTTGAAGGCCTCCACAACAACGTCCCTGACGCCAAGGAACTCGTACCCGGAAACGCCGGGGGCTTCAACTATTTTTTTGAGAAGCTCGTAGTCCACCATCTTCATCACCTTCCGTTTAGATTTCCATCTAAATGGTCACGGCCGGGATATTTAAGGTTTTAGGTGTTCCAGCAGTTCCTCAACGGTGATACAGCCATCACACTCCCTGCGGAAGCTCTTTGCTATGAGGAAGTAACGCTTTTCTCCCCTCCACGGGAGGTTGTGTGACTTTGTGATGAGCCTGCCCATCTCCCTCGGTCCATCAACGTTGGACTTCCATTTCGTTTCTATGAACGTGGCGGTTTTGTCTTCGCTATTGACTGCAACAAGGTCTATTTCATAGTTTCGTCCCCAGTGCGGGCCAATCAAGTCAAATGTGATGAAGCTTCCGTTTAAGTCGTGAAGTACATCTTCCACAACTCTCTCGAAGACCCGTCCAAAAAACTCAGGAAATCTTCTTTCAATGTTTCTCCTGAACGCATTAAAATCGCCTGTCTCAATGTGTCGGCGGTTTGGTTCTATCATGCTGAACCAGAAGTTGAGAAAATAGTCGCTGATTACGTACCTCGACCGCCTGCCACCAAGGAGTGGCCTTTCGCGGGTTATTATCCCGTAGTAGTCTTCCAAGGCTTCAAGGTATTTGGTGATGCTGCCTGCTTTCATCCCAACGGCGTTGGCAATCTCAACAAGCCTGTTTTTTCCTGATGCTATCGCTTCAAGGATGGAGAAATAAGTTCTGTAGGCTTTTCCAAACTCATCCATCAGAAGTCCTTCTCCCTCTGCCGAGAGAATTGCGGAGTACCGAACTGCATTTACAATAATGTCTAGGGGTTTCTTGGTTTCGAAAACCTCAAGCAGTTCGTAGTATTTGGGGACTCCACCGAAAATGCCGTAGAACTCAATCTGTGAGGTTGGATCCTCGACTCCGAGGTCTCTGAGCATCCTGAAAACCCATTTTGGTCTCAGGGGTTGTAGCTGTATGAAGAGGGTGCTTCTGCCGTAGAGGGGAGCCTTTCGGGACATCATTAATCTCTTCATCATTCCCAGATACGAACCAGATAGTATCAGTAGAAGAGGCTTATCTCCGTTCTGGTCAATGAACCACTGAAGATCGAACGCTATAGAGGGATTTACCCGAAGCACGTTCTGAAACTCGTCAAAGAAGATGGCTTCAACCTCGACCAGCTTCAAATACTCAAACATCTCCGAGAAGGTCTCAAATCTGGGGGAATAGCCCAGCTTTGCCCTCATTTCCCGGGAAAAGTCTTCCAGGATTAGCTTTTCGCTTTTGACTGGAATGAAAAAATCCAGGTATTTAACATCATTTTTGTCAAAGAAATCTCGCACCAGCCGTGTTTTTCCAACACGCCGGCGCCCGGTTATAGTCACGACAACAAGCCTGGATCTTGACATTTTCAGGGCTCTCCTCAGGGACCCTATCTCGTTTTCCCTGTTGTAGAACCGCATTTATATCCACCAACTGGATTATCCTGTAACAGGATATAAAATTTTCGAAATGGATGGACATCCCAGCTAATGATTCCAAAAGCTTATATTTTCATGTTTTGAAGTTGGGTTATGTACATCTTACTGGAGCTTACTGTGATTCCCTGCACCTTCCTCAAAAGGCTCAACCGCTTCGTGGCGCTGGTCGAGGTTGATGGTGAAGAGAGAAAAGCTCTGGTGACCAACACAGGTCGCTTGGAGGAGTTCATGATTCCGGGCAGGAAAGCATTCTGTACACCCAAGAGCGGCGGGAAGACGGACTTTGTTCTCGTTGCCTTCGAGGATTTGGACGGGAGAGGGGCTGTGATAGACACGCGGACTCAAGCCAAAGCCTTCGAGAGGGCTTTGGAGCTCGGCCTGGTTCCATGGCTTAAAAACTGCAGGATAAAGAGGAAAGAAATAATCGTTGGAAAATCAAGGCTCGATTACCTTTTCGAGTGCCCTACCGGCGAGATATACGCTGAGATGAAGAGCGCCGTTCTCCGCGGAGGGGATAAGGGCGAGTACGCGATGTATCCAGACTGCCCTTCCATTAGGGGGCAGAAGCACATCAGGGAGCTGATAGAGCTGTCAAAAAATGGAAAGAGGGCTATGATTTTCTTCATAGGGGCCTTACCTGGCGTTGAGAAATTCCGGCCCTACAAAAGGGGCGACCCCGAGATAGTCCGGCTTCTTATCGAGGCTGAAAAGGCAGGCGTTGAAGTCCACGCCATGAGTATATCCCTTCTTCCAGGTGGAGAGGTGGTAATCGAAAATCCAAACCTCCGAATAGAGCTGAGGGAGAATTTTTAAACTCCGGCCTCAACTTAGATTTGGGTGAATGAAATGACCATAGTTGATGTAAGGATTCTGGTTGAAGGCGCGAGCGATGTTGAGGTTGTAAGCAAAGCCCTTCAGGGTCTCGCTCTGGGAAGCGAGTACAGCATTACCATCTCCTCGATAATTCCAACGACCAACATTGAGATAGCAAAAAGTGCGGCTGCCGGAGCGGATCTGCTCATCATAGCAACGGATGCCGACAGGGTTGGAAGGGACCTGGCTGAGAGGCTCTATGCTGAGCTCAGCGAAATGGTGGGCCACGTTGAGAGGATGAAGCTCCCCCTCGGCCACGACCTTGAGCACGTCGATGTGGAGCTCGTCAGGAAGGAGCTCAAGAACACCCTCGTGAGGGCAGGTCTAAAGAGCCTCCAGATACTTCCGGAATACATGGGGATGAGGAACCAGCTCCTCGACCTGAAAGGCAGGTATGAGGGACTTCTCAGGGATCATGAGGAGCTTGAAAAGGCATACAGAAGCCTTGAGAAGAGCTGTGAAGAGCTGAAAAGTCAGAATGAGCAGCTGTTAAATGAGAACAGCGAGCTCAGAAAACTTCTGGAAGGGCGGGTAAACACCTACAGGGTCGAAGAGGTCTGGAAGAGCCTGTTTCCGGCCGAAGAGCTGCCGGACGAAAGCTACATAGGAGAAGCGGTTGAAAAGCTCGGTCTTGGAGGAAAGGTCATAGTGGGGCAGGGATATATCTACGCCGAGAGCAGAAAGCTTGTCGAGGATCTCCTCAAGACCGTCTATCTGAGCTTGGCAATCAGAGAAAAGCCCAGACCACCTTCCCCCGAAACACCTGAAGAACCCGCGGAGGAAGAGGATATAGAAAAGCTCCTCAGAGGGCTGTGATGCATGAGCGACCTTGAGGAATTTCAGATGTATCTGGAGCTTGAGGGGAAGAGCCAGAACACGGTTAGAATGTACTCCTACTATGTGAGGCGCTATCTTGAAGATGGGCATGGACTGGATTCCCGCTCCGCCCTCCGCTTTCTGGCGAAGCTCAAGAGGAATGGCTATTCAAACAAAAGCCTGAACCTTGTCGTGCAGGCCCTGCGCTCGTACTTCCGCTTTGAGGGGCTTGATGATGAGGCAGAAAAGCTCAGACCCCCGAGGGTTCCCAGGAGCCTGCCAAAAGCCCTGACAAAGGAGGAGATGAGAAAGCTTTTGAGCGTTATCTCTCCCCTGAAAAAACGCGACAGGCTCATAGTCCTCCTTCTCTACGGCACGGGTCTGCGGGTTAGCGAGCTGTGCAACCTGAAACTGCGGGACATAGATTTTGAAAGGGGAATAATAACGGTTAGAGGCGGAAAAGGAGCCAAGGACAGAATGGTTCCGCTTCCCGGACCCATAATCGAGGAGATAAAGGCCTACCTCGCCATGAGGGAAGATGGAAGTGAGTACCTGCTCGTCGAGGAGAGGAGGGAAAAAAAGGACAGGATTTCCCCCAAGACAGTGTGGTACATCCTCAGAAAATACGGGGGTAAAGCGGGTATCAAGGTCACCCCTCACATGCTCCGCCACAGCTTTGCCACGCACATGCTCGAAAACGGCGTGGACATAAGGGTTATACAGGAAATCTTAGGGCATTCAAACCTCTCAACAACGCAGATTTACACAAAGGTCACGGTTGAGCACCTCAAGAGGGCGCAGGAGAGGGCAAGGCTGATTGAAGGGCTGATGGAGTAGAGAACGGCACGATATAGTGTACCAATGTTTATAAAGATTCGGTACACCATACCGTACCAATCAGAGCTTCCATTCTGGTTGTCCGCTACTTTTGGAACTTTTGAAATAATCGTAGCGGATAACCTTCCACCCTCGTGGTTTCATGGGGTGGCTTTCGGGGCCCCACATCTTCCGTTTTCAGTCCCCCATTCGGGCTTAAAACCCCACATACCGGAGACCACCACACTACTCAAGAATAAACTCCAAAAACTATTTCCTAAAAATTACGGAAAACAAAAACTAACGAATGTTACACTTCCTACCCTATACAAAACAGCCCTTCTCCCTCAGCATCGCCAGATAGCTCGTGAAAGCACCTGCCGAAATTGTGTCACCGAGACCCACAGTGGAGACAGGGTTCTTAACGAGCCTCGTCGGGATTATGACGACCTTGTACTCCCGCGTTCTCCTCTTTGCCTCTTCAAACCGGAGTTTGACGAATTCGCCCCTCTCATTGTAGGGAACCGTCAGCCCTTCCCTGAAGTCCTCCGGTCTCCTGATACCTCCCAGCTTCGCCCTTGCCGCCGCGAGTGTCGTTGCCACTTCAAGGGAAGAGCGGAGTTCTTCCTCGCTCAGCGGGTTGTCTTTGTGGGTTATATACATGATGTAGTAAATGGTGTGTATCTGGAGAACCTCAAGGTTCATTTCATCTATGAGTATCTTTCCGCCCAGGACAGTGTCCTCTATGCGATTGTAGGTGAATATCCTGTCAGCAAGCTCGGGGTATCCGAGGGCGTTCAAAACATGGGCTATTTCGGATTCATCCATCCCAACGCTGTCGACGAGAGGGAAGAGGTTGTAAATCACCTTCTTTCTAAGCTCGCGGTTTTGAATCGAGGCAAACTCAAGGTGGACCCTGACGTTTTTGTTCCTCTTCAGAAGCATTATGTCCTCTTTGGCCCTTTTCAGGTAGTGGTTGGCATCCTTCCCATCGGAATAGCGCAGCTTTATGCCCTGATAACCGGAGAGTATTGCCCCATCAACCATTTCACCAATCTCGGGAAGGAACGGCCTCAGCTCGTCCCGGGTCTCAATCTTTATGCTCTCAAAGCGGGATGAGAGGATGAATCTGCCGGAGAAGGGAACCTCTATCAGCTCACTGCCGAGTTTAAACCTCGTCCCCTTTCTGAACTCAAAAATGCGGTTGATCTTTATCGGGTCATTCTCGCGGTATGCATTATAGGGGTGCTTAAACACGAGCCTGCTCCCTTCAACTACAGGATAGTGGAGGTTGGGTCTGTCGACGAACATCCTCGCCTGCTTCTCGGCCATGGTCGGAGAATAAACTATAACCCTCCGGAAGTCCAGACTCGCCAGCAGGTTGCTTATTATCCCTGCCTGCCCCCCCATTCTCTCGACATCATATTTAAAGTGAGAATCAAACCATGTGTGGAGCTCTTCATTCACAAGCGGGACTGCCATCGGTTTCCCGGTCTTAAGTGCGAGGATGAGCCGGGCGACAAAATCCAGCGGCTCACTGACCTCCCTCGGATACTCATCCATCCTTTTTCTGATGGCGTTCTCTCCAAATTCATTCACGAGCTTTGTGATGTGCTCCCCCTTCAGGTACACTATCGCATCGACGTTTATGTTGTAGGCCGTGTATATGCTCAGCTCCCTGGCCCTTTCCAGCAGCTCCATCTATATCACCCTTGGTGAGTATTAAATGTCTGGATGGGAGATGGCAAAACAGCTTAAAAGAATTTCGGAAGTGGGAAAAGTTAAAATTCCATGAAGAGCCGTCCGAGGCCCGGTATTTTCTCCATCACATCAAGCTCCCTCAGTGTTAGCCACAGCGACGCCTGATTGCTGGTAACAACCGGGATTCCGAGATCCTCCTCCAGCATCTCTATTATCTCAAATGTCCTGAGATTCGTGCAGCTGATGAAGAGTGCATCCGCTTCGTCCATGAATGTGGCCTTCGCGAGACGGTATGCCTCATAGGGCTCAAGCCTGCCGATTTTCGTATTCTCCTCAATCCCGAGCCCCCTTATATCGAGCACGTTGAACTCGTTTGCCTCAAGGAACTCCCTCTCGCGGGAGTTTATCTCGTCGGTGTATGGGGTAATGACCAGTATATCTCTGGCATCGAGTATTTTCAGTGCCTCTATAACGGCGGTTGACGTCGTTACAACAGGGATATTTACCTCGCCCTCTATTCTCGCCTCAAGCTCCTTCTCAAAGTCCCTGCCGCCGATGAAAGAACCGCTCGTGCATCCGTAGAGGATTATATCAACATCGGCGTCTCTGAGGAGCTTGGCGCTATCGACCGCCAGCGCACTCATCTTCACAAGCTCCTCTTCATTCACATTTCTTAGCGGCATTCTTGCCGTGTGCAGCGACACACCCTCCGGCAGAGCCGAAAAAAGCTCCATCTCCATCGTGGTGTTTGAGGAGGGAACTATCAGACCTATTCTACCTCTCCATCCGTGCATGTTCTCACCTGAGATAAGTATCCGGGATAGATAATAAACCTTTGGGCTTAATCTCAGGTGCCGTTAGGATAAGCTGGCCTAAAGATTATGGAGCTGTTCATTATCGGACTATAGACGGTAGGTAATTTCAACCTTTGGTTCTGAAAAGGTTAATTAAACCCCGGGCAGAGGTCTGGATGGTGATACCATGGAACTCGATGAGGTCATTCAGATGAGAAGCTCTGTCAGGTATTATTCCGACGTCCCAATTTCCGGGGATGCTCTGAAAGAACTAATCAAAGCTGCCATAAGGGCCCCAACTGCAAGCGGGCTGGAGAACTGGCTTTTTGTCGCATATGAGAGCACGGAAGCCACGGAGAAAATACACCGCCTTCTAATTGAAGGACACGTTGAATATTTCCGCGAAAGGGGACTATCCGAAGAGAAAATTCAGAAGCTGATAGGCAGGCTGGAAGGGGGAATGTACAGGGCACCTCTGTATCTGGGAGTTTTCATAAATGAAAACATCAAAGCCCTCAAAGCCGAAAAATACAGCCATCTGGAGTTCTGCTGGGCGCTTGAAAGCGCCGCCATGGCAATTGAAAATTTAATGCTCAAAGCCGTTGAGCTCGGTCTCGGCACATGCTACATCGGAGTGGCATGCTTTGATGGAATAGAAAGGGAGCTCAGAAAAATGGCAGGACTCGGGGATGAGTACCGCCTGGCGGGGCTGATAACGGTTGGCTATCCCGCAGAGGAGATAAAGCCCCGCAGGAGGAGAAAGGGTGTTGAGGATGTCCTGATATCCGTGTGATCCCCGGATGCTGCTGAGACAGCTCAAAAGATTGCCGGCGATATGGACCTCAGACCAGAAACGTTTTTAGGAGGGGGGATTAAAGAACTGCGGTGAGACCGTGATAGAGTTTGTCATACTGCTTGGTCTGATAGGGGGCTGGATAATACTCGCCTCCACGCTCTTCCTGATGCTGGCACTTGGCAAGATGTGGGGCTTAGTCGGGGTTCTGCTCATGGTGTTCTCAATCCAGCTGAACCAGCTTTTGAAAAGGAAATACATGCAGGCGGTCGTGGACTACTCGCCCAGGGCAAAGGAGATAGCACTCCACATCTTCGAGATGAACGAGCTCATCCTGCTATCCTCCTACCTGGCCTCCATAACGCTGTACGCTGTCATACAGAAGTACGTGGAGATAGTCATAAAATTCCCGCATATATCCGGGTGATGGCAATGCTCAGCGTTGTAATAGTGCGATACGGCGAGATAGGAACCAAGTCGAGACATACGAGGAGATGGTTCGAGAGCATACTCATGAACAACATCAGGGAGGCGCTCGTGAGTGAGGGCGTGGATTTCACAGGGATCGAAGCGAGGCACGGGCGGATTCTGGTGAAGACCGATAAGGCGAGAGAAGCAGCTGACGTTCTCACGCGCGTTTTCGGGATAGTGTCGCTCTCCCCGGCGATGGAAGTAGAGGGCGATATGGAGAAAATAAACAAGACCGCCCTCAAGCTCTTCAGGAGAAAGAAGCGCGAGCTGAACCTTGAGAGACCTCGCTTTAGAATCACCGCGAGGAGAATCACCAAGGAATTTCCCCTCAAGAGCCCGGAAATTCAGGCAAAGGTGGGAGAGTACATCCTTGAGAACGAGGAGAGCGAGGTAAACCTGCACGACTACGACATCGAGGTCGGCGTCGAGCTGATGGAGGGTAAGGCATACGTCTTCGTTGATAAGGTCAGGGCATGGGGCGGCCTCCCCATCGGCACCCAGGGAAAGGTGGTGGCTTTGCTGAGCGGCGGCATAGACTCGCCGGTGGCGGCTTTCCTCATGATGAAGCGCGGCGTTGAGGTCATTCCCGTCCACATCTACATGGGTGAGAAAACCCTCGAAAAGGTGAGAAAAATCTGGAACCAGCTCAAGAAGTACCACTATGGAGGAAAGGGAGAGCTGATAGTCGTCAAGCCCAAAGAGCGCGAGAAAATAATTGAGAAGCTGCGCGAGATGAAGAAAGACAAATACACCTGCGTTTTCTGCAAGTACATGATGGTGAGGCACGCCGATAGAATTGCGAGGGAGTTCGGGGCGAAGGGCATCGTCATGGGCGATTCCCTCGGACAGGTCGCCAGCCAGACGCTTGAGAACATGTACATCGTCAGTCAGGCAACCGATTTGCCGATTTACAGGCCGCTCGTGGGGCTCGACAAGGAGGAGATAGTTGGGATAGCGAAGGAGATAGGCACGTTTGAGCTCTCAACCCTCCCAGAGGACGGGATTCCTTTCATACCAAAGCACCCCGTCATAAGAGGCTCCTGGGAGGAGTTCAGGAAGATTTACAAAGCCGTCTTTGGGGAGGAACCAAAGCGAAGGGAATGCTGAGGTGATAAAATGGATTTTGCTAAGCTCTCCGCGTACATCAGCCTTTCCCTTCCGGTAATCTTTATCCTCGGCCTGGCCCTGGTTATCCATGCCAACCCCTGGTTCTCCTTAACGGGAAACGCCCTGAGCGACATGGGTTCAACAAGGAACCCGGTGAACTACTACTTCAACGGCTTCCTGATGGCCTTCGCGGCTATTGCTTTTATCGCGGCGGCCGGTGCCTTTAGAAACGGCCTGTCCTATATAATGCCGCTCGCGATGGTGTTTCTGTTCCTCGTGGGGGTCTTCCCGGAGGAGTACGCGCCCCATGCTCCGGCCGCGGTGCTCTTCTACGTCCTCGCACTGGCGGACATAGCCATCATCGGAATAAAACTCGGCCGGAATGGGATTTCAGCAGGCCACGCCTGGAGCGTTCTGGCGGTGCTCACATTCGCCCTGATGCTCTATCTCGTGAAGGCGAGAGTTTTCAAGGGCCTGGCCATTCCGGAGCTTATAGGAGCCACCACAATACTGGCGTGGTTCCTCTACATCGCCCTGCTCCAGCTCATGGGTTTTAAACTCTGAGTTGAGGAAAGCTTCATATATCCCTTCCCTTTTTCTTCAATCATGAAGGCAGTGGCTCTCTTAAGCTCTGGCATTGACTCACCGGTGGCAATATACCTCATGCTCAGGAAAGGGATGGAGGTAACGCCAGTCCACTTCAGGCAGAGTTCCAAGAAGGAGTCCAAGGTTCTTGAGCTCTGCGAGGTTCTTGGAAGGTACGGAAGGCTGAACGAGCCGGTAATCGTTGACGCCTACGAGGAGCAGGCACCGGTTTTTTCGAAGCTGGCAGGGATTGGAAAGGCCAAATGGACGTGCCTCTTCTGCAAGTGGACGATGGTGAGGAAGGCCTGCAGGATTGGACACCGAACAGGCGCGAGGGCGATAATCACGGGAGACAGTCTCGGCCAGGTCGCTTCTCAAACCCTCGACAACCTGCTCATAATAAGCACCGCGAGCGATCTGCCCATTTTGAGGCCCCTCATAGGCCTGGACAAGGAGGAGATAGTGGGAATTGCCAAGAATATAGGGACGTTCGGGATAAGCATCGAACCCGAAGAACAGTGCCCCTTTGTGCCGAGGCATCCTGTGGTGAGGGGCTCGCCCGGAGAGTTCAGGAAGATTAAGCGGCAGCTTATGAACTGGGGAGTCCTTTAATTACCCAGTTTTGTGTATAACTGAACGTTTACGGAAAGCTTTTAAAGACTTCCTCCAAGCCTTTTCCGGTGATGGCAAATGAACGTGTTTAACAGCACACTTGAGCTTTTTGAAAGGTACAAGCCCACCCCCCTCGTAAGGCTTTCAGCGGAAAGGGGGGATGTATTTTGCCAAGCTGGAGTTCTTTAACCCCTTCAGCAGGAGCATAAAGGACAGGGCCGTTTTCAACATGCTTATGAAGGCCCTGGAGCGCGGGGACATCAACGGCACGAAAAGGCTTTTTGAAGCAACCTCCGGCAACGTTGGAATTTCTATGGCGGCTTTGAGCAACGTTTTTGGCATCGAGTTCAGGGCATATCTGCCGAAGCCAACGCCCAAGGCCACGCAGGTTCTCCTGAGGGTTCTCGGTGCGGAGGTCGTCATGACCGAGTTTGAGACAATAGACCCCTCTATGGTTCGCTACGTCCAGGAGGAGGCCAGGAAGGCAGGAGCAGTGAACCTGAACCAGTTTGAGAACGACGACAACTTCGATGCCCACTACCGCTTCACCGCCAGGGAGATCGAAGAACAGCTGAAGAGCATAGGGAAAACGGCCGACGTCATAATAGCCGGCATCGGGACTTCCGGGCACATAGCAGCTCTGGCGGAGTACTTCAAGGAGCGCTACGACACGCAGGTTATCGGCGTCATTCCGGCGAAGGGTGAGAAGATACCCGGCATCAAGAGGCTTGAGACGAAGCCCAAGTGGTACTTCCAGGTCGAGGTGGACAGGGTCTTGGAGATAACACGGGGGGAAGCCATCGAAGGAGCAATCCGCGTTGCCAGAAGCGACGGTCTTCTCATAGGCCTGAGCTCCGGGGCAGTTGTGAGGGCCTATGAGAAAGTTGCCGGGGAGCTCGGCGAGAAGACCTACGTCCTCATTTTCCCGGACGATGGGTTTAAATACGTGGAGGTCTTTGAAAGCTACTTGGGAGAAAAATGAAGAAACTGAGGCTTTCCATATATCTCCTTTTTCTTCAGGGGTTCTTTCTGCTTTACTTCGCCTACCAGAGCGGTTATTATGCTGTCTACGTGCTCTTTGCCCTCCTTAACTTCCTCCTCGCTTCAGGCCTGAGCAGAGAGAACAGGACAGCAGTGAAGGCCAGCCTCATCTACAAGGGGATAGACCTGTTCCTTTCGGTGCTTTACCTGATGGCTGGGGATGTTCTATCCGGGATAAGCGCCGCGGTTGACCTGCTGATAGTGCATGACATCATAGGATACATTCAGGGCATACAGGCGGAGGAGAAATTCCAATGATAGCATTTTCATTCCCGCCCAGAATTCTTTTTAGGTTCCACACCGAAAACAATACGGGGAGGTGCACCTATGTCCCGGAAATTTGAGAGAGTGATTTTTGAATATACCGACAGAATAAAACCCGGAGAGGTGGTTCTGCTTGAATACACTTCACAGGAGCCCGTGCATCTGCTTCTCCAGATGGTTTTGAGATATGCGGAGCTCAGGGGAATCCCCCTGATTACAGTGGACGTGCTGGATGGGCTTCACGTCATGAGGTCAAAGCTCAGGCTCGCCGGGATTGACACGGAGCTGATCGATAGGGCTCCGGTGATGAAGGTGGGCGGGGAGGTAAATGCCGGCGACGTGATACTGAAGGTGGACGAAATAGTGGAGCTCTCGATTTTCAGAAACCGCTTTATGGATGCCCTCAGGAAAATCCGTGAAAGAATTGGAAACAGGCCGTTCATAAGAATCGTCGTCGGGGCAACGGAGCTTCTCCAGAGAATGGAGAGGGATGCGATGAAAAGGGAGGCCTTCTTTGCAGGGGTAATCCGCCCGCTGGTGGGCAACCCCAGCACCAGGGGCCTTGTGTTCCTGAACAGAAAGAGACCCATGCATATCGGGCTGAAGGAGGCGGAGGAGCTCGCCACGAGGGTTCTGAGAACGAGGATGGAGCAGGACAGGCTCTTCATAAGGGTTGTGAAGTCCATACACCTTGAGGAATACGGTGCCGAGATAGGCATAGACCCGTGCAGCCTCAGGGACTACCTCATCACTGCGGGGGGTGAGTAAATGCCCATGAAAAAGAGTGCTGCGGAAGCCTTTGAGAGCATTGGAAGGCTCCAGCCGGGAGAAATCGTTGTCGTTGAGCACACATCCCTTGATCCATTTCACCTCGCCGTGCTCCTCGTAATGGCGAGCAGGGGAAAGGACATGCACATAGCGGTGGCAGATGTCTTTGACCAGCTTCATGTGGTGCGCTCCCATCTTGCCATAATGGGAATCGATACCGGGTTGATAGATGATGTGCCCGTCGTGAAGTTCGGGGGAATGCTAACCACAGGGAATGTCATCAGGCGCATAAGCATACTCGATACCCCGACCATGTGGCAGATGGAGTACAGGGACGCCTTGGAGGGGATACCGGAACCGAGGCTCGTTTTAACGCTGGGCTTCGAGAAGCTGATAACCATCAAGCCGGAGGTTCCGCCGTCTACAATGTGTCGTCTTTTCATGATGCCCTCCATGGGGACGGGAGGCGAGGTGAATGTTATATTCGTCAACAGCGACATGCTAACAGAGAACGCCCTTGAGGACATCAGGGAGCTGGCCAGCAGGGTGTTCAGACTTGGATTGATCAAGAACATGCTCACGCTTACGGTTGTGAAATCCCTGAGCCTGAAGCATTACGGGAGGGTGCTGGCAGTAGATGCTGTGGAGCTCACAGACTACTTAGGGCAGGCCAAGGGATAACGGGGATGCGGGCTGTGAGAACACGGCTTTACATAATTCTCCTCGCCGGGTTCTTTGCCATACTGGGCTCCACCATGAGCAAATCCCCGACTCTGCCGCTTTACGCCCAGAGCCTCGGACTGAGCAGGGGAGAAATCGGTCTCATAGCCTCGGCATCGACCGTAACGGGGATAGTGGTGAACTTCGCCTCCGGGCTCTTAAGCGACATCTACGGACGAAAAAAGCTCCTGAGCATCAGCGGTTTTGTGTTCCTGAGCGCTCCCCTCCTCTATTTTCTGGCAGGGGATGCCCTCACGCTGGCCCTTGTCAGGGCCTACTATGGAATCGCCACCGCAATCTTCGTCCCTGTTTCCCTCGCTTTGATAAGTGACATATATCCCGATAAAAAGGGCACCTTCATGGGGATTTTAAGCTCCGCCACACTCGTGGGAAGAGCTCTGGCCCCCCTCCTGGCCGGGACGCTGATATACTTCGCCGGTTTCTGGACGGTCTTTCTGCTCTGCTCCCTCTTCGGCCTCATAGTCTTTGGACTAACATTCACCTTCCCGGATACCTGGAGAGAGCTTCAGAGAGTTGAGCTCTCCTTCAGCGCCGGACTGCTCATCATCGGCCTCCTCGATGCTGCCGTTTACATGGCCTATCAGGGGATAGAAACCTTCCTGCCTCTATTCTACTACCTTCAGGGGAAGGCATGGCTTTCAGGGCTGATTTTAACCGTGGAAATTTCCGTAATGGCAGCGGTAAAACCCTATGCCGGATATTTAAGTGACAGAATCGGACGCACAAAACCCATAATAGCAGGGATGGGGCTTGTGGGGCTGGCCATGATGATATTCGCCTTCTCATCATCGCTGCTCCTGATAGTTTCGGGGGCGGTTCTGTTCTCGGTCGGAGCGTCTGTGAGTGAGGCCTCCACAAAACCCCTGGCCACCGAAATTTCAGAGCTCAGGGGAGCAGCCCTCGGCTTCCTTGAGAGCATAAAGGACATAGGTCAGGCGCTGGGGCCGGTAATCGTGGGGTTCCTCGGCTTTAGGGAGGGCTTCACCTTCGTTGGGATCTTCGGAATTGCAGCACTCCTGATATTCACAATAACATTTAAATCCCTGAAAACCAAGGGATGAACATTTGAAATGTTACCAAAACATTGTACCTCTTTGAATAATGTCAAAGAAGAGGAGCACATTGCCCAAGAGGGAACCAATAATGTTTTTTAGGAAAGTGAAAAACTTCAACTACAGTTATAACATATCGGCTAGACCTAAAGAGGCATTAACAGGGAGAATATATAAACCCATGAGAATAAGTTATATAAATCTATTGATGGATATTCCTAGGTGGATGATCAAGATGAAACAGAAAATAATTGCGATTACATCTGGAACCACTGCTACTATTCGAATTGAAGATCCTTCCACTCCATTAGGGTGGCTAGTGATCATTCAAGGAATTAGTGAGATTAGTGATAAAAGTATCCGTCTCATGCTTTCAGGAGAAGAACTAGGGAGATTTCTTTGGAACCTATTAAAAGAGGCAGAGTACTACAAAACTAAATATGGAGAGGGGAGTAAAGAAAAAGCTATATTAGAAATGTACATCCCAAGAGAGTATGTTGAACTATTTGAAACGCTCAAAAAGAAAGAATGGGAAGAATACAAGGGCAGATATGGAGAGATCCCCATTAGACCGGGAGTAATGGCTTCAGTTGATCCTACGTATAGCCCGCCAATAGTCAAATTTAAGGGAGACTTCATAGGAAAGTTTTTCGAAATGAGAATTACAGAATTGATGGATATTATCAAAACAGGCATAGAGTTGAGTAACTCGGTACGGAAGGGAGAGTGAATGCCCTCTTGGAAAGTCCATAGAAAGTGGAGTAAAAAAGCTGGAGTTTCAGACAAAATTTCTGAGGAAGTGGACAAACTAATTGACTTCCCTGAGAGATGGTTTGAGGAAAAATACCCGAAAACATATGAGAAGCTTACAAACGGATTGGAAATAATTAAGATCACAGATATTTTTGAAAAAGACCCCTGCATTGCTTTGTTTGGGCTTTCGCTGGCTATGAATAGGTTTGGGCATGATATAGGAAGAAAACGAAAATGGCAGAGGGATTTGCAATTAAGATGTATTTTCACTCACTATGGAATTGAGGGGGTTAAGGTAGCTTTTTTGCACCATATCTTAGATTATATCGAAACAACTGGAAGGCCTTTTGAAATAGACAAAACGCTAAAGAGAATTAAACAAAAACTTCAAGGAACTGAATTTGATAATATTTTAGGGGAAATTCTTTCTTTTGTCTATGAAAATCAGATTGAGATAATGGAGGACGTTAATATAACTTCAAAAGAAAAAACTAACCTAGATGAAATCATACGTGGGGTTAAAGGAGTATTTGTTGTTGACAATGTGATTTTACCTCCCTCTGCAGCAATCCGAAAGATTCACAGGAAAGTACGAGATGAGAAGGGTGTATGGGTCGAATGGAAATTTGATTCTTATAAGATTAGGAGATTAATTTCCACCAAATCAGAGTTCATTGGATTTATTTTGGAAATAAAATCATTAATAAAGTAAAACAAAACAATAAATAAAGGAATTAATACCCATGTAGTTCTTGAAGTTTTCACAAAAATCAAAAACAGGAAAGAAAAATCACTTCAGGATTATCCTTGCATCCACCACAACCGCACCTTCACCTTCCGGATAGACGAAGACCGGGTTTAAGTCCATCTCCTTGATGTAGTCCCTGAGGTCATCAACGAGCTTTGAGACCCTGAGCATCAGGTCGACTATCGCCTTCATATCCGCAGGTGGCTCGCCTCTGGCCCCTGCGAGAATCGGATAGCTCTTTATTTCCCTGAGCATCTTCCATGCATCCTTCTCCTCTATCGGGATTATCCTGAATGTAACGTCCTTGAGAACCTCGACGAAGATTCCTCCGAGACCGAACATCAGCGCATGCCCGAACTGCGGATCCTCGGTGACTCCTATGATTATCTCCTTGCCGACCTTCAGCATCGGAGCTACGAGAACGCCGAGTATCTCAGCATCCGGCCTGTATCTGCGGGCGTTTTCGTGTATCTCTTCCCACTTCTGCCTGAGCTCCTCGGGATTCTTTATGTTCAGGAGAACAACCTTTGCATCGCTCTTGTGGAGAATCTGCGGTGACATCAGCTTCAGAACAACCGGGTAGCCTATCTCTTCCGCGTACTTGAGTGCTTCATCAAGCGTCTTTGCCAGCTTTTCCTCCGGAACCGGCAGACCGTAAGCTTTTAAAATCTCCTTGGCCTCGAACTCAACAAGGGACTTCCTCCCTTGAGCCAAAACCCCTTCAATTATTTTCAGAGCCTCTTCCTTCATTTTTCTTCCCCCCAGCAGAAGGAATAAAAAGAAAATCACTCCTTCCTCCTTTCAAGATATCTGGCGTACTGAACAAGCCCCGCCAGAGCCCTGACTCCCCTTTCGGGCGTCGGATAAACCGGAACTCCCCTGTCCTCAAGAATCTTTGCGTAGTGCTCAGTCTTCTTGCCGCCCATTGCAACCGCCACTATCGGTTTGTCGCTCTTCCCTGCGTATTCAGACAGGATGTCAATCAGCTCCATCTCATCGAGGAGCGGCACCTGGAACAGGGTTATTATCACTATGGCATCCACGTTCGGGTCGTTTACAAATGCCTCAATTGCATACCTGTATCTCTGGGCGTCGGTGTCCCCAACAACGTCCGTCGGGTTCCCTGCAACAGCATGTGGCGGGAACTTCTCCTTAAGGAACTTCAGGGTCTCATCACCCAGCTCCGCCATTCTGAGCCCGAACTTTGCAACCGCATCGCTCGCCATAACCCCAGCTCCGCCGCCGTCCGTGATTATCCCTATCCTGTCGCCCTTTGGAAGCCCGCACTTTGCGAAGGCCTTTGCCATGTCGAACATGTGCTCGAAGTCCTCCGCGCGGATTATCCCCGTCTGCTTGAAGACAGCGTCATAAATCGTATCGGCACCGGCCAGCGAGCCTGTGTGGGATGACGCTGCTTTTGCACCGTATTCAGTTCTCCCGCTCTTGAGCGCTATTACCGGCTTGACTGCGGTTATTCTCTTTGCGGCCTCTATGAACTTCCTGCCGTCATTGACACCTTCAATGTAAAAGGTAACCACCCTGATTTCATCATCATATATGAAGTAGTCCATAAGGTCTGCGTCATCAACATCGATCTTGTTGCCGTAGCTAACCATCTTGCCGATCCCTATGTTTGCACCGGCCGCCCAGTCCAGCATCGCAGCGGCAAACGCTCCGCTCTGGGTTACAAAGGCTATCGGACCGCTCTTCGGTCTGTCCATCTTGTTTTCAGGGAGGAATACTGTGTCAACTCCCGTGTCGGGCACATAGACACCCACACAGTTCGGCCCTATGACCCTTATGCCGTTTGCCCTGGCTATCTCAAGAATTTCCCTCTCCATCCTCTTTCCTTCTTCTCCAAGCTCTCCAAAGCCGCCCGTAATGATAACGACGCTCTTTATGCCCTTCTCCGCTATGTCCCTCATTGTTGCGGGCACAAATTTGGCCGGAATCGATATCACCGCGAGATCAGCGTCATCCGGAACTTCCTTTATGCTGTGATAGCATCTGTAGCCTTCAATCTCATCGAGTTTCGGATTAACGGGGTATATGTTTCCCCTGAAGATGCCGCGTTCTTTGTTGGTTTTGAAGTTCTCAAAAATGACGTTCCCAACCTTCCCCTTCTTGTCCGTGGCACCGATAATAGCGACGGCCTTCGGCTCAAAAAAAGGTCTCAGCTCCTCGGCTATTTTTGACTTTTCCATGATACCACCTTCTCTAAAAATTTTGGCCGAATACAGCTTCTTTCAAAGCTTTCTTCGGTTATCTTTTTATTTCGCCTGTATAAAAGGTTTATGTCTGTCAAATGCGTGCCTTAATGAATTCAAAGATGCATTGATGAATATGATTTCAAGTTTAGATGTGCATCTTAACGAACTCCATGCTCTCCATGGCGGCGTCCAGGCTTCCGAGCTCAAGGCTCCAGCTCGCCTTTCTGGGCAGAATCTTAAGAACCTCCTTCCACGGAACACTGCCCTTTCCAAGGCCCAAATGCGAGTCAGTGTTTCCGTCGTTGTCATGGAGATGCACATGAATTATCCTGTCCCCCAGGAGGTCAATGAACTCCCGAAAGTTCCGTGTTACAGTGTTCAGGTGGCCAACGTCAAAGGCCACATAGAGCTCCGTCCCATCTACAAACTCCTGAATTCTTTCGCAGGTTCTGCCGTCGAGAATCGGAAATGCGGGCATGTTTTCAACAGCCACCCTGATACCCAGGCTCCGGGAGTATCTCTCAATCTCCTCAAGGGAGCGTTTGTGTATCTTTTCGTAAGCCTTCGGAAACCTCATGCTCGCGGGGGAGAGATGTCCCGGATGGATGACAACGAGGAGGGAGCCCATCGACTGCGCCACCTCAAATGTTTCGAACAGTATATCCAGGGACGCCCGCCGGATTTTTTCATTCAGGGAGGCTATGTTTATGTCGCTGAACGGGGCATGTATCACGTTTTTCAGTCCCCTGCCTTCGAGAGTCTCCAGATGGAGGCGCCAGTTGTAGCGGTCAAGCATGTGGTAGTTTTCGCTCACTATCTCGATGAAGTCGATGCCCCCAACCCGGCTTATTTTGTAAAGCGCGGTTCCCAGACTCACATCAGAGCAGCACGTTGTTGAGATTCCAATCATCTACCCCACCATAAGCTTTGCGAGAAGAACTACATATACTGTTCCCATGACATCAGATATCGTGGTTACCGTTGGTATGGCAACATTATCCGGATCTATTGAGAAACGATATGCCAAATATGAAACCAAAATCCCCACAAGCATGTTGAAAAACACAAGTAGCGGGTATGTGATGATGAATATCCATAAAAAGCTTCCACTTCCGCCAATATGGCGGGTGACATAGATGGCTATCCAGTTTGTCAGGAGCCCTATTACTGGAGCCAAAATCAGTATGGATATTAGGTCTTTTCTGAACTCAGGCTCTTTAAGAGCATTGCTTCCACTGAGATTTAGCCGGGTGGAAGTTGTAGCCGCTGAGATAGAGGCAAAGTTCCCGACACTGTCAAGTATTGATGGGTACATAACACCAAAGATAATAACCTGGCTTATAAGGTGGCTGTAAGACTCAAGGGTTGATCCGGAGAATATCTCGATGATAGCCAGGATAGTCAAAACAGACGATACTTCCTTAAACGCCTTCCTGTGGCTTTTTTCGTATCGGGAATTGAGTATAAGAAAGATAAACGCAAATACCATCAGGATGGTAAATGAGTAAAAAATCTTTGGGTTACGCTCATACAGCACGATAAGATACACGAGGCTCGGTATTGTGATGACATCCGCAACAGAGGTTATGAGAGGTGCAGCGATCATATCAGGGTCAGCACCCCAGCGGTAGGGAAAGATCGTTATGAATGCTGTTGAGTAGCCGAGTATAAAACCTATGAAGAGCGCTGAAGCGACAACAATCAGGAGAACGGTTATAGCGGAGTAGGATGGACCAAGCTTGAGTAATCCGACAAGCCAGAGTATCATCAGAGGTATTTTTGAACTCGCTATAGCCATTGATATGTTGGTTGAGACTTCCCTATCAAGAACACCAGATATTCTTCCAAGATGGAGGGCAGTCGTAAACCTCGATGCCATTGCTCCAAAAACGTTTCCACGAAGATCCATCATTCCAGGCAGGATCACAAGAAGCAGAGGATATTCCGTAGCTATCTTATTGAAATTTTTGCCCAGCACACCCCCACCCACGAAATCAAGGAGTAGGCACAGGAGAAGGGCGGGAAAAGTCACAAAAAACGCGTGTTTCAGCCGCTGCCGCCATCCTGTATATCCAATGGACATTCCACCGACTATCACTGCCATCACCTTCCACTGCAGTCACCCCCACCCTCAACTCAGCTATAGCTTCCCATGGAGCGTATATAAAGTTTCCCATGAATAAATGCTATCCTGCTGCCGGCAGCTCCATCTTCTTTTGAGTTATTGGTGAGATTGCATTGAGGACATCCATGGAGTGTCCTCTCAGCGACTTCTCCCTTTTTTGATATCAAGCCGGTCTATGGAATGCACACTAAAAAGCGAAAACTAAATAAATCCGGGGAAGATTTCTCAATTGGTGGAAACAAGGTGGAAGAATGGGAGGAATACGAGTACAGACCGAAGAGCGTTAAGGAGATTTTCATCGAAATGAAGAACACCGCGGAGTTCATGGTCGACCTTGCGTATTCATCCGTGCTTTTCGGGGAGGAGGAGCTGGCCGAGGAAGTTCTTGAGCTTGAGGAGTACCTCGACATGCTGAACTACCACCTCATGGTGCACGCTGTTTTGGCCGCGAGGAGCCCCAGAGAGGCCGAACAGATCACCTCCATACTCCACATGGCCCACTCAATAGACGACATCTCTAATGCTGCGGCAGACCTCGCGAAGATGATCCTTGAGGGTGTTGAGCTTCATCCGATTATAAAGCAGGTAATCCTTGAGAGCGAGGAGGTTATCGGGAGGTTTGTGGTGGCCCCGGATTCCGTTCTCGTCGGCAAAACACTGGGAGAACTCGAACTGGCGAGCAACACGGGGGTATGGGTTCTGGCAGTCAGGAGAGGAAAGAGATGGCTGTTTGACCCGGATGGTGATTTCAAAATCCTTGCCGGGGATGTCCTCATAGGGAGGGGGACGCAGACTTCGGTAGACTATCTCAAGGAAATAGCGAGGGGTATAATAAAGGTGGTTGGCAATGAATGAGCTTGAGGAGATTAAAAGCTGCCTTGTTGAGATGAAAGACCTGTCATCCCTCATGGTCGACCTCGCCTTCTCGTCCGTCATGTATAACAGCGAGGACATAGCGGAGGAGGTATACCTCCTTGAGGAGCGCATGGACGAGCTGACGCTCAGGGTCAAAAAACTCGCCCTTAAAGCCGCCAGGGATGAGGAAAAACCCACGAAACTTCTCAGCGTGATAGAGATGGCGAATATAAATGAGGCCATTTCAGATGCGGCCTACAAGATAGCGGATCTGGTTCTCAGGGATGTGGAGCCCCATCCAATAATCCAGAGAATCATGGAGGATACTGAGGAGGAGCTCGGGAGGATAACGGTGAGGCGGGGATCCGTTCTGATAGGGCAGACGCTCAAGCAGCTCAAGCTCCCGAGCAAGATAGGGACGAGGATAGTGGCCATAAAGAGGGGAACCAGATACATATACAACCCCGGAAAGGACGACACCATTGAAGAGGGGGACGTTCTCATCGCGGTGGGCTCGGACCTCGACAGGCTCAGGGAGCTGGCTGGGGAAGAGGTGGAGGAGGAGTGAAATCCCTTGGCAATCGTAGTAGATAACCTCCTCTTTTCCCATCTTCATTGGAGGACTTTCAGAGGGAACAGAAACTCCCTCACATCTTCCATTTTCCAGTCTCCATTCGGACTTACACACTCCACATATCGGAGATCATCACACCACCAAAGAATAAACTCCAAAACTATATCCAAAATTATGAAAAACAAAAAGAATTCCAAATGCTCCAACTGTTGCTATCCACAAAACAGCCCGCACTTTACCACCTGTACGGGCTCAATAACTGCCCGTTCTGGTTAGCCGTAATTTGTGAACTTCGTTATGGCTAACCTTCCACCCTCGTGGTTTCATTGGGTGGCTTTCGGGGGGAACGGTTACTCCCCACATCTTCAGGCTTTTCAGCAGTCCCCATTCGGGCTTAACAACCCCACATACCGGAGACTGCCAAACCACCCCAAAATAAACTCCAAAACTATTTAAAAATTACGGAAAGTAAAAACCCACAAAAGTTACGAAAGTTACAATTTATGAAACAGCCCACGCCTGCGGGCCTTAGAGCTTCCCTTTATGTCCTCATCCGTCACGAGCCCTTTAGCATACGGACAGAGCTCTCTGAGCTGGCATTCACCGCATCTCGGCCCTATAGGGCGGCATATCCTCTTTCCGTGGTCGACCATTGCATGATTGACATATATCCACAGGTTTTCGGGTATAAGCTCACTCAGATACTCCTCAACCTTCTCGGGCTGAACGCCCGGAGGAGCGAGGCCGAGGCGTTTGCTTATTCTGTTGACGTGTGTATCAACCGGAATGGCCTGATAGCCGAAGCCGTAAGCCAGGACGATGTTGGCACACTTCCTTCCGATTCCCGGCAGCTTCATGAGCTCATCTATGTCGTCCGGCACTTTTCCGCCGTATTTCTCAAGGAGAATCCGCGATGTTTCCACAATCCACCGCCCCTTGCTGTTCCAGAGGCCGACACCGTTCTCCTTCAGCAGCTTCTGGATTTCCTCTACACCGGCGTTTGCAAGAGCCTCCATCGTTGGATAATGCCTGAAGAGGACTTCGCTGGCCCTGTCAGTCGTCTCATCCTTCGTTCTCTGGGAGATTATGCACCTGATAAGAGTGAAGTAAGGGCTTCCCTGAAGAATTTCCCCCCGGCTCCTTCTTGGATACATCTCAATCAGTCTTTTAACAATTTTAATGGCCCTCTCCCTCTTCTCCTCCCAGCTTTCATGGAACGTGTATGAGTGTGAGCTTTTTATCATCATGAACCACCGCCACCGAATTTCCGGAGGTTTTAACCTCCTTGAGCTTTTCGAACTGTTTATTAAAAATCTTGTGCCCCTTCCGGTTCAGGATTAGAACCTCATCCTTGAACACAATAACAAAGCCTCCGGAAAACGGCACGAGACCTTCGATTTCCCTCTCAAACTCCATCTCTATGAGCGAAATTGGGCTCCTGGAAATCTCGATTCTGGTGTTCTTTTTAACCTTCAGAACCCGGGGCTCCGCATAGGCAACCTCAAAACGGAGAGGTTTTCCCAGTATATCAACCGTTATGGTCTCTCCTTCCCTCAGCTCCCTGCCGTTGAGCTTTGTTGTCAGAATTTCCAGAAAATCTGCCGGCAGTTCGGCCTCAAACAGCGGTTTGAGTATCAGATGCATTTTGCCTCCCTCCTTCTCCAGTCCTTCTAGATCAAAAAGTTTATAAGTGATATATCTACAGATATATTGGGTGATGCATTTGGAGAGGCCGAGACTTAAGGGCGGGCTTAAACTTCTGGTGCTCTACCTGCTGAGGGAAAGCCCGATGCACGGATATGCCATCATGAAAGAGCTCGAAGAGCGCTTTGGAATTCCTTCTCCGAGTGCGGGCGTTATCTATCCCACGCTGGCAGGACTGAAGAGGAAAGGCCTTATAGAGGTCGCAGGTGGAGGAACGAGAGAAAAAAAGACATACAGGATTACCGATAGGGGAGTGGAATACCTTGAGCAGCATGAAGATGAGCTTGAAGAGACCCTCAGACGCATGAGAATCTACAGAGAATTCAGAAAATTAGGGGGAGATGAGCTGGTAAAGGCATTCAGACTGCTTTTTGAGAGATTTGAATCCCTCAGCGGAGAACAGAAGGAGGAGCTCTCGAAGGTCATAAAGGACTGTGCCAAACGGATCAGGTTCATCGTGGAGTTTGGTGAGGGGATATGAGCAGTTCACTTCGGGATTGGAAAGAGTACTACAGGACGATGGCTGAAAACGCTCCTCTGACAATATATTATCCCCTGTGTGGTGGTGGGGAAGAATGTATAACCGCCTGTCCATACGGCGAAGAAATCTGGAACGTTGTTCCTATGAGGGTATCCCTATTCGGTTTTGATGAAAAACCCCGCTTAAGGCCGGTCATGACAAACCCTAAGCTCTGCAGGGGATGCAATATCTGTGTCGAGGCATGTCCAACAGGTGCCCTGAGACCACGGGAGAGGCCGGTAAAACATCCTTTCCTGACGCTTGTATATAATACACTCAGACTGCCTTTCAAGAAAAGGTATGGCATAAAGTTTGTTTTTAGAGAGGAACATGCTGAAAAATTTAGAAAAAACAATCATGGGGTGACTGAAGGTGACATACGCAATTGAAGTTGAAAACCTTGTAAAGAAATACGGCGATTTTACCGCTGTTAAGGGAATCTCGTTCAAGGTAAGGAATGGGGAGATATTTGCATTTTTGGGGCCAAATGGGGCTGGAAAAACCACAACCGTGCATGTGCTCACCACACTTCTGAAGCCGAACGCCGGAACCGCTACTGTGGCAGGGCACGACGTGGTGAGGGAACCCATGGAGGTCAGGAGGAAAATAGGCATCGTGTTTCAGGATCCGAGCACCGACAGGGAGCTCACGGCATATGAAAACATGTATATCCACGGAAGGATATACGGCTACTCCGGAAACGAGCTCAGGGAGAAAATCGAGATGATGCTGAAGTTTGTTGAGCTCTGGGAGTTCAAGGACAGGCCGGTCAAATTTTTCAGCGGAGGAATGCAGCGCAGGCTGGAGATAGCGCGCTCTCTCCTGCATGAGCCTGAGATTCTCTTCCTCGATGAGCCAACAATCGGTCTCGACCCCCAGACGAGAGCTCATATCTGGGAGTACATCAGGGCCATGAAGGAGGAGCACAGCATGACGATTTTCCTCACAACCCACTACATGGACGAGGCCGAGCAGCTGGCCGACAGGATAGCGATCATGGATTACGGGAAGATAATAGCAGAGGGGACTGCTGACGATTTGAAAAAGCTCGTGGGCAACGATGTGATTTACGTGCGCATGGAGGAGCCGGAAGAGGGCATTAAATGCCTCAATGCGGAGTTCATCAGGGGATGCAGGATAATGCCCGACGGGCGGGTAAGGCTGGACGTTCAGAATGCCTCAGAGGCCATGCCAAAGCTCTTTGAGCTTGCCCAGAAAAACGGGCTGAGAATCCTTGAGGTTACATACCACCGCCCCACGCTCAACGACGTCTTTCTGCATCTGACGGGCAGGGAGATACGGGATGAGGGCGGAGAGCAGAAGGTCGCGAGGATGATAATGAGGGCCCGGATGAGGAGGTGAGAGGATGAGAATCTTCAGCACAATGATTTACCGTGAGATGAAGAGGTTCATGCGTTCAAGGGCGAGGGTCCTCGGAAGTCTGATAAACCCCATAATATGGCTGGTTCTGTTCGGCAAAGGCTGGGCAGGGGCTTTTAACTTTCCGGGAGCGAGCATGATTTTCGGAGGGGTGGACTACATGACATACCTCGTGCCGGGAATAGTAGCGATGACAGTCTTCAACATGAGCTTCATTCAGGGCATAACGATAATCTGGGACAAACAGTTCGGCTTTATCAAGGAGATACTTGTTGCACCGGCATCGAGGGGGGAGGCGATACTCGGGAGGATAACAGGAGGGGCAATAATGGCCATGATACAGGGCGTTATAATACTCGCCCTGAGCTTTCTGATAGCGAGCGGGCTCAAGCTCTCGGGAGTTCTGCCGGCGCTGGCTTTGAGCTTCCTCGTCGGGCTTGCGGTGGCCGGAATGGGAGTTGCCATAGCAATGAGAATGAGCAGCATGGAGGGCTTCCAGATGATAATGACCATGATAATGCTCCCCATGACGTTCCTGAGCGGGGCGTTCTATCCTGTGAAAACCATGCCGGAGTGGATGCAGTGGCTTGCCAAGGTCAATCCGCTCACGTATGCAGTTGATGGCTCAAGGTATTATCTGGCAGGGGTTGCACCGACTTTCTCTCTGACGACAGACTGGCTTGTGCTCGCTGGGCTGGCGGCCCTCTTTATGGGAATTGCGGTCATTGAGTTCAGGAGGGCAACGATAGACTGAGGTGGGAAGAATGGGAAAACAGCAGATTGCAATACCCCCAATGCCCTTTATGAGAACCGCAGTCCCTGAATTCAGGAGGATAACATACTGAGGGGGTAAGAATATGAAAAAACAGCTTATGACCATACTCTGTGTGGGCATTGCGGGGCTCATCTTCATTCCCTCGGTGTTTTTCAACAGACCATTCCTCGCCCTGATAGGGGCATTCTTTGACTGGCTGCCCCTTCCAACAG
Source organism: Thermococcus atlanticus (assembly GCF_054657855.1). Lineage (NCBI taxonomy): Archaea > Methanobacteriati > Methanobacteriota > Thermococci > Thermococcales > Thermococcaceae > Thermococcus > Thermococcus atlanticus. The sequence continues at coordinate 584,583 of NZ_BAAHXX010000001.1, read as the reverse complement.
GGTGGATGAAGGGGGGCGGGGAGATAAACGAAACCTTCCAGAAACTGCACGTGGTGGCAACATTAGCGGCCTACGCGGTATTTGTAGCCTGGCTCATCAAAGGAACTGCCAGTATTGGACCGATATTCCTCGAAGTCTGGTGGGTAGCAGTCATCTTCGGAATTTTGATGAACCGCTGATCTTTCCTCTAAATTTTTCATAGCTCATCCTGAGAGCCTCAAGAACAGGAAGCCTCTCCCCGGCAAAAAAGCTCAGCATGGCCCCGCCGCCTGTTGAAACGTGGGTTATCCCCCTTATGCCATACCTGTAAATGCTCGCTATTGAATGCCCTCCTCCCACAACGGAAAAAGCGGGGCTCTCGCCTATGGCCCTGAACACCCCCACGGTTCCGACCGCAAACTCTTCCATCTCAAATACCCCCATCGGACCGTTGGCCACTATAACCCTCGCTTTCTTGAGTATATCTCCGTATTTCTCCACGGTTCTGGAGCCAATGTCCAGTATCGGGTACTCATCAAAGAATCTCTTCTCGTCGCTGAGGAGGTCTATTTCAAATCTTTCCCCCTTGTAATTCACGGCAAAATCCACAGGGGTTCTTATCCTGGGATAAAACTCGTTGAGTATCTCCTCCGCGAGGTCCACGAATCTTATCAGGCCCTTTTTATCCATGAACTCAATGTTTGCCTCGCCGAGGTCGTAGCCCTTGGCCAGGGTGAACACATGGCCAACAAGCCCCCCTGTCAGGATGAAATCTGCCCTGTCGTTCTTGAGAACATTAAGGGCCACCCGCAGGGAGTCACCGACCTTGGCGCCGCCCAGGACATAGACTCTGGGCCGCTCATCGCTTTCGTATGCCCTGCTGAGGGCTTTAACCTCCCTTTCCATTAGAAATCCCATTGCCATGGGCTTCAGCCGGGCAAAGCCAACCAGAGAAGGCTGGGAGCGGTGGGCGGCTGCAAAGGCATCATTTACAACGTAATCGATCAGAGGGGCGAGTTTTTTCACAAAAAAGGTTTTTTCGCACTCCTCCATGGGCCTGTATCTGACCTCCTCCGCGGCAAAGCGGAGATTCTCCAGGATGATGGCCTCCCCGGGCCGGAGAGAGGTTATCCTCTCGCGGGCATATCTGCCGAAGATATCCTCGACGTATTCGATATCGGTTCCGAGGAGCCGGCTCAGGATTTCGGCGTGCTGCTCCGTTGTTATGTAGTCCTCATTGTACGGCTTGCTCTGATGGGTTCCTATGACAACCTTTGCCCCGTGTTCAAGGAGGTATAAAATGGTCGGAAGAACCGCCCTGAAACGGGCATCGCTGATAATTTTCCCCCTGTTTACGGGTGAGTTCAGGTCTGCCCTCAGAAAAACCGTTTTGCCCTGATAATCAAAATCGGTGAGCCTGAACATTACACCACCGGTTGACTGTAAAAGAGGCACGTTAAAAGGTTATTCTATACACTCCTGGTGATATTCATGTTTCGGATCAGGTCTTAGAAAGAAAAGGAGAAATCATGCCATCAGCATGTTCTCTATCATCTTTATTGCCTCGGCTATCTTGGCCTCCGGCCTCTCGTCGCCCTTGGGTATCTCAAGGTTTATGACGAGCCTCTCCTCCCTTCCCTCCTCCTCAAGGTCATAGACCTCAAGCTCCTCTACATCGACATCCTCAAAGAGCGCCTCGACCTCGGGGCCCACTATCTTTCTGTCGTTTCCATAGACCTCAACCCTTACTATGTCATCCTTTGTTGAAGTCATGACGACCAGTTCATAATCTCCCATCTTCTTCACGAATCTAATAAGGTTTCCATAGCCGAGGACCTCCTCCCTAAAGCCGAGCTGTTTCATTGTAGCCCTTATCGCTTCGGTTTTTGTCTTTATCCTCCGGAGGATTTTGTCCCTCAGCATGTAACCTTCCCTGAGGGCGTTCTTTATGCCCTCACCCGCATCATCAACGCTGCCTTCCCATACACCTATTACCTTTAATCCTGATGAGGTGGACCTGAGTTCAATCTTTAATGAATCTGTATCAAAGTCTCTCAAATCATCTATTTTAAGCTCGCTCAGACTGAGGATATCAAACTCTATTCTCACAGTGTTCCCGAAGGCCTTACCTTTAAACTTCACGGGCATCACCCAATTGGAGAAAGAATGCACGGTTTAAAAATTCTTCCCTTCAGGAGTTGCCGAAAATTCAAGAACAAAAAGAAAAGGGAGATCACCTTCTCCTTCTCAGAAGGAGCGGAACCAGTGCAAGTCCCACAAGGGCTGCGGGGCCGCACGTGCTTCCACCGCCGGTTGAGGAGGTCTGGGTCGGGGAGGAGCTGCTTGGTGCTGTGGATGTTGTGGAGGCAGATGCTGTCGTTGATGTTGCTGTCGGACTTGAGCTCGTGGAGGTTGGTGTTGACGTGGAGGAGGATGTTGTTGAGGTCGTGGTTGTGGTTGTGCTTGCGGGCTTCCCCATGACCTTCTCATCGACAGCTTTGTTGCCGTAAAAGTCCGTCACGACGACCCTTATCGTGTAGTGGTCTGCATTAACACCGGGTATCTGGGCAACGTAAAAGATGTTCGCAGGGTCCCCCTTTGTGGGCTCTCCCGGATACCTAACGGTTTTTCCATTTGCTTCTATCTCCACGTACATGCTCCTTATTCCGATGTTGTCCGCAGCTTTGAAGTAGACCTTGAATGCCCTGCCCATTTTCGGCTTGCTTGGAAAAGTATATGCTATCTCAACCTTCGGCTTCTGGGTGTCCTTCTCCTTGCTCACCACGATCTGGCTAACGCCCACCGGAACTGTGGCGTTGATGAGCATGTAGTTCGTGCCGTCAATCGTCCTCTCTCCCAGGACGGTGTAGGTTATGTTGGTTACGCTGGGGTCGACCTTGGCACCTTCAGGTATAACGAGGGTTATCGGGCCGCTTACACTCTCGTTGAGCTCGTTGATGAACTTAACGGCGGTTCCATCTTTGCCGTGATGCCTGAAGACTATAAACTCCTGTGGAACCGGGACGCTCATGAAGTCGCTCCTCACCTTGTCGTTCTCAATCTTAACGTGCACCTCCGGTTCGACCACTGTTCCGTTGTCGTAGACGTATATCAGGTTTGAACCGTACCACGTCGGGCTGTACCTCGGGTTTGTGTGCGGGTTGGTTTCCTTATCTGGAGCACCCGTTGAGGTGAGGGTTATGAACCAGTGCTTGTTGCCGTTTTTGTCGATGTAGAGCCAGTACATGTCGTGGTGTATGTGGCCCGAGAGAACGAGTCTGATGTTGTACTTGACGACGTCTTCAAGGAAGCGCCTCGCCACATCCGGTTCGCCCGCCCAGTACCTCAGGTAGCCCTTGAGTTCGTTCCAGTCGCTGTCGCTGAAGGGGTCGAGGCCCCTGAGGATGCCGCCGAGGTAGTTCCATCTCGGCGAGAAGAAGTAGGGATGATGCACGAGCACTATAGGGATCTTGCCCTTGTGCTCCTCAAGAACCTTCTCCATCCACTCAATCTGGGCCATCTCGGGGTGTCCTTCCTCTCCCCTGCTGTCGAGGCCGATTATTATGAAGTCCCCTATGACCTCGTAGAAGTACCTCGGGCCTATGAGCTTCGAATAGACCGTGGGCGGGTCGTCATGGTTTCCTTTTATATTTATCACGGGAGTTCCTGCGGCAACAGTTCTGCTCAGTATGTTGTATAGAATCTGATAGCCCTTTATGTCACCGGAAGTATCGACATCATCCCCCGTGTTGAATATGAAATCAACCCCCTGCATCGCCCAGTAAGTGTATGCGCTGTCCGTTGCCACGACACTGTGCAGCGGGATAACCGGCTGGCAGAGCTTGGCTAGCTTCATAGGGCTCCTCTGGAAGTATTGCCTGCACACATAGCCGACTTTGGCACCGCTGGTTATGTGGGTGTCGCTCACCTGAGCTATCTTCAGAACCTTCGGATATTCCTTCAGAACCACCAGCCCGTTTGGAAGGGTTATGTCACCCTTGTTTGACTTCACCTGAAGGAAATAATCATCCGGAACAACGTTTTCAGGTATTTTAACTTTCAGGAGGTTGCCGTCCTTCCCGACTATTTGAAGGTTGTAGGGACCGTGCAGGACTGACACTATGGTCAGCTGGCTTATCTGAACCCCATCTTTAACCTCCATGGTTATTGTATCCCCCGGAACGCCAACAGCGGGCACCCCTATGCTGGGTGTAACAAAGATATCGCTGGGGTATACCTCTGCCTTCGCTGCCGGCATCTGCACCAGGAAGACCATTAAAAGGGTCAGGAACATAGCAGCGGCTCTCTTCATGGTATCACCTATCAAGAATCAATCTCATTGATTATAAGTTTTCCTTTCTCAAAGCACAGCTCCATGCAGAAGCTCCCTCATGCGGGCCATCATGAATTCCGCAAGCTCATTTTTGCCGCCCAGATGTCTATAAAGCCCGTAATACTCCTCAATTTTTGAGCGAAGTCTATTTATTAATTTGCCATTTCCAGTTTTTATTGCGAGTGGAAGCCTCGTGAAATGAACCGCCATCTCAAGGAGTGCAAAGTCCGCCCTGCTGAGAGGCCTCAACGGCAGGTTTCCTTCAAGCTCTCCCTCTGGAGTCATAATGCACTCAAGGATTTTGCTCTCACCGAACTCATCTCTCCAGACCCTCTCCCTGAACTCGACCCTTCCGAAAATGCCGGGCAGACCTCTGATATGTCTCCACATCCCGAACTCCCCAAATTCAAGGTTGGCTTTCATATTGAGGGCGAGCTTTACGAGCAGTTCCACATCGTTCGTTATCTGAACCGAGACAAAGGGGTGTTTCTTTATCTCCTCGGAACTCTTCCCGCCAAAAAGCCTGAAAGCCAGGACTCCCCCCTTCCTTGAGACTCCAACAGTGGCGGCATTGCTCAGGGTTACAAGAACAACCTCATACACCCTGCCTTCCTCAAAATATTCAATCATGCAACCACCTCAAACAGAAAAGAAAAGGTCAGAGCTGCTTTGGAAGAACGATTATGTCATCCCTGCTGATGTGGAAGGTTACCTCTCCCTGGGGTCTGAGCTCTGCAGTTTCCCTGTCCGCCATTGTTCTCGCTATTATCCTCGTTTCCCCGAAGAGTCCTATGACCTCCGTGAAGAAGCCGTAATACTCTATGAGGTCGACCTTTCCGGTTATGGATATTCCGTTTTCAACCGGCTTCAGGCTCACCCTCTCGGGTCTTATGACAATGACGACGCTGTCGGATTTTTCCGTGTATGTTAGCCCATCCAGCCTGAAGTGTTCGAACTCCACCGTGACCTTGTCCCCATCCCTCTCCACGACCTTTGCGGGAATGACGTTTGTCTTACCCATGAAAGATGCCACAAATTCAGTCCTCGGATTTTCGTATATTTCCCTCGGCGTGCCCACCTGCTCCACGGTTCCGACGTTCATCACAGCTATTCTGTCGCTTATCGCCATGGCCTCCTCCTGATCATGGGTGACGTAGAGCACGGTTATGCCAAGCTCCCTCTGGATTCTCCTTATCTCGGAGCGCATCTCAAGCCTGAGCTTTGCGTCGAGGTTGCTCAGGGGCTCATCGAGGAGGAGGAGCTTTGGCTCAACAACGAGCGCCCTTGCTATGGCCACACGCTGCTGCTGACCTCCGGAGAGCTGTGTTGGATACCTGTCCTCAAAGCCGGTGAGCTTGACCAGCTCAAGGGCCCATTTAACCTTCTTTTCGATTTCATCCTTCGGGAACTTCTTCACCTTCAGGCCGTAGGCAACGTTGTCGAAGACGCTCATGTGGGGCCAGAGGGCATAGTTCTGGAAGACCAGGACAGCACCCCTCTCGCTTGAGCTCATGTAGGTTACCTCATCCTTGTCGAACCATATCTCCCCGCTGTCCGGAAAATCAAGGCCTGCTATGATCCTCAGTGTCGTTGATTTTCCGCATCCTGAGGGCCCGAGGAGCGTAAAGAGTTCTCCATGCTTTATACGCAGACTTATTCCCTTCAAAGCCACCGTTTCGCCAAAGGTTTTAACTATATTCTCAAGTCTGACCTCAACCATTCTTCCCACCTCATGTCAGGCCTATGAACGAATACTTCTGCTTGGTTATAAAATTGACAAGCACGATTGACGTTATCTGGACGGTTATAAGCAGCACACCAAGAGCCGCGGCTATATTGACGCTCCCTGCGGCCGACATCATGACATCCTTCATGAACGCTGTTATGGGGGCCTTTTCCATGTTAAGGGAGCCGAGGGTTATGCCGACGCTCGTTTCGCTCATTGCATAGACGAAGCTGAGCATTGCACCGCCGAAGACGTTGAGCGAAATCATGGGCAGCAGGATGCCTGTTATCGTCTTCCACCTGCTCGCCCCCAGATTCATTGATGCCTCTTCAAGGGATACATGAACCTGCTGCAGACCGGCATAGACCGAACGCGCCGCAAATGGAAGCCTTCTGATGGAGTATGCGAGTATGAGCACGTATGCAGGATTGAATCCCTTGAGGTTTGTCGGATCAAAGGGAGTTCCCGGGAATATCTGGTGGAAGAAGTAGAAGTACCCCATGGCCACAACGATACCCGGAACCGCTATCGGGAGGATGACTATGCTTTCGAGGACAGGAGTTAGCACACCCTTGAACCTGCCGGTTGCATAGGATGATGTTATCGAAAGGAGGATTATCAGTATAACCGCGAGGAAGGAATATGTGAGGCTGTTGATGATATACCGTCTCACATCAGAATTTCCAAGCATCTGTTTGATATAGCTCAATGTAAAGCCACTCTTCTTACCTACCGGGAGATGCGAAACATTTGCATTTATCCTCGCTGTTATATTCAATCCCTCATCTGTTATCACGCCAGTTCCTTTCACTTGGCCATTAACATAACCTACAGCAAAGCCATATTTCTTTGTTTCACCTTGAAATCTTGCATCAGATATTTCACCTTCTATGATAACCTTATTTCCCCTAACATGTGCAGTACCTTTAAAAAATCCCTCAAGACTTCCATTCATAGGACCGATTTTTCCTTTTCCTGCAATTAGTGTCCCCTGGAAAAAGCCCTGAAGGGGGACGGCTCCCTCTTTAAATTCGGCATTAGTCAGTATAACCCCTGAAATCTCTCCGGGAATTCCGGTAACATTACCAAAGATAGTCTGTTCTTCTGTAAATGCCAGGTGGATAACCCCGAGCTGAGGCAGTATTGTGAAGATCAGAAGCGGGAGCATGATGAAGTATATGATGATGGCCTGCCAGTTCTTCGGCTTAGCTACGCGGGGCTTCCATCTGCCGCCCTTGCTTATCATGGCATACTGCCTTAAGCTCACGTACTTCCTGATCCCGAGGAATGCCAGTATGGCAAGTACCAGCATTATTATCGAGAGTGCAGCGATCAGAGGGCTCCTTTCACCGGTTCCAAAAAGGAATTTGCTGAAGATTTCATAGGACATGAGCTTCTTCGCCAGCGGGTCACCGTGGAAGACGATTGGCGCCGCGAGATCCTCAAGGCTGAATATGAAGACAAGAGTTGCACCGGCCGCTATTCCCGGAAGGGCCAGGGGAAATGTTACCGTCCTGAAGAGGTGGAAACCCCTGCTTCCCAGGTTTTCCGCCTGCTCCTCCAGCGTCGGATCTATGTTGATGAAGCTGGCATAAGCGTTGAGGTAGACTATGGGGTAGTAGGTTATTGCCTGGGCAAGTGCAACACCCGCAAGGCCATCGATTTTAAGCCTGAAACCGAGCAGGGGATACAGGAAGTAGTTTATGAATCCGTATTCGCTGAACATTGATTTGATAACATAGGCATTGACAAATGGGGTAACAAGCAGGGGAATAAACAGGGCTATTCTGAAGAAGTTCTTCCCCCTGAAATCATACCTCGCCATCAGGAAGGCAAACATTGTCCCGAGTATCGAGGCAAACAGGGTTACAATTGCCCCGACAATCAGGGAGTTCAGCACAATTCCGAAATCCACCCCCCTGATAACATAGAGCGTCTCACCGGTTCCGGGCATTATGGTTTTATCTATCAAATTGCCCGCCGGGGGAAGCTGGACATAATCCGCAGTTCCCAGAATCTCTTTAAACCAATGAAGCGATGGATGACCACCATATGAGAAGGCAATTAACAACATGGCCAGCACTGGAATTATAAGAAACAGCAGCAGATACAGCAGGGGAAAAAGATAGGAAAATGAAACGAGAGGCTCAAAGAGCGGAGTACCGAAGAGCCTCTCACTCCACTTGCTCACCTTCATCCCTGCACCTCCTGAAGAACCTTATTGTATTTGTCCCTCGCGGCGTTCCTCCACTCCTGAAGGAGCGTGTCCTTAAATCCGGGGTCTTTGAGGATCTTCTGGTTGATTTTCTTTGCATAGTCCTCGGTGAATGTCACCATTTTTCCCGTGTCCGGATCCTTGAACTGAATCGGTGCAAGCAGTTCCGCCTTGAGCTTGTTGTAGGTTGCGTCGTCTATCTTGCCCTTCTTGTGGGCATCCACAAGCGCAATCCATGCCCTGTGAAGGGCATCGTTTGTGTCCACGAGGGTTGCTTTGAAGTAGAACTGCATCGCATAGACGGTATCGAGTGCCTCCTTGTCGTCGAACTTGATGCCCTTCGTGTAGAGGGCGAGGTAATATGCGTTCTTGAGGTCGGGCCTCTTCTTTCCTTCAGGTGTGTCAAAGACCTTCGGATTGATTGGAAGTCTGTTTACTTCCTTGTTCAACCACACTATCTGGCCATCAGTCAGAACCCAGTAGATGAATGCCTGAGCAGCATCCGGATGCTGGGAGTACTTCAGGAGGGCTATCGGGTCGCCATTGATTATGCTCTCTCCCTTTGGAATGATATACACACAGGCCGGATTCGCCTGCATTGCTATGTATCCGTAGAAGTCAATGGTGTTTCCCGCGGCAATGTCGCCCTGAATAACAGCCTCTCTGACGGCATCGCTTGCATCATAAACCTTTGAGTTGGCAGCTATAATTGTTAAAATCTGCCAGCCCTTGTCCCAGCCAAAAGCCTGGAGGATAATCTGATAGATTCTTGTATTAGACGTGCTCCGTGTTGGGTCTGCTATACCGAACTGCGGCGGATCACGGGCAAATGTTTCACTCGCTATATCCTCCCACTTCTGAGGAACCGGGAGATTCCATCTCTTAAGGGCATTTTTGTTGACTGTAAACCCGAACGAAGAAAGGGCTGCTGCAATCCAGTAAATCTTTCCATCATTTCCCTTCCTGATCATTGGCATTCCAGCAAGTTCCTCGGGTATGTCCTTACCTATCAAGCCAAGGACATTTTTATCAGTTATTGGGGCAAGATACCCATCCTGGTAGAGTGTATCAAAGAGTGTTGGTCCTCCACCCCACGCAACATCAGCACCCTTTTTTATTAGGGTTACCCACTGGGACTCTGTGGCTTTGATAAATTTGATATTCACAATGTGGTATTTCTTGGCTATATCACTCTTCAGAAAAGCCTTTTTAGCAAGCAGCTGGATTGTAGTGTCGTGTCTGGTTAAAACAATCAGGGTAATGCCAGCAGCTGATTGGGTGGTTGTGGAGGTTTCGGTCGGAGAAGAGCTCTGGGTTGTTGAGGAAGTCACGGTTGATTGGGTACCGGTCTGGGTTTGGGTCTGGGTCGGGCTGGAGGTCGCGGAGGGGGTTGCTGAAGAGGTAGTGGTCCCCCCGCCTATACATCCTGCTGCAACAACACTGAATATTGTCAAGAGTACAACCAACGCTGCAATGCCTTTTTTCATACTCCTCACCTCAACTTCAGAGTTTTTGAACCACTCTTTAAAGTTTTGCTACAAAAAAATCTGACCTCCTCCCCTTTGGGTGGGGAGGTTTGAGGGGTTTCATTCAAACCCACCAAAACGGGTTCTTCGAACCCCTCAGGGACGGTCTTACCCCTGTTACCCCTACCTCCCGCAAGAGCGGGAAGGCTTGGGGTTATGGTTTTCACCTTACGCAAGATATTAAAGGCACCAACTAAATCAGCATTCATTATGACACCCTCCCTGCGGCACTCAAACAAACCCCTAACAAAGCGAGCGTTAGAATGCCGCCGGCCGCAGAGAGGGCAAAGCTGGGAAGTGAAAGCCTCATTAACCACAACAACCCGAATACCAAACTCTTCCGCCACTTCTTTAAGGCGTTTAATGACTGTGTTAAACCTCCACACGTGAGAAAGAATGAAGTTTTGCTTTTTGCCCTTATCAGAGTTCCTTGCTATGCCTTTCGGATAGCCGACCACAATCTTGGAAACTCCCGAATCGTAGAGCCTTCTCACTGTCTGCCTTACGGCAGCGTTAATGTAGTGCTTCGCCTGAAGTTTGGCTTTAGCGTGCATTCTCTTGAGCTTCCTGCTCCTTTTAGCTCCACTCTTGTTGAGTTTGGACTGGTACTCCGCTGTTCTCCTCCGCCAGTAGAAGGCTATGCTTTTGAGTGGTCTGCCATTGACCAGAAAGCTTTCCCCATTCTCCACGTAAACGGCCATTAAATTGTTTACGCCCAAGTCAATGCCAGCCGAGAGGTTCCCTCTCGGAGTTCTCGGTAGCTTAACCCATTCTTCATTGATTAACTTTTCCTCCACCGTGTAGCTGATGTGAGCATACCATTTGCGTTTAACCTCGTCATAAGTGATTTCTAACCTGCCTTGCTTGCCTTTTAAGTGTATCCTGCCTTTGAATTGAATTCTAAGCCTGCCGAATTTACCGAGCCTCCTCAACTCGATAAAGTTCCCTTCAATAATGTACTGGTCGTTTCGCAGAGGAATAATGAAAGCCTGTTCTCTGATGAACTTTGGCGGTTTTGGTTTGAACCATTCGGGGAGTTCTCCTTTCTTTTTCTTTTTGGTTAGGGTGAAGAATGAACGCCAGCTTTCAGAATTCTTTCTCCCCAATTGCTGGACTGTCGAGCCACCAATCCAGTCTTTAAACTCGTGGTAAGCTTCCTTTTCCGTCCCGTTGAAGTCTATTTTCCCGAATTCCTTGAATTGTTTCAAGCGTTTGTAATTGAGTTTGTTCCAGACTACTGCTGTGGCGTGAGCTAATTCGAAGAGAATTTTCTCCTGCTCCTTTGAAGGCTGAAGTTTAACCGTTACTGAACGCTTCATATCAAAATATGGATGGATTTTAGGCTTTAAAAAGTTGCTTTCCCTCTCAAGAGCAAAATTTTTGAACACCGTACCCACCCAGAGGCCTGAAAAAATATCAAATAAAACATCAACACGAAAATAATTTACGTTTTCCCGGCAAACAGGGGCGAACGGCATTTTGAACCGACCAGCGGATTTATGGAAAAATAAATGGTGAAGGAAAGCTCACTTTCTTCTTCTGAGGAGGAGGGGTATCAGTGCGAGGCCGACGAGAGCCGCCGGACCGCAGACACCTCCACCCGTTGAGGTGGATGTTGGTGATGCACTGCTTGATGATGTCTCCGATGGACTGCTGCTCGTTGAGGTGGTTGATGATGTTGTGGTCGTGGAGCTGCTTGTGGTGGTTGTGCTCGTCTGGGTTGGTGTCTCCTTCTTGAAGAGCGGAATCATGTCGACTGTTGCGAGCTTGGTGGCCTTTGCATCATAGCTCTTCAGCTGCTCCTCCTGTGTGGGCTTGAATCCGGCAGGAACGAGAAGGTCGAGGACTCTCGGAGCAACGCCTGCAACAACGGCATCTGTATCTGCTCCTCCAACCTTCCACTGCTCGGCCTTGGGTGCAACAGCCCTCCAGTTGTCAATGCCAAATCCGTCCTGACTTCCAACAAGGACGCTCATGTAGGTGTTCTCATCAATCTTGAGGTAGTCCTTTGGAATCTCCACTGTAATAACGTTCTTGTCGAGGTCTGCCTTGGCCTTTATATCCACCGTCTTTCCATCCGGGAGGAAGAGCTTGCTTTCCCATCCTGTGACCCTTATTGCGGCATCCCACGGATGCTTGGGGTCAAGCTGGACGTTGCTTCCCGGACCGTTTTTGGCCTCTTTTATGGCATTTGTGCTTCCTCCATCCTTGAAGTCAAAGTATGCTTCAACTATCTGCAGGCTGAAGCCGTTCGGCCCGTTCCACGGGTTGCCTCCGAGGTTTTTGAAGTAGAACTCTATGACGTACTTGGTCGTGCCTTCCTTGATCTTTACATCCGTCAGGTCAAAGAGCCCCTTCTGGCTGAAGACCTTGTCTGTCGGGTAGGTGTATGTTCCCGGACCGTGATCGTCTCCTTCGGGGTCTTTAACCTCAACAACATCCTTGAGCGGCTCGTAGGTCGCCATCTCGATTGCCCAGTGGAGTATGTTTGTGACGAACTGCGGGCCGTCGAGTGGGACACCGTGGTACTTCGGGGACCACGTTGGCTCATAGTCTCCGTAGGGGCTCTCACCGCTGACTATGAGTATGCTCTTCTTCCCGTTGTCGAGCTTAACAACCTGAGCAACGAGGAGCGGGAACTCACCGTTGTCACCTGCGGAGTATGCATTCGCCGGAGGATCGTTGTTCTCAACTATCGTTCCGTCGGGTGAAGTCTTCACAATCCTGTAGATGCCCTCCGGAACCTTGTCACCGACGAGCGGCTTCCAGTTGCCCTGGTCATCCACGTAAGCAACGACGCCCGGCCCGTGGTAGAGGACCTTCCCGCCGTTCTTGAAGCCCTTGGTTATCAAATCCTTCATTGGCGTGTCCGGATCCGGATTGACGATGCCAACAACCCTGTAGCCTGCGCCGGCATTGCTAGTCGGATCTTCAACCGAACACAGGTCAACCCTCAGGTTTCCAACCCCAATCATGTCAAGAACACTGTCGGCAACATCCTGTGCCTGAACACCGCTTCCATAGTCGGAATCAGCTGCAACCCAGAGAACCTTTCCTCCCTGCTTGAACCAATCGGATATAGCCTGAATTTCTTCAGGGTCAAAAGGACTTGTTGGCTGGCCGAGGATGAGGACATCGACGTTCTTCAGGGCATCTGCGGTAATCTTATCCCCGAGGTTCTTTATTCCAAGCGTCTCTGCCTGGGTCGGATCTCCAAAGTAAGCCCACTGGACGTCCGTTATGGTCTTTGTAATCCCGTGGGCAAGAGTCTTATTGGTCTGTTTGTCAATTACATCCCCAGAGAGATACTTGGCATTCTCTCCATGAGCCAAATCTACTGCTACAGTAGTTGCACTGGCCAGTGCAAACCCAAAAACACCAAAAAACATAAACACAGCTACTAAAACTGCTGCCTTCCTCATGGTATCACCAACGATTATAATCATTCCAGAGTTATAAACCTTATGAATCTCCCGTGCTGGAGGAGGCCGCAAAACCCTTAAAGGATGAGGGTCTTTCCCATTTAGGTGGTTGATATGGATATTGAGGAAAGAGTTGCACTGATAACGAGGAAGCCCACGGAGGAACTCCTGACGGAGGAGAACCTCAGGCACATGCTTGAAGTCGGCGTTCCAATGCAGCACTACATCGGGTTCGAGATAAGCGGTTACATTCACCTCGGAACCGGGCTTATGGCGGGAGCGAAGATAGCCGACCTCCAGAAGGCTGGAATCAAGACGAGGATATTCCTAGCGGACTGGCACAGCTGGATAAACGACAAGCTCGGTGGAGACCTTGAGGTCATCCAGAAGGTCGCGCTGAGCTACTTCAAAGAGGGAATGAAGCAGAGCATAAAGGTTATGGGCGGCGACCCGGAGAAGGTCGAGTTCGTTCTGGCGAGTGAGATACTGGAGAAGGGCGACTACTGGCAGACGGTCATAGACATCTCCAAGAACGTCACCCTCGCGAGGATGATGCGCTCGATAACGATAATGGGCAGGCAGATGGGTGAAGCGATAGACTTTGCCAAGCTTATCTACCCGGCGATGCAGGTGGCTGACATTTTCTACCAGGGTGTCACGATAGCCCACGCCGGAATGGACCAGAGGAAGGCCCACGTCATAGCGATTGAAGTCGCTCAAAAGCTGAAATATCATCCCCTTGAGTGGAAGGGGGAGAAGCTCAAGCCGGTCGCTCTGCACCACCACCCCCTCCTGGGCCTGCAGGAGCCGCCGGTCTGGCCGATAGAGAGCGAGGAGAAGTTCAAGGAGCTGAAGACCCAGATGAAGATGAGCAAGAGCAAGCCTTACTCGGCGGTCTTCATCCACGACACGCCGGAGGAGATAAAGCAAAAACTCAGGAAGGCCTTCTGCCCGGCCAGAGAGGTCAAGTACAACCCCGTCCTCGACTGGGCGGAGTACATAATCTTCCGCGAGGAGCCAACGGAGTTCACAATCCACAGGCCGGCCAAGTTCGGCGGCGACGTTACCTACACGACCATTGAGGAGCTCAAGAGAGACTTTGCCGAGGGCAAGCTCCACCCGCTCGACCTCAAGAACGCGGTGGCAGAATACCTCATTGACCTCCTCAAGCCGGTCAGGGAGTACTTCGAGAAGAACCCGGAGCCCCTTGAGCTGATGAGGGAGATAAAGATAACCCGCTGAGCGAAAAGATAATAACTCCCTTTTTTCATTCTTCTTCTGATCATCATGCCGGGGATTGACAAAAAAGATGAGGCCATTTTACGGGAGCTGAGGAAAAATGGACGGATTACCCTGACAGAACTCGGGAATAAAGTTAATTTATCCCCCGCGAGCGTTAAAAGCAGACTGGAGAAGCTTGAAAAATTAGGGGCCATCAGGGGATACACAGCGGTGGTCGACCCCGCCTTTCTAAACGAGTTCATCCAGGCCATCATAGAGGTGGAGCTCATGGTGGATGATGACAGAACAGACAGAACCCTCTACCGTCTGGCAGAGCTGGAACATGTACAGGGAATCTACAGGAGAACCGGAGAAGCCCAGATCATTATCAGGGCCAATTTCAGTGACGTTGACGGCGTCAGAAAGTTTCTCGGGGAGCTTTCAAGGAGGTATTTCGGAAAGAACATGAAGAGGGCGGAGGTTACCATAATACTCGACACGATAAAGGAGAGCGGCATTGTGATCCCCAAGAGGCGGTGAAGATGCTCTTTGTAATGAGGAAGGGGCGAAAGAAAAACGAGTTAGATGCCTTCTTCATCGAGAGCGAGCCCGAAAAGCTCTCAGGGATGCAAAATCTCAAAGCTGATAAAATCTACAGGTTTATAATGCGCGAGGGAAGGCTCTTCAAGGTTCTTGAGGGGAGCCAGTACCGCAACCCCAAGGAGATTGAGAAGCTACTCAGGCAGAGCAGAATAGTTCTCGTCAATGCCGACGAGTGGGAGGACTACTTCAGGAGGAGGCTCCAGAACAGGCGCGTTGAAAAGGCCGAACTCTGTAGGCTGTGCCTTCTGGGGGGTAAAATCACCGTCCTCACCGAGGGCAACCGGATTAAATACCACAATGAATACATATGCGAGCGCTGCGCCGAGGACGAACTGAAGAGGGAGCTCCGCTTCAGGTTCAGAAGCATCGCCATGTTCGACCAGGCGAAGAAGCTCCTCGACAGGTTTAGAGACCTCGATAAGGTTCTCTACGCCTTCGACCCCCGCTTTGACCCGACGAAGCATCCCGAGATAACCAGGTGGGACGAGCTGAAGGCAAAACACGTCAGGGTGGATAGGGTAAAGGTCGACGAGCTCGACCTCCCGGAGGGGTTTAAATCCGTTCTCAAGGCGGAGGAGGTCAATGAACTTCTCCCCGTCCAGAGTTTGGCTATAAAAAACGGCCTCCTCGAAGGTGAGAGCCTCCTCGTGGTCTCTGCCACAGCAAGCGGTAAGACCCTCATCGGTGAGCTGGCCGGCGTCCCAAAGGCCATGAAGGGGAAAAAGCTTCTCTTCCTCGTTCCGCTTGTGGCTCTGGCAAACCAGAAGTACGAGGACTTTAAACGGAGATATTCCAAGCTCGGCCTCCGCGTGGCCATTAGGGTCGGAATGAGCAGGATTAAGACGAGGGACGAGCTTGTTGTGGTTGATACTGGGATAGACGCGGACATAATCGTCGGAACCTACGAGGGGATAGACTACCTCCTAAGGGCCGGGAGGAAGATCGGCAATGTCGGAACCATAGTGATAGATGAAATCCACATGATAGACGACGAGGAGCGCGGGCCGAGGCTGGACGGTTTAATAGCTCGCTTAAGGAGGCTCTACCCAGATGCCCAGTTCATAGGCCTGAGCGCCACCGTCGGGAACCCTGACGAGCTGGCCAGAGAACTCGGGTTGAAGCTTGTCCTCTACGACGAGAGGCCGGTTGATCTGGAGAGGCACATAATCATAGCGAGGAATGAGAGCGAGAAGTGGCGCCACATAGCGGTTCTCTGCCGTGCAGAGGCAAACAAGAAGTCAAGGCAGGGCTACAGGGGACAGACGATAGTCTTCACATTCTCGCGCAAGAGGACTCATGAATTATCTGCCTATCTCACGAGCAAAGGCCTGAAAGCGAAGCCCTACCACTCCGGCCTGCCCTACAAGCAGAGAAAGCTCACCGAGATGGAGTTTTTGGCCCAGAGGCTCGACGTTGTGGTTACAACCGCCGCCCTAGGTGCCGGCGTTGACTTCCCAGCTTCTCAGGTCATCTTCGAGAGCCTCGCGATGGGCAACAAGTGGTTAACGGTGAGAGAGTTCCACCAGATGCTCGGAAGGGCGGGAAGGCCCCTCTACCACGAGAAGGGCAGGGTATATCTCATAGTCGAGCCCGGGAGGAAGTATTCTGCCCAGATGGAAAGCTCGGAGGACGAGGTTGCGTTCAAGCTCCTCACCGCACCGATTGAGCCCGTCCTCGTCGAGTGGAGCGATGAGCTGGAGCAGGACAACGTTTTAGCACATTCCTGCGTCTTCAACCGCCTCGACGTCATCGAGGATGTCCAGTCCAAATGCCTCGGCGCCAACCAGAGCGCCGAGAAGGTTCTCGAAAAGCTTGGGGAGTTCGGCTTCGTCCGGCTCAGGGGCTCTTTAGTTGAGGTCACGCCCTACGGGCGAGCGGTCAGCATGAGCTTCCTCCTGCCCGAGGAGGCGGAGTTCATAAGGGATAACCTCGGAAAGAAGCCCGCCCGGTGGATAGCCGTCAAGCTCCTCCCCTTCGAGAACCTCTACCTTAGCGGGACGCTCCAGAGGGAGCTTGAGGGGGCAGTTAGGGGGAGGCTGAGTGCAAACGTCTTCTCGCCGAGCTTTGCCTCAATACTCGATGAACTGGATAAAGTGATTCCCGAGCTGAGCCCCAACGCCGCCGAGAGGCTCTTCACGCTCTATCAGGAGTTCTTCATGTGTGGCGAAGAAGACTGCACCGAGCACGCGATGGAGCGCGTGAGCGATATGATAATTGAGCTGAGGAGGAACGGCAAACACCCGACCCAGATAGCGGAGCACTTCAGGAAGGTCTACGGGCTGATAGTCTATCCGGGCGACGTCTTCACGTGGCTCGACGGCATCGTGAGGAAGCTCGAAGCGATAGAGAGAATCGCGAGGGTATTCCGCGTAAGGAGTGCCGAGGAGGAGGCCAAGCTCCTTAGAAGGGAAATTGAGGAGGGCAGGATGATACGCCGGGACTACGGGGGCAGGAGGGGGTATCAAAGGCCTGCAAGCCAGAGAGACCAAGGAAAAGGGAGAACACGGAACCAGACCCGGAGAAGGCCGGATGGAAGAGGAAAAAGGAACGGCTGAATGCTCAGCCTCCTATCTGCATCACCATCTGCGCCGGATCCCTTATGGCGGGCCCCAAGCCGAGAATGTATATTGCGAGGTACCAGAAATAGCGCTCCTCTTCGTCGGGAACGAGCCACCTGAGCCCATAGTAGACGACCACAAGTATGAAGGTTATCCACGGGTAGTAGAAGTATGCTCCGAAATGCCCCACGAGGATGTTCTCAAGCCAGTGCACTTCACGGTAGCCGTAGAAGTGTATGGCAACGACCGTTGACCCCATGTCGTACAGGTGAGCCAGCACCGGATAGAGGTAGAGCCTGTCAAACGGCCTGTACCTGTAAATCACGAAAACAGGAACCCACGAGACGAACGTGTGCAGCAAAGTAAGCTCGTAGGGCTCCCAGTTCCTGGCATGGGTTACGAGCATGTAGTTGGCCCAGAGGGCAAGAACCAGCCCCCATGCCACAGTGATTTTAGGATAGGTTTTCATCCTTGCATCAATAACCAATGCCGGGACTATCAGGAGGAAAGCCGTGAAGAATATTCCGGGCGTCAGAATCCACGGATTTTCCGGCAGAACGCCGCCATCAACGAGGGCCCTGACCGTCGCTCCAAAAACAATCATCGGCGTAACAGCCCAGAAAAGCCTCTCATCGACCTTAATTTTCAGGGGTCTGATTATATATCTATATGAATATATGACTCCAAAGCCAAAGAGGAATGCATATATAAAAGTGTTATACGCGTTGTAACCGCTTCTCGTGTACATCGGCTGGATGAAATACTGGTTGATAAAGCTCCACAGTGATTCGAGCATCTTCCTCACCCCCTCCCTTACACCTATCCCCCGGAATTTAAAGAGTTTTTGCCATGGTTTTTTATACGTTCCTTCCAAAAGCCTATTTGAAGACTGATCATCCTTCTGGCTGGAATGGAAAATAAAAACGGAGCGAAAAGCCCACCATCTGCACAGGCAAGAAAGCCAACCCTAATACCTTCTGTATCTTCTTCTGGGGTAGTTTCGCCTCTCATGCCCTTCATGCTCTGAATAATAGCCATAATCCTCCTTACTCGGTCTGTAGTCCCCCTGAAGCTCCGATTTGTTAATCCTGATTCCCGCGACCTGAGCTATGTAACGGAGTTTCTTATACTCTCCCGGCATTATGAGGGTAATCGCCGTTCCCTTCCGCCCCGCTCTCCCTGTTCTCCCGATCCTGTGGATGTATGCATCGGGGTTCTGGGGAAGGGAGTAGTTGACCACGTGGGTTATCTCCCGAACATCTATTCCCCTTGCGGCAACATCCGTCGCAACGAGGATTTTTGTTTTTCTCCTCTTAAAGCGCCAGAAGGTGCTTTCCCTGGCCCTCTGCGTCATGTCCCCGTTTAGAGCCTCTGCAGGATAGCCCGCACGGGCGAGCTTGCCGGCAAGCTCCCGCGTCTCCCTCTTCGTCTGACAGAAGACAATTCCGTAGAATCCCTCGTCGAGTATGTCCTTCAGGAGGGAGAGCTTTCTCGCGGGCACAACCTCCACGTACTCGTGCTCCACAAGCTCCGGGACAAGTTCATCCTCCGATGTTTTTATCAGCTCGTAATCGCCCATGTATCTCTTCGCCAGCCGGATTATCTCCCTCGGCATTGTAGCGGAGAACATCAGAACCCTCTTATCCTCGGGTGTTTCCCTGAGGATGGTCTTTATATCGTCTATGAAGCCCATATCAAGCATTCTGTCGGCCTCATCGAGAATGAAGTACCTTATTCCATCGAGCCTCAGGGTTCCCCTTCTGAGGTGATCAAGAACCCTCCCCGGAGTTCCAACAACTATATGAACCCCCCTCTCCAGAGCCCTTATCTGGGGACCTATCGGCTGGCCCCCATAGACGGCAAAAACCCTTATCCTTTTTCTTCCCCTGAGGGACTTTATTTCATCCGCAACCTGCAGGGCCAGCTCTCTCGTGGGTGTGAGGATTATAGCCTGCACGGATCTCTCCATCTCATCAATCATCTCGATGAGTGGCAGGGCGAATGACGCTGTTTTACCTGTCCCTGTCTGTGACTGCCCTATTATATCCCTCTCCCCCTCCAGAAGGCGGGGTATAACTTCCCTTTGAATATCGGTGGGCTCAGAAAAGCCCTTTCTGCGAACGGCGTCCAGAGTGTTCTCTGAAAGCCCCAAAGCTTCAAAACTCATTTTCTTAACTCCTTCTTCTTAGTCTGGGCGCTTCTTCTGGACTCAATAATCGAGAAGAACCGCAAATGTGAATGGCGGGCCGAGGGGGATTCGAACCCCCGACCACGGGATTAAGAGTCCCGCGCTCTAACCATGCTGAGCTACCGGCCCCCAGCCAATTATAACGGCTGAACTTCATTTTATAAGTTTTTCGGTATCTAAGGGCGTGTCCAAGAGGTGGGATTGTCTTGTTTGACGGTTCATTATTTTGAAGTTTTTGCAGTCTCAGGGAACACCATTTGAAGAACCGACCGCATAACTTGACATACATCAATAATTTCGGACACCCCCCGGTATCGAACGCTCATACAGGCACAGAAAGATTTATAAATGCTTCAACACGGAAATAAATGCAGGCGCGGGGGTTGCCGAGCCTGGTCAAAGGCGCAGGATTGAGGGTCCTGTCCCGTAGGGGTTCCGGGGTTCAAATCCCCGCCCCCGCACCAGAAGCTGTTCTCCGGTCAAGTTCTCCCGCTCTTACGGGAGGAGAGCCGTTTTCCAGAAATTAAGAATCGGGAATTAAGAGTTCAAGAATTGGGAGGGTATAGGCCAACTAAAAATTAAAACCGAAAACCAAAACTAAAAAACCTAAAAACCCAACCTCCTCCAGAGCAGGGAAATCAGAGATAAAGCCACAACAAACGCAGGCCCGCAGATTGAGCCCTTTGATTCCGATGTGCCGGTTTTTCCAAGAATTTCGTCGGGAGTCTTGCCCTCAACCATTAGCTGCGTCCACTGGTCAAGCCACTTTTTGTAGTTCTGCTCTATCTTCTTTGGATCAAGCGTAACGAGCCTGTCCGGTTTTGCGGCATACCTATACACTCCGGGAAGCTGCACGTTTTTATTCACGGGAAACATCCAGTTGTGGAGCGCTACCTCCTTCTGGAACTCCTCGCTCAGAACAAATTCGATGAACTTCTTTGCAAGCTCAGGATGCCTGCAGTTCTTAACGATTCCAATGCCTTCGATCTGGGGGTAACCGCCTTCTTTGAAGATTACAGCGCCGATGTTGGGCTCGCTGCCGTTTGTGTAGTAATATGCATCGTAGGCCGGGTCGGTTGCATAGCTAACAAAGAGGGGTGCCTCCCCCTTGTCCCACATCTCCCAGCCAGCATCCCATCCCTTGGTTATCTGGTATATGTTGGGCTTGAGTTTCTCCCAGAAGTAGAGCCACCTATCGCCGTAAACAGCTATCGTCCAGAGCAGAAAGGCCATGCCGGTTGAACTGGTTCTGGGGTCTTCGATTATAAGGCTCTTCTTCCATTCTGGCTTTGTCAGGTCATCGAAGCTCATGGGGGGATTTTTAACCTTATCCTTCTTATACACCACCGCTATGAAGCCGTAGTCAAAGGGCACCACATGATATGTTGGGTCGAATATGAGGTCTTTTGGAACGACATCGATGTTTTTCGGCTTGTATGGCTCAAGGACGTTTGCCTCGATGGCCTTTGCAAGGAGATTGTTGTCAATACCTATAACAACATCCGCTTGGGGTTTGTCCTTTTCGAGTATCAGCCTGTTGAGAACCTCACCGGCATCACCGGCGGTTATGACCTTGACCTTAACGCCATACATCTTCTCAAATTTTGGAATGGTTGCATTTGCGAGGCCGTAGGAGACGAAGCTGTCGTATGCATAGATTACGAGCTCGTTCTCCTGTGCTTTGACCGGATGCACCGTGCCAATCAATGAGAGCACGATGATCAGGCCGAGTATCATACCGCCCTTTTTCATTTTTCACCCTCCACAACCGATTTTTAAATTTTCAAAAACTGGTAATATCATGGAGTTAAAAATATTGCGGAGAATTCCATCTTCAGTGGAACAGCAGGTAAAGGAAGTATGCGTATATCACCAGGAAAATGGAGGCGCTCTTTCTCCCGACCCTGCTGTTCAATCTTAGAGAAACCGTGAGGACTAGCATTGCAAAAAGGGCCAGCGGGAGGGTTACGGAAAAAGTCTCCGGGTCGACCTGAATGGGCCTTATAAGCGATGCTATTCCGAGAACCATGAGAATATCGAGTATGTCGGCTCCTATTATGTTGCCGACGCTTATGTTGGGTATCCTCTTTAGGGTCGCTGTCAGGGAGTTCGTCAGCTCGGGCAGGGATGTTCCTATTGAAACCAGGGTTAAGCCTATAACCGCCTCGGAGATACCAAAAGCCTCCGCCAGCGTAACGGCACTGTTGACGACCAGCTTAGCACCGACAACCACGACAATACCGCTTCCAAGGAGGATGAGGGCATCTTTTTTGGGGTCTCCCTCCCTCTCGCTAACCTCCTCAAGCGTCATGTGCTTCCTGTAAAGATAGTAGAGGAATCCAAAATATATCAGAATCAGGCTGAGGCCATCAAGCCGGGATATCACCCCATCATGCATTATCAAAGTCGCATAACCGGTTACAGCAAGGAGAAAGAGCGAGTTTTCCCAGGCGGTTTTATCAACCTTCAGGGGCATTATCATTGCAGAAATCCCCAGTATGAGGGCAATATTTGCCAGGGCGCTGCCTATGGCGTTGCCCAGAGCAATACCGCTCTCCCCCCTGTATGCGGCCAGAGCGGAGACCGTAACTTCAGGAAGGGTTGTTGCAATGCTCGCAAGAACGAGGGCGATTATGAACTCGCTCACTCCGAAATCCTTGGCAGTCCTGCTGGCGGCCTCCACAAACAGGTCACTGCCCTTAATGAGCATGACTAAGCCCACTGCAAACAACGCCAGTTCAAGCATCATGGCCATCAATACTACCTGAAGGAGGGCCATTTAAAAGCTATTTGGTTTCTCCGCCGTGGAGTCCTTCCATTGTTATGACATAATCAGCGGCATTCTGAAGGGCCACGCTGAAGCCCGGCTCAACACCTATAACTATCGCCTCCTTCCCCTTTCTCTTCGCCTCGCTTATTATGGGGAGGAAGTCGGCATCACGCGTTGCTATGGCGATTGCCTCAACATCGGAGTTGTATATTAACTCCATGGCCTCTATGGCAATCCTGACATCGGTGTCCCCTGCAACTATTATGGGCTCAAAGCCCTGATTGACTATGGCCTCTATCAGCCCCTGGGGAGCGTACTGGTTGAGAACGACCTTCGCCACGCGGATGTTTCCTATCCTCTCAAGGGCTTCCTTGATGTTCTCAAGCTTTACCCCGAACTCCTTCCTCAGGATATTCGGCCCATCTATTATGAGGCCTATTGATTTCTTTGGAATCTTTCTGGCCTTTCTGGCTTCTTCCTTCTCCTCCCTCTCAGTCTCCCCGCGCCTTAATATCCTGAACAGCTTGTCCTTCATTGTCCTCCACCCCTCGGGCTCAGGATTATCGTATAATCCGCCGCATGCTTCAGGGCAGCGCTAAACCCGGGCTCAACACCTATTATGACGGTTTCCTTCCCCTTCTCCTTTGCTTTGAGAATGACAGGTAGAAACTCCGCATTTCTTGTGGCAAGGGCTATGATGTCAATGTGCGGGTTGTAGATTTCCCTCATAGCCTCAACAGCCATTTTTACTCCCGTTTCTCCCGAGACAATTACGGGCTCAAAGCCCTGGTTTGCCACGGCCTCTATCAGCCCCTGGGGGGCATACTGGTTGAGAATAACCTTCGCCACGCGGATGTTCCCGAGCTCCTCCAGCGCCTCCATTATGTCCTCAAGCTTTACCCCGAACTCCTTCCTCAGGATATTCGGCCCGTCTATAAGAAGGGCGATTTTTTTGCCCCTCTGAATTTTCAGCTTCATCGTTGCTATGCTCTGCACTCCTCCCTTTGTTATTGCAATAATTTTCTCCCATCTACTGGGCATAGGCGTCACCGCTGTAATCGATTGGAATTCAAATAGATTAAGCATCCAAAGTATAAAAGGTTAAAGGTTGTCCGATGCATTCTGCCAGCCCGCAACCGGTATCACTTCAGGATCCTCTTGTAGTAGTACCACAGCCCCCTGATGATGTCCCTGACCTCTATCATCGTGAATGTCTCGGTTCTGTCTATCAGCCTTGCCGTCTCCTCCCAGCTGTGGGCCTGCAAAACACGGTAGATGAGGAGCTTTATCTGCCTCTCGTCAAGGTAGGGCTTCATCCAGCCGTCGAGGAAGTAGAGCTTGACTATTGGCTTCACCGCGTCGACGACGGTGTCGTAGGTGAGAACCTTGCCAGTGAAGGCGTCGAGACGTTTTCTCTGAACCTCCGTGAGGTGAATCGGATACTCCACCGCCTCTCCAAAGGGTGTCTCGAAAAGCCACCTGACTATCTCGGGCTCGATCTCGCGGTGGGTATCGCCCAGCCACTCCGTCAGCCTTATGCGGAACTCGTCGTTGGCCTTCTTGATGATCTTTTTCGCCCTCTCGCTTATCGGCTTGAGGACTATAGCGGTGAATTCGCCGCTAACAGGGTTTCTGGCTGGACTGAGATGAACTACCGCAAAGCCGTTCCTGACCCAGAAGCGCACGAGCTCTTCACTCGCCCCAAAGCCCGAGCCGATCCAGTCGAGGCCTTTCTCCCTCGCTTCCTTCTCAAGGAGCTCCAGCGCCTTGCTTCCAAGTCCCATATCCATCGCGTCCGGGTGCGTCGCTATCCTCACGATGCGGTAGCCTTTCAGCTTCGCGAACTCCTTCGCCATGTGGTGCTTGACCATCATGTCCGGGATTATGTTGCCGCGCGGCTTGTAGCCCTTCGCCATCTTCTCGATTACCTTCTTGGGTATGTTGCCCTCCTCCGCTATCTGAATCGCCGTAACTATCTTGCCGTTCTTCAGGCGAAGGACGCGGGCCCGATGGTGGGGGGCATCTGCCAGCAGGGCAACGTCGCTGGGCCTGTTGCGGTAGTGGGCAAGGATGTAGATGCCGACGAAGTTTCTGAGGTCTTCCCTGTCGTTCTCGAACCAGTCGTCGAGGTCGGGCTCCTCGAAGTAGACCTCCTTGTTCTTTATCAGCTCGAAGTCTTTCTCCCTCAGCTCGACAGGCTCGGCGTCGAGGAGGAGGACGTCAAAGAGCCACTTCTCTATCGGGTCGCCCTCGGCGTAGCGTATCGGCTCCTCCATGTGGAGCTCCTTAAACTGCCTCTTCTCCCTGGCCCTCTTCAGGAACTTGACCGAGAAGCCTCTGCCAGCACCCTCATAGCCGTGGATTGTTGAAGAATAAACGACACGTGGTTTGCTGAGGTATCTGTGGAGTATAGGCACGTGGATTCCAGCTGCTTCATCGAGGATGTACAAATCGGCGCTCTTTTTGAACCCTTCGGCCGGAGGGTAATATCTAAGCCCGATCTTCCTCGCGTAGAGCTCCTTGATGAGGCCCCTCTCCTCGACGACGTGGGGCTTAAAGCCAAGTCTTTCTAAGGCTCTCTTGGCGAAGCGGAATAAGCTTTGGACGTTCTCCGGCTCGGGAGCGGTAACGACTACCCTCGTGCGCTTCTTCAGGGCAAGAGCGAGGCCTATCGCGGCTATTCCAACGGAGACGCTTTTGCCCCTTCCCCTGTCGGCGGTGAGGACGAGCATGCCCTCCTCCTCAACCAGCTCCTCGAAGGCCTTGAGGACCTCAACCTGCCCCTCGGTGAGGGCCATCTCGTAGAGCTCGCGCGGGAAAAGGGTATCTTCTGGAATCTCAACGCCCTTTCTGGATCTAATCTTTGCCTGACTCTTGTTTCTCTTCGGCTTCTTTTTGGCCTTTCCGTTCTCGGTGATTATGTAGATGCCGTCGTGCTCGGTGAACTTCCTGATGAGGCGCCTGTTGAAGCGCTTTTTGACGTCGTCTATGGTGTAGGGCGGCGTGACGAGGCTCTTGTGGAAGCCCGTCCACATGTTCTTCCACTTCTCGAATGGGTGGGCGAGGATGAATATCAGCCCGCCACCCCTTACCGTCTCGATGATTCTACCGAGGTCGTTTGGAGAATAATCGTAGCTCATGTCCAGGACGAGCAGGTCGTACGTCCTGCCAAGAATATCGCGGGTGTGCTTGAAGGTAACCGCCTTAACCTCAGCCCCTCCAGCCAGAAGGTCGAAGTGCTTCCTGAAAGCCTCGTAGCGCTTCCTTCCAAAGGTGTCCTCGCCGAGTGCATCTGTGGCGTAGAGAACCTCTATTTTATCCTCACTTTCATCCCTTAACCTTTTCTCTTTAAGCTCTTCTATGACCTCACTCAGAACCTTGGCGGAGGCTCCCGCGAGAATTCCGGCTAATTCCGCCTTCCTCAGCGTGTCCCCTTCTATGATTATCATTCTCCTGTGGAACTTCTCAAGCGCCTGAGCTAAAGCCGTCTCGGTGAGCCTGAGAACCGAGTCCTTAACCTTCTCACCCTTTGCGTAGTCTCTCACTTCCCTGTCAAAACGAATCTTAACGGTCATGGCGACCCCCCCATAGGAGAGAGGTTGGGGGGGCTTAAAAAGGTTAGGCGGTTTTTAAAGCTTCTCGATAACCATCGAAACGCTAAGCTTTTATACGAAATGCATCCAGTTTATTCGGTGATTCTTATGCCTAAGGGATTGGACATTAAAGACCTCGGGAAGTTCAAGTTCGTGGGAAACATTGACGCCTTCAGGAAAAGGCTCGTCTTCCAGGTGACGGAGATAAGCGTTGAGAAGGACGACTACTTCTCAAGGCTCTACATCTACGACGGCAGGAAGGTTAGGCCCTTCACCGCAGGAAAGAAGGACGGAAACCCGAGATTCTCCCCTGACGGGAAGCTCATAGCATTCACATCAAAGCGAGATAAGGAGAGCAAGGAGGCCGAGCTGTACGTAATCCCGACCGACGGCGGCGAGGCGAGGCTTTTAGCGAAGTTCAAGTACGGGATTAAGAACCTCCGCTTCACCGAGGACGGAAAGGGCATAGCGGTCGTCACGCCAGTGGACATCGAGAAGAAGCCGAAGGACGACGTCCACGTCATCAAGGAGATTCCCTTCTGGTTCAACGGTGTCGGCTGGGTCTACGGAAAGAGGAGCGTCGTCTATCTGGTGGACATCGAGACGGGCAGAAAAAGGCGCTTAACCCCCAAGAACCTCGACGTCTCGCAGGTTCGCTTCCACAAGGGCAGGCTCTACTTCATTGCCCAGGAAGACCGCGAGAGGAAGCCGATGGTGAGCGACCTCTATCTCTTGGACGGCAGGAAGGCGAAGCGCCTAACACCCGGAGAGTGGAGCGTTCAGGACTTCATTCCCCTCGACGACGGCACGTTCATCCTCAAGGCAAACACGCGCGAGAGGGGCATTCCAACAAACACCCACATCTACCACTACAACCCGGAGACGGGTGAGATGAGGAAGCTCACAGCTAAGCTTGATCGCTCGGCATACAACTCCCTCAACTGCGACGTCCGCGGAAGCCAGAGGGCCGAGCTGGTTTTCAGAGACGGTTGGGTTTATTACGTGGCAACGGATGGCCCGAGGGCAAACCTCTTCAGGGTAAACCTTGAGGGGAAGATTGAGAGGGTTGTAGGTGGCAATAGGGGCGTCGAGAGCTTTGCCATCGGGGACTACATAGCCTTCACCGCCCAGGACGCGGTCACTCCAACGGAGCTCTACGTTCTCCGTGGCGGGAAGGAAAAGAAGGTCACGGACTTCAACGGCTGGATAAGGGAGTACAAGCTCTCGAAGCCGGAGCACTTCACCGTCAGGGCCAGCGACGGTGCTGAGATAGACGCCTGGATCATGAAGCCCGTTGGTTTTAAGCCGGGCAAAAAGTATCCGGCCGTTCTGGAAATCCACGGCGGGCCTAAGACAGCCTACGGCTACTCCTTCATGCACGAGTTCCACGTTTTAACAGCGAAAGGCTTCGTTGTAATTTTCTCCAACCCACGCGGGAGCGACGGCTACGGCGAGGACTTCGCGGACATAAGAGGGCACTACGGTGAGAGGGACTACCAGGATCTAATGGAAGTCGTCGACAAAGCCGTTAAGCGCTTCGACTTCATCGATGCGGAGGGGATTGGCGTCACCGGCGGCTCCTACGGCGGCTTCATGACCAACTGGATAGTGGGGCACACAAACAGATTTAAGGCCGCTGTAACCCAGCGTTCAATCTCCAACTGGGTGAGCTTCTTTGGTACAACTGACATCGGCTACTTCTTCGCGCCCGATCAGATAGGCGGCGACCCGTGGAGCAACACCGACGGCTACTGGGAGAAGAGCCCGCTGAAGTATGCTCCAAACGTGGAAACTCCGCTCCTCATAATCCACTCGATGGAGGACTACCGCTGCTGGCTTCCCGAGGCTCTCCAGTTCTACACGGCGCTCAAATACCTAGGCAAGACCGTTGAGCTGGCCATCTTCCCCGGCGAGAACCACGACCTCAGCAGGGGCGGAAAGCCGAAGCACAGGGTTAGGAGGCTTGAGCTGATAGCCGGATGGATGGAGAGGTGGCTGAAGTGAGGAACTCCCTCTTTTTATTTTGAGCATTGTTCTGCAAATTTTTTAAACTGAGAGTGCATAATTAGATTTATGAACAACAGCCTGATAAAAACAATAAAAAGTTATGAACCTCTTCCCTCTTATCTCCTTGCTGTTGTAATAAGCATAGAGATTATGTTAGTCTTCCTAAAACTTGGATCATTTCAGGATTTTAACATTGAGGATTTAAGGTACCTTTTAAGCGCATTATCTCAAATAGAAGGAACGATTATGGCTATTTATGTGACTATCACTCTCGTAGCTATTCAACTTACTCCAAAGGAGTATTTTGAAGTTGTATTTGAAGATTTCCGTTCTAAGCGTGAGTTCTGGGCAGTTATTATTTCATATGCTGCCTCGATTATATTTACACTTTTAATGCTTCAAAATGTTAGTTTTATTGTCGAAAGAAACACCTCCAGAAACTTTAGCTGGCCATTCTTAATTTGTATCTTTTGGGGGATATTTAATCTTGTAATTCTTCCGCTTTTTTTATGGAATTCCTTCCTAATGCTAAACCTCAAAAGAAGTGTTATATATAACCTTCTCAGAAGTATTATGAACCCTAGAGAAAGAAAGAAGCTTTTTAACATTGCGTATAACGCTATTCAAATACCAACGGTGCAGACTACAACGTATATCTTAAGCGAAATCTGGATCTATATGATATCCGATTTCTTGGAGAAGCTAAAGGAGCTAAAAGACAATGTCAAAAATGCTGTCAGACCACACCTGACAGAAAAAGATAGCCAAAAGGTTAAGGAGGATATAAGATTTATCAGAGACATAGCTTCCAACTTAAAAGCCATTGCATTAAAAACCATTGATCAAGCTAAGTCAGGAAAGATAACTACAAACAATGCGTTGTGGGTGCTTAATATTATATCCGGTATATTTGAAGCCTTGTTGAGTGCACTTGTTGTATTGTTAGAATTGTTAGATTTCATTAATTCTGTCCCAGACGTTAGAAAAGATCTTGAACAAACATTAAGTAAGTGTATCTCAGAGTTAGAGTCAATAATGGAAGAGCTCAAAAAGAGTCCCAAAGAGATAAGAGAAGTAGAACTGCGGAGATTCGTTAATTCTGTGCCATACAACTTCAGTAACAAATTAGAAAAAATGGGTCATGATGACATCGCAAAGCGGGTCATAAAATTAAAAAATATGGCAGGAGAAGATAAACCCAAAGACTCTGTTAATGCCATTAACTTATAGCTCTTAGATCAAAACTCATCTTGCGTTTAACCCTACCTCACACGTTCCATCCCTCTTGGATATGGTCTTCTATCCAGGGAAATATCGCACAAATCTTTCCTTCTATGGAAGGCAATATTTGTAAGTTTCCATGGGTCTCAGAGAAACAGGATGGCTATGAGGACGACCGCGAAGATGAGCGGGCCAAGGAGGAAGAGAGCCACCAAAGACTCCTCGCTGGGTTTTTCCGGTCCAACTTTCTGGACGAGCCATAGACCAGAAGGAAAGCCCGTGATGAGGCCGAGGAGCCACCCAAAAGGCTCACCAAGGTGCCATTTAAGGTAGTTTATCGCGCCCATAGCGGTGAATAAAAGAAAAACGCCCAGCGACGCTTTCACTATGCTCTTCTGTCGCCCAGTCAAAATAAACAATCCCGCCCACGCGAGGGTGAATGAAAAGCCCAGTATGAACTCCGCGAGCATTAATGCTCACCGTATGCTTTTCCGGTGTGAGGCTATTAAAACCTAACTCAGCCCAGAAACCCCCTCAAGCCCGCTGCCTCCACTATTAAGCCCTCATCAAACTCCCCTCTCAGGATCCTCGTGGTTATCGCCCCGTACTCCCCGACGGGCTCGACTCCAAGCTCCCTTTGAAGGCCGGCTATGGGCTTTAGGAACCTGAACTTCTCCACCGCTCCCGGGTTGAAGTAGCGGAGGGCAAACTCGATATCCCTGTAAAGGCCTTTATAATACTCGCTAATCTGGTCTAATTCACTTTCACTCAAAGCACTCAGTCCAAGGAGCTCAGGCGGGACTCCAAGGGAGTAGAGGGATGCGGTGAACTTTATGGCCCTGGGTAAAGCCATGCCGTTGACCTCCCTTGAGTACCCAAAAAGGCCGATGTGGAGCTTTCTTCTCCTCCTTGAGGGGACGTATTTCGCCACCTCCCTTATAAACGGCGCCAGAGCCCTGAGCTCCGCTGAATAGGCCCTCTCATATTTTGGAAGGAGTTCAAACATCTCCTCCCCTATTGCCTCCGCTTTTCCCCTCTTCGAGGATTTTATCTTCTCCACGGCCTTTATGACATCTTTTGGGGTGTTGTCATACTTAAATGAGCTCTGGACTGTGAATGTCTGGGCGCCTGCATACTCCTCCAGAACCCCTTTAACGTTCCCCGGTGTGAAGTGCCCCCTGAAGGGAGCGCCCCCAACCCCGATTATGGGATATATCTCAACCCCCATCTCCTCTTCGAGCTCCCGGAGCTTGAATAAAGCGTATTTGTCATAAAGGACTGCACTTATCAGACCGTAGTTCATTGCAGGGTCGCTCCTGGCCAGGAAAACGCGCTGGTGTTCAATGTCCTTTCCCGTCATGTACTCCTCAAGGATTTCGTGGGCGTTTAGGATGGCCTCCTTCGTCTCGAATAGGGGAATCACGCTTATCTCTCTGGGGAAAAACTCCCCTATCCATTCGTATATCTTTACGTCGTGGACCCTCTTGTATTGCTTTCCAGCGATGTAGCGCCTGTAGAGCTCATAAACCCGCTCGATCTCCTCGGAGGAAGTGGTCATGGGCAGAATGACCTCAAATATCGGGATTACCTCTTCACCGTAGAATATCTTGGCATAATCGGCTGAACGCGGGATGCTCTCCAGCGTCTCCAGAAGAAGCTTTGCCTCTGTCTTTTCAACACTCGGGTTTGGAACTCTCGGCGTCAGTCTAAACTCCTTCCCCAGCCTGCGTTCCTTAAAAAAGTAGCCGTACCTCTCAAAGAGCTTTTTGATGACGAACTCATCCACCTCTTTGCCCTCAAAGTCCCACATCTGCTCCTCTATTCCGAGGACGCTGAAGGCATAAAAGGCCTCCGTTACCTCATCCTCCCCACCGAGGGTGGGCTCCTGGGCAAAGAAGGGAATAAACACGTTGTCAGGATGTTGGGTGCTCATCGTTCTTGGTATCATTTAACCCGCTTAATACTGAGTTAGCTGGCATGATTTAAGTTTTTTGGATAAATTTTTGAACAAATGACAGCACATTGTTAGAGGATGAAAACCGTGGCAAAAAATAAAGGGGCTTAAAGCCCCAGGAGGTCTTTAAGTCGCTTTACAGCCTCTTTTTCAAGCAGGTAAGCTCTTCTAACTTTTATTATGTTTGGAATCCTGCTTCCAAGGGTCCATATCCTGAGAACCTCAGCCACGTCCTTTGCCCGCCATCCTGCCACAATCAGCATCTCAGCCTCCTCGTGAATCATCATTATCGCCGCCAGGCTCTCGTTGTCGACCTCAAGCTCCCTCGCCCTTGCAATGAGTTCCTCATATTCGGTTCTGTAATAGAGGTACCTGAATGTCCATACCTGAGCCACCATCGTGAGCTTTCTGAACGCCCCTTCCCTTGACACCACCGTCACGTTCCTGGGAGCCCCTGCTGCGGATATCTCAAGCACAATAAGCGCCATATCTGTGCCGCCCTCTCCATCGCTCACGACCAGCGTAACCGTGTAGTTGCCCTCTGCCGTGTATACGTGCGAGACCGTCGGTGATGAAGACGTTAAAGCCGTCCCGTCACCGAAGTCCCATGAATAGGTGAGGGAATCGTTGCCGGGGTCTGTGCTCAGGGATGCATCGAAGAGGAGTGTGGAATTGACGCTCACGTTGCCCCTGACCTCGAAGTAAGCTGACGGGGGCAGGTTGGTCACCTCCACCCTGATCTGCCTTGAGGTCGAGTAGTTGCCCATAAGCAGCTCGGCCACAATTTTGTTGTCAAAGAGCCTCGCAGGCAGGGCCAGGCTTATCTCTTCAGTCCCGTTTATCGTCACGTTCCTCTCCAGCACCTCTTCAATTCCGCTTATCCTTAGCATATAGGTTCCGGGGGTTCCGGTTATCACAAGCGTCAGGTTAATTTTCTCCGCCTCAGTGTATCTCTCCCTGTCAGTTGTCATTGAAGTTATCAGCGCCCCCGTGGTCTGGAGGCTCTGGCTCCCCGAGGCTATAACCGTCGAGTTAAGGCCGCGGTAGAACGCATAGACCAGCGTGTACGTCCCCACGTTCGGAACGGTGATGTCAGTGGTTACGTCTACGCGGTTGTCCCCTGCCGTGAGGTTGAGGGGCTGCGAGTAGTAGTCAACGAGCGACGTCTCCCTGTAGAGCCACACCACAACTTTGCCGACGACGTCCTCCTCCGCATGCACCAGGGCGGAGAAGCTAACGTTCTCACCGGGCTCAAAGAGCTGCTTCTCCAGCTCAAAGGAGAGTATCTTCGCGCCGGGTGAAACGACATCAAACTCCCTCGTAAGGGTCTCGTTGCCGTAGGAGTAGTATATCCTGTAGGTGCCACTCTCAACGTCCGGAACCCTGAAGCTGACGGTCGCGTTCTTCGTCACGTTCACAACCGTCGCGTTGTTGAAGACCGCAAGGCTAACCTGAACCGGCTTCGTGGATGTTATGTATATGGTCATCTCGTCCCCGACGTGGTAGCGCTCCTTGTCGGTTATCAGGGTTACCACGGCATCCTTTTCCTTTATCTGGATGAGCCTTGAGTCTATGTGAATCAGCCTGCCCGTGCTCAGCGCGACCTGATAGAAGACCCTTGGACATGCCGGGAACGTGAAGTTCAGCATTTCCATCCCCGTTCCGAGCTCAAAGTCCTCGGCCGTGCTGAATGCCCCGCAGGAGAGTGTGACGTTGCCCCTAAGCGTAACGTTCTCATGGTTTGTCAGCGTTAGGGTCATGGTAACGTTCTCATCCTCGTAGTACCATTCCCTATCCGTGCTCAGCGCGACGCTCAGGTTAACCCCCCTGAGGTAGAACCTCTTTTCTACGGTAACATTTCCGAGAACTGCCTTTAAGCTGAGTCCCATGCTGGGCAAGTCCTCCGGCAGCTCAAAGGTGATGTTGTAAATCTTCTCCCCGTTGAGTCCTATCCTCAGGGGCATCTCTTCCCTGTGTATCCCCGGGACTTCAACAACCAGCAGTGACTCCTCCCCCGCAGTCCCGGTGTTCCTCACCCTAACGGTGGCGTTGAGGGTCTCCCCGATTCTGTACTCATCCTTAACCCCCCCAATGCTGAGCGATATCACCGGCTCGGCTCTTACCTCCAGAATCCTCTCCAGGACTCTCCTGCCGTCCCTCTCGATCTCCGCCCTTATGCTGTAGTTCCCCCTGCGAAGCTCGCCAACCGGGAAGCTTAGGAGTCTCCACGAACTTGCAGGCACTGTGAGGTTGGTGACGTTCGAGATAAGCCGGGATTCAAGTTTCAGCGTTCCGAAGAAGTCAAGGGGAGCGTGGTTGCTTACGTTCAGCGTTAAGTTTTGCCCATCGAACGAATGGGTTATCGATAGCCTCTCCCCGATGACCTCCACCCGGAAGCTCCCGCTGCCGAATTTGGTTTCGTAGGTGTACGTGTAGTTTCCTTCCGTTAGCTCAAGGGGCAGCGTCATGTTTATCTCGGCTCTGGCAGGAACCGATACGTCCATCGAGGAGCTCCAGTTCCCCCGCCTGAATGTGAGCGTAAAGTGCGAGTCGAGTATCCCCGAGTTCCTGACCGTGAAGGGAACCTCAACGAGACCGGGAACCGCGGTTATATTGCTGAACCTCAGCTCGACCCTCTCGCCCATCCTCACATCCTTCTCCAGGGTCACGTTAAGGTCTCCGGATATCCTCGCGATAATCCTCATGTCATCCGTTGTCCTAAGCTCCCTTGCAATGATCACAGAATCGCCCGGCATAACCGTGATGTTTCTGCTTCCCTCAAACTCCACAGAGAGCTCAAGCGGCACCTCCCCAGTGTTGGTTATCCTCAGGGTGGCATTGAACGGCTCATCGTATCCCACGACATCAGGGGCATCAAGGGTAACCTCTCCCTCCGGCTCCACAACGCTTATACTTATACTTTTGGACTCTCCGTTTACCGTCAGCGTTGTGTTGAAGCTCTCCTCTGCCCTCACTGTGAAACTCAGATGAACCTCTTCCGCCGCCCCAACGGAGACGTTTCCTCTGTAAAGCTCATTTCCGAGGGAGAGGACATAACTAACCGTATCGTCGAGTGAAGCATCGTTCCTTATCGTCACGTCAAGCGTGACGTTCTCCCCTCTCTTGTACAGGCGTTTGGGCGTGGTGAGGTCAAAGGAGATGGCGTGCTCATAGGTCTTCACCCTCAGAAGCTTCTCATCGAGCACCTGCTTTCCGAGCATCAGCTTAAAAGCATACACGTGTTCTCCCGGCTTCTCGATATCGATGCTCAGCTCGTTCCTGCCAGGGACAACCGGGAACTCAAAGCTCTCCTTTGAGTACACGGCAAAGAGGGCTCCTCCGAACAGAACTCCCTCCCCCGAGGACTCGACAGACGACACCGGCAGTTTAATGACGTCCCAGCTGCTCCCATCGAAGACAGACACCACATTCCCGTAGCTGTAGGTGACGAAGAGCAGCCCTCCTGACCTCGCCATGTCGCTTATGTAGTCCCCGGTAAGACCGTCTGTTGAGTTGTAGACCTCGGCCGTTCCCGAGCTTCTGTCGTAGTGCCACAGGGCGTATTCTCCCCCCTGCTGGAACGCCACCCACACCTCATCGTCGTATGCCCTGACGAGCGACGCGGTTTCTCCCTCAAGATAAGGCTCGTAGGTTCCGGAGGTTACGTTGTATATGCCCGCCCCTCCGTTCCATGCGATCCAGACTTCGTCCCCGCTGACCCACACATCGTTTATCCCGTTTCCATTGAAATCATAGACCGCAAAGCTTCCTGAGGTCGTGTTCAGAACGACGAGTCCGTTCGATGTTCCGACATAGAGCATCTCCCCCCTGCCCGCCATGCTCGTGGGGCTCCTCTCATAGCTGAACGGCGAGTTGGAGGAGTCATACAGGGTAACTGTGCCGCTGGATGGGTCATATTCAGCGATGCCCGACCACGTCGCGACGAACAGCCTGCCCCCTGCATAAGCTATGCTACCACCCCAGGCCAGCTTGTCGCTGATGACATCCTCCCATGAACCGTTCTCCATGTCATAGATGGATATTCCATTTTCCGTGAGGAGGTATGCCTTTCCATCATGGTAGGCTATGTCAATGACGGTTCCCCTCGGCCCAAATCTGTGGAGCTCACCGCCGACCATCAGCCCGTAGCTCGATGCATACACTCCATCCTCTATCTCAACCAGGTTTCCCCAGAAGGTGTCTCCTGAATAGTCAAGGAGCGTCCCGTTCGACGGGAAGTACCTGCTCGCCGTTACGTCACCCCACGGCGGGTAGATGAACCACACCGAAATGTTATCGTGCTCGATGTTTGCTATCCTCCATGCGGGCACCTCAACGCATTCCCCTCCCATGACGCAGGCAAACGTCCCTGAATCGCTTCCACCACCGACCCAGACCTGATCCCCGAAGACCTCAACGGCATCTATGTGCGTCATGCCAAACGTCTCTGGTGAGTATTTCTCCCATCCGTTTCCTATCTTCCAGAGGTTTGCCCCGATGGCCCACAGGTCGCTCCCGTTGACCTTCAGCATCGTTATGTAATCCGACTCCAGCGGGCTGTTCGTTGAGTTATACACCCTGATAACGCTCATGTTCCCCGGGTCTATTACAACAATCCCCGCATTGTCCGTCCCGACCCAGAGGGAGCCGTTGTAGTATGCCATGGTGAATATGTTCACCTGCTCCTCGCCCCAGAAGCTCGTAACGTATGCCGGGAAGCCCTCTATGCCTGAGGTGTTGTATGTCCTCCACACATGGCTCTCCTTGTCGAACTGGAGTATTCTGTTAGACGATGCCACCCATATTTTCTCCCCGCTACTCGCTATCGGCACCGAACCTCCTTCATAGCCACCCTCTACCACGGTTCCATTGGGATATCCAAAGAGCTCCATGCTTCCGTCACTGTAGTGGCCGAGGTGCGTGGAAAATGCAACCCAGATTCCTCCATCCATCTCAATTCCGAGTATCCTCGTGGGATAAGCATCAATGCTGGCGTTTCCTGTTATCCTCAGCGTCCCGTTGGTGTTGCCGGACACGTTGACGATAAGCGGGATGCTGCCAATGAATGCATGTCTCGGAATTTCAACGTAAAGCTCGCCCCAGAGCCCCTCGATGTGTATCAGCTTGGTGACAGTGAATCTCTCCCCGGTGCTCCTCTCGACCATCCTGAGGGTGAGGGTGTAGTTGCCGAGTGCAACCCTTGGAATCTCAGCCGTGATGCTGCTCCTCCCGCCGGCCGGGAGTGTAAGGGTGCCCGCCTTGAGGAGGAAGGAGTTCCCCTCCATGTCCTCCATGGCCAGCACGTAGTCGAGAACGGCATCCGCTCCGCTTCCGCTGGTGAGCTCCACCGTCAGCGTATCGCCAACGGCAAAGCTCGTTCCGCTCACAGTGGCGTTTATTCTGAAGCCGCTTACGGAGATCCTGAAGCTCTCTGAGAACCTCCGTCCGCTGTTGCCATCTAAAGCACTCAAAATGACGTCATGCTCCCCTTTTGTGAGCGGGGGCAGTGTGAATGTGTAGTCCACGCTGCCGCCCTTTGGCACTGCAACCGCTCCATTCACCTGCACCCCTGAGACGCTCAGAGTCATGGTGAGGTTGAGCTCGATACCGCCGGTGTTTATGAGCCTCACGGGCAGGTTCTCATTGGGTTCGAGGTCGGTCTTGAGGGGTATCACCTCAAGCCCGGCACCCCTAACGGTTATCTCGAAAGTCCTTGTGAGGTAAAGGTTCGTGAACCTGTCATGGATCAAAACGCGCAGCTCATAGGGCCCGTCCGGCAGCCAGTTCGGTATCTCCAGCGTTACAGTTCTTGATGTTCCTGAGGCCACGGTGATGTTCAGGGAGCCGGAGTAGGAGGACAGGCGGTACTGAATCTCAAGGTCGGCTGTTGTCCCCCCGGTGTTGTTGATTTTGAGTTCAATGTCCTCATCCACATCGTAGCTTTCCTTTGCGATGGAGACGTTCAGTTCAAGCCCCCTGACCGTGATGTTCTTTGTATAAACCCCTCCGTAGTAGAGCACGAGGGTATAGCTGCCGCTCGAAAGGCTCCTCGGTATGGGGAAGGTCACGTTTTTGCTTTCGAGCTTCCCTATTTCAATCCATCTCTCGCCGAGGTACCACTCGGAATGACCCTTTCTGAGAACGCCCGTTATCCTCAGATTCCTGTAGCCCCCACCGCTGTTCCTTATCTCGGCTGTGATGTTGTCGCCCGCTGAATAAACGTCGCCGGCAACGCTGACGCTCAGGTTGGGGCCGATTACGTGGAGGTAGTCCCAGTAGGTTGAGGAGGAAAGCTTTCCACGCGTCTCCACGAGGAAAACGTACTCTCCCGTGGGCAGATTGGGAACCTCAAACGTGACGTTCAGGCTCTCGCCGGGTGCGAGCGATACGCTGTAGTTCCGTGCCCCCATGTCGCTTCCCCAGAGAGAGTACCTGAGGGAGAGGGTTACGCTGGCTGTGTCGGACATTCCTCCATCGTTCCTCAGGGTTACGGTGATGTTGTCCAGGGCGTATGCCCGGGCCGGATGAACGGCGACTATTTTCATCCCCATGAGGTTCAGTGGCCTCACCACAGATTCCGTTCTGTTGGCTGTGAGATCCGTGAAGTTCAGGACTATGAGGGCTCCAGGGGTCATGTTGTCCGGTATCCTCACGCTTACCGTTGAGTTCTCTCCGGGGTTCAGCGGGAATCCAAACGTGCTAACAGCCACAGCCCTGTCGTTCTTAACTATCGAGATGTTCCCCCTGATGTTTGCGGGGATGCCACCTCTGTTCTCAAGCACTGCATAGGCCTCATCCCCCGCAGAGTACGGCCCTTCATGGATCCTCCCCCTTACGTCCGATTCGAGAACCCTGAAATATTCACTCTTCTCTATGCTCCCCTTATTCTTCCATGCCCTAATGGATATCCTGTAGGTTCCCGGCTGGATGAGAGGCACGCGGACGGTGAGGTTAACGGTTCTGTTCCCTTTCGGAGGCAGGTGAACGGGAGTGGTTGATGTGTAGTTTATCGAGGGGATATCGACCGTGAGGTTGAAGTCTTCATCGAGGAAGCCCGGGTTGATGAGGCTGACGAGCAGCGTCAAATTGCTGAAAACCCTGCCGGAGAACCTTACCTCCGGAATCACTCTGACATTCCTCACAAGCCGGGCCGAGCCTGAGGATACGAGCCAGTTTCCATCGTAGAGCTCATAGAATACCGAGTACTTTCCGAAGATGTCCTCCCTGAGGGGTATGCGCACTTCTGCCTCCCAGTTGGTGAAGTTCAGGTTGAATCTGTCCCATCTATCCTCAAATCTGCCATTCCAGCTGTAGACCTCTCTGATGAGAAGCCTCGGTTCGGCCATTGAGACGTTGTTCGTTATCCTCGCATTTATTGTGATGCCCAGAGGGGCGGTGAATTCGGAGCTCAGTTCCACAGTTGGTACGCTCCTGTAAATGGAGAGGGTGTCTCTCGGGAGCATCAATGAACCAAGGAGCTTTCCATATCTGTCTGCAAGCTCAACGACCATGTAATGATAGCCGGGAGAGGCGTTTTGGGGCATCTTCAGCTTTATTGGAATGGTAATCGTCGAGCTCCTTGGAATTGTGGTGATGTTTGAGATGCTGGCGATAACATTCCTGTCCTCGTACAGACGGACGGCAAGCAGTAGCTCCCAGTCCAGATCATTGCTGTTCGTTACGGTAACGTTTATGTTCATGGTCTCGTTCGGTGCGTAGTGGGATTTATCTGCCTTTGCCGTGATGTGCACGTTTGGATAGATTACATGAACACCCTTCTCAGCCTTGAGGAACGCGTCGTAGAAATTCCCGCCTCCTTCATAGGGAGACTTTGACGTGTATAGGCCGAAGTAATATGTCAGACCTCCGAAATCCTTTTCAGCATCGATGTATGGATACACCTCGAACGTGTATTTCCTGTATTCACCGGGAGCTACGCTAACGTTCTTGACCTCAAGCACGTGCCAGCCGTTTATGTGGTGGCCGATTCCAAGCCCTCCGCTCAGGGTTTTATCGGCCTTGTTTATTATATGAACCGTGAAGCGGGCTTTCTCCCCGAAGGGAACCCTCTCCCTATCCGAGGTTACCCAGAACAGATATTTGTTTCCGCCCCTGTAGTTGAAGAGGGCGTCGTTGTCGGTGTAAGCGTTAATCGAGATTCCTTTGACATCGTAGGCAGTGTATATCTCCCTGCCGGCTGAGAGGAGGGAGTAATCGACCGTCCATATGCCGTGGATCACGGAGCCGAAGTCCCTGCTGGAAACCTCAAGCACGACCGTTTTGCTCTCTCCCGGAGCCAGGGACTCATTGACCTCTATCCCTGACCTCATCTCCCCCTGCGGGGTAAGTATCATGAATTTAATCCCGTCAGCGGCAACATCCGTCGGGTTTGTGACGTTTATGGGAATCAGGTAGGTGTCATTTCTGAAGCCCCATCCCCACCAGCTTTTCTTTGTGCCCACCTCGTAGACGTCTCCGTTGAACTCCATGTATCTGATGGCGTCCCTCAGAATGTTTACTATGAACCCTGAGGGGCGATCCTGACTCTTCCAGTCGGAGTAAAGCGTCGTCGCAAATACATAGCCCTTCCCGTAGCGATACATCAGCATGGCCGGGAAGTCGTTCTTCGTCCTCCTCAGCAGAACCACCGCATCCGGCGGGTATTTCTCAAAGTATCCGTCAACATCCTCGGTTACCACGTTCCACAGAACGCTCGACAGTATCGGGTGATCCTGAGCAGCGTAGAGGGCGTTTCTATGGCACATCTGGTCCTCGGCCCATCCGTAGCCTCCAAGCCCTCCGGGGATTATGGAGAAGTGGCTCCCGTACTGCTGGTCGAATACTATAAGGCTCCCCCCATTCTCAAGGTAAAGCCTGAGCTTTTCCCTGAAGGCAGGGGTATTCATTCCGAACAGCGAACCGCTGGGCAGTATGAGGAACCTCTGGTATCTGGCGAGCTTCACGGGGTCAAAATCACCATAAACAAGCCTGTATGGTATTCTCGCCTCCCTCAATATGTTCTCCATTCCCTGATAGAATCCCTTTGCATACACCGCCACGCTGGGCGCCTTCTCCTCAAGGTCATCGAGGAAGCTTACGTCGGATGAAAGCTTTATGTAGAGCTTTGCCATCTCCGCGGCCACATCTCTATATGTGCTCGCATTTTCGGCGGTCAGTCCGTGGAGAACCGCATGGTAACTGGCGAGTTCAAGGAGGTCTGAGGCCTCGGTTATGTTCTTCTTAAGGCCCTCCCTGAGCAGTGAATACAGGTCTTTTTCCCTCGTGAGCGTTAGCCTCGGAACGTCAAAGTTGTCATCCGGATGGTCCCCTCCCGGGTTCGTCCATCCGGAATCGCTGTCTTCTTCGCCTCCGGGCTGCTTGCCTTCCTTATCCCTGACATCAATGATTATGTCAATATAGGTCTTCGGGTAGTATTTTATGCGTTCTTCCTCGGTCTTCAGGTCCGTGATGAGCGTTATGGTTTCAAGGTAGTGACCCGGTGGGAGGCCGGAGGATGTTACCCTGAGCGTGAAGACGGAATTCGGGCCCACCGTACTGGGGTACTCAAGATTAAGGCCTTTAATCATAGTTGCCCCGCGTTCTACCCGTATCTCCACGGTTCTGTTTGCAAGATTTTTAATCCGGAGCTCCCTGGAACCGCTTTCTCCCTCGGTGTAGGATATCCATATTTCCCCGTAAGGTATGGGTTTGAGGAGCTTCTTTTTCTCTATGCTGTATGAATACCATATGTATGCCGTTTCCCTCATTATCTTTATTCCCTCGAACGCCTGCATTCTGATGAGCACGGTGACGGGAACTTCAACGGTTCCTCCGAGGGACTTGATTTTTTCGGGAATGTACTTCGGGTCTATCTCGAATTTCACGCGCTGGCACTGTTTGGCGTCGGAGGCACGAATGATGCCTTTCTCCGTCTTTGTCCTTATGCCGTATCTCATCAGGGCTGCCCGCTGATCAGGGAGTATCTCCCACTTCACCCGCGTGTATGCCCTCAGACCATTTTCAGATACAACGCAAACGGCAAAAGGCGACACCGAGATGGATTTCCTTAAATCCTCGATGAAGATGAACGGATTAAGGGGGCGGATCTCGACATCGGGTGCGGGACAGTGTCTCAGGCTGTTGTTAAATCCAAGGAACCACTTTATGAGGCTCTTCACTATGTCCCCGATAACGTAAGTTACAGTGCTCATTCCGGCGTTTGCCAGGAGGGAAAGACCAAAACTCAGGCCCCCGGTAACTGCGGAAAGCCCGATTGATATCGTGAGAACAACCATAACACCGTCCACCGAGACCTCCACAATCTGTTCCTGTATGACGCTGCCGCACTGGCATGGATGCAGCTCAAGGCATTTAGCCACGGCCTTCACGGTCGCTATCACAGCACTCACCAGGACGGAAACTGCACCCGTTACCCTCTCCGCAAGCTTTTCTCCAAGTCTTGCAACGAATCCCAGCTTTTCAAAAAGATTCATTGTGGCGTCCTGCACAACCGCGGTTATCCAGTCCAAGAACGACAGACCGCCCCTTATGCCGCTGCTTATCATATACCCCATTGCACCGGTTTCAGGGTCAACAATGTAGTAGCCGGTTCCGTTCCATCCGTTTATCAGGACGTTGCTTCCGGGGACATAGACCTCGTAGCCCTGGCTCACATACTCGCGGATTCTGTCCCTGTCCTCCTGGCTTATACTGAGCATCGGAATGATGGAGTCGGCGTTCGTTGAATTTACGCGGTATATCGGAATTCCGCTCTCGTATGCGAGCCTGAATATTGTCGCGGTTGAAATCGCCGGTGCATTGAAGTACTCCCTCAGAACCTCCGCCTCAAGCTCCGAGCCCCTCACACCCGTTGCCAGCATGAAAGTCCTTTCCTTCGCCGGATCCCCATCCATGGCAATCGGCATATAGAGATCCTTCTGAACATCCACGAACATCCCCAGCAGCTGAAGCCTGCCATTCTTAACCCTGTATGATGTCCCGATGACGGCAACTGAAGGAACTCTGAGCCAGCGTATTCCAAGGCGGGAAGCGACCCTATCGGCGTATTCATCGAGCCTGCTCCAGTATCTCAGACCTGCGAGGTTGAGCATCTCCCCGAGAATTTCGTCGGTTGTTATGTTGGTGAATCCGTTTTTCAGCATGAAGCCCGTAATCCTTAGCCTGTTTGCCCTGTAGCTTAAGAACTGCTGGGTAACCCTGAAGGAGTTGACGCTGATTGCATAATAGCCCCCGAGGGTAACCACCGTGCTCCCGTTGTAGAGGGTGGTGTTTCCGAAGACCATGGCCACCGTGAGGTTTGTTTTGACGCCGAGATGGGAGGTTCTGCCGAATGAAACCGGAACCCCATCGACCATCAGCACAGGGGTTATGTTCACGGAATCCACGGGTATCTCAGAGATGCTTTCATACCTTTCAAGCTCTGAGGCATCTTCCTCGGTCGATGGCAGCCAGCTCAGCGTCACCCTCTTCGTGCTGATGTTGCTCAGGGAAAGCAGTGCCCTCATGCTGTATCCCTCAAGGTTCACCTCAATCCTGTACCTGAACTCCTCCGGAATCTGTGAGAACTCTCCAACAACGTTCCTCACCCTGAATGGGAGCTCCCCAAAGCCCTCATGACTTTCGATTATCTCCCATGTTCCGAACACTGCTTTCTCATACTCCGAGAGCCCCTTGAGGGTTCTGTAGATGCTCTGATTCGAGGTGTTGCCTATGTACTTCACGCCGATTTCCCTGACTATCCTTCCGGCAATGTCCTCCATGCGGTCTCCTGAGAGGGCAGGGGATGCTTCAATGCTTTCCTTCAGGAAGAAGCTGTCCCCATAACTTACCGAGCTGTTAAGAACATCTCCGGCGAATTCGTTCCCCAGAGAGGTGAGGTTCAGCTCCGGGGGCTTGTATTCATACTCCTTAAAAGAGGGGTCAAGCGGAACCCATTTCCCATCGAGATAAGCTTCAACCCAGAAATGCTCGATGATATATCCACCGGATGTTTTTTCATAGGGTATCATTCCGGTCCTGAGAACCCGCTCCACATCATCCGTCCCGAACCATCTCTGCAGCTGCTCTCCGGAGAGGATTATGTTTCCCCGCACGTATCTCGCGGGAATCCCGAGCTGTCGGTATATCTCGATGAGCAGGCTGGCCAGATCAAGGTCGTTGCCGCCCCTCTGGAGGAAAGTCCCCAGAGGCCCCTTCAGGCTTCCATAATACGGCTCGTAGTCAAAGTTGTTGCGTATATACCAGAAGATTTCGACGGGATCGCTTTTGAGGAGTGCTATGAAATCATCAAGGTTGTAGGAGTACTTAAGCTCTATCTCCTTCCTGAGGTCTTCCTC
Source organism: Thermococcus atlanticus (assembly GCF_054657855.1). Lineage (NCBI taxonomy): Archaea > Methanobacteriati > Methanobacteriota > Thermococci > Thermococcales > Thermococcaceae > Thermococcus > Thermococcus atlanticus. The sequence continues at coordinate 540,911 of NZ_BAAHXX010000001.1, read as the reverse complement.
GCTGTATTTTATCTGAGAAATGTAGGCCGGTACTATGTTGGTCTCGTCATCAATCGCCTGCTTTTCCCCGTAGAAAATCGAATGGGGCAGAGATAGGGCAAAGGCCATGGGAAACTGGAACATCAAGAGCGACAGGGCCAGGACAACAAGCTTTTTCGCGAAGGAGCCCGACATACCACTCCCCCCACACCTGCGTATATTCATGACGTTCCATTCATGTTACATGTTGAGGACAAACTCCTAAATATACTTTTCTAAATTCAACATCTTTCCAAGAGTATGTGAAAATCTTTCAGAAATGTCTATTTCTATATAAAAAGAGGTTGGACATATTCCCAAATATGGGGCTAGAGTATGGCACATGTACGTCTTTGAATCCGGGGCTTGGAGATTCCCTATCATTCCCCGGAAAACGTGGGATTTTTCCATTATTATCCGTATGAAGCGGAAAATTCCGGAAGGTTATCGGAGGGCGTGTCTAAAACTGTTGGTGTTTGTATGATGGAGGAGTAAAGTCTTCTGGAAGATGCACTACCAAATATGCAAAAACTTCAAGCATGATGCCCGTAAAATGAAGCAATCTTAACTTTCAGACACGCCCATCATCGGGGAAAAACTTATCAGCTCCCCAGCGTCCTGTAATTCATGCACGCATACATCCTGGCCTTTCCTGAGAGGAGATGGGAAAACTACCTCCTGCCCCTAAATGAAGAGCCGATGGTGGGCATAGTCGAGAGGAGGCTTCTGGAAGCAAAGCGTATAGATGATGTTTTCACGATAATCAGGAGGGGCCGGCTGAGAGAATATTCCCTCCACATCTCGAACCCCGTTGAGGTCAGGGCAAGAAACAGGCTTGAAGCTCTCTACAAAGCCCTTCCAGGCTCCGGTGAGGTCTTTCTGGTGGAAGGTAACATGCCCCTTGTGATGCCCTTCCTTGTGAATTACCTCTCGACCCTGTTTCTGGAGGGCGATAGCGAGGCGCTCATACCTTCGTGGCACGACGGAACCCTTGAGGTGACACACGCCTTTTATGAGGCAAAGCCCTTAAAGAGAGCGCTGGAAACCTGTTTGGCCGAGAACGAGAGGAAGCTCGGCTGCATAGCGAGGCACCTCGACTGCGAAACGGTTAGCATCGAAGTCCTCTCCTCCCGGAACCCAAAGGTGACGCTGAGCTTTTTTAAAGTTAGAAGCTCCTTCGATACAAAATTTGTGGAGAGGACGCTGAGGATCATATAGCCACGACCCCGCTACCCTTAACCCTCTCCGCGATTGCAACGGCAACGCCTGCCTTTATCAGGTCGACCCCAATGAATGGCAGAACCCCCATCATAAACGCCTTTCTGAAGTCCCCTCCGATGAAAAAACCGAGCCTCAGCCATCCTAACAGGTATATTACCCCAATTCCCCCCAGCGCGGCGATAAAATACAGCCACATGTTTCTGCTTCTCTCACCCGCGCACCCTGCTATGAAGGCAGCCAGGGGAAATGCCAGCAGATAGCCCCCCGTTGGGCCATATATGACCTCTATCCCCCCGCTGAAATTGGCAAAAACCGGAAAGCCCACCGCACCCATTACCACATAGAGAAACTGGGTGATGAACCCGAGCCTTGACCCGAGGAGGAAACCGCTCAGCAGAACCATGAGCACCTGAAGGGTTACTGGAACGCTCCCGATGGGAATCGCTATCTGGGCGCTGACAGCGGTTAAAGCCACGAAGAGAGCCGCATATGCAACTTCCCTAGCCTTCATTTAATCACCGAAATCCCTCTTCCGTTAATCTTTAAAACCCTTTAGTTAACGAAATTCGGGTGGCGATGAAGAGCATCTTAAAGGACAGCAGAATAAAAAGGCACCTCCTCTCCTCCCTGAGGGAAAGAGAAGTCGTCTCGGGAGATGAAATAGCGGGGGAGCTCGGGGTTTCAAGGGTCGCGGTCTGGAAGCATGTGAGAGAGCTTATTGAGCTCGGTTACGGGATAAAAGCAACCCCGAAAGGGTACAGGCTTTTATCTGAGCCCGGAAAGCCGTATCCATGGGAGCTTGAGGTAAGGAGCTATTATCTGACGGAGACAGGGTCAACCATGAATGTTGCCAGACGGCTTGCGGAGAGGGGAGAGAGGAGCTGGACGTTTGTGATAGCAGAAAAGCAGAGAGCGGGGCGGGGCAGGCTTATGCGGAGGTGGGTCTCCAGGGAAGGCGGCCTTTATTTCTCACTCATATTAAGACCAAAGCTCAGGCTGGCAGATGCTGGGAGGCTTTTACCCCCCGTCTGTTCGGCCATCATGAGGACACTTGGGACATACGGGCTTTCATCGGAGGCTATTGAAAACGGCGTTTATATAAGAGGCAGAAAGATAGCCGGAGTCCTTGTGGAAGTTGCGGGTGAGCTTGACATGGTGCGCTACGCAATAGTGGGTGTGGGCCTCAACGTGGCCAATCCTGTTCCGGAGAATGCAACATCACTCATGATAGAACTCGGTGATGCCCCGGCGTTACTGGAGGTTTCGAGGAGGCTCTTCAACAACCTCGGAACGTTTTTAAAAGAAACCCTGGAAGTGGGGAGTGATGATTCAGGTCAAGAGGCTGTGGCACATCTATGAGGGCGGGAAGGAAGCGCTCAGAGGGATAGACTTTGAGATGGGGAACGAGATCGTTGCGTTAGTGGGCCCCAACGGGAGCGGAAAGACGACCCTCGCAAAGCATCTCAACGGCCTGCTAAAGCCCACAAAGGGCGAGGTAATAGTTGATGGTCTGAACACGAAGGAGCACAGCGTGGCCGAGCTTTCCCGCATTGTGGGTTACGTCTTCCAGAACCCGGAACACATGTTCTTTGAGGAGAGCGTTTTCAGGGAGGTGGCGTTCGGGCCACGGAATCTGGGACTCGGCGGGGATGAGGTAGAGGAGCGCGTGAGGTGGGCTCTCGAAAAGGTCAATCTGGAGGGATACGAGGACAGGACTCCCTACTCACTCAGCGGCGGGGAGAAGCAGAGGTTAGCCATAGCCTGTGTTCTCTCAATGAAGCCGAAATACCTTGTTCTCGATGAGCCAACAACAGGCCTGGATGAAAAAAGCGCTGAGAGCGTAAGGGATATCATCAGGAGCCTGCACAGGGAGGGCCACGGAATACTCCTCATAACACATGAAATGGACCTCGTCCTGGAGCTTGCCCGGAGAGTCGTTCTCCTCCATGGAGGAAAGAAGATATTTGATGGGCCGGTTGATGAGTTTTTCTCCATTGAGCTGAGAGATTACGGTCTCGACAGGCCGGAACTGCTCAGGATAAGCTTCTCCATCGGAACCGGCTTTGTGAGAACCGTGGAGGAATTTGTGGGGAGGCTTGCGAGATGATGTATAACTTCTACGTTGAGCGGGACTCCGTGCTTCACAGCCTCGACCCGAGGGTCAAGCTCGCAGGCAGCGCTTCAGCGGTAATCATGCTCCTCCTGTTCAACTCTCCGGAGGTTCTGATACCCCTCTTTTTTCTGACTGTTCTCCTCGTTTATATGCTGGGAAAAATAACCCCCCGCGAGCAGTACAGGGTTCTGAAGCCGCTCTTCCCGATTCTCATTATAACAATTGTCGTGTGGGCCTTTGTATATGACCCGTGGTACAGGGGGGCGCTGATAGGTGTTGCCTACGGTCTGAGGCTCCTGACCTTCGGCCTCATCGCCTTCTCCCTGCTGATGACCACAACCCAGAGGGAGCTTATTCTGGGCTTTATAAAACTGAAAATGCCCTATGAATACGGACTGACGATGACAATCGCCCTCCGCTACATCCCGACTCTGTACATGCTCGCCCTCAACATAATGGATGCCCAGAAGGCAAGAGGGTGGGAGATGGAGAAGGGAAACATCCTGGTGAGGATGCGGAAGATGAGTGCCGTTCTCGTGCCGCTCCTGATAGCCTCAATAAAAACCGCCCACGAGCTCAGCATTGCGCTCGAAAGCAGAGCGTTTGGGGCCAGGAAGGAGAGGACATTTCTATACACGATTGAGATGAAGAGGAGGGATTACGCGGCTCTGCTCATGACGGGCGTGATCCTGGGAATCGCCCTTTACGTGCGCTACGGCCTTGGCTTTGGCCACATAAAGCTGTATTAAGACCTATCATCCCAAAAACAGCTTGGCCCTGCTGTCTATCGGGATGCTGTGTTCTCCTATGTTTCTTATGAAGTCGGGAGGGGCTTTTATTATGCTCAGGTTCAGTCTGTAGTGGCCACGGTAGGAGTTTGTCCTCATGACCATCAGCAGCTCAAAGAGTCCCGGAATTATAAACAGGCGCCTGAACTCACCGGTTAAATCCAGCTCGTTCAGCTCCAGCGTGCTGTGAGAGAGAACCAGCATCAGATTTCTGTCATCCACAATCCTTCTTAATGCAAGCATCCCTTCGGCTGATCTGTCCATGAGAACGGAGAAGCCGGCGACAAAAACCAGGGAGTCATCCTCAACACGTTTCAGCGCGCCCAGCAGATCATCCATGCTGTAAATCCTGCCCAGAAGGACATCCCTCTTCTCCGTCAGCTTTGAAAGGAGCTTCAGAGAAAAGCTGTTTGCCGGGGACAGATAATAGGCCGGGACTTCAGAATTCAGGGCGTTTGCAATTGCCGAATACTGAAGAATCGCCTGGGATAGGGCATCGGTGGTTATGATGCCGGACACGCTCCCCCCTTCAAGGGAGCCAACTAACTCCGTGAGCTCTTCAACAAGCTCTACCCTTCTGGTTTCAGCGTCGTCTGGTTTGAAAAACATCGGCATCAGAGGAAATACGCTTTTCGGATATTTATATTTTTGCCCGGAGAGGAGTGTGTCTAAAAGTTGAGTTGGTGTAGTGGCACACTTGGAATTTTTGCATCGTTAGAGTGCATCTTTTGAAAAGTTTACCCCCCAACCATACAAACATCAACAATCTTAGACACGCCCGCCCGGAGAGGAGCGTCCACAGGATAGGTTTAACAGCGACCACAACTTTTTTAAACGGCTCATGAAGAGTAAAGTCCGATGGGCCCGTAGCCTAGCAGGATAGGGCGCCGGCCTTCTAAGCCGGAGGTCGCGGGTTCGAATCCCGCCGGGCCCGCCAGTAATACAAACTTTTGCAGGGCAAAAGTTTGATCAAAAGATTGTGATTTCTTCTTGAATGGTATTCTTCTTAGGGTGCACGTCATCAAATAACGCTACTAATTCTATTTTGGGTTTCCTCTTTCTTGGACAGTTCATGTTGAGTCCCTTTAATACGACGCCCTACGGGCGTCAGAAATAAAAAACGGACTCAAAGCTTAACGGTAAATTTCGAATGAAATCACTCTCTAAATGCTAAATTTGAATGTGCACCATTTAAACGGCCAATTCAAATAGCAATCACAAACTTTGGTCATGCTTGGCAAGGCAAAGGTTGCTGTACTCTCAAACCCCCGAAGTTGATTAACGCACGCTGTAAGCTCCAGCCACTCCAACAGCATCCCTTTGGTCAGGCTTTTCCCAAAAGCTTGTGAGCCTGCGCGACGTCGGGCTCTGCCCGACGCAAGGGACAACACTCCCGCAGAGTTTGATCAAGGTTGATAACTCCTTCTTGAAGTGTAAATTTTGAGTGTATTTTCCTGCTTGAAACTGTCGCTTGAATTGAGAACTCTTTGAGGAGTTTTTATGAGGGATTACTGCAAAGAGACGCCCGTAGGGCGCCGGAAGGGACGTAAACCCTCAAGTTAGAAGCGTTTTAACGTGTTCCCATCTGATTGTGAGCACTTGGGAAAGTGAAACCCTCACTTCAACCCAGTAAAACGAGCTACAAACCTTTGCTCAAGCTTTATTAAAGCTTGCTGGCAAAAAGTTTGATCAAGGCTCGTGATTCTTCTTAAGTGGAGCTTTTGTAAGGGGTTTTTACTTAACTCGCAATTTTGGTCTTGGAATGCATTCTCTTCTGACCTTTTTTCAGAGGGTTCACTGCACATGCGCTCCAAAGGAGCGCTAAACAAAAGCAAACCCTGCTAATCGGCCGAATTAAACCCACATTCCTGACCACGAGTCCAAAACTCAAATGCAAAACCCTTGTAACAAGAAGAATTGAGAAGGAATCACAAACTTTGATCAACCTTTGCCCCGCAAAGGTTGCTACGGATACAGCCTGCTCGGTGTCCTCGGGAAGAGCGTTGCCCAGCGGACGTGGTCGAGCTTCATAACCCATGCAACGAGCCTCTCAAGTCCGAGGCCAAAGCCGCTGTGCGGAACGCTGCCGTACTTCCTGAGGTCGAGGTACCACTCATAGTCCTTCGGATCCATGCCCTCCTCAAGGATGCGCTGAACGAGCTTCTCATAGCTGTCCTCACGCTGGGAACCTCCGATGACCTCGCCGTAGCCCTCAGGCGCAAGCATGTCGGCTGCCAGTGCCTTTCTAGGGTCTTCAGGGTCTTCCTTCATGTAGAACGCCTTGATGTGCTTCGGATAGCCGTAGACGAAGAACGGGGCCTCGAACTCTTGGGTTAAAATGCGCTCCTCGTCCGCGCCCATGTCCTCGCCCCACTCTATCTGAACGCCCTTGCTCTGGAGTATATCTATCGCTTCGTCGTAGCTTATCCTCGGGAACGGCGGAACCGCATTCCTGAGCGTTGTGAAGTCCTTCCTGAATGTCTCTATCTCCTTCTTCCTGAGCTCCAGCGTGCGCTGCACCATGTAGCTTACGAGCTCCTCCTCAACCTTCAGGATGTCCCAGAGGTCCATCCAGGCGGCCTCAAGTTCAAGGTGCCAGAACTCCGTCAGATGCCTTCTCGTCCTGCTCTTCTCGGCCCTGAAGCTTGGGGTTAGGCTCCAGACCTTTTCGAGGCCGAATATCGCTGCCTCAAGGTAGAGCTGGGCGGACTGGCTGAGGTAGGCAGTCCTGTCGAAGTACTTGAGCTTGAAGAGTGTTGAACCCCCTTCAACTGCCCCTGTAACGAGTATCGGCGGAAAGACCTCGTACCATCCATCTTGCAGGAGCCATTCCCTCGCTGCCTGCATCATCGTCGCCTTGACCTTCATCACTGAAGCAACCTTGGGCGAGTGGATGTGGAGATGCCTCACATCGAGCAGGAACTCGTCGCTTGCATCCTTCGTTATCGGGAAGAAGTCAACATTCTGGATGATTTGAATCTTATCCGCCTGAATCTCGACCCCTGTGGGAGCGCGGGGGTCTGCCTTCACGGTGCCCTCAATGATGACGCTCGACTCTATCCCGGCTTTCTTTGCCTCGGTATAGGCCTCTTCGCTCAGCTCCTTTTTGAATATCGTCTGGACTATCCCGCTTGAGTCGCGGAGGACTATGAACACCTTTTTTCCAACTTCCCTCTTCCTGTAAACCCATCCGGCGAGTTTAACGCGCTTACCTTCCATATCGGGCCGAACATCGGAACAGTAAACCTTATCAATCATCATAAACACCTCCTTGAAGTTAAACGCTCAGCTTATTAATCTATCCACTATGTCAGAAGAGCCTATTCATCCAGAGTGAGAGGGCTTTAAACCGCTCGGCTTTGGGCTGCAGTAACAGGGGCATGATAGGCATGGCGGTTGAATGGTATTTAAATCATTCGCTTTTGTGATTGGCATTCTGACAACATTTAAATACAGAAGCTGGCAATCCCTAACCGGTGGGTGGGATGAAGGCTGTCACTGGAACCGTCATGGATATAAGGGGAGTTGTGGAAGATGCCGCAGTCCTGATTGAAGGGGAGCTGATTTACGACGTCATCCCCCGGGATAGAATAGGGGAGTATGACGTGGATGAGGTTTTCGGCGGAAGGGATTACCTCATAATCCCCGGACTGATAAACGCCCACACCCACGTGGCAATGACACGATTCAGGGGGCTAGGGGATGACCTGCCGTTAAGCACATGGCTGAATGACCTGATATGGCCGATGGAGAGGGAATGGAGCCGGAAGGAGCTGAGAAGATGGGCCCTTCTTGGCCTGATGGAGGCCGTTTCCAATGGCTCAACGACGGTAAATGACCATTACTTTTTTGCCGATGAGATAGCCCGGGCTGCCCGGGAAATTGGAGTTAGGGCGTTTATAGGTCAGACGGTTATGGACCTTGTTGATTTCCCGCTTGCAGAACCAGAAGAAGGCTTCAAGTTTTTCAAACGGTGGAAGGATGAGGAGCTCATAACCCCCACACTTGCTCCTCACGCAACGGACACGGTATCCCGTGACCTGCTGGAGGAGATTGGAGATTTTGCAAAAAGGGAAAATGCACTGATACATATACACCTCTCCCAGAGCAGGGAGGAGGTTAGAGAGGTTAAGGAACGGGAGGGGCTTTATCCCGTGGAATATCTCCAGAAAGCCGGTGTTCTGGGCAGGAACCTGATAGCCGCTCACGGAGTCTATCTTAATGAGAAGGAGGTCGGACTGTTCGCCAAGAGGGGGGCAACGCTGGCGCACTGCCCCACGAGTCTGGCAAAGCTGGAGGGCTCAATCGCCCCAACGGTGGAGCTCTGGAAGCTCGGGGCGAATGTGGCGCTGGGGAACGACTGTGCCGCCTCCAATAATTCCCTTGACATGGTTGTGGAGATGAAGATGGCCGCCATTTTAAACAAGGTGAAGGCAGGGCCCGATAAAATCGGGGCAAAGGAGGTGTTTCACTGGGCAACGGCCGGAGGGGCAAAGGCCTTGGGAATTAAGGCAGGCATCCTTGAGAAGGGCTATCTCGCGGATCTGGTGCTTATAAACACCCGGAAGCTCCACTTCCTGCCCGAAGGTCATCATCTGTCGCACCTCGTCTATGCTGCAAATGGTTCAGACGTTGAGATGGTTTTCATCAACGGGGAGCTGATTTACTCTTTTGGAGAATTTCCCAAAATTGGTGAATCTTTTTTTGGCTTGTAGTTTTTTGTATTTAATTTCAAACAGTAACGCTTATATACGATAATTTCCAACAAAACGATGGACTAAATCACTATATACTAAAATTATCTTTTATTTTATGGGGGGATTGCAACATGTATATAGACCCCTTTGTGATAAGAGCCATCAACCGGAGTGAACTTAGGAAACGAATTCTGCTCTATTTGAACGAAATTTATCCATCCCCCATATATCTTGCTGAAATTGCAAGGGTTGTTAAATCGGATCCCTCAAATGTTAAGGGTGCCCTCGTGGGGCTTGGAAATCGCTACAACGGGAGCAGCTCCCTCGTGAGCCTCGGCCTCGTGGAGATTGTTGAACAGGATGGATTCAAATATTACCGGCTCACAGATTATGGAAAAAAGGTTGTTGAGCTTCTCAAATCATATAATCTGTATTACAACAGGTTCATGTGAGGTGATAGGATGGATGCTTTAATCAAAAAGCTCGATAAAAATATCTTCGCTATGGTTCGCATTTCGATGCTGCACCTGCTCCAGCTCGGCCTGAAATACGGCATCTTTGTGGAGCTTGCCGCTGATCAAAGCTGCGGTGATATTTTAACCTCCGTTCCGGTGGGGAATAAAGCCCTGCTGAGAAACCTGATAAACACCTATGTGAAGATGGGCATCATAAAGGAAAGCGGCGGGAGGCTTATCCTTGACGAATTTTCCTACACCCTCAACATCTCCCCCGAAAATATTCCGTACATAACCCCCGGCTGGGTCTCCATTTTCGAGGAGATTTACAGGATGGTCGACTATGCCTCCATAACCCCCGAACACCCGAAGGTTCTGATGGACTTCGATAAGGATGCGGATTTCTGGGATATGCGGCTGTCCCTGGAGTTCAACAGTCTCTACAGGGAGATAATAGTAAAAGCCGGGGGACTGAAGGACGAGATGAAGGTTCTTGATCTGGGCTGTGGTTCGGTCTCCCCTGTTGAAATAGGACAGCATGTGGGGCCCAACGGGGAATATGTGGGTGTTGATTTCTCTCCCGGCATTTTAAGCATTGCCGAGAGCAGGATAAGAAGCTCCGGGATGGACTGGGTTACCCTTAGAGAACTCGACATCAGAAAAATCATTCCCAAGCGGAGGTATGATGCCGTCATAATGAGCTTCATTCTCGAGTACGTTGACAGCATAAACCGGGTTGTCAAAACCGCAATGGATGCCCTTGAGAGCGGTGGAAAACTTATAATCGTCGAGCCCTTCAGGGAGAATTATCCAAACATATGCGCATGGGAGTTCTTTGAGAGACTCACGAAGGACTTTGTCGGTTTCCCAAGCAGGAGTGCCGTATTAAATGCCCTTGAAGCCAGCGGAGAGGAGTTCAGGATTAAAGAGCTCGGCAGCTCTGTGCTCCTCATAACCAAAATGTGAATGCATGCCCATTCAAAGCCCTTACCAGCCTTCTTAGTCAGAACCTACATATGTAGCTACATTACTACATACATATATAAGAACAAAAAACCGATTTATATCCAAAGGTAACTATTCTATATTGCAAAACCCCTATGGGAGGTGCTTGAAGGATGAGAATTTTACAAAGAAGGAAGAGGGGTGCCATTGGGATTGGCACCTTGATTGTGTTTATAGCCATGGTGTTAGTGGCGGCAGTGGCGGCAGCAGTCCTCATCAACACGAGCGGTTACCTCCAGCAGAGAGCTATGGCCACGGGCAGGCAGACAACACAGGAGGTTTCAACGGGAATAAAGATTGATGCGGTGACAGGCTATGCACCCAGTGCAAACAACCTGACCATGATGACAATTCAGGTTTCACTTCAGGCCGGCAGCAGTCCAATCGACCTGACCCAGACAAAAGTTTACCTTGACGATGGTCAGAAGCAGGTTGTCCTCGCCTACGGAAACGCCAAAGCTACCCTCAGTGGCAGTATGTTTGATACCACCCTCGCTGCATGGAACTCAACCGAGGTGGACAGCAGCCACTTCGGTATATTAATCGTTCAGGATGCGGATAACTCTTTGAACGCCAACATTCCAACCCTCACAGCAGGAGACATAGCACTTCTCACGGTCAACCTGACAGCAGTCTTCGGCGGTGTTGAGCCGAGAACCCCGATAACAATCAAAATTGTGCCTGAGAAAGGTGCTCCGGGCTACGCCAAGGTCGTTACCCCAACAGCATACGGTCTCAGTACCACAGATAAGATAGTGGAGCTCCAGTAATTCTGAAAACGCTTTGATTTTTTGAATCTTTCTTTTCCTCTTAATTTCCCAGGAGGGAGCAGAATGTCATTCTCATACCTGAAGGATAAGTTCAGGAAAAAGAATGGGGAAGAGGTGAAGGAAAGAGAAAAAGAGGACAACCGTGAGATAATCAAGCTGGAGGAGCTGAATGAGCCAGAGGAAGAGCCGGAAGAGAGGAAAAAGGAAGATGAGCTTCTGACACAGGTCATGACCCGGATCAACGAGATAGAAAATGACATCCCGAGAATAAAGGTGAGCATTGATACACTGAAGTCCCAGATTCAGGAGCTCAAGGAGGAGATGGAGAAGCTCAACAGGACGATAAAGGATGTCATGATGCTTTATGAGGTTGTATCCCAGGAGGTGAATCCCTTCAAGGATCAGGAAAAGGAAAATCCGCTGGTGAATGAAATCCACAATCTCTCGAAGCAGGTGGAGGAGCTCAGAACAGAGATAACTCAGATAAAATCCGATTTAAGGCTGCTCGCAACCCATGGAATCAACGTCGACGAGTTGATATATGACGTGCTGAAGGAGGGGGAGGTATGATAACAGAGATAGAGATCGAGGAGAGGCTCAGGAAACTGAGAGGGAAAGTGCCGAATCTGCTCATAGATGACCTCAGGAAAAAGCTCCTCAGCAAGAAGGACATCCTGAGTCCGGAACAGGTTGATAAAATCATCGAGAGGGTTGTACAGACGTACTCGGGTCAGGTTAGCCGTCTCATCAACCTCGACAAACGGGTGGAAGAAATAGGCAGGTACTTAGAAGAGATACGCGAGCTGCTGCTTGAGAGGCCTCAAACAGCGGAATACTCCAGCGTTCAGAGTATTGAGGTGGATAAGGGTGTAACCCCCCCTGATGTCCAGCATGTGAGTAAGGAGGAGGTTGGTATGGAAAAGGAATTTGAAATCCCCCGTGAGGTTAGGGAAGCTCTAATGGTTTACTCAAATGGAAAGGCCAGGCTGGAGAAGATCCCCCAGGATATGACATCCACCATGATAGCACTCAAGTGGCTCGGCTTCCTCATAGACAGGGCAGGCATGCAGAACCTTGAGAACGTGCTCGAATTTTACTATGAGATAGGCTGGATATCGGAGGAGGTCCTCAACACCATGCTCAAGTATGCGAACGGGACAAAACCCCACCACAGGGAACCCAACTGGAGGCCGGAGGACAAGCTCACGATTCAGGATCACCTGATTTCGCTGCTCTTCATCGAGAGGCTGAGAGGAGTCAGGATAAGCCGCGAAATCCTCGACTCAATTGAAAGAGAGATGAAGGTGATCAACAGGGTGCTGGAGGAAGTCTACGGCGTTTAATCCTTTAAGGGGATTGCTATGGGGTTCAGTGTTTCAGCGGCCTTTGCACTGCTGCTAACAGCGGCACTTGTTTCGGCGGGGACGCTCTATCTGGCTGCGGAGAATGCATACAGCCAGATCAGTGCGGCGAGTTCAGACCACAACAGTGCCCTCCTCATGGCCAGAACATCGCTACTGGAAGCGGGGCTCTACAACTACTCCACAATTTCAGGAATCTCACTCTACAATATCACATTTAACATCACCAACAGGGGGAGCACCCTATCCCCTGGGAGGTGGAGTTTTATCTATGACGGCACCCTCGTGACGACATCAGGAACCGTGAGTGTGCAGAACACCCCGTATCTCCTTCCGGGAGAAACAACTCTGGTAACCGTCCAGAACGTGCCCAAGGACACCGTGGTACACTCTCTCGTCATAAGCACCGAAACAGGATGCAGCCTCAAAATCAAGTGGGAGTGGGTGGGAAACACAACGGTGGGATCACCGCAGCTCATAACAACCGCATGGTACTGCCCGGTGGAGGGATAATCATGGCAAGCTCAGCGGCAACAGAACTCGTGCTCTTCATAGCCTCACTGCTGGTTGCGGGCATGGTTGCAGGGGGATTGTACGTGGTAACCCAGGATCTCTCCAGCGGAATCAGCGTCCGGGGAAAAGACCTGGCCTACAATCTGAGGGTGAATTTTGAGATAATAAATGACCCCGAGAACATTCCCGTGAATGGGAGTGCATACGTATTTTATGTCAGGAACACCGGGAAGGTTCCATTCATGTTTGATAATACTTCGGTGGTCGTGTTTATAGATGGGAACCTTATGCCCTCCTCAAACCTGACATTCACCAATATAGACAACTCCGGTTCAAATCAGCTTTACCCCTATGACGTGGGAGAGATTCAGGTTAACACCACCCTTTCATCGGGTTATCATAAAATAACGGTTGTAATTTCCACAGGAAAGCAGAGGAGCATGATATTCAGAATTGGGTGACTGAAATGGGAGAGCTCCTTAAAATACAGATCCCAAATGATGAGCTTCACAGGAGGCTTGGAGGGGGGATACCTTCCGGGAGCATAATCCTGATAGAGGGAGACAGGGGTACGGGTAAGTCCATATTCTGTCAGAGACTCCTGTATGGGCTCTTAAAAAATGATCATACCGCCGCGTATATATCGAGCCAGTATACAACCCCTGAATTTATAAATCAGATGGAATCCCTCGGATACAGCATAATAAGGGATTTAATCAAACACCGGCTGCTTTTTGTCTCGCTTTATCCCCTGCTTGTGGGTGTTTCCAGGAGGGAAAAGTTTCTGCTCAGGTTTCTCGGAGAGTCGAGGATATGGGAGAAGGAGGTAATCATAATAGATTCAATCTCCTCCATACTGCCGGAGGATATGGGAGAAACCGAACTCAGGCTTTTAACCATCCACCTAAAAAAGCTCAGTTCTCTGGGAAAGGTAGTGATGATGACGATTAATCCTGAGGATGTGGACAAGAGAACGCTTCGAGTTCTTGAGGAAATCTCAAGCATGCTGATAAGGCTCAGCGTGAAGGTCTTCGGTGGAGATCTCAAAAATTCTGCCACGATTGTGAAGTATAACAATGCACGGGGCATATTTCAGAAAATAATTCCCTTCAGGGTTGAGCCAAAGGTGGGCTTCATCGTGGAGATTGCAGCGGTGGTGTAGCATGGCGGAGAGAATTAGCGACACACTGGACGTTGCAATGGCACGCAACCCTCACCTCAGGAGATACGTGGATAGCTTTGTCAAGAAAACGGGCAAATTTCCAGAATTTCACCCACAGCTCAGCAGAAGTATGAAGGATATAAAGTATCCAAATATAATCTACCCCGTGGGGGATCCGATTTTCATACACATATACGGCGATATTCATGCTGAGAGGAAGTATATAGTAATAGAGCCGAGGATTGCGGACAGAAAAGAGGAGGAGAAGTATGAGGCCATAAAGGACAAACTCCTCGAACTCGCCCCGACCAAGAGAATACCTGAAGACAAGGAGGAGTTTGAGCTTTTTCTTGATGAACTGTTTAATGAGGCCATGAATAAACTTTCAGGAGGTCTTTTCGGAAGAAACAGGCTGAGGATTACAAGGGAGGAGGCAGAGAAGTTCAGATATCTGCTGAAGAGGGATATAGTTGGAATTGGGCCTCTGGAGCCCCTGATGAGAGACCCCTATATCGAGGATATACACATAATCGGAGCAAACTACGTGTCCCTGATTCACAAAATATTCGAGGCACTCCCGACCAACATAGATTTTGGCGACAACATAAGGCTGGCTGACTATTTCAAGAACCTGAGCGAGAGGATGGGGCGGCCTGTAAGCGACAAAAACCCCGTTGTCGATGGAACACTCCCTGATGGCTCAAGAATCAACATCATATACAGCCCCGATGTGAGCATAAAGGGGCCAAGCGCCACGATAAGAAAGTTCTCGGCAACCCCGCTCAGCGTTACACAGCTCGTCAACTGGAACACCTTCTCAGCCGAAGTTGCCGCATACCTGTGGCTGGCTCTGGAATACGGCATGAGCATATTCGTGTGTGGCGAGACGGCCAGCGGGAAAACAACCACCCTCAACTCCATCATACCCTTCATCAAGCCGGATGCAAAGATATACACAGCCGAGGATACCCCCGAGGTCATAGTCCCTCACAAGACATGGCAGAGGCTAACCACCAGAGAAAGGGGACCCGAGGAGTCAAGGGTTACACTGTTCGATCTGCTCAAGGCCGCCCTGAGATCGAGGCCGAACTACATAATAGTCGGTGAGATTAGAGGAGCCGAGGGTGCGATAGCATTTCAGGCCATGCAGACGGGACATCCGGTTATGTCCACCTTCCACGCAGGGGACATCAAAAAGATGATCCAGCGTTTCACGGGCTCGCCCATCAACGTTCCGGTGACGTTCATAGACAACCTCAACATAGCACTTTTCCAGCAGGCTGTTTATGTCAGGGGCAGGTTTCTAAGGAGAGTTGTGAGCGTGGTTGAGATTGAGGGCTACTATGAGGAGCTTGGAGGGGTTGCCACGAGAAACGTCTTTGAATGGGATCCCGTCTCCGACAGGCACATATTCAGAGGCATGAACAACTCATACATCCTTGAGAGGAAAATAGCGGAGGTTGCGGGTTATGAAGACCCCAAGGATATCTACAACGAGCTTTTCCTGAGAGCCAGAATAATAAAGAGAATGGTGGAGCTCGGGATAATGGATTACCATGCTGTGCACAGGGAAATCAAAAACTTCTACGAGCGCGGCATTGAGGGGCTCAGCTTCAGACTGTGAGGTGGGAGCATGGTAAAGAATAAGGCGGGAATCTTCGTGCAGTCTGACCTGACGATAAGGGACTACCTGAGGAAGGTGCTGCTTCCCAGCTTAGTTCTCTCCATAGTGCTGTTCATCCTGATGCTGATAGTGAAGAGGTTCGTAGCGCTATCAAAAATAGTGCTCATTATTCTCTATGCCATTCCGATGCTTCCCCTGATCTATGGAATGCTCTACCCCTACGCAACAGCGAGCAGCAGAAAGGTCAAGATAAACTCAAGGATACCCTATTTTGCCACCTATTTCGCAGTCCTGTCCACGAGTGATGTTGGCAGGAGTGATCTCGTGTGGAATCTCTCAACCGAGAAATTCCTGGAACCAATAGCAAGCGACATGAAAAAAGCATACTACCTCGTCGCCAAACTGCACAGGGGCATGCCGGAAGCTTTGAGATTTCTGGCCAAGAGAACCCCGAGCAAGGTCTTCTCGGATTTTCTTGAAAGACTCGCATATTCCCTCGACAGCGGTGTGGAGCTCAAAGACTATCTCCTTCAGGAGCAGAAAACCGTAATGGATGACTACGAGACCTTCTATGAGGGTGCCCTTTATGACCTCGATGTCTTTAAGGAGATTTACTCATCCCTCATAATATCCGTCGTCTTCATGGTCACGTTTATCATCATTGGCCCGATAATAACCGGTCAGGATATCGTGAGTTTGAGCGTATTCATGTTTGTGCTCGTGCTCGCCACGGAAATCGGGGTTCTGGTCATAATAAAACAGAGGATGCCGGAGGATCGGGTCTGGTCTGACAACGCAATGACATCTGAAAGGAAATCCAAGATTATAAGAGCAGCCCTTCTATCTGTCTCCGGCGTATTTGTGGCCGCCATGGTTTACCTGATGGTGGTGAGACCTCGTTTCAGCCTGCCCCTGATGATGGAGGTTGCCCTTGTTCTGACACCCCTGGCATATATCGGAAGAACAATAGAACACGAAGAACATAGCATTCTGATAAAGGATGAAAATTTTCCGGCGTTTATAAGAAGTCTGAGCTCTTCACTGGCGGCCAGCGGGGCCTCCCTCCATCTCGTACTCAAATACCTCAGCTCTCACGACTTCGGAACTCTAACAGGAGACATAAAGAACCTCTACCGCAGAATCGCTATGAGAATCGACGACAGCAAATCCTGGGACTACTTCGCCTCCGATACCGGCAGCTGGCTCATAGGAATTTTCTCCGAGATATTCAAGAAGAGCATAAAGCTCGGGGCGGAGCCGGACTACGTGGGGGTTGTTATCTCAAGAAATTTCGAGAGGCTGGTCAGACTGAGGAGGAAAAGACAGCAGAACGTGGCAAGCTTTAAAGGGGTGGTCTATGGCATCACAGGAGCATTTGCATTCTCTGTTGCAGCGGCATTTCAGGTAACCGTCTACATGAACCATCTCTTCTCAAATATAAACATACCCGGGGAATTTCTGCAGAATGTTATCTCAATTCCCTCTTCAAGCGGCCTTCAGACGACAGGCTACATTCTCACTGCAATCCTCCTCCTGCATGCATTTCTCTCGTCCTTCTCAATAAAACTCGCCGATGGGGGGCACTTAGGGGTTTCAATCTATCACTTTGTAATCCTCACATGGATAGCCGCACTCGGCCTTTACATAGGTGAGGTGGTCATGGGCAAGATGATGAGCTTTGCCGGGATTGTATGGCCTCTGCTGGGGGTGTTGGTATGAGGAGAGCCCTGTTTGTGATTTTTATTCTGGTGCTGATCCTTCCGTATGCTCAGGCGGGTTCCGTTCTGAGTGGCTGGTTCAGGATTCCGGGGAGGATAACGGCGGGAAGCTCCACAATTTCCATTGAGGACATTTCCATAGGGGACAAAACCCTTCTCATAAGCCTGAACAACAGCACCGAGATACTCCACCTTGGCTCCGTGTTTAGGCTTGGAGATTACAACCTGAGTTTCAGTCATGTCCTGCTTGACAGCAGGGGATACGCAAACATGGAGTTTCACTTCCCGTATCTGCTCGAAGGTCAGTCGGTAAAGTTCGGGGAGTACAGGATCCTTCTGAATTCAGTCTCGGAGAAAGAGGCGGCCTTGCGGATCACCTATAAGAACATCACAAAGGACATCGCCTATAAAGGCGGAACCGTGAGCTTTGAAAACCTGAGGATTTCCATGAAGCTAATGCCCCTTATCTTCGACGGCTACCTCTACAGGGGAGACATGCAGAAAATCGGGGGCTGGAACGTAACGTTTGAGGGCTACAACATCACGAACGAAACAGGGGGCCTCACGGAGATCATCAGGCTCAGGATAAACGGAAGGGAATACTTCGGTGAAGTCGGGAAAACCCTCGAAGCTGGGGGACTGCAGATTGAGGTTAAAGACCTCGTGGGTTCGGAATATCTGAGGGTAAGGACGAGGCTGAAGGGGGCATACGTGAGCATTCAGGTTCTCCCGTATTTTGATGGATGGATAGCCGAGGGGAAAACGACAAAGCTCGGCCCGTACATCGTGAGGATTGATGGCATATACATGAATCGGGTGTATATCTCGATCAGAAATTCCTGCGGGGTTCCGCTGAGAAGCGCCTTCATAACCGCCGGGAACTTTACCTCGATGCTCTCCTACGGGGGACTTTCGGTAGGGGCGCTTGAGGTGAGAAGGCACGGAAGTGAAAAGCAGGTCAGGATTGTGGCAATGCTGGATGAGAGCAAAGTCCCGAAGATTGAGGATGTTGCATTCCTCAATGTGTCCTTCAGGATTCCGGAGGAAATTAAGGAGTATGTTCCTTTTAAAGCTACTGTGGTGCTGAAAAACACCGGAAAAACGGATTTGAGGTATCTGGAGATAATCCCGAACATCTCCAGAGAGTTTGAAATTGTAGGGGATTATCCCAAGTATGTTCCACTTCTGAAAAGAGGAGGGGAGATTGAATTTCCTCTCATGCTCAAGGCCACCTCGGGTGGAAATCTAACCGTGGGGAACATCGAGGTCACTGCCCATGCTCCCTATTTCCTCTCCTGCAACGGGCTTGTCAACCTAACATTTTCCTCGGAAGTCAGAAGGACACGGGTCAAAAGGGCAGTTTTTAACTATAAGGTGGAGATCAGGGGCAGGAATGGAGAGGTAGGAGAGGTTATACCTGTTAATATAAGCGTTGAAAACCTGGGAAACTCGGAGCTCCCCTTCGCCCTTACAGTTGCAGTCCCTGAGGGATTCGGTGTGATGGCCAAAAACTTCACGATGTACGGGGAGTGGCTTAAGCTGAGGGATTCAATGCCCCCAAATCAGACGAAGGTATACCTGCTTTCCCTTATACCCTCCAGAAAGGGAAAATATGAGATTATGGCAGTGGTGAGTGCAGGCAGCGAAATATTCAAGAATTCAACGATAATAACCGTGTCAGGAGTTCAGGAGCCTCCCCGCAGTGAGCAGACCCGGAATGTAACGAATAGCACATGCAAACCCAAGGTAATTACCCAGATCATCAAGGTGCCGGTTCCCCAGAATACAACGGTCGCAGCAGAGGGGATGGGCCTAAAGCAGAAGCTGCTCTATTTCGGGGGCTCCTTCTTTGGAGGAATGGCTTTCATACTGCTGCTGGCATGGATTGCCGCAAAGATGGAGGAGAGGAGAAGCTAACGGTATTGGGTACGGCAGGGATAAGCCCAATAATGGCTCAGGAGGGCCGGCACACATCCGGCATGAGAACCCAAGCGTTATAAACCCTCCACCTTTCTCATTCCTTGGGTGAGAGCATGGGAAGACCGGTGTTTCTGGGGAAGGCACACATTAACTGGTGCGAGAGATGCAACGTTCCTCTAATCGGTGATGAATGCGACATTCACGGAAAGGAGGGTGTATTCAGGGTTAACCTGACGCCTCCAGCGGATGTAAGGTTTGCCTTTCAGAGCGATATCGATTTCATCAGGCGTGAGTTTGAGAAGCACTACGGTGTTGACGTGGGCGAACTGCTGGATGGGAAGATAGTCCTCCTGAACAAGACCCCCGGAGAGGATGACGTCTATGAGATTATCGTGGATGGATATATCTTCGGCTGGCTCCGCTTCGACCCTCTGGAGCTCAGATGGAAGCCCGGGCTTAAGGTGGAGGGTGCCACGGCGCTGTGGAGGCGTTTCGGGAGGGCTATGAAAAAGTGGGTAATAATAGATGAAGGCGCTGTTGAGCCCGTGAAAAAGGGCTCAAATGTCCTGGCTGTTGGAATTCTGGAAGCTGAAGCATCGATCCGGGTGGGAGATGACGTTGTCGTAATATCGCCCGACGACGGGGTGGTTGCGACCGGAATAGCCAAGAAGGATTATGCCGCCCTGATGAAGAGGGAAAGAGGGACGGGAATAAAAACCAGAAGACAGAGAAGCGTGCACTATCGCGAGGGCAGAAAGGCGGGAATTGAGGATGTTCTGAAGGCAAATCGCCACGCCTTGGAGGAGAGGGTCAAAGAAGCGCGCAGATTCATGAGAAAAACCGCCGAGAGGATATCCCGTCCTATGGCCGTCGCCTTTTCCGGCGGAAAGGACAGCCTGGCGGTTCTTGGCCTTGCCATGGAGGAGTTTGGAACAGGTTTCTCGGTGTTTTTCAACAACACGGGTATAGAGTTCCCAGAAACCCTCGAATACGTTGATGAAATCAGGAGGGAGCTTGAAAGCAGGGGCATTGAGTTCATAGTGGCGGATGCCGGGGATGCCTTCTGGAGGGCGTTGCATGTATTCTCACCTCCGGGTAGGGACTACCGCTGGTGCTGCAAGGTTACAAAGCTCGGCCCGATAACGCTCTCGATAAAGGAGCACTATCCTGAAGGCGTCCTCATGTTCGTTGGCCAGAGGAAGTATGAGAGCATACAGAGATACAAACAGCCGAGGGTCTGGAAAAACCCCTGGGTTCCGAATGAGATAGGGGCATCGCCGATATTCCACTGGAACGCCCTCGAAGTATGGCTGTACATATTCTCCCGCGGGCTCAAATACAACCCGCTCTATGAGGACAGGCTCGACAGAATAGGATGCTTCCTGTGCCCCAGCTCGTCCCTGGCGGAAATCTACACCCTCAGGGAGGAGAAACCGGAGTTGTGGGGGAGATGGGAGGGGGAGCTTGAGAGATGGAGAAAGCGCTTTAACCTCCCCGAAGAATGGGTATCCCACGGGTTCTGGCGCTGGAAAAAGCCGAGCAGAGGGCAGAGAGCCTTGGCTGAAAGGCTCGGCATCGGGCTTCCGGAGAAGAGAATATGGGAACCCGTGCAGTACTCCCTGAAAGAGGAGAACGGAACCCTTGTCGTAAGGTTCAACACGCTCATAAACCTGAAAAGAATAGGGGAGGTCGCTCCGATTCTCGGGGAGGTGGAGAGGGGCGAAAACTACATAAAAGCAGGCGGCGTAAAATTCACAGAGGAGTTTGCATTCGCCGGGGAGCCCGGGGATGCCATTCAGGCATACCACCTCGTAAAGAGGGCGTATGAGTGTGTTGGCTGCGGCGTGTGCGTGGGCAGGTGCCCCGAGGGAGCCATTGCCATAAACCCGAAAAGCAGAAAGATAGTTGTAGATCCAATCAGATGCACCCACTGCATGGAGTGTATGAACGTATGTCCCCTGTTGAAAATAAAGAACCCCGAAGAGGGAAGCCAGCTCTAATCGGTGCTGCTCTCGTGTTCGTGCTACTCCTCATGATGCTCCCCCTCGCATCCTCCCAGACCGAGGAGGAGTACAGCATAGAGAGCTATTCCCTGTATTTTGACCTGCTCAGTCAGAATTCCGTTAGGGAGACTATCGAGGTGGTTCTTAAAGCCAACCAGCCCTTCAACAGGTATGTGTTCTACACGGAGTATCCGGTTGAAAACCTCGACGCAATCGTCTCGATCAACGGCAACACGCTGGCCAGCAATATAACCGCGGAAAAGATAACAGGCGGCGTAAATGCGGTATATGTGAGCTTTCCGGAGGTAAACAAAGACGACATAGTGAGGATAAGAATCAGCTTTCTGACGAGCGGCATGGTTCAGGAGGTTGGAGGAAAGCAGCAGTTTGCCTATTACGTGCGCTTTAATCAGCCGGTCGGCGTTTTTTACGCCCGTCTCTTCGTCCCCAAGGGCTATGCAGTTCTCTCTCCCATAATTCCCTCCCCCAGCAAAGTTGAGAGCTCGGCCAGCAGGATGGTTCTGGAGTGGAAGAAGATTCAGGTTAATGCAGGGGACGAGTTCTACTTCATAGTCGGATTCTCTGAAGAGATCAAGCCCCCAAAAAGAACATCTCCCTTATGGATGGTGGTGATATTCATCTCTGCATTTGTCGGCGGTTTCTTTGGCGGAATCCTCTACAGGGAGCGCAGGGAGAGGAAAAGAACAAGAAGGGAGATACTTAAGAGCGACGAGGAGAGAATCATTGAGATTTTGAAGGAAGGGCCGGTTCTCCAGAGCGAGCTCGTCAAGCGCCTCGGTGTCTCAAAGGCAAAGGTTAGCATTCTCCTGAGGGAGATGGAGGAGAAAGGCCTCATAGAGAGAACAAGAGAAGGCAGGAGCTACAGGATTCAGCTCAGGGAAGGGTAGGTTTTTAGGGGATTCATTCGATATGGTCGAGGTTTAACAACACTCCCAGCCGGTCGTTATAGAGCGCCCGCAGGTTACCAACAGAGGAGGGTAGGTTTATAAAGTGAGGGGGAAAGCATCGAGGGGTGAGAAAAATGGAGGAGTATTTCATCTGTCCCGAATGCGGGAGTGAAGACGTTGAGGTTATCAAGGAGAGAGGGAGAGAGCTAACGCTGAAATGCCGGGAATGCGGCAGCGTCTGGCATACAACCCTTCCAAAGCTCGTCAGGGTTCCCCTCGTTATCAGCAGGCATGAGAGGAGCTTCAAGGGCGAAGCTGAGCTTCCGAAGGGCGAGGAGATAGCAATCGGTGATATAGTCGAGATTGAAGGGGATGAAGTCAGAATAACCGGCATTGAGCTTGAGGGCGACAGAAGGGTTGAGAGAGGGAAGATAGGAGAGATAAAAACCCTGTGGGGAGAGAGCCTCACATATCCGAAGGTCATAGGGGTTTCAATATATCTGCCCGGGGGAGTTACCCAGTCCTTCAAAGTCAAGGTGCCGAGGGATGAGGAGTTCGTCGTCGGCGAGGTTCTTGAGGTCGGCGGCTACACCTTCAGGATTGAGAAGATAAAGACGGAGAACAAGATGTTGAGGCACGGCAAAGCAAAGGCCGACGAGATCACCCGGCTCATGGGCAGGCCCATCAGGGGGAGGGCGAGCAGAAGCCTTGAGATATACAGGGGTTACAGGGATTGAAAGGCCAGTGAGATCAGGGAGCAGGCCGGCAATCCCGCTCAAAACAGACTCTTCTCCCTGCTTAATAATGGCCCAACAGTTACCGGCACGCTGCAGTCATACCGACAGCATGCTCCGGATAACGAAAGCCTTTTAAACGTCCCAATGAAATTGAACCCGTCAAAACTCGATGAACGATGAGGTTTCGGAGGGATGTGAAATGGCAAAACCAAGTTACGTCAGGTTTGAGGTTCCGGGAGAGCTTGCCGAGAAAGCTCTCGAAGCTGTTGAGATTGCAAGAGACACCGGACGGATAAGGAAGGGAACAAACGAGACAACGAAGGCGGTTGAGAGGGGCAGGGCAAAGCTCGTTGTTATAGCCGAGGATGTTGACCCCGAGGAGATAGTTGCCCACCTTCCACCGCTCTGTGAGGAGAAGGAGATACCTTACATTTACGTTCCAAGCAAGAAGGAGCTCGGTGCCGCTGCCGGTATTGAGGTTCCATCGGCCAGCGTTGCCATCCTTGAGCCCGGCAAGGGCAGGGAGCTCGTTGAGGAAATCGCCATGAAGGTCAGGGAGCTCATGAAGTGAGCTCCTTCTCAATTACCTTTAATTAGCCGGTGAGATTTTTACAATCATCAGGAATCGAGAGGTGTGAGAAATGGCTGAAGATGATGGATACCCAGCTGAGGTTATAGAAATCGTCGCGAGGACCGGAGTCACGGGCGGCGTTACACAGGTCAAGGTGCGCGTTCTTGAAGGCAGGGATAAGGGCAGGGTCATCAGGAGAAACGTCAAGGGGCCAGTTAAGGTTGGCGACATAGTCATACTCAGGGAGACTGAAAGAGAGGCGAGGGAGATCAGGGCAAGAAGGTGATTCGGATGGCAAGGTGGAACGTGTGCTCATACTGCGGGAAGGAGTTCGAGCCGGGAACAGGCAAGATGTACGTCAGGAACGACGGCAGAGTTCTGTTCTTCTGCTCTGGCAAGTGCGAAAAGCTCTACTTCATGGGCAGGAACCCGAGGAAGCTCAAGTGGACCAAGGCCTTCCAGGAAGCGAGGCTTCAGAGGGCAAAGAGGAAGAGGTGATTTCTTTCTTTTCTTAGTAATTTTAATTCAATGAGCGTTTTTGTCATTCTGTAATTTTGAGAGGGCGGAACACTTAAATACTACAAATTCATTAATTGTATTTGACAACCCGTTTGGGGGACAAATGAAATGAAAAAGTGGTTGATTTTGTTTGTAACAGGGTTGCTGATGCTGAGTATTTTTGAAAGTGTAGCAGCATATTCCCCCACATACGATGTTGTTTTATGGGATAATGGTCCATCATTCTATGACACAAGAACTGTGGGTTTTTGGCCTGCAAAATGCACATATACAATTGATGGAGAGCTTTTAACTTATCAAACATCCTACTATGAAGGAGAAGGATGCATTGAGCTATTCATACCTTTCTTGGGGTACTTTATTTTCACTCAAGCAATAGGAATTATAGAAAACAGCGATGGATTTAAAGATACCACATACTTTGACAGGGTATCTTTTACAAAATATTTCTATTATCCTGCTCCAAGGGATGGTCCGAGCTCCACACTAACAGTAGGATGGCATTATAGACACTATGAGGAAAGTGGAGGGTGATGAAGATGAGAAAGATGCTTCTTATACTGGTGATTACCATTTTAGCAATCTCAGGGACTATCGCAATGGCACTGGCATACAACCCCATGCCTGCTTCAAGGAGAGTAGTGGAAAGAATCAACACAATCGAAAAGTACTCATTTGTGGAAACCGTCCAGAGCAACCAGTATTTTGGCAAGATCAAGGATATAAACGGCTCGAAAAAAGCTGTTGTGGAGTTTGCATACAAGAGCAAGGGAAAAAGATGGGGATGGATAGACCTGAGAACAATGTCCGCTGAGATATTTGAGGAGTACTACATAAACGGCACGCTTGTTATGAAAACACATGCAAAAGTGCAAAACGGTAAATTAAGCGGATATGTCGAGTTAAAAGATGGTGAAAAGCTTCCTCTAACCCAGGTGCTTGAGGATGATTATAATATCTCACCCAAAAATGCGGTTGACATGTTCATGCACACTCACCCATTGGCAGTTCTCAAGTCTAAACTCAAAGACAGCACGCTGATACCAGTGAAACCATCCCTTGCAGACAAGCTACTGACGGTGGTGGGTGTAAAGGGAGCAGCTTACACATATAAGCTGCCTTTGGAGGGCAATAAAGAGTGGAAAATCACGGTTAGGGAAGACGGCACTCCCGAGAAAATTGAGCTTATCTCCTCTGACCCTGACTCCCCAGGTGTTGTAAAAGCAATTATTGAAATCAAGCCTTTGAACTAGCGTATTTTCCAGTTTTAACTCTTCTTCCTTACTTTAAAAATCCCAGACCAACAATCCAAAAAACCTATTAACCGCGATGCCAACTAACTTCGGTGTTGCCAATGGCCGAGAAAAAGATCGAAAGAACCCTTGTTATTCTGAAGCCCGACGCCGTAGTCAGGGGGCTGATGGGCGAAATAATCAGCCGTTTTGAAAAGAGGGGACTTAAAATCGTCGGGATGAAGATGATATGGATTACCCGCGAGCTCGCTGAAAAGCACTACGAGGAGCACAGGGGAAAGCACTTCTTCGAGCCGCTGATAGACTACATCACCAAGGCTCCCAGCGTCGTCATGGTCGTCGAGGGGCGCTATGCAATAAGCGTCGTGAGGAAGATGTGCGGTGCCACCGACCCGAAGGACGCCGAGCCGGGGAGCATAAGGGGCGACTACGGCCTCGACGTTGGTGATGCCATATACAACGTCATCCACGCCTCAGACAGCCCGGAGAGCGCCGAGAGGGAGATAAACCTTTACTTCGAGCCCGAGGAGCTCTTCGAGTACTGGAAGGCCGCGGACTGGTTCTACCACACGCATGCGAAGGCAAAGAAGGAGTACATGGACAGGATGGGCTGAGAGTTAGCTCACAATGATTTCCCGTTTTCGTTTTGTCTTTCTCATAAACCCAGCATATTCCTCAAGCACCTCCCTACATTCGGCAGGAACCCTTCTTCTGGATAGGACAACCATGCTCAGCGCCCACAGGTAATAACACAGGAAAGTCACAGCCAGTGCGAGGATTAGCGCGCTCAGAAAGTCCCACGAGAGAAGTGGTACAATGAGAGCGGGAGCCAAAAGGCATGTGTAACCCAGAACCCTGGCAGCCCTCTTGGTTTTCTCCGCTGCTCTGAGCAGACACGCGATAAGCTTTTCCACGCTGGAGAAGTTCTGCAGCGTGAAACCGCCCACAAATACCCTGTTTGCGATGACATATGCCGAGCGGCTCTCATCATCGGTGATACAGGGTACGCCAAAGCCCTCAAATGGCTGGCAGCGCATCCACCTTTCAGGATTCTTCTCCGGGAAAAACATCAGCAGCAGGAGAATGATCACAGACAGGAGATACCACATGCGGGAGAGTGTCCCGACCAGTCCCGCACCGGCAGAGAGTACAAACGAGGAGAGGGGGGCGACTTGGATGTATTCATCTATGCTGAGGGCCTCTCTTGCCCTTACCTCTATGAGTGCTATGGCCAGAATAAGGGAAGCAAACACCTCAAAGCCCGC
The DNA here is from genome assembly GCF_054657855.1 of Thermococcus atlanticus. NCBI lineage: Archaea > Methanobacteriati > Methanobacteriota > Thermococci > Thermococcales > Thermococcaceae > Thermococcus > Thermococcus atlanticus. The sequence continues at coordinate 514,290 of NZ_BAAHXX010000001.1, read as the reverse complement.
AAATCCTCTGAGATTAAATCCGACGACGTCGCCCGCTATATTCCACAGGGGTGCACCTATGGCATAGGTGAAGAAAGGAACCGCCGTTGCAAATCCCACAATTTCCGCACCTTTTCCCTTCACTTTCCCAGCTATGAACGCCATTCCGGTTCCAATCAATGCGGATAGTAGCAGGGCTATCATCCCACCACCATCAGGGATTACTACAGTGGTTTTTAAATCTTGCCCCGAACCCTTTAAAAGGCCATGCCGGATTTAACCTCAGAGGTGAGATAAATGAGGAGGATACGGCAACCGATCATAGCGGTTCTCGGTCATGTTGACCACGGAAAGACCACTTTGCTTGATAGGATAAGAAATACTAATGTTGCAGGTAAAGAAGCCGGCGGGATAACCCAGCACATCGGGGCAACAGAGGTTCCCATCGAGGTTGTGAGGGAACTGGCCGGTCCGCTCATAAAGCTCTGGAAGGGTGAGATAAAGCTTCCCGGCCTGCTCTTCATCGATACACCGGGGCACGAGGCCTTCACAAGTTTGAGGGCGAGGGGAGGAAGCCTGGCTGATCTGGCAATCCTGATCGTGGACATCAACGAGGGCTTCCAGCCTCAGACGATAGAGAGCATTGAGATACTCAGGAGGAACAGGACGCCCTTCATAGTTGCTGCCAACAAGATAGACAGGATAAAGGGCTGGAAGGTCGAGGATGACGAGCCGTTCCTCGTGAACATTAAGAAGCAGGATCAGAGGGCACAGGGTGAGCTTGAGACCAAGCTCTGGGAGCTGATAGGCAAGTTCTACGAGATGGGCTTCCAGGCAAACCGCTTTGACCGCGTCCAGAACTTCACGAGGGAGCTTGCAATAGTCCCGATATCGGCAAAATACGGCATAGGCGTTCCCGAGCTGCTCGTCCTCATAGCAGGTCTCAGCCAGAAGTACCTTGAGGAGAAGCTCAAGATAGAGGTCGAAGGCCCGGCACGCGGTACAATTCTCGAAGTTCGCGAGGAGCTCGGTCTGGGAACGACTATTGATGTTATCATCTACGACGGAACCCTCCGCAGGGACGACACCATCGTCGTCGGCGGTAAGGACAAGGCGATAGTCACTAAAATCCGCGCGCTCCTCAAGCCCAAGCCCCTCGATGAGATACGCGACCCGAGGTTCCGCTTCGACCAGGTTGAAGAGGTGGCAGCGGCCGCGGGTATAAAGATAGCCGCTCCCGGCCTTGAGGAAGCTTTAGCAGGCTCGCCGGTTATAGCGGCCCGCTCGGAGGAAGAAGTTGAGAGGGCGAGACAGGAGATACTGGGCCAGATACAGAGCGTTGTCATAAGCACCGGCAAGGTGGGCGTTATAGTCAAGGCAGACACCATAGGGTCTCTTGAGGCCCTCAGCAAGGAGCTGCAGGAGAAGAACATCCCCATAAGGAAGGCCGACGTCGGGAACATCAGCAAGACCGACGTTATGGAGGCCTTGAGCGTCCGTGAGGAGGAGCCGAAGTACGGCGTCGTTCTGGGCTTCAACGTTAAGGTGAACGAGGATGCTGAAGAGGTCGCCAAGGCCAAGGGAGTTCAGATATTCACCGGCAACATCATCTACAAGCTCATCGAGGACTACGAGGCGTGGATAAAGGCGGAGGAGGAGAAGAAGAAGCACGAGCTCCTCAGCAGGGTAACCTTCCCGGGCGTCATCAGGCTCTATCCGGATGAGAGGTACGTCTTCAGGCGCAGCCACCCCGCGATAGTCGGCATCGAGGTGGTTGAGGGCAGGATCAGGCCGGGCGTAACACTAATCAAGCAGAACGGCCAGAAGGTTGGGACGATAAAGTCCATCAAGAGCAAGAGCGACTTCGTCCAGGAGGCCAAGAAGGGCGATGCCGTTGCGGTTGCAATCGAGGGGCCCATCGTCGGCAGGCACATACACCCCGGCGAGACGCTCTACGTTGACCTGAGCAAAAACGACGTGGTAATCCTCGCCAAGCAGCTCAAGAACGAGCTGGACGAGACGGACATAAAGGCCCTCAAGATGACGGCGAAGGTTAAAGCGCAGCAGGATCCGTTCTGGAAGGCGGTCTGAGTTTTCGAATTTCTTTATCCTTCCCTTTGAACCTTGGCCCATCGAGATCCTCCAAGTCCCATACAAGATATCCTTCAGCTCTAAGCCCTTCTTTTCCATCAACGCTTTTGGCAACCAACCCATAGCTCTTCTCCAAATCGTCCAGCCCAACTAGCCCACTTTTTCGCTCCAAATCCCTCAAAATCCCCCTAGCTTCCCTCCCGTTAAGGTCTTTCCACTTGACCTCTACAAATAACGCCCTCTTTTCTCGCTCATTCAACGCAACAAGGTCAATCTCCTCATTCTTACGCCACCACTTCCCGATCTTCGTGAACCTAAAGGGAAGCTTGCCCGCTTTGTTCAGTTCCCTGAGAAACTGCTCCGCTATTTTCTCAAAGACGAAGCCAAGATAGCGGTTGTATCCCTCCTCAAAGTTCTCGATGTAGCCAAAGTCAAAGAGCTGGGAGCGGTTTGGGTAGACAAAGCGGAACCAGAAGGTAAAGTAGAGGTCACTCAGATAGTAGCGCGCGTTCCTCCTTCTTTCAGGCTCTCCGACAGGATGCCTTTCCTCAACTATGTGAAGCGTCTGAAGGTTGCTGAGGTACTGGGAAACGGTTGAACTTGGAAGTCCAGTAAAGCTCACTATCTCACCGAACTTTGTCTTTCCAAAGGCTATGGCCTTGAGGATGGAGAAGTAGCGCGCCGGCTCTCTCAGCTCGGTTTTAAGTAGGAACTCCGCCTCGTCGAATAGGGGTTTATTCGGCTGAAACACTTCTTCGAGCTTCTCTCCAGCCTTCAGCCTGAACTGAACCTCCTTTATGTATGCGGGAATGCCGTCGGTTATGCCGTAAATCCTTACAAGCTCCTCCCAGTCCCTCTCAGGGAAAAACTCCCTCAGATGAAAAAAGCTCAGGGGCTCAAGCTTTATGGAAAGCGTCCTCCTCCCGTAGAGCGGGCTTCTATAGCCAAGGACGTGACTCTCTATGACGCTTATCGAAGAGCCAGTGAGGACGAGCTTGATATCCTTTAAACCATCCCAAATCTTCTGGAACTTCGAGATTATTGCCCTGTTGGACTTTATCAGGTTGGGGAACTCATCTATTACCAGAACTATTCCCGAGCCATCGAGCAGCTCAAAGAGTTCCTCCCATGAGAGTTCGGCCTTTGCTATGACCGGGTTTTCCAGTGCCCTGGCTATCAGACTTCGGAAGGCGCGCAGGTTTTCCTCCTCCAGGGTTTCCTCGGCGAAGAAATATATGTGCTTGAGCCCCTCCAGAGATTTTTTAACGAGGGCGGTCTTTCCTATCCTTCTCCGGCCATAGATTATTACGAGCTCCTTTCTCCCGCTGGTGTACGCTTTTCTCAACGCTTCGAGCTCATTCTTACGATTCACAAATTGTTCGTACATAATTATGATAATCAGATTTGAACTATTTAAAACTTTCTAACCAGCTCCACAACGGCCTCAACGTGCGGCGTGTGCGGGAACATATCCACCAAAACCGCACCTTCAACCCTGTAGGCCTTCCTCAGGTGGTTCTCATAGTCGAGTTTAAACGCCTTGGGATTGCAGGAGATGTAAACGACCCTCTCAGAGCCGCTCTTAACCAATAGCTCTCCAGCCTCTCTAAGCCCCTTCCTCGGCGGGTCAACTATTACGGTATCGTAGTCGCCTATTGGCGTTTCCTCGGCCCGACCGACACGGAAAATGGCGCTAACACCGTTCAGCTCGGCGTTTTTTCTCGCCATCTCCACCGCGAAGGGGTTGAGCTCGACTCCCTCCACGCTGAAGCCCCTCTTAGCCAGCCAGACGCCAAAGGTTCCGACGCCGGAGTATAGGTCGAGGACTTTTTCGCCATCGGTGAAGTCCTCGACGGCCTTCAGCAGGAGAACTAAGGCGTAGCTGTTGGTCTGGAAGAAGCTGTCGGGGTGGATGAGGTAAATGACATCCTTTATCCTCTCCCGTGTGAAGGGCTCGCCGGCTATGAGTTGAGGCTCTCCCCTCGGGTCATCCCGCTCATCGGCCTTGATGCTCCAGTAGAGGGACTCTACCTTAAAGTAGTCCCTGAAGGCCTCTATAATATCCTCCGATGGCTTCCTGTGGGCGATGAGGTTCACCATCACCTCCCCCGTGAGCTTGCCCTCTCTGACCTGCAGGTAGTGGACGTCGCCAGCTTTCCGCTTTAAGTTCCAGGGCTTAAGCCCCATCTCGGAGAGAAAATCTCTGAGGGCACGGAGATATTCAGCCGTTCTCTTCGAGAAAACCGGGCATTCCGAAAGGTTCACCACCCCCGACGGGCTTCCGTACTCCTTGAGGCCGATTCCGGCGGTTGTAATGATGAAGTTGCTGATGTTGCGAAACCCCCATATCCTGGGCGAACCTTTGATCTCCGCCTCTATCTCCGTAATCCGTTCAAAAACCTCCGCCTTAAGCCTGAGCTGCTCCCCATACCTTAACCCCTGCCAGAGACAGCCGCCGCAGGTTCCAAAGTGGGGGCATCTCGCCCTCTCCCTGAGTGGCGAGGGTTCGATGAGCTCAAAATCCTTTGCAAGAAGTCTGCCGAATCGCCTTTTGGTCCTTCTAACTCTCACCACGTCGCCTGGATACGAGAACGGCACGTAGATCAGCCTTCCGCCCGTTTCCAGTATTCCCAGACCGTCGTCACTTATCCCCTCTATCCTCCCTCCTATCATGGAGCCCATTTGGATTTTATGGCTTAAGAACGTTCTTCCCAGATAGCGTCGGAAAGGAAAAGAATGGAGCGTCAGAACTTCCTGCGATAGAACTCCGCAAGCCTTTTGACACCCTCCCGTATCTCTTCCTCGCTCGGCCGTGAGAAGTTGAGGCGGAGTGCGTTTCCTCCGCTCTCGTCGGTGTAGAAGGGTTTTCCCGGCACAGTTACGACCCCGGTTTCCTCCATGAGCTCCGAGGCAAAGGCCATTCCATCTGCTCCCTTCGGCAGGAAGAGCATCACGAACATTCCCGCTATCGGCCGCGTGAATTCCACCTCCGGGAGGCCCTCTTCGAGGGCTTTAAGCATAGCGTCCCGTTTTCTTCTGTACCCGGGCAGTGCCTCTTTTAGGTGGTATTCCTCGAAGTAGCCGCGCCTTATGTATTCCAGGGCTATGTACTGGGAAATCGTGGGGGCGCAGAAGTCTATGGGGGACTTCTCCATGAGAACCTTCTTCCCTATGGCACCCCCTGCTATGAGCCAGCCGATCCTGAAGCCCGTCCCCATGACCTTGCTCAACGTCCCGACCACGATGACCCTTCCGGCGCCGTCCATGGCCTTCAGCGGCTTTGTTTCTCCCTCGTAGCGCATGAAGTTGTATGCAGAGTCTTCCACTATGAGGAGGTCGTGCTCCTCGGCCACCTCCAGCAGGGCCTTTCTCCGTTCCGTGCTCATGGTGATCCCCATGGGGTTCTGCCCGGTGGGGATGGTGTAGATGAACTTAACTTTCTCCCCCCTGCTTTCAAGCTCCCTAAGCTTCTCTTCGAGGAGGTCTACCCTCATGCCCTCCCCGTCCATTGGGATTCCCACTATTCTGGCCCCAAGCTGCTCGAAGGCCAGGAGGCTGTTGATGTAGCTCGGGTTCTCGGTTATGACTATGTCTCCGGGGTCTATGAGAACCCTTCCCAGGAGGTCTATGGCCCCGGTTCCGCCCACCGTGATGATTATCTCTGACGGATCCACCGTGTAGCCCTCGTATTTTTTGAGGAACCCTGAGAGCTCTTCCCTCAGCTCGGGAATGCCGTTTGCGGGGGTGTACATGACGGATTGGGGAATCTCCCTGAGAATTTCCCCGGCGAGCTCGCCGAGGACTTTCCGGGGTATGAGACCGGGGTCCGGGTCGCCCGCCGAGAGACTTATGAGCCTTCTCCCCCCGGCCCTGAGCTCCGCGGCCTTTTTCATAACCTCCGCCAGTGCCGACCCTTTAATCCAGTTGGCCCTTCCGGCCAGAAACTTTATCTGCTCCATATCACTCACCTCAACATGGGTGACAGCATTTAGATTTCCGTCGAAATGGTATATAAGCGTATCCGGGTGATATCATGAGGCCGAAGGTCTTCATAACGAGGGCAATTCCGGAGAACGGTATCGAACTCCTGAGGGAGCACTTTGAGCTCGAGGTCTGGGAGGACGAGCACGAGATTCCGAGGGATGTTCTGCTTGAAAGGGTTCGCGACGTGGATGCCCTTGTCCCAATGCTCAGCGAGAGGATAGACGGTGAACTGTTCGATGCGGCACCGAGGTTGAAAATAGTCGCCAACTACGCCGTCGGCTACGACAACATTGACGTCGGAGAGGCGACCAAAAGGGGAATCTACGTCACCAACACCCCGGACGTTCTCACCAACGCCACTGCAGACTTCGCGTGGACTCTTCTCTTAGCTACGGCGAGGCACTTGGTTGAGGCCGACAGATTCACGCGCTCCGGCGAGTGGAAGAGGAAAGGTGTTGCCTGGCACCCGCTGATGTTTTTGGGTTATGACGTCTACGGCAAGACGATAGGAATAGTCGGCTTCGGAAGGATCGGCCAGGCGGTGGCGAAAAGAGCCAGGGGCTTCGGGATGAGGATACTCTACAACTCGCGCACGAGGAAGCCGGAAGCTGAGAAGGAACTCGGCGCCGAGTTCAGACCGCTTGAAGAGCTTTTGAGGGAGAGCGACTTCATTGTTTTAGCCGTCCCGCTGACAAAGAAGACTTACCACATGATAAACGAAGAGAGGCTTAAGCTGATGAAGCCCACCGCGATACTCGTCAACATCGCAAGGGGCAAGGTGGTTGATACAGAGGCGCTCATCAGGGCACTCAAGGAAGGCTGGATCGCTGGCGCCGGTCTGGACGTCTACGAGGAGGAGCCCTACTATAACGGCGAGCTCTTCAGCCTCGACAACGTCGTCTTAGCCCCCCATATAGGGAGCGCCACCCACGGTGCGAGGGAGGGAATGGCGGAGCTTGTGGCTAAAAACCTCATGGCCTTCAGGAACGGCCAAATCCCGCCGACGCTCGTGAATAGGGAAGTGGTGAATGTCAGGAAGCCGGGGTTTGATTAGAGGAGAACGACGCTTATGCCCAGTTTCTCCGCCACTTTTCCTTGTTTTTCGTCGCAGGTGACGAGCGTGGCGTTAAGCTTTTGTGCCTGAGCTATGAAGAGGGCATCGTATATTGCGATATTATGTTCAACGCTCAGCTCAAAGGCCCGTCTAAGATATTTCCGGTTCTCCTTGATCGTTATTACGCCCTTATCAACAAGGAGTTCCAGAGCCGAGAGGAGCTTCTCCCCGTCCTCCCTGCGGAGGTTTCTGTATATCCGCACGTTCTTCCAGATTACGTTGGTGGTCTCGGTGAGGAGCATCTCAACCGCGTGGGCGTTGCTTTCCGGCTGGAGGTAGGGAACTACTTCCATCCAGCCCTCTTCCTTCAGGAGGAACTTGCAGAGGGCCGATGTGTCAATGACTATCACGGTCCTCCCTCACGATCCGTTTTGCCGTGCCCTCCGGAACTCCGGGGAGAGACCCAACGAGCTGGATTACCTCTTGGAGGGCCTGTTTTTTCTCCTCCTCTTCAATACGCTTTTTGATGAACTCCCTTATCTCCTCGCTCCAGTTGATGTCATACTTCTTCATCTCACGCCTGAGCTCCGGTGGAACTCGAATGCTCACAACCGCCGAGTTCATGTATTTCACCATATCTGATTTAGGTATTACAAATCTTAAACTTTTCGTATTCCATTGGATTTGGAGTTTGAGCTATCCCAGATGGCTTAAAAGTACGTACATCATAAGCTGGGGGAACGCTATAAAAAGAAGAGCCGGCAGGATACCCGGTTTTCTTGAAACATAAACAAAGAGCAGAACCAGCCCGACCATGGCCGCCAGAGCGGAGGCCATTCCAACTACAGGAGCCGCTTTAAACGCGGCCGAGGCCATTACAGCTGGCAATGCAACATCCCCGGAGCCGAGGGAGTATCTATCGCTGGAAACGGGTCTTTCAGAAAAGCTGGGAGAAACGGCCCTGACGATGGTTTTCATATGACCTGTTATGAAGACGGCGATAAAGTCATAAACTGCAGTTATGGAAAGGAGCAGAGCGGCATCACCTGGATCCATACCCTTCCCAACGAGTCCGGCCAAAACACCAGCTATCGCCGCAACGGACGCATTTTCTGCCCTTTCTCCTGCAGTAATTCTTACAATGGGGGCAACGATTGAAAGGTACCACGGTAAACTGAGGGAGCTGAGGAGGTATGCAAACGCTAAGGTAAGAAAAGCGAGTTCGAGGGCAAATAGAAGCCTTCTAATCAGAATTGACCCGAAAAGTTTGATGACTAAGAGCATGAGCAGCGTGGAGATGAGTATAAGAAAAAAGAAGTGGAAGGGGTTCGCTGTTCCTCCCTCCCCTTTCACTGCGATGGACAGGAGGAGGGCAACGAAATACCATGCCGCTATTTCCTTCCTGTTCCCCCTTAGTGCCAGCATGCCCTCACCCGAGGAGCCTTTTCAGCGTTTCTCTGTTCCTCTCGAAGCCGTTGAGAGTTACCCTTTTCCTCCCCAGCAGCGATGGTGCCCCCGCCATGGTTCTGAGGATAGAGTCAGGGGGTATTTCCCTGGCGTGGAGGGTCTCTGCCAAGCGAGCCTCTAAGAGCAGGAGGTGTGAGGCCTTCGAATGGGCGTAGTCAAAAAGGAAATCCTCGGCGGTGCCGTATCTTTTGAGGAGCAGCCTTGCCCTGAAGGGAATCATGATGTTATTCACCAGCTCTTTGGCCTCTTTTTCGTCCAGGTAGTTCCTGAGGTACCTCCCCAGCTCCTCACCTCTCTCTTCGGCTTCCTCCTCGCTCAGGTTCCCCTCCATGAGGACTGCCACGAAATCCTCCACCTTTCTCCGCGGGGATTCGCGCTTGAAGAGTCCAATCTTCCTGGTCTCCGGGATCTTCGCCAATATCTGCGTTACTTCTTCCTCGATGGCTTCAATGTATGTTTCATCCTTCATGAGGGCCGTTACCTTTGATAAAACCTCCAACTCAGCCCTTATCTCATCAGTGATATCGGCACTCGGAACCATTACTTTGGCCCTTTCTAGGATGTCCATCATCCCTCTGGTGATGTCTCTCCCATTCCCCTGTAGGCCCCTTATCGCCAGCGATTCGTAGGCCGAAAAGACCATCCTGAGGAGTGTTGCCCTTTCTAAGGCCCTTTCAAGTTCTTCCTTGGGAGGTTTTCCATCCAACATCTTGAGCAGTGGAACCCACTCCACCGGAACCTCGTGTGAGGCGAGCTCGCTGAGGTTCTCCATGGATTCGATGAAAGCCCTTGTCAGCTCTGGATTCTTCCCGAGGAGCTCAATCAGTGAAAGGCCGAACTCATCCTTCCACCTCTCTGACAGCTCCTCGACTGAAATCAGACCAACAGACACGTGGAGCAGTTCCCTCACCGTGTGCTTGCTCTTCATGGCCTTTTCCAGCGCCTTAGCCAGCGCTGGATCCTCCTTCTTCGCCACCTGCCTGAACTCCTCCAGCGCTCCGAGGATCTTCGCCACGGGCTCCACGTGCTCTTTACTCACCCCTTCCTCCGCTGCCCATTTGATCATTGCCCCCGTTGCCTTGCCGTATCTCCCCACTATCCTGTTCAGCTCCTCCGTTGCCTTCACTACAGGCTTCCCGTTCTCCTCCTCCACCCTTATCAAACCGTTCTGCACCAGCCACGAGAAGATCTTCGATTTTCTTTCAGGAATATTGCCCGTCTCTAACTTCAGGTCAACGCCCATTCGTTTCAGTGATTCTATTGCAACGTCCTCGAGTGCCGGCTCCCTCTCGGTGATGATTTTGATGGCGGATGTTACAGTCCGTTTTTCTTTTCTTTTCTTCAATCGTTGCTTAATCTCATCGCCGTGCAACTTCTGGAACTCTTGCTTGATCTCTTCTGCCACCTTGTAGAATTGGCCTTTGTTGGGATGTTTCTCTAATAATTGTTTAAGGTCTCCCGTTTTCTCTAGCTCGTCGCCGATAAGTTTGAGTGTCTTTTCGTCGGGGATATATATTTCTGTCAGCCTTGCCAACTTTGTGGCAAGTGATGCTATTCTTTTAACATCTTCGTACGTCAGATACCCACTTTCTATGCCATCGTGTAGTAGCAATGAGAGGAATTCTTCCATGTGATCTTTGTCCATCTTTGGGTCGAAATATTCTAGAGAGTCTGGGTCTGCGATTAGGTCATACTTGCGTCTAGGAATATCTTTGATCTCCGATAGCGCCCAAAGTAGCAACTTGTGGAAAAGCGTTGCTCGTGCAGATGTCACCGCATCTAAGTCTTCTTTATATGCATCGATAACATCTGGGCCAAAGCTATCCTTATCCTCTGATTCGTCGAAGGCTTTTTCCGGCGAGGGAGCTGGATGTATTTTTTCAAGTAGTTGCGTAAAAAGTTTCCAACCGCCTTTTATGTTGTATCCGACGGCTCGACGCACAATTTCTCGCCTTTCAGGATCTTCTGGGTAGATCTCGAAAAGGATCATTCTCTGCTACCTCCCGATGTTATATTATTGGTAGCCACCATGATGTATTGTACAGTATTTGTGCTGAGATGTATTGTCAGAGCATCCGGTGACGGTAACGATCGTATGAACGTTGTTGCTCCTATAACGTTTGAGAGCGCGCTACAGAACAGACCTTTTGCATACTCTCTACCCATCTTTTTGATCCTACTCATTGCTTTTTCTACGTTCTCTATTTGTTGTCTCGCTTCGTTTGCTGCAGACACAATTTTTGATTTTTCTCCCATTCCAAGATCTTTAGTTATTGCCTCTTTGATGGCATTTTTTAATTCTTTTACTTGCTTCTCCTTTGAGAGTCCTCGCAAATCGACTTTTTTTGTCGATATCTTGTACTTTTCCCATAGGAATGTTTTGAGGTCCTTTAGTTTTTTAGGATCATCTATTTTGTCTAGATATGCAAGCTCTTTGAACAGCTTTATTGAATCATCTTGGAATGCACTGTTGATCATTTCAGCTTCAACAATGTGTCCTGTTTTCTGCAATTTTTGGATAAGTGGGCCCGTTGATTCTTCGAGGCGTGCAATCGATTTTCCAAAGTTTTGTATGTCTTTGAAACTACTTATTGTGTCCCCCGAGGTTATAGTGCTTTTAATTATTGGATCTAATCTTCTGGCATCCTTAAGGAATGTTATTGTTGTTCGCAGGCCTGTTCTGCTCGCCGCAACATCTATGCTTGTGCCTCTCAATATATGCTGTGTTGCTATACCTCCACCTGTTGCCCACAGGAGTATTGCACTTGTTTTTGCCGCAAAACCCATATTTTCGAACGAATTCTGTATCAGTTCTGTTCTGTAAGTGTATGCTGTTATGAATCCGCCTACGGTACAGCCTAGCACGTTTCCTGCAAAATCTGCTACACCCAGGCCGGGCATTAGGCCATTGCAGAGTGCGGCCGTGATAATACAAGGGGTGACATATCGTAGTGTGATATTTGCTTTTGTGAATTGTTTTTCAATTACGCTCTCTTGGCCACTACCGTAATTGCCGCAGTTTTGCTTGTTGAATGTTATACTTAGCACATAGCTCTGATATTTTGTACTATCTCCTTGTGTCTCGTTTATCAATTTGATTATATCTCCACATTTTTTATCCTTCCACTCCTCCGCATCCTCCACCCACACCCTCGGCTTTCCACCATCGAACTCTATCATGAAGTCGTAGTCCCTCTGGTCTGCCGGCCCGCCTTTCTTGGCGTAGTAGGCCAGAGAAGAGTATCCGACGTAGTAGTTCCAGTCGTATTCCTCCGTCTTGAATCCACCGTTCTTTGCACCGACGCCATCGCAGGGATCCTCTGCACCGAGCGCTGCCTGCATCACGGACCTTGTCACACTTGACAGGGGGGCAGGGATTAGTATCACCCTTTATTATTCCTGCCCGAATCCTAATAAGTTTTTCTTGGCGTGAATAAGTACGGAGCTTTCCAGAATGAACTTCATTTAGAGGGATATTGCATGTGAGATAATAGTTGGCCCCTCTTAACAACATTGGTGAGTGGAGATGAAGGTCAAGGTGGTTCTTGAGCCCCAGCCCGAGGGGGGTTATGTTGCCTACGTTCCGGCCCTTCCGGGATGCTTTAGTCAGGGGGAGACGAAGGAGGAGGTGCTCAAAAACATAAAAGAGGCTATTGAGCTCTACCTTGAAGTTCTCGAAGAGAAAGAATTGGGAAAGACGCTAAAGAAGTTTGTGCGCTCGGAAGGTAGCCAGATTATTGAGGTGTCCCTGTGACAAAGCTTCTGCGGGATGTTTCTGGAGAAGATGCAATCAGAGCCCTTCGAAAGTTGGGTTATTATCCTGTCCGCCAGAAGGATTCTCACGTTATTCTAATCGGTCCAACAGGAAAAATGATAACCATACCCTCCACAAAAGCTTAAAGACCGGCCTTTTGAGAGCCATCCTCAGGGAAGTGGTATTTCTGTTAGGGTGTTCATCGAACTCCTTGAGGACCCATGAGGCTCAAGGTTTCGATACTTATCATCATAAATCCTTTTTGAACGTCTTTTAATCTCGGGCCAATCATCGTCGAAGTCCCTGGTCAAGATATCAAAATGGGAATGGAATTTGTGTAAAGCTTTATCGAAGCCCTACGTCTCGTTCATCATCACCCTGAACCTCTTGGCATTGGCACACATGTCCGAGTTGTTGAAGAAGACGAAGCTCTCCCCTCTATTCCAGCCGAGGACGCGCTCCCTTATCTTCTGCAGCTCCTCATCGCTGTAGGAGTGGCGGTAGATTATCCTTCCTTTCTCATACTTCCCGTGAAGCCGGTAGTAGTTCACCTCGCCTCTGTGAGGCGGAACCCTCACGAGCGGGTCGGTCACGTCTATGACATCAAACTCCCTCACAAAGCTCTTAACACCGTTCTCACTCCAGCCCCTCAGCTCGACAGCTATCTCAAAGTCTCCCCTCCCCGCCACTTCGAAGAACCTTTCGGCGTTGGCGAAGCTCTCCTCGCTCTCCCTGAAGCTCCTCGGCAGCTGAATGAGTATGAACCTTGCTCCTAAAATTTCCGCTTCCCTGAGGGTTAAGCGCCAGAAGTGAAGGACATCGCTCGTTGGTCTCAGCAGGCCGACGCCTTTGCCCGGCTTTATGTTGCTCCTCCTCCATGTCGGGCTGTTCGGCGGATGGGTTACGCCCTGAAAGGCCTTGATGGCGAAGGTAAAGCCTTCAGGGGCCTCTTTACGCCAGCGTTCGAGCGTTTTTTCCCGGAGAACCCGGTAGAAGGTCTGCTGCACCTCTATCGCATCGAAGTCGCGGTAATAGCGGGAGTGACTCTCGCAGAAGCCGCATGTCCCGACGGAAATCATTAACCCCACCAAATTGGAATCAGCAGACCAAAAAATAAAGATATTGGTGAATCATAACTTCTGCTCCAGATGGGCTCTCCTGACAACCAGAACCCCCGAATACGTGTATCCGTCCCAGATTTTTTCAACTTCATCAAAGACTATCCTCGCCCTAAAAAACGGCGCGTCCCTGACGAAGGTCTCAAATTCCCCTCCTTCCCCGGCCACGTGAATTTTATACTTCCTGTGGAGTTTTAGGAGCTCCTCAAGCGCCTTCTCATCTATTTTTCTCCCCAGCCATCCCCCATCAAGGCCGTAAGCTGAAACCCCAACAATGACGGCATCGAAGATTCTGATTATCTCCCTCATGTAATCCACAGGGTCTCTGTGCCATGCGGGGGCAAAGCTCTCCAGTCCAAGCTCCTGGGCGACCATATCAACCCTTCTCTTCTGGTATTCACTCGCAAGAGCCCCTGCAACTATACCCTCCACATCCAGTTCCTCAAGGATGCCCCTGAGGTCTTCCACCTCCTTTTCCTTCTCACCGCTCGTGAAGCCCTTTATCAGCTGTATCCCTGTGGCCTCGGCCTGAAGCTCCGTGAGATGAATGTTCGGCACGTGATACATGTAGCTCTCCTCGCTTTCACTGATCATGCTCACGAGATATTTGACCTCAAACCCCTGATTCAGTGCCCAGTAAAGGGCATAGTTTGAGTCCTTTCCGCCTGAATAGAGGACAGCGACCCTCATAACACCACCCGAAAGTTTTAAATCACATTGGGTTAATTTAATTCTGTCTAAGAGTTCTCGGGTGGGCTTAAAAGTTTTTGGAGGTAGGACATTGAAAGCCGTGATTCTGGCAGCGGGCCTTGGAAAACGGATGGGTTACATGTCTAAGGGAACCATAAAGGTTGCGGGGAGGGAAATTTAACAAACCTTAGAGGCGACAGTCTGGTTGGTATGGAAAAATAGGGAGAACTAAACCAGGAACTCCAGCGCTTTCTCAGTCTTTTTATCGAAGAGGACAATTCTGTCTTCCCTGAGCTCCACGGTCACCTTTTCTCCAAAGCTGAAGTGCTCGCCCTCGGGTGCAAACACCTTAACAAACGCCCCATCAACCGAAACGGTGACAATCTGCTCCCTTCCCAGCGGCTCGAAGGAGTAGACCTCTCCCGCAAGACCTTCCCTTTTTTCCCTGAGGACCTCCGCATCATGCGGCCTGAATCCAAGGAGAACCTCCTTTATGCCGAGCTTTTCAACCAGTTCCCTGTACTGGGCCGGAACCGGTATTCTGCTGCCATAAACATTCAGATAGCCATTCTCAGCATCAACCTCCGCATCAACGAAGTTCATCGGCGGGTTTCCGAGGAATCCCCCAACAAACCTGTATTTTGGCCTGTAATACACATCATCTGGTGTTCCAACCTGGAGTATCTTACCCTCCCTGATAACCGCTATCCTGTCGGCCATTGCCAGCGCCTCGGCCTGATCATGGGTAACGTAGATGGCGGTAATGCCCAGCTCCTTTTGCAGCCTCTTCAGCTCTGCCCTGACTTCAATCCTGAGGAGGGCATCGAGGTTGCTCAGGGGTTCATCCAGAAGCAGGACATCGGGTTCTTTCACCAGCGCCCTCGCTATCGCAACCCTCTGCTGCTGGCCGCCGCTCAGCTGCCATGGATAGCGGTCGAGCAGATCCTCTATGTGGAGCATTCCGGCAACCTCCCTGACCTTCACCGTGATTTCCTGCCTCGGAACCTTTCTCAGCTCAAGCGGGAATGCTATGTTGTCGAAGACCTTCATGTGGGGATACAGCGCCCAGTTCTGGAAGACAAGCCCAACGTTCCTGTCCTTGGGGGGTATGTCCGTGATGTCCCTGTCATCAAAGTATATCCTTCCGCCTGTCGGTTTATAGATTCCTGCTATCGTGTACAGCAGCGTTGATTTTCCGCTTCCTGAAGGCCCCAGCAGAGCCATGAACTCTTTATCCTCAATTTTCAGGCTGATATCCCTCAGAGCAATAAAATCATCAAACTTCTTGGTTATGCCGTCGAGGATAATCCTAACCATCTCAATCACCCCTTAATTCCGCCCGAGTAACCCTGAAGGAGGAGCTGCTGGGCTGTGATGAAAAAGATTATAGTCGGGAGCAGGTAGAGGGTTCCTGCAGCAGCTATCATGGGCATGTGGGAGAATTCTGCCTCGATGTTTGCCTCGATGAATGTGGCAAGCGTCTGATCTATCAGGAATGTCCTCACGTAGATTATGTCCTGCCAGCCGGCCAAAAATGCAAAGAGGGCAACCGCCAATATGCCCGGCTTTATCAGAGGGAGCATGATTTTTCTCCAGACCGTTATCCTTGAGGCTCCGTCTATTATGCCGGACCACTCGAACTCCCAGGGTATTGTGTCAAAGAAGCCCTTCATCAGCCAGACCGACATCGGGATTTCAAGGGCAGCTCTCGCGAATATAACATACATGAAGGAATAGAGCCGGACGATGTCCATGCTCTGGGGAAATGTCAGGCGGTAGAGGAGGTAAACCCCAACAATCAGCGCAACTCCGGGGAATGCATGAAGAACCAGAAGGAGTATCATCATGTGCTTTCTTCCCCTGAAGTTGACCCTGGAAAGGGAGTAGCCGGCAAGGGCGCTGACTGCGGTTACAACCCCCGCAACGCCGAGGGCCACAATGAGGGTGTTGAGCGTTATCCTCAGGATCGGAGCCCGGATTCCTCCTGTCGTGGCCAGCTTCCCGTGGAAAACGCTGATCCAGTTCTCAAGGGTGAGGTGGAATGATGATGGATTCAGATTTGTCACCATCTCTGTGCTGAAGCTTGAGATTACGAGCAGGGAAAAACCAACAATCAGAGGCAGACTCGCGAGCAGGATTGCGAGTATTATAACCCTGCTGTACCTCCTCGGCCTTGTTTCAACGTCCTTCATCAGAAGTCACCCCTCGGTCTCTTCATCATTCTCTCAAACTTCAGAACCTTCAGGGTTACAAAGCCGCCTATTATGCCAATGACCGACAGGAGCACCGCAGCGGCAGCGGCCAGCCCCTGATCCTGCTCCCCCATTCCGAAGGCGGTGTTGAAGACATAGAGCGCCAGTGTTGTTCCGTAGTCCCCGTTCACAAGATCCCACTGCACGAGGAGGAAGAGGTGGGGATACGTCGTGAGGAGGCTGAGGAACTGCCATGTAAGGACATAGAGGAGGTGCCATCTAATCATGGGTATTAAAATCCTCCTCGATATCTGCCAGGAGGATGCTCCATCGACCCTCGCTGCTATCACAAGCTCCCTCGGTATCTGATTCAGGGCCGATGTAAAAACTATCATGCCGAAGCTAACACCCACAAGACCGTTAACAAAGATTATTATGCTCCAGGCCCCCCACGGGACAATCTGGCCCCATGGAATCGGCTGCGAAATTACGCCGAGCTTCATCAGAATCGAGTTCAGAGTTCCAATCTCGCTGCCGTGGAAGAAGTAGTACCAGACGAGGCTGTAAACGGCGATGGGAGACATTCTCGGCAGAAGCCACAGGAGCCTGAAGGCTGAGGCCGGTTTATCCTCTATGAAAAACGTCGCCAGAGCCAGAGCCAGACCTCCAAAAACATTGATGATGAGCGTAATCCCGACAAAAACCACCGTGGTCAGGAGAACCGCCTTAAACGTCGGGTCGTGCTGGAACATGTAAAGGAGTCTGTGATAGTTGTAAAAACCGACAAACTCCGTAAGATATTTGCTAACATTCCAGTTCCTCATCCGGGTGAAGCTTATATAAACCGTCATGATCAGGGGCACTAAATAGAAGAGCACAACCATAACCGCCATTGGAGAGAGAAAAAAGGAAAGGGTCGTGAGCTTTTCCCTCTTCACATTCATGAAATCACCCCGTCACTGCGGGAACTTCCAGTTCTCCGGAATCTCCCCGACAATTTCAACATTCTGGGCGAGCTCTGAATCGGCCTTCACCTTCTGGATTATAAAGTTAACCGCGTCTTTCGGTGTCATCTCTCCCCTGAGAACCCTGTCCACGGCCTCTTTGAAGATATCCGCAAGTGCCGGGTACTTCGGATGGGCGGGAGCAAGGTGGGTGTATTCGAGCATGTAGCTCACGTTTGCCAAAAACTCGGCGTTTATCGGGTTAACTGTAGCCTTCACGATGTCCTTTATGTTGTCCTTGACGGTTGGATCAAGGTCAAGGTTGAGCGCTTTGAGGTCATTGAGCCACTTTTCGTCCTTGATGAGCTTGGCAGCGGCCTTTCTGACCGGCAGGTGGGCTGAGATGACGCTGTGGATTGCATTTATATCCGGATCACTGGCCTTTACCACCATGAGGAACGCGAGCTCATGATATACGTCCTTGAGCTCATCGTATTTCGGGTTCTGCTGGCCGGCCTTGGAGTTGATCATCCAGATGAAGGGCTGGCTCAGCGTAACCGGCTTATCCCCCTTCTCTCCGGCCGGGAAGAGCGTGTAGTAGAACCACTTTTTAACTTCCTCGGGGGTCAAGCTTCTCCCATTGTAGTACTGCTTGGTCTGCCATTCCGTCCAGTACCAGGTTCCGCCTATGTCGAAGAGCGTTTTTCCTTCAACGACGGTTGGGTGTATCTGCTTGGCCCAGTCCCAGCTCATTATGTCCTTCGGGAGAAGGCCGTCACGGGCAAACTTCCACTCAACGTACAGCCACTTGTAAACTGCGGGAACGTCGACGACGAGCTTTCCTGTGTTAGGGTCATAGAGCTTTCCACCGAAGGCGAAGATGAACTGTATCAGGTCCGGGTGAGCCGAGCCCTTCCTGTGGATGAGACCCCACTCAACACCGCTTTCCTTGGCCTTCTTGGCCCACATGTAGACATCGCTCCAGGTAAATTCTCCATTCTTCACCTTCTCGTCAAGCCCGTTGAGGTTTAGACCTATCCTTGCCGCAACATCCTTTCTTATGTAGAGCGGCCTCGCCTCGGTGTCCTGCGGCAGGCCGTAGAGCCTTCCTTTGAACTTTGAAGCCTCGATAAGTGACGGGTAAAAGTCGTCGATGACGCTCTTGTATGCTTTGGCATAGTCGGTTATGTCGAGGATGTATCCCTCATCCGCCAGCGTCGGCAGGAATGCGTAGCTGTTCACAAAGAAATCTCCAGCCTGTCCGAGGGGCTGCTTGCTCAGATACTCCTTGTATGCATCCTGGAAAGAAGCGACATAATGGGTGTCCGTAATTGTTATCTTCACCTTAATTCCGTTCTTTTCCCAGATTCTGTTTATTCTCCTCGCCGCCTCAACGATTCCATAAACTCTCATGACGCTGTTTGGATCGCCCGAGCCCCATGCAGAAAACCTAACCTCGCTGATTCCGTTCTGCTGGAGAGCCTTACCCACGGCAACCGCATCCTTTGTGAAGTCTCCTGTAAGCTGGATTTTTGCAGAAGAAGTCTGCGTTCCTCCACCGCCGCTTATGCAGCCGCTGGCAACCACTCCGAGAAGCACCAGAGCCACCAGCCAGATAACCCTCGCCCTCATTGATATCCCCTCCAAAGCTTTCAAAACCAGAGCCCAGAAGGCTCTAAACTGTTATTCAAGAAAGCAGACAGGTGCCACCTTTTAGTTAGGATTTGTTATTTATAAAATTTTTGGAGTCCGGACAGATAATTTATAACCGAAAACTATTTAATGAACATAAAATATTGTATAGCAGAATAAGGAGGTGGAAAGATGGTGAAGGTTGTCATACTCGGACAGGGCTATGTTGCCAGCATCTTCGCGAGTGGCCTTGAGAAGATAAAGGCCGGAAAGATGGAGCCCTACGGCGTTCCCCTCGCCGACGAGCTTCCGGTTAAAATCAGGGAGATAGAGATAGTCGGTTCCTACGACGTTGATGCCTCCAAGGTCGGAAAGAATCTCCACGAGGTCGTCAGGAGTTACGACCCTGAGGCACCGGAGAGCCTCAAAGGCCTGACCATAAGGAAGGGGATTCACCTGAGGAGCCTCAGGAACCTTCCGATCGAGGCCACCGGCCTTGAGGATGAGATGACGCTCAGCGAAGCGGTAGAGCACCTCGTCAACGAGTGGAAGGAGCTTAAGGCAGAGGTGTTCATCAACGTCTGCACCACGGAAGCTTTTGTCCCCTTCGGAAGCAGGGAGGAGCTTGAGAAGGCCATCGAGGAGGACAACAGGGACAGGCTCACCGCGACCCAAGTCTACGCCTATGCCATAGCCCAGTACGCCAGGGAAGCCGGCGGGGCTGCCTTCGTCAACGCGATTCCAACGCTTATAGCCAACGACCCGGCCTTCGTCGAGCTCGCCAAGGAGAGCAACATGGTTATCTTCGGTGACGACGGAGCAACGGGAGCGACGCCGCTCACAGCTGATATACTCAGCCACCTCGCCCAGAGGAACAGGTATGTGCTTGACATAGCCCAGTTCAACATCGGCGGAAACAACGACTTCCTTGCCCTAACTGACAAGGAGAGGAACAAGAGCAAGGAGTTCACCAAGAGCTCGGTCGTCAAGGAGCTCCTCGGATACGATGCTCCCCACTACATCAAGCCCACCGGTTTCCTTGAGCCGCTCGGAGACAAGAAGTTCATAGCGATGCACATCGAGTACGTCAGCTTCAACGGTGCCAGGGATGAGCTCATCATAACCGGCAGGATAAACGACAGCCCAGCTTTAGCGGGCCTGCTCGTTGATCTGGCAAGGCTCGGAAAGATGGCGGTCGAGAAGAAGGCCTTCGGAACCGTCTATGAGGTCAACGCCTTCTACATGAAGAACCCGGGACCTAAGGAGAGGGGCAACATACCGCGCATCATTGCCAACGAGAAGATGCACATCTGGGCTGGCTTAGAGCCGAGATGGCTCTGACCTTTCCATCCATTTTCCAGGCGTGTCCAAAGTCGGGGTTGTTTCGTTTGATGCTTTATTGAAGTTTTTGCACTCCCAGGGAAAACCACCTGAGGGGCTAACCGCATAACTCAACCATCAACAATTTCAGACATTTTCCAAAAAGTTTTTTATTAAAGGCACAAACTTTTCTTGGGGAGGAAGAATGAGCTGGAAGAGGGGAGCATATCCGGAGTTCAGCCTTGAAGATGCACTTGCCGTTATCTTTATGCTGAAGAACCCGACTGGAAGAAAAGCCATATCCGATGAGCTCGGCCTTGGAGAGGGTAGCGTGAGGACGCTTTTAAAGAGGCTCTCGACCCTCGGAATCATAACCTCAACACAGAAGGGTCATTTTTTGAATGAAAAGGGGATTCAACTCCTCGGGAGAATAAAGGAGCTGTTCTCCGAGCCGGTTAAAGCTGAAAAAATTGATGGGATGCCAGCGGTCGCCCTGAAGGTCAGGAACCCGCCGGGATTCAAGAGCATAGAGCTCAGGGATGAGGCCATAAGATTCTTTGCAAGGGGTGCGATGATTCTGCTGATCAAGAACGGAGAAGCGGTTTTTCCGGAGGACGAGCGAAAGCTGAGGGAGACATTTCCGGAGATTGTCCGGAGCATAGAGTCCCTTGCACCCGATGAGGGAGATTTAATAGTAATCACATGGGCGGAAAAGGATGCAGATGCCCTGAAGAGCGCCATACACGTGGCGGTATCACTCAAGGAAGACGAGCTGCCCAGGGAAATCGTGAATCTGACGGGATGAAGGGGCAAATCATCAAGGGGCATGAGCTATCCGGGGATACCCTAAATCTAAAAACAAAATCCAGAATCCAAAATCTGAAGGGGTGGAATTATGAGCAGGTTGATTCTTGCGCTTGACGTGTACGAGAGGGAAAAAGCGCTGAAAATTGCCCGGGAGACCGGGGATTTTTTGTGGGGGATAAAGGTCAACTGGCCTCTGATTCTGGGTTCCGGCATTGACATTGTCGGAGAACTGAAGGAAGAAACAGGACTGCCAATAATAGCAGACCTGAAGCTCGCAGACATCCCTAACACCAACAGGCTTATAGCGGGGAGGGTCTTCGAGGCAGGGGCAGACTACATCATCGCCCACGGCTTCCCCGGGAGCGACAGCGTTAAAGCCGTGATGGAGCTCGGGGAGACGATAATCGTCGTGGAAATGAGCCACCCCGGGGCAGGGGAGTTCATCCAGCCGGTGACGGATAAACTCATAGAGCTCGCCAACGAGCTTGAGCCCTTTGGCGTTATAGCGCCTGCAACAAGGCCCGAGAGGGTCAGATACATAAGGAAAAAGCTCCACAGGAGCATCAAAATTTTAACACCGGGCGTCGGAGCGCAGGGAGGAAAGGCTAAAGAGGTTTTAAAGGCGGGTGCGGATTACATAATAGTCGGGAGGGCCATATACACCTCCGGGAATCCAAGGAGAGCCGCTGAAAATCTCTGGAGGGAGATGAATGCCGGCACTGAAGGTTAAACACCCCCTGAGCAAAAAGGAAGTTAAGGAGATAATGAGAATCATGAAGGAATCATTCGGAGAGGAAGCCGCTAAAAAGCTCATAAAGAAAAAAGATAAGGTTGAGCTGGCGGAGTTTGATAAAACAACCGAGATAATACTCGTAAACGGGAAGCCCGCATTCATAAAGAGGAGAGGGCTTATATTCCCCCTTGTTATCGCTCTCTACCGGATTTCAAATGAGAATGAGGAAGACCTCAGAAAATGGAGAAAGAGGGTAATAGTGGATGCCGGAGCGGTGCCGTTCATATTAAAGGGAGCCGATGTCATGGCGGCGGGAATAACGGATGCAGACGAGCAGATTGAGGAGGGAGATTTTGTTTTTGTTGCCGAGGAGGACTATGGAAGACCGCTGGCAATAGGTATAGCACTGATGGACGGAAGGAGCATGGTGGAAAAACCAAGGGGAAAGGCCGTTAAGGTCATCCACCACGCCAAGGATAAAATATGGGAGCTGACGGTGGGATAATGGGAACGGGAAGGAAAATAAGGGTTCTGGTTGGGGGGGTTTTTGACCTCCTCCACGTTGGACACATACACTTCCTGTCACAGGCCAGAAGCCTGGGTGACGAGCTTATAGTAATAGTGGCCCATGATGAAACGGTTAAAAGGATGAAAGGCAGAGAACCCATAAATTCAGCTGAGGACAGGGCGGAACTCCTGAGGGCCCTCAAGATGGTGGATGAGGTCTATATCGGCAATCCCAACGAGATAAGCTTTGAGCTGGTCAGGCGGATTAATCCCGATATCATAGCCCTCGGTCCCGACCAGTTCTTCAATGAGGAGAAACTGAAGAAAAGCCTGAGGGAGAGCGGAATAAACGCCGAGGTGATAAGAATACCGTACATGTACAAGAGGGACAGGGCAAAGACGAGCAAAATAATAGAGAGGATTGTAGAGACGTTCTGCGAGTGATTTCAGCATCTGATTTCATCACCGGAAGCATAACCCCGATTTGAGCGGATTAGGTTTAAATCCTGAGCTTTGATATGTGCTCCCTCAGGAACTCCGGATCCTCCCTTCTGACAACGCTCATAAGCTCGTCAAAGTTCTTTTCCCCGATGGCCTTTTTAAGGTAGTAATAGAGATTCACCGCGTCCTCAACAATTGTGCTCTGCCTTCTTCCCTCATCCCCGTAGAGTTCAATGAGCTTTCTGTTCATGTCGAGGCTTATATACAGCGTTTTCTGCTTCTTGATCTTCTTCATGTCCTCCTTCTTTTCACCTTTCTTTTTTGAAGGCCTTGTGAGCTCATTAACGGAGCCATCAAAAAGTTTGGGGATTTTATCCTTCTTACCCTTATCCCTATTATCCCTCGACAATTCCTACCACCTCTCTGGCGAGCTTGGCAAACGCCTTAGCGGCCCTACCATCACCCTCAAATTCAAATATGCTAACACCCTGTGACTGCGCCTTCTCAAGGGCTATTGACTTCGGGATTGTCGTGAGCAGGGGTGCATCGGGATACGTCTCCCTGAGCTCCCTGAGTCTGAGTGCTGGCACCTTCGTCTGCCTCGTGAATTTGTTGGGAACAAGCCCGAGGAGGGAGAGGTGCTCATTGGTCTCCTCGCGTATCATTCTCATCAGGTTAAACATGAGCTGCATCCCTATGACTCCAAAGTAGCTGAGCTCCAGGGGAATCAGCACATAATCCGATGTCGTCAGCGAATTGACGAGGAAAATACCCATGCTCGGAGGATTGTCTATGAGAACATAGTCATAGTCCGGCAGAACCGGCGTTATCGCCTTTTCCAGCCGCCGCTCCCTGTTGTATGCGTTTATTATCTCTATCTCCTTCGCCGAGAGGTTCAGGTGGGAGGGAACCAGATGAAGGTTTTTCCTGACCTCGACTATGGCGTCCTCAACGCTGCTCTCCCTCGTCATTATAGTCCCCACATTGTTTTCAGCATAATTCAGCACATCCATGCCTATGAGCCCGAAGGTCAGGTTGAACTGTGGATCAATATCAACCAGAAGAACCTTTTTACCCATCTGGGAGAGGGCAAACCCCAGGTTCAGCGCCAGGGTTGTTTTACCCACCCCGCCCTTTTGATTGGCTATGCTGATAACCCTTGCCATGCTATCACCTGACGGAGCTTAAAAGAGTAAAGGAAGATCAGGTCAGGTCCACAAAATCGCCCAGGACACGGCTGATTTCGGGTGAAAGCTTTCTTTTTCCTTCTCTGCTGCCGCTGACCGTCCTGAATATTGCGTCAAAGTCATTTTTCTTTCCGAGGAGCGGCTTTTCCAGCTCGGGCATTACTATTTTCTCCCCTGTTTGAAGGGCATTCTCCCCGCCGAGGATGTGCGGGGAATCCACACCCGTCATTATCACCATTGCCCTGACGACCTTACCCATGTCCTCATCGATCCTCGCACCCCATTTGATTTCGGATTTAGCGCCGAGCTTTTCGTAGACCAGATCCATAGCCGCGCTTATTTCGCCCAGGCTAACATCAGGCCCGACCGTGAAGTGAACCAGAGCTTTATCACCGCTGCCGAACTTGACATCGAGCATTTTGTTTTCAAGGGCGTTCTTCACGGCCTCGACGGTCTTGTTCGTGGAGTCGCTCTCCCCTATTCCAATTAACGCGGCACCCCCGTCCTTCATGACACTATAAACATCCGCAAAATCGATGTTAACCATCGACGGGAGCTTTATGGTCTCCGTTATCCCCTTAACCATCCTGGCTATAATCTCATCCGCAAATCTGAACGCCGCTGATATCGGCAGCTTGGGAACGAGCTTGAGGAGCTTGTCGTTTTCAATTATGACCACCGTGTCCGAGTAGTAGAGCAGGGCCTTTATACCAGCTTTAGCCTTCTCTATCCTGACAGTCCCCTCATTCCTGAAGGGAAACGTAACAACACTTATGACCAGAGGCTCCCTGAATCTGCCGTTATGCCTTGCACGCTCCTTTACAACCTTTGCAACCACCGGTGCAGCCCCGGTTCCGGTCCCGTTGCCCATCCCTGCCGTTATGAAAACCAGGTCAGCATCTCCTATTACCTCGGATATCTCATGGGCACTCGCTTCAGCAGCCCTGTAGCCGATTTCGGGATTTCCTCCCGAGCCTTTCCCCTGTGTTATCTCCCTCCCGAGGAGGAGCTTTTTATGGGCCTTGGTCCTTGCCAGGTGCTGGGCATCGGTGTTCATGGCTATCAGCTCGGCTCCCTGAACCCCGAGTTCATAGAGCCTTGTTATGGTGTTGTTTCCAGAACCGCCCACGCCAACTATCGCGATTTTTATCAGGCCCTCAACGCTTTCATCGAACAGTGCATTCCTTGATCTGGGCTCGTCGTCCAGATCGAGCTTTATACCAGCCTGCTCAAGCAGTTTAAATACCATCTACCCGACCCCCAGTAAATATTCATCTCGGCAAATATCTGATTCAAGCCTCTTATTTCAGGATGTATTCAGGAGTTGAGCGTTCTTCAGTTTCAAGGGCATAGAGCTCCTTCTTTAACAGCTCCCTCACAGCTTCTCTTATGACCTCACTTCTGCTCGGATATACCCCCTTTTTAACAAGCTGATCCATGGCGTTTATGAGCCCCTGGGGAAGCTGTACGCTGATTATTTTCATCCTGCTCATAGATGTACCACCCAATCCATGAAGAGGCTAATATAATCATGTGCTTTAATTAGTTAAATACTTTTTGCTGTCATCTTAATATTATAATATTATAAAACCCAAAAAAATTTTGGAAATTAGATTAATAATCAAAAAATTTAAAATGTTTAAAAATACCTGCTGGAGAAGGTTTAAATGAGCTAACCGCATATCACCTGAGGGTGGACTTTATGAAGGTTATAGAAACAGAGAATCACAGGCTGTGCATTGCCAGAATTCAGGTTGATGATGCAGGGAAGATGGTATCACGAATCGGCAGGGGACTCCAGATTGTGAATGCCGAATGCTGGAAGCATGTTGTATTTGCAGTAATCCTGGCATTAAGGGCATTTGAGAGGGGAACCAACCACGCCAGAACGGTAAACGGTGAAATCCTGCTCAGACTTGCCGGCACGCTTCAGATAGCTGAAGCCATCAGGGAGTATGGGGCACGGCCAGGGGAAAACTTTGCCGTTGCATACGGGGACAGATGTGAGGAGAGGCTGATGGAATTGCTGAATGCCGAAGAGCTGCCCCTAGGAGAATGCAGGGATGAAAACCTGAAAAGTCTTTTCGAAAGGGCAGCTTTGGTTGAAGTTTTGTAGTCACACGGCGGGTTTTTCTATATAATTTTCCAGATAACTTTATAAGAGCTTTCTTTCACCCTTAAATGCCCGGGGTGATGCTCATGAGATATAGAAAACGTAAATATTTCCTTGCAGGAAGAATAAATCTGATACAGCGCTCAAAAATCAGGGAGCTTTTTGAAAAAGCCTCGAAAATGGAAAACGTCATTTCCCTTGGGATAGGGGAACCGGATTTTAACACACCGGATGTCATAGTGGAAGCTGCCAAAAAAGCCCTCGATGAAGGCTACACCCACTACACCCCAAATGCGGGAATACCGGAGGTCAGGGAGGCCATTTCTGAGTATTACAGGGAATTTTACAAAACGGATGTCCCCTCAAACAACATCATAGTCACCGCAGGTGCCTATGAGGCCACATATCTCGCATTTGAAAGCCTCCTGGAAAAGGGTGATGACGTCATAATTCCGGACCCGGCTTTTGTGTCATATGTTGAAGACGCAAAGATAGCCGAGGCGGGAATAATCAGAATTCCTCTCAGGGAGGAGAACGGCTTCCAGATAGACCCTGATGAGCTTGTCGACCTCATAACCAAAAGAACCAGAATGATAGTCATCAACTATCCGAACAACCCAACAGGCGCTGTTTTGAGCAAGGAAACCGTAAAGGCCATCGCGGACATAGCGGAGGACTACAACATATACATCCTCAGCGATGAACCCTACGAGCACTTCCTCTATGATGGGGCCCGACATTACCCCATGATAAAATATGCTCCTGACAATACCGTTCTCGCCAACAGCTTTTCAAAGACCTTTGCCATGACAGGCTGGCGCCTTGGATTTGCAATAGCTCCGGAACAGATCATAAAGGACATGATAAAGCTCCACGCATACGTCATAGGCAACGTCACCTCCTTCGTTCAGGTGGCAGCCATAACAGCCCTGCGGGACGAAAGGAGCTGGGAGGCTGTTCATCAGATGAGGAAGACCTACAACGAGAGGAGAAAGCTCGTCCTCAAATACCTCAGGGACATGCCTCACATGGATGCATTTGAACCCAAGGGAGCTTTCTACATATTCGCAAGGATTGATCCAGAACTCGACATGAGCAGCGAGGATTTTGCAAACTGGCTCCTTGAAAAGGCGGGGGTTGTCGTGATTCCGGGGACCGCGTTTGGCAAGGCCGGAGAAGGATACGTCAGGATAAGCTATGCAACCAGCAGGGAAAGGCTGATAGATGCTATGGAAAGGATGAGAAGGGCGCTCTCAGAAATCTGACGGTGAGATGGGAATGGAGGAGCTCTTTGCCATCTTTGCTGCAATTTTTCTCGCCGAGCTTGGAGACAAGACCCAGATTGCCACAATGGCATTTGCCTCCAAATACGGGTGGAAAACCGCATTTTTTGGCGCAATTCTGGGACTGGCTGCGGTTAATATAATAGGGGCACTTGCCGGGGAGAAAATGGGGGACGTGCTCCCCCTCTCCCTGATTCACAAGATTGCAGGAGCAATTTTCATTATTTTTGGAGTGCTTATGATCGCTGGAAAACTCTGAAGGAGGGAATTAAATGGATAAAAGATGGATTACCGTCTTCCTTGACATGTTTGTGGTCGCTGCGGGATTCGGAACGATGCACATGCTGGAAAAATTCAAAGGACTTGTAATCCAGCACTACGGAATAAATGGCTCCGCACTCAGCTATCAGCAGGATGCGTTTGTTATAGGCCTTTTCGTCGCGTTCCTCCTCGGTGGAACCGGGATATTCAAGGGCTCCTTCAAGAAGAGCGTGGCGCTTATAGTTAGCTTTGCCGCCATACCCCAGTTCATACTGCCCTTCGTCGGCAGCTGGTGGATTGTCGTGGCCCTCAGGTTCTTCCAGGGATTCATAGTTGCACTGATAGCAGTGTTCAGCACCCAGGTTGCAAGGCTGTTCCTTGCAGAAAGACCCTTTGCCAAAGGTATAATCCTCTCAGGGATATTCTGGGGGGGTCTTTACGGGATAACATTCGCAAGGCTGTTTGTCCCGGCAGGTTCAGACTGGTCTGCAGTGGAGAGGGTGTTTCTGATTTCAGCGGGAATTATGTACCTCGCCCTTGCCCTCTGGTGGCTTGTGGTTGAGGACTTTGAAATACCCCACGAGGAGAAGGGGGGCTCGGGCGTCAGCGTGTGGAAGTTTCCGTTCACGTGGGTCTTCGGCTTCACGTTCTTTCCGGCCCTCTGGATAATCTTCACCCTCGGCTCCTTTACACTTCATCACGTGAATTTCACCGACTCCCAGGTCGCCAACCTTGTAACCGCCTTAGAAATCTCCATGGCACTGTGGTCAATAATCATGGGATATCTCGGCTACCGTCTTTCAGTTAAGAATCCATCCCACAGAGGGCTCTTCAGGGCAATAGTGAGCGTTATGATAACCTCGTATGCGATAGCATTCATAGGGCTCTTCATAGTGTGGAAGGGAATCTCCTCCGGCCAGTATATCATGGCTCTCATCGGCCTGGCCATCACGGGGATAGTGCAGGGAACGGGGCCTGCCTTCTGGACGACAGCTCCCGCAGCGTATCCGAAGGAGATTTACCCGAAGGCCAGCTTTGCACTTGGACTCCTCTCCAACAGCGCCAATGCGGTGGCGCCGAATGTAATGTTCATACTGGTATCAAGCGTGAGCGCCGGCATGGTAATATTTCTCGGAGTAGCCCTGCTCGGGATAATCCTGCTGCTCGTATCCCTGAAAATGAAGCTCCCCGTGGAGGAGCTGGGAGAATGAGGGTGAATGCAAAGACAACCGTGCTGGTGTCCCTAGGTTTTCTTTCCTTTTATTTCCTCGGCCTGGCAGTCCTGAGCATAAAAGAGCCTCTGATGCTCGGGGGCTTTACCGTAATCAGCATCCTCCATCTCGGGTTTGCCGTAGGGATAAAAAAAGGATACGAGGCCGTGATTGCTTTCTCGCCATATATAGCGCTGCTGGATTTTCTCTTCGGCCTTCTCTGGATCATGCTGGGTCTATCCATGCCCGCAGTTACCCTGACCCTCATCTCGGCGCTCCTGCTCTTTGCCCTCCTGGATGAGGACGTTAGAGCGGAGCTTAGAGATTGAATTGGGATTAGGATTGAATTTTAGGGGGTTTAAAGTTCAATAATAAGGTAAAAAGACAAAAGAATCAGCGTCTTCTGAAGAGGAGCGGAATCATCGCAAGGGCCACTATCACTGCAGGCCCGCAGACCGAGCCCGAACTTTTCGATGTGCTCGTCGTGTTTGCCGGCTCCCTGGATGTTGTGCTGCTCTCATTTCCCGGGATTGCAATCTGGGGAACTGAGCTGGTTATATTCTCTATGATTTTGGGGGCATTCACCTGTGTGAGGAACATGGTTGCCGTTTCCCTGGCATACTGGTAGAATATCATTGCGGTTTCGAGATCCTGAATATCGCCCTTCTTCTCATAGCTCTCGGCAAACTCGTAGTATGCAATGGCCAGAACGGGGTAGACGCCCTTGCTCTGGGCCATCGCTATCGCAACCTTTGCCGAGTCCTTCATCCGCTGGAGCTTGTTCTGGAGGATGGTCTGGTTGTCTATCCCTATCGTGTCCAGAATAACCTCAGACCTTATTCTCGCCTCCATTGCCGTGAAGAGAGCGGCCGAGTATTTGCCATCCTCATAGTACTGCTCTGCATTGTTCAGCTTGTCCAGCAGGTCATTTCCAAGTATATTCCCGAACATTGACTCTATGTACGTTACCACGAGCTTCGTGTTGTCTATGTACTCTCTGGCCGTGTCCCTGATCACCTCCCTGCTTATCTCGCTCCCGGTGGCATATCTTTCCCCGAGTTTTGCCCAGAAAACGGCTGTTTTTGCCCGCTCATAGGCAAACGCAGCGTTGCTCACAGCATCCCAGTAGTCATTCTGGTAGTAGTACTTCCTGGCATCCTTGAGCAGGCTCTTCGCTTCCTCTATCCTCTCCTCAGCGGCCGCTATGGCCTGCAGCATTGTGGTTCCCTTTATTGTGAGGTTTGATATGAACGCCTCATCGGCTTTGATTTCGGAATCCACCTGATTCAGCAGCTTTTCCATGTCTCCCCCCTGGCTGACGCTTAGAAGCCACTGCACATGTCTTATGGCGATTCTCGCCTGAAAGTCCTTGCTCAGCGTTGTGTAGTACATGCCCTGATCAAGGCTTGCTTTTGATTCGTTCAGAATTGAGCTGGCATCGTTGAGGGCAGCTTGGAGTGTCGTGTATGTGTCATAGCTAACGCTGCTGTCCTTGAGCTCCTTCTCCACCTCATCGTAATAAGCGGTGGTGTTTTTATAGTCATCCTCGGCATCTTTCTTGAGGAAAGAGGTCTCTATCCTGATGTTCTCGGGAACCCTCGGCCTCTCTATCCTGTGACCCGTGAAGTAAAAGACCGCATCATAAATGTCCCCTATCTCCTTGACTTCCAGCCCCCATCTCTCCTTCGCATACTTCGCAACATCCACCCTCTTGCTCGTGGTCGTTATCTGGATTATTCCTCCGATTTCTTTCTTTTTGGTCTGCTGAACCATCTGAATCCTCTGTCCCTCAGGGATTAGGAAGAGGGTTGCTCCAACGCTGTGTGCAGCTGAGGCCTTTTCAAGTATCCCACCAACAGGCCCGATTGTGCCGTCCGGGTTTATCATTCCGGTCATCATAACCTTCGGGTTGACCTTCCACCCCTTCAGGGCAGCGATAATGCCGACGGTCATTGTGCCGCCGGCGGAAGGCCCGCCTATTATAGGGGAATCAGCCTTTATCTGGATAAACACATCATATTTGCTCATATCAACCCCAAGGACCTTTCCTGCCACTTCCGCCGCAAGTCTTGCGGAGGCCTGCATGTCGACTTCAGCGAGCGGCCATGTCTCCACGTAGACGTGACCTGTACCCGGGGCCACTGTGATGACGAAATCCGTGGCAACTCCAACCAGCTCACCCGTTGATGTTTTTGAGACCGCAGGGGCCTTCATGACAACCGTATGTCCCTCAGCAGGACACTGTGCCGCTGCAAGCGGAGAGAGCAGGAGCAGCACAAAGAACAATGGTATCAGCTTTTTCACCTCTCCCACCTCCAGAAAACCTCTCCCTTAACCCTTAATAAATCTCTTGTGGTTCATCTTTCTAATCCAGGGAATTTTTAGATAACTTTTAAAAGCTCCTCACCCAATTGACAACACTGGGGATACCGATGAGCATCTTCTTAACTATAATCAACCGGAAATTCAAGAATATCGCCGGTACCCGATACGAGAGGATTCTGAAGAACTACAAAGAGTTTTTCCTGACGGAAGAAGAGCTTTCGCTCCCAGTGATAAAATCCATCCTCATGCCTGTAGACAGGAGCACCAGGAATGTTCCTGAGGAAATTTACGAAGTTCTCTCGGCCTGTGAAGATGCTGAGGTCACAGTGGTTTATATAATGAGTGAAGATGCATGTGCCCTGATAAGACAAACCCTGGGGGATGAGGCCAGCAGGGAATTCCGGCAGAAGGAAGAGGAAGCCGGCCGGGAACTGCTGGAGAGAATTGCCCGATCCCTCGAAGACTCGGGGCTTAAGGTACGTACGAGGATGTTTTTCGGGAACAAAAGTGAGGACGTCATAAGGCTCTCCAGGGAAAGGGATCTCCTGGTCATTCCCAGGCTTTATGGTTCCGAAATAACAAAAACACGTTCAATAAGCCCTGTCGTGATGAAAATCGTGCACCATGTTGATATCCCTGTGATAGTATATTAGGGGGCTTAAATATGGATCAGGCTAGCATAGCAATAGCAATATTCCTGTTTACCTATGCCCTGATAATGAGCGAAAGGATCCACAGAGCCGTCGCAGCACTCCTCGGAGCTTCCCTGCTCCTTATGCTGAAGATCGTCCCGTGGGAAAATGTCCCGGACTACCTTGACCTTGACACGCTGCTCCTTCTCACGGGCATGATGATTATAGTGAACACGGCTAAAAAAAGCGGCCTCTTTGAGTACATAGCAATAAAAACCGCAAAGATGGCGCGGGGGAATCCAATAAGGGTTCTGCTGCTCTTTTCATTTGTGACTGCTCTGGTTAGTTCCTTCCTCGACAACGTCACAACCGTCCTCCTCCTGACCCCCATGCTCCTCTATGTTACCAGACTGATGGAGCTCGACCCCGTCCCCTTTCTCCTTGCGGAGATTTTTGCCTCAAACATAGGGGGAACCGCAACCCTGATAGGGGATCCCCCAAACATAATGATAGGCTCTGCCGCGGGGCTCACGTTCAACGACTTCCTCATGAATATGGCCCCGATAGCCCTCGTAGACCTTCTCCTTGCCTTCGTGTTTATCTATCTCTTCTACAGGGGAGAGCTAAAGGTATCCCCTGAAAAGGAGGAAAAGCTTGGCTCAATACTCAACAGAATGGACGAAAAAGGAGCAATAAAAGACCTGAGGCTTTTTGAAAAGTCCGTGACTGTTATAATGCTCGTCGTTGTTCTCTTCTTCGTCCACGACAGGCTGAACATTGAGCCTGCAGTTGTTGCAATGTTCGGGGCGTCGGTTCTCCTTGTATGGTCCAAGGAAAGCCCTGAGGAGGTTTTTGAAAAGATTGAATGGCCTGCACTGTTCTTCTTCGGGGGTCTCTTCATCGTGGTCGGGGGGCTCGTCCAGACGGGTGTTATTGAAGGTATTGCCGAAAAGCTGGTTGATTATGTGCACACCGATGCGCAGGCCCTCCTGCTGATAACATGGTTTTCAGCATTCTCCTCCGCCATAGTCGATAACATACCCCTGACCGCCACGATGATACCCCTGATAAAGGCCATGGGGGCATTCTTCAATAACCGTCCTCTCTGGTGGGCCCTGAGCCTGGGGGCATGCCTGGGCGGCAACGGCACGGCAATAGGGGCTTCAGCGAATGTTGTTGTTATAGGAATTGCGGAGAGGGAAAGAATAAAAATAAGCTTCATGGACTTTTTAAAGGTTGGAATGATAATCATGGTGCTCACGGTTGGCGCCGGAGCGGCGATACTCTGGATCAGGTATATGGGGGTGTGAGATATGAAAATTCTGGTTCTGGTCGACGGTTCAAAATGGAGCCAGAAAGCGGCCCTTCACGCCATAGCCCTCGCCAGAAAAAATAAATCAAAGGTCATCCTCTTTTCGGTTCTTGACAGAAAGGAGGCCAAGGCCATAGCCTTCAGCATGACCATGAGAAGCGACAAGCTTGAGGAGATGGAGAGGTTCGAGGAGCAGGTATGGAGGGAAATGAAGAAGAGCGTTAAGGAAATAATGGCAGATATGCTCAACTTCTGCCACAGACAGGGGGTTAACTGCTCCATAAAGATAACCGAAGGAAACGCCAAGGAAAAGATTCTCAGCGAGGCCAACAGCGGCGAATACTCCCTCGTGGTCATGGGGGCCTACGGTAAGAGCGGAAAAACGAGGATAGGGAGCCTTTTGGAGGATGTTGTGGGCCTCATAAAGCCCCCCACGATGATAGTGCGCTAGCGCTCCCTTGTTATGGCAAGGAAAAACGCCGAGAGTATCAGAATCTCAAACACAGCCACCGTTGCATCCAGAACCTCCCGCTCCACCGATGTGAGGAGATAAAAGCTCTCAACAACCTTCTTGAGCGCAAAGAGCATGAACGCTATCAGCAGGTAAAGGGCGCTCCTGAGATGGCTCCTGCGGTATGCCACCCACGATATAAATGCCAGAACCACGGATATTGCAAGGACTATCAGGCTGAGCACCAGATTTAAACCCTCAAGCATCCTCCGCACCCCCCAGTTCCACAAGCATGTCGACGAGCTGTTCAGCCCACCTCTCCCATATCTTCGGCCTGTATTCCCGGATGATTCTCATCATGGTATCAACATCACAGTTGAGCGAATAGATAACCTTCCTCCCCTCTTTCCTGCTCTTCACAACCCCAAGCTTGAGTAGCTCCTTCATGTGGTGGTTTACAGTGGCCTGCGTTAGCCCCAGATTTTCAGCAAGCTCGCTCTGGTTCTTCTCTCCCCTCGCAAGGAGCAGCATTATCTTACGTCTCGTCTCGGTTGATATTGCTATCAGCATTCTCTGATACTCCCCCTCCATGTCCCTCGGAAACAGATACCTCCGTCCGCCCATTTTCCTCGAAAATATTTCGCCGCTTTTCTCCAGCCTGTACAGATGATACTGAAGGTCGCCAATGCCGAGATTGAGCTCTTCAGCGAGCTTTCTAAAGCTCACCCCTGGATGCTTCCTGATATGCTCAAGCACTCTCTCCCGGGTATCCATGCTACCACAACACCATCAAACTCTGGGTTTAATCCTCTTTTGGTACATCAATCTATATACTGTATGCGGAAAAGGATATAAAGCGTTTCCCTCTCTATGGTGCTGATGATGGAACTCATAAAAAAGGCGGAAAAACTCGCGGAGAAGTACGGTGTTGAATACTATGAGCTGACCTCCTCCCCTTTGCGGTGGGGAGGTTTGAGGGGTTTCATTTAGACCCACTAAAAAGTGGGTTTTCGACCCCTCTGGTCCGGTCTTAGGCCAGTTACCCCTCCCTTGAGCATAAAGCCCGCCCAAGTTCGGGGTTATCGTTTTTACCGCTTTCTTCAAAATGTTAAACGCTCCAACTAAGTCAGCGTTAAAGACAAGCCCCGTTGTAGGACACTTAAATAATCCACGAACGAAGCGAGCCCCCTTGTGGGGCTTCCCGCAAACGGGGCAAAGCTTTGAAGTAAAAGCCTCATTCACAACCACAACAGAGATACCATACTCTTCAGCAACCTCCTTGAGACGTTTAATCACGTAATTAAACCGCCACACGCGGGAAAGCAGAAAATTCTGCCTCCTTCCTCTTTCAGAGTTTCTGGCGATTCCCTTTGGATAACCAATCACAATTCTGCTAACGCCGAGTTCGTAAAGC
The DNA here is from genome assembly GCF_054657855.1 of Thermococcus atlanticus. Taxonomy (NCBI): domain Archaea; kingdom Methanobacteriati; phylum Methanobacteriota; class Thermococci; order Thermococcales; family Thermococcaceae; genus Thermococcus; species Thermococcus atlanticus. The sequence goes on along the minus strand of NZ_BAAHXX010000001.1, from coordinate 479,388 downwards.
TTCCTCACGGTTTGCCTTACTGTAGTGTTGATATAATGCTTCGCCTGAAGTTTGGCTTTAGCGTGCATTCTTTTAAGCTTCCTGCTCTTTTTACAGCTTGACTTGTTGAGTTTGGACTGGTATTCTGCAACCTTTTTCCTCCAGTAGAAGTCAATGCTCTTTAAAGGCCTCCCGTTCACGGGAAAGCTCTGGCCGTTTTCAACGTAAACAGCCATTAAATTGTTCACTCCCAAGTCAACTCCCGCCGAGAGACTTCCTTTTGGAGTCCTCGGGAGTTTAACCCACTCCTCCCCTTCGAGTTTTTCCTCTGTCGTAAGGCTCATGTGAGCGTACCATTTCCGCTTTACCTCATCGTAGGTTATTTCCAACCTTCCCTGCTTGCCTTTCAAGTGTATTCTGCCCTTGAATTGAACTTCCAAGCGTTTAAACCTTCCGAGACCTTTAAGGATTAGTCTGTTGCCATCAATCCGATACTGGTCGTTTCTAAGAATGATTAAGAACTTCCTCTTCCCGTCTTCTTTTAGGTAGTTTGGAGGTTTCGGTTTCAGCCCGGAGGGAAGTTCACCGTTGCGTTTTTTCCTCAGGAGGAAGAAGAAACTCCGCCAGCTTTCAGCATTCTTCCGGCAGATTTGTTGAACGGTAGCGGAGCCGACTTCCCCCTTAAACTCCTCATAAACGATTTTCTCGATTTTATTGAAGTCCACGATTTGCTCTCGGAAGTATTGTTGTCTCCTTAGATAATTTACCCTATTCCAGACTTTGGCGTTAATGTTAGCTAACTCGAAGAGGATTTTCTCCTGCTTTTTTGAGGGTTGGAGTTTAACCGTTACCGAACGCTTCATCTCAAAGTATGGTATGATTTTTAATCTTTAAAAAAGTGTTGCTTTCCCGTTCAAAGGCCGGTTTTAGAACTCCCGCATCTCCTCCCCGAGGCTTTCAAAAGAAAATGTAATAATGGACCCCGAGCTGGCGGGAGTTTTCATCCACGAAGCTTTAGGGCATGCGAGCGAGGGGGACGCGGTAAAGAACGGCGAGAGCATACTGGGGGATAAACTCGGCGAGAGGATAGCGGTTGAGGGGCTTACCGTCGTGGACGACCCGACGTTGAGGGGCAAGTTCGGGAGCTACATCTACGACGACGAGGGGATAAAGGGCAGGCGCGTGGAGATAATAAAAAACGGCGTTCTCAACGAGTACCTCCTCGACAGGGAGACGGCCGCATATCTTGGGATGGAGCCCAACGGGCACGGAAGGGCGCAGAGCTACAACTACCAGCCGCTCGTGAGGATGAGCAACACCTACATAGAGCCGGGGGACTGGGGCTTCGAGGAGATGCTCGGTGAAGTGAGGAGGGGCCTCTACCTCATAGGGGACAAGGGTGGAGAGGTTGATATAGCGAACGGGACTTTTATGTTCGGGGCCAAAGAGGGGTACCTCATTGAAAACGGGGAGATTAAAGCACACATAAGAGATGTAGCGCTATCCGGCAAGATTCTGGACGTTCTGATGAGCATAAGGGCAATTGGCAGGGACCTGAAGATTGAGTTCCCCGGCTACTGCGGCAAGGGGCAGTGGGTGCCCGTGGATGACGGAGGGCCCCATGTGCTGACGAGGGCTCTGGTGGGTGGACTGAGATGATGGACGAACTTGCGAGAATCCTCAATCACAAAAACGTCGAGTGGGAGATTTACTGGGAAATAGGGACAGGCAGTTCTTTCAAAATAGAAAAGTACGAGATTGTGAGGGCCCAGCAGAAGTTCCACTCCGGAATAGGCCTGCGAATTGGATACAGGGGGAGGACGGGGTTTTCATACATTACGGGAGTCTCGCATCGGAGGGAGGAGCTTGAGAGGTTCGTCGAGAGAACCATAAAGCTCGCCAGGGTTAGTGAGGTTCCCTTCCGCGGCTTTCCGGACAGCAAAAAGAAAAACAACGTCCCTGGACTTTATGACAGGGCGACAGCGGAGATGTCGTTTGAGGAGGGCTATGATGCCGCCACAATGATGATCGAGAAGGGAAGGGAAATTCTCGGGGAGGAACATACATTCTCAGGGGGAATTGCCTTCGGGACTGCAGAAGATGGGGTTATGAACTCCAACGGGATTGAGAAGACCATGAAGAGCACCGGGATCAGCATGGGGGTTTACGTGCTGAAGAAGAACGGGAGGAGAGGCAGCGGAAGCTACTACAGGAGCTTCAGGAGGCTGTCAGAGGCTGAGGGGGAGATGAAGAGGGGCATTGAAGAGGCCAGAAGGGATGCCGAATTGAGCTGGAGCGCAGGAAAAATCTCTCAATATGAAGGGGAGCTGGTGCTGGAGCCGCACGCCGTCTCATCAGTGGTGAGCATCCTGATGCACAGCTTGTACGGGGACAGTGTCTATCACGGACAGTCACGCTTTCAGAAAATCGGGGAGAGAATCAGCAGCGAGATTCTGACGCTTGTAGATGATTCCACCATTGAAGGGGGTGCCAGGAGCTACCCATTCGATGGTGAGGGTAATCCCGGCAGGAGAAGCGTGCTGATCGAGAAGGGAGTTCTCAGGGGGTTTCTGCTCGATGAAACATACGGCAGGCTTATGGGCATGGAGAGCACCGCCAATGCAGCGAGGGATTTCAGGACGATGCCCCACATAGCGGCCAGCAACGTTATAGTCGACGGGAAGCGGGAGAATCTGGAGGAGTATGAGGGCATTGTAATAAAGAAGGTCTTTGGAGAGCATACGGCCAACCCGATAAGCGGGGACTTTTCCCTAACCGTGGAGCTGGGATACAGAATCGAGAACGGAGAGCTGATTCCATTCAAGGACAACATGTTTGTGGGCAACATCTTTGAGATGCTGAACAGCATCGCAGCCCTCGGCAGAAAAGATGAAGATTTGAGTGGGTTTATATCGCCAAGGATGCTTATATATGGAAAAATAGTTTGATGTTCTCTTGTTATTTTGCCAAAACCGGACAACATTTTTATACATGGCTGTCGTTAACTCTATCCGGAGGGATAGCATGGGCCATGAACAGCTGGAGAGAATTCTCGCGGGCATAAAGGCAGGAGAAACGGTTTTAATAGAATACGAGCCTGTATCTTCCCCCGAACTGCTCCTCCATTTTATGGTCAGATACTGCAGGAAAAATGGCAGGGAGCTAATCATCGACGACCTCGCCGACACACTGGTTGAATTCATGACGAGGCTGAAGCTGAAGGGGGTTCCGGTTCAGCATCTTGAGAAGGCCAGTGTGATGAAAATCGGGGGATACCGGAACGTTGGAAAAATCATAAACACGATTGAGCTTGATAAGTACACGCTGGACTTCAAGTATTACGGGAAGGTCTACGACAGATGGCGGGCAGGAAAGGATACCCTCTTCAACCCTGTTCTAGGGATATACAAGGTCTTCCTGATGTCCGAGCACACGGAGGCAATAAGGCTCGTGAGGAACATCTCGACGTTCGTGGGAAACACCACCCGCATTGCATTCTACTTCATAAACAGGGAAACCATTAAGAACAGAAACCCCGATGCGTTTTCCCTGCTCGAAGAAATCGCCACGAGCATTTTATCATGGGAGAGGAGATGCGACAGTGTCGTTCTCAGGGTTGTGAAATCAGCCAACGAGGAGATATGCGGCAGCACCGCAGAGGTTCCGGTTGAGGATATAATAGGATACTGACCTCCAGCACATGGGGACTTGAACACTGAACCCTGTGATGAAATAACACCAACCCTAAACACGCTCGGAAGCTGCAAAAAGGTTATAACTTCTCTCTTCTACCACTTTCGGTGATACAATGAGGAAAGTGCTGGCTGTGCTGTTCATATTCATACTGCTTGCTCCGGGTGTTCTGGCATACCAGATTCCTGAAAAAGGAGTCATCTACCAGATTATGGTCGACAGGTTCTATGATGGAAATCAGAGCAATGACCGGCCGTTCTATGACCCAGACCACAGAGATTATTACCTCTACTGGGGCGGCGATCTGCAGGGCATAACCGAGAAGCTCGACTACATCAAAAGCCTCGGCGTGAGCATGATATGGCTCTCACCCATCAACGACAACATAAACAGAATGGCCGGCATCTCGGCTCCCTATCACGGCTACTGGACCCATGATTACAAGAGGATAGAGGAGCACTTCGGAAACTGGAAAACATTTGAGCGCCTCGTGGAGGAGGCGAAGAAGAGGAACATGTGCATAATCGTGGGATTTGTCCCAAATCATTCAAACCCCGAAGACGATGGCGAATTCGGTTCCCTCTACGACAACGGAACCAAGATAACAGATTTCTTCAGGGACGAGAAAAACGCCACCGTGAACCCCTACACAGGGAGTCTCGAATACATCTACCACCACAACGGCAACGTAAAGAACTACTACGGATGGGAGATGAAGTCAAAGAGCATCTTTGGCCTGGCGGACTTCAACCAGCTGAACCCTTGGGTGGATAGCTACCTGAAGGAAAGCCTGAACCTCTTCATAAAGGCCGGTGTTTGCGGCTTCAGAATGGATGCTGTAAAGCACATGGATCTGGGATGGCTAACGAACTTCTATGCATATGCATACAGAAGAGCTCCTCTGCTGATATACGGGGAATATTACAGGCTCAAATATGCCGAGGATGCAGACATGTACGATTTCTACCGCTACTCCAACATATCTCCCCTCCTGAGCATCCCGATAAGGGACAGAATCGTCTCAACTCTGGGCTTCGGGGGGAGCTTTGCGGAGCTGGCCGATTACCTCCACGAATACTATGCCCATTTCGTCTATCCTAACAAGGCGGTCAATTTTATCGACAACCACGACCTCCCGAGGTTCCTGAGCGAAAGTCCCGGCAGGGAGGGCTACCACATGGCTCTGGGGCTTCTGATGACCCTCCCGGGAATTCCCGTCATCTACTACGGGGACGAGAGCTATCTGGTGAGCAGGGAAGGAAAGGGCGACCCCTACAACAGGCCCATGATGGTCTTCAACAACACCACCGAGGCGGCGAGGATAATAAGGACTCTAGCGGAGCTCAGGAAGGAGAACAACGCTTTGGCCTACGGGGACTTCAGGGACATCTATAAGAGCTACACGACATGGGCATTCGAGCGGAGCTTTGGAGGGGAGCGTGTTTTGGTGGTGCTCAACAAGAGGGAGGACAGAGCCCTGGAAATTCCGCTCAACTGGAGCGATGGGGCCTATAGGGACGTGCTCTACGGTGTGGAGATGAGCGTTAAGGATGGAAAAGCCACTTTGGAGGCCCCAAAGAACAGGATTCTGGTGTTCTCCTTCAAGGGAAGGCAGGAAAAGCCGCTTATAGGTTCGGTTACCCCGTATCTCGCCCAACCGGGAGATAAAATCGTCCTCGGAGGCGTCGCTTTTGGAAAGGGAGGAAAGGTCACAGTCGGGGGCAGGGATGCCCGAGTTCTCGAATGGAGCGATGGCATGGTGGTCTTCGAGATGCCAGAAATCAGGACGAAAGAGGCATGGGTCAACGTAACCGTCGAGAGCGGCGGAAAGAGGAGCAACGCTGTGAGAATAAGATATCTGAGCGGAGAGCAGAGGGCGGCGCTCCTTGTGGTAAACGGGAGCTACGTAAATGCAACAGGGCAGCTCTGGATCAAAGGGGACATACCCGAGCTCGCGGAGCCCATACCCCTCTACAAATCGCCAACCGGCTACTACTTCCAGGTCGTGAGCCTTCCCGTAGAAGCCACTTTTGAGGTTCAGCTCTACAGGGGGAGCCCATGGGGCGAGCTTGAGCCCCTGAACATCACGCTATATGGGAAGAGCAACGGCACCGTCATCCTCAGGAACAGGCCATATCCAAGAGAAAAGCATGAATACCGGCCGGTCTATGGAGCCATTGCAGTTCTCGGCCTGATATTAATACTGCTCTCTTTCAGGAGGCGCTAGTCCTCCTCCCACATGCTTTTCCACTCGAATGCATCCTCCCCCGCTTCTCCATCCGCCTCAACTTCAATCTGAATCTCCGGCTCCGCCCTGTGGAGTGTGAATGCCAGCCAGAGGAAGGCAAATGGACCCGTTAGAATAAGCAATAACAGGAGAAGAAGGGCTTTTTTGGTTTTTCCATCCGTGCCCTTCATATTATCACTCAAATCCGCTCTAAGAGCTTCTTTCTCTTTTCTTCGTACTCCTCCTGGGAGAGGACTCCCATGTCGTAGAGCTCCTTGAGCTTTTTGAGCTTCTCAAGGGGATCCTCCTCTTTTCTGCTCGCAATCCTTCTCGCCTCCATCCTTATGCTCCTGCTGACGACCTCCTTGGGCTTGTGTATCCACATCTCCTGACTCGTTAGATGCTTTTTATGTTCAATGCCCACGGGTTCAACCGCGATTCTGTTTATGGCCTCCTTTATGGCCTCAATTGCATCCCTGCTCTTTGATTTGTCCATCCTTTCAAGCTTTATCTCCTCCCCATCCTCCTTCCTTATGATGAACTCGGCATACATCTTTCCTATCTTCACATAAACCTCTTCGAGCTTTTCATATGGAACGGCCTTCATGTCGTATCTGCCGAACATCTTCTCATCAAAATAGATTATTCTCCTGTCCGTAACAATGAGCCATTTCGGCTTCTCCACACCCATTTTCTTCTTAATCGCAAACAGCACGTCTTCTCCGGGCTGAAGGTTTTCACCAATCCCTTTTGGGAGCTTTTCAACCATAAGTTTCACCTGTATCAGGTTGTGGATTGAAGTATATTAAGGTTGTTAAATGATGCTCACCGGTACCTACAGGATAGGATTGAGGCAGACGGAAATATGGAGAACATAAAAAATTGATGCGGTCTTCGGTATGTGGGCGTTTTAAGCCCGAATGGGGACTGAAAACGGAAGATGTGGGGCCCCGAAAGCTCTCCAATGAAGATGGGAGGAGGGAATGCTGGCCATAATGAGGCTCACAAACTTCATAAAAGTTACAGCTAACCAGAACGGATACATATACCGTCACGATAAAGGCCTACAGACTCACAAAGAGGTAACATCTTTTTATCTTTCCATTCCTGCCGCAATTTTATTATATCCCCTGAAGCATTTTATTTCGGTGATTCAATGAACTTTGAAAGAAAGCTTCTCATAGGTATGGTGCACCTCAAACCCCTGCCGGGCTCCTATCTCTATGATGGGAACCTCGATGGGGTCATTGAGCACGCCGTGAGGGAGGCTAAAAAGCTTGAGAGGGCTGGCTTTGATGCCATAATGGTCGAGAACTTCAATGATGTGCCCTTTCCAAAGACGGTGGATAAAACAACGGTGGCTGCATTTACCGTTGTCGCCAGAGCCATTAGGGAGGAAACCTCCCTCCCCCTTGGAATTAACGTTTTGAGGAACGACGGGACAGCGGCTTATTCGATAGCATACGCCGTGAAGGCGCACTTCATAAGGGTGAATGTGCTGAGCGGCGTAGCCTATACAGACCAGGGCATCATTGAGGGAATCGCCCATGAGCTGGCAAAGCTGAGGAGGTTCCTCCCTTCAAAAATCCGGGTTTTTGCCGACGTCCATGTCAAGCATGCCCATCACTTCGGAGACTTTGAAGATGCACTGAGCGACACGGTTGAGAGGGGACTGGCTGATGCCGTGATTGTAAGCGGGAGGGCAACCGGAAAGCCCGTTGACATAGAAAAACTCACCGTTGCCAAGAAAATCTCCCCGGTTCCCGTGATAGTGGGCTCGGGCACAACCTACGACAGCCTGCCGGAGCTCTGGAGGTATGCGGACGGCTTCATAGTGGGAACCTGGATTAAGGAGGAGGGAAAAACGAAGAATGACATCGATTTTGAGAGGGCTAAAAAACTCGTCGAGCTTGCAAAAAATCTTCGTTCAAGTTATGTTTAGTTGTTTCAGCTTTGAATTTTCTTTTCCGAAAGGCTTATTACCAAAGAATGCGTAGTATGTTGTCAAGTCTCGGCTGTGCTTTCTTCAACCGTGGCTTATGGGAACTCCCAGGTTTTCCCTTCGGTTCCCAATGGAGGAGAGAAAGTATGAAGATAAGAACTTTCACCACCATTGTGCTAATCCTCGTGGCTTTTTCCTATCTGGCCGGCAGTGTTGGTGCCGTTTCGCTTGAATGGGAAAAGCTCTTGGGAAATGAGACAAAGGGCAATACCGGCTATATGAATGGCGTGCAAATGTATTCTGACTTTAAAGGCTACGCACTCATTCCATCGGAGGATGGCTATCTCATCATCGGAACAATCTCGGCAGTCTACGACGACAACATCCTGCTGATCAAAACCGATAAGGAGGGCAACCTTCTGTGGCAGAGGATGTACGGCGGAAAATATCCCGGTGTCTACGGTCCCGAGGAGGGAAGACAGCAAGGTTACGCCGGGATTCAGGTTAGGGATGGTTACCTCATATGCGGCTATGCAGATAAGATAGATAACTATGACGGGAACCCGAAAACCTATGACTACTCCGACATATGGATTTTAAGACTCGATAGGAATGGAAATGTCCTCTGGAACATGACCGTTGGCGATGACGGTCCAAACGACCAGCAGTGGTGCAGAGGCGTAGCTCCCGCGCAGGATGGTTATATCCTGGCAGGCTACACAAGAACCGATGAGAAACCAGACTACGACGGCTATCTCGTCAAAATTGACGGAAAAGGAAACGTTATCTGGGAAAAACGCGTCCCCCTTAAAAGTGAAGACTCAACTCCCCATTGGAATGGCTTTGAAACCATAAAGCCCGATGGAAACGGTTATATCCTCACAGGCCTTATCGATAACAGTTACGGATGGCTCGTTAAGATTGATGATGATGGGAACGTGTTGTGGGAGAAGGAATTCAGCTCCCCTACAAAGAAGATTCTGGATGCAGAACCCATAGGAGATGGATACACCCTGACAGGGTTCTTCGGGAACCAAGGGCTGCTCTCCATAGTTGATTCCAGCGGAAAGGTCCTCTGGGAGAAAGGTTATCCCAGTGTGGCCGCTAACAGAGCTGGCATGTTCTCCCACGCCACATTTAATTCAGTGAAGTTCCTTGGAGATGGATACGCCCTCACCGGAACAGTTCATCTGTCCGAATCCGATAAGTTCCCCTACATCGTGATTCTGAATAGCAGAGGAGAGATGGTATGGAACAACACGAAAGATACCATTACATGGAACACCACAATCCGCTCGTCCAGTGGGGAGGCTCATGCCGTAGTTGAGGACGATAATTCCATAGTTGTGGTGGGAACCGCCAATGGAAGGGTTTACCTGGCAAAGGTGTCCATTGGGAGTATCCCCTTGTCCCAGGCCGAAGGCTCGACCCCTGAAGAAACCTCGTCAACACATTCTGAGTCAACACCTTCCGAACCTCAAACAACGGCAACATCCAAGCCCCCAACACCATCCAGCCCAGAGATATCTTCCCAGACGACAAGCTCGGAAGGGGGTTCAGCTTCTTCAGGCACTGCATCTCAGCAGGGGGATGGCATTGAGTTTAACTTTACCTGTGGCCCGGGCATACTGGTGCTGCTGGCGATTGTTCCGGCGGTTTACATCAAACGCCGCAGGTAATCCAGTGTTTTTTCTTTTCGGATGATTTCTTTTTGTCTTTGCATGCTTCTCCCGAATTTTATTTTCCGAAAGGTTTATTACGCATGACTGCGTAATTTGTAAAATAAAAAATAACGGAGGAACCTGTCCCGCTATTCTGCGAGATGGTTTCTTTCGGGGAGGAATGACTTTGGAATCGCCCCATGAATACCTGACCGGGCCTCTGATTGGAACCCTCATATTACTGGCGGTTTTCATCGTCTTTCTCCTGTGTATAAAATACGCGATAAATGTGATACGGAGGAGAAAAAGTTGAGATTAAGGATTATTTTTGGTTCTCTGGTTCTCATTTTCCTTTACACAGCCTCATTGGGCCCCCTGAGCGTCAGCGGGCTGCCGAAGGATGAGTTCAACCCGGTTAAAGACTCAATGGAGGCCCTCGGAATAAGGATAACTGACTTCTACAACGACACCAACCTAATCTCGATCAGCGGGATGTACACTGGAAGGGATGGCCTCAACGCCAAGGTCACGGTTAAACTCAGGAGATACTCTAGCAGTGAGGACGCCAGAGAGGCTTATGACAGGGAGATAAACAGCCCCCTATCGTGCCTGAACGCCAAGGACGAGCCAGCGGTGCTCTATTCAAAAAAGAGCACCGAAGGAAACCCGGGCTGCTACAGGTTTTCGACCATGATACGGCAGGAGGATGGCGGGAAGTACTACCGCTCCAACCCATGGTTTTCCTACGAGAAATACGTGCTCTCCGGAAATTATCTCCTGGCTATAGCGATTCAGGGAAAGTGGGACAACGAGCGCTACAACGATGGGAACTATTCTCAGGTTGTATGCACGCACGGTGCCAACTCGGACTGCTGGGTTGAGTACGATGAGAACTCCTACGCGAACTATCTGAAGCTCCTCGACTCACTCCGGAGGGAAACCGAGGCTCTTTCAAACTCCATCGGAGAGCGGGTCACAGGCTCCGCCCTCCCTCTAATGGCTCCTAAAGGGTCAAACACCTCTACTGCTGGCGTCAATGGTTCACCGGCGGAATATTCCGTGAGGATATACTCCCCGGGCGATGGGGCTACACTCAAACAGCTCTTCGAGGGATACTTCACGATATCTCTGTGGGCCGACGTCAGGGGAAAGGGGGCAGAGAACCTCTACGCCGTTGTCACGCTTCCAGATGGCTCGAAGAGAAGGGTTGAAGTGCTCGGCGGTAGCATTGCCGACATAATCTCTGCGAATGACCCTTCGATCAAAGGGGGAATCCTAAAGGTTGACCTCTATGGGGAGATTAACTCGGCAAAAAAGCTGCTCGCCTCCGACAGCGTTCGGGTTAGCTTCGTCTCAAAGGAAGTGCCCGGAGACGGCATAGACAACGACCTCGACGGTCTGACCGACTGCGACGACCCGGATATAGCGACCTGCGAGGCATGCGTGCAACAGAAAAAGCTCGAATGGGCCGAATCGCTGATGGAGCGGCACATAGATTACCTGAAAAGGATGATAGAAGCCACCCCCGGAATGCGCTCGGTTTATGAGGTTTACATAGACGAGCTTCACGCAATTCACGACAGATATAGGGACGACCCTGAGAGAATGGCGGAGGAGATGAACTCGTACATGGAGGAGAAGGTCTACCAGAACCAGAAGATCAACGGCTACCTCTCCATCTTCAAGGATGACCCTGAAAAGAGGTATCAGCTCAGACAGATAGCTATCAAATACAGGTACGACCCAATAGCCAGGGACATCGCTATGAGGAACTTCATATACGAGAACTCGAAGAGCGAGGCGGAAAAAACTGCAACGATGAACGCGATACTTACGGGCGTTTTGAATCCGCCCAAATGGCTCGTTGGCGGACAATACGGTTCGGGGGGAGCCCTGGACTGGGCGCAGTTCGTGGCGACCAATTTTGAAACCGCCGGGAATACCGTCAAGCTGAAGGGGGCGGAGAAGGTCAGGTTCTTCACGACTCCGACGAAGATATACCTGGTTGCCCTCGATGCAAAAGCCCTCATGGATCACGCCAACGAAGTGAAGAAGATGAACCTCAACGAGGGGACGAAGGTCTCGATCATAGTTCTCGACGGGGCGACCAAGATAGGGAAGCTCCTCGATCCGACGGGCTACTTCGGGAACATGGCCGACGCGACGGTTGGTTCTCTCATAAACCTGCGCAAGAAGATAGAGGAGAGGAACCAGGGCTGGTTCACCTGGAACGGATACGTTCTCCACGAGACGTCAACGCCCGGCATCTACGAGGACTACGAGACCGGGAAGAAGTTCAAGCGCGTGGGCGGCGGCTGGCTCGGCGGGGCGAACTTCGTGGAGGTGAGCAAGAATGGGTAAGGGAACGGCGATACTCCTTGTACTCCTTCTGCTCACCGCCGGCTACATCTACCTTTCCAATCCAGAGGTCATAGATAAGGTGATTGACAACGCCAAGAACATCAAAGCCCCCGGAAAGGGCCAGAGCAAACCCCAGGTTCAGGAAAAGGGCTGGAGCGACACCGATGGCGATGGAAGCCCCGACGTATACATGGGGGACGGCACTGACGCCATCCGCGTGAACTCGACCTACATAATCTTCGCGGACAGGAATAAGGACGGGAAAATCGACGCCATCTATCTCGACACCACGGGAGACGGGAACTACGACACCGCCTACCTGGATGAGGACTACAACGGCAAGACAGATACCTGGAAAACAGCCCTCAACGGCGTGGAGAGCTATGCCTGGGACGTTACCGGCGATGGCATTCCCGACCTCTACGACACCAACGGGGACGGAAAGGTGGATGCATGGGACATAAACTCCGATGGGGCAATAGACGAGCGCGATATAGACTTCGACGGAAATCCGGATCTCCACGACTACGACTTCGATGGAACCTTTGACGAGTTTCAGGAGGGAACGAATTTTGCCCCGCCGTCGAACGGAACCTCTGCATGCCCCCCAACCAAGGAAGAGGCATACAGGCTCTTTGTCAATGCTTACAACAACGTCACATCACTTCAGCAGGCAAACGCAAGTCAGGAAGCTTTAAATGAAGCCTACGAGAGGTATCTCAATGCAAAGGCATGCTACGACTCATTCAGCGGTTCCGGGGAGACGGCATCATCGAATACTCCCGGGATGAGCCTTGGGGATATAAAAGAGGCAACACTAGAGACGCCGGATGAGATGGCAATAAAGTTCTCCACGGGTGAGCTAAGAGCAGGCGGAAACTGGAATGAGATGGATATAGGGCTTGAGCCGTGGTGCGTTGATTACGCCGCGGTTATCGGGCACTACATAGACATCGGCGAGAAAAGCCTCGAAAACCTCACCTCCAGCGACATCCCTTCATCGAGCTACCCCACGGATGAGGTGAGCGGAGAGGTGAAAACGGGCCACGTTTACATCAACAAAAACTCAGACGGCACATATACAGCGTTTGAAATCCTCTCCCACGAGAAGCTCGGAGACTGCAATCACAGGGCTGTAATCAGATACAGGAACATTGGTGAAAGGTGAAGAAAATGAAAAATGTGAAAAATGTAAAGATTTTGATAGCCCTTCTTCTGATGGGCTTTGTGGTGCTGGTGAGCGGGTGTGAGAGCCCGGATGTGAAAAGCACCGCCACAGTGGAGAAGAGTCTGACGCTGAACGGCATAACGGTGTATTATTCAGGCGATGCATCCCTCTCAGATGCCAAGGCAACCATAAGCTTTGTGAGAGACGTCATCAACCCCGAGAAAGAGATGGATGTCTACCTGAAGAAGAGCGGCGGAGCATACACAGTTGGGCTGACGAGCACATACAAAAGCGCCGACGAGATAGAGGACTTCCTGAAGTTCTACCTTCCCATGATTGCATCCGAAATGTCGCAGGATGTTTTTGGAGGGGCGCATGTGACGCTTCAGATCCTCGATGATGAAAGGAACGTCCTGGAATCAACGGAAAGCAAATATTCATACGTGAACTCGGGCGACATCTACGTCTGGTACTCCGGGACCGGCAAGGAGGACGCTCAAAAAGTGCTCGATTATGCGGTGTCCCTCGTCGGGAACGGCTCATGGGACATAATCCTTGAGAAGAGCGATGTGTATCACATTAAGGCAATGAGCGCATTTAGAAGCCGTGAGGAGATTGGAAGCAGCAACGAGGAGATATACAAAAAGATGGCATCGGATTTGAGTTCGAGGCTTGAAGGAAAGGTAATGCTGCATGTTCTTGACCCGAACGGGAAGGAGATAGCCGTCTTTAACGGCTGATCTCCATTTATTCCGCACCGCCCAGTCCCTGAATTATGCGCTCCATTCTCTCCTCCTCATTTTCCCTTCCCCAATAGCCAAAGTCACCTCAAGAACCAGGATTGCAAAAAGCACACTCGCCTTCGGATATGTAAATTCTTCAACCATGCAACCACCCAAAAAAATTATATTCACAGCTGGTAGATTGTTCTCCCATGCCATTTTCAGGTTAGTTGAGCCCGTAGATAAGGGCTACGCCTTAGCTGGAACCCTGTATCAGGACGACGCGGTGTATCCCTTCATTGCAGTTCTCGACAAAAATGGGAACATGGTGTGGAACAACACAAAGTTAACCTGGGGGATAGAGTGGAACACCACAACAAAAGCCACCGGCGGCGAGGGACGGTGACGCTGTAGTAGTCGCTGGAGCCGCGAACGAGAAGGTTTATCTCGCGAAGGTTTCCCTCAAAGGTATTTCAGCTGCTGAAACCTCAGAGACGGCTTCTCCTGAAACTTCAACGTCCTCCTCGACCATACCAACATCAACATCAGAGGTGACATCCTCAGAGCCTTCAGCTTCAGGTACAGCAAGTCCAGAAGAGACCTACACTCCATCCCAGAAATCCTCCACAGAAGGTGGGGAGTATCCTTTAACTTCACGTGCAGGCCCGAATACTGGTGCTCTTTGCCATAATTCCCGCCCTCATGCTGAGAAGGCGGAGATAATTCCGCGGTTTTTATATTTTCTGGATGTTTTTTGTTTGCAATTCTACTGTTCCAAATTTTATTTTCCGAAAGGTTTATTACCCATGAATGTGTAACATGTAAAAATCAAAAGCCTGTCCCGCTTTCCTTTTCTGCGAGATGGCTTTTGAATGGTGGTGAAGGCATGAATAAATATCTGATGGTAGCAGGGCTTTTTATTGGCTCTCTGCCGGGCGCACTCTGTCAGGAGGATGATGGGTATCTAACGGGGTTTCACGTGAGTGGACCTCTCATCGGCGTTGCAATAATCCTTGGCTTGATACTACTGCTCTGGCTCATTCTAAAGTTCATGCTCAAACTCATAGTCGTGGGGATAACGAGCCTGACCTTTGGTGGTGTTGGCTATCTCGTGGGCACGATGTTCCTCTCAAGCCTCGCTATATACATTGGAGGTGCATTCTTTATCCTCGGCCTGTGGCTTTCCCTCAAGCTGCTGAGAGCGCAGGGAGGAAAGATAGCTGTGGTCAAAACTTCATCGGAGCACGATGAGAGCTTCTTTAACGACGACTGGGGAGATGATGAAGCTGTCTGAATAACATTTCACAGGTTTTCACGTTTTTAGCCCGCTCCTGGGACTTTTTCTCTGGGCCAGATGGAAGGTTGTGAAGTGGATAACAGGAAGAGGATGGGTGGAAAAATGAGAAAACTTAAGGGTTTGATTGCGCTCTTCATTATCTTGAGCTTATTCCTACCTTTCGTTAGCTCATCGGACGCGTGGGAGGTTATCTACAGCGTCCAGCGTGATAAAACTATGTTCGACAGTCCCTACAACCCTGTGGCGTTCATCCCTGGGAACGCAGGTGACTACTACCTCTTAGGGAGTCACGGGGCTGGACTGGCGGTTTTAATACACCTCTCGCCGATGGGAGAAGTCATCTGGGCCAAGAACTTCAGCCTCAGCCAGAAGCTTCCCCTCAACCTCCCCTACGGGCAGTATCAGGTGATATCGGACATTGCCGTCGGAAATGACGGTATATACGTGGTCTTAATGACAAGCGGCGTCGTCAACGTATCTGTTCCAAACGACTGGCTCAGAGGAGACCCGCTCTTCACTCTGGTCAAGTTTGACTTCTCGGGAAACCCGGTCTGGACGAGGGCATTCAAGAACTCAAAAGGTGGCTATTCTGGCATCAGGGTTCAGCCTACCGGCGATGGGGTCATAGTGGTCGCTCCCCTTTACGCTCACATGCACCATAAAAACCCGGACGACTCCTATGACTCGGATTACATAGCCCCTTCCCTTGACATAGGGGCGGTAAAGTTCGACTCCTCCGGAAACTTGGAGTGGATTCACATCTACGGCAGGGAAAATCTGCACGAGCACGTTATGGCTGTGGGCTTCGACGGGAGTGAGGTTGCCATAGCTTTCTCCTCTCCCGGGGGTCCTGACATAGGATTCCTGGCCATAGACCCCGAAACTGGAAAGCCGAAATGGGTCAGGGAGTACAAACAGGTGGTGGATGGAGCTGAACTCTGGAAGATGGGGCGCTTCAACAGCCTCTCGGGCGGAAGGCCGATGCTCTACAGCGTCCCGGACGGATGGCTCTACACCAATGGCCTCCCCGGGAAATACGACGGTGGGGCCTCAATCTGGATGAAGCTCGATAAGAAGGGCAACGTCCTCTGGAGCGGCTTCTGGAACACGACCCTCTATCAAGGTGAATCCCCAGCGGACTTTGCCCTCGCTGACGATGGAAACTACGTCTTCTTCGACCCGCTCGTCAAGACCTCCCCCTCGGGGGACATCCTGAAAGTCTATTACGACGTTCAGCCCCACAGCAGATACATATCCCGCGCAGGAGACGGCTTCGCCATCTTCCTTCCCCCCGACAGGCTCCTGAAACTCGGCCCGAACATGGAATTTGCCGGCTGCGACGTCCACCATGTCGAGCAGGGCGGAGAACTGGCCGCCTGGGTTCCCAACTTCGTGGAGCTTGGAAAGGACGACGTGAAGTTCGTGAAGGTGCCCTTCTACTCGGAGGCCAGCTTTGAAGGAAAGTTCGAGTTCGACGATCTCCCGACATGGGAGTGGTACAGGGTCGCTCCGGTGAAGATATGGGTTCACGACCATCCGGGCGAGTACTTCCACCTTAAAGAAGCCTGCAACCAGACCGGGACCGGGGGCAACTCTTCAACTGGAACCCAGAGCTCCAGCCCAGAGTCACCTACCCCCTCTGAGTCCGGATACTCCACACCATCTCCGACCTCAAGCACCGGGAGCCTTGAAGGGAACACAGAAACCGGCTCTGGTAGCAGTCATTCGATAGGCTTTACCTGTGGGCCTGCCATAATCGTGGCTCTCGCACTCCTCCCAACAGCGTTCTTCAGGAGGAAGAAGCAATGAGGGGAGTTTTGACGAGCGCCTTGGCTGGTCTCCTCCTAGGAGCTTTACTGATATCCCTGCCCGTTTCTGCCTCCCAGTTTCCGGAGCAGTTGCCCTCGATAACCAAGGAGGAAGCTAAATCCCTCGGCCTGATACTCACCTTCAGCAACGGTGGGGGTGGCTCGAACTACATCAACTTCTACCAGGACTTCATGTGTGCCAACCATAACCCGGAGGTCACCAACTACATCCGGGTGATGGTAACCTACTACACCGATAACGAGGCCGTTGAGCAGTTCAGGTGGTTCATCAAGCAGGGGGAGAACTACACGGATTACGAGTTCGACATAACCGACGACTACGGGCAAAAAGTAGGCGTGGATTTCTGCCACTTTGAGTTCGACTCTGGAAGGAACTACGCTACGTTAAAGGAGGTCTGTGGTAAGAAATACTTTGACGGAAGTGGCTTTGAAGGGGTGCGTCGCCTCCACGAGGTTCTCGTGGGCGAGCACTACCTGGTGAGTGCTGAAGTTTCATACCTTGTCGGATCGAACGCCTGCAACCTTGAGGGCCTCGCCCCGGTTCTACTCAACATGTATCTGAGCAGGATACCCAACAGCACGGTAAGGGTTCTGGTTAATGATTCCGTCACCGTTCCCGAAAACCCGGGAGGCTCTTCCAACGGCCTGAGTCCCGAGGCTGCCAAACGGATGAAGGATACCAACGAGGGACTCAGGGGACTCGGTGAAAAATGGGGGGGCTTTGTGGTCATAAAAACGCCGAAGGGAGAGGTCGTCAGGGTGGTCAACTCAAACCCGGACTATTCCGGGGCACTCGGCTGGAAGGCCAAATACTACGGCAACAAAGCCCTTGATGCCTTCATCGATCAGGTTGCCAACTACCTTCCCAAGCCACTGGGGCTCTTCAAGGACTACTTCAAAGCCGACAAGGACATCAACGTCTTCTCAGACGATGAGATGGTGAAGAAGACCGCCAAAGACCTGCACGTGGACGAAAAAAGTGCTTCGCTCTACAACGGCATGTCCGACATAGAGAACCGCGAGAAGGCAATGTCACCCTACAAGAACGCCGTTCCATCGAACATTGAGACGAAGCCAATAGAGATGGTTCTCAACTCGATGGGTGTGGCAATAAAGAAGACTCTTGCTCAAGACTACAGGTGGGAGTTTGAAAGGGCCGCAGAGATTGCCATTCGCTACAAAAAATCCGGCATGAAGTACCGCGACATCATCAGGAACACGATCGACGAAATGAGTGACACCACCATGGGGATGCACAGGGTAAACATGATGAACAGGAACTCCAAGGGCGACTTTAAGAGCCAGGAAGCGAGGGTACGATTCTACATCAACAAGCTCTTCGAGGAGGGAGTGATATGAAGGGAAAAGTCCTCCTCCTAATACTGCTCATCATCGGCGGATACATCTACTTCAATACGGACTTCCAGATTCCAGACGACCTAAGCCCCGAACAGGTCATAAATACCGCTAAGAACGTGACGAATAACCTTGGAGAGACTTCCAGCGCCACCGAAACCCCGTCCTCCAGAGCTGAAACCTCGGGCACTGAGATAGCTGAGAACGTCACCGTACTCAACTCCGACAACCGGACGGTCATTCGGTTCAAAACAGAAGTCATTGACGAAAGCCTGATGGGTGTGGCGTATGCCCTCGCGGAGAAGGCGCATGAAAACGGCTCGGAGAACATCCGGGTGGAGGCATACTTTGGAGACGAGCCTGTAATCGCGCTGACGGTCAGAAACGGCGACCTCGACAACGCTACCTTCGAGGACATTAGAAGGCCTGAGTTCAGGATAGAGACCGACTTGGGCCTCTTCGATGTACTCGTGCACAACGTGACGATCACGAACGATACCGCAAGTGTTTCCCTTGAGTATCTCGCTGGAGAGGACTCCTTCTGGAGGGACTACATGAGGATGAGCTTGGCCATCCTTCAAGATGCTCCCTGGGTGGAGAGGGTTGAGATCCTCTATCTCGGAGAGAGGAACGTTAGCATTTCAGTGTTAAGTGAAGATCTGCTGAAGGCTCTCTCTGGAAACCTCACCCCCAAGGAGTTTGCAGATGCCGTGAAGATAGTCGAGCTTGAAAAGGAGTAAAGGGGGTGATTAGATGGGGATTCTCAAAAAGCTCATCGTCGGCTTTGTCCTGCTAATTGTCATCGGCATAGTCGGCGTCTTCGGGATGCAGTACTACTACATGCACGCATACACACAGGTTCCTGTCGACGTCAGGACTGAGACTGTTACGGGCGATGTCTATTACATCTCGGACGTCCTCGAACCCGGCAGGTATCTCATAAAAGCCGGTGGCGAAGGTACAGTCGAGAAGATAACGATACTGGACAGCGAGGGCAATGCCGTCACCGAGTCAGATACGGACAACCTGATTTACAGCTCTTCAAGTCCGTTCAAGGTCAGGATAGACTACAAAGCTGCCCGCAACGGCAATTACAAGGTTTCAGTTGGCATATACAGGCTCGTGAAGAAGTGAGGGGGTCAATCCCCTCCTCCCAGCCCCTGAATTATGCGCTCCATTCTCTCCTCCTCATTTTCCCTTCCCCTGTAGCCGAAGTAAAAGCCTATTATCGTTGATAGAACGCCCAAAAAGTAGTCCCTGAGCTCCGGGGGGATTGAAAGGTACTGGCTGCCCAGCACGATTACCATGAACGTTGATACCAGAGCCGCCGTTATGGCGCGCCGCATCTCCCCCTTATCGAGCTTCTGGTTGCTGCTCCATCCGAGGAAGAGAACCACGAGGAACACCAGAAGGGGCAGGGAAATGAGGGTTATCCTCAAATCGGAGTACAGCCCTCCAAAAATGAGCACTGCCAGAACCAGAATTGCGAAGAGGACACCCGCCTTTGGATACTCCACCTCCATGGAACCACCCAAAGAATTATATTCACAGGTGGTAGATAAGTGTTTAGTATTCTGAGGGGGCATGAGGATGGGGAAGTACTTTGGCACGAGCGGAATAAGGGAAGTTGTCAATGATAAGCTCACCCCGGAGCTGGCACTGAAGGTCGGAAAGGCGCTGGGTACCTATCTCGGGGGAGGAAGGGTTGTGGTGGGCATGGACACAAGGACGAGCGGCGAGATGCTGAAAAACGCCCTAATAAGCGGACTTCTCTCGGCAGGGATAGATGTGATGGACATCGGGCTCTCCCCCACCCCGCTAACGGGCTTTGCGATTAGGCTCTACGAAGCGGATGCAGGGGTCACGATTACGGCTTCACACAACCCTCCCCAGTACAACGGGATAAAGGTGTGGCAGAGGAACGGGATGGCATACACGAATGAGATGGAGAATGAGCTTGAGCGCATCATTGAGGTGGGGAAGTTCAGGAAAGCCGCCTGGAACGAGATAGGGAGGCTCAGCCATGCCGACCCAAGGGGGGAATACATTAAAAAAGCCCTGGAAGCTGTAAGCCTCGACGGCTCCTACACCATCGTCCTCGATGCGGGCAACGGTGCGGGCTCCATTTTAAGCCCCTACCTCCAGAGGGAGCTTGGCAACAAAGTGATAAGCCTGAACGCCCACCCAAGCGGTTACTTCGTGCGCGAGCTTGAGCCAAACGCCGGGAGCCTCGAAGGGCTGGCAAAAACCGTGAGGGTTATGAAAGCGGATGTAGGAATTGCCCACGATGGTGACGCGGACAGGATTGGGGTCGTTGATGATGAGGGCAACTTCGTTGAGTACGAGGTTATGCTGAGCCTGATTTCAGGCTACATGCTCCGCAGGTTCGGGAGGGGAAAGGTTATAACGACGGTTGATGCGGGCTTCGCTCTTGACGATTACGTTAAACCCCTTGGAGGGGAGGTCGTCAGGGTTAGGGTGGGCGATGTTGCCGTTGCCGAGGGAATCATGAGGGAGAACGCCGTCTTTGGGGGCGAACCTTCGGGAACGTGGATAATGCCGCAGTGGAACCTCACGCCCGATGGAATCTTCGCCGGAGCGCTCGTTCTTGAGATGATTGACAGGCTCGGGCCTTTGAGCGAGCTCGCGAAGGAAGTCCCGAGATACGTGACGCTCAGGGCAAAGATACCATGCCCCAATGAGAAGAAAGCAAAGGCGATGGAGCTCATAGCGCGTGAAGTTCTTGGGAGCTTTGACTACAAACGGCTGATAGACATCGACGGCGTTAGAATAGAGAACGACGAGTGGTGGATACTCTTCAGGCCGAGCGGGACGGAGCCGATAATGCGCATCACCCTTGAGGCGCACACGAAGGAGAAAGCGGAGGGTCTGATGAGGAAGGCGAGGGAGCTCGTGGAGAGGGCGATAAAGGAGGCATAGCCTCTGCTTCTTGTCGTTTAGTTCTTCTTCACCCTCAATTCACCCTTCATTCTCAGGTATTCTTCCTTCGTCAGCGGGAAGTCTCTGGCAGACCTGAGGAAGGAGTTCACAAGCTTGGTCTGCTGTTTGAAAATCCTGTCCGGATTCTCCCTGAGCTTTTTAACGTAGAACCTTATGAAGGATAGCCTCTCCTTCATGTCGCGCCTAGAACGGAATTTCAACCCCAAGCCTCCCCGCATACTCTTTTAAGACCCCCCATTCAATTACTTCCCTAAACAGTTCATACAGAAAGAAGGCATCTTCTATGTCCTTGTCGCTTCCAAGATAGAGCTTATAGGCGATTTGGAGCTCTATCGGGGAGATGTAAATGGTGTTATCATTGAGACTTACAGGAATTTTCTTTTCAAGTGCATCTCTATGGAAGGCGTCCTTTGGAAATTTTATCTCCGCATTGGGGATTATCTCCCCCATCCGTGCCATTCTAATTGCCATTCTCTCTTCAAGCATCTCATAAAGACCCTCGCAGTTTTCGGGATTTATAAATTCAAAACCTCTTTTGATAGCTTCCCGACAGAGTTTCTCAAACTTTTCCTTCTCAACTTCCGGTATCACTATATCGATATCCTCAGTACCACGCGATCGCCCGAAGAGTATCGTAACATACCCGCTGACAATGACATAGGGAAAGAACTCTTCGATGAGTCCCACGACGTCGAGGACAAATCTATCCAGGTCCGTAAGCTCTTTTGAAAGGGATACCTTCCCTTTTCTTATCTCCATTCCCATTTTTTCACCTATCTACATTTGGTGGAAGTGTTATTTATCATTTTCCCAGCAGTTCTTCTAAATGCTTCAAATCAGACCATTAAGCAATCATTCTAAGCCTCTCAGCAAACCTCCTCGCCCTCTCCAGGTCCCTCTCGTTTGGATGCCCCCGGTTTATTCCCCCTATCTTCGCAAGCCAGCCGTTTGTGTCCCATCCCCTGCACGAGAACTCGCCAACGATTTCAAAGCCCTTCTCTTTGAGTCTTTTCTTCAGAGCCCTGTGGTTGTACCGGGGAATGTTCATTCCGGCTGTTGAGAAGATAAAGGCCTTCTTTCCCTCCATTCCTGGAAGATCCTCCACGAGCTTGAGGAGCGCCCAGTGGTGCCTCCACCAGTAGATTCCGGAGCCGAAGCCCACGAGGTCGTACTCCATAACCTCCTCCGGCTTTATTTTCCACGGTTTGCTCAAATCGGCGTTCAAAACGTCAGCCATCGCCTTTGCGACTTTTTCCGTGTTTTTGTGGTGGATGGAGACGTACACGATGAGCGCCCTCATGGCCCCTCCTCCAGTGCAGCTTTCATCCTTCCCAAACCAAGTGGAACAAAGCTGATAATAGAGCAATCACAACCATCCCAGATTTCGTAAAGACCTTCACATTATGATGATTCTCTGCTCTTTTACCATTTTGTACTGTTCTTCTGGAAGGTACTGTACTGATAATCCCCTTAGCTTTAATTGATGTTTTTTATACTGGATAGTGGCCTCTACATGAATATGGTATGCCCTCCCTTGTACGTCCACCAGTTTGAATACCCCGTTTAACCAAAGGATCATTCCACTTTTTAACTTTTCAAAGCACTCAGGGAAACTAACTAATGGTATCCCTTCTTCGTCTATAAGGCCTTTATTTGAGAGTTCTTCCCATTTAGATTCTCCTATAGGTTTAGCAACTGACTCATCTTCTTCAAATAATGAGATCTGAAAGACACCTTCTACAAAATGCAAGAGATATTCAGGGGAAGATAAAATAAGGTTTTTATTCTCAATTCTAAGTTTAATGTTGTTTATAACTTCGTCTGTTCGAGTTTCCTCAATATAATACCTCAAAATAGTATTAAACTTCCGAGCCAATTCCAACAGAAATAAGCCCAATACACATATACTTATACCCTCAAAAAGAAATGCTGCAAAATAAATTCCAGTATTTCTGCTATTTGTCCCATATGAAAGACCAATAAAAGATATAAGAATTGTAATTATCAAAAGCAAAATGGTCAGCTCTAAGTAATCAAAATGAAATTCTTTAAACAACACTATTACCTTCTTTGGGAGCACGACAACAGAGAGACTTAAAATAACAATTATAACACCCAAAATCGCCCCGTTTAGCTGGATAATAGTGCTATAAAACCACATAACAAAATTAAAATCTTTAGAGGGCATTATATTGATTAATATGGCCATCATTAAGGATAAATATGTAACAATAACTACCACAAGTACAGCTTGATAAGGTCTCTTCTTTAAATGGCCAACTCTTTGTGTAATCTTCCATTTCAATGCTCTCATATACTCCCCTCCAGCGCGGCCTTCAATCTCTCCATACTCCCCCCAATGTCGTCCTTGTCGAACTCCACATACAGAGCGTTCGGAAACCTCGCCATGAGGATTTCAAAGAGTATTCCCGGCCTTTTGATAATCCGGAACCCCTGCTCCTCCACGAGCATTCTGGACCTTTCAATCCTCTCCTCCTTCCCCATGTAGCGGAACTCCTGCATTTCCCTGTAGGGATAGCTCTCCGGGTCGCTTGAGCTCGTGTGGAAGACCCCGCAGGTCGGGGAGCCCTTAACCCCCACGAAGATGACCTTCGCGGGCTTTTCCTCGCCTATAATCCGCCCTATGAAGTCCGCTATTATCTTCGCCCTCTCCCGCATGCCGAGCCTCTCATAGACCTCCCTGCTCGCAGGGGCCCTCGGCCATCCCATCGCCTCAAACTCGGGGCACGGGTATGCCAGGACATGCCATTCCCCACCGAGCTCTCCCATCAGCCCCCTGATTAGCTTGGCCGTCTCGTACTCCTTCCCCTTCGGCCCCCTGTAGACGTAGAAGGGGCTGAGGAGGCAGGGGGCGATGATGATGAGCTTCACGGTTTCACCTCCTCACTGTCAGCATCACCGCGATGATTTCCTCCACCTTCCGCTTCAGCTCCTCAAGGGTTCCGTTGTTCTCTACGATGACATCGGCCAGATTTTTAAGCGTGCTCGTGCGGTAGAGCTCCTCCTCTGCATCATCCATGGCCTTAAAGTCCTCAAAGCTCCTTATTTCCCTGTCCTTGCTTGCATTTCTCCTCATCAGCCTCTCATATCTGAGCTCGGGTCTGGCATCGACGTAGATGATCATGCCGCCGCGTTCTTTGATTGCCTCAATCTCGCCCCTTGAGCGCACACCGTCAATGACCACGTTCCTGCAGTGCCTCATTTTGTCCAGCGTGAGCCTTATCAGCACATCCTCCCCGTACCTGTCCTTGAGATATTTCCCGTACTCTATGAGCCTCTCCCTTGAGGGTTCGGATTTTTCGGGCAGCTCCGGAATCCATGAGTACCCCCCAACCCGGTGGGTCAGCAGGTCTATCAGCGGATCGCTGCAGCTTATGCGGCAGAAGCCCTTTTCCTCAAGAAACTTTGCCACCGTTGTCTTGCCCGCAGCTATCTTTCCGACAATCCCGACTATCATTTTGATTCCCTCAGCTGATTAATTGCTTTTAAAATCCGTTCTCCCTTAGGGCATGGAGAATTTAAAGATTGTTCCTGCCCAGCTGATGCCCCGGCCCGTCTTCTTTTGAGCCATTACTGGGTTTATCCCCAGAATACCAGTCAGCTGATGATTTCAAACTCCCTGAGGAGCATGTTGAGCTCCTGTTCACTGAGAGCCCTGCTCTCCACGGGCATCAGGACGATTGAGTTCGTCAGCAGGGCATAGTCCTTCAGGGTTGTGAGGAATTTAAAGACTGCAGGGAATCCGTTCTCAAGAATCAGATATTCCATGCCATCCAGAAGGACGGTCTTGGGCATGTCACCATCCTCAAAGAAGCTAACGAGGGTGTGGAGGAGGTAAGGCAGATTCGTCGGGTGTACTGTGTTCTCCCCTCCGACCTTGGTTATCCAGAGAACCGGCACCTCCTCAATCCCGATTCTGGCCCGGGTTATATCCGGAGGACTCCTCGATATAACCAGACCCGGCCGCTGGCGCAGGAGGGAGGCAAATATAGTATGGCAGGCATCGTCGTTCGTGCTCAGATAGAGGCCCGGGTCAACGTGAACCGTGTGTTTTTTATTGTCTTGCAGTTTAACAAGGGGTATTTCAACCTTTCTGCTTGTGATTGTTTTTAAGGTTACTATCCACCCTATACTGATGATTCCTATAGAAATCGCAAAAAGCCAGCTTTCAATTTGACTTAGGAAGGTACTTTTGATATAATATCCATTTATCTCAACGTCATCTGCAACGTCTAAGAGATTTCCAACTAAAGCAATTGCAAAACTGAAAAGGATGAGATCATAGAATCTCTTTAATGGGGGGAATCTTTCTATAAACTTCCCCCGATAATTCAGGGTAATCACGGAGACTATTAAGATGAACAGCAAATTCAGTGCATCTGAGAGGAACATTACCTTGTCTAAAATACTGACGGACACCTCACTCCCCCTGAGTATAACATAAAGTAATAACTATAAAAATGTTACCTCCACATCCGCCATATCAGGTTTGCCCCGTCCGTGGACTCCATCAGCCCCTCATAGACGAGGGCTGTTATGAAGTCAATGAGAGCTTTTTTATCGTAAATCACCGGCTTTTCAAATCCGAAGAGGTATTTGAGCTCGAAAAAGCCGATGTGGAAGAAGCGCATTGGATTGAGGAGTGCTATGGTGCCCGCAAACTTCAGGTCAAATGGGAAGTCAGACATGACTATTCTAGCCCCCACTTCCCGCGCCAGCTTCAGCAGCTTCTCCTCATCGGGAAAGAAAATCTCCCCGGCATTTCCCTCAATCGCCTCATACTCAAGCCCTGGAAAGGCGTATTTTATCCCCACAGCTCTGTATTCCATGCCGAAGCTTTCAGCGAATCCCAAAAGGGCTTTTGCGTTGAAGCTCAGAAAGAGCAGTCCCCTCTCTCCCGTCCTGACTTCCGGCCATTTTCTCGGTGGAAACCTCATCTCCGCTTCCACAACCGGTTGCAGAAACTCAAGAAAGGTGCCTGCAATCCTTCCGGAGTTCTCTCTGAGCTTTCTCCTCTTTATCTCCAGGTCGAGGTTTGAATAAACCGTGACCTGCTTTACACCAAGCTCCTCTCTCAGCTTCCCGATTACAAAGCTGTTCCCTATGATGACGCTTTTATCCGTCCTGTCGTGGGCGATTATAAAAAGCTTGTCTCCCTTTTCCTCGTATCTGATTTCATCTATTCTGAACGGCGTATCGGGGAAACCATTCTCCAGCCGGATTCTTCTGATGGTTTCGGCTATTTCCTCGGGGACAAACATCATATCACCCTGTAGGCCTGAAGGCATTCGTAGATATCAGTAGCTATCTTTAGGGCCTCCTCCCTGTCGGAGGTGTCCTTCACGATTATTTTGCCGCTCGGAAAGATTGTTATATCGTGCTCCCCTGAGAGAAGCGCGAGGAATCGGGTAACCCTCTTTATCCTGTAGCCCCGTCCGGCCAGGCATTCGCACAGCTCCTCAAGATCGGCGTCGTACTTCTCCCGGGGGGTGATGACGATACCTTTCATGCTTGTGCATGGTTTGGCAATGAGCATCAGAACCACCTCATACAATCCTCCTGAAAAATAGATAAAAAGATTTTCATAGCTTTTTCTTCATGTTAAAGATTGCTAAGCCCAAAAACAAAATTCCAAAGAATATTAAAACAGCGACGTCATGCCATACCTTCTCTATTCCCCATCCCCTTATAATAACGGATCTCAGAGCACCGACGGCGTAGGTCGGCGGCAGGATGTAGGAGAACGGCCTAAGGTATTTTGGAATTGCCTCCACCGGCCAGAATATTCCAGAGAGAAGAAATGTTGGAACCACCACCATTGGAACAAACTGGACAGCCTGTGCTTCACTCTTTGCTGTGTTTGAGAGGAGCATTCCAAGGTTTACACCAACCACTGCAAGCAGGGAAACTATGAAAAATGCCAGAACAGGGTTTCCAGCAATTCTAACATTGAAACCGAAGATGCCTATGATCAGCATTATCAAAGCCTGAATAACTCCAACGATACCGAAAGCGAGTGAATACCCCGTAACTATCTCCTCTTCCCTCAGGGGAGTGGCCAGAGCCCTGTCCAGCGTCCCCATGTTCCTCTCGCCTATAAAAGACAGAACCGAAAGTATTGTGGAAATCAGGAACACGGCCAGCGAGACAACTCCGGGTAAGAAAGTATCCATGAACTTCGCCTCTCTTCCATAGACGGCAGTGTATTGCACGCGAACTGGAAGTCTGGCACCATTTTCCGCCAGAGTTTTTATTAAAGCCCTGTTAACCCCCGACATAACCGTCTCGGCAATGTTGATATTGCTCCTATCGAGGTAAACTTTCATTGAAGATTTTCCATGGAGAATATTCTCCGTAAAGTTTTTGGGGAAGTATATCACCGCCCAGCACTCCCCGTTTTTAAGACTCCCAATTGCGTTTTTAATGTTCATATTTTCCTCTATGACAAAAGTTCCCCTGTCAAAGTTTTTTATAATATCTGCAGCCATATGTCCATTATCTTCATTGACGACTATTATTTTAACATCCTGCACATGACCTCCAAATGCCAGACCAAAGAGCACCATCAAAACCACGGGAGTCACCAGTGCATAAACCAGAAGCCTCCTATCATGCCTCAGTTCCCAGAATACCTTTCTGGAAACAGTTAAAATCCTTCCCCAGTTCATTTTCTCCCCTCCGTATAGCCTGTTAGCTTGAGAACAGCCTCTTCAAGATTCTTGGAATGGGTTTCTTCTATAAGTTTTTGCGGGTTGGAAACAGCCACAATCCGTCCTTCGGACATTATGGCTACTCTGTCACAGTTAATGGCCTCATCCATATAGTGAGTTGTGAGCAGAATAGTCACACCTCCCTCCGAGAGCTCTCTGAAATGTCCCCAGAAGCTGGCCCTCAAATGGGGGTCAACACCCACAGTGGGTTCATCCAGAATTACAAATTCGGGTTCATGTAACAGAGCACAGGCCAGAGAAGCCCTTCTCTGTAATCCCCCGCTCAGCTCACCCACAAGCCTCTTTTTGAATCTTTCCAACCCAACAAATTCTAAAATTTCTTTCTTCCTCTTTTCAAATAGCTCTCCTGAAATCCCATACATTCCTGAATAAAATTTTAGGTTCTCCTCCACCGTCAGGTTCAGATAAAGTGCCAGCTCCTGAGGCATGTAGCCGACTCTCCCTAAAACATTTTTATCCGGCATTCTTCTTCCGAGCAGGCGCACCTCTCCGGAGTCAGGTCTCAGGAGTCCGATGATGCTTTTTATTGTGGTGGTTTTTCCAGCACCGTTCGGCCCCAATAGCCCGAAGATTTCCCCTTTCTCAACTTTAAACGAGATGCCATCAACAGCAGTTAGGTTTCCATAGCTTTTTCTTAGATTTTCAATGAGTAGAGCCTCCCTGCCCATTTAAATCACCTGACCTTCAGTACCATGGGAAGATATATAAGATTGTTGTAACCAAGTGAGTTACAAAATTAAGAGGTGGGTAAAATGGTGATAGTTAGCGATGATGTTATTGAAAATATGAAACTCCTCGGCCTGAGAGAGTATGAGGCGAGGATTTATGCAACTCTGGTGGTGCTGGGGCCATCAAAAGCAAGTGAAATAGCCAAGGAGAGTGGAGTTCCAAGACCGAGGGTTTATGACGTCTTAAAAGAACTTCACAGGAAGGGTTTCGTAGATATAAGTGAAGGAAATCCTGCATATTTCAGAGCAGTTGAACCTGAAAAAGTAATCGCTTCATTGAGGGATAAATACCTGAAATCCTCTGAAGATGTCATAATCAAGCTGAAAAGTTATCAGAGAGAGCAGAGAGGTGAATGGCTCCCGGTTTGGTCTCTTCAGGGGGAATGGAACATAAAGAGCAGGGTTGAAGACTTAGCAGAAAGGGCAGAGAGAGAATTCATGGCGGCTTTCATTGATGGAAAACTGGCTTTGAAATTTAAGAAAGTTTTTGAAATGACAAAACACAGGGGAATAGACGTGAAGATACTCCTCCTAAAGAAAAACCGGAGATATCCCTCCCTCCTGGAGAGGTTTGGAGACCTGACATTTTTCTTTTGCAATCCCTGCCCTTTAGGGTGGGGTACGGTGTTCTGCAAATTAGCCATTAAGCAGGGAAGCGACACTCTTTTAAAGCTTAAAACCAATACTATTCACTGAGATGAAGCGTTCAGTAACGGTTAAACTTCAACCTTCAAAGGAGCAGGAGGAAATTCTCTTCGAATTAGCTTACGCTTCAGCCATAATCTGGAACAGACTCAATTATCAGCGCTTAAAACAGTTCAAGGAATTCGGGAAAATAGACTTCAACGGAACGGAAAAGGAAGCTTACCACCTTTTCAAAAACTGGACTGGTGGTTCAACTGTTCAACAATTAGCCGGAAAGAACGCTGAGGCGTGGCGGAGCTTCTTCTCCCTCAACCGGAAGAAAAGGAAAGGAGAACTGCCGGAATGGTTCAAGCCAAAACCACCCAAATTCGTTAGAGAAAAGAACGGCAGAAAACTCTTCATAATTCCACTCAGAAACGACCAGTATAAAATTACGGGAAACGTCATCGAGCTCAGGAGACTCGGAAAATTTGGCAGGCTTAGAATTCAATTCAAGGGGAGAATTCACCTGAAGGGCAAGCAGGGAAGGTTGGAAATAACTTATGATGGGGTAAAGCGGAAGTGGTATGCTCATCTAAGCTTCACGGTCGAGGAGAAACTGACCAGCGATGGCTGGGTTGCACTCCCGAGAACTCCAAAAGGAAATCTCTCAGCTGGAGTTGACTTGGGAGTGAATAACTTAATGGCCATTTACGTGGAGAACGGCGAAAGCTTCCTCGTGAACGGGAGGCCTTTAAAGAGCATTGACTTTTACTGGCGGAGGAAGATTGCCAGTTACCAGTCCAAACTCAACAGGAGTGGGGCTAAAACGAGCAGGAAGCTTAAGAGAATGCACGCTAAAGCCAAACTTCAGGCGAAGCATTACATTAACACCGCAGTTAGGCAAGCGGTTAGAAGACTTTACGAATTGGGAGTTGGCAGAATTGTCGTTGGTTATCCCAAGGGAATTGCAAGAAACTCGGACAAGGGGAAAAAGCAAAACTTTATTCTCTCCCACGTGTGGCGGTTCAATACTCTGATTCAAAGGCTCAAAGAAGTGGCCGAGGAGTATGGTATTGTTGTTGAAGTCGTGAATGAAGCTTTCACGTCTAAGCTTTGCCCTCTCTGCGGCCAACGCCACTCTGATGGTAGAGTCTTTAGGGGTTTGTTTAAGTGCCGCGGAGAGGGCGTTGTCTTGAATGCGGATTTAGTTGGAGCGTTTAACATTTTGAAGAAGACTGTTAGAACGATAACCCCGAGCCTGCCTGCTCTGGCGGGTAGGGGTAACTGGCTCAAGACCGAGCCGGAGGGGTTCGAAGAACCCTTTTCAAGGGTTACCCTGATGAGAACCCCTCAAACCTCCCCGTCATTGGCGGGGGGTTAAGCTGAACCCTCGCAAAGGGGAGGAGGTCAGATACATGCCTCTTGAAAGGGTCTTGAACAGAAAATCCGAGGATTTCATGGATGTGCTCGCTGAGGCGATGTTTTCAAATAATGCGTATGATGTGAAAAGTCTCTTCATCAGGGATGGAGAAGAGTCAATTTTAATCTACGAGGAAAATGGGGCCCTTAAAGGACTGATTGTAAGAATTCCTTTCGTACCCATAATTCAGAGGAAGATGTTGCTCTACTTCATTGAAAAAAGTAAAGAAAAAAACTAACGCAAACTTTTAACAAGCTCCTCCATGACTCCAAGGAATGTCTCAACCTCGTCAAGGCTGTTGTAGACATGGAACGAAGCTCTAACAGTTCCGTTTATTCCGAGCTTCTTCATAACGGGCAGGGCGCAGTGGTGGCCTGAGCGCACCATTATGTTGTGGTCGTCCAGAACGGCGGCGACATCGTGCGGGTGAAGAGGCGGAACGTTGAAGCTCACAACTCCGGCGTGCTTTTTCAGATTTCTCGGCCCGTACCACGGAACCTCAAGCTCGGTTAAGCCCTCGGTTGTCCTCTTAACGAGCCTGTGCTCCTGCTTTTCAATCCGCTCAAGCCCGATTTTCTGGATGTACTCTATCCCCGCAGCAAGACCTATCGCACCGCCTATGTTCGGTGTTCCCGCCTCAAACCTCTCCGGAGGTTCCGTCAGGGTGTAACAGCAGAGCTCAACATCCTCGATCGTTCCCCCGCCTATGAACGGAGGCTCAAATACGTCGAAGAACTCCTCCCTTATGTAAAGCACGCCTATCCCCGTCGGCCCCAGCGGCCCTTTATGCCCCGAGAAAGCCAGAAAGTCGGCGTGGAGCCTGTTGACATTGACCTCCATGTGGCCGACGCTCTGGGCGGCATCAACCACAAATATTGCCCCCTCCTCCTTTGCCATCTTTCCGAGCTCCTCCACCTCGTGGATGACGCCGAGGGCATTTGAGACGTGCTGGATGGCAACAAGCTTCGCCCCTTTAATCTTCTTCTCCGCATCCACCAGATCAAGGTTGCCCTCGTCGTCCCCCCTTATGAACTCCAGCTTCAGGCCGAGCTTTTCAGCAAGCCTCTGCCATGGCAGCAGGTCAGAGTGGTGCTCATAGGGAGTCGTTACAATCCTGTCCCCCTTCCTGAAGACCCCCTCAAGTCCCAAAGCAGCTAAGTTTAAGCTTTCGCTCGTGTTCTTCGTGAATACTATCTCTTCAAATTTGGCACCGATAAAATCCGCTACGATTTTCCTTGATTCCTCATACTTCTGGGTCGCCATCTGGGAAAGCCTGTGAACTCCTCTGTGCACATTTGCCCTGTATTTCAGGTAGTACTCATCCATGGCTTCAATGACGGGCCTTGGCGTCAGAGAAGTTGCGGTGTTGTCAAAGTATATAACCTCTCCGGTAAGAGGAATGTCCCTCCTGAGATCATCCGGAATTTTCATTTTGAACCACCCATAGGAACTCATCCGGAAGCCTATAAAGGATTTGCTCCTCAGATGTGTCCATCGTTTGTTCTATTTATGGAACAAAGATTTTTAAAAGATGGAACAAAATTTGGAGCGGTGATGAATATGAGGTCGAAGGAAGTTGCCCTGACAGGACTCATGCTCTCGCTCTCGCTGCTGCTCCAGATAATGCCCCTCAAGGTCAAAACTCCATGGGGGATGGACATTGACCTTGTGGCCGTTCCGATCATTGTGGTGGCACTCCTTTTAGGATTCACAAGCTCCCTCATCGCCCTCGCCCTCCTCTTCATAGGTATATCCATGATATCCTCAACATCGTGGCTCGGGGCGAGCATGAAGGTACCGGCGACGCTTTCAGTGGTTATCGGCATTGAGCTCGCCAGAAGGATAACCCGCTTTACCCCTCACAGCTATTCGCCCGGCAATCTGGCATCTTTTCTGATCCTGGCGTACCTCATCGGAACAGCCATAAGAATCCCGCTCATGGTTGCACTCAACTACTACTATGCCCTGCCCCTGTACCTCAACATCCCGAGGGAGCAGGTGATCCCGGAGGTGGAGAGGTGGTTCCACATGCCGTTCTGGCTTGTCATAGGAATCCCGAATGCCGTCCAGAGTGCGGTTGACATCGTCGGCGGGCTCCTCGCCGTTATCCCGGTCCTCCGGAGGTTTCCTCAGGCTTTCGACTGATTTCGATTTTCTCCGGCTTCAAACCTCTTTTTTCAAGGTAGCTGTTCCATTTTTCAGCATAGCTCAGGAATGTTCTATCCCCCGTCGTCTTATAGAGCCACACCAAAAGCTTTATGTGAAGTCTGTGGTAGAAGACGCTTGAGGAGTTGTATATGCTCGCATACCTGCTCCAGCTCCCTGTATCGAAGTAGGGCAGGGCATTTTTAACGCTCTCCGCACCCTTCAGGAAAAGCTCTCTCGCTGTTCTATCACCCGTAACCTCCCAGTAGTAGTAGAGACCCTGAAGGGTGATTATATGGCCGTTTAAAACGAGCTCCTTCGGGTAGTAGTTGTATTCGAGATACCACGGACCGTATTTCGTTTCAACGACGAAGCCATTTCTGGACAGGGGCAGGCTGAAGGAGTTTAAGAACTCCCGGGCCAGCTTCAGATAGCTTTCATCACCCGTAAGGTTATAGGCCTTGGCATACAGCCCAGCCGCGAGCCCCTGAGCATAGCCGGACACCCACGGGATGCTGGCGTTCTGGAACTGGAAGTAGTTTTTAAGGAGGGCGTATGTTTTATTGCCGTATTCCCCGTACTGGACGTAGGCCTTCAGCTCATTGAGAATTTCGAGCATCTCCCTGTAGTTACCTCTTTCATAATATATCTGGGCCCAGTGGAGTGCTGCCACAAAATAGAGGCTGAAGCCCCTCGCCCGGTAATAGACGAATGGGAGCCCGCTGTGAATTGAGGCGTTCTCCACCCTGATGGTGCCGTAGTAGGGAGAACTGTTGTCAAAGACCAGCGTAAGGTCTTTCCTGCCGGGTTTTTTGTGGGTGGAGTAGTAGAAGTCGTTGGCCATGAGGTTCATGAGGAGTATGCGCATCTCCACCGGCGTGAGGTTCCTCTCCTTCGCCAGCCTGCCGAAGCTCCTGACCGCATAGCCGAGATCCCTGTAGGCCTGGAGATAGCTCATGTTTCCCGTGTTTGCCCAGAGGTCGAGGTAGTGCTGCCCGAGCTTTCTGTTTTCCGCCAGCTCATCCTCTAGTTTTCTGGAAAGTCCTCCCCCGAGAAGACGGGCCTGCTTCAGGAGAATGGCCCCGCTATCCTCAAAGATGTCCTCAGGGACTTCCTTCCCGACTCTGCCCGATTCCTTTTTCTCCAGTGTCAGAATAAACCTGCCCGGGACATGACTGGGTTCCAGCACGAGTACATACTTTCCGGGAGAATGGATGGTATATTCAACAGTGCCGCTGAAGGGGAACTCCGTGCCCTTCCAGTTCCTGGCTCTGCCCTCAAGTGTAAAGTTTATCTTTATTCCCCTCTCAAACTCTTCCGGCATGTGTCTGGATTTCAGCAGGAGATACGGCTTTCCAAAAGCCCCTATACTTACCCCCATGGCATCCAGATGGAAGGTGGCGATTTCAAAGGCGGCGTTTTTCTCCTCTATTATGAGGTAAACCTCAAGATCCTCCGGTTTTTCAGCAGCAGGCCCCGATGATGTGCTTTCATTGGATATTTTGGTTACACAACCGGCAGCGAGAATAACAAGGAGTACAAGAACCATGGCCTTTATTTGCCTTTCCATACCACTCCCCATAGAAAAAAAAAGGGGAAGGAGAATATAAGCTTTTCTAAAGATTGGTGAGGATTTCCTCCTCTTCCATGGTTCTCTCGCAGTAGTGGCAGCGCACCTTCAGGGGCTCCCTTGAAATGACGTAGAACTTCGGTGTCGTGTACTCATGGTTGCTCACACAGTTCGGATTTGCGCACTTGAGTATGCCGCTTATTTCCCCGGGAATCTCCACCTTGAACTTCTCCGCGACTTTATAGTCCCTGACTATGTTAACGGTGGCGCTCGGCGCTATCAGTGCGATTTTGTTCACCTCTTCCTCGCTCAAAAAGCGCCCCTCTATTTTTACTATGTCCTTCTTCCCGAGCTTCTTGCTGTGGACGTTCGCCGCCAGCAGGAGCGCCCCGCCGTTCAGCCTGTCGAGTTTGAGTATCCGTATTACCTTGAGGCCCTTCCCCGCGGGAATGTGGTCTATCACCGTCCCCTCCCTAATGGCCGTCACTTTTAGCTCCGCCATTCATAACACCCCCAGAACAGTCCTCTGCTCCGCAAAGCGCTGGCGGAAACGATTGGGGGCCTTATCCACCAGCTCGGACCCAATTGCATCTCCTGAAGTCCTTTGAGTGGAATGCGCCCTTAAATCGGCACTCATTCACAGCACCCCCAGAGTTAATCCGAGCAGGGCCATCCTGACGGGAACCCCCGAGAACACCTGCTTGAAGTAGATGGCGTGTTTTGAGGAGTCAACGCTCGGGTGTATCTCGTCCACCCTCGGGAGCGGGTGCATGACTTTTAGGGTCTCTTTTGCCTTCCTCAGGACTTCGCAGTCAATTACATAGCTTCCTTTGACCTTTAGGTACTCCTGCTCATCCGGGAAGCGCTCCTTCTGAATCCTCGTTGCGTAGAGGACATCGAGCTCGCCAATCACGCCCTCCAGATCGCCCGTCTCGTGGACCCCTATGCCCCTCTCCCTGAGCTCCTCCACGATGTGCCTGGGCATCCTCAAGAGCTCCGGCGAAATTAAGTACAGCTCCACGTCGTAGTGGGTTAAAGCCTCGCTCAGGCTGTGCACAGTTCTGCCGTACTTTAAGTCCCCGAGAAGGCCTATCCTCAGGCCATCAATCTTTCCAAAGGCGCTCTTTATGGTGTATAGGTCGAGCAGGGTCTGCGTTGGGTGCTGGTTGCTCCCGTCGCCGGCATTTATAACCGGGATATCCGCCACCTCGGCTGCTAACCTCGCGGCCCCCTCCTTCGGGTGCCTGATGACTATGACGTCGCTGTACTGTTCGACCGTTTTTATGGTGTCCCTGAGGCTCTCTCCCTTTCTGACGCTCGTGCTCGATGCCTCCGAAAAGCCTATCACACTCCCGCCGAGGCGGTGCATTGCACTCTCAAAACTCAGCCTCGTCCTCGTTGAGGGTTCGAAGAAGAGCGTCGCCAGTA
The DNA here is from genome assembly GCF_054657855.1 of Thermococcus atlanticus. Lineage (NCBI taxonomy): Archaea > Methanobacteriati > Methanobacteriota > Thermococci > Thermococcales > Thermococcaceae > Thermococcus > Thermococcus atlanticus. The sequence continues at coordinate 443,522 of NZ_BAAHXX010000001.1, read as the reverse complement.
TTTTTCCCGTCGCATAATCAAGATGCCCCTTTTCCTTCAGTTCCCGCTCAAGCCGTTCCGCGGTCTTTAAAACAAATTCAATATCCTCCCTAGAAAAATCCCTAATGCTTATAACATCCCTGTTCTTCCAGTCCATAGAAGCCCTTCTCATGTAAAACTGTGCCGGTATTTAAACCTTTTTTGACATTTTTATGTCCAAAGACAAAGCTTATAACCGGGTTCTGGGATTTTATTACGGGATGGATTATGAAGAGCCCCTGCACGTTCTGGTCTGAGGAGATAATGCCCGCCCTCAGGGCAGGGATAGCCCGAATTCTCTATGCGGAGGGATTCACGCAGGCAAAAATAGCCGAAATTCTTGACATAACACAGGCCATGGTGAGCAAATATCTTTCGGAAAAATACAAAAAGCCTGATCCCGAAGTTCAGGAGCTGATTGACAGAATGGCCGGCGAGATAGCGAATCTGATACTCTATGGGGCGGAAAAGGGAGATGTAATAAAATTCGTCACCCAGAAGTTCATGGAGTTTTTTGACAGCGAGACCGGGTGTCGGGCGTATCTTAAATATGCAGGACTTAAAGATGACACTTTCTGCAGGGAACTCTTCATTACAGCACCCTCACGTAGCGGAGTCCTTGAGATGCTAAACCTTGCAGTTGGGGAGCTGCTTAATGACCCCAAATTTGCTGAGCTCCTTCCGGAAATAAGGAGCAACTTTGTCTATGCACTTCCAAACCCCGGGGATTACAGGGATGTTGCGGCCGTCCCGGGAAGGATAACCCTTGTGAAGGGTAAGCTCTTCGCCCTTCCACCGGAATTCGGGGCCAGCAGGCATACCGCTGCCATCCTGATCAAGCTCTCAAAAATATCACCGGGGACGAGGAGCGTTCTGAACATCCGATTTGACGGGAGGGTTCTGAATGCCCTGAAGAAAGCGGGCCTGAGAACCACGGAGATAAAAGAGGACGGAAGGGACGAGGAGCAGACGGTAGAAATGATAGCGGAGAAGTTCCGTGGGAATGAATGGGATGCCGTGATAGATAGAGGTGCGTTCGGAATAGAACCGGTCGTCTATATTTTCGGGAGAAACCCAATAGAGGTTCTTGAAAAGCTCAAACGTGTGGAGGAATTCATATAATCAAATCCGCCGGGGGTGTCCCTGTGAAAACGGCAAATGTTGAGCTTCACTTCGCAACAAAGGGGGAGATTGACCTTATTGATATCACCTCCGAGGTTGAGAGCTTTGTCAGGGAAAGTGGCATCAAGAACGGGCAGGTTCTAGTCTTCGTTCCCGGTGCCACAGGAGCGATAGTTGCAATAGAGCATGAGTCAGGCCTCCTTGAAGATTTTAGGAGACTTTTAAAAGAGCTTGTCCCCAAGGGCAGGGGATACCTTCACGACAGGATTGACAACAATGCGCACTCTCACCTGAGGGCGACGCTGCTCGGGCCGAGCCTCGTTCTGCCGGTTGTGGACGGAAGGCTTGTCAGAGGGACGTGGCAGCAGATTTTCTTCGTGGAGCTTGATGTCCGGCCGAGGCACAGGAGGGTTGTGGTGCAGGTTATCGGAGAATAAAGGGGTAATAACCCGCCCAAGTTCATTGGCTCCGCCTTCGGCGGCACTCCCCGGGCATTCTCTTTTAAACCCCATAAGGATATAAAGGTTTCCCAGTTTTGTCTGATTCCACCGCCCGCACACTGCTGGTGTGTCCGGCAATTGCAAATTCTGGGGCATTATTGAGCTTATCCCAACCCAAAAACTTTTAAGGCATTGCAGGTCTCATTTAAATGGGCACGGGCCGGTAGCTCAGCCTGGTATGAGCGCCGCCCTCGCAAGGCGGAGGCCGCGGGTTCAAATCCCGCCCGGTCCACCAGCTTCCGGAAAGTCTTTAATCCTCCATGCAGAATCTCTTCTGGTGGTGTTATGTTTGAAAAAGGCTACATTGATGAGAACTACGTGAGGGTTTCAAGGGATGAGCTTTTCTCTTTTGTCGTAAGGGTTCTCACAAAGCTTGAGGTGCCCGAGAAGGATGCGGAGATAGTGGCGCACAACCTGATCATGGCTGATTTGAGGGGGATTGAAAGCCACGGTGTTCAGAGGCTCAAGCGCTATGTTGATGGAATTCTCAGCGGCGGCATAAACCTGAAGCCCAACATCAGAATCGTAAGAGAAGGGCCGTCCTATGCCCTGATAGACGGTGATGAAGGCCTGGGTCAGGTCGTTGGATACAGAGCAATGAAACTGGCAATTAAAAAAGCCAGAGAGGGCGGAATAGGGGTTGTTGCAGTGAGAAACAGCAATCACTATGGCATAGCGGGTTATTATGCTTTAATGGCGGCTGAGGAGGGGATGATAGGAATAAGCATGACCAACTCTCGCCCGCTGGTTGCCCCGACAGGCGGGGTGGAGAGATTCCTAGGGACGAATCCAATTGCTCTAGCAGCTCCAGCCAGAGACAGGCCGTTTCTGCTCGATATGGCAACCAGCGTGGTTCCAATAGGCAAGCTTGAGGTTTACCGCAGGAAGGGAAAGCCGATTCCGGAGGGCTGGGCTATTGACAGCGCGGGCAATATAACCACCGACGTGGAAAAGGTCTTCAGCGGCGGGGCACTGCTTCCGTTAGGAGGCTTCGGGGAGCTCTTCGGCGGACACAAGGGATACGGGCTCAGCTTGATGGTGGATATTCTGGCCGGAATTCTGGGCGGCGGAACCTGGAGCAGGCATGTCAAAAACACGAGCGAAAAGCACAGCGAGGTTGGCCACTTCTTCATGGCGATTAATATCGAGGATTTCCTCCCTCCCGAGGAGTTCAGGGAGAAGATGAGCAGGATGATTGATGAGCTGAAAAGCTCAAGGAGGCATCCCGATTTTGAGAGGATATGGATTCATGGCGAAAAGGGCTTCCTCACGATGCAAACAAGACTGAAGATTGGCATCCCAATTTACAGGAAGGTTCTGGAGGAGCTTAACAGTATAGCGGAGAGCATTGGGGTGGAAAAACTCAAAGCAGGTGGCGAAGATGGGAGGGCTTAGGGAGGAGGCTCTGGCCTTCCACAAAAACAACTTTCCGGGAAATGGCAAAATCGAAGTAATCCCCAAGGTTTCTCTAAAAACAAGACACGACCTCAGCCTGGCATATACGCCCGGGGTTGCAGAGCCCTGCAGGGAGATAGCCAGAAATCCTGATGAAGCATATGAGTACACGAGCAAAGGCAACCTCGTGGCCGTTGTGAGCGATGGAAGCAGGGTTCTGGGCCTTGGAAACATCGGTGCTCTGGCAGGCCTGCCTGTTATGGAGGGTAAAGCTCTGCTCTTCAAGCACTTCGGCGGTGTTGATGCGTTTCCTATAATGGTCAGCGAGCAGAACCCGGACAGGTTCATTGAGGTTGTCAGGGCGATAGCACCGACCTTTGGGGGTATAAACCTTGAGGACATAGCATCACCCAAGTGCTTCTACATCCTCGACAGACTCAGGGAGGAGCTTGACATTCCTGTCTTCCATGACGACCAGCAGGGGACAGCGGCCGTTGTTCTGGCGGGGCTTTTAAATGCCCTGAAGGTTGTTGGAAAGGAGATTGATGAGATTGCAGTGGCCATGTTTGGTGCCGGGGCTGCGGGGTTTGCGGTTCTCAGGATTCTAACAAAAGCAGGGGTGAAGCCCGGGAACGTCAGGGTCGTTGAGCTCGTTGACGGCAGGCCGGCTGTTTTAACGGGGGACATGGATCTGGAAAAATTGTTCCCCTACAGGGGCTGGCTTTTGAGCAGGACGAATGCCGAGGGCATAAGCGGAGGGCCCGAGGAGGCGGTGAAAGATGCTGACGTTTTGATATCCTTCACGAAGCCTGGTCCGGGGGTTATAAAGCCCGGATGGATAGCAAAGATGAGCGATGATGCCATCGTCTTCCCTCTGGCAAATCCCGTTCCGGAGATACTGCCCGACGAAGCCAGAAAGGCGGGAGCTAAAATAGTCGCAACAGGAAGGAGCGATTATCCAAACCAGGTCAACAACGTTCTCGGCTTTCCGGGGATTTTCAGAGGTGCCCTCGATGTGAGGGCGAAGACTATAACGGACACAATGATAATTGAGGCGGCAAAGGCCATCGCGGATGCCGTTGAGGAGCCCGTGGATGAACGCATAATGCCATCACCGCTGAACCCTGAGGTGCCGCCAAAAGTGGCGAGGGCCGTTGGGGAGCAGGCGATGAGGGAGGGGGTCGCACGAAGGAAGGTCGACGGGGAATGGATCGAGGAGCACACAAGGAAGCTTAGGGAGTTCTACGAAAGCGTCATAGCCCCGATAAACGAGAGGAGGTGTTTCAGGTGAAGGTTGTGGATGCCGAGAGAGCTGTGTTTGCTGTTCCTGACGATGCTGTAATAGCGGTCTCCGGTTTCAACCTGCTGGTGGCCCCGGAATACCTGCTCCTTAAACTTTTCGAAAGATATAAAGAGACCGGCCATCCAAAAAGGATTTTTCTCGAAGTGAATCCAATTCCAACGGCTCCCGACAGGATTTTGGATAAGATAATGGAAGAGATATACAGGGATGAGGGGCAGGACTTCCTGAGCGGAATTCTGGTGACGTATCCCGGCTGGTCGCCCTACCTCCAGAGGCTGATTCAGGAAAACAGGATTGAGGGATACACGTGGTCAATCGGAACTGCTTCATGGTTTTTCAGGGAGGTTTCGAGGGGCCTGCCCGGTGTTCTCACAAAGGTGGGTATCGGGACTTTCCTCGACCCAAGGGAGGATGGCGGCTACCTGAATGACCTCGCAGCGGAAAGGAGGCGCTGCAGGATAGACGTGGTCGAGATAGACGGTGAGGAATACCTCTTCTACCGCGCTCCTAAGCCAAATGTTGCATTCATCCGGGGAACAACAGCGGATGAGATTGGAAACATCACGACCGAGCATGAGGGAGCCTTCACCGAGATACTCAACTTAGCTCAGGCGGCCAAAGCAGAGCCGGGCAAGGGGATTGTTATAGCCCAGGTGAAAAGGATTGCAAGGTTTCCATCATTTCATCCGCAGGACGTGAAGGTTCCCGGCACCCTCGTCGACTACGTCGTCGTTTCTCCTGAGGAATACCACAGACAGAGTGCAAACATAGAATATGACCCTGCGATTTCGGGTGAGGTAATTCCGCCCCTGTCGCTCCGGAGCTTTCCCCTGAGCACACAGAAGGTTATAGCAAGGAGAATCCTCCTCGAAATGATTGAGCTTGCCAAAAAGCTCGGCAGGCCGATCCTCGTAAATCTCGGCATAGGGATACCCGACAGGGTGGCAGGTGTGGCGATGGAGGAGGGCGTCTCAGGGTGGGTATTCACAACTGTTGAGTCCGGCCCCTTTGGAGGCATAGCACTCGGCGGCCCGGACTTCGGGGCATCCATAGGACCCTTCGCGATAATCTCCCAGCCGGACCAGTTCGCCAACTACGAGGGGGGCATTATTGACGCCGCATCGCTGGGCTTCATGCAGGTGGACGAAAAGGGAAACGTGAACCCATCGCTCCTTCCCGGCAGACTCCCTGGCCCCGGAGGCTTTCCGGTGATTTCCTACGGCTCGCCGAGGATGTTCTTTGCCGGACACTTCACGGCCGGAAAGAAGGAACTCCGCGTTAGAAACGGCCGCCTGGAGATAGTAAGGGACGGAGACATCAGGAAGTTCGTGAGGCGGGCCCACAAGGTGGTCTACAATGCATCCCTCGGGCTGGAAAAGGGTCAGGAAGTGATTTACATCACGGAGAGGGCAGTTTTCAGGCTCACCCGCAGAGGCCTCGTGCTCGAAGAATATGCTCCCGGAGTGGACGTCGAGAGGGATATAATCGCCAACATGGAGTTCGAGCCCATGATCAGCCCGAGACTGAGGGAAATGGATGAGAGGCTGTTCGGAGAGGCACCAATGGGATTGAAGGATGAGCTTTAACGGTAGAGCGAGTTTCCGTGTGCGTCGATGGCAACGAGAAGCGGAAAATCCTCGACCTCAAGAACCCAGACCGCCTCCGGAATGCCCAGTTCATCAAGCCAGAACACATTGACAAGCCTTTTTATGCTTCTGGCAGCTAAGGCCCCTGCTCCCCCCGTGAAGGCAAAATAAACCGCCCTGTGCTCCCTGAAGGGCTCCGGATTCATGCCCCCTTTTCCTATTATTCCTTTAACACCCATGGAAAGGATTTCATCGAGATAGCGGTTCATCCTTGCGCTCGTCGTTGGGCCTGCTGAGACGATTTCATACCCTTCCCCGGTTTTTCTTACGACAGGCCCGCAGTGGTATAACACCGCCCCATTGAGGTTAGCCGGAGGGCCGAGCTCAACCATTCTCCGGTGGGCCATGTCCCTCGCCGTGTATATTATGCCGGAAAGATTGATGATATCGCCCGCCTTCAGCTTAAGAACGCTTTTATCGTTCAGAGGAGTACTCAGCCTCACGTCATCACCCTGATATCCTGCGGCACTCCTCTTAAATTCCTTTTGGGTTTGACAAAAATCATCAAACCCAGCCCCTAAGTACAACCTGCACGTATAACCCTTCAGGTGATTTCATGGATGCAAGAATGAGAATTGTGGGTTCTGCTGTGCTGGTACTCCTGCTTGTATCTTCAGCGGCTGCATACGCCGGTATTTTTGGCGGGAGTGGAAAGGGAAGGCTTGAGTACAAGGTTTACGCCAGGGAGCAGATAATTTCAGGGGCATACAAGGTCTACGGAAATCCCAAGCTCGGCTTCTGGGTGGCAAAGGTTGTTCTCCACAACTCGGGAAACGGTGCAATAGAGAACATAAAGATAACGTACTCGATTGATAACTACGCTCCCGGAACTGAAAAAAGCTATCCTCTCCTTGTGCCAAATGGAACGATAGTCGACCTTTACTATCCGATCCTCTCAAGCGAGGTCACAAAGCTGACGGCAGCGACACCTTCAAATTTGAGGATAAAGATAACCTATGAGGTCGACGGGAAAACCCGGGAAGAAACCATAACAAAGTCCCTCAGCATTCTCGGTGTCAACGACTTCGTGTTTTCCTTCCTCAGGCCCGAAGAGAGCACAGGAAGCTTTTATGATACATTCAGCAATGCTCCCCTGCTGGCGGCGTGGGTTACGCCGAGTGACCCCGTTGTCAGGGAATTCGCCGATATGGGAAACAAGCTTGCCGGAGGTGCAGGGGCAAGTTTAAGCGACGATGAGGCGATTAAAAGCCTCAGCGGCATGTGGGCATTAGCGGTTATGAACGGGTTCTCGTACAAGACAGAAGGCGAAGGGTACTGGACAGGGAAGTTTGCCGAACATATAATGTTCCCAAGGGACGTTATACGGGATAAGAGCGGAACGTGCATCGACTTGGCAATATGGTTTGCCTCCCTCGCCATGTCCCAGGGGCTTAAGGCGTATATCGTTCTGATACCCGGACACGCTTTCCCTCTAATACAGCTGCCAAGCGGGACTGTGATTCCCGTCGAGGCTACAGCAATCAACTCCGGCGTATCCTTTCAGGAAGCCGTGAAAATTGGAGTTGAAAAGAGCTGGCAGAAGGCCATGAGCGGCCCTCATGTAATAGTGGATATCGCCGAAGAGCACTCGAAAGGTATAGTTCCTCCGGAGCTTCCCCAGCTGCCGGCGGATATCCTGGGCAAGTGGGGGATAACCCTGCAGCACACCGGCGGAGGAGGCAACACAGGGAATACAGGCGGAGGCATGCAGGCTCAGTGGAAGACCTACATCGGAGAATACTTCTCCTTTGACTACCCAGCCAGCTGGAATGCCCCCGAAGATTACGGTGGCTACACATATCTGGTTAGTCCGGATGGTGACTTTGAATTCATGGTGATTTACTCTGAAGGCGCCGGCGTTCAGGACATGATAGGAGCATTCGAACAAAGTCTGGGCGGAACTGGTGCAACGATAAAGGACAGGCAGGAGACCCAGGCGAGCATAGCCGGACAGACGGTATACACAGTTATTTACACCATCAACACCGGTTATGGGGATTATTCCGCGGTGGCCAGGTACTTCACGGCCAACAACGTGGGTTTTGCAGTCGTCTATGACTTCCCTGCAGGGAGAAAAGAGTACAACCAGCTTGGGGAGCAGATCGTTAGCACGTTCAAGCTGAGGTGATAAAAGTGGGAAAGATGAAGATGAAGGTTCTGGTTTTGATTTTCCTCCTCCTGCTTCCCCTTGCTCTGGCCCAGGAGGTTAAGATAGTCGAGTACAAGATTGATGGCACTATGAAGGCCGTGATCGATGAAAGCGGGAACGCCCACGTAACTGAGGTCTGGAAGTTTACACCAAACCTCTACCTCCAGATGAAGCAGGCATATCCAACAGCATACATGCTCAAGAGGGAATTTGAGAACAGGAGAAGCGATGCGGAGTACAGAAACATGAAAATCGAGTGGGATGATACGAACAACAGGATAAAAGCAACATATACTATACTTGGAGCCGCTGTGAATAGAGGTTCCTACTGGGAGCTGAGGCTCGGTGAGGGAGATTTAACCCTCTCCTCCCAGACCGGAAACACAGTCGTCCTCACCTCCGTTCAGCCCCTCTTTGGCGGACAGGGAAGGCTGGTTGAGACGATAACGGTTGTCCTTCCCGGGAATGCAGGAAACATAAGGTTTGAGGACAGCAGCCTGAGGTATGTTCTGCCCACCGGAAAAAGCGGCAGGAATTCATTTTTCCTTGTGCTGGTGGGGATTTCCCTGCTGGGGCTGGTATTTCTCAACATCCCTCTGAAGAGGGGAGGGGGATGATACGGGAGATAAAACAGGAACTCGTGGAGTACATCAGCAGGAGCACCGGCCTTGACAGGGAGACTGTTGTTAAAGTCCTCCGGGCTGAGGAAGCCTATCTGATGGCGGAAATTCAAAAGGCTCTCAAAAAAGAGAGGTGGTGAGAAAGATGAAGAGGGAAAGGGAGGCTGCCCTTGCCCTTATGGTTCTTATATTTTTCTCCATGTTCTCCTATCCTTCCATTGCAAAACAGGGAAAGATGGAAACCCCTCAGCGTTCGCCCCCTGCCCCAGCTCAAAACCCTGACAAACCTGATATAGCCGTTACCTCCCTCGCATACGCATACATAAACAGCACCCACATGGAGGTGCACGCACACCTGATAAACAGGGGCTCGGATACCGGAGCATTCAACGTTAGCTTTAGAGCTGTTAGACCTCCCAACCCGCCCGATGTTCGGGAAATTCCCTTCAGCTGGGTGAATCTCAGCAGCTATTTAGTGCAGGCTCATGAAGTGTACTCCGGGGCATATATCACAAACGGGAGTGCCATTCTGAAAGCCGATGATGGCTATATTGTCTACAGGCTGCCATTCACCCTGAACTACTTTGGCAGATATATAGAGAACATCTCAATAAACACAAACGGGGTTATAGAGCTTCTTGAACGGTGGGAGCTGCCGCAGGTTAGGGACTACTACGGTCTTCATGCCGATGGGGATTACCGGAACAGTGACATCATCTTTGCCCTCGATGATGACCTTGAGACCGAAGATGGCTATCTTGCGGTTGTCGGATTCCTAGACAGGGTTGTTATTGAGTGGTTCGGCTCCACATATGACGATTACGATTCTTCAGGGCATCCAGTTCACTTTCAGGTGGTCATATTTGCAAATGGAACAATCAGGTGGAGCTACCTAAAGCTCAACTACTCCGGTTACAGCTATGACCTTTTTGCGGGATATCATTCAAAGGCTGCCATGGGTGGGAAAGGAGTCCCCAAGGGAGAAATGAAGAGCTTTGAGGTTGAACTTCCTGAAATTTCTCCCACAGTCCTGAAGGCTCCCGTGGCGGGACTTTCAGGAGGCTCGGAAACGGATGTTTCCGTCACGCTGCCGATTGGTGATATGTATATCGAGGCCGTTGCGGATGAGGAGGAGAAGCTGAATGATGAATACAGATACAACAACATTGGGAGTATAGGCATATGGCCGGGTGATTACTGGATAGAGAACGTCACAGTTGACGGCGATGTGAAAACTGATAGTTACATAAAGGTAGATGTGACTTTGAGAACAACATCAGAGCATCCCGAAAATGTTGCTGTGGAGCTTCTGATGGACAATGAGACGGCTATACGCAGTTATGTGCCCGGATACAGCTTTGCAGATGGAACAACCAATGTGAGCATGTACTGGCACGTTCAGGGAGGGAGCTACAGACTCGGGATTAAAATAGAAAGCAGGGGAGATACAGACCCCTCGAACAACTATCATCCAATAGGAGCATACAACTTGCCAATGCCCAATTTCAGAATAGCAAACTATTCCGTGGAGATTCCCAACTGCACCGGAGATTATGCCGCAATAGCCCTCAACATCACCAATGATGGAGACGCCAACTGGAGCAATTTTAACGTAAGGGCCCTTCTCTTCTATGCCAACGACACACCATCTGAGGATGGAAGGACTGTTTGGGGCCTGAAAACAGGGGAAGTCAGGGAAGTCGTTCTCCAGCCGGAGATAAAGCCCGGAAATATAACAGGAATAGCCATATTCCTTGATCCTGAGAATGGGGTAAGGGAAAAGAACGAAGACGATAACACCGTAAATCTCTCATACCAAAGGGAGATATATCCCCCTGATTTCATTGTTGAAGCGATTTACGCACCTCTGAACGCTACCACAGGAAACACATACACCGTGAACGTTACCATAGACAACCTCGGGGGCTGCTATGCCGGAACGGTTCTCGTGAAGCTTTATGAAAATGGCTGGAGCAGGGATTCGGAGTACATTTCAGATAGCGGCAGAAGAAACGTGAGCCTTTCATGGCGTCCCTCCCGCATCGGCCGGGTCAACCTGACGGCAGTAGTTGACCCCTATGATGACATTCCGGAGTCTAATGAAAACAACAACGAGCTCACGGAGGAGGTTTTCGTCAATGGGCCTGATATTGTGATAACCAACGTAACGCTGATCAGCTTTGACGGAATGGCGGGGAGCAGGGCGGCATTCAACGTTACCGTAAAGAACCTCGGAGAGGATTTCTCTGGCTACTTCAAGATAGCGACGGAGGGAGGCCTAAGAGACGACTACACCTACATTTACGGTGGTCTGGCCAGGGGAGAAGAAAGGTGGGTGATTCTCAGCCCTATGATTAACGGTGGAAGGCACAACATCACCTTTGTGGCCGATAGCAGGAATTATATACCTGAGACCAATGAAAGCAACAACGCCTATAACTACCCGCTTGATGTGCCGCTGCCCAACTTCGTCATAGATTCCGTTGAGTTTCCGGATAACACTGTGGGCGATGTTCGGATAAACATCACCCTGAAGAACATAGGAGCCCCCTTCAACGCCACATCATATCCCCTCAGGATAACGGTGATTCCAGCGGGCTACTCCTACAGGTCTGTGGACATAGGTGGAATAATAGGAACCAATGACACAGCCACCGGGACTCTGGAGATGAGGTTGCAGGCACCCGGAACGGCTTTTGAGTTTGTGGTCAACAAATATCACTACATAAACGAAACCTCCTACTCGGATAACACGTTTCAGGCGAATTACACCACAGGATACCCCGACTTAACCGTGGAGATAAGCGTCCCCGAATTTTCAGCCGGCGAATACAGGTATATCAACTTCACTGTGAAGAACGCTGGAAACGCAACCCTGAGCGTGAGGAACTCCTACTACCTCACAGACCTGTGGCTCAGGATAACCGTTGAGGATGAGAGGGGTTCGGTATTCTACCAGAACTATGAGCTTGCCCCCCTGACCCTGAAACCCAATGAAAGCATCCTGAAAAGTATTCGCATCTACCTCAACGGAGGGCTCAACGTAATAAACGCCACCATAGACCCCTCAGGGAGGTGGGTTGAATCCAATGAGAGCAACAATCTCGCCCAGGTTATCGCGCACGTGCCAAAGCCAGACTTCACAATAACCAGCTATTCGGTTCCGGAGGAGATTCTCAACGGAACCGCCTACCTCTGGGCAAGTTACAGGATAAAAGCAAACGTGACTAACCTTGGAGGGAACTTCTCGAATTATCTAAGCACCTACCTCTATGACAACGGGAGCGGTGAGAGCTCAGCCTCCATCTACAGGCTCTCAGGCGGTGAAACCAAAGAAATTACGCTCTATTACCACCCGAAACCGGGAATACACAACCTGACTCTCGCCGCCGACCCCACCGACGTATGGATTGAAGGCAACGAGCTCAACAACAACGTCACCATCTCGAACCTGACCTTCGGTCTGCCGGAGCTTGTTCCTCTCGGCGTGACATGGGAGCCCTACAACTTCACCTCAGGGGAGAGGGTAACCTTCAAGGCCTACGTCAGGAACACAGGCCAGAGCTTCTACCGCTCCTTCACGGTCAGATTTGAGGTCTGGAACGGGAGTGCAATGATTGCCTCAGGCTCCGGCTATCCCTCCAGCTGGTACTTCAACGAAAACGAAACCAAGGAATTCAGATGGACATGGTACAACGCGAAACCGGGCAACCTGACGCTCAGGGTGTTTGTGGACTACTACAGCCGCGTTCCCGAACTCGATGAGAGGAACAACAACCTAACCGCAGACCTTGGCTCGATTGGAACCCCTGACTTCGATCTTAGCAATCTGAGCGTTGGACCCTTAGCCTACGGGAAGTGGGTTGATGTAAATGTCACCCTCAGAAACCTTGGTGAGGCTATATACCGCCCGTTCTCCCTTCTCTTCAACATCAGCGGGGAACTGGGGTACCTGACGGTTTACGGCATGGGTGCCAACGAGAGCAGGACGATAAGGTACAGGTGGTACGTGGACAGGGTGGGTGAGGCAAACATCACAGTGGTTGCAGACCCCGGCAATGAGATAAGCGAGTCAAGGGAGGACAACAACGCCGTTTCTGGAAGCTACTGGATTGAAACGCCGGAGCTTGCGATATCGGGCTGGAGATGGGTGGAGGAGGACATATCGAGGGGATACCTCACATTCCTCGTCAACGTCACGAACCTCGGCGGGGACACCTACAGGGGCTTCCATATAGGGCTCTACGTCGACGGTGAGCTGAAGGGGAGCGTCTGGGTAAGCTCTTTAATGAGCGGAGAAACCGTTGAAAAGACCCTGAGATGGCGCTTTAACATCGGTGGCACGCACAACATTTCCATAGCGGTCGACCCCTACAACGCCGTTCCCGAGAGCAACGAGGATAACAATGAGGTGAGCACGGAGGTTAGCATAGAGCTGCCCGACATAACTGTTGAGAGCCTCTCAATCCCCGAGCTTAATGCCAACGGCCACTTCACCATAAACGCCACAATAAGAAACGCAGGGGGAATCGGGATAGGGAGAGGCTTTTTCATTGCCCTCTTCCAGGATGACAGATACCTCGGCGGAAGGTGGGTCGATTCCCTTGGAGCCGGCGAGAGTATAACCGTGGGGATAAAGATAAGACCATATCCCGGCGATTCAACACTCAGGCTGATAGCGGACTACTACTCTTCAATAACCGAGCTCAGGGAGGACAACAACGAGCTCAGCAGAACCGTCCACGTAAGGGCACCCAATTTGGTGCTCGTTTCACTGAGCCCCGGCAGGTTTGAGTATCCCGGTGACACCGCAGAGGCTACGATAAGGGTGAGGAACGACGGAGACTTCGAGAGCGGCATTTTCTATGCGGCCCTGAAAGCGGGGGACAGGATACTGGGAGGTGTATATGTTGAGAGCATATCTCCCGGAGGGGAGGCCAACGTTAGCCTGAACTGGACGGTGAAGGGAGGAACCTACAACCTGACCGCCATCCTTGACCCATACAACTCACTGAGGGAGTGGAACGAGGGGGACAACTCGGTTAGCATTTTGATGCACGTTCCTGTCCCGGACCTAAGGGTTGAGAACCTTACCTATTCAGGCGAAGCAAAGGCCGGCGGGTTCCTCAGCTTCACGGTTACGATAGCGAATGCAGGCAACACAACGAGGGAGGGGTTCTACGTTGGAATATACGCCAACTCATCGCTGGTCGCCCTGAAGAGGGTCTCCGGAATCTCCGCAGGGGAGAGAGTAACCCTCAACTTCCCGAAGGCCTGGAAGGCCCGCTACGGAAGGTACACGCTGAAAGCTGCGGTGGATGTATCGGATGAAGTGGAGGAGAGGGAGGAAGGAAACAACGAGAGGGCTATAGACGTGTTCATAACAGACGATGAGCCGCCGGAGCTCGTTCAGGCATATCCGGAGAACGGGAGCTTCACGAGAGAGGCCATCATAGGAGCGTTCCTGAGGGATGCTGGAGCAGGCCTCGATGTCACAAGAAGCGAGCTCCGCCTCTACCGCTCGGGAGTTGAGGTTGACGGCTCCACGACCTTCTCTTCGGGATGGCTGGTCTTCCAGAACTCCTCACCGCTGGAGGATGGGAACTACACCGCACTGGTTATTGCCTACGACAGGGCCGGTAACGGAGCAAACTACTCATTCAGCTTCGTTCTCGACAGGAAGCCGCCGGAGATATCAACGAACATCATAAACGGAACAGCTTACAACGGGAGCATCACCCCTGAGATAAACGTCTTTGACGAGAACCTCGCCAGCTACAGGGTCACAATCAACGGGATTCCCTTCACGGGAGGGAGCATTACAGCCGACGGGAGCTACTACCTCGTCGTTACTGCCGGGGACAGAGCCGGGAACACCGCACGGTACGGAGTATGGTTCACCGTGAACGGGATACCCTCACCGCCTTCTGACCTTACGGCCGTTGTCAACGGCAGCTACGTTGAACTGAGCTGGCTTCCAAGCGGAAGTGAGGATATAGCGGGGTATTATGTCTATAAAGACGGGGTGAGGGTGAATGAGGTCCCCATTGCCTTGACCCGCTTCAGGGGTGCATACACCGGAAGCCTGAATTACAGCGTCACAGCCGTGGACTTCGCGGGACAGGAGAGCGAGCCTGCCACTCTATTCCCTGTAAGGGCAATCCTGAAACCCGGGAAGCTCGTTGAAGGTTATCCAGCCAACATCACGGTGGTTCTTGAGAACCTCGATGGAAATGCCGAAGCCAGTCTGACCCTAGAATTCGTAAATGCCCTCGGAAACACGCTGGCAAGCGAGAGGAGGGAGGTAACGCTCGGAAGGGGCAACACCACCCTGAACTTCATCCTCACAGTCCCGGAGGGAACGGAGGCTATAGCGGCCGGGATAGAGGTCAACGGCTCCTCAAGCCGCTCTTACCTGCCGGTGGAAGTTGAAAAAGGTAAGGAACCCGAAATAACAGTCGGAAAGCTCTACACGGGGCTCCCCGGACTTGTGGAGGTTAGCCTCAGGAATCTCGGTTCCGCACCGCTCGATACATCGAGGGGAATACTGACCCTCGGCAATATTACCGGCGAACCCCTCGGAGAGACACCGGTTCTTATGCCCGACGAGAGCACAACGCTGAGGTACCGCATAGTTCCCGCCAGCAGGGGAGAGTGGAACATTACTTACTCCCTCGAAGGGCTTTACTCCGAGAAAAGCGTTGAGGTGCGCGACCCGGTGGTTAATCCCGTCATGGTCTTCACGGAGAACTTCGTCAGGGGGAGCAGGGCCAGGGTAACCGTGACCTTCAGGAACACGGGCTCGGCACCCCTCAGGGTGGGGATGTTTGAAGTTCTCGGAATGAGAAGGAGTGCCAACCTCATCGTCGAGCCAAACCTCTCGGCGAGCGCTTCCTTTGAGTACACCGTCCCGCTCGACGCTCCGGATGAGCTCCACTTCAACGCCACGGTATTCACGGACGTTGGAATTTTCAGGAGGAGTGCTGCGGTCGAGACGAAGGAGCCTCCCTACAATGCAGGGGTGGAGGTAGAACCTGTGTTTGAGGCCGGAGAGGAAATAGTCATCAGGGGCGAAGCACACAACGCCAGCGGTTTGCTTCCCAACGTTCCGGTTAAGGTCTCGATAGCCAGGGGCGGCTTCGTGAGGCAGTATCTCGTGGTTACCAACGAGAGCGGGAGGTTCAGGCTAACCTTCGAGCCCCTTCACGGTGAATCGGGACACTTTATCGTGAGCGCCACACATCCAGACGTTGAAGCTCTTGAATCCGATGCATCGTTCGATATAGTTGGTATTGACGTCTCCCCGCAGGTCTACCGCGTAACGGTTCCGAGGGAGTTCAACGGAACAGTGAGGATAAGGCTCAGAAACTACTGGAAGGAGTCCAACGTCAGCGTCTCGGTGGATGCGCCATCTGAATACAAAGTTACAGTCCCAGAAAAGCTTCAGATTCAGCCGGGAACTACATGGCTCGAAATAGGCCTCTCAAGTGAGAACGCAAGAAATGGAACGATAACCGTAACCTTCAGGACGGTTCAGCTCGGAAGGGTCGTCGAGAGGAACCTCACCATTGAGGTTAAAGTCCTCCCGCCCGCGCCGGTTCTTTTAGTGGAGCCACGCTCCCTGGATATCGGAATTCTGGCCAATGAAAGCGGGAGCGGGAGCATTGAGATCAGGAACGCCGGCTTCGAGACCCTGAGGAATGTTAGCGTTGCCTCCTCGATACCCTGGGTCAGGGTTGTGAGTAACTTCACGGAGCTTGAACCCGGAGGAACGGCAGCGATAGCCCTCTACATCGTTCCACCGGCCAACATCACCGGAGTTTTCAACGGAAAGATAGAGATAAGCTCCTCAAACTACAGAACCGTCGAGGTGCCGCTCAGGGTAACCGTTACCCCCGAGGGCAGGGGAAGCCTCACTGTCATTGTGGCAGATACCAACGGCACGCGCTTATCCGGTGCAAAGGTCATCCTGACGAACGAATATGCACAGTTCGAAGGCGAAACAGCCAACAACGGAACCATAACATTCACCGACGTGCCCGTTGGAGACTACACCCTCTTCGTATCAGAGGAGAGCCACTACACCTTCAGCGAGAAGGTTACCATCGAGGCAGGGGTGGAGAGAAATGTCAGGGCAGTGCTCATGCCCTCAATACTTCAGGTCGAGTGGGAAGTGGTTCCGGTTACGATACAGGACGTCTACCTGATAAAACACGAGATTGGCTACACCACCTATGTCCCCGCACCGGAGATTGTAAGTCAGGGAGGGGACCTTGAAATCCAGATCAACTACGAAAGGCTGGCCGAGGTGGGCGTTGCTGAGGTTTCTGGCCAGCTGGTGGTTACCAACACCCACCGCTATGTCTCCGTCTACAACATCACGTTTGAGACCGGTGGAAGTCACTATATAGACGTCGATTTTGCCGTGGATAAGATAGATGAGCTTAAGCCCGGAGAAACCGTCATCATACCCTATGTGATCAGGATATACCACCACCGCTCCCCTCCAATCAACCCGTGCCTCCATGAGACCAAGGTGTTCCAGCTCAAGGCAGGGATAATCTGCGTCGAGGAGGCCGGCAAGATAACCCTCAGGGCACAGAAGGTGCACCAGATAGTCGTCAAACCGACGTGCGAGGGCTGTTTTAAGGCCGGCATGCTCCTCGCCGGAAAGCTTGGCTTCATAGTCCTCGGTCAGAAGGTTGGAGATGCTCTGGGGAACCTTGATCCTTCCAGTGTTTCACCTGCCCTCGCGGGCGAAGCCCTTGGGAACCTCGAAGGGCTGTACGATGCACTCGGACAGGCATGGATGAATCCGAGCGATGAAAACCTCAAGAACCTTGCAAAGACCTTCAACGGAGCCAAGAACAACCTCGCCTCCCTCTTCATCGGCAATCCCGTCGCTTACCATGCCATCAGCTCAACCCAGCTCTCGGTGATTACAGACCGGAATGGAAGGGTTATTGGCTTCGCCACCAACCTCAACGGCCAGCCAACCTACGCCCTCGCAATGGGAGTTGTCAAAATAAACAACGGCAACGTTCAGGTGGACTGGAAGAAAGCCACGAACATAGGGACGAACATAGCCACCGGCCTCATCTCAAACCTCGGAGGGGCATTCAAGAGCATTGCCGGGGGACTCAACATACTTCAGCTCCTGATTAAGGCTGCGGAAGACCTGCCCCCTTACATTGCCCAGGCAGCCCTGAACTGCGGGATCTGCCTGCTCCACAACGAATGCACACCTCCCCGGAGCTCTGGGAGTTTGAATCCCCTGAGCGTGGGTGTGGCGGCATTCGGCGGAGGAGATTATCAGTACCTCGGTGGCGGAGGAAGCGGAGGAGGAAGCGTGAGCGTGGGCAAGTTCACCTGCGAGGGTCTTCCGACGGTAAAGAAAGCATCCTCTGGAACGGTAAGCTCAACAAAGTCCTGTTCATCGTGTGGAGGCTTTAAGCTCAGTAACGTCGGAAGCGTAGCCGGCGGGAGGGTGTGCAGGAGGATTCCGCTTTCGCCGCTTGAAGACGGGACAGCAGACGAAACAACCAACACACTTCACATGTGCATTGACCTCATCATAACCATAGAGCAGAGGCTAACCTTCGAGAGGCAGGCATTCAGAGCATCGCTCAAGTTCACGAACACCAACGCCAACTACTCGCTGGAGGACGTGAACGTTAGCATAGATTTCTTTGACTCAAACCTCAGCGGGGCAAACGACAGGTTCTTCGTGAGGCTGGACGAGAAGAGCGGGCTGGTTAACGGAGAGCTTCCGCCAAACGGGGAGGCAAGGATGAGGTGGCTTATAATCCCGAAGGTAGGTGCGGCCGGGGAGTTCAGGACACGCTACTACGTCATGGCGAGGATAACCGCAAAGGTTGGCAACACGACGCTCATTTACGATACATGGCCGGTCAGGATAGACGTCGAACCTGTTCCGCAGCTTGAACTCGACTACGTAATCCCGAGAAAGGTCTATGGGGATGACCCATACACTCCTGAGATCGAGCCTCCGGTGCCTTTCATCTTCGGAGTGAGGGTTAAAAACACAGGCTATGGGGAAGCAAGGAACCTGAGGATAGCCTCGGCCCAGCCGAAGATAGAGCGCTCCAGCTACCCCGGGGTTTACATAAACTTCAGGATAATCGGAACCCTCGTGGACGGGAAGAGGGTTCCCAACAGCCTGACCGTTGACTTCGGCGACCTGAAGCCGGGGGAGTCCTCAACGGCGGCATGGCTGATGACTGCAGAGGTTACGGGGGACTTCGTCTACTACAACGCCACATTCAGACACAGCGACGAGCTCGGCGGGAATGAAACGTCGCTGATAAGGACCGTCAGGACGCACTTCCTCGTAAGGGCATTCAACAACACAGCTGAGAACGACGGCATGATGGACTTCCTCGTTGACGATGACGGCGACGGTGAGCCGGACAAGATTATCGACTCCACCGGCGGGGATTACCCTGTTCTGGTGGGTGATTTCAGGGAGGAGATGCACGGCAGCGTCCTGAGGATAATCCCCGTGATAAAAACGAGGGGATGGATTTACCTGAAGGTTCCACACAGCGGGAGCATTCTCATAAGAAGCGATGGAAAGATGCCGATTGCCCAGTGGTCTGAGGATGATGGAATACACCTCCTTGACCTCAACACCCCTGAGTTTTACGTGCTCGTAGTCAACAGACCCCCTGTCCCCCTCATCAGGCACAGAGAGCCCGTTCTGGTCAATGAAACCGTAACCTTCGATGCCTCCCTCAGCTATGATCCCGACGGGAGGATAGTGAGGTACCTGTGGAGGATAGGAAACAGAAGCTTCGATGGTGCGGAGGTGAACTACACATTCACCGTTCCGGGAACTTATGAGGTTTCCCTGACAGTCTGGGACGATGAGGGCATGAACTCTACCACGGGCGAAAATATTACAGTTCTCCTCGGTCCGAGATTTGAGGAAGAACTTAACGTATCGCCGGAGTGGGGAATAGTTCCATTCAACGTCACGCTTTCCCTCAACGTCACGAACACCGGAGACGCACCCGGCATTTACAACGCAACGCTGAAGGTTGATGGAGAAGAGAGGGAGTGGAGGGCAGAGAGGATAGAGCCGGGCTCATGGAAGCTATTCAACTTCACGGTTGAACTCAACGAGCCAGGTTCCCACAGGATAGGGGTCAGCCGGCTCAATGCTACCGTATGGGCGTATCTAAACGTCACAGGGAGCGAAAGTGAAAACCTGAGCTTTTCAAAGGACTTTGGCTTTTATAACTCCCTCCACTGGAGGCCCTTCAGGGAGGACTTCGAGAGCTGGAGCCTCGAAACCCTGAAGGGAATCGGGGTTGATACTTCGAGGTTCGACGAGGTTATCGAATTGAACATCGGCAACTGGAGCCTCCTCAACAGGACGGAGAACCTCTCAATAACCTCTGAAACCGGCTGGATAAACGCAACCTACGAGAGGAACGCCACGATTGTGGGAATCGTCGGCTGGAACTACACCACCCTGAAACTGACCCAGCGGGCTATCCTCTTCGGAAACGCCACCCACAGGATTGACCGGGAGACGCCGGTTATAGAGGTCGAGCCGGGGAGCGGGATTTACCCTGAGATACCTCTCTTCAACGTCACAGTAACCGATGAGAGCAACGTTACAGTGTGGGCAACGTCGGGGAACGAGAGCATGAACTTCACGATGATTTCGAGGAGCGGGAATGTGAGCATCTGGAGAGGGATGTTACCATTAAACATCGGGAACAACACACTAACGGTATTCGCTGAGGACGAGTTCGGAAATAGGGCTAACGTCACCCTCTGGGTCTACCTCAACCCGAAGGCACCGGTGATACTAATCGAGAGCCCAGCTGGGAAGGTGTATAACAGCGGCACGGTGTGGGTCAACTATACGGTTGTGGATAACGACACCCTCGGAATCAGGGCGCACCTCGATGGCTCGCTGATATCGACGTCGGAGAATTTCTCCCGTCAGGTGAAGCTAAGCTATGGCTGGCACAACTTCACGGTCAGGGCATGGGACGTCTCGTACAACGTGAGCAGGAGCGTGCTGTTCAGAATAAATGAACCCCCACAGGTTGGCTTCACATGGAACGCAAGCTATCTAACCGTGGATTTTGTCTCCAACGCCAGCGATCCCGATGGCATCTCAAGATACCTGTGGGACTTCGGTGACGGATGCACCTCAACAGAGGCAACTCCAACGCACATCTACTCCCAAGGAGGAATTTACAACGTGACGCTCACCGTATGGGATGGATACAATCTGAGCTCCAGCGTTAGCAGGGCTGTGGAGGTCTTTGCAAACGTTAGCCTGACGAGAAACGAGAGCTACATCTTCAGCAGATACTTCGGATTCTACAACACAACCTCCTGGGAGCCTTTCAGGAGGGAGTTTGGGGAGTGGGTGAACGGAACCCTCGCCGGAATCACCATAAGCACGGACGAATTTGAGAGCATCTCAAGCCTCACAACCGGAAACTGGAGCCTCACGGGATATTCAGAAAACCTGACGGCCGGAAGTGAAACAGGGTGGATAAACGCAACCTACATGAGGAGCGTAATCATAACCGGAACGATAGACCACAACATCACAACTCTGCTCCTCATCCAGAGGGTTAACCTCTTCGGGAACGCAAGCCACGTTCCTGACGACAGGCCGCCAGCCGTGGAGATAATCTATCCGGCTAACAGGACATACGACCACAACATCACGGAGATAACCGTGAGGGTTGAGGATGAATCCCCGATAGCGTGGGTCAAAGCCGCGCTGGATGGAAGAAGGTATAACCTAACGTTCGAGAACGGAACATGGATTGCGGAGATAAACGCCGGCGATGGAAGGCATGAGCTGAGGGTGAGTGCGAGCGACGTCTGGGGCAACGTAGGGAATGCCACGGTCATCTTTGCAGTAAATACGAGCGTGAGGATAATTGAAGGCAACAACACGACTGTAACAATAATTCCGGGCGAGGCTGAGAGTGAGGTCAAGATAGGAAACGGGACTGTAAGCCTGACAATACACCTGAAGGGTGCGGTTCAGACCTTCATGCTGCCTCCAGGCAGAAGCATAACAGTGGACGAGAGAGTCAGAAGCACACCATGGCTGCTCGTGAGGAGCGGTGCGGAGATTGGAGAAATTGATGAAGACAATGAAATGGCAACGAGGGGTGGAACTGTCTACAAGATAAAGACAATCACCCTCGACCTGAAGGTTTCCAGAGGAGGATATGCAGTTCTGACGGTGCCCCTGCACGGCATGAGACCCACGAAAATCACAGCGGAAAAGAACGGAACCCGGTATGCTTTAACAGCAGAGGTTAACGCCCGTGGATACTTCAGAATATCCGGGGATGTCCTCTACATAGTGGTATTCGATGACCCGCTTATCAGAATAAACCTTGAGCAGAGGGACATGCAGAGAACCGTGGAGCTCCGCAGAGGGATATGGATGAGGCTCGGGATTATGTGGGAGGCCCGCTATCTCAGGATGAGCAAAAAATTCGAGGAGATTATTTCCGGCATTCCGAACACCACCACGATTGATGATGCCATGGCACTCCACAGAAAGGCTGAGGAATACTTCAACACCGCCAGCAACTACAATCCCATCCTAAACCCGGCGATGTATGCGATATACATGAGGAGGGCATATTTAACCGAGCTGAAGGCCCTAAGACTGCTTAAAAACTCCGGCCTCCATGATTAGTTTTCCCCGGTTTTATATTTTATTTTTCCGGTTCTGGCAGGCGTGTCTAAGAGGGTTGTTTCGTTTGATGCTTTACTGAAGTTTTTGCACCCTCAGGGAAAACCGCCTGAAGGGCTAACCGCATAACCTAATCAATAATTTCAGACACGCCCCAGTTCCGGTTCGATTGCCACACCAAAGCGATTAATATAAAAACATCAAGCTACATAAGTAAAGAAGAGGGCTGCCGATGGAGGTCACATCCATAATAAGAACGCTGTCCAATGAAACCAATCTGCAGATTCTGTCAATACTCAGGTCAGGGACGTTTAATCCCCGGGAGCTTGCGAGGATTCTGCAGAAGGACGAAAGCGACATATCCCGAAGGCTGAAGCTCCTTGAGAGACTGGGGATTGTCGAGGGGAGATGGATACGGGCGGGAAATAAAAACATAAAGGTTTACAGCCTCAAGGTGGAGGAAGTGAGGATAAGCTTTGAACCGGGGGAGGTCGTTATCCAGACCTCAAGGAATGGGAGATACGAAATACCGATTCCCGAAAGCAAAATACCGAAGGTCGAGAACTTCTTCGGGAGAGAGGACGAAATCAAACTGCTTTCTTCTCCTGAAAAGCGTGTAATTGTAATCTACGGAATCGCCGGGATAGGAAAGACCGCCCTCGCCGCCAGGGTCTTCGGGGATGCATTCTGGTATCAGGTGAATGAAGCGGACAGCTTTGACTATTTCATCTGGCAGATAGGTCTTTTTCTGAACAGTGCTGGTTACTCCACCCTTTTGGAGTACCTGCGGGGAGGAGGAAGGGAGGAGAGGGATATACTGGAGCTTGTTCTCGACGGCATTGAGAGCACAGGTATGAAACTCGTTGTTGATGACCTTCATAAGTGCACTGATGAGAAGATTCTGAGACTTCTTGCATTTATTGCCGGAAGGATGGAACATGGACTTCTGGTAATACTCTCCAGGGAAAAACCCCGTCTTGGAATTGTGGATGCAACCTACATCCGCCTTAAGGGGCTTGATTTAAAGTCCGCCTATTCCCTGATAAAGTCCAGAGGTGTTAAAATTGACCTCACCGACTTTGTAGATATCTACCAGCTGACAATGGGGCACCCTCTCGCCCTGAACCTTTTTGCAGAGGCATACATTGAGAAAAACGAGATCAGGCCGGAAAAATTTTTTGACTTCCTTTTCTGGGAGGTTTATCAGGCCCTGAACAGGGATGAAAGGCTGATGCTCCAGCTCCTCGGACTCTTCGATGAACCTGTTGAATACGGAGCAATCAAACACGTCTATCCCAAGAAAAATGCGTTTGTAGTCCTTTATTCCCTCCTGAACAAGGGACTCGTCGAGAAGAGGGGAGAGCTATATTTCCTCCATGATCTCCTCAGGAACATTGTGAAGGAAACCCCGGAGGTGGATGAAAGGGAGTACTGCTCCAGATATATCGACTATCTGATAGAGAAGAGGAACATCAAAGATTTCCTCAGGGCGTTGAGATATGCGGTCAGACTCAAGGACAGGGATAAGTTCAGAGAGCTTATTGAACTGAGGTTGAGGAGGTTCAAAAGAATCATTCAGGATTTTCCCGATGCCTATATGAAGGTGCTGCTCCAGCTGGAGAATGACCCATATGCCAGGAAGGAGCTTGGTCACATCTATTTCCAGAGGGGCTTCTTTGAGAAGGCGCTCAGGCTGTGGCTTGAGGTGGAGGACAGGCTCGAGGGAATACACAGGGCGGATGTGATGAGTTCTCTGGCGGATGTTTATATGGAGCTTGAAAACTTTGAGGAGGCTGAAAAATACCTTAGGGAGCTTGAAAAAATTGCCGATGAGAGTGAGGATTTGGAAATCAAGCTCTGGTACCATGTGGAGCTCACAAAGTTCAAATATTACATGGATGACCCCAAGGGGGCACTTGAGAGTGCATTTAAAGAGCTTGAGATTATAAGGAGGATGGAGCCCTATCCGGAGCTTGAGAGTCTCGTCCTCCTTCACATCGGGGATATATACCTGGGCATGGAGAAGCCGGAGGAGAGTCTGAAATATTATCATCACGCGCTTGAGATTGCCAGAGCATACAGCCTGCCCTTCATGGAGCACCTGGCACACGGGGAGCTCTCAAAGGCTCACTTCACTGTAGGAGACTACAAACAAGCCGTGGAACATGCGGGAAAAGCCGTGGAATACTATCTCAGGGTCAGGAACTACCGCAGAGCTGTTGATGCACTCGCATACAGATGCCTGTCATACATAGGTCTGAATCTCCCGGACAGGGGTGAAAAGGATGCGGAGGAGATGATAAAAATCGCCCAGAGCACGGATTACCCCCTCGGCTGGGCGGGTTACATCTTTCTCGGCGTGGCTAAATCGCTGAAAGGTGAGGATGGAGCCGAGTACCTGAGAAGAGGTAAAGAAAAGCTGAAAAAGCATCCTTGGCTGTATGATGCGGTCTTAAAAGAGCTGGCCCGGGTTTATAAGGCAGCAGAAGCCGGTGATTTGTTTGCAGAATGACGTATCCTTTCTGAGGTCACTCCTGAATGAGACGAATATCCAGATAATCTCACTTCTCGGAGGCACATCCCTAAACACGAGGGAGATAGCAAGGCTGCTCCAGAAGGACGAAACCCTGATTTCCAGAGGCCTGAGATCCCTTGAGAAGGCGGGCATCGTGGAAGGGAAGTGGATGAGGGTCAGGGGAAAGAACATCAAGGTGTATTCCCTCAAATCCGACGAGCTCAAAATAAGCTTCAGCCCGGAGGGGATGGACGTAAAAATAGGGGAGAAGAGCTTTAAGTATTCCCCGCCCCTGCTGGAGAGCAGGGTTCCCAAAACCGGAACCGGGAGCTTTGTGGGAAGGGAAAGGGAAGTTGAGCTGCTCAAGGGCAATCATCCCGTTGCCGTGATATTCGGCATGGCGGGGATAGGGAAATCGAGTCTCGGTGCTAGGGTTTTCGGTGATGCATTCTGGCACTCCATGACCGAGGAAGACACCGTGGAGTATATAGCATGGCAGCTGGCACTTTATCTGAACCTCCGTGGATTCCGGGCGATGATAGAGTACATGAGAGCCGGTGGAAAGGAGCTCTCCACAATCAGGGGGCTTGCTCTTGAAGGAATAACCAGAACAGAGGCCACGGTAGTGTTTGATGACCTCCATAAATGCAGGGATGACGATGTTAGCTCCATGATAAGATTTCTGGCCTCCCGGCTTGAGAGGGGGAAGCTAATCCTGATTTCACGGGAAAAGCCGGCGATAAGCTACGATGAACGGGTTCTCCTGATACATCTGAGGGGTTTGAGCAGTGAAGAGTCATACAGACTTCTGAACCTCAAGATGCCCGGCATAACCCCCGGGGAATTCAGCAGGATTTATCACTTTACCCTCGGCCATCCCCTGATGCTGGTTCTGGTATCGGAAGCATCAAAACCCATGGATTCCCCGTTTCTATTCGAGTACCTTCTCAGGGAGGTTTATCAGGGCCTGAGCAATGAGGAGAGAACTGTACTTCAGCTCCTTTCACTCTTTGATGAACCTGTCGAGCTGTCCGCACTGAGGGAAATACACGCACGGAATATTTTTCTCACCCTTTATTCCCTTCTGAATAAGGGCCTCGTGGAAAGGACAGGGGAAAGATATCACGTGCATGATCTGCTCAGGGGATTTTTAATCGGCATCAGGGATATACCGGCCGGAGAGTATTACCTCGGATACATTAGATATCTCTTGGAAAAGAACACGGCAAAGGACTTCCTCAGGGCATTTAAGTATGCAATCCGACTGGGGGACAGAGAGCTCATAGGAGAAATGACCGAAATCAGGATAAGGAGGTTCTGGAGGATTGCCCTCGACTTTCCCCTTGCATATCAAAAACTGCTCGAAAAAATCAGGGAAGTTCCCTATGCGAGGGAGGAGATAGCGAGACTTTATTTCAACAGGGGGTTTTTTTGAGAAGGCCCTCATGCTGTGGCTTGAGGTCAGAGAGGAGATTGAAGATGACTTTCACAGGTTTGATGTCCTCATGATGCTCACCGATGTTTACTGCGAAATCGGGGAGATTGAGAAAGCAGAGGAATGCCTCTCGGAGCTGGAAGGGCTCTTTTTCCTCCACAGGGACGACCCCTACATGAGGCTCGGCTACTACATCGAGGTTACGAAGGTGCACACGTTTAAGAGGGAGCGCAAAGAGGCCATAGAAAACGCATTCAAGGAGCTCGAAGCCATCCGGGAGTATCCGCTCGTTCATCCGGAGCTTGAGTCCCTCATCCTATACCACATAGGTTACCTCTACGTCGAGATGGGGGAGCTTGAGAAGGGAGGCAGGTACTACAGGGAGGGGCTGAAGGTTGCGGAGGCATACAGCCTGCCCTATATGGAGAACCTCGGATACATCCAGATCGGCATCGTCAGCTACTTCCTCAGGGATTTCAGGACATCATCCGAAAGCTCTGGAAAAGCCGCTGAATACTTCCTAAGGACTAAAAACTACCGTAGAGCAATAGATGCTCTCTTCAGGAGGGCGGTGGCGATGATCGGGGAGGGAAGGTTTGACGGAGCCAGAGAGGCTTCCGAAAAAATACTTGAGCTCGCCGAGGGCACAAACTACGCCATAGGATGGATGGGTTACGTACTCCTCGGGATACTGGATGAGCTCGGGGGAAAGAGCGGGAAGGAATATATCAGGGCAGGGCTGGAAAAGATAGAAGAAAACGAGTATCTGCGCTTGGGGATGCTCGAAGAGCTCCGGGTGCTATTTGATGAGGAGACCCTGCAGAGATGGCTGGGATAAGTTCAGGATCACTGCCAGATTCTGGTGCTTCCATCACTCTCAATCTCCAAAAAGGCCCTTCTGTGAGCCCAGCACTGAACGATTAGTCCAACAGGCAGGGAGGCCGGATGCCTGTGGGCATACTCAACCTTGACGTCCAGGGCTGTGGTCTTCCCGCCCATCCCCATCGGGCCGATCCCGAGTGAGTTGACACTCTCAAGGAGCTCCTCCTCAAGCCGGGCGATTTCTCCGTTCTCATGTCTCACTCCGAGAGGCCTCAGGAGGGCTTTTTTGGCGAGGAGTAGAGCCATGTCGGCACTGCCCCCGATGCCTATGCCGAGGATCACCGGAGGGCAGGGCTTTCCCCCGCATTCCCTGATTCTCTCCATAACAAAGCGTTTTATCCCATCCCGGCCTTCTCCCGGGGATAGCATCGCCAGAGCCGAGCAGTTCTCGCTTCCGCCTCCCTTGGGCAGGAGGGCAATCCTGAGCGAATCCCCTTCAACGGGCTCCCAGTGTATTACCGGGACAAAACGACCGGTGTTATCTCCTGAATTCCTGTTTGTGAGCAGGTCAACGGCATTCGGCCTGAGCGGAATCTCCATGGTTGCCCTCCTAACGGCCTCGACAATCCAGCCCTCAACCTCGCCGAGAAAAGGGCTTTCAACACCGGCCTCGACGAAGAATGTGAGCGTTCCGGTATCCTGACAGATTGGAATCCCATCTTTTCTTCCAATCTCAACGGTTTTCAGAATATTACGCAGGTTGAAGCGGGCTATCCTGTCGCTTTCCTCAGAATACGCCCTTTTAAGGGCTTCAACAACATCCTCAGGGAGCTCTGTGACCGCCAGACGGATGGCCTCGACGATTGAATCCACGATATCCTCATACAATCAGCGTTCACCAGTTAAAATTCGATGTTTGGATTAAAAAGCTTGAGATCACCTGTCAAAAAGCGAGAAAAGTTTGTCACCATACTGACAAACATTCCGGGTAAACATTACCACCATACTGACAGACTTTATGAAAAAAGTTTCGAATTATGCTGCAAATCTTGAAAGGAGAAGGGCATCAGCCCTTCAGGATTTCGACTATCTGCTCGGCGACCTGAACGCCCGCCCTCATCTGGGCCTCGACGGTTGAAGCACCGATGTGTGGCGTTAGAACCACGTTGTCAAGCTCCGTCAGCGGGTGCCCTTTCGGCAGGGGCTCCTCCTCAAAGACGTCAAGCGCAGCCCCTGCAATCCAGCCCTCCCTGAGCGCCTTAACCAGAGCATCCGTATCAACTATTGGGCCGCGGGCGGCGTTTATGAGGATTGCAGTCGGCTTCATGAGCTTCAGCCTCTCCTCGTTGATTAGGTGGTACGTTGAATCCAGCAGGGGAACGTGGAGCGTGATGACGTCGCTCTCCTTCAGGAGCTCCTCAAGCTCGACGAACTTTCCTCCCACCTCTCTGGCCCTCTCCTCGTTTGGATACGGGTCGTAGAGGAGAAGGTTCATGCCCATGGCTTTCGCTATCTTCGCTATCTGGTAGCCAATCCTTCCAAAACCAACTATTCCCAGAGTTTTGCCCTCAAGCTCCATTCCGAGGCACTGCTTCTTGGCCCAGACGCCTTCCCTCATCCTTCTGTCGGCAAAGGCTATTTTCCTTGCGACGTTGAACATTAGAGCTAAAGCGAGCTCGGCGACGCTCCTGCTTGAGGCACCGGGAGAGTTGACGACTTCAATGCCCCTCTCCTTGGCCGCCTCAAGGTCTATGTTGTCGAGACCAACGCCGGCCCTTCCGATGACCCTGAGCTTCGGGGCGGCCTCGATAACCTTCCGGGTCACCTTGGGCTTGCTCCTGACTATCACAGCCTCAACATCCCCAACAAGCTCAACGAGCCTCTCCTCATCCGGATACTCCTCGTAAAGAACCTCAAAACCTGCATTTCTCAAAACCTCAAAAGCCTTCTCATGCAAAGGTGCAGCAACCAAAACCCTCATATCAACCCCTCCTTTTTATTGCCATCAGCATCACCTGATCAGAGGCATCCTCAGCCCTGTCGGCTATGTCCCCTATCTTCGTCAGAATCTGGTTCCATATAAGCTTTGCATACGTGCTTATCGTCTCGCTTTCAAAGGCCTTCCTCTTTGCATCATACTCAAGCTCATCGGCCCTCTCCTCGGCATCCTCCGTCTTTTTGGCATACTCCAATGCTTTATTCACATCGACGTTGAGGTTCTTCACGCCCGCCATCAGGGTTTCATAGGTTTCGAGCGCAGCATCCACGAGAGCTATAATCTCATCCTTTATCTCAAGCGGCACCTTCGGCTTTGCAAGGATCAATGTATGGGCCGCGCTTTCGGCAGCATCCGCAACCTGGTCAATTTCCTCCGACAGCCTGACGTAATCTCCCCTGCTCGCAGGCAGAAAAGCCCCCTCATAGAGCATGGTCTCTATTTCCCTCCTCAGAGAATCGGCCTCACTCTCAAGCCTGCCCACCTGAACCTCCAGCTCTCTGGCTTTCTCCAGGTCTTCATCGAGATAAGCCGCCATCATCTCCCTGAATTTTTCCAGTGTGGCTCCCACAACCTCCATGTGCCTGTTGAGAGCACCAAAGACACTGTTTTCCTTTCCACCGAATATGGGCATTTCAATCCCCCCGGGTGAGATATAATCACTCCGCTTTATTTATCTTCCGCTCCCTTGCCTTTATAAGAGCCCACAGGAGAGCGTTCATCGGGGCTTTCAGCCCTATACCCTCAGCGTACTCGACGATTTTTCCGTTTATGTAGTCTATCTCCGTCTTTTTGCCCCTTCTGATGTCCTGAAGCATGGAATTGTAGTTGTCCCTCGTCTTTTCAAGGGTGCTCCAGAGGAGCTCAAGCGGATGAACCTCGAACTCCACCCCGTACTGCTGTGCCGTTATGCAGCCCTCCCTCGCTATTTCCACAGCAATCCCCTGAAGATAGTCATCCTCAAGGATAAAGCCGTTTTTAACCTCCAGCAGGGTTCCTATGGGATTTATAACGGAATTGACGATCACCTTGGCCCATTTCCAGCCTATGATGTTGTCGGTAACGTACGTCTCGATGCCTGCTTCACCGAATGTATCCGCCACCCTTTCGACGAAGCCGTGGGTGCCCTTTGGGTAGAGGCCGATGGTTGTTATGCCCCTCCCCGTCCACCTGACAGTCCCCCAATCGACCATCATCGCACCGTTTGTTGTGATTCCTCCGAGGACGTTTTTCGTGTGCTTTAGGACGAGATCCTCATTCCCAAGGCCGTTCTGGATGCTCAGAACCCATGTCCTCCTCCCGATGCAGCGTGCGGCACAGTCAAGGGCGTGCGAGGTCGAGTATGACTTCGTCGCGAGGATTATCAGATCAGGCTCCTCATCGGGGGCGTAGGTTAAAGCCTCCGGATATACCGTGAAATCTTCAGTACCAACGATTCTGAGCCCTCTTTCATTTATTACCCTGACATGCTCCTCCCTCCCTATAAGAACCACCCTGTTGCCGGCCCTCGCCAGCAGGGCCCCGAAGAGGGAGCCTATTGATCCAGCCCCGAGCACGCAGATCCTCATGATATCACCTCAGGAGCTTCCTCAGCGGGAGTAGGGAGTATGCAAGCAGAACCATCGAAAACCCCCAGAAAATCCTCCAGCTCGTCAGGTTCGAGGCATAGAGCGTGTATGCTGCCGAGCAGTAAAAGAACACCAGGAGAGGAATGCCACCACTCGACACAACCCTATTTCTGAAGAGAAGCAGCAGAACGCCCACAGACCCCATAAGAAACACCGGCAGCTTCAGTTCAGCGGGCCATGCAAAGCTCCATGCCCTGACCATGACCGCAACCGTGGCAGTGCTCAGAATGGCATTCGCTGTTCTCTCGTTCAGGCTAACCTGCTGCTTTTCCCTCGGGAATCCTGCTATGAGAGCGAGGAATGAAAGGGCGAGCCCTGCAAGGAACAGCGGCGACGCCGCAATATCAGCCCTCTGGAACAGCGCCAGGGAAAATGCTGAGAATAGTGAAAGGCCTGAGAAAAACCTCGCCTTCCTCCTGAAAAACAGAATTGAGAGGAGGGGCAGTACGAGTAAAGGCACCTCTAAGAGCATGGCATTACCGCTCGCGTTCCTGCCCAGAACAATCGCCTCCCCGGTTAAGAGCACCATTATAACCCCCACCACCATGTAAAGCGAGATTACAAAAGCTGAAGAGTATAGAAGCAGTCCGCGTTTCATTCTCCCACCGCAAGCATTTTAATCCCCCGCCTTAAATCTTTTCCGATAAAGATGAAGCCCGTGGTGATCCTTGTAGAACCGGAGTATCAGATGAACATCGGATTCGTCGCAAGGGCCATGAAAAACTTTGGTGTGGGGGAGCTTATACTCGTCAACCCTCCGGAAATCAGGGGTGAGGCATATAAGTTTGCAATGCACGCCCGGGACGTCCTTGAGGCGGCGAAAATCGTAGAGAGCCTTGAAGATGCTCTGGCGGCGGTCGACCTGGCCGTCGGCACCACAGCCATCGCCGGAAAGAAGTACATTGCAGAGAGGGCCCCGATTACCCCGAGAGAACTGAAACAAAAGCTTGAGGAATATCCCGGAAAGGTGGGACTTTTCTTCGGGAGGGAGAGCAGGGGGCTTGAGAATGAGGAGCTTGAACTTATGGATCTGACCGTTAGGATTCCGGCCAGTGAGGCATATCCCACCATGAACCTGAGCCATGCGGTGGCCGTTGTGCTCTATGAGCTGTATGAGGAGAAAACCTCCGAAGTCAGACGCTCTCTGGAGCCTGCCACATGGAGGGAGAAGGATGCCGTGGTGGCGATCTGGGGGGAGCTCCTTGAGGTCCTCGAATATCCAAAAGACCCTGTGAGGAGGAGATATTTTAAAACCATATTCAGACGGCTCATTGGAAGGTCGTTTCTCTACGGAAGGGAGGCCCATTCCATCGCAGGCCCTCTCAGAAAAGCTGTAGAAGAGCTGAGAAGGTGTAAAAATGCTGAGCGTGGAGAGGTTTGATATTTCCGGCAGGGCGATGTGGATTGCGGTCATTTCCGGGGACAGAATCAACGGAATAACATTTTCCCTGGATGGCAGGGGTTATCTGGAGGAGAGGATAACCTCGCTGGCAGGTTTTCTGGCTAAAAGAGGTATTAAGGTAAATCTGGAGGTGGAAAAGTCCCCGTTTACAAAACTCGTACATGACGTCACGGTTGGAAAACGGGACAACGAGGAGGCCATGAAATACCTCAGCTTCAGGGGAGTAACGCCTTTCGAGCGGAAAGTTTATGAAATACTCACAAAAAATGTTAAAAGAGGAAGCGTGATAACTTACGGTGAATTGGCCGGACTTGCCGGAACCTCACCGAGAGCCATAGGCGGGGCCATGAAGCGGAACCCGTATCCCATAGTGGTTCCGTGTCACAGGGTGGTTTCATCCGAAGGCATGGGGTTTTACACGCCGAAAATGGAGTACAAAAAATTCCTGCTTGAGTTGGAGGGGGTGGAAAAATGGACAGGATAAAGGCATACATCATCGGGTTTTTGATCATTGTCCTCGGGATAGCCGCTGCCATAATTTACAGATGGGGCTTTGGAATGCTCGTAAGGGTTGTTCTGAGCCTTGGATTTCTCGGTGTAACACTGATGCTGCTGTTCTTTACGGGGCTCACGCTCTATGCCGAGAGCTGGAAGTATGGAATTATACTTGCCGTATTCACCCTTATAAGCGGCTACGGAACGTATTTGAGCATAACGTGGCAGAACCTTCACTGCATCCTTGCGATAATAATTTTCTTTGTGGCCATTCTTGCCTTCGGCATCTGGTACATAAGCGAGCCCGACCTGAGCATAACCGACCGCTTCCGCTCGGCGGAAAGCCTTGAGAAGGCAGGAAAATACAAAGCCGCAGCCAGAAAGTACGAGAAGGCCGGAAACTACCTCAAAGCCGCAGAGATGTATGAAAAGCTCGGCTGGATGGAGAGTGCAGCATGGGCCTACGAGAAGGCCGAGAAGTACGAAAAGGCAGCCGAGATCTACGAGGCTCTCTATGAGAAGGAGAAGGACACCTACTACCTCAAGGAGGCCCACGAGTACTGGAAGAAGGCCGGAAACATGGAGAGGGCCGCTAAAGCTTTAGAGCGCTACGCCGAGGAGGAGCCCTGGTTCTGGGAGGATGTTGCGAAGCTTTATGCGGAGTTGGGCAACGAAGAGAAGGCGAAGGAAGCCTGGGAAAAAGCCCTGGAGTACTATCAGAAGGAAGCTGAAGAGGAAGGGGTATTCTGGGAGGACGTCGGCAACATAGCGCGCAAACTCGGCAGGGAGGAGCTCGCGAGGGAAGCTTACGGAAAGTTCCTCGAGTACTGCCTGAAGGAAGCTGAAGAAGACCCCATGTGGTGGAAGCATGTTGCCGAGGCATACGCCTATCTGGGCGAGAAAGAGAAGGCCGAAGAGGCCAGAAAGAAGTACGAGGAGTACAGGGCAAAGATAATGAAGACGAATGAGGAGACCTCGAAGTTCCTGGAGAAAGAGAATCAGTAAACATCTCCCATCTCTTCTTCCTCTTTTAGTTCCTCCCTGAGCTCCCTTTCCTTCCTGCGGATATATGCATCCATGAACCTGGCATAGACACGCATAGCACCGTAAAAAACAATCATCCCGATAATGGCCGCCAGCAGGCCTTTATCGCTCACATTCCCCTGGGGAACGAACGGCATCCTGCCACCCCATAAAATTCCAAGCTGCCTGAGTATTTAAGCTTAATCTCAGGTTTAAGTTTAGGCTTAGCCCTAAGCCCAATACTGGCCGGAGTGTGCCTGCCCCTTTTGACCCATTATTGAGCCTATCCCGACAGAGCCTTCCCAACATTTTTAAAATCCTGTCCTGAACTCCCTTGTGGTGATAGAAATGATGGGAATGAATCCGAGGCAGATGAAGAAGCTCATGCGCCAGATGGGAATAAAGATGGAGGAGCTTGATGGGGTTGAGGAGGTCATAATCCGGCTGGAAGACAGAGAGATAGTGATCAGAGAGCCTGCCGTTACGGTTATAACCGCACACGGGGAGAGGAGCTACCAGATAGTCGGCGAGGAGGAGATAAGGGAAGTGCTGAGGATACCTGAAGAGGACATCCGGCTCGTCATGGAGCAGACGGGTGCCGATTATGAGACCGCGAAAAAAAGCCTGGAAGAAACAAAAGGAGACATAGCGGAGGCAATTATCAAGCTTGGAGGGGCTTGATCTCCACCTTTACCTCATTCCCCATGCTCCTTCTCAAACGCCTCTATTGCCTTCATGAGGGGTATGAGATGCATCAGCGACGGGCCGCCTCCCATTAGAACTGCGACGAGCCCCGCTTCAACAAGCTCTTCCTTCGTCGCACCAGCCGCGAGGGCTTTCTGGGTATGGAGGTATATGCACCACTCACAGCCGGCGGCTATTCCCAGGGCAACCGCTATGAGCTCCTTCTCCCTCGTCGTTAGAGCCTTGTTGTCAAGGGTTTCCCGGAGGAATCTTGAGAAGGCAGATATCTCCTTCGGGTGCTGTTTTCCGAGCCTTTCAAGGAGCTCCTCAATTTCCCTAATTTTAACCTCAACTTCGTCATACTCCAAGGGAACCACCGATAGAAAGTTGCTCTCCGGGTTTAAAGCTCTATCCTAAACATCCGGTTGTCAACCATAAGGATATTAAAGGCAAACATTAATGCCCTCACGATGAAGGCCATAGGGATAATAAGACACCCTCCAAAAAGAAAGCTCAGCAGGGGGGAATTTGAGGAGCTGCTGAAGAGTGCGGGATATGAGGTTCTTGCTATCATTGAACAGGCCAGGGAAGAGCACCCGAAGTTCAACATAGGCCCTGGAAAGCTGGATGAGATTAGAAGGCTCGTACTGGAACTTCATCCTGATAAGCTAATATTCGCAAACAAGCTCACACCATCACAGGCATATAACCTGACGAAGGAACTGGGGATAGATGTAATCGATAAATGGCAGCTTGTGCTTGAGATTTTCGAGCAGAGGGCACATTCAAAAGAGGCAAAGCTTCAGGTGGAGCTGGCAAACCTCCAGTATCAGCTCCCCCATGTCAAGGAGGCCATCAGAAGGATAAAGATGGGAGACAGGGCAGGCTTTAAGGGGATGGGGGAGTATCAGACCCAGCAGTACCTCAAACACATCCGCTACAGAATGGGCCGCATAAGACGGGAGCTTGAAAGAGTAAGGGAGGACAGGGAGGTCAAGAGGAAGAGAAGGGAGGAGGTCGGATTCATCCTCATTGCCCTGGCAGGATACACAAATGCCGGGAAATCCACCCTGCTGAACGCCCTTGCAGGAGAGGAGATAGAGGTCAGAGACCAGATGTTCACGACGCTGGCCACGACGACGAGGAGGTTTAAGCTCGGCGGGAAGAAGGTTCTTCTGACCGATACCGTCGGATTCATAGACAACCTGCCGCCTTTTATAGTTGAAGCCTTCCACTCAACGCTTGAGGAGATAGTCAAAGCCGATGTAATCCTCCTTGTTCTGGATGCCAGCGAGCCGTGGAGCGAACTCAGAAGGAAGTTTCTGGCGTCTCTGAGGGTCCTCAGGGAGTTAAAAACCCTGGACAAGCCCCTTATAGCCGTGCTGAATAAGATGGATCTCACGGAAAGGGAGGATATCGAGGACAAAAGGAGGAGGGTGGCTGCTTTAGCAGACGAAAGGGGAATAAACCTTTTTGATACAGTCTCTATATCGGCCAGGCTTTCCCTGCTGGACGAGCTCCACTCCGCCCTTGAGAGGGTAATTTTAACACTTCCAAAATACAGGCTCTTTGAGATAGTAATCCCTGAAAAGGAGAAGATTCCCCAGGTAATGGCCCTCCTGAACTCCATCGGCGAAATCCTGGAAGTGGAGTACGGTGAGAGGACGAGGATTGAGGCCTTTGTGCAGACCGGAATGATAAAGGAGCTGACGAGGCTGGGGGTTGAGGTAGAGAGGATTTCAGCTGAGAATAGTTTCAAAATGGAGTTTGAGTAATTGTTTTTTACTTGTTGTTTTTGGTTTGTTTTGTGCTGGATGTGTGCATTTGTGTTTTGTTTGTAATGCTTGACTGTGACGATGGAAAGTATTATATATTGGGTTGTATATAGTGTTTTTGATGGTTCCTGCTTGGGGGTGGTGCTTTGCACCTGATGAATCAAAGTCTCAAAACTTTGTAGTATGTACAAGGAGCGAATATGGTAGCCAATGCGGTTGGAAGTGGATAATCAAATTCAGTTGGGGGGAGAAGTCATGAGTCGGAAGAAGATTTTAGTGGTTTTGCTTTTAGTTGCTTTGGTTTTGTATTTTTCTTTCAGAGGTGTTCTGATAGAAATGAATCCGGAAAAAACTGGTTATTCCAACAGTTCAGCAGTCTCATCATATCTTCCCCGCCATGAATGTCCTTTCAAAGTGCAGGTTACAAAGGGCTCTATAACTGTGACCTTCGATATAAGCGGTGTGAATAAGACCTTAAACTACACATTTTACGGTCAAAAAGCCTCATCCCTATGTTTTCCCAACGGAGGGCTCCTTTATGCCATGTATCCTGGGGATCCGGGAACAGACACTTATGCAGTCTTCATAACAAAAGATCTAAAAGAGCTCTGGAAAACCAAGTTTAAAGGCCTCTTGTCCCCCCTGTTCTATTCCAATGGCACTCTGCTATTCCTCAAGCAGGGGAATGAGGAATTAAATGTGAAACCCTGTCTTTACTGGGTTGATTTGAAGACTGGTGCGCTCAGTAGGAAAATCTGCCTTCAGGAGAAGCATGGGGCAACTGTGGGGGCTGTTAAATTCCTTGGTGGTAAAATATACCTAGCAACTTCAACGGGGCACGTTTATCTTGTTGAAGGGTCTGAGGTGAGGAGGGCTTACTTTGACAGCATCTGGGGCATAACGGTTGGAGCTAAACTCAAGCTGGATGTGAGTGAAAGATATGTTGCTGTTGCATACTCATTCGCCAACGTGGAGGGAAAGGAGAAAAACGGCTTATGCGTCCTCACCAGCAGCTTAAAGAAAATAGCCTGCAAAAGCCTGAAGGAAGAACCGCAGGCAGTTAGAATTTACGGGAACACTGTTTACTTACAGGTTGGTGGGAAGGTAAAAGCATACAGGATTTTAGGACTCTGACATGGGGACAGGGTTTACGTGGCCGTGAGGGGGAGTGTGGTGCTTTTTGAAGGGGGTAAGCTCGTTAGGAGGGTTGGGGTGAGTTTGAATGGGAGGGTTTTAATGCAGGCTAACGAGAATTACCTTGCCCTCGCTTATGATTCTAAAGCCTGCGTCTTCACTTCAACACTGAAATCTCACGAGTGCTTTAACCCCCACGAGGAAATCCAAACCCTCAAACTCAAAAACAACCAACTATACCTCAAAACCAAAAACAAAACCATAAAACTCAAAATAACCACAAAGAAAACCTGGAACTTAAAGATAAAACACCCAAACACCATACTCAAAAATCTGTATCTAAATTAAAAAGCACTTAAATCATCCCCACCAAAGAAAACCCCTTGAATATCACGAGGGATATAATTATGGCCGTCGTCGGCGTCGCAACCCATCCGAAGATAACATCCTTAATCACGGATTTATTCACGTGTTCGCCTGCGGCTATACCAACACCTATGACACCTCCGACAATGGCCTGACTTGAGCTAACAGGCAGGCCCAAAACATTTGCAAGGCTGACGGCCATTGCGGAGCCGAACTGGGCGGCGAAGGCAGATGTCGGGCCGAGGGCTGTTATTTTCTTCCCCACGGTGTGCATGACCGCATAGCTGAATGTCAGAGCCCCCACCGAGAGCGCCGTTGCCACGAATATCCCGGCAATTTTTGGCCCCACAAAGCCCGCTCCCACTAAGGGGCCGGAGGCATTTGCGACCTCGTTTGTTCCAAAGTTGAACGCCATGTAAGCTCCTCCCAGGACAGCCAGCCATTTATACAGGAGCTCGATCATGCTGATACTCCTCATTCTCCCGATTATGTAGCCATAGAACCGGTAGAGAAGCATGGCCAGAATACCGGCTATTATTGGAGAGAGAACCCATGCCCCGGCTATTTTTCCCAGAGTCCTCCAGTTTACAGGGGCATGTATTGCCAGACCAACACCAACCACACCGCCTATAATCGCCTGCGTCGTTGAAACTGGGAGACCTTTCACCGTGGCTATCGTTACCCAGATTCCAGCGGCCAGGAGGGCTATTATCGCCATCTCCAGCGTTAGATAACCCTCAGGGACGATTCCCCTTCCCACGGTCTTCATGACCTTGTAGCCCCTGAGGTATGCCCCCATGAGGACGAATATGGCTATGGTGAGGGTGGCCTGGCGGAAGCTCAGCACCCCTGCACCAACTGCCGTTCCCATGGCGTTTGCCGAATCATTGGAACCTATGTTCCATGCAATGTAGAATGCTATTGCCACCGCTGTTACCGCAAGAACCTCCATGCCACCACCTCTATAGATTATATAGAGCTATATAGGCGAGGATTCATTTAAAAATTTTCGGGAAAAATTTTCGAGAAATGATGTCCGGGTTTAAGCATCGAAAACTAATTGAGTCCATTCCTACCCAAAGACACCTGCCGAGACTTCCTTCACCTTATACCGAAAGGCAAATAAATGCATTTGGGGAACAATAACTGAAAAAGTTTGGGAGGCAGGAAAATGATAGAGATTCGTTTTCACGGTAGAGGTGGACAGGGTGCGGTTACCGCCGCAAACATACTGGCTTCAGCAGCATTCCTCGAAGGAAAATATGTTCAGGCATTCCCGTTTTTCGGGGTTGAAAGAAGAGGTGCTCCAGTTACAGCATTTACAAGGATAGATGAAAAACCCATCAGGATAAAGACCCAGATTTACGAGCCGGATGTCGTCGTTGTCCTCGACCCATCCCTGCTGGACACAGTGGATGTCACCGCGGGACTCAAGGACGGCGGAACTGTCATCGTCAACACAGAAAAGAGCAAGGATGAAGTCCTCGAAAAGCTCAAGAAGAAACCGGCCAAGCTGGCGCTCGTCGATGCCACAACGATAGCCCTCGAAGTTCTCGGACTGCCGATCACAAACACAGCTATTCTCGGGGCAGTTGCCAAGGCCACGGGCGTTGTAACCCTTGAGCACGTCCAGAAGGCCATCCAGGGGGTCTTCTCCGGAGCTCTCGGTGAAAAGAACGCCAAGGCAGCAGCAGAAGCCTTTGAGAAGACAGAGACCTATGAGCTTTGATTCTCTTTCCTTTAACTTGCTTAAAAGCCGCTGAGGTGAGAAATTTGAACACACTATTTGGAGAAAGGAAAAGCGCCGCCAAGAAAATAGCCTTTAAATCCGTTGAGGAGTATCCTGAAGCCCCCATAAGCCTCGGGACGACGCTTATCAACTTCACCGGAGACTGGAGGACATTCATACCGGTCGTTGATGACGAAAAGTGCGTCAAGTGCTACATCTGCTGGAAGTTCTGCCCCGAGCCGGCGATATTCATCAGGGATGATGGCTACGTTGGCATAGACTATGACTACTGTAAGGGCTGCGGAATCTGTGCAAACGAGTGTCCAACGAAGGCAATAACCATGGAAAAGGAGGAGAAGTGAGATGGTGGGGTATAAGCCGATTAAAAAGGTTATAAGCGGTAATTATGCCGCTGCATACGCCGCAAGGGACGCCCGTGTTGAGGTTGTTGCCGCTTATCCAATCACGCCGCAGACGAGCATAATCGAGAAGATATCCGAGTTTCTGGCCAACGGAGAGGTTGAAAACCTCCAGTACGTCCCCGTCGAAAGCGAGCACTCCGCTATGGCCGCCTGTATAGGAGCGAGCGCGGCCGGAGCAAGGACTTTCACCGCCACCTCTGCTCAGGGATTAGCTTTGATGCACGAGATGCTCCACTGGGCGAGCGGTGCAAGGCTTCCTGTGGTCATGGTGGATGTCAACAGGGCTATGGCTCCCCCGTGGAGCGTATGGGACGACCAGACCGACAGCCTCGCCCAGAGGGACACCGGATGGATGCAGTTCTATGCCGAGAACAACCAGGAGGTCTACGACGGCGTCCTTATGGCGTTCAAGGTGGCGGAGACCGTCAATCTGCCGGCCATGATTATTGAGAGCGCCTTCATCCTGAGTCACACCTACGATGTCGTTGAGATGATTCCGCAGGAGCTCGTTGACGAGTTCCTCCCGCCGAGGAAGCCCCTCTACACGCTGACCGACTTCGACAACCCGATAGCGGTTGGCGCCCTCGGAACCCCCAACGACTACTACGAGTTCCGCTACAAGATACAGAAGGCCATGGAAGACGCCAAGAAGGTCATCCATGAGGTTGGCAGGGAGTTCGAGGAGCGCTTTGGAAGGGACTACAGCCGGATGATTGAGCTCTACCGCACGGAAGATGCTGACTTCGTCTTCATGGGGCTCGGTTCCCTGATGGGGACGGTAAAGCAGGCCGTCGATGTTCTGAGGAGCGAGGGTTACAGGGTCGGCGCTGCAAAGGTCAGGTGGTTCAGACCATTCCCGAAGGAAGAACTGTATGAGCTGGCAAAGCATGTGGAGGGCATAGCCGTCCTCGACAGAAACTACTCCTTCGGTCAGGAGGGCATACTCTTCAACGAGGCCAAAGGAGTTCTCTACAACACAGATGCCCATCCGGTTATGAAGAACTACATAGTCGGCCTTGGAGGAAGGGACTTCACGGTGAGCGACGTCAGGAAGATAGCGGAGGACATGAAGGCAATCATAGAGGCCGGGAAGCTGGACAGGGAAGTTGAGTGGTATCATTTGAAGAGGTGAGAGAAATGGAGAACATCAGGAGAAGGTTATCCCTGCCATTTGAGGAAAACTTTTATGCCGGCCACACCGCCTGCCAGGGCTGTGCTGCTGCACTTGGGCTCAGATATGTCCTGAAGGCATACGGCAAAAAAGCCATCTTTGCAATCCCAGCATGCTGTTCCACAATCATAGCAGGCCCATGGCCGTACTCAGCTTTCAACGCCCCTCTGTTCCATACGGCCTTTGAGACAACCGGTGCGGTTATAGGCGGCATCGAGGCCGCACTCAAGGCCAAGGGGTATAAGGTCAAGGGCGAGGATGGCATAATGGTCATCGGCTGGGCAGGTGACGGCGGCACAGCCGATATAGGCCTTCAGGCCTTAAGCGGATTCCTTGAGAGGGGACACGACGGCCTCTACATAATGTACGACAACGAGGCATACATGAACACCGGAATCCAGAGGTCAAGCTCAACACCCTACGGTGCCTGGACAACCAATACACCCGGAGGAAAGAAGCACTTCCTTGAGAGGAGGCACAAGAAGAAGGTCATCGACATCGTCATTGCCCACAAGATACCCTACGCAGCAACGGCAAGCGTGGCCTTCCCCGAGGACTTCATGAGAAAGCTTAAGAAGGCCCAGAGGATAGAAGGCCCGAGCTTCATACAGCTCTTCGCTCCATGCCCGACCGGCTGGCGCTCACCAACGGACAAGTCAATAGAGCTCGCAAGGCTTGCCGTCCAGACGGCTTACTTCCCGCTCTTTGAATACGAAAACGGTAAATACAAGATAAACATGCCGTCAACCAAGAAGGAGCCGAAGCCGCTCGAAGAGTTCCTCAAGCTGCAGGGAAGGTTTAAGTACATGACGAAGGAGGACATAGAGGTGCTTCAGGAGTGGGTGCTCAGGGAGTGGGAAGAGCTCAAAAAGAAGGCCGAGGTCTTCGGCTGATTTAATTTTACCTTGATTGAATCCATATGATGAGGTGGTAGAAATGGCCGAAAGCCCGTTCAAAATGGAGATTGAGAGAGTTGAGAAGGAATATAGTGAAAAAATGACCCCCGGAGCAGTGGTCTACATTCCGGGAAGCAGCGTTGTGAACAAGACGGGTTCATGGAGAGTCTTCATGCCGGAGTTCAGCAGGGATAAGTGCGTCAGGTGCTACCTGTGCTACATTTACTGCCCTGAGCCAGCCATCTATCTGGACGAGGAGAACTACCCGGTCTTTGATTACGACTACTGTAAGGGCTGCGGAATCTGCGCAAATGAGTGCCCGACAAAAGCCATAGTCATGGTTAGGGAAACTAAGTGAAAGTGAGGTGGTATGGATGCCGATAAGAAAGGTTATGAAAGGTAATGAAGCCGCTGCCTGGGCTGCCAAGCTCGCAAGGCCGAAGGTCGTTGCGGCATTTCCGATTACACCGTCAACACTCGTGCCCGAGAAGATCAGCGAATTTGTGGCAGATGGGGAAATGGACGCCGAGTTCATCAAGGTCGAGAGCGAGCACTCAGCCATCTCGGCATGTGTTGGTGCTTCAGCCGCGGGTGTCAGGGTCTTCACAGCGACAGCATCACAGGGTCTCGCCTTAATGCACGAAATCCTCTTCATAGCTGCCGGAATGAGACTCCCGATAGTCATGGCCATAGGAAACAGGTCTTTAAGTGCTCCGATCAACATCTGGAATGACTGGCAGGATACGATAAGCGAGAGGGACACAGGATGGCTCCAGTTCTATGCCGAAAACAACCAGGAAGCCCTTGACCTTGTTCTCGCCGCGTTCAAGGTGGCCGAGGACGAGAGGGTTCTCCTTCCGGCGATGGTTGGTTTCGACGCATTCATCCTCACGCACACAGTCGAGCCCGTCGAGATACCCGACCAGGAGGTTGTCGACGAGTTCCTCGGCGAATACGTTCCAAAGCACGCCTATCTCGATCCGGAGAGACCAATTACACAGGGTGCCCTCGGATTCCCGGCACACTACATGGAGGCCAGATACACGGTATGGGAGGCAATGGAGAACGCCAGGGAGGTCATAAAGGAGGTCTTCGCCGAGTTCGAGAAGAAATTCGGAAGGAAGTATCACATAATCGAGGAGTACAGAACCGATGATGCTGAGATAATCCTCGTCACAATGGGTTCTCTGGCCGGAACGGTCAAGGAGTTTGTCGACAAGAAGAGGGAGGAGGGCGTCAGAATCGGCGCCGCAAAGATAACCGTCTACAGGCCGTTCCCGATTGAGGAGATAAGGGCTTTAGCCAAGAAGACAAAGGTTCTCGCAATCCTTGAAAAGGACATAAGCTTTGGAAGCGGCGGTGCGGTTTATGCCGATGTCGGCAGGGCGCTCATCAACGAGAAGGATAGACCGGTAGTTCTCGACTTCATCATCGGCCTCGGCGGCAGGGACGTCACCTTCGAGAACCTTGAGGAAGTTGTCGACATCGCAGAGAAGGCCCTTGGTGAAGGGGTTGAGGAAGAGATTCACTGGATCGGCCTGAGGAAGGAGATTTTGTGAGGTGAGGAAGATGGCTGTAAGAAAACCCCCGATTACAACTCGCGAGTACTGGGCACCCGGTCACGCCGCATGTGCCGGATGCGGCCCCGCAATAGTCATGAAGCTCGCCACAAAGGCCTTCAGCGAGGCCATGGAGGAGAAGTACGGTAATCCAGATGCTTTTGCCATTGCCCACGCCACGGGATGTATGGAAGTTGTGAGCGCGGTCTTCCCCTACACCGCCTGGAAGGCCCCATGGATACACGTCGCATTTGAGAACGCAGCTGCTGCGGCCAGTGGTGTTGATGCCGCATGGAAGAAGCTCGGAAGGAAGGGCAAAATCCTGGCCATAGGCGGTGACGGAGGCACGGCAGATATAGGTATGCAGGCCCTGAGCGGGATGCTCG
The DNA here is from genome assembly GCF_054657855.1 of Thermococcus atlanticus. NCBI lineage: Archaea > Methanobacteriati > Methanobacteriota > Thermococci > Thermococcales > Thermococcaceae > Thermococcus > Thermococcus atlanticus. Next base: position 399,620 of record NZ_BAAHXX010000001.1, on the reverse strand, counting down.
AAAGATGGCACAACGTGGTCTACCTGATGTACGACAACGAGGCATACATGAACACCGGAATCCAGAGGTCAAGCTCAACACCCTACGGTGCCTGGACAACCACCTCACCGCCGGGCAAGTACTCAATCGGTGAGGACAAACCCAAGAAGTGGGTCGCTCTTATAGCAGCAGCCCACTTGGTTCCGTACGTTGCCACCGCAAACATAGGGAACCCCTACGATTTCGTCAGGAAGATGAAGAAGGCCGCCAAAGTCGATGGCCCGGCGTTCGTACAGGTTCTTGCCCCGTGCGTGCCGGGATGGAGGACACCGCCCGAGAAGACCGTTGAAATTGCAAGACTCGCCATCGAGACCGGTGTCTGGCCGCTCTTCGAGATAGAGAACGGCGACTTCCACAACATCAAGATACAGAGCCCGGGAGGAGGCGCTAAGGTCAAGCGCGAGGGTGGAAAGGTCGTTGCAATTGAGTTCAAGAAGCCCATCGAGGAGTACCTCAAGCTCCAGGGAAGATTCAAGCACCTCTTCAAGAAGCCCGAGGCAATACAGGTCATGAAAGACCAGATTAAGGCCATGTGGAAGGTTCTCGGTGTCGAGGTTACGCTTCCATGAGCTTCTTCTTCTATTTTTGATTACTGCCGGCCGCGGCGGTTTCTGCAGAACACAGGGATTAAAAACACGCTGAGCAGCATCAGACTCCCAGTCCCGCATATCCTTTTGCCACTGGGGGCCTTAAGGGTTGGAGCTGTCGTTGTGTGCTCGATAGAAATTACCTCAAGCCGAACAGGTAAAGGATTGGAACTTAACATGGCATACAGTATAAGGCCATCCTTTAGGGCTTCTTCTCTGGTGGGAGCTAAGCCCGTTATCATTATGTCCTTTACGGACCGTCCTTTCGTTAAACCTTCCCCTATACTCTGACCTCCTCCCCTTTGCGGGGGTTCAGCTCAACCCCTCGCTATTGACGGGGAGGTTTGAGGGGTCTCCATCGGGAACCCTTTCAAGGGTTCCCTGAACCCCTCGGGGAGGGTCTTCCCCCCGTTACCCCTACCTGCCAGAGCAGGCAGGCTCGGGGTTATCGCTTCAAAGCCCCCTCCAAACTCCAACTGCCCGAAGGATGCCCGTCATCCCCGCTCTGGCGGGGACACGATGAAAGCCCTCCAAGAGGGCTATCCCTGAAAGGACTCTCTCCAAGTCCATTACCACTCCAAAACTTAAAAGGCTTTCGGTGATTTGAAAGGCAGACTCAAGAATACTGCATCCCCACCCTAAAGGGCGAGGCTTTCGGAAGGTAAGGGCCGAACAGCCCCAAAGCCCTTCTGATAAGATGTGAGGGGTTTTCGTTGGGTTCGTTGAATGAGACAACGGTTATTCCCTTCATCCTCAGCTCCTCCCCCAGCCTCCCTGTGATGCCTATCAGAACAGCCTTTTTGCTCTTTTCTGCGAGCTCTTTTATCCTGCTCTCATTTTCAGGGAAATATGGAACCGCGATAACATTAAAAGCCAGCCGGATTCTCTCAAGAAGGGATATCGAGCCAGGGGCCATTGCATTAAAGGTAGAGGAGGATATCATTCTGTACAGTTCCGGAGCCATTATAATGAGACAGTTCTCCGGAGGGTCAACAAAAATATCGACGGGATAGCCGGCTTTTCCTTTCACAGCATTGCCGAACCCCCATGCGGCATCATCCGATATCCTGAAGGGAATCCTCCACATCCATTTTCCATTTAAATTCTCAATCATCGGGTTTGAGACATTCACAACATCGGAGTTTGTGGCTATAACCCTGCCTTGAAATTCCACGTATACCCCGCCCCTCTTCGTGACCACCTCGTTAAGGAGCGCTGTTTTGTTATCCTCCATATCCTCTACTATAAGGGTTATTCTCCCGCCATGGATTTCCTCCCTGACCCTGCTTTGAGGTGATACTGCATGGATTCTATCGGCTAGAATAGCCATGGCGCTCCGAAGCTCCTCAACGGTGCTGTTTTCGGCCGCTTTAACCATGATAACAACAACATTTATTGTTTTTGAGGCAGCATTAAACTGGAGGACCATTGAAAATACCAGCAGCATGATGATTATTGTCAAGAGAATCCGCCTAACAATCATAAAATCACCCAGATTTGTCTTGTTTATTTTCAAATATATGCTTTTTGAGGATTGCGATGTGATTTAATACCCAGTTCTGTCCCATACTGTCACATTTCGGGACAAAGCTTATAAGCGCGTCCCTGTACTCTGAATTAGAATTACCTAAAAAAGAGGTGGTGTGCATGACGATTAAAACTCCTCCAACCCTTAACATATCAGGCCTCGGCGCTGATCCCCTAACCCAGAGAATAAACGAGAAGCAGGCCAAATGGAAGTATAAGATAGCCGTCCTGAGCGGAAAGGGCGGCGTCGGCAAATCCACTGTGGCCGTCAACATAGCCGCTGCCCTTGCGAGAAAAGGCTATTTTGTGGGTATCCTCGATGCCGATGTCCACGGCCCCAACATAGCCAAGATGCTCGGGGTCGAAAAGGCGGAGGTTCTTGCAGAGAAGCTTGAAGATGGCCGTTTTGAGATGATTCCGCCGGTGAATGACTTCATGGGGCAGACCACCCCCGTAAAGGTCATGAGCATGGGATTTCTCGTGGGAGAAGACCAGCCCATCATCTGGCGCGGGGCGCTCGTAACGAAGGCCATCAAGCAGCTCCTCGGCGATGTGAAGTGGGGCAGCCTTGACTTCATGATAGTCGATTTCCCTCCGGGGACGGGGGACGAAATCCTCACGGTTGTGCAGAGCCTGAAGCTCGATGCTGCCATAATAGTTACAACCCCTCAGGAGGTCGCTCTGCTCGACACTGGGAAGGCAGTGAACATGATGAAGCAGATGGAGATTCCCTACATAGCGGTCGTCGAGAACATGAGCTACCTCATCTGCCCCCACTGCGGCGGCAAGATAGACCTCTTCGGGGAAGGCGGCGGTGAAAAGCTCGCCCAGAAGGAGGGCGTCGACTTCCTCGGCAAGATACCGATTGACCTCAAGGCGAGGGAGGCGAGCGATTCCGGGATACCCATAGTCCTCTACGAGGACACACCGGCGGCAAAGGCCATCATGGGAATAGTTGACAAGCTCACCGCGAAGCTTGAGGATTGAAGAAGCCGGAAAATAAGGATTTCCCCCGCTTTTATTTTCATCCTCTGGAAACCCGGCTGCATTAAATTTTTAACTTCTCCTGACAATCCACCAGAGAGGGAGACAATGAGAAAGCTGTTGACCCTTATGCTGCTGCTCATGTTCTTTATTCCCCTTGTATCCGCTCAGGATATGAGCTACTACCCTGACAGGGATGCCTTTAATCACTTTCTTAACTCCGGCTCATCCTACACCGTCATTCCCGGAACCTCAAAGTTTTCGGTGAGCTGGGCACATTACATAGACAGCAAGCTCTCCAGGTTCAAAAAGAAGGGCACTGACGTCACAGTGCTCGTCGGCAATGTGCGCGAGAACCCCGAGATGAAAAAGCTCTGGCACCTGACCAACCTTTCCCCCGAGAAATCCCTGGAGCCGATGGTTATCGTGGCGGGGAGATACATCTTCATAACCGGAAGGGAGGACAACATATACCTGACTGAGAAGGCTTTCTCGGGTATGTACAGGTTTACTCCAAGAGAAAAATGGATTGAGATTCTTATCTTCCTCCTGATCGTGATTATCTTCGCCTATGCACTGGGGAGAAGCGGCTATTCCGGAATCTTCTACCTAATCTCAGCCTTCCTCTTTGCGGTGTGGATGGTCAACTCAAGGCCATTTCCCCTGAGCCCAGATGCCCTCCCCCTATTCGGGAGGAGTGTTGAATTTGCCTATTTTGGAGGCCTTTCCGCGCCCTCCGTGATGCTAGTCGGCTCATGGTTCAAACTGCTCTCCCCCACGGAGGAGGCATTTTCGATTCTCCAGGCCACGTGCATCCTCCTGATAATCTCCTTCCTCTACTATCTCGCTCCAAAGAGGCACCGTGAATACGGCTTCATACTCTCGGGGCTGGTCTTTGCATCCCCGACGTTCAGGTCATACCTGACCACAATAAACGCATATTCCCTCCCGATTCTTATCTTTATCCTGACCCTCGCGGTTGCCCTCAACTTCACCTTCGATCCTCAGAGGCTCACGGCTTTTTGCGAGACCCTGCTGCTCGCACTGCTCACCGTGGCACTGGTGTATTTTGTGCCGTGGTTTCTCTTCCTGCCGGCGGCCTTTATAATGGCGTTTCCCAAGAGGTACGTCAGGAACTACATCTACCTGCTGCTTTCGGGCATTGGAATCCTGGCAGTGTATTTCTACTCCCCCTTCTCCCTGAGCCTGCCGGTGCAGCTTCCCGCAGATGGAGTCTCAGCCCTCATGACGCTTTTTAAAGAAAGCGCAATCCAGCTGGTTCTGATAATATACCTCTCCATCGGCTTCATCAGGGGGGGAATAAGAAAAACAAAGGGGCAGATCCCGTTTCTGGTTATACTACTGGTCATATACCTGTACATCACCCTGTGGAATCCCCGGCTCCTCCCCTTTGACTACATCCTCATATCCGCGCTTCCGGTGCGGATGCTCTCAAGGCTCACCCCTCAAACCTGAAACTTAACAGCCCCGATAACGGCGGGTTTTATCAGCGGGCCTATCTCCTTGATGATGCCCGGCGCATGGGTTCCTTTTTTGAGGATCAGGAGGGTTTCCATAAGGCCGAGCTCCTCCAGTCTCTTAACGTCCCTTCCATGACCGGTCTTTATGAGCGCTTCTTCGATCCTCTCGCTCACAGTTCCTGCGATGAACAGCTTGTCGTGGCCGTCACTCAGCCATTTCTTGATAGTTCTCAGCTGCTTCTCTGAAAACTCTGCCTCAACACTCCTTGTCCCAAATTCAACCTTTTCAAGCCGGATTTCAACGGGAAGATAGTCCACCCATCCAAACTCCTTTATCATGCGTCTCACGGGCATTTCGCCGAATGTTCTCTTCAGGTAGTATAGGGGCAGGAGTGCATCCTTGGGAGACGGAGAAAAAATCCCTATATCCACATACGCACCGTATCCCACCTTCCCGAGGTCTGTAAAGCGACCTCTGTAGGTCTCCCCCTCACTGATACGGCTCAGTTTGTAGGGCACCTCTCCGAATTCCTCCCTGATGAGGTTGGCAGATATCTCCTCATCCTCTCCCCCAATGCTAACCTTAACCCACTGCTTCTTTGTAACGGAAAGCTTCCATTCAACTTCAAGCTCCCCGATTAGGGATTTCAGCTTTCTGCTGAGTTTTTCAAAACCGCTCCTGTCTCCATAAACCTTCTCCAGAATAACAATATCGCTCATTTTTCTCATCCCCGAAGTTCATAAACCAGCCATTCACTCTTTCTTCTTTGTTCTCCTCTTTCTCGGCTTCTTCCTGAGTCCGAGCTCCACCTCAAGCTCTTCTATGCGCTTCCTCAGCTCGGCAACGATTTCGGTGTTGTCGTACTGCATGAGCATCTGGCCGCATATGGGGCACTGAAACTCGTATTCCATGGCCTCATCAAAGGTTAGCTTTGGATGTCCCGGGGTGCCGCAGTGGTAGTAAATCTCACTCGTCTCCTCTTCGAGCATCTGCTTCAGCTTGTTGAGCTCTGCCATCTTCTTTGCCCTCAGTATCTCGGGCAGCCTTCTGGTCTCAAGATGCCAGTAATAGTAGTACCACCCGGTTTCCTTGTCCCTGGTTCTCCTGAACTCAGCAAGCTGGTTGTCGTAGAATATGTACAGAATCTTCCTCACGGTGTTGACCCTGATGCCCGTGAGTTCGGCCAGTTCCTCGTCAGTTGCCTCCCCTTTCTTCTCCAGAGCTTTGATTACCTCAACAGCTTCCTCGCCTGCAATGTCCATTGCGAGCTCAAGGAGTTCTTTGTTCTTCCTTCTGGCCATAATAACAAACCTCCAGAACCATTTCAGCCTGCTAATTTGAGTGCGCTGAAGTGCTTCAATAATACTCTATGTTCCTAAGGTTATATATAGGTTTTTGTCAAAATATGGGGGACAATGAACAGAAAAGTCCATCATACTAATCGGTGAAATACTCCTTCAGAAGCTCCTTCGCGGAGGGTTTGTAAAGCTCAATAACCTCTATGTCCTCAATAACATTCCCCTCCCTGACTTTGAGCTTCACCTTGCCCCCGTAGACCTGAAGGTCCAGAAGACCATAAACAGCGTCCTCAGCTTCCAGGGGGCTCTTGAACTTCATTATATACTCGCCGCTCTCATCTATGAGCTTGACCCAGTACTCATTCTTCCTCCTGAAGGGCCGGGTAATTTTTGGTTTGAATCTGTCGAGAGTGATTTCCAAGGAAGCCACCTCCAGTGATGACTAAAAGTTTTCAATCGTTCTAAACTTTTTAGATTACCATCTTTTAAGGATTTCTGAGGTGCTGAAGTTTAAGAACTTAACGATGCTCCCGCCATTAACACGATATGTGAAAAAATTTATATGGCTTTTATCGAGTAAAATAACGGTGGTAGAGTGAAGGCTATTGAAGTTAGGGAGCTCAGAAAAAGCTATCCCAAGAAGATTCCCCTTCCCTTCAGAAAAGTCCAGTGGGTTGAAGCTGTCAGGGGAATCAGCTTTGAAGTCAGGAGGGGTGAGCTATTTGGCCTTCTCGGACCCAACGGTGCCGGAAAGACCACCACAATAAAGATGCTCACAACTCTCCTGGAGCCAAGCGGAGGGACGGCAGCAGTTCTTGGTCATGACATTCGCAGAGATGCGAGGGAAATCAGAAAACGGATAAACCTCGTTGCCGAGGGAGAGAGGACGCTCTACTGGCGCCTGTCGGCGTATGAAAACCTGAAGTATTTTGCGAGGATTTACTACGTTCCCAAGAGCGAGGAAAAGGAGAGGATTGAAGGGCTTTTAAAGCTCGTGGGCCTCTGGGAAAGGAGGGATGACCTGATAATGAACTACTCCAGGGGAATGAAGCAGAGACTGGCCATAGCAAAAGCCCTGATAAACGACCCTGAAGTCCTCTTTCTTGATGAGCCCACACTGGGCCTCGATGTCCAGAGCGCTCTATTTGTGAGGGAGTTCATAAGAAAGCTCGTTGATGAGCAGAAGAAGACCGTTCTCCTGACAACACACTACCTGGGTGAAGCTGAGGAGCTCTGCGACAGGATTGCAATAATCGACCACGGCAGGATAATCGCCCTCGATACCCCCGAGGGACTAAAAAGGCTCGTAAAGGGTGAGGATGCGGTTGAGATAAAGGTGAGAGATTTTCCGGCCGAGAAGCTGGAGAAATTTCCATGGAAGCTCGCGGTGGTGAAGGAGAACACTGAGAGGGGAACGGTAACGCTCAGAGGGCAGGTTGACGAAGATGATCTGCCGAAGGTTGTTGAGCTACTGGTAAAGAGCGGTGCGAGGATTCTGAGCGTTGAACAGAAGGAGCCAACGCTTGAAGATGTTTTTATAAAGCTCACGGGCAGGGCACTGAGGGATTGAAATGGCCATTATTGCCGTAATCGAAAAGGAGTTCAGGATGTTCTTCCGCTATCCCCTCAGGGTTTTCAGCTCAATCCTGGTTGGTATTGTCTTCCTTCTTCAGTTCGTCTTCTTCGGGCAGGCCGTGCTCGGGGGGAGATACTCCCAGCTCCTTGCATCTTCAACGGGAATCGGGGATTATCCCACATATGCACTGGTGGGCTACGTCCTCTGGTGGCTGTCCGTTTCCCCCATGGAGGCATATGTCTGGGGAATCAGGAGGGAGCTTCAGAGGGGCACATTTGAGACCAACATAGCGGCTCCGGTGAGAATTACCGAACTTCTCCTCGGCATTGCCCTGAGCTGGCTCATCATGGATTCCCTGCTGATGACGGTGGTCTTTGCATTCGGTGTCCTAATTTTCCACATTTCCATAACACTGTCCATTCTGCTGAGGTCCCTGCCGGTACTGATGCTCTCCTTCCTCGCCTTCCTTGGCTTCGGCTTCATCTTCGCAGGGCTGGTGGTGATGCTCAAGCATATAGGGCCTTTTGCCCAGATTTTTGAATTTTCGATGCTCTTCTTTTCCGGAATTTTCTTTCCGCTTGGGGTAATGCCCGGGATAGTGGTGGAGTTCTCAAAGATCCTCCCCCTGACGCACTCCGTATCCGCCATAAGGGGAATCTTCATCGGGAAAAGCTATTCGGAAATTGCTCCCTCCATAACCTGGCTCATTCTTTTAGTCTTCGTTTACTGGCTGATTGGTTACGCCATCTTCCGCTGGGCAGAGAGGGTAACGCGGGTGATGGGATATGGTGGTTACTGAGGAGCTGAGAGCACTGTACGGGGTTGCCGTTAAAAGCTGGCGAATCTTCCTGAGCTACAGACTGTGGATGATAAGCGATATAATGCTCGGCTTCTTCTTTGTTGGGCAGGCCCTGCTCATAGGGATCGGTCTGACAGGGCAGAGAAACTCCCCCGCTCTGCAGAGGATAACAGGCTATTCTGACTACCTGACGTTTGCCGTCCTGGGCTTCATGGTTCTCGGCTTTGGTCTGACATTCCTGAGCGGCTTTGTGTGGAGTGTTGTAGATGAGCTCTATGCGGGAACCCTCGAATACTCATTTGCCTCGCCAATGAGGAGGATAACCTTCTTCCTGGGCAACGTTCTGGTTAGAATACTCCTTTCTTTCCTCTATATGGCGGTTTATGTGCCCCTCTTCATTCTCATTTTTGGAGTCCATATAAATCCCCTCGGTTTTCTCAGGGGGCTTCCCGTGCTCCTCATTGGAACCGTGGGGATGATAGGCCTTGGAATGACTGCGGCCGGAATTGTGCTCTATCTTAAGGACCCCGGACCGTTCATAAATATCCTTGAGATGCTCGTGTTTGCCCTGAGCGGGGCAATGTATCCCGTGAGCATTCTGCCAAAGCCCCTCCAGCTCCTGGCCAACGCAATGCCCTATGCTCCAACGAGCGAGGCTGTGAGAAAAGTCGTGGCCTTCGGATACTCAAATGCACTGGGAGAGATAGGCTATCTCATCCTCATATCGCTGGTCTATTCCATATCCGGCTATCTGGCATACAGATGGAGCGAGAGGCAGGCGAGAATCCTCGGCCTTAAGAGCTATTAGAACGGTAAACTGAGACCCAGCTCCCTGGCCTTTCGTTTTATCTCCTCAAGGGGGATTATGGCACTCCTCGCCCCGACCTTCTGGACGGTGAGATATGCAAGGAGCATCCCGAGCTTTGAGGCATCCCTCAAATTCCAGCCCCTGATAATCCCGTATATAAGCCCCGCATCAAAGGCATCTCCCGCCCCCGTGGAGTCCACAACCTCAGCGCTGAGCCCCCTGATCTCAAAGGATTCTCCGTTTTCGTCCCTAACCAGCGCCCCTCCCCCGTTCAGCGTTACAATAAGATTTCTCGCACCTGTGGCATTCAGGTCAAGGTCTCCGAATTTTCTCCTGTATTCATCCTCATTCATGAGGAGGTAGTCAATTTTGTCCTCTATCCCCCCGGGGAGCTCCGCCTCACCTATATCCAGAGAGACCGTGATGCCCTTTTTATGGGCGAAATTTATCACCGCCTCCAGTATGTCCGGAGGATTTGAGGAGAGATGGATATGTCCAGCTTTCTCCAGATATCCAAAATCGGGCTCTTTGAGTGCATTTGCCCCGGAAAATTTCACTATTCTCTTGTCGTCCCCCTTTATCATGACGAGAGCCATCCCCGAATGGGTGCCAACAACCTTTATTCCGCCGGTGTCAACGCCGATTTTTTTGAAGTATGCTATGTGGGCCTCACCAATCTCATCCTCCCCAACGGCGCCAAGAAAGCCCGTCCTCAGCCCCATGTGGGCCAGCCATGAAATGGTGTTGGCAGCGGCACCTCCCAGACCAAAAAAGGCATCTTTTGCCTGAATCTTCTCGTGAAACTCGGGAAATCTCTCCACAAGCATGATGATATCATAATTCAGGTTTCCTATTCCAATCACGTCCAGCTCACCCATCGCCATCCCTCCTTAGAATTCAGATATGGCCGGCATGACTTTAAATTTTTCTCTGCACTCAGGGGATGCTTCAGCACGATTTGAGAAGGGAAAAGCTTAAATATCCATTTCTACCCAGTTCTGTATAAGAGGTGACCAAAAATGATGCTTATACTGGAAGCTTATTTCAAGAACTATCCTGCCAGAAGGAAGGTGGCCGAGTTCCTATTTGAAAATGGATTGAGTGTCAGGAGGGGTAAAATATACCTGAGAAATGTTGAGGTTCCGATAAGCGAACTTTCCAGAATCATCGGGGTTAACAGGAAGATAATATACCACACCATCGATTACATTGAGAGAACCTATCCCCTCAAGCTCATATTTGAGAAGCTTAATCCCCTGCCGAGCCTTATAGAGGTTGCCCCGATAATGGGATGGGAGGTTCTGGAGCTTGAGCTCGAAAAGGAGCATTATACACGGGCGATTTCTGAGGTTTTAAGCCTGCTGGACAGCAACGGCGTTTCGGTTATGGAGATATTCAGCAGGAACCTGAGGCAGGAGGAGAGCAAGGCATACCTCGTCATAGACGGCACCCTCCCTGTGGAGGTATTCGTTAAAATAAAAGACCTGCCGGGCTTTAAAAAACTGATACTGCACACGCCCGAAAAGGATAAGGAGAGGTATGTATGCACATACTGCGAGGTTAAATACTGCCCAAAAAGAGTCCTCCTTGAGAAAATGGAAGCATGAGTTCAGCCGGTTACCCTGAAACCCCTCTCCCCTTTTGGCTCTTCCCATCTCACCTCGACCCTGGTGACCCTGGCCAGGAGGGGCCCCTGATACGCCCAGCCGATTAGAGCCTCCACCCTTTCTTTTTCTCCTTCAATGACTGCTTCCACCTTTCCGTTCGGCAGATTCCTCACCCATCCATTTACACCGAGCTTTCTGGCTTCACGCTGCATGCTCCATCTGAAGCCCACTCCCTGAACCCTCCCATGGATTATGAGGTGAGCTCTTACAATTTCCATGTTCCCTCCCATTATACTTTTGCAACACAAGGAATTTAAGCTTATCCTTGAGAGAGTCTACAGGTGAGGGGAATGGGAGAGATGATAGTGATATACACGACATTCCCTGACAGGGAAAGTGCTGAAAAGGCCGTGAAAAAACTCCTTGAGGAAAAACTGATTGCCTGTGCCAATCTGAGGGAGCACAGGGCCTTCTACTGGTGGGAGGGAAGGCTGGAGGAGGGCGAGGAAGTTGGAGCCCTTCTGAAGACCAAGGTCGAGCTCTGGAAAGCTGTGAGGGAGCGGCTGAAGGAGCTGCATCCCTACACGGTGCCGGCGATAATCAGGTTCGATGTTGATAACGTGAATTCCGAATACCTGAACTGGCTCTTAGAGGTTCTCAGATGAGGGAAATAAGGAAAGTGAAAAACCAGATCAGGGTCATCGGCTTTGATGACGGCACCTTCAGGTTCAAGGGCAGGGGGAGGACAATCCTGATAGGGGTTGTCATGAAGGGCTCACAGGAGGTTGTGGGTGTCCTCTCCCGCTGGATTACTGTTGACGGCATGGATGCAACCGATGCGATGATTGATTCAATAACTGAATCAAGGTTTGGAGACCTGAGGGTCATCATGCTGAAGGGCATAACCTATGCGGGATTCAATATAGTCGACGTGCAGAGGCTCAGCGAAGAAACGGGGCTGCCTGTTATAGTGGTCATCCGGAAAAAACCCGACCTGGAGGCTATGAAAAAAGCTTTAAAAAAGCATTTTTCTGACTGGCGTGAGAGGATTGAGCTGCTGAACAGGGCAGGGGAAATATTTGAGATGATTCCGGGGAAGCTCTACTATCAGGCGGTTAATATCCCCAAGGAGCAGGCGGCTGAGGTAATAAGGATCACCCGGAAATCCTCGCTGATTCCGGAGCCCCTGAGGCTGGCCCATATGATAGCATCGGCGGTTATGACAGGGGAGAGCAGGAGGGAATGAAAACTTTAGAGCCAAACCGACCGAAACTGAAAATAAAAACAGCCGAGTGAGCAGGAGACAAGGAGTTAGGAATCTTTTTAAGGCCAAGATTAAAATTAGAGATGGAAACAACCGATGATGGCAACAGGGTAGCTACCGAATCTTGATGTGGAAGCCGTTCCAGTCTGAGGTTGTCCTTTTTCTCACTGTTCACACGGCACCAAGAGAACCGGCAGCTTTGAATCCCTGATAACCCTCTCCGCAGTGCTTCCAAGCAGCAAATCAGCCAGAACATTTCTGCCCTTCTTTCCCATAACGATGAGGGTTGCGTTCCTGCTCAGACCAACCCCTATAATGGCTTTAGACGCTGATCCTGTCAGGATTTCCTTCTCCACATTAAACGAGAGCATTGAGGAATATCTATCGAGGGTATCTTTGGCCCTTTTTATGTTCTCCTCAAGCTCATCCACGCTCCCGTAGTCTATGGAATGAAGGAGAATCCCGGACACAGGAAGCTCCTCGAATTCTTTAACCGCCTTTATTATGTTATCCGAGCATTTTGAAAAGTCGAGAGCTATGAGGGGCCTCTCAAATATTCTGTCCGGAGGAACTGAAAACTGTATTTTCCTCTTGCCGTTCTCCTCCACAACATCACACTTCACCAGAAGGACGGGTTTTTTTGTCGTTCTCGCAAGATTTGATGCCGTGCTCCCCAGAAACATCTGCCTCCATATGTTCTCCCCCTTGGATGGTATGACTGTAAGGTCGATATCCTTCTCCCTGGCAAGCTCCTCAATCTCCATCGAGGGAATCCCAAGCTTAACAACGGGCTCAGTGTCTATGCCCTTCGCCCTGAGCTCCTCAGCAAGCTTTCTGACCTCCTCCTCATCTATCTTCGCCAGCTCAATGGCCTGAATATCCGTGGCCGTGATGTCAACCACGTGGAGGAGGTAAAGCTTTTTAGCACCCATCTCAAAGAGCTCCGGGATGCACTTCCTGAGGGTATAGAGAGACACCTCGGAAAAATCCGTCGGAAATAAAATCTTCTCAAACATCCAAGCTTCACCATTAGTGTATACGGTGCCGAAGTATTTAGATTTGTCTGTTTAACCACAGGATAACTGCAGTATCCGGCAGAGCCATTATCTGGCCTACCCCAACAGTACATAACCGTGGATACCGTTAAGACGGGCTGGATTTCAAACGTGCTTGTATTTCATGCGCTTCGTGAAGAGCTTCGGGCTCGAAACTGCGGGCAGCACCAGCTTCTTCTGGATTATGCTCCTGCCCTCAAGGAAGTCATCTATGGTCTTCTTGAGATCCTTAAAGTCCTTATCAAAGAACTTCAGGACTATGTCATACTCCCCGATATATTCATCGATTTCGAAGATTTTCTTGTTGTCTATGGCCTCATTTATGAATTCCTCTATCTCCTCCTTTGATGCATCTTCTTTAAACTTCAGGATTACATCCGCGGACGCCAGTCCAAACTCCTCAAATATAAAAAGCGCCATGATCTGCACATATCCCTTTTCCTGAAGGCTTATCCTGTGCCTTCTTGCGGTGGGAACGGAAACCCCGGTTATCCGGGCAAGCTCGGTATCGGGAAGTCTGCCGTTTTCCCTGAGCGCTAGAAAAATCTTAACATCCAGATCACTCAGCTCCCCCTTGCTCATTTCCTTCCAGAAGGCTATGTCCTCCTTGCTCCATTCCCACCTATTTTCCTTTTTGTTCACCACTGCGTATCACCCTGATAAAAAATGGCAGAAAAGCTGTCTTAAGTTTTTTGATTCTTGATAATTTTTGCCAGCTCTTTTGTTAGTTCATCCAGGAGTCTGATGAATTCTTCCTCATCATACATGAGAACGTCGATGTTCTCATCTATCAGTTCTTTGAGCCTGGATATCTCCTCACTGCTCCTGCCTTCATCCTCCATGATGTCGATTAAACGTGAAGCGGCATCAAGCAGTCTCAACGGCCCGTAAAGCTTCGGCTCATCAACACAGCCTCTGGCACTCGTTATCAGGAAGGCCAAAAGCTGGAAATGCTTATCCCTCAAAATGCTTCCCGTACTCCTCAACATGAACCACCTCCCGTAATGATCGCCGCTTCGGCGATTTAGGCCAGAATTCCGGGTAGCCAAAACTCAGCATCAGGACAGGCTCCACATGCTCAGGAATACCTAACAGTTCCTTAAGAGCCGTTTTATTGAAAGACACCACAGGACACGAGCCTATGCCGAGAGAGTAAGCGAGGAGCATCATATTCTGAGCCGCCATCGAAACATCCATCAATGCTGTACTCTCGCCCAACTTTCCACCCTTCTCAGCCCGCTTTTGATCAATGCACAGTATTATTAATGCCGGCGGATTACCGAACAATCCCGGGGAAACCAGCTTAATCCTCTCAATATTCTCTTTATCAGTGATCAGGATAAACTCCCAGGGCTGAATGTTACTACCGCTCGGCGCCCAGATTCCGGCCTCAAGAATCCTCCTCAAATAATCCAAAGGGACAGGCTCCGCCCGGAACCTCCTAACTGCCCTGCGACCCTTAATGGCGGTCATCAGATCCATAACGCAATCCTCCAGACGTTACTTGAGAAGCTTTTTCTGAATACCCCTGAGTCTGGGATGCACATACTCTCCGTTCTTTATGATATGCCTCCCATCTCCCTTCACAGTGGGAGCGAGACATATGCCATCCGTGTGGCTTTTTGCAGCTCCAAACTTCCCCTTAAAGCTCGCCGCCTGATTGCCCAGACCCCATTCAACGGCACCCCACACCCTCTCATCCTCCAGGATGTTGCCAGTGAGCTTTGCTCCCGGATTGCAGCCATAGGAGAGGTGGGCAATGTTAAACATGTTTGGATCATTGAAGCTTCTGAGCCATTTTTCGAAGACCTTTGCCTCCCATCCCCCTTCGATACCGGTTACCTTCCCTGCCTCAACTCTGAGGAAAATAGGCTCCTTGAGCAGTCCAATTGGCGGCCAGACAGAGCCGTCAAAGACTATTGTCCCGTTGATGGTTTCCTCGATCGGTGCCCAGTCAACCTGACCAAAGAGCATGTAATCTCCCGGCCCGCTTACATCCCCCTCCGTAAAGACAGGCCTTTCGGGATCGTTCTCAAACTCAATTTTCATCCCAGCCGGACTCGTAATCTCCATCTTCCTGGTGTTTTTCGTTATCTCCGCGAGGGTTCTCTGGAATTCGAGAAGCGCTGGAATATTGATCCTTCCAATGTTCCTCACCATCATTTCACCCGTCATCCCGACCAGACAGATATACCTGACCCTGCCCTCTGCCATCACGTTATCCCACGGTGTCGAGTAGAGGAGCCAGCTCCTGTTAAACTCAATCCACACATCAGCATTTTTTAAAGCCGCCTCCAGAGGTTTCAAAGGCAGATACGGGTCTGCAGCCTTTCCAACGTGAGGAGGCATTGAATACCACAGGACGAGGGGCTTCGCCCCGAGGAGCTTTGCCGCTTTAGCCGTCGCCTCAACGACCTGCCAGTCGCTTCCGGTATCGGCGGTTATAACAACACTCTCCCCCTGTTTCACCTTCATTACATCCCTGACCAGGGCATATGCCCCCTCCTGAACCTCTATGGAGAGCTCATTCATGGCACCCACCCCTCATTTCCACGACATCCTCCATGATTTTAACGGCACATGCAACGGGATCAAGAATGGGCACGCTGAAGAATTTCTGAAGCTCCTCAGCAAAGCCGGCCAGCCCCGTGCATCCCAGAACAATGACATCGGCACCATCATTTATGGCATTGCTGATTTCCTCCCTGAGAAGTGCCATCGTCCTCGCTCTGTTAGCATCGATTTCGGGAACTGAGAGGTCTATCCCCTTTATACTGACCACACGCTCCTCCATCCTGTACTTCAGCACGAGCTCCTCAAAAAGCGGCGGGGCAGTTTTTGATACGGTTACTATGCCGATTTTCCTCCCGATGACCGAGGCAAGAGCCAGAGAGGCCTGACATGGCCCAACTGCGGGCGTTTCAACGGCCGATCGGATCACATCCACAGCGGGATCAAGACAGCAGTTCACGATGATTCCATCATACTTTGAATGGAGCTCCAGCGCCTTTTTAACTATGAGCGGCAGAACCTCCGTCCCCGCAATTCGGTTTTCTATTGATTCCGGCCCCTCCTCAAGGCACACAACATCGATAGCAGTGTGCTCGGATGCAAAGCGTTCGTATATTTTTCTGTCGGATTCATTCCATCTATCAGTTCCCACAGGATTTATAACCAGTATCCTCACGGTTAGCACCCCGCATAAAGTAAAGAATCAGAGGCGTCTCCTCTCAATTGGTATGTATTCCCTCTCAAGTCCAAGATACTTCGGTCCGAAAATCTCAAGTCCCTTCGGGGTTCTCCAGAGTTCTGGCGCTGGAAATCCAACGATAACGTACTCCTTCCCCTCCTTTACGTTCGGGTTTGTAACCGGATATCCCTCGGGCGTTAGCACGGATATCAAATCAGGTATCGTGACATCTACCTCCCCATTCCTCCATGATATCAGGTTTTCATTCTTGTACCAGACCCGGTATGTTTCTTCCCTGAACTCATCATATCCCTCAAGCTCAAACTCCCCCACCGTGAAGCCGTTTTCCTCCCGCCAGCTGGCTTTCGTGACGATGCCCTTAAAGAGTAAAAACCCGTTTCCAGCTTCGAGCAGCGATTTTATAGGGTCTCTGCCTTCTTCCCTTGCGGTTCTCAACGCTCTTCCAAGCGAAAGAGCATGGGAGATGGCATCTCTAACAACTGAACCCCTGAGATTCCTGCCGGTCACCGGATGAGAGGTAACTCCAACATTCGTTTTAAGCGAGGCTGCAACAGCTCTGACAATTTTCTCCGCCTGGAAGTCATCTTTAACCCTTGCAACCACCATTTCGTCCCCGTGAGGGGTAACCACGGAGAAAGGTGCCATTTCAACACCCACGATGTAATAGGTGGTATGCTGAAGCTCCGGAACTGACCTTCCTGCAGGATCGCCATCCACTATGGGCTTTCCAAGCCTCGCTGCCGTTGCCAGGGCTGCCGCTGTATTCGCCCCTCCAAGCTCGGTTGAGATAACACCCGCAAATTCCTTTCCCATGAACTCCTCAAGAAGCCTGTAGGAGCGGGCTGCTTCACCTTCTTCATAGATGGATCTGACCTTTTCACCGGCCAGCGAGCCAACGAAGTACGGCATGGGGACAATTCCTTCATCCGGAATTTCTTCAAGCTTTGCTAGCTTGAATTCCCTTCCTGCCTTCAGCTCCTTAGCCACCATCTTCCAGCCCTCTTCAGGGCTTCCGCCGCCCCCGGTTCCGAGAACCGTGCATCCCTCCAGAATATCCCTCAAATCCTGTTCACCGAGCACTTTCACTTTTATTCCCATCTCCATTTTTTCACCTCCCAGAGAACAAACCTTTTTTCCCGTGTTTCAGAATTGGATATAAAGAGCGTGCAACACCATACGTGGTCAAAAGGGGCTCAAGGACCGGAATTTTGAATTTATCCCAGATTTCCCTTCCGAGCTTTTCCGCGATGTTTGCAAATCCGGTGCATCCCAAAACGAGGACATCAGCACCATCCTCGATTGCCTTGATGCATGCATTCCGGGTTTCCTCATACAGTGTCCTGTTGTTTTTGAGTACCTCCTCAACCGGGAGTTCTATCCTCCTGACAGAGACCAGTTTATCAAAAACGCCGTATTCCCTTGCCTGTATCCGTGTCCATGAGATTAAATTATCCCCCGGCCCGATCACGGAGAATTCGCCCAGCATTGAAGCTATGTGCATCGTTGTCTCCCCTGCTCCGAAAACAGGAACATCGAGATTCTCCCGGAGCTCAAACAGACATGGATCAGCAAAGCAGTTTATCACGACTGCAGAGGCATCTTTAAGCCTATCCACGAACTCCAGAACACCGGAGCATGCAAGCGTTTTCTGGGTGAAGTTCCCTATCGATGCCGGCCCCTTCTCAAGGGTCAGAACCTCAAAGGCATCACCGGGGTAGTGTGCCGAGAGATATTCCCTGACCTCCCTCTCAAAAATCCCGCCTTCGTCCTTTATCGGATCCAGAACAACTATCATTGCAGCTCACCCACAAAGTGACATCTGACAAAATGTCCCTTCTCGATTTCAATCATCCCGGGCTCCTCCTTCCTGCAGAGTTCCCTTGCATAGGGACATCTCGTGTGGAACCTGCAGCCGCTCGGGGGATTCAAGGGACTTGGAATCTCCCCAATAACCTTCTCCCTTCTGGCAGCCCTAGCTTTTGGATCAGGCACAGGAATGGAGCTCAGCAGCATTCTCGTGTAGGGATGGGCTGGATTGTCGAAAACCTGCTCTATCGTTCCTATCTCAACAAGCTTACCGAGGTACATGACACCAACCCTATCCGCCAGATACCTGACAACACCCAGATCATGAGAAATAAATAGATACGTCAGGTTTCTTTCCTTCTGGAGTCTCTCAAGGAGATTCAAAACCTGCGCCTGAACTGAAACATCTAAAGCGGATGTGGGCTCATCCAGAACGAGGAATTCGGGATTTAAAGCTAAAGCCCTCGCTATCGCAACCCTCTGACACTGCCCGCCGCTTATCTCATCGGGATACTTCTTTGCGTGCTCCTCGCTGAGCCCCACGGCTTCCAAAAGCCCGAGAACGGTATCTTCAACGTTTTCATGCCCGTATTCCCTCAGCGGCTCCGCAATGATATCGAAAATTGTTAGCCTTGGATTCAGGGAGGAGTACGGATCCTGATATATTATCTGCATTTTCGGCCTGAGCTCTTTAAGCTCCTGCTTTGATAATGCGGTTACCTCTATGTCATTGAAATAAACCCTACCTCCAGTGGGCTCGTAAAGCCTCAGGATCGTTCTGCCTGTTGTGGATTTTCCGCTTCCGCTCTCCCCCACAAGGCCGAAAGTTTCTCCATCCTTGATTTCAAATGAGACATCATCCACAGCCTTCAGCCAGACGGTCTTTTTCCTTATGAACCCATGTGTTATTGGAAAGTATTTCTTGAGATGCTCCACTCTAATCACCGCTCTCACCCCCATAGAGGTGGCAGGCCACGAAATGCCCCGGAGAGTATTCATGGAGCTCCGGTTTTATTTCCTCGCAGATGTCCTTTGCATAGATGCATCTCGGGTGGAATCTGCATCCGCCGGGTGGATTGAGCAAGCTTGGGACGCTGCCCTTCAGGGGCTTAAGAGGCTTCTTTATCCTTGGATCAGGCACCACAGAAAGCAAACCCTGGGTGTATGGATGGAGGGGATTTTCAAAAAGCTCCTCCGTGGGTGCAACCTCCACTATATTCCCGGCATACATCACACCCACTCTGTCGCACACCTCTGCCACAACCCCGAGATCATGGGTTATCAGCAGCACCGAGAAGTTATACCTGCTTCTCAGGTCAAGTATCAGCTCAAGAATTTGCTTCTGAATCGTTACATCAAGGGCAGTTGTGGGCTCGTCGGCTATGAGTAGGGAAGGGTTTGAGGAGAGTGCCATCGCTATCATAATCCTCTGCCTCATTCCCCCGCTAAGCTCGTGAGGATAGGAATTCAGGATTCTCTCGGGATCAGAAAGTCCGACAGCTTTCAGCAGTTTCTCGACATGTTTTTCCGCTTCTTCCCTGCTGAGCCCCTCGTGGAGCTCTATAATGTCAAGCATCTGATCCCTAACCTTAAACAGGGGATTCAGGGATGTCATTGGATCCTGAAAGATTATCGAAATCTCCTTCCCCCTTATTCTCCTCATCTCATCCTCCGGCTTTTCAAGCAGGTTCTCCCCTTTAAAGAGTATTCTGCCTGAAATCTCGGCATTTGGGGGCAGCAGCCTTAAAATGCTCAGCGCAGTTACGCTCTTCCCGCATCCGGTTTCCCCAACGAGACCGAAAATCTCCCCTTCCCTTATATCAAAACTAACGCCGTTTAGAACTTTTGCGACACCCCAGAGGGTTTTGAAGTTGATGTAAAGATTATCTATTTCGAGGAGCTTTTTCATGGCGATCTCCTCCTCAGTTTGAGAGTCCATATTTTGAGGTTGACGTAGAGGCAGAGGAATCTTCTCATAGCAATCTCCTCCTCAGTCTGGGGTCTATGACCTCCCTAACGGCATCCCCGAGCAGGTTGAAGGCCATGACTGTAATGAAGATTGCCAGACCCGGGAATACGGGATACCACCAGTAGTTGAGGAAGTAATCCTTTCCTTCGCTAACCATAAGCCCCCAATCTGGCGTCGGTGGCTGCACACCAAGGCCTAGAAAGCTC
This sequence comes from Thermococcus atlanticus, assembly GCF_054657855.1. Lineage (NCBI taxonomy): Archaea > Methanobacteriati > Methanobacteriota > Thermococci > Thermococcales > Thermococcaceae > Thermococcus > Thermococcus atlanticus. The sequence goes on along the minus strand of NZ_BAAHXX010000001.1, from coordinate 379,402 downwards.
AATGCCGCTGCCTCCAGAATTGCTGAGCCCATATCCATTGTGGCCTGAACAATTAGGGGGGAGAGGGAGTTCGGAAGGACGTGCCTTATCATAATCTTCCAGTCCGATATTCCCATGGCCTTTGAGGCCTCAACATAGGGTCTCTCTTTCACGGAAATTGCCATCCCCCTTGCCAGCCGGGTGTACCAGGGCCACCAGCTTATCGCAAGGGCCAGTATGGCGTTGAGCATCCCCCTGCCGAGGGTTGTGGCAATGAGAAGGGCTAGGAGGAGGGGAGGGAACGCGAGGAAGATATCAGTTATCCTCATTATAATCAGGTCGACTTTGCCCCCGAAGTAGCCGGCAATCAATCCGAGGGGGACGCCTATAAGCAGGGCGAGGAGGACAACGGAGAATCCCACTATCAACGATGTCCTTGCCCCGTAAATCACCCTGCTCAGTATGTCCCTTCCAAGATGGTCTGTTCCAAAGGGATGCAGTCTGCTGGGCGGCTGCAGGCGTTCCTTCAAATTGGGCTCTCCGAGCGCCTGATCAGGATATGGAGCCAAAATCGGTGCGAAGATTGCTATGATGATTAGAGCCACTATTACTGAGAGTCCCACTATTGAGAGCTTGTTCCTGAGCAGGATTTTAATCGTTTCCTCCTTTCTCATTTTTCTCCCTCACAGACTTATTTTGGAATCAAAACGCCATGAAGGGCTTGCTTATAAGCGGAATTTCAACCGTTTCCCCTTTCTTCATTTTCTCAATTTCCATTTTTCTCCCTCACAGCTTTATTCTCGGATCAAGACGAACCTGAATCAGGTCGACAATCAGATTGATGAAGACGTATGCAGTTGCTGCAATTATGGTAACACCGAGAACCGCCGGATAATCCATGCTCATTATCGCATATGCCGCATACCTCCCAAGGCCTGGCCAGTTGAATATCAGCTCAACGAGAAATGCCCCGATCAGCGTGTATGCGAATGAAAGTCCTACCGTGATTAAAGCGGGCGCTATGGCATTCTTCAGGGCATATTTAAAGTATATCTTCTTCGGGGGCAATCCGTACGCCCATGCTGTTCTTATGTAATTCTCATTGAGCACCTCTATCATCATTGATCTAACCTGCCTCGTTATGAGCCCCACAGGATACATGGCGAGGGTTACCGCAGGGAGAATCAAATGCTTCAGCGCATCCACAAACACGGGAAAGTTGCCCGTTATCAGCGAATCAAGCAGGTAGAAGCCTGTTATGACATGGAGAGGATGCTCAAGCATCACCACGGTGCCCACCCTGCCGGCCAGGGGGAGGAGGCCGAGGTGTTTGAAGAAAATGAGCTGGAGAACTATTCCAAACCAGAAGGCCGGCAGGGAGACACCGCTTATCGCAAATATCCTGCTCAGATTATCCAGCCATGAATCCTTTTTAACAGCAGAATAAACTCCCAGGGGTATTCCCACGATTACAGCCAGGAATTCAGCCGCCAGTATGAGCTCAAAGGTTGCCGTGAAAGCTGATTTGAGGTCCTGGGCAACCGGATTGTGGGTTCTTATTGAAACCCCCAAATCCCCATGGATGAGCGACCAGAGATAGTATCCGAACTGCTTCAGAATGGGGTCATTCAGGTGAAGCTGTTCCCTGGCTTTTTCAATTGCCTCGGGGGTTGGATGAGCACCAACCCAGAGGGCAGCAGGGTTAGAGGGGATCACACGGGATATAAAAAACACAACCGTAACAACGCCCACAATAACAAAAACCGCCAGCACGAGTCTGTAAATGACATATTCCCTGAACTTCATGGCTGTCCCTCCATGCAAAATAAAAGAAGGAAATCAGGCCTTGTGGAGTTCATAGAAGAACACAACCTGCGGGTAGCCGGGGTTGTCCTTAAATCCCTTTATGCTCTTGTGGTAGACATAGACGTCATCCGGGTTGTAGAAGAATATCGCAGGAGCATCCTCAACGAGCATCTGCTCCGCCTTCTTGTAGAGCCCGGCAGCCTTCTCAGGATTGATACCCTCCAAGGTAACAGCCTCATCAATAGCTTTATCGAACTCGGGGTTGCAGTAGTAGCAGAGGTTGAAGTTTATCTCCTTCTCGCAGTGGAACATGTTGAAGAGAAAGTCATAGGGTGTCGGGTAGGTCGGCCACCAGTACATCATGAGTATATCCTGAGCCTTTTCGGGATCGCTCTTGGCCAGAGCCCACTGCTGCTCCCAGTTCATCGGCCTTATCTCAACATCCACGCCGAGCTTCTTCCACTCTGCTTTTATAATCTCCGCAACTTTAGCCTCGGCCTGATCTCCCTGGGTGTAGGTTAATACGAGCTTAAATCCGCCGTTCGGGTATCCAGCCTGGGCCAGCAGCTGCTTGGCTTTGTCAATGTCATAGTTATACGTCTTCATGTCCTCAAAGTAGCCCAGCATGCCCTTGGGTATGGGCCCCTTTGCAACCTCGCCGTATCCGTGGAGGACATAATCGACGATATCCCTGTATGGAACGGCATAGCTCAGAGCCTGTCTGACGAGTTTGTTATCCAGGGGCTTCTTTTTGGTGTTGAAAAACGCGTAGAGCTCCTGATATGAGGGGGTCTGGTCAACTTTAACATTCGGGTTGTCTTTCAGCTTTGGAAGGTCATCAAGCGGTAGATCCCTCGTAATCTGAATCTCGCCGCTTGTAACCATCTGCTCCCTGAGGGATGCATCGGGAACTATTTTTATAACAGCGAGGTCAAACTGATCCTTGCTCCATCCGCCCCAGTAATCTTTGAATTTCTTAAGGACGATTTCGGTCTTGGGATTGTATTTATCAATCATGTAGGGCCCGGTTCCTGCATCCTGCCCCTTGTTGAACCAGTTCGCTATCGCTTTATCATCCCCTATCTTCGAGAGATATCTGCTGTCCATTATGTATGCACCGTATGCTGAAGAGGCTATGAGCGGCAGGTTTGCCGGATATTTGAGATAGAACCTGACGGTGTAGTTATCCACAACCTCTATCTTCTTAACGGGATCCCAGATAAAAGCCGGCCCTAAGCCCATCCTCATCGTTCTCTCGACAGACCACTTTACATCCTCAGCCGTCATGGTATTTCCTGTGTGGAACTTAACCCCTTTTCTTAAATGGAATGTCCATACTGTTCCGTTCTGATTGCTCTCCCAGGAAGTGGCGAGCCATGGCTTCAAACCATCCGGCGTGTATTTCACAAGGCACTCATACACATTTGCAAGAACCACTATGGAGTTTGAAAACTCCGTGCTTGGGTCAAGTGTTATCATCTCGCTCCCGTAGCCGTAAATCACGACATTGGTTGTTTTTTCGGCTGTAGAAGAGGCTGCCGTAGACTGGGTCTGACTTTGTGCGGTTGTCGTTGAAGTGTTTTCACCGCTTATACATCCGCTGGCGACCACACCAAAGAGTGCAATGGCCAGTATAAACAAGGCAATTTCTTTTCTCACGGTACCACCCCAATTTTGCCAGATACCTTTTGGATTTTATCGTAATGTCTTTAGTAGTTTAATTATATTTAACTGTATCTGTTCAATATCATCAAACAAGTATGACCAATTTTGTCAGACATGTGATTATCAACCTTAACGACATTAAGGGTACAATATTGTCATCCATGAAGAACTCTATTCCTAGAACACCATAATCATGCGTGAAGGTACTACAATATACACCATCGTGGATACCATGAACGAAACTCCGGGTTCTCTTCAAAACCAGGATCGACTCAGAGGCCTCTGCAGATATGCAAAACATTCATAGAATCAAAATGAAAAGGATTATATTTCCTGCCCGGTATTCTTTCAGTGGTGATACTCATGGTGAAGAGGGTCCACATTTTTGACTGGCATAGGGAAAACGCCAAGAAGGTCGAGGAGTTCGCAGGATGGGAGATGTCAATCTGGTACTCAAGCATAAAGGAGGAACACCTTGCCGTTAGGAACGGCGTTGGAATCTTCGATGTCTCACACATGGGCGAAATCTTCTTCAGGGGTAAGGATGCCCTGAAGTTCCTCCAGTACGTCACAACCAATGATATAAGCAGGCCCCCTGCGATAAGCGGAACCTACACCCTCGTCCTCAACGAGCGCGGGGCGGTGAAGGACGAGACGCTCGTCTTCAACATGGGCAACGATGAGTACATGATGGTGTGCGACAGCGATGCCTTTGAAAAGCTCTACGCCTGGTTCACCTCAATCAAGGGGGCAATTGAGCAGTACACCGAGCTCGACCTTGAGATTGAGAATAAAACTTATGACTACGTCATGTTCTCGATACAGGGGCCGAAGGCAAGGGATCTGGCCAGAGACCTCTTCGGCATCGACATCAATGATTTATGGTGGTTCCAAGCAAAGGAGGTTGAGCTCGATGGAATAAAGATGCTGCTCTCAAGGAGCGGCTACACGGGAGAAAACGGGTGGGAGGTCTACTTCGAAGATGCCAACCCATACCACCCCGACCCGGAGAAGAGGGGCGAGCCGGAGAAAGCTCTGTACGTGTGGAACAAAATCCTTGAAGCCGGCGAAAAATATGGTATAAAACCTGCGGGGCTTGGCGCCCGTGACACGCTGAGGCTTGAAGCGGGCTACACGCTCTACGGCAACGAGACGAAGGAGCTCCAGCTCCTCAGCACCGACATAGACGAGGTAACCCCGCTACAGGCTAACCTCGACTTCGCGCTCTTCTGGGACAAGGAGTTCATCGGTAAGGAGGCACTCCTCAAGCAGAAGGAGAGAGGTCTCAGCAGGAAGATGGTTCACTTCAAGATGATTGACAGGGGAATCCCGAGGGAAGGTTACAAGGTCTACAGGGACGGCGAGCCAGTAGGCGAGGTAACGAGCGGAACATCCTCACCGCTCCTTGGCGTGGGTATTGGAATAGCCTTCGTCAGGCCGGAATTTGCCCAGCCGGGCGTTGAGCTCGAAGTGGAAATCAGGGGCAGAATGAAGAAGGCCGTGACAGTGGCCCCGCCGTTCTACGACCCCAAGAAGTACGGAGCATTTAGAGAGGAGTAGCCATTCTCCATTCCTATTCCTTATTCCTTCCTGTGAGAATCTTGCAGATAATGCCATGTCCTCCGACCTGCAGCCTCAGTTGAACCGCCGAAAGCATTCGGGCGGCTGGAAATATGGGATGGGATGAGGAGAAGCCAGGACGCTGAGAAGTGATGAACGCCGACCGTCAGTCCCTCATCCTTATTTCCTTTATCAGCTTCACTATGAAGGTCTTGCCGACCTTTTCCCTCGATACGAGCTGCTTCTTCTCAAGCTCCTGGATGATACGGCTTATCGTGGGCCTTGAATAGCCCGTAAGCTCCGGTAAATCCTCCTGCTTGACGATGCCTCCCTTTTCAAGCATTGCCTTCACAACGATCCTCTCCTTCTCGGTCAGCACCTCAATAGGAACCCTGTTCTCCCCCCATTTCTTCTTTGCCCAGTAAAGGACTATGGGGACGGTTACCGCGAGGGATATGAGGGCGCCTATCAGGTAGTACCACCACGGAGAGGTGCGCTCCTCCTTCTTCGGCAGGGTTATCTCAACATTTCTCCCGTACCAGAAGGTTTCGTATCCCATGCTCTTGAGCTGCTTTTCCACGTTTTCCGATAGTCCGGCGCCTATCATGACCACGAGCTTCGGTTTGAGCTTTTTGAGGGCAAGGGCGGTGTATTCCGAGACGGTATCATTTCTGGTCAGCAGGAGGGGGTAGCCGTAGTTCATTGCATACCTCGCAGCCGCCAGTGCGGAGCCGTAGTCATTGGCACTCGCCAGAATAACTGTTTCAGCGCCCTTGGGGAAGAAGGCCTCGGCCAATCTTGCGGCGGTCTCAGTTCTGACCTCCCCGCCAATCCTCTCGGTGATGAAGCCGATGCTCATGAGCTCGTCCTGAACGGTGTCGCTGACGGCCTTGGAGTTCCCTATTATGAGAACGTGATTCCACCCGAACTGGGCATATGACTGGAGCTGTGCCTGTGTTTTTATATCCAGCTCCTTCGGATTGACGGGCAGGATGGGAACACCGAGCTTTTTGGCATACGGCAGGGCAACGATATAATCAATCAGATCATCATTTCTCACGATTATAAGGTCATATTTTTTTTCATCACCCGCAGCCTGCACCGCGGGCACAAGCAGGGGGGTGAGCATGAGAATTACAAGCAGGATAATCAGGGGTGCTCTCTTCAATTCAACCACCAAAGAAGAAGTAAAATAAGGAACTTAAAAAGGTTTTTCACAGCTCAAGAGTTTCCCCGGGCCTGAGGATTACAACCTCAGCCCTGCTTCCAACGAGCTTTTTGAACTCCTCCGGATCCTTTGCGATTGGAGGCCATGTGTTGTAGTGCATCGGAACGACGTATTTCGGCTTCAGCAGTTCAACGGCCTTTGCAGCTTCTCTCGGCCCCATCGTGAAGTGTCCTCCTATCGGGAGGAGTGCAACATCAATCCCGTAAAGCTCGCCGAAGAGCTCCATGTCCTTGAATACATACGTGTCGCCGGCGTGATATACCGTCACGCCGTCAATCTCCACTATGTATCCGCATGCGTTGCCCACCATGAAGCCCTCCTCGCCGCCGCTTGAGTGCCATGCCGGAACCTGGACTATTTTAACGCCATCAACCTCTGTCGGGCCGTAGTTCATCCCAACCGTGGTGATGCCCCTCCTCTTTTCGACGAGGTAGTTTGCTATGTCGTACATAGCCACGATTTTTGCCCCTGTTTTCTGGGCGATTTCCACGGCATCGCCAACGTGGTCGCCGTGCATATGGGTAACGAGGATTAAATCCACCCTGTCAAAGTCCTCTGGCTTCGCTGCTGCGGCTGGATTTCCCGTCAGAAAGGGGTCAATGAGAATTCTTTTGCTCCCCTCAATTTCGAAAGCGGCATGTCCGAGAAACCTGATCTTCACCATCGCTATCACCTCGCTGGTTATAATAACCCGAACTAACTTAAACCTTTCGGGAAATGAAATTCTGTACAGTAATGCCATTTTCAGCCCATTAAAGCTTTACTTTTCCTCGTCCATGCTCATATTTGCCTCACTGCACTCCCTAGGAAAGCTTATATAGACTTTTACCGAGGTTCAGTACGGTGATTGTAAAAATGCTTGACTATTTCTTCACACCAAAAGCCATCGCAGTTATAGGGGCTTCAAATGACCCCCTCAAGCTCGGTTATGAGGTGTTCAAAAACCTCAAGGGTTACAGGGATGGGGAGGTCTACCCTGTAAACGTCAAGGATGAGGTCGTCCAGGGCGTCAAAGCATACAGGAACGTCAGGGAAATTCCGGATGATGTCGACCTCGCGGTTATCGTTGTTCCAAAGAGATTTGTGAAGCAGACGATAATAGACTGCGGTGAAAAGGGCGTCAGGGGAATAATCCTCATAACGGCCGGCTTTGGTGAGGTTGGTGAGGAAGGAAAGAAGGAGGAGAGGGAGCTCGTCGAGATAGCCCACAAATATGGCATGCGCATAGTCGGACCGAACTGCGTAGGCATAATGAACACGCACAACGGCATGAACGCCACATTCGTCATGAACGCCAAGAGGGGAGACATAGCTTTCATAAGCCAGAGCGGGGCCCTCGGGGCAGGAATCCTCTACAAGACCATCAAGGAAGGAATTGGCTTCTCAAAGTTCATAAGCATCGGCAATATGGCGGATCTGGATTTTGCCGACCTCATGGAGGCTCTGGCCGATGATGAGCAGAGCAGGGCTATAGCGCTTTACATAGAAGGCCTGAAGGACGGAAGGAGGTTCATGGAGGTCGCAAGGGAGGTCAGCAGAAGGAAGCCCGTGATAGTCCTCAAAGCCGGGAAGAGCGAGAGCGGGGCAAGGGCTGCCTCAAGCCATACAGGTTCCCTCGCAGGATCATACAGGATATACGAGGCGGCATTCAAGCAGAGCGGGGTTTTAATAGCGGAAACAATTGACGACATGCTCAGCATGGCAAGGGCATTCACCCAGCCGCTGCCGGAGGGCAGGAGGGTTGCGATAATGACAAACGCGGGCGGTCCGGGCGTTCTGACTGCGGATGCGATAGACGGGTATGGGTTAAAGCTGGCAGACCTTAAGGAGGAAACCATGCGGAAGCTCAGGGAGTTCCTGCCTCCAATGGCTGCCGTGAAAAACCCTGTCGACATGATTGCGAGTGCCAGGGGGGAGGACTACTACAGAACGGCGAAGCTCCTTCTTGAAGACCCCAACGTCGACATGCTCATAAGCATCTGTGTTGTGCCCACCTTCGCGGGTATGACGCAGACAGAGCATGCAGAGGGCGTCATAAAGGCAGTGAAGGAGGCAAACAACGGCAAGCCCGTTCTCGGCCTTTTCATGGCGGGCTATGTGAGTGAACCCGCCAAAGAGCTGCTTGAGAAGAACGGAATTCCAAGCTATGAGAGACCGGAGGACGTGGCTTCGGCCGCCTATGCCCTTGTGGAATTTGCTAAGAATGCCGGAGTTTTGAAGGAGGAATGAGGTGATTTTGGATGGCAAAGGTTACTGACATGGTTTTATGGGACAAGCCCGGGGAGAGGGTAATTCTCTTGGGCAATCAGGCCATAGCACGTGGAGCTTTGGAGGCCAACATAGCGGTTTTTGCGGCCTATCCCGGAACACCGAGCTCCGAGCTCACGGACACTATGGCAGCCGTCGCGAAAAAGGCGGGCGTTTACATGGAGTACTCAACCAACGAGAAGGTTGCTTTTGAAACAGCTCTCAGCGCCGCATGGAGCGGCCTCAGGGCAATGACGGCAATGAAGCATGTTGGCCTTAACGTCGCGGCCGACACATTCATGAGCGCCGTTGGAATGGGTGTTGAGGGCGGCTTTGTGATCATGGTAGCCGACGATCCGAGCCAGTGGAGCAGCCAGAACGAGCAGGATACGAGGGTTTATGGCAAATTCGCCCTTGTTCCAGTGTTAGAGCCGATTTCCCCGCACGAAGCAAAGGAAATGGTGAAGTATGCCTTTGAGCTGAGCGAAAAGTTCAAGCACTTCGTTATCCTGAGGACTACCACGAGGAGCTCCCACGCAAGGGGAGACGTCGTTCTCGGTGAGCTGCCGGAGGAGATAAAAGCCGGAAAGAGGAAGTTCGGAAACTTCAAAAAAGACCCCTCAAGATTCGTGGACATCCCGGCACACTCAAGAAAGTTCCACCCCCAGATTCTTGAGAAGATTGAGCGCATAAGGGAGGAGCTCGCGGAGTGTCCGTTCAACTGGATTGAGGGCAAGGAGGATGCAAAAGTCGGTATCATCGCCCCCGGTCTGAGCTATGCATACGTTAAGGAAGCCCTTGCCTGGCTCGGCGTTGAGGACGTGAAGGTTCTCAAGCTCGGCACCCCATTCCCCGTCCCGTTCAGGCTCGTTGAGCGCTTTGTGGAAGGCCTTGAGAGGGTTCTCATAGTGGAGGAGCTCGAACCCGTTGTTGAGGAGCAGATAAAGACATGGGCCTTTGACAGGAAGCTCAGCATCGAGATTAAGGGCAAGGAGATAGTCCCAAGGGTCTACGAGATGACCACGAGGAGGGCCGTCGAGGCAATAGCAAAGTTCCTCGGCCTTGAGACCCCGGTCAACTTCGGGGAGCTCGACGAGAAGTACAGGAAGGTTCAGGCAATGGTGCCGCCGAGGCCTCCTTCGCTGTGTCCTGCCTGTCCGCACAGGAATACTTTCTACGCCATAAAGAAGGCTGCAACGACCAGGGCCATATTTCCGAGCGACATAGGCTGCTACACCCTTGGGGTTCTGCCGCCGCTCAGGGCAGTCGACACCACCGTAGCCATGGGAGGCTCAATCGGCGTTGCCCACGGGCTCAGTATAGCCCTCAACGGCTCCGTTGCGGAGGACGAACACAGGGAGGGCAGGGAGAAGAAGGTCATAGTGGCCACCATCGGGGACTCAACGTTCTTCCACACCGGACTTCCGGCTTTAGCGAATACAATCTACAACCGCTCCAACGTCGTCATAGTCGTCGTCGACAACCTCGTTACGGCAATGACCGGCGACCAGCCGAACCCGGGAACAGGTGAGACTCCTCACGGACCCGGCAGGCAGATAAAGATCGAAGAAGTGGCTAAAGCCCTCGGTGCGGACTTCGTTGCCGTTGTTGACCCGTACGACATCAAGGCCACAGTTGAAACCATGAAGAGGGCCCTTGCCGTCGAGGGCGTCAGCGTCGTTGTTACCAGGCGCGTATGTGCCCTTCACAGGATAGGCGAGCTCAGGAGGGCCAGGATACAGTGGCCGCTCTACCAGGTCAACGAGGAGAAATGCACAGGCTGCAAGATATGCATAAACGCCTACGGCTGTCCGGCCATCTACTGGGATGCCGAGAGCGGCAAGGCCAAGGTCGACCCGCTCATGTGCTGGGGCTGCGGCGGATGTGCTCAGGTGTGTCCGTTCGATGCCTTTGAGAAGGTCAGGGAGGGAGAGATATGAAGGAGTACAACATCGTTATCACCGGAGTTGGCGGCCAGGGAATCCTCACTGCGGCAAATCTCCTAGGGTGGGCCGCCCTCCACACGGGATACAAGGTCAGGGTCGGCGAGGTTCACGGAATGAGCCAGCGCTTCGGCTCGGTCATAGCATACGTGCGCTTCGGCGAGGACGTCTACGGTGCGATGGTTCCGGAAGGGAAGGCCGACGTTATACTCTCCTTCGAGCCGGTCGAAGCTTTGAGGTACATAAACTACCTCAAGAAGGGCGGGCTGGTCTTCACGAACGCCAGACCCATCCCTCCGGTTCAGGTTTCAATGGGACTCGCCGCTTACCCGAGCCTTGAGGAGATAAAGAAGATAGTCGAGGAGGACTTCGAGGCCAAGTTCATGGCCTTTGACGCCGAGGAGCTCGCCATGAAGGCCGGCCACGTGATAACGACCAACGTCGTCCTAATTGGAGCTTTAACACAGACACCGGGCTTCCCCCTCTCGGCGGAGCATGTAAAGGAGGTCATCCGCGTTAGCGTTCCGCCCAAAGCCGTCGACGTCAATATGAAGGCCTTCGACCTCGGTGTTCAGGCTGCAAAGGAGATGCTGGGGCTCTAATTTTTCCCTTTTTATTCTCCACTTCAGCCCCTTGAATGGCATTTTTAATCTTTTCAAAATCCTTTATGTTACCACCGATAGGCATATATAAAACAAGATCAAGAACATTTTTGCAGCACTTGTCCCGGAGGTAACACACATGAAGATAACCGTTTATGATGGTGCCGATACCATAGGCGGAACAAAAATCCATATAGAAGAAAAGGAAAACGGGCTTTTCCTGGATTTTGGAATGAACTTTGCCAGGTACTCCCTCTATTACGAGGAGTTCATAAGCGAGAGAAGTGCGAGGGGAATTCACGACCTCTGGCACCTCGGTCTAATACCAAAGCTCAACATCTACAGAAAGGATTTGATTCCACGGGATCTGGATACCTCCTCTTACCCAAAGCTCCCGGTCAACGCTGTTCTGATAAGCCACGCCCACCTCGATCACGTCGGTAACGTCGCCCTCCTCGATGAGGCTGTTCCGGTAGCGGGTTCCCCCACGACGATTGCAATCATCAAGGCTTTAAATGATACCGCTGCCAGCGGCAGCCATTTTGGAATGGAAATCCCCTACTATAAGGTGAGGAAGAACAGAGATGAGGAAGGCCATATCCTGGAGGCGGACAGAAAATCCCACTACCCTTCGAGGAAGGTTATCCTCACAGGGAAAGCGGAGCAGCTCAATGAGTTCCTCTTCTGCTCCCCAAGATCTAAAAAGAAAATAATCCCCAATGAGGTTAAAGCCCTCGGAGAAGAGGAGCTGGGCTTTGAGGTCAAGGCTTTCCCAGTGGATCACTCAATTTACGGTGCAACGGCTTATGTGGTCGAAGGTGATGTTAGCCTCGCATACACGGGCGATTTCAGGCTCCACGGGAAGAACGGGAACAAAACGAGAAAGTTCATTAGAGAGGCGGGGAATGCAGGCGTTTTAATTACGGAAGGGACAAGAGTTGGTAGAGAAGAACACGAGAACGTCTCCGAGAGGGAGGTTTATGAGAACGCGCTTGAAATCGTTGAAGAAGCTAAGGGATTGGTTGTGGCGGACTTTTCGGCAAGGAACTTTGAGAGGCTTGAAACCTTTGAGAAAATTGCCCGGGAGGCGGGTAGGGAGCTCGTGATAACGGCAAAGGACGCTTACTTCCTGCATGCCCTGAAAATGGTCGATGGAGCCGACAGACTTGAAGGCCTTAGAATTTACGGGAACTTCAAAGCCAGCCAGCAGAGGTGGGAAACCCTCGTGGTCGGGGAGAACTATGGCGACAGGTATATATCACCTTTTGAGATCAGGGCAAATCAGGAGAACTACATTCTATGCTTCTCCTTTTATGATATGCCCCACCTGCTGGATGTAATGCCCCATGGCGGCGCTTATATTTACTCCTCAAGTGAGGCCTTTGGGGAGGAGCAGGAGTTCAGCTTTCTCCGCCTTTGGAACTGGCTCAGATACTCTGGCTTTGATGTGCATGGGTTTAAGGTGGATGAACACGGGAAGCCGGTTTTTGAGAGAGGACTTCATGCGTCGGGTCACGTTTCCAGGGAGGAGCTGGTGAGGGTTATTGATGAAATTGACCCGGATTACATCATTCCGGTGCACACGGAGAACCCGATGTGGTTTAAGGAGAAGTGGGGAGATAATGTGATTATCCTAAAGAATGGGGAAAGGTGGGAGGTTTGAGAAATCAGACCACGCCCACAAGCACACCGCCAAGAAAGCCCTCCGCATGCTCCGCCAGCTCTACGAGATAGGCTTCGCGAGCTTCAGCTGATCCTTTCATTTTCCGAAACCATTATAACTTACCCCCGGGTAAGTAACTTACGGTGGGGCAAGTTGCTGTTTGACCTCCAGCCGAAAACCAGACGGAAAGATTTGTATGACAGAGAAAGGGAACTTAAAGAATTTAACAACGCACTTAAACTCAACGAGAAGCTGATTCTTCTCCTCGGCATAAGACGCCTGGGCAAGAGCTCCCTCCTCAACGTTGCGCTTTCTGACTCCGGACTGCCTTATGCCAAGATAGACGTTCGCTCCCTGTACTTCACCCACGGTTCAATTCCCCAAGAGCTTCTGGCCAAGAAGATTTTAAGCTCGCTCCTCCAGTCGCTTCCGCCGAGTGGAAAGCTTAGGCTCGGACTTGCAAATGTGCTCACCTCGATCAGGGGCATCCATCTCTCGGGAGTTCAAGTGGAATTCGAGAAGAGGCCTGACCTCGCTGAAATTCTGGAAAAGATAAACTCATGGGCAGATAAAGAGGAAAGCAGGGTTCTTCTCGCCTTTGACGAAGCCCAATACTTCAGGCTTTCTGGCATTCAGTATGATGGATTAATCGCATATGCCGTGGACAACCTGCCGCACTTAACCTTCGTTTTAACTGGCTCAGAGGTTGGGATGCTTCACGATTTCCTCGGCTTTGATAACCCCAAAAAGCCGCTTTTCGGCAGGTACGCCAGGGAAATAACGTTGGAGAGATTCAGCCGGGAACAGAGTCTTGATTTCCTGGAACGTGGATTCAAGGAACTTGGGGTTGATATAGCCCTCCCGGAGCTTGAGCGGGCCGTTGACAGACTCGACGGAATCGTTGGCTGGCTGAGTATGTACGGCTATCTCAGGGGAATTCGAAAGCTCCCGGAAAAAGATGCCCTAAATGAATTGTTTCACAGGGCCCATGCCCTTGTACTGGATGAGCTTTCCTCCCTGCTCTCGCACAGCAGGCGATACGGGCTCATACTGAAGGCTGTCGCCATGGGCAACATGAGGTGGAGCAATATAAAGGAGTACCTGGAGTTCAAAGCCGGCAGGATAAACGACGCTAAGTTCTCCATTCTTCTGAAGAACTTGGTAAAGTATGGTTATCTCGATAAAAGCGCCGACGGATACTTCATCCCCGACCCCGTTATTGCGGAGGTCATCAAAAAGTCCCAACTTACCCCAGGGTAAGTAACTTACCCCTCCGTAAGCTACAGCCTCCACAACGTGGTGGGCTCCGCTGCATTTAGTATCCTCAAAAAGACAGAGGAATAAAAAGTGCGGAGCATAAGGCCCCTCAGACCTTAAAATTCTTCCTCTTCCTCGATGAGGCCGTACTTCTCCAGCTCACGGAGGAGCTTTCTGACGGCTTCCCATGCATCATGCTCGCTCTTCGCCCCGGAGCACACTATCTTCCCTGAGGAGAACAGCAGTATCACAGCCCTCGGCTCTTTAACGCGGTAGATGACGCCGGGGAACTGCTCGGGCTCGTACTCACAGTTTGGCAAACTGAGTGCAACGGCATCGAGGTTAAACTCCATGCCTATATCGCCGCTGAAGACCATGTTCTGGATGTCTATCTGCGGCGCCCTTCCGAACTTGGCGCCTATCTTCTTGAGCATCTGAATGAGCTTCTGAACCGCCCTTTCTATGTCCTCGACGCTTTTCGCTCCAGTAACGACGAGCTTGCCGGAGCTGAATATCAGAAGGGCAACCTTCGGCTCGTCAAAGCGGCATATTATCCCCGGGAACTCCTCCGGATTATACTTTGAGTTTGGGCATATCTCGATGACCTTCTCAAGGTTTAGCGATGTAAAAAGGTCAACAGAGGCGACGATATTTTCAATCCTGAGCTTTACCTTACTCATATCTACCATGTATTACACCCCCGGATGGTGGGTTTAAAAACCCTTTATAAACTATCATCTTGGGTTTTTAAAGTTTAGCTTTAGGTTTGGCTTTTGGGTTAGCTTCAGGGCTGTCGGTGCTATTAGGACAAGCCCAGGAATATCCCAGGAGACGGCAGAGACGTTCATGTTTCATGCAACACGCTTAAAAGGGGGTGAAAAGGAGTTAGGCTTGGTGAGATCATGTTAAACACGATGGTTTTAGTAAGGACGGACAACTTTCAGAAGGCGAGCATAGCTCTGGCCGACCTCGTGAGGTACGGACGGATGAACATCAGGGGAGACCCGCGGATAATTCCGCCAGCCCTGTCGGACTGGGCCTTTGAGAAGATAAGCGGCGAGAAGCCGAGAAAAAAATTCAGGGCCCATGTGGTGGCTCAGATAGACCTGCCCCCTTCAAAGGCCATAGGCAGGCTGATGGACATACACCCCCCCGCCCACATTCTCGTAATCCCTCCTGACACAGAGGTGCACAGGGAGCTCCTCCGACTGTGGGGAACGTTTGAGAAGCTCCGCGGTTTCCATCCCCCAAAGAGAACCAAGACCGAGGAGCTAAGGAATAAGAAAGAGAGTGAGGAGTTGGAGGGATTTTAGGGGAGAACCTGCAGCCCCTCTTTTCTTCCAGCGTTTTTGAGGTCACTGTCCAATGTTGCCAGAATTCCGACTTGCATGTGGCAGGAATTATGGCATCATTCGGGAGTAGGTTGTGCTTCCGCATCAGCTCATAGGACAGCTCAATAATCTCGTCATCGGTGGGCAGTAGATGGAACTGCTCAATAAAATCCTTTGGCTCATCGGAGAGTATCACTGCGCTTATTTCTCCCCGTTTTTTAATTGTAATCATAAAATAGGACAACATCTATAAAAGAGTCTCTTCCAAAATTAATTAAAATTGAGAAACTGAGAAACTCAAAAACCTATAAACCAACAGTTCACTTCTTCTTCCTCTTCTTGATTCTGATGTTTGCCACATCTCCAAGCGTTGGTTCATAGTCCCGGGGTATCGTGGCCTTCTCCCTTTGAACTTCCTCAACCTTCTCAATCAGCGTTATTTTGAAGTACTTCTCCAGCTTCTTGGCCTCCTTTATCGTCGGCTCGCGGTAGCCGTGGGCAATCGCCCTCAGGTCATTCATTGAAAGCCCCACCTCATGGGAAAGCTCCTCATAGCCTTTTCCGCTCCTCTGAATTGCCCGCATAACCCTCTCAGCATAATCCTCAACAATTTCCTCGCTGTATAACGGCCTCTCTCTTCTGGGCTTTGGCTGCGGCTTCGGTCTTGGTCTTGAATACACCCTCCTCCTCGGCTCCCTCCCTGTGGGCATGACGCTGAATGTTCCCGGTTTCTTCCTGCCGTACTTCCTGTAGCAGTTATCGCACACGAGCAGCTCAGCACCCTCAATCCTTATTGTATGACCGGGTCCACGTATTGTTGCACCGCAAATTTCACAGATTTTGGGCTTCGCTTTTCCCATAAAAACCACCTTCCCAAGCTTAGGTTTATGGTTAGCTTTTATAAATCCATCCCCGCAAAATTCAGAACGATGACAGGGGTAAGGATAGAGAAGCTTGGCGAACTCGACCAGGAAACCTTAGAAAGGCTCATAGAGATATACATGAGGGGCTACGAGGGCATGAGGGAGTACGGAGGCGAAGGTGAGAGATACGCGAAGCGTTACCTGAGATGGTGCTGGAACAAGGCAAAGGAGGGCTTTTTCGTTGCGAAGGTTGGTGATGAGATAGCGGGCTTTATAGTCTGCGACAGCGATTGGTACAGCAAGTACGAGGGGAGAACTGTGGGGGCGATTCACGAGTTCGTCGTTGATAAGAGGTATCAGGGACGTGGCGTAGGCCATAAGCTCATGGAGAAATGCCTTGAGTATCTGGGCAGGTACAGCGACAGAATAGAGCTCTGGGTCGGGGAGAAGAACGAAAAGGCAATGAAGTTTTATGAGGGATACGGCTTCAGAAAGGCCGGCCAGAGCGGGATATGGGTCAGGATGGTAAAAGACCTGCGTAAGGACGGCAGACCCGGAGAAAAAGGGAAGTAGTTGTTGGATGTCCTGTATAAAGCCACCCGAACCAGAAAAGGTGAGGAAATTGAAGGAAGAAAGTTTTATACGTGAAGGAAAGGGCAGGTTAAGGGTCGTTATAGAAAACGGGAGAAATAGGCTTGAAACCATCATTAACGGCTCCCTGAAGAGCGTCGGCGAGATGGCGGAGATGCTGGGTGTCGAGGTAGCGGAAGGAAAAAAATAGAGGTAGCCATCGAGGGGGTGAAGATCAACGCCGAGCACGGAAAGCTGGAGATGGAGTTCGAGAACTGGGACAGGCTGAGGATTGAGAGGGCTTAGAGCTAAATCAATCACTTCTCAATTATTACCGCGTTCCCAAGAAGCTTGAAGTGGTGATCCATCGTCAGAACAACCGCTCCATGTCGTTTTGCGGTTTCTGAGATTATACAATCCGCGAGGGATACGTTTTTATTTTTCTTCTTAACTTGACTATGAACCTTTCCTAAACTCAGGGCAATTTCGCGGTCTAGGACAACCACCAAGCTGTTTTCAGCTATGGCATCCATAACGGAGCTATCAATTTTGTTCCTCTCAAGCTCGGCCAGCACTAAAGTCGAAACTATAACAACATCAGAGTTTTCCAGTATTTCAAGAACAACCTTTCCAGCTTTACTACCCCGAATCAATTCCACTAAAGCAGATGTATCTGGAAGGACTATCATATCCTTACATCCACCCGATCGCTTTCTTGGAATCCCGGCAGATTTTCAGCTATTCCGAATAGTTTCGACCAGGCTTTACGCTTTTTCTCATCTTTGATGAGCTTTTTTAGCTCTTCTTCAGTCAGAGATACCTTAACCTCAACAATACCACCCATAACACCACCGGAGAAAGTACGAAAAAAGTAGATAAAGTTTGCGGGAGCTCACTTCACCGGCGGCCTGAACTTGTATGCGTAGAGGATTATGCCATCCTCGCCGAACTCCCTTATCTTTCTCGTTACCATCTCGACCTCCATGCCGAAGGTTATCTCCTCTGGGTCCACATCCGTCAGCTGGGTCAGGACAACCGGCCCCTCCTCCAGCTCGACGAGGGCGAGGGGGAAGGGCTTGTAGTACTCGAAGCCGCTCGGAGGGTTCCGCACTATCGTCCAGCTTAGAACCCTGCCCTTTCCGCTGAACTGGAAGTCCTCCACATTCCTGCTGCCACACACAGGACAGACTGACCTCCTTGGGAAGAAAACATGACCGTTCTCGCATTTACCGCCGATGAGGCGGTACTTCTCCTTAAAATGCCTCCAGTATCTGGCGACCTGCATTGGCTTCGCCATTTCAGACCCTCCTCAAAATCGTGATCGTTATGTTTGAACCTGTTCCACCTATATTCTGGGTCAGGGCAGTTTCCGCATCCGGCACCTGTATTCCATCAGGGGCCTCTCCTCTGAGCTGCAGGACCGCTTCGACCGTCTGATACATGCCCGTCGCTCCCACGGGATGCCCTCTGGATTTAAGCCCGCCCATGGTCTGAATCGGGTAGTCCGCGTCGATTGCAATCTGTCCCTCCTTCGCCAGCATGGCTCCCTTGCCTTTTTCAGCCACCCCTATTGCCTCAAGGCTCAGGGCCGCCATTACAGTGAAAGCGTCGTGGACTTCAAAGAGGTCAATGTCCTTAACGCCTATTCCCGCCATTTTATATGCCCTCTCCGAGGCCACCTTTGCGGCCTTCAGGGTGAGCAGGTCTTCCCTGTTTGCGAGGTTGATTGTATCTATCGCCCTTGAGAATCCCGCAACCTCAATCCACTTCTCCCTTGGAACCCCAAGCTCCTTTGCCTTCTCTTTCGTGGTGATTATCGCCGCTGCGGCCCCGTCGCAGACCGGAGAGGCATCGAAGAGCTTTATCGGATCAGCTATATAGGGACTCCTCATGACGGTATCGACAGTTATGGCCCTCTTGAACATTGCGTAGGGGTTCTTTGCTCCGTTTGCATGGGCGTTGACTGCAAATAACGCTAAATCCTCCTCTGTATAGCCGTATCGCTGCATGTAGTACCTCATAATCAGGGCATTCAAAGCCACAAAGCTCGCCCCGTGGAAGTGCTCGTATTCCGCATCCGCCGCATAGGCGAGATAGCGGGTTGCATCACTCGGCCATGCATCCGTCATCTTCTCGACGCCCACCACGGCGACGACGTCTTCAAGGCCGCTCATGACGGCTTTAGCGCCTTCCTGAAGGGCTGCACCCCCTGAGGCACATGCAGCCTCGATTTTAACGGCGGGAATGTTTCCTAAGCCCGCCCAGTCCGCTATCAGAGCCCCAAGGTTCTCCTGCTCTACAAACGAACCCGAGATCATATTACCAACGTAAAGGGAATCAACCCTATCCACTCCGGCATCATCCATTGCATTCAGGATGGCCTCCACAGCAAGCTCCCTGAGGGAAAGCCTCCAGTGCTCCCCCACCGGCGTCATTCCAACACCAATTATGACCGGCCTCTCCATCTCCATCACCTCAGATTATGTACTTCCTCCTCGCCTTTGCATAGAGCGCGTAGTCAATGTACTTCTTCCTGCTAACGTAGTCCATCGTCTTCGGCGCAAGATCCCTCTTCTCCTCGATTGCATCCTGAACAACGAGGCTGAAGGCATCGCTTCCCGCACCGCTTCCGAAGCTAACCCACAGAATCCTGTCGCCGGGTTTTGCAACATCGAGAACCGCACTGATTCCGACGAGAGTTGCGCCGCTGTATGTGTTTCCTATTATGCCGCTGAGCAGGCCCGGAAGGATTTTCTCCTTCGGAATTCCGAGGATTTTGCCTGCCGTGAGGGGGAACTTCACGTTGGGCTGGTGGAATACTGCATAGTCAAAGTCGCCCGGAGAATAGCCGAGCTCCTCCATCAGGCCCTTGGCGGCGCTTATTACCTGATGGAAGTAGGCCGGCTCGCCTGTAAAGCGGTTCCCGTGCCTCGGGTAGTGCTCGTGCTGCCTCCTCCAGAAGTCCGGCGTGTCGGTAACGTAGGAGTAGCTCCCTTCAAAATATGCGAGGGTCTCGCTGCTCTTCTCGCCAACGATGTATGCAGCCCCCCCAGCGGCGGCGGTGAATTCGAGGTGGTCACCCGGCCTCCCCTGGGATGTATCGGCACCTATCGCCATGGCATATTCGGCCATTCCAGAACCCACGAATCCTATAGCAGCCTGCAGGGCTTCGGTTCCCGCTTTGCATGCAAACTCGAAATCGGCTGCATCCAGATCAGGTGTTGCACCGATTGCCTCGGCTATGACAGTCGCAGAAGGCTTGACGGCATAGGGCTTTGACTCGGTTCCAAACCAGAGCGCCCTTATAAACCTGGGATCAATCCGCGCCCTTTTTAGGGCATTCCTCGCCGCCTCAATTCCAATCGTTATCGCATCCTCATCCAGGCCGGGAACTGATTTTTCCCTGATAGGGAAGCTCGAAACTCCCCATACCCTTCCTATCTCCTCGTTTTTAATCCTGTACATTGGGACGTAGGCACCGTATCCGACGATACCGACATCCTTAACCGGTTTCAGCAGTTTTCCCATGGCCATCACCTGCATAAGAGCTGAGCTTTAAACGTTCTTTTAGTGCTAAACCCGGCCATTATAAAAGTCTTTCGGTGAAAGTAAAAGGTTTTTTCGACGATTAACGATGAAGAGGTATATAAGGAACCTCCGCATAATCCATGTAAGGTGATGTTTTTGAGATACACGATAAACCACAGGCCGAGCTTTTCTCTGCTTGAGGTGGAGCTCTCCCAGGGGGAGGCCATTCAGGCGGAGGCCGGAGCCATGGTGCACATGAGCCCCACCATAAAGATGGAGACAAAAGCCAAGGGAGGCGTTTTTGGCGCTTTAAAGCGTTCAATGCTCGGGGGAGAGAGCTTTTTCATCAACACGTTCCGCGGGCCTGGGACTCTGGGGCTCGCACCGTCCTATCCCGGAGATATAGAGGGGCTGGAAATCGACGGAACCCTCTATGCCCAGAGCGGGGCTTTTCTGGCCAGCAGTGAGGGGATACGCATAGATACCAAGTGGGGCGGGGCAAAGACTTTCTTCGGAAGGGAAGGCCTTTTCCTCCTTAAGATGAGCGGAAGGGGCATGGTATTCCTCTCAAGCTTCGGGGCGATATACAGGAAGGAACTCCACAACGAGCATTTTGTTATAGATACCGGACACATGGTGGCCTTCACTGAGGGACTGGACTTCAAGGTAAGGCGTGTTGGAAGGCTTAAGAGCACGCTCTTCAGCGGGGAAGGATTGGTGGCGGAATTCCACGGCACAGGGACTCTCTACATACAGACGAGGAGCATGGACAGTTTTATAAGCTGGATAATCCCCCACCTGCCGAAGGGCAGGGACTGATTTTTATTTATTTAGCCTGATGGAAGCGCCGTACCTCTATAACCTTCTCCTTTTTGTTATTGTCCATCATGGCGTCCACAGCTTCATGAATATTGTCAAAAGCCAGATAGTACCTTTTTCCATCCGCATCCTCTATGAGCAGGCCGGAATTCGAGATGGCGTAGGATTCCACATACCCGTATGCACCCCTGTATTCTCCCAGCCTGTACCGGCCAAAGGCAAGCCCGTTGACCCTGACCTCAAGCACCTCATTGGGCTCTGCCCTTCTGAAGTCCTTAACAGTGATGCTGATGCTTTTCTTCTTTGTCTCAACGGAAAGAACCGTCCGATTCCCTTCATGCCTCACAATGACCCTCCGGAGAATATATTCGTCGAGGTAGTGCTTCATCTTCACAGCCACGAATAAGATGATAAGAAGAAAAGGCGTCAGCACCACCAGCAGCGGAATCACAGGGAAAACCTCCGGCGCTTAATTAAAAACCCTTAATTAAAAAAACTAATGATCAGGGCTTCCTGACCACGAACAGTGCATGATCCTTCTCGTAGGGCTCAAGGGAAAGCCGTTCGAGGACTTCGAAATACTCGCCGAGTTCCTTTTCAACCTCCCTGAAGACCTGCTCTGGCTCCTTCGTCACGTCAATGCTCCTGCTCTTCACGGAAATCGTCCCATAACCGCCGCTCCTGAGGTATGCCCTCGCATTGTCTATAAGGATTTTCGCCTGAGTGGGCTGTGCCACATCTTCGAATATGACATCGACCTTTGTGACCAGCGCCCTGTACTCCTCCGGTTTTGTTGCATCGCCGAGAATCGGGATTATGTTCCTCCTTTCCTCAACCAGCGGCACGAGTTCCCTCAAAACCCTCGGCGAGAACTCTATTCCGAATATTCTGCCCTCCCAACCCACTATATCGCTCACGTGACTTGCCGTTGTCCCGCTGGCGATTCCGAGGTATAAGACCGATGAGCCGGGCTTTATCGGGAAGTTCTTCAGTCCGTTCAGAATTGCAGCGGCAAGCTTCGACCTCCTCGGGTTCCAGATTCTGTACTCCTCGCCCTCGGACTTTATCAGCCTCTCGCCGTAGACCTTCTGTCCCGGGACGAGATTCCTCGTCGCTATCTTCTCGCTGCCGTCCTCATCTATGAACACATAAACGCCGGGGAACCTGTGCTTTCTAATCCTCATTTAAATCACCTCTACCTCTTCTTCCTCTTTCCCTTCTTTTCTCTTTCTCTCTTTCCTCCGCCCTTCCCCATTTTTCCTTTTTCCTTCTTTCCCTTGAACTTCTCCTTCCCTTTCTTGAACTTCCTGCCTTTCTTCTCCTTTTTCTCCTTTTTCTTCTCCGGCTTGGCCTTTCTCTTGGGCGGGTTCGGATACTTCTCCTTTATCTCCCTAATTCTCGCCTCAATCTCCTGCCTCAGCTCCTCGGCTATGTATTCTCCGGAGAAATAATCAACACGCGCAGCTATGGCAAGCTTTCCGGCTAAAGCCCTTGCTATCTTGCCCCTCTGCCACCACGGAGAGCGGTTTATTGCGGGATACTGGTAGATGACTCCATGCTTGGGGGGTTTAGCCCCGGAGCGGAGGTGCCTGAAGAGGGCCTTCTCTGCCCCGAGAACCTGTATCGTCGATGACGGCATCATGGCGAGTTCTTTAAGTCCGCCGGCGAGGCTTATCAGCCTTGCAGCCAGCTTCGCTCCGACCAGAGCTTTGAGATTCGGAGCGACATCATCCATGGCCTCTTCGAGGTAATCCTCAATCCTGTCCCTCAGCCTGTAGAGGTCATCTATCTCCGCGGCAAGCCTCTGGATGATTTCGATGTCCTTCCTGCCCATCACAGCCCCCATCGACCTGTCCTTTGCTGCAAGGATTTTCTCAATCTTCCCCTCGCTGAGTCCGAGCTCTTCGAGCTTCTCCCTCGTTATGTTCTCCCTGAGGCCTGCTTCCCTAACAAAGACCACGTACTGCTGATGTTTTGGAAGGATTTCGTCAATCTCCGGAAAGTGCAGTGAATACCACTCCCTCAGTCTGGAGACCATGAGGTTGGTGACCTTATCAATATCATCGAGGGCCTCTATCGCCTGAATGACCATTTTATCCCGTGCTCCGCTCTGCTCCTGAATCCTCGCCCTTGTCAGCTGGACTCCTGCCCTGAAGTACTCTTCAAACCATTCTACGCCAAGAAATTCCTCAGGTTTTTCCCGGAGAATCTCGCCGGCCAGATTGGGGAACTCAAAATCAGCCTTAAATCCGAGCTCATTGGCCCGCCTGCTCAGCTCAGGGTGCTCAAACACAACCTCATCATAACCTTTGCCCCTCAGCTCCTCAAGAAGATCCAGCATTTCCTCGGTCATCTCCCCCATGAGAATCCTGTCAAGGCTGTTCTCCTTCTCAAAAGCCCGGTGTGCAATTACACTGCCGTTCTCATCAAGGGCATAGATGCCGTGCACATTCTCAGCTATGAATGCTTTCATTCTCATCACCTTTCCTCTTTTCGCTTAAGAGATATAAAAGGGTATAGGCTTTTAAGGGTGATGTTCTGCGGTGATACTGTTAGGATAACTGCGGCGTGCTTGAAAAAAGTATCCTCCCCTGTCCAGCAGCATGTCCCGAATAACCTAAATTCGAGCGGGATAATCCTCAACCCTTAAATAAGTCTTTGAGAAATATTTTAGGGTGGTGTCCATGCTCACAAAACTCATTATTGAGAACTATAAGTCGATTGAAAATGCAGCGCTGGAGTTTTCAAAAATAAACTTAATTATCGGCCCAAATGGAAGTGGAAAGAGTTCGGTGCTTGAGGCATTTGGTATGCTAACTGGAAAGTGGCATCCATTCACTAAAGAAGACTTCAACAAAGTTGTTTATATGCACGAAACAGAAAGGAAAATTCGTTTTCTTGGGTTCTTCTCGAATACCCTTTTTAGTTTAGTCGAATTCAAAGCCCCGGAATTTGTATTATCAACACAGGGCAGCATTGAGGCCCCTCGGAGAGTGCTCCATGTTCTAACAGCAGCAAGGAAACTAAATAGAACTCTTCACGATGTCCTTATCCATCCCGAGAGAGTCATTTCGTCAAATGCTCACCAGCTTTTTTACTACGCCTGCTACCGCACCGAGTTTAAGGACAACATCGAGATGATAAGAGAATTCTACTCCCGCTATGCTCTCCACAACATTAGGTGGGTTCCAACCGAAAACCAGAACGAATACGAAATCATAGCAACTACCCCTGAGGGGGTTGATATAAACCTCGCCGATGCTGGTGCTGGTTTGGCTACCATTTTCCCAATAGTCGTTGCTCTCTCATTCTATCCGGAGGGGAGTACGGTCTTCATTGAGCATCCCGAGATGCACCTCCACCCCAAGCTTCAATATGAGCTTGCCGAGTTCTTCCTGATGATCTCGGAGAAGAGAAGCTATCAGCTGATAATCGAGACTCACTCAGAGCACCTCCTCTACGGCCTGCTGAACGCAGTTTCCCAAAAACGCCTGAAGCCAGAGGAACTCACGGTATATTCCGCGAGAAAGGAAACTGGAAAGTCGGTATTCGAAAAGATGACCGTTCACGAGGACGGCAGCCTTGAAGGAAACCTCTCCGACTTCCTTGAGGCAGACATAGACGCGTTCCTTGATTGGCTTAAGGCGTGATTGAAATGGCAATTGTTATCGTTGTCGATACCAACGTGCTTAGGTATGCTCTTGAGGCCGAGAAAGAACTCAAAGATGAGGAGGAAACCCGAAGGTCATACCGGCTTCTCCTCCAACTTCTCAAAAACCCAGAGGTCACCCTTGTGGCTAACCCTGAGACTAAAAGGGAGTATTACAGACACCTCGAGACTTTAAAAACCGAGATTCGCAGACGGAGAATAGTTCCCCAATCGTTCTCACTCCTACGCCTCATGCGTCCCAAGCTTAAAACAGTAGAGCTGAAAAACTATGAGTTCTCATTTGAAGGCAAAGAGGTGGGTAGGAAAGACATACACCTTCTGAACTCTGCCAAGAGTGGAGCGTTACTGTTCGGAGAGAAGAAGGCCATGGTTCTAACTTTCGCCGAGGATGTTTATAGAGCCATCCGCGCGAAAAACGGGAAAGGAATTGTGGTGAAGATTATAAATTTAAGAAGCGAAGAAGGCATAGGAGAGTTAAAAGTACTATGGCTTTCCAGTGAACTTTGATCAGTCCTCCCACGGCTCCCTGTACTTCAGAGCCCAGCCGAACTCCTCCTTGAGGATGTCGATGGCTGCACTCGGCGGGATTATCCCGCGCTCGGTTATGATGACGTCTATGTACTCCGGCGGCGTAACGTCGAAGGCCGGGTTCCAGACTTCGATGTTCTCGGGCCAGGTCTTGAGTTCCTCCTCCGGAATGACCTCGTGCGGATCGCGCATCTCTATCTCGACCAGCTGGCCGAGCATCGTCTCGGGATGGAACTTGTAGGTCTCGGCAGCGATCATAGTCCAAATCCTGTGCTCCTTGGCGGTGAGGGCTATTAAGGCAGTCCCAATCTTGTTTATGACCGCGCCGTTGACCGTTATGCTGTCGGCACCCATGACGACCTTGTCCGTCATCTTCATGTAGTGCCTGGCCGCTGAGTCAACGACGTAGATGACAGGGATGCCGTAGCTTGCCAGCTCCTTCGCGGTGAGCTTGCCCTGCCACTTCGGCCTCGTCTCGGTGACTATGACCTTTATGTCCCTGCCCCTCTCCCATGCGGTCTTCATGACGCTTATGGCAGCTTTGCTGTGGCAGTGGGTCATTATGACGTCCCCGTCCTCTATTCTCTTAGCCCCCATCTCGCCTATCCTCTCGATGGCCTTCTCTGAGTTGTGGATGAACTCCTTGGCGGCGTTTATGACTATGAACTTCAGCTGCTCCAGATCGGCACCGCCGGCGTAAGCCACCTTCCCGCGGTGCATGACGTAGCGGAGCGCGTTCGGAAGGGAAACAGCCGTGGGCCGTGTCTCATAGAGGAGCTTTGCAGCCTGCTTCATCTCCTTCCAGAAATCATCAACGTCCTTTGCCTTGCTCTTCTCGGCCTGTATCTGGAGGGCATGTGCGGCGAAACGTGCTATCTTGCCGGCACCTCTGATTTCCATGGAGCTTATCTTCCCGGCTATCTCATGAACCTCCCTAACCACGGGCATTCACATCACCTCCCTCTCAGTAACCCGGGATTAGGGTGTTGGGGTTTATATACTTCACTGAGCGGCTTGTTATATTTATGTGCATTGATGGATTTAAAAGAACTTTGATGTTCATAAAATTACTTCCAGAAAAGTCTTTACATAGATAAATGGCATTAACGACCATTGCAGAAAGGTTTATATTTAATCGCCGCAAACTCTCTATGTATATAATTGAGGACATGAACTAAAATGTTCATTTGGAGGGGTTGGGATGGAAGAAAAACTCATGAAAAAGCTGGAAGCAGGTGCCCTTAATTTCGAGGCTTACTTTTCGGAAAAGGCTCTCGGTATGAAAGCTTCGGAAATTAGGGAGCTGTTGAAGCTCGTTGAAAGTTCTGATGTCATTTCACTTGCCGGAGGTCTGCCCGCTCCCGAAACATTCCCCGTTGAGACCATCAGGGAAATTGCAAAGGAGGTTCTTGAGAAGCATTCCGACAAAGCACTCCAGTACGGCACAACCAAGGGTTACACTCCTCTCCGCCTGGCCCTGGCAGAGTGGATGAGGAAGCGCTATGACCTTCCGCTCTCAAAGGTTGAGATAATGACCACGGCGGGCTCACAGCAGGCTCTGGATCTCATAGGGAGGGTCTTCATAAACCCCGGAGACATAGTTATCGTAGAAGCCCCAACATATCTTGCCGCTTTAAACGCGTTCAGATATTACGAGCCGGAATTCGTATCGGTTCCGCTGGATGACAACGGTATGGTAACAGACATCCTCGAAGAAACCCTGAAAAAGCTGAAAGCTGAAGGAAAGAGGGTTAAATTCGTCTACACCGTCTCCACGTTCCAGAATCCCGCCGGCGTTACAATGACGGAGGAGAGAAGGAAGAAGCTCGTTGAGCTTGCCCATGAATATGATTTCATAATAATCGAGGACAACCCGTACAGCGAGCTCCGCTATTCAGGAAAGCCCGTAAAGCCGGTCAAACACTTTGACGATGAAGGGAGGGTGCTTTACCTCGGAACGTTCTCAAAGATACTCGCTCCGGGCTTCAGAATAGGATGGATTGCAGGAGAACCCCACTTCATAAGGAAGATAGAGATTGCCAAGCAGGCCATTGATCTCTGCACGAACACCTTCAGCCAGGTAATTGCGTGGAAATATGTGGCGGACGGGCACTTGGACAGGCAGATTCCGAAGATCATTGAATTCTACAGGCCGAGAAGGAATGCAATGCTTGAGGCCCTTGAGGAGTACATGCCCGAAGGGGTGAAATGGACAAAGCCCGAAGGTGGAATGTTCGTCTGGGCCACCCTGCCGGAGGGAATCGACACCAAGGCAATCTTCGAACGGGCGGTGGCAAAGGGAGTCGCATACGTTCCCGGTGAGGCCTTCTTCGCACACCGCGACGTCAAGAACACAATGCGCCTGAACTTCACGTATGTGCCTGAAGAGAAGATCAGGGAGGGTATCAAGAGGCTCGCAGAGGTTATAGAGGAGGAGATTAAAGCCTTAAAAGGCTGAATCCTCTTTTCGTTTTTCTTTCCGGTCTTTGCCGGATGCCTGGTTCAAGGGACTATGTACTGCGGACTTATGCTGCTGGGATAAGCTCAATACTGCTTCTAAGGCAGAAACTTTTACAACCGCCGGGCACCTAAGAGTACGGCAGACCGCCAAAATGATTTTATATTTCAACGCTCATCCCCCACAGGGGTGGTTTTTGTGAAGCCGCTGATAGGCATAATTGCACCGGTAGATTGGAGCAGGGACAGGCTGATTCTGGACAGGGTGTATGTGAAGAGAGTCAAGCATGCCGGGGGCATTCCGGTTGTTTTTGATTATGAGGAGGAGTTACTTGAGGATGTTCTGGATACCGCGGACGGCATTCTCCTCACAGGCGGCCCGGATATACACCCGAGATTTTATGGGGATGACCCATCAAACTATCTGAGGGATGCCGACATAAGGAGGGATTTCTTTGAGATAACGCTGACGAGGGCGGCTGTGGAGAGGGGAATCCCGGTGCTTGGAACAGGCCGGGGGGCGCAGGTAATAAACGTCGCCTTTGGAGGCACCCTCTATCAGGATGTGGCCGCTGAGATCCCGAGGGCTGTAAAGCACGACTGGGATATGTCACGGGTTCATCCCTCCCAGAAGGTTCATGATGTTCGGCTGAAGGTTGATTCAAAGCTCTACAGGATTCTCAGGGAGGAACTCGACATAACAGGAACGACCGAGGTATTCTTAGGGGTCAACAGCTTCCATCATCAGGCCATAAAGAGAATCGGGGAGGGGCTCAGACCCGTCGCCCACACCATTGATGGAATAGTGGAGGCTATAGAGGGTGAGGAGGGGTTCATCATAGGCGTTCAGTGGCGGCCGGAGTATCTCGATGAGATGCAGCCTCTGTTCAATGCCCTCGTCAGAGCTGCGGATAATTACAGAAAAGCGAAGAGGGAGCTGGAGATCAGGGAGCTGCGGGCGGCTACGGAGGAACAAGGTGAGAACCATCACACGTCGGATGAGAGTGGTAGCCCTCCCGGCACGAGCCAAACGTGATTCCCATTTCCTCAACCCTCTCCCTCGCTTCCCTGAGAATCCCAAGTCTGAAATCCCTGGGGAGGTAGTAATAACCCCCTATTCTCTCCCCTTTCTCATAGAGGGGCCCGAGCTTCTCCATCAGTCCGGGAAATTTTGCCCTCATCCTCCTCCATGAGTCCGGTCTGAGCTTCAGGGTCGAGACGGTGATGTGCCTCACAAAGCTCAACGCGTGGAGAGTCTCATCGAAGTCCTCCCACGTGTAAAAGGGGATTATGGGGTCTATGCGGGCATAGACCGGAATTCCTGATTTTCCGGCTTTTTTGAGGGCTTTAATTCTGGCGGCCGGTTCGGGAGCATTCGGTTCAAGCAGGGAAGCCTTCTCTTCGTCCACAGTTGTGACTGTTACTCCAACCGCACATTTAAGCTCCCTCAAAATGTCCAGATCGCGGGAGAATATGTCTGATTTTGTGAGTATCATGCATCTCACACCGTATTTTTTAAAAAGCTGGAGCACCCTCCTCGTTATCCCCAGCTCCCGCTCAACCGTCGGATAGGGGTCTGAGGAGTATGAGAGCGACACTATGAATCTTTTATCGAGCTTTCTCAGCTCTTTCTCAAGTCTGGGGAGAAGATTTTCCTTTATGCGGACTTTGAACGCCCGGGGAATGTAGCTCGTTATATAGCAGTATACGCATCCATGGTCGCAGCCTGTGTAGACGTTCAGGGTGTATTTAAACGGACATGTGCAGAGCCGGGATTTCCATGGGTCAAACGGCCGGATATACATAACTGAAGGTTGCAGAAAGACATTTAAAATTCTTTTCCAAATCTCGACGGTGATGCCATGGCGGATCCTGTAACAGGGAAGGTCGAATGGGTGAGGGATTATCAGTTCATCGGAAGAATAAGCGATGACAAGTGCTCCGTAATTCTCGGAGAAGGCGGGATAAGCCCCATGAAGCTTCTCCTTCTGAGCGTCGCCGGATGCACAGCCTACGACATTGTCATGATACTGAAAAAGATGAGGGAGCCCATAGAGGGTCTTGAGGTCGAGATAAGCGGCGAGAGAAGGGACGAGCATCCGAGAATTTACCGCAGGGTGCACCTCCACTATAAAATAAAGGGCAGCGTCGACCCGAAAAAAGCCGAGAGAGCCATCGAGCTCAGCCAGGATAGGTACTGCTCAGCATCAGCCCACATAAAGCTGAGCGGCGCCGAGGTAACATACACATACGAGATCATCAGGCCCGAGCTCTGAGAGAAAGGTTAATATGTGCCCCCGAGAAGAAACGTCCGGTGATACCATGAGAGGTGACCTCATACGGATCCTCAGCACCGTTGAGGAGAAGGCGAATGAGCTAAAAATGGAGGGATTTGAAGCCGACCTCGTTCTCTTCGGGAAGGAGGCCTACGAGTTCCTGAAAGCACAGGTGAATGAGGAGTTCGGAGGAAACGAGGGGGTTGCGGAGATTTCGGGCTTCAGAATCAGGGTCGTTGACGAGCTGGGAAAAGATGCGGTTGTTGTTGACTCAAAGAGCCTCGGCCTCGGCATGGGCGGTGCAAAGAGGTTCAGGGTCGTGGAGTGATCCTCAGCCTGTATCCATCAAGTATGAGGAGGCTCAGAGATATCGCCATTATGTCTGCTATGCTTCCCGGATTTCTGAGGTCTCCCTTTTCCCGCAGGAACGCATCGAATTCCTCAAGGCTCATCCCGCCCTTTAAGACGGCTTCGGCGTTTTTCCGCACGAGCTCCGCTTCGTCAGCCCCCACCTTTCTGACTATGAGGGTGTCGGGAATCTCGCTCAGTAACTCAATGAAGACATAGCAAACGCCCTCTTCGAGGCCCCTATCCTGCAGAACCTCCTTAAGCCTGATGAATGTTTTATAGCTCAGCTCATACCCGTTGAGCCACTCGCAGAATATAAGCTCCCTCCCACAGCTCATCTCAGCGAGCTTCTTCAGGTTTATCCTGTCCCTGAAAAGCTCCTCAAAAACGTTTTCAGAATAGACGTCATATCTGACGCCGCTTTTAACCCCCTTGGGGTTTGCGGTTCTTATAGCCCCGTAGAACTCCATCGTGTCCCTTACGGTGGATTCATCTATGAGCCTCCCGACGATTTCTCTCGCCTCGTATATATGCTTCGACATTGAAAGGGCCATGACGAGCGGGATTTCAAGGGTTATAACACCGAAGTTCGGATTGGAGTCCTGATAGGCTTTTGAGTTCTGAACCGCCCTCTTTATAAGCTCCCCAATGCCCGCCTCGCTGAGCCGGTATGTTCCGTTTTTTATCAGCCTCCCGATCTTGGTGGTCTCATGGAGGATGTCAATGAAGGCAGTGTTGCCAAAGAGAAAGTGGTAAAATGTCAGGTCATCGAAGTCCTTAAAGCGGCTCACATTCCCGGGCTTCGGTATTGCCGCTTCAAGCAGGGGGCCAAGGGTGAAGGCTTTAATGATTCTCCATCTCTCCATTTACACCACCAGGTAGAGGAGCAGGTAGATCATGTAGAGCACCAGCACTGCCTTTCTAACTGCATTTTTCGCCATCAGGTAGAGTCCGAAGGCTATAAGCGTGACTCCCCAGAAGGCGTCCTTTATATACGGCGCGTACTGCCTGAGCCAGCCGAGAAATGACGGTTGAAACTCCCTCAGGAGTAAAAGGAGGCCGAGGAAAACGAAGAGCCAGCCGAGGGTTTTCATCTCACTCACCCCCCAAGAGGAGGATTATTCCAACTACTAGGAACGCAACCGCGAGAAGCGTCCTGAAGTCCAAAGCAGGCAGTAAGAACGGTATGAACGACCTGGCCAGCAGTATAGCTCCAAGGCCTATCAGTATCAGGGCAATAGCCTTGGAGTTCTCGTTGCCCGAGAAGACCTCCCCCAGCCTTTCTCCGGTCTCGTTGACGAGTTCATCGACCCTCTCCGACAGGGGCTTCTCCTCTTCCTCCCCTTCCTCAGGAATCACCAGGGCCGCTATGAAGTAGAGGAGAGTCATGGCGACGGGGTTGAATACCAGGAGAACCGCGAATATGAGCCTTACAAGGGTGGGGTCAACGTTGAGGTGCTCGGCTATTCCACCGAGGACACCGAGGAGGATTCGGTCTTTCTTTGACCTCATCAGCTTCTTTGTCATTATAATCACCAGACAAGAAAAAGGAAGCGGACTTAAAAATCATTGCCCTATGGACACATCACCAACAACGTCGGAAATCCTGATAGTGATCGGTCTTCCCCCGCCGGAGTAGGCCTTCTCGACCTTTCCAAGGACGTCGTGGAGGGAAAGGCTGACGGTATAGTCAGGGGGCACGTGTATTCTAACGTCGCCCACGACGTCGTTTATGGTAACGTCTCCCCCGGCATGAATCACAACGTCGCCGACCACGTCATCAATCCGGTATTTCGCCGGGGCGGCCCCCTTAAGGTTCCCGACGGTGTTTTCTATCAGAACCTTCGTGGCATTTGCCCCTATAAAAACGTCCCCAACTGTGTTCTGAACCCAGACGTCGGCCAATTCCTTCCCCACCTCTATGACGACCTTCCCGTTCCGATATTCAGAGCAGAGGTTGTGAGTACTAATCCCAAACCCGCTTCTCTTCTCTTCAGCGGGACAGTAAACCGTCAGAACGCCGTTTTCAAGGCTGACGTTTACCGGGAGGTTGCTCTTAACGACAATTCCCTCAACTTCCGACGAAACCAGCTCAACGCTTCCTATTACGTTTCTAACCACTATGGAGTCGGCGTGGAAGCGACCGATTTCCTTAACCGGGCCGGCGTCCTCCCTGAATGGCCCCCATTCGATGTGAACGTAACCGTGAAATGCCAGAGCCACCGCGACTATGCCAATGATAAGAAGGACCAGAAAGATACCAGCCAAGATTCCCAAGAGGCCAGCCCTTCTCCTCATGAATATCACCGATGAAAATTTCATCATACACCGTATAAAGGTTACGCTCAGTGGAGGTTAAAAAAGAAAGGTGGCCAGATGGGAAGGCACGTAGAAGAGGAAATCATTTCAGGAGCTTCACAAACTCCCTCATCCATGCATACAGGTCGCCCGGATGCCTTGAGCTAACCCAGTTTCCATCGACCACAACTTCCGCATCCACATACTCGGCTCCCGCGTTGACCACGTCGTCCTTAATCGTGATGACGCTCGTGCCCCTCCTTCCCTTCAGCACGCCTGCTGAGATCAGTATCTGCGGGCCGTGGCATATGCTCGCAACGGGCTTTCCATCCAGAAACATTTTTCTGGCTATGTTGAGTGCATTCCCATTCAGCCTGACCCTCTCGGGAGCCTTCCCTCCCGGCAGGACAAGGGCATCGAACTCCTCCGGGTCGACCTCATCGAAGCTCAGGTCGACCTTAACCGTGTAGCCGTGCTTGCCCTGTATCCTACCCCTCTCAAAGCTGGCAACGTAGACCTCATGGCCTTCCTCCTTCAGCCTGTGGAGAGGATATATAAGCTCCAGATCCTCAAAGTCGTCCGCACTCAAGAACAGCACCTTCATGCAATCACCTCCATATCAACATGAAATTAGAGAAGGATGTTTATAAGCATTTTTGGACAAAAATGGAGAGTTAAAGTGGGAGCTCTGTTGTTTCTTTATGAACTTTTAGAACCACCATGGTATGGGTTGCAACAACACCCTCAATCTCGCCTATGGTATCGAGAAATTCATTGAGCTCCTCGCTATTTCTTGTTCTTATCTTAACGAGCATGTCATAATCTCCAGTGGTTTCGTATATCTCCACAATCTGGGGGTACTTCCTCAGCTCAGAGGCCACATGGGAGTATTTCCCCGCTTTCGATTTTATCAGGATAAATGCGAGAAGCGTGAAGCCGAGCGCATCTGGATCAAGGATAACGGTGAACTTCCTGATTATTCCATGCTCCTTGAGCTTTTTTATCCTCTCATAGACGGTTGATTCTGCAAGGCCAACTTCCTTTGATATTTCCCTGAGCGGAGTCCTGCTGTTCTTCTGAAGGATTGTGAGTATTTTCCTGTCAATATCATCCAAATTTGCCCGCATGATGCTCACCCATAAAAAATTTTCGAAATAGTATATAAATTTGCCGATAGGAGTTAGCATGTTATCAGGAACTGGTAGCTTATCCTCCTTTGCGGTATATAAAAATTCACCCCAACGGCATTGCCCCTTCGCGTTTTTGGCCCGGGGAATTTTCACTGCCCTTTCAACGCAATATCAAGCTAACAGCATAACCTCTTAAACCATACTTTTATAAAACCCCCATCATTCTTTATTTCAGGGTTCTCGGGAGGGGTTTCAATGCCGACCAACGTTACTGCGGAGTACCTCGCGGCAGAAGAGGAGTACAGAAATGCCAGAACCATTCCTGAAAAGATAAGGGCACTCGAAAAGATGTATGCCACAGTTCCGAAGCACAAAGGGACAGAAAAGCTGAGGCTCCAGATAAAGAGAAAGCTCTCGGAGCTCAGGAAGGAGCTTGAAAAGCAGCAGGCCCAGAAAAAAGGAGGAGGCTACTCGTTCAGCGTGAGGAAGGAAGGGGCCGCGCAGATTGTCTTAGTGGGGTTTCCAAATGTCGGCAAATCCTCCCTCCTGACAAAGCTAACCAATGCCGATGTGGATATAGCAAACTACCCATTCACAACTGTTGAGCCGATTCCGGGAATGATGCACCATAAAGACGTCCAGATCCAGCTTGTGGAGGTTCCGGGCCTTGTTGAGGGCGCTGCTTTGGGAAAGGGGATGGGAACACAGCTTCTGAGCGTTATACGAAATGCCGATGCAATAGCCATAGTCGTTGACCTCTCGGAGAATCCCCTCAGACAGATGGAAATTCTGCTCAAGGAGTTCGAGAGGGCAGGGATAAAGGTCAACAAGAGAAAGCCGAAGATAGAGATAAAGAGGATGCCCTCAGGAGGAATCATAATCAACGGCCAGGAGAACATAAAAGGCGAGCTGAGCGAGATTATGAGAATGCTAAGGGAGGAGAGAATACACTCGGCGGAGATAACGGTTAAAGAGCCGGTAACGCTTGAGGACTTTTCGGATGTCCTTGACGAGAGCCTCGTCTGGAAAAGGGCCATAATCATCGCCAACAAGGGCGACGCTCCGGGAAGCAGGGAGAATTACGAGAGGCTGGTTAAAGCCTATGGGGAGAAGTTCAGGATAATCCCTGTTTCAGTCAAAATCGGGGCAAACCTTGAGAGGGTAAAAGAGGCGCTCTATGAGCTGGCGGGGATAATAAGGGTTTTCACCAAGAGCCCCGGAGAGGAGCCGGCATATCCACCCATTCCAATGAAAGAGGGTTCAACTGTGCTGGATGTCGCGAAAAAAGTGCATAAAGAGTTTGCAAAGAATTTCAGGTATGCAAGGGTCTGGGGGAGGAGTGTAAAGTTCCCGGGCCAGCGCGTTGGGGCTGACCACGTTCTGGAGGATGGAGATATAGTTGAGATACACGCGAGGTGAGGGTTTCTTTTCTCCCCAGTTCCCAGAGAAAAGCCTACAAATAACGCTAAGAGTACCAACAAAAAAGCCCAAAGGAGAAGACCGAACAACAGGGCCCCCATGTAACACAGGGGGTCCGAACAGGGTTGTTCACCGATAGTCCTTGCCTCAAATAAAGCCCAAATTCTGAAAGTGAACATTTCCGGGGAGGCAACATGCCCAGAATCCGGGACAACAGGAAAGCGAAACCCCTAAATATCTCGCCGCTAACATAACTCAGGTGAGGTTATGGAGAGCGTAACACCGGAGGCGTTCCGTGACTTCCTCGGCCCGAAGCCGGAGAGGGAACTGGTTCTCCTCGCCGCCATAGAACTCTACCGAGAGGGCAAGCTGAGCCTCGGAAAGGCCGCCGAGTTCGCCGGCCTTAGCGTGAGGGAATTCCTCTATGAGCTGAGGAAACGGGACGTCCCGATAAACTACACTCGGGAAGAGGCTGAGGAAGACATCAGAACCGTTGAGGGTCTGGGATGATTGTGGTCTCAAACACGAGCCCTCTTATAGGATTATCGAACATTGGGAAGCTCGAAATCCTCCGCGAACTTTTTGGAGAGGTCTTCGTGCCACCCGCAGTTGTCAGAGAGTTCAGAGAAAACCTTCCGACGTGGATTGTGGTTAAGCGTCCCGGAGACAAGCCCCTTGTTACCGCCCTCTCAAAACTCCTCGGGGATGGTGAGTCCGAGGCGATGGCACTTGCCCTTGAACTCGGCGCTGATTTTCTGATACTCGACGACCTGAAGGCCAGGAAGATTGCGAAGGAGCTTGGCATTAAAGTGATTGGAACCGCAGGCCTTCTGCTTCTCGCAAAGAAAAGGGGCGTTGTTGAGGAAGTAAAACCGCTCCTCCGTGAACTTGTGGAGAAGGGCTTCAGGATAGCGGATAGCGTTATCGAGGTCATACTCAGGGCGGCTGGTGAGGACTAAGCCTCAAGCGAAACTCATAAATACTCCCACGCCGTACTAAACCGGGTGGTGTCCGTTGCAGGCCAACGTCAATCTCGACGCTCTTCTTGAGAAGATGAAGGCGGAGTTAGAGCGGGTAAAGAACCCCGTAAACGCGGAGAAAATTCTGAAGTGCGCGGAAGCCATTAAACCGCTGATTGAGGAGAGAGAGACTGTTTGAATATTATTTGGAAATATTGGAAAGAACGTAAAGCATGCAACAAAGGCTTTTTTGCCATTTTAAAAATGGGTATCGACGAGAAAGGTGGTGGATTGATAGATTTCATAGCATTTTTGGTGATTATGGGAAGTATTTTTGGAATGGGATTTTTATTATTACTGGAAACAGGGATTTTAGGGTATATCATCGGATTTGTATCGTGGGTTTTAGGATTTACTTTTCTTATGTATTTGATAGGAAATGAAAAATGCAAGAGTTACAAGAAGTATGGAGAAAAATACGTGCTAAGATACCTAGAATTAAGCAACAGTCAAAATTTCAGTAAAGTTATCGGGGAAGAACCTAAGAAATATCAACTGACTTTTGAAGAATGTGTTTCATTAATGAAATCTCTAGAAGCCTCAGATGGAAGCTTAACTCTCTTTCTCTTAAAGAGTGAGCTGGACAACTACATTACAAAAATCGCACAAGGGGATTTCTCTGAAGCAAGCGAACATATGAAAAAAGCCAATGACATCTTCAAAACGGTTAAAGTCCTCCGTCCAGAGCATTTTGGCCTTCCATATTCTCAAAAATTTGGAGAATTTGAGAGCGACTATATCCCAAAAGTTCTCAATTTCTCAGCAAAAGCCTGCGACGCCCTCTACCTCGGCGACGTGGAGAAGATGCGCGAGCTTTTGAACGAAGCCCGAGAAATGCTCGATGAGCGCGACAAATTTGTCATCGGCGATGTAAAGTTCTTCAAGTATCTCTTCGAGTTCCACTACTTCCTGTTAAAGACCGTCGTTGAAACCTACGAGGCTGAAGTTGGGGCAGTGGCAAAGCTCGCGGAGAAGCAGGCGAAACGGTTCGCAGAGACCAAACCCGTTGAGGTCCCAGCTCACGTTGAGAAAATCGCTGTCTCAACCGAGGAACCCGAGAAGGAACTTTACAGGGGAGAAGTCCGCTTCAAGATGGGCGCGATGAGTCAGGAGAGAGTGGGAACGTTAGTTATAACCAACAAGCACCTTAAACTCACCGGAAAGTACAGGCTGAGGGGTCACGTTGCCACTGTTGCGGTCAAGGCTGCCTTGAGGGCCGCTGGGGTTGGCGAGGTTTACGAGGAGTTCCCGCTGGGTGAAATAAGATTCCTTGAGCTGAAGAAGGCATTGCTCGGCGCCTACTACCTTGAGTTCAGAGCCGGAGACAAGAAGTTCACCCTCTACACTGATGCTGCCCAGCACATATACAACCTGCTCAGGCAGTACACGAACGCTTAGTCGGCCTTCAGGACGTTAACGATGGAGATACCTTCAAAATCCCTGTCTAGGGTTGCTATGTTCTCTATTCCATTTTCTATCATCGCTCCGAGGATTTTGGCATCGTGCATCAGAAGACCGTACTTTTCGGCCACGCTGAGAGAAACGAATATGTTCGGATCATCGATCACCTCAATTTCGTGTTTGCCAATGAAAGTTAAAACTGTCTCAATAGATGTCTTGAGGAGGTCTTTCCCTTCCGGAGTTTTCAGGAACTTCC
This sequence comes from Thermococcus atlanticus, assembly GCF_054657855.1. Lineage (NCBI taxonomy): Archaea > Methanobacteriati > Methanobacteriota > Thermococci > Thermococcales > Thermococcaceae > Thermococcus > Thermococcus atlanticus. The sequence continues at coordinate 341,539 of NZ_BAAHXX010000001.1, read as the reverse complement.
TGAGCTCATAGAGGTTCGTGATGCCCCTACCCAGCCCTCTTGCGGAGAACTACATAGACACACTCGTCTATCACAGTCTCAGAGATTACAGGGTTAGCTGTCTTTGAAAACAGTTTACTGGCTTTCTCACTCATATTCGTCTCGAAAATCAGGTTTACCAAGACACTACTGTCTAAGAAGGTCGCGGTACTCTTCAAGGTACTCACGAAGCTCCCTCCAAGAAGCCTTTTCTTTCTTCGCTTTGTGGCCCCTGCGGGTGAGCATCTTTAACACCTGAGCCCTCGCGAATATCTCCGCTATCTCACCCATAGTAGCTTCATCCACTCCCTCTGGAACCCTAACCCTAACAACAACATCCATTCGTTATTCCTCAAAAGTAGTAGATGCCAAACATTGATAACGGTTTCGCTTACCTGCACCACAATCCCCGGCACTTCCTTCCGTCTTTGCCGGCAAGCTCTCCGAGCCCGAATTTTTCTCCCGTCAGACTGTCCATCACGTATTTCTCGCCCTCCTCCTCAAATATCCAGAAGACCTTGTAGGCTTGGGCGTCACGAACTACCTCTATCCTTGGAAGCCACCATGAAACAACCCTCGAATTCCCCCATATTATTGCACTTTCAAAGGCTTTCCTCCTGGCCTCCTCATAATCAGCGAGGGGCTTCATAACCTGCCTCTCATCGACGTCCCACTCATAGAGGTCTATAAACCCGTCACCCCTCTCCGCTCCGAGGCGATACAGATCAACGTAAGCGAAGTAGTCAAAAACCCTGTCGCTCCTTCCGAGGCGCCTGTAGAACAGCTTAAGATGGAATATGTGATAGGGATACAGAACGAACTTCCCGGGCACATCTGGTTTGAATATTGTCCTCATGACCTTAATCCTCACCGTTTTATTCACCTTATTCCACGTTGACTGCAGGAAATTATAAGGATTATGCATGAATTTTTATTCAGATTAGTGGGACATTTTGGTTCAGAAATGATATGTTTTCGCCAATAACTTTATATTGGTAAAGTAACATAATGTAAATTGCTGTACTCCAGTCTGCTTAAGTGTATGGAGGTGCAATGAAATGGGCCTTAGTGGTGCAGCTTGGGCAACCCTGCTTGTTCCAACATTTTTGGGGATACTGACAATGTTTCTCTATGGGTTCTGGGACAGAATAACGGGCAAGGAGTATTACGTCGATGACGAGATTTTAGCCTACGATGAAGACCTTATTGAAGCACTGAAGAAGGAGGGTAAGGTATGAACCCCGGGATACTCTTCGGATTTCTGGTCTACCTCGCCCTTCTGGCATACATCGGCTGGTGGGCCAACAGATACACCAAAACCGAAGACCAGTATTTCGTCGGAGGCAGGAGGGTTCACGTTTTGGCGGCAACCCTGAGTGACAAGGCCAGCGACTTCTCCGGCTGGCTCATGCTGGGCTACCCCGGCAGTGCTTTCAAAGCCGGGCTTGGAGCCTTCTGGGCCGCAATCGGCTGTCTCTTCGGAACCCTGGCGGATTATGTCCTCATAGGGCCGAGGCTCAGAATCTACGCGGGTAAGTTCAGGGCAATAACCGTTCCCGACTACCTCGAAGCAAGGCTCAAGGACGACACCAAGCTGATAAGAATTCTGAGCGCACTGATTATAATAATCTTCATGACCGCCTATGTTGCTGCCCAGTTCACAGCCGGAGGAAAGACCTTTGCAGAGGGCTTTGGAATCAGCGACAACGCTGGCATAATCCTGACCGTCATAATACTGACGGCCTATGTTATCACCGGTGGCTTCTTTGCCGTCGTCTGGACGGATGTCGTTCAGGCGGGTTTCATGCTCCTTACCCTCCTCATAGTTCCGTTCCTTGCCCTCTCAAGGATTGGCGGCCTTGAAAGAGCAACCCAGATCATAGGAAGTGCCGACCCTGCCAAACTGCATCCATTCGGCGGTGCAACAGGTCTGGCGGCGATAGTCTTCGCCATAGGCTACGCCTCATGGATCGTCGGCTACCTCGGCCAGCCCCACATAGTCACCCGTTACATGAGCGTTGAAGACCCGAGAAAGCTCAGGAGGCCGGGTATCTTCATCAGCGGCACATGGACTATACTCGTCCTCTGGGGAGCGTTCTTTGCGGGATTCCTCGGATTCGCAATGTATCACGCCGGAATACTCAAGGTCAGCGACCCGGAGAAGGTCATTCCTGCCATGGCCGTTGAGCTGATGCCCGGCTGGCTTGCGGGCTTCGTTATAGCGGGCATAATCTCTGCCGTCATGAGTACGGCGGATTCACAGCTGCTCGTTGCTTCATCGGCAATAGCCAGGGACTTCTACCATAAGGTTCTCGGCAAGGAGCTGGGCAAGAAGCAGATGGTGAACATCTCCAGAATAGTTGTTGCAGGTGTGGCTTTGGTCGGCCTCTGGTTTGCCATAAGCGGCCCGAAGGTCATCTACCAGATGGTCGCAACGGCCTGGGGAGGTTTAGCCGTTGGCTTCGGCCCGATACTCACGCTAAGCCTCTGGTGGAAGAAGGTCACGAAGGAGGGCGGAATAATCGGAATGGCCTACGGTCTCGTTTCGGAGGTTATCCTTGAGGCCAAGATCTACGGGTGGGCGTTCAACCCGAAGGCCCCGGGAATCTTCGGAACAATAGGCGGATGGTTCAACGGCGTCCCGGTGTTCTTCATAAACTTCTTTGTGACGCTGGTCGTCATAATAATCGTTAGTCTGCTGACCAAGCCCCCGGAGGAGGTTGTGAAGCTCCACGAGGAGATATTCAAAAAGGTTCCCCTGGGAGAAGGGGGGAGCAGGAGCCTCACGGAGACCAGGGCCAAGAGCCAGGTTGAGAACGTCGCCGACTTTGTAATCTCGGCAGGTCTGGCATGAGGCTTTTCTTTATTTTTTACCCCAGTTCCCGCCATGTCCTTAATTGTGCATTTTTAGGGAGCCCGCAGGCATATTTACCCGTTATTTTCGTCCCTCTGCACATTGAAAATTTCAACGCCAGACAGGTTCAGATTTTTGCTGATATCAGCCACCACGGTGTATCAAACTAAACGTTTGAAACCTGATTTGTTCAACCTAATGTTTATAAATCTCAAGCTCCAGTAATCTCCGTAAAATCTCCGGGGTGGTATAATGAGGCCGCTCGATCTCACAGAAAAGGATCCTTCTAAGAAGGTAACGATTTATTTTGAGGGCAAACCCTACGAGGCTTACGAGGGGGAGAAGATACCTGTGGCCCTCCTTGCCAATGGCATCTACTGGCTGACAACCAGCACGGAGGGGAGGAAGAGAGGCGCTTTCTACTTCGGCCCGCTCCCCATGGTCATAAACGGTGTTAAGAATATGGATGGGAGAAAAACCCCTGTCAGAGCTGGTATGAGAATTGAGAGGCAGAACTACGGTGAATTTCAGGAGGATGTCGTGGTGGACGGGGAAAAGCCCGTTCTGAGATATGTTGTTGATGTCGCAATCATAGGCGCCGGCCCTGCAGGAATGGGGGCAGCCCTTGAAGTGCAGGAGCACCTGACGGTCGCCCTCATTGAGGAGAGGGGCTGGCTGGGTGGAGACCTGTGGCTTAAAGGGGTCGAGCAGGAGGGATTTGAGGGGAATCCCCGGGAGGTCATCAGGTCATTGAGGGAGGGGTTCAATCAGAATGTGCGGGTTTTTCTGAAGACAGTCGCCCTCGGGGTTTTTGATGAAGGGGAGTACTTTCTGATTCCGGCCGTGAAGGGGAGCCAGCTGGTGGAGATTCTTGCCAAGCGCGTGGTTCTGGCAACAGGAGCCGTTGATAACATCCTTCTGTTTGAGAATAACGACATGCCGGGAGTATTCAGGAGATCATTTGCCCTTGAGGTCATGAACATCTGGGGTGTTGCCCCCGGCAGGAAGGTGGCTGTTGTGGGCAGCAAACCTGAGGAGATAACGGCAGAGCTGGAGCGCTGGGGCATAGATTACATCTCAGTCCCGAATCCGAAGCGGGTTGAGGGAAAGGAAGGCGTTGAGAGGCTTGTGGATATGAACGGCAACACCTACGAGGTCGATGCCGTGATAGTTGCTGATGGAAGGAGGCCGGATATAAACCCCATAACACAGGCGGGAGGAAAGCTGCGCTTCAGAAGGGGCTACTACATGCCGGTTCTCGATGCAGAGCACAGGATACGTGATGGAGTCTATGCCGCGGGAAGTGCAGTCAGCATAAAACCCCACTATGCCAATTATCTCGAAGGGAGGCTCGTTGGAGCACACATCCTGAAGGAGTTCGGTCTTGAGGCGGAGCCGTGCATATACAGGGAGAGGCTTGAGGAGTATGAACCCGAAGCGATGCCCCTCCACAGAATTGAATACGGCTCGATGAACCTTGAGGATGTGCAGATATGCGGCTGTGATGTTTCGCTGAAGAAGGTGCATGATGTTGTCGAGAGCGGTATAAGGGACCTCCAGATAATCAAACGCCTGACCCACCTCGCGATGGGCTTCTGCCAGGGGAGATTCTGCCTCTTCAACGGGGCCCTGCTGGTTTCACAGAAAACGGGGATTGACATGGCCAGAATAGATTTGCCGGTCGCACGGCCGCCTCTGAAAAACGTGCGCATGAAGGCGGTTGCAGGGAGGGATTGAGATGGCAGGGAGAAGTGAAGTCCTCATCATCGGCGGGGGGATAATCGGGGTCACCCTCGCCCACGAGCTGGCCAGAAGGGGTGAGGAGGTAACCCTTCTGGAAAAGCGCTTCATAGGCTCGGGGTCAACGTTCCGGTGCGGGACTGGAATACGACAGCAGTTCAACGATGAAGCCAATGTGCAGCTCATGAAGCGCTCTGTGGAGCTCTGGAAAAAGTACTCGGAAGAATACGGCTTCTCATTTCAGCAGACGGGCTATCTCTTCCTGCTCTATGATGACGATGAGGTGGAGGAGTTTAAGAAAAACATTGCAATCCAGAACAGATTCGGGGTTCCGACGAGGCTCATAACACCGGAGGAGGCCAGGGAGATAGTGCCCCTTCTGGACATAAGTGAGGTGGTCGCGGCATCATGGAACCCTACCGACGGCAAGGCCGATCCCTTCCATTCAACAGCAGCTTTTGCGGCCCATGCGAGGGAGATGGGGGCAGAGCTCTACGAGCGCACCGAGGTCAAGGACATCATCGTTGAAAACGGGGAGATTAAGGGGGTAAAAACCGGCAGAGGGATTTTTAAAGCTGGAATAGTTGTAAATGCGACAAACGCATGGGCAAAGCTCATAAACGCAATGGCAGGAGTTCCGGTCAGGATACCGATAGAGCCCTACAAGCATCAGGCCGTGATAACCCAGCCGATAAAACCCGGTTCAGTAAACCCGATGGTGATTTCCTTCAAATACGGCCATGCATACCTGACCCAGACCGCGCATGGAGGAATTGTGGGAGGCGTGGGATACGAGGAGGGCCCCACCTATGACCTCAGCCCGAGCTATGCTTTCATGAAGGAGGTGAGCTATTACTTCACGAAGATTATCCCCGCCCTCAGGGAGCTTCTGATACTGAGGACATGGGCGGGCTACTATGCAAAAACACCTGACAGCAATGCCGCAATAGGCCGCATAGAGGAGCTTGATGAGTTCTACATTGCGGCGGGCTTCAGCGGGCATGGATTCATGATGGCACCGGCGGTTGCCGAGATGGTGGCTGATCTTATCACCAGGGGAAAAACCAAACTGCCCGCCTGGTGGTTCGACCCATACCGCTTCGAGCGTGGGGAGCTGAGAACGACAGCAATTCAGATGGGGTGATGTTCTCACCCTCGGGTCAGGCTTAGATTTTTAAACCTCTCTCTCCCACTATATTCTGAGGGCCCGTGGCTTAGTCAGGATAGAGCGTCGCCCTCCGGAGGCGAAGGTCGCGGGTTCGAATCCCGCCGGGCCCGCCACAACGAAAGACAAGGGGGCTCCGCCCCCTTATCTCTCTGTACTCTCAAACCCCCGAAGTGGGGGCTACGCCCCACAACCCCGTTCTTCTTAAACCTTCGGGGGGCTAACGCCCCCACACCCCCAGAGTTCTTACCTGCGCGAAGTTTGATCAAGGTTGGTAGCTCCTTCTTGAAGCGCAAGGTCTTGAGAGGGTTCCTACATTAAAAACGTTTTAAGTGAGAGAACCTCTTTAAGAGATATTTTAAGGTGGTTTAACTCGAAAAAGACACCCGCCAAATACCGAAATAAGTCTGCAATCCGCATATGCAGGACTCCTTCCGCCCACAAACATATTAAACAAGCTTAAAAACACCTCATCAAACTACGGATGGTGATCAGAATGGCAATCTATTTCATAGGTCTGGGGCTTTATGATGAAGGGGATATCACGCTCAAGGGGCTTGAAACTGCGAGAAAATGCGACCTCATATTCGCCGAGTTCTACACCTCCCTGCTTGCGGGGACGGATATAAAAAGGATTGAAAATCTCATCGGAAAACCAATAAGGCGGCTGAGCAGGGAAGAAGTGGAGCTGCATTTCGAGGAAATCGTCCTCAGCGAGGCCAGGGATAAAGAGGTGGCATTTCTAACGGCCGGCGATCCAATGGTGGCGACCACTCACTCAGATCTGAGAATCCGTGCAAAGGAGATGGGCATCGAAAGCTATGTAATCCATGCCCCTTCTATATACTCAGCCATAGCCATAACCGGCCTGCACATCTACAAGTTCGGCAAGAGCACAACGGTTGCGTATCCGGAGAAGAACTGGTTTCCGACCAGCCACTACGATGTGATCAGGGAGAACAGGGAGCGCGGGCTGCACACGATGCTCTTCCTCGACATAAAGGCCGAGCAGAACCGCTATATGACGGCCAATGAGGCGATGGAGATACTCCTGCAGGTCGAGGAGATGAAAAAGCAGAGCGTCTTCACACCAGATACGCTGGTCGTGGTTCTGGCAAGGGCCGGATCACTGAATCCGACGCTCAGAGCTGGCTACGTTAAAGATCTTATCAGCGAGGACTTCGGAAGGCAGCCCCACGTCATGGTGGTTCCGGGGAGGCTGCATATTGTGGAGGCGGAGTATCTCGTGGCCTTTGCGGATGCGCCGAAGGAGATTCTCAGGGAGGTTTAGCGGGGCGTGTCTAAGATTGTTGATGTTTGTTATGATTAATGAAGAAAATGCACTCTAACGATGCAAAAACTTCAAGCATGTTACATTTTTCTTTTGAGAGCCTCGGGGCGGGGATGTGGTATTCTTGACAGCCATTAAACCACCGAAAACCCTTTTAAGTCTTGCCAGCGTAATAAAACCTCGGAGAGGCCACCGTAAGACAACCCGATTAGATGAAGGGTTCCACGTTACCACTCCAATGTGGAGTGGTTGACGCCGTTAGGCGTCCTTTCAAAAACCGCCGTTGGGCGGTCAAAACTCTAAGGGTGGCCTCTGAACAATAACCCCGCGTAGGGGTAATTGGCCTTAGACCGGGCCTGCGGGCTGAGCTGAAACCGGTAACGGGAGTAGGTTATGAACCCGCAAATCTCCCCCGCAAAGGGGAGGAGGTCAGAGGACAAAACCCGAAGGCACTTGGGCCACAGGCATCTTCATCTGAAGAACAACGGGCATGAAGTCCTCAGATGTCCCCTTTAAAATCGCAATGTTTTCAATGAACTCATCCTCCTTTAGAATCCCCCGCGTGAGGATAACGTAATCGCTGAGGCTCACAAACCAGGAATGGAGGTCATCAGGAACAACATCCCTGTTGACTATGAACGTGCTCCAGAAGCTGTAGCCCCCATCGACCATTTTTTCATCATCAATCAGCTGCGCTCTCAGGAAGCTCTTGACAAAAGACTCCCCGAAGTGCTCGTAGAGCATGTCCAGAGTTGCAAATACATGAACAATCTTCCGTGCGCTCAGGTTATAGTCCCGCAGTATCTGCTGTTTGATTTCAAAGTACTTCGGGATAAATACACTCTCATCGACCTTCTCCATGTTATATACAAAGCCGTTCTTCCTCTTTTCTCCAAACGCATTTATCACAGCCAGATTTCCTCTCTCCCCCTCCTTCATGACATCAAGTCCCGCTGTCCTCATTCTTGCACAGAACTTTCTGAGAGGCAGGGCAACGTTCGTCATGATGACAAAAGCTCCGTTTTCAATTTCCTCCTTGAGAAGTCTGACCCCCAGCCTCCATCCAAGGGAGTGCTGATCATAGGATATCAAAAGAATCCCTGCAGGAATCATCTCACCGAGATAGCCTTTTATGACCTTTATTTCAGCCACCATAACCACCGTTTTTTTTTTCGAACCGGTATTTATAAGTTGTGGTTGGCAAAGAGATACTGTTAGGAAAATCAGCCAGCCTTGATTGCTGTTATAATTTTCTGTTATGATACATACTCACAGGATAATTATGAGAAAGATTAAATTATGCCCGAAACAATCCTCCCATCGAACACCGGCCCGTCCCTGCAGACGAGGTACCTCCCGAGAGCACAGCTTCCACAGACCCCTATACCACAGCGCATATACCTTTCGGCTGAAATCTGGACATTCCTGTACTCCATAACCCCTAGCACAGCTTTCAGCATTGCCTCAGGGCCGCAGGCATAAACCTGATCAAACTCTTCCCTCATCTCCTTCAGCACATCCGTCGGAAAGCCTTTCTTCCCCGAAGAACCGTCGTCCGTGGTGATTATCACCTCATCGACGTATCTCCCAACATCAAGCAGCGCCAGCTCCTCCTCCGTGCGTGCCCCGTATATGAGCGTGATTTTCCTGAATTTATCCCTCCACAGCTTCGCCAGTGCATAGAGCGGCGGAATACCTATTCCCCCTGCAACCAGCGCTATCCTTTCTCCCCTCGGCCTGAAGCCGTTCCCGTAGGGCCCCCTGATCCAGAGATAATCCCCCTCTTCAAGCTCAAAGAGCCTTGAGGTGAACGGCCCGACCCGCTTTACCGCAATCATTCCCCCGTCGGCCAGGCTGAAGGGCTTCTCTCCAACCCCGGGCAGCCACACCATTATGAACTGGCCGGGCACAAACTCCAGAGCATCATCAAAATGAAATGCCTTCACGTCCTTTGCAGCATCCCTAACATCCACGATTCTAACCCTTCTGAGCATTTATCCGAACCCCCTCCGGCTTTCCTACGATTTCATCCTCCTCCATAACAACCTTTCCCCTCAGCAGGGTCATCCTGACCTTTCCCTTAAGTTTTCTTCCCTCCCACGGGCTCCATTTGGCCCGGGTATAGAACTCCTCAGGTTTAACCACCCATTCCTCCTTCAGATTCACGACGATAAGGTCAGCATCCTTTCCGATGCCAAATCCCTTATTCCTAACCCCAAAAATTTCTGCAGGATTCAGCGATGTCTTCTCGACTATTTCCCACAGACCTATCAGCCCCCTGTTGTGTGCATCCAGCAGCAATGCCAGCTCAGTCTCCAGTCCGGGGATTCCCGCAGCACCGTTTTCCTTATCCTCCAATGTGTGGGGAGCATGGTCGCTCGCTATTACAGGAATTCTATCCAGATTTCTCCACAGAAAATCAACATCCTCCCTGCTCCTCAGAGGAGGATAAACCCCGAGGAACCTGTTTCTCCTGTAATCTTTCTCCGTGAGAAAGAGGTGATGGGGCGTTACCTCGAAACTAACCCACGGCGGCGCCGTATCAAGTATGCTCCGAAGCCCACCCGCCGTTGAGACATGACAGATGTGCAGGGGTTTTTTGAGGCTTTTTGCAGCGTGAAGTGCCCTCTTTATTGCCATCTCCTCAACAATAGCAGGCCTCTCCGGAAATTCCTGAATCAGTTTATAATCCTCAGCATGGACGCTCAACCTTCCATTTGCACATGAATAATCCTCCTCGAAGTTTCTGGAGTATATCCCACCGGTGGAAGCCCCCATAAAGCTCTTGTAAAAGTCAGCCTCCACCTCCCGCGCCTCCCGGCAGTTCCCCGCAATCAAAAATCCCAGCGCATAATCGGCATACGATTTTCTCCTGAAGAGTTCCGCCCTCCTTCTGAAGGTTTCTCCGTCCATCACCGGGGGATCCGTGTTCGGCATGTCAAAAACTGCTGTTACTCCCCCGTGCAGCGCTGCTTTCGTTCCGCTCTCAACCGTTTCCTTCCCTTTCTGGTTGAAGTCCCTGAGATGCACATGCACATCAACCATTCCCGGGAGAAGGATTTCATGGTGTTTAAGTTTTATTATGTCCTCCCCCCGGAGTGGAGCTTTTGAGAACCTCTCTATTTTCCCATCGGATATTCCGATATAACCGGTTACTACCTTACCATTCAGTATAAACCTGCCCTGTATAACGAGATCTTCCATAAGTGCCCGCATGAACCTTCAAAAAAGCCGGTTTTAAGGTTTTTGATTGAAGGGAACCACGATTCGGAAAGTTAATCCGGGCGGAGATGATTTTTTCGGATTTCTACGTTATTTACAGGCGTTTTAATTTGATTCAGAAATTAAATCACCCTGATTTTGCCATATGATGACTAATCTCCGTCGCATCAGTCCCTCTGGCATCCCTCTACATCCCCAACGGCTGTTTAAGTAAATATACTGGCGTTTTTTTCGGTTACTTTTACAACAACGTAACTCTTAAAAGGCCTTAGGATGTATAATTCTATGCCATTATACCCTATGGGATACAGTATTGTATGAAAACCTGAAGGAGGCTAGAGGATGAGAAAGGTCGGAATTTTGGCCTTGTTGTTTGTTTTTGTTATGTTGCTGTCGCCACTTGCGGCGGCCGAGCAGGGTCCAGCGGCGGATGTTGTCTACATCAGCACCAGAACCAATCAGGAGTCAGCAATTACCGATGTTGCAAAGGGAAATCTTGACATCTTCCTCCATGCCGTTGGTGGAGCCACATTCAAGGATCTCCCGGCTGATGTTAAGAAGAACCTCAAGCTTATCAAGACTGCAAGCGGCTACTGGGAGATTACAATAAACATCTACCACGACCCCGGAAACCCCTACCTCGTTACGGTCGGAAATGAGAAGTACTTCAACCCATTCGCCATCAAGGAGATAAGGTTTGCCCTTAACTGGCTCATAAGCAGGCAGTACATCGTTCAGAACATCCTCCAGGGTTCAGGCGCCCCAATGTTCGGCTCAATAAGACCGAGCACAGGTGCAGACCAGTACTTCGAGCCCGTTTATAAGGCCCTCGGGCTTACGGGCGCTGCGGACATCCAGAAAGCCCAGAAGATGATAGACGACGCCATGAAGAAGGCCGCTGAGGCACTCGCCAAGGATGGCTACACCCTTGAGAAGAAGAAGGCCGAGGATGGTAACACATACTGGTACTTCAACGGCAAGCCCATCACCGTCAAGTTCATCATAAGAATTGAGGATGAGAGGAAGGAAGAAGGTCTCTACATAGCGCACCTGCTTGAAAAGTATGCCGGCTTCAAGGTTGACAGGATGCTTCTCGACAGGAGGAAGGCCGGCGGTCTCGTCTGGGGTACGGATCCCAAGAACTATGAGTGGAACCTTTACACGGGCGGTTGGGTTAGCACCGCGAACGTTAAGTGGCCTGACGATTATGTTGCCTTCTTCAACGCTGCCTGGTACTACGGATGGATTCCGTTCAACGGAAACACGAACACCTACCCGCAGGGCACCAAGATAACCACCGTCAAGGACTTTGTCGACTACATCGGCGGTCCGGAGGCCGCTATAGAGAAGCTCAACCTCCAGTACTACAACACACCTGACAAGCTCAAGGAAATCTACGACTGGACAATCGAGGAGGTCACAAAGCTCGTCGTCCTGAACAAGGTAACGGTCAACAACAAGACCTACGAGCTCAAGGAAGGCGACCTCGCCCACTACTGGGACCTCCAGAAGATAAGCATGGGCCTCGCAATCATGGACTCAGTCAGAGTCTTCATAGCCGAGCAGTGGGAGTACTTCCCGGTCAACAAGGAGAGGGTTAAGGCCATAGCGAGGGATGTCTCAAGCGGTCTCTGGAGCAGATGGGCCCTTATAACCGCCGAGACCCCTGACAAGAAGCTCAACGTCGCCGAATACTCCTCAGCGGGCTCACTCTTCATGAGTGCGTTCAACCCGATTGGCGGTCTCGACGACGTCTACTCAAACGCCATCTGGAATGTTGTTCATGATCCAGGAATGTACACAGACCTCTCAACCGGTACCTACATCCCGGTCAGGTGTGACTACAAGGTTGAGAGGGGCAACTTCACAGTTCCAAACGACGCCGTTGTCTACAACCAGACAAAGGGATGGGTTGCCGCCCACGCCGGCGAGCACGCAAAGGCCAAGATCACCTACACGTGCAAGTGGAGCAACTGGCATGACGGCACACCGATGAGCATGACCGACCTCAAGTACGACATAGCCTTCAGCTACATGTGGGCATACAGGGACGGACCCAACGACCCGTACTACGACGACAAGGTTGCAGGCGCCATAGGCGAGACCCTCAAGCTCGTCAAGGGATTCGTCTTCGTTGATGAGGACACCTACGTCGTCTATACCGACAACACCCACCCGATCGCAGACGACGTTACAGCGGCCAACAACGTCTGGTTCCCGTCACTGCCGTGGCAGCTTGAGTATGCCATGGGTGAGCTCGTTGCCCACGGGAAGGAGTACGGTGTTTCACAGCAGTATTCATTCAGCCAGTCAAGCGAGAACATCGCCCAGCTTGATCTCCTCGTCAAGGACCACGTTGCAGACCTGAAGAAGGTCATTGAGAAGCTCGAGGCTGAGAAGGCCGTTCCAGCCGCCATCAAGAATGACGTCAAAGACCCGACGGCAGGCTATGCAGCACTTATCAAGTGGATTGACACCCACGGAAACGCTGTCGTGAGCAACGGACCGTTCTACATCGACAAGTACGACCCGGACAAGATGTTCATCACACTCAGAGCATTCAGAGACCCGACCTATCCGTTCAGCCTTGACTACTGGAAGAACAAGCTCCTCCTCGCCAAGCTCCAGCTCGCGGGCATTGAGGTTCCGACAACAGTCACTGCAGGAAACGACCTGAAGGTTACTGTTAAGGCAGATATGGTTGTGCAGTACCCGGTTGAGGGAACCCAGCCGGCCAACAAGGGATTCGTCACAGTCGAGCTCAGAAACGAGGCAGGCGACCTGCTCTACAGCGGTGAGGCCAAGCTCACAAAAGACGGTGTCTTCGAGCTCACGATTCCGGGTTCAGAGACCGAGAAGCTCGAAGGCGGAAAGTACGTCATCTATGTCAAGGGCGGCCTCATGAAGGACGTGATTTCATTCACGCAGAAGAAGACAATCATCGTCATCAAGCCGACCCCGACCCAGACCCAGACGACCACCTCAAGCAGCAGCCCGTCAGAAACGACCACAACCAGCTCCCCGAGCTCATCACCATCAAGCACGACCACAACGAGCGGTGGAGGCGTCTGCGGTCCGGCAGCACTCGTCGGCCTCGCCCTGATACCGCTCCTCCTCAGAAGGAGGAAGTGAAGCTTTCGTTTTCCCTCTTTTTTTCCATTCTAAGCTTTTCTGAATGGCTTTTGAGATTTTCATTGCTCAGCTCTGTTTCTGCAGGATGCCCCCAAGGCGCCGTCAAGCTCATCCTTAAAGCACCAGCCTCAGAAACAGAAAAATATATAAAAGTTTTACATGATTGAAAATGTTGATGGCTTAAAAAATCCTCAGATGAACATGTCTATACACGGGAGGTGTGAGGTTTGGGATACGGACGCTACATAGCATTCAGAATTGTGAATGCACTGCTGGTGCTTATGCTGGTAACCCTGCTGGTTTCAGTTTTATTTACGAAAGTGGCAGAGCAGGACATCAAATCGAGTATCAACGAGGAAATAGGCCTGTATTTGAGGGGCAATCCCCAGCTCGCTCAGGCCTTAAGTAAAGACCCCCAGAAATACCAGCAGTGGTATGAGCGTGAGTACAACAGAAGGCTTAAGATGTATGGTCTGGACAAGCCCTTCTGGGTTCGTGTTCTGGAGAGAACCAAAGATACCCTGACATTGAATTTCGGACAGACGAGGAATCCTGTGTTCGGTGAAACGAATATCGCCAAAATCATCATGGCGGCTGTCCCGAGGACGATTCTGCTCTTCACAACAGCCCAGATAATAGTCATCTTCCTCGGAATTCTGCTCGGTGTTAAAGCTGCTCAGATTGCAGGGAGCGCATTCGACAGGGCAATATCGATAGTCGCCATGGTCACGAGCAGCATTCCGATGTGGTGGTTCGGAATGCTCGCAATCCTGATATTCTCATTCAAGCTCGGCTGGTTCCCGGGTTCCGGCATGACCTCAATTCCGCCGAAGACGGGAATTGCATACTATTTTGACATCCTCTACCATATGGTACTCCCCGTCGGCACGATAGCCTTCGTCCTCTTCGGAGGATGGGCATGGACAACGAGAAACATCATGATAGGAACCATGCAGGAGGACTTCATTATGGCCGCAAGGGCCAAAGGTGTCCCGGAGAGGAAGGTCATCTACGGTCACGCCCTTCGCGCGGCAGCACCGCCCATCATCACAATGACAATATTCGCCCTCCTCGGTTCAATCGGAGGGGCAATCATTACGGAGAGCGTTTTCAACTGGCCCGGTATGGGCAGGCTCTACTGGACGGCACTCCAGCAGAACGACGTCAGACTTGTCATGGGAATCACCTTCGTGACAACACTGCTCTACCTCTTCGCAATGATACTTGCAGACCTGCTCTACGGATATCTCGACCCGAGGGTTAAGGTTGGTGCATCCCAGAAGACATGAGGTGATTAAAGATGAGATGGGTAGACCTTAAAGCGAGCATTATTGATTTCTGGTCAGAGTTCAGGAGGCAGAAGGGAGGATTGCTTGGAATATTCCTCCTCTTCCTGCTGATCTTCACCGCCCTCGCCGCTCCATACATAACATCACCGGATGTTCCAAAGAAGTGGCACACCTACTGGGAGGGCAACCCCACAACGGTTCCCCCGACATGGTACAACTACTTCACAAGCCAGAAGCTCGCCCCCCATGAGGTCTGGGGAGTTAACGATGTAAAGTTCGAGGCCAGAGGTCAGGATCTCGGTTCGGGGATGAAGTACTATGCCTTCACATTCACATACGACAACAGGTATGATGTACCGCCAAAGGACATCATCATCAATAACATAAATGTTAACCTCACAAATCTCGAAAATCCCGCACATATTGTGATTAAGGTCGTCAGACCGGACGGAAAAACTGTGCAGCTCCTCGACACCGACTTCACAAGCGGCGAAACATTCCAGCTCGCCAAAATGGGAAGCGTGAGGCAGGCCGTTTTCATGTGGGCCTCCCAGTATGAGGATCAGCAGGTTGTTGCCTCAAACCGTGAAACGATAATAAGCACCATGGACGTTATAAAAACCCTCTTCGCAAAGGCCCAGAAGGGCATACTCGTAAATCCACAGGCACTCAAGGGGCAGTACAAGTTTGAGGTTCAGATCTTTACATTTAACCCCGGAGATAAGGTCGACTTCAGCAACATGCACATCATATTCACCGGGAGAACCTACGGACTTATGGGAACCGACTACATGGGAAGAGACCTCTGGGCAGGCCTTGTGTGGGGAACGAGGGTTTCCCTTGTCATAGGTGTTTCAGTGGCAGTCCTCAGCGTTTTGATAGGAATCGCATTCGGAGTTACGAGCGCCTATCTGGGAGGATGGAAGGATGAATTCATGCAGAGGGTCAACGAGTTCGTTGCTTCAATCCCGACGCTGCCGATACTTATCCTCCTCGCAGCGGCATTCAAGGGACACGTTACGCTAATAACAATAGTCTTCCTGCTGGTGATGTTCGGCTGGACTGGCATAGCGAAGGTTGCGAGAAGTATGGCCCTTCAGATCAAGGAGGAAACCTACGTTGAGGCGGCCAGAGCCCTCGGTGCCGGGACAGGCAGAATAATCTTCAAGCACATAATGCCCCAGATCATGCCGTATGCATTTGCATCAATGGCCCTCAGCGTTCCGGGTGCGGTTCTCACGGAGGCCTCACTGAGCTTCCTCGGTCTCGGCGACCCGACAAAGGTTACATGGGGACAGATATTGTATGACGCCCAGACGAACAGCGCAACGCTGAACGGATACTGGTGGTGGGTAATTCCACCGGGGGTAGCAATATCCATAGTCGCACTGACGTTCGTGCTTATTGGTATTGCAATGGATAGGGTGCTCAACCCGAGACTCAGGAGGTTGTGAAAATGGCCAAGAGCGTCCTTGAGGTTAACAATCTTAAGATGTACTACTTCACGAACAAGGGTGTCGTCAAAGCTGTCGATGACCTCAGCTTCACCCTTAAGAAGGGGGAGGTTATGGGGCTTGCCGGAGAGAGCGGATGCGGCAAGTCCTCCCTCGGCTTTACTTTAATGGGAATGCCAACTCCGCCGGGAAAAATCGTCAGCGGCAGCGTTAAAATAGATGGAAGGGAAATAGTCGGGCTCCCTGAGGATGTGCTCAGAAAGGAGGTCAGATGGCAGAAGATTTCCATGATATTCCAGGGTGCAATGAACGCCCTAAACCCCGTCTATACCGTGGGCTATCAGATGATTGAGCCTCTGATATACCACAAGGGTATGGAAAAGGAGGAAGCACTTGACAGGGCACAAAAATACCTCGAACTCGTCGGCCTTTCACCCGACATCGTCTACCGCTATCCCCACGAACTTTCAGGAGGTATGAAGCAGCGTGTCATCATTGCAACAGCCCTCCTCCTTGAGCCAGAGGTCGTCATTGCAGACGAGCCGACTACAGCCCTCGACGTCGTCGTTCAGGCACAGATTATAAACCTGATGAAGAAGCTCAAGAAGGAGCTCGGTCTCTCAATGATATTCATCACCCACGACCTCAGCATCCTCGCCGAGATCAGCGATAAGGTAGCAATCATGTATGCGGGCAAAATCATAGAGATAGGCGACAGCGAGAAGATATACTATGAGCCCGCCCACCCGTACACACAGAAGCTCCTCGCATCGATTCCGAGACTGCACGAGGACGTTGATAGACTGGAGTTCATCCCGGGACAGCCGCCCAACCTCATCACACCGCCTAAGGGCTGCAGATTCCACCCGAGATGCCCCTATGCAATGCAGGTATGTAAGGAACAGGAACCCGAGCTGAGAGAGGTTGATAGAGACCACTATGCCGCATGCTGGCTGTTGTGAGGGATGAAAAATGGCGGAACCAATATTAAAAGTTGAGAACCTTAAGAAGTACTTCCCGATCAAGAGGGGACTTATAGGTGCTCTGAAGGGCGAGCCGCACAGGTTTGTCAGAGCTGTCGATGACATAAGCTTTGAGGTCGGAAAGCAGGAGGTCTTTGCCCTCGTGGGGGAGAGCGGCTGCGGTAAGACCACCACAGGCAAGCTCGTCGTCAAGCTGCTCGAACCGACTGCGGGCAGGATATACCTTGAAGGGCAGGACGTTACGGAGCTCAAGACGGCGGAGGAGGTCAAAGCATACAGGAGGAAGGTTCAGATAATCTTCCAGGATCCGTTCTCCTCCATCAATCCGAGGTTCAGAATCTTCGATGTCCTCGAAGAACCTCTCCTCATCCATGGAATAGGCGAAACGAAGGCGGAGAGGGAGGAGCTTATATTCAAGGCACTCGAAATGGTTAAAATCACCCCTCCTGAGGACTACGTCGGCAGATTCCCGCACATGATTTCAGGAGGTCAGAGACAGAGGGTTGCCATAGCTAGGGCGCTCATCCTCAATCCAACGTTTATCGTTGCAGATGAGCCGGTTTCGATGCTCGATGTTTCAATCAGGGCCGAGGTTCTTGAGCTGATGAAGGAGCTCAAGGAGAAGATGGGGGTTACCTACCTCTACATCACCCACGACCTCTCAACCGCAAGGTACTTCTCGGACTACATTGCGGTCATGTACCTCGGAAGGATAGTGGAGATGGGGCCTGCGAAGAAGGTCATTGACAACCCCCTCCACCCCTATACAAGGGCCCTGCTCTCAGCGGTTCCGGAACCCAAGCCGGAGAGAAGGAACGTCATAAAGGAGCTCCCGATCAGGGGTGAGGTTCCGAGTGCGGTCGACATACCCCCCGGCTGCAGATTTCACCCGAGATGCATCTATGCTCAGATGGGACTGTGCGACAGCAAGCATCCGGAGCTCGTTGAATATGAACACGAACACTTTGCCGAATGCCACTTAATCGGTAAAATCTGACCTTTTCCTATTTTATTTCCGGGTGAAAAACATGGTAACATTCAGGGAAGCCTTAAGGCAGCCTTTTATCAAAGCGGGGCTTTTAATGCTCGTTGTGGCCCTCCTGCTGTCCCTGGCAGCGATGATGTCATATCCGGGCAGCTACAGGATGAAAGGTGTGCTGGGTCCCGGGAGCTACGTCCTGAATACAACCTTTGACGAGGGGTATTATGTTGAAAACCGCACCCTCATCATGCACTCCGAGAATGCCAGTGTGATTGTGTATCACGGCGGAAACCTGACGAGTCACTCCTTCTCCAATGACACTTTCACCCTCAGGCTTTATTCCACACCCCATATAATCGTGGAATCCGGAAAAGTTAATTATACCTACAGCATGAGTGGAGTTAGATACCCCTACTCGATGCTCTCGGTTCCCGCATTCATCCTGATGATTGTGGGCAGCGCATTTGCAATGATGGGGTATATCAAATTCCTGGGGGAAATAAAGGGTAAAGGGCAATAGGGGTGGGTTATATGAGGGAACTTGACTACGATTCCGTGATCGAAAAACTGGTCTCATTCATAGCCCGGAAGGTCGAGGAGGCAAATGCCGGAGGCGTTATCGTGGGCATAAGCGGGGGAATAGACAGCGCAACCACAGCCTATCTCGCCGTTAAAGCCCTCGGCAGGGAGAGGGTGCTGGGGCTGATAATGCCCTACTACGAAACTCAGGATGTTGAGGATGCGAAGCTGGTGTGCAGTGAGCTTGGCATTGAACACAGGATTATAAGCATCAGGCCGATAGTGGACTCCTTTGAGAGGGCCCTCTCCATGGAGCTTGATGAGAGGAGCAGGGGCAACATAATGGCACGCACAAGAATGATACTCCTCTATGCCCATGCGAACGCCAGAAACCTTCTCGTCCTCGGGACAAGCAACAGAAGTGAGGTCCTCACGGGGTATTTCACAAAGTGGGGTGACGGTGCCAGCGATTACGCCCCCCTGATAAACCTCTACAAAACGGAGGTATGGGAGATAGCGAAAAGGCTCGGGGTTCCTGAAAGAATAATAAGGAAAAAACCAAGCGCCGGACTGTGGGAGGGTCAGACCGACGAGGATGAGCTCGGGATAAGCTACCGCCTCTTAGATGAAATCCTCCATCTGCTCGTCGACCTGAAGATGCCGGAAGGAAAGATTGCAGAACATCTCGGAATTCCCGTTGAGAAGGTGCAGCACGTCAGGAATCTCATTGAAAGAAGCATGCACAAAAGGAGACTCCCCGTGGGGCCTGAGGTGGGACTTTGAAAAAGGGATACATCCTGGTCTTCCTCGCCGCCTCAATGTGGGGTAGTCTGGGGATTTTTGCCAAGTTGCTGTACGGCTTCAACCTCAGCTCCTTCACCATAGTGTTCTACCGTGTGTTCCTCGCCCTTCTGCTCCTCCTTCCATACAATCTCTTCAGGGGAGGCTTCACAATAGGCCGGAGAAGGCTTAAGTTCTATGCCCTCTATGGCTTTTTCAGCATATTCCTCTTCTACACCCTCTATTTCTACACCGTCAAAATATCCTCCGTTTCCCTCGCTGTGCTCCTGCTATACACCGCCCCGATATATTCAACACTGATGGGATACTACCTCTTCAAAGAGCCGATAACTGAAAAGAAGGCACTTGCACTTGGAATGGTTATAACGGGAGTCCTCCTTGTCGTCGACCTGAGCGGGAGCAGGGTAACCCCCCTTGCCGTGGCCCTCGGTCTGCTGACAGGAGTAACCTACGCCCTCTATGGAATACTGGCCAAATTTGCCGTAAGAACTGAAAGGCCCGAGGAGGCATTATTCTACACCCTGGCATTTGGGATGCTCTTTCTCGTTCCATTCACGAATTTTAAAGTCCCTCTTGAATCGGTTCCCTACCTCTTCGCCCTGGCATTCTTCCCCACGTTCCTCGGCTATATATTTTACAACCACGCACTCAGGGAAGTCGAGGTCAGCAGGGCATCAATAGTAGCCACGGTGGAGCCCGTTGTTGCCCTAATCCTCGCCTTCCTGATATTTCGAGAAACCCTGACGCCCAGACAGCTCATCGGGGCAGCGCTGATAATTGGAGGCTCGGTTATAATCCATGCAGCGGAATCCAGAGAAATCGAAATAATGGAAGAGCTCCATTAGGGAACTAAACGTAGAAGTATCTCTCAAGCTCCCACTCCGTGACTTCCTTTGTGTCCGCCGGGATGCCCTTTGCTCTCACGTATTCCAGATATTCATTCCATTCTCCTTCCTTGTATGAGATGAAGTTTTTATACGCATCTCCAAGGGCATCTCTAACGACCCTGTCCTTCCTGAGTTCATCCAGAGCCTCCTCCAGACTGCCGGGCAGGGTGGCTATCCCGAGCTCATCCCTCGCTTTATCACTCATTTCATAGACATTCTCCTCAACGTATGCTGATGGTTCAATCCCCTTTTCTATTCCATCAAGCCCTGCCTTCAGTATCGCTGCAAACGCCAGATAGGGATTTGCACTTGGATCGGGGCAGCGGTATTCAATCCTCGCCCCCTTCCCCCAGAACGCGGGAACCCTTATGAGGGCACTCCTGTTCCTGTAGCCCCATGAGATGTAGACTGGTGCCTCATACCCCGGAACAAGTCGCTTATAGCTGTTGACCGTCGGATTTGTCAGCGCTGTTAAAGCCCTCGCATGCTTCAGTATTCCCCCTATGAAGTGGAGGGCTGTATCGCTTATCCCCTCCTCTCCCATGAACAGGTTTTCATCTCCCTTCCACAGGCTTATGTGCAGGTGCATGCCGTTCCCCGGCATTCCGTAGATCGGCTTCGGCATGAATGTTGCATAGAGGCCGTGCATTTCACCAACCGCCTTCACAACATACTTAAAGCTGATGATGTTGTCCGCTGTTCTGAGGGCATCATCAAAGCGGAAATCAATCTCATGCTGGGCCCTTCCAACCTCATGGTGGAGAACCTCAGGGGTAAGGCCAAAGTAGGGCATGTACAGGGCTATCTCCCTCTTGATGTCCCGTGCCTTATCGAGGTTTATTATGTCAAAATAACCCCCTGCATCCGGGAGGTTGAGCTCCCAGGTGCCGTTTTTCCTGAAGAAGTAGAACTCCGGTTCGGGCCCGATATATGCCCTCATGCCCTTTCCTGCAAGCTCTTTGAGGGTGTTCCTCAGCACACCCCTTGAATCGGCCCAGTATGGCTTTTCATCCCTGTATATATAACCATAGACCCTCGCAATGCCCTCCCACGGCACCTCACTGAAGGTTGTGGGGTCTGCTTTAAAAACAAGGTCGCTGTCCTCTATTCCCTGGAACCCCGGTATCGATGAGCCATCAAAGGATATCCCATCCTCAACCGCCTCCTCGTATCTCGATATCGGTATCTCCATGCCCTTGGGAACACCGTTGATATCAACAAACACCAGCTGAAGGAAGCGAATTTTCTTTTCAACAGGAGCTTCATGTGTCAGGGCTTCGCTCATTTTACTCCACCTTCCTTGATTGTTTGTTCATGATAACACAGCTAATACTGAACGAATGTTTGAATATAAAGTTTTCGATTAATCATTTAGCATAATGACAAGGCATGGATTTGAACACCATAAAAATGTTGATTTTGTTTGTAATCCATGGCAATTTTTACATATAAATGCAAAGAACAGCTCCGAAAATGTTTTAGTGCAGGTGAGTATATGATATCATGCCAAATCCAGACGAGATTATACACAGGGAGATAAGCAGGATAAACAGCCACCTGCCAAAGGCGAGAAAAACTCTGGCCCGGCTCATGGAGGAGGATGAGCCGAAAATTCAGCTCAGAGACGGCAGCCACCATTATTTCAGAAAAAGCGAACTTGAGCTGATTTCCACGTTGATTGAAAGGGAGGAAGCCGAAAGCCTCCGCCTCCCGATAATACTGGAGATTACGAGAACATGGCACGGTTATTTTAAAGTCAGGGGAAGGGTTGAGGTTAAGGTTATAGAAAAAATCCTTGACCGGTACGACTTGCTTGAGGAGAAAACCGAGGTTATACTTCCAAGATACCTCCTCCCGAAGATCAGAAAAACCCTGCCCACAACCACAACATACGCATTTGTTATGGAGTGAGCGAGATGGATGATGAAAGGATCCTGATGAGATACTATGCATTCACTATTCCGCATATAACAGTCATAGCGGGAGCTCTCCTGGGGGTACTCCTCATAGCAGGGATTGACATAAAGAAGGCCCTCGGAATATTTTCAGCTGTCTATGGAATGCTGCTCATAATCATAGGTTTGATGGCCAGACCGCACTTCTCAAAGCTGACTCTCTACAGAATCAGCATCATGTTCTTTTCGGGCATTCTGATAGCAGGAATTATCCTCTTCTTCCTTGGATAAACACGAACTTTATATTATTAAAAGTCAAAAGTATCCCAGGGGATGGTGATGAAGGGAAGCACCGTGATGGTTATTATGTTCATGCTAACCATGATCCTGTTCATGCCTCCGGCTCTCGCCCAGAACACCTCACTGAGCATCAAGGGCAGCATCACCGTGATTTCCGGGGACTACTCCTCAGGATCAATAATCATTACAAATTCCGGAAACCTGGCGTATGACCTCGTAACATTTCAGGACTTCAGGGTTGTGGATGAGAGGGGAAATGAAGTGTCCGGATTCAGCTTCACAATGGACAGAACAAACTTTATTGGATGGAAAATAGGCAGGAGCTACGTCATAAACTACAACATCAGCGCGGGAAAAGACGTCCCAGAAGGCAGCTACTCCCTGCTGCTGAGGTTCAGGGCGCTCTCATCGGGAGGGGGAAGGCTGTATATTCTGAGAGCAAGGATTCCCGTGAGGGTTATTAAAAACCCCCTTCAGTTCGGGAAGCTCTCCATGTACGTTAAGGGCAGGGAGGAGTACACCCATCCCTTTACCGGGGATACGCTCGTTGTCTATTCCCATGTGCAGAACCTCGCCCATTTCAATGTCAAGGTTACCGCCGGGGCATATCTGGAGAAAGATGGGAAGCACTATTTGGGCCAGACCAGAGAGGTAATCCTGAACCCGGGAGATAACACAATCAGATTCGAGATAAGCATACCCACCGACTTTCCTGAAGGCACATACGCCCTTGTATATACGATTAAATATCCCGGAGGGGAGAAGAAATTTACCCAGGTCATCAAAGTCGGAATTGGGGTTAATATAATAAACCTGTCAACCAAGTCTTCCGAGGTCTTTCTCAGTGAAAACAACGTCGCATACCTGACCCTGATAGCTGACAGGGACATCCCCCTGAGGATTGAAATCAAGGCCACCGCTGGGGAGAAGGAGATTTACAGGATGAACAGGGCATTTCAGGTAAAGAAGGGAACCCGGGTAATAACGCTGGAGCTGCCCACAAATGTATCAGGGAACATCAGGGCAAACATAAGTGTTTATTACGGAAAGCTTCTGCTCAAAAATTTCCACACGGACTATCGTGTTGTGGCGTATCCTGTTCTCTCAAAAATCACGTACAGAAAAACAGGTTCGGATAGCGTGGAAATCACCCTGAACATCATAAATGACAACGCTGAAGCCGTTCCCGGAAATCTGTACTATGAGATATACACCGAAGGGAAGGCCCTGTATAAAAAATCGCTGAAGATAACGATACCTCAGGGAGCCCTCACAATGAAGCTCAACTTCAAGGTTCCGGTCGGGAAGAAGGTGTACTACAGATTTTCACTGAGCGCCCTCGGCAAACAAACAGTGAAAGAAGGCAGCCTGATGCTGAAGCCTCCCTCCTCCACCCGCACATCCACTTCAACGACCGTAACAAAAACAAAAACCCCCTCAACAACCCAGATAACCACAACATCGAGCCCCGAAGGGGGAAGCAGGGGTCTTTATGCGGTGATAATCCTTGTAGTCTTCGCAATAATAGCGGTGGGATATTATGAGAACGTGAGATCAAGGCCCGCGAGGAGAACAAGGCCTAAGCCGAAAAGAAAATCCCCCCTCGGAAGGTTCAAACGGCCGAAAATGCCAAAATTCAGGGAGAATAAGGAGCTCCCAAAGAAGTGAGAAATCTTTTTATTCCCCTTTTCTCAAACCCACTCTGGTGAGGGGGCTGGAGCTGTCCGCAAGGAGGAAGTTCCGCCCACCGCACCGGGGCCGCGGTGCCGCAAGGCACCTCCCGAGAGGGAGGGCAACGGCGCAGAAACGACACGGCCCGGCAGGGATGGGGATGAAAGCGGCGAAGGCCTTCGGCGACGAAGGCCGAGCTAACCCGCAGACGACCTGCCGGGAAGCGGTGAAACGGCCGTCCCGCGGGGTGCAAGGCCAAAGGAGGGGCGATGAATTCCCGGTGGGAGTCCCGTGGTAGGCCGCTCAGTCGAATGCTCCTGAATACAGAAGGCGGGCTATAGCCCCCTCACCTCTTTTTCAGTATGTCTGCCAGCGATGCTGAGAGTATCAGGAGACCACCGACCGCAGTTCTCAGGGAAGGAATCTCCCCAAAAATCAAAAACGCATAGACAACAGCACTCAGGGGATCAAGATAGCTGAGCAGGGCGGCTTCGTTGACCTCCACCTCCCTCAGGCCTTTCATGTACAGCAACAGGGCAAGGACTGTATGAACCACGACCAGAACGCCTACAGCCGGCCAGCTGATTCCCCCTGATGAGACTCCCGCCACAGATACAAAGGGTGCGAGGATCGCTGCGGCCACAGCAAGCTGGGAAAACGTTAGAACTTCAGAGTCCATGCCGCTCAGGAACCTTCCGAGGTTGGGGATTAGGGCATAGAAAAAGGCCGCAAGGAGCGCCAGAATCAGCCCTTTGTTTGCCGTGCTCACGCCTTCACCGCTCATTATCGTGATAACCCCCATAAATGCGAGCGCTATTAGAAATACCCGTGTCCCTGTGATTTTCTCACCGAGGAACCTTGCGGAGATTATGACGGCAATGATGGGGGCGGTGTAATAAACAAGGACTGCCTCCGCTATCGTCGTGTAGAGGAATGCTGTGAAGAGAAAAACCCAGTTCAAAGCCAGTGCAGCACCGAGCAGCAGAATCCACATCCAGTTCCCTCTCAGTTCGCCATGAACCCTCTTCAGCCACATTGGCTCCCTGAAGCTATAAATTCCCAGAAACAGGAGGGCACCAAGGGAAACCCTGAAAAATGCCACCCCAAGACCCGTTAGGTGAGTAAACCTGCTGAATATTCCCACACTTCCCCAGATCAGCATTGATACTGTGATTTTAACTCTTCCGGATATCATTCCTCATGCTCCTCGCGCCATATTTTATATGCCTCTTCAACCTCTCTCTTTCTGAATTTAGGAACAGCATCCCTGAGAGGATTGAATTTTTCGAGATCCCTCTCCGAGGTCCCGATATACGTCGTTACAAAGCCTGCCTTTGAGTGGAGGCTTGAAGGAACTCTCAGGATTCTCTTCACATCAACCGTAACCCTCCCGTCAAAATACGCCTTTGAGAACGTTGATGAGAGCGCAAAAAGCTTCAGCAGTGTTCTGTATCCTATGCCGCGGGGGAATGAGGTTAAAAGTGCCTTCCTGACAAAACCATCATAGATTTGCTCTCTGTTTCCGAGTATCTTCCTTACTTGGGCTTTATTCAGACCTATATTAAGGAGGTGATTTTCGCTGATCCTTCTCACGAAATAGCCGAAGCGGAGACGGAAGACCCTGAAGTAGCCCGATGAGAGCATAATCTTCCTGCCCTGAATGTCTTCAAACGTTATCTCCTCAGCAGACGAGATATACGCCAGAATCTTCTCCCTGGCCTTTCCATCAAGCCGGAGGGCCCATTCATCAAGAACCCTTATGTGATATCCCCTACCGGAATAAACTGCATGAACATTCTGGAATCCAAAATCCTCCTTCAGAACAATCAGCGTGTCCCTTGCGAGCTCCTTCGCATCCTCAAGGCAGATGGGGCACACCTGTCCGCTTGGATGAAGGCTCTGGCATCTTCTCAGGGGCAAGTCCTTGGCATCTATATCAAACACGAGCTCGGCACCCAGCCAGCCGGCCATTTCCCTCGGCTCCTCATAGAGAGCCACACTCGAAAACATGGCATATGGAGCGGTCGCTTTTACGTAGTCCTCCAGATCCCTGACATCCTGAAAGACGTTCTTCCTATCGCTCGGCCCATCCCCTGTGTGGTCAAACCCAAATTCCCTGTTTTCGATTGTTTCAACCAGAAAATCCGGCATTTGTTTGGGGCTCCATTCCCTCCTGTAGTAGAGGAGCCTCTCCTTCTTCGTAACCTCCCTGAAGAGCTCACTCATTTTTCTCACCCGACCGCTTGCCCTCAAAATACAGCTTCCTGAGATAGTATGTCAGGGGATTCTTTATGTTCCTGCAGTCCCTGTCAGGTCTGCACAGCTGGGGAGCGCTTGTCCTTATTTTATCGCAGTTCGGGGGGAAGTACCAGGGGGTATTCCCGCTGTCTTCAATATTCGGCCTCTCCGTGAATCCAAAGCCGAGGTGATACCAGATGTTCTTGACCTCATTTGGCTGATCCTCAAAGAGAGGGGGCACACAGCGGTTTCCGGCTTCAATTATAACAGGCAGAATCTCCTTCTCTATCACGCTCAGGTCTTTAATGCAGTCCTTCACCCTGATGTCCTTCCTCGGAGGGTTGGGACATATCCTGGCATAGCTCAGGAAGGAGGTCAGAAGCACGGTAATGGCATAGTTCCTCAGGCCGGACGGAACTCCCCTCATGGCGGCTTTTATGCAGGGAGGGAAAAGATCAAAACGCAGGGGCTGTGCCTTTGCACTCCCAAATCTTTCAAGCCTCTCCTTGAAGTAGTCTCTGGCAAACTCCCCCAGCCTTTCATACAGCTGGAGGTAGTACTGGGGCAGCTCGTCCCGGATTTCATACAGGATGCCCACAGCCCTCTCGATGTTCTTTTCAAACGATTTTTTCCATAGCCTCAGCATCTGCCCCTCCGTGAGGTAGCCGTAGCCGTTTTTTATGTATATGTCCTTCAGACTGCCCTCCCACAGGCGGAGGATATCCCCGATGTGCATCCTGTACTTCAGCCGGAGCTTTTCCCTTTCTTCGGGGGATATTTCGCTGTGAAGCCTTTTTTCCACGATGACCCTGTCCCTCTCAGGAATTTCCTCATCATTGACCTTCATAAGGGGGAGACCGAGTTCATCGCTACCGGCACCGTATTTTGATATCCTTTCGGAGTATATCCTTGCGTTGGCCTCCCTGACAACCTCCATCTCAAGGCCGTAGGGGGAGAAGGCAAGCGCACCGAGGAGGGCGTAAAAGCCCATGAGATCCTCCAGATCACCCAGCCCCAGAAACTCAGAAGGCAACTCCCCATTTTTGAGCCAGGTAACCCTTTCCATGACCTCATCTATCCCAACATAACCCGGAATTCTCATCAGCAGCTCGTTTATGCCCCCTATCTCCTTAACAAGCTCCTTTGCCGCCGGTCCAAATGGGTCTAACATAGCTTCACCTTATCAGATATCCACCAATGGAAATAAAACTCTTGTGATTTTCAGGTGCAGGATTTTTGGATATGTTGTTATCCATCCAAAAGACTTATATCGTAGGAAAACCAAAACAGTATAGGTAACCGGAGAGTTAAACTCAAACGTGTCAAGATACTCAGGTGATTTCCATGGATGGTGAATATAAGGTTGAGAGGGTTAAAAGTGGCATTCCTGGCTTGGATGAGCTTGTTGACGGTGGCTTTCCCAAGAACACCACGATCCTTGTAACAGGTTCCACCGGTACAGGTAAGACAACATTTGGTGCCCAGTTTATCTACAAGGGTGCCGCTGAATACGGGGAACCCGGTGTATTTGTCACCCTTGAAGAAAGGGCCCAGGATCTCAGACGGGAAACCAAAACATTTGGTTGGGATTTCAAGAAATATGAAGAAGAGGGTTTAATTGCTATAATCGACGGGGTGAGCTCAACCGTTGGTTTGCCCTCCGAGGAGAAGTTCGTTCTTGAGGACAGGCTGAATGTGGAGAACTTTTTGAGATACATCTACCGTGTTGTCAAGGCCATAAATGCCAAAAGGCTCGTTATAGACTCTGTTCCGTCCATAGCCTTCAGGCTCAAAGAGGAGGCCCAGATCAGGGAGGTTCTTCTCAAACTGAACACGATACTCCTCGAAATGGGCGTGACCTCGATTCTGACGACTGAAGCTCCAGACCCGAAGGCAGGGAAGATAAGCAGATACGGCATTGAGGAGTACATCTCAAGGGGACTCATTCTGCTGGATTTCAGGGAGAGGGATGTTGAGCTCAAGCGCTACCTCCTGATAAGGAAGATGCGTGAAACGAAGCATTCCATGCGTAAGTATCCCTTTGAGATAACGAACAAGGGGATTGTTGTCTACCCGAGCGGCGAGATGTACTAAAGTTTCTTTTTAAAATTCACCCTCAGTTAGCGAAAGGTTTTTAAGTTTCCTGTGTTACTAATAATCATGGTGAAGATGGGACTTCTTGATATTGTCCTCACAATAGGCATTATTGTAGTGCTGCTTGGCATGAGCCTTTACTCCCCCCATGCGCATCAGAAAAGCACCAC
Source organism: Thermococcus atlanticus (assembly GCF_054657855.1). Classification (NCBI taxonomy): domain Archaea; kingdom Methanobacteriati; phylum Methanobacteriota; class Thermococci; order Thermococcales; family Thermococcaceae; genus Thermococcus; species Thermococcus atlanticus. The sequence goes on along the minus strand of NZ_BAAHXX010000001.1, from coordinate 312,834 downwards.
GCTTGCAAACTTCACGGGGCTCTGCATATACTCCTCCCCGGGATTCTCGATACTGACCGACGGAGAAAAGAAGATTGCGGTTCTCAAAACCCTAAACGTGAGCACCATCTACAGGGTCTCAGGCGTGATGCTTAACAGCACCTATGGCAGCAGGCTGAAGCCTGTAAATATCTCCAGAGCAACCCCTGCTGTACTGGAGCTGAAAAGCGTTAAAGGGGCGTTCTGGAAGGATGAAGGCTGCTATTTGCTGACCCCGGCGAGGGTAAAGCTCGGATGGTGCCCCAGTGCAGCCAAGGGCACAGTTCTTGAGGTGAAGGGCATACATTACGGTTCCCTGTTTTACCCAGTGAACTTCTCCTCCAGAGGCTACATGAGAAGACCCGAGAACGGAATGCCCTTCAAAGCGGAGGGAATCGTCATCTACACACACCCCGACACGGTTATATGGAACGGCACCCATGAAATTCGCCTCTACCTCCCCTACGGCATCCGGCTGAAAGCCGGCGACAGGGTGAGGGTTCTGGGCATTGTGAGGTTTTACTCCATGCTAACACTCATCATCGAGTCTCCGGGGGATGTTGAGATTACAGGGAAAGCCCGGAAAGTTCCTGTTGGGGAGGCTTCCGTGGGGGAGATAGCCGAAGGCAGATGTATGGTTCTCAGCGCAGGAAAAGGTCTCTCCATGAACTGCACATCCCTCAAACTGTACGGATTCAAAGCAAAGATAGGGGACACGGTGAAATTCGAGGCAATCCGGAGGAAAAACTCCCTCTACTGCCTGAAATGTACAGTGATAGCATCCAGAAAGACTCTAAAAAACAGCATCTGCACACCCACTCCCGGCAAATTCGGAAAGATAGATGGCAGCGTTGGATGGGTTAAGACGTACAAAAACGGCTTCGGTCTGGCAAACATAACGGAGGGTTCGTGCTGGGTTCTCCTGAAGCTCCCAAAATCCCTGGGGATCTCCCTTCGGGAAAACCAGAGCATTACAGCGTTCGGAACATTCACGACCTACCGCGGTATGCCTGCATTCTCCGTCAAGTCGGGGGAGGATGTATGTACGGGGAGATGCTCTTAGGAATACTGTTTGGCACGGCCACAGGAATAACCCCTGCCCTGCATGTAAATACGCTGGCATCGCTCCTCGATGGCCTGAATCTCTTCGGGGGTTTCTCCTTCGTGCTCCTCGTGTATGCGATGGGGCTAACACACACCTTCCTGGACTCGATACCCTCAGCGCTTTTCGGGGTTCCCGATGAAGGCACGGCATTGAGTATCCTGCCAGCCCACAGGCTGGTACTTAAGGGAAGGGCTCTGGAGGTCGTCAGTATTTCGCTCTGGGCAAGCTTTCTGGCCGTTCTCTTTGCATTTCCCCTGCTTTTAGTATATCCCTCGCTGGCGGAAAGATACAGCCCCGACGCAGGGAGGATTTTTGTCATCCTTCTTGCAGCATTTCTAATTCTGAGTGAAAAGGGCATGAAAAAGGCCTACGCTCTTCTGATATTCCTCCTATCAGGCTATCTCGGGATCATCGCAGGGAGATTCCCGATGAAAGAGCCGTATTTTCATCTCTTTGTCGGGCTCTTCGCGGTTCCAACTCTGGTTGTATCCCTAAGGTCAGATATCAGGAAGCTCAGCTTTGATCAGGATGCAGGGATAAAGATGAAACGCCCGAAATTTCTGCTGTTCTCCCTTCTGGGCTCCCTCCTCGGAATGGCGGCATCCCTCCTCCCGACATTCACCTCTTCACAGGCAGCCATTATCGGCAGCTTTATCTCGAAGGACGAACGCTCTTTTCTGACCGTGGTGTTTTCCGTCAACACCTCCAACTTCCTCTTCTCCCTCGTCAATTTCTATCTTACGGGCAGAACGAGAAACGGTGTAATGGCACTCCTGAGAAAGAGGGATGTTTATCTGACCCACCCCCAGCTGCATTTTCTCCTCCTGACCAGCCTTGCAGTCTCCATGATAGTGATGCTCTACGGTGTGAGGCTTGCCGGACTTATCGGAAAACTGCTCCAGAAAGCGGATTACAGGAAGCTGAACATCGGAATACTGGTCTTCATATTCCTCGCATCGTATTACTTTGACGGCCTTTCGGGAATCCTGTTCCTTACGGCAGCCAGCATGGTGGGATATCTGGCAATCAGGCTCGGGGTTAAGAGAACGAACTGCATGGGAGTTCTGATGCTCAGGATAATTATGGGATAGTGGAGAACTGAAACAGAAATGGAAATAAAAACAAACTCCGAACACCAGCTAGGACTTTTCCCTGAGAATCTTCTGGAACTGGGAGTAGTCCGTAACAACCTTGACATCCTCAAGGGTCTCAAAATAAACCTTCTTTATTTTAACCTTCCTTACAGAGGTGTACTTCATCTCGGGCGGGTCGTAGGACTCGGGCTCCACAACCTCATCCTCAATCACATAGGTCTTCAGTTCGGGCTGTCCTATATACTTCCAGACCTCGTAGAAAACCTCCGGAGAGAGATGCATCTCCCCCTCAATCTCCGTGTAGTCTGCACCAATATCTTCCAGAAACTCTTTTATAACGTCCAAGTTCATAGAACTCACCCTTAAATATTAGGATGCCAAGAGTTAAATACCTATCGCCCAAATCTGAGAAGGGTGAGAGGATGGCAAGGGTTTATGTTGATGCTCAAGCTGTGAGAGCAATTGAAAAAGGGGCCATGATAATCTTCAAAAAAGGCGTGATAAGGACCGAAGGCGAGATCAGGCCGGGCGATATAGTTGAGGTGTATTCGAGGGGAAAGAAATTCCTCGGGAAGGGTTTTGCCAACCCAAACTCAAACATAATGGTGCGCCTGCTCACGAAGGACAGGGATACCGAGATAACAAAGGAACTCTTCAGGGAGAGAATAAAGAAAGCAAATGAGTACAGGAAAAAGTTCCTGGGGTATAGAAAGGCCTACAGGATGGTCTACGGTGAAGCGGACTACCTTCCCGGGCTTATAGTTGACCGCTTTAATGAAATAGCATCCCTTCAAATCTCAAGTGCGGGAATGGAAAGGTTCAAACTCACCGTTGCGGAGGCAATAATGGAAGCCGAGCCTGAAATCGAGACGGTCTTCGAGAAGAACACCGGTCGCTCAAGGAGAAGGGAAGGTCTGCCCGAAATCGAGCGCGTCCTCCTCGGCAAGGAGAAATACAGAACCATAATCGAGGAAGGGAAGGCAAGGTTCATCGTTGACATGCGCGGGCAGAAAACAGGCTTTTTCCTCGATCAGAGGGAGAACCGCATCGCCTTGGAAAAGTACATAAAACCCGGATACAGGGTTCTGGATGTGTTCACCTACACAGGGGGCTTTGCAATCCATGCCGCCGTGGCCGGAGCTGAGAGGGTCATAGCGGTTGATAAATCCCCCCAGGCCATAAAAATGGCGGAGGAGAATGCAAGGCTGAACGGCGTTGAGGACAGAATGGAGTTCATAGTTGGTTCGGCCTTTCCGGTCATGGAGGAAATGACAAAAAACGGCGAGAAGTTTGACGTCGTTGTCATTGACCCGCCGGCCTTTGTCCAGCACGAGAAGGACTTAAAGCGTGGCCTGAGGGCATACTTCAACGTCAATCAGGCGGGCATGAAGCTCGTCAGGGAGGGCGGCCTTCTTGTTACATGCTCCTGCTCCCAGCATGTTGATATGCAGACCTTCAAGGACATGGTTATTGCAGCTGCGGCCAAGGCGAAGAAGTTCCTCAGGCTGGTGGAGCCCTACCGCGTTCAGGCCCCTGATCATCCCATACTCATGGCATCCAAGGACACCGAATATCTCAAATGCCTGTTTCTCCATGTTGAGGACATGAAATAGCCGCTCTGCCCGTGGGCGTCTCCTCATCTTTCGGCTTTCAACTTTCAGAGGAGGTGCATTCTCTTCATCGCGGCCCAATCAAAAATCGTCCCCAGAATATAAGAACCTTTCATTCACGCTGGGTGTGTCTATGACTGTTGGTGTTTGTGGAGGAGGAAGATGCACTCTAACGATGCAAAAAACGTTCAAGCACTCACGGAAGCAACCCAGCTTTAACTTTTAGGCACGCCCCATTCACGCTAGGTTTATAGTCAATGAGCTCCGTATTTCAATTATGCCCCTGAGAGTTCTAACCTTTGAACATCCTGACCCCCGCTTTAACCTTGCATTTGAGGAAGCCCTCGCAAGGGCGAGGAGCGGAAACCTGATTCCCGACACGTTGAGGATATGGATTAACGCTAAAGCCCTTGTTCCGGGTTATTTTAGAGACCCGGGGGAGGACATTAATTTAATCGAAGCCAGAAGGGAGGGGTTCCCCATAATAAGGCGTTTTACGGGTGGAGGGACGGTCTATCATGACAGGGGCTGCATAAACTATTCAATAGCCCTGAAGAGAGAGGTAAAATTTCCAATCTCCTACCTCTACGGCACCCTGTTAAGGGGAACCCTCACTGCTCTGGAAGGGCTGGGGATAGAAGCGGAGCTCAGAAACACGAGCGATATTGTTTTTAAAGGGAGGAAAATCTCGGGAACCGCGGGGAGCATAAAGTGGGGCGTCCTCTTCCTTCACGGCTCAATTCTGGTAAATGCCAACTTAAAGAAGCTTAAATCCCTCCTCAAAACACCGCGGAATATCAAGCCCTCAATAGACCCCGTTAAGTACAGGGTGGCGAATCTCTCCGAATTTATAGAGGTCACCCCGGAGGATGTCATCGAATCCCTAATCCGAGGCTACTCGAAAGTTCTTCCCTCGGGGTATTATTTCGATGAACCGACGGAGAAAGAGATGGAGCTCGCCAGACTGCTCTATCGCGAGAAATACTCAAGAAAAGAGTGGAACCTTGAGAAACCGCCAAAAATCAGGAGAAGAGAGCTCGAGGAGAAAATAAAGGACATTCTGGGCTAATCTCATGGCTCCGGATTAATCCTCAAAGAATCCCCTTTCGGCTGCAATCTTCAGCGTTTTCCTGTAGTCTATAACCCTCGGCCCGTTCCTCGTAACCTTTGCCTTTATCTCGCCTCTCACCTCGGTCTCCCTCTCACCATCCAGCGCAAAGAGGGAGGGGGATGTTTTCACCTCGACCTCCTCTCCGAGCTCCAGCTCTCTAAAGCCCTTTATCCCGACCTTCTTGAAAACACCCGGAGCTATCGGCGCTTTTATAACCCTCCCCTCTCCAAGCTCCAGATAGAGCCCTATGTCGTCATCTTCCGTTATCTCCCTGAGAACTCCCGCTATGGCGCTCAACCCGATGTTGGAGGGGGAGCACCTGCTCACGATGAGCTCCCTCAAATACTCCGGCTTCCAGACCGCCTTTGATCCCACGAACGAGTGAAGGGTCGCGGCCGCATCTATGAGGGCTATATCCTTCAAAACCCCGTCTTCAAAGAGCTCAACCCTCTTGGTTCTATGAGTACCCTCGTGCACCTTTACAACCCCCATGGCTATGGCAGCAACCGCCTCCCCCGCTATGGTGGCCTCTATCATGTAGGGAAAGACGTTGTTCGTCCCCGTCGATATGGGCATTATGGGGGTATCACCGCATGCCTTGGCGACTATCCTGTTGGTTCCATCCCCTCCTATGACCACTATAACGCTCACCCTATCCTTCATCGCCCTTGTGGCGTTGTAGGTGTCCCTCCAGTCCCCGAATATCCTCATGGGGAGCATCTCAACCTCCATGCTGAGGTGTTCTCCGATTGCGTTGACGGCACCAGGGACTATGCCAAATGTTTCCGGCATCGCCATTATGTGCTCAACTCCGAGATCCTGCAGCACCAGAAGAAGCCTCTCGACTATGCTAACCTTCTCCATGTTATCAAAAACGCTCGCATGGGCAACCAGCCGTCTTATGTCCCTGCCGGACTCAGGGTTCGCTATTATGCCAACCGCAGCTTTCATGTCCCGCCTCTCCTGACGTAGAGGGTTATGAATGCCACAGCCATAAGCATCTCGTTCGTTTTATCGCCGAACTCTTTGAGGGCTATTCCGGGCCCCTTTAGCCCGCCTTCAACAACCGTGACGGCCTTTTCACACGGTATTGGAACCGCTTTTTTAACCTCATCTGCACTCACGCCTTCGGGATAGGGCACTCCAATGAGGATTTCCGCCCTCACATCCCTCTCAAAATCGAGATCAAAGAGCTCCAGGAGCCCAACCGTGCAGACCCGGGTTATCGCATCCTTAACCGCCTTGACGGCGGCTTTTGTGGGGTCCTGCCCGTGCTGGTCAACTCCCATCCCAATCTCTATGACATAACGCTTCCATTCACTCATCTCCAAACACTTCCCCGGGATTTTCTATGTGGTGTTTTAAGCGTTGCAGGAATTTTGCCGCTGGAGCACCGTCAATGGCCCTGTGGTCAAAGGTGAGGGAAAGCGTCATGACGTGAGCCACCTCAATCCTCCCATCCCTCACCACAGGCTTCTCCACAATCCTGTTCACCCCAAGTATCGCAACCTGAGGAGGATTTATTATGGGCGTGAATGAATCAACGCCGAACATTCCGAGGTTAGTCACCGTAAAAGTACCGCCCACAAAGTCCTTCTCCTTCAACCTACCCTTTTTAGCCCTATCCACAATGTCCATGTAATCCTCAAGAAGCTCATGAAGGCTCTTTTTATCAACATTCCTGATTACGGGAGTTATCAAACCCACCGGACTGTCAACGGCCACGTTTATATTCACATCCTCATAGATAACTATCCTCCCCTCCTCCATCGCCGCATTGACTTCAATGAAGTCTCTAATGGCTTTTGCAATGCACTTCAGCATTAAAACCGTGAAAGAAGGCTTCACCCCAAGCCTTTCCGCCAGCCTCTCCCTCATTCTCATCAAATTATCCATCCCAACCTCCATGTTCAAAGTTACATGAACAGCCTCCCTGTAACTCCTCGAAAGCCTCTCCGCAATGACCCTCCTGATACCAAAAACCCTCCTCTCCTCCCTAACCCTAGGGTAGAAATGCTCCCTAATGTATGCCTCCAAATCCCCAAGCGTAACCTCACCACCAGGCCCTGAACCCTTAACCTCCGACAGGTCAACATCATACTGCTCCGCAATCAACCTGACCTCCTCGCCACTCATAAAAATCACTCTTCTGCTTCTATTATCGCAATTGTTTCTCCAACAGGGACCTCGTCCCCAACCTCATGGAGAATCTCCACAAGGGTGCCCGATGCAGGAGCCTCAACTTCCCCCGTTATCTTCTCGGACTCCACAATGGCAATAACCTCCCCCTTCTCCACTCTATCGCCTGCTTTCTTCTTCCACTCCAGTATGGTTCCCTTTTTCATCGTCATTCCAAACTTCGGCATAATCACATTTACTTTCCCCATGAGATTACCCCCATCTAAATCAACAGTCCGTGCATTAATAACTGACATATTCTATATAACATTTGCGAAATACGTATATAGTAGTTTTGCAAAACAACATCACGATTAAGCCCTTTTTTTGATATAGTCATAGTTGCTTTAATCAAAACTAATGGAGGAAAGACCATGCCTGTAGAGGAGATTCCAAAGGAGAAGCTTTTGTGGATGTACGAAACCATGGTGAGGATTAGAGTGCACGAGGATAGGGTTGCGGAGCTCTTTGCCCAGGGGAAAATACCCGGATTTGTCCACCTCTATGTGGGGGAGGAAGCTGTCGCAGTGGGTGTCATGGCCAATCTGAGGAAAGAGGACTACATAACCAGCACCCACAGGGGACATGGACACTACATTGCCAAGGGAGGGGATATAAAGGCATCAATGGCCGAGCTCTTTGGAAAGAAGACCGGAAGCGGGAAGGGAAAGGGCGGCTCAATGCACATAGCTGATCTTGACGTTGGTGAGCTTGGAGCCAATGGTATAGTAGGAGGAGGAATTCCCCACGCTGTCGGAGCTGCATTGGGGATAAAGCTCAACGGTCTCGACAGCGTTGCCGTTGCCTTTTTCGGTGACGGTGCTTCAAACCAGCAGAACTTCCATGAGGGAATAAACCTCGCCTCAATATGGAAGCTCCCGGTGGTGTTCGTATGTGAGAACAACCAGTACCAGATATCACTATCCTATGACAAACAGCAGGCGATTAAGAGCGTTGCGGAGAGAGGGAAAGCCTACGGAATCCCGGGAGTCAGCGTGGATGGACAGGATGTTCTGGCGGTTTATGAGGTCGCAAAGGAAGCCATTGAAAGGGCGAGGAGGGGTGAAGGCCCCACGCTCATAGAGGCCAAGACATACAGATTTAGAGGACATTTCGAAGGGGATCCGCAGGTCTACAGGTCGAAGGAAGAGGTGGAATGGTGGAAGAAGAACAAGGACCCCATAAAGCTCTTTGAGGACAAGCTCCTAGAAAAGGGAGTTGCAACAAGGGAGGAGCTCGATGGGATCTGGGAGAAGGTAAAGAAGGAGATTGAGGAAGCCGTTAAGTTCGCCGAGGAAAGTCCGTGGCCCTCAAAGGAGGAGGTTGTGGAGGACGTCTTCTCAACGCCAACCAAGGGGGTGCTCGTATGGCAGTGGTGAGGGAAATAACATTCGCACAGGCACTCAATGAAGCCCTCGACTACGAAATGTCAAAGGATCCAAAAGTGGTTGTCATGGGTGAAGATGTGGGGGTTTACGGCGGCATCTATGGCGTAACCGCAGGGCTCTATGAGAAGTATGGACCTGAAAGGGTTAGGGACACCCCGATAGCAGAGAGCGGCTTCATAGGAACCGCCGTCGGTGCGGCTGCAACGGGTCTCCTGAGGCCCGTGGTGGAGCTCATGTTCATAGACTTTCTCGGGGTGGCATTTGACCAGCTCTACAACCAGGCCGCAAAGATGAGGTACATGTTTGGAGGGAAGGCCAAAATCTCCATGGTTCTCAGGACAACATGTGGAGCCGGCTTCTCGGCGGCAGCACAGCACTCGCAGTCCCTCCATGCACTGTTCTCACATGTGCCCGGTCTGAAAGTGGTGATGCCATCGACGCCCTATGATGCAAAGGGACTGCTGATTTCCTCGATAGAGGACGACGACCCGGTGATATTCATAGAGCACAAAGGACTCTACGCAATTAAGGGCGAGGTTCCGGAGGAGCCATATTCAATTCCACTCGGGGAGGCGGATGTCAAGAGGGAAGGGAAGGATGTTACCATCGTTGCAACCGCCGCAATGGTTCACAAATCCCTGGAGGTCGCGGAGAAGCTCGAAAAGGAAGGGATAAGCATCGAAGTGGTTGACCCGAGGACAATCGTCCCCCTCGACGTGGATACCATTCTGGGTTCCATAAAGAAGACCGGAAAGCTCGTTGTCGTTGATGAGGGGTATCCGAGGGCAAGCTTTGCATCGGATATTGCCGCTTTAGCCGCGAGCAAAGCCTTTGACAGCCTAAAAGCCCCCGTGAAGATAGTAACCCCACCTGCAACCCCAGTCCCGTTCAGCCCCGCCCTTGAGAGTGAGTGGATACCGAGCGCCGAGAAGATTGAAAAAGCGGTAAGAGAAATCCTCTGACCTCCTCTAAATTTTTAGAAAGAAGGGAAGTGAGGATTGTGGAAAAGCCCATATTTACGGATGTGCTTCAGGTTGCGGTCGTTGTGAAAAACCTCGATGAGACCGTTAAGAAGTATGCGGATGAATACGGGATAGGTCCGTGGGCGATATATGAGTTCAATCCCGAGACAGTGAAGGACATGATCATAAGGGACAGGAGAGAGGATTACGCCATGCGCATCGCCCTGTGCAACATCGGAAAGGTCCAGTGGGAGCTGATAGAGCCAAAGGACGACAAGAGCATCTATGCGGAGTTTCTACGGGAGCATGGTGAGGGACTTCATCACGTGGCCTTTGCGGTTGAGGATTACGATGAAGCCATGAAATTCTTCCGTTCCAAGGGTCATAAAATCCTGCAGGGCGGCACATGGTGTGATTTCATCTACACATACCTGACAACGGAGGATGATCTGAAGATTATTGCCGAGATTTACAAGCCTCCCGAGAACTTCAAATGGCCCGAGCCCGATGCCGTGTATCCGCCCGATGCCAAAATACCGTGGATAGGATGAGCAGGCTTCAATCTTTATTTTTAATTTTTTCAAGGACACTGGAAGGTGGTAAAAACGCCCGAGAAAGAGGAAAAGGGGCAGAAATGGGGGTATCACTGGCCCGTGATGCTGGCGGTTATCATAGCCTCCATTTTGAACTGGTGGATCGGACATTTGATATTCACGAGAGTTTCCATCTGCGGAGCGGAGTGGCTCGATATCGTCGGGACGTACCTATGGGCTCTCTGGTGGGTCTTTGCATTCGTGGTATGGGGATACTGGCCCTTCAACAAGATAGAGAGCTGGTGGAGCCGCGGGATCACAATGCTCAGCGTTTCGTGGATACTGGGTGTAATATGCTGGTATGCTGCAAGCAAGCTGGTTAACCTTCAGACCTACGGATTTCCAATACTGGCAGGCTTGTTCTTCTGGATAGTGGTGACAGACTTCTCCTTCCACCTGTGGGGAGAGACACCGGCTCCCAAAAAGGCTGTGCTGGATCTGCTGCTCTGGTACTCCCTGGTCATAACAACAATGATAGTACTTCCAAAACCCGGGCTTATGCCCGCCTGGTGGTTTGTTCCCACACAGTGGCTCCTGGGCTCCGGAATTATAGCCTACTGGAGCAAGGACATGAAGGGTTACGAGAGGGGCATAACCTTCTGGGTCATAAACATGGCGGTGGTGTTCCTGGCAATAGGAATTGCATCATTACTCGGTCAGTTCAACTTCTCGCTGGATGCACCTTATGCTTCCCTCACAAGCGGCTATTCCCTCTACTTCCTGATATGGTTTGGAGCGGGGTGCAGCTTCAACTGGAGCGTCTTCGTCATATTTGAGGGATGGCCCTGGAAAAGGATAAAGCCCCCGACACTCGGCGCCATCATAGGCTTCATTGGGGTTATCATAATTCAGATAATCGCAGTTCTGGTGAGCATTGCAATAACTAAGCACATATGGCCCCCAACAAGTCCCCAAGACACATACTACCTACTCCAGGCGTTCGTTCTGGCTTATGCAGGAGTACATTGGGGATTTGCGATACCCCTGTGCTTCCCATCCAAGAGAACGGGATTCCCGCCCTCGTGGTCGTGGGAAGACTGAATGATGTGCATCAAAGAGTTGGAGGTGTATGTATGGGTGAGCTCAAGGCCGCTTTCATGTTTTTGGCTCCCGGGGCAGAGCCCGAAAAGCACAGAGCCGTGGTTAAGACCCCGGTTGTCGAGCTCCACGTGGTTGGAGTGAAGGATTACGAGGAAGCCTGCAGAGTTGCAAAAAAGCTTGTCGAGGAAGGAATTGCAGCGATGGAGCTGTGCGGCGGTTTTGGCAACCTCGGCGTGGCAAAGGTTGTCGAAGCTGTTGAAGGAAGAATCCCGGTCGGTGTTGTCAGGTTTGACATACACCCCGGGCTGGAGAACAAAAGCGGAGATAACATATTCGGGTGATAAAGATGGAGGAGTGGACGTTTTACATAACAGGAAAGTCTCTCTCGGGGACCAAACTGCTCGCGAAGGTAAGGGATTTCGAGGTTCTCGTCGACGAGCCAGAGGAGATAGGAGGAACCAACGAGGCCCCAAACCCCGTGGAGTACCTTCTCGTGGCTCTGGCCGGCTGTCTGAACGTTACCATCAGGGGAATCGCGGAGGAGAAAGGGATACCGGTTGAGTCGCTTGAACTGGCCCTCACCGGAAAGCTGAACCCTGCGAAGTTCCAGGGTCTCTCGGAGGAGGGACGCGCAGGCTTCACGGAGGTGACGGTCTCTGTTTACCTGAAGACCGATGCCTCCAGGGAGAAAATTGAGGAGCTCCTGAAGGAAGTGGAGGAGCGCTGTCCTGTTACTGACAATTTGAAAAATTCAACGCCGGTAAAAATCGAAATTAAGCCCGGATGACTTTTTGTTTTTTGCATCTTAATAACAGGCGGAGGGTGAAGAATGGGAGTTGAGGAAATACCAAAGGAAACCCTGCTGGAGATATACAAGACCATGCACAAGATTAGGACGTACGAGGAGACGCTGGCGAAGTGGTACTACGAGGGAAAGAGCCCGCGCTTTGACATTTCGGCCGGTCCAATTCCCGGAGAGCTGCACCTGTCCTCAGGTCAGGAGTCAGCCGCCGTTGGTGTGTGCATACACCTCAAGGACGAAGATGCGGTTATAGGAACCCACAGGGCCCACCACTTCGCGATAGCGAAAGGTGTGGATTTGAAGAAGATGACGGCCGAGATTTTTGGAAAAGCCACAGGTCTTTCCGGGGGCAAGGGCGGCCACATGCACCTCTTCGATGCCTCCAAAAACTTCAGCTGCAGCGGAATCGTCGGTGCAAGCTTCCCGCAGGCCGTTGGGGTTGGCATAGCTGCAAAGCTGAAGGGCGAGGACTACGTGGCGGTCGCAGTCGGTGGCGACGGGGCGGCCAACCAAGGGACTTTCCACGAGGCGCTCAACCTTGCAGCCGTCTGGAAGCTGCCGGTGATATTCCTGATAGAGGACAACGGCTGGGCGATCTCTGTTCCGAAGGACAAGTCAACGGCTGTAGCCAAGAACAGCGAGAGGGCCAAGGCCTATGGAATTCCCGGTGTCAGCGTTGACGGTGCAGATGTTATAGCGGTCTATGAGGTCGCAAAGGAGGCCGTTGAAAGGGCCAGGCGCGGAGAGGGGCCGAGCCTCATAGAGGTCAGAACGTACAGGCTCAGGGGACACTTCGAAGGCGACCCGCAGCTCTACAGACCGAAGGAGGACTTCGAGCTGGCGAAGGAGAAAGACCCGCTGGTCAACTTCAGAAAGCTGCTGCTCGAGAAGGGCATCGCCACGGAAGAAGAGCTGGCGAGAATCGAGGAAGAGAACGAGAGGGAAGTTCAGGAGGCCATAGACTTCGCCCTCAACAGCCCGTATCCCGAGCCGGAAGAAGCTCTGAAGGGCGTTTTTGCGGGGGGTGAGTGAGATGGCGAGGAAGCTTCCCATGTACAAGGCGATAGCCGAGGCGATAGCGCAGGAGATGGAGCGCGATGAGAACGTCTTCGTCATGGGTGAAGACATCGGTGCTTACGGTGGAATCTTCGGCGCCACGAACGGGCTCCTTGAGAAGTTCGGCCCCGAGAGGGTCAGGGACACGCCCATAAGCGAGTCGGCCTTCATAGGCGCCGCCCTCGGGGCAGCGTCGAAGGGCATGAGGCCGATAGTCGAGCTGATGTTCGTGGACTTCTTCGGCGTGGCGATGGATCAGATATACAACCACATCGCCAAGGCGCACTACATGTCAGGCGGGCAGGTCAGGATGCCCATAGTCATAACCACGGCCATCGGTGGAGGCTACAGCGACGCAGCCCAGCACTCCCAATGCTTATACGGTCTGTTCGCCCACGTTCCGGGGCTCAAAATAGTGATCCCCTCCAACTCCTACGATGCAAAAGGGCTTATGATCTCCGCGATCAGGGACGACAACCCGGTCATGTACTTCTTCCACAAAGGGCTTATGGGACTTGGATGGATGCCCTCCCCTGAGGAAGCAGCGGTTGAGGTGCCCGAGGAGCCCTACACAGTCCCCATCGGCGAGGCCAAAGTCGTGAGGGAGGGCGACGACGTGACCATAGCGACTGTATCGCGCATGGTCTATGAAGCCCTGTGGGCGGCGGAAGAGCTTGAAAAGGACGGGATAAGCGCCGAGGTCATTGATCTGAGAACCCTCGTTCCCCTCGATAAGGAGACCCTCATAAACTCCGTCAGGAAGACCGGAAGACTTCTCGTCGTGGATGAGGACTACATGAGCTACGGGATGAGCGGTGAGATAATAGCCACCGTCGTCGAGAGGATAGGCAACGAGCTCAAAGCCCTGCCGAGGAGGATAGCCTACCCGGACGTCCCGGTTCCGTACAGCAGGGTGCTGGAGAGGTTCGTCCTTCCGGACAAGGAGAAGATAGTGAAGACAGTGAAGGACATGGTCGGGTGAGCGGCAGAATGAAGGTAGAGGTCAAGGTACCCCGGACGACGAAGGAGGAAAAGACCGGCGTCCTGCTGAGCTGGTACAAAAACGACGGCGACCCCGTCGAGGAGGGCGAGGAAATAGCGGAGGTCATGATAGAGAAGGTTACAGTGCACGTTAAGGCCCCGGCGAGCGGGAGGCTTAAGATTCTGGTTAAGGAAAACGAGGAGGTGGAGCAGGGCCAGGTGATAGGCCTCATCGTGGCCTGACCTTTTATTTTTCCAGTATCAAACTGTGCCTCCACCTCGTCCCGACCTTAAAGCGAACGTCCCTCACGGAGTAGCCCAGTTCTTTTCCTTTTTTCGTTATAGCCTCTATCAGCGGTTCCTTGTCGGGGAGAAAGAGGGTCACTTTTCCGCCGGGCTTCAGATACTCCAGAGCCTCCTTTATGAGCCTCAAAGAGAAGGCCTCTCCGTGTTCGCCCCCTCCAACGCCTTCCATCTCAGTCAGAACTCCCCTCGTCGGCCTCCCGTAATATGGCGGGGCGGAAAAGATTACGTCGAACCTCTCCCCCTCTGGGATAACGCCATGGATTATTCCTCCATTGCTCTTTATCAGCTTAACCTTCGCCCTGTTTCTCTCTATGTTACCCTTTGCGTACTCGAAGAACTCCTCATCGAGCTCCGTCGCTATAACGTCGCAGTTGAAAAGCTTCTCCGCCATAAGGGCCATCATGGCGGTGTGCCCGGTTCCTATTTCGAGAACCCTCCCTCCGCTCCTTAGAAACGTCTTCAGGAATAGGTAGCGCGAGACAGGAGTTGTCACGAGCCCTCGCGGGTGATACTCTATATCAAGGCCAAAGATGGCCTTCGCTATGGCTTTGTTGTATAGTATTCTGGCTTTTCTGTTTGAGAAGTCAAGCCTTCCGCGTTCATCGAGGTAGTCTTTCAGCTCCGGAAAGAGCTCAACCGCTTCCCTCACAGGCAGTCCGAGCTTTCCGTCCTTCCAGGCGGGCATGGGATAAGGTAAGGAGGAGGAGCTTAAAAGCTCAACCCTCCGGGTCCACCAACCTCCCCATGAAGATTACCATCCCGCTCTCCCTGTTGATTATCATAAATATGAAGGGGTGGTCTGCTTTGAAAACCTTGTATTTCTGTTCTTCTCCGGGAGGAGCAGCCGCTGTTAACGTTATGGCCGTCGCTGCCGCGGCCTCGGTACCATTCTCGGCGACGCTTATGAATGATTTGTGGACTACCTCACTTATCGCAAGGGGCTTTCCAGATATTCCCGAAAAATCCGCCCTGTTAAATGCCTCCCGTATGCCCATCTCCATCAGGGGCTCCTTGAGAGAGTAGCTCGCTTCAAATTTGAACTTCGGAACTGTCACATCAACTTTCTGAGGTGCTATCGAGTTTATAATCTCCTCAAGGAACTGAGGAGTGAGCTTTTCTTCAACATCACCCAGCCCATTCGCTTTCTTTGGAAGGATTATGAGCATGCTGAACCTGTGATTTATATCACTTTCATAGGGCATCTCAAGAACCTGAAGGTCATCGGTCTCATAGTAACCAAACCGACCCCTCCTGTGCATCATCGGAACGAGCACGGTTTTGCCGGAGGGCAGTTTAAAGGTGCCGTTGTGTGTATCATTTGGGTTGAACCTGAGCGACCAGTTGGCCTTAAAATAGACGGCATTCGTTATAACCAATCTTGTAAGCCGGGAAAGACCGCTGACGAGATTCCTTATCCTTCCATTCGTGCACTCCTCCACCCATCGGTTTATCTCTTTTTCCGCTTCCCTCGGATTTTGCTTGAAGTCTACCTCCTCCACATACCCAAGGTAGTACCTTTCAATGACATCCAGATAGCTTTTTTTAACCGGAAAATCCCTCTGAACCCAGAGGGCATTCGCTATTTTGAGGTTAAGGCCCGTCGGATTTTCAGCATCAAGGAGGACGGTTCTGAAGGCCTCTCTGCGGAGGGAAGCATTGGCCGGGAGGTGAAGTGTGCCCTCCATCTCTTCAGCGGTTTTACCTGCCGCACCCTCATATACCATGGCAAGGGCTGTGAATATGCTGAAGGGCGAGAAAAATATGTTTCCAGGCCCGAGTCTCCTGTAGAGCTGGAACGCAAAGAGATTGCTGGCATCAGCAATCCCCTGCACTTCAGGAGTCCTCATAGGGCTCAGGACATCATTCGAGGTGTTGGGAGCGCTGTGTGGTTCCATATCCGACTGCGGAGCCGTTACACACCCACTGGCCAGAACAATAACAGAGAGAATGATAACGATAGCTTTAGCCCTCACGCCCATTCATCCCACCGTGGATTATTATCCACATGGGTATAAATATCCTTCCATAACTTCAAAGAAGTTTGAAGTAAAACCCCGGCCACAAAAGAGGAATCAGAGAAGAGCCAGGGCCGCCATGACCTTGGCGTCCTCAACGATGTTTTCTATCTTTGCATATTCGTTGGGCTGATGGGCAAGCTCATCTATGGTCGCCCACACCACGGCGGGTATTCCAAGTGCCCTGAAGTAAGCCGCGAATGTCCCGCCGCCTATTCCGCCGACCTTGGCTTCCTTTCCGCGGAGCTCTTTAATGGCCTTCCTGAGGAGTTTGACTATCTCAGAGTCCTTTGGAGTGGGTTCCGGAGCGTCCAAACGCTGGATTACCTCAATCTCAATTTTTGCTCCCGGGTATCTGCCCTCAATCTCCTTTGCAAGCTCCTCCGCATCCTTCAAAACATCATCAATGCTGTAATCCGGCAGGATTCTGCAGTCGAAGACGACCTCGTGTTCGCCCGGAGCTATATTCGGCGAATCAGCGGGGTTCTTCACCATCGTTGGCTCGAAAGTGCTCACAGGAGGGTCGAAGAGTTCATCCTCCGCATTGTACTTCTCGTGAAGAAGCCTGTCGAGGTGATAAGCGTAATCCAGAGCTACACGGTGCGCATTGAGCCCCTTATCCGGCATGCTCGCATGAACCTGCCTGCCCCTAACCTTCACCTTCATCCAGAGGATGCTCTTCTCTGCAACTTCGATGAAGGTTCCGTCCTCATTACCCCCGTCAGGCACGAGGACGAGGTCGTCCTTTTTAAAGAGTTCGGGATGCTCTTTCATCAGCCACTCAATACCGTACTTGCTTCCCGTCTCCTCATCACTCACAAAGGCCAGGATTATCGTGCGCTTGGGCCTTATGCCGAGATTCATCAACGCTTTAACCGCGTAAAGCGAAGAGACAATACTCTGTCCATTATCCTCGCTCCCCCTGCCGTAAACCTTGCCGTCCTTGACGACCGG
The DNA here is from genome assembly GCF_054657855.1 of Thermococcus atlanticus. Classification (NCBI taxonomy): domain Archaea; kingdom Methanobacteriati; phylum Methanobacteriota; class Thermococci; order Thermococcales; family Thermococcaceae; genus Thermococcus; species Thermococcus atlanticus. Next base: position 295,620 of record NZ_BAAHXX010000001.1, on the reverse strand, counting down.
CTTGAAGGGTTCCGTAACCGTCCATCCTTCGCCGGGCGGAACGACATCCAAGTGCGTGAGAATCCACATGCGCGGGCTTTCCTCACCCTGCTCGCCGTAATAATAAGCGAGAATATTCGGTCTAACACCATTCTTGGCCCTCTCATCCGGGGCATCATACCGTTCAATCCTGTCAAACGGCCACTCCCTTATAATTTCCAAGAGTTTCATTGCCTTGTCATACTCCCCCTCATAGCCGTAATCCGGGCTTATCGCCGGGATTCTAATAAGCTCCACAAGAGTACCAACCATCTCATCCCTAAGCTTTTCAATTTCCCTAAGGATTTCATTCATGATTATCACCACTCTAATTTACACAATGTGCTTTAAACGGTTTTGCCGATTTGCTGTACAGGGCGTGATGAAAAATCATCAGCACACAGTCCGGACATGATTAGGAAGGCCAAATATCTTATATACCCTCCCATCCTAGTTTTACTGTCTGAAAAAGAAAACGGGGGTGTACTTGTGATAGAGATAACCTTTCTGGGCAGCGGCGGCGGCAGGTTCATTACGATAACGCAGTTCCGCTCCACAGGAGGCTTTTTCATCAAAGCAAGCAGGAACCTCTACGTTGACCCGGGGCCGGGTGCCCTGGTGCGGTCATGGCGCTACAAGCTCGATCCGAGGAAGCTCGACGTCATATTCGTCTCCCACAGACATGTTGACCACTGCAGCGATGCAGAGATAATGATAGAGGCCATGACCGGCGGAGCACTGAAGAAGAGGGGTGTCCTGATAGCCTCAAAGAGCGTCGTTTACGGTGATGACAGCTACAATCCGGCCGTTTCAAAATATCATCTCGACTCGCTTGAAGAGGTCCACACACCCGAACCGGGGAACCGGCTCTCCATCGGTGAGGAAGAACTCACGATAACGCCCTCGATGCATTCAGATCCCACAACCATAGGATTTCGAATGGGGACGAGGTTCGGGGACATATCATACATACCGGATACGCAGTACTTCGATGAGCTGAAGAGATGGCACGAGGGCTCAAGGCTCATGATTATAGCAATAACCAGGCCGAGGGACATGAGGATACCGTATCATCTGTGCACCGAGGATGTCGTTTATATGCTGAAGACCATGAGGCAGAGGCCGGAGGTCATTGTAATGAACCACATAGGCATGAAGATGCACTTTGCAAATCCCTACAAGGAGGCAAGGTTCATAGAAAACGTAACGGGCGTTAAAACATTCGTCGCAAAGGAAGGATTCAAGGTCATGATGGATAAAAAGGATATAACGGTGAAAACCCTCAGACCCGCGAAGTTTGTTTGAGCCTCTCAACGGCTCTGCTGACAATTCCATAGGCAAGCTTGAAAAGCTGCTCTTTTCTTTTTTCCGTAACCCCTTCCACCACGACCCTTATCTTCGGTTCGGTTCCGCTCGGCCTCACCAGAACCCATGAGCCATCGCTGAGGTTGAATCTGAAGCCGGAGATTGTAAGAACCTCCTTTATCTCATCCCTGAGAGCCTTCTGGAGCTCATGCTGGGCCATGTCGAGCACAGCCTTTTTGTATTCCTCAGGACACTTCACGTTCTTTTTGATGAGGTAGTACGTGGGAATTTCCCTGACAAGTTCTGACAGGGGTTTTCCGCTCTCATCTATGAGCTTTATCAGCAGACCCATCGTGACGAAGCTGTCTATCCAGAGGCCAAATTTTGGATGGATGAGCTTCCACGGCTCTGCGGCAAAGATTGCGTTGTACTTCTTTATGCCGTCATGGGGCTGGCCCAGGGGCACGCGGTAGACCTTACCCCCACCGTCCTCAACAACCTTATCAATCCTGGAACCGGTGTTTATTGAGGTAACGACAGTTCCTCCGCCGTGCTCCTCCACATAGAGCTTTGCAAAGAGAGCTATAAGGGTGTCCTCATCAACATAGCTGCCCCTCTCATCGAAGACGGCTATTCTGTCGGCATCTCCGTCCTGGGCAATCGCCAGGTCTGCACCCAGCTCCCTCACAAGCCCTCCAAGATAGGCTATGTTGTCATACCTCGGCTCAGGCTTTCTCCCGGGGAAATGTCCATCAGGATGGGCGTTGATGGTTATCACCTTTGCCCCCATCTCCCTCAGAAGGTAGGGTGCAACCACCGAACCGGCTCCGTTTGCCTCATCCAGAAGAACCTTCAGGCCTGTCTCATGACCCACAAAATCGAGAACTGCCCCTATGTAGTCATCTATGATGTCCATTCTCCTGACCTTCTTTATCTCATCCCATGCGGCTCTTCTGTACTCCCCGGAGAAAATTATCCTCTCAAGCTCCTCCTCCTGCTCAAGATAGAACTCTATTCCCTCCCCGTTGAAGACCTTGATGCCGTTGTCGGTGGGGGGATTGTGGGATGCGGTAATCATAACCCCGGCATCGCCGAGCTGCTTCGTGCTCCATGCCAGGGCAGGTGTGGGAATCAGTCCAAGGCTTATCACCTCGATTCCCGTGCTCAGCAGGCCGGAGATCAGAGCCCCCTCAAGCATTACGCTTGAAGTCCTTGCATCCCTTGCAACGGTCACCTTTCCCTCCCGGATATACGTCCCGAGGGATTTTCCAACCTTTAAAGCCAGATCCGGCGTAACCCTATCGTTTATGGCGCCTCTAATTCCAGCTGTCCCAAAAAGCTTCATTCAAATCACCTCACGAGATGAAAGGCCGGCGTCATTGTCATCGCTCACCCTTTCTTCAATGGGGGTTTAAATTTTTCCGTTGTGTAGATGGCAAGACCCCTGTAGTTCTCAAGCTTCAGCCCCCTGGGCATTTCATCGAGGGAGAACGGGAGGATGTAAGCGGGAACCCCGAGCTTCTCCGCAAGCTTCAAAATCGGCCTTACAATTTCCGGGGTCGGTCTCACCGAATACAGGGCCTCAACACCCTCATAAAGCATCAGGTCAGGATTAAAAACGTCATCCACGTAAGCTTCGAGACCGAGCTCCCGGGCTTTTTCAACGGCACCTTTATTCCAGTCCACCACAAAAACATCCAGACCGAGCTCTTTCAGCTTCAGGGCCACCTTGAAGTTAAATCCAACGCCTATCTCAGCAACCCTTCCGCTTATCCTCCCCCCAATGTAGAGGGCAAAGTCTTCAATGGACATGGTGGGGGGTATGCAGAAGGATTTAAAAGGGTTGCCCGGTTGAAATTGAGAATGAAAAAACAAAAAATAAAATTAGAACTCAGAAGACGGCCTTTTCGGTTTTCTTGTCAAAGACATGAGCCTTCTTCATATCGAAGACCACATCGACCTCCTGCCCCTCCTTAACCTTCGATTCCGAGTGGAAGGATCCGAGGAACGTTATGTCTCCGACACGGAGGTGGACTATCTTTTCGCTTCCGAGGTTTTCGACGATTTCAACCCTGGCTCTGGCCATATTCTCCCCGGGAACCTTAACCTGAGCAAACATAGCATCATAAATATCCTCAGGCCTGATGCCGAAGAGTGCCTCCTTCCCGATCAGGTTGGCCTCCCTGAGCACCTCGGCCTGATCCTCCATGAATTTAAGCCTGAACTCTCCAAAGTCCGCCCACACCCCTGCCCCGTCCTCCACGATGCTCGCATCAATGAAGTTCATTGGGGGCGAGCCGATGAAACCACCCACAAAAATGTTAGCCGGCCTATCATAAACCTCGTCAGGAGTTCCCACCTGCTGGAGGAGGCCCTGATTGATCACGGCAACCCTGTCGCCCATTGTCATTGCTTCAACTTGGTCGTGCGTTACGTAAATCGTCGTAACTCCCAACTGCCTCTGAAGCTTCTTAAGCTCAGCGCGCATTCTAACCCTCAGCTTCGCGTCGAGGTTTGACAGGGGCTCGTCCATGAGGAACACTTGGGGCTTCCTGACTATTGCTCTGCCCAAAGCAACACGCTGCCTCTGCCCACCGCTCAATTCTCTAGGCTTCCTCTTCAGCAAATCAGTCAAACCCAACAATTCGGCAACTTCCTTAACCCTCTCATCAACCTCCTGCTTGGGAACCTTTCTCAGTTTTAACGGGAATGCAATGTTATCATACACAGTCATGTGCGGGTACAGAGCATAACTCTGGAAAACCATGGCAATATCCCTGTCCTTCGGCGGGACAAAAACTCCAGCCTCAGGATCAGCCACAAGCCTATCCCCAATAAAAATCCTACCCTCCGAAGGCTCCTCCAACCCCGAAATCATCCTCAAAGTCGTAGTCTTACCACAACCAGACGGACCAAGAAGAACCATGAACTCGCCATCTTTTATTTCAAGATTCATGTCTTTAACAGCAGTAAAGTCCCCGAACCTCTTCCAGACACCCTCAAGCCTAACACCAGCCATACTATCACCCCCGTAAAAATTTGAAAGAATCACCTCCTCCTTCTGAGGAGGAGGGGTATCAGTGCGAGGCCGACGAGAGCCGCCGGACCGCAGATTCCTCCACCGCCAGCGCTTGTTGTTGATGGCGATGAGGTGCTGCTTGAGGAAGTCGTTGTGGATGAACTGCTGGAGGTGCTTGTGGTGGTTGTGCTCGTCTGGGTCGGAGTCGGCTTTGCACCCGCTATTATGGGTATCATTCTGACTGTGGCGAGCTTTTTGGCCTTCGCATCATAGCTCTTCAGCTGCTCCTCCTGAGTGGGTTTAAATCCAGCAGGAACAAGCAGGTCATACACTCTTGGAGCAACACCCTCTATAACTGCATCTGCAGGCGCACCACCACCCTTCCACTGCTCGGCCTTAACAGCAACAGTCCTCCACTTATCCGGCCCGTAACCGTCCTGACTGCCGACAAGAACCGCCCCATAGAGACCATAGTTCTTGTCTATTGTGAGGTACTTCTTCGGGAGCTCCACTATGATGGCGTTTCTCGTTGGATCCGCAGATATCTTCATCTCGCCCTGAATCGGCTTCTGACCCGGAATCACAATTATATTCCCGTAGTCCCAGCCTGCAATCCTCAATGCTATATCCCACGGATGCTTCGGGTCAAGCTGGACGTTTGAGCCGGGGCCGTCCGGGAACATCTTAATCGCACTTGTATTGCCTCCCTTCTTGAAGTCGAGGTAGACCTCTATGATCTGCAGGCTGAAGCCGTAAGGAGCATTCCATGGGTTACCACCAAGCTTCTTGAAGTAGAACTCGAAGCGCCAGTATTTGTCCTCCTCGGTCATCTTGAACTTGAGCAGGTCGAAGTCGCCTTTGCTGAAGACCTTGTCGGTCGGGTACGTGTAAGTCCCGGGCCCGTAATCATCCCCCTCCGGGTCCTTTATGACTATCCCCGTCTTCATGAGGGGTATCATTCTGACTGTGGCGAGCTTTTTGGCCTTCGCATCATAGCTCTTCAGCTGCTCCTCCTGAGTGGGTTTAAATCCAGCAGGAACAAGCAGGTCATACACTCTTGGAGCAACACCCTCTATAACTGCATCTGCAGGCGCACCACCACCCTTCCACTGCTCGGCCTTAACAGCAACAGTCCTCCACTTATCCGGCCCGTAACCGTCCTGACTGCCGACAAGAACCGCCCCATAGAGACCGTAGTCCTCGTTGATCTGGATGTACTTCTTGGGTATCTTGACTATTATTGCATTCCTCGTTGGATCCGCAGATATCTTCATCTCGCCCTGAATCGGCTTCTGACCCGGAATCACAATTATATTCCCGTAGTCCCAGCCTGCAATCCTCAATGCTATATCCCACGGATGCTTCGGATCAAGCTGCACATTGCTGCCCGGCCCATCGGGGAACATTTTGATTGCAGAGGTGTTTCCGCCCTTCTTGAAGTCGAGGTAGACCTCTATGATCTGCAGGCTGAAGCCGTTCGGCCCGTTCCACGGATTATCGCCGAGCTTCTTGAAATAGAACTCCATCACGTAATAGTTAGTTTGCTCAAGCATCCTGAAGCGGAGGAGATCAAAGTCGCCTTTGCTGAAGACCTTGTCGGTCGGGTACGTGTAAGTCCCGGGCCCGTAATCATCCCCCTCCGGGTCCTTTATATCTGCAATTACAACACCTTTAACCTCCATGGGTAATTTGACCTCTATGGGAGTGGTTATGATATCAAGCTTCCCATTCTTTAAAGTTGATACTGCGAAATATATATCTGAGGGAGTTTCAATGAATTTAAACGGCACTGTAACTTCAATACCGCCTGAAGTTCTTTTTGAAGTCCCGTTTCCTATGAGTTTATAACCATCATAGCCTGTGGCATTGTAAATCATGACCTTTCCATCTTTGTAGACAACATGTGTTGTTATCATGAGCCCTACACTATCTCTGCTGTACGGATAATGAGAGTATGCAAACTCAGTGGGCTTTTTCTGAAGCAGGGTAAATGTATTCCCAACGAAGCGTTTTGGATTCCAGATGCTAATTTCAAGCTGGGTAAGATTGCCTTTCATCGTAAAGTGGAGACCCTGTTCGTCAAAATAAAGTCCAATACTCTTAGCTTGGGTTGAAAGGCTTGACCACTCCTTCTTTTCCCCCTCTTTAAGGCCGGTCAGGTCCCTGATGACGTACGGCTCTCCATCGGGGAAGTAATTGCCATAAAGATAGCTTGGGGGGTTTAATCCCGCAAGCTTATACATCTCATACAAATAATCCTTAAAGAGCCTCCCAAATCCCTGGTCAAAACCACTGTCCTGATCCTTGCCGTACCACCAGAACCAGTCGCTCCCCTCCGCACGGAGGAGATATTCATACGCTTCTTCCCATTTCTCTGGACTCATTTTTTCTCTGTGTTCAAAAAGATCCTTTCTTGCCACATAAAGCCAGTACCACGCCAGATTTTCCTGTCTTTCCCCTATCCATGTGGAAAGGGTCCCATCTATCCAGCTTGATTCAGGCCAAAGATGCTCTTCGGTTTTTCCTGCAAGGCCATAGAGTTCTCTCAGGCTCGTAGCTTTGAGGAGTGCAGGGAGATTATCCTTAAGATCAAGATATTTCATCTCCTTTGGTGTCAGAACATTCGCCTTGTCACCGTAGAGCTTTATATACTCGCTGGGAGTTACAGTTCGTATGAGTCCTTCCCTCTGGAGTTCCTCAAGTTTCTTGTAAAGCATGTTCAGAAAAGCACTCCCTGTATATGGATAGTTCTCCCAAGGATTTTCACCGTCAAGAGCCACTACATATACGAGGGAACCATCCCGGTTCTCCTTCTGCACTTTAAGCAAATCCCCTATAAAGTCCTCAACCGCCTGTTTCTGGTTCATTCCAGCATAATTGAAGCCCACTTTATCACTCAGCACATGATCACGTGGAAATATGTATATCTTCTTTCCATTGAATTCAGCAACCCATGGTTTATAATAGTTTGAGATACTGCTGGGAATTCCCATCTTCTGAAGAACGAGCTGGTCAGAGATGACCCACTCCCACCCATTCTCAGCGAGGATCTTTAGGGTTTCATCATTGAGAGCACATTCTGCAGCCCATCCTCCCTTCGGAGTAACGGTTCCGTTACCGAGATATTTCTTGTACAATTCGTTTGCCTTCTGAACTTGTTCCTTGAAATCATCTTCCCATCCAAGATCATTGAGTATTGGTCCTATCGGATGAGCATATGGGACTACTGTAACCTCAACATTGCCGTTCCCCAGGAGGTAGTTAACCTTCTCATACTCTTCAAAAACATGAGAGAGTAGCCATTTCTGAGCATCCAGAACGGTCTTAACATCCTTCCTTGTGTATCCCCCCGAATCCACCTTTTCATATAGGGCATTGAGTTCTGGATGCTCAACTATGTATTCATGATTCAACCATGCCAGATTAAACAGAACCGCTAGGTCTATGTAATCCTGTTCAGTAAATTCGCTGGTTATTTCTTCTTTCTGCTCTTCAAGGGGCAAGTTCCCATACTTGGCGAACAGAGCATTCCTCTTATCGGTTAGTTCCTTGTACCTGACCCATGTCCTCCTCATTGGGTTCCCGCTCTTATCCATAACAGGTTCCCCGTTCCAAGGTATGGTATTATCAAAAAAGCCTCCGGGAGCTTGAAGCATGAGCCACTTTTCATCCATTGTCAGAGTCTTTCCCTCTGCTATCTTCTCTGTGATCTCCTCTCTTAAATCCATCTTGCCTTCTGTATACATAACTATCTGCTGAATTAAAGATCCGGAGAGATCAATAGTGGCGTGTACATCTGGATACTTACTGAGTATAGCTGGCATCATCCAGTAATCCCTGGCTGCATGCAACCTGACCCACGGAAGAACGAACTGATCGTTTATAGGATCATAGTAGAACGGCTGGTGCATGTGCCACACTATTATGACGTTCAGGGGTTTTGCATCATCTGCTTTTGCGTATCCATACATTCCAACAAAACTTCCAAACATCAAAAAAGCAAGAAATACCGCAGCCGCTTTCATCTTCTTCATCTTCACCACCCCAAATTCATTCCTTCAAACCACCAAGGGTTAGTCCGCTCCTTATGTAGTTCTGGGAGAGCAGGAACATTATGAAGACCGGCAGGGCGAATATCAGCGCTGCAGCCGCAAACTGGTTCCATGAGATTGATCTTAGATTTGAAAGCATCGTATATAACCATACAGTCAGTGGATAGTTATTCTCACTCAGAAGGAGGTTTGCCAAGATAAGCTCCGTCCACCCACCTATAAATGCGAATACCGCCACGGTAGCTATTCCTGGCAGGGCCATCGGTATGAGCACGTGCCGTATGATCTGGAGGTAGCTGGCACCGTCGACCAACGCCGCTTCGTCGAAGTCCGTTGATATTGAATCCAGATAGCCCTTGAGGAGCCACGTGTTGAATGGCACGCTTCCTGCCGAGTATATGACCGGGAGAACATAGATGTTGTTGGTCAGGTGAAGTTTGACGAGCATTCCGTAGAGCGCCACCAGTCCGGCTATTCCGAGACCTCCCGAGACCTGTGTGAACATAAGGTAGAAGTAGAGCGTGTGCTCCCTTCCGAAGAACTTAAGTCTTGAGAAGGAATAGGCCGAGGGTATCACAAGGAGCAGGGTCAGCAGCACCGTGAGAGAGGCTATTATAAGGCTCCTCTTCATGTAGCCCCAGACATTACCACCTACTTTCGATAGCACGATGTATTCAAAGTTCTTAGACTCCAAAATGTCATTCCTAGCATCTATCATTCCTCCCTGAGGCAGGTATATTGTTGCACTTCTGGCCACATATGTGTTGTTGCCGGTCTTCTCGAACTTGGAAAGGTCAACGGGGAGATTTTTTGTATCGCTGACGGTTAGTATAATCTCCTCGCCCGAAACATTTATATTTCTGACACCGAGCACGGCGCTTATTCTGCCCGCTTTAACCAGAAGATATTTACCTCCCACAATTACCGTTGACCCATCCTCTTTCATCCTCTTGGTGCCGCCTTCTATTTTCTTTGTTTTTATATTTGATAGAGACAGCCTCGCTGACGAGCGCTTGCCTTCTATTTTTCCGTTCTTAACTTCCATCCTGAATCTGTTGAGGGGATCCGTAATGACTGCATCTTCAGTCTTCAGGGTGAAACCTCTCGTCTTTAATACTCCTTCTTCATGCCCGAAAAAGATTTCCCTGTAGTTCTCCAGAGTTATGTTCCGCGGGATCAACTCAAGCTGAGTCGTTGCGAGTGCTCCAGAGGGCTTGAGAGATATCGTAAAAATATAGTAAACCGGGAATAATATAATACCCATAACAACCAGTGCCAAGAGTGTCATTGCCACCGTTTTTCCAAGCTCACTCCTTCTCATGCTCCCGCCCCCTTCTGAAGCTTCGTAATTTTCATGCTAACCAGCATGTAAATAGCCAGCACTATCGTGGCTATCAAAAGAACCGCAGCGGCCTTACCATACTGCGGTATTGCTGCTCCGAAAGCCTTCATATATCCATACAGGAGGAGGAATTTGTCCTGAAATAGAGCCCCATTGTATATGAACGGCACGAGGAAGTACTGGAAGCTCGCTGCAGAGGTCAGTATCGTGGCAAACGCTATAGGCTTGCTGACTATCGGAATGACGACCCTCGTGAGCCTCTGCCAGTAGCTGGCCCCGTCTATGATCGCCGCCTCTATCAGCGTATCCGGAACGGACTGCAATGCCGAGGTTATAACGGTCATCATGAATGGATATGCCAGCCAGACCTCTATAATGTTCAGTGCCACAAATCCCCAAGTGGCACTGGCGGTCCAGTCAGGAGGATTCGCGATGCCGATATCCCTGAGTATTATGTTTATGGGTCCCACCACGGGATCAAGCATGAAACGCCACACCATGACAGAGAACAGCAGGGGTAGAGCCCACGGAATTATCAGAAGAGCTCTATAGATAAACTTCCCTTTAACATACTTGTTGTTATATAAAATACTGAGAAACAGGCCAACAGTAACTTTGAGGGTAACACTTGTAGCAACAAAAATCCATGTCCACAGAAAAGCAGTTCTAAAACCCGCATCACCCAGAGCCCACTTAAAGTTCTCCAGACCCACAAATTCCAATTTTGGAGCATTTGGAGCCTGTATGGGAAAGTTTCCGAGCTGTGCGTTTGTGAAAGATATATATATCGAGTACAGTATCGGGTAGATGTTGAAAAACATGAACGCTATCAGTCCGGGTAGTATCAACGCAAGGGCAGTCCCAGTTCTTTTGCGCATATCCACACCCCCTAATAAGTTAAAACTATTAAAAGAAAGAGAAAAATTCTCAACTCTTGAGATTCTGGAGTATCTCGCTCTGGGCATCCTTAAGAGCCTGATCAATGGTCTTCTTGCCCGCTATGATGTCGGTGATTGCTGTCCCAACCGGACCCCAGACGCTCCCCATGGCCGGACTCTTTGGCATCAGGTACATATGCTGAACAGCCTGACCAAATCCATTCAAGACGGGATCCGCCTTTATTTCGGGGTCATTCATGACCTCTTTGAGAACCGGAATGTAGCCGTTCTCAAGGGCGAGGGTCTTGACGGCATCAGGATTTGTTGTGAGCCACTTGACGAACTCCCAGGCAGCTTCTTTATGCTTTATGCCCTTGACGAAGTAAATGAGCTTGACACCACCGTAGGGGTGCGGGTAGTATGTCTTCCCATTCACGGTTATGGGCGGCAGGGGGACAACACCGAAGTTTATGCCCTTGCTCTTAACGCTGGGTATGCTCCATGGACCGTTTACCATCATGGGGGCCTTGCCGTCAAGGAAGAGACCAACCTGAGCGTTGTAGTCCTGGGTGTGAGCCACATACGGGAACACTTCCTTGAAGAAGAATTCAAAGCCCTCCTTGGTTTCGGGCAGGTCAAGACCGGGCTTCTTGGTTTTGTCATCGAAGTAGTATCCTCCAAAGGCATGAACCCATCCTGAGAGGAAGTAGGGATCCATCGGTGTTGCAAGACCGTACGTGCCCTTGTCCGGGTTGTAGTACTTCTCCATAATCTTCTTCATGTCCTCAAATGTCTTCGGCGGCTCCGTAACCATCTTCTTGTTGTATATGAGTGCAACAGTCTCGGCCGCAAAGGGCATTGCGTAGTAGTGTCCATCATATTCAATAGCCTTCTGGGCCACGGGACTGAACTTATCAAGGATGTCCTTCGTTACATACTCGTCAATTGGCTCAAGCATTCCCGCCTCTGCAAACTTTCCAATCCAGTCGTGAGCCCAGATGAAGAGGTCAGGTCCCTGACCGGCGGGTATTGCCGCCTTAAGGGATGTCTCAAGGTCAGCCTTCTTCTCAAACTTGATCTGGATGTTCGGATGCTCAATCTCAAACTCAGAAGCCAGATCCTGGAAGACCTTAAGTTCATCCGGTCCCATAGCATGCCAGATTACAACCGTTTCAACTTTCTGCTGGGTAGTTGTTGTGGTTGTGGTAGTGCTTGTGGTTGAGCTTGAAGTCGAGCTGGTCGCTGGTGCACTGCTCGATGTGGTGGTTGTTCCTCCTCCACCGATACAGCCGCTGGCCACCACTCCAAAAACCAAAACTCCAACTAAAAACAGGACAAATATTCCCTTCCTCATAGCCTATCACCTGTCATGATTTCGGTGTATTAGTATCATTCTCAGTGATATATATACCTTGCGCTTCCATGTGCAGGTATATATCACATGTCCAAAGATGGGCCTCAACAAAACCTTCTGGCTATACAGAATGACCATGGATCAAGGAGATTATTGTTTATATGACCAATTATGACTTCATAATCCGAAGTTGAGTTAAGTTTCCGCGTGACTTCTGAATAATTAATGCACACCAAAATCCTCTCATCACCATAAACCCGCTCATAGACCAGCAGCCCATCCCTGAAGACCAGCGGCAAGAATACCCCCATCTGGAGGGCTTTGCTTTCACGCCGTAGCCTTACCAGCGCTTTTGTTGTCTCAAGTATTTCCCTATCCCATTCCTCGGAATTCCATTTCATCGGGCCCCTTGAACGCTCCATGGGAGAACCGTCTATGTTTTCGAGCCCTACCTCATCGCCGTAGTATATTGACGGAATCCCCCTGTACGTCATCAAAAACGCAAGGGCGCACAGATACTTCCTTCTATCTCCCACCAGTCCAAGGAAACGCTCCACATCGTGATTGTCCAGAAAGTTGTACATGAGGAACTCCGCGGGCCCGTAGCGCGCGCTCAGGAGCTCAATCCAGTTTAGGAACTCCCCCGCATCCATCTCCCCGTAAACGAAGAACCGCAGGAGGGCCTCGTAAAGGGGATAGTTCATCGTGCCGTGGAACTTATCAAAAATCCACAGCCGGGCATCGTCCATGACTTCACCTATAAGGTATGCATCCTCCGGCAGTTTTCTCCTCACCTCACGCCAGAGCTCCGGCGGAACGCCGTGGGCCACATCGAGCCTCCAGCCGTCCGCTCCCCTTTCAAGCCAGTGCTCCATCACGTCAGCGATAAAATGCCTGACCTCGGGGTTTTCATGGTTCAGACGGGGCATAAGCCAGACAGAGAAGAAGCTCTCATAGCCCCAGCCGATCTTCCTGAGCCTTTTGCTCTTCTCCCTCCATGGGGCCGTAGAGCCCAGGACATCCAGAAACTCCTCCGTGACCGGGGGAAAACGGGTGATGCGGTAGAAGTCCCTGTACCTGCTCCTCTCCCCGTTTTTTACGACGTCCTGAAAATAGGGGTGAAAAAAGCTCGTGTGATGGAAAACACCATCGAGAATCAGCCTGATGTCTCTTTCCTTCAGCTCCTTAAGGAGCCTCTCGAACGCTTCATCACCCTCCTTCACGCGGTAGTAGTCGGTAACATCATAGCCGTGATAGGTGGTGGACTCAAAGATGGGGGTCAGATACAGGGCGTTTATTCCCAGATTCCCGAGATGTCCGAGCTTTTCAATAATCCCCAGGAGGCTCCCGGCAAAGCGGTCAGGCATGATCTGGTAGAACACCCTGTCAGGCACCCATTCCGGGAAGGGATATTCCCCCGGTGATGCCCTGAAATCACCGTACTCCACAACACCGCCATCAGTATGAATCTCAAAGTGGTACTCCATCTCTCCCTTCAGGGGCAGATGTGCCTCAAAATAATCAAACAGCTCATCCCAGGCCTTCCTCCGCATTTCAATTCTGTCCCCGGAGACTAAATAAACCTTCTCGACCCTCCCTTTCACCGCCCTAAAGCGCACATAGGTTCTGTCCCCGAAGGAGTAGAGGTACGTCAGGGAAGGGTGGTGGTAGAACTCCTCCCCAGAGAATATCCTCGCAACGCTCACCTCATCCTCCATCTTGTATGAGAGCCTCCGGTAAAGCGCCCTTTCAGGATTTTCGGGGTCAGAAAGTTTCGTGCTCTCTATTGAGAAGGCATAGTACCAAACTCCCTCGGGCAACTCAAGGGTTATGCTCCATCTGTCCCCCCTCTCCTTCATCCTGAGACTGCCCTCGTTGAAGGCGTTGAAATTTCCGAGGAGATACGCATAGCTCCCCTCCTTCGGAATCGAGAACTCAACGGAGGCCACCTTTCCCATAATGTCATCATCCCTGAATGCGAAAGTTTTATACATGTTGACCACCACCCTATTTCAGTATCACCGCCGATGTTTAAACTGACGCAAGTGAATATTAAAATCTTTGGAGGCATGGATATGAACGAGGAAGAGATTGTTGAAAAACTTCAGAAGCTCGGACTGACGAAGTATGAGAGTCTGGCATACATAACCCTCCTGAAGCTCGGCCCCTGTAAGGCAACTGACGTGACAAAGGAAAGCGGCATCCCGCACACGAGGGTCTACGACGTCCTGAGCTCCCTTCACAGGAAGGGTTTCGTTGACGTGATGCACGGCACTCCAAGGCTCTACAAGCCGGTCAATCCCGAGGTCGTGCTTGAAAAGCTCAAAGAGGACTTCATAAGGGACATAGACGGCCTGAAAAAAGCCTTTCTCGAACTGTACCGCTCCGTTCATGGGGAAGACCTCCCCGAAATCTGGACGATACACGGCTTTGAGAACACCCTTGAAAGGGCCGAGTATATCATAAGGACAGCGAAGTACGAGGTGCTTATAAACACGCCATTTGAGTTCCTCCGGCTCCTCAGGGAGGAGATAAGGAAGAGAAGGGACATCGTTTTCGTGATAATAAGCAACTTCGACGAAGTCCCGGAGTGGCTCAGAAGGGATAACGTGCTGCTTGCCAGAAGCGGAGGGGCGCCGTGGCTCATGGCGAGCTGGATAATAGGGGACATCGACTATGCCCTCTTCTTCGGCGCATTGCCCAGGGACAGGAGAAGGGAGAAGTTCTACTCATTCTGGGCCAAGAGTCCGAAGATAATCCAGAACTACATGCACTGGTTCTACACGATATATCTGGACAACAGCGAGGTCGTTAAGCCGATAGAGTATGGAAATATCGGAAAGCCGCTGAGTCTGGTCAACATCAGAACACTTATAACCGTTCTCAAGCACACCTCCCTTCCGAAGAAGGCCGAAATTGCGGGCAGACTCGTTGAGAGTAAAGAGCCCATAAACCTCGAAGGCCAGGTTGTCGAATATGAATACACTCCCCTGACCGCAAGCATAACAGTTCGGGACATGGCAGGGAAGGAATGGAAGATCGGCGGTCTCGGAAGCTACTTTGAGGACATAGAAGGGGAAAAGTTCATACTGCTTGAGTAGGTGGTCGGAATGAAGGTGCTTTTACTTGCATTTGAATATCTGCCCGTGAAGGTGGGCGGACTGGCGGAGGCTGTTACGAGCATAGCGGAAGGGCTGGCAAAGCTGGGACATGAAGTCCTCGTCTTCACACCCTCCCACGGTCGTATTGGAGGGAAGGAGGCAGCGGCTTTCAGGATTGCAGCATTTGGGGGAGAGTTCGAGGTCAAGGCATACGAAAGGAACCAGAACGGTGTCAGGGTGTTTGCCCTGAGTGATGTCCTCCTCGATAATCCCGATGTCTATGGTCCCGGATGGGAAGGACTGCTTCAAAAGACCGTTCATTTTGGAAAGGCAAGTGCAGGCCTGCTCAATGAACTCCTGAAAAGTGAGGAAAAGCCGGAAGCAGTGCATGCCCATGACTGGCACACGGTCTTTGCAGCGGCCCTCATCAAGAAGTACTTCCACATCCCCCTTACTGCAACAATCCACAGACTCAACAAAGCCAAGATACCCGGCCATTTCTTCCATGACGCCCAGGTTGGGGAGCTGGCGCCTTATCCAGATATTGACCCCGAGCACACGCTGGCATACATAGCAGATGCGGTGACAACCGTCAGCAGGAGCTACATGTGGGAGGAGTGGGGCTTCTTCGGCATGTTCGAGGGCAAGGTAACTCACGTGTTCAACGGAATAGACTGCTCCTTCTGGAACGAGGCATTCCTAAGCGGGGACAGGAAAGAACGCAGGAAAAAAATCCTTGAAAAGTTCGGCATGAGTGATGGCAAGACATTCATGTTCATAGGGCGCTTTGACAAGGCACAGAAGGGAGTTGATACCCTCTTCCATGCAATAGAGCTGCTCTCCAAAGACCCGGCGTTCAGCGAGATGCGCTTTATCGTGATAGGCAAGGGAGACCCCGGACTTGAGAGGTGGGCGCATGCAATGGAAAACCGCTTCCCGAACTTCAAGGCGGTGACAAGGCTCCTCAAAAGGGAGGAGGCCAGGGAGCTCTACGGCTCGGTGGATTTCGTCGTGGTTCCTTCCTACTTTGAGCCATTCGGGCTCGTCCAGCTTGAGGCTATGTGCCTCGGTGCCGTGCCAATAGGTTCGGCCGTCGGGGGTATAAAGGACACCATAATAGACATAGACGCTGATCCTGAGAATGCCAGCGGGATGCTCGTTCCTCCGAGGGACTCATTCGCCCTTGCGAGGGCCATGATACGGGCAAAGGAGCTTGATGAGGAGACCCTTAACAGGCTAAGGGAAAACGGGAAAGTGAGGGTCAGGTCATTCACATGGGAGGCGGCATGCAGGAGGTATCTGGAGGTCTACAGGGACAGCGTGGATAAAGCCATATCCTTCGTTCGTTAGCGCCACCCGAACTCCTTCAGAAACTTTATTTTCAATCTTTTTATTGTCCCCGAAACGCCGAGGGTTCTGAAGATGGCCTTTGAGCCGTTTATCCCTGTTACGAGGGCCAGGGCGAAGCGCAGCTCCTCGACATGCTTTCTATCAACTCTGATGATTCCTGTCTGGCTCTTCTCGTCGAACTTGATTAGCCAGGGTTTGGTTTTGGCCGAGCCGAGAACACCGAGCGCTGAGAGGCTCGCATCCCATACCGCCCTCCTTATCTCGTCCCTCTTAAACGGCCTCTCCCCGATCACCTGAAAGGCTATGTAGCGGTGCTTATCGCGAAGGGTTGGGGGTAAATACTTCGGCTTCTCCCTCATAGGCATCTGCTCAACTTTGCCCGCCAACCTTTTTAAGTGCTACCCCGAACAATCCCCCATGAGTGCGAGGGAAACACCTTACTTTTCATACGCCGTCCGCGGGTTGCCGAAGGGCTGCCAGCTCTGCGTTAGGGGGGAAAAGTTAGTCCTCTTCACGACCGGAGCCTGCCCGAGGGACTGCTTCTACTGCCCGCTGAGTCCGTGGAGGAGAGGAGACGTCATCTACGCCAACGAGAGGCCAGTCAAAGGCTTGGACGATGTCATTGAGGAAGCCTTGTTGATGGAGGCCAGAGGGGCCGGCGTTACCGGTGGAGACCCGCTGGCGAGGCTTAACAGGACGGTCGGGTACATCAGGCTCCTTAAGGAGCGCTTTGGCGAGGACTTCCATGTTCACCTCTACACCACGGGCGCCCTGGCAACCGGGAAGAACCTCGAAAAGCTATACGATGCCGGTCTGGATGAGATACGGTTCCACCCGGACCTATTCAATCCGAACTCAAGGCTCTTCAAGGTGGAGATTGAGAACATTCGCAACGCCTTCGACTTCGACTGGGATGTCGGCGGTGAGATTCCTTCGATTCCGGGTCAGTTCGAGAGGATGAGGTGGTACGCGGAGTTTTTAGACAAGCTCGGAGCGAAGTTCCTCAACGTGAACGAGCTTGAGTTCAGCGAGACGAACCTCAGGGCGATCCTCGACAGGGGGTACAGGCCGATAAGCGATGAGAGCGCGGCAATAAAGGGCTCCCTTGAGCTGGGCTTAAGGCTCCTAGAGTGGGGAGAGGAGAACACATCGCTGAGCTACCACCTCTGCACCGCGAAGCTGAAAGATTCCGTCCAGCTCAGGAACAGGCTGAGGAGGATGGCGGGGAACGTCGCTAGGCCCTACATGGAGATAACCGAGGAGGGGACGCTTCGGTTTGGCATAGCGGAATACGGTGATTTGGACGAGCTCTACAAACTCCTCGTGGAGGAGGCGGAAGTCCCGGAGGAGTGGCTCTACCTCAACCGTGAGAAAGGAAGGATAGAGATGCCTGAAGAGGTTGCCTTGGAACTGGCCGAAGCAATAGAGGGTGACGTTCGCTTCTTCATCGTCGAGGAGTATCCAACGTGGGATCGGATAGAGGTGGAGAGGGTTCCGCTGCCCTAATCCCTGAGGGCAAGTCTCAGGAGCGGGTCGGTCAGCCTGTACTCCCCGTTTTCTTCTTCGATCCAGCCCATCTTCTTCAGGTTCTTCAGAAGTTCGTGAAGTCTCGGCTCGGGGGTTCTCATTTTCTTGAGTTCTAAGTAGTCCCGTATGAGGCTCCACCTGTTGTAACCCAGTGCTATCGCCCTTAAAATTCCAATGTACCGCCTGCTCCGTCTTTCAAGCTCTGAGAGCTCGCCAAGGAGGAGACCTTTGGCGATGTTGAGGGTTGACTCCATAGCCCTCTGAAAGTCATGGGTTTCGAGGTATCTCGCCCCAAAGAGAACGAGCCAGCCGGGTATGCCGTCGAGTATGGAGACGGCCTTCTCAATGTCTTCTTCCAGTACTACAACCCCTACCTCTTTAAATCCTGCCCGCAGGAATGCTTTTGATGTCTCACTATCAAAGGGCTTTACGTATATCTCTCCCCCGACCCTTCCGTAGAGGGGGCTCTCATAGTCGTCTATGCCGAGAAAGTCATGCAGAAGTCCAACCTCCGAGCCCGTCAGTATGATCCGTAGATTGGGCAGGCTGTCGTATGCGTGGGCAAACAGCGCCAGGAGCTCCTTTCCACCCCGAGAGCCGTAGAACCTGAGGTACTGGGCCTCGTCGAAGGCTATAATGAACTTCCCGGTTTTTTCTCCGAGTTCATTCAGCTCCCTGAATATCTCCCGGAGGGAGGCATCCCGGGGCTCAATCTGAAGGAACCTCAGGTTCAGTTTTACCCTGAACTTCGAGGCTATTCTCTGGAAGATGCTTCCCTTCGACTGGAGCTCCCGGATGAGGTCGTCCCTGGTTATGTGCCCGCTCTCGGCGTAGAGCTCCCTGCAGTCTATTAGAATTCCAGGGTTCTCGTTGAGATAAGCCTGGAGGATGGAACTCTTCCCCACGCGTCTTATCCCGAGGAGAAGCGTCAGCGGATATCTCTCGATGCTCTTCTCCAGTTCTCTGAACTCCTTTTCCCTGTCAAATATCTCCTCTCTTCTGCCCTTTGGCTTCAGGTCGAACAGCACTTACGCCACCATAAGTAACTTACGGAGGCATAAGTTATAAGGGTTTCGAAAGGGTTGTTTATCATACGGGGAATATTAACTCTCATGCAAAGGAACTTCGTTCGCGGTTTCCTCCTGCCCCTGCTGGCTCTCCTCGCCTTCTGATGGGCATGTGGTTCTACGTTCCTCAAACCAGAGAAAACCTTAACGCCGTGAACCTTTTCGCGGTTCTCATTCTTCTGATCTCTTTTTCTCATCGCGGCTCTGTACTTCACTGGGAATGCCCTTGAGCGCTACGGCTACTCCCGCGAGGACATCAAAAGGCTATCAGAAATCATCGAGAAGACCCATGGCAGGCTCTATCTTTCCAGGGAGATCTTCGACATAATCGGAAAAACATTTGTCTTCTGGGGCCTCTTCGCTAGTATCTTGCTGATGACAGGTAATCCGTTGAGGGGGATTCTCAACGGAATAGCTCTCTTTGCCGATATCTTTGCCTTTTTCGTGCTCGGGGTTTCGATAGTCATCTGGATAATAATCTTCCCGCTTTCCCTCTACAGAACCCTCACTGGCAAAGAACCACACAGAGCGCTTTTGATTGACATCGCCATAAAGTACAGCATTATCTTTACGATGGTTCTCATAGCTGTCAGGCTCATCGCGCTCCACTCCGGCTATCCGGCTGGAGATGATCCCATCGGGGAGCTCATGGCCCTTGGCAGAAGTACTAACTTGGTGAGCTCACTCCTCGAACTTTCTGGTTAAACTTCCTCTTTGGTCTTGCTGGCCTCTACGGGCCAAAGAAAAGCAGAAAGTTGACTGCTTTAATCTTAACGCTCATCGTTGTTGCCCAGCTGTGGGTGGCGTGGGAGATGCTCTTTGGGTGAGGCAAAGGTTAAGTAGTGGGAGGCCAAGTTTTCAACATGGCAGGCAAGGAGCCCACTTCAAGGAGGGAGATGAAAGGCAACCTTGATGTTCTGATGATTGCATTTGGGAGTATGAGCGAGGAAGAAGTTGAGAGATTCAGAGAAATGCTGAAAGAAGTTGAGGAGTGGATGAACAGGTGGATCCCAATGGCAATTGATAAAGACTGAAAGAAGTGGCTAAAGATAAAACTCGTGGAAAAGTGAGAGGGACTAAACCCTCTCAATCCCTATCTTCGCCTGCACCTCTGGCCACTCGACGGTAAATCCTTTCGCCTCGCCGAAGATTACCTCGGTTGCCCTCGTCTCTCTCATTATGTAGTCGAGATTCTCGCTGAGCAGTTCCCGGTTCTCGTCGGTGGTCTCTATGGTAACAACGATTCTGTCGTTGACGTCCAAGTCGAGCCTCTTGCGCATCTCCTGTATCCTGCGGACAAACTCCCTCGCGAGTCCTTCTGCCAAAAGCTCCCTCGTGAGTGTCTTGTCCACGAAGACCCTTCCGCCCTCGAAGTCTTCGCTGACGAAGAAGTCTGGCAATTTCTCTTCCACGCTGAGGTGCTCCCTCGTGAGGTGGAAGGTATTTCCTTCGAGCTCGACGTCCATCTCGCCCCTCTCGTAGAGCTCCTTTCCATTCTCGTTTATCCACGCTATCACGAGCTTCGCGTCGCCCTTGAACTCGGGACCAACCTTGGCGAAGTTGGGCTTGATGACGAGCTCGCGCTCGACCTTTCCTACAACAACTTCCTTGGCGTTGAGCTGGTCGCGGAGTATTCTGTTGAGCCTCTCGACGGCTTTTGCAACGGTCTCATCCTCCGTCTCGACGATTATCCTCCTGACCGGGTAGCGGAGCTTTATCTTGGCCCTCTGTCTCGCTGAAGAGCCGGCCTCGACTATCCTCCTGACGTACTCCATCTCGTGCTCAAGCTCCTCGTCCCTTGCCCCCTCATCAGCCTTGGGCCAGTCGAGCATGTGGACGCTCTCCACACCGACGAAGGGTCTGAGCATGTTCTGGTATATCTCCTCGGCTATGTATGGCGTGAAGGGAGCCATGAGCCTCAGCAGGACGTCGAAGACCTTCCAGACGGTGTAGTAGGCGGCGAGCTTGTCCGGGTCGTCGCCCTCGACCCACATGCGCTTCCTGATGAGCCTCACGTACCACCTGCTGAGGTCCTCAACGACGAAGTGGTATATCGTCCTGGTGGCCCTTGTGAGCCTGAAGGTCTCAATTCCCTCGGTGACGTCGCCTATGAGCCCGTTGACCCTGCTGAGTATCCACTTATCTTCCTCGCGGAATGGAAGCTCCTCCTGCTTGAGCTTCGTCGGGTCAAAGCTGTCGAGGCTCATGTAGGTCGCTGACAGCACATACACGTTCCAGAGTATGTTGAGCATCCTCTTGACCTGTGCTAATCCTTTCCAGCTGAAGCGCAGGTTCTCCCACGGGTTCGTCGCCCAGAGCATGTAGAACCTGAAGGGATCCCTTCCCTCCCTCTGGACGACCTCCTCTGGCCGTATGATGTTGCCGAGGCTCTTGCTCATCTTGTCGCCCTTCTCATCGAGGACGTAGCCGTGCATCGCCACGTGCCTGTATGGGACTGTGTCAAAGGCTATAACGCTGGCGGCCTGCTGGGAGTAGAACCACTTGGTGACCTGGTCCTCACCCTCGACTATGAAGTCGGCCGGCCAGAGCTTCTCGAAAAGCTCCTTGTTGCGCGGATAATCCAGCGAAGCCCAGCTGGCTATTCCGCTGTCGAACCACACATCAACGACGTCCTTGACGCGGCGCATCTCCTTGCCGTTGACCTTTATGATGAATGCATCGACGTAGGGCCTGTGCAAATCTTCAGGGCCGAGCTTCTCCTCTATAAGCTTGAGCTTCTCCTCATAGCTCTCGGGAAGCTCTATCCTCTCGCCGTTCACCTCTATTGCGACGCTGAGCTCCACCAGCTCCTTGAAGGAGCCAACGACGTGTATATCGCCGTCCTCGCTCTGCCATATCGGTAGCGGTATTCCCCAGTAGCGCTGCCTGCTTATGACCCAATCGCCCGAGTTCATGACACCGTTGTCGTAGCGCACCTTCACCCAGTCCGGATACCAGGTGACCTTCTCGTCGTTCTCTTTGATTATCCTGTCCTTCACCCTGCTGACCTTGAGGAACCACTGGTCTGTGGCGCGGAATATGAGCGGGGTCTTGCAGCGCCAGCAGTGCGGGTACTTGTGCTCTATCGTTCCGGCCTTCACGAGGTAGCCCTTCTCGCGAAGGTGCTCTATGATCTCCGGGTCTGCATCTTTAACGTAGGTTCCCTTCCACCTTCCCTCGGTGTAGCGTCCCTCGTCGTCAACCGGGCTGTAAACCGGCAGGCCGTATTCCCTGCCTATCTCGAAGTCCTCCTCACCGTGGCCGGGGGCAGTATGGACGAGGCCGGTGCCTTCTCCGAGGGTCACGTGCTCGCCGAGGATAACCCTGTGAGCCCACTCGTACCCCTCGCGGAACTCCTTCTGTGCAGGGTACTCATCCATCAGCACATGAACGTAGCGGAGTCCCTCAAGCTCCTCACCCCTGAACTCCTCGACTATCTCTCCCTTAACGCCGACCTCGCTCAGAACCCTCTCAACGAGGGCCTTCGCTATTATCCAGTACTCTTCCCCGCCATCGGTCTCGACCCTGACCTTGGCGTAGTCGTAGTCCGCGTGGACGGTGACGGCAAGGTTCGCCGGGAGAGTCCAGGGCGTGGTCGTCCAGATGAGGAGGTACTCGTTCTCCCTGCCCTCGACCGGGAACTTGACGTATATGCTGGGGTCCTCCCTTATCTTGTACTCTCCCCTTACTTCGTGTTCGGCCAAAGCCGTCTCACAGCGCGGGCACCAGTGGAGAACCCTCTTGTCCTTCTCAAGCAATCCTTTCTCCCACGCGCGTTTGAGCGTGAACCAGCCTGATTCAATGTACTCGTTCTTTATGGTCATGTAGGGGTTGTCCCAGTCCATCCAGACGCCGAGCATCTTGAACTGTTCGGTCATTACCTTGAGGTTGTTGAGGGCGAACTCCTTGCACTTCCGTATGAACTCGTCAACTCCTATCTCGGTCTCTATGTCCTTCTTTATCCTGAGCCCGAGCGCCTGCTCGACCTTTACCTCTATCGGGAGGCCGTGCATGTCGAAGCCCGGCTGCCTCCTCACGTTGTAGCCCTGCATCATCCTGAACCTTATCACCATGTCCTTGATTATCTTGTTCCAGGCCGTTCCGAGGTGTATAGCACCGCTGACGTAGGGCGGCCCATCGAGGAAGTAGTACTTCGGCCCCTTTGCCCTGCTTTCCTTCACCTTCTCATAGACCCCGTTTTCTTTCCAAAAGCGCTCGACCTTTTCCTCAAGCTTCCCTGGGTTATACTCCCTAAACTCCGGTTCCTTTATCATGTTAAAACCCTCCAGCAACATTTAAACGGTGAAATGGCTAGATCAGAAGAAGAGCCTAAGGGTTTATTCAAAGCGAAGGATAAAACACTCCCCCCTCATCGGCATCGGCCAAAGTTGGGGAATTTTGCTTATAAAGCTTTCCCATATGCCCGGCGTGTCCAAAGTTGGTGTTGTTTTGTTTGAGGCTTTACTGAAATTTTTGCACCCTCGGAGAAAAACCACCTGAATGGCCAACCGCACAACTTAACAACAATTTTAGATACACCCCCTATGCCCGGCGTGTTTAAGATTGTTGATGGTTGCATGGTTGGGGAGTAAACTTCAGAAGATACCTTGAACAAGCAAAAAACCTCAAATGGTGCCGTTAGGATGGGATTCATGATGCCCCAGCAGACCCGGGCATCCTAAAGCCCCCCATAACCACAGCGGGCCAAAAGTTTATTAGGCGGCATACTGGAGGAAAAGCCAGATGCAATGCAGGGGGATTTTCATGAATCCGGAGAGAATAATTGCCAAGTTGCTGGCGTTAGGAGCAGACTTAAGCACCAGAAGTGCTGTCAGAGCGGCGCTGTCACTGATCAGCGAGGATGAGGAGGAACTGACCGACCAGATTTATGTTGAGCTGAAAAACAAGGCATACAAGGATGATTTTGCCAGGATACCACCCGAAAAGCGGGCGGTCTTCATCCCTCAGTGTCTCAGAAATATGAAATCCTGTCCCGCACAATTCGGCAGATACGGGTTTGAGTGCGTGAAATGCGGCCTCTGTCCGATAGGGGAGATAATAGAATACGGGGAGAGGCTTGGATACAAACAGTTTTATATCGTCCCGGGAGGTAGTCTGGTAAAAAAGATTCTTAAGGAAAAGGTACCCCGGGGCGAAATTAAAGCCGCGGTGGGCATAGCCTGCTGGTCTGAGCTTGCTGAGGCTGCGGAGAAGCTTTCAATGCTGAAGATACCCCTGCAGGCTGTTCCCCTTCTGAGGGCGGGCTGCATAAACACGCTGGTCAACATGGACAGGGCAAAGGAAGTTATGAGAATTGGGGTTGACGGTTTTCAGGAGATTAGAGCCCGTTCTGCCGCTGCAGGAACTCACGGAAGCCCTTCGGCCTTCTGATCATTTCTCCTTATTTCGTTCCATATTCCGGCCATTATCAGAGCCGCTCCAAGATAGCCCCTGACGCTGAGGACTTCCCCTATCGTCACGAACGCCGCTATATGCCCGAATATCGGCTCGGCGGAGTATATCAGCGCCGCCTTGTGGGCCCTCGTGTTCCGCTGGTGCTTTACCTGAAGGGTGAATGCTATAACCGTCGCGAAGACCGAGGTATAAAGCACCCCCGCCCACGGCAACGGTTCTCTGGGAAAAGCGAAAGGCTCGAAGAGGAGCGCGAAAACCAGCGAAAAGACGAAGTTCCAGGTTATCTGCCAGAAAGCTAAACTGAGGTAGTCCTTCTCGCCAAAGCGCTGGACGAGGACTATCTGGAAGGCGAAGCTGAGGGCGCAGAGAACCGTCAGTAAATCGCCGTAGTTGAAGTTCAGGCTCGCTCCTGAGATTAAGTAGAGACCGGTTAGGGCTATTGCAAGCGAGAGAGCATCCCTGAGCTTGAGCCGGTCCCTAAGCAGGAAGTACGCTATGAAGGGCGTGAAGACGACGTAGAGCGAAGTGATGAAGGCCGAGTTTGAGGCGGTGGTGTATTTGAGACCCACTATCTGGAAGCCGTGGCCGAAGAAAAGTGTCAGCCCGAGGATGAAGCCCTCCCTGAAAGTCTCCCATCTCAAAACCTTCGAGCGGAAGAGGAGGAGCATCAGAAGCGATGCTATACCGAAGCGGTAGGCCAAAAAGAGTATCGGCGGCAGATAATCGAGGCTAACCTTCATCGCCGGAAATGTAAAGCCCCATATCGCGGTGATGCCGAGGAGTATGAGCTCGGAGCGGTTCATCACGTCACCTAATTCCCCACCGTTTATAAGACCTTCCCTTCGCATAAACATATATCTGTGCGTTTTCACAGTGGTTTCATAAGGGTTATATACCGGAAGTTCCAAGCATGTTACTAGGTGTTCCGGATGGGTGACGAGATCGAGAGGATATGGATTCTGATAACCCCCGACAAGTGCAGCGGCTGCAGGCTGTGCGAGGTGGCCTGCTCACTGGAGCACGAGGGCATAATTTGGCCAGAAGCATCACGCATAAGGATATACGAGCTCCTTCCGGGAGTCAACGTCCCCCACACCTGCGTCCAGTGCCCCGATTATCCCTGTGTCAGCGCGTGCAACTTTGATGCCCTGAGCGTGGACGAGGCAACGGGTGCCGTTCTCGTCAAGGAAGAAAACTGCACAGGGTGCGGCGCGTGCTACCTTGCCTGTCCCGGCAACGTCCCGAGGATTCCGGTGGGCAAGGGAAGCGTGGTAATCTGCGACCTCTGCGGGGGCAATCCGAGATGCGTCGAGGTCTGCCACGAGGCCGGGCATGATGCACTGACCCTCGTTAAGGGCAACTACCGCTCCGTCTACAGAACCTTCGCCAAAGACCCGGTTGAGAAGAGCACCGAGCTGGCGAGGAAGATGTACGGGGAGGAGTTTCTGGGGTGATGGGGATGAACGGCTACGCTGGAAAGCTTCTGGATGTTGATCTGAGCACAGGAAACGTGAAAACCGTCGAGCTGGACGAGGAGATGCTCCGCTTCTACGGCGGCAGGGGGCTCGGCACGTACCTCCTGTGGAGGGAGCTTGGAGAGAGGTGGGAAAAGGTAGACCCCCTCGGTGAGGAGAACCTCCTGCTGATCCTCACCGGCCCGCTGACGGGCTACTACCCGGGAATAAAAACGTCTGTGGTAGCCAAATCACCGGAGAGCAACGGGATCGTTGGCAGTGTCCTGAGCAGCGAGGTGGGGATAGAGCTCAAAGCGAGCGGCTACGACGGGATAATAATCCGCGGGAGGGCGAAGGAGCCCGTCTACCTCTTCATCAATGACGACGAGGTTGAGATACGCGACGCCTCAAAGTACTGGGAAATGGGCGGCGTCAAGCTCCACAAGACCCTCCTCAAGGAAGTCCACGACGAGCTCAGGAAGAAGGCCAAGCTGAAGGGCGTTCCGAAGGAACCCGCCATGATGTACATCGGCAGGGGTGGCGAGAACAGGATCCGCTTCGCCGCCATAATGAGCAAGCTTATGCACGCTGCCGGCTACGGCGGCTTCGGTGCGGTGATGGGGAGCAAGAACCTCAAGGCGGTTCTGGTTAAGGGCAATAAAGCTCTGCCGGAAGTCAATAACAAGGAGAAGTTTAAGTCCATGCTCCGTGAGTTCCAGAGGGAGCTCTTAACTCTCACCACCTTCCGTCAGTGGGGAACGGGAGCGGGAGGCTACAGCGTCGGCAAAGACCGCTCAAGCCAGCCGGTCAGGAACTGGCAGGAGGAGTACCACGACGACGAGAGGATAAGTGTCGTCAACTTTGAGCTCAAGGCCTGGGTCAAGAAGTACTGGGCCGACTACGGTTGCCCTGTCAACTGCATGAAGATATCCTACCTCCGCTACGGCGAGTACAGGGGCTCGATAACGGACGCTCCCGACTACGAGCTGATGGCCTACATGGGCACGAACCTGGGCATCTTCGAGCCCGAGAAGGTCGTCTACCTCTCCTACCTCGTCGATGAGCTTGGTCTCGACGGCATAAACGCGGGCAACGTCCTCGGCTTTACAGCGGAGCTTTACCAGAGGGGGATCCTGACGGAGGAGGACATAGGCTTCAAGCTTGAGTGGGGCGATGAGAAGGCCTTCGCGAGGTTACTTGAGCTGATAGTCGAAAGAAAGGGTATTGGGGAGGTTCTTGCGGAGGGAACCTACAGGGCCGCTCTCAGGATTTCCGAGATGAAAGGTGTAGATGCCCTCAAGTACGCCGTCCACGTCAAGGGCATCGGCGTCGGTGCCCATGGAATAAGGAGCGACCTCGACTACACGAGGGACATAAGCTACGCCGTCTCAGTCCAGGGGGGCGACCACACGGCGACCGCTGGTTTGCCGGCGAGGAGCTACGAGGGCGAGCTGGTGAATGCCTTCTACGACTCGGCCGTTATCTGCATGTTCACGACGAGGCCGGGCTTCGAGAGGATCATAGAGTTCGGAAACGCGGTTACGGGCTTTGATTTAACCCCTGAGAAGTGGTTCAACGAGACCGGCCTGAGGATAATCCACCTCCAGAGGATTCTGCTCCTCCTCGGTGGGCCGGATGTTTACTGGGGGCCAGAAGACGACGACAACCCGCCGAGGTTCTACGAGCCCCTCCCGACCGGACCGGTCAAGGGCAAAGCGCCGAGCAGGGAGGAGATAAGTGAGAAGGTTCGCCAGTACTACGAGCAGGTGGGCTACGACGAGCACGGGATTCCGAAGGAGGAAGTTCTGGAAGAGCTCGGTCTCGGCGAGGCCAAGCGCGAGGTGAGGCGCATAAGGGAGCGTCTGGGTTTAACCTTTAGTTGAAAAAAGGCTTTTATTTGAACCCTCTCACTTTCTCCCGGTGAAAAACATGTGGAGAGAAAAGCTTGCGGAGGGCTACATTGAGAACGGGGAAATTGCAGTGGAGCTAACCGTTGGAGGGGAATGCGGGGAGTATCTTCCAAGTCTTGCCCTGTATGACAAGGAAAAAGATATGTGGTACTATTTCGACAACGATATTCCCTTAGGGATGACCCAGGACGAGGCCATAAAGAACGCCATTGAATTTTTTGAAAAGGTTATTCTGGGACTTGAGAAGCCCGTTCTTAAAGTCTCACCGGTAAAGGGGGCTCCAGACGAAGTTTATGAAAAACTTGAAAGATTCCTGAGGGAGCTGAGGGATGGGGATGAGGGTTAAGCTCGTGCTCTACGGGGCCCTTGCAATGAAGTTTGCCCCCGAATTTGAGGTTGATGCTGAAGAGGGCATCACGGTTGGAGAGCTGCTGAAAACGCTCGGCATAAGCACAGAGGAATCCCACATACTCATAAACGAGAGAAAGGTTGGCGAAGAGCAGCCCCTGAAAAACGGCGATACTGTGAAAATCCTGCCCGTAATCTACGGCGGATAATCACTCTCCGGGGATGCGCACGCACCCCATGTTCATGGTGAGGTATCTCTCAACCTCGCCGCTTTCAATGTTTTTCAGAATTTCATCCTCTATCTCGCGGATTTCGTCCTCAGTGAGCTCTTTCCTACCCGGAAGCCGCCGGATTCTGCCGTCCCTCCTGTCAAGGATTATTATCTCGTCCTCCCTGATCAGGAGGGGAAGATAGTTTATCCTGAAACCATAAAGCTCCTCAGCATACGCCATCTTTGCCCTGAGCATGGAGATGTGCATGGATAATTTTTCCATTTAATCACCATAAAAGCTTAAATATTTTCGTTCTTAAATTTTAAGGAGCGTGAGTGTATACGGAGGGAAATACATGTACAATGCACTGTCCCCTGTAACCAGGATTTCTACAGGCGTGAAAGGGCTTGATGAGCTCATAGAGGGAGGGCTCATCCCGGGCAGAGTCTATCTCGTCACCGGACCTCCCGGGAGTGGTAAAACCACCCTAGCATTCCACTTTCTTCTTGAAGGGGCCAGGAGGGGCGAGAAATGCCTGTATGTTTCTCTGGTTCAGAAACCGGAGGACGTCGTTCACGACATGGCGAGATATGACCCCTCAATACTCGCATACACCAAAAAATGGAAGCTCATCCTTTATGACCTCGGACCGATTCTCTGGAGGGAGACGGCCAAGGTTCCCACATGGAGGAGTGTCCTTTCAAGAATAAAGGAGCTTGCGGAGGACGAGAAAATAGACAGGCTTGTAATTGATCCCCTCACTGCCATCGAATTCCCCGGGGAAAATCCCGCCGAAAAAAGAACTGAACTGGCCAGATTCATCAGGGGGATAGAGAATCTCGGCATAACGGCACTTCTCGTGGACGAGATGACCGAAATGGACAGGTACAGCGAGGAGCACTATCTCGTGAGCGGCGTCATAATGATACACTACTTCATGTACAACAACAGGATGATAAGGGCAATCCAGATTCTGAAGATGAGGGGAACAAAACATGACCCCAACATCAAGAAGCTGGAGTTCTCGGATAACGGCCTCGTGGTCTTCAACAAGTATCCCCTTGAGGAAGAGGTGTGAAGGTTGAAGGGACGTAGAGAGCTCCTGAAAAAATCCTACAACCTCGGATACTTCGTCGGGTTTTACGGGCACAGCGAGTGGCTTTCATGGATTGCAAAGGAGAAAGAGGAGATATACTCCGAAGCAAAGGCCGCAGGCATCTACGAGGCGGTGAGAAAGGCATACTCTGCGGGAAAAAGTGAGGGCATCAGAAAGAGGGAGAGCCTCATAAGGAAAGGCCTCTCGGAGGAGCCGGAGGAGAGGGTGCTGGAGCGGCTTGCCTCGTTTCTGGAGGAGGAGCTGGAGTGGATCGAAAGGGAAGGACATTTGTCACTCCTCAGACCCGTTAAGGATGCATCCCCGAAAAGGCTCCTGAGGAAGCACGGGATGCTTGAAAAGCCGAAGTTCTTCAATCTGCCCCGGTTCCTCAGGGGTTGACTCATGGCTGAAAGCCGGAACCAAAATCCTTTAATTTGCCCCAGCTTCTTAAGGGATAGGTGATGACATGCTGCAGAAGCTCGCATACCACTTCCACGCCTACCAGCCGGGTGATGTAATCTACATTAAAGACGGCAGAGGAGAAAAGCCCGTCGAATATGAAGAGCGCAGAAGTCCCGTTTCAATCAAAATCCGTGAAGAAGAGGTAAAGGGTGAAAACTGGACGCAGGCAATGCTCTATTCCTACGAACATATAGCCGACACACTCTCGCGCATGAAGGGAATAAGCATAGATATCGAACCCTTCACATTCCTCATGCTCCTCCGCTATCATAGAAAGGCCTTTGAGGATGCCGTTGAGCTTTTAAAAAGCTTCGACGCCGTCCCCACAACGCCGTTCCACCCGATAGTGCCGCATCTGGACGAGTTTGAGCAGAGAATACTGGCGAAGGTTTCCTTCGACTTCTACGCCCCCCTAACTGGAGACAAACCCGTGATCGGCTACTGGCTCCCCGAGGCCGTGATAACGAGAGAGAGCGCTGAAATCATCGAGTCCTCAACGGACAAAAAACTGGTCTTCCTCCTCGACGAGAGGCAGCTTCTCTACGACTTTCCCCAGGCAAAGTACTCCTGCAACCGCTATTCAAACTCCTTCGTCTTTGGAAGAGAGTGGTCGCTCAGCGACGCCTTCGCCTTCAACACCCTCGACGTTCCCGGGCTGATTCGGGCAACCGCCGGAATGGCTGACAGGGACAAAGAGGAGGCGGGAGTTCCGTACCTCGTCCTCATGGCCAGCGACCTTGAGAGCCTCCTCGGAAACCCTGCACAGCTCGACCGCTTTACCGCATGGATGGGGGGACTGGAGAGACTGGGGGTG
Organism: Thermococcus atlanticus; assembly: GCF_054657855.1. Classification (NCBI taxonomy): domain Archaea; kingdom Methanobacteriati; phylum Methanobacteriota; class Thermococci; order Thermococcales; family Thermococcaceae; genus Thermococcus; species Thermococcus atlanticus. The sequence goes on along the minus strand of NZ_BAAHXX010000001.1, from coordinate 264,896 downwards.
GAGAGGGTATCGGCTCCGGAATTTGTCAGGAGAAAGCTTTCAGGGGAATACAGGAGGCTTGAAGGAGAGTGCTCCTTTAGGATGGGCGTTAAGGACTACTCCAGCTGGAGCGATTACTTCGACATGAGCATTGACGGAAAAACCGGTGACATGAGGTGGCTCGGTCTCAGACGTGAAGACGGCAGGATAATCCACCGCTGGTATAAGGGCAGAAAGCTCTCACAGCTGTGGAAGCTGGCATTTACGAGGCTCTTTGAGGAGCTGAACAGGGCCGTGAGGCTGGGAGTTCTGAAGGGGCTGAACGAACTGAACGCCAATGCCGAAGAGTTCCTCGTCCGCTACGCGAGGGTTTTCTTCAGGAACTACTACGACTACTTTGACATGGAAACCTCTCACGATTACGTGCTTGAGCCGGCCAACGGTGACAGGAACGCTTTAAAGCTCGGCAGGATTTACTACCTGATGCTCCTCGCCAACCACTCCTGCCCGCGCTTCTGGGAGAACCTAGACACGCGCGTCGCCTTCGGCAACGTCTCTGTCATGGCAAAGGCACTCATTGAGCTGATGGAGTACTTCGATGGAAACGAGCTCCAGGGTCTCTTCATCGAGGCCTACCTCAGGCTGCTCAACTTTGATAGGCTATACCACCTCTGGCGCCTTGATAAACTACCCTCCATTGAAGGCTGGGAGACAAGCGAGGAGGCATGGCTCGATGCGCTAAAGCCCGAAGTTCCCAACAGCGGCTACAACGTCGTGACGAGAGCCGCTTTGTACGTTGGAAAGCGCGACCTGAAGGGCGAGCTCAGGAGTCTAATCGGGCAATACAACCTCGACTGGGCCGTAGCGGACACTGGCCACATACCGGGCGAGGTTCACGGGGACTGGGAAAACAGGGAGTGGTGCGAGCACAGGGATTGAGGGGCAGCACTTCTCCCGACATTTGGTTATTTAATTTTGTTAGCCCAAACCTTCAAAACCCGATCCCATACAAGAATAACCCGGAATGGGGGTATGGTGTTGGAGAAGAAGCACCGGGAAGAGCACATCTTCATACTCAGCCCCATCTTCACGAAGCTCGGGGGGAAGGAGTACTTAAGGATAAGGCGCATTCTCGACGAGATTGGAAAAAAGCTGGGGAAGGAGAGAACGTTCCTCCTACTCCTTCAGGTTCCACTTCTCTCTGCTCAGGAAGAGGTAGGCCTCGTCTTCCAGCTCCTTCGGGACGTAGTTTAGAAGGACATCCGCCTCTTTAACAGCTTCCCTTATTCCCTTTCCCAGCGCCACCTGGTTCTTTTCAAGGAGTTCGGTGATGACCTCTATGACGTTCTCCTTAACCCTCTTCTCCGCGAAGAGCCTCTTTCCCCTCAGCCACACCCGTTCGTTCTTCCTGTAGAAGTCCCGACCTCTCTCCGTGAAGAACTCCGGGCCGGGCTTTATTCTCACCCTCTCCCTCTCCCGCCTGTCAAGTTCGAGCATTATGAAAGCCTTTTTGGCTTTTCCAACGTTCCACCCCAGAACGTTAAATCCCTCCCTGGAGAGGGCTTTCTCAAAGCCCCCCGCACTTCTCTCCAGCTGGGGGAGGAGGACGTCCTCAACAGCCTCTCCCGCATCAAAGACCAGCGTCACGAGGTGTGTTCCTTTCCTCCTCAGTTCGGAGAGGTAGCTTCCTCTTTTCTGACCTTTTGGGAAAAAGAACTCCTCCCGCGGGCTCTCCATGAACTGGCCTGCCTTGAAGTAGAAACGGCCGTATTTCTCCCACCCCAGATTGGCGGCGACGTTCCTCCTTGGGTCGACGGGGTCGATAACTATCAGGGGTTTATCAGCTTCCGCCTCTCTTTTCACGGTTTTCATGGCCACCTCATGCTCCCGCTTGAGCCAGTTGGCAGGGTCTATAATCTTCTGCCTCAGCATGAAGTCGGCTTTTTCAAGGACGTCCAGGAAGGAGCCGTACTTGATGACCAGAATCTCGGCGAGATAACCCGAAAAGCCCCTGATGTATATCTCGCTCCCGTAGGCGTTTATGCCCTTCAAAAAGCGCTTGAGGAGCCGAACCTCGTCGTTCCTCCCGTTGAGGTTCTCAAGAACCCAGCGGTTGTGGAGTATTGAACGGTCAACGGCCGTTCTCACGTCCCTCCAGCTCCCAACGTCATAGCAGGGCACCAGATCAACGCTAACTCCCCTGTATCTCGCTCGAACGTACGGGTGCTCAGCGTAGGCTATTTCGTAGGTGTCGAGCTTCTCCGCTATGACCTTCCCCAATTCTAGGCCTTTTTCCCTGAGCTCCTCTATGGGAGTGTCGAGAGGAAATGCCAGGAAAAGGTCAACGTCGTGGTCTCCAGCCAAGTAGGTGTCCTTTGCGAGCGAGCCGACGAAGTATGGCCTGACATCGAGGTCTAGGCTTTCGATGGTTTCCTCTGCGAGGGTCTTCAGGTCATTCATCAGCTTTTCAATGAAGGCCCTCTCCTCCTCGGTTGGGCGCACCCGTGTGAGGACTCCCTGAATGATTTCTCCGTGGTCCATCAGCTCACCTGTTGACAGTGTGCTGTCAGGGGTATATAAAGGGCTTGATATCTCGCTATCAACCTCTTAACTCGAACCTCGCCACCGTTTCATAGATTGGCCCCTTCGGCGTGAGTGTGCTCTTCTTCAGCTCTATTGCCTCAACATCGAACTCCCCGAAGTCCTCGTCGGCAAGGTCTTTGAGCGCCATGGCAAGCTCGACCTTATCGCGCACGAACTTCACCCTGCCGATGGTTATGTGCGCCACGAAGTCCTTATCCTTTTTGAAGCCCAGCCTTCTCATTTCCCGCTCGACGTCCTTTGCTATCGCCTTTATTCCTTCATCGTTCTCTATCCCAGCCCAGATGACCCTAACGTAGTTCGGGTTCGGGAAGACGCCTATCCCCTTCACGCGAACGCGGTGCTTTTTGTGCTTCCTCGCTATCTCCGCCAAGGCCTTCTTGACATCTTCAGCTAAAGCTTCGTCAATCTCGCCGAGGAACTTTAAAGTCACGTGGAAGTTCTCCCTTTCAACGAACTTTATCCTGGCAGCTTTGTTCCCTATCCTCTCCTGAGCCCTCAGCAGGTTGTCCCTAACGGCATCATTTATCTCAATGGCTATGAAGGCCCTCATACCACCACCGAGAAAAGTTGGGGGAAGGGGTTAAAGATATTTTGGAAAGACAAAAACTAAAAAGTGGTTTAGCTGGAGTTAGCTTCCACGTACAGACCAATGGGAACGTTCACGTCCTCGTAAGTTGTACCATACCAATGGTGTATCGGAATTCTGACCTTATAGTTGCTTTCCATCGCATAGAATGTTACCTGATCCTCTGGTCCTCTGTTCTTAAGATGTCCAAGCATTACATAGCTCGAGTAATCTCCAGTGCTGAAACCAACGGTAATTGTGTCAAACCAGCGGGGAAGTGCATGCTCCGTAACTCCCTGCAGAACAGCTCCAATGGGAATCCCCACGCCGAAGCTGTGACCGTCAGTTCCAGCATAGATGTGTCCATAGAAGTCAGATATATAGACTGGATTGCCAATGTTTTTCGTAATTCCTTCAGATTTCTTCATCCACTCGCTTGGGAAGTTGTAGGGTGGCCTCCCCAGTGTTGAGCCACTTTCGATGTCTTTAACGTTTCCATGAGTTTCTGTGATCGTGAAGCTGTCTATTTTTGCGAAATACCGTTCATTCCCTGTTTCGAAGCACCCAAGACCGGTGTAGCAGGAGTATTCCTTCTGATATATATAGTGGACCGTTCCTTTAATCCATACATAGCCCCAAGAATATGTTTTGGGTACTGTAATATCATCACCTCCCGCATAATAGTTGGTTATTGACCTTCCGAGGACTTTTACGGTTATCGAGTCCGGATCAAAGCTAATTTTCTTGGAAATCTGATCCCCAAATGCAACGGTGACGTCCGGCCCCCAGTACTTTTGAGTTTCTGCAGCTATATCGACACTGCCAAAGATGTCGCTCCAGACGTTGTTGTGAATTATTAAAACCGGTATTTCCACGTTACTGTATGAGTTATCTTCGCCAGGGACAGTTCTCCATTCATACCAGTGCCCGCTGACGAGAGGTGCCACTTTTCCCTGTTTTCCGGTACCTATTTTACTTCCTTCTATCCTCCTGATGTCAGTGACCCTTGCCTCTTTAAGATTCATCTTTATTTCCATGTTCCTTGGAAGTATCGTTCTCTCCAAGGTACTTTCAAAACTGCCGGGGGGTAAGGTGTAAACCTTACCATTCCTTTCAACCCACACATCAATTCCAATGAAAGCCGTTTTTGAGTGGATTTTCCTTGCTATGTCTTTTGCTTTGTCCAGCTCTGCAGCGGATATCCTTATGGTATCACCTGAAAACAGGAATTTTTTCTCAATAGTTCCTCTCTGCAGGATTTTTATGCTGCCCTTTTCGTTAAATGTCCAGACTGTGTAATAAATTTTCCCATAGTCCGTTAGAGGTTTCCCATTTGAATCAACGAGGGTTAATTTGACACCACCAATGGGAACTGCTTGAATGTATCCCACAGCCCCGGCAACCAGTAGCACAAGCAGTAGTGCGGGTAACCTCCTCATGTCTACACCCCACGAAACATTTGCAATAATGTATGCAACATAATTTATAAATCCTTCCATTCACTCAGAGTAATAACTCTTCCTTTTTTTTTTTCAGGGTATAAATTTATTCAGACTTGCGTTTTGCTCTTAGAACTATTCAAAAGAAGCCCGGATAAAAGAGTTGCATGATAGTGCAATTAGAAGAGGGAAAATAAAATGCTCACTCCCTCGCAACCACAGGGAACTCCTCCCACGGGAAGACTATCCACTTGTCCGTGCGGAAAACGTAGAAGTCCGGCATGACCTTCGTCCACGGTTTAACCGCAAGGCATGCTATCTTTATCTCGGATGCCCCAAGTCTCTTCACCTCATCGATGACGACCTCAAGGGTTTTTCCTGTATCGCTCACATCGTCGACTATCACCACCCTCTTTCCATCAAGCGAGCCGTGAATCGGGATGGTTATCTTCGGCTTCTCCATCCTCTCCTCTATGTCCTTGTAGAATTTGACGTCGATTATCTTGAGCTCAATGTCGCCGAGGATATGGCTGAGCCTCACGGCCGGAATCAGGCCTCCGCGGGCTATACCAACTATAACATCCGGATTATAACCCCTGAGTGCATCGGCGAGCGCAAACATGGCCCTGTCAGTCTGCCACCACGTGAGATAAACCTTGTCCATCTCCTCACCCCCTTTGTATGCTCTTAGGTTAAAAAGAAGAGCTTAAAAACTCAACGTTTTCAAATTCCCATTTAGGATAACCGCAGTATTCCGGCAATTGTGGAGCTCTGAGCCATTAGCAGCATCTCGAATTTCCGCCAAAATTTGAAGGAAAGGAATCAGCTTATGACGCACTTGCTCCAGCCGCATTCAGGGCATGTTGCACAGCCGCTCTCCATCCTGAGCTCGACGAGCTTTCCGTCCTTTTCGTAGCACACCGGGCAGTAGACAACGCCTAAGAGTTCTCTTATTTCTTCCGGTTTCAGCTTTTCTGCCTGCACTGGTGAGGCTGATTTTGAGGGAGGGGATAGAGAGAAGCTCAGCCGGGGAGTTTTTCCATTGGTGCCGGCTAAAATCGCATCAACGTTGATGAACTTACTCAGCCATGGCTCCCTTCCGGCAGTCTCCTTCAGGATTTTCCTGGCGTATTCGCTCGGCTTGGCCTTGACTCGCTGCTTCTTCTCGCCCTCGACGCTGTAGACCTGCACCGAGAGCGAGCCGTCTCTGTAAACCGTAACTCCCTTGCAGCCGAGCTTGTAGGCGAGGAGATATGCAGCTTTAACGTCCTCCACCGTTGCGTCGTTCGGCATGTTTATGGTCTTGCTCGCGCTGTCGGTGAGCCAGAGCTGGATGTTAGCCTGGGCTAAGATGTGGTCAAGCCAGTGGATGTCCATCGAGGTGACGAAAATTCTCTGCATATCCTCCGGAATCTCCTCAAGCCCCTGAACCGAGCCGTAGTTGTCGCTTATCTTCCTGAGTATCTCGTCATTCCACAGGCCGCGCTTCTTCAGCTCGGACTCGAAGACCGGGTCGACGTAATAAAATTCGCCAACTGTCACGCTTTTCTTGTAGACGAGGGCAAATATGGGCTCTATGCCGCTGGATGTGTCGGCTATCATGGAAACCGAACCCGTCGGCGGGCAGGTGGTCACCATGCCGTTTCTAACCCCATACTTCTTTATCTCCTCCGCCAGCTTGTCCCATGGCAGGTTCCATATCTCGCGGTGGTAAAAGCCCTCAACCGGCAGTTCCCCGTCCTTGTACCTGCTCTTCTCGTAGAGCGGGAAGGGCCCGCGCTTTTTGGCGGCTTCGACCGAGTATTTATACGCGTAGAAGGTGAGGTATTCCGTGGCTTTGCGCATGAAGTCGTAGCCCTCCCTGCTGTTGTAGGCTATGCCGAGCTTGAAGAGCGCATCAGCTAATCCCATCATTCCAACACCTATCCTTCTCGTCAGCTTGGTGTTGCGGTCTATCTCAGGCAGCGGGAACTTGTTGACATCGATTGCATTGTCGAGGTACTTGGCAACTTTCTGGATCACGTAAGCGTACTCGTCCCAGTCGAAGTGCGCCCCGTCATCGTCGTACTTGACGAACTTTGCGAGGTTTATGCTGGCTAAGTTGCACGATTCGTAGTCGTAGAGCGGCTCTTCGCCGCAGTTATGGCTCAGGAAGCCGTTGCTTATGTAGCTGTGCTTCTCCGGGACTGTGAAGTCGTAGACGATTTCCTCCCCAAGGATTTCAACGCTCTCGACCCTTACAATAGGTTCGTCCCTCTTGGTCTTCTTGAGGCTGAGCTTTGTCATTTTGTATCCTTCAAAGCCAATCTTCTCAGCGAAGAGCTTCCTGCTGTAGTTGGCTATGACGAGCTCGTGGTAACCTTCGGCCTCATAGGTTCTCTCCTCACCGTCCTTGGTAGTGTACCTGAACTCACTTGAGTAGGGCCTCTCGTATATCTTGGACAGAATTCCAAAGAGCAGGAGCAGGTCCTGGACGTCCCGCAGAAGTTCTCTGTCACGGGAGGTGAGCCTTATTGCCTTATCGTTGTCCACATAACCATCGGCGCTGAAGAGACCCCTGAGGAATGCGGCTATCTCTTTGGGCTTTAACCTGTACACGAGCTCTGGAACGCGTTTCTCGTTGGTTTTGGCTATGCCCTCGATCCACTTATAGGCTTTTCCTCTAACGCCCAACTTGACCTGGTTGCCGTAGCGGTGGGGTTCCGCTTTGGTTCCAAAGTGTTTGGCCAGCACCTCTCTAATCTTCCAGGCGATTTCTTCCTCCTTCTCGGCGTTGAAGTAGAACCAGGCCCTCCTGTCGTTTGTGTTGAGATAGCCGTCCCCAATGAACCAGCCGATGACGAAAGCCAAATCCTCACCTATGCTCTCGCTTCCGAAGTCTTCTTCGATCTCAAATCTGGGGAGGAGTATTTTGTCACCCGGCTTGAGTTCCTGCACCTCCTTCCAGCCCTCAGGGGTCATTACTCTGTGGTCAAGCGTTGCCGTTATCTCATAACCCTCTTTCGTTCTGACCCTTGCGACGGTCTTCCTTCCGACCTTCCAGACGTAGGCTGGAACCGCTATTGGATCCGCTATAGCCAGCTCTTTACCGTGGGCCGTTCTGTACTCGACCTTTTCCTCCCCGGGGAGGAGAACTTCGACGGAGTATGCGTAGGGTTCTCCACCCTCGGTTATCCCCTCAACTGCAACCGCTTCCTTCTTTCCGCGCTCCTTTGCGAGGCTGAAGAGTTCTTCCGCCTTTATGTAGCCTTCCGGCATTAGAATTCTCGTGCTCCCAACGACACACGGGTTAGTGGCCCTTATCGGCCCGCCCTTTGCTTCAGCTAGGACGTTCCTTCTGTTGATGACGTCAAAGAAGACCACACCGGGATCTGCCTTTGCCCAGGCCATGTAGGCTAACTCCTCGAAGAGGCTCTTGGGGTCTATCTCCTTGACCTTCTCGCCGGTGCGCGGATTGACGAGCGGGTAGCGCTTGCCCTCCTTGAGTGCCTCCCAGAAGTCCTCCCAGATGCCGACGCTGATGTTGAAGTTGCTCAGAACATTGGTTCCGACGTTCTTCTCCTTGGCGTGGATGAACTTCTCGATGTCCGGGTGCCATACCTCAAGGATGCCCATGTTTGCGCCCCTTCTAACGCCGCCCTGCTTGATGACGTCGCTGACTGCATCTATGAGGTGCATGAACGAGACAGGACCTGAGGCAGCGCCAGCCGTAGATCCGACAAAATCCCCCTCTGGGCGGAGCTTTGAGAAATTAACTCCAGTTCCGCCGCCCGCCTTTTGTATCATCGCCACATCATGCGCCGCCTTCATTATGCTCTCCATGTCGTCCTCTATCGGCACGACGAAGCACGCCGAGAGCATCCCGAGGGGCCTGCCGGAGTTGATCAGCGCCGGCGTGTTGGGCATGAATATCTGGCTCGTCATCAACCTGAAGTACTCCTCGACTTCGCCCTCGTAGTCATCAAAGGCGCCGTTTTCGAGCATCTTTATTACATCGTCGATCGGCACCTTCATCTGGCCCTTTTCAGCCAGCTCGCGGTAGAGGTTAAGCAGGCGCTCAAAGTGGTATCTGTTGAGCTTGAACCTTCCAATGGAGAGCTTTCCGTCGTACCCGTCGAGGGCCCTCAGGTACTCCTCCACCCTGCTCAAGTCCTGCTCATGACCGCCATTTTTATCAAAGACCCTTTCATCGTAGAGCAGATCGGGGATTACGGCCAGAACAGAAACCCTTTCAAATAGCCTCTTTGGGCTCTCTATTATCCTGCCCTCCTCATCTTTGATGAGATATCTTGACGCTAAAACGCGGAGGGCGTTTATTGAGAAGCGTTTATCTATTTCATCCAGTCTGTCCTTGTTGAGTATTTTCTTCTTCTCCTCGCGAATCTCCGCTTTTTTCTTCCTGTAAATTATGTATGCCTTTGCAACGTCGAAGAGGCCCACCCTCATCAGCTCAAGCTCGACTATATCCTGAATGTTTTCTATGTGGGGAACCTGTCCATCGTACAGCTCGTTGATTCTTCTCACAACCCTTCTGACAACCCTGTTGAGAAGCCTCTCATCCCTTACTCCAACTTCAAGCATTGCCCTTTGGATAGCCCATTTTATACGCTCTTTATCAAAAGGTACAATTCTCCCATCCCTTTTCATCACTTTTTCAACAGCCATATAAACACCCCTGCCATATCATTGGACACAGTTGCATATCATGGTAAGAACATCAGTAAAGGGGAGTGAGGATTCCGGGTAAATATACCTTACCCATGAAGAAGTTGCCAGAGTGACAAATAGCGGAGTTCAACTCCGTCGCATTAATAAGGGAAAGAAAACCGGACATGTCGGATATTTTATCCATTATTCAAGGCTCTCATACATTATTTTGAGCCTGTATGCATGTTTGAGCTCCTCACCGGCCATCATCTGAAAAATCTGGCCGAGGGAGCCCTCCAGGATCGCTCCAAGCTTCTTATAAAGCTCATACGAGTGTTTTTCACGTATGAGAGCCTCAAGAATCAAGTCTTCGAGATTCTCAGGTTCGCTCCGTTCATCGGTGAAGAATGGCTCAAGGCTCAGGACATCGAGGTAGTCAATCACCGCCGTTCCTTCAAGGACACCCTCCTCCAAGAAGCCCTCAATGGTTTTTCTGTGTCTCAGCTCCTCAGCCGCCAGCCAGCGAAAATGGTCTATGAGCTGGGGGATTTCATAGACCGCAAATGTTTCCCCAAGTTTGTAGAGATTGTAAAGCTCATTCTCCTGCCAGACAATTCTTTCAATGAGTTCCCCCAGGTGCATGCAAATCTACTCCTTTCTTATAAGACTCTCTATAATCCCGTGCAGGTTTTCCTCAACTTTGGCACGCCGGTAAAAGCGGTACTGACTTATGAGAAACGCATAGTGCCTCCGCTCGTCCTCCGCAAGGGATGTGAAGATGTCCCTGTACCTTTCACCGGAAAGGCTCCCTGCCATAGAGGCATACATCTTTTCAGCGAGCTTTTCGGAGCGTATCGCAACCTCCAGAACCTCAAGATAGTCTCCGACTGTCTTTATTTCATGTTTGACCTCGTCCGCCCATGTTGGTGAGGCCACTTCAGGAATCTGCCTGTCCGGAAACAGTTCACTGAAAATCCTGAGAATTTTCTCCCTGTGTCCCTTCTCGCTTTTGATGAACTGCCTGAACCTCATTTTTGCGTGAGGCTCCTCGATTTTTTCCGCGAGCATTGTGTAAAGCCCGATGGCATCCTCCTCACCCTTCAGCGCATAGCCCAGCATTTCCTCAAAGGGGAGCCCTGCGAGCTCCTTCAGAATCATGCTAACCATCTCCTCAGCCTCCCCCTCAATCTCAATTCTCTCCATGAGAATCCCCTCTTTATATTTGTGGGCTGGAGGTTAAATATTTAATCATTTAATCGAAGGTCTTCAGATAATCAATCAGCCCTTTAATGCTGGGCAGTATTAGATCAGGCTTTATCTCGCTTTTTTCAACATCCCTGAGGCTGTTAACTCCAGTCAGAACCATTACAGCCTTGGCACCGATTCGCTTTGCGAATGCAATATCGGTATCGAGCCTGTCCCCAACGACCCATGCCTCCCCAGCTTTCAGCTTTTCCCTGACTATCTCCCACACGGGTTCATGGGGCTTTCCTATTATCAGGGGCTCCCTATCGGTTGAGGCCCTCAGAGCAGCCAGAATCGAACCCGCCCCCGGCACTATCCCCTCCTCCGAGGGATAGGTTGTATCCGGATTCGTGCCTATAAACACAGCACCGTTCCTGATGGCCAGTGCTGCGTATTTCAGCTTTTCATAGGTTAGCCCTGTGTCCAGCCCTGTAACAACGTATTCCACCTCCCTCCAGTCACCCTTTCTGGCATCGTCAACGCTCACAGTGCCCCAGTTCAGATGTTGCATCTCCTCGTGGAGTCCCCTGCCCCCAATTACGAATATTTTTCCGGGATTGAAGTGCCGTTCCATGTAGAGCCTCGTGGCAAGGCCCGAAGTGATGATGCTCTCCTCGGGGACGTCAATTCCCATTGACAGGAGCTTTTCCCGGTACATTAATGCGGTTCTCGTTGAATTGTTGGTGAGAAAGAGAAAAGGAATTTTTCTTTCCTTCAAAAATTCAATAACCTGCTTTGCACCCTCTATCGGAGTGTTCCCCCTGTAGAGCACGCCGTCCATGTCAAATATTATTCCCGTCATATCCCGCTCACTGAGGCGAGCATCTTCTTTATGTTCTTAAGTGTTGCTATCAGGTTATCGAGATCCTGCTCGATTCCAAGTTTCTTTGCGTTGAGTCTTATCGTCACGGTAGTATCTACCGGCACCTCAACCTCCTGATTTATGGGCACCTCGATGACCCTGTTGAAGGGCACCTTAATCTTCATGTTCAGCGGAACGGTCACATCGAGGTTCAGGGGGACCGTCACGGGGAATGTTTTATTCACATGAACGACCACCGTTGTGTTTACCGGGATATCAACGTAGGTGTCGATCGGGAAGCTTATCTCAGTCTCGGTGCCGTTAATGACGGCGGTTGTGGTTACGTTCTGCACTATGTGCACCTTCGCCACCGTGGTGACGGGAACGGTCACGTAATCATCGATGGGGACGTTAAGATGCAGGTTTTTGTCTATTGGAACCCTCAGGCTCTCATTTATCGGCACCTCAAAGACCGTTGAAATCGGAACCCTCGCCTTCAGGTTGATGGGCACTTTAATTCTGTCCTTAACCGGAACCGTTACCACAATATCCTGTGTTCTGGCCTCCTCAAGGGCAGATATGGCGTCGTCTATGTGCGATGAGAATGCCGTTGCTCCCTTGTAGAGGACGTAGATTTCACCCAGGTTGAACAGGAGGAGGAAGATAAGAATCGTGGCAAATATTCCCGTGAGGATTTTTCCCATTCCACCACCCCCGGCAGTTTATATTTTATCCCTAACGCGTCACCACTATATTAAGTTTTAGGCTCTGCACAGTGCCGTTTATCGCTTTGAGGATGAGTTCTCTGGCCGATGTTTCCGCATAGTTCCCGTCTGGCGGAGCCCTCGGGAGTTCCGGCGGTTCGTCCTTGAAGAGGAGGAACCAGACCTGCCACCTGCCGGGTTTATTTATGCTGAATGTGTAATTTTTCTCGAACTGCGGCGTCCAGTTGCCCTCTATCCTGACCGGAACGCTCGGTAAGGTAACGTTGAACCAGCCGGGCATGGGGTACATCCCGTATATGTGGGTTGTGTTTGTTTTGAAGTCATACGTGAGGTTCACCAGCCATATCTGGACGTAGTATGTTACGTTGCGGTGCTCGTGGTTGACGATGCCTATGATGACCGTCCCGTTTTCGCCTGTGGTGAGGTTTGTTGGATAGTCTGCAGCTTTGCCGGTTGGCCCGAGGATGTAGAATTCCGTGAATGCCTCGCCGGGCTTCGGATGGGTTATCACGTATGCGAGGGTTCCTATGGAGGTTATTATCGCTATTATCAGGATTACCGTCAGGGCCTTATCAAGTCCGCTCGACTGCTCCCACTCAAGCTCCTCCTTGAGCCTTTCGAGGCTCATCCATGGAATCCACGGGTCAAAGGCCATTGCACGGCGGTAGACTGCCACAGCCGAAAATACAAAGTTGAAGATGGTGAGGCTAACCAGAATCGGGATGAGCCTTATTCCCCACGGGGTGTAGTTGAGGCCAAGGCCTATGAGGGGGACTATGGCTATGCTGAGACCGAAGCTCAAAGCCAGCCTCTCCAGGTTGTCGAGCTCCTTCCTGTTGGGAAAGAGGGCTGTTATGAAGACATAGCCGGGAAAGAAGAGGACAAAAGCCAGACCGAGGGCTTTTCTGATTAAACTGTCCGGAGCATAAAAGATGAGCAGGTCGAGGATGATTGAGAGCAGCACAACCGTTATTAAATCCCAGTAATTCTTCAGCCTCATTCAACCACCACAGATAAAAACGGGAGGAGGTTTAAAATGGTTTCCACGGAATCACCGTTTGATCCTTCCAAGCACCTTCACCTCGGTGCTCTTTACACCCCTCTTCTCCGCCAGCAGGATGAAGATCAGCGTCAGACCAACTATAACAAGTGGCTGTGCTCCCCTGCCGGTTAGCCTGTTTTTTGCTGCATACAGGAAGGCTGCCAGCAGAACCCACCAGCCCGCGATATAAAAGGACGCCCTACCAAAATTGCGGTGTGCTGTGTACAATGTCACCGCCGCTATGACGGGCAGGAATGTGTAAATCGTGACGGCCGATACCGTGAGTGCTCCGAGGAGAACGAACTCCTCCCTTGAGGGAATTCTGAGATCAAATCCCCTGAGGATTTCATCCAGCACGAGCACCGCTGAAAATGCCACGGAAACAGCACTTATCCCGTTCAGAGTGTATATTGATCCGGGATTGAAGGAGAACGCCAGCACCAGAGCATATATGTAGAAAGCGATCAGGGCGAGGTCTCTGCTCTTAACGGCCAGGAGGTATATCAGGGGCACAATGAGGGGGAGGTAGTTTCCTGTGAGCACAGCGGTCAGGATTGAGGCTATTATCCCTATCACAGCTTCCCCACCACCTTTGGAATCAAATCCTTTGGCCCGACTTCAATTATCTTCGCCTTTCCCATGAGCTTCTTCATGAGTCTCTTCCTCTCCATGTGGCGTCTGTAGAGGAGTTCAAGCCTTTCCCCATTCAGGTCGCTTTTGCTCACGAAAAATACCGGGTTTGGATACAGAACCACCACGGTTGAGCCTCTCTTCTCAAGGATGTTAACCGCCTTCAGTATCTCCCTCGGGTGAAGGCCTATGTCATCCACGATGACAACGTAGGAGTTGGGCTCAACTTTAAGTGCTGCCCTTACCGGGCCGGAGGTATAAACCCTTCTCCTGAGGGAGAGTATCTTTCTGCTCAGACTGGACTCCCTTTCAAGGGAGGCCGCCTTTATTGGGGGGATTCCCCTCTGAGGCGCCAGTTTTAGCTCTCCTATGAATGATTTTCCGCTCCTTGGATTGGGAACGAGCTTCACTATTTTGTCCTCATCATAGGCTACCCCGTTTACCATGTAGCCGAATCTTCTGAAGTACTCGACGAGCTGGGCCGTGATCAGGACGAGGTAGTCGACCTTCAGGTTCCTCAGCTCGCGCCTGAATTTTCTGTCGACGTTTATAAGCAGGTATATCTCGCTGAGGGTTTCCCTGTAAAATTCCTTGACCATGAGCTCTCCCAGACGGGAGGTTGATTTCCAGTCGATTTTCCTCACGTCGTCTCCGGGACGGAAATCCCTCAGCTCCTTGAAGTCAAGGGTTTCAAGGCCTATACCCAGGGCTTTCTCAACCTCCGCTATGGCCTCAACCTGCCTCTTTATCTTCAGCGCCTCCCGGATGCTCCTCGCCGATGGCAGGACAAGGAGTTTCTCCTCTTTAAGGGAGAGCTCCTCATAGAAAAACCCGGGTTCGTCTTCAAAGATGACCTTCGCCCTCAGCGGTATGTATCCCTTCCTCTGGGGAACTATCGTCTGCTGCAGGGCTCTGGTTTCACCGGGTTTAAGCTTAACCTCAACGTCCCTTGCAAAGACGAATTCAGACTCCTCCGTTATCCTGAGTCTGCAGGGGATTTTCGAGAGGTTTCTTACCCTTATACCGGCCTTCAGGGGCTCAAGCTCCGTCCCCCTCTCAGGTATTCTTCTCTCAACCTCTATTTTTGGATTGAAGCTTAACCTCGCCATGCTATAGTAACCCACTATTCCTGCTGCGATGAGGGCGGGAGTGATGTTTCCTGTGAGGTAGGCCCCGGCGGAGAGCACGGCCGCCAGGGAGAGGAGCAGGTCGGTTCTCTTCATTCAGTGGGCACCTCTACCCTCTCTAAGACATCCATCACGATTTCCTTTCCGGTTATGTTGTCTATCTCGTATTCCGGCTTCACTATAATCCTGTGGGCCAAGACAGGCAGGGCGAGCTTTTTAACATCATCGGGTATGACGTAGCCCCTGCCCTTGAGGTATGCATGCACCCTCGCGGCATAGAGGAGGTGCTCCCCCGCTCTGGGGGATGCCCCGAGTATCACCCTGTCATCCAGTCTGGTCTCCTTCACTATCGAGTATATGTAGTCTATTATCGCATCGCTGACGTGGACCTTTCTGAATTCCCTCCTCGCACTGAGTATCTCCGAGGAGGGGACAACCTGTCTGGCCATGCTGAATTTGCCCGTTGATTTTCTTCTGAGCATGAGCTTTTCATGTTCATCGTCCAGATAGGTCAGGTCTATCTTCATCATGAATCTGTCAACCTGTGCTGCCGGGAGTTCATAAACCCCCTCCAGCTCAACCGGGTTTCTCGTTGCCATAACTATGAACGGCTCCGGGAGTCTGAGCGTTATCCCCTCTATCGTAACCTGCCTTTCCTCCATGGCCTCAAGCAGTGCGGACTGGGTTTTCGGCGATGCCCTGTTTATCTCATCGACGAGAACGACATTGGCGAATATGGGCCCCTTCCTTATCTTGAACTCCCCTGTCTTCATGTCGTAGAATGTGTGTCCGAGTATGTCTGCCGGAAGAATGTCCGGGGTCATCTGAATCCTGACGAACTTCAGGCCGAGGGTGTTTGCGAAGTTTTTGCTCAGGGTCGTCTTGGCTATCCCTGGGATTCCTTCAAGCAGGATGTGCCCCTCAGCTATAAGGGAAATCGTCATGAGCTCGATAACTTCGTCCATGCCGACAACGGCTTTCCCAACCTCTTTCTTTATCTTTTCGAGTATCATGCTAACCACCCATGCGTTCTAATAATTTCTATGTGCCCTTCGGCTATAAGGGAAATCATCATGAGCTTAACCATCTCATCCATACCCACCACAGCTTCCACCTTTATCTTTTCAAGCAACATATCAACCACCCATGCGCTCTATCATTGCGAGAACTTCCCTTTCGTCCCAGCCGTTCCTCTTTGAAATCTGAACGGCAAGGGTTATTAAATCTTCTTTTTTCTCCCCAAAAAACCTGTCAAGAAGGAGTGATACAGGTTTGAGCAGATACCCCAAGGCTCCCAGCTCAAGGAGGAGTATTATGATGCCCGTGATCACGAGTATCTTCCTCGCCCTGTCGACAGGCAGGATTCTGGTTATCGTGACGGTTCCGGCGCTGTAGAGGTTGAAGTCCCTGTGATGGGCCTCGTCCATGTATGCCGTGCCTGCACCGATGTAGCTGACTAAATTCTCCAGAAACTGTTGGTTTTCGGTGAAGAGCTGGTTTGTAAGGATGTCAGGATCAGAGAGCACTATAACCTTTCCGTCCCCGTATGGAACCTCCGCGAGTATAGGGAACTCCCTCATGTGGAAGTTGACCATGGCAACTTTGCTCGCATAAACCTCGCCCTTCCTAGAGACTGTAATTGCAGAAGGCTCGTTCATTATTATCCTGCTAACGTTCCTTCCAAGAACAGGGTCGCTTATCCTGACAGCCACTATGAGCCTGTCGTCCTTTTCGTAGAAAAAGTCCCTCAGGGGGTATTTTGAGATTCTCACCGGCAGGTTCAGGGCCTTGAGTATATCATCCCCGTACCCGAAGTCATCGGCTATGAGGAGTGTGTTCCCCCTCTTTACGAAATCCCTGATCTGGGCGAGCTCGGCAGATGTGTATGAGATATCCGGTGCAATTATGACAAGAACCCCGTTTCTATCCTTCAGGTTTTCCATGTCGAAGGACTGAAAGAGGGGCATCAGGTTAATACCCTTCGAGTGAAGGAGCATGGCGAATCTCGCTGTTCCGTCCCAGCCGGTGTTAAACATGCTGTAGGGGGTTGAGCTCTTGAACAGCGGCACGGTTAGGGGCATCGTTATGAGGGTCATCATGAGCACTATCACAACCGCATATACCACAAATTTTCTCATTCATACCCCTCCAGCACCCTTCTTACCCTCTCCCTGAATTCCCTCTCCTCGGCTTCCGTGAGGGGCATGTTCCCATAGACCAGCTTCTCGTGGAGCTCAGTTATCCTCTCCATGTCCCCGTAGATTTTGCTGTCCCTGAAGAGCATGAGGGCCTCCCTCGGGGTCAGGTTCTCGCTTATGCCCAGCATTTTCCTCAGGAAGGCATAGAGCTCCGTAACGCTGTCCGGGAGCCTGACTGCCGGTTTTTTCTCTTCAGGAGGCATGAGGGTTTCTTCCCCCTCCGCAGTGATTTCCCCTTCCCCTCTCCTTCGGGTGTATGTAAAAGCCGAGGCCAGAAGCGCCAGAATCAGCAGCATCGCCACGTATCTCAGCATCCTGCTCGGGGGTTTAATCACACTGAGGATTATGGTGTTTGATACTGCTCCGGCATGGATGCTGTCCCCTGAAAATTTTACATATACCTTCAGCTTTCCTGTCTCATTCGGCTTTATGAAGAAGGAGAAACCCCCGTCCACAGATGTTATGCTGATGTAGGGCATGTCGTTTACATACACCGTCAGAGGAGCGGACAGGGGGGGCGTGATGTTGCCCGTGAACTCTATTCTCCTTCCGGTGTAGCCCTCCGAGGGGCCGCTGAGCGCTATTGAGGTTGGATATTTCCTGAAAATTATGGTTATGTTTTTTGACACGGCTGAGTGAATCTCATCGCCGCGGAAGCTAACCGTGAGCCGCATGGTTTCGGGTACGTCCGAGGTGTAATTGGTGCAGAACTTTCCTTCCTCATCCGTTAGCAGGGTTGTGTTCCCGATTGAAATCTCCCTCTGTCCGAGTGCGTTTCCGTAATAGTCCACAAGCTGTCCCGAGACGTTCAGCGTGGACCCCATAAGCCCGCTGAAGGTGCTGTCCATGAGGAGTATTGAGGGTATCCTCACAACGGTGATTTCAACCGTGTTTGATCTGTTATCCCCCTGAACGGCATATATGCTGTAGTTGCCGAGCTCCCTGAAGGAGTACCTCAGTGAGAACATGCCGTTTTTGGGGGAGGTAAACAGGATTGTTGAGCTGTTCCCTCCTGCAATAACCACCTCAATGCTCCCGTTCACAGGGGTTGAGCCGTATATCGTGATGTTGGCATAGAGGAAGGGTTTTTTGTTTGAAACAGAGATTTCAAATTTTTTCGGGGATATTTCAGCGGAGCGGAGCATTTCGAGTATCTTCCCCAGATACTCCCTTATCCCGGCAGTCTGGGCTGTGAAGTTCAGGACTTTTGTCCCGTTCATGAGCCGTATGGAGTCAATAATCTCAAGATCCCGATTCATGCTCTCAAGGGTTCTCACTATTCCCGCCGCAAGCGCGGCATTCGGCTCCCTGTGAAACTGGAGCACGAGCCCTGTTAGCTCCTGCAGGTTCCGGGAGAAGTCGTAGAAAGGGGGGATTACCTCCATAACCTTGGCATTGACCCCCCGGTTTTTGTAATAAAGCGCTTCAAGCTGTATCTCCTTGAGCTCGCTCGTGGTGTTATTTGCGAGCTGAATGCTGTAGGGATTGTTCTGAAGGGAGTACCTGAGCGTATATTCAAACCTGACCAGGGTTTTTGAGAAGTACTCATACAGAAAAACATCTCTATTAACCGGTTTCTCAACGGCTTTTGCCGACACCATACCGCAGATTATTAGAGCCACCATTATTAAACCGAGAACCCTTTTCATGCTCATGCCCATCACTTCCATAAAGAATATAAAAGCTTTTAAGGTTATCCGATGGCCGGGGCATGCTGACCGGAGGCCGATCATCACCTCCATAAAGAATATAAAAGCCTTTAAGGTTATCCAATTTGGGTGCTAAAATGAGCAGGACTGTGGGAGCAGCTTTAATCGGCATAGGCATCATACTCTGGTATCACGGCGGGACTTCATCGAACGCTACGTTCATCAATCTCGGCATCGGTTCTATTATCCTGGGGCTGGTGGTTGCGGCTTTTCCTGCCAGGGGCTACGTCAGCAGGGAGGCCCTTGAGCTTAGCTGCAGGGATATGGCGGAGTTTTTTGAAAAGATTGTCGATGACCTTGAGCTTGAGGGAAATCCCGTCTACATACCCCCCTACGAGAATCTCCCTCAGGGAGGGGTTTTTATTCCGAAGATGAAGAACTTCAGGCTGAGTCTCGGGAGGCTCGATGAGGGGGATGTCTTTGTTACCGGAAGCGAGAGGGAAACGGGAATTCTGATAAGCCCTCCCCCGGGCTACGAGCTTCTCAGGTACTTTGAGGAGAACTACGGGGAGCTTAGCGGCACGGACGTCGGATATGCATCCTCCGTGATTTCAGGCGGGCTGGGTGCGTTTGGCATCGGGAGCGCGGAGGTTTTTGAAGAGGAGGGCTCCATTGAGGTGTATATAAAGCCACTCCTCCCGGGAATCAGAAGGGTCTGGGGTGATCCGGTCTCTTCCGCCGTCCTCCTCGGCATCGCCATGGCGAAGGGAGGGCTGATATCCGTGGAGGATGTTCGGGAGGCCAACGGTTACCTCAGGCTGAAGGTCAGGATGCTCGGGAGTGTGGAAGAATGGCTATGAGGGAGAACATGCTGATTTTCTTAGCCATCTGGATCATTCTTGCGGCGCTTTTGAGCTCCTCACTGAGCATCTTCCTGACGGTTTCGCTCATAGGAATCCTCATAGTTCTGGAGATAGGGGATTTCTATCTTTCAAAAGAAACAAAGGAGATGCTGAAGATGTCCTCCTACTTCCTCCTGCTGATATTCGCCTTTATAGTAGCCCAGAAGGTGTATGAGGTTATAAAAGGGTGATCAGCTCCCTAACCGTTCTCTCGACGGCTTGATAGCTGTTCATCCCCGGCTCCCACCCCTTGCTTTTAGCCTTCTCTATGCTTAAGCGCATGAACTTCACGTCGCCCTTCCATCCCCTTCCGCCGTCGACGCCACCCGTAAAGCGGAACCTCGGACTTAAGCCCATCCCCCTGCTGACGGCCTCTGCTATCTCCCTGACGGTAATCCAGTCTTCACTGCCAAGATTGTAGACATCGAAGATCTTTCCCTCCTCCTTAAAGCGCTCGAAGAGGTATAGCATGGCATCAACCGTATCGCTCACGTGGAGGTAGCTCTTCCTCTGCGTTCCGTCGCCCAGAATTTCAAGCTCTTCAGGGTTTCTGCGGAGCTTGTTTATGAAGTCGTAGATCACCCCGTGGTTTGAGCGCTCCCCTATTATGTTTGCGAGACGAAAGACGAGCGATTTTATGCCGAACGTGTGTGCGTAGCCGCTGATTAAAGCTTCAGCTGCCAGTTTCACCCCACCGTAGACGCTTATGGGCTCAAGGGGGCGTAGTCCTCGGGCGTCGGAATTATTTTGGCCTCACCATAAACCGTGGAGGAAGACGTGAAGATGAGGTATCCAGCATTTTTCCTCCTCATGGCCTCCAGGATGTTGTATGTGAGCAGGACGTTGGTTTCATAGAGGAGCTCGGGGCTCTGGGCGCCGATTCTCACCTCGGGGTTGGCGGCAAGGTGGAAGACCGCATCAACACCCTTAACAGCTTCGCTGCAAACGTCTATATTTCTCAAGTCGCCTTCTATGAACTCAAAGCGCCCGTTATCCAGCCACCTTTTAATGTTCTCCAGGCTCCCGGCGCTCAGATCATCGACAACTCTAACTTCATGGCCCATCTCCATTAGCGCATCAACCAGGTGTGAACCGATAAATCCAGCACCGCCCGTTACGAGGATTTTCATTTTTACCACCAGACTTTTTAGAGTGGTCATGTTCTTAAGCTTTGGGGAAAATTTTTTAGTATCTCCCTGCAAAGGTTAAACCATGAGGGTCTACTCAATTGGAGAGCATGAAAAGGGGAGGATAAAGCGGCTGATAAAAGAGTTTTTGATGGGCAGGGAGGAGGTTCTTTTCGCCTATCTCCACGGCTCGTTTTTGAGCGGTCCCTTCAGGGACATAGACATAGCCGTATACACCGACGGTGAGCGTGATGTTTTTTATGAACTTGAGCTTGAGGAGCGTCTGGGTTTTCCGGTGGATGTTCGGGTTCTAAATAATGCTCCCATTTCCTTCATATTTAAGGTGCCCAAGGGGGAGCTGCTCTTCAGCAGGGATGAAGAGAAGAGGTGCGACTTTGAATCAAGGACTATGGGCGATTATCATGACTTCCAATACTACCTTAACGCTTACCGGAGGGAGATTCCTGGAGTATGATGGCGGCAAAGTCAGGGATATTGAGGAAGTCATTGAAAGCATCAAAAACGCGCTCAAGGTTTAAATACGTTTGAGTGCCCATATATTCCGGTGGTAGCGATGAAGGTACTCATAATGGCCGGCGGCTATGCCACCCGTTTGTGGCCCATAACAAAGGATAATCCCAAGGCGCTGCTGCCTGTTGGGGACAGGGTTATTCTCGATTACATCCTTGAGAAGACAGGAGAACTTGATTCCGATGTTTATATCTCCACAAACAGGTTTTTTGAGCACCATTTCAGGCCTTACGCTGAGGAGCACGGCGTGGGGCTGATAGTCGAGGACACGCTCCATGAGGAGGAGAAGCTGGGAACGATAGGGGCAATGAAAAGGGCCATTGAAGAGCTCGGCCTGGATGATTATCTGATCATTGCGGGCGACAATCTGTTCTCCTTCAGCCTGAGCGAGTTCTTAAAGCACTACTCGGGCAAACCGCTCATAGCAGTCTATGATGTCGGTGACTTTGAGCTTGCAAAGCGCTACGGTGTCGTCGTGCTTGAGGAAAACAGGGTGGTAGACTTCCGGGAAAAGCCCGCCGAACCCAAGTCCACGCTCATAAGCACGGGTGTCTATGCCTTCCCCAGGGAGGTAATGGCGAGGATTGACGAATACCTTGAGAACGGCAACAGGGATTCCCCGGGCTACTTCATCCAGTGGCTGCTCTCGGAGGGCGTTGAGATGCACGCATACAGGTTTGATGAGTACTGGTATGACATCGGAAGTGCGGACAGCTACCTTGAAGCATTGAGAACCCTGCTAAAGGAGAGCCACATAGAGGAGATTCAAATCAGCCCCTACTCAAAAATAATCCCCCCTGTGGTGATAAAGCGCGGTGCAAGGATTTTGGGAAGGTCAATGATAGGGCCCTACGCATACATAGGGGAGAACTGCATAATCGAGAGCTCGGACGTGAGCGATTCAATAATCTTCAGGAACACCGTCATAAGGAACTCGACGATATGGCGCTCCATAATCGACGAGAAGTGCGAGATAAGGAACCTTGAGCTCAAGAAGAGCCTCGTTGGGGGGCACGCGAAGATACAGAGGGGCGACTGAACCAGGCGGAAGTAGAAGAAATGCCGGCTTTTGCCTGAAGACTATGCCCGCAGGAACGCACAGCTGGAATCAGCACAACATTTTTATCCTCGCCGGTGTTTATTCTATTTTGAATTGAAAATTGAAAACAGATAGAGGGATGCCGATGACCGGTGAGAAGCTCGAAAGGGCAATCAGGGCTGGAGAAAAGATTCTGGAGCCAAAATACGCCCTTCCCCTAATAACTTTCATCGCCGCGTTTTTCAGGCTGATACCCCTGAGGTACCATTACCTGTTTGGTTATGACCCGTATTTCCATCTGGCTTACGTGGAGGAGAGTCTGAAGGCGGGCAGGTGGATGGATTTTCTGACAATTGCCGGCGGCCCGTGGGGATTTTTGATCAAAAACTTCCACCCCCTGGGGTTGTGGATGACGCCGGCATATGTGTATAAAGTCCTCTCCGTGTTCGGGGTTTCCATCTACGATGCCTTCAGGATTACCCCTGTAATCTTCGGCGTTCTGACCGTGCTTTTCTTCTACCTCAGCATGCTCAACCTCTACGGGAAAAGGGAGGCCTTCTTTTCAGCCCTTTTTCTCTCCGTCATGTTCGGCCACATCTTCAGATCATCTGCGAACTATTACAGGGGAGACAACTACATGCTCTTCTGGTATTCCGTCGCATTGTACGGAATCTCGCTGGCCCTAACAAAAACCCGGAGGGCATGGCGCTACAGGAGGTTTGCCTTCTACCTGATTCCGGCCTTTGCAAGTGGCTTGGCATCAATATTCTGGCAGGCATACTATCCGATTTTTGTTTTCCTCATAGGAAATGCCGTTTTTCTGGCCTTCGGTGCATTCATTCTCAGAAAGGATAGATATCTTGCCGATGCCGCAGCCCTAACCCTTTCAACGGCCTTCGGCGCCCTCATAGCCAACTGGCTCGGCGGGCGTTTCGGCTACGGCATGCTCGGAGGGGACAGATGGCTGGCCAGGAAAACCGCTGAAAAGCTTGGAATTGAACTCGGAAGGATAAAAGATGCCTACCTTCTCGTTCATCTCAGATACCTCGTCCCCCTGACCCTCCTCGGAATCGCCGTGCTGTTCCTGATTTCAAGACCCGTGAAGGAGAGAAGGAAAAGGCTGCCCTTAGCAGTGCTGATTGCTTTCTCTGGAGCACTCGTGCTCTTCATGCGTTTTACGGTGCTTAAAGACCTTTCCTCAGGATTCGGGATTTTCGGACAGCACCCGATCCTCGAAACAGTGCACCCCTCCTTCGGAGACCTCTGGATGGCGTTCAGCGTCCTGATATTCCTGTGTCCGTTCTTTGCCCTCCGTTTTATTCCGGGGAACGTCAGACTCTCCGATTTCCTCCTCCTTGGCTTCGTCGCCCCGGGCTTCTACATGCTGTACACATGGACCCGCTTCCTGTTCATAGGCTCCCTGGCCGTGGCAGCCGCAGCAGGGCTGGGGCTTATTTCCCTGCACGATCTCCTCCATGCCAGACTGGAATCCAGACTGAGCACCAGAAAGCTCTCAGCCGTTTTATTAGCCCTTCTCATCCTGGTGCCTGCGGTAAGTGCGGGCTTCGGATTCAGGGAGATTTATGACGAGAGGCCGGTAATAAACGACCACTGGGTTCAGGCTCTAACCTGGCTGGGGGAGAACTCCAATAAAAACGACATCATCCTGACATGGTGGGATCACGGGCACTGGGTGACGTACTACGCAAGGAGAAGTCCGATAGTCCAGGGCGGACCCAGCAGATGGCTGGCCCTCTACTACCTCGGGAAAATTAATAAAAACCAACTTATGGCCAGGGGAATCGACTACGTCATCGTCAGCTACGACACCGTCCTGAAGTTCGGCTCGGTTCTTGAGACAGCGAATGTCTCGGGAGCCGGCTATGCCCTCGTGATTCTCCCCCTGGTGTCCAGATTCGGAACGCTGCTCTTTGAGAGGGGTGGATACCGGATAATTGCCCAGCCGGGGGAGAGATGGAAGGTCATCGTGAATATAAACGGGAACTCTTTCTCGCCGAGGGAGGCGTTCCTTGAATACAGGAACAGTCTGGCAGGACTCCCGCTCCAGAGCGAGAAAATCGGAAATGCCTATGTCTACATGAACCTCAACTACGGCTATGCTGTCCTGATGAGCGAAAAGACATTCAACACGACGCTCGCCAGGCTGATGTTCACGAACGAGTACCCCGGTTACTACAGACTGGTCTACTCTGATGGGGGCTATATCAAGATTTTCCGGTTCGAGCACCCCAACGTCGTCGTGACCTCTGATAACGGCTCGGTGGTTCTCAGGTTCACAAACGCCACCGGAACAGGGCTTGAAATCTTTGGCTATCTAGACAACGGGACGCTCGTATTCAGAAAATGGTATCCTGTAAGGGGGAAGGAGGAATTCATCCTGCCGAACGATATGAACGGAAGCGTCGTCGTGAGGTATACATACGTTCGGAAGAGGACAGTCCTTGATAGGGGGGTCTTCAGGATAGACGAGTTTGTTACAGACACATCCCGCTGACTTCCCACACTTCTGCGAAATCTTTATATACCCAGAAGGTTGCTTAATTAAATGTAATTAAATATCATTAAGGCTGGAGGTGTTTGCCATGGCTGAGGAAAAGAAGTACACGACCGTTTCCATACCAAAGCCCCTCTATGACAAGATTAAGGCCAGAATAGAGGGCACCGGGTTCACTTCGGTCTCGGACTACGTCACCTACGTCCTCCGCGAGGTTCTGGCGAGCCTCGAAGAGGAGGAGAAGGAGGAAGTCTTCACCGAGGAGGAGGAAGAGAAGGTCAAGGAGCGCCTCAGGGCACTCGGCTACCTCGACTGAGGCCTTTCCTTTTTGAGGTGATACCATGGTCTCAAAGCCCCACGGAGGCAGGCTCGTCAGGAGGCTCGTGGCAGAGAGAACCCGCGAGAGGATTCTGGGCGAGCAGAAAGAATACCCCCGCGTCCAGATCGAGCACGGCCGGGCGATAGACCTTGAGAACATCGCGCACGGCGTTTATTCACCCCTCAAGGGCTTCCTCACGAGCGACGACTTCGAGAGCGTCCTCGACCACATGCGCCTGAGCGACGACACGCCCTGGACGATCCCGATAGTGCTCGATATCAAAGAGAAAACCTTCGACGAGGGCGACGCGGTACTGCTCTACTACGACGACCTGCCGGTAGCGAGGATGCACGTCGAGGAGATTTACACCTACGAGAGGAAGGAATTCGCGGTCAAGGTCTTCAAGACCGACGACCCGGCCCACCCTGGTGTCGCCAGGGTCATGGACATGGAGGACTACCTCGTCGGCGGCGAGATAGAGCTCCTCAATGAGCTCCCGAACCCCTTCGCTAGGTACACGCTCAGGCCGGTCGAGACGAGGGTTCTCTTCAAGGAGCGCGGCTGGAAGACCATCGTTGCGTTCCAGACCAGGAACGTGCCCCACCTCGGCCACGAGTATGTCCAGAAGGCTGCCCTCACCTTCGTCGACGGTCTCTTCATCAACCCCGTCCTCGGAAGGAAGAAGAGGGGCGACTACCGCGATGAGGTCATAATCAGGGCCTACGAGACGCTCTTCGAGCACTACTATCCCAGGGATGCGGCAACACTGGCGACAGTCCGCTACGAGATGCGCTATGCAGGCCCGAGGGAAGCAGTACACCACGCTATAATGAGGAAGAACTTCGGTGCGACGCACTTCATAGTGGGAAGGGACCACGCTGGAGTCGGCGACTACTACGGGCCCTATGAGGCGTGGGATCTCTTCGGCAACTTCCCTGACCTGGGAATAACCCCGATGTTTATCCGTGAGTCCTTCTACTGCAGGAAGTGCGGCGGCATGGTCAACGCAAAGATATGCCCCCACAGCAAAGAGTTCCACGTCCACATAAGCGGCACCAAGCTCAGGAAGATGATAATGACTGGCGAAAAGCCGCCGGAGTACATGATGAGGCCAGAGGTCTTCGAGGTCGTGAGGAGCTTCGAGAATCCCTTCGTGGAGTGATTTCATTATTTTTTGCGGGGTGAGTTAGGTGCATCTAATAGTCCACCACTGGGACACGGACGGGGTGACATCTTCAGCGTTGCTGGTTAGGGCGCTTGATCTGGGGGAGTTCACCAACATGACCGCGCCGATAGGTGAGTTCCGCTTCGATGAGAGAATATGGGAGACCGTTGAGAAGGCCGAGAGGCTCTACGTGCTGGATTTCAACGTTCCAGGCGAGGTCGAGAAGGTTAAGGTTCCGACGCTGTTCATCGACCACCACACCCAGCCGAGGATCGGGAATCCGCTCGTCGAGCAGATAAACCCCTCCCTAGAAGGGGAGTACTACCCCTCCTGCTCACTCGTCGTCTCGGAGCACTTTGGGATATGGAACGCCTGGAGCGCCCTCGGTGTCGTTGGGGATATAGGGGAGAAGGCCTTTGAGCTGGATAGGGTCAGAAAGCTCCTTGATAGGGAGGGAATCTCGCAGGGGGAGGCGCGGAGTCTCGTTGAGCTCATCGACTCCAACTACATCGCCATGGAGAGGGAAGCTGTGGAGAAAGCAGTTGAGGTTCTCTTAAGCAGAGACCTCAAGGAGCTCCTCGAATACGAGCCGTGGGTGAAGAAGGCGAAAGCCATAAGGGAGGGCATAGAGGGGGCAGTTTCAAACGCCGAGGAGCGGAACGGCTTCGCCATCGTTCACTTTGAGAGCCCCTTCAATGTAATCTCCAAGGTCGCGAGGAAGCTCGTCTGGGAGCTCGGTTACAGGGGCGCGGTGGTCATCAACGGGAACTTCCACGGGAAGGGCCAGGTATACTTCAGGATCTCCGCGAAGGAAGCGGAGAGGATAAAGGTGGCCGAGATAATAGAACGCCTTAAATCCCTCGGAGCCAACGCCGGCGGTAAGAGGGAAGTCCTCGGCTGCGTCTGCGAGAGGGATAAAATCTGGGATGTAATGGCGATCATTGAGGAATATCTGAGGTGAGGAGAATGGAGTTTGAAAAAAAGGTTAGGGAAGGGATGGAAGGGACGAAGAAAGTCCTCGTCATAGGCCTCGACTCCGCCCCGCCGGAGCTGCTGTTCAACCGCTTCATCGACGACATGCCCAACTTGAAAAAGCTCCTCGAAAAATCCGTCTACGGCCCGATGCAGACCGGCATTCCGGCGATAACCATCCCCATGTGGATGGTGATGGTCACCGGCAAGACGCCGGGCGAGCTCGGCCTCTACGGCTTCAGGCACAGGACCGGCTATTCCTACACCGACTACTGGATAGCCCACAGCAAAAAGGTGAGAGAAAAGACGCTCTGGGACTACCTCGGCGAGCGCGGAAAGAAGTCGATAATAGTGGGCGTTCCTCCGACCTACCCGCCGAAGCCGATCAACGGCCACCTCGTGAGCTGCTTCATAACGCCAGATGCAAGCGTGGACTACACCTATCCAAAAGAGCTGAAGGGCGAGATCGAGAGGCTCGTTGGGGAGTACATCTTCGACGTCCCCTTCAGGAAGGAGGCAAAGGACGAGGTAAAGGAAGGCCTCTGGGAGATGACGGAGAAGAGGTTCGAGGTAATACGCTACCTCATCCAGGAGAAGGAGTGGGACTACTTCCACTTCGTTGAGATTGGCCTTGACAGGCTCCACCACGCCTTCTGGCGCTACTTCGACCCGAACCACCATCTCTACCCCGGTAAGGGGAACAGGTACGAGAACGTCATTCCAGACTACTACAGGCTCCTCGACAGGGAGATAGGAGAGACCCTCAAGCTAATAGACCTCGACGAGACGGCTGTCTTCATCGTCTCCGACCACGGGATAAAGGCCATGCACGGCAACTTCGCGGTCAACCAGTGGCTGGCCGAGGAGGGCCTGCTGAAGGTGAAGAACCCCTCCGCTCTGCACGACGGGAAGGTCAAGCGCTTCGAGAGCCTCGACGTGGACTGGAAGGAAACCACCGCCTGGGGCTGGGGCGGCTACTACTCGCGCGTTTTCCTCAACGTCCTTGGAAGGGAGAAAGCCGGAAAGATACCGCTCTCCAGGTTCGAGAAGGTAAGGGACGAGGTTGCCGAGCAGATACGCTCCATACGCGGTCCGAACGGCGAGAGGTGGGACACGAAGGTGTTCTACCCCGAGGACATCTATCCGATAGCGAAGGGAAGCAAGCCGGACATAATGGTCTACTTCGACAACCTCAACTGGCGCGCGGCAGGAACCGTCGGCCACCCGAGCAACTATCTCCCAGAGAACGACACCGGGCCGGACGATGCGAACCACTCCGAGTTCGGAGTGTTCTCGATGTACCTGCCCGGCTTTGACGAGAGCAGGGCAACGCAGCTCACCATCTATGACTTCGCTCCAACCATGCTCAGGCTCTTCGGGATAGAGGAGCCGCTGGCGGAAATGCATGGGAAGAGCATCCTTTAACCATTTACATTTTGACTGGTGAGAGTGATGGAGATTCAGTTCATTCCACACGCACTGGAGAGACTCAGAGAGAGGGACATACCCGAAGAGCTCGTAGAGGAGGCCATTTCGAATCCAGAAGCCGTTTCGGAAGGATACTCTGGAAGGAAAGTTGCCCAGAAACGCTTGAACGGCAAGCTGATAAGGGTCATCTGCGAGGAAACGTCTGATGGGGTGATTGTGGTCATCACGGCATACATAACCTCCAAAGTCAAAAAATATGGAGGGGGTGAGAAACGATGAGAATATCATACGATCCAAAACACGATGTCATGTACATAAAGTTCTCGGACGCAAAGATCGTTGAGACGGTGGAAGTTGAGGAGGGGGTGCTGATAGACTACGGCGAGAACGGGGAGATAGTGGGCATAGAGATAATCAACGCCTCCCTGAGAACTCACTCGCACCCGTTGAACGAGATAACCGTAAGGATTGAAGAGGCCACGGCCCATTGATCCTGTTATCGCTGGATGGAGGAGGTAAAATGGACGAACTGAAGAATCTTGAAAAAGGATTCACCATCTGGCTCACGGGGCCGAGTGGTGCTGGAAAGACGACTCTGGCTGTAAAGCTCGCGAGGAAGCTCAGGGAGATGGGCTACCGCGTTGAGATACTCGACGGGGACACGATAAGGAAGACGCTGTACCCGGAGCTGGGCTTTTCAAAGGAAGCGAGGGAGATGCACAACCGCGTTGTCATCCACATGGCCAAGCTCCTCAGCAGGAACGGGGTGATAGCTATAGTCTCGCTGATTTCGCCCTATCGAGCGGTTAGGGAGTACGCAAGGAAGGAGATTGGGGACTTCATCGAGGTCTACGTCTACGCCCCGCTTGAGGTGAGGATCCAGCGCGACCCCAAGGGGCTTTACGCCAAAGCCCTTAGGGGCGAGATAAAGGGCCTGACAGGTTATGATGGCGTCTACGAGGAGCCCGAAAACCCCGAGGTGAGGGTGGACAGCTCAAAGATGACGCCGGAGGAAGAGGTCGAGACGGTAATAGAGAAGGCCAGGGAGCTCGGCTACCTGCCCTGAACCGGAGGGAGGGCCTTGGACATCACCTTTGCTGTGCTAGGCTTCCTCGTCGGCTTTCTCGTTGGCCTCACGGGGGTCGGGGGCGGGGCTTTGATGACCCCTTCCCTAATCTTTCTCGGCGTTGAACCCCTAACTGCGGTCGGGACCGACCTGCTATATGCAACAGTCACAAGGGTCTTTGGGGCCTTCTTCCACGGGAGGAAGGGTCACGTCCGCACCGATATAACCGTGAGGCTCTTCGCAGGCAGCCTGCCCGCGATAGTTTTGGGTGCGGCTCTACTGCGGGTAATTCCGAAGGAGGCAATTAACCGCCATCTCACGCTGATCCTTGGCTCGATACTCATCACAACGTCGCTTCTGAGCCTGTTTAAGGGAGAGCTCAACCTTCCCGTGAGGCGTAGATGGGCCTACGTTTATCTGCTCGGCTTCATAGTTGGCCTGACCGTTCAGTTCACCTCGGTCGGGGCAGGGGTTATAGTTAGCTTCGCCCTGATGAATGTGGCAAGGGTCAATCCGAGGGAGGTTGTTGGTGTTACGATAACCTACGGCCTTGCCCTCTCGGCCATGGGCTTTCTGAACTATGCATTTTTAGGCAGCGTGGAGTATCGCCTGGCAATTGCACTGATTGCCGGTACACTGCCGGGTGTGTACCTTGGAACGCATGTGAATTCGAGGGCTGGAAAAGAGAGGCTCAAGAGGGTTATCAACGTTATCATTCTGTTGGTAGGAATTTTGATACTCGTTCAACGGGTGGCCAATTAAAGGCACGATAGGTTTTTATTTTCAAGCATAGTATCAACAACGGTGAATCACATGAAGGCCCTCATTCTATCGGGAGGTCACGGGACGAGATTGAGACCTTTAACGTACTCGCAGCAGAAGCAGCTGATTCCGGCTGCGAACAAGCCTGTTCTGTTCTACGCCATCGAGGACGTTATCGAGGCCGGCATTCATGAGATAGGAATTATAGTGGGCCCCAACGCGGAGCAGGTGAAGAAGACGGTTCTTAGCAGGGAATGGGACGCGGAGATTGAGTTCATCCACCAGGGCGAGCCGAAGGGGCTGGCGCATGCCATCCTCGTGGCGAGGGATTATCTCGGCGATGACGACTTTGTGATGTACCTCGGTGACAATATCCTCAGGGAGGGGATTGTGAGGCACTTAGAGCACTTCACGAGGGGGAAATTTGATGCAAGCATTTTGCTCTGTGAGGTCCCAAATCCCCAGCAGTTCGGTGTGGCCGAGCTCAGCGAGGATGGGAGGACGATTAAACGCTTAATTGAGAAGCCCAAGGTGCCGCCGAGCAATCTGGCTCTGGTGGGGATTTACTTCTTCAGGCCAATAGTCCATGAGGCCGTTGCGAGCATAAAGCCATCGTGGAGGAACGAGCTTGAGATTACCGACGCTATCCAGTGGCTCATCGACCACGGCTACCGCGTTGGATGGACGAAGGTCGAGCACTGGTGGAAGGACACAGGGAAGCCCGAGGACATTCTGGACGCCAACAGGCTCATTCTGGACGATATTGAGACCGACATCCGGATACACACCAACGCCCGCATCCACGGGAGGGTCGTCATCGGCGAGGGAACTGTGATAGACGAGGATACCGTCATCAAAGGCCCGGTGGTCATCGGGAAGAACGTCAGGATAACGAACTCCTACATAGGCCCCTACACGAGCATCGGCGACAACGTCATCATTGAGAACACCGAAATAGAGGACTCCATAGTACTGGAGGGGAGCGAAATAAGGAACGCCGGCAGGATAGTGGAGAGCCTGATAGGGAGGGGGGTTAAGATAATGAACTCCGACAACCATCCCCTCGGAAGGAAGCTCGTTGTGGGGGATAATTCCCAGTTACTCCTCTGAGGTGATAGAATGAGGCTTCTGGTGACGGGAGGAGCGGGGTTCATAGGGAGCAACTTCATCCGCTATATCCTAGAAAAGCATCCCGATTGGGAGGTCATAAACTTAGACAAGCTCGGCTATGGGTCAAACCTGGCGAATCTGAAGGATATTGAGGATGACGAGAGGTATACGTTCGTTAAGGGGAATATAAATGATTTTGAGCTTGTTTCAAAGCTTATTAAAGAAGTCGATGCAGTGATTAATTTTGCAGCAGAGAGCCATGTGGACAGGAGCATCTCGAATCCTTATGCGTTCATAGAGAGCAACGTTCTTGGTGTGTATACGGTACTTGAAGCGATAAGAAAAGTTAATCCTGAGGTGCGCCTGCTTCACGTCAGCACGGATGAGGTCCATGGAGATATAAAAGAGGGTTCCTTTACCGAGGAGGACAGATTGATGCCTTCCTCTCCCTATTCGGCGAGCAAGGCCGCTGGAGATATGCTGGTTTTGGGGCATGCGAGGACCTACAATTTAAACGCTTCAATAACGAGGTGCACCAACAACTATGGGCCCTACCAGTTCCCCGAGAAGCTCATCCCAAAAACAATAATCAGGGCAAATATGGGGCTTAAGATTCCCATATACGGCACGGGCCAGAACGTCAGGGACTGGCTCTACGTTGAAGACCACGTGAGGGCAATTGAAGCCGTTCTGGAGAAGGGCGAGAGGAGGGAGGTGTACAACATCTCGGCTGGGGAGGAGAAGACAAACCTCGAAGTCGTGAAAACCATCTTAAGGCTCATGGGCAAGGATGGGGATTTAATGGAGTTCGTTGAGGACAGGCCCGGCCATGATGTTCGCTATTCTCTGGATTCTTGGAAGATAACCCGAGATCTTAAGTGGAGGCCAAAATACAGTTTTGAGGAGGGTATCAAAAAGACCGTGGAGTGGTATCTAAACAACGAGTGGTGGTGGAGGCCTTTGGTTAACGAAAAAGTTCTCCATCCGACACCGTGGAAGCTGAGGTGGTAAAAGGCTTTATTATTTTGCCTTTTTGCATAATGCTTAAATAATCTTAAAAAACTAAATAGAAGTGGTGTCCAGAGATGTGTGAAAAAATAGACTTGGGGAGGGAATTCTCTCCTGTTTTGAGTTCTAGGGAGCTGGTGAGAGAATTGGAGAAAAGAGTTGGTGGCAAGAGGGTTATTCTAGATTTTAAAAACGTGGAATTTATCTCTCATTCATTTGCTCATGAGCTCTTGATGTATAAGCTCAGAAATCAGAACATAGAACTCGTGAATATAAATCCTTCAGTGGCTAAAATGCTGGAAGTGGTGGAGCAACACTTAAAGAGAGGACAAACGCATCCAAGAGTTAAAGTGATCAGGAAAAGCATCCTCTCCATAATCACCTAGTGTGGGGATTCATGAAGGCAGTAAGAGTGATGGATCCACGTGGTGAAAGCCTACTCAATCAGTTGGTTTCTCTTTATTTTACATTTAGGGAAGTCCATGAGAGAGTTCTTTTTGATCTTGGGGGCGTGACCTGGGTATTTCCTCTCTTAATTCTTCCAATAGCGAGTTATATTCATGATACGCAGAGTGAGTTTATTCCTCCCTTAAGAGAGGAGGTTGCTTCATATCTGAAACATGTTCTTTTTCCTGAAGGGGTCGATTCGATAGAGAAAATAAAACGTGAAAGGAGCTACATCCCGATTACCCTTTTAAAAGGTGAAGATTCTGCAGAGCGGGAAAGATTACAGAGGGAATTTTTAGAAATGATATACAAGGTCTTGAATCCTACGGTGGGGGTTAAAAACGCCATTTATTATCCCATTCAAGAGCTGGTGGAGAACATATTCCAGCACAGTGAAAGGGATGAAGGCTACGTCTTTGCTCAGTATTACCCAACAAAGGGATTTTTAGATCTGTGCATTGTAGATAGGGGGATTGGGTTGGCCAACTCATATAAAAGAGGAAAAGGGCTGGACATAAGTGATGCTGAGGCAATAGAAATGGCCCTTGAAGGGTATTCCGTGAAGCCGGAGGATTCTAGGGGCTATGGAATAAGGACCTCCAAAAGAGTTGTGTGTGAAGGACTTAATGGGGAGTTCGTTCTAATTTCTGGGAGCGCTGCATTGTACTCTTCAAAACACGAAAATGTAATATATGACCTTCCCGATTTCCACTGGAGAGGTGTGATAGTTGCATATCGTATCCCAGAGCCAAAACATTCAGTGGATATCTATCCATTTCTGGAGGGATAGCAATGCCTTTCGAGTTCAAACGTTTGGAAATTCCGGATGTGATTTTGATAAAGCCCAAAGTATTTGAGGACGAGCGGGGCTTTTTCATGGAAACCTACAAGAAGTCGGATTTTGAAAAGGCCGGAATAAAGGGGGAGTTCGTCCAGGATAACCACTCTAGATCAAAGTACGGCGTTCTCAGGGGGCTGCACTTCCAGAGGGAGCCTTATGCTCAGGCAAAGATTGTTCGTTGCGTAAGGGGAGTCATCTATGATGTGGCCGTGGACTTGAGGAAAAACTCCCCAACTTTTGGGAAATATGTTGGTGTTATTCTTTCAGAGTACAACAAACACCAGCTCTACATCCCGCGGGGCTTTGCCCACGGGTTTTTGGTTTTAAGCGACGTTGCAGAGGTGATTTACAAGGTGGACAACGTCTATGCTCCTGATTATGAAGGTGGATTAATCTGGAATGATCCAGACGTGGGAATTAAGTGGCCCGTTGACGAGCCGGTAGTTTCTGGGAAGGACATGAAGTGGCCGACGCTGAGGGAGTTGATTGAGAAAGGGTGGACATTTTGAGGCTACAGGAAGAAAACAACGTTGTGGTCAGGAACTCACATAATCTTTATTATTTTCTGAACGACAGTTATGATATACGAGGTGAGAGGATGGGTACAAACATTAAGCTCAACATTCCGGAGGATGTTTTAAAGACCGTTGGGATAGAGAGAGTTATGAAGATGATTGAGAGGGAGGTTATGATTGAGTACAGTGTTAAGAAGCTCCATGGAAAGTTTAAGGGGAAGAATT
Source organism: Thermococcus atlanticus (assembly GCF_054657855.1). Taxonomy (NCBI): domain Archaea; kingdom Methanobacteriati; phylum Methanobacteriota; class Thermococci; order Thermococcales; family Thermococcaceae; genus Thermococcus; species Thermococcus atlanticus. Next base: position 230,272 of record NZ_BAAHXX010000001.1, on the reverse strand, counting down.
TGCGCAAATTACTGGAAGAGGTAGAGATGAATGGGCGATTTGAGGGCGTTTGTTGATATAAATGTTATCCTTGATCATTTGGAAGGAAAGGTTAATTTTTCCATAATCTTTTTATCTTCTCCACTCAAGAAAATATGGAGGTGAGGATTCCACATGGCAGAGATAAAGATTCGAGTTCCTAATAATGTTCCCCCTTCTGTGCTTAAGAAGAGGATAGAGGAGGTTATAAGAGAGGAGGAATTAAAATGGGCTCTTTTTGAGAAGGCTAAGGAAGAAATAGCATTAACTCGTGAAGATTTAGAGGAACTGGAGAGGGTAAGGGAAGAGGCATGGAAAGAGATAAAGAAAAAATACGGGTTGTGATAGATACCAATATTCTGATTTCAGCCTTGATCAAAGATGATTCAACAACCTCCAAGATAATTAAATCTGGAATTTTTGAGATATACTATCCTGAAGATGGCATGTTTGAACTTAAGAAGTACAGGGATTATATAATAACGAAGCGAAAAAAAGCTTTACAGAAAAAAAGTTTTGAGTATGCTCTGAGTTTTCTGCTGGAATCTATAATTGTTGTTCCATCCTTTCTATATGAGGATAATATAAGGAAAGCATATGAAATTATGAAAGATATTGATGAAAAAGATACTCCTTTCTCAGCTCTTGCATTAAAGCTTCAATGTCCAGTATGGTCAAATGATAGCGACTTTGAGAAGCAGAATCTTGTTGAGGTTTACAAAACATCTTACATATTGAGAAAGTTTTTTGGTGGTTCAAAATGGGGGTTGCAATAATTGGAGCCAATGGTCAGCTGGGAACTGACTTGGTGAGGGTCTTCGGGGAAGACCCGTCTTTTGAGGTCGTTCCCTTAACTCATAGAGATTTAGATGTGACCATACCCGAGACCCTGAATGTTCTGAAGGAGCTCAAGCCCGAGGTAATCATCAACACTGCCGCATATGTGAGGGTTGATGATGCTGAACTTTACCCGGAGAAGGCTTTCGCGGTCAATGCCATCGGCGCGCTGAACGTTGCCAGGGTTGCCAGTGAAATTGATGCCATCAACGTCTACATCAGCACGGATTACGTCTTCGACGGCGAGAAAGGTGAGCCTTACACAGAGGACGACGTTCCGAATCCAATAAACGTCTACGGGGCGAGCAAACTGGCTGGGGAGATTTTCACGCGGAATTATTCCCGGAAGTACTACATCATCCGGGTCGCGAGCCTCTACGGGAAGGCCGGGGCGAGCGGGAAGGGAGGGAACTTCATTGAATGGGTGATTGAGAAGGCCAGAGGGGGGGAAGAGTTGAGGATTGTCGGCGACCAGTTCATGAGTCCCACGTATACGAGGGATGTTGCCGAAACTTTGAGGGAGTTTTTGAAGTTGAGGTCGGAGTTTGGGGTTTATCACATGGTGAACGAGGGGTATTGTTCTTGGTACGAGTTCACCAAAGCCATTTTTGATATCCTTGGCTGGGACGTTGAAGTGAAGCCTATAAATTCAAGTGAGCTGAAAAGATTAGCGAGGAGGCCGGGGTTTTCGGCGCTGAAGAATGTGAAGCTGGAAGGGATTGGTTTGAGAATGCCGGGATGGGAGGATGCCCTGAAGAGGTACCTCAGAGTAAAGCATGACTGAAGAATGGCCCGTAAAAAGAAAAAGGTGCTCAATAACAGAGATGTCTGAAATCTAAACAGGTGTTGACCATGAAGAAAACTAAAAGAAGCAGGAAAGAGGAGATAATAAAGCTTTTAAAAGAAGGGAAATCCGTAAGTGAGATAGCCGCGGAACTTAAAGTCAGTAAAAGCTATGTTTCTAGGGTTAAGGGAGAGCTCATGGCTGTCACTATAAGGAATAAGGGGGAATTGGAAGCCAAAGCTTTTGAACTCTTTGAAAAGGGGATGTCCCCGGTAAAAGTCGTGATGACACTTAGAGTCCCAGCAGAAACTGTTAAGGAGATATACAGAGAATATTTGGCTCTAAAAGATCTCCCACCATTAACTGCATGGGATCTTGAAGAAGAGTTTATGAACCTTGAAGATACTATGGAAAACCTTAAGGAAAAAATAGAGCAAAAAGAGCAGCTGATCAGGAGTGCTCTCTCAACAAGTCTGGAAAAGACCATTCGTTCAATGCATAAAGAGGTAAAAGAACTGTTTGATACGTGGTCTTCTCAGATGGAAAAGGAGTACAATGCATTGCTCGGACTGAGCATAGAGATATACTGTTTAGTAGGGTTATTGTTATTAGACCGACTCGCAGAATACGCAATGACAACCCCTAAAAAATCGCTTATAATGGCAACTGAAGAGTACAACGCCACAATGAGATGGATTGAGCTGGCCTCCAAGATAAATGAGGCTTACAAGGATATACAGCACCCTGCAAAGGAGGTTTTAGAGCTCATTCGTAAAAAGGCAGAAACTTTCGGTGATATCCTCAAGAATAGTGGATATATAGATGTTGCGGAGGTCTTTTACAACATGGCAAAGGCACTCTCGGGGTGAACTCAGAGTTCACCGTAATTTAGTCAACAGTTCACAAGCAAACTCGAAACATAGGAATGTTGTTTGCTGGTGTTTCCTCTGTGTTTACCAACATTGATCAAGTTAATTAACCAGTTAACTCAACCTATGCCACGAGTATCACACCCCATTCCAAAAATGCATGCATCTGACGGTTTTTCAGAAATTAGTTTACTAAACTGTGAAATACCAACGCTTCCCCTTTGAGTTCCCTTAATACAGCGTCATCTTCTCGCGTCATCTTTTCACGCGAACAACTGCACATGGACAGCAGGTTTTGAGAACCTGTGGAAAAAGAACGGGTTCGTAGCTCTACTGAGACCCAGGAACATTTCAGAGGTGGCATTCACTCCCCATTGCGAGCATCTCTGGGATCCCAAGAGTCTTAGGGGTGTGCTCCAGCAAGAGCCTGAAAGGGGGTATGCTTATACTGGGGATAAGGATTTGATAATAACAGTGGATGCGAAGCACGTTAAAAGTAAGCTGAGATTAATTGTGGTGACGGTATTCCCGGAGCCCCCATGAGGAGAATGAAGGTGAGAGAATAGGAGGGAGAAGGTTGAGTTTATGCCTGCGGATTATGATCCTGAAGCCGATTCACTCTTTGTGAGAGTGTCTGAGAGTGAGTTATGATTAGGGATTATGTTATTCCGGACTTTGGCCGGATTTCAGATGGGGATAGGCTGGACGTCATTGGCTTTGAAATACTTGAGGCTTCCAAAAAGTTTGGGTTTGAGAAACATTTGCTCAGAAGCATTAGAAGACTCCACGCCGAGATTAAGATCAGTGAAGATAGGGTTGAAATGATGATTTCGATAGTTGTGGTCCAGAGAAAAAAGGAACGCGAGCGCTCAAAGGTACTGGAAATGGCAAACGTTGTCCTTCCTGCAGTCGTCACTTCAATCAGTGTCTAAGGGGATTAAGAAATAAGGAATATCAGGAGCTGTTTAAGATTTCGAGGCACACAGCAACACGGGATTTAAGTGAGTTGGTTAAATTGGGAATTTTCGAGCGTATTGAAAAAGGCAGGTATAAACTAAAGACTCAAATATGAGTCAACCATGAGTCAAATGAGTCAAAAAGGTGAAACTGCGCTCCGCAAGATCTGTCCAAAAAACCAAAAGTTTTATATATAATACTTTCTAATTTCTGGACATGGATACCCTCTCGAAAATGGAAGTTAGAGCACTTTTGAAACTTAAGGGAGGGGAAACTATAACAGGGTTAGCCAGTAAATTGGGCTTATCCATTTATCGAGCATCCGTTCTTGTTTCATCCCTCAAAAGAAAGGGTCTGGTAAAGACGGAAAAAAGGGGAAAATACAGGATAGTGTCGTTAAGTGAGGCAAAGCCCGCAGAGCTTTTTAAAAGGTTGGTCCCCAAGTTTGGTCACATGCCCCTTAATAGGATTTTAAGCGGGAAAAGTCTGCCGCTTCTGGCTGTTCTTAGGGATACTCCCCTAAGTGCCCACGAGCTCTGCATAAAGGGGAATCTTCCAAGGAGTACCCTCTACTATGTACTTAACAGGCTCTCCAATTATGGCATTATTGGAGAGAGAGATGGGAGGTATTTTCTTGTTGAGAGATACAGGTTGTTTCACGAGTTTGCCCGGGAATTCTATGAGTTGCAGAATTCTATCAAAGCAAGGGAATTCTCGGGCGATGCTGTGGTGGTATGGAGCGGAGTTGGGGAATTTATCCTGTCTACGAGGAAGTACAGAGGGAAAGATGTTAGAAACTTTCACCTAACCGGGCTTGAGCGGTTTGGGGATTTTGGGATGGAGCTCGTCGGAACAGGACGGTATCACTATTATTATTCTGAGAGGGCAGGGGAGCTTTCTCTGGAAGAGATTATCCTGCATGCACTGCTAATTGATTTCAGCCCAAGAACGATCTTGTATTCAATCGTCCTGCTGCTGGCCCATAGGGACAGGATAGACCAGAAGAAGCTTTTTGAGCTCGGCATTAAATACGACGTGGATGTGGATGGGCTACTTGAGTACATTAAGGGCAAAGGAGTTAAAAGGTATCCTTATCCCTCTATGAAAGAAGTGAAGGAGATATTCAAAATGTACTTCGGTGAAGGAGATGGGTGCTGTAACCAGAGGAAAGATAATATCTGAGTTTCACCTGCTGGAGGAAAAGGCTGAGCTGCTTAACATCGAGCCCCTGGAAGTCTACTTGATTGGTGGTGGAAATCTGGCACTTAGGGGACTTAAAACTGCAACAAAAGATGTTGATATTGTAGTATTAAACAAAAAGCATTCTTCCCTTTTAGAGACCCTTCTTGAAGCCCCAGTACCGGGATTTCCACTCTACCTGAAGCAGTATAAATCCCAATGGGACTACGATCTGGGGATGAGCGTTAGATATACTCATCCCGTATCTGGGTTCAACCTTGATGTTTTTGTGAAAAGGGTTCTCAACAAGCTGTACCTGTCCGGGGACATGGTTTCGAGGGCGGAGGTTCCCGAAGAGTTTAAATCCCATGAGCTCTTTAAAGTCCGTCTTCTTTCAAAAGAAGATATCTTCTTGTTTAAAAGTGTAACTTCAGTGGAAAGAATGAGGGACATTGGGGATCTGATTGCACTTGTTGAGACCGGGCTGGACTATGGGGTGATCATTCAGGAGCTTGAGAACCAGCTTTTAAGGGATGAGTCACTCAGGAGCTTGGTTTCACTAATAATGCACCGTGTTGATCTTTTAATGGAACAAACTGGAACTGTAAAGGGGCTTGTTCACATTATGGAATATCTGAAAGAGATAAGCGGGTGAAACCCATGAGCGAGGCGGGCGGCAGAAGATTGCAAAGGGGACGGAGTTTTCTTATAAAGGCTTAATTTTTCAGAGTTATATCTCTATTTCATCAAGGATTCCACCGATATCTTTGACCGTCTGGCCGAGGAACTCTGCAAATCCTTTATCCACTTTAGTGTTCAGCAGATAAATCTCGTATTCATCCATAACATTAAAGCCTGCATTAAACAGTCTCCTGTTCCTCATAAGATTCTCCCTGTACTTCTCATAATTCATGGCCGAAGTGACCTTCCTGATAATCTCGTCTTTGTAGTCGGCTATTCTTAAGCCGTGCTGGTATAACAGGTACAGGTCGTAGAAATCCCTTAGTTTTTGAACTCTCCGGGTTAGAGCTGCTCTGACCTTTTCGGCCAGAATCTCCCTCATAGCATAAGCGAGGACTTCAATCTCAGAGTAGTCATCGAGGAAATCGTAGAAATACAGCCTGTCGTCCCCGGACAATGAAACCCCGCTTAGGAGGGTTCTTGCCGTAGGTCTTTTTGGTTCAAAGATAATGTCTTCAACTAGATTAACCTGAACTTTTATCATGCCTCCCTCTTTACCAGTGGGATACAGTTTATAGGTCACCATCCTTGAACCGCTTCCAAACTCTATGTACCGCCTGTTCTGCAGTTCGGCATTGAACTCAAGACCTATTTGGCTGGTAATAGCTTCAATTAGGTCGCCAACTTTTGTGCCTCCCCAACTAGAGCTTTTCTTCTGCTTCTCTTTGAGAGCCCTTCCCACTTTTCCTGATTCATAAATGTGAAGTCGAGGTCAACGCTGAAGCGGTAGTAGCCGAAATAGCATTTAACCAGGCAGGTTCCGCCCTTGAAAATGTAGTTCTGGGCGAAATATTTGCTGGAATACATTCTTTTCAGGATTGTGTGCAGGATTACATCCCTCTCAATCAAATCGGGCTTTCTAATTTTGCTCTTCTCGGCTATTAACTGGATGAACTCAGAGTAGTCCCTCATTCTCAAGCACCCCTTTTAGTGAACGGGGATAATGTTTGAGGTATTCGTGTATCCTTTCTTTGTTTGCCCTGTTCCAGTACTCCTCCAGGACGTTTTTTGCAGTGATTCTGAGCTTTGGATTGTACCGCGAGAGGTACAGAAAGTCCAGGAGGGTCTTTTCCACATCTGAATACCTTATCTCCCCCCGCTCCACTATGCCAAACCCCAAAAGTTTGGGTTTGATCCTTATGAACTCGACGTCCTCCCCGTAAATCTTTATGGCCTTTGAGCGGTAAATCCTGTCGTTCAGAAGGAATATCCTGGTGAAGTACTCATGGGTGAGGGCGTTTAATCTGAGGGCTGTGAACAGGCCGTAGTACCATTTCACGCTGAGTTTGTTCAATCCAAGTCCGATAATTTTCAACGGTTTTAGAGCCTTTCTCAGCTTGAACTCTTCGACGGTCTTTACATAGTAGAGTCCCCTGAGAATGCGGACTGCGTAGCCATAGGATATGAGATGATGTACCAGATAATCGGGGTTAATCCCAAATCTGCCACATATCTCGACCAGCTCCTCTTTTGTGACTGCTTTTCCACCGTATCTGGAAAGGAGGAACCTTACCGCAATGTTCATGTTTTAAATTTGTAGAACAACAGTTAAAAAAGTTAACGGTTGTTCTACAGATTTATATCCGAACTATGTGTTAAAGGGCTCATAAAGGTATCATAGAATTGAAAAGGTGACCTCCATGAGCGAGGCAAGCCAGGCTCTACAGGAGATCGCCAGGCGGAGGGGAATTGTCTTTGCCGAATTTATTTTAGTGTATCCTATGTATCCTAAACTTTATAAAGTATAGCATACAAAGGATACAGCATGAGGGCTCCGATACTGAAGGAGAAGATATTGAGGGAGCTGGCGGTTAAAGGAGAAATTTCTGTCAAAGAGCTTCTGGCCAAATTTAAGATTAACAGGCCTTACCTTTACAGAATCCTCAGGTCATTGGAGAGCAACGGTGCGATAATTTTGGAGACGGGGAGAATAAGGGTTGTTGACAAAAAAGCTCTCCTCTATACCTGGGGAGAGGAAAAGAGGAAGATATTTCAGGTTGTTAGAGGAGTAACATACAGGGTGAGGCCGAAAAAGGTTAGGGACTTTGTGGTGTTCTCCGGCACGTCGGCGTTATGGGTTCTTGGAAAGGTTCTGGAGCCAAGCTTTGGGACGGCATACATTAAAAAAGATGATTTAGATATGTTAAAGCAGATTGGGATCAAACGGGAGGGTTACCCAATCAGGTTCTACTCCTATGACGAGGATGTTTTTAATTATGCGAGGAACATAAGAGGGTACCGGCTGGCGGTGATTGAGCAGGTTATTGCCGATTCCATTGGGGAGGGGATGTATACGAGGATTATAGAAGAACTGCTGGAGGAGATGAGAAATTGAATGAACATGCAGGATGTTCAGAAGACGGGTACCCAAAAGGTTTAATAGGCTGATCTCAAAAATATACACCAAAGTTATCAAAATTGTTAACTATGGTGAATAATTATGAGAATCGAACTGCTCAACAAACTCGCAAGAAAGAAGATCTTCACCATAGATGAAGCAGCCAAGATAACAGGAATCAACAAAAACACCCTGAAAGTTCTCCTCAGCAGGCTTGAGAAAAAAGGATGGATTGAGAGAATTGAAAAGGGAAAATACATCGTGATCCCTTTGGGAGCAGAGAAAGGAGAATACACGCTTCACGAATTCATAATAGGCTCATTACTTGTAAAACCCTCAGCCACAGCTTACTGGTCAGCCCTTAACTATCACGGCTTTACCGAGCAAATTCCCAGCACCGTATTCGTCCAGACGACAGCAAGAAAGAAAAAACAGGATCTCAGAATTTTTGGGGTCAGATATAAAATCGTCAGGATAAAGCCCGAGAAATTCTTCGGTATTGAAAAAGTCTGGATCGAAGAATTCCAAGTACCTATAACAGACAGAGAAAAGACTGTAGTGGACTGCTTAGATAAGCCGAGATATTGTGGAGGAATAATCGAAGTTGCTAAAGCTTTCAGAGAGGAACTTGACACAGAAAAGCTCAGAGAGTATGCGTTGAGAATAAATAACTCTGCCGTCGTAAGAAGGCTCGGCTACCTGTGTGACTATTCTGGAGTAGACATTGACTTACCAAAGCCAAAAACGAGGAACTACATTCTCCTCGACCCAACAATGCCCAGAGAGGGGCATGTTGACAGTAAATGGAAGGTCATAATTAATGTTGAGCTGGAGGGGTTGGAATGATCCCAGCACTTGAAATCAAAGCAGTTGCAAGAAAGAAAGGAGTTCCCGAGAGTACTGTGGAGAGAGATTATGCCCAGAACTGGCTTTTGTTTGGGCTCTCAAAGACATCCCTCAAAATGGCATTAAAGAGAGGAACGGGGATAAGAAAGGTTTACATTGGAGATTACAGATTTTCGGATGATCTGGATTTTACTCTAATGGTGAAACACGATGAAAAAACGGTACAGGAAGAATTAATGAAGGGTATCAAAATTGCCAGAAAAGAAAGCGGTATCAGTTTTGAGAAGAATATTGTCTTTAAAGAGACGCTAAATGGTTATGAGGCTACAGTCTACTTTAGGATAATAAGACCATCAGGAGCACCGCTAAAAATCAAGATTGATTTAACCAAAAAGGAAAACGAATCAATCCTGCTTCCGCTGGAAAAAAGAAAAGTTATTCATCCTTATTCTGATTAGTGCAGTGCTGAGGTCGTAGTGTATTCCCTTGAGGAGATTTTTGCCGAGAAAGTCCGCTCGCTCTTCCAGAGGACAAGACCAAGAGATCTTTATGATGTATGGAACTTAAAGAATATAGTCGAGTTAGAGGCCGCTCTTAGTATCCTTCTCGAAAAGTTCAGAATTAAGAATGCCCAGTTTGAGCTGGGAACCTTTAAAGAGCGTAGAATCCATTATAAGAGGGCTTGGGTGGGGAGCTTAGCCCATCAAATAAATTCACTTCCAGAATTTGAAAAAGTCTGGAATGACGTTCTGGAATTCTTGGAGGAACTCAAGGAGAGTGTTAACCAATGAGGATTAAAGCCGGACGGGAGGGTAATGATCCTCGACAGGAAGGGGCTGATATTCAAATGGGCAAAGGATAAGGGGATAATCCTGAATTCCCTGAGCCCCGTAACCATTAAACTGATCCCTGACTATTACCTGAGGGATCTGGTTCTCTTCTCCGGAAACTCCGCCCTCTGGCTGCTCGGCAGGGTAATAAGCCCGGCAGGGGGAATTCTCTACACACGTGAAAAAACCTTTGAGGAGCTCCTTGAGCTCAAAGACCCTGAAGGTTACCCATTCAAGGTTTACATTTACGATGACTTCTACTTCAGGATCAGGAAGGAACTCAACGGTTATTACATTCCAGGCTGGGGAATGATTCTGGCTGACATGCTCGTTCAGGGGACGTATACGAGGCTCTTTGACGATGTTTTTGAGACCATCGTTTCCACGATTAAAGGTGAGAAGAATGAAGAGGATTGAGCTCTCTGATGACATACTCCTCGAGGTTTATGATTCGAGGAGAATCTTAACCATCATTAAAAAATCACGCTATGTCTTATAGGCCTTCATACAGCCCCCAAATCCACATTCACCCACAGACACCTGCAAAAAAGAAAACACTTCGCAAGGCGATATGTTTTTAATGCCACATGTTCACAATTTTTATAGGTGTGTGAAATGAATGAGGTTCTGGTTTCTCTTCCGCAGGATCTGGCGAGAATTTTAAGGGTTAGTGAAAAGGAGCTCCCGAGGGCTGTTAGAATTTACCTTGCTCTTGAGCTTTACCGTGAGGGGATGGTCAGCCTCGGCAAAGCTGCGGAGATTGCGGGAGTGAGCAGGTGGGAGGTGATGGAGATTCTGGCGTTAAAAGGGATACCCCTCCAGTACGACGAGGAGGACTTAAAGGAGGACATCGAGACCCTGGAGAGGTTGCTATGATAGTTGTCTCTGACTCGGGGCCGTTGATAGCACTGGCTAAGGTCGGAAAACTGAACATTCTGAAGGAGCTTTTTGGAGAGGTTATAATTCCGAGAGCGGTCTGGGTTGAGGTCGTGGAAAGGGGAGAAGGAAAGCCCGGCTCCGAGGACGTCAAGAGCGTAACCTGGATTAAAGTTGTAGAGGTTAAGGATAAGCTGAGTGTTGAAATCCTTAGGCAGGAAATTGAAATTGGAGAGGCTGAGGCAATTGTTTTAGCCAAAGAACTCAACGCCGACCTGATCATTCTGGATGAAAAAATCCCTCGGATTATCGCCAAGTCTCTAGGGCTGAATGTTGCCGGGAGTCTGGCTCTTCTCTTTATTGCGAAGAAGAAGGGAATAATAAACGAAGATCTGGAACTTATAATAGGGGAGTTAAGAGCTAGGGGTGTCCGTTTCAGTGATAAAGTCGTTGAAGAGCTGAAAAGAATGTACAATGTCAGTGATGCAAAAATGAAACAATAATGATGCAAAAGATGCAAAAAAGGTTGGCCCCTACGAATGAGGCAAACCGGGCATTGTAGATGATTGCAAGGGGGACGGCGAGTGTTTCCCATTATGCTGAAAAGCTTATTAACTGGTTACCCTCTCAAAATGTTAGGCGGGCTGTATGAACGTTAGTGAGCTGATCAAGAAAGGTGAGGGCGAAACTCTGGAGTTTAAGCGGGAGCTGAATGACTCCGTATATAAGACGCTGTCGGCATTTGCCAACACCGACGGTGGGATTCTGCTCCTCGGTGTTGGTGATGATGGAACCATTTACGGCTTTTCTGGGGACTTGGACAGCTTAGCCAGGTCAATAAGGCACAACCTTGGGATAAACCCGTCCATAAAGGTTGAGGAGATTGATGGGAATAGAGTCGTCATTATTTAGGTCTCCCAGTCACCTGTCCCGGTTTCTTTCAGGGGGATATACTACAGGAGGGTCGGTGCCCAGACCGTTGAGATGGGCTGGGAAGACCTGGGGAGGTTTTTCCTTAAAAAATCCGGAGTTACGTGGGATTCCCTGCCATCTTCCGCAGCGTTAGAAGACCTAGATGAGGAAACGATTAGAAAGTTTGTCCGTGTGGCCAGGAACAGGCTGCCGTACATCAATGAAAACGAGGACGTTGAGTCAATTCTGGATAAGCTGGGACTTCTGGAAGATGGAAAGATAACCAACGCCGCGCTGCTGCTCTTTGGAAAAGAGCCGCAGAGGTATTATATCCACCCCCGGGTCAGAATAGGCCGGTTTAAAGACCAGATAACGATCATAGACGACAAGGAGATTGGGGGAAATCTCTTTACCCAGGTTGAAGAGGCCATGAAGACGATAATGAGCCACATTGGAGTCAGGTATGAGTTTGAAGGGGAGCTGAGGAGAAAGGAAATCTGGGATTATCCTTTGGATGCCCTCAGGGAGGCCATAATAAACGCCCTGATTCACAGGGACTACACTGACCCGAGCAGTATACAGATTAAGATCTTTGATGACTTCATCTGGATATGGAATCCCGGAAGTTGCCGGAGGGGATTAGCCTTGAAGACCTGAAAAAGGAGATGCACCCATCCAAGCTGAGAAACCCCAAAATTGCTCAGGTTTTCTACTATGCCGGGCTGGTTGAGAGATGGGGCCCCGGAACGTTTAAGATGGTGCGCCTCTGTCTGGAGAACGGCTTACCCGAGCCCGAGTTTAAGGAGGAGGCCGGGGGTTTTTCCTGGTTCTTTTGAGAAAGGACATCTATACTGAGGATTACCTGAGGAAACTGGGTTTGAATGACAGACAGATTAGGGCAGTATTTTATGTGAAGGAGAAGGGGAGGATAGGGAATAAGGAGTATCAGGAGCTGTTCGGGGTTTCAAAACCAACCGCTTCCAGGGAATTAGACAGTCTTGTTAAGAAAGGAATCCTGACGAGAATCGGGGCCACGGGAAGGGGTACCTATTATGTGTTAGAGGGCTCAAAGGAATCATAAAGGGCTCATAAGGGTATCGTAAATTGAAAGGGTGATTTCCATGAGCGAGGAAAGTCGAGCTTTGCAGAGGATTGCCAGAGGGACGGGGTTATTTTTGCTGGCATGAGTTAAGTTGGCAAATGGTGCAACTACATTTCCAAAAAGGTTAAAAGGGATAAACCTGTAATGGATATCGGAGACATTATCAAGCAGAATGTTTCGCCCGCTCCCCTGTGAAGCCCGTCCGATGACAGGAGGGGGCGGATGAGCGGGTGTGTCTCTGGTTCTCTTTTAATGTTTTAGCCCTCTTCTCCGAAGATTAACGTAATTATCGGCTATTGTTATCAGAATACTCCTCTGGATGTAATACTCCAGCTCTTTCTCAATTTGCTTCTATGTTATGACATCTTTTTCTTTTTGTGCCTTCCATAGCTTTCGTTTTAGCTCCTCTATAGCCGGGGCAATATCGCCCTCCTTTATAATCGAAATTTGCATGTCTCCGAATCTATCCACAACTCCTCTCCAGAGCTTGTCGTCCACTATAATCTCCAGTCCAAAACGGGCATAGTATTCAACATCCTCCCAGAAGTAGTGGTCAATCTTTGGGTAGTACCTAGGCTCAAGATAGTACTTTCTCATGGCGCTTTCCAGCCTTGGCTTAAACTCGTCCTTTAAATACAGGTTTCTGTTTCTTTTAACCTCTCTGAAATGTTTTATCCCCCTAAACTCCCTTGCAATTTTAGGGAGGTCATTGTACTCGACTATTACAATTGCAGCTGCTCTGCTGCTTTCATCGATGGCCATTACAAGTGGCATAAATTATCCCGGGTTATGTCGCTGAGTTAAATTTATAACGCTTTTCATAGAAACTCTCAAATATGGACGTAATTTTGAGAACGAAAAAACCCGGAAGTATTAAGCCGCATGTGCTGATTTATTAAAGACTGCATAATTACAGGTGACTCCCATGAGCGAGGCAAGCCAGGCTTTACAGAAGATTGCAAGGGGGACGGGAATAGTCTTTGCCGGGACTGTAATTAATTTTTGTTGAGTCCTGAAAAAATCTCCGAACATCAATGTTTAAATATGTGATGACTCCCAATGTAACATGGAGTGACCCCACAATGTTGTTCAGTCGCATAAAGAAGTCGAGGAATGAGATGTTTGACCGTGAATATGAGTTTGACAAAATCGTCTCGGCCATAAAAGATGGGGTGCCGCTTATAGTGGTCACGGGCATCCGTCGCGTGGGTAAAACAACGCTTGTAACAGTCCTGCTTAATGAGATAGACACTCCCGGAGTGTATATAGATGCGAGAAAGCTCTGGAGCATCCATGCAAACATCTCCCCCAATGTTATAAAAAAGGAGATACTAAAATCCCTTGACGCCAGAAAAAGCTATGCACCCGTCATGAGACTCCTGCAGTCTTTGAAAAGTGTGACGATTGCGGGCTCTGGTGTAGAGTTTAAGGACAAAAACACAGACCTTATAGGTGTTCTTGATGATATTGAGAACAGCGGGGAGAGGGCGGTAATAATTTTCGATGAAGCTCAGTACCTTCGCTACTCTAACTATGACTACACTGCTCTGTTTGCATCCCTGAATGATAGTTATGAGAATATCACCCTGATCCTCACGGGTTCGGAAATAGGGGTTCTCGAAGAGTTCCTGGGCTTCAACGACAGGTACTCCCCGCTCTACAAAAGGGAGCACGAGATAGTGCACTTAGACCGCTTCAGCAGGGGTGAAAGTATGCAGTACCTGATGAAGGGATTCCGTGAGGTGGACATAGATGTGCCGGATGAAGAGATAAGGGACGCCGTTGAAGTACTGGATGGGATTGTCGGATGGCTCAGGGAGTACGGTTGGTTGCGCTACCGCGGGAGGAGTCACGGCGCTGCCATAGACGAGGTGTTCCAGCGGGCAAAAAGCGATATAATAGACGAGCTTTCAAGGTATTCACGAAGGTACCTCACCATAATGATGGCTGTTTCGGAGGGCTATAACGCGTGGTCATCCCTAAAAGCGTACCTTGAAAATGCTGAGGGGAAGAGAGTAAATGACGGGTCATTGAATACCGCCCTTCGAAACCTCATTAAGTACGGTTACCTCGAGAAACATGGGGATGAGTACCGCATCACCGACCCGGTAATTGAGAGGGCACTCAGGCATGCGCGCTGAAATCTGAAATAGCATGATATATGTTAAATGGCTTATAAAGGTGGTATCATACGCTAACAAAGGTGAAACCCATGAGCGATGCGACTCAGGCCTTACACCGGATTGCGAGGGGCACTGGAATCATCTTTGCGGGGACGGTTATTTCAATGTTCTTCGGGTTTTTGAGCAGGGCGATAATAGCGAGGGAGTTCTCGAAGGCCGAGTATGGGGTGTTTAATTTGGCCTTAACCGTTCTGAGCATAGGGCTTGTGATTGCCACGCTCGGCTTTCAAAATGCTCTACCCAGGGAGGTCGCGTTCTACAGGGAGAAGATGCCGAAGAAGGTGGATAGATTGGTTTCAACGGCCATCGCCATAACAGCGGTGAGCGCGGTGATAACGGCCCTCCTGATCTTCTTCCTGGCCGGGGACATATCTTTGATCTTCCGCGAGGAGCGCCTGGTCAGCGCGCTCAGGGTTATAGTCTTAGCCCTCCCCTTCTCGGCCCTGACCGCGGTCATCATCTCGGTGTCGAGGGGCTTCGGCAGGGTGAGGGAGAGGGTGTATTTTCAGAACATGGTTTATCCCATAACCTGGCTTGTTTTGGTTGCATCAATCGCCGCTCTGGGACTGCCGTTCAACTCCATGTTTTACGCCTATTCCCTGGCCCAGCTCCTCACGTTTTCTGCTCTTCTTATCGAAGCATACAGGATCGGGCTCCTCAGGGTTGGGGCCCGCGTTGATATTGAGCTCGGGAAGCATCTGGTGGCCTTTTCCATTCCCCTGATGCTTGTTGGGATACTGAACTTCATGATGACGTGGACAGACACGTTAATGCTGGGCTATTATAAGGGCTCAGAGGTCGTGGGGATTTACAACGCCGCCTCTCCGCTGGCGAGGTTGATACCCGTATTTCTTGGTTCCGCTGGGATGCTCTACGCACCTATAGTTACCCCCCTGTACGCCCAGGGGAAGATAAAGGAGATGGGCAGGGTTTATCAGGTACTCACCAAGTGGATTTTTATGCTGACCCTTCCGCTGTTCAGCCTGATGTTTCTGTTTCCAGAGACAACGATAAGGCTCTTCTTTGGGGCCAAGTATGTGTCAGCGGCCCCGGCGCTTCAGATTTTAGCGTTGGGTTTCATGTTTCACACGTTCCTGGGGCTGAACGGGCTGTCCCTTCTCGTTATCGGAAAGCCGAAGCTCAACATGATAGGGGACACCTTTGCGGTTATTTCAAATGTTTTGCTAAACTTCCTGCTGATACCGCCCTACGGGATCGTCGGTGCGGCAGTGGCAACGGCCGTCTCCTACTTCGTGGCGAACGTTTTTAGATCGTTCTGGCTCTACCGGAGGACGGGAATCCACCCTTTCAGCTGGAATTATGTAAAGCCTTTGGTTATTAGTTTCGTGCTACTTGGGATTATCAAGGGGCTTAATTTAAAAGTGCCGAGCATATGGTACGCGGTTCCCGTTTTGGTGGTGTTCCTTGGAGTCTACGCCCTCCTCGTGCTCCTGAGCAGGAGCATTGATAGGGAGGATGTTGAGCTACTGCTGGCGGTGGAGAGGAAAACAGGAATTGATCTGGGAATAATAAAAAGGGTTTTGAGGAAGTTTGTCTAAGGTTGTGGGGGGAAATACTATGGGGTCAGGGTCTTTGGTTGATATTGCTAAAGCCATTGTAACAAAGAATGATACCACAAAAAGGATGGCACTTAAACTTTGGAGGCAGTATCAAGAAATGAAAGCCAGACGAGACTTTTATTCAAGGATTAAAACTCTGGGCTTTGAGAAGTACATTGACACTTCAAACCGACCTGATATCAACGTTATTATTCTAACACTGGACTGTCTGAGGTACTCAAACCTTTCATTCGCGGGTTATCACAGGGAGACGACACCTTTCTTAGACTCCTTAAGGGTAAAATTCAGGGCAATTTCAGCCGCACCATGGACATACCCTTCTGTAGCATCTATTTTAACGGGTCTCTATCCTCACAACCACAACGCATACATTCACAGCAAGGTTAAAAATTTTGACACGCTCAAGTCATTCAAACCAATAAGAAAAAGCGTGCTCACCCTTCCTGAAGTTCTCTTTGCATTGGGATATGATCTCTATTTTGGAACTTCAATCGATGTTGCAACTTATCCTCTAAAAGGTAGGGTCGTTCCTGAACGTTATTCTGCAGATATACCCGCAGGAATTGTTTTAAAGGATTTCAAAAAATGGGTGTCAAAACGAAGAAAACCCTTCTTTGCTTATCTTCATCTCGGAGACCTGCACGGCCCAATACCCGAGATGCATCTCCAGGGTCACTTTGGGAAAGTGGAACCTATTCCCAACATAACCACATGGGACTTTAGAAAACCCGAGGAACAGAATGGGGAGCATTTCAAAAACTACGTATACAACCGCACACTGCTGTACGATAATGCCCTGAGATACTTAGATGAACAGATTGAGGATCTTTACGACTATTTGGAAAAGATCGGAGTTCTGAACAATACAATCATAGTTATCACAGCCGATCATGGGGATGAGTTCTGGGAGCACGCAAGGCTGGAGGCAGAGAACTTCTATGACCCAAGGGGATATTATGGAGTCGGGCACGGGCACAATGTATTCAATGAGGTTATCGAGGTGCCTATCATACTCGACGGAGCCCTTGAGAGGAAGGGAGATTTCATTGAGGAGAGGGTTAGCCATGTTGACATAATGCCAACGATCTTGGATCTGCTCGGAGTTTCACATAATTTAATTTTCGATGGTCAGAACTTATTTGAGGTTAGAAATAAGAAAAGGCCGTTGCTCTCCGAGGCCGCTGGTTATGGTTATGAGAAAAAGGTTTTAATTCTAGGGAGATATAAGCTCCTATACGCTCCGGACGATGGTGTTGAATGGCTCTTTGACCTTAAGAAGGATGCCTCCGAACAGCACCCAATTAAAGACAAGGATGTTACTTCGATATTCGTCAATAAGCTGAAAAAGATGCTTGAGATGGACGAAAAAAGAAAATTGGGAGAAGTAATTAAACTGAAAAGTTTTACTTAAATCTTACCTTTTAGTTTCAGAGTTTTAATAACCTTTTTGAGCTTTTTATCTTCTTTCTTTTTCATATAGTAGCTTGGATCAACGTATTTTGGCTTTCTTTTGGCGAATTCTGAGTTTTCTTCAAAGATTTCCATTAAAACTCTACCGTCCATGTCATTCGGAATTGGCAAGCCGAAGATGTGGAGGATTGTTGGGGCGATGTCATAGATTTTTGCACTCACTCGTTGGATCCTCTTAATTCCTTGACCATATGCAAAAAAGATTCCATGGACCCTATGGTTGGCTTTTTCAATTTTTGGATCAGTTATTATTTCGTTTTCGTTGTAGTTATTGGTAATTGAATCATATGTTGGATACCCTTCTTTCGGTAAAATAACTAATATTTCAAAGTGTCCATCACTACAAAATCCTGGATAAATCTTTTCTACAGGATATATTCCTTCAATAACCCTCTCGCCTGTCTCCGGATCTATTAAATTTTCTAACAATGATTTAAGTTCTTTTTTTGTCTTTTCCGGGTTAACTTTTTTATTTATGTATAATAACCCGCCAAGTCCGGAATAAGATAAGAAGAATGCTTTGGAGTTATCTAAATCAAAGTCTTCAAACAAATTTGGAGGTGTCCAAGATCTTACTGTCTTTTTGATTATTATTTTCAGAGTATTGGGCAATTTCCTATACATCGGGAGTACATGGGGGATAATTCTGGATATGTATTTGGCGATATGACTATTTGATTTACTCACTTGCTTCCTTGGCTGTAGGTATCCTTCTTTTATTAGCAAGTTATTTACGTAGATTATTTTATTGGTCTCTCTGAAACCATGATCAGAAACCACCATTAATATCTTATTACCATCTTCTTCCACCTTTTCTATGACCTTTCCCAAAAAATTGTCGAGATATTTCCAGTAGTCTTCCATTTCTTTAGTTCCCCATAAAATATGCTGTATTCTATCTGGACCAATAAAAACAAAGAACATCAAATTCCAATCTTTTTCAAACAAGTGCCAGAACAATTTGATTCTCTCATCAGTCATCTCGTATAATTGTTTTATGAACTCTTGGGTTCTACCGGAATATTTGGATGGTTCGAGTTCGAATCTGTACTTAGGAAATTTTTTTAATATTTCATTTTTGAATTCTGGAGGATATGTAAACTCTGAATCGAGAGAAGGCGTGAGCATGCCCGTAACCATAATCCCCATTATTTTTCGAGGAGGATATGTGAAGGGGACATTAACCACTATAGACTTTTCAATATAATCCCATAATTCTATAGATTTTTTATCTCTTGAAGTGTACATAGATTTTTTCCAGCCATCTTTTGTTTTTTTCACTTTGATAAAACTATATATCCCATGTTTTCCAGGGTTTTTCCCTGTTGTCATTGAAGTCCATGCTGGTGGTGTTATTGGTGGAATAGTGCTTTCTAAAGGTCCAAATACTCCCTGTTCTATTAATCTTTTAAAATTTGGAAGTTTTCCTTCATTTGCCCAATTAAAGATGAGTTCCCAATCTGCACCATCAAAACCTAATACCAATACTTGTGTATTTATTGTCTCTCTCATTCTTATCCACCAAATAAAACACCGAACAAAACAATTAAAAAAGATATTGGTATAATTAAAGGATAACAGAAACACAAGCATCTTGAAAAATTAATCTGAGGGATGTTGATGAGAATCACTTTTGTCATCCCAGGAATTGGAATCACAGGGGGCACTAGGGTAGTTTTAGAGTATGCTAATCATTTAATAAGAACGGGACATCAGGTATATGTTATATATCCGTTAATACCTGGAGTTCCACCATCTCGATCAAGATTAAAGATAGTAACAGCAAAGATTGTAGGAGGGGTTAAGAATACACTGTCACGAAATAAGATTAGTTGGTTTAATTTAGATGCTAGTTTAATTCCTATACCCACAATAGACGCTAGATTTGCTAGATTGGTGGGGAAACTACTTCCAGATTCGGACGTTATAATAGCAACTGCTTGGCGAACAGCATATTTTGTGAATGCTCTGCCAAAAGAGAAAGGAGAAAAATTTTATTTTGTTCAGCATTATGAAATATGGGACATTTGGAATAGCTTGAAGTGTTGGGAAAAAGCAAGAGAAATTGAAAAAGACACCAACCGCCTTCCAATAGCAATGTCATACATTATCCCAGAGGATCCCTATCTTAAGAAAGTGAAAGAGCTTGTGGATGCAACATATACAATGCCATTGAAGAAAATTACAATTTCTCCATGGCTTAAGGAACTTTTAGAAAAGCGTTTTGGGCAAAAAGTTTATGGGATGATAATAAATGGTGTGAATTTCGATATTTTCCATTGCGATAATGAGAAAGATTGGAATGCTGAAAAGAGGATTATTTTAATGCCTTATCGTGGAATTCCATGGAAAGGAGACTTAGATGGTTTAAAGGCTCTTAGAGAGGTTTATACAAGATACAAGGATAAAGTTGAAATTTGGCTTTATGGGCCGAGAAAGCCTAGTAATCTGCCAAATTGGGTTAAATTTTTTGAGAGACCAAGTGATGAAGAACTAAGACAATTGTATTGTAAAGCCCATATCTTTATAGGACCTAGCTGGGTAGAAGGCTTTTATTTGCCCCCTATGGAAGCGATGGCTTGTAAATGTGCAGTAGTTTCTACGAATGTAGGAGCAGTTCCACATTATACAATTCCAGGCAAAACTGCAATCGTAGTTCCACCTCAGAATCCTCAAAAAATTGTTGAAGGAATTAACTACTTGCTTAACAATTGGGATGAGGCTAAAAAGATAGCCGAGAGAGGGTATAACCATATAAAACAATTTACTTGGGAAAAAGCTACAAAAGAGTTTGAAAAAGCGCTATATGTGGGACTACGAAGTGGTAGAGATTAAACCAAGATCATGGCATCATCATTTGAATATATGGTGTTTTTTACAGTTTTTAAGAATATTCTCCATGTGGCATATTTAATATATGTTATCGGTTTTCCCTTTAATATTGGGATGGAGTACACTAGTATGTCCCCCCTCATTACATTGTATCCTAAAAAGATGTAACTATTGGTTAGCATTGCATTGTCTATTTTTGTTAACAAAGCCACGTCTTTATCCCCCATTAGTGCATATGCTTTTAAATTTGCTTTTCCAGGCGTGTCCGTTAGGATTTTTTTGTTTTCTTTAAACATTTTAATCCAATTACCTGCAACAACATTCTGATCAAATGTTCTATAATCAACATAAAATTTATATCTATATGTTGAATCCTCTGAGAATGCCATCCAGCTCCAGCTTACGGGTATTTCTTTTGGTTGGTATTTAAAAATCTCATACATCACTCCAGTATTAAAAAGCAACAAAACTACCAAAAACACTGTCGCAACCTTATAGGCTTTTTTCTTAGAGAATTTAATATGAACAAGCTTTGTTAATTTCTCTTGCAGAGCAATTATTCCAAAAGAGAAATACTGACTTACAAACAACAAAGAAAAATGGTATGTTCTTGCTGGATCCATAAACTTTGCAAAGAAAGGTAAGGCTACCATCGCTCCCCAAAGTCCCATTCCCATTATTGAGAAATAATTGAATAAGGCCAATTTTAGCTTTCTTGTGTAAATGTAATATAAAAAGCCCACGGCTGTCACAAACTGTGCAGTTAAGTACCAGGCTTTATAAATATTGCTAAGCAATCCACTTGGACTTTCAGCAACAAATTTCAGGGCTGTTTCCTGTAGCAACATCTCTTTTATTCCTATAATTAGACCATTTATAGCAAATCTCCATGAATAATATAACGAGGAGCTAGCAATGTAAAGATACCAAGAAAGCATAGCAACTCCATATATTAATGTAACCTTTTTGATAATGTCTCCATCTACCTTGTTTGCAGGTTTAACAATTTGTGACGAGACACATGCTCCAACAATGGCTAACAAAAAGATAGATGATGAGCCATAATGGGAGAATATTATCCCAAGGATAAAGGATAATATTAGTATCTTACTTTTCTTATGGATCATTGTAATAATCAACAGTACTATATACAACTCTGCTATAGCTTGCCTCACAGTGATATAATTTAT
Organism: Thermococcus atlanticus; assembly: GCF_054657855.1. Taxonomy (NCBI): domain Archaea; kingdom Methanobacteriati; phylum Methanobacteriota; class Thermococci; order Thermococcales; family Thermococcaceae; genus Thermococcus; species Thermococcus atlanticus. Next base: position 208,728 of record NZ_BAAHXX010000001.1, on the reverse strand, counting down.
TTTGTAGTACCAATCAGAAATGAAAAGGAATATTGCAAGGAGAGAAAGCCTTTTATCTTTGAGAACACTAGTATTTACGAGATAATAAAGAGCAACTGGAAGCAAAGAGATGTAAAAGGGCATTAGAGCTTTGAATACATATGTTAAATTAATTTTAAGAAGTTCCGAAAAAATGGGGATCATTAATGTTACTATAGGGATTGCATTATAATTCTGTTTTATTTGAAAATTCCATAGTCCATTTATGTAGGTTAAATGTGCAATTTGGTACTCTACATATATATCCCTTCCCCATATATGATGTGAGAACATCCAATATACATACAACAAAGACAAAGAAAAAGTCCATACTGCGAATGCCTCTCTTTTCAACTTATTCTGGAAAATCAAAAATGCAAATGAGATATCAACAAGAACAATAGTTAGTAAGTTCACTTTCTCATTCATGTTATAGCTTCCTAAAATTGCCAAAATAGGCAAAAGTGATAATCCCAAAACTTGAGGATTTAAAATATCTCTGAGCTTTGTTCTACTAATATTTTCACTTCCCAAATAACTTTTATCTCTAAGATATGATCCAAGTAGAAGTAAAAGGTATGTGGCGTTGAAAGTTACTAAAAGCGACTTTAGCGTTATTGGTTTTTCAATTCCGATCGTTGGATAGACAAAATTGATTACAACACTGACAATCATTACATAAAAAAGACTTAATCCAACTGCATAGAGAAGAGACTCGACCTTATCAATCCTACCAATCCGTAATATTCTTAAAATTGTGTATCCGGGGATGAATGTTAAGAACAAAAATCCAAAAATCTGCCTAATCAATGGAATACTCAAATTAAAGTAATCCAATGCTATGCTCCCATTAAACGCTAAAAGCAATGACAGTGATATGACTGCAAATTTTTTAAAGCTTATATTATTCAGCATCTGCTCACCGAGTTATAAAAAAGAAGAAAGCATTAAAAAGGTTATTGCTTTAAAATAGTTTGTCATGATACCGAGGATCTCAATAATAATCCTCAACTGGAACGGCTGGAAGGATACGGTTGAATGCTTGGAGTCAGTTTACAGGATTAACTATCCCAATTACGATGTTATTGTGGTTGATAATGGTTCTAAGGATGATTCCCTTCAGAAGATTAAAGAATACGCCGGGGGGAAAATCAAGGTTGTTTCAAAGTTTTTTGAATACAATCCCAGTAACAAGCCGATAAAGGTCTTTGAGGTTGATGAGGACGAAGCAAAGCAGGGGAAGTTCAATCGCCCGGTTTATGAAAAGTACGACGTTAACAGAAGAATGATTTTGATAAAGAACAGGGACAACTATGGCTTTGCCGGAGGCAATAACGTTGGAATAAAATTTGCCCTGAGCGTCTTGAATCCGGATTATGTCCTATTGCTAAATAATGACACCGTTGTCGACCCGAACTTTTTGACGGAGCTCGTTAAGGTTGCAGAGAGCGATGAGAAAATTGGGATTGTTGGGCCGAAGATTTATTATTATGATTATAATGGAAGGATTAACATAATACAGTACTGTGGAGTAAATTTTATTCCAATATTCCTCCACAAACAGATATTTGGACATAAGCAAAACTCCTGTAATTATACTAACCCAGTCTTAACAGATGAAGTCCATGGAGCTTGTATGCTGATTAGACGTAGTGCATTCCAGAAGATTGGTCTTTTAGATGAAGATTTTTTTGCGTATTGGGAAGAGACCGACTTTTGTTACAGAACTTCAAGGTATGGATATTACCTGAAAGTTAATCCACAAGCTCGTATCTGGCACAAGACTGGATCAAATAACCCATCAGAAAAAAGGATAAGTTCATTTGCCACATATTTGTTTGCCCGCAATGCCATTCATTTTATACGAAAAGAGCTATATGGACTTGAGAGATTTTTGAGTTTGGGATTCACACTAACCATAAGGCTTGCTTTTTTAGAGGGCGTATATTTTTTGTATTATCAAAATTCGAAAGTAGCCGTTAGTTTTATTTTGGGTCTGATAAACGGCATCCGGGGGGAAACAGGAAAACCGGCTTACAGTAGGGAATAATACACATCTTCGTAATCTCTAATAACATCATCCCAAGTCCTTATCTTCTTGCTAAATGGTCCAACTTTGACATCGCTGTTCACGATTTTTAAGATTAACTTTGCTACCTCCTTTGGATCGGGTGGATAATCAACGCCAAAACATCCTGGTTCCTTTGTAAACTCCTCTAAAGCTGTCCCTTTTGTTACTATTGCCGGAGTTCCCATGGCTAATGCCTCAGCAACTACAATTCCATAACCTTCTGATTTTGATAATAACAAAAAGATATCAGCCTTTTTCATCTCTCTTAGGACTTCTTCATGAGGAAGGAAAGGAATCCACTCTATAAACTTTTCGACTTTTAGTTTCTTTGACAATAATAGAAGGTTTCTTTTTTCGGGCCCCTCTCCGATTATTCTTAATCTAACATCTTTGAATCTAAAATAATATACAAGATGATGGAGAGTCAATATTATATAATTGACTCCTTTGTATTCATTTAGATACCCAACATAAAGGAGTCTAAGTGGGGATCCAAACTTTTTTGACTTTCTTCTCGCCACTATCTTTGGAACCCCATGTGGAATTACTGTTATCTTCTCAAATGGAACTCTAAAGATAACTCTAACATTTTTAGCCTCAAAATCTGAGACAGAAATCAAATGATCAACAAGATTAATAAAGTGCCTGTTAATTGTTTTATCATAAAGCGACCCAAATATTTTGCCTGCAATTGTGTTCCTATTAAGTGGATCATAATGGGGTGTAAAAACTACAGGATTAAATCGTATCATATTTTTTAAAAGAAAGAGTATTTCCGCCGAAAATAATGTATGTGCTCCATGAACATGAACAATATCTGGATTAAACTTTCTTATTATCTCCTTGATAACTTTAACATTTTTGACACTAAGACCATAAAGGAATTCCCTGTACTTATACCCTCTGATCAACTTGAAATTCTCTATCTCTTCTTCAGTCATTTGCAGTTTGTCATTCCAAGCAGGGTTAAAAACTACTACTTCATGACCCCACTTAGAGAGCCACCTGACAATTTCAAACACCACTTTATTAATTCCGCCCGGTGCTGTGGTTTCCATGTAGTTGATTAAAAGGAGCTTCATAACTGTCTCCCTCCGATTAAGGATTTAAACACCCTCTCATACTCCCTCGCGACCTTCTCCCAGTTGTACTGCCTCCGTATCCTCTTAACCTGGGTCTTTCTTATAAGCCTTAGGTCGAACTCCCCGCGCTCAAGAATCCTCATTTTATTACTCAAATCATTGGCATCTTTAAAATATATCCCCCCCTCCTGCAGAACCTCCCTGTTGAATGGCACGTCATAGGCCAAGATAGGCCTCTTAAACAGCATCTGCTCAAGTAAAGATGGATTCGTCCCGCCGACCTCGTAGGCGTGGATGTAGGCGAAGCAGTTCTTCCTCAGAACTCCAAGGACTTCCCTGTCGTATATCGGATCGAGGAACACAATGTTTTCATCACCGCCCCTCAGCCTCAGGAGGTGCCTTGTGTAGGGGTCTTTTTCGTTGAAGTTTCCCACTATGACGAGCTTTTTTTCTGAGTTAGCTTTCTTAAAGCCCTCGACCTCAAGGTGGATGTTGTTCTCCGCAACTATTCTGGCGACTGTGAGGTAGTATCCCCCAGGCTCAAGCCCGAACTCTTCAAGTGCCTTCAGCTCCTCATCCTTAGAAAGGCCGGAAGGAACAAGCTCCCTCGCGCCGTAGGCGATATAGACGACCTTCCTCGGTTTGTGCCTTTCCTCCAGATGCTCCCTAATTCCAAGGGAATCTGCAACAACAATGTCAGGAACTTTACAGGACAGGTACTCCATGAGGTACATGTAGATCATCGTGGCGAGGTACACCGGAAAGAGGTGGAAGGACACAAAGCGGCTTCTTTTTATCAACCTGCGCCACTCCACACCGTCGGGGTTGATGAGGATTTTCTTTTTTGAAAATCGGGCCAGCAGTGCGGCCACAGAGCTGTCAGGCCCAAGGAAGTACAGCAGGTCAATCTCATCCCCGTGCTTTGAAAGGATGTACACGGCGTTCAGGAAGTCGTTGATTGACGGGATGCTCGTGCTCTTGCTTTCAACTGCTGGGGAATGCACCCGAATTATCCCATTATACTCGTCCTCAAAGAATTTTCGGTCTTCATGCATGACATAAAACCTAAAACTCCCCTTTAGCCTCTCAGTAAGCTCCTCAACAAACGTCTCAGTCCCACCGTACTTTGAGGGAATGCCTCTGAGGCCGATTATTGCAACCCTTGGCTTCACTCTTCCACCCGCCTACTCCTTCAGCTCCCTTATGCTCTTCTTGACCTCGACCATCACCCTGAAGAGGTAGCTCATCACAAAGCCGATCGCCATGAACTGGACCCCGCCGAGGACAAGGATGGCAGTAACTATAGCCAGAAGGTTGTGGGAGATGTGTCTGAACCACTCATAGACCACATAAGCCCCGGAGAGCAGACCGAGGAGAAGGAACAGCCCGCCGAGGAAGTAGAGGTACTTTGCCGGGTTGTACCTCACGAGGAGCTCGGCTATCGTCCTGCCTATCCTGAGACCATCTCCAAGGGGGCTGAGCTTGGTATCCCCGTGACGCTTGTAATAGTTTATGGGCACCTCCATGATCCTGAAGCCGTTGGCGAGGGTCTCAACGGTAAGCTCGGCCTCGACCTCAAACCCGTGCTTCAGAAGGTTGGCGTTTTTATAGACGTCCTTCCTCAATGCCCTGTATCCGGAAAGGATGTCGTAGAGCTCAACCCCGTAGAGAACCCGGAAAATCCAGTTCAGAATCTTGTTGCCCATGAGGTTGAGCCTTGTAAAAGCGCCGTCCTTAAAGTTAACCAGCCTGTTGCCTATGACGTGCTCCGCAACCCCTCTCCTTATGGGTTCGAGCATCTTCTCTATGTCCTTCGGGTCGTACGTGCCATCGCCGTCGATCAGAACGGCAACCTCTGTGTCAACGAGGGAAAAGGCCTCCGCAACGGCCTGGCCCTTGCCCCTGCCGCTCTGCACGACAACTCTCGCTCCTTTCTCTCTCGCAATCTTCCGGGTATCATCTTCACTGTTGCCGTCTATAACGAGGATGTTGTTATAGCCGAGCTTTTTGAACTCATCTATTACCTTCCCGATGCCCTCCGCCTCATTTAGGGTTGGGATTATTATGGTGACATCTGACGGCGTAAATGCGAGCTTTTTTATCATGCAACCACCCTGAGCGCACCGTTAAGCTGATTTTCTGCATTTATTATAACAACCATAGTGCCGTGCCTTATAACAATTGCGCCTGCCTCACGGGCGATCTCCGATGTCCTGTCACCCGACCCGTCGTCAACCACCAAGACATCGCCGTACTTCCTCGCTAAAGCAACGACCGAACCAATAGTTAATTCCTCATTATATGCGGGAATTACTATTAGGGTTTTCATGTTATTCACCCAGCTTTTTCTTTATCTCTTCGAGCTCTTTTTCTCGGATGAGTATGCTGTTTAAACCTATTGAACGAGCATGTCTGTTCATTTTTTTGTCATCGGTTATTAAAGTGGCGTTGAGCAATAGAGCAGTTGCCTATGAAATAGCAATCAAAGCCGGAAGCTCCGGTTTTCGTGGCGACTTCGATGCTCAGTTCAAATATGTCTTCTTCTGGTATAAAGATGTATGAAGCTGAAAGTGATTCTAAGACTCGTGGAATTAGTCTGTGATATCCGTTCCTCTTTAAAACACTTGCAATCTCGACAAGTGCTACATTTGGAATATAAACCTCAAAATCTTTGCTGTCAATGAACTTTACCAGTTTTCGACATTTTTTGTGGGTTTCAATTTCTCTCTCGTAAACATCCTTGGGAAGTGACTTTCTTGGAGCAAGTATACTCTTCACTATCACACTTGTGTCTAACGCTGCTTTATTCATAATACCTCTTCCTCCTGATTTCCCTCAGTGTTTTGTCCAAATCTTCCCTGGCTTCGAGCTCAAGCTCATCGATTAATTCGGAGAACCTCTTTTCTTCAATATACACAAGGATTTTCTTCCTTTTTGGAAGCTTTATCGGTTTTGTGAGCTTTAACACTCCATTCTCATAAACAGCCTCAACAACTTTTGGCATGACTCCTCACCTTGATTCATGTCCGGAACTTTAATCATCACAACCTTCATTATCTCACCTTTATCCTAGTTCATGTTCTGGCAGTCTTCGCGATGGCTTTGAATTCCAGAGGAATGTCTTCATGTGAAAAGTAAAGCACTTCTATTCCAATTACCCTGCCGTTTTTATCTTTTTTCAAAATAATTCCCTCTCCAACTTCTTCACAGATTGCCTCCTTTTCCGGATCATCAAACCAGATATCGAGCGTCTCCATATCTTTGTTGTGAATTAAAATTAACCTCCTCTCCATATCTCCTCACCTTCCTTAATTCTATCGGTGATGTAAGTTGTGATTATAAATCCATCTCCATTCAAATGTCTGCATACAACACAGATAAACTTATCTCCAGTCCTGCGATAATAAAGATATACATTAGGGTCTTTCCTGCTCTGCCTGATGAACTCTGGATCTTTTAGCGTCATGACTACATCTTTCTCTCTTCCTCTCATTATCGGATGCTTCACTTTCACGATAAACTCCCAGTATTCTCTTGTCGTTCTTATTTTCTTTTTCAATGGTGTCTCTGTTTCAAAATAAAGATCATTAGAACTCATACATAAATGACCTCCCTTAAGACGTACTGTTTTATGTGTGGTTTTAAAGCCCTCTTCATGACAAGGTCAACTTTAACTCCAAGCAGGTCGCTTAAATACATCTCAAGCTCTATGAATTCGAAGAGCGATGGCGTCTCATAAAAGTCCACAAGAATGTCAACGTCGCTTCTCTCACTCTGCTCTCCCCTCACGTAAGAGCCAAAAATCCCGATCTCCTTAACCTTAAACTTTCTCTCCAGCTCTCTCCTGTGCTCCTTTAAAATTTTCTCAATCTCCCCAAGATCCATGTTATCCACCGTTCTTCAGCTTCCTTTTCACGAGTCAGCTAGCTTAACCGCCCTCTCAGCGTCAACTTCATCAAAGACCTCATAGGGGACCCCTCCCGGCAGTCCGTTTGGGTATCTCGTTGGGATATAATACTTATCCAGTACAGATGCCTTCTTGATTTTTTCAAATTCTCTGTCATGGGTTATAACTCTCCTGCAGAGCTCTGCCACGGAATGTCCAAAAATCATCATAAATCTCAGCCCTCAGCTCTTTTGCGGATTTTTGGTTTTCAATGAACTTAAACTTGAGTATCTTTTGATTCGTATTCCAACCCAAGGCTTCTTCTCTTTTTTATCTCCCTTATGATTTTGTCCATGTTTTCCTCCAGCCACTCGTGCCTCTCCTTCGTGTAGTCACCGTAACCCATCTCAAAGCTCTGAAGGAAGCGAACCATCCCAATCGGGCCTAAAGACTGTGTTAAAGCTTTAATTCCGATTTTTCTGATCTCACTAATTGTTCTAACCTCACTCAATCCCCAGCACCTCCTCAACAAACTTAACCGGATTCATAACTCTCACTTTGATTTTATCCCCATTCTCTTTAACCTTTTTGATAAGAGGATCATCTGTCGTCAGCATAATATTGGAGGCCCTTTCAGCGCAGGCAATATGGAGGGCATCCATTGCTTTAATACTCAGCTTCTCTATTTCTTTTGCCCTCTTTATTATTTCGCTTTCAAGGACGACTTTCTCCCTTGCGATGGAAGCCAGTATCTTAACTTTTTCTCTTCTCTCACTATCAGGGATTTTTGAAATTTCATAATCTATAACTTCGCTGCCTATCATTATCCACTCATCGAGGCATCTTTCTAGGACTATAAGAACGGCTTCACTTTCAAGTCGAATCCTCTCATTACTTTGGTCATCAAATGGCCTATTGAGGCAGCAAACATCAAGATATATTCTCATGTTTTTCACCGCTCCTTTCTTCACTCTCTTTTTTCGAGTTCAATATCTTTCTTTTGAAAGCCTCGGGGCAGGGATGCAGTGTTCCTGAGTCAGACATTCAAATCACTGAAATCCTTTTAAGTTTTGGAGTGCTGACCTCCTCCCCATCAATAGCGGGGGACTAAAGCTGAACCCTCACAAAGGGGGAGGAGGTCAGATTTTCACCTCTTCCCGGCATACTCCATTGTTATGTTTTAATGCTCCTCGCAATGGCCCTGAACTCAAGGGGGATGTCTTCATGCGAAAAGTAAAAGCACCCCTATCCTAATTACCCTGCCGTTCTCATCCTTTTTCAGGATAATTCCCTCTCCGACCTCCTCACAGACGGCTTCCTTTTCCGGATCATCAAACAGATATCGAGCGTCTTCATATCTTTGTTGTGAATTAAAATTAACCTCCTCTCCATATCTCCGCACCTTCCTTAACTCTATCGGTGATGTAAGTTGTGATTATAAATCCATCCCCGTTTAGATGTTTGCATACAACACAGATAAACTTATCCCTGATTTTGCGATAGTAAAGGTACACACCGGCGTTTTTTCTGCTCTGCCTGATAAAATCGGGCTCTTTTAGGGTTTGAACAGTGTCTTTTTCCCTGTCCCTCATTATTGGGTGCTTTATGCTCACGATAAATTCCCAGTATTTCTCTGTTGTTCTTATTTTCTTTTTTAAGGGAGTTTCGGTTTCAAAATAGATATCCTCCCGATCTCTTCGAGGGTTTTCATATCACTCGCCTCTCAGCCATTCCTGAAATTCTTCGGCTCTCAGTATTTTTAAAGTGATGCCACCTTCCTTTTGCTATCCCTCAAATCGAGCAGATCCTTATCACGAGTTACCAGTTTTGCTTCATAAACAACATCCAGAAATCTGTTACCTCATAATCTCTGCAGAGGTTGAAATTTTCCTCTGAATTAACGATTAATGAGTGCAGGTCTAAAAGAGAAACATCCCTCTACTACGTTTTCAAAGTGTGTTCTTCTGAAATCTTCCGGGGTTTCTTCGGGACATTGGGCGCTGCGGTGAGGGAAGCCATGAAACTCTGATTGAAAAATTTGAGCGGGAGGAAAAAGTGAAGCATCCCATTCTGCGTGAAAAATTCACGCAGGTTATTAAGGCTTCTCGCAAATGCTTTTTGACCCTAAACTTGACCCTAAACTTGACCCCTTTTTTGCACGTCCTTATCCTTCCGCTCACCGAAATTTTCATTTACCCGTTCACATCGAAGCCACCGGCTGCCTCAAACAGAAGGCCACCAGCCTTCAGGCTGAACGGAAATAGTCCAAAACAAAATCACCCTCAAAACTTCAAAAAAATTCACAATCCCAAAAATATACAGGCACAACAAAAGAAACAGCTTCCACACGATATCATTCTGTGGAACTTTCTTCACCTTTCCGAAACTTTCCTCTGCACATAGCAAACTTGGTTAATTCCCTTTTCTGAAACTAAGCTTTCTTCACCTTCCCGAAACTTTTCTCTGCACATAGCCAGATACCATACATCCTTCCACTTTTCCATATGTCTTTGATGATGGGGGGACTTCTTCCCCGGCCCTGAAGGGCGAGGCCTGCAAAAGAAAAATGTCAAGCTGAGGAATAGCCAACCTCTTATTAAAACCTTCTCTGACCCTTAATGGTTAAAAAGAACAGCAGGCTAAGCTTTAATACCAAACATTAAATAAACCTCATACTCCACTCCCCAATAGTCCAAGAATTCTTTGAATCTGTAAGTATTCTCTATAGGGATTAAAATTACCCAAGGAGCTAAGTATTTTCCGTTAATTTCTTTGATAAACCCACCATCCCCATTTCTCCCCTTAAGGGCATAATTAAACTTCTTTCTCTGGTTCTTATCTAATCCGTGCAGATTTATATTAAACAAACTATACCCTTCACTGTTCATTAGTTCGTGGATTGGCTTTCCCCTGGTGAGTGAAAAACCTTCTATGATAATTCCAGGGGTAGCCAGATAGTTTGGATCCCAAAGACTCTCCAGGTTGATGGCCTTGACGTCTAACTTTTCGTGAGGAAAGCCCAAGTCTAAGAGTTTCTCTTTGAATTCAAAAGCTAAATCAAATCTTTCTCCCTCCCTTGCTCTCCTCAAAAGGAGCATAAAATCATAATCATTAGGCTTCTTTTTTCCCTTTACGGAGGATCCATAGAGGACAATATCGAAGATTTTCCTATGCTTTTTCTTGAACTTTTTGGCTACCCCCATAAGCTTATCTAATTCTATCGGTAAGCCTGAGAACGGCATTCCTCAACTCCTCCACTTCTCTTTTTCTAACCCTCTCCTGATAGGTGTCCCGGTAGAAATTAACGAACTTATCAACTACCCTGTACAAATCCGGATAATGCTCCCTTAAAATCCTGAACCTATGAGTATGGTTCTCCGGCTCTTTGTTTAAATCCCTCTTAATGATGTAATCACAAATTCCAACCAAAGCTTTAAAGTAAAGCATTAGGGAAGCATTATATTTTCCCTGTTTATAAGCTAACTCTCCCATATCTATGTACTCCCGAATATTAGCCTTTAAACGGCCTAAATCTATCGGCATATAATCGCCTCTTTTCGGTCATGAGAACAACAAAGCAATATAAAAGCTTTTTTGTTCTCATGACCACGAATATGCTTTAGACCACCATTAATATATTGGAAATGGATGTTTTTCTCATTCAATAAACAGACCTTCTTTTGACCCTGGTTACGCCAACATCTGACCTCTTCTCCAGCCCTGAAGGGCGAGGCTTGAAGGAAAAAATATCACCCTCCTTTCAGTGTCTAATCCCCCGTTTTCAGAATATTAGACCACTTCCGGGGCAAATCATTGATTAAAAACGCTACGCGGGCCTCCGATTTCCAGAAGCATGTACAGTATTCAAACATACCCAAAATGTCCATGGAAATGCTGACCACCCGGCCCTTTTCCTTCATAAGTCCCTAGTTAACTCCACGGATACCTTCCCATACCCTGAAAGCAGGAAAGCCGCAATAAACCGCAGTTATTCCAATGCAGGCCGAAAACTTTTTAAATCAACTCCAGCCTTATGGTATTGGACACGCCCCGGTGGTGTAGCCCGGTCAATCATGCGGGACTCTCGATCCCGCGACCCGGGTTCAAATCCCGGCCGGGGCACCATGGGCCCGTGGCTCAGCCTGGTCAGAGCGCCCGCCTGATAAGCGGGAGGTCCGGGGTTCGAAGCCCCGCGGGCCCACCATAGAAACTTTTCTGGCGAAAAGTTTCAGTGCCGGCGGAAGGTTTGTGTATGGTTCTAAGGGCACTGTCCTTCAGAGAGTATAAGACAGAAACCAAGTTAATCTCCACCAAATTTGGGCTCTAGTCTGTTCAAGTCGACTAAGACATGGGGATTTTGTTCTGTTTGGATAGACTATAATGCGGTGAGGATCTTTCCCCAAGAGCGGGGAGAGGCGGATTCTTGTCCTCTACGGCCTCCGTGGTGTTGGGAAGACAACGATGCTTGCCCGGGTAAGGAATTTTAGTTTCATTGAACTAGAGCCCGGTTAAAAATAGTTTCCTCAGGTTGGCTCTAACCTCATCGATTTTTTCAGGGGACAGCATCCCTATTCTGGTTCGGACTTCACGTTTTGAGACGGAAAACACAATGTACGGCTTTATGAGGCTCGGCCGGATAAAGGCTCCTTCATAAAGGCAAACGTCATCTCCCGTTATCTCAACATTGTACTCCTCGAACCCGCTCCCAAGGTTGGACGTTATTTGGCAGACCACGATGCTGTTGCTGACTCTGTTGAACTTTGAGTTTGAGAGGATCAAAACAGGGCGGGGCTTCTTCCGTGCCGAGTCGGTAAAAGGGAAAGCCACCGTAATAATCTCCCACTGCTGGAGATCTCCTTTGGGCTCACATCTCGGGCTCATACTTCACACCCTTAACCTCGCTCCAGTACTCGTCGGCCTCGCTTTCCCAATCCTCGGCAAGGATGGGCTCTACCATCTTCTGGATAGCTTTCAGGTATTCTTCATCCCTGATCTCCTTTGGGAGGAGTTTGTTCCTCATTATAAAGTCCCTGAGGGCCTCTTTGATGACCTCACTCCTGCTGGAGTAATACCCCGCCTGAACCAGCCGGTCTATTTCGGCCGCTAGTGCCGGGGGAATCCTAGCAGTAATCTTCACGCTGGCACCCATTTGTATCCCTATTTAACCCATTTGTCCGACATCATAAAAAGGTTTCCACATGGGGCGAGGGGGTGGAGCCCCCAGCAACCTTTGCTGGGCAGAGGTTGATCAAAAGTCTTAACTGCATAATCTGCTGAAGTAAGTTTGTGTGTCTTCTATATAAGTTTGAGAGTTTTGACTGGTTTTATTTCAATCAGCCGTTTTTTGTTTTGGTTTCTTATTGTTTTAGCGCCCGTAGGGCGCTGTTGGAGTGAAACATGTGAGTTTGAGTATTATACGGAAAAACCATTTTGGAGAAGATCGTCAATGAGGACACACAAACTTTGATGAAACTTTGCGAAGGCAAAGTTTTCTGCAGGGATGGAACCCCGCATCTCGGCATATCAAGTGAGTGGTTATAGAATGCCATTAGTTACACTCCTTTAATCTGTTCCGAAAATTTTATTAAGAAAATGACCATATTGGTCATTATATGTGGAAAAATTACTACCTGACAAAAACTGAACAGGATATAATGCGGGCAATACGAGGGACTGATATAGTGAGTGCTGACGAGATTAGAGCGCTCTTTCCAAGTCTCAGCGGGGGAATGGTTAGGAAGGTTCTTTCGAGCCTCTCAAGAAAGGGCTACCTCACGAGGCTGAAGAAAGGCCTCTATCTCGTCAATGAACACCCCGGAAACCCCTCAATAAAAAACCCTTACAGGATAGCCCTTGCTCTATTCCCGGGGTACATCGCCTTCTCTTCCTCCTTGAGGCTTTATGGCTTACTCGAATACGAGCCATTCACAATATTCGTGGCCACACCAAAAAAATCAGGTGAGAGAACCATTAGAGAGTACACGATCAAGGCCGTTGCCCTGGGAGAAAAGGCCACAGGAATGACGCTTAAGGATGGAATCTATACATCCACCCTCGCGAAGACGTTCTTCGACTGCTTTTACAAGCCGAGATACTGCGGGGGCTACTCTGAGATAACCAAAGCCCTTTATGAGGCCGGAAAACTCGACTGGGACGAATTCTTGGGCTACTTCGAACGCTTTGCCAGCGACTCCCTCTGCCAAAGGACTGGCTATGTTCTGGAGCTCCTCAAAAACGAGTTAGGAGTAAACATCCCCGAGGAAGTTCTTAACTATCTGAGGGGCAGAGTTAAGGGCTGGACGAAGCTCGTTCCAACTTTTCCCTCCCGCGGGAGGAGCATTAAGGAGTGGAAAGTGATAGACAACCTTGGAAAGGAGAAGATACTGGGGTGGGCGTATGGATGAGGAAATGCTCCTGTATCTGGCAGCGAAGACCGGGCTGGGCCTGAACTACATTGCCAAGGAGGAGCGTATTTCATTCTTGTTAAGCCAGCTGTGGGAAATCTTCGGCGAGAAGGCGATACTTAAAGGCGGAACTGCTCTCAACAGGGTTTACCTTGTAAAGATTGGAGCAGCAAGGTTTTCTGAGGACATAGACATTGATTATTTTGACGGCGACCTCGGCACCGCAGCCGAGGAGATAAAAGAGGGCATGAAACTCGTCGAGGGATTTGACGTTAAAGGCCCGGGGGTTCTGCACAGAACTTTCCGCTTCGACTGCTACTATACTAACCGTTCTGGTTGTCCGCTACTTTTGGAACTTTTGAAATAATCGTAGCGGATAACCTTCCACCCTCCCGTCTTCATTGGGTGGCTTTCGGGGGGAACGGAGACTCCCCACATCTTCCGTTTTCAGTCTCCATTCGGGCTTACAAACCCCACATATCGGAGACCGCCACACTATCCTAAAATAAACTCCAAAACTATTTAAAAATTACGGAAAACAAAAGAATTCAAATGCTCCAATTGTTGCCATCTACGAAACAGCCCCTTGGAAACAGGGACAGGGTTAAAGTTGAGTTCTACCTCAGCAGGCCGCCCTACGTTGAGGCCAGAATTGAGCTGGTTAAGTCTCCCTTCGTCAGTGAGTATCCGACCATGTTCATGGTCTACTCCTTCGAGGACCTGCTCGCCAAGAAACTCGCCGCTCTCTACAACCGCACCGAGGGCAAGGATATCTACGATTCTTTCCACGCCCTCAACATGGAGTTTGATAAGAAAAGGCTGGAAAATGCTTTGAAGCTCACCCTTGAATTCTACCACATTAATAATGAGGACTTCCTAAAGAGTTTAATTGAAAAGCTCGATTACGCAAAGGAAAATGCCCGGTACATCGGCAACTCCACCAACCACTTCATTCCAAAGAGCTTACGCCCCAACTGGGAGGGAATGATAGAAAGCCTGAGGCTCAGGATTGAAGAACTGGGGCAGGTGCTCTCATTGTAGTTCGCGCCTTCCTCCAGAGAAAGGTTTATAAGTCAACTCCATTAACGCCCTTCAGTGATTAAAAACCACCTTTCTAGGGGGTGTTGGCAGTGGAAGCCAAATTTGACATACCTGTGTGCACATCATGCGGAAAGGAGATAGGCCCAAGGGAAAACGCCACTCATTTCGTGTGCCCGAACTGTGGCGAGGAAATAATATGGAGATGCGAAAGCTGCAGAGTCCTGGCCGTACCGTACAAATGCCCCAAGTGCGGCTGGGAGGGACCATAAACAGAGGGAGGTGAAAAAGATGACAGACTTCAATCTCGTTGGCGTTATAAAGGTCATGCCGACCGATCCTGAAGTAAACCTCGATGAGCTTGAGGAGAAGCTTAAGGCGGCAATTCCTGAGAAGTTCGGTTTAGCAAAGGTTGAGCGCGAGCCCATAGCCTTCGGGTTAGTTGCGCTCAAGTTCTACGTCCTCGGAAAGGACGCCGAGGGCTACTCCTACGACGAGGTCGCCGAGCTCTTCAGGCAGGTCGAGAACGTGGAAAGCGCGGAAGTCGAGACCGTTTCGAGGATCTGAATCCTCATTCCTTTTCTCATATCAAGGTCTTGATTTGAATGCAAAAACCACAATATTTTTAGTTTTCTGGCCAAATTATGTTTTGATGAGGATTGCCCTAACAGAGCATGCAAAAGAAAGGCTTAGAGAACGGGAGATTGACATACGGTTATCGATTCATCCAAAAGAAAGTTCTATGATCTGCGCTCGGGTCATTTTGTTGCAATTGGTAGGAGGAGAATCCCCGGGCACTGGTTGATAATAGCCTACGATAAAATAGAGGATACTGTTGAAGTTATAACCGTTATAGACACCACTGACCTCCTCCCCTTTGCGGGGGTTCCACCGGAAACCCCCTAACCTAAAGGCGGGAAGGTTTGAGGGGTCTCCATCAGAGAACCCTTTCAAGGGTCCCCTGAACCCCTCCGGCCGGGTCTTCGGCCAGTTACCCCTACCCCCCGCTAAAGCGGGAAGGCTCAGGGTTATGGTTCAAAGGCCACCTTTCGGAGTTTTTGACCGCTTCAATGGGCAGAGCCTTGAGAGGACGCCTTACGGCGTCAACCCCCCAACGCTGGAGGGTGAAACCCCTCGTCTCATCGGGTTGTCTTACTACGGCCTCTTCGAGGCCCTATTACGCTGGCAAAACTTAAAAGGCTTTCGGTGATCTGAATGGCAGACTCAAGAACACTGCATCCCCACCCTAACGGACGAGGCTTTCGGAAGGTAAGAGCCTCGATAAAATCATTGAAAGACGAGTATCATCCCGGAGGTGGGTGGAGGTATGAAAGTAAGATACGATCCAAATGCTGACATCTTATACATCCTGATTAGAGAGGGCCCCGTGACCGATACCGATGAAGTTGACGACGATGTATGGTTTGAGTACGACAAGAATGGCAATGTCGTTGGAATCGAAATATGGAACGCCGGGGAAAACGTCATCAGAAAGAGCCTCCTTGAGATAGAGCGCTACACAAGGGATTAAATGAGGAAATAAAGGCCTAGAACCCTGGCCCAAAACTCAGCTTTGGCCTCTTCCACTCGTCGAGGATGGCTTTGAGCTCCTCGTTTTCCACCTTTGAGTAGAGCTCATCGAAGCGGGCTTTGGCGTTATCATCTCCAGCCTTCCAGCGGGCGAGCTCACCTATTGCCCTGAAGAAGTACGCAGTATCATCCTCGAAGAGCTCCGCAAAGGACTCCATGTTTTTGGCAACCGTCTCGTAGGCGTTCTCGTTGAAGAGCCCCTCGATGAAGTCAACGAGCGTCTCGAAGACGAGACCGAGCGCTTCATCCCCCGTTTCCACAGCCTTAACGAGGCCATCCCTGAGCGCCCTGAAGGCCTTTTCATACTCCTCCCTTCCCGCAAATATCTCCGCCTCAACGAGCTTTGCATTGACCTCTATTTCATCCTCCCTCGGCTGTCTGAGAACCACCCCTATCAGCGCCTCTGCGGTATCGTAGTCCCCGAGCTCGTAGTGGAAGTGCGCCAGATCGAGCAGGCTAACCATATGGTTCCTTCCGTCCCCGAGCCTCTCGAAAATCTCCTTGGCACGCTCCATGAGCTCGATTGCCTTTTCAGTTTCTCCGAGTTCGTCGTAGTTCACCGCTATGTTCGCCAGTGTTAGGGCTATCTCCCTCTCGTTACCCAGCTTTTCCTCAAGCTTGAGGAGCTCCTCGTAGGTCTCTATAGCCTTCTCCGGCATGCCGAAGTGCTCGTATGCATCGGCCAGGTAGTAGAGTGCCGTCGCGTACTCCTCCGGGTCGTCTCTCTTACGCTCCGCCAGCTCCCTGTAGAGCTCAATGCCGCTCTCCACATCGTCGAGGTGTGCATAAACGTGGGCCATCTCATGGGCCAGCTCGTAGGGGTCGCCACAGCCAACGACGGCCTCCTTCAGCCTCTCCAGCTCTTTTCTCAGCGTCTCCTCGTCCTCGATGCCCTCGATGTAATCGTCAAAAAGCTCAAGCAGCTTCTCGCAGTCATTCTCGCTCAAAGCCTTCTCCCACTCCTTTCCGAGCTCCATTTTCCATCACCTGATTCCGGTTCGCCGGACGGGTTAAAAAGCTATTGAATTATCGTAAGGGAAAACATCAAAAGAACTGCTATCTTCTATCAAAACCTGACCTCCTCCCCTTTGCGGGGGTTTGGCTTAACCCCTCGCCAGTGATGGGGAGGTTTGAGGGGTTCTCATCAAAGAACCCGTTAAAACGGGTTCTTCGAACCCCTCCGGCCCGGTCTCAGGCCAGTTACCCCTACCTGCCGTCAAACCCGGTAGGCTGGGGGTTATGGTTTTCACAGCCTTCCTCAAAATGTTGAACGCTCCAACTAAATCCGCGTTCATAACAACACCCTCCCCGCGGCACTCAAACAAACCCCTAACAAAGCGAGCGTTAGAATGCCGCTGGCCACAGAGGGGACAGGATTGAGAAGTGAAAGCCTCACCCGTGATTATAACACTAATACCATACTCCTCAGCAACTTCCTTCAAGCGTTTGATAACATAATTAAACCTCCACACGTGAGAGAGAATGAAATTCTGCGTTCTGCCTTTGTCTGAGTTTCTGGCTATGCCTTTAGGATAACCGACCACAATCCCTGAGACTCCAAGCTCATAAAGCCTTCTCACGGTTTGCCTTACGGCAGTGTTAATGTAGTGTCTTGCTTGAAGTTTGGCCTTCTCATGCATTCTCTTGAACTTCCTGCTCGTTTTAGCTCCGGACTTGTTGAGTTTAGACTGATAGTCGGCGATTCTTCTTCTCCAGTAAAAGTCAATGCTCTTTAAAGGCCTCCCGTTCACGAGGAAGCTCTGGCCGTTTTCAACGTAAACAGCCATTAAATTGTTCACTCCCAAGTCAATTCCCGCTGAGAGGTTACCTTTTGGTGTTCTCGGGAGTGCAACCCACTCCCCACTCTCAAGTTTCTCCTCGACCGTGAAGCTTAGATGAGCGTACCACTTCCGCTTTACCCCATCATAAGTGATTTCTAACCTCCCCTGCTTGCCTTTTAAGTGTATTCTCTCCTTGAACTGGATTTTGAGCCTGCCGAATCTTCCGAGCCTCCTCAACTCGATGACGTTTCCCATAATTTTATACTGGTCGTTCCGGAGTGGAATTATGAAGAGTTTTCTGCCATTTTCCTCCCTGATAAATTTTGGCGGTTTTGGCTTAAACCATTCGGGCAGTTCTCCCTTCTTTTTCTTCCGGTTGAGGGAGAAGAAGCTCCGCCACGCCTCAGCGTTCTTTCGGGCTAATTGTTGAACAGTTGAACCACCAGTCCAGTTTTTGAAAAGGTGGTAAGCTTCTTTTTCTGTTCCGTTAAAGTCGATTTTGCCAAATTCTTTGAATTGTTTTAAACGCTGGTAATTGAGTTTGTTCCAGATTATTGCCGTGGCGTGAGCTAATTCGAAGAGGATGTCTTCTTGAGCTTTTGAGGGCTGTAGTTTAACCGTTACTGAACGCTTCATTTCAATGAATAGTATTGGTTTTAAGCTTTAAAATAGTGTTGTTTTCCGGGTTGAGAGCTGGATTACCAAACACCGTACCCCCGCCCAAAGAACGAGGCCTGCAAAAGAAAAAAGTCAATAACTCGACGGATAGTATTCCAACTTATAAAATTGACTGGCATTTTGAATGGAAGAACACCAACTCACTGGAAGATAAATGGATATTTTAACCAACATTTTCGAGAGAAATTGACGTCCTGCTCATCACCCCATGGGCAAGGGTTATATTCATTGCCTGAGCCTTCAGATATTGGATAAATTATCCAGGTGGTACAAATGGAGAGTGCAAGGAAAGACTTAATGACGGAGTACTCAAGTTGGGAGGGCCTCGACGTCCTAGAGAACGCAAACCGCTACCCCGGACCGACGGGCTTCTTCGCCTACGTGATGGAGGAGGCCTTAAAAGATAGCCTCTCACTAGTCCCGAAGGAGGGAAGGAAGGCCCATTTCATGGGAGAGATCTACATTCACAAACTCCCTTACAGCCTCTACATTCCCTACTGCACCGGTCACAGCACAGCACGACTCCTTGAGAAGGGCCTCAAAACACCGACGATAGTATCAAAGCCGGCCAAACACTTCGACACCTACGTTGATCACATAGCGAACTACCTCATAACCATGCAACACTACTTCAGCGGCGCCCAGGCTCTGAGTTCAGTGGAATGGTACGCCGGGCCGTTTATACGGGAAGAAGACCTGAGCAGACATAAAATAAAGCAGGGGATTCAGAGGCTGGTATACAACCTCAACTATCCGAGCAGGGTCGGGATGCAAACCCCTTTCACGAACTTCACCGTAACGCTCGACGCCCCGAAGAAGATGCTCGAAGGCGACCACGCAGTCTACGCCGGTGAAAGGGTCGAACCGCTCGGCGAGTACGAAAGGGAAGCAAAGGACTTTTTTATCGCTCTAACAGAGGTTCTTCGCGAGGGTGATGCCCTTGGACAACCGTTCACCTTCCCCATTCCGACTCTGATGACCACCTCCAAGATGCTCTGGGACGACCCTGAGATCTTCGAAGCGGTCTTTAAAACGGCATCAAAGCGCGGGAGCTTCTACTGGTTGAACACAAGGATAGTGGATCCAGATGCAAGCTACGCCATGTGCTGCAGAATAGCCATTGACAAAACGGAGATGACACTCGCTTTTGGAGTTTCCAAAAAGAGCACGGAGGAAGAGGCCATTGAAAGACTTGAGCGGGGCAGCTTCGGTGGACTCTGGGCGATGCCTGACGTTACGGGCTCTGTGAACGTTACGACGGTGAACCTCCCTAGGCTTGCACTCAAGGCCAATGGAAACGACAATGCCTTCTGGAAAGAGTACGAACACGTCCTTGAAACAGTCAGGAGAACCACCGACTGGTTCAGGGAGCGCTACATGAGGCTGATAACGAATTGCCGCCACATGTACAGCATGATTCACACCTACCTTCCAGAATTTCTGGGGAGTCACTTCAACACGGTGGGGATCCTTGGCCTTCCTGAGGCCGTTGCAATTTACCTCAACGAGCCAAAGCTCTGGGAGGAAGGAAGCAGGAAGGACTGGCTCAAAGCTGCGGAGCTGATGAAGGAGATGGTCAAGTTCGCGACTTCCAAAGCTAGGGAGTGGATGGGAGAAACCGGCATTCCATGGAACGTGGAGGAGGTTCCCGGCGAGAGCGCCGCGGCAAAGCTCGCCGTGAAGGACCTACACGACTTTCCCGAGCTTAAAGAGTATCTCAATGACCCCGAGAACCCGATTTACTCCACTAGCATAGCCCCCTACTACGGCTCGCTTGAGCTGGGTGACAGGATACGCATAGAGGAGAAGGTTCAGAGAATCTTTACCGGAGGTGTGATGATGCACATATTCCTCGGAGAGGAGCCGGATCCAGAAGCACTGGCAAAACTCACAAGGAGGCTCATGAGAACCGAACTCGTGTACTGGAGCTACACTCCGGCTTTAACCGTCTGCAACGACTGTAAATTTTCAACTACCGGCCTTCACACCCACTGCCCGCGCTGCGGAAGCGAGAACGTCGAGATATGGAGCAGAATAATCGGCTACTACAGACCCCTAAAGAACTGGAACCCCTTCAGGAAGAAGGAGTTCTGGACAAGGAGGCACTACCCCTCCTGATCCTTTTTGGAGGTGGTTTAATGCTCACCGCAGGCTGGAAAAGTGTGAGCATGGTTGACGTTCACGGGAGCATTACCTTCACCCTGTGGCTCTGCGGGTGCAACCTCAAGTGCCCCTTCTGCCACAACTGGCGTATCGCCGAAGGACTCGACTGCTTCAGGCTTGACGGGGACCAACTCCTCGAGGATCTCGAAACTTCGGCTTTCATGGTGGACTACTTCCACGTCACCGGTGGCGAGCCGCTGATGCAATGGCGAGAACTGGGCTCGCTCTTCGCCGAAGTGAAGCTTCTCGACGTCCCGGTTAGTCTGAACACCAACCTTACCCTCATTGGTCCCCTCGAAAAACTCCTAGCGGCCGGTCTGGTGGATCACATCGCCACCGACCTCAAGGCACCGCCGGAACTCTACAGCCTTCCCGAAAAGCCTACAGAAAAACTCTGGAAGCTCTTCCTCAGGGGGCTTGAAGTCGTTTCGGATCATGGGCTCCCGCTCGAGCTTAGAATCCCGGTGGCGAAGGAGATGAACGCGTGGCCCCACATAGAGGAGAGCTTGAGGAGAGTTGAAACAGACTTCCACGTCGTCCTTAATCCCCTCGTAGGGAGGCCTCTAACCAACCCGAGGGATGAGAGCTGGTGTTTGGAACACTGCTGGCCCGAGGGGGAGCTTTTAGAGCTGAAAGAGAGACTTGAGAGCCTCGGGATTGAGGTTCATCTCAATGGAACCATCTTAACTATGGGTTGAGAACCCACCGTTTTAAAAAGCGTTAAAAATTCCCGCTTTGATTCCTGTATGATAATACCAATAACTAAATTAGTAGCACGATTGGTGGTGAAATTGATGAAGAGTAGCAAAAAACTCTTGGCGTTGCTTATGCTCTCAGTTTTAGTTTTCAGCGTCTTTAGTGCCGGGTGCATAAGTGAAAAAGCTACCAAAACCACATCAAGCAGTATTAAGCCAGCTCAAAATGTCCAGGAACAAAAAACCACTCCAACAACCACCAGCAAGACCGGATATCCCCTAACCATTACAGATTTTGCAGGAAGGAAGGTCACTATAGAAAAGTCCCCTGAAAGGGTTGTAGTCCTGAGTACTTACTGGGCAGAGATACTCTCAATTCTTGGCGTTCAAAAAAGGATAGTTGGAATAGGAAGGTACATACCCCATGATCCATATGTCCCAGAAGACGTCAGAAAAAAACCCGTCGTAGGTAGCAACTTCAAAGGCCTGAACTGGGAAACAGTAGCCGGGCTCAAACCTGACCTCATAATAATTGACTGGTATGGCGGGAAGTATGCAGATGCAGAAACCATAAAAAAAGCGGAGCAGCTTGGCATACCCGTAATAGCACTTACGGCAAAGAGTGTTAAAGATAACATTAGGATCGTTGAGCTCCTTGGAAAAGTCTTCGGAAGGGAGAAAAAGGCTGAAGAACTCGCAAGTTGGATGCAGGAAAAGCTGGATGAAGTTAAAAAGATAACCAGCCAGATACCCAATAACAAGCGAAAGAACGTCCTTATGATAAACGCCCCGATAGATATAAACAAGCCAATCACAATGTATGCAAATGGGAGTGCGTGGGCAAGCATAGTCCAGCTTGTAGGTGCTCATAACCTAGCTTTTGACAAAAAGTTCAACACACCATGGCCAAAGCTCGATCTTGAAAGAATAATAGCCTATTGGGGGAATAAAACGGATGTCCTAATCCTCACTTCATTCAGCAAAGAGAGGCTCGACAAGGCATTAAGTGCAATCAGAACAGACCCAAGATGGAGGGCAATTAAAGCCGTAAAAGAAGGCCACGTCTATGGGATTTTAGCAGGTTCCAACGGATTCTTGGACTGGGGGCCGAGGATAATAGTGGGCGTTTATCAGATTGGAAATATAATCTATCCCGAATATTACCCGGACTGGAAGCCGGTGGCGAAAGACCTGCTTGAAAACTTCTATGGAGTTAAGTACAACACTCCGATAACAGTAATGGATTCAATGGGCAGAAAAATAACCTTTGAAAAGCCGCCTGAGAGGGTCATAGCCCTCAACGGTTATTGGGCAGAGGTAATGTACTGCCTTGGAGTCGCAGATAGAATCGTTGGCATAGGG
Organism: Thermococcus atlanticus; assembly: GCF_054657855.1. NCBI lineage: Archaea > Methanobacteriati > Methanobacteriota > Thermococci > Thermococcales > Thermococcaceae > Thermococcus > Thermococcus atlanticus. The sequence goes on along the minus strand of NZ_BAAHXX010000001.1, from coordinate 185,960 downwards.
AAATACGTGCCCTACGACCAGTTTCTGCCAGAAGACGTCAGGAAAAAACCCACCGTCGGGACAACCTGGGAAAAAGCCATCAACTGGGAAACCGTGGCCGGCCTCAAACCCGATTTAATCCTGATGGGACGCTGGAAAGGAGGCTTCACCCCCGGAGAGCTTGAGGTCATAGAGAAATCCAGGGAGTTTGGATTCAAAGTTCTGGCCCTCGGAATCCCAGACTCCAATGCAACCGGAACAGAAATGCCCTACGAGAACATCAGAATAATAAGAGTTCTCGGAAAAGTTTTCGACAGAGAGAAGAGGGCTGAAGAATTAGCGAGCTTCCTTGAGAAATACTACAACGAAGCTTTAGACATAGCGAGCAGGATACCGGCAGACAAAAAGAAGAACGTTCTCATAGTCTACGGGTCATCCATAACAGGGAAATACGCAACAGGAGAAATAAGCATAGCATACAGGGGCTCGGCATACGCTCAAACAGTAGAACTTGTGGGGGCGCACAACGTTGCATTCGACTACAACTTCTCAACCCAGTATCCAAAGTTTGACCTCGAAAAGCTCATAGCATACTTCGGGAACAAGACAGACGTTTTAATAGTGGTTGATTGGGACGCAAAGAGACTCAGTGAAGCTGTGGAAAAGATAAAGAACGACCCGAGATGGCAGCAGATTAAAGCCGTTAAAGACGGCCATGTCATTGGGATACTAGTGAGCTCATGGTCAAAGAATGCAGCGGCTCTCTACGGACCCAGATTTGTGACCGGAATCTATGCCTTCGGTCATGCAATTTATCCCGAGTACTACCCGGACTGGAAGCCGATATACCGGGAACTCATCAAGAGGTTCTACGGCATGGAGGGCTAATCAATGAACATGAGTATGAAACGGCTCCTCTTTCTCTTTCTTTTAACTTCTCCTCTCTTTTCCCTGCTCATAAGCCTGTGTATAGGGTCGTATCACATCCCGCTCCCGGCGATTATCAACATGCTCCTGATCAAAACCACACAGCTTGCCTCCACTGGCATGACCGCGATAACCCTTGGAAGATTAAATTTCGATATTCAGAATCACTATCCTGACGTTTATCGCGTAATTCTGTTTGAAATAAGACTTCCACGAGTCCTCCTGGCCATGATGGTGGGCTCGGCACTTGCGCTTTCAGGAGCTGTTCTCCAGGCAATATTTAGAAATCCCCTCGTTAACAGCTATATTCTGGGGATTTCCTCAGGGGCCGCCTTTGGAGCTGCGCTGGCAATAGGATTCTCCCTGGGTCTGGGCGTTACCCCCCTGGCGTTTGCTTTTGCCCTGCTCGCCGTGTTCTTGACAACATCCCTTGCGAAGATGGGGGGCAGAATAAGCCCCGTCTCACTCATTCTCGCCGGAATAATAGTCAATGCATTCTTCTCCGCATTAACCTCGCTGCTCAAGTTCCTGATGAGTCATGATAAACTCGCGAGTGTCGTTTACTGGCTCATGGGGAGCTTTGCAGATACCGACTGGCACTCGGTGAAAATGGCATTCCCTGTCATCCTCACGGGGTGCATCGTGATATATCTGATGAGATGGCAGCTTAACATACTTTCCTTCGGAGAGGAAGCCAGGCTCGTTGGGATTGAGACCGAGAGGATAAAATTCGTATTTATAGTGCTTGTTTCCCTCACTACAGCGGTTTCAGTTGCGTTCTGTGGGGTTATAGGATGGGTCGGCCTAATGGTTCCCCACATGGTCAGAATGGCCTTTGGGCCCGACCACAGGCAGCTAATCCCCCTCTCAATAACCGTTGGTGCATCTTTCATGGTTCTGGCGGATACATTGGCGAGATCAGTGGCCACCTATGAGATTCCAATCGGGATACTGACCACATTGCTTGGGATACCCTTCTTTGCCTATCTGTTGAGAAAGACGGGCGGTGGCTGGCATGCTTGAAGTTAAAGGATTATCCTTCAGCTACGGCGATTTCAGGGTTGAAAATGTTTGCTTCGAGGTTAATGAAGGTGAGATTCTAACTTTACTGGGCCCAAACGGCAGCGGGAAGACCACGATTTTAAAGAACCTCTATGGGCTGTTAAAGCCGGAAAAGAAGTGCGTCTTCATAGACGGCAGGGATTTTCATTCATTATCATTAAAGGAGAGGGCCAAACTTGCGGGCTACGTTCCCCAATCCCACTATCCCCCTTTTCCGTACACGGTTCTGGACGTCGTCGTTATGGGTCTAGCATCCCGGCTCGGTGTTTTCGAGAGTCCGCGGGAGGAACACTATGAGAAAGCTCTCGAAAAGCTCAGGCTTCTGGGAATGGAGCGGTTTAAGGATAGACCCTACACACGGCTGAGCGGGGGTCAATTACAGCTGGTTCTAATAGCGAGGGCTCTCGTGCAGGAACCAAAAGTCCTTCTTCTTGATGAGCCTACCGCTCATCTGGACTTCAAAAATCAGGTGAAGATTCTTGGGATTGTTAAAAAACTTGCGAGGGAAGAAAGGATTACGGCAATTCTGACACTCCATGATCCAAATCTGGCTTCAATTTATTCGGATAGGATAGCTCTGGTCAAGGAAGGAAGGATCAGGGCCGTTGGAGAGCCAAACGAGATTTTGAGAGAGGAGATGCTTGAAGAGGTTTACGGTGTCCCAATCCACATCCTGGAGTTCAATGGCTTCAGAGTTATCATACCAAAAACGGAGGTAGTGTAATGCAGGAGTTACTCATCACTTCAACGAAAATAGCCCTCAGCTTTTTAAAACGTTCCGTTCCCGGATTGCTTATCGGAATATTCGTAGCCGAGCTTTTAATCGAGAAAGGTATCATCAGCAGGCTTTCCCCTCTGGGGAAACCCTTTGTCAGGATTTCAAATCTTCCGGAGGAGTGTGCATTAACCTTTGCAACAGCCTTCTTAAATACGAGAGCCGCTAATGCCATGCTCATAGATTTTTACAAAGAGGGGAAAATAGGCAGGAGGGAGCTCTACATTGCCTCCCTCATGAACGCATTTCCCGCAATGGTCAGGCACTGGAACTCAATGATCCCGGTCCTTCTGGCAACGCTTGGAGGGCTTGGTTTGCTTTATTTCGGAATCCTGGTTCTTATCGGGTTTATCCAGACAACGGTTTTTGCATTTGCAGGAAAGCTCCTGATTAAAAACCCAAAACAAATAAAAGGTGTTAAAAACCCAGCCAAAAATTCCCGGGAGCCATTTAAAAAAGTTTTAAGAAAGGCCTTAGCAAAAACCAGGAAGCACTCAATTCCAATTTTAAAAACCATGATACTGACAACTTACATAACCGCCCTGCTCATAGCTGCGGGCTTTTTTGAGTATTTAACCTCTCTCGTAAAAGATTTCGCAGCTTTCCTTCCTCTTTCACCTGAAGAAATTAGTGTGGCCTTAAGTGCTATGGGGAGCAGCATAGCGGCTTATACCCTCGGTGCAAACCTCTTAAAAGCCGGATTGATAAGCGAAAAAGCCCTAATAAGGTCTCTCCTTCTCGGGTCAGTTCTCGCAAACATAACCTTTCTGAGGGTGCTGATTCCCTATTATATCGGTCTGTATGGGGCCAGAGATGGGACGAAGATTATGCTCATCTCGATGACGACGCGGAGCGCCATCATACTTTGTTTTATACTCCTGATGGGGGTGATGTTGTGATATACCGGGGTTCCCATAACTTCATGGGCCGTGAATCTCCTACGGAGAGGAATACCCTTGTGGACATCTCAAAGATGGACATCCTCAAGAGGGCAAACCTTAAACAGGAGGGATTGAGATGATATGCTTCATACTGGGTTACGGTGCAAGGCCTCTGCCCGTGCTGGAAAAAATACTGGAAGAGGAAAAAATCGATGGGGTCGTTTTAACGGATCAGAACTGTGAGAAAGAGCTCGAAAAAGTTGAAAAAGCCAAGGTAATCTTCATTTATGCCCACGAACTTCCCGGGGTTGTGGAGGAGAAAATTAAGGGAAGCAAAGCCAGGGTTATCGCATGTGCGGGTATGGAAAGCCTAACCAATGTCCCCGAAGATACCCTTATCACAGCTAAATCCTACTACGTCCTCGGTGGTGATGAGAACCTGAGGAACCTAGCCAGGTTTTTGGCAAACCTGGCGGGTGAAGAGAGGGAGTATGAAGAGCCGAAGGAAGTTCCAATGCAGGGCGTATACCACCCGAATTTGGGGGTTTTTGAGAGCCTGGAGGAATATCTGGAGGCTTATGATAGGAGACCCCTCATTGGAGTTCTGTTCTGGAGGAGCGCCTGGCTCTATAAGGAATTCAGGCCGATTGAAGAGCTCATCAAAGCCCTTGAAGGTGAGGGGTTTGGAGTAATTCCTGTTTTCACCTACGGAAAAGACTCAACGACGGGGCTTGGGAAGGAGAAGAACGAGGCCCTTGGGGAGTTCTTCATGAAGGATGGAAAACCAGTTATTGAGGCACTGGTAAGTTTAATTTCCTTCGGCACCGTTGATTTGAAGAATCTGGAAAAACTCAACATTCCGGTTTTTGCTCCAATTCGCTCCTACTATAAAGGCCTCAGAGAGTGGAAGGAAGGAGAGGGCGTTGATTATATGACACAGGTCTATGGAGTGATAATCCCTGAGATTGCTGGGGCAATTGAGCCCATATTCATAGCGGGAACCAGAAATATTGAGGGCTACAAGGCTGGAGAACCATACAAAGAGCACATGATATATCTCGCGAAGAGGGTGGGGAGATGGCTCGAGCTGAGGAAGAAGCCAAAAAGCGAAGTTAAAATCGCAATAGTCCTAATAAATCCGCCCTGCAAGGGGCTTGAGGCCAGCATAGGCGTTGGGCTTGGCTTAGATGTTCCGGAGAGCATAGTTAGACTTCTGCACAGGTTAAAAGAAGAAGGCTACTATGTTGGTGAAGAGCTTCCAAAGAATGGGGAAGAACTAATAAGAATGATTCTGGAGAGAAAGGCAATAAGCGAGTTCAGATGGACAAGTGTCGAGGAAATCGTCAAAAGCGGCGGAGCGGTTGACTTCGTAAGTTTGGAGGACTATCTGGAGTGGTTTAATGAGCTTCCCGGGGACCTGAGAGAAAAAATAGTCGAAGATTGGGGAAGACCAGAGGATGTCCTGGCGGGGAAAGTCAGCAAAGAGCTCGTCGGCATGGTTTATGATGGAAAGTTTGTCGTCCCGGGAATAAGGTTTGGAAACGTCTTCATTACGCCACAGCCAAAGTTCGGCTGCGCCGGGGCGAGGTGCGACGGAAAAGTCTGTAGAGTCCTCCACGACCCGACGATAGTTCCACCGCACCAGTGGTGGGCCGTCTACAGGTGGATAACGCGGGTATTTGGAGCAGATGTAATGATACACTTCGGAACTCACGGCTATCTGGAATTCAGGCCCGGAAAAAGCGTTGGGCTTTCCCCTTCGTGCGTTCCCGAAGCTTCCCTGGACGATGTTCCGCACCTCTACGTTTATGCCGTCTCCAATCCCATGGAGGGAGTTATAGCCAAGCGGAGAGGTTACGCAACGCTGATAGACCACATCTATCCTCCAATGGGGATGGCCGAGGTTCTGGATGATTTAGATTCCCTCCTGAATCAGTATGCGAAGGCAAAGAGCCTGGGAGATGATGCAAGGAGGAGGAAGATTTATGAGCAGATTCTGGAGAAAGCCGAGGAGAACAGGATAAGAGTAGCAAACCCTGAAAATGAAGAACGGACGATAGAGGAAATCCACCGCTACGCTGATTTAATGAGAGGCTCTCAGATTAACCTCGGTCTCCATATCTTTGGATATCCACCGAAAGATCCCGGGAGGCTGGCGGAATACATTGCCACAGCGATGGCCTACGATTCCCACGCTTTTCCTTCGATTAAGCGTGTCATTGCCGAGGCAGCAGGCTTGGACTACGATGAGATAAGAAAGAACCCCCTAGAGGCTGCAAATGGATTCGCGAACAGGGAACTGCTGCATATCTTCCACAAAATTGCCGTCAAAAGCTTGGAGCGTTTGCTTAATGGAGAAGGCTTTAATGTCATTGAGGAAGAAATTGAAAAGTCCGGATTCCAGGTTAAGGAGAAAGAAAAGCTTGAGAAAACGTTCAGAAAAGCCCTTGAGGTTGCTCAAAAAATTGCTGAATGCGAAAGGGAATATAATGGCTTTTTAGAAGGCGTGGAAGGAAAATATGTAAAGCCGGGCCCATCCGGTGCCATAACGAGGGGGAAGTTTGAGATTTTGCCGACCGGGAGAAACTTCTATGCGGTTGACCCGAGGACTCTGCCAACTAAAGCGGCGTGGCAAATTGGAGTTGAAACCGCCGAGAAACTCCTGGAAGAGTATAAGAAGAAGCATGGAAAATACCCCGAAAGCGTTGGACAGGTTCTCTGGAGTGTAGATGGATATAAGGCGGATGGCGAGCAGATAGCCCAGATACTATATTTGCTTGGAGTTAAGCCAATCTGGAAAGGGGACGTGGTTGCCGGGCTTGAGGTAATCCCCATTGAGGAGCTCGGAAGACCTAGGATCGACGTCCTCGTGAGAATAAGCGGAATCGTTAGGGATACACTGCCGAACTACATCTACCTCATAGATGAGGCGGTGGAAAAGGTTGTTACCCTGGATGAGCCGTTAGAAATGAATTACGTTAGAAAGCACTACATTGAGCACATTAAAAAGCTGATTGAGCTCGGAAAGAGCTTTGAAGAGGCTCAAAAGTTTGCGAGGTTTAGAGTCTTCTCCGCCCCACCCGGAGCTTATGGGGCCGGTGTAAACCTGGCGGTTGAGTCCTCTGGGTGGAGAGATGATGAAGATCTGGCAAAGGTCTGGGTTCAGTGGAGCGGCTACGCCTATGGAAGGGATGCATTTGGTGTCAATGCCAGGGACTCGCTGGTTTTGAACTTAAGGGAAGTTGACGTCATCAACAGGAACCACATAAGCGATGAGCACGACCCAACGAACTGCTGCTGCTATTTTGCCTATCACGGTGGATTTAAAACAGCGGTGGAGGCTTTAACGGGCAGGAACGTCGAGGTGGTTCAGACCGACACGAGGGATGTGAGCGACGCAAAGATAATCGACATGAAGGACGAGCTTGAGCGCGTTGTGAGGGCAAAGCTGCTCAACGACAGATGGATAGACGAGATGAAGAAGCACGGCTACAGGGGGGCGAACGAGTTTTCAAAGAAAATCCTTCACCTCTACGGCTGGGAGGCAACAACGAAGCTTGTTGAAGACTGGGTTTTTGATGAAATAGCGCAAAAGTACGTTCTTGATGAAGAGATGAGGAGATGGTTTGAGGAGCACAATCCCTACGCCATCGAGGAAATCGCAAGGCGTCTAATAGAGGCCTATGAGCGCGGCCTATGGGAGACGAGCAATGAGCTGATTGAAAGACTTATGGAGGCTTACTCCGAAATTGAGGGGCTTCTGGAGGAGCACCTTGGAGAGGGGGAAGTCCAGGGAGGAACCATCGAAATCTACACGGCTGAGGATGACGAACACTGGAGTGAAAAGGTTGAGGAGGTGGATAAAATATGGAAGCTCGTGAAAAACGCTTAATCTTTCCATTTTCGGCAATAGTTGGACAGGAGAAGGCTAAATTGGCCCTGCTCTGTGTGGCGGTCAATCCGCTGATCGGTGGTGTCCTGCTCAAGGGAGACAAAGGAACCGGAAAATCGACCCTCGTTAGAGCTCTGGCCAACGTTTTGCCCGAGATTGAGGTCGTGGCCGACTGTCCCTTCAACTGCAATCCCATGAATCCCCTGGAGATGTGCGACAGCTGCTATGAGCGGTACGAGGGGGGTGAAGAGCTGCCGGTTGCAAGGAGAAGGATGCGCGTTGTGGACTTGCCCTTAAGCGTTACCATAGATAGACTGGTTGGAACAGTTGATGTGGAGCGCTTTTTGAGTGAGGGCAAAAAAGCTTTACAGCCGGGAATACTTGCGGAGGCCAACAGGGGAGTGCTTTACATCGATGAGGTTAACCTTCTCGATGACTACATAGCCGATTCGCTACTGGATGCCGCGGCAATGGGATGGAACACCATAGAGAGGGAGGGCATTTCCTTCAGGCATCCCGCTCGCTTTATTCTGGTCGGGAGCATGAACCCGGAGGAGGGTGAGCTCAGGCCTCAAATCCTCGACAGATTTGGCTTATGTGTTGAGGTTTCAGCACCGATGAACCCTGAGGACAGGGTGGAGATAGTTAAGCGCGTTGAGGAGTTCCATGAGGATCCAATAGGCTTTTACAGGAAATTTGAGAGCGAAGAGAAGAGGCTCACGGAGAGAATCGTTAAGGCAAGGGAGCTCCTCCCGAAGGTTGAGATAAGCGACGACCTGCTCAAGCTTTTGGCCGAGACCGTGATTAACCTGGGCATAAAGACCAGCAGGGCTGAAATCACCACGATAAAAACGGCCAAAGCAATAGCCGCTTTAAACGGAAGGAGAAGGGTTTCCCTTGAGGACTTAGAGAAGGCCATGGAGCTGGCTTTGCCGCACCGCCTGAGGGACAAGCCCTTTCAAAAGCCACCCCGGATGAAGCCTCCAAAGCCCGAAGGGGATAAGCATGAGCATAAGCACGAGCACAGGCATGAGCAGGGGAAGGAGGAAAAAAGCGGAAGCGCTCGAAGTCAGGGGGCTGGAAACCTTGAGCAGAATTTTCGCTCAGGGGAGGTTAAAATTCCAAGAATAGAGGGCAGGAACTTTGATGGAAAAGACTTTGCCGGCTACCGCTCCTCAAGGGATGTAAGCGTTACCGTGGTGAACTTTCCGAAGGGAATTCCCGTCTCCTATCTTCCGCCCGCCAACGGCAGAATTAAGGATGTGGATTTTTACAACTCCCTGGTATGGGCCGTGCTCAGCGGTAAAAAGCCCCCGATAAGGCTTGATCTAAAGGACGTGCGCGTTAGGGTTAGGAGGGCGAAGGCTCCCACGCTCTGGGTTCTCCTCCTGGACTCAAGCGGAAGCATGGCCGTCAAGAGGAGAATAAGCATTGCAAAGGGGATAGCGGAAAAGCTGGTTGAAAACGGGTACACAAAGCGGTCAAAGATGGCCCTGATAGTCGCCAGGGGCAAACAGGCGGAGGTTTTTGTTCCGCCAACCAGGAACTACTGGGAGGTGCTTGAGAGGATAGAGAGCGTCCCGACCGGAGGGAGAACGCCTTTGAGTTCGGCCCTCTACAACCTTCTGCTTCTGGCCGGCAGGGAGAGGATGAAGGATAAATCCCTGAAGGTCAGGGCTTTTCTGATAACAGATGGAAAGGCTAATGTTCCCCTTTCTGGAAAGAAAATTAAGGATGAAATCATTGAACTTGCAAAAGCATTGAGGAAGAAAGATATCGAGCTCAGCATTTACGATACGAGGGGAGGCGGGATAAGTCCCGGAGTTTCATATCTCCATCTCTTAGAGAAAGCTGCAAACGCTAAAGTTTACAGGATGTGAGAGATTGGACTTTCTGAGGCTTTACATGATTTCAATAGCATCGATTACTCTCGGGTATATTTTGGCTGAGACTTTAAGTGAGACAAACCTGATAAGGCTCATCGGTGTCAAGACGGCAAAGATAGCAAAGCTCGGCATCCATCCAGCCTTAACACCTGTTCCTGCTCTATATCTGGTCAGCCCGAGAGTTGCCCACGCAAATGCATCTGCTCTGTTGAAGGAGGAGCGGATTGAGCCGGTTGACCTTTATATAGCGATACTTGCCTCAAACCTTTCGCTCAGGATTATGTACGTCTACCGCTACTATCTGCCGGTACTTCTGCCCCTCTTGGGCATTGTAACGCTTTATTTCATCGGTCTTAGGATTCTTTTTGATTTTCTTCTTGTTTTTGTTGTTTTGATGATTGGACGTAGGAGATACAAAGGTGAAAAAGTCAACAGCGAGAATAACAAAATTAAGCTTAACTTTTCAAAGAAGGCTTTCAAAAAGGGATTAATCAAGGGGCTAAAAGCCTCACTGAAGTTTGTTTCCAGATTTACCCCTCTTTTCCTCTTGGTTGTCTCAATGCTTAAGTCCGGAGCATCGGAGAGGCTGACTCTACTACTGTTCCCAATCCTTGGAAGTCTCGGCCTGGATTCCCTGGGGATGACCTATATTACAACCGCTGTGTTCAGCCCAAGGGCCGCTTATGGAATAGCCAAAGTGATGCTAGGTTACAATTACCCGATGCAAAAGGTCTTAGGTTGCATGTTCCTTGGGAATGGGCTGTTTGTCCTTCTCAATGAAAGCTGGGTTAGGATTCTGCCGTTTTATTCTGGGCTCTATCCGAGGGAAGTGACTTTAAGGCTGCTTCTTCTCCAGGCGGGGCTTCCTTCTACTTACAACATCCTTTTGGGGATTTTGTTACTTAAGCTCTAAAATTCTGGTCCTGTTGGTAGTTTTCTCTTGTGTTCGCTTTTCTTTATTAGGTTTTCAACATATTCAACTTTCTCGATTGGAATGTTCAGCTCTTCGGCAATTTTCTCCTTGGGCATTTTCAAGTCAACTAATCTGTAAAGGATTTCGTCCAAGAGTTTGTAGCTTATGCAGAGCTCATCCTCATCCGTCTGCCCTATCCAGAGCCCAGCAGTGGGCTTCTTCTTAATGATCCTCTCTGGAACGCCCAACCTTTTGGCAATCTCCCAGACCTCCATCTTGTAGAGGTTTATGAGCGGAGCATAATCGCTCGCACCATCACCCCACTTAGTATAATAGCCCGTCAAAAGCTCGCTCTTATTGCTTGTTCCCAAGACAAGGAGGTTGTACTGGTTCGCGTAAGCGTAGAGGAGAATCATTCTTGTTCTTACCATTATGTTGCCTCTAGTAATCTTGTCCGGTTCAAAATCAAAGCTTTTTTCAAAAGCATCAACGACTGGTTTAATGTTAATGATTTTATAGTTGATTCCAAGGGCCTCACAGACTAATTTCGCATCTTCCACATCCTGATTCTCATAATACGGCATTATCAATCCGAGGACTTTCTCTTTTCCCAAAACCTTCACTGCAAGAAAAGCCGTTGTTGCACTATCAACACCACCACTAACACCAACCACAACGCCACTTGCATTTGCTTCCTCCACCTTCTCCCGAATAAAAGAAACCAGCTTTGTAATTGCCTCCTCATAGTCAAGTTGCCTCATTGCAATCACTCCCTCAAATGATACAAACAACAGGTAGATTTAAACATTAGGTACTCACTTAGATCTGTCCTGCAGATAACACAGGCTTTCACATTGATTTTAGATTTTAATATAGCCTGATCTCATTACACCCAACCAATACCTAAAGGTCATATTTAGGACTTTCCTCCCACAATTTGATGGAGTGACAATGACCGAAAAATTTATAAATAACCTAAAGGAACCATAAACCGGAAGTACCTGTTGTAACTAAAAGCCCTCCTTCGAGGAAATAAAAAACAGAAGGAGGTGATTGGAGATGGCACAGCTTGCCGGACAGCCGGTCGTTATTCTGCCTGAAGGAACCCAGAGGTACGTCGGAAGGGACGCCCAGAGGTTAAACATTTTAGCTGCAAGGATTATAGCCGAGACGGTTAGAACAACACTCGGCCCGAAGGGAATGGATAAAATGCTCGTCGACAGCCTCGGCGACATCGTCATCACCAACGACGGTGCAACGATTCTCGACGAGATGGACATCCAGCACCCTGCTGCTAAGATGATGGTTGAGGTTGCCAAGACTCAGGACAAGGAGGCGGGTGATGGAACTACTACCGCCGTCGTCATCGCCGGTGAGCTTCTCAGGAAGGCCGAGGAGCTCCTCGACCAGAACATCCACCCGAGCATAGTCATCAAGGGTTACGCTCTCGCTGCCGAGAAGGCCCAGGAGATACTCGACGAGATAGCCAAGGACGTGGACGTTGAGGACGTTGAGACCCTCAAGAAGGCCGCTGTTACAGCCATCACCGGAAAGGCAGCGGAGGAGGAGCGCGAATACCTCGCGGGGATAGCCGTTGAGGCAGTCAGACAGGTCGCAGAGAAAATTGATGGAAAGTACAAGGTGGACCTCGACAACATAAAGTTCGAGAAGAAGGAAGGAGGAAGCGTCAAGGACACCAAGCTCATCAGAGGTGTCGTTATCGACAAGGAAGTCGTTCACCCCGGCATGCCGAAGAGGGTTGAGGGAGCGAAGATAGCCCTCATCAACGAGGCCCTTGAGGTCAAGGAGACCGAGACAGATGCCGAGATCAGAATCACCAGCCCGGAGCAGCTCCAGGCCTTCCTTGAGCAGGAGGAGAAGATGCTCCGCGAGATGGTCGAGAAGATCAAGGAGGTTGGAGCAAACGTCGTCTTCGTCCAGAAGGGCATCGACGACCTCGCCCAGCACTACCTGGCCAAGTACGGCATTCTCGCCGTGAGGAGGGTCAAGAAGAGCGACATGGAGAAGCTCGCGAAAGCGACAGGAGCTAAAATCGTCACCAACGTGCGCGACCTCACCAGCGAGGACCTCGGTGAGGCCGAGCTCGTCGAGCAGAGGAAGGTGGCCGGCGAGAACATGATCTTCGTTGAGGGCTGCAGGAACCCGAAGGCTGTGACAATACTCATCCGCGGCGGCACCGAGCACGTGGTCGACGAGGTCGAGAGGGCGCTCGAAGATGCAGTCAAGGTTAGCAAGGACATAATTGAGGACGGCAAGATACTCGCCGCCGGCGGTGCTCCGGAGATCGAGCTCGCCATCAGGCTCGACGAGTATGCAAAGGAGGTCGGCGGCAAGGAGGCCCTTGCAATAGAGAACTTCGCAGAGGCCCTCAAGATAATCCCGAGGACGCTCGCTGAGAACGCAGGTCTCGACCCGATCGAGACCCTCGTTAAGGTCATAGCAGCACACAAGGAGAAGGGACCGACCATCGGTGTCGACGTCTTCGAGGGCGAGCCTGCCGACATGATGGAGCGCGGCGTCATCGCTCCGGTCAGGGTCACCAAGCAGGCCATCAAGAGCGCCAGCGAGGCTGCGATAATGATCCTCAGGATCGACGACGTCATCGCGGCGAGCAAGCTGGAGAAGGAGAAGGAAGGCGGAAAGGGCGGCAGCGAGGACTTTGGAAGTGACCTCGACTGAAGGCCTTTAACTTTTTAGCCTTTCAATCTCTTCCTCCAGTCTCTTCAACTTCCCCTTTATGCGCCTCACCTGTGCATTGGCGAGGTTTACGATTTTCTTGATATACTCCTCATCCACCCAGAGCTCCCCGTCAGAGCCGAGGGGGACGTCCATTCTCTCGGTGGAGCGAATCTCAACGAGGAGCTTCTTGTGGCTGACGCTCTTTATGTTCGAATACTTGAAGCCAAGGCCTATCGCAAGGTTGAGTAGCTTTACCGCATCCTCCATTGTCTTAGCCGAAACGTGGAGGATTGGACTTCTAACTAAAAACCAAAGCTGGCCCTTTGAGTGCCTCCCGATTGCCTCAAGAACCTCCCCAACGGTAACCTCGCGGTGCCACTTGCCGAGCCAGACCGAGTTCACCTTGTCCCCGAAGTGGGGCATCTCCATAACCGAGATTCTGCCAGAGCAGGAGGAGGTAGTAAAATAATTATCGAGGGAGTTGATTTCCTCCAAGAGAGGAATTATATCACCATCTACCTTGTTTTCAGCCAGAGCTCTCCTCAGGCCCTCCATAGCTCTGGCCTTTTGCTCGTCGAAGTTTTTAGTGTAGAGGAACATGGTATCATCTCCCTTGCATCAGCAGTGCCGCCTTTCGATAGGACGGTTCGGTGAACCTGTACACAACCCGGTTCCCGATTTGGGATTTTGAGACGACGTAAAGGTCGTTCATTAGCGCATCTAAGAGAGAATGAAGAGCTCTTTTTGAAATGCCTGTTTTTTCCAGTTCGCTCCAAGTTGCTCCGTATGAGAGCAGTTTTATGGCCATTGGGGCACTTGGAGACCTTCCCTCCAGTAGGTTCTCAAGTTCTCGTTTGGCTTCTTTTACTGCACTTTCGCTGACTCTGTGGAGGGCTTTTACATGTTCATCCCCCAAACAGCGTCTTAAGCCGTAGGCGCTGAGCCAGCCCGGCAGGGTTCCAAGTTCCCACAGGATGTCCTCAAGTTCTTTCTCCGATACTTTTACTCCACACTCATTGAGTCCTTCCCGCAGGAACTCCTCCGCGACGTCCCGTTCCCAGGGGTTAAGCGTTATCTCAATGGGTTGTCTGGCGTAGAGACCCTCCGAATATGTCTGAGAAAACAGTTTTTTCACGAGTCCAGCATACGAGCCAGAAAAGACTATCAACAGTTCAGGATTCTCGTTGAATATGACGGATAGCGCATTGAGAAACTGGGGCAGTCCTTCTTTGACTTTTTGTATCTCATCAAAGATGATTACGGTTTTCTTTAGATTTCTGAGGGCTTCCTCAAGGGCTCCCGATGCGGAGGCACTGGGTTTCAGCCTGATTTCAAGGCCTTTAATCGTAATGGCTGATAGATATCTCCCAATCTTCCTGATGACACCCCTTGGGAGGTTGCGGAGTATCCTTTCGGTGGCTTCTCGAAGGGTCGTTGAGTTTCTCAAATCTATATAGACGACAGAATATCCATACCTCTTTGCGAACTCCCTGGAAGATGCAATCGCAAGACTCGTCTTTCCGGCCATTCTTGGGCCCAAAACCGCGACCCAGCTGTTTGATTCGAGGGTGTTGATTAGCCTTCTAACTTCGGCCTCCCTTCCAAAAAGTTCCTCCACCCTCTCCCTTGGACGAGGGGAAAACCACTGGTTCATCCCGACCCCCGAAACATGTTTCGGGGGTATCCTTTAAAAAGATGTTCCTTTTCGGTATCTCTTCATGCTTGCAAATTCACTCTATATTAACTTTCGTGTCCACGACCTTTTCTCATGGCCTCTCCTGCTCCCTGAACAGCTCGCGGTAGCGTTCACAGCTCTCGAAGAGCTCCTCATGCATTCCCCTGCAGATGATTCTACCCCCATCAAGAACCCAAATCTCTTCCATTCCTCTGACCGTCGAGAGCCTGTGAGAGATTATGATTAAAGTCATCTCGCTCTCCAGGAGCCTCCTAAGAACTCTCGCTTCCCTCTCTGAGTCCATGCCGGAGGTTGCCTCATCGAGGATTAGAATCCGTGGGTTCCGTGCCAGAGCCCTAGCAAGACCAATCCTCTGCCTCTGTCCCAGCGAGAGGTTCTTACCACCCTCTTCAATCACGTAGTCGAGGTCAAAATCGCTGAGCTCCACAGCCCCGAGCAATTCCCCGAGCCTCCAGTCAGGGATTTCCTTTCCAAGCGTCAGGTTCTCGCGAAGGGTTCCGGTGAAGAGGTACGGGTGAGAGGGAACGTATATGAGGAAATCGCCGAGCAAGGCAGACGGAGGACAGTTGCCAACGCTCACCTCGCCCCCAGTCGGCTCAATAAGCCCAGCGAGGATTAGGGCGAGCGTTGTTTTTCCAACGCCTGAAGGCCCGACTATCCCGAGCTTTCCTCCCTCAGGGATTTTCCCGTTGATTCCTTTGAGGACTCTCGAATCCCCGTAGGATAAAGAGACGTTCCTCAGCTTGACTTCATAGGAGTCCGGAGAGCAGACAAGCTTTTTCCGCCCTGGAATCTCCCGCTCGATGATATCCCATATTCTCTCTATAACCGGAACCGCGCGATGGTAGCTACTCCAGAAGAAGGCAAAGCGTTCAACCGGGTAGTAAACCCTGCCAAGGTACGAGAAAACGGCCACAGCAGATGAGAGTGTCGCCATATCATTTTTGACGAGGACAACGACGGAGAGCAGGATAAGGAGCGGGAGAATCGTCGAGAGATACGACTGCAGGCCGTAGTTGGCGCTACTGTAGAATGCGACCCTCTTCGAGGCC
Organism: Thermococcus atlanticus; assembly: GCF_054657855.1. Classification (NCBI taxonomy): domain Archaea; kingdom Methanobacteriati; phylum Methanobacteriota; class Thermococci; order Thermococcales; family Thermococcaceae; genus Thermococcus; species Thermococcus atlanticus. The sequence goes on along the minus strand of NZ_BAAHXX010000001.1, from coordinate 170,197 downwards.
TCAACCCACTCGTCTAGCTTCCTCGAAACCCTCTCCACCAGGTAGCTGAAGGCATCCAGGGACTTTGCATCGAGCCTGCCGTCGAGGCCCTCCTTGAAGTACTCAACCGTCTCCGAGTACCTCTTTCTCTCCTCGGCCGATGCTATCTTGAGACCGTGGATAAAGGCCCTGAGCGAGAGACCGTAGACGGGGAGGGTGAGAAGCGTAATGGTGCCGAGGTAGAAGTTCAGCCTGAAGACGACGATGATGGAAACGAAGAGCGAGAAGGCTTCGATAATTACAGCGGGAATCAGGGACATGCCCATCCTGCCAACTATCTCCGTGTCAGACTGGATGCGGGAGAGGGCATCGCCGGTGTCGAGGTCTTCAGCTAGGAGTGTTGAGATGAATAGCTTCCTCTTTAGCCAGGCAGCGGCTTTGGTCTCGGCAAAGTTGCTCACGAAGCCAGAGTAGAGATAAATAATTGTAGAGGCCGTGTAAAGGAGAACGATTATCCCGATGTACTCAAGAATTTCCCGTGTGCCTAGTCTTTCAAGGTTTGCGAGAAGTCCCTGAGGTAGAAGGGCACCATCGCCGAGAGGAGCGTTGAGATAGTCCCAAGGATTATGATGAGAGCCATGTAACGTTTATGGGCAAGGCCAATTTGAAGCACCCTGCGGACGTTGCTCAATTAACCTCCCCAACAGGGATAAGCGTTTTTTTCTTAAGCGTTTCGCAAACTTCGGGTTTTGAACAGAGAGTTTGCATCAACAACCGTCTCCTTCGCCCCCACGAACTCCACCAGCCGTTTATAGGTCGGATGGACGCTCAGCGTCGAGGAATCCCCTATCAAAATCAGCTTCCTCTTTGCCCTCGTCAGTGAGACGTTTAACCTTCTCAGATCCTTCAGGAAGCCGAGCTCACCCTTTCTGTTGGAGCGGACGAAGGAGAGAACGATTACCTCCTTTTCCCTGCCCTGATAGCCGTCTACCGTCTTCACCTCAACTTCCTCGGGCAGGAGGGAGCTTATCAGGTCGCGCTGGTCGTCGTAGGGCGTTATGACGCCGATCCACTCGGCCTTAACGCCGAGCTCTAAGAGTCCCTCGACGGTCTCCTTAACGAGCTTCGCCTCCAGCGGATTCTCACGGCTCTCGCTTCCATAACGCTGCCTCTCGAAGCGGTTTTTAAGCCTGGAGGTGTCGATGAAGACCAGAACGTTCTCAGGCTTTAGAACCTCTTCCCAGGGGCCATTCTCGGGGCATTTAACTCCAAGGTCGGCGAGCGTTATGTTCCTAACGCTTTCGTCAGCCTCTATCCTGCCTTCGTAGAACTCCCTGCTGGGAAACTCCATAAGACGGGAATTCATCCTGTACTGGACGGTGAGCATTTTAGCTTTCCGGGGATAGCGCTCTATTAACATTTCAAAAAGCGTCCTGCTCAGCTCCTCAGCATCCTCGCTGAGTACCGTTGGCGGCAGCTGTTTATGATCTCCGGCCAAGATGAACCTCTCTGCCTTCGAAACGGGTATGAGGATGCTCGGAATGGTCGCCTGAGAAGCCTCATCCACCACGGCAACATCAAACTCAATCCCCTCCATGAACTCCAGTGCCGCCGATGAGTTCGTGCTCAGAACGACCTCCGCCCTCTCCATTATCTCCCTGATTATCCCCTCCTCCACCTGTTTTGCGGCATCATAAAGCTTCTGAATCTCCTCATTGAACCTTATCCACTGGGCCATTGATCCAACGACCTTTGCAGGAACGCCTCTAGCCCCGATTCCCTTCTCAGCGAGCTTTACTATCTGCCTATCAGTCAGCCCCCTCCTCCACTGCTGGGTTGGCTTTATGAACTGATCCCTGAGAATCACCAGCCTCTCGGCTCTGTTCCTAAGCTCTCTCACCCTCTTGTACTTCCCGTGGCTCTCAACCTGATACGCCAGCGTGCATTCCCTCAGATGCCTTGAAACCCTTGAAGGATGCCCCAGACGCACGAGATTAACCTTCCCCCACAGGCGCTCCACGAGGTTGTCAACGGCTACGTTGCTCTCGGCTGTGGCCAAAACCTTATTTCCGCGCTTAACTTCCTGCAGAATGAGTTCCGCAATGGTTCTCGTCTTTCCCGTACCGAACGGGCCGTGAATCAGGAAGAAGTCATCGCTCCCCAGTGCGAGCGAAACCGCCTCCATCTGGCTTCTGTTAAGCCCGGTGTCAGAGGGCTCAAACTCAGCACCGGAAGTTTCCCCCGGCTCCTCCATGCCTAGGGCAAACCTTAAAGCCCGCTTCCCGCTCTCACAGAGCTTTTCGAGATTCTCAATCTGCCTTTTGAACGTAACGTCATTGGCGTAGAGGTCTATCCGGGCATTTTTAAGGGCCCAGCGCGGAACGCTCTCAAGCGCCACAATCATATACCGCCTCCCTTTCTCAACAACGGTTCCGATTAAATCGCTCACAAGGGGATTTCCCCGGCTTATCACAACAAGATCCCCCACGCTTATCTCCGTCTTTATCTCCCTCTCACGGCCGTATTTGACAAGCCTGAAGCCGAACTCCTCACCGGCGACCCTGCCGTTAAGGCCCAAGACAGCCCTGCCGGCTTTCTCCCGATCCCTGCCGGAGAGCTTCCTCATCTCCTCCCTCATGGCGTCTATCTCTGCCTTTCTCTCAAGCTCCACGAGCTCTTTAAGGTGGTGTATGTACCGCCGGAGATTCATTTTTCTCACCCGGAGTCTGCAAATTAAAGAAGAGGCGGTCAGCCCATGCGAGTTTCCTCACCGCTCGGACGAAACTTCCCTCATCATTCCAAAGAAAAGTTGGAGGCGGAGATTAAAAAGCTTTGGAATTCTCAAAGGCCAGAATCGACTCAATATCCCTGCGGAAGGACTTAATTGCCCTCATGTGCTTCTCCTCGATTCCGCCGCAGCACGCGACCCTCCTGTAAAACCTCTCAAGCTCATTCAGGAGATACTCAAGCTCCCTCTTGGCGTTATCACTGTGGCCGTTGCTCAAAAGTTTGCCCCTCAGAAACGGCATCACTTCAAGAGGCCTTCCAAGAGCAGCCCACAAAAGTCCTTCCTTCAAAACTTCCTCCAGAAGCTCTATCTCAGAATAGCCCTTCTCCTCAAGACCTTTCCTACGAATGGGTTTGGTACTCCCCCCTCATCTTGGAATCACCGAATAAAGGGAGCAGGGAGAGGTTATTAAACTTTTTGCCGCTTTTTTGAACTTCTGACAACAATAGGAAAAATAACGAAAAATGTTTGAATCATGGACATTATTCCGGCAATATAATTGTCACTTTTTCAGACTGCAATTGCGAGGAGCGCAACTATCAGCAGTATCGGAGCGAGATGGGCAAGGGCTATGAAGACCTTCCTCATTAAAGATCACCCCGTGAGACCCTTCTGGATCGATTTAAAAACTTTATCTCCGGGAAATCAGTGCAAAACCGATTGTCATTCGAGGATTAACGCTGAAATACGATGGATGATCAGCTTACAGGCGCCCTCAGGAAAAAGCCCCTGCATAGCCACCGGGCACGGCATTATTCCAACGCTATTAGCCCCCGCAGGATATGCCTCCAAAGACAGCAGGAACCTCACAGCGCCAGAGGCATTAGAAACCCTTAAAAACCCGGAACAGATTCATGTTAAAAAGGGTGGGGAGGCTGAAATATTATGAACAAGAATGTGAAAAAATTCGAGGAGAAGATTCTCCATGCTATCAGAGGTTACACATTCGATGACGTGCTTTTAATCCCGCAGGCGACCGAGGTCGAGCCCAAGGATGTGGATGTTTCTACACGGATTACACCCGGAATAAAGCTTAACATCCCGATTTTGAGTGCGGCCATGGACACGGTTACGGAATGGGAGATGGCGGTGGCGATGGCTCGCGAGGGCGGCCTCGGGGTGATCCACAGGAACATGGGCATTCGTGAGCAGGTTGAGATGGTGAAGCGCGTGAAGAGGGCTGAGCGCCTTATAGTGGAGGACGTCATAACCATAGGGCCCGAAGAGACCGTGGACTACGCGCTCTTCATAATGGAGCGTGAGGGCATAGATGGTCTGCCGGTCGTTGATGGGGACAGGGTTGTTGGGATACTCTCAAAGAAGGACATAGCGGCGAAGGAGGGCCAGAAGGTAAGCGAGATAATGACCAAGGATGTAATCACCGTTGGCGAGGACATAAGCGTTGAAGAGGCCATGCACATAATGGTTGAAAACAAAATTGACAGGCTGCCCGTGGTGGATGGAGAGGGCAGGCTCCTGGGCCTCATAACCATGAGCGACCTCATGATGCGCCGCAAATATAAAAACGCCGTCAGGGACGGAAACGGCGACTTAATAGTTGCGGCCGCTGTGGGCCCCTTTGACCTTGAGAGGGCAAGGGCCCTCGACAGGGCAGGCGCCGATATCATAGTCATTGATACGGCACACGCACACAACCTCAAGGCCATAAAGGCAATGAAGGAGATAAGGAAGGCCGTGGATGCCGACCTCATCGTGGGAAACATCGCAAACCCGAAGGCCGTCGATGATTTAACCTTCGCGGATGCCGTTAAAGTGGGCATTGGCCCGGGAAGCATATGTACTACTAGGGTTGTTGCGGGCGTAGGTGTTCCCCAGATAACCGCAATATCCATGGTCGCCGATAGGGCGGGGGAGTACGGACTTCATGTCATAGCCGACGGCGGAATACGCTACTCCGGAGACATAGTTAAGGCAATAGCAGCTGGTGCAGATGCGGTAATGCTCGGTGGGCTCCTTGCGGGAACGAAGGAAGCGCCGGGCAATGAGGTTGTCATAAACGGGAGGCGCTATAAACAGTACCGCGGAATGGGCTCCCTCGGGGCGATGATGAAGGGCGGTGCCGAAAGATACTACCAGAAGGGGCATATGAAGACGCGCAAATTTGTCCCCGAAGGCGTTGAAGGCGTTGTCCCCTACAAGGGAAGCGTTGGTGAGGTGCTCTACCAGCTCGTCGGCGGCCTCAGAGCGGGAATGGGCTACGTAGGAGCGGCGAGCATAGAGGAGCTCAAGGAGAGGGGAGAGTTCGTTATAATAACGCACGCCGGCTATCAGGAGAGCCACCCGCACGACATATTCATCACGAACGAGGCCCCGAACTATCCGGTTGGAAAATAATTTCCCTCCCATTTCACCATATTGAGAAGAGTTATAAGCCCCGGCCCGGAGTTTTCTCAGGCGATGACAATGACGGAAGTCGGTGTGATAGGTGGGGGGATAGCAGGATTAACAGCAGCGATAGCCCTTGCCAGGCGGGGCTATGACGTGACCCTCATTCACTCGGGAATAAAAAAGACGAACTCCTATCTGGCTCAGGCTGGTATTGCACTGCCAGTCCGTGAGGAGGATTCACTGAAGGCTCATGTTCTCGACACAATCAGGGCGGGAAGGTATCTGAACGATGAGGAAGCGGTCTGGAATGTGATAGCCAAGTCCTCAGAGGCGTATTCATTTCTCCTGAGCCTCGGCCTTGAGTTTGAGGGGAATGAGGTGGAAGGGGGACACAGCTTTCCGAGGGTTTTCACGATAAAGAACGAGACAGGAAAGCACATGACGAAAATCCTCTACGTGAGGGCTAAGGAGCTCGGCGTGAATTTTATTCAGGGGACTGCCGAAGCACTGGCGGTCAGAGATAGAAGAGCATACGGCGTTTTTCTTGATGGAGAGCTTACGAAGTTTGACGCCACGGTTCTGGCCAGCGGGGGCTACACTGCGCTCTTCAAATACACGGCAGGCTCTGAGCTCAACCTCGGAACCCTCATCGGTGATGCGATCATGAAGGGCGCTCCCGCGAGGGACCTCGAATTCGTCCAGTTCCATCCGACGGGCTTCATCGCAGGGGATGGGGTAAAGCTTGTGAGCGAAGCCGTCAGGGGCGCGGGGGCAAAGCTGGTAACTGAAGACGGGGAGAGGTTCGTCAACGAGCTTGAGCCGAGGGATGTCGTTGCGAGGGCCATCTACCGCCAGCTTCAGAGAGGGAGGAGGGTTTTTCTCGATGCGACCGGCATAGATGACTTTAAAGGCAGGTTTCCACAGATATACGCCTTTCTGAGGAAAGAAGGAGTAAATCCGGAGAATGACCTAATTCCGGTATTTCCAATAGCGCACTATTCCATCGGGGGAATATCCGTTGACCTCTGGTACAGAACACCGATCAGGAATCTCTATGCCGTTGGAGAGGCAGCCAGCAACGGCTTCCACGGTGCCAACAGGCTGGCCAGCAACTCCCTGCTGGAGTGCGTCGTTTCGGGTCTTGAGGTCGTGAGAACGATATGCAGGGACAGACCGAGGATAAGGGATGTCCCGGAGATTGAATATTCGGCGGGTGAAGCCGGAAATGTTGAAGAACTCAGGGAGCTTCTCTGGAGCCATGCGGGAATAGAGAGGGACGAAAACGGTCTGAAGGATGGCCTCAAAAAGCTTGAAGATATAGAGACCGATGCCAGGCTTAAAATTCTGGCCGAGGGAATACTCAGAAACGCGCTGGCCAGGGAGGAAAGCAGGGGCGCTCATTTCAGGAGGGACTTTCCACACCCGCGAAAGGAATTTGAGAGACCCCTCTTCTGGGCGCTAAGCTTATAAGTCCTTTATCTTTAAAACATCCATCTAAACATTAACATGCCGGTGGGATAATGGATCTCCTGTACCTCCTCCTATCGTTTGCGGTTGTCATAGCCCTCATAAGGCTCAGGGTCAACGTCGGCGTATCAATATTCGCTGGCTCGGTTATCCTCGGCCTTCTCTTCGGGATGAGGCCATACGGCCTAGCCGATGCCCTCTACACATCCTCCACAGCATGGGGAACCATAAGGCTGATTCTCATCATCGTTTTTATAATGGCCCTGACGTCCGTTTTCTCCCAGATTGGCTATCTGAAGGATATGGAAACCGCCATTAAGGAGCTATTTCCCAAGGCGAAATACTCGCTCGCAATGCTGCCGGCCCTCATAGGGCTTATGCCCATGCCCGCGGGGGCCCTCGTTTCCGCGCCCATGATCGAGCAGGTGGCTAACAGGCTTAATCTGGAGCCCGAAGAGGAGACCCTCGTAAACTACTGGTTCAGGCACGTGTGGGAGCACTCATGGCCGATGTATCAGGCCATAATAATCGCCTCGGCGTTGACGGGGGTCAGCGTCAGGGAGTTCAGCATGAAGATGTTTCCCCTTACCCTCATAATGATCACAATTGGATACCTCCTCCTGATCAGACCGATAAAAGACCCTGAGGAGATTAAAGGAGACCGGCGAAAGGGAGCGGTTCTGCTGATAAAAACCACGTATCCAATCCTCGTTATAATCCTCATCTCTGTTGTTCTGGGCTATGACATGGTTTACGGCGCTTTAATAGGCTTTTTGACAGCCTTCATTCCTCACTACAGAAGGGTCAGCAAAAAGGAGATTATAAAACACGCCCTTCAGCCAAAAATTCTCTTCCTCCTCATCGCCGTGATGTATTTCAAGTACCTCCTTCAGGTTACGAATGCCGTTGAAACCCTCCCGAGAACAATCCTGGAGCTTAACCTGCCGGTAGTCCTTGTTATAGTGCTAACACCGTTTGTGGTTGGCATTATGACGGGAATAAGCTTTGCCTATGTGGGCATGGCGTTTCCCCTGCTTCTGCCATTCTTTACGGGCTTTGATAAAATAGCCCTTGCCTATCTGAGCGGATACATGGGCATGCTATTCAGCCCAGTTCATCTGTGCCTCGTTTTCTCCGCTGAATACTACAAAGCGGAACTCGGAAATGTGTACAGAAAGATGCTGGTGCCGGCCATCCTGCTTTTTGCCGCGGGAGTTTTATACATATACACAATCCTGAGATTTTAGATGCTGCTGGAATAAGCTGGATACGGCTTGATGGAGGATAAATTTGATTATTGCCTGGCACCTCACGGTTATCTCAACAGTATGTAGCCCGCAAACTTTTATAACATCCGGAAAGAGCTTTTATCAAGGTGGTGAGGGATGGATCTGGTTGATGAGATTTTAAAGCTTAAGGAGGAGAAGAACGCGATAATCCTCGCTCACAACTACCAGCTTCCGGAAGTTCAGGACATAGCCGATTTTCTCGGGGACAGCCTTGAGCTGGCGAGAAAGGCGGTGAATGTTAACGCTGACATCATCCTATTCGCGGGCGTCGACTTCATGGCCGAAACCGCCAAAATCCTGAATCCCACGAAGAAAGTGCTCCTCCCGACGAGAAGGGCAACGTGTGTGATGGCCAACATGCTGAAGGTTAAACACATCCTTGAGGCCAAAAAGCGCTATCCCGACGCACCGGTGGTTCTCTATGTGAACACGACCGCCGAGACCAAGGCCTACGCCGATGTCACCGTTACCTCAGCAAATGCCGCAAAAATCGTGGAGAAGCTCGACGCGGACACCATAATCTTCGGGCCCGACAACAATTTAGCGTATTATGTAGCAGAGAAAACCGGCAAGAGGATTATACCCATCCCTGAGGGCGGGCACTGCTACGTCCATAGGAAGTTCACCGTTGAAGACGTTGAGCGCGCTAGAAGGGAGCATCCAAGGGCAAAGCTTATGGTTCACCCCGAGTGCAACCCCGAGGTGCAGGAGAGGGCGGATTTAATAGTCTCAACCGGCGGGATGGTTAGAAACGCCTGCCAGCACGACGAATGGGTCGTCTTCACCGAGAAGGAGATGTGCTACCGCCTGCAGAAGCTCTATCCCGATAAGAAGTTTTACCCCGCGAGTGAGGACGCCTTCTGCATTGGGATGAAGTCAATCACGCTCAAGCACATCTATGAGTCCCTCAAAGAAGAGAAATACGAGGTTGAGGTGCCTCAAGAAATCGCCGAAAAAGCCAAGCGGGCAATAGAAAGGATGCTGGAGATGAGCAGGTAGTTAAGTACGGAGGGAAACTTTTCGGTTTTCTTTACCCTTAAACTGGACAAGGTGATGCAACATGGTTTCCATTAACTATCTCCTGCGCTTTCTGGAGGAGGATGCTCCCTTCGGCGACGTGACGAGCGAGGCCGTAATCCCTGAGGATCTGGAAGCCGATGCCGTGATCATAGCAAAGCAGGACGGGGTTATCGCCGGTCTGGAGGAGGCTAAGGCCCTCTTCGAGCACTCCGGCGTTGAGGTGGAGCTTAAAGTTAAAGATGGCGATGAAGTGAAGAGGGGCGATGTTATCGTTAAGCTCAGGGGGAATGCGAGGAAAATCCTCCTCCTGGAGCGCACGGCTTTAAACATCATCGGCAGGATGAGTGGTATAGCCACACAGGTGAGGCGGCTTATGGAGAAGGTTGGAGCCGTCAACCCGAATGTGAGGGTTGCCGGGACGAGGAAGACTCTTTTAAAGCCCCTCGATAAGAGGGCGATACTCATAGGCGGCGGAGAAATGCACCGCTTCTCCCTGAGCGACGCGATACTCATAAAGGACAACCATTTAGCGTTGATTCCGCTTGAGGAGGCAATCAGGCGTGCAAAGGCCTTCTCCGTTTATAAGGTCGTTGAGGTCGAGGTGGAGAGTCTGGAGGATGCTTTAAAAGCCGCCAAAGCCGGGGCCGATGTGATAATGCTCGACAACATGACGCCGGAGCGGATTGAGGAGGTTCTTGAGGCTTTAAAGCGCGAGGGGCTCAGGGAGAGGGTTAAAATCGAGGTGAGCGGCGGCATAACGGAGGAGAACATTCAAAGTTATGCAAAGCTCGACATCGATGTTATAAGCCTCGGGGCTTTAACGCACAGCGTGAAGAACTTTGACGTGAGCCTTGAGATAACCGGAAAGTCCGGAGCATGATAATTTCCTCCCATTCTACCTTCTTCCCCAGAACTTCACCCGGTTTTCATGGCAAGGTTTATATTCAAGTTTTGACTTGAATATAATTGAAAGAATTAGCTTGAAGGTGGTTGCCATGGGAAGGTTTGGGATAATTGAGATGAAGGGAACCGAAAGACTGAAGCGCGGATTTGCCAAGATGGTAAAGGGCGGCGTCATAATGGATGTCACAAATGCGGAACAGGCGAGGATAGCCGAGGAGGCAGGAGCGGTTGCCGTTATGGCCCTTGAGAGGGTTCCCGCAGATATAAGAAAGGCCGGTGGAGTTGCGAGGATGGCAGATCCGGAGAAGATTCAGGAGATTATGGATGCCGTTACCATCCCCGTGATGGCGAAAATCAGAATTGGACACCATGCCGAGGCCCTCGCTCTTGAGGCTTTGGGTGTTGATATGATAGACGAGAGCGAGGTTCTAACGCCAGCCGATCCCTACTTCCACGTTGATAAGAGGAAGTTCAGCGTTCCCTTTGTCTGCGGTGCAAGGAACCTCGGCGAGGCCGTGAGGAGGATATGGGAAGGGGCGGCGATGATAAGGACGAAAGGTGAAGCTGGAACCGGGAACATCGTTGAAGCTGTCAGGCACGTCAGACTTGTAAGCGAAAACATCAGGCTCATTCAGAGGATGACAGATGAGCAGATATACGGCATAGCTGAGAAGTTTGCGGAGCCGTATCTGAGGCTGGCCATTGAGGTGAGGGAAATAAGCGGTCTCCAGGGGCAGGTTCTTGAAAACGAGCCGGTTTATGAGGGCCACACATACGGGGACATTGTTGAGGGTATCTACAAAGTTCTCCTTGAGATAAGGAAGCTCGGCCGCCTTCCTGTGGTGAACTTTGCGGCAGGAGGGGTTGCAACTCCTGCAGACGCCGCACTGATGATGCAGATGGGCATGGACGGTGTGTTCGTCGGTTCTGGAATCTTCAAGAGCTCAAATCCACCAAAGATGGCGAGGGCAATAGTTGAGGCGGTAAATCACTGGGATGAGCCTGAGCTCATAGCCGAGATAAGCAAGAACCTCGGCGAACCGATGCGCGGAAAGGACATAGCCGAGCTTGAGGTCAGGCTTGAGGAGAGGGGAGTATGAGGGTCGGCGTTATCGGAGTTCAGGGGGCTGTGAGCGAGCACATTGAGGCCTCAAAGAAAGCTCTTGAAAACCTCGGCGTTGATGGTGAGGTTTTCTGGCTCAAAAGGCCGGAGCAGCTTGGTAGCCTCGATGCTATAATAATCCCCGGCGGAGAGAGCACGACGATTTCGAGGCTCATGGTGAAGAACGGCCTCTTTGATAAAGTCAGGGAGCTCGGCGAGAGCGGGCTTCCGGTTATGGGGACATGTGCTGGCCTCATAATGCTCTCAAAGGAGGTCGTTGGTGCAACGCCGGAGCAGATGTTCCTTGAGCTCCTCGATGTGCGCGTTAACAGAAACGCATACGGCAGGCAGGTGGACAGCTTCGAAGCATCCCTGCGGCTTTCTTTTGATGATGAACCATTTCAGGGGGTCTTCATCCGCGCTCCGCGGATAGTTGAGCTCCTGAGCAGGGAGGTCAAGCCAATAGCATGGCTCGGCGACAGGATTGTCGGTGTTGAGCAGAACAGCATCATCGGCCTTGAGTTCCACCCGGAGCTGACGGATGATACACGGCTCCACGAATATTTTTTGATGAAGGCCCTTTAGTTTAACAGTTTTTCATCCATTTTTACCCAAAAGCTTTTTTATTTTGCCATCAACGTGCTTAGCGGTGATCATGTGAAAACAGTCGTGTGCCCCTACTGCGGCTTCGGATGCAGGCTTCTCGTTGACCCGAAAACCATGAAGGTTAAACCCCACAGGGGTGAGCCCAACAGGGGCAAGCTCTGTCCCAAGGGGCTCCATGCGACCGAGTTCGTTCTTTCAGGGGACAGGCTCAGGCGGCCGCTTAAGAGAACGGGAAATCTCCTAAAACCTGTAAGCTGGGGGCAGGCAATAGATGAGATCGCATCCAAGCTGCTGGAGATACGGGAGCTCTACGGCCCGGATGCCGTGGCTTTTCTCGCCTCCTCCAAGGTTAGCAATGAGGAGAACTACCTCCTGCAGAAAATTGCGAGGCTATTCGGCACGAACAACATAGACAACTGCGCGAGGCTGTGCCACGAGGCCTCGGTGCATGCTCTCAAGATGGCTGTGGGCACAGGAGCCCAGACAAATCCCTATGAAGACCTTGAGAGGTTCGGCGTCATCCTCATATGGGGCTACAACCCCGCTGAAACACACCCCGTCGTCATGGATTACATACGCCGTGCGAAGAGGAATGGAGCGAGGATAATCGTGGTGGACGTGAGGAAAACCACGAGCATGGCATTCGCAGATTACGGCCTGATAACAAGGCCCGGGACGGACATAGTCCTGGCCAACGCCCTCATGCACGTTATCATCCACGAAGAGCTCTACAATGAGGAATTCGTGAAGGCCAGAACAACCGGCTTCTCAGAGATAAAAATGGCCGTAAGAAAGTACACCCCCGAGTACGCAGAGAAAGTCACGGGAATCCCCGCAGACACCATAAAGGAAGTCGCAAGGGAGTTTGCTTCAGCCGGAAGCGGCGCTGTGATGTGGGGCATGGGATTAACCCAGCACGTTTCGGGCGTTGAAAACGTGCTGGCTGTTATAGACCTTGCCCTGCTTCTCGGATACATAGGTGAGCGCGGTGGTCTCTATCCGATGCGCGGGCAGAACAACGTTCAGGGAGCGGCGTATATGGGAGCGCTGAGCGAGTTCCTCCCCGGCTATGTGCTTCTAACCGACGACAGATTCAGGAAGCGCGTTGCATCTCTCTGGGGGGTTGATGACCTGCCAACCGAGCGCGGCCTGTATCTAACGGAGCTCTGGGATGCCATAGAGAGCGGAGATGTCAGAGCTCTCTACATCGTCGGCGAGAACCCCGCCGTGAGCGAGGCCAACTTTACACGGGTCAGGAAGGCCCTCAAAAAGCTCGATCTCCTTGTCGTCCAGGACGTGTTTATGAGCAGAACCGCAAAGTATGCCCACTATGTTCTCCCTGCCTCAGCCTTCTGCGAGAAGGATGGTTCTTACATGAACAGCGAGCGCAGGATTCAGTGGAGCCACATGGTGTGCAGACCGATGGGAGATTCAAAGCCCGACTGGGAGATTCTGACCATGCTCGGCAAAGCCCTTGGTTTACCGGGCTTTGATTACAGTTCGGTTGAAGAAATCACCGCCGAGTACTTCCGCCTCTTCCCTGAGCTTGAGGACAGGAGTGTTGAGGAGCTTAAGCAGGGCGATGGGATATTCCTTCCGAAGAAGAGACTCCACACGTGGGAATTTGCAACAGAGGACGGAAGGGCACGGCTCATAGCGGTGGAGCAGATATCCCCCTGGGAGAAACCTGATCAGGAATATCCATTCATTCTGACGACAATACGGCTCATAAGTCACTACAATACAGGCGAGATGACCCTGCGGAGCCCCTCGCTCCTCAAGCTGATGGGGGAGCCCCGGGTGCTGATAAACCCGGATGATGCGGGGAGGCTCGGAATCCGTGATGGTGACTGGGTCGAGATTGAAACGAGGCGCGGGAAGATCAGGATGCGCGCAAAGCTCGGAAATATCCAGAGGGGCGTTGTTGCGGTTCCCTTCCACTTCAAGGCCAACAGACTGACGAGCGATGCCCTCAACAAGGCAGGGACACCCGAGTTCAAGTTTTCGGCGGCGAGGCTGAGGAAGCTCAGAAGCGGAAAGCCCACTCCGGGTACTCTCCCGTGAGGCACGCCAGACAGAGGTCTTCCATGCCCACCGCCCGCTTCAGCCCTTCAACGCTGAGATAGCGGAGGGAGTCAGCCCCTATGCTTTCCCTTATACCCTCAACACCCCTCCACGCCGCTATGAGTTCGTGTCTGGTGGGAATGTCTATCCCCATATAGCAGGGATACCTGATCGGGGGGGAGGCTATCCTCACATGCACCTCCTCAGCCCCCGCCCCCTTCAGCAGGGAGACTATCCTGCGCATAGTGGTGCCCCTGACAATGGAATCATCAACGAGAACAACTTTTTTACCCGAAACAACCTCCACGACCGGAGAGAGCTTGAGTCTGACCTTCAGCTCCCTGTAGAACTGTCCCGGCGTGATGAACGTCCTGCCGATGTAGCGGTTTTTTATAAGCCCCTCCTCGTAGGGAATTCCGCTCTCACGGGCGTAGCCGATGGCGGCCGCCCTTCCCGAATCCGGCACCGCTATAACCACGTCCCCGCACACATCGTCCTCCCTCGCGAGCTCCACCCCCATCCTGTATCTGGAGCGGTAGACATTCACCCCGTTGAGCGTGCTGTCTGGACGGGCGAAGTATATGTACTCAAAAACACAGTGGGCTCTCCTCTCCCTGGCCAGAACCTTACTCTCCGCATTCTCATCCACAAGAAAAACCTCCCCCGGCCTCACATCCCTGATTTCAAGGTCAAACATCCTCAGTGCGGAATCCTCCGAGGCGAAATAATGGCCGTCGCCGGAGCCGTAGCTCAGCGGTCTGAAGCCGAGGGGATCCCTGGCAACGAGGAGCCTTCCCTCAAAAAGAAAGGCAACCGCATACGCTCCCCTGACCTCATTAAAAACCTCCTTCATGGCCTCAAACTCGTCCCCGGTCTCCCTGAAGTGCCACAGAAATGAAACGCCGAGAAGCTCGCTGTCAATGGAGTATCTGAATTTAACCCCCTTCCTCTCATACTCCCTCCTGAGCGGGAGGAAGTTGGTCAGGGTGCCGTTGTGGGCCACCGCTATACTCCTTCCGCAGCAGACGACCTCCAGCGGCTGTGCCTCGTTCAGCGAGCCCGATGTGGAATACCTGACATGCCCAACAGCCGCTCTTCCCCTCAGCTGTCTGAGCCTGCTCCCCCTGAAGACTTCGGAAACCAGACCCCCTCCCTTTACGGTTCTGATTTTATTCCTCCAGACGCTTATTCCCGCGCTCTCCTGCCCCCTGTGCTGGAGCGCCATCAGGGCGTAGTATGCCTTTCTCCCGGCGTTCTCTGTCTTTGCAGCAAAAATCCCGCACTTCTCCCTCATGCAATCACCGGCTTGACATTTCAATGTAAATGGGAGTTTAATTTCCACTGGAACTTTACAGATTCCTGCTTAAAAACTTTGCCCTTTAATTAACAAAATCTTGTTAAGAAAAACCTTATATAATCAAAATTTTAACATTTTTATGGTGAAGGCTATGGAGGTCTACGAGGGAAAGGCCAAGAAGATGATTCCGCTCGATGAAAAGAAGCTCATCATGGAGTTTAAAGATGACGCCACCGCATTTAACGGCGAAAAGAAGGCACAGTTTAAGGGAAAAGGCTGGCTCAACGCCAGGATATCGGCGAAGCTTTTCAAACTGCTTGAGGAGGAGGGGGTAAAGACGCACTTCATAGGGGTGGCAGGAGAAAACAGGCTCATCGTTGAGAGGCTCGACATGTACCCCCTTGAGGTCGTTGTCAGGAACGTCGTTGCCGGGAGCCTGAAGAAAAGGCTGCCCCTCCCCGAAGGAACGGAGCTTGATGATCCCGTGGTGGAGCTGTACTACAAAGACGATGCCATGGGAGACCCGATGATAAACCGCCACCACGCAAGGGTTCTCGGCATAAGAAAGGATGAGCTCAGGGAGATGGAGCGGATAGCCCTCAGGGTCAACGAAATCCTCAGGGAATACTTCGGAAAAAGGGGTATCATACTCGTCGACTTCAAGCTTGAGTTCGGGAAGAACGAGCGCGGGGAAATTGTTCTCGCAGACGAGATAAGCCCCGATACCTGCCGCTTCTGGGATGCCGAGACCAAGGAAAGCCTTGACAAGGACGTTTTCAGGTTTGACAGGGGAGATTTAATCTCAGCCTATGAGGAGCTTTACAGGCGGCTCTCATAGCATTCATTCCCTCCTTTTATCTCCAATTCGAGCAGAGATTTTTGTTTCAGACCCGTTTCAGTCCTCAGTCCCCGGCCCCAAGAACCCTCCTGAGCACCGTCAGCTGCCTCTCGCTCCATGCCCCCTCCTCGAGCACAACTATTATGGTGCCACCATGAAGAAGAACATAGTCCCTTAGGATG
Organism: Thermococcus atlanticus; assembly: GCF_054657855.1. Taxonomy (NCBI): domain Archaea; kingdom Methanobacteriati; phylum Methanobacteriota; class Thermococci; order Thermococcales; family Thermococcaceae; genus Thermococcus; species Thermococcus atlanticus. Next base: position 154,313 of record NZ_BAAHXX010000001.1, on the reverse strand, counting down.
CTGAGAAACTTTGCTATGGAGCGGAACTCGTTATACATCATCAGGTATTCGAGGCAGTCTATGACGATTATTCCCCGTGAGCCGATGCTTTCAGCCTTCATGAGATAAACGTGGGGAGTTCAACGGCCTTCTCCAGGCCGGTGGGCGGCACCGTTCGGGGACCCGGAACATTGCTGACGAAGTATGCCTCCCATGTGCCGGGGACATCCCTCATATCCCTGAGGAATGCGAGAACAGGGGAGTTGCTGAGGCGCTTTTTCATCTCCTGAAACTCCTTCTGGCCCACCACAAGGACATGAGACCCGAACTCCACCATGAAGGGTGTTGTGCTGAGCTTTTTGAACTTCTCGGAGGAGATTATGTTGAGGAGCAGCACAACCTCGATGAGCGTGAAAAGAGCACCCAGGATAAAGCCTATGGGAGCAAACCACGCCACCGGCCTCAAAAACGGATAGTCCATCTTATGGATGCCGTAGAGCATGAAAACGGCTGCAAGATACATTCCCTTCCGGGAGTATATCTCCCTGAGGCCGACGAGCAGAACTCCCGTGAAAAAGTAGAAAAAGCCTGCAATCCCATAGACGAGCGCCAGCTCATCCGGTCCCCAGCCCCTGAAGGAGGAATACCCCAGGACATACATCGTCAGTATCAGAGGGGCAATGCCCGCGGTGTTTCTGATGTAAGCGGGCGAGAATCCGATGTTCTCCTCATCGAGGAACATGAACGTACCGTAGAACAGGAGCGACACAGCGACCGCCTGAGATACCGCAAGCTCGTAGTCCCTGTTCATCACATCAAAAAGTATTGAGAGGGCGTCGACCAAGAAAGCCATCGACCATACGAGTGCAGACTTCCGCAAATGCTTTGTGTATGCCCTGAGGAGAAAAACAAAAGCGATCAGCTTCAGCAATGTGTTAAACGACTGTCCTGCAATCAGCATGCCATGCTCCACATCCTTCCCCGAATGGGATATCTTTCTGAAGGATATAAAGTTTATCACTCTCTCCGAAAGTCTGGCTACAGCCTCACCCCGTAATTCTCCACGGTGATACCGGGTTTCTCCGTAACCGCTCCGAGCTCGAAGCTCCTGAAGTATCTGTTGAGCACATCAAGCGCTTCCTCCCTCTCCTCCGGCGGCACTATGACAGCCATACCAACGCCCATGTTGAAGACCCGGAACATCTCATCAAGGGGAACGCCGTTTTCGTGGATAAGCCTGAATATCCCGTCTATCCCGGGCATTTCGAGGGAAAAGCCGTGGTGCGTGAGGCGCTTGAGGTTCAGAAGCCCGCCGCCCGTTATGTGGGCAAGTCCGTGAACCTCAACGCTTTCCAGAAGCTCCAGAATCGGCTTCACATAAATCCTCGTTGGCTCCAGAAGCCACTCCCATAGCTCCCTCCCCTCATACTCGTAGTCGAGACCGTACTTCGGGATCAAAAGCTTTCTAGCGAGGGTTAAACCGTTTGAATGTATCCCCGAGCTCTCAATGCCTATCACCGCATCTCCCGGTTTTATGTTCCTCCCCGTTATTACCCTCTCCTTCCCGACAACACCGATAGCGGTTCCCGCAAGGTCGAAGCCCTTTACGAGCTCCGGCAGAACTGCAGTCTCCCCTCCCACAACTGCCATACCGCTCTGCTCTGCCCCCTCATATATCCCCCTCGCGATTTGGGTAAAAACCTCATCGTCGGGCTCCTTAACCGCCAGATAGTCCACGAGGGCTACCGGCTCGGCTCCAACGCATATGAGGTCGTTGACGTTCATCGCCACCATGTCAATGCCCACGGTGTCGTACTTCTCAACCGCCTCGGCCACCAGGATTTTCGTGCCCACACCATCGGTCGTCATAGCGAGGTAGAACTCCCTGAAGTCCATCAAAGCGGCGTAGTGGCCTATATCCTCCTTGGGCTCGCCGAGCCTCCCCTTTCTGAACTCAAAAGATGCCTTTGCGAGTGATATGATGCCCCTAAGGGCTTTCCGGGTTTTTTCATCATCAACACCAGCCTGAGCGTAGGTTAGCATCCCAATCACCGGAGGATGTTTGGGAGCGGACTTTAAAAGTTTTGTCATTTCCATGTAAATTAAAGCAGTTGTTTCACAGGATATAAACATTAAAATGTCTAAAAACGATTATAAGTATCGGTACCGATACTAAGTATCGGGGGCGATACATATGCTTTTTGACCCGCAGCCGAAAACAAGGAGGGAGGATGTTTTTGATAGAGATGAGGAACTGGAGAGGATAACCGGCTCGATTGAAAGTTACCCCATAACCCTTATCCTCGGAATCAGGCGGGTTGGCAAATCATCCCTTCTAAAGGTTGCGCTCAATGAAAGCACCGCCACCGGGGTTTATGTTGATGCAAGGAAGCTGTATACAAATGTTGGCGGATGGATAACAAAAGATGAGCTCAAACATGAGCTTAAAAATGCCCTGCTGAATATGAAGCCCAAGGCTCTGAAGTCCCTGCTCTCATACCTGAACATATCAAAGCTCTCCATAAAGGGGTTTGAGCTTTCGTTTAAGGAATGGAGTCTGGTGGAGCTCCTTGAAAAGCTCAATAAATTTGGAGAGGAAAACGGCAGGCCTGTTGTACTCGCCTTTGATGAGGCTCAGTATCTAAAATTCTACGGAACCAAGGGGGGCAGGGAGTTCCTGGCCCTGGTGGCCTACGCCTATGACAATCTGCCCAACATACATTTTGTCTTTACAGGCTCGGAGATTGGCCTCCTTCATGATTTCCTGGGCTTCAATGATTACGGAGCATTGCTTTTTGGGCGGATATACAGCGAAATTACCATAAGGCCGTTTACAAGGGCAAAATCCCTTGAATTTCTTGAGAGGGGTTTTGAAGAGGCCAATTTAAAGGTAATGAGATGGGAGCTGGAAAAAGCTGTTGATGTTTTAGATGGAATTCCCGGCTGGCTTGTTGAATACGGATTCCACTACCTGCACACCAGGGATTCCCAGAAGGCGCTGGAGCTCACCATGAAACGGGCACGGCAAACCATGCTGGAAGAAATCAGGGAGCTTGAAAGAAGAAGCAGACGATATACCCTAATATTACGGGCGGTTGCCCTGGGATTTAACCGCTGGGAAAAAATAAAGGGATATCTTGAGGCCCATGATGGCAGAATAACAAACGCCCGTTTCTCCTCCCTCCTGAAAAACCTCGAAAAGATGAGCTGGATAAAAAGTGAACTCCGGGAGGGGAAGAAGGTATATTCCATAACCGACCCCGTGATAGAAAGGGTTCTGAAGGAAGTTTGAGTCCCCATGTGCCATTTTTTATCATTTTCATGTTCAAAAACGCTTAAATATTTGCAAATTTTAACATTATAATGTCAATCAAGTGGGTGGTGGATATGGTCATGATAAGGAACGAGATGGGAACTCCCCTGACGGATTCCGCCGTTAAGATAATGCTCCTTGGAAGCGGCGAGCTGGGAAAGGAGATAGCCATTGAGGCCCAGAGGCTGGGTGTTGAGGTGGTGGCGGTTGATCGCTATGCCAACGCCCCCGCGATGCAGGTTGCCCATAAAAGCTATGTTGGGAATATGAAGGACGGGGACTTCCTCTGGAGCGTCGTTGAGCGCGAAAAGCCCGATGCAATAGTGCCCGAAATTGAGGCCATAAACCTGGACGCTCTCTTCGAGATTGAAAATGAGGGCCACTTTGTCGTGCCGAACGCCAGGGCCACATGGATTGCCATGCACCGCGAGAGGACGAGGGAGACCCTTGCGAAGGAGGCCAAAGTTCCGACGTCACGCTACGCCTATGCCACAACGCTCGATGAGCTCTACGATGCCTGTGAGAGGATAGGCTACCCCTGCCACACGAAGGCCATAATGAGCTCCTCGGGAAAGGGCTCCTACTTCGTGAGAGGCCCGGAGGATGTTCCAAAGGCGTGGGAGGTGGCGAAGAAAAAAGCAAGGGGCAGCGCTGACAAGATAATCGTCGAGGAGCACATTGACTTTGACATCGAGATAACGGAGCTGGCGGTCAGGCATCTCGATGAGAACGGCAAAACAGTTACAACCTTTCCAAAGCCCGTCGGACACTACCAGATTGATGGCGACTATCATGCGAGCTGGCAGCCCGCGGAGATAAGCGAGAAGGCCGAGCGCGAGGTTTACCGCATAGCCAAGCGCATAACCGATGTCCTTGGAGGGCTTGGCCTCTTTGGGGTTGAGATGTTCGTTAAGGGGGATAAAGTGTGGGCCAACGAGGTCTCACCGAGGCCCCACGACACGGGGATGGTTACGCTCGCCTCTCACCCAACGGGCTTCTCCGAGATGGGGCTCCACGTCAGGGCGATTCTAGGGCTTCCAATACCCGCTGTTGAGGAGAAGGGCGTAAGGATGTTCCCTCTCCTAACCCCGGCGGCGACCCACGTCATCCTGTCGAACCAGGAGGGCTACGCTCCGAGGTTCAGGAACGTTTTCAATGCACTGAGCGTTCCGAACACAACAATCAGGTTCTTTGGAAAGCCCTCAGCATACAGGGGAAGGCGTTTGGGCGTTGCCCTCGCGTGGGACGGTGATGTGGGTGAGGCGAAGAGGAAGGCCGAGAGGGTCGCCCACATGGTGGAGCTCAGGACGAGGAGCGGGGAGTGGCAGGGGCAGGAGTTCATTAAAAAGATGCACCTGCTCTGATTTTTTCTTTTTCATAAAAATAAAGATATTAACCCCGCATCCTCTCCCTGTACTCCTCAAGCTTTTTCTTTAAGCCTTCATCCTTTAAGGCCAGAATTTCTATGGCGAGCAAAGCCGCGTTCCTGCCGTTGTCTATTCCCACCGCAGCAACCGGAACCCCGGGCGGCATTTGTGCGATGCTCAGCAGGGAATCGAGCCCGCCTAGCTTGGCCGAGACCGGAACCCCTATCACGGGTCTGGTCGTGTGGGAGGCTATAACTCCCGGTAGGGCCGCGCTTAGGCCCGCTATGGCTATGAAAACATCGTAGTCTTTCTTTGCCAGCTCCTCAACCTTCTTGGGGTTCCTGTGGGCGGATGCAACCTCAACGTCGTGCTCAACACCGAACTCCTCCAGAACCTTGGTAACCTTCCCGGCGATGTGAGAGTCGCTTTTGCTTCCCATTACCACAAGGACTTTCATGCTATCACCGCTTTCTTCTCGAATTCTCGCCTTTATAAATTTTACCATTTAAATGTCAAAATAAAGCTTAAAAACATTAAATTTTAACAAAAATTTGGTGATGGTCATGAAAGTTCTTTTAGTGGGTGGTGGTGGAAGAGAAAACGCCATAGCCGAGGCCCTTGTAAATGGCGGTGCCGAGCTTTATGTGGTTGCCAAGCATGTTAATCCCGGCATCAAAAGACTCTGCAGGGATTATGGGCTGGCCAGAGAAACGGATGTTGGAAAGGTTCTGGATTTCGCCGAAAAATGGGGCGTTGAGCTCGCATTCATAGGGCCCGAGGCACCTCTGGAGAAGGGCATCGTGGACGTCTTTGAGGAGAATGGAATTCCTGCGGTTGGCCCCTCAAAGGAGGCGGCCCTGCTTGAGACGGACAAGGCCTTTGCGAGGCGCATAATGGAAAAATACGAAATTCCGGGGAGGAAGCTCTTCAGGGTTTTTACCGACGTCGGGGAGATGAAGGGATGGATAGATGATTTCGGCAAGCCGGTTGTTGTAAAGCCCCTCGGGCTCACGGGGGGTAAGGGCGTTAAAGTTGTCGGCTACCAGCTGAGGGACAACGAGGAGGCGAAGGAGTACGCAAAGGCCCTAATCGAGAGGGATGGGAAGGTTCTGGTCGAGGAGAGGACGGACGGCGTTGAATTCACATTTCAGGTCTTCACGGATGGAAGAAAGGTAATCCCAATGCCCCTCGCCCAGGACTATCCCCACGCCTATGAGGACGATGCTGGACCCATAACCGGAGGAATGGGCTCGTATTCGTGCGAGGATCATCTATTGCCCTTCGTAACGGAGGAGGACTATAAAAAAGCATTTGAAACCCTGAAGGCGACCGTTGAGGCGATGCGGAAAAACGGAACGCCCTACAGGGGCATCCTCTACGGCCAGTTCATGCTCTCCAAAGATGGCCCGGTTATAATCGAGTACAACGCCCGCTTCGGAGACCCGGAGGCGATGAACGTTCTTCCGATTCTAAAAACGCCCCTCCTTGAAATTGCGGAGGGAATAGTTGACGAAGCACTCAAAAAAGCCGAATTTGAGAAAAAGGCGACGGTTGTCAAGTACCTCGCGCCAAAGGGATATCCCTCTGATCCAATAAAGGGCGTTAGGGTTGAAATCAGAGAGGATAAAATCAGGGAGGAGGGGGCCAGGGTTTACTATGCCTCGGTGGATGAAAACTTCAGGATGCTCGGTTCGAGGGCACTGGCGGTCGTTGGAATCGCCGGTTCTCTTGAAGAGGCGGAGAGGATTGCATCCGCAGGGATAAGGCACATTAGAGGGGAGATTTTCCACCGCACCGATGTGGGGACGAGAGAGAGCGTTGAGAAGAGGGTTAGGATTATGAAGGAGCTCAGGGGTGAATGAAATGATTGAAAGGGAGCGGATTCTGGAAGTTCTGGAGAAATACGATAGGGAAAAGGTTGTTATCGGAGCAATAGGGAGCCATTCGGCCCTTGACATAGCCGATGGTGCGAAAGCTGAGGGGCTTAAAACACTTATCATCGCTCAAGAGGGAAGGCACAGAACATACGCCGAGTACTTCAGGCAAAAGAGGACGAAGGACGGCTTAATGAAGGGTTTCATAGATGAGGTAATCGTTCTGGAGAGGTTCGGCGGAATCATCGACATTCAGGAGGAGCTGAGGAGGAGGAACGTTATCTTCGTCCCCAACCGCTCCTTCGTGGTTTATACGGGGATTGACAGAGTGGAGGACGAGTTTTTGGTGCCGCTCTTCGGGAGCCGCAATTTGCTCAGGAGCGAGGAGAGGAGCGAGGAGAAGAGCTACTACTGGCTGCTTGAGAAGGCGGGGCTTCCATACCCGGAGCCCGTGGAGCCGGAGGATATAAACGAGCTTGTAATCGTCAAGCTACCACATGCGAAGAAGAGACTTGAGCGCGGCTTCTTTACCGCCGCAAGCTACAAGGAGTTCCGCGAGAAGGCGGAGAAGCTGACAAAGCATGGCGTGATCACGGAGGAGGACCTCGCCAAAGCGAGAATCGAGCGCTACATAATAGGCCCGGTCTTCAACTTCGACTTCTTCTACTCGCCGGTTGATGAGGAGATTGAGCTCCTTGGAATAGACTGGCGCTTCGAGACCAGCCTGGACGGCCACGTGCGCCTTCCGGCGAGCCAGCAGCTGACCCTCCAGGAGCATCAGTTCGAGCCAGAATACACCGTATGCGGTCATGCGAGCTCCACCTTGAGGGAGTCCCTCCTTGAGAAGGTCTTTGACATGGCCGAGCGCTACGTTAAAGCGACCCAAAAGTACTACCCGCCCGGAATCATCGGGCCTTTCACGCTCCAGACGGCCGTTGACAAGGACTTGAACTTCTACATCTACGACGTGGCACCGAGAACGGGCGGCGGAACCAACATCCACATGGCCATGGGCCATCCCTACGGCAACGCCCTGTGGAGGAAGGAAATGAGCACCGGAAGGAGAATTGCGCTTGAGATAAAGCGTGCGATTGAGCTGGACGAGCTTGAGAAGGTTGTTACTTAACGGTGTTGAGCAAAATAAAGAAAGGAAATCATGATACCAGCGCCATTATATCCTTTTCATCTTTGCTTTTTGCGCATACATACCCGAGCTTTCTTTTCCTTGAGTAGCCCACCACAATGTTCTTTCCATTGTAGAATACGACATCATCATCCCAGATGTTTCTATTTAACTCTCTGAGTGCTCTTTCGTTAAGTCTGCCTCTAAAGACAGCGCAGATTCCATCCCTGCACTCCCAGATCTCGGTTTTTTCGGGCCAGAGGAGGTTTAGCCTTAATGCATGGCTTAAAACCTCCTCCTGGAGCTCTACACCCGGAGGAACTCCCCTAGAATGATTGTGGTTGAGTATTATCATAAGTCCCCGGGTTAGAGCCCACAGTGGAGGATCGTTGTGCTCGTAGTCGCCTCCGAGGTTAATGTACGGGTTAGCATAGAGGAATTCGGGAATCCTGCGCTTCCACATCATGAACTCGGTGATTCTCGTTAGCCGTATTATTCTGTTGGAGATGACGCGGTAGTCCTCGTACCACTTTATGTCGTTGCCCCACTTGAGGTTCACACGTTTGAGCTTTCCAAGCCATATATCCTCACTGAGCTTCGTCTTAAACAGGTTGTTTTCTTTTGCAAATTCGTAGGCTTTAAGAAAAATCTCGTAGGCTTCCCTGACGAGTTTGAACCTCCGCAGGGCGAAGTTGTAAACCACTCCCCCGCTCAGGTTCCAGATGACCTCTTGAATTGAGCCTATTGGGTCTTCAGTGTTTCCGCCCTCCACAAGCTCCCATTCTTTCTTTGCCTTCTCGTGGAACTTCCTGCCGTTCTCCTCAAATTCTTTCAGCGTTTTCTGATATTCCTCCCAGTAGTTGATTTCTTTTGGCTTAGGGAACTTGCCCAAGGTTTCTATGAGTTCTTTTGGAACTTCATAGCCTTGGGATTCAAAGTATTCTTTAAGCGTGAGAAGGATCTCTCTTGATGGAACTAAATTGCATAATTCTACGATATTTTCCTTAGATATGGAGTTGTCCTGAGTAATTTCAGAGTAAATATCACATATAATGTTCGCAATCCTGAAACTCCTGTGGATGTCTGGATATTTCCTCAAAATATTATCAATGTTCACATTCTTGGCCCTTGAGTATTCTACTATCTCCCTGAAATATGAGCATGCCTCTTTGAGGAGAATGTTTCTATCTGATGTTCCCAATAGAATAATGGATGGCCCTAGTTCATTTTTAAGTTTTGTCTCGTCACTGCTGAAAAATCCGATTATTCCCCATGAAAAAAAAGAAAGTAATTGAGGCAGCCGTTCTTCGAACTGGATCAATTGTTCTTCCATAGACAATGGTTTTCTAGTTATTAAGCTTATTCCCTCCTTGATGTCCTTCCACATACGTATGGCGGAGGTGTAGTTTCCTGCAATCGAGATGAGGTTCATAGCTATCACCTCAGCCATATATAAATGCCACATAAAGATTTGATCCTTTCATCCTGTAAACGGAAACTATACCCGGCTGACCTTCCAGATTGCGATAGTACCCGTCCCTTATCAGGGAGGTAACTCTAAAAACTGTGGTTCCCTTTGCCTCCCATTGTGTCAAAGGAATATTCGGGATATCAACATAAGGGAAATCGGGTCCTTCTTCATTGGGCTTTTTAGGCAGGGTTATATTCTTAGCATTATACACCTTTTCTATTGCAAGATATGCCACAGCCTCTCCCGTTGCTCCGATGATAAATCGAATTCCCTTTAAAGCCGCCAGTTCCCAGTTGCCCTCCTTTAAATTTTTCACAGTTGCATTGAGGGCGAGCCTCCCTGATGGGACAATGAGTATTGCCCCGACCAGTTCTCCTACAGTAACTTTGAAATCCTTATCTTTTACATGAACAAATTCCTTCACGTAAATTCTCTTGGGGAGACCTCAATAAAACTCTCTTTCATAGATGTGGATTGTCTTTTCGTCCTTTTTTCTCTCTTCTATGTAATTATAGAAGTACTGATAAGCGCTGTCGAGCTTTTCACGAATTTCGTCACCATATTTGGCATATGCAACTGCGATGCCCGCTACTATTATTGCCATTGCAAACAGAGCATATGGCCCGGTTAGAATGAAAGATCCTACAGAGAAAACTTCCACGATTCCCGAAATAACTGTGCCAACCGGGGTAGTGCCGATAGGTTTCTTCAAAAAATTCGTAGCGATGATCTCATTTTGTCTCTGCTTTTTTAAGGAAGCCTCTGAAGTATCCACCACAGCGCCGTTTATGAACTCTTCCTTACTTAGATGACTTTCAATGAATGCTTTAACCTCTTCAGGGGTTTTCAGGATGGAGTTTTCGGTTATAATAATCCTTGCCGGAACTCCGTAAATTTCGATTTCACATGCAATTACCCTGCTTTTGTCTGCTGAACTGCATTTCCTGTGGCAAGTGCTGGATTTACTATTAGTCCGAAGATCAAAATAATAACAAACATGCTAATGATTCTTTTCATCGAATCACCATAATATTAAAGCAGTTTATAAAAGTTGTTGCCAATAGTAATCTTAAAAACAACGGAAAGCTAATTTATTGACAAATTTATGTTAAAACAAACCTTAAAAACCAAAAATTTTTACATATTTTTGATAAGGTGATACCCATGAAGTGGAAGGCAAAAGTCATCGTGCGTTTGAAGGAAGGCCTTAACGACCCGGAGGGGAGGGTCATTGGAAAGGCATTCAAAAATCTGGGCTATAAAATTGAGGAGCTGAAGGTGCCGAAATACTTTGAGCTCGTTTTTGAGAGCGAAAATCCTGAGAAGGACGTCGAGGAGATGTGCAAACGCCTGCTCGCCAACCCCATTATACACACCTACGAATACGAGATAGAGCCTTTAGGTGAGTGAGATGCCGAAGTTCGCCGTTATAGTGTTTCCAGGGACAAACTGCGACTTTGAGACCCTTGAAGCGATTAGAAAAGCAGGGGGCAAAGCGGAGAGGGTGTGGTATAAAACCAGGCTAAAGGACTTCGATGGAGTTGTTTTGCCCGGGGGATTCAGCTACGCTGATTATCTTAGGGCCGGAGCGATAAGCGCTAGGGCCGGGATAATGGAGGAGGTTAAAGCCCTCGCCGGCGAAGGCAAACCGGTTTTGGGAATATGCAACGGCTTTCAGGTCTTGACCGAGAGCGGGCTTCTGCCCGGAGCGTTAAGGCCCAACAAAATACCGAGATTCCTGTGCAGGTGGGTTTACCTCAAAGTTAGCGACACCCAAACCGCGTTTACCCAGCTCTATGAAGAGGGAGAGGTCATCAGAATGCCGATAGCCCATGCGGAAGGGAATTACTACACCGACGGGCCCTCAAAGGTTCGCATAGCCTTTCAGTACAGCGATGAGAAAGGAAATATCACGGAGGAGGCAAACCCAAACGGCTCGCTCTTGAACATAGCAGGGATAGCAAACGAGAGGGGCAACGTCCTGGGAATGATGCCCCACCCGGAGAGGGCGAGCGATACATGGCTGGGAAGTGAGGACGGATTAAGGCTCTTCAGGAGCATGGTGGAGTATGCTAAGAGGTGATTCTCATGTTCCCCCACGAGGAGAAGATCATCAGGGAAAGGCTCGGCAGAGAGCCGAACGAAGTTGAGTGGGCCATGCTTGAGGTGATGTGGAGCGAGCACGCCTCCTATAAATCGAGCAGGCCCTGGTTAAAGCTTTTACCTACCAAAAACGAGCACGTAATCTTGGGCCCTGGAGAAGATGCTGGTGTTGTAAAGTTTGATGAGAACACTGCCATAGTTGTCGGAATAGAGAGCCACAACCACCCCTCGGCTGTCGAACCCTACGGCGGGGCCGCAACGGGCGTCGGCGGAATTGTTAGAGATATTCTATGTATGGGCGCCCGCCCCATAGCTTTGCTCGACCCGATACGCTTCGGGCCCCTTGAGAAGGAGCGCAACCGCTATCTCTTCGAGTACGTGGTGAAGGGTATAGCCGACTACGGCAACAGGATAGGTGTTCCAACGGTTGGGGGAGAGACGGAGTTCGATGAGAGCCTTGAGGGCTATACGCTCGTGAATGTGGCGTGCATAGGCTTAATGAGGCCCGAAGAGCTTGTGCACAGCTATGTGGAAGAGAGCGGCCTTTTGCTCGTTTTAGTTGGAAACAGGACAGGAAGGGACGGAATTCACGGGGTTACCTTTGCGAGTGAAGAGCTGAGCGAGAACGCAGATCGCTCCGCGGTGCAGATTCCAGACCCCTTCACGGAGAAGCTTTTAATCGAGGCAACGCTTGAAGCGCTGAAGACCGGGAAGGTTAGGGCCCTCAAAGACCTCGGCGGCGGCGGGCTAACGTGCGCTTCCTCGGAGATGGCGGGAAAGAAGGGTTTTGGCGCAATAATTTATGCGGATAGGGTTCCCCAGAGGGAGCCAGACATGAACGCAATGGAGGTCATGATTTCCGAGAGCCAGGAGCGGATGCTCTTTGCCATCAAGAAGGAAGATCTGGAAGAGATAACAAAGATCTTCGAGAAATACGAGCTCGAATGGGTCGTGGTCGGGGAGACCATTGAGGAGCCCCGCTACATCGTCTACTGGGGCAATGAGAAGGTTGCTGACCTGCCAGTAGACCTCTTGGCAGAGGTCCCCACGATAGAGTGGGAGGCAAAACCATATGCTCTCGAAAAGGACGTGGAAACGCCGGAGATAAGCGTCGGGGAAGCCCTCCTTAAGGTGCTCTCAGGTCCCAATGTGGTGGGCAAGGAGTGGGTCTACAGGCAGTACGACCACGAGGTTCAGGGGAGAACGGTATTAAAGCCCGGCCTTGATGCGGCGGTGCTTAAGATAAACGACGAATACGGGCTGGCTTTTGTGAGCGATGGGAATCCCTCCTACTCGTATTTAAACCCCTACCACGGCGCGATGGGGGCGGTTGCCGAGGTCGTTCGGAACCTGGCGAGCGTGGGGGCCAAACCTCTGGCGCTGGTGGACAACCTTAACTTTGCATCTCCGGAGAGGCCCGAGGTTTACTGGAGCTTCATAGAGACCATTAAGGGATTAGCAGATGGGGCAAAGGCCTTTGGCTTAGCTTATGTGAGCGGGAACGTCAGCTTCTACAACGAGGTGGGGAACAAGCCGATAAAACCGGCCCCTGTCGTTGCGGGCCTTGGAAAGGTGAAGCTTGAGCACGTCATGACCATGGACTTCAAAGACGAAGGAGACCTCATAGCCGTCGTGGGGGTAACGAAGAAGGAGCTCGGGGGAAGTGAGCTCTACCGCATCCTCGGTATTGAGGGGGGAGTGGCCCCGAGGGTTGACCCGGAGAGGGAAAGGAGGAATGCGGAGGGCATTTTGAGGGCAATAGAGCTCGGGTTGGTGAAGGCCGTTCACGATGTGAGCAAAGGCGGAATGGCTGTGGCGCTGGTGGAGATGGCCCTCGCCGGAGGGGTTGGCTTTGAAGTTGACATAAGTAAAGTTCCAGTGGAAATGGAGCTCTCCCCCGTGGAGGTGCTCTTTTCGGAAAGTCAGGCCCGCTTCGTGGTCAGCTTTAACAGGGAAAGCCTCGAAAAGCTCAGAGGGCTGTTTGACGACTTCGCCGTGATAGGGAAAGTGGGGGGAGAAGAGCTACTCTTTAAGGACAGAGAGAAAGAACTGGCAGGGTTAAGCCTGGAGGAAACCCGGAGGGCCTATAATTCGCTCCCACAACTTCTGGGTGATGGAGAATGATGATAGGCACCTACGCCTCTCACTCCGCCCTTCAGATTCTCAAAGGGGCTAAGGATGAGGGCTTTAAAACGGTCGCTTTTGGAAAGGAAAGGGTTAAACCGCTCTACACGAAATACTTCCCGGTTGCGGATGAGTTTTTGGTGGGGGAGTATCCCGAGAGGGAGCTTCTGGAAAAGGAGGTAATAGTAATCCCGACGGGCTCATTCGTGGCACACCTGGGCATTGAAAGGGTTGAGTCCATGAAAGTGCCGTACTACGGGAATAAAAAAGTCCTCAGATGGGAGAGCGACAGGAATCTGGAGAGGAAATGGCTCCAGAAAGCGGGGCTTAAGGTTCCAAGGGTCTATGGAGACCCCGACGATATTGATGTGCCCGTCATCGTGAAGTTTCACGGTGCCAAGGGTGGTAAGGGCTACTTCCTGGCCAGGGATTCGAGGGACTTCTGGGAGAAGGCCAAAAAGGCGGGCATCACGGGCAAGGAGGGCTTAAGGGGCGTTCAGATTCAGGAGTACATCCTCGGGGTCCCCGTATATCCGCACTACTTCTACTCAAAGCTCAACGGCGAGCTTGAGCTCATGAGCGTTGACAGGAGGTATGAGACCAACGTGGACGGCATCGGGCGTATAAACGCAAAGGATCAGCTTGAGCTCGGCATTGAGGGCTCCTACGTCGTTGTCGGCAACATCCCCATAGTCCTGAGGGAGAGCCTCCTGATGGACGTTATAGAGATGGGAGAGAGGACGGTTAAAGCGGCCGAAGAACTCATGGGCGGCCTCTGGGGCCCCTTCTGCCTGGAAACGATACTCACGGACGAGATGGAGTTCATAGTCTTTGAGATTTCCGCGAGGATTGTGGCGGGGACGAACCCCTTCGTAAACGGCTCGCCCTACAGCTGGCTCCGCTATGATTTCCCCATGAGCACGGGGCGGAGAATTGCAGGGGAGATAAAGCAGGCCATAGAGGAGGACAGGCTGGAGGATATTTTGACATGAAGATGATAAATAGTCTTATAAATGGTTAAATTTTATGCAAAAGAAAGTAGAAAGTAAAGGTGATCGTCATGTGGGAGAGCTTCATAGATGAGAAGGTAACCGAGGTCAGGGAAAAGGTGGGAGATGGAAAGGCCATTATAGCGCTCTCGGGGGGAGTTGACAGCTCAACGTGCGCCATCTTAGCGCACAGAGCCATCGGCGACAGGCTCTATGCCGTCTTCGTCAATACGGGCTTCCTGAGGAAGGGAGAGCCGGAGTTCGTCATAAAGACGTTCAGGGATGAGTTTGGCTTAAACCTAATCTACGTCGACGCTCAGGAGCGCTTCTTTGAAGCGCTGAAGGGAGTGACGGACCCGGAGGAAAAGCGCAGGATAATAGGAAAGGTCTTCATAGACGTCTTTGAGGAGGTTGCCCGTGAGATAGATGCCAACTTTTTAATTCAGGGCACCATAGCCCCGGACTGGATTGAGAGCAAGGGGAAGATAAAGAGCCACCACAACGTCGGCGGATTACCGGAACGTTTGAACCTTGAGCTAATCGAGCCCCTGAGGGACTTATACAAGGATGAGGTCAGGGAGGTTGCGAGAGAGCTTGGCCTTCCGGAGAGGATATACAACAGAATGCCGTTCCCCGGGCCGGGCCTGGCCGTCCGTGTGCTCGGAGAGGTAACACCCGAGAAGGTTGCAATCGTCAGGGAGGCGAACGTCATAGTCGAGGATGAGATTGAGAAGGCCAGGCTAAAGCCGTGGCAGGCCTTTGCCGTGCTTCTGGGAGTTAAGACCGTTGGTGTGCAGGGGGACATAAGGGCCTACAAGGAGACGATAGCCGTCCGCGTCGTTGAGAGCCTCGACGGAATGACGGCCAACGCCATGAACGTGCCCTTTGAGGTGCTGCAAAGGATCGCCTTCAGGATAACGAGCGAGGTTCCCCAGGTGGGGAGGGTGCTCTACGACATAACGAACAAGCCTCCGGCGACGATTGAGTTTGAGTAACTTCGATACTTTTATCTATTTTTAAAGCGAGGTATTGCTGAGGTGGAGGTTGTGGATATCATAGAGGTTGTGTATGAGAACGGCGTGCTGAAGCCCCTTAAGCCCCTAAAACTGAAGGAGGGGCAGAGGTTAGTGGTCAGAGTCTACGAGGGGAATGTTGTAAGGAAAACGGAAAAGTTCAGGAAGATTATAGCGCCGGAGAAGTTCAGCGAGAGTCCGGAGGAGTACCTGCTAAAGCTCAGGGAGGAGAAGATATGAAGGTTGTCGCGGACACTTCCGTGATGGTTAGCCTTTTCTCCAGTTTTTATCCCTATCGAACGGAGATTTCAAAGCGTATAGCCTCTCTCACAGAAATGGGAGTAATTGAGCTTTACTCTCCCCGTCTTGGTGAATTTGAGTTCATAGCTGTGATTACCCGGTTTCTTTCCAGAGAACTTGCGGAGGAGGCGTGGGGCATATACAGGTCGTTGATTACCGAGTTCCTCGGTGAGGGAGTACTATCAGACCTCCTAAGGGAGTTTTCCTTTGAAACGTCTCACCGAATCCCAGACCTCTACTTCATCGCAACCGCCCGCTATCTCAACGCTGTTCTCATAACCAACGATAAGCGAATGGCCGAGCTGGCAGGGAAACTTGGTTTGAGAGCATTTTACTTAGTTGAAGACTCCGATGAATTTTTCAAATCTCTGGAGGTGAAAGAATGATAATTATAATGGATAACCACGGGCAGTATGTGCACAGAATCTGGCGCACCCTTAGATACCTCGGCGTTGAGGCGAGGATAATCCCGAACACAACTCCTCTGGAGGAAATTAAGGCACTTGAGCCAAGGGGCATAATCTTCTCGGGCGGGCCAGATATTGAGAGGACCGGAAACTGCGGGGCAATTCTGGAGCGCTACGACGAGTTCAACGTGCCCCTTCTGGGAATATGCCTCGGCCACCAGCTCATAGCAAGGCACTTTGGCGGAAGGGTTGGAAGGGGCGAGAAAGCGGAGTACAGCCTCGTTGAGGTGGAAATCCTGGACGAGGATGACATCTTCAAGGGACTCCCGGGGCGCCTCAAAGTCTGGGAGAGCCACATGGACGAGGTTAAGGAGCTCCCGGAGGACTTCGAACTTTTAGCCAGGAGCGAATTCTGCCCGGTTGAGGCAATGAAACATAAAACTCTCCCCATCTACGGCGTCCAGTTCCATCCAGAGGTCGCGCACACGGAGCGCGGTTCGGAGATTTATAAAAACTTCGCAGAGCTATGTGGCGAGCTTTAGCCCTTTCTGTTCTTCCCGCTTTTTTTTTGGAAAACTTAAACACTTATTGGATCATGGTGGGAATATGATATCACAAGGTGGATTCGAAGGGACGTCTCTATATTCCCAAGAGCATGAGGGACAGGGTTGGAAAAGAGGTTTATCTTGTGGAAACCCCGGACGGAATACGGGCTCAAGGTTTTCGATGCCTTCCATGCCGCCAGCTGCGGAGGAGCATTATAAGCTCAGACTCCGTCTACGACAAACTCGGTATAGCACTGATAAACCTTAGAAAGCCCCCTGAGTAATTTTTTCTACCCCTTCATTTTACGATGTCAAATTGCAAAATCGAAAACCTTTTAATGTTCTGCATATTACTAATTCTAAGGGTATTGGAGGGCGCGCTCATGGGCTACACGATTTACTACAGAATAAAGCTTGATGAGCCTGAGAAGGCATTCCGCTTCATCGAGAGGGTCTGCAGGGGGCTCGGCATGGAATGCGAGCTCGAAGGGGAGGGGATACGAATCACATGTCCCTCCGTGGAGCCCCTTATAATCAAAAACGGGGAGGGCTTTGCAAAGACCTATGGAAGGGAGCCGTGCACATCCCTCTACCTGCTGCTGTTGCTGTCGCTCTCGGCTTTTGGCTCGGTTGGGCTCTGGGAGGACTGATCCCCGAGATAGACTTCCATGATTTTTCTGGGCACCGCCCCTTTCATGAGCCTCTCCTCGACGAGGAGCTTCACTATCCTGCCCTCCTTCAAATCTCCAACTTTATCGACCCAGTAGTAGCCGGGCTTCACGTTGGCGGCTATGTCATCATGGACAAACACCCTGACGAGGTCGCCCTTGATCTCCTCGACAACACCGTATGTCCAGTCCCTGCCGTATTTCGCCCTGAACATCTGTCTGAACAGCAGAACAACCGCAAATATAACTATCAGGTATGCATAGTAGTAATAAACTACGTGGGTGAGCCTTCTGAGCACCGTGTATCCCACAAAAGCCAGAAACGCTATGAGGGAGAGCCCATAGTAAAAGTATCTGTAGGGTTTAAAGTCAATGAAGAAATAGTAGTTCCGCCAGAGAAGCCTGTGGATGTAGAGGAAATAGACGAGCGCCGTGAGCATGAGCAACGGGATGCTGCGGATCAACAGCAGAATCAGCAGATTAAGGAGCAGATATGCCAGAAAAACAAGCTGAAGCTTCAGGCTTAGAAATTCATGAATGGTAATACTCTTTTTAACCAGCCTCCTCAGCAGCCTGAAATCCGGTGGCAGTTCCCTCGGTGAGGGAAATAGGAGCTCTCTAAAGGCTCCCGACAGTTTTACCGCAGCTGATTCTACCCGCTCGCCCACCACATAAAAAAAATCTTCAAGCTTCATGATTTCACCTCACTCATCTCTGAAGCAAATCCTGAGCCCCCTGGGTGCCGAAGATCGCGGCTGCGGTTTGGTTGTCTATGAACAGATATACGTCGGATCTATCAGGGGTATCCGAAATTCCATAAACCCGATATCCGGAGACCGTTGAGGCGCTTCCGAAATACTTCTGCAGGAAATAATAATCCACGCTGCTCTCCTGATTGGAGTTTAAGTCCGCAGTAGAAACACCAATGGTGCCCAGCAGATTCAGCAGAGCTTGATCATATGGGGCAGGGCCGGGAACCATGAAGCTAACAAGGCCAATTGGATAATACTGGCTTCCGTATTTAACACCGAGTTCATCCTGCATTTCGTGGGCAAGGGTTACGTACGCGTCGTGGTTTGTGCTGCTCCCCTCAAGGCGCTCAAAGAAAGACCATCCTCCATATATGCCGAAGTAGCGGTTGTCCTGAATGCAGTTTATGAAGGGCTGGATGTCGTAGGCTCTGGCAGAGGTCGCAGATACTAAAGTAGAAACTGGTTTTTGTTCCACCTGCGTTGATATTGAGACTGTTGGAGGTGTAGAAGCATATTTGCGAACGCGTATCCAGTTGATATATCCAAATCTCGTGGTTGAATCAGTGTCCGCCGCAATCTGAAGATAGAATGGACTGAGAGGAGGTGAAACAGCCGCTGTAAGCCAGCTGTTTGTATATGAATCCCAGAATTGTATCTGGGTTCCGGTATAGATAATTTCAAAGCTCTGCCAGTCTGTGGAGTATATTGGGCTCCCAGTAGCAGAGTAAACACCATAGACCCGAAGATTCTTCTCATTATATGCGTTCACCCAGAATATCCCTCCATATCCGTCGTACCATGCATAAATAGCAGAATTGCTGAGCCATGGTGTTGTATCCGTAGGAACAAGGCCTACGGTCAGATCCGTGTCATAAAAGAAATAACCTCCTAACCTCCAAACGCCTTCAATAACAACATTCGGAGTGAAGCTTCTGAGGGTGTTTATGTAATATTGATTGTTCCAGTTACCCCACATTTCAATATATCCATTTGAGACAACATATTGATTCGTGTTTGTTGTCCATTTCGTTGTGTTTAACGATGTGCCACTGAAGTCATCATAAAACTCAAATACTTTATTTGGATCCCCAAGCGTTTCTGTTCCGCTTGAATCAAAATATATTTCCAGGGTTACTTGGGAACTTGCGGGGATTGTAACGTTTACCCAGATTATGGCTTCTTCAGTGCTCGTGTTCCACTTCTCAACCCAGAAGTTGACTGGAGTACAGTTGCTGTATGTGATTTCTATTATTGGAATATTATCACCATCGCTATCCGCAGTATTGAAGAATGTATTAAGGAGCGTCAGATTTGTAACATGTGAACTATCTATATAAATAGGGACCTGGAAATCCGTTAAGTCTTGGGCCAGATTATTCTGGATTGTCACATTGAAACGATATCCTAAGAGAGAACACCATCCTGTTGCGGGGGTTACACCACTAACATTTTCAAAAACCAGAACTCCCATATCACCATCATTGAACACGTCACCCGGAGAGGTTCTCTTTCCGTCCGAGGTTGTGTTGACGATTATTGGAGAGGTTACATTGATGCTTCCGTTCGCCAGAACATATGCCTCAGCGCCGGCACCGGGATAACTGTCGCCGAAATAAATCTTATCACTTGCTATGCCTGTAGAAAGCTGCCCGATAACCGGGGACTGGGTGCTGCTTCCATTCCCCTCCAGAACCTCCAGGGGCTTGCTGAAAAGCTGGGGAAACGGTATCTGACATGCTCTCAACGATCTCTGATACTTCCCCCCGGTCATTGCAGAAAACATTGGATCCTCAAGATCCCTGATGTCAATTATAGAATAAACCCACCCCGTTCTCGGAAGTGTGCCGGAATAAACCACATTGCCATTTTTGCTTCTCACAGTCACGTTCAAAATTCTGGCTTTTATAACTATCCTGAATGAATCCAGAGGCGCCACGGTTATCTGTATGTGATCAGCAATTGTGGTGGAATTCGGCTGTATAGTGAACCCCTGTTTCCCGAGTTCGGTACTTATATTCGAAATCCAGCTTTCAATATCCTGATTTCCCATGAGTGTGGTGAGCCTTGGATAATTCTGTATCGAGGGAGAACTGCTGTTAATAATCAAATCCCGAATGGTGTTATTGACTTTATATGCTGGATTAATAAAGTTCCCTGTTACTGCAACATAATCAACAACGGCCACAATGGCTCTTTTACCCGAAATTTCCAGTGCTTTCTGAAAATCCAGCTCCAGATATGATACAACATCAAACGTGGTTTCAAGACGCATCCTTTCGCTCTGGGCATGAACAATCTGATAGGAAACATCCTCATACGTGGCCAGCAGCAGCATGAGGGGGATTAAGAGCAGAATAACTGATGAGTTTATCAGAAAGGCTCTCCTCTTCATCAGTGCTCCCTCCATACTCTGAGGGTTATCTGTACCGGGGCAAAGAGGCCGCTTGGAATGTTGCCCATTGAAGCTGTGCTTATGCTAACACCGCTCGGGAGGTCAACGTCTATGGGATTTGACGATGAACCATCATAGGGTGTGCTTTTCCACTCCCCAGGGTTCACATCACTCACATAATTCAGCTTATCAAAGAGCCTTAAAATTGCATCGTCAACCGCGTATTTATTTGGATCAAGGTCATCCACCGTCATCGATTTATACGGCGGGCTTCCAACGAGAATAGATCTCTGATAAACTGTAGAGCCGTCACTGTAGTAATATGTGAGATTATATCCCCCATATACAGGGTATCCTTGAAGAAGTTCAGGGAACACATCCCCATAGCCGGCATACGCCTGGATGAAGTATTTTATAATTCCCCTTGTCTGCTGGTAGCGGAATC
This sequence comes from Thermococcus atlanticus, assembly GCF_054657855.1. NCBI lineage: Archaea > Methanobacteriati > Methanobacteriota > Thermococci > Thermococcales > Thermococcaceae > Thermococcus > Thermococcus atlanticus. The sequence continues at coordinate 133,448 of NZ_BAAHXX010000001.1, read as the reverse complement.
CGTAGTTGCTGTCGTAAGATTCACCGTAAAATGTGTTGGTTGTCCCGTTCTGCATTATTGCATCTTTAAAGCGTGAGTATCCAAAACGGTAGAGGTACCAGTCAGCAGGACCGTTATAGATCGTCCCGTTTGTCTGGTCATTTTCCCAGAATACCAGCGGGCCTGTTGGCGAGTCTGTAAATTGAATGGCAATCAGATAGTCAGCATACCATGGTTGAGCATTTTCTGGCAGGGTGTACTGAGCTTTTATCTGGGAATAGACACCGCTCAAAGATGTTGTGCCGGAGTATTCAAAGTCATCATAGTTCAGCGAAATCGCAAGCGGTATTGAATATCTGGTTTCGAGTATTCTGGGTATCACATCCACCTTTACCCACGAGTCCCCTCCACCGTGTATAACTCTGAGCCTGACTGCACTGTCATCAAGGCCGGAGTAGTACCAGTTGCGGCCCGATGCTATGCCCGGAGAGTACCGTGCGTCAAATGCAAGAACCAGCGTGAATGCATGGTCTCCGAGGTCGGAATATGTTACACCGCAGTTCTCCAGTCCCGAAAGTATTTCCTGAGAAGAATAATCAACGACCCCATTTGAGTCAGGGGCTTTAGCGATGTTCATGTCACATACATTAGCCCCATACTGGTAGTAGAGCCTTACGGTATCAATATCAGATGTGCTCAGATGGATTGATATGCCTGTTACATTCCCTGTTGGGACTATGGAGAGGAAATACACAATCCCGGTATAGGATGTTGTGTCGTAAAGCTTGATGAAGTTTGGATTTTCTGTTGCCGTGGAATTCGTGCGGTATTTTACCAGCAGAGAGCTCCCGCTTCCAAAACCCGCCTCAAAGCTCGGCCAATCAAACCACCAAGTAGGCCAACCACAATAATTCGTCGTTATATCGGCATATACCCAGTTCAACCCGGCCCGCAGATAGTTGTGATAGGAATTATCGGAATAATAACCGGTATAATACGGGCCATGCCCGTTTATCCATGCCTCAAAGTTGTTGGCAGAAGACCTTGTGGCAAACATAGCATCTCCGTAGAACACCTCTGCATCCGAGGGAATTGTGAAGGTAACATTGGCAGTAAAATCGTTGGAATTCCCATAGTAGGTGCAACCCCCACCAAGAACCCTCTGGATTACTACCAGATTTGCATTTTCGTGAGTGGCCTTCGTCAGATATGCCCTCGCCATATACCCCCTCGGCGTCTGGTTGTATGCATATCCTGTCAGGGTTATGGTGGCCGAGGATACATCACGTGCTGTCGAATAATTGGCACCTCTTCTGGAAAGATAGGGACTTGTATAGTTGTTTATAATGAGCTGGTAGTTGTAACCCTTGAGGGTGTTGTTCAGTATATATCCGAGGATTATGTTGGCTTTGCCGGTAAGGTTTGCGGAGGGATAAACCGGAGCCGCAGCCCAGTAAGTTGCAGCTATGTCGAGCGGGGACATGCTGGGACTGACGAGGGTGGTGTTTAAAACACCGGTGGATATCCACTCATTGATCTTCTGGGGCGAAACGAGGTTCTCAAGGGACGCTGTTCTCATCAGCTCCAGTGTGCTCTGCGCGGTGCGGGTGTTCTGGGAGCGCATGTAGGTTGAATAAACGTTCATCCCCTGGCTCTCAACTGAGACCACACTAACGACGAATATCATGACCAACACAAGCGACAGAAGAGCATCAAGGGTAAATACGAATCCCCTCCGCTTCATGGCTCCCACTCCCCCTGGGTCACGCTGAACACCATAACCAACACAGGGGTAAATACAGAGCTCTCCCTCCTCATGACTCCCACATCCAAAGCTTTAACACACCGGGCTCAAGCCTCGGGGCAAGAAGGACGCCGAGTCCATTGAGGTCTCTCATGGTTACAGTACCTGCAAAGGTGTCATCATAAACCCTCATGCCCACAATCTTAACCGTGGTCTGGGTGTTGAACTCCTCGAACAGTGAAACCCACGGGACTGAAACCGCTGTGCTGTTGCCCGTATATGAATACAGCGTGGTGCTTCCCTCTATGATGCTTGCCACCACATCCGATGTTGAAGATTCCTTTTGAACTACTAAAGCTTTTCCTACATCACCGTCCAGCACTGAGAATATCACATATCCGCTCTCATCAGCCGGAACGGTTATTTCAAGCTCAGCATATGGTGGAACATTCTCCTTGAGAACACCCGCCAGAACCTCCTGCCCCTGGAATACATTAACCGTGGAATAGTACACCCTCCTGGCAACGATTACATCCTTATAATGATAGCTTATCCATCTTGCCCCTGCCTTGGAGCTGTTTATCACGCCCTCATCCGTAACGAGGGAGCCATTTATGAATGCTATCCTAAACGTGGGCTCGGAGAGGTTTGATGCGTATGTGTAGGAGATATTCACGACCTGCACCTGCAGCGGGGATGTCGATACAGCCAGATTAACGCTTATGTTGGTCAGATAGATGTCCAGCTGGAAGTCCTTCCATGAGCTGAAGTTGAGGAGGCTCTGCTTTACGGAGGAGAGGTTAACATTTCTGACCATGGCAATAAGCTTTCCATAATCTACAACATATGTGTAGTTTATGCTGCGCAGCCCCACGCTCTTCAGCCCCGAAAGGTTGCTCTCCCAGTTCTCAGGTTCTCCCGCACTCTTTGTGAGGACGTCGAGCATGTTGTCACCGAGGTTGGCCCGTTCATACCATCCCATGATGCTGTTTATCTCCGCCATCACGGATTCGTTGGTGTTGATGACTACCCCGAGCACTATCATCACGAGCACCAGTGAGAGCAGGGCATCGAGCGTGAATATCTGACCTCTCCTCATTCCACCGTCACTTCCACACCTATTATGACCTTCCGTCCGTTATAAACAATATCCCCGTTTACAATCCTTGCGGAGGAGTGCGTCACGAGATACGCCCGGATAAAGTTCAGAATTCCTGCCTCGACGGCATTTACATTGGAAATCGCTCCAAAGTTGGTTATGTTGACCGTGAGGTATATCGTACCATTGACCTCGGAGTATCTAACATCGTTCAGATACAGGTTGTATTTAACCCCCGAACCCAGCAGGGCATTCAGGGAAGAGTAGTTATATCCACCTCCGCTGACGGCAACACCCATGTTGAGATAGCTGCAGGCGATTCCAGCTGAAGAACGAACCAGTGAGAGGATTGAGGCCCCCGTATTGATGCTGATGTAGTTGGGGACTATAACCACTGCCCCGAACATTATTATCCCCATTATGATCAGAGCTTCCAGTGAGGTCTGGGCTTTACGTCCCGAGAGTGACATATATCTCATCCCCCGTTCTGTTCGCATATATCCAGAATTCGGTGGTTGCGCTGGTCAGCGTTATATTCGAGGTTACATGTAGGGGAACCGTGATGTTCTGGACGATGTAATAGCTAACACCGCCAATCGTGGCGTTGAGCTGAAGGGTGTTCGATGTGGAGTTGAGGACTATGGCTATGCTGTCCCCCGCATTTAACCTGAAAGGCAGCTCTTTCCTGATGGAATACCCGTCGCCCATTGCATAGGCCTTTACAATGCTGTCCCTGAGGCTGATCGAGAATATTTTCAGCCGGGCTGTTGCATCAAGCGTCTGTGTGTATGCAATCTGCTCGTTTGCCGTGTAGATTACACTCAGCATCGTTATCGCTATGAGGGTAACCGCAAAAAGGAGATCAAGGCTTAGCTGACCCCGTCTCATTTCAACCACCGGGGTTTATGTTTATTCTCAGCTCCCCTTTGCTGGAATCAAAGCTCCAGAGCTCGCTTATGCTCGGGTTCCACTCAACGATCACCTTTACAGTGGAGCTCAGATTCTCAGGAATGAACCTCAGGCCGTACACGGTCGTTCCGTTTACTGTAATTGAAGACCTGAATGTGGCGTTCCACACTGCGGAATCGTTATACAGCGTCCCGGGGTAGAGTGACGGTGACCAGAAGATGTTTTTATTGGGGCCTTCAAAATTCAGGGAGGGGGTCGTTGAGTTGATAACGGTTATGTTGACCCCACTGTCATATGTTATGAAGATGTAGGGGTTGTTCATGCCAAAGGCCTTTTTGAGCATTTTTGAGTCCCTTAAATATACAAGCCTGACATAACCTGTGGCCTTTGCTCCGGGGCCCTGGGCGTAGACCTGTGAAATCGTGTTTGATATAACGTTTGCAAAATTCTTCTCTTCGAGGCTTATCTGGACAAGGAGGGCCTGCTGTGAAGCGGAATTGCTGCTGAAGGATATGTTGTCTATGGAATAAGCTAACATGATCACCATGATGGCAAAGATGAACATGAATTCAAGGGAAATCTGACCCCTCCTCATCAACCACCACTCTCTGCATTGTTATTTGAGGGGGATGTATTTAACGGTTGCCCACGGGAGATAACCGCGTATCTCTGGCCACCGATTTTCCTGGTCAGAATCCCAAAATAGTCATAGTTGAAAATTTTAAACCCGTACCTGTACGGATCAAGGCCATGCTTATCCAGGAGCTCCCTCATCTCGTCTATGAAGAACTGGGAAAGCTCGTAATATATCAGGTCAAGCTTTTCCCTGCGGTAGCTCCGGGCATACAGCATGAGGGGAATATATGCGAGCCCCAGCACAATCCATGGAACACCCGTGATGGCTGTTGCGATTCCCGTGAGCACTATTATCGCCCCTATAACCCCCCAGGTGATTCCCACAATTCTCTTTATCCTCTTGGCTTCATAGACCTTCTTTTCCCATATGTCAAGGAGCATCGGATTGTAGAAATCAAATGCCGTATGCCTCTTTCCCTTCTGGATTCTCTGCCTGATAAGATCATCCCAGTCATCCTCATAATAGATAACCTCGCCCTTATTTCTCGCCCTCTCGGCATCGATGGAGGAGATAATTCTTATCATGTCCTCAGCGCTCTCGTGGGCGATATGGGAGTAAACCTCCTTCTCATCAAGCTCAAGGGCGACTTCCACGGAATCCTTTATCGCATCAGCCATCCACCTCACCCGGATAGATATCATCAAAGTCGGGCAGCCCCTCCAGCAGCATGCTCTTTTTGGTTTCGGCCTCTTTTTTTGCCTCCATGAATGAACGGGCATACCTCTTGGCGGTTATCACGATGTCCTCTATACTCTGACTCTCGTAAATTCCGCTCAACAGCGTGACGACCTCTATCTCCCTCTCCCTCGGATCAGGATAGAAGCCCCGGAAAATCTGCTTCCCCCTTATCTTTCTCGTCAGATAATCGAGGGCTTCAAATATCTCGCTCGCCTTGAGAACTTCGGGAGGGCCGTGAATTGCGACCAGCCCGTAGAGAGCTGACTCAATGTTTGCCTCCAGATAGAGTCCCTCAGATTCGAAGGATTTTACTATGAGCTTGGAGAGATTTTTAACCTTCTTTGCATCGGCCTTTGCATAGCCCACAGTGGCGAAGCTCCCGAAGGCCTTGAGAACGAACTTCAGGTCGCTGGCATCGAGAGTCTGCTCACCCGGAACATCAATCAGGGCCAGGAGGGAGGCTATTCTCTCCACTATGGTGTAGTTTATCTTCTCATATGCCCTCGTTATATCCTCCCCGCTTTCCTTGAGCTTGTTGTTGTCTATGGCTATTATGGAGTCAGCAACCTTGGAGAGCTTGTCTATGGTTATGGCCGCATTTATGGTTGGCCTTATACCCTCCTCCCTGAGCGGAAGGGCACCGATCGCCACAACGAGGGATTCGGGATACTCCTCCTTCAGAGCCTCCGCTAAGACAGGGGTTCCTCCGGCTCCAGTGCCGCCTCCAAAGCCAAAGGTCAGGAAGAATATGTCGACGTCCTCATAGCCGATCAGGGAGCCTATCTTCCTCATTACCAGCGGCAGATCCCTTTTCATGGCCTCCCTTCCAAGCACGGGATTGGCATTTACCCCCTTGCCGCCTGTAATGGATTCTCCAACCAGGATTCTCCTTTCAGGGGGTATGTGCTTCAGGTACTCAAGGTCGCCCCTCGATGTGTTTACCGCGAGCGTCTCAAAGTCGACGAGTGCAAACAGGTCTGCTATTTTAGTCCCGCTCTGTCCTATTCCTATTATCAGCGCCCTCATTTATTTAATCACCCCACCAGGATTGCCTCCATCTCGGTTAGCTCTATCCTCCCATCTCCGTTTTTGTCCGAATACCTTATTATCAGATAGTCATTGTGGAGATAGCGCACGAATCCGGACTCAAAGAGTGTCCTGACGGCACTCGTGCCCAGGGTGCCGTTGTAAAGAACGAAGAGCACATGCCCGTTTTCGGTTACCCCGGGGATGATGAGAACGGTATCCTTCGTGCTGTACTTCCTGCCCTCAATGCTTACGTAGCTTCCGTTGAACATGTATGAGATGTAGGGGTTGTAGTCATCCACGTTGAAAGTGTTGAATGTTCCGAGTGCAATGTAGTTGTCCTTCCCGGGAACGGTCTCATTTGATATCGTGGTATTAACCCCGAAAAACTTCTGAATTGCCAGCGCCACGGTTTCGGCTGTGCCATTGTCCCCGTTGGGATAGATAACCTTAAACTCCTCCCTGGACAGGGCAATGGCTATATCATAGAGATTGACGTGTGGAATAACCTTGATCTTGCTCAGATACGTGGCCGCCAGGGAGATATCAATCGGGCTGTTCAGATTTATCCTGTTCTCATCGGCCCACTTCATGAGGAGCTCCTTCGTCTCCGATGTAAAGTCATAACCGAACTTCTGCAGCAGATTGGTTACCCTCACGGTGGCTTCAACCTTCGAGCTCTCAGCAATATCCGAGATTTTTGACGAGACCTTCCAGTAGCTCCAGCTCCCATCGGGATTCCTCTGGGATATCAGCCAGCTGATGTACGGCTCTGCCTCGTCCCTTGAGAGGATGGGCTGGAGGGCATTCAGAACCTCCACGGTGGTCATGAGGTTCGGCGCTGTCATGTATGAATAAATGTAGCCTGAGACGTACATACCCCATCCTTTCTTTGAGAGTGAGAGGAGCCATGACTTTGCCCGCTGAATATCGGCATCGCTGGCCGGCACTCCAAGTTCAAGGAGGGCTCCAGCAGCAAATGCGGTATCAAGGGGCTGGGGACCGAGGAGGTCATTCCCCCACAGGCCGGACTGAAGCTTCACGCTCCTTATGGTCTCAATGGCAACCTTCCTCTCCTCATCGGTGAGCACGCCGAATTCGACGAGCGTCTTTATCAAATAATAATAGGCGGGCGTAACCGTGTGGAGCTCTTTAACCCTCTCCGTTTCCCGGATAAAATCCCTTTCAGTCCAGTTCAGCCCCTCAAGAATCCTCGGGCTTCTGAGGTAGCAGGCCTGAAGGCCTTTGAGGGCAAAGTAAGTGCTCCTGGGGTCGGAGCTGTAGCCGGGGTATCCCCATCCCCCGTCGAGGTTCTGGAGCACGCCGATGTAGGTGCAGAGCTTCGAATACGGTGTCTGGGGGCGTTCCTCAGGCTTAAGGAATGATCCTGTAACGGAAAGCGCCAGGAGGGCGTAGGATGATGTGGTAATTATATCCGATGAGGAGAACATCCAGGTCTGAGTGCTCCAGAAGAAACCCCTCTTTTCATCCTCAAGCAGAAGCAGAGCCTTGGCAATATCAAAGTTGAAGGGTTCGTAAAGCGTCAGCGCATAGGTCATTATCGCCCTGGCCTCCGTGCTCGGGGTCTCGTTGAACAGCTTTTCCTTCAGCTGCTTTAGGGTGCTGTTATCCACGGGATAGCCCACAGCCCTGTAGGCGATGAGCTTCAGTCCGAATGCCTCGTCCTCCGGAAGCTCGCATGAGGTGATGTGATTCAGATAGTCAATGGAGCCCTCTATACGCTGATCCTTCCATGTATAGCCAAGCTCCCCGAGGGCCCACACGGCCATTAATGTCGGGTAGCATGCTTCCGCTGTGTCAGGAACATAACCCCACCCGTTTTCACCCCTGCTGTCCAGGATATATCTCCTCCCTTTATCAATTGCCCCGATAATGCTGGAATAAACGTCCTGCCCCTGCATGTACATTCCCTTTACACGGGCCAGCGCAATGAGGGCGTATGAGGTATCCACGATGTCACTCGGACTGTTGGGATAATAACCCCAGCCGCCGTCCTCATTCTGCCACAGGAGGAGTTTTCGGGTTAGTTCATCCAGAACGGGTGAAACATCGACCTCCGTCTTCCCCTTCACCGAATCCAGGGCCATTATGACAAGGCTCAGCTCCTGGGTTCTGGAGATTCTGTTATAAGAGGTAACCAGAAACTGGGTTGAGCCCTGGAGAACAGGAACAGCTCCGACATTTGCATACGGAACAACCATGATTATCAGCAGGATGAGGGTGATTGCTCTCTTCATTGTACACACCTCTAAAATACTGATGCTGCTTTTGAATAAATAAACTTTTCCAAAAAAGGAGGATACTGTTAGTGGATTTAATAACGCCTTAAGGGAAATCGGAAACTTCACAGCTGCCAGATATCCGGCTACCCTGACAACATCAAAGGGAGTTCAGTGCTTTATAAAGCGCTCTTTCTTCGGCACGTCATCCCTCATTATCAGGACAACCCTGCTCGGCTCGTATTCGTCCTCCAGGTGGTATTCCGGGAGGTGCTTGAGGAGTTCTTCGGCAAATGCCCTGATCTCCCCATGATTTGGCATGTTGTTGATTGTAAGGCGGTTCCTCGAAAAGCCGACGAACATGTAGGCTTTGGCCTCCACAAACATGGGGTTTGCCTTCCTTATCAGCTTCGCGTAGCCCTTAGCGTTGTGCATGTTCTCGCCTTTAACCAGCGTTAGCCTGACCACGGTTCTCGTGGGGATGCCGTTCATCAGTTCAAGGAACTCCTTTATCCTCTCCCATCCATCCGGAATCATCGGAACGTTTACGCGGTTGTAGGTTTCGATGTCAGGTGCTGTCAGCGAGACGTAGAGCTGGGTTGGAAGTTTGTCCTCCCTTATCATCTCCTCCAGCCTTTCAGGAACGGTGCCGTTGGTTACTATGAAGGTGGTAAATCCCCGCCTGTGGAACTCCTCAACGAGGTCGCCCATGTATGGGTACAGCATCGGCTCGCCGGAGAGGCTTATGGCTGCATGCCTTGGGTTCCACGCCTCCTCGAACTTCTTCATGTTTATTCCGGGCATTCCTTTGTAGCCCACTATAAGCTTCCTCTGCGCTTTTATGCTCTCCTCAACGATGAATGCAGGATCATCCCATGGTTTTGGCAGTTCCGTTCCAAGAAAACCCTCCATCGGACGCCAGCAGAATATGCAGTTGTGGGTGCACCATGCCGTTACAGGAGTCATCTGCAGACAGCGGTGGCTCTCTATGCCATAGAACTTCTGCTTGTAGCAGAACCTCCCCCTCTTTATGCTCTCCTTTAGCCAGTGGCAGAGCTTGACGGAGCTGTGTTTGCCCACGAGGGCGTAATGCTGCTTCTGAAAGAGTCTCGCAATCTCCTCAGGCATGTTTGGATCAGAGATAACCTTAATCACCATTAGACTCACCTAACCGGGTGTTGGGGAGTGTATTTAAAAAGGTGTTGGAGTTTTATCGCCGAAAAATATTTCGGCAATCGCCAAAAAGTTTAAAAAGGGTTTGTGAATATTGGCATCTATGCTGAGGGCACAATCACTGATGGTGATAAAGAACAGGGAAAAGGTCTTCGAAGTTGAGGCTGTCGAAGAGGAATACGAGCCCCCCGAAAAACCGCGGGTCAGGTTTCTTCAGGAGGTTCGGAGGGTTCACTCAGCCTGAGCTGGTATCAGGAGTATTAAAATTCTGATCATCAACCAGCCCCATGAATTAGCCGGGCTCCTATAAGGACTATATCCTCAAAGAAGAGATGCTTCTTGGCTGTTACCTCCGCTTTAAATCCCGCATTCTCCAGTTTCTCCAGGGTCTCCTCCACCCCTGTTATTGAGCTCTGAACGATTTGAATCCTCCCCCCCGGCCTCAAATAATGCCCGGCCTCCCCAATAAATCTATCCAGAACCTCCCTTCCCCTCTCTCCGCCCACAAGAGCCATATCTATCGGTTCTTCAGGTTTGCCCGGCAGGTAGGGAGCGTTGAATGTTATGAGGTCAAATTTTTCATCTTCATCTATGCCCTCAAAGAGGTCGCTCAGACGGAATTCCACGTTCTCTACCCCATTAAGCCCTGCATTCTCCCGTGCCAGTTCAACCGCTGTGGGGTTTATGTCAGCTCCTATCACAAATTCCGCTTTTCTCGCCATCAGAAGGGCTATTATACCTGTTCCCGTCCCCATGTCAAGGGCAAAATCACCCTCCCTGACATCCAGATTCTCGGCGAGAAGAAATGTATCCTCAGCGGGCTCGTACACCTGCGGATGAAGCCTGAGCTTGAGGCCCCTGTAATGCAGCATGGCAAACACCGGGAAGGGAAATAGGAGTAGAAATGGAGAACTCAGGTCTCGGCTCTGGCCTCGATTATGGCTTTGACCCTCTTGAGCCTGAAGAAGTTCTCCCTCTCCATCTCATCGAGACGCTGCTTTATGAACTTAACAGTCTCCTCCATCCTGGGGATTATGATGTACTCAAGGGCATTTACCCTTCTCTTTGTCTTTTCGATTTCATTTGCAAGCCTCTTGAGCGTCTCCTCCACCTCGGCGAGGCGCACCGCGAGCTCAAGGACTTCCTCAAATTTCTCAGCAGCTGAATCAACCCTTGGGGAGCTGGAGATGAATGCATATCCCCTTTCGTCAGGCCTCCTCCTGAAGCTTTCCGCCTCTATCAGAGGAACAGGGACGCCCATGATGTTCCTTCTCCTTATCTCGACTTCCCTGTTGGGTTTAACGCTCAGGGCAATCTCCTTAAGCCTCAGCATGCCGGTATCTATCTCCGCCATGCGGAGCACCTCAAATGCCTCGGCCATTTTGCTGTTCAGCTCCCGCCTCAGGCTCAGCGCCTCGTCGTAGATTGTGAAAAACTCCATTACGAGGGCGTCCTGTTTATCCTTCAGGAGTTTGTGGCCTTTTTTAGCCAGCTGAATTCTCTTCCTGAGCTTGAGGAGCTCCATTCTTGTGGGCTTGACGTTGAGTATGTTCGCCATTGAAACCACCTGAGGAGCTCAGTGCTCCCTCTTCCTGTACTTCGGGTGGTATTTGAGGATGTACTCCTTCCTGACACGCTTGAGCTCGCTCTCCGGAAGTCCGGCCAAGAGCTCCCAGCCGAGGTCGAGGGTCTCAAAGATGCTTCTGTCCTCATCGTATGCCTGGGCAATGAACTCCTTCTCGAACCTGTCGGCAAAGGCCAGATACTTTTTGTCAGTCTCGCTTAAAGCTTCCTCACCGACAACCGCAACCAGATCTCTCAGAGATCTGCCCTCAGCATAGGCTGCATAGAGCTGCTGGGCAAGCTGTGGATGCTCCTCCCTCGTCCTGCCCTTTCCTATACCGTCCTTCATCAAACGGCTGAGCGAAGGCAGTACATCAATCGGCGGGTAAATTCCTTTTCTGTGAAGGTCTCTGCTGAGAACTATCTGGCCCTCCGTGATGTAGCCCGTCAGGTCTGGAATTGGATGGGTTATGTCATCGTCTGGCATCGTGAGGATGGGCATCTGGGTAATGCTCCCCTTCTTGCCCCTGACTCTGCCCGCCCTCTCGTAAATCGTGGCCAGATCAGTGTAGAGGTAGCCGGGGTAGCCCCTCCTTCCCGGAACCTCTTCTCTTGCGGCGGAAATCTCACGCAGAGCCTCACAGTAGTTCGTCATGTCGGTCAGTATAACTAAGACCTGCATGTCGTAGTCGAAAGCCAGATACTCGGCAACCGTCAGCGCCATACGCGGGGTGATTATTCTCTCTATCGCCGGGTCGTCGGCGAGGTTCAGGAAGAGCACGGCCCTCTCTATTGCACCTGTTTCCTCAAAGCTCTTCTTGAAGAAGTTGGCCTCCTCGTAGGTGATTCCCATTGCAGCGAAAACCACCGCGAACTGCTCCTCCTCACCCAAGACCTTTGCCTGCCTGGCTATCTGTGCAGCGAGCATGTTGTGCGGCAAACCTGAGCCGCTGAAGATTGGCAATTTTTGCCCTCTAACGAGCGTGTTCATACCGTCTATTGCCGAGACACCTGTCTGAATGAAGTCCCTCGGGTAGGCCCTCGCAACCGGATTGAGCGGAGCACCGTGCACATCCCTTCTGTCCTCCGGGATTATCTCAGGACCCCCGTCAATCGGCTTTCCGGTTCCGTTGAAGACCCTTCCGAGCATATCCATGCTGACAGGGACTTTAAGCGTCTCACCTGTAAATCTAACACGGGTCGTTTTAACGTCCAGGTCACGGGTTCCCTCAAAGACCTGAACAATCGCCATGTCCTCCCTGGCCTCAAGAACCTGTCCCTTCCTTTTCTCCCCGCTTTCCGTTTCTATCTCAACAACTTCGCCGTAAGCCACCCCCTTAACTCCCTGAACGATCATGAGCGGCCCGTAAATTTTGCTGACTGTGGAATACTCCATTCCCGGCATCTCAATCACGCTCCATATTTCTTAAGAAGTTCTTCAAACTGCTCATCCGTCTCATTTATGAGGGCCTTGACCTTCTCAATATCCGGCTCGAACTTCATTCTTCCTATCTTCTCCCTCACGGGGAGCTTCGCTATCTCCTCAACAGGAACACCCTTGTCCACGGCCTCCATGGTTTTATCGTAAAAGTTGAGCAAAACGCGCATCATCGTGACCTGCTTCTTCGGCGGGCAGTATGTATCGACCTCATCGAATGCATCCTGCTGGAGATAGTCCTCCCTTATCATCCTCGTCACGATCAGAACAGCCCGCTCCTTCTCGGGCAGCGCATCCGGACCAACTATCCTCACAATTTCCTGAAGTTCCGCCTCCTTCTGGAGCAGACCCATTGCCCTGTCCCTCATGGCCTTCCATTCAGGGTCGACGTTCTGATGCCACCAGTCCTTGATGGCATCTATGTAGAGGGAGTAGCTTGTGAGCCAGTTGATGGCAGGGAAGTGCCTCCTTCTGGCCAGATCAGCATCGAGGGCCCAGAAGACCTTGACAACTCTCAGCGTGTTCTGGACGACAGGCTCGCTGAAGTCACCGCCGGGCGGTGAAACCGCTCCTATGACCGAGACGCTTCCAATCCTCCCGTCGCTTCCGAGGGTTATTACACGGCCTGCTCTTTCGTAGAACTCGGCAATTTTTGATGCAAGATATGCGGGATAGCCCTCCTCACCTGGCATCTCCTCAAGTCTCCCGGAGATTTCCCTCAAAGCCTCCGCCCACCTGCTCGTGGAGTCAGCCATCAGAGCCACGTCGTAGCCCATGTCCCTGAAGTACTCCGCTATTGTAATTCCGGTGTAGATTGATGCCTCCCTTGCTGCGACGGGCATGTTGGAGGTGTTTGCTATAAGCACAGTCCTCTCCATGAGAGGCTTTCCGGTTTTGGGGTCTTTCAGCTTCGGGAACTCCTCAAGAACGTCGGTCATCTCGTTTCCGCGCTCACCACATCCGATGTAGACAACAACCCGGGCATCGCTCCACTTTGCGAGCTGGTGCTGGGTAACCGTCTTGCCGCTTCCGAAGGGCCCCGGAATTGCGGCGGTTCCACCCTTGGCCTGGGCGAAGAAGGTGTCTATCGTTCTCTGGCCTGTGATTAGAGGAACTTCCGGCGGGAGCTTGGTCCTGTAGGGCCTCTTCTTTCTGACGGGCCACCTCTGGTACATCTTAATTTCCCTGACCTCTCCGGCGGGGGTTCTGACCTTCGCTATGACCTCCTCGATTGTGTATTCTCCCTCATCCACTATCTCAACGATTTCACCCTCAATCCCCGGGGGAACCATAACCCTGTGTTCTATGATGCTCGTCTCGGGGACGACGCCGAGTATATCCCCGCCGGTAACCTTATCGCCGGCCTTAACCCTCGGCGTAAAGTGCCATTTTTTGTCCCTCGGCAGTGCAGGGGCTGTTAAACCCCTTGCAATGAAATCACCGCTTTTTTCCCTGAGAATTTCAAGGGGTCTCTGAATGCCGTCGTATATTGATGTCAGCAGACCCGGCCCGAGCTCAACGCTCAGCGAGGCACCTGTTCCGATCACAGGTTCTCCCGGCCTTATACCTGCCGTTTCCTCATAAACCTGAATGATAGCCTTGTCCCTTTCGAGTCTGATGATTTCCCCGATGAGGCCCATTTCACCGACCTTGACGACCTCGTACATCTTGGAGCCTCTCATATCATCCGCAACAACCAAAGGCCCGGTAACCCTAATTATCCTTCCCATTTTCCTTCACCTCTACCATTATCCTTACCTCTTCAGCTCAACACCTATCGCCTTCCTTACAATTTCCCTAAGCTGCTCTTCACCGAAGCGCGAACCTGTCTTATCAGGAACCTGGAGGATGATTGGAAACGTGACATCAGGGATTTCAATTCTCTGAGCCAGCCTTTCCGTTATGAAGATTATACCAATATCCTGCCGTTCAATGAGCTCCTTAATCTTGTTTCTTGCCCGCTCCGTATCGAGGGCGGTTTCTTCAAAAGAATAAACCTCATGGACTCCGGCAAGCTTAAAGCCCAGCGCAGTGTCCGTGTCGCCCATGACAGCTATCCTCATGTTAGCTCACCCACAATCTCCTTTATCCTCTCGGGGGGTATGCCATCCTCAATGAGCTTTGCAATGGCCTTAAGCTTTCTGACCTCGGCCTCTTTCCTGAGTATGAAGTTTAGGGGCACTGCCACACTCAGGGAGTAGAATCTGGTTAGCTCCCCAATTCTCTGCCTGATGTATCTCTCAAGCTCCCTGTCGAGAATTGAAAGATCCCTCTCAACCTCCTCCCTGACATTCCTTATGACCCCTCCGTACTTTGTTGAGTCGAGCTCGGCGAGCGCCATTCCAAGGTCATCCACATTGAGCAGCGTGTCGAGGGTCCTTCTGTTCAGGGTTCCGCCGGGAATCAGGGAGGGCTTTATGACATCCGCCTTCAGCCCGTGAGCCTTGCCCCTCAGGATTGTGAGGAGGTTGAGCCTGTCGATTTTGAGCCTCACGAATTCCCCGAGTATTATCCTCTCCTCGTCCTTTCTGGAGTCTGCATATTCGAGGAGCTTTGAATAGTGCATCCTGTAAAGCTGTGTCTCAAACTCATCAACACCTATCTCTCCAAGGAGGAGTCTCTGGTAGATTTCCTCATACTCGGTTCCCTCAAGGATAACGAGAATCTCCTCCATGCTCTTGGCATCCGCCATTGCCTTTATCCTGGGAACCATTGTGCCGAGGTCGGTTATATAATTAACAGCCGGCTCTCCGCTGATTTTAGCCTTAACAACGCTTGCGATATTCCGGATATCCCATTCCTGCAGGAGCAGCCTGAAGAAGGGATTAACCCTTCCGGGCAGAATTTTAAACATCAGGCTGTAAACCCCGGCAAGAGCCCTGTCCAGAGCCCTGTCTATTGATTCCGCATCATAGCTTGGAAGATTGCTCAGATAATCCCTGTAGTCGCTGTCCTCAAGGTTGATGACGAAGTTGCTCAGGGTCTTTGACTCCGCAAGCTCGTTGAACCTCTGATCGCTGAAGAGCCTTGCCTCCATTGCCATAATCCTGGCATTTGGATAGGAATACGGTGTGTACTTCCAGAGGATTCGGGTCGTCTTGTATCCCACCCAGGTGAATATCAGGGCAAGTGTGGTGTCGAGGATTCCAGTTACAGCGGTTACTTCCATCCCGATCACCCGAATAGCACGCCGGCGATTTCAGCCCTCAGCTCGCTTCTGAGCCTCTCCATTCTCGCCTCAAACCTGTTGTCCACCCTGACCGTTCTTTCCGGGCTCTCGATCAAAACTCCCCCTATAGTATCCACCTCTTCCCCGAGGGTAATCTCAACATCCCTGCCGAACTTCTCCCTGACCCTGGCCGCGAAGTCCTCGAAGTTCCTTTCAATAAGCTCAAGGGTGGCCTTATTGGAGCTTATGAAAACCCTGTCCTCATTGATCTCCCGAATACCCTGAACCGTCAGGTCAACCAGCATCCTGTAGTATTCCTCCTCCGGGAGCTCCATGAGTTTTTCCCTGAGGGCTTTCAGAACTTCCCCTATAAGCTCCTCCTGAAGGGCGAGCTTCTTCTTCCTGACCTCCAGCTTGGCACCGGCAATTATCCGCTGTTTTTCAATCTCCGCCTGCGTCTGGGCTTTTCTGAGTATCCACTCTGCTCTGGCCCTTGCCCTCCTCTCAGCCTCGGCCCTGATCTTCTCCGCCTCTTCCTTTGCCTGATTCAGGATATAGTTTATCTTCTGCTCTGCTTCCCTGTTGATTTCCTCAATGATGAGCTGTGCCCCTTCCATCGTTTCTCCTCCCGTTAAGGATTGGAGGAAGTTGGGTCAGAACCCAACTCCCGTGACTATCATTATCAGAGCACCGACGAGACCGAATATGGCCATTGTCTCAGCCATGGCGGCGAATATGATGCCCTGTGTGAAGGTCTTGGGGTTCTTGGCAACAGCACCTATGCCAGCCGAGGCAATTATTCCCTGCGGGATTGCGGAGAGGCCCGTGAGACCGACTGTAAGACCGGCACCGAGCAGTATGGCACTCTTTACGATGTTGGTCATATTATTCGGGTCAGAGAATTTGAAGCCGCCTCCGAGGATTCCTGAAACCATCAGTATCAGGAAAAGCGTGATGAGGCCGTAGATACTCTGGGTCATTGGGAGACCCTCAAGTATCAAAGCGTTTTTGAAGTTCTTTTCGTCCTCCGCGACTGCCCCAGCGGCAGCTGCACCGGCTATACCGACACCGAAGGAAGATGCCGCTCCGGCTATTCCGGCGGCCAGAGCCGCCCCCAAAGATACGTAAACTATCGGATCCATCCTTCAACACCTCCTTAAGCTTCAAACTCCAGTTCCAGTTTTGAGATTTCTCTTTTGGCCCTGAAGGGCTCAAATCTTCTACCTTCACCTGAGTAAAATGTCCCGAAAAATTCAACATAATGCAAACGTAAGGAATGAACGAAGGCTCCAAGGGAGTTTATTGCGGTCGAGAAGAACTGACCGCCTATGAAGAGAGGGATGCCGAGCACTATGCCTATCGGGACTGCACCTATCCTGATTCCCCAGACCATCTGGACGAGGATGTTGACAACCATTGCTATGCCTGCAGTCGCTAAAGCCAGCGCCATCAGCCTTGCGTAGCTCAGCCAGTTGCCCACAAATCCAAAGAAGTCGGAGATTATGAGCAGGGCTGCCAGTCCGCCGTTCTTGAGTTCGCTGAGCACGAAGAGCACAAACCCCGCTCCGAAGAGGCCCTTGGCCGGTAATGCAAGTCCCGGATAGTCCTTTGAGATTACGAAGAGCACCACGGCTATTATTATGAGCATCCATGAAAGCTGTTCCAGCAGAGCCTCCTTCGTCTCACCGTTCCTGAGTTTAACCATGAAGCCAATCGTGTAGCCTATGAACATGTGGATAAGGCCTATTGCAAGGGCAATTTCAAGCACAGTCAGGGCGCCTTTCATTGTATCCAGCAGCCTCGGCACGTGGATGCCCGCAAGGTCAAGGGCATTGCCGAAATAGCTGCCGAAGAGGATTCCAAGGAGCATCGTGAAGAAAGAGCTGAAGAGGAGTATGTTTGCAAACTTCCATGTGCCGTCCCTGAGGTGTTTGTGCCCCTTTATCAGCAGTGCAGCAACGATGCCTATTATAAGGCCGTACATGAAGTCAGTGAGCATGAAGCCGAAAAAGAACGAATAGGTGAATGCCATTATCGGCGTCGGGTCAAACTCGTTATACTTGGGAACACCGAACATCTCGGTGAGCATCTCAAATGGCTCTATAAACTTCGGATTTTTGAGCTTGATGGGGATTTCGTCCAGCTCTCCGGGTTCGGGGTCTCTGATGCTTATGTATGCCTTATTCTCGGTTATCCTTCTGATTCCACCCACCACATCGGGGACCTTCTCCTTCGGGAGCCAGCCCGTCAGGGCAAATGTCATATTGGTTCTCGCAAGGCTGCTCAGTATCGTGGCTTTGTCCCTCTCATTCTCCATCAGCTCGTGATAGAAAAGGACATCCTCATAGTACCGCTCTGAGAGCCACTCGGCCTCTTTTCTGGCCTTTTCGAACTCCGCCTCCTTCTCCCTTAGCTTTTTTCTGTATTCAGCTGCAAGCTCCCCGGGGGTTCCCTTCCCCTCCGGAATCTCAAGCCTCTCCAGGGAGTGTTTGGCCAGAACCGGGTTTGCCTTCTCATAATCCTTCCTCAGGAATACAAAGAGCACCAGATACCTGTCCTTGAGCTCCTTTGAAATGCCAACGAATTTTTCACCAACTGTCCTCTTCAGGTCTTCAAGCAGGGGTGCGTGTTTATCCTTGTCCACTGTTCCGACGACTATTTCGAGCATATCGGTTGATTTGAGGTACTCCACCTCGATGTTGAGGACGGAAAGGAGCTCCAGTATTGCAATGCCTGCCCTTATCCTCTCCATCTCGGTCTGCGTTGCGTTCAGCTTGCCCTCAACAGCCTTTATCTCCGGCTCAACCTTCTCAAGAAAGGTCTCCACATCCTTTATCAGCTGCTCGATTCCCCTGTACCTGTAGGTTTTTTTCTTCTTTTCGGGAGGGAAGAAGAACTCCCTGAGTCCTCCACCGCCCTCCTTTTTATGGGCCCTGAGAAAATCAACGAGGCGGGAGATTCCTATGCTGTACGATGCCGCTTTTCTGTAGAATTCATTGGGAACATCCTTCTGGGCGAGCTTGACCTCAACCTCCCTGACCTCAACAGCCCCCTCCTCATGAAGGTACGTCAGGACCCTGTCCTTATACCTCCCGAGGCTGATAACCTCGATCTTGGCCATCTCCTCAGGTTTAAACATTTCAGCTCCCTCTTACGAGCTTTATTCCTGCATCAATGGCCCTTTCAAAGTTCTCAACCGCCCTCGCCTTCAGCTCCTCAAGCTCCTCGTCACCCTGTTTGAGAATGAGACTGGCCTCTTTTTCACCTTCCCTCTTCTTCTCCTCGATTAAAAGAGCGCCTTTCTTCTCCGCCTCCTCAATGATCTGCCTTTCAATGGCTTTGGCCTCCTCCCTTGCCTTTAAAACGATCTGCTTGGCCTCTTCCTTGGCCTTTTCAATCCTCCCCTCTGCTGCCTTCTCAGCATCAACAATCTGTTTAATGACCTCCTCCATGATGAGCCCCCCGATGAATGTGAAAAAATACACACCAGAATTGGCTTCAGCACCTGCCTTAAATAATTTATGGTCTGCACTTGGCTACTGTATTCCCGCTATGGGCCTTAGAACCCTGAAATGACTACTGTGTCGCTGTTAAGAACGTCAAAGCCCTGAAATTGAACATGCATGAACACAGCAAAAGGAAGAGAATAAAAGAGCAAAGGAATGCTCAACCGTGTTCTTCTTTTTTCTTCTTCTCAAGTATGGATTTAATTTCATTCAACGCACTGTTCTTTGCAAAGACTATAACCTGTCCCTTGCCGGGCAGCTTGGTATCACCCGAGGGGATTGTGAGGTTCCCCTTTTCATCGTAGACCGCTATTATCAGGGAATCCCTCGGGAGATTCAGGTCCTTAACGGCTTTCCCTGCGATATCCTTCCCCTCATCGATTTTGAACTCGACTATCTCCGCTCCCTCACGCGGGAATAGAACCCTGTTGAATCCGGGGGTTATTATGTTCCTGAAGATGTACTCTGCGGCTATCTCCTCAGGAGAAATTATGAAGTCAAAGTACCTGCGGAAGTCCTCAATCTCCTCAAACAGGGCTTTGTTTTTCGGATTGCTTATCCTCAGTATCGTCTTGATCTTCGGGTTGAGGTGCTTGGCCAGAATGCAGGCAAGCAGATTGGCATCGTCCTTACCTGTGAGGGCGGCAAAAGCGGAGGCCTGCTTTATGTTTGCCTCCTCAAGGATTTTCTGGTCCGTTGCGTCGCCTTCTATTACGAGACCGTTGAGGAGGAACGAGAGCTCCTTGGCCCTCTCCTTGTTCATCTCGATTATTGTGACGTCATGCCCTTCGTTCTCAAGCATCTTGGCCACAAGGTAGCCAACCCTGCCCGCCCCCATTATGATTACGAACATCACTTCTCACCCGCAAGGAGGTATTTGGCGATTTCAGCATAGGCGGGTCTTGTTATGCCTATTCCTATGAGGACGCCGAGTATGGTCGTCACGGCAAATCCCTTGAGGCTTCCGACGAAATACACGAGCAGGAATGACATTGCCACAACGGTTGTGGTGGCCGAGGCGAGTATGACGAAGAACGCCCTCCCCATTCTCCTCAGCATGCCGAGCCTCCTCGAGATTCTGCCTGTGCTCTTTCCTCCGAGGAGCTCGTCCGTTATAACGATCTGCTGGTCGACACCGGTACCTATGGCAGCTATTATTCCCGCTATACTCGGCAGGTCGAGGTTCCACTTTATGAGGGATGCCACCCCGAGGATGATTATAACCTCAAACAGGCTTGTCGAAGCCACCGGAATGGCTATCTTAAGCCTCCTGTAGTGGAAATAGACTATCAGCAGCACGGCAATCAGAGCACCAATCCCTGCATAGATCGCCTGATTCTTGAAGTCCTCACCGAGCCTGGGCGAGATGAACTCCATGCCCACGACCCTGAGCTTGACAGGCAGCGAACCTGTCTGGAGCACCGTTGCTATTGTATGGGCCTCCTGCATGGCGCTGAGCCTGTCCGGGGAGGAACCCTGTATCTGGACGTCCTGCCTCGGAATACCCTCTGCCAGCCCGGCCCCAACAGCATAAGGCCCATAGAGACCGAGAACCCTTGTTATCAGCGCTTTGTTGCTCTCTCCATTGGCCTGAGTCGCCGTTCTGACGGTCAGGCCTTCGGCCGTAGCCTTTTCCTCAACCGCCTTTGCAAGATTGCTATCCACGTTGATAAGGACTATCCTGTCCTTCTTCATATCCCTGGCCATTTTGATTATCTCATCGGCGCTCTGGTTTTTGTATATGACCGGGGTTATGTGAAAGGCCTTTGTAACCCTCTCCATCAGGGTGGGGGCTGTGGGGGCCTGGGAATTGAAGTCGGTGCTGTTCATCTCATCGTAAATGCTCTTGGGCATTATCATGAGCGAGTTCTCTGGGACATCAAGGAAGAAATCAACCGGATAGCCGGCCTTACCCTTGGCAAGCTGGGCAAACTTTTCAGCCGCAGCCTTTGAAATCCTGAAGGGAACCTCCCAGCTGGTGTCCTGAACCTTGTACGGGAACACCTGTTCAACATCCTTCCCTGTTGCAAAAACATCCCCCAGGAATTCCATGTAGAAGACACCCTGCTGCTCAATTACCTGCTTTATTCCCTGTGCCTGCTCCGCCGTCGTGACATTGGCGACCTTGACGAGGATTATCTGATTCCCCTGAGCCTCCACGGTTATATCCTTAACACCAAACGTGTTGAGCCTGTTCTGGAGCGACATTACGACCGTGCTCATAACATTGGATGAGACCGGTTTCTCCGTCTCCACGACGAGGGCGACTCCACCGCTGATATCTATACCGTAGGTGAGAGGCCTGACGGCCAGCGTGAGAATTGACCCAAGAAGCACGAAGGTAAGGAGCAGCACCCTCCAGTTCCTGAGCAGATTTTTTCTCTTCTTACTCATTTTTTAACCCTCCCTGCACCCTTGCGGAGAATATACCATCTGAGAACCCCGGCATTGAAAACCCAAGTGTTCATGAAATCAGCTAAAAGACCGAATATGAGGACGATGGCTATGCTGTCTATAACCTGGGATGTTGATATTGCGAGCAGCACTATAAGGGCTCCAAGGGTCGTTGTGCTCATCGTAAAGCCCGTCGAAACCGCGGAGAGGTAGGCCTCTTCAACGGTGTCCTCCTTTCTCCTCAGCAGCCTCGTTGTCAGGAGGATGTTGCTGTCGACGGTGTAACCTATGAGCATCAGCAGGGCGGCTATTGTCGCCGTCGTCAGCTGAATGCCCACAACCGACATGAGGGCAAGCGCTATCGTCATGTCAGAAAAGGCTGAAAAAACTATGGCGCTTGCAGACACAGGGTTTCTGAAGAAGAGGAAAACAACAACAGCCATACCGATGAAGGCAAAGACTATTGCCTTGATTCCCTGCTGCTGGGCTATCTTACCGAACGTGGGCTGAACCTCACTGTGGGTATATTCAGCGTTCGGATATCTGGCCCTCATAATCTTGATTATTGCGGTTGGATCGGTTCCCACAGGAGCGTATATCCTGACACCCTTCTGATTTATGCCCGAGAAGCTCTCAACCCTTACCTGAACCCCGAGCTCCCCGCTCACATACTTCGCCAGAGCGTCGGGATTTGCGTCAATTCCCTGGGCAGTTACGACAACGCCGCCCCGCAGGTCAATTCCGAGCGTCGGAAAATGCACCGCAAGGATCAGAGCGGCGATTATGAAAACCGCCAGAGGTATCATTATCATCTGTCTGATATTCATCCTTACCAGAAATCCCAGTTTTTCCCGCTTTTTATTTCGCATGCTCTCTGAAGCAGAACGCGGGATGAAGTCTTCAGGCTTTTTCTTTTTGGTTCTGGCCTTTGCCATAATTACACCCCTTTAAGATTTTTTACACAGTGCTGGATTTCCATGTTCTCAATTGCTCGATAGTTGGGGGTAATGAGTTTTAAAATTAATGGTCGCTGTTAATCAACCTTGGTGTGGTTTTACCTTCCGGGGCATATTCCACCGGCAGGGGCTTAAGTTTAAAAGGCGAATGTGGGAAGTTGAAGATAGGTGAGAGCCATGGAGACGATAGGATTTCACTATGTTGTCGAGGCAGCGGGCTGCGATGAAGAAATCCTCCAGGATGCTGACAGGATAAGAAGAATTTTCCTTGAAGCCGCTAAAGCCGGCAGCATGGAGGTTAAAGCGAGCTACTTTTTTAAGTTCTCCCCCACAGGCGTGAGCGGTATGGTTATAGTTGCCGAATCCCACATATCCATCCACACATGGCCTGAGAAGAGGTATGCGGCCATAGACGTCTACACCTGCGGCGAGACAGCTGACCCCGAGAAGGCAGTGGATTACATACTCGATGCTATTAAGGCCGAATACGCCCACGTCTCTGAAATAAAGAGGGGCATAGAGGAGGACGATGACACATTTACCCACATGATCCTCACATGGGAGGAGAAGCTCGACAGGAAGAACGGGAAATAGGCTAACGTCTCCTCCTCAGAAACTCCCCCACATCGGTAACGTTCAGGATAAATTTTTTTCTGCTCCCCGGATTTATTCTCCCTATCCCAAGGGGAATGCCATTTTCATCCAGGATAACCAGCTTCTTTGTGCCCTGCCAGCTGTATCTCCTCACGCCGCTCCTCGGCACGTCCTTTCCGGTCGTGAAGAGGAAGCCCGCCTTTGGAGTCAGAACCGCGTAGTTCTTCCGAACATCAACGAAGTAGAAAAACTCCACGTTGGGGTAGAACTTCTCGACGAGGTTCTTATCCACCTTTATGGTGCCGACGAAGCTTCCAAAGGCGTAGGGCTTGAGCTTTAGATTTTCAATATCCCTCCAGACACGCTCATTGACGGCATAAACGTCCCTGAATTTGCCCTCCACCACGGCAAAGAAGTTATGTCTAAGCTCGCCGTACTTCTCTGCCTCCCTCAGTATGAGGTCAAGCTCCCATGATGAGGCACGGCGGTATCTGAGTTCCCTCTCCATGATTTTCCCCTCAACCTCAGGCTTAAAAGCTTAGCCCGTCGTGTTTGAAGGACTGACGTTCTCGGGAGGGGCAATGATAACGGTGGCGTTATCCGGGATTTCCCCTGTGTGGACGTGAGCGTGGTAGTCCTGAACGACCCATTGTGCCGTTAAAGCACTCACGAGAGCCGAGATACCGAGGAGGGCCATCACCACGAAGGCGAGCCTAGGAGAAACCCCGGCCCCACGGAAAAGAAGAAACATTCCAACGAGAGACGAGATAAACCAGAGTGCGAAAAGTCCCATGAAAAATGGTGATTCATTGAGGGACTCCATGATAACAGCACCAGAGCCAACCGCCCCAATCCCGAAGTAAGCCACGCCGAGGGGCCTGCCCTTACGGAAATCAGGGGTGGAAAGATTGTAGAGAGCAAAAATCCCCAGAGCGAAATAGCCGATTACAAGAGGAGGCAGGGCCCAATGGAGGGAGTTCGGAATTATTACGGAGAACATAACGGCTGGAAAGCCGTAGAAGGCCAGGTTAACCCCTGCCTGAATGAGGAAGAGAGCAGGCAGCAGGTAGGATTCCCGGTCCGCCATGATAAAAGTTTGTCCAGCATGTATATTTAAGTTTCGAGTTCATTGAGCTCGGCCATGGTTCTCTCGAACTCCCTCTCGAATTCAACACCGAGCTCCGCTATCTCCTCGGGGGTTATCGTCGTTTCCGGCTCCTCCGCATTTATTCCGGGACAGCTCTCATCGTAGTAGAGCCACAGGATTTCGCCTTTGTACTCGAAGGGCTCTTCGCCATCAACGCCGAGGGGTTTATGGGAGACCATGAACGGATAAATCCGGCAGACCAGGGGATTGTAATCGTGGATTCTGCATTTCCCTGTTTCCGGGTCGTGGAAGACGCAGCCGAGATCCCACTCCCTGTAAGCCATGACAAATCTTATCCTCCCGTTTTCAGCCGTGAGGAGGACGAAATCCTCCACATCATGCCCCTTCCCGGCTATGCGCTCTATATCGTGCAGCGTGAGATAGATAAAGCGCTCCCGGCAGCAGTCCAAACAGAATTTGCACTCAAAATTAACCTTCTCCCTGAAGGGTTTCGGTTTGAATCGCATGCTTCTCCTCCATGGTATGAAAGGTGCCAAAACTTTTAAATCTCCCGGAGCCAAGTTAAAATCATGAAAGCACGTTCTGCCGTGGTAATCATCGCGATGGTATCCATTGTGGCACTGCTTTTAGCATACACGCCGCTGACTGTTTTTGAGGGGATTGCATTTTCGAAGGCAGACAATGCAAGGCTCCTCTTTGAGAGTAACGACGTAATCGGCGGGGCAAAGGTTCATATCTCGCTCGATATAGCCTTTAACGGATGGAACGCCACAATAACCGGAGTCCAGGATGTTGAGCTCTCCCTAAAGTCGCCTGCTGTTGTCCCCCTCCTCTTCGAGAACTCGTCCGTTTTGAGCATGAAAATCAAGAGGATTGAGGTGAGCGGTGCGGAAGCGGCTTTAAATGCCTTTTATGATGGAAGATACGGTCTCATTCTACTCAGGATAACCCCAATTGAAGAGGTTCAGCGGATCAGGATATTCTACACCACCAATTACCAGCCCCTGCTGGATATAGACACGAGGGATCCAATTGAATGGGAAATGAAGGCAACTGAAGATTCCTTTTATCTCCCGCCTGAAGCCTACATGCCTGTTCTCCAAGTAAAAGGGAATTTCACAATGAATGTGAAGTCATATCCAAAAGGATATACTCTTGCAGGCCTTCTAAAGTTACCGAACGCTGAATACAAACCACTTCTCCCCCAGAATGCCACATTTCGTACCGGCGGGAGCAGGCTTTATATCCTCCTCGGAAGGTGGAATGTTTACAGAAAGAGCGTCGCAATAGGCGGGAAAAATGTGGAGGTAATAGCACTCACAGATGAGGGGAGCTGGGCTGTCGATGAGCTTGCAAAAATACTCAAAGTTTATTCTTCCTATCTCATTCCCTATCCCTATGATGATCTGATATACATACAGTTTAAAGGACATGGCGGATACAGCGGGCACGGCCTTTACGGTGGAGCGCTGGCAACTCAGTTTAATAAGGTGATTCCCCATGAGGTCGCCCACAACTGGTTCGGGGCATACGCAAGCCTCTGGATACTGAATGAACCCTTTGCCACGTACATCTCAGTTTCTCTGAACAATCTGACCCCTGAACGTGCGGATCTATGGGAGGGGCTCTGTTTCAGCTCAAAGAGAAGAACACCGATAGTTGAGATGAACGGGGTGGATATATCCCGGATTAGCGACACGACCGCAAACCTCTACTACCGCGGCGGCTTTGCTCTTCGCTCCCTTCAGTTCGTCGTTGGAAACAGGACATTCTTCAAAGGGTTAAGGGAACTCCTTGAGGTGTGCCACGTCAGGAACTGCACCAAAACTGAAGAAACGCCAAGCCTTTTCGAGGGAATCCTCGAAAACATGACCGGCGAGAACTTGGGGTGGTTCTTCAGGGAGTGGTTCTATACAGCGGATTATCCAAACTTCACGGTTTCCAATCTAACGCTCGCTCAAAATGGGGATTACACCCTAACACTCGGCATAAGCGAGGAAAACGGCTTTGCGATGCCCCTTGAGGTGAGGATTGTCACACCCGCGGGGAACATAACGAAGAGGATTTTCGTGAATGGATCGGCGGTTTTGGAGGTTGAGACCAAGGAGAGACCCTTAATGGTGATTTTGGATCCCAACGACTGGATCGCAAACGTCAACGGCTCATCCTACAGATTTAACTGGGAAAAACTCGCATTCGAGAAAATCAAGAAAGAGGAAATGGAGATCAGCGGAATAAGAATACTCATCAACTGATTCATGTGTTTAAATGCCCGTCGAACTCCTCACCTGCCACGAAGTCGGCATACCTTTTATCCAAACGTTTGCTCACATAGGGCCCGTCCTTTCTGTAGCCGAACTTCCTGTAGTAGCCCCTGACGCCGACGCCGCTTATGACGAGCATCTTCCTAACGTCGAACTCCTCCCTCGCTATCCTCTCGGCCTCGGCCAGAAGCTCCTTACCATAGCCGCGGTGCTGCCACTCGTATCTGGGCTTCCCCCCTATGGGCACGAGGGGTCCGTAGACGTGGAGCTCCCTGACAATGGCCGAGGGGATGCGGTTGATTTCCTTCCTGTGGGCCTTCTCGCTCGGTATCCTCAGCCTCAGGAAGCCTATCAAAATGTCGTTCTTAACGTCCTCGAAGCTCAGGAATACCTCATGGCCCCCGCTCGCCTCGTAGTCCTCCCTCAAAAGCTTTACATGCTCAACATCGGGCTCCACCCCGAACTTCTGCATCATGTGGCCGACTTCTCTAAAACGGATTTCTCTTGGGCGAATACCGCGCTTCACAAGCTCGTTAAACACAAGCTGGCCAAGGTTGGAGTGTTTGACCCCATCAACGATGAGCTGAACCGGAATGTCGCGCTGGATTCTCATCACCCTGACCCACTTGGGGAAGAGCTTATAGGCCTCAACTAAGAGTTCAAGGGCTTCCCCGGTGCGGTAGGGGCGGTATTTTCCAGATTTCCACCAGCGGTAGAGCGGGGCATCTGCAGTAACGAGGGTTGGATAAACCTTCAGCATATCCGGCCTGAAGCGGGGGTCGTCGAATATTATCCTGAACGCCTTTAAATCCCTCTCAAAGCTGCTCCCCGGAAGGCCGGGCATCATGTGGTAGTTGACTTTAAGACCTGCATCTTTGAGGAGCTGCGTCGCTTTAACAACATCTTCCACGGTGTGGCCCCGCTTAACGCGCTCGTAGATGAAGTTGAAGACGGTCTGAACGCCGAGCTCAATCCTCGTGGTGCCAAGCCTGAGCATCCTGTCAATTTGCCTTTCAAAAGACCAGTCCGGCCTCGTCTCTATCGTCAGGCCGACCATTCTGACCTTCGCCCTCTCGTTTCTGCGCTGCTCATCCTCAAGGTAGTAGTAGGGTTTTTTGTGGGTTTTCTCCCAGGCATTCCTGAACTTCTCATCTTCCTCAAAAACTGACCCATCTTTGTGGACTATCAGCCTGACGAGCTTTTCCTCAAGGTTTTCCACATCTTTGAAGTGCGGGAAGTCGTTCATCGCTTTGAATGCCTCTTTAACAAACCACTCCTGGTAGTCCAGATCAACTGCCGGGAAGGTTCCGCCCTGAATTATAACCTCCACCTTATCAACATCGTGGCCTATGTCTGTGAGCTGCTTAAGGCGGCGCATCATGATTATGTAAGGATGATAGGCGCTCTGAACGGCCCTCAAAGCCGAAGGCTCCTTTCCGGTGTAGCTCTGGGGGGAGCCGACGCTCGGCCCGCCGGGGCAGTATATGCACCGCCCGTGGGGGCAAGGGAAGGGCTTCGTCATCATCGCCACTACCGCAACACCGCTTATCGTTCTCGTCGGTTTTTTCTTCAGCAGTTCCCTGAACTCCCCTCTCCTCTCCTCCGGAATCGCCTTGAGAATGTCCGAATTAGCCGGAATCTTTGAGAGATGATACTTCCTTGATACAGCCATCTTATATCTGTTAAGCTCCTCCCGGCTCTTTATCTCGCCGTTCACAACCGCCCTCGCCAGCTCTTCAATGGCCCTCCTATAGCTGCCCATTCCAACACCTCTCGGCTTAAATTGATGGAGGGTTTTAAAAGGGTTTGTTTGTGAAAAATACAAAACGACTCTCCCAACTTAAATGTCGCTACCGATTATTCTCCATATCTTCCAAAGACCTATTAACAACACAAACAGGAGCACCGTAATTGCGACGGTCAAAGAAATTAAAATCACTCCAAGATAACCAGACGTAAAAGAAAATAGGTATATTAAAATGATAGATATCTCAATAAAAGCCAGCACTGAAACTAGAAAACATCCATCCAAATAATCTTTAAACAAACTCCGAAGAGCATCATGGTTTTTTTCACCCTTAGCCATGGGGGATATTTTCGATAATGCATCATAAATAATAGGTACAGAAACAAAAGGAAACAACAGAACTGCTACTGAATAAGCTAGTAGTACATTTAGTATATTAGAGTTAATGTTTACAGGACCAACTATCAATACAATGAGTGCAAAGGATATTATGGCCACCGAGATGCTAAGTATTATGCTTGTTCGGTTTTCAAGCATCATTCCACCTCCTCTAGGTACTGAATAATGCCATGAGGACATTAAAAAGGTTAAGAACTAGTTTTAATCTGGCTGATGACATCAGGAACCACACTTTTTAAAGTATTAATAGCATGCGTAGTACTTGTTGAACGATAAACATTACCATTTGCGTCTTGAGCTAATTCAAACTTCCTTTTGAATATTATTGCTTGTTTTTTCAGATCAATTTTTATCGGTTTTCCCACGTGTCCTCTACGAGCATATATCACAAATGACTTAGTAAAGTCATAAAATT
Source organism: Thermococcus atlanticus (assembly GCF_054657855.1). Lineage (NCBI taxonomy): Archaea > Methanobacteriati > Methanobacteriota > Thermococci > Thermococcales > Thermococcaceae > Thermococcus > Thermococcus atlanticus. The sequence goes on along the minus strand of NZ_BAAHXX010000001.1, from coordinate 104,410 downwards.
CCTCAAAGATAGCCCAAAGCTCATCAAGGCTTATATCGAGTTCACCTCCCTTAGAACTTTTAAATGAAAGCCCCAATCTCTTAGGATTTGAACTAAACAAAGAGGCTAAGAGATTATGTGGGATATTTCTAGCGAATTGTTGGATAACTGAGTTAGATTCTAGCTCAATGTGGACCCGTTTTATGCTGTCATACCCCCACAATAACTCATGAACATCCCTAACAAAAAGCCGATGTGCTTTAATTTCGATATTTGAATTTCCGCCAGACTGAATCCAGAAATGTTTCAAGTACTCACATAATTTACCAATCCTCGGTGCAAAGAAGTTATACTCATGAAGAGCATATATCCCCCAATCAAACTCGAATAACAAGAAATGTGCAGGTTCAAATAGATACGTTCCAGAGGGCAGGTTCAAATATTGAGTTGCCCCGTTAGATGCGTCCAATGTCTCAGGAAGACCAGTTTCTCTAGCCCATCCAAACTTCAACCACACAAAACGGATAGAGTTTCCATTTACAAACTGTGTGCCAGTGCCATGTTGTGCCAAATACAAATAACTCACATTACTAATAGGTAACAATAAAGCGGAAGGATTGTTCTGACGCTGAACATTAAACCAAGACATTAGACTAAGGACATCATTAAAAGATATATTTCTCACATTCAACTCGTAAGTGTGGATACTTCTCTCTACCGAAACCATTACAAATCACCAAATACTTCAAAGTAATTAAGGATTTAAAAATATTGCCTTTTATTACCTTTATTTAGCAATTTAGTTAATGATAATGGATAATTAACATATTGTGGATGAAATTTTAAAGGGTTTGCGGGACATATTCAGTTACTGAATAATTCACCAAGTGAATAGGTGATAACCATGAACCGCGATGAGCTCGTTTCATTCCTCGACGAATACCTCAACATCTCCGCCTTTCCGGATAAATCCAGCAACGGTCTCCAGGTTGAGGGAAAGGAGGAGGTTGAGAGGATAGCCTTTGCAGTTGATACGACGCTGAAGACCATAGAGAAGGCCGCCAGAGGAAAGGCGGATATGCTTATCGTCCACCACGGCATGATATGGGGCGGTCTCGGCTATATCACAGGAATGCACTACAGGCGTTTGAAGGCGCTGATAGAGAACGGCCTGAACCTCTACGCGGCCCACCTGCCGCTCGATGCCCACCCAGAGGTCGGGAACAACATCGGGCTTTTGAGACTCCTCGGTCTTGAGCCTAAAGAGCCCTTTGGAGAGTACGGGGGCCTGAGCATAGGCTTCATCGGCGAGTTCGAGAAAGAGGAGCCCATCGAAAAAATCGCCCAGATTATGGCGGAGAGGCTCGATACAGCGGTGAGAACATACGAGTTTGGCAAAAGAAAGATAAAAACCGTCGGGGCTATAAGTGGAGCGGGAGCCTTTGCCCTTGAGGAGGGGAAGAGGAGGGGCGTTGACCTGCTCATCACGGGGGAATTCACCCACGCAGACTACCTGACCGCCATCGACCTCGGGATGAGCGTTGCTGTGGCGGGGCACTACAAGACGGAAACGCTCGGCGTTAGGGCCCTGATGGAGGTTGTCAGAGAGCGCTTCGGGCTCAGCGTTTTCTTCATAGACGAGCCTACCGGGCTGTGAGCTCCCCAATTTTTTCAACAAACTCCTCCGGCTGCAGTATTAGAAGCTTCATCTCAAGCTCTTCCTCAATGAATGAAGCAACCCACCCAAGCCGGGGCATCTTAAACGGATAAACAACCCACAGCTCGGGGAAGCCGGCACGGTGGGCTTTAACAGCATTATAAAGAACCCTCTGGCGGATCCATTTGAATGAATTCTCCAGCTCGATGGCGAGGAGCTTTTCATCACCCCTGAGAATCGCCAGATCAATTCTGCCTCCATCCTCGGTTCTGTACTCGGGAACAGCTCTCAGACCGAGTTCTTGAGTGAGGGAGATGATTTCCCGGGTTAGGGTTTTGACTTTGATAGCAATCACCTAACCAAACATCGTTGGAAAGCATAAAAACCTAGAGCATAAGCATAAATCACCTAAGATCCACTCTGCTAAAGATAACCAGTGAAAGGATAAGATAAAGTCCCGCCGAGGCTATGCCTATGAGTGCATCATCTGCAGAGAGCGTTCCGTAATCCAGCGTGCTTTGAATTGAAAGTGCCGGGATGAGGAGCTTCTCAGCAATGTTGGGAGATGTAATACCCACCATTGCCCCAAAGAAGACAAAGACAACACCGACTGACCAGAAAATCCTCAGCTCCCTGCCGAGGAAAATTGCAGGGATAAGGGAAAAGGCAGCCACGCCGAGGAGGAAAAGCATCAGTGCCGAAGCTGTCAGCAAAATCGTATGGGTATTGGGATAGTAGTGCCACTCGATGGGCGTTGCTATCACGGCAAAGAATACCGAAAGAAGCGCAACCGCCCCGAAGTGCTGAAGGAGCGCCGAGAACCTCTTGACTGGCTTCGACATTACGAGCGGCTCCCTAGGAAGCTCGGTAGCGTGAAACGCTATCAGAATCCCACCGAAAATGGTCATGAAGAATGTGTAGTTGCTGACCACAGTCTGGGGCGTCAGGACTTTGTCAGGATCGCTGAAAAAGCTCACAGTGTACAGGATAGCTATAAGGAAGAGGCCGTAGAGGGTCTTCGAGTGCAGATACTTCATGAACTTAAGCTTAATCAACCACATTTCAATCCCTCCATTCGCGTTTTTTCATCACGACGAGATAAAGCAGGGAGTAAAGGCCGATTGACATCAGCTGATAGAGAACACCGTGGTAGGAAGAAAGGAGAGGGTTCCAGAGTGAAAGGAGGGGGTTAAGCCGGAATAGGGTGAGGAAGGTGAGAAGGAAAAGAATCGGCAGGAGCGTCGAACGTTTCACCCCAACGCCAACGCTCCCGAAGAAAAGGCCCGCAGATACGCCGGAAACCACCGTAAGCACCGCGCTGAGAAAGTTTTTGGTGAGGACAAACGGGACAAGAGGAATCAGAAAGACGACGAGGTAAGAGAGCATCAAGCCAAGGGAGTACTCAAGTCTCGACACCGGATTTTTAAGCTCAAAAGCAACGCTTTCAAATGCTATCGAGCAGAGAGGGAATGCAAGAATGAATAGGAAGAGCGAATAAGTCATTGAGGGAGTAGTCGATGGAGAAAGCAACAAGTATCCCACTCCAACCACCAGAAAGACAGCAACAACCTTCCACAGGCTTAAAAGACGGGCCTCGATGAGCCACAGCAAGCCAATCCCCAGAATCAATAACGAAGAAGAATTTAAAAGGATTACTCAAAAATATAAAATCAGCCAAGCCTCTTCTTCACCGCTTCAATCGCCTCCTCCGCCTTGAGGATGTTCTTTATTTTACCCTGTGCGAGCTCCTTCCTTCCGCCACCGCCACCGCCCGCAACCGACGTTATAATCCTTACGAGATCACCTGCTTTCAGGTCAAGCCCGTCACCCACACTGATGACCACGGCATTTGTATCCTCGCTTATCAGGGCAACCACCCTTCCCGGCTTTCTGAGGCTTAATGCGGCTTCCCTCAGGTTGTCTATGTCACCCTCAACAACCGCCCCTATGAACTCAATGTTTCCAACCTTCTCGGCCTTTCCTTCAAGCTCATATACGAGGAGCTTCGCGAGCTCCTTCTTCAGCCTCTCAGCTTCTTTCCTTGCCTCCTTCCACTCGTTGAAGAATCTCTCGGCGGTCTCGGGGAGCTTTTCAGGTGGCACGCGGAAGACCTCGCTCGTCCTCTTGAGTATGCTCTCGGTCTCCTGCATCCAGTTTATCGCTGCTTCACCGCATGCAAAGATTATCCTCTCAACTCCGTCCTGTATCCTCTCAGTCCTCAGGATTTTAATCGGGCCTATCAGACCGGTGTTCGGCAAATGCGTTCCGCCGCACGCCTGAACGTCCCAGTCCTTGATGTTGAGCACCCTGATAATCCTTCCCGGCACAACTCCGCCCTGGTAAAGACGGAAGCCATACCTCATCTCGGCCTCGGTCCTCGGGAGCCACTCCCACCTGACGGGTCTGTTCTCCATCACAACCCTGTTGGCGAGCCGCTCTATCTCCCTCAGCTCCTCCTCGCTTATGCGCTTGTAGTGAGCGATGTCTAAGCGAGCCCAGTCGGTGTGGAGCTGGCTTCCTGCCTGCCAGACGTGCTTTCCGAGAACTCTAACTAAGGCCCCCATGAGGACGTGGGTTCCGGTGTGGTGGCGCATGTGCTGGATTCTCCTCTCCCAGTCGACCCTTCCACGGGCTTTAGCCCCTTCTTTGAAAGCTTCAGGCCTCTCCACCCTGTGGAGGATAACCTTTCCGACCTTCTGGACGTCCAGAACCCTAACGCCGTTCAGTTCGCCAAGATCGCAGGGCTGGCCCCCTCCCTCGGGGTAGAATGCCGTCTGATCAAGGATTACCCACTCACCGATTACCTTGAGGACGTTCGCCTCGAACTCCTTCATCATGGGGTCTTCATAGTAGAGGGTTCTCGTATCCGGAATATCCTGAAGGAGCTCAAAGTCCACCATTTTCCCTGCCTTTTCTTCTTTCTCCCCCGTTTTCTCCGCTTCCTTTGCCACGAGGGTGTAGAAGTTGTCGGGAATGTGAACCCTGATTCCCTCCTTTTCAGCAACCTCCCTCACTATCTCCGGGGTAAGACCGTGGCTCTCATAGAAGAGTATGAGCTTTTCAAGGGGTATCTCATCTTTTCCAGCTTTCTTCAGTTTCGCTATTTCCCTCCTCACGAGGTCGCTTCCCCTCTTAAGTGTCTCCTGATAGCGCTTTTCCTCGATGCTAACAATATCGAGGATTACATCCTCCATCTCCTTAAATTCGGGGTAAGTTCTGTGGAGGGCCTTGATGTGCATGGCCATTATCTCGCTCAGCGGCATCTGAAGACCGAGCTCCCTCAGATGCCTTATGCTCTTCCGTATTAACAGGCGCGCCAGATAGCCGGCCTTGACGTTTGAGGGAATAACACCATCGGCGAGCATGAAGGTCAAAGCTTTGGTGTGGTCTGCTATGGCGTAGATGAGCTCGTAGGGGTGCACTGCCTTTTCAAGCTCCTCAACGCTTATCCCCACCTTGTTTGCAACCTCTCTCCTGAGAACCCTGAGGTCTCCCATGTCCTCGATGTCGAACATCCCCGCTAAACGGGAGTTCTCCATGAGTATCCTTTCGTCTATCTTCTCTATCCCTGCCTCCTTCTTCAGCGGCTCTACGACGTAGCCCAATACAGCATCGTAGGCCGTAGGCGTCCCCTGGCTCATCCAGACCAGACGCTCAAGGCCGTAGCCCGTATCCACGACTCTGGTTTCCATCGGGACGTATTTATCGCCCTTAATCTCAACGATGCGGCTCGGGCTGGCATTTGGAGGAGCCAGCTTATACTGCATGAAAACGAGCGTCGCAACCTCCAGACCGCGATACAGAACTTCGAATGCGGGCCCCGCGTTTCCTCCCCCCGCCCACGGGTTCTCCTTGAAGGTTATGTCCTCTCCCTTCATGCCGAGGTCTTTTGTGAAGAACTCATATGCATACTCCACAGTCTCATCCATCCAGTAAATCGGCTTCCCCGGGTAGTTAAAGGCATGATGGGCCATCATCTCGAATATCGTAAAATGCCTCCCAGTTATCCCCACATTGTCTATGTCGGTGAACCTTATGGAAGGCTGGGAAATTGTCAGGGGATTTGCAGGGGGATCAGCTTCACCGCTTATGACCCAGGGCTGGAAGTCCATTATGCTCGCACCAACGAGGAGGACATCATCCCTCCACCTCGGAAGAACGGGATAGCGCTTAACCCTCCCGTGTCCGTGCCTCTCAAAGAAGCCTAAAAACGCCTCACGCATCTCCTCAAGGCTGTACTTCTTCGGTATCCCCGGCTTTCCTATGAAGGCATACTCATCACACGGCGGGTCTCCGCAGGTCTCTCTGTCCGGGTCGAGCGTCCAGAAGGGCTTGCCGCAGACCTTGCATGTTTTCCTGATCCATCCTTCCTCCTTGAACATGCGCGTGCTCATATCCATTGACATTTTTATCACCTTTCTACTTTCCAATCCGACAATCACAGCAACCTAAGCTATGATGAATCTCCACTTAAAAAAGGCTTTCGTTTGAAGTTAACTTTACCCGAAACGGGCTGGTGGTCTGCAGGTGTGGTCTTAAACCGGATGGTCTGGAGCGTTCGTGAGGGGTGAGGTCGATGAAAACGGGAGAACGTTTACTCACATCTCCCAAAACTCACGGACAGACCCTCACTCCTCCTCATTCAGGAATATGATGGGAAACTTCATCTTCTTCAGAAGCTCAACCATCCTCTCATACGTCTTTTTCTGCATCTCCAGCCTGTGCTGAAGGCTGAGATTCTCCGCCGCAAGCCGGTTGACCTCATCGTTCTTCATCCTCAGCTGGGTCTTCAGCTCGATTATCTCCTCCTCAAGCTCAACTATTGACCTTTCCAGCCGCTCTATTTCTTCATACAGCTCCCTGCAGAGACGCTCCCTTATCATTTGGGTCAGCCCCGCGAAACCTCTTCATCACTCAGGGGGCTCCAGACTCATCATCCCATCTTCAACTATTGTCCTGCAGGGTTATATTATTTGCCATGCCTGACGTATTGACGGATTCTTGAGGAGTTTTTCATATAACAATCAAAAGCCTTAAATATATTGCAGTACTTAAATTTCCTTTGTAAAATTCAGCTATATACCAGCGGCCTCTGTTTTGACGTACAGTAATTCAGCAGCGCACCACTACATGGAGGTGTTTGTATGGGAGCTGTGATGAACTTTATTAACTGGCTGGATGGTATGGTTTGGGGTCCCCCCATAATGATTTTGCTTGTTGGTACCGGGCTTTTCCTGACCATCGTACTGGGAGGAATCCAGATAAGGCGTCTTGGATGGTCGATCAGGTATACCTTCGGTAAGGAAGGAAGGGCAAAGACTGGAGAGGGAGATATCAGCCCGTTTCAGGCATTGATGGCAACGATTTCCGGAACAGTCGGTATAGGCAACATAGCGGGTGTGGCGACGGCAATTTACCACGGTGGCCCGGGCGCACTCTTCTGGATGTGGGTTACAGCCGCGGTTGGTATGGCCACGAGATATTCAGAGGGTCTCCTTGGTGTGGCATTCAGAGGAAAGCTTCCTGACGGCACAATGATTGGAGGTTCATTCAACGCCCTGGAAAGGGGATTCGCGGAGGTTGAGGTTTCGCCGAATGCAAGGTATCTCGCATCAATATTCATGCTGATATTCGCGCTCTTCATAGGCCACGACGCCACAAAGCTCGGCGGAGGACTGATGGTAGTAGCCTATATCATAGCACTGCTGTTCCTCATACTGGCATACTACCTCATCAGGGGCCATGCCATGGCCTCACTCGGAAAAGTCCTTGCAATACTGTTCTCAACTTTCGCGGCAATCGCAGCCTTTGGAATTGGAAACATGACCCAGTCAAATTCGCTGGCATTGGGTATGAAGGTTGCATTCCACGTGCCGTTCTGGGTTACGGGTGTTGCATTTGCCATCCTGACCTTCATAGTCACCATCGGAGGAATCAAGAGAATCGGTGAGTTTACAGAGTACCTCGTTCCGTTCATGGCAATAATTTACTTCATCTTCGCAATCGGTGTGTGGATCAAGTTTGCAGGTAAGCTGCCAAGCGCAATAGCGCTGATATTCAAGGACGCCTTTACGGGACAGGCCGTTGCCGGCGGTGCCATCGGTACTGTCATAAGATGGGGTGTCGCAAGGGGTCTGTTCTCCAACGAAGCCGGTTTGGGAACGGCGAGCATGGCGCACTCGGCCGCAAAGACTGACAACCCCTCAAGACAGGCCCACGTCGCAATGCTCGGTCCCTTCATTGACACACTCATAATCTGTTCGCTGACAGGAATCTCAATCGTCGCCACAGGTGCATACACCACAGGCAAAACGAGCACAGCCCTGACACAGGAAGCCTTTGCAAGGGCCTTTGGACATGCAGGCGAAGTTATGGTCGTTATAGGCGTCATACTCTTCGCATACTCAACGGTTCTCGCATGGAACTACTACGGAAGACAGAACATCATGTATCTGACAAAGTGGATTACCGGTGACCCCGAGAAGTTCGCAAGCCTCTATCCAAAGTTACACCTGGCGTATAACATACTGTGGGTCATATTCATCTACATCGGTGCAACGACCGTGCTTGAAAACGTCTGGACATTCTCCGACATGATGAACGGTCTCATGGCAATACCGAACCTGCTCGGACTTGTTGTGCTGTATACAGTCATCAAGAAGTACACCGACGAGTTTGTATCCGCACATCCATAAACCCCTTTCTTTTCTTTCCCAGTTCTGAAGCTGCTTGGAGGTGATTTGATGGCTTCTAAATCCGAGAAATCTGGGAAACCTGAATATCCAAAGCTGGTCACAGCTCCCCCCGGCCCCAAAGCCAGAGAGCTCATCGCGCGTGAGAAAAAGGTCGTTTCTCAGGGGCTCGGCGTCAAGCTTTTCCCGGTTGTTCCCGAGAGGGGCTACGGAGCTTTAATAGAGGATGTTGATGGTAACGTCTTCATAGACTTCCTCGCCGGAGCTGCTGCAGCCTCAACGGGCTACGCACACCCGAGGCTTGTAAAAGAGGTGCAGGAGCAGGTTGCAAAGATCCAGCACTCCATGATAGGCTACACCTACAGCAAGAGGGCCATAGAGGTGGCCGAGATTCTGGCCGAAAAGGCCCCCATAAGGGATGCCAGGGTTCTCTTCGGGCTCAGCGGAAGCGATGCAATGGATTTAACCATGAAGGTCGCACGTTTTGCAACGAGGAAGCCGTGGTTCATAGCCTTCATAGGGGCATACCACGGGCAAACCTACGGGGCGACATCCATAGCGGCATTCCAGAGCTCCCAGAAGAGGGGGTTCTCCCCGCTGGTTCCCAACGTTGTGTGGGTTCCCTATCCCAACCCCTACCGCAACCCATGGGGAGTAGACGGCTACGATGAACCGGATGAGCTCATAAACCATTTCCTCGACTACCTTGAGAGCTACATCCTCGCCCACGTGGTCCCCCCCGACGAGGTGAGCGTTTTGATTGCGGAGCCAATCCAGGGCGATGCCGGAATAGTTGTGCCTCCGGAGGGCTTTTTCAGGGAGCTGAAGAAGGTTCTGGACGGATACGGCATTCTCCTTGCAATGGACGAGGTGCAGACGGGTATCGGAAGGACGGGAAGCTGGTTTGCCAGCGAGCACTTTAAAGTCGAGCCCGACCTTTTGGCCTTTGGAAAAGGCGTCGCCAGCGGAATGGGACTGAGCGGCGTTATCGGAAGGGTCGAACTTATGGAGATGACGAGCGGTTCGGCACTGCTGACGCCCGCCGCAAACCCCGTGATTTCAGCCGCAGCATATGCAACGCTGAGGATAATCGAGGAGGAGAACATCCTTGAAAACGTCCGGAAAGTCGGAGATTTCATCATCAATCGCCTCAGGGAAATGCAGGAAAAGTATGAGGTCATAGGCGACGTCAGGGGGAAGGGCCTGATGATAGGCGCCGAAATAGTGAAGCCCGGCTCGAAAGAGCCCGACCCCGAGCTCACGGGAAAGATATGCTGGCGTGCCTTCGAGCTTGGCTTAATACTTCCAAGCTACGGCATGTTCGGGAACGTCATAAGGATAACGCCGCCCCTCGTGATCACGCAGGAACTGGCTGAGAAGGGCCTTGAGATTATGGAGCAGGCGCTGAAGGATGCTCTGGCAGGGAAGGTGGCGCACAGGACTGTCACGTGGCACTGATACCTATATTGATGAAGCCCTTTTCATAATTTATTTTTTAAACTCCTGCTCCAAATTTTTTCCGGGTGATATAATGGGATTCAGGGAATTTCTGGAGGAGTGGCGCAGGAGATGCCCGTTCATAAGAACAATCGAGAAATGGAGGTTCGAGAGGAAGAGGAATAAGTTTGAGGTTAAGAAGAGATAGCCGGAGTGGAGGTGACAGGGTTTTGAAAGTAAAAGGAGGGCCTTGACAATTCGTCACCCGAGCATCCTTTTAACTTCCTCCACCACTTTTTCAACTTCAACCGCCTTCTGCTCCCCGGTTTTCATGTCCCTCACCGTTGCCCGCCCTTCGGCGAGGTCTTTTCTCCCTATGATGATAACCACGGGCACCCCAAGCCTGTTCGCGTGATCCAGAGCCTTCCTCAGCTTTCTCCCCTGAAGGTCATATTCGGCCTTTATTCCAGATTTCCGGAGTATCCGGGTTATTTCAGCAGCCTTCAGCCGGATTTCAAGTTCTTTCCCGATATAGACAACGAAGACGTCCGGTCTGAGCTCAAACTCCGGGAGAATGCCCCTGCTCTCCAGTATCGGGATCAGCCTCTCAATTCCTATTGCAAACCCCGTTGCAGGCGTTGGTTTCCCGCCGAAGACCTCAATAAGGTTGTCGTATCTCCCGCCGCCTCCTATCGAGCCTATTCCAAGATCATTGGGCGCTATGGCCTCGAAAACTATGCTCGTGTAGTAGTCAAAGCCCCTCGCAATCCCAAAGTCTATCAGGGCATAATCATAAACCCCGTAGGCTTTGAGCAGTTCAAACAGCTCCTCAATCCTTTTCAGCTCTTCTTTTGCCGCTTCACCCGTAAAAAGCTCACGGGCCTTCGGCAGAACCTCATCGGGTTTTCCTTTCAGTTCAATGAGGAACAGAACTTTTTCCACCGCATCGTCGTTCAATCCGAAGTCCCTGAGCGAGGCAATGAACTCCTCCCTGCTCATCTTGTCCTTCTTATCCACCAGGCGCATCAGGCCAACATCATCCTCGACGCCGAGCATTTTGGCAAACTCATCGAGGAGGAGCCTGTCCCCTATGTTGACCGTGAAGTCCTTCAGGCCGGTGGCGAGGTAGCTCTCAACCATGAGGGCTATAACCTCAGCATCGGCTTCAACATTCGGCGAGCCTATGAGCTCGACTCCAGCCTGCCAGAACTCCCTGAGACGGCCGCTCTGGGGCTCCTCATAGCGGAACATGTTTGCCATGTAGTACCACTTCACGGGCTTTGGGGCGTTCTGGAACTGGTTGACAAAGAGGCGGGCGACGCTTGACGTGAGGTCAGGCCTGAGGGAAACCTCCCTTCCCCCCTTGTCCCTGAAAGCGTAGAGCTGATTGACAACCTCCTCACCGCTCCTGAGCTGAAACAGCCGGGTGTATTCAAACGTTGGGGTTAGAATCTCGCTGAAGCCATACAGCTCGAAAACTTCCCTGATTCTCTCGAAGACATACCTTCGCTTTGCCATCTGTTCAGGAAGCAGGTCTCTCGTCCCTTTAACTCTCTCAATCTTTCCCATTCTCTCCACCTAAGCTTAAAATATTGGGTGGGTTTATAGGTTTTCCGCATGGAGCATGGAGAGGTATATTCCCGCAGCACCCTGAACCATCATCTGGGCACCTATGGCCATCGTGAAGAGCCCTATGATCCTTATGAAGACCCCGAGGGTCGTCTTTCTGACGTTCTTCATGGCATAGAGCGCCGCGGCCATCACCATAGCTGTCAGGAGAATCGCGATGAAGATTGCAGCCGTGGAAACAGCCATCCCGTACTCAGCCGTCAGCGTTATAGCCGTCGTTATTGCAGCAGGTCCTGCTATCAAAGGGGTGGCAACCGGAACAGCGGCCAGGGCAAGTATGTTCTTCTCCTTTTTCAGCGTTACCATTCCACCGCTTTCCAGAGCTTCGAGACCTATCTTGAACAGCACGAAGCCCCCTGCGACGCGGAGGGCGTTCAGGTCTATGTGGAAAATCTCCTGCAGGATTATCTTGCCAGTGAGTGCGAAGAGAACGAGGAGAATGAATCCTATCATGTTTGCCCTCACTATGAGGGTCTTTATGTCCTCTATGTGAAAGTCCTCCCTGAGAAGGCTAACCAGGAGTATCTTATCGCTTGGGTCTATCATAATGAGCATCAACAGGGCCGAGCTGAGTATTTCAGCCATCATCAGTTCCGGGAAATGAAGGGGACTTTATAAATTTATGGAATGCCCAAGGGGAGGAGTCAGGCAATCCCGGTGTATAACCACTTCAGGAGGGGAGGTGTTATGAGGGTGGTGGTGAAGACCATCAGTATCGCCACCGTCAGGGCATCGGCCCCTATGGATCCGCTTGCCATGGCAACAGCGAGCATGGCAAGCTCAACTCCAAGCCTCGGTATCATCCCGACCCCTATCCTCAGGGAGGCCTTTCTGTCAAAGCCGCTTATACTGGCACCGAAACCGCACCCTATTATCTTGCTCACTATGGCTGCGATTGTGTAGAGAACCGCAAAGAGGCCGGCATGGATGATGTAGTCAAGCTCAATCCTCATACCCACCTCAACAAAGAAGAGGGGTATGAAGAGCGAATATCCGATAACATTGACGTGGTCGAATATCTGCTTTTTCTGGTGGCTCTGCCCGAGGGCAAGGCCCGTTAGATAGGCTCCGAGAATGGAGGCGAGGTTGAGATGCTCGGCCAGATATGCAAATAGCATCAGAAATACGAGGGCGAATGCCGTGGTTGCCTCTGGGAGCTCTATCCTCGATATTCTCCTGAACGTAATCTCGGCCAATTTTGGTCCAAAATACAGAAAGACGAGAAGAAATCCGCTGACCTCAAGGAGAATCTCGGTTATGGCGGTGTATTCAACGTTTCCCCCTCTTACGATGGAGAGCGCTATCGTGAGGATGAGTATTCCGAGGACGTCATCAACCACGGCAGCCGCAAGAATCGTGGTGCCCTCCCTCGTGTTCAGCTTCCTCATCTCCATGAGAACCTTGACGGTTATGCTGACGCTCGTTGGTGTCATTATTGCTCCATAGAGGACGGCCTCGTGGATTTCGACAAAGGGATAAGCGACCAGAAATCCCATCAGGAAAGCCACAGCAACTCCAATGCCCGCAACCACAATGCTCGGCCTCCCAACACGCCTGAACTCCTCCATATCGCTCTCAAGGCCAGCCAAGAAGAGAAGGAGGAGAACACCGAGATTTGAGAATTCCCGGATTACAGGGTTAGTCTCGAAGAATATGCCTATCAGGAGCCCCCCGATTATCTGACCAAGAACCACCGGCTGGCCAGCTTTTTCAAACAGATAACCGAGCAGCTTGGCGGTTGCGAGCATGAGGGCGATGAAGAGGAGTATCTCCATATCACTCCCTCGAAAAGGCCCATTTAAGGAGGAACGGGGTTACAAGCGTCGTTATGACGACCATGGTAACCGGAATCGAGAATACCCCCCTGTCAAAGACCCCCTCATTGAGGGCAACGTTGGCCATGATGAGGGCGACCTCCATTCTCGGTATCATGCCAACACCGACCTGAAGGGCTTCAACCGGCCTGAAGCGGGATATAATTGCACCTGTGCCGCAGCCGAAGACCTTGCCGAAAATCGCGAGCATCGAGTATACAAGTGCAAACATGCCCGCGTGCTCCAGTATGTGTATATCGGTCTCTATCCCTATGCTGACGAGGAAAACAGGTATGAACAGGGAGTAGCCTATTGTCAGGGTTTTATCCGTGACCTTTCTGGCCTCGCTGCTTCCGGCTATTATCAGCCCCGCCAGATACGCACCGGTGATGCCCGCTATCTGGAACTGCTCGGCGAGATATGCAAAGACGAGCATTATCGCTATTGCCGTTGCTGTAACGGTCTCAGGCAGGGTTATCTTCTCGGATGCCCTGAGGGCCTCCTTGACGGCGGGTGTTCCGAGCAGGAGTCCCAGTATGAAGAAAACGGCGATTTCACCGAGGATTATAAGCAGGTCTTCTGCATAAACACTCCCCTTCGTGTTCAGACCGACGAGAATCGTGAGGATTACAATGCCGAGGACGTCATCAACCACGGCAGCCGCAAGAATCGTGGTGCCCACCTTGCTCCTGAGCCTCTTCATCTCCATCAGAATGCTCGTGGTCAGACCGACGCTCGTCGCTGTAAGGATACCCCCGAGGAAGAGCGACTGCACCTTGGGATATCCCCAGACCAGAGCGCTCACATACCCGAGCGTGAAGGGTGCCATGACGCCGAGAACGGCCACCATAAAAGCGGGCACGCCGACGTGCTTGAACTCCTCAACATCTGTCTCAAGACCCGCCAGAAAGAGCAGCATGACAACACCGAGGTCTGCTATGAGCTTAACTCCCTCATCGAAAGCGACGACATCAAGGAGGGAGGGACCGATGACCATGCCTCCCACGAGCTGCCCGAGGGCTGCAGGAAAGCCTAAACGAACCGTCAGATAGCCAAACAGCTTTGCAACTACCAGTATCAGCGCAAGCTCAAGGAACACGTCCATAGCTATCATCTCGTTGCCCGGGCTATCCAGAGACCACCCTGATCAGGCGGATGATATCCTTCACCTCAAGGACGCCGTGAACTCTCTTTCCCTCATCAACAACAGGGAGGTGGTGCTTGCCGGTTTCTATCATAATCTTTATGGCCTTCCCGAGGTTGTCATCAACACGGATTGTGATGGGCTTTCTGACCATTATGTCCTCCACACAGGAGGCGCGTGAAAGGGAGTATTTCTTCAGCAGCCCGACACCGACTATGGAGTACCTCCTCGGGGGTTCAAAGAGATGCAGTATGTCCTTCATTGTTATAAAACCGATGAGTCTGCCCTCCTCATCAACCACGACGGCGGAGCTCTCCTCCCCCCTCAGTTCGTGAACGACTTTAACGAGAGAATCCGACGGGTGAAGCTTCAGAAAATCCCTGTCCATGGCTATCCTGACAGGCACCTTTGAGATGTACCTGATGTTATAGCTCAGCTCCTCCCTGCGCCTGAGCCGGACAAGATGCCTCTTGCCCACTATGATAGACATTTTTTTGGCTTTATTCTCCTTGCTCCTGGAGGACATCATGAACACCACTGAAATAATTTACATATGGGAATGTTTAAATGTTTCGGATGCGGAAAATCTTTTTTACATTATCATGTGAATTCATGAAAGGATTTGAAGCCGAATGAACAAAAACATTTAAATACCCCGGGGCTTAGACTTTGACAAGGGAAATATGGTTTCCGAAAAAAAGGCTGATGTTCTGATAGTTGGGGCAGGCCCTGCAGGCCTTTTTGCGGCCTACGAGCTTGCAGAAAAAAGTGATTTTAAAGTTCTCGTCGTTGATGAGGGAGGGGATATAGACCAGCGCGTTTGTCCGATGTACGAGCTCGGCTACTGTGTCGCCTGCAAGCCGTGCCACATAATGAGCGGCATAGGCGGAGCAGGTGGCTTAAGCGACGGCACCATCAACCTGCGGCCGGACATAGGCGGAAATCTGACGGATTTAACACACGACGAAAACTATTCATGGCAGCTCGTCTGGGAGGTTGACAGAATTTTTCTCAGACACGGTGCTCCAAAGAACATCTTCAAAGGGAATCCGGAGCAGATAAGGGATTGGGAAAGGAGGGCAGCACAGGCTGGGGTAAAATTCATCCCCATAATCCAGAGGCACATAGGCTCCGACCACACGCCGGAGGTTATAGGAAGCATAAAACGGCACCTGGAGAGCAGGGGCGTTAAATTCCTCCTCTGGACAAAGGTGCTGGAGTTCAGGCAGGGCGAGGCCGTGCTGAAGAGGGGAAAGGACATTTTTACGGTCAGAGCAAGGTATATCATCGTTGCTCCCGGAAGGGGAGGGGCGGACTGGTTCCACGATGTTGCCCGGAAAATAGGTCTGAAGGCCCGGCACGGCCCCATAGATGTCGGCGTGCGCGTTGAGGTTCCGGCAATAGTTATGGAGCCCATAACGGGCATAAACCATGATCCCAAGTTCCACATCTACACCGACACCTACGACGACTTCGTGAGGACTTTCTGCACAAATCCAAACGGCTTCGTTGTTGAGGAGCGTTATGACGGCTATGTTGGCGTCAACGGCCACTCCATGAGGGACAGAAAGAGCAACAACACCAACTTTGCCTTTTTGAGCAGAATAGAGCTTACGGAGCCGGTGGAGGATACGACGGCCTATGGAAAGAGCATAGCACAGCTCGCAACGACTATAGGCGGGGGAAAACCGCTCCTCCAGAGGCTCGGCGATTTGAGAAGGGGAAGGAGGAGCACATGGACGAGAATAAGGAGAAGCGATGTCGAGCCGACTTTGAGGCACGCAACCCCCGGGGACATTGCGATGGCACTGCCGCACAGAATTGTCACCAACATTCTTGAAGGCCTTGAAAAGCTCGACAGAGTAATTCCCGGAGTTGCAAGCGACCATACACTGCTCTATGCTCCGGAAATAAAATACTATGCCATGCGCGCCGAGGTGGATAAAAACCTCGAAACGAGCATAGAGGGCATCTTTGCAGCAGGTGATGGGGCGGGGCTTTCAAGGGACATAGTAAATGCCGCTGCAACGGGAATTCTGGCGGCGAGGGGGATACTCAAGAAGGAGGGCCTCTTCACGGAGAAGGACTTTAGAAGGCCGGGGAACTGGAGGCATGCCATAGAGGACATGGAGGAGTAAGTTTTTAACTTCCTCCTTCTTCCACATTTCGGTGAAGGGAGATGCCCGTGAAATGCAGGTTCTGCGAGAGGCCGGCGTTTATAAAACTTCACTATCCCAAAATGTACCTCTGCCCGGAGCACTTCACCGAATACTTCGAGAGAAAGGTGAAGAGGACGATTGAGAGGTATAAACTCCTCAGGCCGGATGAGAGAGTTCTGGTCGTTGTGAGCGGAGGAAAGGATTCCGCGGTTACCGCTCACGTCCTCAAGAAGCTCGGCTATTCCATAGAGTGCCTCCACATCAACCTGGGAATAGGGGAGTATTCCGAGAAGAGCGAGGAATATGCCAGAAAGCAGTGTGAAGGCATAGCCCCACTCCACATCGTGCGCGTTAAAGAGCTCCTCGGAAAGGGCATCGGCGAGGTGAGGACGAGGAGACCGACCTGCTCCTACTGCGGGCTAACGAAGAGGTACATCTTCAACAAGTTTGCCTACGACAACGGATTCGATGCGATAGCGACGGGCCACAACCTCGACGACGAGGCGAGCTTCATCTTCGCCAACCTGATGAACTGGAACACGCAGTATCTGGCCAAACAGGGGCCCCTCCTGCCGGGAGAGGACAGGTTTGTTAAGAAGGTGAAACCCCTATACGAGCTCACCGAGAGGGAGGTCGTTGCATACGCTTTAGCGAACGGGATAGAGTATCACATGGAGGAGTGCCCGCATGCGGCGGGGGCAACGACGCTTGAATACAAAAGCATACTCAACGACATGGAGGAGAAACGGCCGGGGACAAAAATCAACTTCGTCAAGGGCTACCTGAGGAAGAAAAAACTCTTTGAGGCCGAGCTTGAGGAGTATGAGCTCGGAAAATGCAGCGTCTGCGGCATGCCGGCACAGGGCGAAAGGTGCTCCTTCTGCAGATTCTGGGGGCTTGAAACGGCTCTGGACTTCAAAATAAATAAAAATAATAAGACGATAAAAACCTAAAACCTTAAAACCCTTTGTGCACGTATTACCCCCAAGGTGGTACCATGAGGGTTGTTTTTGAGACGCTCTGGGATTCGATAATCCCCGGAGAGGTAGTGATAATGGAGCGCCTGAGCCCGGGTTTATCATATATAGGCCTCTATGATCTGGTCACATGGGGAATCAGGAAGGGATATTCAATACTCATAGTCGATGTTATGGACTCCCTGCATCTATACAGGGCAAAAATGGAGCTCGCCGGGCTGAATGCAGAGGTTCTGGACGATGTGGAGGTCATAAAAATCGGAGGCATGATTGAGACCGGCAGAGTGCGCTACAGGATTGATGAAACCTCTGAACCTAGGATTATGATGCAGAAGTTCAGAATGGCCTATGACTCCATACTTGGGGAGAGAAAGGACGGAATCTCGCTTGTAATTTCCGTCGGCATGGACAAGCTGTTTCTAACGCCGGCCTCCTCGGGAGATGTCCTCACGATAATAAGCGCCCTTCATCGATACGTTGGGGACAGAAGGCGCATAGCCGTGTATATGCTGAAGGTGAATGTGCTGGCCCACGTTGCGCCCTACGTAATTGACCTCATGGAGGATCTCGGCACAACAATTATCAGAGTTTCGAGAAAGGGGAGGCAGGCGGAGTTCAACGTCGTCAAGGCAATAAACAGGGAGATTATGGGACTAACAGTTAAAATTTAAAATTAAACACATTAAATAAAATTAAAATTCCCTGAACCTCAGCCTGAAATCAAGCTCCCCCTCAACGGGGAACAGCAGGGTGTAGCTCACCCCCTGCTGGATGAAGTCCCATCCGGCCTCGCTCTGGGAGAGCGTCTTTATCGGGAACTTCCAGACCCTTGCCTCTCTGCTCACCTCTATCCCGATTTTTCCGATGCCATAGGGGTCGTTCACTTCAAAGCTCTCGGCCTCAAATTCTCCCGGCTCCTCCATAACGCTGTGCACGGCTAGGTTTATCTCAACCCCGAAGAGCGCCTTCACGGGACTTTTAACCCTGTAAGCTGCCTCAAAGCCGTCATTAAGGAGTCTGAAATTCTTCTCTACTTTAGCCGGTTTGGAGTCCACCAGTCCATCGCGCCACAGCCTCAGGCTCTCCCCGAATTCAAAGCGGTATGGCTGGTTTATGAAGTCCCCGAGCTCTCTGTAGCGCACGAGGCGGTAGCCGTCAAGCCCTGCATCCGGGCTCAGGAAGTGATCCTGGAGGATTGCCCTCAGCTGCCAGTCGTATGCCAGCTCGCGCTTTATTTCATCGGGGATGCTCCTCCCGACCTCGTGTATGCTCGCAACGCCGTCCTCGGATCCCTCCGAAGGGGTGGCGGCCTCAGGAACATCGTGGTAGTGCTCCCACCTCCTCGCCAGGACATCGTTGTAGTTTACCGCTTTTTTCTTTGAGCTGAACTCAAAAAGCGCCCCGCCGTAGGAGGGCTTGAAGACAGCGTAGAAGCCTTCATTCTCCACAAAGACCTCCTCCCTGCCATCAAAATCAATGTCCCTCACAAAGCTTCCGGTGGGAATGAAGCTGTTGGCCCTGATTATGTTCTCCCATACAGTCCTGCGCAGGTGCGGGAGATAAACACCGCCAAAGACCCCGTGCCAGTATGCATCGTTGCACTGGGCCCTCAGCAGGAATCTTCTCGCCTCGGGGCTGTCCCTCACGAGCTTGCTGACCATCAGCATCCTCTTGTGCATGTAGTTGCTCTCGGGGTACTTGAAGAAGAAGTTCTTCCAGATGCCGCCGCGCACAAAAACACGGTACTTCTCAAACTGCCCCTGCTCCTTCAGCTTCTCAACGAACTCAACGAAGAGCTTTGCCTGCCTCGCAGGTAGAGACCACTCGCTCATCTCGAAGTAGGAGGCTATGGGCAGGTATACAAGCCCCCGGGGTTTGAAGTTTGAGAGATATTCGCTGTATGTCATGAGGTTGATCCTTTCATTACTTGTTACGGCCTCAAAAAAGCTCTTTAGCCAGCCCTTCTCATAGACCCACTCATGGGTTCCAGGCCAGACACCGAACTTCTCACCATCATCATGAAAGACGGCGACCTTTGATGGGTCATCATCCGTGAGGCCACCCAGATACTCCACAGTCTTCTCCACGGGCCTGAAGGGGATAAGATAGCGGAGCTTCTCATCTATCGGAAAGACCGCTATGACCTCACCGCCGTCCTCGGTGTAGTATGGCCAGTAGAGCTCCTCCTTGCTGAGGCCGGCGCTCATGAAGTGGTAATCATCGACTATGACGTATTCTATTCCTGCCTGACGGAGGCTCTTCACAAGCTCCGGCTGCCATACGCGCTCCGTCAGCCAGACGCCCTTCGCATCATACCCGAGCTTTTTTGCAAACTCCTTTAAAAGCCTGATCTGCTCGATTCTGTCCTCCTTGGGAATCGCAGCTAAGACCGGCTCATAAAAACCCGCCACGACAATCTCAAGCTGCCCCTTCCTCACAAGGGAGCGGAGAAGATCAATATATTCCGGTTTGTTCCCCTCAAGCCATTCAAGGAGGGGGCCGCTTATATGAACCGAAACCTTCATACCGGGATAATCTTCGAGAATCTCCATAAACGGGCGATATGAGTGCTCATAGGCACTTTCAAACACCCATCCAAAGTTCCCCAGCGGCTGATGATTATGAATCCCAAAGATGAAATTCACCATCCGGACACCTCCATCGGTATTATCACTATGAGTGATATTCAAAAAGGTATATAAATATTTTATGCACATATATCAGCAAGGGTGACTAAGTATCACCCGGGGTGAACAAAGATGAAGAAGGGTATGGTGCTGTTTTTAGTCGCGGTTATGATTTTTGGAGTAGCGCCTACGGTAAAGCTTGCAAGCGCCCAGCCTCCCCAAGTAACCATAGACGGAAACCTAAGCGACTGGCCGGCAAACCTCCTCTACAGCGACCCCGTTGGAGACGGCAAGTGGGGTGCCAACAATGACATAAAGACCTTCGGATTCTTTACCGACGGAAATTATCTTTACATAGCAGGCGTATTCAAAAAAGAGGGCTATAACAACTTTATGGCAATGATTGACCTCTCAACGAGGACTGGATACCCGGTAACCACAGGCCATCCATGGGGCAGAAGATATCAGTTCGCCGAGGGAGACATTGATTTTGTTATAGAGTCATGGGAAAGCGGCTTTGTTGCATGGGTTGTAAACAGCGACGGGAGCTTTACAGACATAAGCTCACAGGTAACCTCCGCCTACGGCTCGGACAACGGATGGGTTGTTGCGGAGTTCAGGATTCCCCTCTCCGTGTTCGGGGACATATCACTTGACGGACTGAAGGTCAGGGGAGTTTCGACGCTCACGGGAGGATTTGATGGAACCAACCAGTGGCTGAGCGATGTGTGCCCCGACCAGGATATCTTCCCGAGCTGGGGAACATGGGGAGACGTTCCGGCACCCGCGGTTCTGTGGAAGTTCCTTGAATACGACCCGGCAACAGAAACACTAAGCCTCGTCGTCACAAAGCTGGTGAGCTTAAGCGTTGGCATTTCCTCAAACGTCAGCGATGTGGAAGCAAACCAGCCCGCAAACATCACGGTAACCGTCACCAACGATGGGGCCTTCGCCGCTGATAACGTCAATGTAACCCTCTACGACAACGATGTGCTGATTAAGAACTGGACGGTCATGGTTCCGGCCAAAGGGAAGGTGTCCCTGAGCTACATCTATGAATACGACGAGCAGAAAACAGGAGTCCATCAGCTGAAGGCAGTGGTCGAGTATGAAGGAAAGAACATAACGGCCTCCTACAGGCTCTACGTGGGAGAAATCGAGATCAGAAGACAGAAGATGATGACCGCAGGGATGTATATCTGGCCGAACTTATACATGAAGAGGTACGAATGGAGCCTGAAAGCCCTTGAAAAGGCCAAAGGCCTGGCGCTCACAAATGAATCCATGGCCCAGATAGAGGACATTGAAAAGAAGCTTGCAGAGAACCACAAGCTGTTCAGAAAGGGATTCACGCTCCTGCAGGGGAACAACCCCTCACCCAGAGGAGCATTCCTCGTGGCCTCCGCATACTACAGGATAAGACGCATTCAGGGCGAGATAACCTCCCTGCTCAAGGAGCTTGAAGCAAAGGGAGTTATGAGCAAGGTTACCAAGGTTGCAGAGGATGTGAAGCACGGCCAGGCCGGAGCAAACCTGAAAGCCCTCTACCTCGGATCGGATGACAAATACTATTACGTGGTCGTGACGACCAACAACACCGAGAACTGGGACGTCGCCTATGGAATCGCCATAGACGCAAAGGATGGCGGCTACAACGGAACCTCAGATTCATGGGGAAGGAACCTGTGGTTCTCCTTCAGCCCGGATTATGAGGCCTATGTATACTGGAATGCGGAAGACAAGTCCGTGGATGCTATGAGCTTTGCAGAGTGGAAGGCCGGAAAATGGGAGTACTTCAAACCGGGCGGGGCAGGAGTTAAAATCTCATACGTTACCGGTTCCCACGGGATAAAGCAGCTCGTGTTCATGATTCCGAGGTCGCTCATCCCCGACCCGGAGAAGGCCAGGGTCAGTGCGTTCGTCACAGGGGCGGATTCGGGAACCTCAGCCGTCGACTGCCTGCCCTACGACAGGACAATGAACGACCAGGCGAATGAGTGGAACGACCTTGACTGGATAACCACATACGCCACCCTCAACGGAACCGGGAGTGAAGTCCCGAAGAAGATAACCATTGACGGAGCCCTTGCGGACTGGACGAACGCCAAGGTCGTGGTCAGAGGAAAGAACTCCGGATATGCAGGGGCAAACCTCGTGATGCTCGGCGTGGACTACGACGATAACTACCTTTACATAGCCCTCGAAGCAAACAACAGCGAGAACTGGGATCTGAGCTATGGAATTGCTCTGGACGTTAAGGAAGGAGGCTACACCGGGGACAGGGACGCATGGGGCAAGCTGATAAAATTCACGGAGGGAGTGGACTACGAAATCTACGGCTGGTGGAACAGCAAAACGAAGAGGCTTGAGTACAACTTCGGCAAGGACACTGGGATGCAGATGGTCAAGTATGAGGATGGGAAATGGACGTACGACTGGAACAAGCAGTTTGAGGGCTTCAAGACGGCATACTTCGGAGGAGCCTCAGGCCTGCAGACGGTCGAGATCAGAATCCCATGGAAGGCCATAGGAGGAAAGCCGAAGGAAGTGAAGATTATGGCATGGATAGCGGGAGGCGACAACACGTCGGCGGTTGTAACGCTCCCGGACGACAAGGCGGTTCACGACAGCGCAAACGAGTGGAGCGACACGGACACGCTGAGCAACTTCGTTAAGGTTATGATTTCCTGATTCTGATTTCTGTTTTATTTTTTATCCTTTATCCTTTTCATTATTAATTTTAGTCATCAAAAATTTTGATTCCCGTTCTCATACAAGCACTTTAAACAGGTAGATGCTCATGGCCACCGCCAGCTGATTTGAGAAGTTGTCATCCGGGGGAAGGTCGTAAAATTCGGCCAGCATACCCGCAAGAGCCCCCACAGCGGCATATGGAAAGCTCATCAGGAGGAGCAGAATGGCAAGGGCGGAGATGAGGTATGCCATACTGCCCTCAACACTCTTACCGTTCCTGAAGCGATATCTTCCAAAGGTTTTGCCTATTATCGCCGCCATCGCATCCCCCACCGTGGCGACTGCAATCGCTCCAATCGCCATATCCCTCGGAAAGAAATAGACAACTATGAATGCCCCGGCAGCAAAGTATATGTGTGCCGCAATTCCGCTCCGCTCCTCCTCACGGGTTATCTCATCTATGTTCTTCTCAAGGGTAGATATGACCTCCTCCTGAACATAAAGGCGGAGTATCTTCTTTATCTTATCCCTGAAAGCCTCGACAATCCTGAAGGGCTCCAGAATAAGGAAGGCAACCATGGCAGCCCCGATAAACGTGAGCGTGAATGTTCTGTCGGATACTGCATAAACCGCCGGAACTATCAGGCCCGTGAGGTGAAGGGCCTTTCTCTTAAGCTCTCTTTTCATGCTCACGTCTTATCACCTCCAGAGCCTCAAGGAGGTTCCTCACGACATAGTCTGCATTCTTTGCCCCCCTGCCCCTGAAATAGCCCCGGTTTACGAGAATCGTTACCGCTCCAATCGATTTTCCTCCCCTCATGTCGGTCTCGTCCCTGTCGCCGATCATGTATACCTCGGATTCCCCAGGGAAGAGCTTCCTTGCAAGGATGAAGTTGTGGAGCTCAAACTTGCTGTGTCCGGTTTCCCCGCTTATTATGATGCCGTCAAAATAGTCCTTTATGCCGAGGTACTCAAGCTTTTTTCTCTGCCAGTAGCTTGAGGAATCCGTTATCAGGACAAGCCTTGCACCCATGTCCCTGAGTCCGTCAAGAAAAGGTTTTGCATCCGGAAAAAGCCTGAGATTGGAGAAGAAAACCCTGTCGACAAGCTCGAACATCTCGTCAAGCTCATCCTGCGGCACGTGTTCGTAGACCTTCCTCATGACCTTTTCAAGTATCCTGTCGAGATCAAGCAGATGAAGCTCCCTTATCTGCTCCAGATCCCTGTATCTGCTGGTAACTATGTAAAAAAACGCCCTGAACTTCCTCTTTCTGAGCAGGTGGGGGAGCAGTCTCAGAATGGTGTATTTCCCCGCCTCCCACGTGTTGCACAGCGTATCATCGAGGTCAACGAGCACAAGCATATTCAAACCTCCACCTTCCGGTTTTTAATTTTTGGGTTTTCAAACGATATTCTGGCCTCCTCAGCTCTGAAAGGTGAGGTCTGGAAAAGAAAATTAGGATGGATCGGCCGCCTTCTTTCGAGCCATTATTTAGCTTATCCCAGCCGCATCTTAAAACAAGAAACCAAGAAACAAGATTTAAAAAAAGAGTGCATAATTTCCATTGATGGGCATGAGAGGGGAACTCCTGATAGCCGGTGGAATCGTGCTTATCCTCATTGGATTCATGATGATATTCTTAGGAACGATTATGAGCGCCAGCGGTCAGGGCGAAGTCGAGGGCGGGGGAGTCATAATGATAGGCCCTGTTCCCATAGTCTTCGGAACGCAGAGGGGCGCAACCCTGGCGATGATACTTGCTTTGCTCCTGATGATCCTGTGGATTGCAGGAGCACTGCTCTGGAGGAGGGGATGAGGTGAATTTTTCATTTGTGGCAACGGAGAACATGCATAGAGCACTCCCCAAGGAGGGAATGATGTGAATTACCTCTTCGCACTGGCTATTCTGCTGGTTGTTGCAAAGAGCCTTGAGTGGCTTTTTGAGAGAAGAAGCATCCCTCCCATAATAGCCCATGTTCTGACGGGAATAATCCTCGGGCCCTTCATCCTCGGAGTAATTCAGCCCCTCGGAGAGCTCAAGGTTCTATCCGAGTTCGGACTGCTCATGATGATGCTGTACATGGGTCTAACGAGCAATTTCTCAGCAATAGCCCAGAACACAAAGAAATCCATCATCGTTGCGGCAATGGGGGTTGCGTTCTCATTCTTCCTCGGGTTTGCCACGGTGATGACTTTCGGGGAGGGCCTGGCAGCTGCCATATTTGTCGGCATAACCCTCGGGAACACCGCCATAGAGGTTACGAGCGGAATACTCGTCAAGGAGAGGGTTAAAAGGGAGGTCTCGTCAATCCTGATGGGCGCCGCTTTCGTTGATGACATCATAGCCGTCTATCTCATAGGCATAATCACAGCTCTGGCCAGAGGGGAGTTTAAACCCCATTCTCTGCTCCTGCTCACGATTAAAATCGCCCTGTTCATAGCCGGCACTTTACTGCTATCGGAGTTTGTTTTCAAACGCGCCAGGAGTTTCAGCCATATAATCAAAAACCTGAACGTCTTCTTCACATTCACCCTCATACTGACGTTTTCACTGGCGCTGCTCGCAGAGACAGTCGGACTGCACTACATCATCGGGGCCTATCTGGCAGGGCTAACAATCAGCAGGCTCAGGGAAAGAAGGGACCCAATGATAATAAGCCGTATAAAGCTGAATGAGCTCATAGAGAACCTGCAGGTGGTTCTTACAGAGTTCTTCATCCCACTGTTTTTCATCTATGTGGGCCTGATGTTTAACCCGAAGGTTAGCGAGATAAACCTCGCCCTGATACTGACCCTCTACGCCGCGGCAGTCCTCGGAAAGCTGATAGGCTGTTCGCTGGGAAGCAGAATCTTCGGGATTGAATGGAAGGATTCCATACTCATAGGGATAGGCATGGGCGGGAGGGGAAGCCTGGAGCTTGCAATTCTAAAATTCGGCCTTGACACCGGCATAATAAATCAGGCCCTCTTTGCAGGGGTTGTAACGGTCTCCATGATGACAGCCTTAACGACGCCCTTCTTCTTCAGGAAATACCTCAGAAGAATTAGAACCGAGAGATAGAGCTGGGTTTGAGGTTTTGCGCTGTTCGAACACGCTCCCCCACATACAAACACCAAGAGATGAAGGCAAAGCTTAAATTGAAAAGCCTGAAGCTTAATCAAGCGGGTGAGAAAATGCTAATGTTTCCGGAAAAAGGTGCGGATGAGAATGAGGTTCTGGCTGAGCTTGAAAAGAAGATTGAGAAAGATTTAACCTTCGATTCTGGGAAAATCTTGGGGTCAATGTGCACCTATCCCCACCCCCTCGCCCGCAGGGTAATCGGGAAATACATTGACAGGAACCTCGGCGACCCGGGCCTCCACCCCGGAAGCCAGGAGATAGAGCGGGAAGCTGTTCGTATGCTCGGCTCCCTCCTCCATCTGAACAGAGCATATGGAAATATAGTTTCCGGAGGGACTGAAGCAAACATCCTGGCAGTAAGGGCATTCCGCAACACGGCCCGGGTTGAAAAACCGGAGCTGATTCTGCCGGAGAGTGCACATTTCTCGTTCCTCAAGGCCAGCGATTTGCTTGGGGTAAAGCTTGTGTGGGCTGGGCTGAAGGAAGACTATTCTGTGAATGTTGAGGATGTTGAGGACAAAATCACGGATAACACGATTGGAATAGTCGGTATAGCCGGAACCACCGGCCTGGGTGTCGTCGATGACATCCCAGCGCTGAGCGACCTCGCAGTCGACTACGGGATACCCCTTCACGTTGATGCGGCCTTCGGCGGCTTTGTAATACCCTTTGCAAAGGCTTTAGGTTATGATCTGCCCGATTTCGACTTCAGGCTCAAAGGCGTGCAGAGCATAACGATAGACCCGCATAAGATGGGCATGGTTCCCATCCCTGCTGGAGGCATAATATTCAGGGAAAGGAAATTTCTGGAATCAATAAGCATACCCGCACCGTATTTAGCCGGGGGGAAGGTCTGGCAGGCAACAATAACCGGAACACGCCCCGGAGCAAACGCTTTAGCGGTGTGGGCAATGATAAAGCACCTCGGCTTTGAGGGATACAAGAGGGTCGTGAAGGAGGCTATGGAGCTGTCGAGGTGGTTTGCCGGGGAGCTGAAGAGAATACCGGGCGTTTACCTCATCAGGGAGCCTGTTCTGAACATAGTCTCATTTGGAACCGAGAACCTTGAGACAGCGGAGGAGGAGCTTAAAAGGCGGGGATGGGGTATAAGCGCCCACAGGGGCTACATAAGGATAGTCATGATGCCCCACGTGAGGAGGGAGCACCTGGAGGCGTTTCTGGGTGATTTGATGGAGATTTTGAAATGTGTATAACCAATTAATACTCATCCAACTCAACCAAAAGAGTTTTATAAATTCAGTTTACGTTATTATAAGGTGCTTGGGATGATTATCCATCTAAGCACTAAGAAAATGGCAACATATCTCCTGATTTTTTTACTAATCGAAACGGCAAATGTCTCAGCATATCATCCAATCATTGTTGGAGATGCCTTCAGGATTGAATTCTATGGGGATATGTTGAACGACATTAAAACTGATTATCATCTTGAATTCCTTCACAACACAGTTCAGGCATGGATAGGTTACACTCCTTGGGCGAAATATCCCGGAGAATGGAGGAATATCCAGTCACTCATTTCACTTTCTCATGCATATGATATACCCGTTGGAGTAGCCACGGGATGGCATGTTGGGGATTCCGTAGATGATCCATACAAGTCTGAGATTGGCTTTCTGTATTATTACAGGCATTTAATTCCCTATTCAAAAAAATGGAGGTATCCCAACGGAACTATATCCGAAGATCCATACAGTGTGGGCCTATCCAGATCATTTTCCGGATATTTAACGATTAGAATTCTGGGAGAAGAACTTGGGAGAAGGGACTTTTACGGGATGATGCAGCCCCAGAATCCATACTGGAGAGATTTTCTCCTGTACTGGACAAGAAAAGGCATTGATTCTGGAGCGGATGCAATATTCTTTGACAGTCCCGACGCCATTTTCACATTCGTCTGGGGCGGAGGTTGGGGATGCAAGGACACATGGGAAGGCCGGAGCTTCATAGAACACCTGAAATCAAAATTCACAAAAACACAGCTTTTCGAAATGGGAATTAAAGACATCGATAACTTCTGCTTGAAAACATATTTGAAAAACAAATACCGGTTAAAGGCAACATATTCAAACCCTATCCCCTTCAGGGAAAGATTTTTAACCTCGTGGCCACCTGAATCGGTAGAATTTGATAACAATATTGAGGTTTTATCGGATCCTGTTGTAAAGGAAGCACTGCTTTACTGGTATCAATCCGCTATATCTCTGGTCAAGAACATCTCAGTAGAAACCAAGAAATATGCCAGAGATAGCGGAAAAACGGTGTTCCTAACAACAAACGAGTACTTCTCGTGGATTCCCCATATAACCCTGACACCGTACATGGATGCCGTTTATGTTGAAGACAGTCAGTTCAGACCGTTTCCATATCAGACCAACGGATTGGTGTGCAAGCTTGCAGGCGCTTCCTCCAACTTTACAAAGCCGGTTTGGGTTGGGGAATTTATCCTCTGGTTTGCAAACCCGTTTGAGCCAGACGAACCACCTGCAGACGTCTCCACACTTATAAAGCTGAGGGTTGCAGAGATATACAGCAATCCAGACTGCATAATGCTTGTGCCTTTTGGAACCGGATCACCCAACGAAGGATGGCCACCCCACAGATTGGTGGATGGACCCGAAAGGAAAGAAGTGTCCAAGTATTACCGCTTCATTGCAAATCTGAGGGATCTGTTCGAAAACACCCGCTCCTACTCTAACGTCGCCCTCGTAGTCTCACTTCCAACAGCAATATGGCAGTATTTCCCGGCACTGGGGATTTACGATAGCGATGAGTATTACGATGAAATCCGTGGCTGGGCAAGGGCTTTGGAGGAAATGCATATCCCATATGATGTCCTGTTTCTCGGAATGGATGATATATTGGACACAGACTCTTACAGAAGATTAAAGAACTATAAACTTCTGATAGCTCCCGGATTAAGCAGGATTTCTTCACGTGACTTGAATGAAATGGAGAAATTCCTAAGAAGCGGAGGCCGGCTGATCACCAACAACGATTTTGCTCTTTATGATGAGATGAACAACAAGCGAAACGACAAGGATAGAATGGATATCCTCAACAATAGAAACGTCATCATTGTAGATAAAGTAGGTAAATCCTACTGGGACTCTTTAGGAGAGAGAAAGCCCGATAGCACTTTGTTCAATTATATAAGGACAAAAGTGAATTACGCCTTGGAAACACACAGGATCCTTTACACAAATGCATCTAAAGAAGTTATGATAACTCCTCTCAAAAAATCCGGTACTGATGAACTCATTCTAAGCCTCGTTAATTACAACTATCATTATGATAAAATACACGACTGGACAACTCCAGAGAAAAACATAGAAATCAAGCTGAAGATTCCGAAAAACTACGAAATTCTGCAGGTTTTCTCCATCTCCCCTGAAGAAGGCAGGGGATATCTTAAATACACCCAGCATGGAAGTTCTGTAATATTAAATATTGATAGGCTGGACACATGGAAGCTTGTGGTAATTGAGCCCGTGCGAACTGGCCTCCCGTTAAATCTGAACGGCGTGCTTTACGCGGTATAGACGCTACTCTGTAACCCCCTGAATATCCACGTGCACAAATGCAGTATCCACAGCATCAAGCCTCTCTATCCTCCGCTTCACCTCCTCGCTTATGTCATGGGCTTTCTTCAGATCAAGCCCCGGCGGAACCTCTATATGGAGCTCAACATGGAGCTTTGGCCCGACATAGTGCGTCCTCAAATCGTGCACACCCACGACGCCCTCAACACCAAGGGCGGTTTTCTTTATTCTCTCACAGATTTCAGAGGGTGCCGAGGTTCCTGTGAGGAAGTTTATGTTCCGCGTGACTATCTCCAGAGCGACCTTTGCTATGAAGAGGGCAACGGTCAGACCGGCCAAGGAATCCCCGTACCTGAACCCGAATTTCTCGGTCAGCAGTCCAAAAAGCACCGCTATTGTGCTCAAAACATCGCTTCTGTGGTGATATGCATCGGCTATGAGTATCTGGTTGTTGAGCTTTCTCCCCACATTGAGGGCATATCTGGTCATGAACTCCTTAAAGGCTATTGAAAAAACCGCAACACCGAGCATTATGGAGTTCACTTCGATCGCCCTGCCCTCCATCATTCTCCCCAAGGAATCCCTCCCGATTTCATAGGCAACCAAGAGCAGCGCCAGCCCCATGAAAAATGCAAAAAGCGGCTCAAAACGGGAATGGCCGAAGGGATGGTTTTTATCCGGAGGTCTGGAGGATATCCTTATCCCGATGAGGCCGATAATACTCGTCACCACATCGCTGAGGGAGTGGACTCCATCGGAAATTAGAGCCAGACTTGAATACGCGAGACCCGCAGCTATTTTAACCGCCGCCAGAAAAACGTTCCCGATGATGCTGAACCAGATTGGCTTTAATTCCTCCCTCATGATATCACCACGATTTTGTGCATATGCACATAACATTTAAACCTTGCCGTCTCCCATTCGAGAATTTAACTTTATTAAACTTTCTAAATTTATTAGGGCAACCTAAAAAACACAAATAAAAATAACGGTCAGTCCGTCACTCCATCATCACACCTCAGCCAAGGCTGAAATCATCATCCCAAGAAAAGTATGGGAAGGGATTTAAAAGGGTTGCTCAGAGATCACCTTTCCTTCCTCATCAATCGGTTCGCCCATCACTCATCATTGCAGTTGATTATCCAACCTTCAGCTTAAAGGGTTTTCCCAGACACATTCGCACTGCAGGGTCCGGCAGCTGGAGTTACTGCTCCGCATATATGCTGAGGGCAACCCGGGATACATCTGTCTGGCACTCATTGCCGGCGTTCTCCGAAAGCTTCAGGGTAATTGAGACCTCTATGCTATCCCCTTCGGTCAGTTTTCCCGAGAAAATGGTTATCACGGTGTTGTTGAGATCCGCAAGCGTTTTTCCCACATAGCCATCAAGGGATGTGCTCTGTCCGTTATGTTTCACCTCAAAGCCTGTTATCACCAGATTCCCGCTCAGCTCTCCAGTCTCTGGCGTATTATCGACCAGAGCCTCAGCGGCCGAAAGCTCGCCCTTCTCAGCATCCGTGATGTTGAACCTCATGGAAATCAGGGAAACCGGGTAATCTCCCCTGTTTTTTATGTAAAACCTTACCGTCTTCTCATCTCCCGGCTTTAGATCAGAAAACTCGAACAGCTTGTAATCGTCGTAGTATCTGCTTCCGTCCCTGCTTATCCCGATATCAAACTCTCCCGTGGAGATTTCGTTTCCTGTGGACCTGGCAACGTCGCTGAAGTAGGACACCCCAACCTTAATCCCTCCGGCAAACAGGAGTACCGACATCCCCAATGCTACCAGCCAGAGTCGTTTCATTCATACCACCCAATGAAGTTATCACTCAAGATTCTAACTGGAGCTTTATATATTTTTCGGTCATTGACAAGTAAAGACTGCGGGGAATGCTTTTATAAACATTCACGGCAAGTTATGGAAGATGCCGGAAAGCCTGAAATTGAAACTTATAAAGAACGCAGGCTGGCTTTTTGGGGCCGAGGTAATATCCAAGCTGCTAGCTTACGGTCTGATAGTTCTCATAAGCCGAATCCTCGGTCCAGAGGGGCTGGGGCAGTATTCATTCATCTTCTACTATGTCGGGCTGCTTGGGATATTCTCCGACCTTGGAGTTGGCTTCTACTTCATGAGGGAAGTAGCGAGGGATAAAAACAAGCTCCCGAAGCTCTTGCCGGACGTTCTCGGATTTAAGATGGTTCTCGCCGTCATTAATTTTGCAATAATTATGATTCTGACAGTCTTCCTCCCCAAGTCGGGATGGATGAAGCTTTTGATAGTGCTGGCCGGGGCCGAGGCTATGCTGACATGGCTTTCCTATCTCTTCATCAACATCATGTATGCTCACGAGGTAACGAAATATGCCGCTCTCGCCCGGACTGCTGAGAGAGTATGGGCATTCATTGTTGGAGGCATCGTTCTCTATTATTCCAGATCACTTTCGCCCTTTGTTGTTGCCCTCCTTGCCGGATATGTTCTCAGGGAAGTTATGAGGATAAAGTTCGGGATGAAGTTCGTGGATGCAATAAGGATAAGATTCAGACCGGGTGTATGGATCAGCCTGCTAAAAAAATCCTACCCCTTCTGGCTCATCGGGCTTTTTACCATGATTTACTACCGCACGGACATGGTGATGCTGAGCCTGCTGAGGGGGGATTATGAGACCGGGATTTACAGGGCGGCTTATACGCTGATTGAGGTTTCGCTATTTATTCCGAACATAGTTGTCTCAACGACCATGCCCTCGATGGCGAGGCTCCATAAGGAGGACAGAAAAACGCTCGAAGTTCTTTTCAAAAAGAGCTTTCAGATGCTCATCCTTATGGGACTTGCTGGGGCTGCAGGATATATAATCTTTGCGAGGTTTGGAATACTCGTCGTGTTCGGGGAAAAGTTTCTTCCAAGCGTCTCGATTTTGAGGATTCTGGCGGTTGCAGTGCCATTCATGTTCTTGAACTCCCTCTTTGGGAGCTACATGAACGCCACGGGAAGGGAGCTGACGTTTACAAAAATAACGGGGTTTACTGCACTGCTTAACGTCCTTCTTAACTATATCCTCATACTGCACTACGGAGCCGCCGGGGCGGCGGTGGCGACGGTGGTGAGTCAGGGGATGGCAAGTGTTTTAACCCTTATAGTTATATTGGGAATGGGGTGAGCCTTATGAGTGTCTATCCCCTTATAAGCATTATAACTCCAACTTATAACCATGAAGAGTTTATCATAGATTGCATCAGAAGTGTTTTATCTCAAACATATAAAAACTGGGAAATGATAATTATCGACGATGGGTCAAAAGACAACACGATTGCAATCGTTGAAAAATACAGGGATTATGATGATAGGATCCACATTATAAAACAAAAACATCGAGGAATATGGCAGTTAAACAAAACATACAACAAAGCTTTCAAATTCTCAGATGGAGATCTCATAGCGATCTTGGAAGGAGACGATTTTTGGCCTCCATACAAACTAGACATTCAACAAAGAGCATTTAAAAAGGACGAGAGTATTGTCCTAGCTTGGGGAAAAGCATATCTATTTTATCAAGGCCGTATTTTGGGAATAACTCCAAAAAATATCAAAGTCTCCCGGATAAACAAAGAAGAGTGGTATATACCCCAATTGCTTCTTAAAAATTACATTCCTGCCGTCACTGTCATGATAAAGAGAGAGGCGTTAGAATCAATCGGCGGTTTTAAACAAAACCCAATTGCACCATATGTTGACTATACCACTTGGCTAGAGTTGTCATTACTCGGGAAATTTAAATTCATCAACAACATTCTCGGATACTGGCGAAGACATCCTTCTCAAATTACCAACAATGCTACTATTGAGATTGCAAAAGCTGCAAAAGAAATTTCAAGTGAATTTGTCAAAGGTCATCGCATTATATTAAAACAGAAGGGGATTAATATAAAGAGAATAGAACAGGAGATACAAGAAACATACGAAAAGAGACTCTCTGTGGCATATTTTATGAAAAGCTTATCTGAATTGAACAAAGAAAAATTATCTTTTTTCATAGATGAGGCCTTATTTAGAGGTAATCTTACAATCAAGTTAAGAGCATTATTGATTAAGAATCATATAAAAGCCCCACATTATATCATTCTACCAAAGTTTTATTATAAATCTTGATCATGTGTTTTGCCACATTTTTCCAAGTAACCTGTTCCGCATACCTCCTTATCTTTTCTCTGTCCCATTCTTTATCGAGGGCTATTAAAATTTTCTCAGCAAGGCACTCCGGATCAGCAGGCGGACAGAGCAGACCGTAATCTCCGGAGATTATTATCTCGGGAACGCCCCCAACGGCTGTTCCCACAAAGGGTAAACCAACACCAAGAGCCTCAGACATAACAGTTGGATTACCTTCACTCAAACTCGGTAAAACGAAGATGTCAGCAGCATTCATCCAAATTGGAATCTCAGAATGAGGCCGAGCTCCCACAAGCCTGACTATTCCCTCAAGGTTAAGCCTCCTAATCTGAGCCTCCAGCTCTTTTCTTAACGGGCCATTACCCACAATATAGAGCACCACGTCTTTTTCAACATTTGCTATTTTCCTGATTGAGTCTATAAGGTAACTGTGACCTTTAACCGGGACTAAATTTGCAACGTTTAGCAGCACCCTTTTATCCTGAGGTATCCCTAGCTTTACCCTTGCCTCGAATTTGTCCATGGGCCTGAACAGTTGAGAATCAAAACCATTTGGAACTACGCTCAATCTGTCCTTTGGGACACCAAGCTTTTCCGTTAATATCTGAAAGTTGCTTTTACTGACGGTGATTATGTGATTTGCAGAATTCAGTGCAAACCTAATTTTCTCAAACCATTCCCCGCTCCGAAATGGACTCTCATAGACATCATAGCCATGGGCTGTGATAATTAAAGGCGTCTCAAATCGATCTTTTAACTTTGCACCAGCATACCCGCTCGGCCAAGTAAAGTGAGCATGAATCAGGTCAAATTCAAGCTTTTCAGCAGTGATAACTCTCAAAGCAGCTTTAAAGAAGTTGTCTCCAAGTCGTTTTCTATAGAATTCAACCGGTAAATGGAAAAATCTTGGAAAGAACACCCTTACGTTATCATGCACATAATCCCGAAGATTCCTGTTTACTCCCCATGGCTGGGGAGAGATAACATAAACTTCATCAAAATAATCCTTCAGATAACTAACCTGCTCCTTAACAAATATTCCCCCATAATGAGAATTATCCTCATTTGGATACGAGTTCGTGATTATTAAGAGATTGCGCATAAAGCATCACCAGCTTTTTCTCTTCATTTTTCCAGTTCCACTTCTTAATAATCCTGCTGGGGCTAAATTTGAGCTTTTTATTTTCAACGAACTTTAGGACTTGTTTCAGATGATGCAGATTTAACTTTTTAATAGCAATTCCGCATTTATATTCCCTTACAAAATCCTCCATTAGAGAATCTGCATTAACTATACTTGGTATGCCCATCACAGCAGCCTCAAAAACTTTTATTGCAATAGCTCTTTTTATGTTCTCTCTTTGGGGATACCATGCAAAAATAACATCACAAAGCATGTAATAGTTAGGAATTAGTCTGTAGTCAATGCTTCCGATAAATTCAATATCCAGCTCAGGATATTTCTCTTTTACAAGTCTCTTTAATTTGTCCGTAACCCTCCCCTCACCGACGAAGAGAATTTTATATCTGTGTGGGGTGTTTTTTGCAACCTCAAACAGCGGTATGAAGTTTGAGACTGTTCTCTGTGCTCCTATAAAGCCAATTGTAAATTTTTTTGATGGTTTAACTCTGAGTTGGGGATAATTCAAGAATGTTTCGACATCTGGAACATTCCATATTGAAATAACCCTTTCCGGAATAATTCCTTCTTTAATATAATATTCTCTCAACCCTTCATGTTTTCGTCCTATCGACTGTGTTGCTACTATAAGGATGTCAGTACACTTTGCAAAGAGTATGTCTATGATTTTGACTAACTTCCCAAGCAAATTTTGATCCCCTTCCATAGAAAAAAACGTGAAGTAAAGATCATGCACATCATAAACCCACTTTATCCCCTTAAGTTTTTTGAAAATAAATCCCAAGATAGCGGTATCGAAGTCGTGAGTGTGGATAGCATCGGGCTTTAACTTCAATATAACTTTAAACGCCTTGAGATAGAAAAGGGGAAGCTTCAAAGCCATTAACGGGCCGTATTCAGCTTTGGGGCCAAGACGAATGACCCTAAATCCTTCAATTTTTTCTTCTTCTGGGTATCTCCCCTCCCTATCCCAGGCAATAACATAAACCTCATGTCCTGCTTTGGCCAAACTCTTAGCTTCTTTGTAAACCCGGGGATCCGGTTTGAAGGGATTGCTAACCGTCATTACAATTTTCATTTTATCACCTGAACGCTCTCTTTCCAAACAACAGTCCCGCAATGAAGCCGAGGCTTATTAGATTATGAAATACGAACATAATTGGAGACAACACGATGGAAGAGACATCCTTTGACTTTAAAGCAAGTCTTATGCTCTCCCCAACCAAAATCATCCAGTATCCAAAAAACAGCCAGAGCAAAGGTCTTAAAAATGGGATGGCAAGTTCAAAGCCCAAAAATCCCATGGGGAAAAGCCAGGGGAGAGAAAAATATCCCTTCCTGATGGCCATACTCTTAACCGCACCGTAGTTGAAAGTCTGTCTCAAAAAGCCCCTCCATGTTGAGCGGGCGAAGTAGTGGCTTTTAATTTCCGGGTTGAAGAATAGCTTATACCCCCGTTTATTTATCCTTAGATTGAACTCAAAATCATTCCCCGTCAGCATATCCTCGTCAAAACCCCCAATTTCCTCAGCTATCTTTCTATCGTACAGGGCAAAAGCGACCGTCCTTGCAAAATGGGGCTTTTCTTCATACCAGAAGGTGCTCGCTCCGCTGAGGGGGGAGGAATATATTAACGCCACGAGCCTTGCCAGCCAGTTTTCATAGAGCTTTATTATCTTCCCACCAACACCGGTCAGCTTTGGTTCTCTCTTCCTGACCTCAAGAAACGTTTCGACGCTCTTCCTCAGAAAATCTCGATCTGGGTATGCGTGAGCGCCGAAGATTATGAAGAGCTCCCCCTTTGCGTCTCTGAGCCCCATATTGAAAGCATAGACCTGTCTGCGCTTTGGATTGGCTTTATAATGCACCAAGCCAGGGTAGCGCCTTTCAAATTCCCTTATTATTTCCGCAGTCTTATCAATGCTCATACCGTCATAGACAAGAATCTCATATCTATCCTTTGGATAATCCTGATTAACCCACTCTTCAAGACACTTCCGGATGTATTTCTCCTCATTATAGGCAGGGATTACAACACTCACAAAGGGGAGCATGATTCCACCGCTGGCAAAGTTTATATTGGAGGGGGCTTTTAATATTGTTGGTGTTCAAAATGGCTCAAAAGTTTTTCGTCCATCCTCTGGCTGTTGTTGAGGAAGGGACCGAAATCGGCGAAGGAACGAGAATATGGCACTTCGCCCACGTCCGCAGGAACGCGAAAATCGGCAAAAACTGCAACATTGGAAAGGACGTTTATATTGATGTCGACGTTGAAATCGGGGACAACGTGAAAATCCAGAACGGCGTAAGCGTCTATCACGGCGTTAAGGTCGAAGATGACGTTTTCCTCGGCCCGCACATGACGTTCACGAACGACCTTTATCCAAGGGCATTCAACGAGGACTGGGAGGTCGTGCCCACCCTCGTCAAAAAAGGCGCAAGCATTGGAGCCCACGCCACGATAGTCTGCGGGGTTACGATAGGCGAGTACGCGATGGTTGGCGCTGGGGCGGTGGTTACAAAGGACGTTCCGGCATTTGGTCTCGTCTACGGCAATCCAGCAAGACTAAAAGGCTTCGTCTGTTACTGCGGGAGAAAACTGAAGGAGAAAACTGGCGAGGATGAAGAACATCTCATCTTCAAGTGCTCTCACTGCGGAAAAGAAGTTAAGATAAAGAAGGAAGATTATGAAAAATACCTGAAGGAAAAAGACCTGTGAGGCGGTGAAAACACTTAAATATGTGAATTCACATAGTAATGCCTGGTGATCCCATGCCCAATATAACCCTGTCAATCCCTCCGGGAGTATACGAAAAGATGAAAAAGCACAAAGAGGTCAAGTGGAGTGAGGTTGCCAGGAAAGCCATAATCGAATACCTTGAAAAGCTGGATGAGGGGGCGCTTGAGGTTCCCGGCGAACAGCTTCTTGAAGAGCTTGGGGAAGATTTTGTAAAAGATCTTGAAAGCATACCGGATGAAAAATTTGAGGAATATTACAAAAAAGCGAGGGAAGCAGAATGGAAACGCCTGAAAAGCTTTATGACACGAACGTATTAATAGAGGCCA
The DNA here is from genome assembly GCF_054657855.1 of Thermococcus atlanticus. NCBI lineage: Archaea > Methanobacteriati > Methanobacteriota > Thermococci > Thermococcales > Thermococcaceae > Thermococcus > Thermococcus atlanticus. The sequence goes on along the minus strand of NZ_BAAHXX010000001.1, from coordinate 66,541 downwards.
GGAAAAATAAGAAATCCCTGCAGGGATATACCACTGTTTTCAATCTCGTTGAATACCCAAAAGGCGCGTTATTTAAGCTTACTCTCATCTACCCCTCGAAAAAAGAGTATAGGCTAGCCATAAAACTTTCAAAAGAACTTGTCAAAAGAGGACATCCACTTCCGGCTGTTGATGTCCTTATTGCCGCAATTGCATTGAATAGAAACCTCACAATAGCCACGAAGGATAGACATTTTCTTTTAATTAAAGAGATATATCCCGATCTCAAGATTGAAATATGGGAGGAATGAGGTATGATACCAATCGCAAAACCCCTAATCGAAGAGGAAGAAATTAATGCGGTTGTTGAAGTTTTGAAGAGCGGTATGCTCGCCCACGGGAAGGAAGTCGAAGCCTTTGAGAAGGAGTTCGCCCAATACCTGGGAGCAAAGCACGGGATAGCCGTCGCCAACGGAACCGCCGCGCTGGACGTCGCTTTGAAAGCCCTCAAGATCAAAGCCGGGGATGAGGTCATAACGACACCCTTCACATTCATAGCCTCGGCCAACTCAATACTCTTCCAGGGTGCTAAGCCTGTTTTCGCCGATATCGATCCAGAAACCTTCAACTTGGATCCGAACGAGGTTCTGGAGAGGATTAACGATAAAACCAGGGCGATAATAGTCGTCCACCTCTACGGCCAGCCCGCCGATATGAGGGCCTTCATGGAGATTGCGGAGGATCACAACCTCTATCTCATCGAGGATTGTGCTCAGGCGCATGGAGCGGAGTTCGAGGGGCAGAAGGTCGGCACTTTTGGACACATTGCGGCATTCAGCTTCTACCCGACGAAGAACATGACGACGGGAGAGGGGGGAATTGTGGTTACGAACGATGAGGAGCTGGCTAAGAGGGCTAGTTTAATACGGAACCACGGGCAGGCGGAGAAGTATTTGCATGAGGAGCTCGGCTATAACTTGAGGATGACAAACATTGCTGCAGCCATTGGAAGAGTCCAGCTGAGAAAGCTCGATGGGTGGAATGCTGAGAGGATTGAGAACGCCAGGCTCTTGACGGAGGGAATAGGCAAGATTGAAGGCTTAACGCCGCCTCACGTTGATTCCCGCGTGAAGCATGTTTTCCACCAGTATGTGATTAAGGTGGAGGACGAGTTCCCGCTGGGCAGGGATGAGCTGGCTCAAAAGCTCAGGGAGAAAGGCGTTGGGACGGGGATACATTATCCGATGCCCGTTCACCACCAGCCCCTATATCAAAAGCTCGGCTATCCAGAGGATATCTGTCCAAACGCTATAGAAGCGAGCAGGAAAGTCCTGAGCCTGCCGGTACATCCCGCCGTGAGCAAGGAGGACATTGATTATATACTCGAAACGCTTAATAAAATAGCGGGTGAGTGAGGTGGAAATAATAGAGGTTGTGTATGAGAACGGTGTTTTCAGACCATTGAAAAAAATCAAGCTGAAAGAGGGAACCAGGGCCAGGGTTATACTCAACTCTCCCAAGGGTCTCCTGGAGATTATAAGGAAGTACCAGAAAAAAGTTGACACGGATGTGCTTGAGGAGTTCCTGGAGGAGAGGAGATGATAGTTATTGATACCTCCGTTTTCATTGATCTATTTTTTAGATACAGGGACGAAAGGACGAGGAAAGCAGAAGCCGTGTTTGAGGTAATAGAGCAAAAGAACATCCCAATCCTGGAGCCCGAGATTTTTAAGCTTGAACTGATCTCGCAGCTCGTGAGGAGAATGGAGAAGAGTGACGCAATCCTCACGGGGGAAGAGGTGTTTAAGAGAACAAATTTCGTATCACTGGATACATTGATGGAGCTGGCGTTTATGATATCCCTTGAGACCGGTTCAAGGGCTACGGATTCATTTTACATCGCCGTGGCAAAGATCAATGACGTGCCAATAATCTCCAACGACAGGTTTCAGGTGCGTAGTGCGCGCGAATTTGGTGTAACCGCTTTTTATATTACCGAAAATCTGAATACTGCCATTGAGTTTTTGGAGGGATTGTAATGCTCCGCGTTGGTGTTGTTGGCGTTGGAAACATGGGGTATCATCACGCGAGGGTTTATTCTGAGCTTGCCAGGGAAGGGAAGGTGGAGCTCGTTGGAATTGCCGATGCCAACTTCGAGAGGGCCAAAGAGGTCGCCAAGAGGTTTGGCGCAATCCCCTATGCGAATTACAGAGAGCTGGCAAAAGAAGAACTGGACGCCGTCAGCATAGCGGTTCCGACTTCACTTCACAGGCAGGTGGCATTGGAATTCATAGGGAAGGGAACGAGCGTTTTGGTGGAAAAGCCGATAGCAGACACGGTTGAGAACGCCAGGGCGATAATAGAAGCCTCCAAGGAGGAAGGAGTTACGCTCATGGTAGGCCACATTGAGAGGTTCAATCCCGCAGTCCTGAAGCTCAAGGAGGTAATAGAAGGAGGGGTTCTCGGAGAAATCGTCACAATGAACGCCAAAAGGGTAGGGCCCATGGTGGTCAGAATCGCCGATGTCGGGGTGATAATAGACCTCGCGGTTCATGACATTGATGTAATGGGGTTCCTAGCAGGTTCGAGGGTGAGGGAGGTCTATGCAAAGGCGAGGAACGTCAAGCATCCCGCAAATGTTGATGACTATGCCCTCATAATGCTAACCTTCGAGAATGAAATCAGCGGCGTCGTCGAGACGAACAGGCTAACGCCCCACAAGACGAGAACCCTGAACGTGGTGGGAACCAGCGGGATAGCCTATCTCGACTACATAAACCAGAGCCTTACAATCTACGATGAGCAATGGGTCAAGGAGGCGAAGATACAGAAGAAGGAGCCGCTGAGAAATGAGCTCGAACACTTCATCGAGTGCGTTGAGGGCAGAAAGAGACCCCTAGTATCCGGGGAGGAGGGGCTTCACGCACTGGAGGTAGCGATTAGAGCTTTAGAGAGTGCGGAAGAGGATAAAATAGTAAAACTGGGTGAGTGAGGATGAAGCTCATCGGGCTGGGGAGGGAGGAGGTCAAATCAGCCCTCAAAAATGGGGACATTACTATAGCCGTCTACGGCATGGGCAAGATGGGGTTGCCTCTGGCCGCGGTTTTCGCTGACCACGGGGCCAGAGTCATAGGTGTTGACATCAACGAGCGCATTGTGGAGAGGATAAACCGCGGCGAAAACCACGTCAGGGAGGAGCCCGGGCTGGACGAGCTCGTGAGGAGGAACGTTGAGGCCGGCCGCTTAAGGGCAACTGTGGACGGTGTTAAAGCTGCAAAAGAGGCCGATGTAATGATAATCCTCGTGCCCACCCTGACAGACGAGAGGGGCAACATAAAGCTCGGCCCGGTCTACGATGTGGCGGAAAAGATTTCTCAGGGACTTGAGGAGGGTGATATAGTCATCACCGAAGCAACAATGCCGCCCGGCACGACTGAGAGTTTAATTCCAATCCTCAAAAAATCCGGCTTGAAGCTTGGCGAGTTCGGCTTAGCGCATGCCCCCGAGAGAACCATGACCGGAACCGCCATTAGAGACATCACCGGTCAGTACCCCAAAATCGTCGGGGCGAACGATGAGAAAACGCTTGAAGCGGTGGTTGGAATCTACGAGACCATCAACAGGAAGGGCGTAATCCCGATAAGTTCCATCAAAGCGGCTGAGGCCGTCAAGGTCTTTGAAGGCGTTTACAGGGACGTGAACATTGCCCTGGCCAACGAGCTGGCGATGTGGTGTGAGGAGCACGGGCTGGATGCGCTTGAGGTCTTTCGGGCTGCCAACACTCAGCCTTACTGCCACCTGCACATGCCCGGGGCCGGGGTTGGCGGGCACTGCTTTGCAAAAGGCGAGTTTGTCTTTCTGGACAAAAACGGGCTCGAACCGCTAACCGTTGAGGAACTATTTGATGTGATTGAGGGAAATGTTGAGGAGACCAATGGAGTGCTAATAAAACGCCCCGAAAGGGAATACCGCATACTGTCCTTTGATCCAGTTTCCGAGAGGCCCACCCTTGAAAGGGTAACTCTGGCTACGAAAAGAAGGCTCAAACCCGGAGAGAGAGTCCTTGAGATAAAAACAAGAACCGGAAGGAGCATTAAGCTGACCGAGAATCACATAGTATGGGTTTATAAGGATGGCAGTTTCATTGAAAAGCTGGCAAAAGACGTCAGAGCCGGGGACAGGATAGCCATACTGACCGAGTTGCCCCAGAAAGAGACTCCCAGGGTTCTTGATGTCATATCAATACTCTCCGAGAATCCGGACGGCTACAGGGTGAAGTTTGCGGAGATGCCAAAAGATGTCAGGGCACTTCTTCACTCCAAACTTGCCCCAAAATCCTATGAGTACGTGAGAAATAATTATATACCTCTTGAATACTACGGTGAGTTCCGGAGAACACTTCCCGAACCCAAAGCGATAGCAAGGGGCAGGGGACCAAGCTACTCGGAATTCCCGCCTGAAGTCATGATTAACAGGGAATTAACAACCCTCTTGGGATATTACATATCCGAGGGCTGTATAACCGCTGACAATTCCTCGAGAACAAGATTCTCATTCAACATTAATGAAACTGAGTACATTGAAGAGGTAAAAAGCACCCTCAGGAAGATTGGCATACGCTATTCTGAGTATACTCAGGACAGCGTCCACCACATTAAAGTCTCATCAAGAGCTTTTGCCGAGCTCCTCAAGTTCCTTGGAACGGGCGTTAACTCCTATGATGCCAAAGTTCCGGGTTTCATCCTCTACAGCAGAGCCCTTCAGAGGGGAGTTCTAAGGGGGATAATAAATGGGGACGGAAGCGTCTCAGTATATGAGGGCAAACACCGGATGAAAAAGAACGGCAGGGAGTATATTACCAACAGAGTAAGCGCAAGCGTTGAAGTGGCAACTGCCAGCGATAAGCTCGTCCAGCAGCTTTTCCTCATGTTCCAGAACCTCGGCGTTGTTCCATCCTACAAGAGGAATGGAAACGTCCATATACTGCGTATCTTCGGCCCTGACAATCTTGAAAAACTCAGGGGAATCGTGAGCGGTGAGAAGGGGAAGAAGCTCAACTACTACCTGAGCAACATAAAGAAACGGGAGAGGAACTCAACATTTAAACTCATGGGAAGTTTTGCACTCGTTGAAGTCAAAGAGATAATGCCAGTTGAATACGATGACTACGTTTACTCCTTTGAGGTTGAAGGAACCAACACCATAGTGACAACTTCAGGTATAATAGTGCACAACTGCATTCCGGTGTACCCCTGGTTCGTCATTAATCTCGCGAAAAAGACCAATCCTCGCTTAATAAAGACCGCAAGGGAGATTAATGATTCGATGCCCCACCATGTTGTTGAGCTTACTGTTAAAGCGCTCAACGAGGCTGGAAGACCGCTTAAGGGAAGCAATATTCTCGTTCTCGGTCTAACCTTCAGGGGCGGTGTGAGAGAGTTCATGAAGGCCGCTGCGAAGCCGATAATTCAGGAACTGAAAGAGTGGGGTGCGAACGTTTACGCTTACGATCCCCTCTGCACTCCCGAGGATGCGGAGCGGTTTGGTGCCGAGTGGAAGGAGGACTTCAAAGGCGTGGATGTCATTGTAATCACGGCAGACCACAGGGAGTTCAGGGAGCTCGACCTCGAAAAGCTTGCGGGAGAAATGCGGAGCAAGGTGATCGTGGACGGAAGAAATGTCATTGAGACAGAAAAAGCCCGGAAACACGGATTCATATACGTTAGGGTAGGCAGGGTATAGTTCATTGCTTTTTTCTTTTGAAAACTCCGGGGATGCAGCATTCGGAGGGGGCGCTAAACCAATAATCCACCGAGGGATAAGATTGAGATGTGTCTGTGGAATGAACTGACAGAAGTAGTGATGTGCCCACAGGCTGAACCCTCGCAAATGGAAGGAGGTCAGTTTTTTAAACCTATCCCCCCATGTGATATTAGGTGAATCAAATGAGCATCACTCTCATCACGGTACTCTTTGGCATAGCAGTTTTCTGGATACTGATGTATCTGCTCTTCGGCAGAAACCCCGAAGAGAAAGAGGAAGGGCTTGAGGTAGACGGGATTGTGGCTATGTGGAGGACAAAGAGGCTCCTCGGGTTTATAGAGGGCCTTGCCCGGAGATACAGGCGTTTCTGGGGGATTTATGGAGACGTAGGCATAGTCCTCGGTTTTGCAGGAATGGCCTTCGTATTCTACATGCTCTTCAAGACCGCCATGAAAACCGTGACCAGCAGGGGTGCGGCTGCGGGAGTCCAGCTCGTCATCCCCGGCGTCACAATCCCCCTGTGGTACGGACTCATAGGGCTGGCGGTTGTTCTGGTTGTGCATGAGCTGAGCCATGGTGTCGTTGCCCGTGCCGACGGCATACCCCTGAAATCCGTTGGGCTTGTTTTATTTCTGGTGCTGCCAGGGGCGTTTGTCGAACCCGATGAGGATGCCATAAACCGGGCCCCGCTGAGAAAGAGGCTGAGGGTCTATGGAGCGGGATCAATGGCCAACATAGTAACGGCCCTTGTTGCCCTTCTGATAATAAATCTGGCTATAGCCCCACTCCTCCAGCCGAATGGAATTCAGGTTGCGGGGGTTATCCCCGGAAGCCCGGCCGATGGGGTGCTGCAGAAGGGAGATGTTATAGTGGGCATAGACGGACATCAGATCACCACGGTGGAGGGCTTCATGAGGTTCATGAACACAACAAAGCCGGAACAGGTGATAACCCTCCAGATTCTAAGAGGGGGGAAGGAAACGGAGGTCAGGATAAAACTGAAGGAGCACCCCGAGAGACCCGGAAAGGGCTATATAGGAATTTATCCTGCACAGAGCGTGAAATCCAAAATCGGAGGGGAATCCGCGGTTATCCCGCTCTTCTTCACGCTCTACTGGATATACGTCCTCAACATAGGCATCGGCCTGATGAACCTCTTCCCCCTCGTTCCCCTCGACGGCGGCAAAATGCTGGACGATGTCGTGAAGGAGTACCTCCCGGACAGGATAGCCAGACCGGTCAGATACGCCACCATAGGCGTGGCACTCTTCCTGCTCGCCCTCAACCTGCTCCCGGCCTTCAGGAATCTGCTGGGGTGAGCACCTGCCATTTAATCATCATTTAATAATTACCTTCCCCCTTTTCAGCCTGAACTCATACGTGCGGGGTTCGAAGTCAGGGAGAGGGGATTTTCTGATGAACATCTCCTCAAAAGCCGATGATGTCGAGTTGAACTCCACGATGTACTGGCTGTAGAGGCTAACCCATGAGACAAACTCCTTTGATACCCTGTCCCTGTTGAGGAGGAAGATGTTTAAAGGTCTCTTTCTGCTCTCACTCAGGCGTGCTTTTTCCTTTTCAGCGAGATTTCTCTGGAGAATCTTTATCACATTTTTCTCACCGAGCAGAAACGCAAGGCCCTCAAGGGTCACATTTATTCCCACGCTCCTCCTCTCACTCCCCACCCTTTTCAGGATTTCCCTGTAGAGAGCCGTGAACTTGGGCAGATACGTCGATATGTCGACACCCTGAGTTGAGTAGACGTAGGCTGTTTTCTAAGTAATGTCTTTCAAAAGATTTAAATACTTTTGTTGCATATTCTTACTTGGGTGTCAGTGATGCCAAAGTATTACAAACCTTCGGAAGTTGCGGAGCTTCTCAACTACAATAAAGTCACCATAATCCGCTGGATTCACGCTGGAAAAATCAAGGCAATTAAAATAGGCCGGGACTTCAGAATTCCTGAGGAAGAAGTCCAAAAACTACTCGGCAAGAAAAAAGAAACAACCAGAGCAATCCTCTACGCCAGAGTCTCAGGAAGAGATCAGAAGAAAGACTTGGAAACCCAACTCAAAACCCTCGAACAATACGCCATCAGCAAAGGCTACCAAATCGTGGATGAGGTTAAGGAAATCGCCTCAGGACTGAACGAAAACAGGAAAGGCCTCAAAAAACTCATCAATTCAGCCAAAAACAGGGAGTATGACGTTCTCATCATAACCTACCCCGACAGACTCACACGATTTGGGTTCAAATACCTGGAAGAACTCTTCTCAGCCTACAACGTGAGAATTGAAACAGTCTTCAAGAAGGACAAAACTCCAAAAGAGGAACTCGTTGAGGATTTAACCGCCATAATAGCCAGTTTTGCGGGCAGACTTTACGGGTTGAGGAGCCACAAGAACAGGAAGCTCGTTCAGGGCTTCAAAAAACTCCTCACGGAGGTTGAGGGTGAGTGAGACTAACCCGAACAATCGTCCTTGAGAGCCTTCCACTCACGAAAAGAAAGTTCGAGGCGATAAAAGAAGTTTATGGCGAATATTCAGAAATTCTGGAGTTCCTAACAGATTACACCGTCGAGAACAAGGTGAAGAGCCACCTGAAACTTCGGAAACTCTTCTATCAAAAACTAAAGGAAGAGCATGATTTACCCACCCACTATTACTACACTGTCTGTCAGGATGCAGTAACGAGGGCGAAGAGTTTCCTCGAACTGAAGAAAAAAGGGAAGGCCAGAACAGAGAAACCAGTAATCAGAAAAGTTTCCCTCTGGCTGGATGACGTTCTGTGGGATTACAAACGATTTCCACAGTTCAACTCACTTAGAGACGGGAGGAAATTCCTCATAATCGGCCTGACGACGAAGAAAGGACGGATAAAACTCCCGTTGAAACCACACAAACTCTTCTTCAAGTATCTCAACGAAGGATGGAAAGTCAAGGCGGGCGTGAAACTCAGGTTAATTGAGGAAGAACGAAAAATCATCGCATATTTTGTTTTTGAGAAAGAGTTTGATGACTCATCGCTGAGTGGAAACTTCCTCAGCGTGGATTACAACGCTGACAACGTTTCTCTTGGCACCCGTGAGTTTTTGATTCAGGTTAGGACGGATTTGGGGAGATTGACGAGATTTTATTCTGACGTGAGGAGGAGGATTCAAGAGACTCATCCTATTGGTTGGAAACGAAAACTCCCCTCAAGGAAGGGGAGAAAACTCCTCAAGAAGTTTGGACGGAGAAAGAGGAATAAGAGAGTTGATTTGCAGAGGAAGTTGGCAAAACGGCTCGTTGAACTTGCAAAGAAGTTAAACGCTACGGTCGTTCTTGAGGATGTCCCAGAGAACTTCAATCAAAAGATTGTGAGAAAGAGGAAAAAGAATGAGAAGAGGTTAAGGAATACGCTCCACAATATTGGTATGAATGGTTTTCAAAGGTTTGTCCTCGAAACGGCAATTAAGTGTGGTGTTCCAGTCGTTTTTGTTAATCCGTCTTACTCCTCCCGTGTTTGCCCTCGCTGTGGCGCGTTTAAGGTTAAACCTGATGACGACGCTCTGCGTCGGAGGGTTTTTGAGTGTCCTGTTTGTGGGTTTTCCCTTGACAGGGATTTTGTTGCCGTGTTAAACTTGTTGGGGCTGTTTCCGTTCAGCCCGAAGGTCAATGAACCATTAGTTAAGGGCTTGGTAAGCCCCGTGACGCTGGTGGTTGAGGCCAACCTCCTGCACCACAAGAACTCATTAATAGTGATTACTCAGGCAATACAACAAAAATAGGTGCAGGAGGAAACGGTATATCATAGTCTAGCCCGTAAAACGACCCGAACACCTCTATCACGCCTAGGTCACCGCTCTTCCCGTATCTGTGAAGGTCAAAACCCACACTGCTGAGTTCCATTGAAAGGGGAGTTACCGGCATTGAATTGTTGATTATGATGCCGAAATCCCCCTCTTTAATCCTGTTTTCCAGGATTTTAACCCCCAGGCCCCACCCGTAGGAGTATGTGTCGTATATTATGAGGAAAATGCTATCCTCCAGAAACCCTCCGCCAATGGCAGAATCCAGCTCCCCAATTCCAGTGCTCAAAAGCTCCATGGCAGCACCCCCATGTATACTGGAAAATCATGACTTAAATTTTTTCTTTGAAGACGGTGAGATTTTTAAAGATTGTCGAGATTTCAGGGAGGGGAGAGAAAGATGAAGTGTTCAAAATGTTCAAGGGATGCCGTGTATCATGCCCGCTATGAGGGGAAGTACTACTGCAGAAAACACTTCAACGAGATGGTCGAGAGGAAGGTTAAGGGGCACGTGAAAAAATACAGGTTGATTGAGAAGGGTGAGAGGATAGCTGTCGGTGTTTCCGGCGGGAAGGACAGCGTTGTCCTGCTCCACCTCCTCGCAAAGCTCCGCGAGAGATTTCCCTTCGAGCTGGTTGCGGTAACGATAGACGAGGGTATAGCGGGTTATCGCCCGCCAAGCGTTGAAATCGCAAGAAAAAATGCGAAGAAGCTCGGAATAGAGCACAAGGTTTATTCGTTCAGGGAATACATCGGTTTCACCCTCGACGAGACGGTTGAGATAATGGGGAGCTTTGAAAGGGGAGAAAGGGTTGGGGCCTGCTCCTACTGCGGCGTCTGGAGGAGGTGGCTCCTCAACTATGCGGCCAATGACGTGGGGGCGGATAAGCTTGCCGTGGGTCACAACCTCGACGACGAAGTCCAGATGTTTCTGATGAACATAATGCGTGGCGATGTGGCGAGACTGGGGAGGACGGGGCCGTACTACGAGGTAATCCATGAAGACCTCGTTCCGAGGATCAAGCCGCTGAGGGAGGTGCCGGAGAAGGAGATTGTGCTTTACGCCGTGCTGAACAACATTGAAGTTGATTTTTCAGAATGCCCCTATGCGGTTGAGGCCTTCAGGGCGGAGATAAGGGACTGGATCAACGAGATGGAGGAGAGACATCCGGGAACGAAGTACCAGATACTGCGGAGCTACGACAAGCTCTTCCCGCTCATAGCAAAAACATACGTTAAACATGAGCTCAACCGCTGTAGGATATGCGGCCAGCCCACAACAGGTGAGATATGCAAGGCCTGCGCCTTCAGGTTGCAGGTTGAGAGGAAGGCGAGGGAGAAGGGAATAAACTTCAGGGTTGGTGACTGACCTCCTCCCTGTCCTGAAGGGCGAGGGTTCCAACGAGCTAACCCCTCGCTATTGACGGGGAGGTTTGAGGGGTCTCCATCGGGAACCCTTTCAAGGGTTCCCTGAACCCCTCGGGGAGGGTCTTCCCCCCATTACCCCTACCTGCCAGAGCAGGCAGGCTCGGGGTTATCGCTTCAAAGCCCCCCTCCAAACTCCAACTGCCCGAAGGACGCCCGTCATCCCCGCTCTGGCGGGGACACGATGAAAGCCCTCCAAGAGGGCTATCCCTGAAAGGACTCTCTCCAAGTCCATTACCACTCCAAAACTTAAAAGGCTTTCGGTGATTTGAAAGGCAGACTCAAGAACACTGCATCCCCTGGCTTTCGGAAGGGTTAAACAACACTTTATAAATGGGTGGTTAGTATACTGAACAACCTTTAGCTTTCCGGTATAACCAGATGGGGGTTTCTCCTTGAGAATCCTTGAGACCGCGGTTTCCTTTGAGGAGCTCAGGGATATAAAGAGAATGAGCGGAGCGGATATCAGGCTCACCCTTCTAAAAAAGGTCGAGAGAAACGGCATTCTCCTAAACGTGGTTCTGATAGAGGGCAAAGCCGGGGAAGTCGAGCGCTTCATGGAGAAGCTCCGACTGGCCAGAGCCGGCGGATAGTTTGGAGGGCAAACTTCTGGCAGGGTATTTAAAGAGGGAATATCAACTTTTTCCGGTGGGAACATGGAGGAGCTGAGTGAAGCGTTAAAGGCGGTTGAAAAACAGCTCAACTTCGCGAGGAAAGCCTACCGCTCAATCGTCTACCTCTACTGGGCGGTTGCTTTTCCCGTGATATACGTGGTTTCATCTGTCGTTTCAGCCTATACCGGAATGTCTGTGGGCTCAGGTTTGGTTCTCCTCTCCGCCGCTGGGATACTGCTCTTTGTTGTGGAAGAGAGCAGAGCGTTGAGGAATGTGATCAGAATAGAAACCGCCCTGGGAAGAAAAAGGGGAGTGAAGGTAAAATACCTCCTCGCGCAGCTAATCGTCTGGCCCATCGTTATACTCGCCATCGGGCTGAATGTCAAGGACCAATGGCTCCTGCCTCTCTTGTCGATAGGAGCCGGGATGACAGCTCTCGCCGTCCTTGGAGTCCTGTTCAAAGAGAGATGGCAGGAAAACGCTATGGTTGGAGCCGTAATACTGCTCTCCAGCATTCCATACCGGATGGTTCCCATAACAAAGGGAGCTTACACTACACTCGTCCTTTCGGCGGCTTTTGGGTTTGCTGCATACTGTAGCCTGAGAAAAGCGATGAGGGAGTGAGATGCTCGATGAACTGGCCAAGCTTTCAAAATCGCCTCTTGGCAATCCGACGAGGCTGGCAATAGCCCTCTACCTCCTGTCGAGGGAGAGAACAAGCTTCACCGAGCTTAGAAAGGCTCTAAAGCTAACCGCCGGAAACCTTGAGTTCCATCTCAAAGCGCTTGAAGATGCCGGAATCGTGAGAACCTACTACGGCTTCGGCAGAAGGCCGAGGAAGTTTATCGAGATAACGGATGCGGGTGTTGACGAACTAAAAAACGTTCTCGGAATCCTCAGGGAGGTTGCTGGCTATGATTGAATTTGCCATCTTGCCTGAAAATCCTGCTGAAAAATTTTTCCTGCTTCTCATCATGGCGCCACTAAGCGAGGAGATTCTGAACAGAGGATTGATTGAAGGGTATCTACTTCAACACGGTTACCTATGGAGCGCAATACTCTTCCCGGCCTTCCTGTTTGCCTTACATTTTCCTTTTTGAAAGCCTCGCCCTTTAGGGCGGGATGCAGTAAAAACCCAAACAGCCTCTTAACAGGAAAGCAACAGAAAATATTAAATACACTAATCACTCATACTCACCATTAGGTGGGTAACGGTGGGAAGAATCGACATCTACCTGAGGGACGACGTGGAGAAAAAGTTCAGAGAACTCGTTGAGAAGCTCTATGGGGGAAGAAAAGGAAGTCTGAGCATAGCCGCCGAGCAGGCAATCCTCGACTGGATTAAAAAAGTTGAAAGCGAGGAGTAATGAAGCGGACGATAACCCTCAAACTCCAACCCTCAAAGGAGCAAGCAAAAACCCTTTCCGAGTTAGCCGACCTTGGGGCTAAAGTCTGGAATAGAGTAAACTACCTCCGCAGGCAACAGTTCTTTGAGGGCAAAATCGTGGACTTTAACGGCACGGAGAAAACCATTTATGAAGAGTTCAAAAAGGAAATCGGCTCTGCGACAGTCCAGCAAATCTGCCGGAAGAATGCTGAAGCTTGGCGTTCGTTCTTTGCCCTCCTTCGGAAGAAGCGGAACGGTGAACTTCCCTCGTGGTTAAAACCAAAACCGCCAAACTATCTCAAGGAAGACGGGAGAAGAAAACCCTTAATCGTTTTGAGAAACGACCAATACAAGATTGAAGGCAACAAACTAATCCTTAAAGGCCTTGGGAAGTTCAAACGCCTCGAAGTTCAGTTCAAGGGGAGAATTCACCTGAAGGGCAGGCAGGGGCGGTTAGAAATAACCTTCGACCCTGTAAAGCAGAAATGGTATGCTCATCTAAGCCTCACAGTTGAGGGAAAACTCGAAGGGGAGGAGTGGGTTAAACTCCCGAGGACTCCAAAAGGAAGTCTCTCGGCGGGAGTTGACTTGGGAGTGAACAATTTAATGGCTGTTTACGTTGAAAACGGCCAGAGCTTCCTCGTGAACGGGAGGCCTTTAAAGAGCATTGACTTCTACTGGAGGAAAAAGATTGCAGAATACCAGTCCAAACTCAACAAGAGTGGAGCCAGAACGAGCAGAAAACTCAGGAGAATGCACGAGAAAGCGAAACTTCAGGCGAAGCACTACATTAACACGGCAGTTAGACAAACTGTTAAAAGGCTTTATGAGCTTGGAGTCTCAAGGATTGTCGTCGGTTATCCCAAAGGCATTGCAAGGAACTCTAATAAGGGTAAAAAGCAAAACTTCATTCTCTCTCACGTCTGGCGATTCAATTACGTTATCAAACGCTTGAAGGAAGTTGCTGAAGAGTATGGTATCTCTGTTGTGGTTGTCAATGAGGCTTTTACTTCAAAGCTTTGCCCCGTTTGCGGGAAGCCCCATGAGGGGGCAAGGTTTATCAGAGGATTATTTAAGTGTCCCACAACGGGGCTTGTCTTTAACGCTGACTTAGTTGGAGCGTTTAACATTTTGAAGAAAGCGGTAAAAACGATAACCCCGAGCCTGCCTGCTCTGGCAGGTAGGGGTAATGGGGGGAAGACCCTCCCCGAGGGGTTCAGGGAACCCTTGAAAGGGTTCCCGATGGAGACCCCTCAAACCTCCCCGTCAATAGCGAGGGGTTAGCTCGTTGGAACCCTCGCCCTTCAGGACAGGGAGGAGGTCAGCCCATGGAGTCGCTTTTGATGAGAAAAAGATGTTTGTTCTGGGTGGCGCTTTTCTGCTCGGTTCATTAACCGGCTATCTCTTTGCATTAGGGGGTATAATTCCGGCCTTCATTGCTCACTCTTCCGCAAACCTCGCCGGAGTTCTGAATCCCAGAGAAAGGCCGGGTTATAAATAGGTGGATGCTCAATGTTAATTGAGGTGAGAGCATGGAGGAGGTTAAGGAACTTAAGAACGTCCTTGAGAGGGTTGAGGGTAAACTGATAGCGGCCGGCAGCATATACGGCGCCATAAACTTTGCGTACTGGCTATTTGTGATGTCGCTCTCCTACGTCATAAACGCAGTCGTGAATCTCCCCGCTGTGCTGGTGGGTCTCTACTGGGGTGCGGCCATTCTTGGGGGCATCGCAGTTGCTGGAAGGACCTTCAGGAGGCTCATAAACCTCTACATAGCCTCAGGAAGGAGGGTAAGGGGCTTTCCGATGTGGAGGCTCATGGTTCCGTGGGGCACCGGGGCGGTAGCGGGATGGGGAGTTATTCCAGCGCTCATGAGCGGCACCCCTGATGTCAGATTCGCGCTCGGGCTTCTCTCGTTCATAACCATAGCCCTCTTCGGCCAGTGGGCACTGGTAACCAAGGACAGGGAGTCCGTGCCCGCATTCCTGATACCGGCACTGGCAATACCCCTTGTCCGTGGAATGGAGAGCGATGCAGCCGTGCTTGCGGGCTTCGCAATAGCCACCGGCTTCGCCCTGACGATACTCCTGTACCTCCACTCGGCCTTCAGAGCCATAGAACGGTGATAGCATGGAAAAGCTGAGGGAGCTGACGAAGAACAGCGTGCTCGGTAACCCCACACGGCTGGGAATAATGCTCTACCTGCTTCCCAGGGAAAAAGCCCTGTTCAGAGATATCCTTGGAGTTCTTGAAATCACCCCCGGAAACCTTGACTCCCACCTGAAAGCCCTTGAGAGGGCGGGCTACGTTAGGATTTACAAGGTCTTCGCGGACAGGCCGAGGACAGCGGTGAGGATAACGGAGAAAGGGGCGGAGGAAACGGGGAGATATCTGAGGATGTTAAGGAGCATTCTTGGAGATGCCATTTAACCTCAAATTCAGATATTGGGTTCTAACAGTCGGGGGCTCAATTACGAGGGCTATCCCCTCTTCTCCCTCGGGACGATAAGCATTGTGCCATTCCGTGATTATATATAAGCAGTTTCTCCTCAAGGGAATCTCCTTCAGCCCGGCACCATTCTCACTTAAAACCAGTGTGATGGCACCTTTTATCAGAAGAAAAGCTTCGGGATGATCATGTTTTTCGAGATACTCTATCTCACCAGCGGAGGTAAATTCTGGCCGGTATATACCGCACTGCCAGGCCATTGTCTTAAAGACCACTTTCCATCTTGAGTTTACGGAAAAAGGGATTTCAATCATACCCCTCCCTCAGCTCGTACCCCTTCACTCGCCTGAACAATATAATATCGGGGATTCCATCTGAAACGCTTTTTATACTCTCTCAAAATAGCTTCTGCTATTTCTAAATCCTTCCCTTTTTCTACAATTATAATGGCAGCTCCCCCAAATCCGGCACCTGTTAATCTTGCTCCATATGCTCCTAACTCGCTGGCTTTTCTCACGATGAAATCCAACTCCTTACAGCTGACTTCATAATTTTCTGATATATCCCAGTGTGCTTCACTTAGGATTTTACCAAAACCCTCTATATCTCCACTTTTGAGAGCGTCCTTTGCGGACAACACTCTACCATTCTCCCTAACTATATACCCCATACGCTTTCTATGGGTTGATGGCAACGTGTTCAAATCTTTAAAGGATACTTCTTTTGATGACGACTTACCAAGCATTTTAAGAGCCTCCTCCACTATTCTGCGTCTTTTAATATATTCAGAGCCTGCGAGGGTTCTTTTTATTCCGGTGTGAAAAACCACCAATCGAGCGTCACTGGGCATTGGAATATATTCATACTCCAGCGTTTCCGTATCAAGAAATATCGCGTGGCCTTTTTTCCCAAAAGTTATGGCAAATTGATCCAAAATGCCACACGGAACATTCACGAATTCATTTTCCGCTTTTTTGGCTATAAACACCTTTTTAATCCTCGACAGTCTAATGGAATATGCCCTATTGAGAAATTCCAAGATTGCAAGTTCAAAGCTTGCCGAAGAACTCAGACCAGCGCTTACAGGGAGATCTCCATAAATCCTTCCCTGCATACCACCGACCTGAAAGCCCTCTTCCCTCACAGCCCAATAAATACCCTTAACGTAATCTATCCATGTCCCTGTTTTAATGGAAATTTCATTTAAATCAAAACCCCTTTTTTCCTTGAAATACTCGGAGTATAGCTTTACAGTTTCTGATATTTCCGCATCAAGCACGGTATATAGAGTTACAGCCAGTGGCATTGCATATCCTTTGCTGTAATCTGTATGCTCCCCAATCAGGTTTATTCTACCCGGGGACAACACCTTCAAAGTCATTCCCCCCTCACCTGCATTTTCCGTTCTTTACGAGGTGGGTTCTTCTGCAGGCCTCTCTAAGCCTTTCTGCATTCTCCTCAGGCAAACCATCATATGTGAACTCCCAAGTTGTGGTTTCTATACCAGCAGCATATTTAATCTTGCTTGCATCCCGAAGTATAGGATAGAATTCAATATGAAGATGATAGAACTCCGTCCTCTCATTAAAGGGTGCCTGAAATATCCCCATTATATACGGCATCTGCCTTCCGAAGAGCGTGTTAAGTGTGGCCGTTGTTACTCGTATTACATCAGCTAAGTTTTCAATCTCTCTCCTGTTTAACTGGGTTAAAAACTGCACATGTCGCTTGGGATATATATGACTCTCGAAAGGCCAGTTCGCAAAGAAGGGCATGAAGAGGACATAATCCTGATTTTCATAGATAATCCTTTCATTCGAAGCAAGCTCCTCCTCCAGAATACGACAGAAGAGGCACTTTCCGTTATTCCTGTAATATTTCCTAGAGTTATCAATCTTTAAACGAACCTTTAGTGGAATAAATGGAAGGGCATAAAACTGTCCATGTGGATGAGTTAGACTAACTCCTATCTCCTTTCCTTTGTTTCTAAATATCATCAGATATGCTATACGTTTATCTTTTGAACTCTGCTCAGTTATTCGCATCCATGCTTCCACAACTCGCTTCATCTGTTCAAGAGAAAGCTCATCTAAATCCTCCACATTATGTTCAGGAGTTTCAACTATAATGCCACACTTTCCTACTGCCCTTGCTTTTTTATAGAATCCTTTATCTTCAGGGTTTTCAGGGTTATCAGCAGATAAATCCAGAACCGGATATCTATTGGGTAGAACAAGCACGTCCCACCCATATCCAGTTTCTTCGGCTCCAGGACAAAAGGGACAATAGCCTTCAGGCCTCCAAGGCCTTTTTTTCCTAACTGCAGATACCATCACCCACTGCCCGGTTAGAGGATTATACCTGAGCTCTCGCATTGTATCCCCCCAGCAGTTCTTTTACTGTTTTCCTTACCGCTTGATAGCTGTTCAGTTTTGGTTTCCAACCTGTGCGTTTAGCCCTCTCTATGCTGAGGAGCATGAGCTTAACGTCACCCTTCCATCCTCTACCTCCGTCAACTCCTCCTGTAAATCTAAACACAGGGCTAAGACCCATTTCCTCACTCACTATCTTGGCAATCTCCTTAACAGTAATCCAATCTTCATTGCCAAGATTATAAACCTCAAAACTCTTGCTCCTTTTCATGAAATGTTCAAAAATGTGAAGGATTCCCTCTACAGTATCACTCACATGGAGATAGCTCTTCCTTTGCGTTCCATCCCCTAGAATCTCAAGGCTCTTTGAGTTCTTCCTCAATTTTTTTATGAAATCATAAATAACACCATGAGTGGAACGTTCTCCAACTATGTTTGCCAGCCTGAATATTAAAGCTCTAAAGCCAAAGGTATGGGCGTAGCCGCTTATCAAAGCCTCAACTGCAAGTTTGGCACCACCATAAACGCTGATCGGCTCAAGCCATGCATCTTCAGGCGTGGGGATAACTCTGGCATCTCCATAAACCGTTGAAGAGGATGTGAAAACGAGGTATTCTGTCCCAGAATCCTTAATCGCCTCAAGAAGATTATACGTGATAAGAACGTTAGTCTCGTAGAGCAACTTAGGATTCTGGTCACCAATCCTTACCTCAGGATTAGCAGCAAGATGAAAGACAGCATCAACCCCCTCGACAGCTTTCCTGACGGTATTTAAGTTTCTCATGTCTCCTTTAATGAATTCAAAACCTTCATGAGTTACCCACTGTTCTATATTCTCCACACTCCCCGCGCTTAGGTCATCTAGCACCCTAACTTCATGTCCCTTTTCCATAAACCCATCAACCAGATGAGAACCAATGAATCCAGCACCACCAGTAACTAAAATTTTCATCTCAGCACCTCCCTATATACACAAGGGATCATATTAAACTTCGATAAACTCAAAGCCCATTAAATCAGCAAATCTTCTCAAAGTATCCTTGTATCTTCCATATACCAACACGATATGATGGCCAAATCCCATCCTACTGATGGTCTTAGAGTCTTTCACTTTAACCCCTATTGCAATACGGCAGTGAACTGTATCCTTGGTCCAAGCAATTTCACCTTCAGTAGCCCATATCTTGTTCATATTCCAGTGTATTCCTGCCACTGTAACAGGAGCTCCTTCTATGAGATCCGAATATAATGTTGCCCCTACTTTCATCCCATGATAGTCCTTCACCTTAATCCTACACATTGGACATGCGTATGAGGGAGGAATAACATCATGATTTATTGTTATGATGCCCTTCTCAATATCCCAGTGAGTTACATTTTCATTTAAGTTACCCATCAAAGCCCCTTTGCCGGAGATCGCCATTAATACTGTCATTGTAAAGAGGGCAGGTAAATCTCCCTCACAGCCACTTGGTATTCCATCGTCTATGAGGAGAGAAAACGCCATACATGGTACGTATTCAATTGCAGGTATCGCCGGACATTCTACCGTCAATGCATTCGCATTATATTTCTCCAGTAATTTTCTTAGTGCCAGATATATTTTGGCAAATTCTGTGAAGTTTGTGCCTATCTTGTTTTCTATTTCAAACTGGGTTTTCCAGTTTTCTGCAAGTTCCTCAGCTTTACTGTCATCAATTTTCCATATTGTATCTAGATATTCATCCATGTCTATAACCCGAATCTCAGGACCTATTTTTTCGTGTATATATCCAAGTGTAATTTCTTTGGGTACAGCAACACTCCTGGGAGGGTATTTACCTATATAAAGGACTTTTAACGTTTTAAGAGCCTTAACTCCTTTAATTGCCGAAATTGTACTAAGAACATCATCTGCCCCCATAGGAATGATATGTTTAACATCTGAATATTTATCAAATCTAAATTTCGAAAGCCTGCCATGAATTGAATATCCCCATGAATCCCATTCTGGCATGATAGGCTTTTTTAACAATGCCAGTTCATCAAGTATTTCCTCCGGAGCCATCCAATCCTCCATATCACCAATCACTAAGAGATCAGCATCCTCAGGGATATTCCTTACATCCTCACGTTTTTTTATTTTTATCTGAGGAAGCACATGTATAAGGCCGCTTTCTACAAGCTTTTCAATATGGACATCCTTCGGAGGTAATTCCTGATTTCTCAATTGATCCCTTGGTTTTTTAGGGCCAAAAACCCATGTCTGCTTGGCTATCGGAGTTTCATCCGATAACCATCTTTCTAAGGCACTTTCCATTTTCAATGGCTGTAATAAAACAGGTAAGTCCCAAATTTTTTTAAGAGTCATGGCTTCTTCCTCCATAACCTGTTCTATAGTTCTTGACCATCTTTAGTTTAAATGTTTATTTTACACATTAGACAAGTTTTCTCCTCAGATAACTTCACATTGTACAAATAAAAAATATAAATGTTTAACCTCAAAGGGATATCGATTGTCGTATGGGGGTAGACTCCAATGAGACTCCTGCACAAAAAGGTTTTGGGGACTTTAGTTGTGTTGTTTTTAGTGGCTTTAGTAACTTTCTCAGCCGGCTGCACAACAACTTCTAAGAGCTCCAGCACAACTTCTTCCACCACATCATCAGCTCCCGCAATCAAAAAGCCCGGAGAAGGCATGACAGTTTACTGGATTGGAGGAGCTGCCGGGGATCCCTTTGATGCGAGATTGTATAAAGGAGCCAAAGATGCTGCCGCCCTGTTAGGAGTTAAATTGATTTATGTCCATACAAAGTGGGACCCAGACAAAATGGTTCAGGAATTTAAAAAGGCAATATCAATGGCACATCCAGGAGATGGTATTGTCGTCATGGGGCACCCAGGATATGATGCCCTCGCTCCACTCTTTGAGGAGGCTGCAAAGAAGGGAATCTTTGTAACACTGGCAAATGTTGACATACCAAAACTTAGGGAAAAATACTGGTTCACAGGTTATGTTGGGCAGAATGTGTATCAGGCAGGTTATAATTTAGCATCTGCGGCCCTTGAAAAGTACAAGGATCGTCTTAAGCCTGGAGCAAGGGTAGCTATATTCTCAGGGAGCTGGGAGCAGCCAGCTAGGGCTCTCAGGGCAAGAGGAATGGAAGATGCGTTTAAGAAAGCGGGCCTGATAGTTGACGAAGTTTCTCATCCTCCTGAGGTCTATGGCAATCCTTCCGAGGGCATACAATACGTTACAGGCTATCTGGCCAAGCATCCAGACGTTGCATTAATAGCATTTGATGGTGGTGGCACCACAGCCACAGCAGAAAACTATATGAAAGCTGCAGGCAAGAAGCCAGGAGATATTATTGTCATTGGATTCGACTTAACTCCCGGCTCAGTCAAGGGTATAGAAGATGGATATGTGCAGATGGTCATTGACCAACAACCGTACCTTCAAGGATTTATGACAGTTTTGAATCTAGTCCTGAGCAAAGATTACAAATTTGCTGGTTTATACATTGATACAGGGGGATCAATAGTAGATAAGAGCAACGTTGGAACAATAGCCAAACTCGTCCAAGAGGGTTATCGTTGATTATCCTCTGCTTCATTTTTATTTATTTTAGTATATTGGCTTGACTGTTATGAGAAATTTAGTGCTGCATATAAGAGGGAGGGATTATGATGAAGGCAGATTCAAAGCATGACTATGTGATTTATGCTAAGAACATTACAAAAAGATTCGGGAACATAATAGCACTCAATAATGTAACTTTTAAAGTTAGAAAAAACGAGATAGTTGGGGTTGTTGGGGATAATGGTGCAGGAAAATCTACCTTAATGAAAATACTCTTTGGGATACACAAGCCAGATTCAGGTGAGCTGTATATTAAAGGCAAACTGTATAATAATCTCACTCCCAAAAAAGCCTATGAACTGGGAATCGTGTTGATACATCAGGAGAGAACCCTATGCTCTCATCATTCTGTATGGCGAAATATATTCATGGCAAGAGAAATCACAAACCGTTGGGGATTTCTTAAAATAAATGAAATGAGGAAGCGCTCAGAGAATGCACTGAAAGAGCTGGGTCTTACATCGAGAATATCTTCTGTAGACACTCCGGTAAATTATCTCTCCGGCGGTTATCAGCAGGGAGTTCAAATTTCGAGAGCATTAGTGTTTGATGCCGACGTTGTCATACTGGATGAACCCACTAACGCCCTTTCCCTTAAAGAGGTTCAGAAAGTCTTGGAATATATCCGACAGCTAAAAGAAAGAGGCAAATCTGGAATTATGATAAGTCATAATGTATATCATGTTTATCCAGTTGTGGATAGATTTGTTATTCTCAATAAGGGGAGTATAGTTGGAGAGTTCCAGAAAAAGGACCTTGATATTGAGGATCTCTCTCACATAATGCTATCTATAGCAGAAACCGGAAGGATACCTCCCGAGTATTCCAATCTGAATCTGGCTGAAAACTCTGAGGCATAGAGAGGTGGTGAGGTATGAAGAACATCAAAAAGGTTATTGAGGCTCATAAACTCCAATTCGCCATACTTGGGATATTCTTGACGCTGTGGTTGATATTCTATGTAATCAATCCATATGCATTTTCAAATCCCTACACCTATACTGCTCTGTTATCCGTAACTCCATTTACAATACTTCCTGCTCTTGGTTTGACATATATAATAATAGCCACCGAAGTGGACCTATCCTTCTCTGCGATAATGGCGGTTGGAGCAGTAACCTTTGCATACGTGTGGCAGAACACCGGTTCATGCCTGCTGGGCCTTGTTGCCCTCTTGATTGCCGGGCTCATTGCAGGTGCATTCAATGGAATACTTGTGGCAAGGCTCAAAGTGCCATCATTAATAGGGACAATTGGAACAATGTTTTTCTGGAGAGGAATTGTCTTAGTAGTCACCGGGGGATATGGGATAAGCCTTCACAATATTGAAAAGACATATATACAGAAACTTTTTGTGGGGACTCTTTTAGGGATCCCTGTCCAATTTCTCTGGACAATTTTAATAACCATCATATTTTGGTTAATCCTTAATAGACATAGGTTTGGTGCATACGTTTATTACATTGGTGACAACAGAGTTGCCGCAAAGATGGTAGGAATAAACACAGAAAAAACACTGCTATACATCTTTTCCCTAGAAGGCATGATTGCCGCCTTTGCAGGATTCTTAGTTGCCCTATCCTTGGGCACCGTATGGCCAGCTCTTGGTGATATCTACATGCTAAAATCTATAGCTGCTGTTGTTATTGGAGGAACCCCCCTGACAGGTGGAGTTGGGACAATCTTTGGAACATTCATGGGAGGGCTTATGCTAGATTTAATAGAAACAGGGATTCTAGCAATAGGAGTCTCGGGATTCTGGATAAAGGTTGTCGATGGAGTAGTTATAGTGATAGCACTGGTGGCCCAGGCCCTCATAAGAGAGGGAGAGCTGGCGAAGATAAGGAGGAGAAAAGAGGCCTTAGCAAAAGAGTAATCCTTTGCCTTTGTCTTTTTAATTTTGTAACAGTTCATTTAAGGACATCCAAGAATACAACCCCCTCAGATTTTAGAGTTTTGACTCCCATCAGTAGTATATAGTCCTGGATGTATTCCCTTCCACGTAAGATGCTGTCGATCTCTCGAAGTAGGGATTCCCGTTCTTCAGAGAACACCCCCACTAGCAGGGTATAGTTTCCCAAAAGCTCCACTAACGTAAAAACACTTTCCATATCCATAAGTTCTTTTTCAAACAATAGCAGTTCTCTCCGTGAAATATCAGCCTTAATTTTCAAGAGAATATACGCATATGGATACTTAAGCTTATCAAATCTCAAGAATGCAGTGACTTTTAAGTATCCCTCATTTTGAAGGTTCATTCTCCTCCATCTTACTGCAGACTTAGACAGCCCCAGTTCTCTTGCAAGTTCTGCATCACTTAGCCGGCCATCGTCCCGAAGCAGCCTTACTAACTCCCAATCTCTTTTTGTCAGGGCTTTCATTTTTAAGTTAGCCCCCAAAGCATGAATACTGTTATTTAATACACTTCCCCAACTAAAATTTAAATTTAAACTTTAAAGATTTAACTGCATGAACTAACTTCGAGTTCTGGTTTTGGCTTCATCCTCAGCCCTCCTCATGAGTTCCTTAACACGCTCTATTCTGTACTCCTCAACAACCCTCAGAAACTTCTGAAGCTCCCTCTCCCTGTCCTCCTCATCCCAGATGGCAAGCCTGTGTTCTATGGCCCTTTCGAGCTCCTCCCTGTCGACGATTGCAAAATCATCGACCCTCTTCACTTCAATCTCATCCGTATAGAACACGGGTAAATGGGCTTCCCTGAAGACCTTAAACGCATCATCCGGGAATGTTTTACCG
Organism: Thermococcus atlanticus; assembly: GCF_054657855.1. Lineage (NCBI taxonomy): Archaea > Methanobacteriati > Methanobacteriota > Thermococci > Thermococcales > Thermococcaceae > Thermococcus > Thermococcus atlanticus. The sequence continues at coordinate 42,383 of NZ_BAAHXX010000001.1, read as the reverse complement.
CTCACAATTGCTCTTATCCCCTTCTCAACAAGATACTCGGCTATGCTCCTCCCTGCCCCCGCGGGATTCACCACGAAGAGAACATCACCCCGCTTTATACCGGTCTCCCCCTCAACCCTCTCCACCTCACGCCAGCTAAGGGCCTCAAGAACCTTCAGCGGAAGAGCCGATCCCCTGAGCTCAAGAAGGTGCATCCTCCTTGCAAGAACCAGATCCCTGCTCAGCTTCTCAATTATGGCCTTTGCATCCCTCAGTTCTTTCTCAAGGGCCTCTATGCGCTTCACCTTGGCCTCGAGCTCCCTCTCCTTCATCACCCTCGCCCTAATCTCATCATCATAATCAATCAAACGCCTCTCCAAGCGGCCTATGATCCTCTTCTGCTCCTTTATTATTTCCCTGAGCTCATTATTCTCACGCTCAAGAGTCTCCACGCTCCTCTCCAGCTCGCGGATTCTCCTCAGATATGGCTCGATATCCACACTCCTCTCAGGTGAAGGTTTTTCCTCCTCCTTCGGTCTTTCACGTGCTGTTATTCTCGTTATGGCCTCACCGAGGTTGTAGCCCTGAATCACAAGTGCCTTAACCTCCTCTCCCCTTCCAGAAAGTCCCAGCTCCCTTAATTTTGCTTCCACGTGCTCCAGCTTCGGCTTCAAACGGAGATAGGCCTTGTATGCTGCGGCCAGCGCATCACGCTGGTGGTCGTCATCAACCGATATCCCAAGATTTCTCAGCAGCTCATTCTTCTCATCCACCCTGAGACTTTCCCTTGGGACGAAAAGATTGGCTTTAAACGAGCGGGCAAGCTTCTCCACAAGACCTGGGGCTGGACTGACATCGGTGGCGATTATTATGGGATGCCCGATGTCGCTGATGAACCTGAAAATTTCGCTCACGGCCATGTTCCTCTCGCTGTAAACGGCAAGGATGTTCCCGTTCAGGTCTATCGCAGCTATCCCAACGGTTATTCCCGGGTCTATCCCGACTATCACACTCTTCCGTTCTTCTATCGCTCTCTCGCTCTTCAGAGGGGCGAATTCGAGGCTTTTCCTCTCCACAGGATAAATCCTTATCTCAACATCACCGCCATGGGCAGGCCTTATGAGCCCTGCGAGCTCTTCCCTGCCGGCATACACCCGGAACTCTCCTCTGGCAAGTCCATAGTCCTTCTCCTCAACCTCCAGATCAAAGGGTATATCGGCTTTCCTCAGCCTGTCCTCAATCTCCCTCACCTTATTCTGGATCAGGTTGTGGACCCTCCTCCTATAGCGATCCTGACTCCAGCCTCCCTTCCCCTGGCTCCTCCCGCGTGAGACCTTTATGACAACCTCATCCTCGAAGGCGAGCACCTCGTAACCAACACCCCTGGAGGCCAGAAGCGCACAGACCTTGGCCTCCTCATGGGGGTCAAACCTATCGGTTACCCTTATTCCGTTCTCCCTCGCAAGAGCCCAGAGGGGCTTCTGCTCCCCCGGCCTGCCCGTTACCTGAACCAGCTTCGTCCCCTGGGGCAGGGCGCGGAGGAACTTTCTCAGATCATCTCCGAGCTCATGTATATTATCCATGGCAACTAGCTTCGGCCTTTTTGCCTTTATAAAACGAATCAGCCTGTAGAGGGTGAACTCACCCTTCTTCTCAAGCCTCCCGTTCATCCAGCTCACAACTGCAAACCTCTTCGGGTTCTCGCCGATTACATCAACACCAAGGATTAGAATAGGCACCACCTCTGCATCGTTCACAGCTCTGGAGAACTTCTTAAAAATTTATCTAAGGGAGCAGAGAGGTTCGAATTGAGACCTCAATGGCCTTTTTTATAGTTTCAATGGGCATGGACGGCACTGTTCTTTCAAGAGCCTGTTCATATGAATAGGGCACGTGAATGAAACCCGCTTTCACCGGCAGATTCCTGATCGCTATTGTGTGGAGGGCTGTGAACATCGCTGTGTTGCACACATAGGTTCCGGCGCTGTTTGAAACCATTGCGGGAATTCCCTCACTTCTCAAAGCTTTTACAATCCTCTTTACAGGTATCGTGGCAAAATATGCCGCCGGAGCATCTTCAAAAATTGGCTCATCCTCGGGTTTGTAGCCTTCGTTATCTTCCTTTGTTGAGTCCATAACATTTACTGCCACCCTCTCAACGGTAATGTTCGGCCTTCCCCCTGCCTGACCGGTTAGAATCACAACCTGCGGACCGATTTCTTCGATAAGCTCCGGAATAAGGGCTCTGACGCCCCTGAATGTCACCGGGAGCTGTTTCTTTACTATCTCTGCCCCGTGGAGCTCATCCGGCAGTTCCCTGACTGCTTCCCATGAGGGGTTGAGCTTTTCCCTGCCAAACGGCTCAAAACCCGTTACCAGAACCCTCAACATCACCACCATTAAAGTTAAGCTTCACAGAATTTATAAGGTATGATGTTAATTGCCGGCTGTTATTAATAGATGCAGAATCCTCAATCGTTCTGGTTGTCCGCTACGTTTGGCAATCCCACCCCATCACAATTAAAGCTAAACTTTATAGGGTTTAAAAGGAATAGGTTCTGGGGAGGGCTATGAAGTATGATTACGATGTCGCAATTATCGGAGGCGGACCGGTTGGCAGCTATCTGGCAAACCTTCTGGCGAGAAACTTTGATGTTGCTGTTATTGAGGCAGGGAATTCATTCGGGGAAAAGGCATGCACAGGGATAATCGGTAAGGAGAGCTACGATGATTTGAAGCTCCCGAAAAAAGCTGTTCTCAACGAGCTCAGGGGAGCTGTTTTCTACTCCAAGATACAGAGCTTTGAGATTAAGAGAAGCTCGCCTCAGGCATATCTCGTGGATAGGAAAGCTCTCGAAAAAACACTCGCAGAGAAAGCCATCAAAAAGGGGGCGGAGTACTTCATGGGGACGCGCTTCATGGGCTTCAAAAATGGCAGGGCAGTTCTTCAGAGGTTCAACCGGCAGTTTGATGTTGAAGCCCAGTTTTATGTCGGCGCCGATGGAATCAGGAGCAGGGTTGCTCAGGAAATGGGAGCAAAGACGAAGGCGGAGTTTTTAAGCGGGTATGAGGTTGAGGTCGTCGGGGAGTTTGAGAGGCAGGATTTTGTTGAGGTCTGGGTAAACAAAGAGCTCAATGAAGAATTTTTCTTCTGGGTCGCACCTGTAAACGAAAGTCTTGCCCGTGTAGGCACGTTTGGAAGCCTCGATTCCCTGTTCAAGTTCCTGAAAATGAGAATGCTGAAGGCCGGGAACATCGTGGAGTTCAGGGCGGGAAGTGTGGGATTTGGCTGGAGAAAACCGTGGATTAAAGGCAATCTCGCCCTTGTCGGCGATGCCGCACTCCAGATAAAGCCCACCACTGCAGGGGGAATAGCCTACGGTATGTTCTGCGCCCATGCACTGGCGTATTCCCTCATAAACGGCAGACCCGGTGAGTATGAAAAGCTCTGCAGGGACATCAAAAAGCAGATTTCCTTCGGAATGAGAGTCAGGAAAATGTTTCTGGGACTCACCCAGGAGCAGATTGAAAAGATATTCGAGGTTCTCGGGAGCAGAGAGGCCGTTGAGCTGATTGAGAGGACAGCAGATTTCGATGACCATGTAAAGACCGTGAAGGCCATAATAAGGAGCCCCCGGCTTCTGGCAAGGCTTCTGAAGATATCGCCAATGCTACTGAGGCATCTGGTGTGAGCCATGGAGTGGAGAATGGGACTTCAGGAGGAGTACCTCAAAGCCATAGCCGAGGGCAGGAAGAGGATTGAGGGCAGATTATACGACGAGAAGAGGCAGGGGATAAGGCCGGGGGACACGATAATCTTCGAGAACAGGCTGATGTGTGTTGTGAAGGACGTGAGGGTTTACTCGTCCTTCAGGGAGATGCTGGAGAAAGAGGGACTAGAGAACGTCCTCCCCGGAGTGAAAAGCATCGAGGAAGGAGTAAGGGTTTATAGGCGCTTCTACTCCGAGGAGAGGGAGAGGAAGTACGGCGTTGCGGCGATAGAGGTCGAGCCGGTGGGGTGGATCGAGGAGCCGTTAAGTGAGGTCCCAAAAAGTTAAAGTCTCCTTTCCTATTTTTAACATGGTGTGCGGTATGAGAGAGAAGCTCCCCATCATTCTTCTTCTGGTTTTCATCCCCGGTTTCATATTGCCGCCAGCTGGAGCCAGTTCATTAATTGGCAGAGGTGCGGAGCACTACATAAACGAATATCAGCTCCGAACCCTGAACCATGCGTGGAACACCGAAAGCGTCTCCGGATGGGAGGCATTCAGGGAGAAAGAGACGTTCTACCTCACATGCCTCAAAGTTATAGCCCTCGCAAGGAGCGGCTACCCGAGGAACTCCACGGAGTTCCGGGAACTCGTTGAATGGATAAAGTCAAAGCAGAGCGAGGACGGTTCCTTTCCGGCAATAATAACCGACGACTATCCAGAGCCGGACTCGGAGTGGTTCTACTGGGAGCTTTCAAAGTCAGCTGGAACCGGACTGGCGATTTTAGCCCTCCTTGAGGCGGGAGAAAGCCCCAATTCCATGGAAATACAAAAGGCTGCCCAGTTCCTTCTGAGGAACGAGAGCGGGAACCACTGGGGGAGCACGGTTTACCTGTTCTGGGAGCAGACGGGGCTCAACAGGGTCAACGAGTCGCCAAGCATCGTTGCCACGGCTTACGCCGTTGCGGCGCTCTCAAGGATGGGATACGACGTCTCCAGGGAATGGGAATGGCTGGAGGAAAGGCTGAGGCCGGAGAGGCTCGTGGGGCCGTATCTGGACAACTTCTTCACGGGCTTTGTCTCCCCCATGCCCTACCGCGATATTAGGGCTCCATACGAGAGCATAGTCCTGCCGTTGCTCTTTCTGAGGGAGGGGAAGGTGAGCCCTCCGAAGGAGACGCTTGATTTTATATCCTCTCTTCTCGAAAGGACGCAGTACATTGGAAACGCAACGCTGAGGCTGAGCTTTAGGGGGATTACCAAATACACGGTTGAAGAGAGGATTTATACCGCAAACGGCTGGGAAACCCTCAGAACATGGGGCGGAACCGGAAGAAGGGCCGAGATAAACGTCAGCCTGGGGCCCCCAGACCGGGGGAGTATCTTCCTGATACGCTCGGGGAAAGCCCTCCTAGAAAACGAGTCCGGCTTCTTCAGGGACGGGATGAAGCTCTACCCAGAGCTTCCGGAAAACTACTTACTCCTCATCGGAACCTCATATGCCGAAAGGGAGCTCTTCCAGTTCAGAGGCAGAGAGAACTACGCGGTGATTGAAGCCCCAACTCTCGACGGCTCCTGGAACCACGACGTCTACTCCACGGCGATAGCGCTGATATGGCTCCACATGGCCGGTGCGAAGAGAGGGAATGTAGACGAGGCGTTGAGATTCCTTGAGCTCGCAAGCCCAAGGAATAGCATGACCCTCGACGGCGATGCCTACGCGCTGATAGCCCTGAGCCTGTACGGAGGAAAGTGGGAAGGCAACGGACCTGAACCGGTGGAGAGTGAGTCAAAGGCCCGACCAGAGATTTCATGGAGCCTGCCGGCGGTTTTTGCCGTTGGTGTTGTTATCGGAATCATTATTGGATTAGCAGTCAAAAAAGAAGGTTAAGACCGTTTCAAGGTCATTACATCAAGTCCCATCTCTTTCAAGACCTCAAAGTCACTATCTAAAGTTATTACCGGCAGGCCATTGAGGATCGCAATTGAGGCTATGAACAGGTCCCTAAAAGACATGGGACTTCCTTTTCCTTGAAGTTTTTTGTGGAGGTACGCCGCCACCTCTGCACATTTTCTATCAAACGGGAGCTCAATGAGTGTTTCAAGCCATATGAGCTCGTCTTTCTTGGGCATTCCGAGGAGAATCTCGAACTTGGTTATTGAGGTTATGTAGAAAGTGTTGTCCAAAGCCGTGATTTTTTCAAAGACTTCATCGTTGCCCCTGGCGATCTCGATTATCACGTTTGTGTCAAGGACTGCCCCCATTTTTCAAACTCCTCCTCGATCTCTTTGAGCTTCCTCTTTGTTTCCCTGTACTCCTCCTCACTCAATATCCCATACAGGTGACGCAGGGCGTCGACGTTTCCCTTTCTTTCCCTTAAGAGCTCCCGAAACAGCTCGCTGAAGGATTTTTGCCCCTAATCCTGACGGACTAACCATAAACGTCATTCAAAATCATTATCGTCTGACCAATACACTATTTGCATGCGTCATAATTTAAGGCATTATGAGATACGAAAAAGCATATTAAGGTCAATCCCTAATATACAAACATGATGATTGACGACAGAATCGAGATAAACCCCAAGAAGATGGGTGGGAAACCCGTGATAAAAGGGACGAGGATTCCCGTGTACTTTATCCTTGAACTGCTGGCCAACGGCTGGAGCTTTGAGGAAATAATTGAGAACTATCCCCAGCTGACGAAAGAAGACATACTCGCGGCCATAAGGTACGCCAGTATGATATTGAAGGAGGAACAGTACGTTGAAGTTTCTGGCTGATGAGAATATTCCATACTCAGTCGTTAAACGTCTCCAAAAAGAAGGATTTGACATACTGTCAGTCTATGATGTAAAAAGAGGAATTCCCGACCAAGAAGTGGCCAGAATATCCAGCGAGGAAGACAGAATCCTCATAACCTTTGACAAAGATTTCGGAATGATACTATTCGTTGAAAACCTTAAAATGCCCGGATTGATACTTCTAAGATTCCCTCCAAAGAGTGCTGAGTATATTTACTCAAAGCTCAAGACAACTTTGTCGATGGGAGTTGATTTTAGGGGCAAAATTGTAAGCGTCCACGAAGATAAAACAAGGGTTGCAAAAATATGAAAATCACAGATACCTCTCCTTCACCCACCTTATGAAGTAGTCCGGGTTCAGCTCCTCGCCGATGGACTTCTTAAGAAGCTCCTTCGGCGGGTAGATTGAGCCGTACCTGTGAACCTTCTCGCGGAGCCAGGCCTTTATCGGCTCGAAATCCGCATTGGCGATGTGCTCTTCCACGTTGAGGTCCCTCTTCATGTGGTAGTAGAACTGCGCCGCCAGGAGCGTTCCGATGCTGTAGGTCGGGAAGTAGCCGACCGTTCCGTGGGCCCAGTGGATGTCCTGGAGGATTCCCTCGACGTAGCTCTTGGGTCTTATGCCGAGGAGGTTCTCCATCTCGTCGTTCCAGAGCTCCGGGAGGTCTTTTGCCTTAACACCCTCGTTGAGCATCATCCTCTCAAGCTTGAAGCGGAGCAGAATGTGGAAGTTGTAGGTGACGACGTCGGATTCAGTCCTGATGAAGTCCGGGCGAACCATGTTGAAGTAGAGGTAGACGTCATCCGGAGTGTAGTCCGCCATGAAGGGCAGGTTCTCCCTCAGGACGGGGTGAATGAGCTCTGCAAACTCCCTGGAGCGGCCCACGATGTTCTCCCAGAACCTGCTCTGGCTCTCGTGGATGCCGAGGCTTACTCCACCCGCAATCGGGCTGAACATAAAGCGTTCATCCTGCTGGAGCTCGTAGAGTGCGTGGCCGAACTCATGGACGGTGCTGAGTATAGTCCTCCTGAAGTCGTAGCCTTCGTATCTGGTGGTTATCCTGACATCACGGATACCGAACTCGGTGGTGAACGGATGAGCCGAGACGTCTAAGCGCGAGCGAACGCCGAGCGGGTAGCCGAACTTCTGGAGTATCCAGACGTTTACGCGCTCCATCCACTCCTTCTCATAGCGCTCCTTCTCAAGCGGGTGGCTCTGCGGGACTTTACCCTCTTCCATTATCCTCTCAAGGAGCGGCTTGAGCTCCTTCTCAAGCCTGCCAAACATCCTCTCAACTTCTTTCGTTGTCAGCCCTTCCTCGAACATGTCGAGGAGAGCGTCATAGGGCTCGTCTTCGTAGCCAAGGTAGTCTGCGGCGCGCTTTGCGAGATCTATAATCCTGTCCAGCCACGGCTCGAACTTGGAGAAGTCGTCCTTTTTCTTGGCCTCCTCCCAGGCCTTGGTGGCCTGACTGGTCACCTCGCTCATCTCTCTCAGGAATTCCGGCGGGAACGAGCGGCTTATCCTTATCGAGCGGTCGAGAACCCTGACAACGCCCCTCTCGTACTCGTTGAGGTCTTCTATGGATTTGGCCTTCTCGACGAGCTCAACAAAATCCGGCTTGAGGAGGAACTCCTGGGAAAGCACGGAGAGCTCGCCCTGGGCAACGGAGCGCTCAAGGATTCCCTCCTTCGGCATGTTGACCTCCATATCCCAGCCCAGGACGCTCTGTGCATGCCCTATTGCCCAGATGCGCCTGTATCTGGTTAAAATTTCCCCGACAACCTTATTCTGAAACGCCCCCTCCATTCAAATCACCTCTTCAGTTTGACAGAATTTTTGAGCTGAGCTTTTTAAACCTTTTCGATGAACATCTAAACGAAAGGGTAGAAATCTATTACTCCCACCGCAAATCGCTTAAAGGGTTGCCCTGCTAACTAACCCAAGGTGCATGCTCATGAAGCTTGACCTGGCTGTCCTCGGTCACGTCTCAATAGACCACATCAGATTTCCCGGACAGAGAGAAATACTGTACCCAGGGGGAGCGGCCGCGGCGGTAGCCACATCGGCCGCCTTGGCGGGGGCAAAGGTGGGCCTGATAACGAAGGTCGGTGAGGACTTTCCAAGGGAATGGCTCGAAAAACTCTCCTCGGTTCTCGACATTAGGGGCGTTCAAATCCTGCCCGGCAGGACGATTCACATATACATGATTTACCACGAGGACGGAAGCGTTGATGCCCCTGTTGAGATAGGAGTCGCTCGGAAAATGGGCGAGACCCCAATTCCGGAGGAATACATGGAGGCAAAGCTGTTCCACATAGCCCCTATTCCACCGGAGGAACAGCTCAAGGCTCTGAAGAGGCTCGAAGGCAAAAGGCTAAGCCTGGACTTCAACCCGACCTACATTGAGGACTACAGGAAGAAAACCGGGCTTATGAGGGAGATAGTATCGAGGGTCGATGTCCTGTTTCCCAACGAGAGGGAGGCCTTAACGATAACCAAAGCCTCAACTGTGGAAGAGGCCGCCAAAATTCTGCACAGGTGGGGGGCAGGGCTGGTTGTAATAACGCGCGGTGAGAGGGGGGTTCTCGTCTACGATGGCGAGTTCAGGGAGTTTTCCGCGCTCCCCATAAGCCCGGAAGAAATCGTTGACCCCACTGGTGCCGGGGATGCCTTCGCGGGCGGCTTTCTGGCGATGTACTCCAGGGGCGCAGCCGTTGAGGACTGCGTTAAAAAAGGGCTGGAGAGGGCAAGGGAAGTGCTGAAAAAAACCGGGAGCTGGAGCGTTTAGTCCGCCACCACCTTTGAGAAGGCATAAAGCAGCACGAGAATCAGGGCCGCCAGCGCTGTGGCCTCAAACCCCGGCATTAGGGGAGCTATACTCTTCATCAGGACAAATGTTGGCAGGGAAAGAAGAACGGCCAGCAGGAGGATGGCATAGTGCTCCAGCGGGGCTTTTTCCCTGTCGAGGTAGGCGGATTCCACGAAGAAAAGGGCCAGCGCCATTATTCCCAGTCCATAGATATCCCCCGTTTTGTGGTAGATCAGGAAGAATGCGGTCAGTATGAGAAAAACCGAACCTACAAAATACGAAAAGAAGGCAAGAAATGCCAGAGGAATCAGGAATACAAGTCTTCCGTTAAGGGCGAAGAGGAATAGGATGACCACAAACGGAATCAAGGAAACCCTCGGCCTGAGCTTCATAGCTTGATCACCTCGGCTATCGCGGTTTTCAGGGGTTTATTCACGTCCCAGTCAACGACCACACCGTATGCAGAGAGCTTTTTGAGATGGGCCTTTCTCTGAAGGGTCAAAAGCTTCAGGGCAAGCGCCTCCTCCCTGTTTTTCGGCTCAATCACAGAATACGGATTCGGACTTATAACAACAACGTTGTAGCCGTAGCTGTAGAGTATCCTCAGGGCGTCCTTGCTCTCCGGTGTTATCAGGGGTGAGAAGTAGAGAATCTGGGCTCTGGCAGGGAAGCGGCTCCTTACAAGGTGCTCCACCTGGTATGCTATCATGTTGTTCTTATCCGGCCTTGCGGTGCTGAGGAGGTCTATGCACTTGAAGAAGTGCCTCTTCCCGTAGTCTATCCGGACCCACAGGGGCACCTCCCCCGCAAGCAGAAGCCCGAAGCTCGTGCCGTTGTTGAGGCTGTCGAGCATAAGCGAGGCGGCCGCCCTAACGAGGTGATCAAAAACCTCCTTCCCGGCATATGCCGCATCCACTATGAGGATAACATCCACCTTCCTCTCGCTTTCGTACTCATTCGCCATTATCCTCCCTGTTCTGGCCGTTGCCTTCCAGTTTATTATCCTGAGAGGGTCTCCGGGCTGGTACTCCCGTATTGCATGGAACTCAACACCCTCGCCGACCCTCGGGGAAGGCAGAGGACCGACGGTTATCTTCGTCCCCTTCGTTGAATAGGGTGTTTGAACCTCCTCAATCCTCGGGACGCCAATAAGCTCGCTGTAAAGCTCCACAGTTTTTTCCTGCTCAAAGAAGCCGAAGGGGTCTCTGTATCTGAGCTTCACAAAGCCGAACTCATGTATGCCCCGCCTGACCTTCACCCTGTATGAAAAGACCCTCTCCTCGCCGCGGCTGAACGACGCCACAAATGACGACCTCCCCTCAACGACCTCAAGTCCTTCAGGGAGGTTATCCTCAATCTTCAGGCTGGGTATTCTCTCATTGGCTTTTATTCTGAGCCTTATCTCAACGATCTCCCCTTCGAGGATTCTGTCATGGGATAGAATCCTTTCAACCTCAACATCCAGCGCGGGCTTGAAGAATGCTACTGCAATGAATAACAGCCACAGCATCGGGAGGGAGAGATAGGCCATATCCCACCTGAGGAAGAAGAAAGCTAGCACCACAACTCCCCAGAGAGCTATTAACAGATGAACCGCCTTGCCCGTTGGATAAAACTCCCTCTCCATGTCCATCACTCAAACTTTGGAACAGGAACCTTCTCAAGCAACCTCTGCATCACATTCTCCTGGCTCACCTTGGTATACCAGAGCTCCCTTTTGAGGATGAGCCTGTGGCTTAAAGCAGGAATTGCCACCGCCTTAACATCATCGGGAATCACATAGTCCCTGCCCTCCAGAGCCGCATATGCCCTTGACAGCTTTAACAGGGCCAGACTTCCCCTCGGGGAGGCCCCGACGTCTATCTCCCTCTTGTTCTCTCTTGTTGCGCTTATGATGTCGGTTATGTACTCAAGAACCGCATCGCTCACATAGACCTCTTCTATTGCCCTCTGCATATCAACAACCTGCTCAGGGGTCGTGATACGGTCTATATTCACACCCTCCTTTTTCCTCGCAATCCTCCTCTTCAGGATTTCAATCTCCTCGTCTTTTGATGGGTATCCAACCCTGAGCCTCACCAGGAACCTGTCGAGCTGCGCCTCGGGCAGGGGATATGTTCCCTCCTGCTCTATTGGATTCTGGGTGGCTATAACTATGAAAGGCCGCTCCAGAATGCGGGTTTTTCCCTCTATGGTAACCTGCCGCTCCTGCATTGCCTCAAGCAAAGCGGACTGTGTCTTCGGAGGGGCACGGTTGATCTCGTCCGCCAGCAGTATGTTCGTGAAGATTGGTCCCTTTTTGAACTCGAACTCAAGGGTTTTCTGGTTGAAGACGCTAACACCCAGAATATCCGAGGGCAGCAAATCAGGCGTGAACTGAACCCTTCTGAACCTGACTCCAAGCGCCGAAGCAAAGCTCTTGGCCATGAGTGTCTTGGCCAGACCGGGAAGGTCTTCGATCAGGATATGGCCGTCAGCGAGGATTGTTGTCAGCAGAAGCTTCAGAACTTCTCTTTTTCCAACTATTGCCTTTTCAACCTCCGCCAAGATGCGGCTTCCTATTTCATGCACTTCCTCAACTTTCATTCAGATCAGCCTCCAGAATTTCTAAAGCCTTTTCAAGATTATCGAGGAAATCTCCATCCGAATGCAGGGCCCTGAGGGCTGCGTTGGGCTCTGATTTGAGCCCGGAAACCTCACGGTTGTAGTCATCAGCCAGCACCGCATATGAGTCAATTATCTTCTCCTCAATCAGCGCTCTGGCCACAGCTCCGGAGCGGGCCCTGGAAATCAGCATAACAGTCCTTTCAAATTCCGACTTCCTCTCCCTGGGAATGAAGCGGGTTCTGGGCAGATATCTGAGCTTGATTTCAAAACCGAAAAGGGCAACACCCAGAATCAGCGCTGCCAGCACAACAGCCATCCATCTCAGAATGTATGAGCCGGCGAATATGGCAATCAGAACGAAAGGCAGGGCCGCCCAGCTAACCCTCACCTTCACCACCCCGTATTTTCATGTAGAGTTCATGCGCCTTGTATGCATCCTCCCTCGTGACCCTCTCGGGGGCATATCTGGCTTTTTCAAATAGTTTCGTGAGCTCGATAAAGGCGTCGTGCTTGTACCTGACCCTATCCGCATGCTCCCAGTGCGTCCAGCTCTCTTTATAGGGGATTCCAAGTATCTCAAGCCAGAGGACGGCGTTTTTATAAAGTTTCACCACAGCCTCATCCGGGTCACCGAGAAAATCTATGCCCTCCTCCCGGAGCCTCATGTCGAAAGCTTCCACCTTTTTCCTGAGTCTCTTTATTCTCCTTTTCGCGAGCATGTCCCTGTAGAACACGAAGGCCGTGTATGATGCGGCAATAGCAAAAACTGCAAAGAGCCCGTAGAGGTAGAGGGAGGGGTTGCTTACGGCAAATCTCCCTGTGGGCTGCCCGAGGGATTTGTTGTAATACGAAACATGGTAGGTGCCGTTTATCAGGGTTTTATTTACGGTGGCGTTCCCCTGAGGCGGCAGGGGTTTTGTATAGGCATAGTAGAGGAGGGGAGAGAAAACCAGGACGGCTGCAACCGCTGAGTAGACCACCCATTTAAGGACGGAGTAGTTATAGCTGTCGAGCCTTTTGCTTGCGACAAAATCCCCCTGTCCGATGAGAATAACGAGTATGAAAACAGCTGCGGCTATCACAAACAGTCCAAAAAACGCTCCGATAAAATAGTAATTCCCGCTCCCCCTGCGGATTTCCGAGATGGAAGAGTTGTAGTTCAGCATCAGGGTCATCAGTGCAAACAATGCGATGAATAAAGGAAAAGTTCTGACCCTCGGGTTCATTTTAATCCACTAAGGTTTTGAGGATTATATTTAAAAGCTTTTACATGTTAGTAAAACGGGGGTGGAAAAATGGAAAAAATTCCCGAGCTTTATGTTGAGACTGATCCCGGGAACCTCATTGAAAACGGAAAAACGCGGGAAAAGTGCATAATCATTCAGGGGAACGTTGAGGTAATCCTGAAAAAGGGCGAAACCCTGCCGGAATTCATTGATATCAAAAAATCAAGATTCCTCAAAAAAGAGGTTTATGACAGGTTTCACCTCTATGTGGATAAGCACTCCCAGGAAATGCTCTGCGATGCCGTAATAGTTCTCCCGGACAGAAGAACCAGGATAATGCTCCGGAAAGGGGATAAGCTGATGCTGCTGCCGGTGGAGGGGTTTGTAAAAACCCTGATAGCGGATGTGGGCAACAGGGTGAGGAAAGGCGATGCGTTTGCCGCGGTAACAACCAAAAAAGGCGAGGTGCATTATTTAAAGCCCCCCAGGAACGGGACGGTGATTTACATAGACGAATTCACGAACAAGCCGCACTACATATACTACCTGCTCCCTGAGGAGTGATCACTCAATTCCCTCGATTATCGACTTTATGTTTGCCTTTATCCTCATCTTCATGCCCTTCATGTTATCCATTCCCCTGATGGTTCTGGTGTTTCTGGCGCTTGTTATTATCAGAGACCATAGGTATATTCCTCCCTTCTTTTCCTCACTCTGAAACATGGCCAGAAACTGCTCTTTACCCACGAGAACCTCCAGTATCTCCACGCTCCTCTCCCCAAGCTCCGTGGAATACACCTCATTTACCTTCAGGTTTCCAAATTCCTCCTTAAGCATGTCCAAAAAATATCCCATATTACTCACCCAGTTTTAGTATATTTTCAACCCTTATATAGTTTCCCCAGCCTATTCCCTGAGAAGTCCCGTCGGGGGAGCAGGGATGAGTTTTAGAAAACCCCTTTGAAAAGGCTGCATGGAAACAATGCTTGGAGGTGAAAGCTCCACAGATGCCTGAAAAAGAAAAAAAATATTCGGGCAAAAACGTTATAAGCCCCGGGGATAACGGACTGGCAGGTGAGTTTGATGAAGATTGAAAAAGGAGATTTTGTGGTTTTTAACTACACCGGAAGGTTTGAAAACGGAGAAGTTTTTGACACGAGTTATGAGGATATCGCAAGGGAAAACGACATATACGTTGAGGAGAGGCAGTACGGCCCCCTTGGGGTCAATGCCGGAGTGGGAGAACTCATTCAGGGTCTGGATGAAGCCCTCATCGGCATGGAGACGGGTGAGAAGAAAACCGTTATTATCCCCCCTGAAAAAGGCTACGGGATGCCAAATGAAGACCTCATCGTTGATGTCCCCCGCTCTGAATTCGAAAACGCCGGTATAGAGCCGGTAAAGGACATGTATGTGATGACGGACAGCGGAATGGCCAAGATAGCGGATGTGAAGGAGGAAGCCGTTTCTCTGGACTTCAACCACCCTCTGGCGGGCAAAACACTCATATTTGAAATTGAAATCGTGGACGTACAGAAAGCAAATTCAGAAGCTTAGGTTTATCAGTGCTGAGCCCTTGAATACCAGGAGACCCATGATGGCAAGGAATGCACTGTATTTAAGACCGGCGCTGAATTTTCCCTCCCTTATCACCCCTATACCAAGCCCCGAAACCATCGCCTGAATAACTATGAACATCATGACCAGAAACCTTATTGACTCCACCGGAAGGGAGATGGAAACTGCGCTGCCGCTTATGCTGTCCATGACCTTAATCACAATACCGAGGATCATGGGGCCTATAATCCCGCTGGACATTATGAAAAACATCGTCTGCATACCTGTTGATGCCTTTCTTTCCTGTTTTATCTTGAGTATTTCACGCACATCGTTTGCAACCGAGACCAGCACATCAGCCATTGGAGCACCCCTGTCCAGGGCTTCAATCAGAATCTTAACTGACCTGTAAAGGACGGCCGATTTCTCGTTTCTGATGGCAAAAGCATTGAGGGCTTCAATAGTTGGTCTGCCCTTCTTGATTTCAGCGACGACCCGCCTGAACTCCTCGGTTAGAGGTCCGAATTTTGAGGTGGTTAGCTCCTCAAGCGCCTCGGAGAAGGAGATTCCAGCCCGCAGGGAGCTTGCCAGGTAGAAAAAGGCATCCGGCAGCATCTTCTCCATTTCACTGATGCGTTTGTTTATCCTCCAGTAGGGATATATGACAGCCATGCCGACAAACACCGCCAAGAACGTAACCGCTCCGTAAAAGGTGTTGAAGAATGCAACAGCTGTGCCCACAATGATGCCGAGCAGCAGGGATATGGTCAGATATTCAACAGCTAAGAAACCGATTCCGGCGGAGTATATGAAAATTTCATACCTCCTCAAGAGTCTGGAGGGTATTATCCGCCTCAGGATATTTATCAGTGTGGATGATATGGATGCCATTTTTATCACCGGGGCTCTCCGCGTTTTATCATTATCACCATCAGCACGGACAGGGCGGGAAATGCAAAGAGGAGTATGAGGGCGAGACTTTCCACGGGCAGGATGAGGCTCCGGGCCATTATGGAGCCCGCCAGTATTCCCACGACAAACATCGTTGGCATGACTATCGTGAGGAACATGTACACGAAGGAGATACCGTTTATCTTCTGGACATACTCAACGAGCTTCATCCTGTAGTCGAACGCAAAGTCCTCTGCAAGCTTGTACAGTATATCCGCCAGGTTTCCGCCGAATTTTATCGCCCTTATCATCTGCTTGACAGTCCTGCTGACGCTTTCAGAATCCATCTTCTCCTCAAATTTTGCGAGGGCTTCTTCGAGGGATGCACCTGTGTGCATATCCCTTATCATCAGCTCGAACTCCTCCGAAATCACACCATAGTTGGCAGTTGCCACCGAGACCATGGCCTCCGTGATGCCAACACCAGCACTGAGGAGGGATGCCATGTGTCTAAGCGCATATGGTAATTCCCTTTCAACCTCGGCAACACGGGTTTTCCAGACGATTTTTGGGTAAATCCTCATATACATGAAGCCAAACATAAATCCCAGCAGACCGAAGAGCAGGGAAAGGGTGTACGGGAAGTAAGCCAGCACACCAACCGCAAATGCAAAGAGGGAAAGAAAGACCGAAACAACAATCGTGAGGGCGACGTAGCTGTCCCTGCTCATTTTCATGTTTGCCCTGTACAGGTCATAATCAAGCCCCCTGAATGAGGCTGAGAGCGTTCTAATCGGGCCGCTGAAGTGTTTTAGCATGCCCTCTGCAAGCCTCTCAGAGAAGGGCTTCTGAAGTTCCTGCCTCCGCCATTCAATAATCTCCGCCATTTCCTTTTCCGATTCCTTGATCTTTTCCTTTTCAACCTCTATCTGCATCTGCTTGAGAACCCTCAGACGATCCTGAATTGACCTGCCGGAGGGTATGCGGGAGATAGGCCTCTCGGCCACCTCAACGGTTTTCCCCCCGATCTTCTCTAGGATGTTAAGGAAGACATCAGCAACTCCCATTGAGTATCACCTTCAGAGCAGATCACCAACCTTGCTGCTGCTCGTGCTTAAGAGACCCGTATCCGCTTCTATCCTTTTCAGGAGGCTCTCCTGATCTATGTAGAACTGCCTTATATAATGTCCCACCTTTTCAATTCCCCTTATGCCCCTCTCAATCATCCAGTCGAGTATTATCTTACGTTTTTCCCTTTCCACCTCAAGCTCCGCTATGCTCATGCCGGTGTGGTGGGCAAGATCAGCCATAAACCTGCTCGGGACACCCGTCGACTCAAGCTCGTCCTTGGCAGGGTCATACTTGTAAAGTTTATTTAGCTGCACGCTCTCACCCTCTATCCCCGAAACCTCTGCAATTTCCGTAACACGCCTGATGACGCCCTTCTTCCTGCTGTTAAAACGAATGAGCATCAGAATGATATCCAGCGCCGGGATCATAATCCTCGGAACATTCATGGGCGGGCTTTCCAGCCTTATTATGGTTTCACGGGCGGAGTTGGAGTGGATTGTTCCCATGCAGTTGGAGACGAGTATGCCGTTGGCAACGTAGTTGTGATCTCCGTCAACCGTCAGGTCATAGAGGTATTCGATTCCAAGGGCTTCGGGGTCAACCTCCTCAACGCTCACAACCTCGTCCCAGTAGACGTCTCCCTCGGCTATGAGCTGAAGCCTCTTTGCCTGAACCCATGAATCTTCATCTCCTACGTCCTCAGCCACCCTCTGGAATGCCAGCGCTATGCCCTTCAAAGCGGAACGCCTTATCTCGCCCACCCTGCCCTTTTCGATGTGCCTTATGAGGCTCTCCGAGACTTTTTCACCGGCGTAATGTGAGGCGAGCTTTGAGAGCTCTGCAACAGTTAGACCGAGCTTCTTCCTCAGGGGAAGGAGCATGGAGCCTGAAATCGGCACACGATATGTCCTTCTTCCGCGATAGGGCTTTTTGCTTCTAAGTATCTCCTCAAGCTTTGCCCTTTTCCTTGAGTGCTGAAGCGGTATTAACCGATGGAACTTTTTGAGATCGTCAATGCTGCTTATCACGATGCGGTATATGATATCCTCCTTGAAACCTCTGTTCCTCACCCTTGAGACCGTGCTCACTATGCCAAGCCTCTGGAGGGCATACCATATCTTTCTCGCCGCCTTCTCGCTCTTGGTGGTCAGGATCACCGAAGGTCCACTCTCATCCACATAACCATCCGCATCGAAGAGTCCTGCAATAAAGTATCCCATTAGCTCATCGTTGGACAGAACAATATCGGGAACATCCCATATCTCCGACTTCCTGCCCTTGGGTATCCCGAATATCCTTGAGAGCATTTCGGCGAAAATCTTTGAACCGATTGTAACGACAGTGCTTGTGCCATTGGTTTTTATCTGGGGTGAATACCCGGGAAGGAACTTTGAGGTGGCGTTTATGAAAGCATTCATATAACCTTCATCATCAAAGGTCGCCGAGATGTAATACCCGGTTGATGCTATGTATCCGTCGCCCAGCAGAACCCCCGTGAGGTATGCCAGGTCTTCATTAACCTCTCTTACGAGCTTTACAGGATTGGAGTTGACGGAGAGCAGGAACCGGGCTCCCTCCGGTGGAATTCCATCGTTGGGAACTTTAACCCCGTTGGGAACGAGGTAGTAATCGCTTATCCCCTTGTAGAGCCCGGGATTGATTGTGGCCCTTTTCTGGGGCGGCCTGGGAGGCCTCATCATGATTGCAACTCTATCGCCCGGCTTCAGCTTCCCCGCCTCTTTCCTCATGACATCGCCATCGGAAAAGACGAAGAAAGGATGCGTCTTTGTGAGCACCACCTCATTGCCCGTGTGCGTCTTTATACGCATCAACCTCTCGCCCTTTCTAACCCTTCTGCGCCAGACCCTTGAGACGACATGCTTCCCGGCCTTCAGGTCGGTGCCGACGCTAACGACCTCGAAACGATCCTCCTCGTCGAGAACTATATACTCCAGATCCCTGTATGTCTCAATCCTGTCAGAGTACTTCTCAAAGAGCTTCTCCACGACATCCCCTATAAGCTCAAATCTGCCGTCGGGGAACTGGATCACCGAAAAATCATAGAGCGCGCCATTATGCCCGGTGTTCATTGCTGTGAACATGGTTCTCGCTTCGGGGCCACGAACCTCACCGACTATAATCCTGTCCGGACGCATACGGAGGGTGTTCCTGACGAGGTCATCCATTGTGACCTCTCCCCTGCCTTCGAGGTTGGGTGGCCTCGTCTCAAGCCGCACCCAGTGTTCTATGGGCAGCTGAAGCTCCGCCGTGTCCTCTATACTGATGACCCTCTCGCTGGGAGGTATGAACATCGCCAAGGAGTTCAGCATGGTGGTCTTTCCGGAACCGGTTCCGCCGGCAACCAGGATATTGGCGGGTTTAACACCGAGGCCGTCAACGAAGATCCAGAGCAGGGCCGCTATATCCGTGTTCAAGGTACCATATTTTATCAGATCGATTATGGTCAGCGGGTCCCGCTTGAACTTTCTAATTGTTATGGTGGGCCCTTCAAGGCTTATCGGCGGAATGGTGGCGTTGACTCTGGAGCCATCGGGCAGACGGGCATCCAAAAGAGGGCTCTGCTGGTCTATTCTCCTCCCAACCTCCCTCGCAATCCTCTCTATGATGTTCATAATCTCCTTCTCGTTCTCAAAGAGGATGTTCGTTTTGCACATGTTAAAGCGCCTGTGCCACACATAAACTGGCTTGCTGGTTCCTATGACCATTATCTCCTCAAGGTTATCGTCCCTGACAAGGGGATCGAGCCTGCCGTAGCCTATCATGTTCTGGACAATGTACTCAGAGAGAAACTCAATCCTCCCCTCTGACATGTGGGGATTTACCTCCTTTATCATGTCGCGCACGGCTTTCAGAAAAACCCTCCGCCGCGTCTCGAAATCAGGTATGCTCTCGGGATCAATCTGAATCTCGGAGATAGCCCTCTCCTTTATCTTCTTCAGAAGCCTTTTTTCATCGTCGCTCAATCTGGGCATGCGGAGCTCATATATAGGAACAGGCTCTCCCCTCACCTTAAGTATGCGCACATTCCCGTATACATCGAGAACCTTAACTTCCCCGGAGTAAGTTTGATAGACTGACTCGGTTCCTTCCCTTTTTGCCGTTCCGAGGAGGTCTCCCAGTGAGGGGGCGGGTTTGGCAGGCTCGGAACTCTGGAGGATGCTCTCCAGGGAGCTTCCTCCCTGCTGGTAATAAGGAGCTATCGGCTTTCTCTCTTCTTTTTCTCTATGTGGGGCCCTTTTTTCAACCCGCTGCGCCTCACCACCCTTAAGAATGTCCGCAAGCATGATGTGGCCTGAAGGCATGGTTTTTCTGACTTTCCTCTCCTTTCCGGCCTCTTTCCCTCTCTCCTCTTTTCCGGTATTATTCGAGAGTATCTCCCCGAGGGTAAGGCCACCGCCCCCCATGAGGTTCCCGAGGGGGGGCTTTTTTTCTTTCGATTCCTTCTCCTCACCCTTCTTCTTTTTCAGGATGTCTTCAAGAGGGGCACTATCTTCGTTCAAAATTTCCTCTATCCAGGATAACCCAGACTTTTTCTTTTTCTCCCCCACTTAGGCTCACCTTTTCATTATTATTCCAGCTCACGTGATATTTAATATCCAGACTCTTACCGAGCCAGATTATCCACACAGGATAGTCAAGGAAAGTGGTGTTTTCCCTCTTCACAGGCCGGGGCTGTGTCACAGAGACTCCTGCAAGCAGACTGCCTGTAAGGGAGAATAGATTATCTGAAACCTGCAGGGTTTCGGGTTTCTTCTTCTCTATCCCAACACCGCGGTATTCATCCACGAACTTCTCCATGTACTCATTGTATGTCATCGTGTAGTTCGGCTCAAAATCATAGTGGGCCGCACCGGCAAATATCACGGGCAGGGAAACCGCAAACACCGACCAGAACTCACCGCTTTCATCGGGCACGTTTATCAGCCTGAAAGTAACTGTTCCGGAGTACTTCAGTATTTTAACATATCCATCTATCAGGGGAAGCAGGCTCGTTATATCCACAACCTCGGGGGTGTTGATGATCTGCGGGTAGAGCACATCACATATCGGGTTTGAAAGCCCCTCATTTACGGAAACGGTGCCGTTGGAAACAGTCCCGTTTTCAAAGGTCAGATCCGTTATCTGCCCTCCGCCGCAGAGGCTCCGGTAGTCCTTCATCTGGGGAAGATAGGAGGTGCTGTTTGTGATTCTGAAATTGACAACGACAGTCTCGTACGGCCTGATCCAGAAGCCGAGGTGATAGTTAAGCGTGTTGGCGCTGAGGTTGTTTATGTGATACACTGTTTTCCCGCTCGTGTCTCTGATGCCGATTACGTATTCCCCGTTGTTCCTCCGGTAGACTGTAAAGTCATACCTCGGGTTGACCATGACGAACTTCGGAAATGGAGCCGTGTTGATTAGGGTGACATTCAGATTTATCATGACCTCTCCCCGGATTCCGATGTTGTTGTGGTGTTTGTATCCCTCCGTGGGGTCTGTTCCGGGGAGTGTGTATGAAGCTGCCAGCACTGGTGCCGCCAGAAGGAGGATCATGAAAAAAGAAAGCAGAGGGCGTTTCATTGCAACCACCTCATTTGGATACCTTTGCAATGTAGATGAAGTTCTGCTGGGAGAGTATATCAGGTACAAAGACCGATGGGACTTTGATTATCACCATAACCTGCGTGTTTGCATCCATAACCAGCATTCCCGAGAGCTTCTCCAGGTCTACTATCTCCCATCCATAGCTCTGAAGCTCCTTTTTAACCTCATCGGCAGCCTTTATCTTGCCAGCCGCCACGGCTTTGAGAATCTCGGAAAGGTCAACATTGTAGTTATAAGATGCGGATGAGGACTGGCTTGAGCTCTGTGATGTGGAGGTGGTATCACTTGAGCTCTCTCCGTTAGAAATTGATGTTCCTGCCGGGGTGTATGCTCTCGAATGCTGTTCCGAGTAGGAATCCGATGAGGAGGTGCTTGATGAGCTTGACTGGGACTGGGACTCCCTGGCGGAGATTATTCCAGCCTGCTTTGGCAGCAGAACGAGTTCAACATACCCCATGTTGGCTATCTCCCTGTACGGACTGCCGGTTGAATTCTTGGAGAATATGACTATCTTGTCCCCAGGAGATAGAAACGCACCGTTTATCCTGTCCCTGGGCAGGACGAGGGCTATGTCAACCATCTCAACCTTGCTAACGCGGTACTGCATTATTTCGTTGTAATCCAGGAAGCTCCCTATCAGGGTCTTCGCTTCATCCTTTGTGTATATCTTTTTCATGCCTCCCTTTTCCAGAAGGACATTCTGTGTGGGGGTGCTGTCAATCAGGAAGTAGTAGTAGTCCTTCCAGAGTTCAAGGAGATACGGGGCTGCGCTGGTTGAGTTGACCTCCTGCACGGTTTTGGCGCTCATAATCTGATTTTCAAGAGACTGGAGAACCCCAAGGGCTTTTTTCCTGATGTCCTCCGGGAGGGGTCTGGAAAGCAGGGGCTTGAATTCAAGCTTGATTTCGTCAATCTTCTTCCTCTTTGTTTCATTCAGGATTTTTTCCTGCTCCATCCGTCTCTGCTTTTCAAGTTCCTGCTGATATTTCTGAAGGACATCCTTATACGCGGCCTTGACGTCTATTTTGTTAACCTGCTCAACAGACTGCGCTGCGGCTATTTCATTGAGAAGCTCTGCCTTCTTCGTTTGTGCATAGGAAAAGTTCATGATGTTGCCCTTGAAATAGGCATCAACCTCCGCAATCTTCGCTTTCTTGGCCTGTTCAAGTTCTCTGGCTCCCGCACCCTTGTAATATGAGTAGACTCCCCATGATACAGCGAGAATGATTATTATTACGATTGTGGAGCCAATTAAAATCCTTTTTCTGCGTTCTCTTTCACGGACGCTCCCTATACGGCTTATCCTCCGCGGAGGTTTGGCGGGTTTGGGTTTTACAGGCTTCACAGGCTCGGATTCGGCGCTCGCCTTACCAAGCTCCCGTAAACGCCGAATTTTAGCTTCAATATCCTCGGACACGTTGAGCACCACCATCAGCAGTTATCATGAAAAGCATTCCCCTCTAAGTTAGCTTTTTGAATTCAATACTTTATTTAGATTTCGGTGGTTGCATGGAAAGATTAACCGTGCGGGTGGTTGAGATTCGTGGAAAATGCCCTGTATTCAAAAGAGGGGATAGAATAGTCATCGAGGGGCCGAAAATAAATCTTGAGGAAACCGACGCGATATGCACCCATGCATTTGCATCGCTGCTCCCGTACATAGTCGCTCTCCGAAAGGGTATTAAGCCGAGAGAGCTAGGCCTAGGCAGGGGAGAGAAAGCTTACATCCAGTGCCTCGACCCCGGGCCGCCATACACCGACGGCGGAACTGTGATATTCGAGATAACGGTGGTGAGAGATGAAGCAGAGGAAGGCGTGGAGAGTGGTGAAAGAGGTAGTTGAGGAGGCCGATATCATTGTTGAGGTAGTTGATGCGAGGGATCCGATAGGGACGAGGAACAGAAAGCTTGAGAGGCTCGTTCAGGAGGATGGCAAGCCACTCCTCATCGTTATGAACAAGGCAGATTTGGTGCCCAAGGAGTGGGCAGAGGAGTACAAGAGGAGGAGCGAGATACCGCTTGTTTTTATCTCCGCCCGTGAGAGGAAGGGGACCGGAATCTTAAGGAAAGAACTCAAAAAGCTCGCAAAACCCTTGCTAGATGAGAGGGATAAGGTTAAGGTCGCCCTCATAGGCTACCCCAACGTTGGGAAGAGCACGATAATCAACACGCTGAAGGGCAAGAAGGCCGTCGGCACCGCCCCAATACCGGGATACACGAAGGGGAAGCAGCTGATAAGGCTCAGCAAGAAGATATGGCTCCTCGACAGCCCGGGAGTTGTTCCCATCGATGATTTCGACGAGCTGGTGATTAAGGGCGGCTTTCCAGCCGATAAGATAGAGGAACCTGTAAAGCCGGCCCTCAAGCTCATAGGCAGAATCCTCGAAACGAGGAAGGAAGCGATAACCGAGAAGTTCGGAATAGAGGAGTTCGAGAGCGAGGAGGAAGTCCTCAGAAAGATAGGGGAGAGGAGGGGTTTGATAAAGGCCGGAGGAGAGGTTGACATCGAGGAGACGGCAAGGTGGTTCCTGAGGGAGTGGCAGACGGGCCGCTTTACCCTCTTCGGGAAGGGGGAGAAGAGAGGGGAGGACTTTACCTGGGACTTCGAGGACGTCCTCGACGGAATCGAGAAAGACCTTCTCCTCGACCCGAGGAGAATTCTCTGGAAATACGGGGACGAACTCAGAAAAAAGCTCGACAACCGGAAGCGCGTGGGGATAAGGGAGATAGAGGGCTTTACCGTCGGGATAGCGACCGGCTTCAAGAAGTGCGACGGCGGGATAAAGCTCCTCGAAAGGCTCACCGGCAAGCACGTTTTAGCGAGCGAGTGCTTTGGGAAGAAGTGGAAAGGGGTCGTGGCGATTCTCGATTAGGCCCTTAAAGCGTTAACCACGTCCAGCCTTCCCATAATCCTTCTAACCACCAAGACAGTAAGCAGGGCATAGGCAAAGTAGAGGACCGGCAGGAGAGGAAGAATCCGCAGGGCATCGCCGAGTGAGAGGTTGACCGGCAGAAGTATGTTGCCGATGTAGTAGCCCACCCTGATTGCCGGCGCGAGAGCCAGCAAAGATCCGATGACTGCCGAGGGGACGGTTTTTGCCAGAAACTCCCGCTCGACGTGCGAATCCGGAATCCCTATGGCCTTGAGCGTGGCGTAGACCTTCTCGTTGCCCTCGACCTCGAGGTAAATCAACGTAAAGATAGCGAAGACGCTGACGAGGAAGGTAACGAGCATAACCGTGTAAACAGGCGTTTTGAAGAGCACGAGATTCTGCCGGGTCATTCTCCTGAGGTCCCCGAGCGTGTAGACCTTGAATCCCTGAGCTTCAAGCTCTTCCTTGACCTTCTCCGGGTCGCTTACTTTCATAAAGTCCATCGTCGGCTCGACGAATCCCTGACTCGGGAGGAAGAGGGCACGGTAGTTGTGGAAGAACGCATTACTGATTCCGACCACACGGTAGACCCTGTTAACGCCGAGAAGGTTCACCCTAATCCTATCTCCAACCTTGATGTGGAGCTTCCTCGCGAGGCCGACCTCAACGACAGCCTCGTCCGACCTTTCGAACCACCTTCCTTCGAGGAGAGTTTTCTCGAAGATGCTTTTGCTGTCGAAGAAGTAGATTTCCGTCGTGATTCCGTTCACGCTCTGACCACTCAGGTAAGCAACTTTCTCGCCCGGGAGCTTTGCTACCTTCTCAGGACTGCCAATGACCCAGATGTTGAAGGGCGCACTGAAGTTGGCGAGCTTCTCTATACCTGCCAAGGCAAAGTAGGCCGAGCTCGATGCCAGGAAGGCTATGAAGAAGACGGCCAGGAACTTGACGATGGAAGACCTCTTGGGGAAGAAGCGCAGGGCCTCAATCGTCCTGATCCGCGAGATGTAGAGGTAGGGCAGAGAAACCATTAGGATTACGGCAAGGGTTATCAGAACGTCGAACTTGAGAGGGTAGAGGTAGTTCGGCCTCAGCGGGATTGATGCAAAAAGGCTCGAACGGCTTCCGAGAAGAATTCCGGGAAGGATTCCGGCGGTGTAGCCGAGGAGAGCGACGATTAGGTAATCGCCGACGAAGAGCGTGAAGACGAAGGAATCGGGAATGCCCAGTGCCTTGAGAACGCCGACCTCCCTCGTGCTACCCCTGATGTGGGCGACCGTCACGAGAACCTTGACGAGGAGTGCCGTTCCGAGGAGGAGATAAAAGAAGCTCATGACGAAGTTTTTAACGTTCCCAATCTCATCGGCGTAGGGAACGTGGCCGTTCTGATAGACCATGAAGTAGCGAATCCTCGCGTGTCTCATCAGGAACTCGGCCAGAGCTTTCGTGTCGTTGCAGCGCATAAAGACGTAGAGGTAATTGCCTTTCTCCATCGTCAGGACTACCGGCTTGCCCATCAGATAGTAGTATGACCCGAGAACCGTGTAGGTCTTCCCGTTGACCTCGATTTTATCGCCCCTCTTCGCCTCCGGGAAGGCCAGAACGTAGACGCCATTCGGAGAGCTCTGAACTCTGGGAACCTTGAAGCGTCCGTAGCCGATTAAGGCGTTGTAGTTTTTCCCGTTCAGCCTGACCATGCCCTCGTGGTAGTACATGTAGTTCACGATCTCGCCGAAGCGCGTGAGGTTTTCAACGGTCACGCCCTGAGCAATGAGCTCAACGTTGCCGATGTGTGAGAAATCGTTTATAGTTCCCACAAAGCTCCCGATTCCGCCGAGCGTGAAGTTGATGCCGAAGCTGAGGAAGGCGAAGATTAGAAAAACCGTCACGGCTCTTTTTTTCTCGCGCCTAAGCTTTGCGAAGGTTACCTTTGACATCATGAACCTCACCGTCCCTCAGGAGGATTAAGACGTCAGCAAAGCGGAAGAACTCCCTCTCGTGGGTCGCCGCTATTACAGTTACGTCCTCCTCCCTGCTTATCCTCTTCAGAAGCTCCCAGATTCTAACTTTGTTCTCCCAGTCGAGGTTCGCCGTCGGCTCGTCCGCGAAGAGGTACCTCGGCCTGTTCGCCAGTGCCCTCGCTATGGCAATCCTCTGCATCTCTCCACCGCTCATGTGCTTCGGAAGTTTGTCGGCGAGGTGCTCGGCGTTGACGAGCTTCAAAAGTTCTCTCGCCCTCTTCTCGGGGCTCTCAACCTTCCTCGAGTATTTCATCGGCAGGAGGACGTTCTCAAGGCCGGTAAGGTACGGCACGAGGTAGAAGAACTGGAAAACGATTCCAAAGTTTTCGAGGCGATAACGCCTTAGCTCCTTCTCCTTCAGTGAATGAATCTCAACGCCGTCAACGAGAACCTTGCCGGAGCTCGGCCTGTCTATTCCGCTCAGAATGTTGAGGAGCGTCGTCTTACCGCTCCCGGAGGCGCCAGCAATAACGTAGAACCTCCCGTCCTCGAAGGTCAGGTTTATCCCCTTAAGGGCCGTCACGTTTCCGAACTCGTAGTGCTTGGAAACGTTATAAACCTCAATCACGCGTCATCACCTTACATGAAGAAGTTATATGAAAGACATTAAAAGTTTTGTTTCGAAGCCCATTTAAACCCCCCATCAAAGTTAGAGCCATGAGGCTCCTGCTGACGACTTCACGGGGAATAGAGGACATAGCCAGAGCTGAAGTAAGTGCACTGCTGGACAAACTTGGAGTTTCATTTCGGGTGGAGGAGAGGCCTTTGGGCGTCGAGGGTAGGGTTCTGGCTGAGGTGGGCGAAGCTTTCTACACCGACGAAAAGGGACGGAAGAGGGAGCTGAGCGTTTCAACCTATCTCAACGAGCACTCAAGGCTCCTGCACAGAGTAATAGTCGAGATAGCGAGCGGGAGGTTTGAGGGAATATGTGAAGAAGAGCCCGACCTTGCCCTCAGGAGGATAGAGGAGTTTGTCTCGGAGCTCCCGGTGGAAAGGTACGTCAAGGTGAGCGAGAGCTTCGCCGTGAGGAGCTTCCGGAAGGGGGAGCACGGGATAACGAGCATCGATATATCCAAGACCGTCGGAAAGGCGATATTCGAGAGGCTTGAGCGCTTTGGCAGTCCAAAAGTGAACCTCGACCATCCCGCGGTTATTTTCAGGGCGGAGCTCGTTGGAGACGTCTTCTTCCTCGGGATAGATACCACCGGAGATAGCTCGCTCCATAAGAGGCCTTGGCGCGTTTACGACCACCCCGCCCATCTGAAGGCGAGCATAGCGAACGCCCTCATAGAGCTGACAGAGCCGGACGGAGGGCCCTTCATCGACCCCTTCTGCGGGAGCGGGACGATTCCGATAGAGCTGGCCCTGAGGGGCTACACCGGAGAGATAATCGGTCTTGAGAAGTTCAGGAAGCATCTGATCGGGGCAAAAATGAACGCCCTCTCGGCCGGGGTTTTTGACCGGATAAACTTCATTCTCGGAGACGCCACGAGGATGAGCGAGTACGTTGAGGGCGTTGCCTTCGCCGTCAGTAATCCCCCCTACGGCCTGAAAATCGGGCGGAAGAGCATGATACCAAAGCTCTACATGGACTTCTTCGCGGAGCTCGCCAAGGTCCTCGAAAAGCGCGGGGTCTTCATAACCACCGAAAAGAGGGCAATTGAGAGAGCAATCAAGGAGAACGGCTTCGAAATCAAGCACCACCGGCTCATCGGACACGGCGGACTGATGGTTCATCTATATATTATTACGTGATCTATTTGTTCTATATACTTATACCCACATAAATATAGTTAAATATATTGAACTATATTCTATTGCGGCAATCTTTATATTTTCACCGTTTTATTCTCAAAACGGTGATACCATGAAAAAGGCCTTCGCCCTGATGGCTGTTGGAATCCTCCTATTTGCCGTCCTTTCAAGCGGCTGCATAGGAGGCAGTACCTCGACCCAGACTCCCACGACGGTTACCCAGAAGGAGACCGTCACAAAGACCGTCAGCACAACAAAGGTTGAGGAAAAGACAACAACTGTCACAGCAAAACCGGTTGTTTTGAGAACCACAGGAGCAACATTTCCGATGTACCAGATTCAGAAGTGGATTGAAGTTTACCAGAAGCTCCATCCCGATGTTAAGATCGAATATGAAGGTGGAGGCAGCGGGCACGGACAGGAAGCTTTCCTTAAGGGCTTAACCGACATCGGAAGAACCGATCCTCCAGTTAAGGAGGATGTGTGGAAGAAATTCCTAGCCACAGGAGATCAACCGCTGCAGTTTCCCGAGGTTGTTGGAGCAGTTGTTGTATCGTTCAACGTTCCGGGGGTTAAAGAGCTCAAACTCAGCAGGGAAGTTTTAGCTGAGATATTCCTCGGTGAAATTCAGTACTGGGATGATCCAAAAATAAAGAACCTCAATCCTGATGCAAAACTTCCGCACGAAAAAATCATAGTCGTGCACAGGAGTGATTCAAGCGGAACAACCGCCATATTCACAACTTACCTCAGCCTGATAAGCAAGGAGTGGGCTGAAAAAGTCGGTGCTGGAAAAGTAGTAAACTGGCCCGTCGACAAGATGGGCAGGGGGCTGGCAGGAAAGGGCAACCCCGGTGTCGTTGCAATTCTCAAGCAGACCAAATACAGCATAGCATACACGGAGCTCTCATATGCCATTAACGAAAACCTTCCAGTCGCTGCCCTTGAGAACAAGGCCGGCAAGTTCGTTAAACCAACGGGGGATACCATCAAGGCAGCTGTTGCAAACGTCAAAGCGTTCATACCAAGCCCCACGGAGGGCTACAAAGAAAACCTCAAGCAGCTTCTTGATGCTCCGGGTGATGAGTCCTACCCGATTGTGGCATTCACCCATATGCTGGTGTGGGAAAACAAGAACGGAAAGCACTACGGTCCGGAGAAAGCTAAGGCCATAAAGGCCTTCCTCAAATGGGTTCTCACGGAAGGCCAGAAACCGGAGAATCTCGCTCCCGGCTACGTTGGTCTCCCGAAAGAAGTTGCTGAGATAGGTCTCAAAGCAGTTGATATGATACAGGGGTGATTTTTCATTATTTTCACTTTACCTTTTTGACTGGAGGGTAAAGAAATGAAAGTCGGCGTAAACTCCTTCATAATCAGGGAGATTTCAGGCCACGGCTTTTCTGTAGATGAGCTTCCACTTGATGTAATCGAGCTGGGCTTTGATGATATGCCGGTTTTAACTCCCTCTGGGATAAACTGGGAGGTACTGCACGAGCTCCTCTCTCTCAACGTTGATTTCACGCTTCATGCTCCCTGCTCCGATGGAAAGAACATCAAACTTGATCTCGGGGTAAATTCGAGAAAAAATATCAGGATAATGGAGAACGTTTTCAGAATAGCCCAGATCCTTGATGCTGAATACGTTGTTGTTCATGGAGGAGATATCGGGAACAACTATCACAGGGCATTTATAAACACAAAGAGGCAGCTCATGGAAATAGCAACGATAGCCGAGGAATATGAAGTGAAGCTCGTCATGGAAAATCTAACTGACAACAGAATCGGGGCTTTTCCACACGAGCTACTCCCGTTCCTCGAAAAAAATGTTTCAGTATGCCTCGACATAGGACATGCATTTCTGACATCACTGAAATACGGGCTTGATATCGGGGAGTACTTCCTGCTCGATGATATAGAGCATGTGCACCTTCACGACAACGGCGGCGCGAGAGATGAGCACATGGCTATGGGGGAAGGCCGCATCGATTTCAACAATATTCTTCCAAAAATACTGTTTAGAAAGCCAAAGAACATCATCTGGGAGATCAGAGAGTATCAGAAAGAGGATAATGTACTCAGAAGCATTCTATCAGTTAAAAGTCCCAAAATCAGGGTGGTTCGATGAGATTCGTACATGTAACGGATGTACATACAGTATCAACGGAGAGGGAATGCCGGGAATTCTACGGCGTATCACTCAATCCAAGAATGACACTGCTAAAGGCAGCAAAATGGATCAAAAAATTGGATCCAGAATTCGTGGTGGTCACGGGGGACATAGCGGCCATGGCAGATAAGAGCTATGCAGACCGAGTGCTGGGCTGGTATCTCACATTCAAGGAGTTTTTTGTGGGGCCCCTTGAGAGGGGAGGGATTAAGGTGTTCCTGATTCCGGGAAATCATGATGTCAACAAATCTTTCGGGCTTGATGTTTATAAAGCCCTCTTCGGACAGGATAGCTATTTCGTTGATATCGATGGAACGAGGCTCATCTTCATAACGCCTAAGATGAGGACAAGAAAATGCAGACCAACAGATGAACTGATAAACTGGCTCAGGGAGATTGTAATCCCAAGATCCATCATATTCTCCCATTATCCACTTTCTCAGTGGAAAAGAAAGGAGGAAATACTTGACATTATTGACGGAAATGTGATCGGATTCTTTTCGGGCCATCTTCACAGAAACAGCCTCAGGCTTGACAATGGCTTTCCGGAAGTGCAGACCTCAGCGCTCTCCGGCAGCTGGTGGAATTTGTGGGGGGATGAGGGAAGCATCAGAATAGTCCGGGTGGATCAGAGAGGAATCTCCTCAAAAATAGTTTCGGCAGGTGGTTGATATGAGGGACAGACTGAAACTGATCCTGTTTCCTGCGGTAATTTTTGTTTTTGTGCTCTTTGCCCTGATGCTCGGGGTTTACTTTTACAACTCAATGCCGATATTTCACAGGGAGGGCCTTGATATATACCTGAAGAACATCTGGAACGCTGCGGAAGAGGCGGAGAAAGAGTACTACGGAATTCTGGCGGCAATCTGGGGAAGTGTCTATACATCCCTCGTGGCACTCATTATAGCTCTTCCCCTCGCAATCGCATACTCAATATTCGTCGTTGATTATTCTCCCAAAAAGCTCAAGAACATCCTCATAATACTCTCGGACGTCATGGCTGGCCTGCCGACGATCATCTACGGTATATGGGGTGTGTTTGTCCTCGCACCACTCCTGAGAAGATACATCATGCAGCCCCTCCATGACCACTTTTCATTCATACCTTTCTTTTCTTACCCCCCTCTATCCGGCTTTTCATACTTCTCGGCCGGAGTCCTTCTCGGAATAATGGTAACACCCTTTGCCTCTGCCATAATAAGGGAAGCATATCAGATGATACCCTTCACATACAGAGAGGCAGCCTACAGCCTCGGCACCACCAAACTTGAGGCAACAAAAATACTCCTCGGATACATACGGCCGGCAATATATTCCGGGACAATACTGGCATTCGGCAGAGCTGTCGGAGAAACGGCGGCGGTTAGCCTCATTATAGGAAACACGTTCAACCTGACACTCGCTCTGTTTGCACCGGGATATACGATATCATCATTGATAGCAAATCAGTTCGGGAACGCCTTTATCTACAGCTACATGACATCCGCACTGTTTGCCGCAGGTCTTGCACTGTTTGTTATAGGACTTGCCGTCAATATCCTCGGAATTCACATGCTGAGGAGGTGGGAACGCAATGTCAAGCTATGATTACAGCATAAGGAAGATCAAAGAAAAGGCATTCCTGCTCATCGTAGCATTTCTGACGTTCACAATGTTCATTCCACTGTTCCATATCTTCCTCACCGTTTTCATCAGAGGATTTCCGGTTCTGGCTGAGAACGGGACAAAATTCATAACCGGCACCTTTCAGGACAGAGGAATAGGGCCGGCCATCCTCGGGACACTGATGCTCGTTGTTCTCGCATCCCTCTTGGGACTGCCGGTCGCATTGCTCGTTGGAATCTATGCCTATGAATACCCCCGGAGCAGCATCGGAAAGATAACAAAAGCCCTCCTTCAGATAATGCTGGAATTCCCAACAATACTCGTCGGAATCTTTGTAATGCAGATCCTCGTGGTTCCCATGGGCTCATATTCCGCCCTGGCCGGGGCTCTGTCACTGGCAATAATAATGATGCCATACATAGCGGTGTATACAACGGAGGCACTCAGACAGATACCCTTCACCTACAGGGAAGCCGCATTCGGTATGGGTCTGACGAGGATTAAGGTGGTTTTCAGAATTCTTATTCCCATGGCAAAGAGAGGTATCCTGACAGGTGTCCTGATAGGGATTGCAAAGGTTGCCGGAGAAACCGCACCCCTCTTATTCACCGCCGGCGGAGCATACCAGACGTACTATCAGGGCATCACAAAACCCGTGGGTGCAATTCCCCTTTTGATATACCAGCTCATCCAGAGTCCGAGCAATGAATACCATGAGATAGCCTGGGGGGCTTCACTTGTGCTCCTAATGATATTCCTCGCACTGTTCATTCCGGTAAGACTGAGTCTTAAGGAGGTGAAATTATGAGCATAACCTCGGCCGAGCTCGCAATTGAAACCGTCAGGCTGAAGATATGGTACGGGGATAACATGGTTATAAAGGGGATCAATCTCAAGATTCCAAAAAACGTTGTATTTGCCCTGATGGGTCCGAGCGGATGTGGAAAATCAACCCTGTTAAGGGCGTTTAACAGACTCCTCGAACTCAGAGATAACACAAGGGTTGAAGGTGAGGTCAGACTGTTCGGGAAGAATATTTACAGGGAGGATGCGGATCCCATTGAAATAAGGAAAGACGTTGGCATGGTCTTCCAGTATCCGAATCCCTTCCCCCACCTAACGATTTACGACAACGTTGCAATTGGTGTTAAGCTCAACGGACTTGTTAAGAACAGAGAAGAGCTTGATAAAAGAGTTGAGTGGGCTCTAAAAAAAGCAGCGCTCTGGGATGAGGTGAAGGACAGGCTCAGGGATTATCCTGCAAATCTGAGCGGGGGGCAGAGGCAGAGACTCGTCATTGCACGGGCACTGGCCATGAAACCTAAAGTGTTGCTGATGGACGAACCCACAGCAAATGTTGACCCTGTCGGCACAAAGAAAATTGAAGAGCTGCTTTTCGAGCTGAAGCAGGATTACACAATAGTCCTCGTTACCCATTCACCCGCCCAGGCCGCCCGTATAAGCGATCATGTTGCATTCCTCTACCTCGGAGAGATCATTGAGATGGGCCCAACAAGAAAGGTTTTCGAGAATCCTGAACATGAGCTAACCGAGAAGTATGTAACGGGGGCACTTGGATGAAATCACGGCTTTTCAGGGAAATCCAAAATCTCTTCAAGGAACTGGGGAATACCGCTATGGATGCACTTTGCCCTGAAACGATTGGGGATGAAGTCAGAACGGAGGAACTTCTATGGAAAGCGGCTGATCTGAGAGAGAAACTCAATGACAAAACCATAGAGGCCTTAATACGATATCAGCCCCTAGCAAGGGATATGCGGTTCATAAGGGCGGTTCTCGGCTCGACGTATGACACATACAGGGTGGTGCGTCATGCCTCACGGATCAATGTTGTCCTGAATATCTCCCCCGACGAAAAGGCTGAGCATGTCGCGCGTGATGTGTTTAACCTGATCCGCCCGTGGTTAAACCACGGAATATCCGCGATTGGCAGGGACGCCCGGATACCCGTGGATGATCTTCCCTTTTTGAGTCTTCGTTCGAGGAACTGTGGGAGCATTTCTCGAAAACAGATGATCCAAAAATTATGGCCGTGCTCATTCATGGAGAGGGAATATCCAATCATACAAAACACATTCTAAGCTCCGCCCTGTATTATCAGATGGGGAGGAAGGGGCTGGAAAAGTCCCCCATACTTTTGATAACCTGAAACATTAAGGTGGTGGCTATGAGAAAGCTGCTTGAGATTGGTATGGATCAGATAAGAAAGCTGCTAAGGGAAATGGGAAACCATGCACTAGAGTCCCTCAACTCGGTTGAAAAAAGCATAGATGGCAGATTTGACTCCACAGAAGAGATTGCAAGCAGACTCCATATACTTAGGGGAGAGGTTCTTGACATCGCTACAGAGCTGCTCGTCAGGTATTCCCCGATGGCAGGTGATCTGCGCTTCATACAGAGTGCAATAGATGTTAGCTATGACCTGTACAGGATATCAAGGTATGCCATGGAAATAGAACGCACCCTTAAGATTACCGGTGTCAGCTGTGCCTTTGAAAGCTCAAGGTATGCCCTCAAAATTGTGAGGGATATGGTCGAGCTGGCGGTTAATGCTTTCCTCGAAGGGGATGAGGTGGCGATTGGAAGGCTTATGGAGATGGACAGGAAAGTCGATGGGCTCTACATAAACTCGATAGAACTGCTGACAGAGGACTCAAGTCCATGTGTGGCCGTTGAGGCTCTCATAATACGGCACCTTGAGAGGATAAGCGACCATGCCAAGTATATAGGCGAGGCTACAATCTATGTAAAGGAGGGAAGAAGGATTTAGGAAAAAAGAGCTCAAAACCTCATTGATGTTCATTCCCCATTTTTTCGGCCAAGACGTCCTCCTCAAAAGGGACTACAATGGACAGATAACCTGCCTTGAGAAGTTCAGGAAACTAATCTCCCCTACGGGCTGAAGATTAGGCGGAAGAGCGCGATTCCAAAGCTCTACATGGACTTCTTCGGTGAGCTGGCAAAGATTTTGGGGAAGAGGGGAGTCTTCATAACGACGGAGAAGAGGGCAATTGAGAGAGCAATCAAGGAGAACGGCTTCGAAATCAAGCACCACAGGCTCATCGGCCACGGCGGGCTGATGGTGCACACCTACGTGATTGAGTAAAACTTTTAAGCAAATTTTTCCTACTTTACTGGGTGGTTATATGAAGGCCAGAGCAATCGTTTTTGGCCTCACCGTTCTGGTGGTGCTTCTCGCAGGAGGGATATACTACGCCTTTAACTACAGGAGCATCAACTACGAGTGGAAGACCAACCTTGAGGACTACAAGGAGTACCGGCTCATCGGAGACTCGACTCTGAACGGCTACGTTAAGGCCGACGGCGAGATAAGCGTCTATATCCTGACCAAGGAAGACTTCGGGAGGCTCAAAAAAGGTGAGCCCTTCGAGTGCTACAAGGCGTGGGAGCATGTGAGAAGTGTCGAGCTAGATCACCTCAGGATTCCTGATGGGAACTACGTTCTTATCGTTAAAAACGAAGAGAACCACATGCAGTGGATTTCTGTAAAGCTCGTGGACAAGAAGTAAAAATCAGCACAGGATTGAGTCCTCCACCAGAACGTCGAACTCGACCTTCCCAATTCCCTCAATCCACGCCTCTACATGGTCGCCGTGCCTCAGCGGGCCTACTCCTGCTGGAGTCCCGGTCGCTATTATGTCGCCGGGCTCAAGGGTCATTATGGCCGAGACGTATTCGATTATCTCCTGGACTTTGAATATCATCTCGCTCGTCCTTGCAAGCTGTCTGAGCTGGCCGTTTACCTTAAGGCCGATTTCAAGGTCATCTATGCTCAGTTCGCGTTTATCAACCACCCTCGGGCCGACCGGTGCAAAGGTATCGAAGCCCTTCGCTACCGTCCAGGGGAGGCCCTTTCGTTTGGCCTCCCACTGCAGGTCTCTGGCCGTTATGTCGAGGAGTATCGTGTAGCCGAGGACGTAATCCATCGCCTTTTCCCTCGGAATCCTCCTTCCCCGCTTTCCTATTATAACCGCCAGTTCGACCTCGTGGTGGACCTCCCTGCTTTTTCTCGGGAGGATTATGGCTTCGTTCGGCCCTATAAGCGAGCTCGGCGGCTTGAGGAATATTACGGGCTCCTTCGGGACGTCATGGCCGAGTTCCTTCGCGTGCTCCGCATAGTTCCTGCCGAGACATACTATCTTGCTCGGCTTAAGCTCGTAAAAACTGTCGCGGAATGGAAGGCGAACCATCTTCAACACCAGACATAGTTGAACGCCCGAAGTTATAAAGCGCTCGCAGAAGAAGAGTTCGAGGAAGGTGAGGTTCAGGAGTTAAGGACCCTATGGAAAAGCCTACTGAAAATAAACAGAAGAACCAAGAGGACGAGTGAAGTCAAGAGCGAAACGAAGGCCAAAAAGGCCCCGTAGGAAGGCGTTGCCGTGCCCAATAAAACCGCGGTAAGGGCTATCACCAGGGGCGGCAGGAGGAGCGCCAAAAGTCCCCAGAGGGGTTTCCTCTCAATGAAGAGTGCAACGGCAGACCAGAAGAGTGTTATTTTGGCCGAAACGCCCAGGGGAGGATAATAAGTGACCGCACCGAGGATGAGGAAAGAGAGAGCTGCCGAGCCCACCGGCCTAAGAAGTCTCTTTCTCCCGGGACGAATACGATAGACCACCGCGAAAGCCGTTACGAGGATTATGGGCCCAAGGCCGCCCATCGTGAAAATGCCTCTCCACAAATCCATCACCGAGAAAAGGCTGCCGTAGGCCCTGAAAAATGTCACCAAACCCGGTTCTCCGGGTGTGTAGATGTAACCGTTTATCCGGGGAAATATTTTGGAGTAGAACCCCGTTGCGGGGCTTCTCACGATAGAACCTTCGCTTGAGTCCACAGGGACGAGCGCCGGGTCGCCGAAGAGAACTGCCTTAGGCCTCACCCCAACCTTCAGGAAGTACGCGTTACTTATCTGGACGAGCTTTCCCAGGGGATAACCCGAGGCCCAGAACCGCTCCGGGAGGTAGGAGACGCCGCCCATGTCTATTGAAGCAACTACTGCAGGAGAGCCCCTCCTGAGGAGGGCAAGCACAAGGGAATCGTTAGTCTCCCATACCCTTCCAACGTCGCAGGACTCCAAGACAAAGGCCTTTCCAGAGGGGTCGCCGAGACTGCCGGGATAGAATCCCCAGGAGCCCATATCCACGCCAGAGGGGCTGCCGTGCCCTTCAAGCCATATGAGGGATGCGTTTTCAGAAAGCCTCAGGTACTCATCGTAGCCAACTTTTCCTGCCCGGAGGAATATCGCCCCATCCGGCCTGAACTCCTGGAGCGAATACATGAGCGGAGCTATATCGGGCGAGCCTCCGACCGGCAGGAAACCGACGGCCGGGTCGTAGATTCCGTCCCCATCAAAATCCAGGCTGTCGTAGAGGGAGTAGACAAAACTCTCGTTAAACTTGGAATAGCCCACGACCAAGAGGGCGTAGTCATCGGAGTTTAGAAAGCTGAGGTTTGAGAAGTTCGAAACGACTACGGTTCCGTTGTGAAGTTCGGCAATCTCAAGGGCGTACGGCCGGAGATGAGGGAGATTTTCGTCGAGAATCACATAGTAGTGAGCCGAAACTGTGGGAGCAGGGAGGATAAAGACAAGAATCATGAGAAACGCAAGAACCGCCTTCCTCACTTTCAGCCCACCAGTAAAAGTTAACCCCGACAAGTATAAAAAAGTTTCGAGAAAATGGATTAAAAATCCTGATCAGCCCCTCAGCGGCTCCGGGATGCTCTTCTCCCACTGCTCCCTCGCCAGCTCGCCGGTGTACTTGAACTTCTCGACCTTCTTCTCGGCCTCCTTCCTCTTCCTCTGGTGCTCCTTCAGGAAGTCCCGGACACGCTTTATAAGGTCGCGCTTGCACTGCCCGCAGAGGAGCTCGCCGTTCTTGCATGCATGATAGCGCTCCATGAGCTTCTTGTCGTCCGGCTCGAAGAATATCTCGAACCACTTGAAGACGACGCACTTCTCCGGCTCCCCACCGTTCTCGCGCTGCTCCTTTGCTGTCGCCCTTCCACCTGTTAAAGCATACTTCCATATCTTCTTGCCGGCCTCCTCGGGGTCGTCGGTGAGGTAGACGGCAGTTTCGGGCTTGCTGGCGCTCATCTTGCCCTCAAGGCCCATCAGGCCGGGCACGAACTTGG
This sequence comes from Thermococcus atlanticus, assembly GCF_054657855.1. NCBI lineage: Archaea > Methanobacteriati > Methanobacteriota > Thermococci > Thermococcales > Thermococcaceae > Thermococcus > Thermococcus atlanticus. The sequence goes on along the minus strand of NZ_BAAHXX010000001.1, from coordinate 4,529 downwards.
AGTGAATTGCGGCCGTCTTGTAATAGCCGAGGCTCTCCGCAAAGTCCCTCTGGAGCCTCCAGTATGGGTCCTGGTCTATCGCCGCTGGAATGAGACAGCGCTTCTTCTCGAAGAAGGTTGGAGCAGCTTGAATCGCCGGGTAGAATATCATTCCTATCTTGCTCTGCTCCGTGAAGCCGAAGACCGCTTTGGCCATCGAGTAGTTTATCTTCTTCGCTATCGGTATCGCCATCTCGTAAATCTTTGTGAACTCGCTGTCCTGGAAGATGAATGTTTTATCGGGATCGAAGCCGACCGCTATGATGTCAAGGATGTTGTCGTAGGCCCATCTCTTGGTGTCGTCGAAGGTGAGCTTCTCCTTGAAGAGGAACTTCTCGTCGTCGGTTATCTGGACGTAGAGGTTGACGCCGAATTTCTCCTGGAGCCACCTGGTGGCGAAGAAGGGAATTATGTGGCCTATGTGCATCGGCCCGCTCGGGCCCCTCCCCGTGTAGAGAAAGAAGCCCTTTCCGCTCTCGTAGTCGGCCAGAACTTTATCGTAGTCCCTGTGGGAGAAGAAAAACCTTCTCCTGAAGTAGATGGGCAGTTCGCTCTTCGTGAGCTTTGCCGTTTTCTCAAGAAGCTCGTCCGTCAGCGGGCTCGTTCCGAACTCCTCTATCAGCTTCGCATAGTCAACAAGACCTTCAACGTCCCATGGGGTGACCTTAAACTCGTCGTCCATTCAAAACACCTCCATTTCCAGTGGAAACGAAACTCAAGGCTAAGCCCAAGCAGAAGAGGACTTCACCAGGGCCAAAAGCAATCACCGGGCATAGGTTAGAAAATGTGAAAAGAGGATTTAAAGTTTTTGGAGTCTCACTTATAAGCAGAGCCTCTCCACTCAAAGCGAAGAACTCTGACCCGAGAATTAATCCAATCAATAACGTAGATCAGACGGTAATCTCCAACTCTCACGGGATAAACGGACAAATCCCCCGTTCCCTTGAGCTTTTTCACATCATAGATGGCAGAGGGCACCGGCTCTTCCCGGAGGATTGAGAGAAAGTCGGGTATCCTCTGATACCGGGCGGGCTTTAGATTCGAGATGGCTTTAGCAACGCGGGGGTGAACCTCAACGGGGAAACCCATTTTCAATCCTCCGGTTTTGGTAGTTCCTCAAGCTTCACCCACTCAACAGACTCATCCCTGGCCTCTTTTATGAGTTCTTCAATTTTCCCCTCGCTCAGTTTGGAACTTTCTTCCATCAAAAGGTCTTCAAGCCTCTGAAGCTCACGCCGTATTCTCTTAAGTTCAGCCAGCACTAGCTCAACCGTTGTCCCGCTTACCTTCTCCAAGCCCACCACCGTGTCATGCTATACGGTGAAGAGTCTAAACGGGTTTTGCTACTGAGAGCGTTTATGAGAAGGGAGCACGGTTAAGGAAAACCTCCACAAGCTGGCTTGGCTCCGGAGAGAACCAAAAGACGACAGGAAAACGAGTAAAACACACAAAAAATCATGAGCTAAAACCACAACTGAGGGACTTTCTTATAGTACCTCCTGCCACAATAGATGCAACGATAAAGGGTGTAATCCCAGCCTTTGGAGCCCTCTATCGTGCCCTCGTACTCAAGGGGCTTGCCACATACCGGACAGGAATCCCGACCACGGTATTGCCCACACCATCATTAGCCTCAAAAGCAGAGTTCCATTGGTGAGACAATGGAGGTCACAGTCGAGGCCGTTTATGAAAACGGAATTCTAAGACCCAAAAAACTCAACATTCCCGAAGGGAGTAAGGTTACCCTCAAGATTCTGCCAAAGAGGGTATCGGAGAGGAACCTTTGGGATAGTCAAAATGGAGAAGGATGAGATCGATGCAATAATAGAGGAGATCGAGGATGAGTGGCAGGCCTAACGTTTTCTTTGACTCAAACGTTCTCATATACCACGGGTATAGAAAAAGCCAGATCTCTTATAGAAAGCGTTGAAAACGGCGATATAAGGGGATTCATAAACCCAATAGTTGCCCCCGGAGGTCATGTTCTTCTACATAAAGGTCAAAACGGGAATGAAATCCTACGAAATCAGGAGAACCCCTAAGTTCTGGCCAAGGTTCATCTGGAGCCGCTCTTTGAGCTCTTTTCCATATTCGGCATGCTGGATGTAAACTCTGAGATATTGGCGAACTCAAAGAATGCCATTGAAAAGTATCATTTGCTTCCAAATGACGCCTGATAGTCTCAACCTGCGAGTTCTACAGATAGAAACAATGGCGACCTTCGATGATGATTTTAAAAGAGTGGAGACGCTGAAGATACTGAAATAAGCGTCAGGTCTCAACAAGCTCTAAATCCCAGAATTCTAACCATGTTTATATAATCGTGCTTAGAAAATTTGTCGGTAGAATACCAAAAGGAAATAAAAAGCCATCAAAGCCTCCCATTCTCCCTCAGCCACTGGCCGTATTTCACGAGGGCATAGATGGCGTCGATGCCATCCCCAACTGTTTCATATACGGGAACGCCCTTTTCCTCAATCCTCCGGGCCATTCTTTCCGGATAATCCCCTCCCGGAGCGACGAAGACTATCGGCTTGCCGTATTCCTGCACCCGTTCCATAACATCAACTATGCCCCTCATCCAAAGCGGGGCTCTGGAAGAGCGCTATGACGACGAGAGCGTCGACGTTTTCATCCTCCAGCGCGTAGCGCATGGCAAGCTCGTACCTCTTTGATGGAGCATCGCCTATGACGTCAATGGGATTTCTGTAACTCATGTGATGGGGCAGTTTTCCTCCTCCACCGCCTTCGCAAACTTCTCATTGGTTTCTTCGCTCAGCTCGGCAAGCCTGAGGCCCTTCTCAAGCAAACCGTCGCTCATCATGACTCCAGCTCCACCGCCGTTGGTGACTACGGCAACCCTGTCTCCCCTTGCCGGTTTCTGCATTGTTAAAGCCTTCGCATAGTTGAAGAGCTGGCGCATGCTTTTGGCACTCAAAACGCCCGCCGTTCAAAAGCGGCCTCATATATTCTTGTAGGAACCGGCGAGGGAACCTGTATGCGATGCGGCAGCCTTCGCTCCGGCCTCGGTTCTTCCGGCCTTGAGAATCACAACCGGCTTGACCACCGTGGTCTCCTTGGCTCTCTGGAAGAACTTCCGGCCGTCCTTTACACCCTCAAGATAGGCAGTTATAACACCCGTCTTGGATCATCCTTCAGATAACTCATAAAGTCGCTCTCGTCCAGATCAGCCATGTTTCCCAGGCTGATGAACTTGCTCATTCCGATTTCATGCCTCGCAGCCCAGTCAAGGATGGCGGCCCCAAAGGCACCGCTCTGGCTCATGAAGGCTATTCCCCGAATTTCGGTCTCGCCTGCCTCTCCGGAGGATTGAAGTTGCAGTCGAAGCCGTTCTCAATGTTTGTAACACCGAGACAGTTCGGGCCAAACCACTCTTATTCCCCACTTTCTTGCCCTCTTCACGAGCTCCTCCTCAAGCTCAAACGTTTCCGGCCTCCTTAAAGCCCGCAGAGATGACCACAGCGGCTTTAACACCCTTCTGCCCGCATTCGTCAATGACATCAGGCACGAATCTTGCCGGAACTGCTATAACCGCAACGTCAACCTCGTCAGGTATATCCCTGATGCTCCTGTAGGATTTGAACACCTTTCCATTTACCTCAATGTCCTCCCCCTTTATGTTGACCGGATAAACCTTTCCGGTGAAGTGCATTGTCACGGAGCGCATTATCGAGTTTCCTATTTTCCCGGGCTTGTTTGAGGCCCCTATGACAGCAACACTCTCAGGGTAGAACAAAAAGTCGAGGTTCATGTCCCCACCTCCAGAGCCGCTTGGACTTTTACATTTATAAAACTTTCCAGCTTGGATAAATTATCCATAAAGGGAAAAGGTTATATTGCAGAACGCTCAAATTCAAATTAGAACGTTAAAATAGGTGAGCGGAATGACGAAGAAGGTTAAGGTTATTGCAGACCCGAAGTAATAAAGCTTATGCTCGAAGATACGAGGAGAAAGATTCTTCAAGCTGCTCAGAAACAAGGAGATGACTATTTCCCAGCTCTCGGAGATACTCGGCAAGACCCCCCAGACGATATACCACCACATCGAGAAGCTCAAGGAGGCCGGCTTGGTCGAGGTCAAGAGGACGGAGATGAAGGGCAACTTGTGGAGAAATACTACGGGAGAACAGCCGATGCATTTTACATAAACCTCTACCTCGGCGATGAAGAGCTCCGCTATATGGCGAGGGCAAGACTCAGGACAAAGCTTGAGGTCTTCAAGGCCCTTGGGTATAAATTCGACGAAGAGAAGCTTCTGGACACCATGGACAGGCTCCTGGAAAAAGAGCACGAATACAAAACCGAAATTTCCAACGATATAGAAGCCAGAGAGGAAAAACTGAAGGATTTCTCCAATGAGGACATTATACACGCCATAGAGTGGCTTTCAATGGCCAAAATCGGCCGGGACAGGGAGGCCTAAAACTGCTTGAAAGCCTGGGAGAAATCCTTAAGAAATGAAACACAAA